>NZ_JANHDO010000001.1 GCF_024494575.1 Halorubrum salinum
GTAGTTTGGCCACGTGTTACTGAGCTATTCGCCACGAGTATGAACTCGTACGACTAGCATGGCTAAATCGAATCCCAATAGCAATGGCCTCCGGCAGGATCAACCGGAATGTATACCTCTGTACCTGGTTCCCGGTACAGAGGGGGTGTTGGCGGGTGTTGACTCGTTGTCAACACACCATTGCATGGTCTGATATGGTGTCCAGTGCACCCAGCGACCTGGATGACACCGAACGACCACGGCTCACATCAGATTTCCTCTTACGCCGGAGCGCAGGGGGCGAAATCCTCATCTTCGCGGACCTGATTGTACCCTTCGAGGGGATATAAACCCGTCGAAGCGTGTCAGGTCCAGCGAAACCGGGCCGAGTTGAACGGCCCGAGTTCGCGGATGCGTTCTTCGCATTAGTCACGATGGCCGGGTTGTATTTAACCCCGTCGAACTATCGGCGCTACGTCATGCGGTTTCATGCCGGGGGGCGTCGCGCCGAACGGCTCCGAAACCGTCGAGAGAGGGGGACGAGATTCGCGGCGTTGCCACTGGACCTCCGGCGGTCTCGTAAAAAATCGTGCGAGAGAGCTACGCTTCGTCGATGTACTCGATCCCCTGTTTCGAAACGTTGGCTTTGGTGATGTCGTTGAGGTCGTTGAGCCAGAAGTCATCGTCCGCGTCGTCGACTTCGGGAGCGCTGTCCTTCCACGCCCATCCCTCGTACTCGTGGACTTTCTTCGTCCCCTTTTCTCGGAGGCGAAGCGTGATCCGTTCGGCCTCGTCTTCTGAGGGAGCGGGATCGAGAGTTCGTGCTGCCTTGAGCGCGGCCTGCCGAGGCATATTTCCGGAGAATTCGCTCGTTTCCGATCCGTCTTCGTCTCGAAGGGCAAAGTTTCGCTTACCGTCTTCACGTACCATGGTTTATCCTCCATGGGAACCCAGCACACAGTCGATAATAAATATATCGGGGAAATGAAAGCTGAGGTGCAAAACATTTATATAGTAACTCCGCTCCGCCTAGCGATTCTAGGTAGATGTAACCGGGAGCCGGGCGGTCCGGCAGGGTATGTAAACAACACTTATGTGTCTGCTATGGCGAAGTGCGACCAGTACAACCGCGATGGTCCGTAAAAAGAAGCTCAGCCCGAGTGGTGCGAAGGACGACGACGGGAAGTACCACAACGTCCACGTGAACCTCCACGAAGACGAGCTCGCTGTCGCCGGAATGGAGATAGGCGACGAGGTGTTCGTCCGGGTCCGAGACGGGAAGATAATCATTCAAAAGGCGGATTCGAGCCCCGAAGACCTCGAACACGATTTCTGAGTATCGGCCGAACCGCGGTGTTCCCACCACAGACGCGACCGGAGCGAGGGTACGCGCCGCCACAGCGGGCTGGGTCATCGGTGCGGCGCCGCGTCGGTCGGCGGATTGATACCTGCTCGTACTGAGTCGGAAACGATGAACGCGTACGACCTGTTGAAGCCGGTGTTGTTCAGGCTTCCACCGGAGACCGCACACGGGCTGACACACAAACTCTTGGAAGTGACACAGGGGACGCCGGTCGCGGCGTCGCTCCGGTCTCGGTACGCGGTCGACAGTTCTCGCCTGAGCGTGAACGCGTTCGGGCTCGAATTCTCGAATCCGGTCGGAGTCGCCGCCGGGTTCGACAAGAACGCGGAGATCCCCCGTGCGCTCGCGTCGCTCGGCTTCGGCCACGTCGAGATCGGCGGCGTGACGGCCGAGCGCCAGCCGGGGAATCCGCGCCCGCGGCTGTTCCGTCTCACGGAAGACGAGGCGTTGATAAACCGGATGGGGTTCAACAACGAGGGCGCGGACATCGTCGGGGAGCGGCTCGATCGGGAGCCGCTTCCCGACGTTCCGGTCGGGGTGAACATCGGAAAGTCGAAGACGACGCCGCTCTCCGACGCGGCCGCCGACTACCGATACACCTACGAGCGCGTGGCAGAGGCGGGCGACTACTTCGTCATCAACGTCTCCAGCCCGAACACGCCCGGTCTCCGGGATCTCCAGAACCGCGAGGCGCTGGAGGAGATTCTCGGAACGCTCTCCGACGCCGGGGCCGAGCCCCTCCTCGTGAAGCTCTCGCCCGATCTACCGGAACCGGCCGTGGAGGAGGCGCTGGCCGTCGTCGACGAGTGCGGCCTAGACGGCGTTATCGCGACGAACACGACCACGTCGCGGCCCGATTCGCTGCAGAGTCCGAACCGCGCCGAGCGCGGGGGACTGTCCGGACGACCGATCAGAAACCTCGCCACCGAACGCGTTCGATTCGTAGCCGAGCGGACGGACGTTCCGGTGATCGGGGTTGGTGGGGTCACGGACGCCGAAAGCGCCTACGAGAAGATACGCGCCGGAGCGTCGATCGTACAGCTGTACACCGGGCTCGTGTACGAGGGGCCGACGGTCGCGCGCGACATCAACGAAGGCGTCCTCGAGCTGCTCGAACGAGACGGGTTCGAGACGGTCGAGCAGGCGGTCGGCGCAGACCTGTAGCGTGGAGGAGACGCCCGCAACTGCAGACGAAACGGGAGACTGTTACGCGTCGTTGTTCACGATGACGACCACGTCGTCGGCTTCGAGCAGTTCGCCGTCACCACGGTACTGTCGGGTTTTTTCGATCGAGAACTCGTCGGCGAGGAGGGTGACGCCCGCGACGTGGAGTTCGTCGCCGTCGATCTCGTAATCGTCCTGCGCCAGCGCCGCCTCGATGTCACCGACCTGGTCGCCGTACTTCGGGCCGACCGTGGCGTAATCGAGATCGATTCCCGTGATCACCGTTTCGACGGGCGCGTCGGCGTCGGGGTGGACCGTGAGATCGGCGACGTGCATCACGCCCGTGATGTCCGCCTCGAAGCCGCGAACGTCCGCGTACACCTCGACGGCGTCGAGTTCGGCGTTCAGGGGGAGCTGGTTCTCGCTTTTGTACTTCCGGATGACGCCGACGACGGCTGTCGCGGCCGCGCCCGCGTCGCGGTCGGCGTCGACGCCGAGCGGTTCGGGCCAGTCGGTGAGGTGGATCGAGTCGGTGGCACCGCCGGCGGCGTCGTTCGGCTCGACCGCGTCCGCGTACATGTCGTGCCACAGCTCTTCGGTGACGTGTGCCAGGAGCGGCGCGAACAGTTTCAGGAACCGACGGTGAGCGGTTCGAAGCGTGTACGCCGCGGCGTCGTCGTCGCGCTGTTTGGCGATTTCGAGGTAATCGTCACAGAACGTGTTCCAGAAGAAGCTGCGGAGGCCGTCTCGGGCCTTCGAGAACTCCCGGTTTTCGAGCAGGTCGGTGAGACGGTCGATCTCCGAGTCGAGTTCGGCGAGGAGCCATCGGTCGAGTTCTCGGAGGTCGCCGTCGTCCGGTTCGGCGGGGAACGGCTCCGGGGCCAGCGACTCGACGAGCTTCGACGCGTTCCACAGCTTGCGGATCAGCTTCTCGCCCGCGCGGAGGTCCTTCTCCTTGAACGGGAAGTCGTCGCCGACCGCGGTGCCGGCGGCCCAGTAGCGCGTGGCGTCGACGGGGAACTCTTCGAGCACCGCCTCGGGTTCGACGACGTTACCGACGGACTTGGACATCTTCTCGCGGTTCTCGTCGAGGACGTGACCGTTGATCATCGTCTCCTCGAATGGGACCTCGTCGGTGTGCTCGTAACACTTGACGAGGGTGTGGAACAGCCAGAAGCTGATGATGTCGTGGCCCTGCGGGCGGAGGTCGAACCGGTATAGCTCGGGGTGCTCCATGGTGAACTCCTCGGCCTCCGCGTCCCAGTCCCAGCCGGCGTTGATAAGCGGGGTGAGACTGGAGGTGGCCCACGTGTCGAGCACGTCGTCCTCGGGTACGAACTCGTCGTGTCCGCACGCCGGGCAGGCGTCGACGGGCGGGTCGTCCGAGAGGGGGTCGACGGGCAGGTCCGTCTTTTCGGCGACGATCTCCTCGTCGCACTCGGCGCAGTACCACACGGGGAACGGAATTCCCGAGGAACGCTGTCGCGAGATGAGCCAGTCCCACTGGAGCCCTTCGACCCAGTGTTCGTACCGCGTGAACATCTTCTCGGGAGACCACTCCATCTCCCGGCCGATGTCGAGGTACTCGTCGGTCTTATCGAGCATCTGAATGTACCACTGCTCGGTGACGAGGAACTCGACGCTCGTCCCGCACCGCTCGTGGACGTTGACGGTGTGGGTGATCGCGCGGCGCTCTTCGAGCGCGCCCGCCTCGTCGAGGTCGGCGACGATGGCCTCTCGGGCCTCCCCCGAGTGGAGCCCCTCGTACTCCTCGGCGACCGCGGTCATGTGACCGGACTCGTCGATGGCGACGCGGAGGTCCAAGTCGTGGACTTGGTACCACTCGATGTCGTTCTGGTCGCCGAAGGTACAACACATCACGATCCCGGAGCCGGTCTCCATGTCGACGCGCTCGTCGGCGATGATGGGGACCTCGTGGCCGAACAGCGGGACTTCGGCGGATTCGCCGACGAGCTGTTGATTCTCCTCGTCGTCGGGGTGGACGAAGACGGCGACGCACGCGGGGAGAAGCTCCGGGCGCGTCGTCGAGATGGTGAACGTCTCGGCGGCCTCGTCGGCAGTGTCGGCGGCCTCGGCAGCGGCGTCGCCGCCGTTCGCGCCGGTCGCCTCGTCCCGCACGACCGGGAACGCGATGTCGTGGAAGTGGCTGTCCTGCTCGTCGTCTTCGGTCTCGACCTGCGAGATGGCGGTCTCGCACTCGGGACACCAGATCGCGGGGGCTTTCTCGCGGTACTCGCGCCCCTGGTCGTACAGATCGACGAACGAGAGCTGGGAGACGCGCTGGACGCGCGGCTCGATGGTCTGGTAGGTGTGGTCCCAGTCGACGGAGACGCCGAGTGCCTGGACGTTCTCCGTGAACTGCTCCTCGTAGTCGGCACAGACCTCCCGGCACTTCGCTTGGAACTCGCGTCGCTCGAAATCCTGGTGGCGGATGTCGAGTTCGTCCTCGGTCAGGCGCTCGGAGGCGATCCCGTTGTCGTCGTAGCCGAACGGAAAGAAGGTCGTTCCCCCGTTCATGCGTTCGAAGCGCGCGACGAAGTCTTGGAGGGTGAATCCGTAGAGGTGGCCCATGTGGAGGCTCCCCGACACCGTCGGCGGCGGGGTGTCGATGGAGAAGACGGTGTTCGGATCGACCGGGTCGTCGTCGGGATACGCGTACGTCTCCTCGTCGACCCATCGCCGCTGCCAGCGCGGCTCGACGGCGTCGGGGTCGTACTCACCACTGGGCATTTCACACGCACGTTCCGGTGGTTCCCTCTTAACGGCCTCGGTTGTGCAGAGGCCGATCGGATCAGGGCGCGACGCCGACGGTCAAGAGCGTCCCCCACGTTCGGTAGCGGTCCACCATCTCTTCGCGGGAGTCCCAGTCGTCGGTCGGGAACGCCGACTCGGGCGGGATGTCGATCTCGCGGTCCGAGACGGCGTCCTGTTCAGCGACGTACAGGCCGGCCTTCCTGAACGCCTCGCGGTACTCAGCGCGCGACCAGCGCGTCATCTCGATGGATATCTTCTCCTGCCACGCGTGCGTGGACTCGCTCTCCTCGAAGAAGTTCACCGCACAGTAGAACGTTCCGCCAGGTCTCAGCACGCGTCGGACCTCTTCGAGGGTGTGAACCGGATCGCTCGCGTAGTAAAACGCCTCCATCGAGAAGACGTGGTCGAGGGAGTCGTCAGCGAAGGGGAGGTCGTCGAAGTCGCCGACCAGGAATCCGACCGCGTCGTCGTCCGTGTACCCGCGTGCGTTCCGGACCATTTCGGGTGCGCCGTCGAGCCCATATCCGCGGCCGATCCCGCGCTCGCGCAGCGCGCGGAGGGCGTAGCCGGACCCGGTACCGAGGTCCAACACGGCGTCTCCCGGTTCGACCGGCATCCGCGCGAGAACGTGTTTTGCAGTGTGCCAGTGTCTGTCTTCCATGCCACGGTCACGCCCCGAGGCGGCCCAGTCGTCGAACTCCTCTCGAACACTCATACATGCCCGCACGCGCGGGCGAGTGAAAACGAGTTCGGAGAGGCCGCGTTCGGAGGAGCCGAGAGACGAACGCGTTCGGAGAGCGAAGAGAGGACGCGGATCCGAAGTGAACACGGAACCCGGCGAGAGGCCATCGGGGGAGGCGCTAAATCATAACGATGTCGTCGCGGCGGAGCGCCGGTGTTTTATCGGTTCGTCTCGCTTCAGAGCGCATGAAGCGGCCGAAGACCCTCCGCCGACCGAAGTTCCGCGTCGCCGACTCCGCACAGCAGGCGGTCGGTGGGTTCCTCCTCGCGGGACCGTTCGTCGTCACCGAGGAGGTGTGGGTACTCGCTGCAGGAATGAACTGGGTTCAAGGAGTGTTGACCGCCGCGATCGCCGCGCTCATCGGCTACGCCGCGCTCTACCGGGCCGACACGGACCGCGATCCCGAGGACGAGCGGGACATCGTCGGGATACCGATGCGGTTCGTCTCGCTCATGATCGTCGCGTTCGGGTCGGTGCTCGTGCTCGCGGTGCTTTTCGACGCGCCCGACACCTTCCTCGTCGAGGCGGGGGTCACCGGCGTCGAGTTGTGGGCGACGACGTTCAAGGCCGTCTCGGTCGGGGCCGTCTTCAGCGTCGTCGGCGCGGCGACCGCCGACAGCGTGTTCTGAGATCGGCCGATCGTGATGCGGTCGCCGGGTCACACCACGAGTGTGACGACGGCAAAGAGGATCAACACGCCGGCGATGTCACAGACGTTGGTGACGACGGGGATCGTCGTGTCGTCGGGGTTGAGACCGACTCGATAGGACGCCTCCACCGCGGCGACGCTGGTCACGACGACGAGCCCCGCGAGAAGCATCCCCGACGACAGGGAGACGAGAAGCACCCGACCGAGACCGAGCGCACCGCCCAACGCGAGGCCGATTGCCCACGCGGCGACGCCGACGACGCCGAAGACGGTTCCCGCGAGCGCGAAGACGGCACCGGCGTTCGCGCGGAGTTCGGGGTTGGCGAGGCTCAGCTCGTAGGTCCCGAGGTGCAGTTGGGTGGTGAGCCGCGAGCAGGTGATCGACGCGAGATTCCCCGCCGTGCCGATCTGGACCGGAACCAACACCAAGAGGGCCGGGTACCGGACCAGCGTGGCCTCGTACGTCTGGAGGACTGTCCCGGAGACGAGTTGCAACACGGAGAGAACCGCGAGGAGCGGGACCATCGTGCGGACGATCCGAGGGATAGACCACTCGTCGGGCAGCGGGCGGTCTGGGCTTTGGGAGGCGTCTCCGGGAGCGCTCATACCACGCCCCCCACGACGACGACGCCGACGAGGAGGAAGAAGACGCCGAAGACGTCACCGAGGGTCGTCACGACGGGACCGATCACGTTGTCGGGGTCCAGTCCTCGGCGGTAGCCGACGAAGATGACCGTAATGAGAACCGATATCATGAGCACCGCCGAGAGGAATCCGGCGACGACCATGATCCCGACGAGTTCGAGGAGGCTCCCGTCTGAACCGAGGAGACCGAGCCAGAGGTACGTAACGACCGCGATGAACACGGAGACGCTCATTCCGTTGATGAACGAGGCGACGATAGCGTTCGTGAGTCGCCTGTCCAACTGGAAGCGCGGCTCGATGAGCCCTTGATGGAGCCCGGTCGAGAGGCGCGCGCCGAGAGAGCCGTACACGCCGCCGCGGGTCGCGAGGAACGCGGGCAACAACAGGAGGAGCCCCGGAACGTCGGCGATGAACGATCGCATCGTCTCGGTCCCGAGGATCGTCCCCGCGAACAGCCCCGCGACGAGGCTGACGAGTATCACGGGGAGCGCCTGCCGGTAGACGTCGCGAGCGGTCGCGTGGCCGGGCATGGAGTGGACTCTCGTAGGGAACGATGAAAAAACCGACCGAGTCGGCGGTCCCGGAAAACGACCCGACCGAGTCGGTGGTCCCGCGACGTCAGCCGTTGGCTTCCGCCTCGTGACTCTGCGATCCCGGGAGTTCGACGCGAGGGCGGACCCGGGGGACCGGCCACAGTCGCACCGGACGGACCGGTGACGTGAGCGGGCGTGGCCGACACCGGTCGGTGCTGTCGCGGACGGCTTCCTGTCGCGTCCCGCACGATTAAGTCGGTCCGCCGACTTCCGTTCGTATGGACTACTCGCTCGCCATCGAGAACGGGCCGGAAACGATCCCCGGTGGGACGGGGCTCTTGCTCATCCACCCGAGCATCGGCGAGACGGACCGGATCGACACGGACTTTCTGAAGACGGACACGGACGCGTTCCTCGTCGTCTCCACGCGAACGACCGCCCGGGAGGTCGAACAGAAGTTGGAGTACTACGACGTCGACGAGACGAAGGCGACCATCCTCGATACGCTCTCCGTCGAGCGGGGCTACTCCCGCCGGTCGGCAGAGAACGTGTACTACGTCTCCGCACCGGACGACCTCGACGGGGTCGTCGATCGCGTCGAGCGGTTCCTGACGGAAAACGACGGGAAACGGCGCGTCTCCGTGGACTCGCTCACAGAGATGGCGTACTACGCCGACGACGAGGCGGTCTACGAGGCCGCAGCCGACATTCTCGATCTCCTCGACGAGCACGACGCGGTCGGGATATTCCACCTCTCCGAGGAGGTCCACGAGGTCGCGACGCTCGATCGGTTCCGCGATCTGTTCGAAGGGGTCATCGAGCTGGACGGAGACGGAGACGTCGAAGTCGACATCTGAGTGTAGGGACCGATCAGCGTTTGCTGCTCCGCCGATACGTTAGTGACTTCTCCGATCAATCGGTGACTTCTCCGATCAATCGGTGACTTCTCCGATCATCGAGTCGAACGTCTTCTCTGCCCACTTCACCGCGTACGACGCCCCGCGGTCACGGTACGCCGAGGTGTCGAGCGCGGCGAACGGTGCGGGGAGATCTAGGCCGTGTCGGACCGCTGAGCACGCGTACTCGGTCGCGCTCGCGAAGTCGGTCTCGCCGCGGGCGACTTCCGCGGGGAGATCTCCGAGACGTCCGTCGAGGCGATCGCCGGCGTCGGTCCACGCCTCGAACAGCCGGGAGACGGCGGGACCTCGGAGGTGAGAGGCGGCCGGCTCGGCGTCAGACAGGTCTCTCCACGAGGCGAAGACGTCTCGCGTGTGGAGTCCGACCCACGCGTCGAACAGCGCAGTCGCTATCTGAAAGACGTCGGTCGGAGTCTGTCCGGTCGTCGACGCTCCCGTCTCTGGGTCCGGACGGCGTATCGCGGCGTCGAGATCGCGGTACCGGTCGGCGAAGAACGGGAGGAAACTCTCCGGGAGGTGAGTCGACGGCGTCGCGTCAGGGAGCGCCCCCGGCGCGGGATCGGCCCCGATCTGGACCAGCCGATCGGCGATCAGGAACGCGAGGAAGTCGTCTGGGGTCCCCTCCGCGCGAGCCTTGACGAGCACCGCCTGAGGGTCCGTCTGGGTGGTTCGGACGACGGTTCCGCCGCCGGGGAGTCCGACGGTGAAGGTTGGGCCCGCGTACGTTCGAAGTAGCTCTGGGACTTCTGACGGGAGCCACTCGGACGGAAACGACGCCGGGGCGAGTCCGTCGACGAACAGTCCGAGATCTTCCGCCGCGGCGGGCGGGAGGGTCTCGAAGTCGGTGTCGACATCGAGGACCGGTGAGTCGGGTGCGTACTGATCCCGGACCGCGTCGAGGTCGTCGTCGAGCGGGCGGGAGGAGAACATCAACCGAAGACGTACGAGAGGACGATGAGAACGGACACGACGGCCGAAACGCTGATCGTACCGAACACGATCTGAGTTGGTTTGTTCATGTCTCCCGTCGGGCATCCCATCGCTTAAATCCATCTCACTCGGTTCGTGACGACTGGATCGTAGCGCCGGGCCGCCGGCCGTCACAGACGCCGTGTCGTCACGCGGTTGGTCGGTCTGTTGCAGGCCGGGTTTTGTTGCAGGCTGGGTTTTATACGAACACTCGATGAACTCACGGTATGCGGATTCGCGACGCACTGGAGGCCGATAGCGGGGCCATAGCCGCGGCGACTGATCGACCGCGGAGCGTCGTGATCGACACGATCCACGAGCGCTCCGTTCGGGTCGCGGTCGCGGAGACGGACGAGGAGTGGTCGGGATCAAACGGCGATCGATGGGAAGAACACGGCGGCCCGAAGGAGATCGAGAGTGACGCTGGCGGCGACCGCGTGATCGGGTTCGTCGCGTTCGACGCGCGCGGCGACACGGTTCACGTGAGTGACTTCGCAGGGGAGGACGCGGTGGTTCGTCGGTTGCTCGACACGCCCCTCCGGTTCGCGGCCCGAGAGAGAATGTCTCTCGAAGTGGTCGTACCGACCGACGATGACAGACCGGTGTTATCGGAGATGGGGTTCGAGGCCATCGGATCCGGGCCGCGGTTCCGCGGGCGAGAGACGACTCGGTACCGGATCGACGCCGACGACGTCGACATGGACATCGATACAAGATAGCGACACGGAGGATCGACGTCTCGAAACGCGAGAGTGCAGCGACGTCTCGAAACGCGAGAGCCGGAACGGTCCGACCGGCGGTTAGCTCAGTCGAACCGCTGCTGAACTATCTCGAGTGCGTCTTCTCGGTCGTCCCAGTCGACGAACACCGCGACGGACGTGGCGCTCGTGATGAGGTCGATAATGTTGATGTTGGCCTCCGCGATCGGCGCGATGATGTCCTGTATGACGCCGGGACGGTTCGGGAGTTCGCCGCCGGTCACGCGGATGACCGCGATCGGATCGGCGACGGTGACAGACGAGAGCGCCTCGTCGGTGACGACCGCCTCGTGAAGCAGCGCCTCGGCCGTCTCGGCTTTGTCGACGTCGACGTAGAACGTGACCGAATCCATCCCCGAGGCGACCGCGTCGATGTTGATCTCCTCTTCGCGGAGCGCGCTCGCGAGCTGTGAGAGGATTCCGGACCGATTTCGGATGGCTCGCCCGGCGATGGTGAGACACGCGAGGGGCTCCTCGCGCATGTCGATAAGACTCTCGAACTGCCCCTCGATGCGCGTGCCGCCGCGCAGCAGGTCTCCGTGCTGGTAGTGGACGACTCGAACGTCGAGGTCCTCGTCCTTGTACGAGAGCGCCGACGGGGCGACGACCTCCGCGCCGCGGAACGAGAGGTTCCGTAGTTCGTCGACGGTGATCTGGCCGACGTTCCGCGCGCCTTCGACGACGCGGGGGTCGCCCGTCATCACGCCTTCGACGTCGGTGACGATCACGACCTCGTCCGCGTCCATGTAGTTTCCGAGCATGACGGCGGTCGTGTCGGACCCGCCGCGACCGAGCGTGGTGACGTTTCCGTCGTGATCCTCGGCGAGGAATCCGGTGATTATCGGGACGACACCGTCCATTCGGGAGGCGATCTCTCTTGCACGCTTTTTCGTCTCCTCGATGTCCACTTCGCCCACCTCGTTCGTGATGACAGGCCAGTCCGGGTGGCCGGGCTCCAGGAACACCGCGTCGATACCGCGGACCGAGAGCGCGGCTTTCAACATTCGAACGCTCGTCCGCTCGCCCATAGAGACGATCTCCGCGCGGTCGGCGTCGTCCGTCTCGAAGGTGATGTCGTCGAGGAGGTCGTCGGTCGTCGACCCCATCGCGCTCGCGACGACGGCGATTTCGTGCCCGGTCTCGACCGCGCTCGCGACCGAGTCAGCCGCGCGTTCGATCCGATCGCCACTTCCGAGGCTCGTTCCGCCGAACTTGGCGACTACGCGCATGCGATTACCCCCTGACAGTTACGGGAAGCGTGACGACAGTCACGAGGGGCGTGATCGCGACGGATGCCGGATCTCACGAAAGATGCTCCGGCGTCGAGCCGTCGCCGTGCCAATAGTGAACGCGGGCGGAAACCGCTGTCTGGAACGTGACCGGTAAACATGCGCACCCCTATCAGGGGAAGCCGCATAACTGTGTCTTCTTCGACATTGGACGAGGAAATGACAAATGTGGGTAGTAGAAACCCGTGTCGTGTGCAATAAACCCACATATGGGCAGTATTTTCGGTTGAGGGCCGGGAGTATCTGGGTTGCTGGCAGAAAAGCCGGTGAAATGAAAACCCGAATTACTCGTCGTCGATTCCCCACGCGTCGGGCATCTCGATGACGTATCGACCGTCCTCTTGGAGAGAAATGATGTATTCTTGACGGTCGTACAGTTCCATCAAATTGAGCTCGTACTGTCCCGGACTCACGATGCGAATGCTTTCGAACTGCTCGTTGAGTTCCTCGCGAAGGTTGTCGATATCCGGGCGGGACTCCGCGGGTACGTCGGAAGCGTACTCCTCCGGAGGCGGGCCGTCGGATCCCGACGAGTCGGTGACGTCGCGGCTTGCTCGGTCCAGTTCGTCGGGCGAGACGACGTCGGAACGAGCGCTCGCCTGAGCGGTGTCCTCCTCGCTGCGTCCGCGAACCTGCTCGGAATCGGCACCAGACCGCGACGACGAGGGATCAGAGGGAGAGGACGGGTCCGGAGCAGACGACGAGTCCGAAGCAGACGATGGATCCGAGGCAGACGACTGAGATGATTCAGAAGTCGGCTGGGCGGGACCTGTCGGCTCGTCCGGTTGGGTCGCCTCGCTCGATCCGCTCATCTTGTCGGCTCTCGTCGGTCGTTCTCGATCAGGCGTGGAGCCGTCAGAAGACGAGGCGCTCTCGGGTTTGAACTGGAATTTGTTGCCACCACAGTCCGGACAGCCGGAGAGCATCTCTTTGGATCCGTCGGGAAACGTCCGGCCGCAGGTGGTACATTGGTGTGGCATTTATATTGGTGAATGTCGGCTGAGGTGATTTCGAGCGCGTGGGCGTCGGTTTCGAGCGCGCGTGAGTGGTTGCATTGACCGGATGGGTTGAATGGTTGGTTGACCGGGTGGCGTTAGGTATGTGACGTCGTGGGGTGTGTTACGTCGTGGGGTGTGTTACGTCGTGGGGTGTGTTACGTCGTGGGTATGCCATTATTTCCGTGAGACCAACGTGCTGATGAGGTTCTCGTCTTTGTGCAGCGTCTCGATGCGGTTGGCCGGGCCGATGACGGTGAGCTTCTGTGCCGATTCACGGCCCATCAGTTTGTCGAGGAAGCTCTGGTCGCTCGCCTCGGCTTTTGGATAGGTCTCGATCTCGATTCCGGTGAAGTCGTCGGGGCTGATCTCGGTCATCGTCACCTCGATCAGCTTGGATTCCTCGTCCGGAGAGAGGCCTTCCTCCAAGATGACGATGTTGCCGTCGCGGACGCCGTCGAGGATGAGGCGGATCTTCTCCATGCTGGTGAGCCCCTGCATTCGAGCCCCGCTTATCATGTCGATACGGACGCCGCTGTCCGACGACTCCCCGTCGGACACGGGATCGTCGGAGGGAGCGTCACCACCGTCGACGTTGGGGGTAGGTTCAGGCATCAGCCGAAGTACTCCGCGATCTTCGTATACACTTCGTCCATGTTTTCGCCTTCGAGCGCCGACAGCGGGATCGTCTCGTGTTGCGGGAAGGCGTTCGCGATCTGTTTGACGTCTGAGTCGGGGAGATCCGTCTTGTTGGCGAGGATCAGCGCCGGCAAGTCCTGTGACTCGATGATCCCGATGAGCATCGTGTTTACCTGCGTGAACGGATCGGTCGTGGAGTCGAGGACGTAGATGACACCGTCTACGTCTTCACGCAGCCAGTGCATCGCCTCGGCGACGCCCTCCGTGGCCTCGCGAGAGCGGCGGACAGCGTCGTCTTTGTCCATGTCGTGGTCGAGAAACTCCTTGTAATCCACCTTCGTCGTCACGCCCGGGGTGTCGACGATGTCGATCGTGACCTTCCGACCGTTCCGCTCGATTTCGACGTTCTCCTTGCGGCGGGCGCGTCGGGTCTCGTGTGGAATGTGGCTCTCTGGTCCGACGGCGTCTCCAGTCCAATCACGCGCGATCCGGTTTGCGAGGGTCGTCTTCCCGGCGTTCGGCGGTCCGTAGATCCCGATCCGCTTGGGCTCTTCGGCCGCGAACAACCCGTCCGTGACCCGTGATATGCTGTCTTTGAGATTCGTTAGCAGTCCCATCCTGACCTCCAGATTCTGTGTTCTCTCCCAAACGCTTCGTGCCGCGTGGTATCGCTCGGTACTGTGTACCTGCCGGCAGTTCGGGGAATTGTCGTAGAATCCACGCCCCTCTCACTTAACAACTGCGTCAGACACACCGATGGGGTCGATAGACGGCCGACTGTTGGCGGCGTCACCGTAGTCAGACGAGAGTCGTTCGGTCAGTCTGCATGTGGAATGGTAGAACGCACCATGAGTACGTTGATCATACAACCTCGACCCGTAGCGTCCGTTCCAGCTGTATCGTCTCCCTCCCCCACCCCTTCGTTTCGACTGGAAACGTGATTAGGAGGGTGACACCGCGAGCGGGTTACTTTTCATCTCTTCTCAATCAGTTAAATAATAGAAAGACGATCACACAATATATTGATCTAGCGTACCGAGGGTACTGTTACATAGTATAGTATATAAAACCATCCGGTTCAGGATCCGAGTTTTACCCCACCCCTCCATATCCGAGTTCCACCCGAAACGAAGGGGTGTGGGGGTACACATCACCGGGTACACATCACCGGGTACACATCACCGGGTACACATCACCGGGTACACATCACCGACGACTACTGATGTTACGTGGTATCAGCACAAACTGGTACCAACGGACGGCCGCTTCTCTGATATGCCAACACTCACCGCGATATTCCCGTTGTCACCATCAAAGCGCATCCGCTTCTATCACCCCGATACATCCGTCTGAAACGCGGTTGAGACTCCGGGTACGACAGTCCACGCTGTGGATAGGCTATTGATCACACGTCACATAACACGGTATAACACCTCACGCTGTGAGTAGCTCCGTCTGACTCTGTTCTGTCTCTGTTCTGTCTGTCTCTGTTTCGGGTTCGGACTGATCTCCGGCTCGGGCTTAGACCCGGATCCGGCTCCGCAGCGGATGACGTATCGCAGCGGATGACGTATCGCAGCGGATGACGTATTCGTCTGCCAGGCTCCGTCGTTTCGGGTCTGGAGAGCAACACTTTTGTGCCACCTATTCGTCTGGTTCGACTGCATCAACTGGACACATTGAACGAACGCAATCGTTGAATGTCGAGGTCTCAACGCAGTACACAGCACACTTCATCCGCGCGTGCGGATCTTCCACCTGAAATAGGGGGGTTACATGGACGAAGACGAACATACACCGCAGGCGGGCGAACCGGGAGACGACGACCAGTCCAGCGAGGAATCTTCCGAGACGGGGGAGGAACCCACCACCGGCCCTGCCGAATCGTTGTCTCCGTCGTCCCCGACACGTTCCCGGTCTACCGACGAGACATCTCCGTCACCCACTGATTCCGAGCCAGATCGCGACCCCGACGCGCCTGCCGATTCCACCTCGAACGAGTCTCCTTCGGCCACCCCCGCTTCGAGCGTTCCGGATGGCGTCTCTTCTGGCACGACGAGCACCACGGACGGCGACATCGACGTCGGCAGCGGCGGCAGGGACAGGTCGTCGCCGGACGTCGACTTCGACGGTGTCGTCCTTGACGAGGAAGAGGACAATCAGGGGCTGTTCGACGACCTCCTCTCGGGTGAGCCCATCTTCGAGAACAAGGAGGTGCTTCGCCCCTCGTACACCCCGCACGAACTGCCTCATCGGAACGATCAGATCAATCGGATGGCGACCATCCTCGTCTCTGCCCTCCGCGGTGAAACGCCGTCTAACATTCTCATTTACGGCAAGACGGGCACCGGAAAAACGGCGTCCGCGAAGTTCGTCTCACAGGAACTCGAATCGACGTCACAGAAGTACGACGTCCCGTGTGAAGTCGAGTATATCAACTGCGAGGTGACAGACACCCAGTATCGCGTGCTGGCCCAGCTCGCGAACACCTTCATCGAAAAGAACCAGCAGGTCATCTCCGACCGGCTGGACCGGCTCAGGGACCTCCGTACTGCGGCCGACGACGACCCCCGGACGCTCTCGGAGACGGAGTTTTCGACCATCGACGATCTCGATGCCCGCATCGCGGAGCTCGAATCCGACGCCGACGAGATGGAGGAAGTCCCGATGACCGGCTGGCCGACAGACCGCGTCTACTCCACGTTCTTCGAGGCCGTGGACTACCACGAGCGCGTGGTCGTGATCATGCTCGACGAGATCGACAAGCTCGTCGAAAAGAGCGGCGATGACACGCTGTATAATCTCTCCCGGATGAACTCCGAACTCGACCGCTCGCGCATCTCTATCATGGGAATCTCAAACGACCTGAAGTTCACCGACTTCCTCGACCCACGGGTCAAATCGAGTCTCGGTGAAGAAGAGATAGTCTTCCCGCCGTACGACGCGAATCAGCTCAGAGACATTCTCCAGCACCGCGCCGACATCTCGTTCAAACAGGACGCGCTCACCGACGACGTGATCCCCCTGTGTGCGGCCTTCGCCGCTCAGGAACACGGTGACGCCCGGCGCGCGCTCGACCTTCTCCGCACCGCCGGCGAACTCGCCGAACGCTCGCAGGCCGAAGTCGTCGCCGAAACTCACGTGCGGCAGGCACAGGACAAGATCGAACTAGACCGCGTCGTCGAAGTCGTCCGGACGCTCCCAACACAGAGCAAGATCGTCTTGTTCGCTGTTATCCTCCTCGAAAAGAACGGTGTCCACAACATCAACACCGGTGAGGTATTCAACATCTACAAGCGACTGTGCGAGGAGATAGACGCCGACGTCCTCACCCAGCGCCGCGTCACCGACCTCATCAGCGAACTCGACATGCTCGGCATCGTCAACGCCGTCGTCGTCTCGAAGGGTCGCTACGGCCGAACCAAGGAGATGGGACTCTCGGTTCCAGTCGAAGAGACGGAGGCGGTCCTCCTTTCGGACTCGCGGCTCGGCGACATCGAAAACGCTCAGCCGTTCGTTCAGGCTCGGTTCGACAACTGACTCACACAGCGTCGCTGCCCGCACAGACACCCTCTCACATCTCCTCTTCCACTTACCCGGCGACCGCGTCGATCGCGTCTCTCGGCTCCGCTTTCCCCGTGGCGACCAACCGGACGTATCCGAGGTAGGGGACGCGAACCCGAGCGACACCGGTCACCCAGTCGCGCTTGACCGGCTCGGCGATCCCCCGCGCTTGATCGTAGACACCGTTGTTATCGCCGAGCGTGATGTAGCCGCCGTGCGGGGCGGGACAGTTGCGGAGGTCGCTGCAGCTCTCGGCGCTGTGATACGCGCTGTCGGCCCTATCGTACCAGTTCTCGCCCTCCTCTACGTGAAACATCGCCCGGTGGATGATCGGCGAGGCCGTCCGCCCCGGCGGCTGGTAGATCACCACCGATCCGTAGGAGCCGAACGTCCGGTAGTCGACCCGTTCGCCGACGTCGTGCGTCACGACGCCGGTCTCGTCATCTGCGGCGTCGGGCGCGAGCCGACCTGGCTCCGTGACGAACACCAGATCGCCGACTTCCATGTTCGGCTCCATACTTCCGGATTCGACGGCGACCATCGGCGGCCACACCCCACTGACACCGAAGAGAAGCAATCCGACCGCGAGCACGATCGCGACGCTTGAGAGTATCTCCCGAATCCACATCAGCGCGCCCTCTCTGTCGTGTCGGAACCGATCCCACAGCCCCCGATCCGACTCTACTCCGTCTCCATCGGACTGCGTCGCCCCCCTGTGATCCGTCCAGTCGGACGGGTCCGAGGATCTATCCCCCCCTATCGCGCCGTCGCGCTCTCCCCCTCCGACATCCTCCGACGACTCGTCACTCTCCAACGACTCGTCACTCTCTCCCGGCTTGCCGACCTCTCCCGGCTTGTCGACCTCTCCCGGATCGTCGCCCCCCGGATCGGTTCCGTCGGAGCGTCCTTCGTCCGACCCCGTCCGATCCCCTTCGTCCATTGCAGTCAGGTTGCGGGGTTTCGGTCATAAGCTTCCGGGTCCGCTCCGATCGGTCCCGGAACCGTTTTGAGCGGTACTCCCCTTTCGGTCTCTGTGCCGCTGGAGTCCAACGCTCGTATCGTCAGGGAGCTGGCCAACCGGGGATATAACGCCGAACGTGAGGCAGTCACCCTGTTGGCAAACGAGTCCGACCCCGAAGCCGCCATCGACGCCGCCGTCGACACGGCTCCCGACGACGCCCTCCGAATCACCGCGGATCACGTCCGGGCAACCGCCGACGATCGGTCTCTCGACCCGTCCGACGCGTCTCTCGACTCGATCGACGCGTCTCCCGACTCGACCGACTCAGGTGAGAAATCCCCCACGCAGAACCCCAACTCCTCCACTGACGCTGCCGCCTCGCCCGACCGATCTCCAGTCGAAACGGAGGGGTCTGTCACAGGACAGCCCCGGAACGAGGACGCCACCCAACGGTCACGTTCGGGAGAGGAGTCGTCTGCGGTAGCGTCGTCCGACTCTTCGGCTCGCTCCCCGGGCGAATCCGCCCAGCGTGAGATCTCGGTCGGAAACGACATGACCGGACACAGCACCGGGACGGGCGAGTACGCGGACTTCGTCCGAACCTTCAGAGACCGCTACGAGCGGCTCTCGAAGCTGCTCCGCGGACGCGTCAATCACCGACCCGCCGAAGCCATCGCGGACATGCCGGGCGGGAGCGACGCCGCGATGATCGGATTAGTCAACGACGTCCGCTCGACGAAGTCCGGACACTGGCTCGTCGAACTGGAGGACACGACGGGGACGTTCCCGGCGCTGATCATGAAAGACAGGGGGCTCGCCGACGTCGTCGACGAGATTCTCATGGACGAGTGTCTCGCGGTAGAAGGGACGCTCGCCGACGACTCCGGCATCCTGTTCGCCGACTCGCTTCACTTTCCCGACGTTCCCCGGACTCATCAGACCGGCGCGGCCGACCGCCACGTACAGGCCGCGCTCATCTCCGACGTCCACGTCGGCAGCGACGAGTTCATGGCCGACGCCTGGAGCCGGTTCACCGACTGGCTCCACACTCCCGAAGCGGAGCCCGTCGAGTACATCCTTCTCGCCGGCGACATGGTCGAGGGCGTCGGTGTCTATCCCAACCAGGACGAGGAACTGGAGATCGTCGACATCTACGAACAGTACGAGGCGTTCGCGGAACACCTCAAGGAAGTGCCCGGGGACACGGAGATCGTGATGATCCCGGGCAACCACGACGCCGTCCGGCTCGCGGAGCCGCAGCCGGGGTTCAACGACGAAATCCGCTCGATCATGGACGTCCACGACGCGCGGATCGTCTCGAATCCGGCCACAGTCTCCGTCGAGGGCGTCGACGTGTTGATGTACCACGGCGTCTCACTCGACGAGGTGATCGCGGAGTTACCCGAGGAGAAAGCGAGCTACGACGAGCCGCACAAGGCGATGTATCAACTACTCAAAAAGCGACACGTCGCCCCGCAGTTCGGCGGGCACACCCGCGTTGCACCCGAGGAACGAGATTACCTCGTCATCGACGACGTTCCGGACGTGTTCCACACCGGTCACGTCCACAAGCTCGGCTGGGGGAAGTACCACAACGTCCTCGCGGTCAACTCCGGCTGCTGGCAGGCACAGACCGATTTCCAGAAATCCGTCAACATCGACCCCGACGCCGGGTACGCTCCCATTCTCGATCTCGACACCCTCGATATGACGGTCCGGAAGTTCACGTAGTTCACGGCTCCCCATTGAATTCAGCTCTACCGGACCCAACGGCTTACGTCGGATACCGCGGCCACCGCCCCCGTGAGCTGATACTCGTCCGCGGCGCACTGGACGGGAGCGCGACGCACCGCCGTGGGAAGCCACCAGCGTCGCCTGTTCGCCACACCGACGGTCTCGTCGGCTATCGATCGATCTCCACCCGACCGCTCGTCGCGTCGTTGAGCCGCTCGACCAGTTCCGTCACTTCATCGATCGGTACCCGAAGCTCGAACCGCACCCGCTCGCCGTAGTCGGCGTCGAACTCCACTCCCGTCGACTCGATCACTCCTCGGACCGTCCCCGAGTCGTCGTACTCGGTCCCGACGACGAGAGTGCGGTGCGGCCGCTCCTCGACCACCCCGGCCGCGTCGACGCCGTCCTTCACCGCGCGCGAGTAGGCGCGCGCGAGACCGCCGACGCCGAGGTTCGGTCCGCCGTGGTACCGCGTCACCACCGCGACGACGTTGCGGATCTCCCGCTGCTGGAGCACGTTCAGCGCCGGCTTTCCGGCCGAGCCGGTCGGCTCGCCGTCGTCCGACGAGTACTCCCTGAGCATCACTTCGGCCTCGGAAACACGCTCGGAGGGCTCGCCGGCGGGCACTCGATAGGCCGGCACGTTGTGAGTCGCGTCGTCGTACTCGTCGGCGACGGCATCGACGAACGCCTCCGCCTCGTCGACCCCGCCGACCGGTGCGACGTGCCCGAGGAACTTCGATCCCCGAACGTCGAACCGCGCGGTCGCGCGTTCGGCGACCGTTCGATACGCCTCTGTCACGAGGCGGTCTCCTCGCGGTCCTCGCGGTCCGAGTCGTCTCTCCGGTCGTTCCCGTCACCGCCCCGTCGCCGCTCGACCGCGACGCTCGTCGGCGGCGCGAGCCGATACAGCGCGAGGTAGGCTCCGATCCCGCCGAGCTCGACGACCGCCGCGGCGATCGCGAGGGGGTCCGCAGAGAGCGTCGCGGGGGCGTCTGCGCCGTGCCACGCGAGGTACCCGACGAGGAAGGTCCCGAGCGTTCCCGCACCGAGCGCGTACAGTCGGCGGTACTCCCCGCCTCGGAGGGTCGCGGCGGCGACCGCGACGGCCAGCGCGCTCCCGGTGACGAAGAGGTACGGGCGCGCGTCGGGCGGTGCCGCGAGCCGCGGCCACGCCCACAGCAGGTGGATCGCCGCGGCGGCGACCGCGGTCTGGACGGCGACACCTCGGAGGATTCGCTTTATTTGGCTATCGTGTCCCGCGGTCGACGCGTCCGTTTCGTCGCTCATGGGTCCGCACTCATACGGCGGTTCGCGGCCACACTTCGGTTCACTCCCACGGGTGGTTCCCCGGTTCGTCCGGCCACAGGGGGTACCAGTACGACTCGTCGTCTTCGAGGCCGAGCTCGCCGTCGAGGACCGACTGGAGCTTGAACTCGATCCGCTGGTTCCGGTCGTTCGTCCCCCTCGGGGCGAACGGGTAGTACGCGCCGCGGCGGAACGAGTAGATCCAGTAGGCCGGGCCGTCGCCGCTCTCGAAGCCGAAGACCCCAGCGAGCAGCCGCGAACCGAACCCCTCTTCGATGAACTGGTCGGCGGCGAAGTGGACGCTCGTCACGAGGTCCTCCGGGTCGTCGTCTTCGAGCACGAACCACTCGTAGCCGTGGTCGTCCTCGTGGCGGTGGAATCCGGTTCCGGTGTCGATCTCTCCCGCTTCGAGGATCGCTTCGACCGTCTCGACGGCGTCGTCGAAGCGAGTGCTGTCGACGCCGGAGAAACACAGCGCCGCCTCGCCGCAGTGGTCGTACCCGAGGTCGGCCTCCATCGTCATGTACGCGGTCGACATCCCGAAGAGGTCCTCGGGGTCGGCCTCGCGCGTCGCGTCCGTCTCGGCGCTCGTCCCGAGCACGGCGCGGATCGTGTCGAAGATGCCCATCTATTTCGGCGTGTAGTGGCCGAGGGTTTAGGACGTTTCCGTCGCCACCTCCGTCAGCGTCGCCCGGCGCGTTGGCGTCGGGGCCTCCGGCGCGTCCCGGTCACTCCTCGTCTTCGACGTAATCGAGATACGCGAGGACGCCACGCGTGTTCAGACCGGCGTTCGCGCGCGCACGTTCCGGGTTCCAGTAGTCGACGTCTCGGCTCGCGGTCTCGAAGTGCTCGACGACCGCGTCGTCGTCGCTCAGTTCCTCGCGTTTCGCCCGGACGGCTTCGACCCACTCCACGTACGCCCGCTTGGCCTCGCCGGCCAGCACCGGATCGTACTCGCGGGGACCGAAGTGGCCGAAACAGAGGTAATCGGGGTCGAGGTCGTCGATCGTCTGGATGTCGTCGAGACACTGATTGAGATCGAACTGCGGCGGGGGACTCGTCGCGACGATCTCGTCGGCTTCGGGGACGTAGATCCCGGCGCCGTCGGCCGCGAAGACGACGTCGGCGTCCGGGTCGTGATACACCGCGTGGTGCGGCGCGTGTCCGGGCGCTTCGTGGACGACCAACTCCCGCTCACCGAGGTCGATCCGGTCTCCCTCGGCGAGTCCCGATATCCGATCTTCGGGCACCGGAGCGGGGTCGTCGTAATACTGCCACTGGTCCCCGACCGCGGACTTCGTCCCCTCGACGAGCGCCTCGGGATCGACGAGGTGTCTGACGCCCTTCTCCGGAACGAGCACCTCGGCGTCGGGATAGCGTTCGGCGAGGTGGCCCGCACCCCCCGCGTGGTCGAGGTGCGCGTGAGTCGCCAGTATCCAGGCGAGGTCGCCCCGACCGATCCCGATCTCCTCTATGGTCTCGAACAGCGCCTCTCGGTTCCCGCCCGTCCCGGTATCGACGACGATCGGCCGCTCCGTGTCGTACACGTACACCGCGCCGTACTCGTCCGTGTCGAACATCCCGGTGTCGTGGACGTACAGGTCCTCGACGCCGCGGACCGGTTCGAACGCTCCAGCGTGCATGCCGCAACCACCGCTCTGTGACCCCTTTTACCAATCGGTATCCGCCGCCGCCCGGTCGCGGTCCCCGTCACGTCCCGGGGTGGGGGATTATTGTCCGCCGGTCCGATGGATATCTATGCGAGTGCTCGTCACCGGCGCGACCGGCTTCGTGGGGAGCCGACTCGTCCCGGCGCTGCTCGACAGCGGTCACGAGGTGACTGCTCTCGTCCGTGACGCCTCGGCGTACGCCCCGCCCGACGGCGTCCGGGTCGTCGAGGGCGACCTCCTCGAACCGGAGACGCTCCCGCCCGCCTTCAGGACCGACGACGGCGTCCCCGTCGACGCGGCCTACTACCTCGTCCACTCGATGGACGGCGGTCCCGGGTACGCCGAACGAGACCAGCGGTGCGCGCGTCACTTCGTCGACGCGGCGTCGAACGAGGGCGTCGAACGAATTCTCTACCTCGGCGGCCTCGGCGAGGACCGCGCGGAACTCTCCGAGCACCTCCGGTCCCGACGCGCGGTCGAGCGCATTCTCGCCGACGGCGATCCGGCGCTCACGACGCTTCGGGCCGCGATCATCGTCGGTGCCGGAAGCGCCAGCTTCGAGGTCATCTACGACCTCTCGCGGCGGCTTCCGGTGATGATCACGCCGAAGTGGGTCGACACGCTGTGTCAACCGATCGCGATCGACGACGTGATAGCCTACCTCCTCGGCGCTCTCACCGCACCGGAGACGGCGGACGACACCTTCGAGATCGGCGGGCCGGACGTGCTGACGTACGCCGAGATACTCCGGACGACCCGCCGACAGCTCGGCCACCGTCTGCGAATCCTCAGAGCGCCGGTGTTGAGTCCGGACCTCTCTGCGGCGTGGCTCCGGTTCGTCACCGACGTGAACCCCTATCTCGCCCGCTCGCTGGTCGAGGGGCTCCGGAACACCGTGATCGTCGAGGACGACCGGATCCGAGAGATCGTCCCCGTCGAGTTGACTCCGTTCCCGGTCGCCGTGGCGCGCGCGATCGACGAGTCCCGAACGAGTGAATCGTCGTCGGACGGCGGCGACGCCGGCGAGAGAGCACCCTCGTCATGACGCGCGAGTACGGCGAGACGTGGGTGTACGAGAGTCTCGTCGGCGGTATTCCGGGACTGGGGCTCTCCCGAACGCTCGCGGTCGCGATCCAGTTCGTGCTGTTTCAGGTCGGCGTCCTGACGCTGGGGTGGTACTACGGGGTCTGGAACGCGGTCGTCGCCGGCACGGTCGCGGTGGTCGTCGCGGCCGCCGGGAGCGTCGAGATGCACCGACTGGGCGAGCGGAATCGACTGCTTCCGACTCCGCCGTCGCACAAACGCCTCCTGTTCGGGTCGAGCATCGAGATCGTGTTGGGCGTGCTGGCGTTCATCGCGCTCATGACGTACCTGTTCGCGTGGGACGGAACTCTCATCGACCGGCTGTTCGGAGTGGACCCTCCGGTTCCGGTCGTCTACCTCACGCTTCTCATCTTGTGGGACCTGACGTACCGGATCGGCACCTCGTGGTGGAGCGCCGTCGTCGCGCTGTGGCGCGCGGTCCACGTCGATTTAGATCCCGACGCGACCGCGACGGTTCGTCGACTCGACGCCGAAAA
Source organism: Halorubrum salinum (assembly GCF_024494575.1). Lineage (GTDB taxonomy): Archaea > Halobacteriota > Halobacteria > Halobacteriales > Haloferacaceae > Halorubrum > Halorubrum salinum. The sequence continues at coordinate 24,235 of NZ_JANHDO010000001.1, forward strand.
CATCGGGTTTTCGGCGCTTCAGCTCGCTCTCGTCCCGTTTCTGTTCACCGAACCGATACTGCTCGGCGCGGTCGTCGGTCACGTCCTCGCGGTCGCGATCGTCTGTACGGCGGCGATCCTATTGTCGTGAGTCCGGTGCCGACGTGCTGTCGTGAGTCCGGCACTGGTCGGTGTGTCGAGTGCGGTGACCACGGCATTCGTGGCCCGATCGATCCGGACGGCGCGCGGCCGTCTCACCGACGAAACTGGAAAAGACTCCGTCCGCTCCGCTCACGCGCCGTTCAGCTCTTGGAACTTGTCGAGGAGTGCCTCCGCGGAATCGCCGGAGTCGTACGTGAGCGACCCGGAATACTCCGGGCGCTCGGCGTCGAAATCGGCGTCGACTTCGCTGGTCTTCTTCTCGCGACGCTCGTGTTCGGCCTCGTCATAGGCACCCATTGACATGGTACGGCTTCACTTGGACGCTGTCTGGTAAATATGTATCGGTGAAACACCTACGTCTCGAAACGAACGGCCGCGTGACGATCTCGCGCCGGAGCGCGACGGCGTGGGAACCGGCGGAACGCGCTTTTCGACGCACGTGCCTCTCGTCCCACCGGAACGAATTAATCACCGGCCGCGGTACGATCGCCGTGGCACAACCGCTCCGATTCAGGCGCGCCCCCGGTCGCTGGGACGCGGACCGCGTTCGATCGACGCTCGAACGCCCGCTCGACGAGAACCTCGGAGCGACCGCGGGGAGCCCGTGGTTCGGTTCGCCCCCGGGGTACGACGCCCGCCGGTTCGATATGGACGACGGCTCGTTCGCGCTGTTCTGTTGGACCGACGACGACCGCGATCCCCCGCCCGGCGTCTCCGGCGGACCGGTCGGCTACTGGATCGGCAACACCGAGACCCCGAGCGAACTCTGGCGGACGGACAAGTACGGCTTCGACGCGGTGCCGTACCCCGTCTCGCGGTGGGTCCAACGCGAACTGCTCGCCGCGCTTCACGACGACGAGCCGTGGCTCGCGGCGTATCCGCACGTCTCGTGGTACTTCCTCCCGGTGTTCTGTTCGAAGGACGGCGCGGAGACGACCCGCGCGTTCTTCCGCGACCACGCCGCCGGGTTCCCCGACGCGACCCGCGAGGAGGGAACCGGCTTCGTCGAGGCCACGCTCCGCCCGGGCACGCTCGACCCGTATCGCGAGACCATGGCCGGAAAGCTCGGGACGTCCATCTCTCCCGACGTCGTCCGGATGAGCGCCGCCATCGCCGAGTTCACCGCCGCGTGGCTCCTCTCCGACTCCGGGTACGAGGTCACGCCCGAGATCGAGGTGACCACGGGCCACTCGCTCGACTTCCGGGCGACGGACCCGGACACCGGCCGCGCCTCGCTCGTCGAGGTGACGCGTCCGCAGCCGGTGTCGTCCCGGTCGGCGAGCGACCCGGTCGCGGCGGTCCGCGACACAGCGGAGACGAAGACGAGCGGACAGCTGGAGGCCCACGGCGGCGGGGTCACGCTCCTCGTCGACTGCTCGTCGTTTCCCGCTTCCGACTGGAAGCGGATCCGCGAGGCGCGACCGGCCGTCCGACACAAACCCGCGGTCGTGCTCCGCGCGCGTCCCGACGGCCACGTGGAGGGGTACCGAAAGGGATCGCTACCGATAGATCTCTCTCCGGCGGTCGACTGGCTGTCCTAGCGATCGGCAGGTACGACGGAATCCGCAAAAAACGGAACGGGCGGCTGGCTGCCGGCTCAGAACGAGACCGGCGAGGGTCCGTCCTCGGCGTCGGTCGTCGGGTCGCGGTCCGAGTAGAACCGCCGACCGATCCCGCGGTGACAGACACCGGCGCGGAGCGTCGTGAACACGTCTTCCGCGTCGTCGAAGGTCTGCTCACCGAATCGCTCCAGCACGTCTCCGAGACGCTCGGAGCCGTCGGCGAGCTCTACGGTCGCGTTCCCGTGGGCCGCGATCAGTTCTTCCGAGGTCGTCGGATATTGGTGCCGTTCGAGTCGGTCGTCGACGCCGTTCAAGCGCATCAACTACTCCAAATCGCCGATGGTTCTTAATGATTGTCCATGTATGACCTTAGTTCGGGGAATCCGATTATAGTTCCTTATATTGGTTCGCGTTACCGTGATCCAATCGCCGTCGATTAGTACGCCGCCGGCGAACTCGGTCCATGAACACGGATCGGTTCGTCGCGGACCTGCACGCGCACACGACGGTCTCCGACGGGACGATGACCGTCGCGGAACTCGTAGCGACGGCGCGGGAGTCGGCGCTGGACTGGGTAGCGGTCACCGACCACGACCGGATCCATCCGGCCCTCGACGCGCCCGTCGTCGAGCGCGACGGCGTCCACGTCGTTCGGGGTATCGAACTGCGCGTCGACGCCGGCGACGAGCGGATCGACCTCCTCGGTTACGCCGTCGAACACACGCCGGCGCTCGACGCGGAGATCGAGCGACTCCAGACCGACCGGAAGCGGCGCGGAGCCGCGATCTGCGACGCGGTCGAGGCGCAGTTGGGGATCGACCTCGGGCTCGATCCGCGTCCCGGGCTCGGCCGCCCTCACATCGCCCGCGCCATCGATGAGTCGCCCGCGCCGTACGACTACGCCGAGGCGTTCGAGGAACTGATCGGCGACGACGGCCCCTGCTACGTCGCCCGCGAGGTGACGGACCTCGACCGCGGCGTCGACCTCCTGTCCGAGGCGGCCGCGGTCGTCGGACTGGCACATCCCTTCCGCTACGACGACGTCGACGCGGCCCTTGACATCGCCCGCGACCTGGACGCAGTCGAGCGGTTCTACCCGTACGGTCGCCCCGTCGACGACGCTCGCGTCGAGCGGGTCGCTGCGGAATCCGACCTCCTCTTGACCGGAGGGAGCGACGCCCACGCCCGGACGCTCGGCGAGGCGGGACTGACCGCCGAGGCGTTCGCGCCGGTGCGGGACCGGTTACCAGCGCCGCCGTAACCGACGCACTCGGCCGCTACCCGCGCCTCGCCGCGCCCCCGGATTCCGAACCTTCCGGATCGACGAACAAGGTTAAGCCCGACGCCGATAGAGTGGACGATATGCGGTGTCACTACTGTGAACGAGAGGCCACGTACGAGGCCGAACAGAGCGGCGTGGTCGTCGGACTCTGTGAGGAACACTTCAAAGAGCGCGTCGAAGAGCTCGCGGAGTCCGACGAACTCGCCTCGCTCCGCGACCGGATCGACATCGAATCACAGGAGTAGTTCCCGTCTCACGCCGTCGTCGGACCCGCCCGCCGCTCCCGCACGCCATCTCCTACCCTCTATCCACCGTCCGACCGCTCCTTTTGGCGCGCTCGCCGGTGACGGAGCATAAAAGGCCGACCGGAGCCAACCCCCGGCCATGCACCCGACCGACCGGCCGCGGCGGCTCCGGACCGACGGCGTCCGCCCGCTCGTCAGCGAGACCTCGCTTTCGGCCGCGGACCTCGTCGCCCCCGTGTTCGTCGACGCGACGACCGACGAGCGCGTTCCGATCGAGACCATGCCCGGCCACGAGCGCGTCCCCGTCGACGAGGCCGTCGACCGCGTCGAAGAAATTCTGGAGACAGGGGTCGAAGCGGTCATCTTCTTCGGAATCCCCGAGTCGAAAGACGCCGAGGGGGCCCGCGCGTACGCCGACGACGGCGTCGTCCAGCGCGCGATCCGTCGCGTCGACGCCGAGACCGACGCGTACGTGATCGGCGACGTCTGCCTCTGTGAGTACACCGATCACGGTCACTGCGGCGTGATAGAGCCGTCTGCGGAGACGGACCCGACCCTCACCGTGAAAAACGACGAGACCCTCGACCTGCTCGCCGAGACCGCGGTGTCGCAAGCGGACGCGGGCGCGGACATGGTCGCCCCCTCCGCGATGACGGACGGACAGGTCCGGGCGATCCGCGAGGCGCTCGACGCGGCGGGCCACGAGGACGTGGCGCTCATGAGCTACGCCGTCAAGTACGAGTCGGCCTTCTACGGCCCGTTCCGCGACGCCGCCGACGGCGCGCCCGCGTTCGGCGACCGCCGGCACTACCAGATGGATCCCGCGAACCGCCGCGAGGCGCTCCGGGAGGCTCGGATCGACGCCGAGGAGGGCGCGGACGTGCTGATGGTGAAGCCCGGGCTCCCCTACCTCGATATCGTCGCCGACCTCCGCCGGGAGTTCGACCACCCGATCGCCGCGTACAACGTCTCCGGCGAGTACGCGATGATCCACGCGGCCGCGGAGAAGGGTTGGCTCGACCTGACCGAGACCGCCCACGAGTCGCTGCTGTCGATCAAGCGCGCCGGCGCGGACCTGATCGTGACGTACTTCGCCGAGGACCTGGCCGAGCGGCTGTAGCGCGGGCACCGACGACGTAGCGCGGACACCGACGACGTAGCGCGGGCACAGACGACCCGGAACACCGGAGCCGGGCTGTCCGCCCCGGCGCGCCGGCGAGCGGTCGCCATCGGCGACCGCGAGACCGTCCGCGAGGGAGCCCGCGGCGGCGTTCGTGAGCGCCGCCGCGGCGAGGCTGGGGAGGCGTGAGGTCGGCGATCGCCGACAGCCCAGCCGATCGGACCTTCCCGCCCGCGCCTCCATCGCCGCCCGCGCCGCCCCGCTGCCCCGCTGCCCCGCTGCCCCGCTTCCCCGCCGCCCTCGCCGCCCGCGCCGCCGCCTCGCCCCCTATCAGACGACCTGTTCGCCGTCGTCGTCGTACACTTCGATCGCGTCGACGGGGCAGGTCCGCGCCGCGAACTTCGCGTCGAGTTCCTCGCCGTCCGGCACGTCGAGGACGAACAGGTCCTCGTCTCGCTCCTCGCTCCCTCGCAGGTCGGCTTTCCCGTCGGTCATGTCCTTCTCGAAGGCGTCCCACTCGGCCACGCACTGGTACATCCCGACGCAGGTGTCGCGGTCGAACTCCACGTACATGTCCACCGCTTCGGCGAGGCGGTACAAAGCGATGGCGACGAACGACAGAGAGTGACGCCGAGCGACAGAGCGTAACGACTCGACGGGGACGGGCCGTCCCCGACGACCCGCCATCCGACCGTCCCGTTTAACCATCGGTGGGACCCACGGGCGCGTATGACCACCGTCTGGCTCGTCGACCGCCAGTTCGATTCGAAGGGACTCGTCCGGCTCACCTACGCCACTGAGGACGGCGAGCGCATGCACACGAAGGAACTGGCCGAACAGCGGCTCGTCACGGGCGACGGGATCACGGCCGGCCGCGAGGTCGACGAGAGCGCCCTCGGCGAGACCCCGGCCGACGAGCGCGAGCGGTTCGCCGCGGAGGCGTCGCGGATGGCCGCCGAGCACGACCCGGACGACGTGGTGTGAGACTCGTTCGGACGCCGATCGGCGACTGCCCCCGGCCGCGCCGCTCGGCGTGCGAGCGGACTGAGGGGAGTAAGCCCCCTTCGGTTCGTCCCGACATTCGGCTGAGCGTCCGCGCCGTGGCCGGACTACCTTGTGGCGCGGACTTGCACCGGCGAGGATTCGCCGTTCCATCCGTTCCCACCCGTCTGCCCTCACCGGGTTAGCTCCCTTCCCTTGCGGGTCGGTTCGCTCGTTCGCGGGGGCCCCGCGAACGCCGCCGGTCGCCGAAGCGACCGAACGCGGATCATCGGTCGAGGTGGGGGGTGTCGTTGCTGTTCCAGAGCCAGCCGTCTCCGACTCCGGGCGTGTGCCCGGTCGCCCGTCCGGCCGGTGGGGGGACTTTCCTCATGCCGGAGGCACGGGAGTCGGGCTCCCTCTGTCCGTTCTCCTGTTTTCGTCGGCCGCGAATAAGCGATCCGGTCATCGACGATCTCGGTCCGGTCGTTGACGACGCCCCGGTCGCACATCCCGTGTGAGCGGAAGTGAGACACCGGCTGGCAAGGGAAGCGTTCAAGTCGTCAGGAACGTAATGGACTCTCATGTCCGAGGCTCAGACCGTTCAGCTGTCGTACGACGACGGTGCACGAGCGGTCGAACTCGCGCGGGAGGCGGTCGAGTCGTTCGTCCGACACGGACAACGAGAACAACCGGGAAGCATGCGCGAAGCGTTTTACGCCCGAACTGGCGCGTTCGTCAGGCTGGAATCCACGCGCGGTCGAGGCCGGCTCCGGGGCTGTGCCGGCGCGTGGAAGACGTCCGACCAGCTCGGCCACGCGATCGTCGAGGCCGCTATCAAGGCCGCCTCCGGCGACTCCTGCGGGTCCGAGGTCGAACCCAAAGAACTCGACAATCTCACCGTCTCCGTGTTCGTCGTCTCGAACACGGTGCTCACGAACGACCCCCTCGCGGACCTCGAGATCGGCACTCACGGCGTCGCCGTCGACGGCGGCAACGCCCACGGCTGGCTCTATCCGACGGTGCCCGTAGAGAACGACTGGTCGGGTGCCGAGTTCCTCTCGCGCGCCTGCCGGAAGGCCAAGCTCGCGCCGAACGCGTGGGAAGACGACGAGACGATGGTGACGCTCATCGAGGGACAGGTGTTCCGAGAGCGCCCCGACGGCGGTGCGGTCGAGGAGCTGTAGACGGTATCGATCTCCGGCTTCGAGACTTCCTCACTCCGTTTGCTTCGCGTAGCCGACCGCTTCCGCGTCTACGAGCGCCCTCTCCGCCGCGGCGTCGAGGTCGAACGGAGCGTCGTCGACGATTTCGCCGCCACGGATCACCGGCACCATGAGCGACTCGGCGTCGTCGGGCCCTGCCCGGTCAGCGAGCCCGACCGCGTGCGCGCCGTCGGCGGTCCGATACACGTCTTTCGCGCCCGAGAGCTTTCCGCGCTTCGCGGCGGGCTCGCCGTCGACGCTGACCAGATCGAGCGCGAAGTCCACCGGTTCCGCGTTCGAGACGTAGCCGCCCACGCCGAACCCGTCGACCACGTCGCGGAGCTCGCGGAGGTCCGTGGGACCCAGCCCGCCGGAGACGTACACGTCGACGTCGGCGTGCCCGCGCGCGTCGAGTTCCCACTGCACCTCTCTGACGATGTGTCTGAAGTCCCCGCGCCGCGACCCGGTGGTGTCGAGCCGAACGCCGTCGAGATCGTCGCCGAGCGTCTCGACCGCGCGGAGGACCTCGTCGACCTCGTCGGAGTAGGTGTCACAGAGTGCGATTCGCGGGACCGACTCGTCGACGCCCTCGTCGAACGCCCGCCACGCCGCCTCCTGCTCGCCGCGGCCGAAGCAGATCGCGAGCGCGTGCGGCATCGTCCCCGACGCCTCTCGGCCGATCAACTCGCCCGCGGCGACGTGCGAGAACCCGTCGAGGCCTCCCACGAGCGCGGAGCGTTCGACGACCGCGGCCATCGAGGGATGGACGTGTCTCGCGCCGAACGAGAGAACCTGCGCGTCCGGCGCGGCCGCCCGGCAGTCGAGCGCGGCGGTCGCGATCCCGGACGCGTGCGAGAGGAACCCCAGGAGCGACGTTTCGAGCCGGGCGAACGCGAGGTACGGCCCCTCGATCCGCATCACCGGCCCGCCGTCGAACAGGCGTCCCTCGGGGATCGCGTCGACGTCGACGTCGCGGCCGGCGAGCAGCGCGACGGCGTCTTTCAGTCCGGCGACGGCCTCGAACTCGCCGTCGGGGAACTGGTCTGCCGTCACCTCGGCGACGACCCGGGGGTTTCGGCCCGCTCGTCGCAAGGCCGTCTCGGTCCGATCGAAGTACGCGTCCGTCGCCCGGCCGTCGCGGATCGCGTCCGCGCCGACGATGTCGAACTCGGTCATATCGGGCGTAGGTCCGCCGGGGAGGAAAAGCCATCCGAGTCCGGCCCCGCCGCCTGCCGCGTCTCAGCGCCGCCGACGGGCCGCGACGGCGATCGCCGCGACCACCGCGACGAGGGCGGCTACGACGCCGAATCCGGGCGTCTCCTCGTCGGTGTCCGACCCGATCGAGTCGTCGGATCCCCCCTCGCCAGACCCGCCGCCGCTCTCGGAGTCGGGGCCGCTTACGTCGCCGCCGTCGGCTCCGTCGAAGTCGCTCTCGCCCTCGTCGACGCCATCGCCCGCCGCGTCGGACCCGCTCGCGGTCCCGGGGAGATCGAGCCCGATACCGGGCCGGAGTTCGAGCACGCCGCCGGGCTCCGGCGCGTGCACGACGGTCACCGTGGTGTTCTCGCGGGTCACGCCGTAGGCTCCGGGGAAGTCCCCGTCGTCGATCTCGTACACGTCGCCCGTCACGTAGGGGTCGTCGCCGTGGGCCCCGAGCATCGTGCGGTACGTCTCGTAGAACGCGGTCGCGTCCGCCCGCGTCTGCCACTCGGTCACCCAGACGTAGCCGTCGCGCGTCTCGCCGCCGTCGTCGTTCCGATACGGGTACAGTTCGTCGCCGGCCCAGCCGGCCGTCGCCTCGTGCGCGTAATTGTAGTTGGCGCGGGTCCGGAGGCTCGCCTCGGGCCGCGTGTGGATCCGGACGTTCGCCGCCCGGCTCTCCGTCGGCTCGAGGACCGGGTACCCGTACTCGAAGCTCTGGTACCAGAACATGACGAACATCGAGGCCTCCCCGGCGGTCTCCGCGCCGTCGACACCCTGGTTCGGGTACGTCTCCCACCCGTCGGTCGCCGTGTCCTCGAACTCGACCGCGCGAGTCTCGTACCCCGGTCGTTCGTGGATGACCTCGGCGGTCGACTCCGGCGGGTCCGTCATCGTCTCGTTGACGGCCGACCACCCCTCCGACTCGACGAGCGACTCGACGTAGAACGCCCCCTCGGCGTACGGCTGGAGGACGGTCTGGAGGATTCCGAAGTTGTAGTCGGCCGCCGATCCGCCCCCGCCACCGCCGCCAGACGGACCGTCCAAACAGCTCCAGTTGTCGGCACAGCGCGTGGCGTACCGCTCTTCGATGTGGACGGCTTCGCCCTCGACGATCCCGTCGACCGCGAGGTCGCCGTCCTGCGTGGCACCGACGTACCGGGGACGCGTGAGGTCGTGATACTGGTCTTGCATCCCGTGAACGAGCTCGTGTGCGAGCGTCGACGGGTCTATCTGAACCGCCTCGCCCTCGGGGACCACGAGGACGATCCGGTCTTGTGCAGGTGAGTAAAACCCCGAGACAGCGCCGCCGAACACGGTGTCTATCTCCGCTGCTGCGGTCGTGTCCTCGCCGACGACGAACAGCGCCTCCCACACCTGGTCGTTCCAGCGCTGCGACGCCGAGAGCGACCCGTTCGTCTCCCCGGCTCCACCGCCGCCCATCGACCCGTTCGCGAACTCCGCCCGCGTGACGGTCTCGACCGGCACGCCCTCGCGGAAGGGCCGCTCGCGGATGTGTTCGACCCGCGCCATCGTCAGGTGCGTCAGGGCCTCCAGCTCCTCTTCCGTGAGTCCGTCGTCCTGATCGAACGACAGCTCGTCCTCGTAGTGGGTCCCGTTCCAACAGCCGACTACTTCGGTGTTGTCGCCGGTGTCACACGTCGCCGGCGTCGCGCTCGACGTGGCCCCCGGACCCGACGCGGCCGTCGCGGGCTGTGGCGGCTCGGACGCGAGGGTCGGCGAGGAAGCGTCCGCGACGCCGCCGACATCGGCCGCGGCGACGCCGCCGCCGACTGCGAGGAGGGCTACTGCGGCGAGGACGAACGAAAGGGTGTGAACCCGTCGCATATGGCCGATTGCAGTCGACCGGGTAAGTAGTTTGTCGGTCCGGTTTTTTCAGTCGCGCCGCGTAACCCCCGTCCATGCCGTACGATCCGACCGAGACCGCGGTGATCGTCGTCGACATGCAGAACGGCTTCTGTCACCCCGACGGGAGCCTCTACGCGGAGCCGAGCGAGGCGGCAGTAGCGCCCGTCTCGTCGCTCGTCGAGCGCGCGCGAGACGCCGGCGCGAGCGTCGTGTACACCCGCGACGTCCACCCGCCGGAGCAGTTCGACGGGGCGCACTACTACGACGAGTTCGACCGGTGGGGCGAACACGTCGTCGAGGGGTCGTGGGACGCCGAACTCGCGGACGGCCTCGACGTGCGAGACGCCGATCACGTCGTCGAGAAACACACCTACGACGCCTTCTACCGGACGGACCTCGAAGGGTATCTCGACGCGCACGGCATCGCAGACCTCCTGATCTGCGGGACGCTCGCGAACGTCTGCGTGCTCCACACCGCCGGCAGCGCCGGACTGCGCGATTACCGCCCCGTCGTCGTCGAGGACGCGCTCGGCTACATCACCCCGGAGCACCGCGACTACGCCGTCGACCACGCCGACTGGCTGTTCGGCGAGACGACGACGCGAGACGCCGTGTCGTTCGCCGAGTGAGACCGGTCACCCCGCTCGCGGTCTCTCCGTCGATTATCAGCCGCGTGAATCGGCGTGAAACGCTTTTTACCCCTGAGTCGGACCCTCGGCCATGGAACTCAGTCGACGCGGCGTGCTCGGTGGGATCGGGTCCGCGTTCGCGATCGGCGCGATCGGCTTCGCCGGAGCGACCACCGTGACCGACGAGGGGAGCCTCTCGACCGACGCCGGGAGCGCGCCCGGCGTCGGCCCCGACGGCGACGGAGCCGGCGGTAGCGGCGAGGCCGACTCCGTCGCCGTCGACTCGTCCGCGCCGTTCGAGGCCACGCTGCTCGCCGACGGCGACGACGCCGGCACGCTGTTCGACGCGGCCGACCTGTCCCGCGTGCAGGGCGTGATCTCGGAGGAGCGCGAACACCTCGTGTACGTCGCCCTCTCCGAGGCCGGCATCGGAGCGGTACAGGACCGGCTCGCCGAGGCGGGCGCGACCGACGAGCCGAACCGGTTCGTCGTGTCGATGAATCTCGACGGGACCGAGGTGCGGCGCGTCGAACTGGACGAGTCCCGCGTCACGGCGCTCACGGACGACGAGTGGGGCGGCGTCCTGACGCTCCCGTTCGGGCAGGAACCGGTCGCCGTCGAGGTCTACGAGTCGCTGGCGAGCGAGTGATCGGCGCGGTGACGCGGGTGAGCGAGTGATCGGCGCGTGGGCGAGCGCGGCCGGCGAGCGGGACGATTATGCCCACGCCGGTCACATCCGATCGCATGGACGACTCGGCGGAGCCCGGCGGACGGCCGTGTCCGATGTGTGAGACGCCGATGTATCACCGACACTGCAAGTACGTCTGTCCGGCCCACGGCGTCGTCTACGACTGTAGCGACACCTTCTACTGAGCGTTCTCACGCCGTCGGCTCCCGGTCCGTGCGACCGCCGACTCCCGGTCCGCGCGAGTCGACGTGCGGCCGTATCGACCCCTCTCGGCGGCGGTGATCGCTCCGAAATCGACACCGTGCGAACTGTTATGTTCGTGGAGTCCCAGTTTTGTTCCATGATTGGCGACCCGCTACCGATCCGCCCTGCCGGCCCGCAGAGGGCAGCATGGTAGAGAAGACACAGGTCGCCCGGAGCAAGCGGATCCAACGCCGCACCGGCAAGACCTTCCACGTCGCGACGCGGGTGCTCCCGGAACGGATCCGCCGCCCGACGTACGTGCTGTACGGCTTCTTCCGGATCGCAGACGAGATCGTCGACGCCCCCGACACCGGCCCGCCGGACGAACAGCGCGCGGAACTCGAACGGCTCCGCCGAGCCGCCCTCGGCGAAGAGCAGGCCGACGATCCGGTGTTGGACGCGTTCGCGACCGTCTGTGCGGAACGCGGCATCGAGGACGGCGACGTCCACGCGTTCGTCGACGCGATGGAGAGCGACATCGACACCGACCGCTACGAGACCTACGAGGAGTTGGAGACGTACATGAACGGGTCGGCGGCGGCGGTCGGCCGGATGATGACGGCGATCATGGACCTGGATCCGGAGACGGAGGCGCGGGCGCTCCCGCACGCGACGAAACTCGGCGAGGCGTTCCAGATGACGAACTTCATCCGCGACGTCCGCGAGGACGTCGTCGAACGCGACCGGATCTACCTCCCGCTCGAAACGCTCGACGCGCACGGCGTGAGCGAACGCCAGATCCTCGAGCTGGAGTTCGACGACCGCGTCGCGGCCGCGATCCGCTCGGAGCTCGCTCGCACCGAGCGGCTCTACGAGGAGGGGGTCGCGGGGATCAAGTACCTCCCCGAAGACTGCCAGTTCGCGGTGCTTCTCGCGTCGGTCCTGTACGCCGACCACCACCGGCTCATTCGGAACCTCGGATACGACACCGTCTCGACGACGCCGGAACTCTCCCTGACTCGGAAGCTCTCGCTTCTCGTCCGGACCCGCTGGAAGTGGCAGTGGACGCGCGACCCGGAGGCCGTCTTCTACGAGATGTGCCGCGGCTTCGACGCCTCCCGCGACCACCGCGAGCACGGACCGCACGGCCCGAGCGTCGCCCAGACCGACTGAGCGATGGACCGGTCCCGATTCGTCTCTCTCACGCTGCTCGCGTTCGGTCTCGGCTGCGCGGCGTTCATCCTCCGCGGTCTGGCTCGGACGTTCGGCTCGTATGACCTCGCCGTGGCGGTGTCCGCGCCGGTCCTGTTCGCCGCCGTCGCGCTCCTCGCGGGTCTTTCTGTCCGCGCGGCGCTCGACGTGACGGGCGTTCGCCCGCTGGAGTGATGGATCTACTCCCCGGGGCTCCCGAGTCGGAATCTCCTTCCCGCCGCGGCCCCGAGACGGCCGCATGAACGTACGAACCGTCGCCGATCTCTCGCCGGCCGAGCGCCGCGCCTTCTTCGAGCGCGACGCCGGCGTCGAGGCGGTGCGCGACGACGTGAGCGACATCGTCGGTCGGGTGCGCGAGGAGGGCGACGCCGCGCTGCGCGAGTTCTCAGAGGAGTTCGACGGCGTGGCCGTCGGCAACATCGACGTCACAGACGACGCCGAGCGCGCGCACGCGGAACTCGACGACGCGAACGACCCCGTCCTCGACGCGGTCCGCGACGCCGCCACGAACATCCGCGAGTTCCACGAGCGACAGCGTCCCGAGGACTGGCGCGAGGAGTTCGGCGACCGCGAGCTCGGTCGGCGGTTCCGCCCCATCGACCGCGCCGGCGTGTACGTCCCCGGCGGGGCGGCGGCGTATCCCTCCAGCGCGCTGATGGGCGTGATCCCCGCGACCGTGGCCGGCGTCGACCACGTCGCGGTCGCGACCCCGCCCGCCGACGACCTCAATCCCGTCACGCTCGCGGCGATCTCCGAGGCCGGCGCGGACGCCGTGTATCAGGTCGGCGGCGCACAGGCGATCGCCGCGCTCGCGTACGGGACGGAGACGGTGACGAACACGCAGAAGATCGTGGGGCCCGGTAACAAGTGGGTCACCGCCGCGAAGGCGGTCGTACAGGGCGACGTCGAGATCGACTTCCTCGCGGGCCCGAGCGAGGTGCTCGTACTCGCCGACGACACCGCAGACCCCGAGCTGGTCGCGGCCGACCTCGTCGCGCAGGCCGAACACGACCCGAACGCCTCGGTCGTGGCCGTCACCGACGACGCGGACCTCGCCGCCGCCGTCGCCGACGCGGTCGACGCACAGGTCGCGGGCCGCGAGCGCGAGGAGACGATCCGGGCCGCCCTCGACAACGAGGCCTCCGGAGTCCTCCGCGCGCGCTCGATGCCGGAGGCCGTCCTGTTCGCCGAGGAGTACGCCGCAGAGCACCTCTCGATCGTGGCCGACGACGACGAGGCGCTGCTCGCGCGGATCTCGAACGCCGGCTCCGTCTTCCTCGGGCCGCACTCGCCCGTCGCCGCCGGCGACTACGCCACCGGGACGAACCACGTCCTCCCGACGAACGGCGGGGCGAAACGCTACGGCGGCCTCTCCGTGGACACGTTCCTCCGGTCGTCGACGGTCCAGCGGCTCGACCGCGACGCGCTCTCGGACCTCTCCGAGACGATCACGACGCTCGCTGACGCGGAGGGGTTAGAGGCGCACGCCGAGAGCGTCCGCAAGCGGTTCGAGTAGGGCACAGAGCGTGCCGAACACCTTTTTGCGGCCGCGTCTCGCGCTCCAGAGAGATATGTACCGGTCAGTTCGACACCGATCGATACGGAGCGGCACGGAGGATCTATATCCGGTCGAAACTGCTACGTACGGGTCATAGCAGCCTTCTTACGCCGATACTCGTATCACGCATTCGTAATGGTGGACGATTCCGGAGGACGGACGGAAGCGAGTTCGAGACGGCGGTTCATTCTGGCTGGCGGCGCTGTCGGGATAGCCGGTCTGGCCGGCTGTTCCGGCGGCTCCGGCGGCGGCTCGTCCGGCGAGACCGTCGGGACGGGAGGCTCCGGCGGGGACGGCGGGAGCGGAGACTCCGACGAGTCCGGGGATCCGCTTTTGGCCGAGTCGAGCGCGTTCGACGCGCAGGAGCCCAACTGGGAGGAGAACAACTACCTCGCGACGCCGCTCGTCGACGCCGGGTACGAACGCGGCGGACAGGCGGACTTAGAACGGATGGGCAACCGCGAGGTCGAGGAGGTACCCCACGGTGAGCCGGTTCGAGAGACGCCCGAGGACGAGAGCGAGTGGCTCGAACCCGACACGCTCGTGTTCACCGAGAGCCCGAGCGAGGACGTCCAGGGGCGCTACGAGGAGGACTTTCAGGCCGTCTTCGACCGCATCGAGGAGGAGACCGGCCTGCCGGTCGAGTACAACCGGGTGAACAACTACGCCGCCTCGGTCGAGGCGATGCGCTCCGAGCGCGCGCACATCGCCAACTTCTCGACCGGGACCACCGCCTTCGCGGTCAACCTCGCCGGCGCGGTGCCGTTCGCGGCCGGCGTCGCGCCCGACGGCGCGTTCGGCTACCGGCTGTTCGCCACGGCCCGTGCCGACGCGGACGAGATCCAGAGCGTCGAGGACTTCGCGGACGACGACGTCCGGATGGCTCACGCGGAGCCGGCTTCGAACTCCGGGCACCAGGCCCCCTCGGCGCTCTTCGACCAGTACTTCGACGTGACCGCCGGCGAGGACTACGAGATCAACTTCTCCGGCGGCCACTCACAGACCACCCGCGGGATCGCGGCCGGCGACTACGACGCCGGCCCGATCTGTTCGACCTGCATGCTCGACACCGTCGAGGCCGACAGCGGCCTGAGCTTCGACGAGTTCAAAGTCGTCTGGGCGTCCGCCCCGTTCCCGAACGGCCCGATAGCCTACCGGTACAACCTCCATCCGGACATCATCGAGGGGATCCGGGCGGCGTGGCTCGATTCCGACTTCGCGGACACGCGGTACGCGGAGCGCACCGGCTACGAGGAGTACGTTCCCGTCGAATACCGCCGTCACTGGTACGACATCATGGTCATCCAGCGGTACAACGGCGTCGAGTACACGCAGGGCTCGCTGAGCGAGTGACCGATGACGCTCGACGTAACCGGCCTCCGGAAGGTCTACCCGACCGGCGACGAGGCGCTGAAGGGAGTCGACGTCTCGGTCGGGGGCAGCGAGACGACGGCGATGATCGGTCCGAGCGGCGCGGGAAAGAGCACGTTCATCAGGTGTATCAACCGCCTCACGGAGCCGACCGAGGGGTCGATCGAACTCGACGGCACCGACCTGACCGGACTCGACGACGACGGCCTCCGCGAGGCGCGCCGCGACATCGGGATGATATTTCAGGAGTACAACTTGGTCGAGCGGCTCACCGTGATGGAGAACGTGCTCACGGGACGGCTCGGATACGTCTCGGGCTGGCAGGCGTTCCGGCGCTCGTTCCCGCCCGACGACGTCGAGCGCGCCTACGAGATTCTGGAGCGAGTCGGGCTCGGCGAGATGGAGGACAAGCGCGTCGACGAGCTGTCCGGCGGGCAGCGCCAGCGCGTCGGCATCGCCCGCGCGGTCGTCCAGCAGCCGACGATCCTCCTCGTCGACGAGCCGACCTCCAGCCTCGACCCGGAGACGTCGAACACGGTGATGCGGCTGCTCACCGAGATCGCGGCCGAGCGGGAGATCCCCGTGTTGATCAACATCCACGAGGTCGACCTCGCGACCGAGTACGCGGACCGGATCGTCGGCCTCCACGACGGCGAGGTCGTCTTCGACGGCCCGCCGGACGACCTTCACGACGGGGCGCTCGACCGCGTGTACCGCGGCGGCGACCCGCCCGAATCGGACGCGCCGCCGGCGGACGAAACGGCCGCGTCCGACTCGTCCGTCGGGTCGGAACCGGGCGGGGAGCGGGCGTCCGCAGACGGGGTCGTGTCCCCCGACGGCGGGACGACAGACCGGCCGGGGCCGGGTGAGCCCTGAGATGGCGGCCGAACGGCGCAGCTGGCGACGCCCCACGGCGTTCCGCCGCCGGGAGTTCACGTGGGCCGCCTACCTCGGGCTCGCTGCGTTCTTCCTCTGGTCGGCGTGGGGCGTCGGCGCGGACCCGTCCCGGATCGCGAGCGGGCTGGGGCGGGGCCTGACGCTGCTCGGCGACTTCTTCCCGCCGGAGGCGACGCCGCGGCAGGCCCGGCGGATCGCCGACAAGATGGTCGAGAGCGTCGCGATGGCGATGGTGTCGACGGTCACCGGGATCGCGATAAGCGTCCCCGTCGCGTTCATGGCCGCCGAGAACCTCTCGCCGAAGCCGCTGTACTACCTGAACCGCGGGTTCATCTCGCTGTCGCGCGCGCTCAACGCGATCATCGTCGCAATCCTCGTCGTGAAGGCGGTCGGTCTCGGCCCGCTGGCCGGCGTCATCACGATCACGTTCAAGACGGTCGGCTTCTTCGCGAAGCTGCTCGCGGAGGACTTAGAGGACATCGACATGGGGAGCGTCGACGCAGTGCGGGCGACGGGCGCGTCACCGATCCAGACCCTCGTCTACGGCGTCGTTCCCCAGATAATCCCGCGGTTCGCGGGGCTCAGCGTCTACCGCTGGGACATCAACATCCGGACCTCGACCATCGTCGGCATCGTCGGCGCGGGCGGGATCGGCTCGGTGCTTCTCACCGCGTTCAACCGGTACGCCTACCAGTACGTCACCGCCATCCTGATCGCGATCATCGCCGTCGTGCTCGTCGCGGAGGGCGTGAGCGCGGTGGTCAGACGGAGGTACCAGTGATGTCCGGAATCGACGCCGCTCGGTCGTGGGACCGGTTCGACCGCCGCCGACGGATCGGCCGGTTCCTCGGCCTGCTCGGCGCGTTCGTCGTCTTCGCTGCCTCGTGGCGGTACCTCGACACGGGGATCACGAACGTCGAGACCGTTCCCCGGGAGATCCGCGACCTCCTCACGCGGATGTATCCGCCGGACGTGGCGTACGCCCCGGAGATCGTGGAGCCGCTGATCGAGACGGTCCACATCGCCGCGCTCGGCACCGCAGGCGCGCTCGTGCTCGCGATTCCGGTCGCGCTGCTCGCGGCCGAAAACACCACGCCCAACGCCGCGACCTACTGGCTCGGAAAGCTGATCGTGACCGTGAGCCGGTCGGTGAACACGATCGTCTGGGCGCTGATCTTCGTCGTCGTGTTCGGCAGCGGCCCCCTCGCCGGTGCCGTCGCCATCGCGTTCCGGTCGGTCGGCTTCCTCGGGAAGCTGCTCGGCGAGGAGATAGAGGAGATCGACTTCGGACAGGTCGAGGCGGTCCGCGCCGCGGGCGCCTCCTCGGTGCAGGTGCTCCTCTACGGCATCCTCCCGCAGGTCAAGCCGGCGCTCGTCGGGCTCAGCGTCTATCGGTGGGAGATCAACGTCCGAGACTCGACCATCCTCGGGTTCGTCGGTGCCGGCGGCATCGGCGTCCAGCTGTTCCGCGCGGTCAACGCCTTCGCCTGGCAGTCAGTCGCGACCATCCTGATCGTCGTCCTGGGGGTCGTCCTCGCGAGCGAGGCGATATCGGCGTCCGCACGGAGGATGGTGCGATGACGCCTCTCGACGCGTCCGGCTCCGAGGCGCTCCTCTTCGACATGGACGGCGTGATCCTCGACGGCTGGGGAACCGACGAGGTGGTCCACGCCCGCGCGGTGGACGACGTGCTCGCGGACCGAGACCTGGACGCGAGCGACGACGTGTGCTCGACGCTGGCGCGAAACGCCTACGACGACGACTTCCGAGCCGCCTGCGAGACGCTCGGTGTCGATCCGGCCGCGTTCTTCAGCGCGCGCGAGGAGCGCAGCGCGACCCGCTCCGTCGAACGGCTGGCCGCCGGCACGCGGCGACTCTGTCCCGACGTCGACGCGCTCGACGAACTGGTCGACCGCGCTCCGGTCGGGCTCGTGAGCAACAACTACGATCCGACGGTGTCGTTCGTCGTCGACCACTTCCGGCTCGACGCGTTCGCCTTCGCCCGCGGTCGGGACCTCGGTCCGGAGGGATTCCGCCGACGGAAGCCGGACCCGCACTACCTCAACGAGGCGCTCGACGCGCTCGACGCCGCTTCCGGACTCTACGTCGGGGACCGCGCGACCGACGTCATCGCGGCCGAACGCGCCGGCCTCGACGCCGTCTTCCTTCGCCGCGACCACAACGCGGACGTCGACCTCGCCGTCGAGCCCGCCGCCGAGATCGCGAGCCTCCGCGACCTCCCCCCGCTGATCAACGCGCCCTGAGAGCGCATCGCGTTCACCTGTTCTCGCTCGCGGTCGCTAGCGCGTCAGCGCTGGTCGCCGAAGAGGATCGCGTCGCAGTCGGTACAGGCGCGGACGGACAGGTCCGGGTCGCCGTTCGGATCGTCGAGGCACTGCCCGAGCGTCGTCTCCGCTATCGGTCCGTCACAGACGGGACAGGTGTCGAGAAGCATCCGGATGGGACGGGCCGCCTCACGGGAGAGCGCGTCGCCGACGCCCCGCTCGCGAAGCTCCGACGCGGCCGCGACCTCGGCGAGCGCTATCGCTCGGGGGAGCCACACGCCGGGCGCTCCGGCGAGCATGATCCGCCCGTCGTGAGCGTATCCAGTGACGCCCTCCCCGGAGATCGCGGCCGCCCGCTCGGCGAGGCTCTTATCGTCCTCGTCCCGGAGCGACCCGATCCGCGCATCGAGCGCCTCGCGGAACGACTCCGTGAGTCCGACCGTCTCTTCGTCTTCGGCCAGCGCGTCGATCTCGATGAGCCGCGACATCACGGTCTCCGGATCGATCGCGTCCCCGTCGCCGACGCCTCCGACGGCCGCGGCGTCGGACTCCGGGGGCGATTCCGGCTCCGATGGCGCGTCTGTGGCGTCGCGGGCGGCCGAGTCGCTGTCTCCGGACTCTCCGTCTGTGGCGTCTGCGGTGTCGGCGTGTGGATCGGTCACGCCTTGGCGGTCGTCGTCGAGCGAGGTAGGTCTGACGGCCGCGGCCGCTCCCGCGCTGACCCCGCCCACGTTGCGGCTGTCCGGGCGACGCGGAACACCCGAGTCACCGGGCCGTCGCGTCGATGTAACCACTCAGGGTCACGCCGGCCGCGGACTCGCCGGCAGGGTTTTGACCGCGCAGACGAAACGAGCGACCATGAGTACCGAGACGGCCGACACAGACGGCGGCGGGAGCGAGCCGGCGATCGAGGTGACCCCCGACGCCGCGTCGGAGGCCCTCTCTCTCCTAGAGGGCGAAGGCCTCGACACCGACGAAGCCGGACTGCGGCTGTTCGTCCAGCAAGGCGGCTGTGCGGGCCTCTCCTACGGGATGCGTTTCGACACGGAGCCGGAGGCCGACGACCTCGTCGTCGAACACCACGGGCTCCGCGTGTTCGTCGACCCCGCGAGCCAGAACTACATCGGCGGAAGCACGCTCGATTACGAACACGGCCTTCAGGCAGCCGGATTCGAGGTCGAGAACCCGAACGTCGTCTCCGAGTGCGGCTGCGGCGAATCGTTCCGGACGTGACCGACTCTTCCCACCGATCCCGCGCTCGACGCTCGCGATAGCTCGATCTACCGCGCGTCTGTCTCCGAGTCGCGTTTTTATGCCCGTCCGGACGGTACCGGGTCGTATGAGTCTCGACGCCTCGACGACCACCGACGGTGAGCGCGTGTACACCGACCGGACGCTGGCCGAACGCGGCGCGGACGGCCCCTTCTACGTCGTGTTCGAAGACGCCGACGGATCGTCGCGCTGGGGGTTCCGGTGTGGCAACTGCGACTCCTTCGACACCGCGATGGACACGATGGGCCGGATCCAGTGTACCGACTGCGGGAACATCAAGAAGCCCGACGAGTGGGACGCGGCCCACGAGTGACCCGCCGAGCGCCCGCCACGTCCCACGAAGGACGCGTGCTCGCGCCGCACCAGAATCGTGAGAAACTTTATCACGGATGGCGGCCAACGTCGAGATAGATGGCCCCTGCGAGCATCCCACCGACGACGGAGGCCAGAGACGTCTTTCGTGAACTCGGATACACCGTCGGAGAAGACGGGCGCGAGTTCGTCGCAGAGCGGAAGTGGCGGCGCGTCCTCGTGACGGTGTTGTGTCTCGACGACGACCTCGACCCGTATCTCGCAGACGGAGGCGACACTCCTCGGCTGCGGTGTTTCGTCACCTGGCGCGAGAACGCGGGCGACCTCCGGGACCGACTCGTCTCGAAGAAGCCGCCGTACGACTGGGCGGTCATCGGCATCGAGGACGACGGCGCGGACTTCGCGGTGATGGAAGGCGCGCCGGGCAGTCCGTAGCCGCGTCGACCGTTCGGGTCCCGCCGACTGCAGGCAGTTAGTTCCCGTCGACTCCGAGCGGTCAGTCCCCGCCGACTGCGGCCGGCCGGTCTTTCTCGTCTGCCTAGTCCTCACCGACCGTAGCCGGGGATACATTCAAATCCCCGTGTTCCGAACCAACACGTGACATGGTATTTAAGAAGATCACGATGATCGGTACGAGCGAGGAGAGCTTCGAGGCCGCGGCCGACGACGCGATCGACCGCGCCGAGGACACGCTCGAAAACGTCTACTGGGCGGAGGTACAGGAGTTCGGCGTCGAGTTACAGGAGGCGGTCGACAGAGAGTATCAGGCCGAAGTCGAGATCGCCTTCGAGCTGGCCGACTGAGAGTCGCGACCCGGGCGGCACGGACGCCGCGGCTCCCGTGTCCTAGTCGGGAGCGAAACCTGCCCGAGTGCCGGCCGCTTATGTAGGCGGCCGCGAACGAATACGACATGACCGAGGACTCACGCGCGGACCGTCGCTCGCCCGTCGGCGAGCCGGTCGTCCGGTCGGACCCGGCCGTCACGGGCGAGCGCGCCGCCGAGGCGGTCGGCTTCGACCCGGACGACCCCGAGAGCGTTTCCGAGGCAGCCGAGACGGTGGCGCGCTTCGCGTCCGGCGACGTCGGCGACGACGACCACGTGTTGATGCTTCGCGGCGCGGCCGCGTGCGCGGCGCTCGTCCGCGGCGTCGGGTCGTACAAGACGGCGGCCGAGCGCGCCGGCGACGACGTGAGCGTGGCGTTCATCCGCAAGTGGGCGCGCGTCCACGACCTCCCGCAGGCCATTCGCCGGCAGGTCGCGAGCGGGCAGATAGCGCCGAGCGCGGCCAAACACATCGCGCGGCTCGGCGGCACGGACCGCTACCTGCTGGCGTGGGCGACCATCGACGGCGACCTGACGGTCCGGGAGGTCCGATCCATCGCCTCGGCGGTCAACGACGGCAGCGACGTCGAGAGCGCGGTCCGCGAGACGGGCGTGCAGCTCGGGCACGTCGGCGTCGACCTCCCGCTCGACACCTACGTCGAACTCCGGCGGCGCGCCTCGAACGAGAGCCGCGACCCCGGCGACATCGTCGGGGCAGCGCTCGACGACTACTTCGACGCGGACGGCGCGTCCCGGTCGCCGTAGCGCGTTTCTAAACGTTTATCCGTGGTGTGCTCGTAGTCGCGTCCGTCTGGGCCGGTAGCTCAGTTAGGGAGAGCGTCCGGCTTTTAACCGGACGGTCGGGGGTTCGAATCCCTCCCGGCCCGTGTCCTGTCGCGAGCATATCGCGAGCGACAGGTCTCGGTGAGGGATTCGAAGCAGGGAACGGAGCGAAGCGGAGTGACCGTGGTTCGAATCTCGTCGCATCCGTTGGATGCGACTGACCCACGCTCGCTTCGCTCGCGTGGATCCCTCCCGGCCCGTACTTCTCGCGGCGAGCACTCCGCGAGCCGAGAAATCGTCGGCGGGGTGAGTTCGAACGAACCCGCTGCTCACCGCCGACCGCGCTCGCCCGGACGAAAACGTTTCCCGCGCGCCCCGCGAGTCGTCGGGTATGCGCATCGCCGTCCCCAACAAGGGCCGCTTACACGAGCCGACGCTCTCGCTTCTCGAACGCGCCGGCCTCCACGTCGAAGAGACCGCGGACCGCCAGCTGTACGCTGACACGGTCGACCCCGAAGTGACGGTGCTTTACGCACGCGCGGCCGACATCCCCGAGTACGTTCGCGACGGCGCGGCCGACCTCGGCGTCACCGGCCTCGATCAGGCCGCGGAGTCCGGCGGGGTCGCCGACGACCCCGGGGGGGCCAGCGACGACGACCTCGTCGACCTCCTCGATCTGGGGTACGGCTCCTGTCGCTTAGTGCTCGCCGCGCCGGAGGACGGTGACGTCACGGCCGTCGAGGATCTGGCGGGCGCGACGATCGCCACCGAGTTCCCGACGGTCACCCGGGAGTACCTCGATCGGAAGGGAATCGACGCCGACGTGGTCACGGTCACGGGCGCGACGGAACTGACTCCCCACGTCGACATGGCCGACGCCATCGTCGACATCACCTCGACGGGGACGACGCTGCAGGTGAACCGCCTCGCCGTGATCGACGAGGTGCTCGCCTCGTCCGTGCGGCTGTTCGCCCGCGCCGACGTCGCGGACGACCCCAAAGTCGAGCAGGTGCGGACGGCCTTCGAGTCCGTGCTCGCCGCCGACGGCCGCCGCTACCTGATGATGAACGCGCCGAAATCGCGTCTCGACGAGGTGAAAGACGTGATCCCCGGGCTGGGCGGCCCGACCGTGATGAACGTGGAGGCCGACGAGAACGGCAACGGGATGGTGGCCGTCCACGCCGTCGTCGAGGAGCGCGACGTGTTCGCGACGATCTCGGAGCTCAAGGAGGTCGGCGCGAGCGGCATCCTCGTCACGGAGATAGAACGCTTGGTGGAGTGATCGGACCGGCCGGCGTCCGGCTGCGTCCCCGTTTCGATCAGGTGTCCGTCTCCGGTTACGTCTCGATCAGTCGGTCTTTCTCCGGGCGCGTGAGCGACTTGATCGCGTGTTCCCTCGACATCGCCGCCGACTTCGAGTCGAACGACTCGACGTGTCGTAGCGTCACCGGCGTCCGCCCGCGGGTGTACTTCGCTCCCTCGCCGGCGTCGTGTTCGGCGACGCGTCGCTCGACGTCGGTGGTGTATCCGGTATAAAGGGTCCCGTCGGCACACTCGATAACGTACACGTAGTGGTCTGTCACGGGAGTGTGTGGGTCTCGGTCGAGTTCGCGAGGCGGTCGGACGGCGCGGTGACGAACCGTTCGGCCGGCTCAGTCGCTCTGGATCCGCGGTGCGAGCATGAACGTCACGTTGCCGAGCCCCTCGGCGAAGCCGTAGTGAAGTTTGACGGGGAACTCCTCGCCGAGTTCGACGGTGACCTCGGCGTCGGAGGGGATCGCCTTGTTCATGTCTTTGAGATAGTCCAGGCTGAAAAGCGAGTCCGCGGGACCGGCGGTGAGTGCGATGAGGTCCTCGCGGGTGAGTTCCAAGTCGACGTCGTCGGTGTCGCCCTCCGCCTCGATGTAGAAGGCCTCGTCGCTCTCGTCGACGCGGAGTCGGATGTGGTCGGAGACCATGTCGGCGGCCGTGATCCCCCGGCCGATCTGTGCGCCCTCGACGACGATCTCGGCGGCGAGATCGAGGTCGGGGATGTCCGGCTCCTGGCGGATCGAGTCGGGGTCGATGAGCGCGAGGGTGTAACTCAGTCCGTCGATCTCGATGTGGAGTTTCCGGGTCTCCTCGTCGAGTTCGAGGTGGATCAGGTCGCCGGAGTTGGCCATGCCGGCGATGTCTTCGAGGCGGGCGAGGTTGACGCCGATAACGCCGCCGTCGGCCTCGTAGGACTCGAACGCGGCGGCTTCGAGAGTGAGATCGACCATCCCGACGTTGGCGGGATCGACCGCCCGGATCGAGAGTTCCTCCTCGTTCAGGCGGATCTTGCACTCGTCGACCAACACGCTCACCGAGTCGAGCGCGTCCTGAAACGTCGACGCGCCCACGATGGCCTTGAACATATACGTTCGGCTAGGGCGGTATCACCTAAAAAGGCACCCGATCGGAGCGGCATCGCCCCGCCGGGCGGATGTCGCTGGAGCGGCCGGATCGGCGGTGAGTGAGACGCCCGCTCGGAGCGACCCGGGCCGCGCCGCATCGAACGCGAGGACGCCGACTGTGGGTCCCGCCGACGTCGGTGAAACGGCCGTGCGACTCACGGCCGCCGTCTGCGCGCGAACCAGACGGCACAGCAGATGGCGACCACGACGGCGACGGTCGTGACCGAGAACGCGACCCGGTAGCCGAAATCTGTGTACGCGACCGCGCCCGCCACGACGTCTTCGGTCCGGTACCGGTCGAGGACGGCACCCATCAGCGGCGGCAGTGCGGCCCCACCGAAGAATCCCGCCCCGTTGACGGTCGCCGTTGCGACACCGCTGGCCCCGGCCGGGTACTGTTCTTTTATCACCGGTAGCGAGAGCATCGTGACCCCGAGACTGAACCCGATCACGAAGTAGACGACCGCGATCACCGGCAGCGGCGGCGCACCGAAGATCGGGATCACCCCGAGTGCGGCCGCGAAGAGTCCGAGTCCGGCGATCATCGGTGCCAATCGGCGTCCGATTCTGTCGGAGATCCACCCGACCGTCGGCCCGCCGATCAGCATCCCAACGGCCCCGACCAGCGTGTAGTACGACGCGGTCGTGACCGGGAGCCCGTGGACGACGACCAGGTACGGTACGCCCCAGAGCCCGATCACAGTCAGGATCGTTCCCATGGAACAGAAGAAGACCGCGGAGAGGAGCCACTGGTCGGGGTCGGCGAGCAGCGTCCGCACGTGGCTGACGGTTTCGCCGAACGTCACCGCGGGCCGCTCGGGGACGTTATCGATCGGATCGAGCCCGGCCGCGGCCGGCGATCGACGAACGAACAGCCAGACGCACCCTGCCGCGACGAGCCCGAAGCCCGCGAACGCGAGGATCGTCGACCGCCAACCGAACCACCGGATGAGATACGCCAGCGGCGTCGTCGCGACGATCGCGCCGAGCCCCGCGGTCCCGGCGGTCAGTCCCGTCATCGTTCCGAACTCGTCGGCCCGAAACCAGTTCGCGCAGAACCTGATCGTGGAGATGAAGACGACCCCGCTTCCGAACCCGATCACCGCTCGAAAGAGGAACGCCGAGCGGTATCCGCCGCTGAGGGCGAATCCGATCGCACCGCCGCTGAGGGTGACGGCCCCCGCCGTTCCGACGAACCGTGCACCGTACCGATCGGCCAGCATTCCCGTCGGGATCTGGACGGCCGCGTAGATGACGAAAAACGAGGCGTGAAGCGTCCCCAACTGGGCCGCCGTCACTCCAAACGCCGAAATCAACCGTTCGGACAGCACGGCCGTCGACAGCCGGTGGACGTTGACGAGTAAGAACACCCCGACGAGCGACCCCCAGGCCACCCAGCGCCGTCGTGTCGGGTCAGAAAGAAGCTGCATACTCCCCCCTCTTCGCACCGGGCCGAAAATACCCTTGGGTCGACCCGACCGCCCCGTCCGGCTCCTAGATCAGCGGCTCGACGATATCGCGTCCCTCGTCGAGCAGATCGTCGACCGCCGCGTCCGAGTCGGCCTCTGCGTACACGCGGAGCTTCGGTTCGGTTCCCGAGGGCCGGACGAGCAGCCACGACCCGTTCTCTAAGAGGAGCTTGAACCCGTCGAGGGTGACCACCTTCGCGACCGGGGAGCCGCACACCGCCTCGGGGATGTGGTCTTCGAGGTCGTCGAGGACCGCCTCCTTCCTCTCGTCGGGGCAGTCGAGCGACACCTTCCCGGCGGCGATGTGACCGTGTTCGTCGAGCAGCCGGTCGACCCGGTCGTCGAACGGCTCCGCGGCGTGTGCGCTCGCGGCGAGGAGCGCCATCAACACGCCGTCCTTCTCCCGGACGTGTCCCCGAAGGGTGAACCCGCCGGACTCCTCGCCGCCGAACAGCGCGTCGTGGTCGCCCATCGCTTCGGCGACCCACTTGAAACCGACCGGCGTCTCGTACACCTCCTCGCCGTGCGCCTCCGCGATCCGGTCGACGAGGAACGTCGTCGAGACGGTGCGGACCGCCGGGCCGGCGTCGGTTTCGAGCAGCCGGTCGTAGCAGGCGGCGTAAAACAGGTTGGCGTCGAGCACGCCGCGGTCGGGGGTGACGACCGCGATACGGTCCGCGTCGCCGTCGTTGGCGACGCCGAGATCGATGTCGCTCTCCGGGTCCGTGACGCGGTCTGCCAGCTCGCCGAGGTGTTCCGCGGAGGGCTCGGGGGAGTCGCCGCCGAACGTCACGTCGCGGTCACAGCGCAGCCTGACCACCTCGGCGCCGGCGGATTCGAGGAGCGCATCCGTGACCCCCCGACCGCTCCCGTGCATGCCGTCGTACGCGACCGTGAGTCCGGAGAGATCGACGCCGCCTCCGGGCCCCCCGGCACCCGTGCCCGCCGCGACGTTCCCGACGACCGCGCGAGCCGCCTCCGCGTGGCTGCTCACGAGATCGACGCGCGAGACCTCGCCGCGCTCGGCCTCGGGGAGCAGCTCCGGCTCCGCGAGCCGATCGACCACGTCCTCGGTCACGTCCGGAAGCGCGGGCGCGCCGTCGTGCGGAATGAACTTCACCCCGTTGTACTCGGGCGGGTTATGCGAGGCGGTGACCATGCACGCGCCCGCCAGCCCCCGGTCGACGATGGCGTGGGCGATGACCGGGGTGGGTACGTCGCGTTCGGGCAACAACACGTCGAAGCCGTTGCCGGCGAGCACTTCCGCGAGGCTCTCGGCGAACCCTTCGGAGGTTTCTCGCGCGTCGTAGCCGACCGCGACCGGCTCGTCGTGACCCGCCGCTTTCAGGTGGTCTGCGACCGCCTGCCCGACGATCCGCACGCGCTCGTCTGTGAAGACGTCCAGCGTGGCCCGCCATCCGTCCGTGCCGAAGGCAATCTGATCCATGTCCGTCACGTCGTAGGCGGGAACAATAAGGCCCGGTGTCGTCCGGACGGCGAACGCTCCCGTTTTATCGCGGCGGTCCGAAGCCGCCACATGACTCGAATCGTCGCCATCTCCGGGAGCCGACGGGAGGGGAGCACGACGCGAGCCGCCCTCCGTGTCGCCCTCGACGCCGCGGGCGACGCCGGAGCGGAGACGGACCTGATCGACCTCGGCGCGGTCGACCTCCCGCTATATCACCCGGACGAGGACGCCCAAGGCGACAGCGAGGCGCTCACGCGGCGCGTGCGCGAGGCCGACGGCGTGCTCGCGGGCACTCCCGTCTACCGCGGATCCTACTCGTCGACGTTCAAGAACTTCCACGACTTCTGCGGCTCCGACGAGTACGCCAACACCGCGGTCGGACTGCTCGCGACCGCCGGCGGCGGCTCCTACGGCGGGACGCTCGAACACCTCCGGTCGACGTTCCGGAACGTCCACGCCTGGACGGTTCCCGACGAGGTGGGGATAGAGCGCGCCTCCTCGAAGGTCGCGACGGGCGGAGACCCGCATGACCACCCGCGGATCACCGACGACGACCTCCGCCGGCGCACCGAGCGACTGGGTCGGGTCGTACTCGAACACGCGGAGCGGATGCGGGGGTGAGGACGGCGGCGTCCGCCGCGCGGGCTCCGCGACCCGTCGCCCTTTTGAGCGCCTCGCGCCTACGGCGTCCATGACCGAATCGGGTGACGACGACCGTGGCTGCTAACCGGAAGGGCGACCGCCGCGAGCGAGAGCTGGTGAACGCGCTGGACGACGCCGGGTTCGCCGTGATGCGCGCGCCGGCCAGCGGCTCGTCGACGGAGCGGGAGCTGCCGGACGTGCTCGCCGGCGACGGCGAGACGTTCTACGCGATCGAGGCGAAATCGAGCGCGGGCGACCCGATTTACCTCACCGGCGAAGAGGTCGAGGCGCTGCTGTTTTTCGCCCGCAACTTCGGTGCGAAGGCGCGGATCGCGGTCCGGTTCGACCGCGAGGACTGGTACTTTTTCCATCCCGGCGACCTGTACACCACGGACGCGGGCTCGTATCGCGTGAAAAAGGAGACGGCGCTCGCGGACGGGACGGACTTCGCCGAGTTCGCCGGCGAGACGCGGAAGGTGACGCTCGACGAGGTCGGCGGCGGAGGCGACGGCGAGGACGGTTCGGACCCAGAGACCGAAGAGCGCCGGGCGGTCTTGGAGGCCGTCCGAGACGGACACATGCCGGTCGACGACGCGCTCGACGTGTTGTGACGCCTCTGTGGCGCGGTCGACGCGATACCGATGGCGGTTCGATCCGGACCCTCTCGCTTATCCCTCGCGATGTCGAACGTCCACCCGAATGAGCGATTTCGGCCTGTTGGAGCCCGCTGACGACCCCGGCGACGAGTGGGAACAGCTCGACGTCTCCGACACCGAGGCCGACCGGATCGCGCGCCGGCAGGACCGCGAGTTCGACGAGTTCCGCAAGCGGATCAAGGACACGGAGCAGTTCAAACTGCAGGAGTCGGTGTTCGACGACGCGACGCTCGCGGCCGTCTACAAGCTCGTACAGGACGGCTACGTCGATGCCTTCGGCGGCCCGGTGTCGACCGGCAAGGAGGCGAGCGTCTTCGAGGCGCTCGGCGGGCAGGCCGGCGAGCGACCGGAGCCGGGCTCGGCCGCGGCCGGCGGCGGCCCGGAGGGCGTCCATCCGGAGCGGGAGGTCGCCGTGAAGGTGTACCGAATCAACTCCTCGAACTTCAGACAAATGCGCGAGTATCTGGAGGGCGACCCTCGGTTCGAGGGGATCGCGAACGACAAGAAGGCGGTCGTGCTCGCGTGGACTCGCAAGGAGTTCGCCAACCTCGAACGCGCCCGCACGGCGGGCGTGCGGGTCCCCGAGCCGATCGCGGTCCAGCGGAACGTCCTCGTGATGGAGCTCGTCGGTCACGCCGACGACCGCGCGCGTCGACTGAGCGAGGTCGACGTCGAGAACCCCGAGACCGCCTACGAGGTCGTCCGCGAGTACATGCGACGGCTCTACCGCGCCGGCCTGATCCACGGCGACCTCTCCGAGTACAACATGATCATTCACGAGGGCGAGCTGGTGGTCATCGACATGGGACAGGCGGTGACGGTTCACCACCCGAACGCCGGCGAGTTCTTAGAGCGCGACTGCGAGAACGTGGCTGCCTTCTTCACCCGACAGGGGATCGACGTCGACCCGGACGACCTCCGCGCGTACGTGACCGAACCGGAGCCCGACCCGAGCGGCTCGCCGGAGTAGGGGTGACCCGAGGAGTCGGACGAACGGGCCGAGTGATCGGGCGAACGGACACACTGATTTGGCTCCCGATCGATGCGCACCCATGCCCTCCACCACCGGTCCCTCGCCGGCGAGCGACGCGATCGAGTCGGCCGCCCGCCGATACCACCGGGCCGAACGCGCCGCCAGTTGGCTCGTCGCTCTCCTCGCCGTCGCCGTCGTTCTGGCGGCGATCGACACGCTCTCGCTCCTCCCGGCCGCCGCGGTCGCGGTCGGTATCGTCGCCATCGCCCGCGTCCCGCTCGTGTCCCGAAGCGGGCACACTCGACTGATCACCGACGCCGAACCGACGGCGGTCGTCGCCGCGTTCCGGAGCGCCACTCCACCGATACTCGCCTTCCAGTGGGCGGTCGCGGACGAGGTCGATCCCGGCAGCGGGGTCGGCGCGAGCGACGACGGACGCGACTCCGTCGGAGGCTCGCCGACCCGCGCGACCTACGAGCTCTCCTACCTGTTCGGTCTGCGGTCGGTGTCGATGTCCCTCGTGGTCCGGTCGCTGGACGCTGCGAACGGCATCGGATCGGCCGGAGTCGACACTGGAGCGGCCACGAACGGGAGCGACGCGGTCGACACGCTCGAAGTGAGTGCCACGGCCGGCGGGCGGCCGTGGGGCACCTACCACGTGTCGGTGCGCGAGGCCGACTCCGGGACGGTCGTCGACGCGGAGATGACGACCGACAGGCGGTTCGACCTGCGGTCGGTTCCGCAGGCGCTGGTCGCGGAGCGGTACGTCGAGGCAGTCTTCGCTGCTCAGGGGTACCGAGTCGCCGACCGCTCGGTGTCATGGTCAGTGTGACCGACCCGCACGGGAAGAAGAGAACCCACGGTAGCCGGCCGCACGCGTCCGGTATCAGCACCCACACCGTCGCTCTCGGAACACGTTTAAAAGGCTTCGCCGGGTAGCGATCCGCATGCAACACGTGACGGTTCCGCAGGACCGGATCGGCGTCGTCATCGGCGCTGGCGGCGAGACGATGCGGGAGATAGAGGAGCGGGCGAACGTGCGGCTCGACGTCGACTCGGAGTCGGGGAGCGTCGCCATCGAGGAGCGGGACGACCCCGTCGCCGCGATGGTGGCACCCGACGTGATCAAGGCCATCGGCCGCGGCTTCAAGCCGGAAACGGCGCTTTCGATCCTCGACCACGACCTCCGCACGCTCGACCTGATCGACCTGTCCGAGCACACCCGCAACGACAACGACCTCCAGCGGAAGAAGGGTCGGATCATCGGTGAGAACGGCCGGACGCGGGAGCTACTCGAAGAGCTGTCCGGCGCGAACGTCGTCGTCTACGGCTCTACCGTCGGCGCGGTCGGCCAGCCGGAGGAACTGGAGGTCGTCCGCCGGGCGGTCGGGATGCTTCTCGACGGCGCGCCGCACGGCGCGGTGTACTCGTACCTCGAACGGATGTCGAACGAGCTCGACGACGACGTGAGCTTCAACGCGCCGCAGTAGCGCGCTGGGACGCCGCAGCTAGTAGCCGAGCTGCTCGCGCACGAGGACGACCGTCGTCCGGCCCTCCTCCGTCTCGCGGCGGTAGACGAGCTGTTTGGCGATCGCCGACTCGACGCCGTACGCCTCCTGAGCGCGCTCGTTCTCCAGCGGGTACGCGACCGACTCCAGCCGGTCGAACGCGTCCGAGAGCGTCGGGACGATCTTGTTCGTGCCGCTGACGATGACCACGTTGCCGGCGGCGAAGGGATACGCGCCGATCCGGCTGCCGGAGAGATCGGCTGCGACCAGCTCGCCCGTCTCGGCGATCGCGTTGATCCCGCCGAGGAAGTAATCGGCCGTCTGCGACTCGCGCCGTGCGGCCTGTCGCTCGGCGTCGTCGTCGATGCTCCAGATCTCGTCGGGGAGACTCTCCCACTCGTGGTCTCCCTCGCTGAGGAACTCGTCGAAGCCGATCTCTTCGAGCGTCGTCGAGTGCCCGTTCATCACCGACGCGCCCGCGGGGATCTGCTCCGTGACCGCGTCGAGCGCCTCCTCGGCGTCGTCGACGACGACCACGTCGAAGCCGCGCTCTTCGAGGCTCTCTACCGTGGCCTCGACCGTCTCCTCGTCGGCAGGCCGGTCGAGCGTCTCGTCGATCTCGGTGTCGTCCGCGTAGTCCGCTTT
Organism: Halorubrum salinum; assembly: GCF_024494575.1. Classification (GTDB taxonomy): domain Archaea; phylum Halobacteriota; class Halobacteria; order Halobacteriales; family Haloferacaceae; genus Halorubrum; species Halorubrum salinum. The sequence goes on from NZ_JANHDO010000001.1 coordinate 55,646, forward strand.
CTGTTGTGACATTGTGATTCGAAATCGAACGGACCGCGCCGCGCCGCCCACGGCGGACCCGTCTCGTGGATCGATCGGAGGCGCGGACGCCACTTAACGACTCGCGAACACCCGTGTCGGGTGGTTACACCGATGTTATCGCCTAATAGTGAACCGGCCGCTCGTCCGCCGAACGACGAGCCGGCGGCTGCGCGGTCGTCGCGTCGTCGATAAAAATCGCGTGTCGTCGGAGCCCGCAGTGGGCGCGACGGTCGGTCGGAAGACGGTTCGGCGGAACGGCTGCGGTCGGAGTCAGGGTGGGTGTGAGCTCTCGCCGAACTTCACATCGCGCCGCCCATGCCGCCCATGCCGCCCATGCCGCCCATGCCGCCGGGCGCGCCGCCGGGGCCGCCCTCGTCGCCGTCGTCGTCGGAGCCGCCGCCCTTGAGGTCGCCGGCCGCGATGACGTCGTCGATGCGGAGGATCATGACGGCCGCCTCGGTGGCGGACTCGATGGCCTGGGTCTTGACGCGGAGCGGCTCCACGACGCCCTCGGCCTCCATGTCGATCACGTCGCCCGTGTAGGCGTCGAGACCCGCGCCGAACTCGCCGCCGTCGTGGCGGGCGCGGAGGTCGACGAGCGAGTCGATGGGGTCGAGACCCGCGTTCTCGGCGAGCGTGCGCGGAACGACTTCCAGCGCGTCGGCGAACGCTTCGACCGCGAGCTGCTCCCGGCCGCCGACGGAGTCGGCGAAGTCGCGGAGCTGGAGGGCCAGCTCGGCCTCGGGCGCACCGCCGCCGGGCAGGACCTGCCCGTCGAGAAGCGTGGTGCGGACGACGCCGAGCGAGTCCTCGATGGCGCGCTCGACCTCGTCGACGACGTGCTCGGTGCCGCCGCGGAGGATGAGGGTGACGGACTTCGCTTCTTCGACGTCCTCGACGAAGATGCGCTCGTCGCCGCCGATGTCCTTCTGGGCGACGGAGCCGGCGAAGCCGAGGTCGTCCGACTCGATGTCGTCGAGGTTGGAGACGACGCGGCCGCCCGTCGCGCGGGCGAGCCGTTTGAGGTCGCCGGATTTCGCGCGGCGGACCGCCAGGATGCCCTCCTGTGCGAGGTAGTGCTGGGCCATGTCGTCGATGCCGTCGCCGACGAAGACGACGTCAGCGCCGATGTCGACGAGGTGGTCGACCATCTCGCGGAGCTGTTCTTCCTCCTGGTCGAGGAACTGCTGGAGCTGGTCGGGGTCGGTGACGTTGACCTCGGCGTCGATCTCCGTCTCCTTCACTTCGATAGCGCCGTCGTACAGCGCGACGTCGGCGTCCTCGACCGCGAAGGGCATGTTCTCGTCGACGCGCTCCTTGTCGACGATGACGCCCTCGACGAGCTCGGACTGGTCGATCGAGCTACCGACGACCTTCTCGACGGAGACGTTCTCCGTGTCGATGTCGTCGTCGTCGGCGACCGCGAGCACGGCGTCGACGACGAGCTCGGCGAGCAGGTCCTTGGAGTTCTCCGCGCCCTTGCCCGTCATCGCGGTCTGGGCGATCTCGACGAGCGTGTCGTAGTCGTCCTCGGAGACGTCGATGGCCTCCTCGTCGAGGATCTCCTTGGCCTTCTCTGCGGCCTGACGGTATCCCTGTGCGAGCGTGGTCGCGTGGATGTCCTGGTCGAGAAGCTCCTCGGCCTGATCGAGGAGTTCACCGGCGACGACGACGGCGGAGGTGGTCCCGTCTCCGACCTCCTCCTCCTGCGTCTCGCTCACCTCGACGATCATGTTGGCCGCCGGGTGGTCGATGTCCATCTCTTTGAGGATGGTGACGCCGTCGTTCGTGACGACGACGGACCCGCCGGAGTCGACGAGCATCTTGTCCATCCCTTTCGGGCCGAGCGTGGTGCGGACGGACTCCGCGACCGCCTTGCCGGCCGTGATGTTCATGTTCTGGGCGTCCTTTCCGGAGGTGCGCTGCGACTCCTCGGAAAGTACAATCATGGGCTGATTGCCCATCCGCTGGCGCTGTGACATTACAGCCCTTGATTGTTTGTGATTCTATATAAACCTTTTGCTGGCGCCGTGCGAAATCGCCACACGGGGACGGTTATACTTCTGGTGTGTGGCTCGTTATCACGGGTGTTTATATAGAACGGCAGACAGTCAAAAGCGCCGCAGTCGGTACGATACGATCGGAACGAACGGAACGAGACCGATCAGATCGCTTCGCGGTACGCGTCCAGCGTCTTTTCGACGTCTGCCTCCGTGTGCGCGTAGGAGGTGAACTGGCACTCGAACTGGTTGGCGGTGAGGAACACGCCGCGGTCTTTCATCTCCTGCCAGAACACCCGCTCCCAGCGGTCGGTCTCCGCGGCCGCCACGTCCGCGCCGGTCTTCGGGCAGGCGTCGTACCGCCCGCAGTCCGGGTCCTGCCGGCACCCGCCGGCACAGCGGTCGCTGGAGTCGTCGGTGGCCTCGCGGGTGAATATCGTCTTGAACATCGAGTCGGTGCCGACGACCGTGTACTCGGGCGCGCGCTCGGCGCAGATCTCGGCTATCCCCTCGCGGAGCTTCCGCCCGAGGCGGTTGACGTGCTCGTACACGTCGTTCTCGGCGGCGTACTCCAGCGTGGCCTTGCCCGCGGCCATCGTCACGGGATGACCGGAGAAGGTGCCGGACTGGAACACGTCGCCGGCGGGCGTGAACCCCTCGATCACCTCCGCTTTCCCCCCGATCGCGCCGACGGGGAACCCCCCGCCGATGATCTTCCCGAAGGTGGTGACGTCGGGCGTGACGCCGAACTTCGACTGCGCGCAGCCGAGGCCGCCGACGCGGAACCCGGTGATCACCTCGTCGAAGACCAACAGTGCGCCGTGGTCATCACACAGGTCTCGGAGCGTCTCGTGGTAGCCGTCGACGGGCATCACGATCCCGGTGTTCGCCAAGATCGGCTCCACGAGCACCGCGGCGATGTCGTCCCCGTGTTCGGCGAACACCTCTTTTGCGGCCTGCGGATCGTTGAACGGGATCGGGAGCGTGTGTTTCGCGAACTCCGCCGGAATCCCCGCCGTGGAGGGGTGGGCGTCCCCCGGCGACCCTTCGACGAGCGTCGACTCCTGTGCGCCGTGGTACCCGCCCTGCATCACGACGATCTTGTCGCGGTCGGTGTGCCCTCGCGCCAGTCGCACCGCGGAGACGGTCGCCTCCGTCCCGGAGTTGACGAACCGGATCGACTCGACGCTCGGGACGTGCCGGGCCACGAACTCGGCGTGTTCGACTTCGACCTCCGTGGGCGCGCCGTACATCGGCCCCGCCGCCGCGTGCGACTGGACCGCCGACTCGACCGGGTCCGGGAGGTCGTGGCCGTACAGGAGCGGCCCGTACCCCATCACCCAGTCGACGTACCGGTTGCCGTCGGCGTCGATCACGTGGCCGCCGTCCCCGCGTTCGACGAAGAAGGGATGTGGCATCGTCGCGCGGACGGAGGAGTTGACCCCGCCGGGCGAGACCGACAGCGCGCGGTCGTACAGCTCCCGTGAGCGCTCGTGGTTCATGTCTCGGCGTTCGGCCGGCGGATGAAAGTAACTGCCGACCCGCGGCCGTCGCGGCCGTTCGGGCTCGTTCCGATGCAATCCGTCCCGGCGCGTCGCCGCCGCGTTCCGTCGAGCGTCTCCAGCCCCTTCGAAACCGGACGACCGCAAAAAAGCCGCCTCAGTTCGTCGCCCGATCAGTCGGTTCGATCGGCCGGTTCGATCGGCCGATTCGATCAGTCGATCGAATCGGAGCCCGCGAGCCGTATCGTTGCCGACCTCACACGGCCTCCGGACCGGTCGTTCCGGTGCGGACCTGCAGTGCGTCCTCGACCGGCATGATGAACACCTTGCCGTCGCCCGGCTCGCCGGTCTTGGCCGCGTCGGCGACCGCCTCGGCGACCTCGTCGGCCGGGATGTCGGCGACGACGATCTCGATTTTCACCTTCTGGTGGAGGTCGACCGTGAACTCCTCGCCGCGCCACTGGCCCTTCTTCGCGGGCTGGCTGCCGCGACCGGAGACGTTCGTCACGGTGAGCGAGGGCGCGTTGATCTCCGCGAGCGCCTGTTTTATCGCACCGAGCTTGTCGGGGCGGACGACTGCCGTGACCATCTTGATCTGCGTACCGGCCTCCTCGCCGCCGTCAGCGCGCGGCGAGTCGTTCGTGGTGTCGACGACCGACGGGCCGCCGTCGGTCGCAACGCGGTCGCCGCCGAACTCGGGGTAGGTCTCGACGCCGTGTTCGGAGATGTCGAGGCCCTCCTGCTCGTGCTCGGCGGTGACGCGTGCCGCACCGCTCACCTTGAGCGCGTACCAGACGACGGCGGTCGCGGTGAGCGTCCACCCGCCGATGATGACGACGCCGACGAGCTGTGCGATGAAGTGCGCACCGACGCTGGCGCTGAGCTGTCCGGGTGCGGCGACGAACGGGAACAGCAGGGTTCCCAGCACGCCGGCGCTACCGTGGACGGGGAACACCGCACAGACGTCGTCGATCTTGAGCGTGTCCGAGACGAACTCGAAGACGATCGGGAGCTGTCCGCCGGCGAGGAGGCCGACGACCAGCGCGCCCCACCACGCCGTGGTGTCCGGAATGGCAGTGATACCGACCAGTCCCGCCAGCAGGCCGTTCGCGACGTAGAGCGTGTCGACCTTTCCGGTCTTCAGCCACACGACGAGCGCGGCGCCGATCCCGCCGGCCGCCATCGCGATCGTCGTCCCCATCGCGACGAGGTTGAGGGTCAGCGTGTTGAACATCCCGCCGCTGACCACCGAGGCCGTACCGACGTTGAAGCCGTACCACCCGAACGCGAGGATGAGCGTTCCCAGCACGGCGAACGTCAACGAGTGTCCGGGGATGACGTTCGTCGAGCCGTCCTCGGCGTAGCGGTCCATCCGCGGACCCAGCACGGCGGCGGCCGTGAGTCCGGCGATACCGCCCATGCCGTGGACGATCATGCCGCCGGCGAAGTCGTGGAACGCGGTTCCGGTCAGCTGTGCGACGAGTCCGTCGCCGGAGGCCGACCACGTGAACGCGATGACCATCGGGTATATGACCGCGGCCAGGAGGAACGTGTAGGTGACGTACGCCCGGAGCTTCGCGCGGCCGGCGACCGCGCCGGAGACGATGGTCGCCGCCGTCATCGCGAAGACGGCACCGTAGAGCCAGTTGACGTACGGCCCGACCGAGCCGGCGGAGACGGCGAGTTCACCGCCCGAGAACAGCGTCCCGGCCGCTGAGACGGGTCCGCCGGAGCCGCTCATCACGCTGGTGAACGCAGTTCCGATGAGGAAGAACACCGTTACGCCCACGCTCCACGTCAGGAGGTTCTTCGTCAGCTGGTTGGCGACGTTCTTCGAGCGCACCTGCCCCGCTTCGAGCATGGCGAAGCCGGCGTGCATGAAGAAGATGAGGAACGTCACCATGAGGATCCACGTTCCGTTCATCGCGGACGCGAACGTGCTCGGGTCGACGCTCGCGAGGACGCCGGTCGTCACGAGGCGACCACCCCTACTGCCCGTTCGTCCGTTGAGCAACGCGCTTCGTTCGTGTTCATGTGCTGAATCACATTTCCACCCGGGGAATGGGAATTATATAAATGCTAGAGTTGAAATACTAAAGAAATATTTGAAATAATGCAGGCGATGTCCGATCTACTGCAGAATCAATTGTATATAAGGACGTAAAGCGCGAGATTGTCTGGCAATACTTGCGATCTCTGCTGACGAATGTATTGTAGGAAATCAGACACAAACGCGCAGTTTCACCGATCAGACGGCTCACGACGCGGCGCGCGGCCGCTATCGGCGAGTATTGCCGACCCGATCTGCAGCCGATCGGCACCGCGCGCGGCCGTCTCGCCGTCTGTCCCCCCAAACCGGCCGATACCGGCCGATTCGCGAGCCAGATGTAGAATTTGACGTTTGTCAACCTCGGATCGAAACGAGAACCGGTGCGTCCACTCGGAACGGAAGATAGGGGTCTGTTTGGCTACCGATCTCGCGTGTCGGACGATATCCGGTTACTCCGGCTTCAGTCCCTCGCCTTGGACGCGCATCACGGCCTCGCCGTCGGCGAGGTTCGGCGCGTCGACGAGCCGGACGATCCGCTTGTTCCCCTTCGACTTCCGGAGGTAGATCCGGAACGTCGAGGCGTGTCCGAGGATGTTCCCCCCGATCGCTTGAGTCGGGTCCCCGAAGTACGAGTCGGGGTTCGACGCGACTTGGTTGGTGACGAGGATGGCGGTGTTGTACAGGTCGCCGAGTCGCATCAGGTCGTGCAGGTGTTTGTTGAGCTTCTGCTGACGCTCGGCCAGTTCACCCCGGCCGACGTACTCGGCACGGAAGTGAGCGGTGAGCGAGTCGACACAGACGATTCGGATGGGCCACTCGCCCTCTTCGTGTTCTCCCGCGAGCTCCTTGGCCTTCTCCGCGAGGAGGATCTGGTGGTTGGAGTTGAACGCCTTCGCGACGTGGATCTGGTCTAAGAACGCCTCGACGAGCTCCTCCATCGCCTCCTCGTTTCCGGGCGTGCCTTCGATCTCGCGCCGTTCCATCTCCTCGGCGAGGATCTCGTCGTCGAGCCCGCGAACCATGTCGTCGATCCGCTCCGGCCGGAACGTGTCCTCGGAGTCGACGAAGATACAGCCGCCGTCGAGTCCGCCGTTCTCCGGCGGAAGCTGCACGTTGACGGCCATCTGATGCGTGACCTGCGACTTGCCGGACCCGAACTCGCCGTACACCTCGGTGATCGATTGGGTCTCTATCCCCCCGCCGAGCAGATCGTCGACCTCGTCGATCTGCCACGAGAGCTTCCCGATCTCCTGCCGGCGCTCCAACACGGTCGCTCCCGTCTCGAACCCGCCGACGTCGGCCGCGTCGCGGGCGGCGTTGATGATGTCCGCCGCCGAGGACTCGCCGATGTCGGCGGTGTTGGACATCTCGCCGGGGCTCGCGACGGCGATCGACTGATAGCTCTCGAACCCGTTCTCGACGAGCTTGTCTGCGGTCGCGGGGCCGACGCCGGGGAGGTCTTCGAGTTCGTCTTCAGGCATGTACGCCTTCCTTGCTCGCCATCGGGTATAAAGACTGGTTTACACCCTAGTGAAAGTGAAAATCCAGCGCCCCGCCGTCGCTCGACGATGTGACATCCCTCGAACGGCTTCACGGTTGGCGCGTACCCGGATCCGCTGGCGAAACTGGTCGTGTGTCGCACCGCGATCACCCCTCTCCGTGACTCATCTCCCCCCCAACTCCCGGCGTCCCCGCGGCCTTCCTCAGAACCCGACGCGACGGACGTAGCCGAGATCACGGATCTCGACCAGCAGTTCGCCGGGAAGGTCGGCGTCCGTTATGACGTACAGCTTCGGGTCGTCGGTGAACTCGGGATCCTCGCTCAGAACCTGCCGGATCGAGACGCCGTGATCGGCCAGAATCCCCGTTACCTCGGCGACGATGCCGGCCTCGTCGGCGGCCGCGACCTCGATAGTGAGCACCGTGAGATCGAGCACCGGTGCGAGATCCATCAGGCTCGGCACCGACGAGATGTTCGTGAAGATACGCTTCAGCTCCGGATCGTCTAAGATCGCGTCCGTCGTCGAGTCGACCACGCGCCGATCGACGTCGAGTTCGCGCGCGATCCCGGTGTACGGGATCTCGATGCCGCCGGAGACCACGCGCCCCTCTTCGTTGACCGAGAAGCCACGCTCCAAGAAGAGCCGGATGACGGCCTGCTGGCTGGGTGACCCCTCGAACTTTTCGAGGATCTCGTCGAACATTCGTTACTCCGGCTGGTCCCCGCTCGGTGTTAAACCGTCGGGTGCGCCGGAGCGGCAACTCGCCTGAGCGCCGGACCGACGCGGCTCCGGTTCCGCCGAGCCTCCCACGACCACTTTCGCCCCGCCACCCGACCGTTTTTAGCCGATGCCGCCGAATCTCACCCCGTGTCAGAGCCGTCGCATCTGCGGTTCTTCCCATACGAGGAGCCGTACCCGAACCAGCGCGAGGCGATGGACAGGGTCGCCAACGCGCTGGACCGCGGACAAGACGTGCTGTTCGAGGGCGCACCCGGTACGGGGAAGACCCTCTCCGCGCTCGTGCCCGCGCTCGAACACGCGAGGGAGCACGACCGCACGGTGGTCATCACCACCAACGTCCACCAGCAGATGCGCCAGTTCGTCGAGGACGCCCGCGCCATCACGCGCGAGGAGCCCATCCGCGCGGTCGTGTTCAAGGGTAAGTCCTCGATGTGTCACATCGACGTGGACTACCAGGAGTGTCAGACCCTCCGCGACACCACCCGCGACTTGGTCGAGACCGAGAGCGAGGTCCGCGAGCTTGAGGCGCGCCAGCGCGAGCTGTTGTCCGAGAGCCGCGAGGGCGACGCGGGCGCGGCGGAGGCGCGCGAGTCGGTCATGGAGGCGCTCGACGAGCTGGAAGACGAGATCGACGAGTACGAGACCGCCAACGTCTGTGCGCACTACCGGAACAACCTCACGCGCGACACCGAGGAGTTCTTCGCGTGGCTCTTCGACGACGTGCGCACGCCGGAAGACGTGTACGCGTACGCGGACGAGCGCGAGCTGTGCGGCTACGAGCTGTTGAAAGAGGGCATGGAGGGCGTCGATCTCGTCGTCTGCAACTACCACCACCTGCTCGATCCGCAGATCAGAGAGCAGTTCTTCCGGTGGATCGACCGCGACCCCTCGGAGATCGTGACCGTGTTCGACGAGGCGCACAACGTCGAGGACGCCGCCCGCGACCACGCGACTCGGACGCTGACCGAGAACACTCTCGACGCCGCCCTCGACGAACTGGCGGAGAGCGACGACTCGCGCGCCGAGGCTGCCGAGCACGTGGTCCGCGCGTTCCGCGACGCGCTCGCGGAGACCTACGACGAGGCGCTCGGGTTCGGCGACCGCGACTCTGTCGGCGAGGCGTGGGAAGACGTGTCGATCGCGAACGACGACCGCCGCGACGACCTCACGCTCGCCTTCCTCCGTCAGTACGAGGGCGCGGGAATCGACACCGAGACCGAGCTCGCGGTCCAGCTCGGGCAGGCGATAGACGAGGAGTACGAGCGGCGCTACCGGGACGGCGAGACGACGACACGCAGCGAGTCGCAGACGCTTCAGGTCGCTCGGTTCGTCTCGACGTGGATGGACGAGGGGACGGAGCTCGGACAGTACCCCGTCGTCTCGGTCCGCCGCGACGCGGCGACGGAGGAGGTGTACGGGCGCGCGGAGCTGTACACCTGCATCCCTCGCCGGGTCACCGAACAGCTGTTCGACGAGGTCGCCGCCTCGGTGCTGATGAGCGCGACGCTTCGCCCCTTCGACGTCACCGAGGAGGTGCTCGGGCTGTCCGACGCCGCGTCGATCGCCTACGGGATGGCGTACCCCGAGGCGAACCGCCGGACGTTCGCGGTGGACGTTCCGCCGCTGTTCTCCTCGGAGCGCAACGATCCGGAGACGCAGGAGACCGTGGCCGCCCTCCTTCGGGACGCGATCCGGTTCACGCCCGGGAACACCCTCGCCTTCTTCCCCTCGTACGCCGAAGCGGAGCGGTACTACGAGCGCCTCGGCGGCGGGGGTGGCGGAGCCGGCGGAGGCAGGGGCGGCAGCGCGTCCGACCCCGGCACCGCGGACCTCGGCGACCTCTACCTCGACGGTCCCGGCGAGGACGAAGAGCGGCTCCGCCAGCGGTTCGTCGAGAGCGAGAACGCGACGCTTTTCACCTCGCTGTGGGGGACGCTCGCCGAGGGCGTGAGCTTCGACGCCGACGACGCCCGGACGGTCGCGGTCGTCGGCGTCCCCTACCCGCATCTCTCCGACCGGATGGAGGCGGTTCAGGCGGCGTACGACAGGGCGTTCGCCGACCGCGACCGCAGCCGCGATCCGGGGTGGACGTACGCGGTCGAGGTCCCGACGATACGCAAGACTCGACAGGCGCTCGGACGGGTCGTCCGGGGGCCCGACGACTTCGGGGTTCGGATCCTCGCCGACCGCCGCTACACGACGGCGGACATGGGGAAGTACTCGGTCCGCGGGTCGTTCCCGCCCGAGGAACGCGAGGAACTGATCGACGTCGACCCGACGAAGCTGAAGTTCGCGATGCTGAACTTCTACGGCGACCACGACGCGTACGACGGGCCGCCGCCGGAGCCGTGAGAGGGCGGTCGACCACCCGGTCCGCGGGCCTTTCGGTGTGACTGCACTACCTCCGCGACCGCGGCGACGGGTCTCACCCGGGCATCGACGCCAGAAGCACGCCGATCCCGAGCACGATGATCCCGAGAAGTGTCGTGATCACCGCGTGTATCGCCGTCATCACGACGACCGCGCGGCGGGGCTGGTCGTAGCTCCACGCGAACATGACGCCGTCGACGAGGAGCGCGAGGGGGACGAGAAGCGCCTCGGTGACCGAGAACGCCCCGCCGACGACGCCGATCACCGCCGGAAGCGGACCGATGTAGAGCGCCCTCCGGGGGTCGACGTCGCCGAGGACGTTCCGCGCGGCGAGGTGGGCGGTGACCGAGAGGAACGCGGCGAACACGAGCGTCGTGCCCAACACCGATATCGGCGTGACCGCCTGAAGCGGGACCGCTTGAAGGCTCATGGCCGATGTACGAACCAGCGGTAAAAGTGATCTCGGTCTCGACGCGGCCTCCTGACCGGCCTCGGACCCGCCGCGGCCGCCGAACCGGGCGTCTCCCGCGACCCGCTTACCCGAGCAGGCCGAGTCCGTCCAGTTCCTCGGTGATCACGTCGACGGCGGCGGCCGCGTCGTCGGGGCTCGTCCCACCGGTGATGACCAGCTTCCCGCTGCCGAAGAGCAGCGCCACGACGTCCGGATCGTCGATCCGATAGACGAGACCGGGGAACTGCTCCGGTTCGTACTCGATGTGTTCGAGTCCGAGGCCGATCGCGATCGCGTTCAGGTTGAGGTCCTCGCCGAGGTCGGCGGAGGTGACGATGTTCTGTACCGTTATCTCGGGGTCGCCGACGGGGATCTGTAGCGCGCGGAGCTCCTCGAAGACGATGTCGAGGCTCTCGTGGACGGCGTCGATGGAGTTCGCCCCGGTACAGACGATCTTGCCGGACCGGAAGATGAGCGCGGCCGACTTCGGATCGGTCGTGCGGTAGACGAGCCCGGGGAACTGCTCGGGGTCGTAGTCGGCACCTTCGAGATCCATCGCGACGCGCTGGAGATCGAGTTCCTGGTCGATCCCCGTGGAGGCAACGACGTTCTCGATCGTGATCGTTTCCTTCGGGTCGGCCATCACTGGTTCGACGAACGCTCGAAATGAATAAAAAGGTGGCTAGTCGAACCGCTACGCTCTTGCGACCGGCCGCCGGACGCCGTGGCGTGTACTGGCTCGAACTCGCGGGAGAAGAGGACGCGTTCGCAGCGTACGAGGCGTCGACCGCGGCCGCCGGCGTCGACCTCCTCGCGCCGGGGATCGCGAGCGCGGGGAGCCTCGGCAGCACCGAGGGCGCGAACGCCTCGCCGGTTCGGCGGCTGGCGTACACCCGCGCGGCCCACGAGGCGGTCGCCCGGGCCGACGCCGACCTCGACGCGGCGGTCGCCGCGCTGGAGGCCGCGCCCATCGACCGGACCGGAACGGTGGCCGTCAGGGCTCGGAACGTCAGGAACACCACCGCCGTCTCGACGAACGCGGCCGAGCGCGCGCTCGGTGACGTCCTCGTCGCCCGCGGCTTCGCGGTCGACCTCGACGACCCCGACCACGTCCTCCGCGCGCTGTTCGCCGCCGGCGACCGCCCCGACCACGCGGCGGTCGCGGGCGCGGACGGCGGCGACGCGTCCGTCTGTGCGCTGGGGTGGACGGCGACCGAGGCCGACCGCGACTTCGCCCCGAAACCGACCGACCGACCGTTCTTCCAGCCGGGGAGCATGGCCCCGGCGGACGCCCGGGCGTACGCCAACCTCGCGGGTGCAGCATCCGGGCGCACGCTCCTCGATCCGATGTGCGGGACGGGCGGGCTGCCGCTCGAGGCCGGACTCGTCGGTGCCGACGTCGTCGCCTGCGACGCGCAGTCGAAGATGGTCCGCGGGACGCGTCGGAACTTTCGCGAGTACCTGGACCCGCCCCCCGCCCTCCGAGGCGACGAACGCGACCGAGGCGACGGACGCACGATGGAGGACTGGGCCGACCGTCCCGCGTGGCACGTCGCGCGCGGCGACGCCACCGATCTGCCGGTGCGCGCCGACGCCGTCGACGGGGTCGCCTTCGACGCGCCGTACGGTCGACAGTCGAAGATCGCTCGCCACGAGCTAGCAGACCTCGTCTCCGGCGCGCTCGCGGAGGCCGCGCGGGTCGCTCCCCGCGCGGTCGTGGTCGCAGACAGGGACTGGCGCGCCGAGGCGCGCGCGGCCGGCTGGACGGTCGACGCCGTTTTCGAACGCCGGGTCCACCGGTCGCTGACGCGCCACGTGCTCGCGCTCGACCGCGAGTGAGCGCCGTCCCACGGCGATTCCGGGCGGCGAGACCGTCCCGTGAGTGAACTCCCGCCCGGCGAAAACGCGGCTGTGAGGCTCGCAGACGGCTCGCTTCAGTTTCACCCGCCCTGCGGGCAACGATTAAGTAGACGGCCTGACGTGGTGTGGACATGACCGGGGACGCCGGCGGCGACATGCTGTCGTGGGACGAGTCGGTGTTCCGCGACGAGTCCGTCTTCGAGATCGACCACGTCCCCGAGACGTTCCGGCACCGCGAGAGCCAACTAGAGAGCTTAAAATACGCGCTTCGACCCGCAGTCCGCGGGTCCCGCCCGCTCAACACGGTGGTGCGCGGCCCTCCGGGGACGGGCAAGACCACCGCGGTCCAGAAGCTGTTCGGCGAACTCGGCACCCGCACCGACGTCCGGACCGTTCGGGTCAACTGTCAGGTCGACTCGACCCGGTACGCCGTCTTCTCGCGGCTGTTCGAGGGGATATTCGACTACGAGCCGCCCTCCTCCGGGATCTCCTTCAAGAAGCTGTTCGGCCAGATCACGGACCGACTCGTCGAGGAGGACGACGTCCTCGTCGTCGCTCTCGACGACGTGAACTACCTCTTTTATGAGAACGAGGCCTCAGACACCCTTTACTCGCTTCTGCGTGCCCACGAGGCACACTCCGGCGCGAAGATCGGTGTCATCGTCGTCTCATCCGATCTCGGCCTCGACGTGATCGACAACCTCGACACCCGCGTGCAGTCGGTGTTCCGCCCCGAGGAGGTGTACTTCCCCGTGTACGGCGCGGCAGAGATCTACGACATCCTCTCGGAGCGCGCGAAGCGCGGCTTCCACGACGGCGTCATCGGCGACGGCGAACTGGAGCGCGTCGCCGACCTCACCGCCGACAGCGGCGACCTCCGCGTCGGGATCGACCTGCTCCGCCGGGCCGGACTCAACGCCGAGATGCGCGCCTCGAAGACGATCGCCACCGAAGACGTCGAGTCGGCGTACGACAAATCGAAGCACGTCCACCTCTCGCGGTCGCTCCGGGGGATCTCGGAGTCCGAGCGCGACCTCGTCCGCGTGCTCGCCGAACACGACGGGAAGCGCGCCGGCGAGGTGTACGAGGCGTTCCACGACGAGACCGACCTCGGGTACACCCGCTACTCCGAGATCGTCAACAAGCTGGACCAGCTCGGCGTGATCGACGCCGAGTACGCCGACGTGGACGGCCGCGGACGCTCCCGCGAGATCTCTCTCGCGTACGACGCCGAGGCGGTGTTAGACCGGCTGGAGTGACTCGTCAGCCCTCTCCGGCCTCGACCCCGATCTATCCTATCCTGCTCTGTCCTATCCTGCTCTGTCCCGCTCCGCTCTGATCCGCCGCGCGCCGACGCCTTTTCAATCACCCCCGCCGACTCTGGAGTCATGAAGACGAGCGGCGGGAGCAACGCGGCGAAGCGCAGGGCCGGCGAGTCGGCGGCGGCGGCGGTCGACGACGGCGACGTGGTCGGGCTCGGGACCGGCTCGACGGCCGCACACGCGATCCGCCGGCTCGGCGAGCGCGTCGACGCCGGACTCGACGTACGCGGCGTGCCGACCTCCTTCGCGAGCCGCGAACTCGCCGCCGATCAGGGGATCCCGCTCGTGGACCTCGATCGGGCGGTCGGCCCGGACGCACCCGGGATCGACCTCGCGATAGACGGCGCAGATCAGGTGGTCACTGTCGCCGAGAGCGGCGGTGGTGCCGGCGAACACACCGGCGGCACCGGCTCTCTCGGTCCGGCGAACGCGCTCGTCAAGGGCGGGGGTGCCGCTCACGCCCGCGAGAAGCTCGTCGACACGGCCGCGGACCGGTTTCTCGTCGTCGCCGACCCCTCGAAGGAGACGGCGGTGCTGGATCGGCCCGTTCCAGTCGAAGTGCTCCCGGCTGCCCGGTCGGTCGTCGCCGAGGCGGTACGGTCGGCCGGCGGCGACCCGGAGCTTCGCGCGGCGGAGCGGAAGGACGGCCCGGTCGTCACCGACAACGGGAACCTCGTGATCGACTGCACGTTCGGCGGCATCGCGGACCCGAGCGCGCTGTCGGCGACGCTCTCCGGGACGCCGGGCGTCGTCGAACACGGCCTCTTCGTCGACCTCGCAGACGAGATCCACGTCGGGACCGAGACGGGTGTGCGAGTCGTGACGCGATGACCGACCGCCGCGTGACTACGTCGACCGGCTCCGTACGCGGACGGTCGCGTCGCTCGCGGATGCAGGCCAGTACGACAAAATAATCGACGGACCGCGAACGCGTCCGTCTTAGAGGTCGCGAGGCTGGACCGTCTTCCGGTCGTTAGCCTCGGCGCGGCGCGCAGCGTCTTCGAGCAGCTCGTCCACTTCGTCGTCCAGCGCGTCGTAGAAGTCCGAAGCGACGTTCTTGTCGTCCAGGGCTTCCTTGACGGCCGCTTTGACAATAAGGTCTGCCATGCGCTCGACGCTATCCGTCGACCGTTAATAAGAGTTCCTGAATTCGCCCGCGAGGGACGTCGTGCGGGCGGTTCGCGGCGATATCCGTCACCGGACACTGATAAACCTTGTGAGAGCCGGGACGGCGAGCGGCGGTTCGGCCCCGATCGATAGCTTCGACATCGTTCGCCACCGACGACCGGTATGCGCGACACGCTAGAAGCGCTCGACGCCGGCGATATCGGCGTTTCGGAGGCCGAATCGCGGCTGGCTGGCTACGCGACCACGAGAGCCGGACGGTTCGACGCCGCCCGGGAGGACCGCCGCGGGATTCCGGAAGCGATCCTCGCCGAGGGGAAGACGCCAGCGGAGGTCGCGGCGCTCACCGCGACCGCGGTCGAGACGACCGGCCGGGCGCTCGTGACCCGAGCGGACGACGACGACGCCGCCGCGATCCGGACCGAGGTCGACGGAGGCCTCATCGGGCGGTCGGCGGAGGCCTCGCCGAGCGTCGACCACGACGAGCGGACGGGGACCGTCGTCGTCCACGCGGCCGACTTCGATCCGCCGTCTCTCGCCGCGACGGTCGCCGTCGTCTCAGCCGGAACGGCCGACGCCGCGGTCGCCGGCGAGGCTGCCGCGGTCGTCCGCGAGGTCGGCGCGACGGTCGACCGAGTGGACGACGTCGGCGTCGCGAACCTCGACAGAATCCTCGACCAGCGCGACCGGATTCGCGAGGCCGACGTCGTCGTCGTCGCCGCCGGCCGCGAGGGGGCGTTACCGACCGTCGTCGCCGGCCTCGTGGACGCGCCGGTGATCGCGCTGCCGGTCTCGACCGGCTACGGCGTCGGCGGCGAGGGGGCCGCGGCGCTGTCCGGCGCGCTTCAGTCCTGCTCGGTGCTCACGACGGTGAACGTCGACGCGGGCTTCGTCGCCGGCGCGCAGGCCGGCCTCATCGCGCGGGCCGTCGACGCGGCCCGCGACGCGTGAGTCCCGCGGTCACGGTTCCGTCCCGCCGACGGGGATCGTCACCGTCACCGTCGTCCCGCGCGGGTCGCGGTCGGCGTAGTCGACGTCGGCCCCGATCGCGTCGGCGGCCCACCCCACGACCCAGAGCCCGAGCCCCGAGCCGTGTTCGAGCGCCGTCTCCCGTCCCGACTCTACCGCGCTGACCTCGTGGGACGGGACCCCAGGCCCGTCGTCTTCGACGGTGAGGACCCACCGCCCGCCACCGGCGTCTCCGCCGGACTCCACGCCGGAACCGTCCGCCGAATCCTCTCGCCGGAGCGATACTCGGACCCACGTCCCCCCGTCGTCACGCTCGACGCCGTCCCCGTCGTGGTGGTCGACGGCGTTCTCGACGGCGTTCTCCGCGATCGCACGGAGCGCGTCCCGTCTGAGTCGAACCGTCCGATCGCCGCCGTCGTCACCCTCGCCGGCGTTCCCGGGAAACTCGATCACGGCGTCGGGGTCACGGTCGCGGGCGTCGGACACGACCGACCCGACGACGTCGTCGACGCTCACCTCGGTCGCCTCCCCGTCGTCAAGCACGTCCTCGATGGTCCGGGCCTTCTCGCCGAGGGCGGCGAGCGCCCCGGCGCGCCGCTCTATCGCGTCCGCCATCCGGACGAGTTCGGGGTCGTCGAGCCGCTCCGCGAGCAGTTCGCCGTACCCGTGGACGACGCCGGCGTCGTTCCGGAGGTTGTGTCTGAGCACGCGGTTGAGCACCGTCAGCTGCTGGCGACGCCGCTCCCGCTCAGTCACGTCGGAGAAGACGACCGTGCGTCCGACGCGGGTGCCGTTCGGGTCGGCGAGCGGCGCGGTCGACACCGCGTACGTGCGGCGGCGTCCGTCGACGACGAACTCGACCTCTCCCCCGTCTCCGTCGAGCGATATCGAGGTGTCGAGGAACGCGTCGAGGGGGCGGTCGCGGGCCGTCTCGGCTGTGACGCCGAGCAGCGACTCCGCCGCCGGGTTGAGCCGGACGATGTGGCCGTCGGGCGCGAGCGCGACGATCGGGTCGGCGAGGTCGTCGACCGCGGTCCGCTCTGCGGCGCGGCTGGTCGTCGGATTGCGGTCGAACATCTCTGCGCGGCCGAACGCGTAGGCGTCGAGCAGGGCGTGAGGCACGAACATGATCGGCGCGAACTGCAGCTGCGGGACCGGACCGACCCCCAGCGTCCACGCGACGAGCGCGAAGCCGGGCGGCAGCGAGCTCAGTGCGACGGCCGCGGTCTCGCGCCGATACAGCGGGCCGTAGCTGAGCAGCGTGTCGACGAGCAGGAACACCGCGCTGGCGACGAGCACGCTCTCGACGGCGACGACGACGTACGCCCACGGCCCGAGCGCGTACGTGACGGTCTCGACCCCGAAGACCGGAGTCGACCGGAACGCGGTCCAGAACCCTCCGTGGAGCGAGTTCGTGAGGAGCGCGAGTGTGGAGAAGCCCCCGAACGCGACGACGGCCGCGAACAGCCGGCCGCGGATCACGTCTCCCCGCCCCGTGTACTCCAGCGCGAAGCCGAGAAAGCCGACGCCCGTCCAGACGATTCCGAGCCACATCGCCGCCTCCAGCGCGGCTCGGAGCAGGGGGTCTGTGACGAGCAGGCCGACCCCGTAGGAGAGACACCAGGTCGCCTGCGCGAGGAAGACGCCGAGAAACCAGTCGACGCCGGGGCGACCGCGGTGTTCCCGTATCGTCCACGCGAGCCAGAGCGCTCCCGTGCCGCCGGCGATGGACCCGACTGCGGGCCATGCTGGAACGGCGTCGAAAGCCATGTGTGGCTACGACGGAGACGGATGGCCTAAAGCTGTCGTGCGATCGCTTCGGCGCACGCCGGGCGCGACATCGCCGAGTTCACGCCGCCGAGCGTCGCCCGAACGCGACGGCGACGGGGACGAGGAGCACCGCGCCGACGAGGAACGGCGACGCGACCGCGACCGTGTACAACACCGCCATCAGCGGCGGGCCGACGGTCCGCCCGAGGCTCGACGCGCCCTGCGTGACGCCGAAGGCCGCGCCCTGATCCGTGTCGGCGGCCGACGCCGAGACGAGGGTCGCGAGCGAGACGTTCACGAGTGCGTTCCCGAGCGACAGCGCCGCCAACGCGGCGAGCAGCGCCAAAAGCGGGAGCGTGAGCCACGCCGGGCCGCCGACCGCGACGGCACCCGATAGCCGGTCGACGAGCCCGGTCGCCGGAATCGCGACGAGCGCGACCGCGAGCACGACCGACCCGGCCGCGACGAGCGTCCGCGACGAGACGACCCGCGAGAGCCGCCCGACGAGCACGCCCTGATTCACCGCCCCGAGGACGCCGACGTAGGTGAGCAGGAACGCCGCGGCCGTCGCGTCGTAGCCGAACGCGTCCGCCACGTACGGGATGAACATCACCTGTACGCCCGCGAACGCGACCGCGACGACGAAGTACGCGAGCGTCAGCGGTCGGAGCGCCGCCGAGGAGAGCGCGTCGCGAAACTGACCGACCGCGGTGGTGCGCCGGCTCCTCTCCGGGTCGGTCGTCGGCCGAGTTCGGTTCGGCTCTTCGAGGAAGGCGAACCCGACGGCGACCGCGAGGAAGCTCATCCCCGCCGCTGCGAAGCTGGGGAGCGAGTACGCCGTCGCCGGAACGAACGCCGGGAGGAGGGCGTCGGCGCGGGCCACCACCGCGTCGGCGGCGAGCAGCCCGCCGATCGCCGGGCCGAAGACGAAGCCGAGCGCGAACGACGCGCCGACGAGCCCGAGCGCGCCGGCCCGTCGGTCCCGCGGGGTGATGTCGGCGACGTACGCCTGCGCGGCGGCGATGTTGCCGCCCATCGCCCCCGCGAGCGTCCGCGAGGCGAAAAGCGTCGTCAGCGCGGCGGCCGTCCCGAAGCGCGCGCCAGCCTCCCCGGCGTAGCCGAACGTAACCCACGCGACGCCGGCGGTCGCGAGCGACGCGAGCAGGACGGGCCGCCGTCCGATCCGGTCGGAGAGTCGGCCGAGCGTGGGCGCGGCGAGGAACTGCGCGAGCGAGTACGACGCCGCGAGCAGGCCGATAAAGGCGTCGCTGACACCGAAGGACCGCACGTAGAAGGGTAAGATCGGGATCACGATCCCGAACCCGACGAGATCGATGAACACGACGCCGATCACGACCGCGAGCGCGCGCCGCGGGTTGGCGACGGCGGGGGGCCGTTCGGGGTCGGCGTCGCGGTCGCCCTCGCCGCCCGCGTCGCGGTCGCCCGCGTCGCCGCCGATCGACGCGACTCCGGCCTCCGGGTGTGTCACGGTGGCGAGAGGTCGCGCGGAAACTTAAGAAGGCGGTCGGATCGGTGCTACAGGTGGCGTTCGATGACGCGTTTCGCGGCCTGTCCCTTCTCTTTCCACCCGTATCCCTCGTCGTAGACGTGGCGCTTTCCGTCGACAAGCTCCTCGGGCGTCGACTCCTCGAAGCCGCCGCGGTCCCACGCGCCCGACTCGCGGAGCCACTCGATCACGTTCTCTCTGGTCTCCGGCCACGAGAGCCCGACCATCTCGTACCACGCGACCATCGCGAAGACGGCGTTGTCGTGACAGCCCGGGACGGAGCCGTGCTCGTAGACGGTCCGCATCGGATCGCGGGTCGGCTCCGAGACCCGCTCTTTGAACTCCGCGGCGGTGAGCAGCCGGAGCCGGTCACCGTCCTCGACGACCCGCTGGTCGCGTTCGAGCGCGCCCAGCGCGGCCTTGTGGAGTCCGCCCCACTCGCCGTGGACCGCCTCGCGCAGGGTCGACTCGGTCAGTCCCTCGCGCTCGGCGGTGAGGACGGTCAACAGGTCCGTGTACGCCTTCTCGATGGTCGGCCAGTTCACCCCCTCGAAGTCGCAGTCGGCGTCGTGGAGGCTGTTTGTCGTCCGGCAGCCGGGACACGGGTAGCGGAACGTCGGCACGAGCGGAACTGGGACGCCGCCGAAGTTAGTGGTTTCGCGACGGCGTTCCGGCCGGGACTGCGCGCTCGGACCAAGGATCTGCGCGCCTCTGCGCCGGCACCTGCATCACACCTGCGTCACGTCTGCGCCGGTCCTGAGACCCGTCCGCGCTGGCGCCCGCCCGCGGTTCCGAAACGTTTACTCGACAGCCAGACGCGAATACACACCGTATGACAAAAGTCAGCGTTGTCGGTGCGGCGGGGACCGTCGGAGCGGCGGCCGGGTACAACCTCGCGTTGCGCGACGTGGTCGACGAGCTCGTCTTCGTCGACATTCCGGACCAGCGCGAGACGACCATCGGGCAGGCGGCCGACACGAACCACGGGATCGCCTACGACTCGAACACGACCGTCCGGCAGGGCGAGTACGCGGACACCGCCGGCTCGGACGTCGTCGTGGTCACGGCCGGCATCCCGCGCAAGGAGGGCCAGACGCGGATCGATCTGGCCGGCGACAACGCGCCGATCATGGAGGACATCGGCTCCTCGCTCGCAGAGCACAACGACGACTTCGTTACCGTCACCACCTCCAACCCGGTCGACCTCCTGAACCGCCACCTCTACGAGGCGGGCGACCGCGACCGCCACAAGGTCGTCGGCTTCGGCGGTCGGCTCGACTCCGCGCGCTTCCGGTACGTCCTCTCCGAGCGCTTCGACGCGCCCGCAAAGAACGTCGAGGCGACGATCCTCGGCGAGCACGGCGACGCGCAGGCACCGGTGTTCTCGAAGGTGCGCGTGAACGGCCGCGACCCCGAATTCGACGCCGACGAGAAAGAGGAGATCCTCGAAGACCTCCAGGAGTCGGCGATGGACGTGATCAGCCGGAAGGGCGCGACCCAGTGGGGCCCCGCAACCGGCGTCGCCCACACCGTCGAGGCCATCCTGCGCGACACCGGCGAGGTGCTCCCCTGCTCCGTCGTGCTCGACGGCGAGTACGGCTACGACGACACCGCGATCGGCGTCCCCGCGAAGCTCGGATCGAACGGCGTGGAAGAGGTCGTCGAGTGGGACCTCGACGAGTACGAGTCCGACCTGCTCGACGACGCCGCGGAGAAGCTCTCCGAGCAGTACGAGAAGATCGCGTAGATCGCCGCGCGACGCGTCGATAGTTCGGTCGCCGCTTCGAGGGCCGCTCAGGCGGTCGCGCGCTCGATCGCCGCTTCGAGGTCGGCGACGATGTCTGCCGGGTCCTCGATGCCGACCGAGAGCCGCACCATGTCGCCGGTGACGCCGGCGGCCTCCTGTTCCTCTTCGGTGAGCTGCTGGTGGGTCGTCGAGGCCGGGTGGATGACGAGCGTCTTCGCGTCGCCGACGTTCGCGAGCAGCGAGGCCAGGTCCGCGTTCTCGACGGTCCCCTTCGCGGCCTCGTAGCCGCCCTCCAGCCCGAAGGTGATCATCCCGCCGTAGCCGCCCTCCAGGTACTCCGTCGCCTCCTCGTGGGTCTCGTGGCTCTCTAAGCCGGGGTAGTTCACCCACGCCACGTCGTCGTGCTCGTCGAGGTACTCCGCGACGATCCCGGCGTTCTCGCAGTGGCGGTCCATCCGCAGCGGGAGCGACTCCGTCTGCTGGAGCGTGTTCCACGCGTCGAACGGCGACTGCTGGTCGCCTAGGTCGCGCAGCCCGCGGGTGACCGCCGCGAACGTGAACGCCGCCTCGCCGAACGCCTCGACGTAGTTGATCCCGTGGTAGGCGGGGTTGTCCTTCGCGATCTCCGGGAACTTCTCGGGGTGCTCCGCCCACGGGAACGAGCCGCCGTCGACCAAGATTCCGCCGACCGTGGTGCCGTTGCCGGTGAGCCACTTCGTCGTCGACTCCCAGACGAGGTCCGCACCGTGCTCTAAGGGCTGACAGAGGTACGGCGTCGCGAACGTGTTGTCGACGAACAGCGGGACGCCGTGGTCGTGGGCGATGTCGGCGATCCGCTCGATGTCGGGCGTGACGAGGGCGGGGTTGCCGATCGTCTCGATGTGGACGTAGGCGGTGTCCTCGTCGATGGCGTCGGCGTATCCCTCGTAGTCGAGGGGGTCGACGAACCGCGTCGTGATGCCGCGGCGCTCGACGGAGTGCGTGAGGTACGTGTAGGTTCCGCCGTACAGCGCCGACGAGGAGACCACGTTGTCGCCGGCGGACGCGAGCATGAACGTCGCCAGATCGAGCGCGGCCATGCCCGACGAGGTCGCGACCGCGCCGACACCGCCTTCGAGCGAGGCGATCCGCTCTTCTAAGGCGGCGTTCGTCGGGTTCATGATCCGCGAATAGACGTTGCCCGCCTCCTCTAACGCGAACAGCCGCGCGGCGTGGTCGGCGTCCTCGAACTCGTAGGAGGTCGTCTGGTAGATCGGCGTCGCCCGCGCGCCGGTGGCGGGGTCGGGAGCCGATCCGGCGTGGACGCTTCGGGTGCTGAACTCGCGGGGTGCGTCGTCGTCGTCGGATGGCATGTACCACTCTGCACGCGCCGGACTCTTAAAGCCGCCCGCAGTCGCCGGCGTTTCCGCTATCTCGGATCGGATCGCGAGGCGAGCGGGCTCCGCTCCTCGTGCCAACGGTTAACAGCGTCCGGCCGTAACGTCTCACATGGGAACTAACGGTCCGCGCGGCGACACCGTCGACATGTCGGACGCGGTCGGGGCGGTCCCCGACTCCGTCTGGCAGTACCTCGCGCTCGGCGTCGCGGTCGTCGTCGGGTTCGCCCTCCTCAACCAGAACCTCGTCTTCGGCGTCGCCGCGCTCGCGCTGCTCGTCGCGGTCGTCACCGTCGTTAGTGCCGTCGAGATCGTCGACGCCTACGAGAAAGAGGCGCTCACGGTGTTCGGCGAGTACCGCAAGCTGCTCGAACCGGGCGTCCACCTCATCCCGCCGTTCGTCTCCCGCACGTACCCGTTCGACATGCGGACACAGACGATCGACGTGCCGAGCCAGTCGGCGATCACGCGGGACAACTCGCCGGTGACCGCTGACGCGGTCGTCTACATCAAGGTGATGGACGCCAAGAAGGCGTTCTTGGAGGTCGACGACTACAAGCGCGCCGTCTCGAATCTCGCCCAGACCACGTTGCGGGCCGTCCTCGGCGACATGGAACTCGACGACACGCTCTCGCGGCGCGATCAGATCAACGACCGGATCAACGAGGAGTTAGACGAGCCGACCGACGAGTGGGGGATCCGCGTCGAGGCCGTCGAGGTCCGCGAGGTGAGCCCCTCACAGGAGGTCCAGCGCGCCATGGAACAACAGACCGGCGCGGAGCGTCGTCGTCGGGCGATGATCTTGGAGGCGCAGGGTGAGCGTCGCTCGGCGGTCGAGCAGGCCGAGGGTGACAAGCAGTCGAACATCATCCGGGCGCAGGGTGAAAAGCAGTCGCAGATCCTCGAAGCGCAGGGCGACGCGATCTCGACCGTGCTCCGCGCCCGCTCCGCGGAGTCGATGGGAGAACGCGCCATCATCGAGCGCGGGATGGAGACCCTAGAAGAGATCGGCAAGGGCGAGTCCACGACGTTCGTCCTCCCGCAGGAACTCACGAGTCTCGTGGGCCGCTACGGCAAGGCGCTCTCCGGCTCCGACGTCCAACAGATGGACGGGCTGGAAAGCAAGGAGTTCGACGAGGAGACGGAGAAGATGCTCGGCTTAGAGGACATCGAGAGCGCGCTCGAACAGCTCGACACGGTGGCAGACAGCGACCTCCGGACCGACGAGACTCGAGACGCGGACACGGCCCGCGACACCGGTATCGCCGGAGAGGAAGACCTCGACCGCGAGGCCGACCGAGACGTGGATCTGGAGACCGAGACCGAGCGCCCGGGATAACGCGGACACGGATTTCTGACGCTCGGAGTTCGTCCGCGTCAGGGTCGCCACGTCCCCGGATCGAGCGCCCAGAGCGACCCCACCGCGACCGCGCCGGCGACGCCGCCGGAGGCGAGCGCGAGCGGGGCCTCTGACCCGCTCGCGACCGCGGCGAGCAACAGCGCCGACCCGACGAGCAGCGTGACCGTGTCCTCGGTCGTCGCGGCGCGGACCACCGGCGCTATCGCCCCGCCGCCGAGGGCACCCGCCGCGACTACTGCCGGAAGCCCGCTCCCCAGCGCCGTGAGCGCCTCCGGAGCGGCGAACGCGGCGAGCGGCGCTCCGAAATCGGTTCCGATCCCGGTGCCGAGCGCGAGCGCACCGACGGCACCCAGCGCGGGCGAGAGGAGTGCGGCGCGCGCGGAGAGGTCGGCGTCGACGAGCGCGGCCGCACCGGCGACGAGAAACACCGATCCGGCCGCGAGGAGCGCGGGCGCGGCGAGAAGCGAGAGCGGCGACGGCGAGACCGCGGCGGGGCTGCCGGACGCGCCTCCGGCTTCGGGGACGATCACGGGCGCGACGGCGGCCGCGCTCGCGAACGCGACCGCGGCGAGCGCGAGGAGGACCGATCCGCGGATCCGGCGGGACACAGAGAGCATACCGGCGAGAGGCCGCCGAGCCACTAAACGATCGCGGGACGCGGCCGCGACTGGTGGGGGCGGACGCAGTTTGGTGGACGTCGACGCTCAGATCGTCACGCCGGCGCGCTCCCTGTCGACGGAGACGATGACGCGCTCCGGCGTTCCCTGTCGGTCGGTGAGTCTGAGCAGCAGGGTCTTGACGACCGGGTCGTCGAGCTTCTCGACGTCGACGTCGGGGCCGGGCTGGTCGAGCGCGACGCGGAGCGCCCCGTCGCCGATGCGGCTGATGGCCCCGAGTCGCAACTCGACCTCGGGCGCGGTGAGCCGCTGGGCGACGACGAGGATCGACTCGCCGCCGTCGTCGACGAACTCGGTCGCGTCGACGAACGACCGCGTCTCGGCCGCGTCGGAACGGAGCGCCCCGAGCGCGCTGGCACCCGACTGGTACGACGCCGCGTGGACGTGGAGCTCTGCCGGGAGCGCGCGGATGCTCTGTCCCTCGACGAGGGGGTTCCCGTCGACGTAGCGGCTCCGGACGTCGAGGTCTCGGGGGGTCGACGCGGCCACGTCGCGAATCCGGTCGGTACAGCCCGCGGTGGCGGCGGCGAGGGCTCCGACCACGACCGCGCGTCGGTACATGGGCTCGACTCCGGCGGTGTCGGGTAAAAATCTCTCCCTCGGCGTTCCGTCGGCTGAGAATCGGCGCGCCGACGCCAGGCGACCCGAAGGCCCGACTACTCCTCGCCGATCGGCGCGGGGACGCCCTCGTCTCCGTCGCCGATCTCGAAGGCCCGGCGGAGCTCGGCGATCCGGTCGCGGATGTCGGCGGCCAGCTCGAACTCCAGGTTGCTCGCGGCCTCGTCCATCCGGTCTTCCAGCGCGTCGATCTGCGCTCTCGCCTCCTCGGCGCTCTCCACGTCGCCGACGCTGACGGAGGAGGTGTCCGTCTTCGAGCCCGGCAGGTTCGTCTCGCCGACGGGCTTGTCGATGGTGGTCGCCTCGTACCCGTGCTCGTCGTTGTACTCCAGTTGTATCTCGCGGCGGCGCTGCGTCTCCTCGATGGCGGCCTCCATCGAGTCCGTCGTCCGGTCGGCGTAGAGGACGACCTCGCCGTTGACGTTGCGGGCGGCCCGCCCCATCGTCTGAACGAGCGTCGTCGTGGAGCGTAAGAACCCCTCCTGGTCGGCGTCGAGGATCGCCACGAGGCTCACCTCGGGGATGTCGAGTCCTTCCCGCAGCAGGTTGATCCCGACGAGCACGTCGATGTTGCCCAAGCGGAGGTCGCGGATGATCTCGTGGCGCTCCAGGGTGTCCGTCTCGTCGTGCATGTACGCCACGTCGATACCGGCCTCCTCGAAGTACTCCGTGAGGTCCTCCGCCATCCGCTTCGTGAGCGTGGTGACGAGGACGCGCTCGTCGCGTTCGATCCGCTCGTCGACGCGTTCCAAGAGGTCCTCGACCTGTCCCGTCGCCTCCGTCACCTCCACCTTCGGATCGACGAGGTGCGTGGGGCGGACGATCTGCTCGACGATCTGCTCCGAGGTCTCGCGCTCGTAGTCGCCGGGCGTCGCCGAGACGTAGAGGGTGCGGTCGGTCTTCGCCTCGAACTCCTCGAACGTCAGGGGGCGGTTGTCGTAGGCGGTCGGCAGCCGGAACCCGTTCTCGACGAGCGAGTCCTTCCGCGACTTGTCGCCCTCGTACTGTCCCTTTATCTGCGGAATCGTCTGGTGTGACTCGTCGATCACGGTGAGGAAGTCGTCGGGGAAGTAATCGAGTAAGGTGTACGGCGCGTCGCCCGACTCGCGGTCGTCCATGTGGACGGAGTAGTTCTCGATCCCCGAGCAGTAGCCCGCTTCCCGGAGCATCTCCAGGTCGAAGGTCGTGCGCTCCTCGATTCGCTGGGCGGCCACCAGATCGCCCTGTCGCTCGAAGTAGCTCACGCGCTTCTCCATCAGATCTTCTATCTCCGCTATCGCCCGCTCCAGCTTGTCGTCCGGGATCGAGTAGTGCTCCGCGGGGTGGAGCATGACCGCGGGCTCCTCGCTCACGACCTCGCCTTTCATCGGGTCGACTTTCACAATCCGGTCGATCTCCTCGCCCCACAGTTCGACGCGGACCGCGTACCGACCGTACATCGGGTATATCTCCACGGTGTCGCCGCGCACGCGAAAGGTGCCTTGCGTGAAGTCCACGTCGTTGCGCTCGTAGTTCAGGTCCACGAGGTCGGCGAGCAGCTGGTCGCGACCGACCGCCTCGCCGACCTCCAACCGGAGCGCCATCTCCCGGTAGTTCTGCGGGTCGCCGAGCCCGTAGATGGCGGAGACGGAGGCGACAACGATGACGTCGTCACGCGTCAGGAGCGAGCGCGTCGCGGAGTGGCGGAGGCGGTCGATCTCCTCGTTTATCGACATCTCCTTGTCGATGAACGTGTCCGTCTGCTCGACGTACGCCTCCGGCTGGTAGTAGTCGTAGTAGGAGACGAAGTACTCGACGGCGCTGTCCGGGAACAGCTCGCGGAACTCCTCGTACAGCTGGGCGGCGAGCGTCTTGTTGTGGGCTAAGACGAGGGTGGGCTGGTCCAGCTCCTCGGCGACCCACGAGACGGTGTTCGTCTTGCCGGACCCCGTCACGCCGAGGAGCGTCTGTCTGTCAGCGCCCCCCTCGAACCCCTCGACCAACTGCGCTATCGCCTCGGGCTGGTCGCCCGCGGGCTCGAACGGGGCGTCGACGCGGAGGGGGCGATCGACGGTCGGACGGTCCTCCGAGAGGGGGGAGTCGGCGTCGCTCACGATACCCGCCGTTGGGCGGCGAGACACTTGAGCGGCGCGGCGGCACGGTGGCTGGCGTGCTCCTCCTCTCGCCTCGCGCGCCCTCGCCGACTCGACCGCGCCAGCGAGGCGTCCCCGAGACACGTAGCGGAACGGTTTTATATCGAAACCTCACAACTACCTGCTAATGACCGCGGCGGCTCGTCCGGCGGCCACGCTCTTCCGAGGCCGACGAGCCCCGCGACCGCGACGAGGCGTCCGACCGCGACCGGTTTCCGGCGCGGCGCGACGACTGGCCCCCCGAGGCCAGTAACTTTCCCCCGTCGCGTTCGCGCCGTTTCGTTCCCGAGAGTGACAGCTTCGTCCGTCGGTAGCGACCGCGCCGCAATTTTGTTCCAATCTCTAAACCGTCGAATTTAAGGGGATAGGCCGGATCTACTCCGATAATGACGAGCGTTGCACTCGCGTTCAGCGGCGGACTCGACACGACAGTGTGCGTACCGCTTTTGAAAGAGGAGTACGGCTACGACGAGGTCATCGGCGTCAACGTCGACGTCGGCCAGCCGACCGAGGAGTTCGACGAGGCGGAAGAGACCGCCGACGCGCTGGGGCTCGACCTCCACGTCGTCGACGCGAAAGAGGAGTTCGCGGAGCTGTGTTTCGACGCCGTGAAGACGAACGCGACGTACCAGGGGTACCCGCTGGGGACCGCGCTGGCGCGTCCCGTCATCGCCGAGGCCATTCTGGGCGTCGCCGAGGAGGAGGGCTGTGACGCCATCGCGCACGGCTGCACGGGCAAGGGGAACGACCAGCTCCGGTTCGAGGCCGTCTGGCGCGGCTCCGATCTGGAAGTGATCGCTCCCGTCCGCGAGCTCGGCCTCACCCGCGAGTGGGAGATCGACTACGCCGCGGAGAAGGACCTGCCAGTCGAGGCCGGCGACGGCGGCGTCTGGTCGATCGACGAGAACATCTGGTCGCGCGCGGTCGAGGGCGGCGAGCTCGAGAACCCGGACTACGAGCCGCCGGAGGAGATCTACGAGTGGACCGCAGAGCCCGAGGGCGAGACGACCATCGAGGTCGCCTTCGAGGAGGGCGTCCCGGTCGCCGTCGACGGCGAGGCGATGGACCCGGTGCCGCTGATCCAGCACCTCAACGAGTACGCCGGCGGCTACGGGATCGGCCGCACCGACGTGATGGAAGACCGCATGCTCGGGCTGAAGGTGCGCGAGAACTACGAGCACCCGGCCGCTACCGTCCTGCTCACGGCACACCAGGCGCTCGAAGACCTCGTCTTGACGAAGAACGAGCGCTCGTTCAAGAAGGGGATCGAACAGGAGTGGTCCGAGAAGGCGTACCAGGGCCTCGTGTTCGCGCCCGTCGTCGACGCGCTGAACGCGTTCGTCGACGAGACGCAGGACGTGGTGACCGGCACCGCGACCGTGAAGGTCTCCGGCGGCAACTGCCGCGTCGTCGCCCGCGACTCAGAGTACGCCGTCTACTCCGAGGAGATGGCCTCGTTTAACACCGAAGACGTGGCCGGCATCGCGCAGGAGGACGCCACGGGCGTCGCGAAGTACCACGGGCTCCAGGAGCGTCTCGCCAACGACGTGAAAGCGGCGGTCTCGAAGCCCGAACTCGCCAGTGACGGCGGAGAGACTGCGGACGAGGAATAGATGACCGACGACGATCCCACAGTGACCGCCGAGGGTGCCGAGGACGCCGACACCGCCGTCCGCCGCGACCGCTTCAGCGGCGGTCCCGCTCGCGGATTCCTCTCCAGTCTCGCCGCCGACGCGGCGATCTTCGAGGCGGACCTCGCGGTCGACCGCGCGCACACGGTGATGCTCGCGGAGCGGGGGATCGTCGAGAGCGCGGTCGCGGGCGAGATCCTCGCGGCGCTCGACGCCGTCGAGACCGCCGGCCACGCCGATCTACCGGACGGCGAAGACGTCCACGAGGCGATCGAGACGGCCGTGATCGACCGGGTCGGTCCCGACGGCGGGCGGATGCACACGGCGCGCTCGCGCAACGACGAGGTGGCGACCTGTATCCGGTACCGCCTGCGCGAGGACCTGCTTGCGGCCGCGGAGGCCACCCTGGCGCTGCGGCGGGCGCTCGTCGACGTCGCCGGCGAGCACACGGAGACGGTGATGCCGGGATACACCCACCTCCAGCCCGCTCAGCCGACGACGGTCGCGCACTACCTGCTCTCGTACGAAGGCGGGGTCGCGCGCGACACGGCGCGGCTGTTCGACGCCTACGGGCGCACCAACCGCTCGCCGCTCGGCGGGGCCGCGTTCGCGGGCACGCCGTTCGACATCGACCGCGAGCGGACCGCCGACCTGCTCGGGTTCGACGGGCTCGTCGCCAACTCGATGGACGCCGCCTCCGCGCGCGACTTCCTCGCCGAGGGGGCGACCGCGTGCGCGACGCTCGCGACGACGCTGTCCGGGCTCGCAGAGGACCTCGTCCTCTTTTCGAACAAGGGGTTCGTCGAGCTGTCCGACGACTACGCGTCGACCTCCTCGATCATGCCCCAGAAGAAGAACCCCGACACGCTGGAGCTGACCCGGGGGGTCGCCGGCGACGCGATCGGCGAGGCGACCGGAACGCTGAGCCTGCTCAAGGGGTTACCGCGCGCGTACAACCGCGACCTCCAGCGTGCACACGCGAGCGTGTTCGAGACCGCGGACGACGTGCGGGAGGCGGCCGAGGTGGCGGCCGGCGCGGTCGCGACGGCCGACTGGAACGAGGCGGTGCTCGCCGACGCCGCGGGCGACGGCTTCTCGACGGCGACCGGCGTCGCCGACCTGCTCGCCATGGGGGGACTCCCGTTCCGGACCGCCCACGAGATCGTCGCGACCGCGGCCGAGCGCGTCGCCGACGCCGACTCGCCGGCGGCGGCCGCCGCAAAAGTTGACGAGGCCGCTCGAACGGTGACGGGCGAGCCCCTCTCGGCGTACGTGAGCCGCGAGGACGTCGAGGCCGTCTTGGACCCCGCCGAGAGCGTCGCGAGCCGCGACTCCGCGGGCGGGCCCGCACCCGACGCGGTCGCGCCCGACCTCGACGCGCGCCGCGAGTCGCTCGACGCGGACGAAGCGACGCTCGCGGCGCGTCGGAAGGCGCTCGCGGACGCGGAGACCGCTCTCGACGCCGAGGTGAGCGAGTATGTCTGAAGTGACCACGATATCCGGGGTGACCGACGATGTCTGACAGACGCCGACAGCCGGACCGGCTGCGACGACCGCAGCGGTCGGCGGTCGGTCCGCGCCCGCCGGCGGCGACCCCGTTCCCGCGAGGGGGCGAGGTTCGTACTGATTCTTGACACGAAACGGAACGAGGTGTCGTTTCGTTCCGGTTTTACGCGAGTAGCGGCCGCTTCGGTTAGTGTAATTTATCAAACAAGTTCGAAGCCTTTATGCGCTCTCGACGCTGACACCGATCCACGATGACGAGCGACACCGATACGCTGGTGGCGGAGGACCCGATCACGGGCGACGAGATCGAACTGCCGGCCGACGTCGAGGTCGGCGAGATAATCGACAGTCCGGTCACCGGAACCGAGCTGGAGGTCATCTCCCTCGACCCCGTCGTGTTAGAGGAGGCCCCCGAGCTCGAGGAGGACTGGGGCGAGTAACGTCGATGGTGACGACCGCGCCGAGGTGGTCCGCGTGAAGGTCGGGATCCTCTACTCGCGGATCCGGAAAGACGAGAAGCTGCTGCTCTCCGAGCTTCGCGACCGCGGCCACGACGTCGAGAAGATAGACGTCCGCAAGGAGCGGTTCGGCCTCGACGCGACGACCGCGGCCGTCGACGACCTCGACATCGTCGTCGACCGCTGTCTGTCGACGAGCCGGTCGCTGTACGCGACGCGCTTTCTCGACAGCTACGGCGTCCCCGTGGTCAACTCCCCCGAGACGGGCGACGTCTGTGCCGACAAGGCGAAGAACTCGCTCGCGCTCGCCGAGGCCGACGTGCCGACGCCCGCGACGGAGGTGGCGTTCACCAAAGACGCCGCCCTCGAAGCGATCGAGTCGTTCGGCTACCCCTGCGTGCTCAAGCCGGTCACGGGCTCGTGGGGCCGGCTGATGGCGAAGATCGACTCGCGGAACGCCGCCGAAGCGATACTGGAGCACAAGGAGACGCTCGGTCACTACGAGCACAAGGTGTTCTACGTGCAGGAGTTCGTCGACAAGCCCGGCCGCGACATCCGCGTGCTGGCGGTCGACGGCGAGCCCGTCGCGGCGATGACGCGGTCGTCCGACCACTGGCTCACGAACGCCGCGAAGGGCGGCGAGACGAAGTCGTTCGATCTGGACGACCGCGCGCTGGAACTCGTCGAGCGCGCCTCCGACGCGGTCGGCGGCGGCCTGCTCGGCGTCGACCTGATGGAGGTCGGCGTCGACGCGGACTCGGGCCCCGCCGAGGGCGGCGCGGACGGGTACACCGTCCACGAGGTGAACCACACGGTCGAGTTCAAGGCGCTCGACGCCGCGACCGACGTCGACGTGCCGGCGACGGTCGTCGACTGGCTGGAGGAGAAGGCGGTCGAACTGGCCGACGCCGAGGCCGAGGAGGCGGACGCATGACGGCCGACTCCGACGCGGCCAACGACGCCGACGCGACGGCCGCGACCGACGCCGTCGCCGACGAGACCCTCACCGCGAGCGTCATCGGCGGCACGGGGTTCACCGGCGGCGAGCTGTTGCGCCTCCTTTCCGGACACCCCAACTTCGAGGTCGTGCAGGCCACGTCGAGGTCGGCGGACAACATGACCGTCGGGCGCTCGCACCCGAACCTGCGCGGGCTCGACCTGCGCTTCTCGGACCCGGACGAGCTGGCGTCCGTCGACGTGCTCTTTTCGGCGACGCCGCACGGCGTCTCGATGGGACGGGTGGACGAGTACTTCGAGGCGGCGGACACGGTCGTCGACCTGTCCGCGGACTTCCGGCTGCCGGAGGCCGAGCTGTACGACGAGTGGTACGACGGCCACGAGTCGCCGGAGTACCTGGAGCGCGCGGAGTACGCGCTCCCCGAACTCAACCGCGAGAACCTCGCCGGGGCGGACCTGATCGCCGGCGGCGGGTGTAACGCGACCGCGACGATCCTCGGACTGAAGCCGCTCGTCGACGCCGGCGCCCTCGACCCGGATACCGACCGGGTCGTCGTCGACGTGAAGGTCGGCTCCTCGGAGGGCGGTGCCGGCGGCGGCGCGGCCTCCTCGCATCCGGAGCGCTCGGGCGTCGTGCGCCCGTACGCGCCCACGAGCCACCGTCACGAGGCGGAGATCGAGGCGTACCTCGGGCTCTCCGTCTCCTTCACCGTTCACGCGGTCGAGATGGTCCGCGGCGCGTCGGCGACCTGTCACGTCTTCCCCGGCGAGCCCGTCTCGAAGGGCGACCTCTGGGGCGCGTATCGCGACGCGTACGCCGACGAGCGGTTCATGCGGATCGTCTCCGGCGGGGGCGGCGTCTACCGCTACCCCGAGCCGAAGGCGGTCGCCGGCACGAACTACGGCGAAGTCGGCTTCGAGCTCGACCCCGGTAACCGGCGCGTCGTCGTCTTCTCTGCTATCGACAACATGATGAAAGGCTCCGCCGGGCAGGCGGTCCACGCGGCGAACGTCGCGCTGGGGCTGCCCGAAGAGGCGGGCTTAGAGTTCGAGGGGCTCCACCCCGTGGGGTCGCCATGAGCGGGAACGACACGCGGAGCGGTCGGCCCGCACCCGACGCGGTCGCAGACGGCGGCGCGCGCGCAGGCGATCCGCCCGTCGTCGTCAAGATCGGCGGCGCGAAGGCGGTCGATCCGGCCGGCGCGGTCGGCGACGTGGCGAGCCTCGTCGCGGACGGCCGCGAGGTCGTCGTCGTCCACGGCGGCTCGACGGTCGTCGACGAGGTCATAGAGCGGCTCGGGATGGAACCGGAGTACGTCGAGTCGGCCTCCGGCGTCACCGGCCGGTTCACCGACGCCGAGACGATGGAGGCGTTCACGATGGCGATGGCGGGCAAGCTCAACACCGAGCTGACGGCGCTGTTCCGCGAGGCCGGCGTCGACGCGGTCGGACTGAGCGGCGTCGACGGCGGGCTCCTCTCGGGGCCGCGCAAGTCTGCGGTCCGCGTGGTCGAGGACGGCAAAAAGAAGATCAAACGGGGCGAACACTCCGGCCGGATCGAGTCTGTCAACGCCGACCTCCTCGCGGGGCTCCTCGCCGACGGCTACACGCCCGTCGTCTCGCCTCCGATGGAAGGGAACGAGGGCGACGGCGGCGTCACCCCGGTCAACGCGGACGCTGACCGGGCGGCCGCCGCGGTCGCGGGCGCGCTCGACGCCGACCTCGTCCTGCTGACCGACGTGGCGGGCGTCTACGCCGATCCAGACGACCCCGACACGCTGATCGCGTCGGCGGCGACGGCCGACGAACTCGCGGCGGTCGAAGACGCCGCCGAGGGGTTCATGGGCAAGAAGGTGATGGCGGCCAAAGAGGCGCTTTCGGGCGGTTCCGGCCGCGTCGTGGTCGCCGACGCCAACGTCGACGATCCCATCGTCGCCGCGCTCGGCGGCGCGGGGACGACGATCGAGCGGACGGCGCTCGGTGAGGACGCGGAGGACGCGGAAGCCGAAACGGAGGGCGAGACCGCATGAGCGGGTTCGTCTTCTCCGAGAAGCCGATCGAGATCGCCTCCGGCGACGGCGTGTACCTCACCGACACCGACGGAACCGAGTACCTCGACTTCGGCGCGAGCTACGCGTGCACGCCGGTCGGGCACTGCCACCCCGAGGTAGTCGACGCGGCGACGAGCCAGCTCGAGGATCTGATGTACGTGCAGGCGTCGTACCCGCACGCCGCGCGGACGGCGCTGTACGAGCGGCTCTCCGACGCCGGGCCCGGCGACGTCGACAACGTCTGGCTCTGCAACTCCGGGACGGAGGCCAACGAGGCCGCGCTGAAGTTCGCCCGGCACGCGACGGGCCGCGAGAAGATCGTCGCGACCACGCAGGGGTTCCACGGCCGCACGATGGGCGCGCTCGCGACCACTTGGAAGGGGAAGTACAAACAGGGGTTCGAGCCGCTCGCGGGCGGCGTGGAGTTCGTCGAGTACGGAGATGAAGAAGCGATGCGCGAGGCGGTCGGCGACGAGACCGCCGCGGTCATCCTCGAACCCCTGCAGGGCGAAGGCGGGATCAACCCCGCTCCGACGGCGTACCTGCAGTCGGTCCGCGAGGCGACCGAGGAGACGGGGGCCGCGATGATCCTCGACGAGATCCAGACCGGGCTCGGCCGCACCGGGTCGCTGTGGGCGGCGGAGACTCACGACGTGGTGCCCGACGTGCTCACGACGGCGAAGGGGCTCGGCAGCGGGCTCCCGATCGGCGCGACGCTCTGTCGCGACTGGATCGCCGAGGACGCCGGGAACCACGGCTCGACGTTCTCCGGCGGCCCGGTCGTCTCGGCCGCCGCGGGAGCGACCCTCGACGTGATCGAACGCGAGGAGCTCTCGGCGCACGCCGACGACGTGGGCGCGTACCTGCGCGGCGAGATCGAAGACCGCCTCGGCGACGACGTCCGGGACGTCCGCGGCGACGGACTGATGGTCGGGATCGAGGTGAAACGCGGCTCGAACCGCCTGCTTCGCGATCTGGCCATGAACCACCAGATACTCGCGCTGCCCGCGGGTCGCACCGTCTTGCGGCTGCTTCCGCCGCTGACGATCGACCGCGAGCACGCCGACGCCGTGGTCGACGCGATCGCCGAGGTGATCGGCTGATGGCGGCCGGCAAAGAGCGGGAGAGCGACGAGCGAGCCGACGCGGACCGCGCCGGCGACGTCGTCGCCGGCGGCGGCTACCCCGCGGCTTGCGACACCCCCGCGCGGAAGCTCCTGTACGACATGGTGTCTATCCCATCGCCGTCGGGCGAGGAGGAACGGGCCGCGGAGCGGCTCGTCGACTTCTTCGAGGCCAACGGCCGGGAGGCGTGGATCGACGACGCCGGAAACGTCCGCGCGCCGGCGAACGACGCCGTGCTGCTCACCTCACACGTCGACACGGTGCCGGGCGACATTCCGGTCGAGGTGCGGCCGGCACCGCCGGAGGACGAACTGCCCGAGCCGTCCGACGTTCGAGTCGGTGACCCCGGTGACCCCGTGCTGTGGGGTCGCGGGGCGGTCGACGCGACGGGACCGCTCGTCACGATGGCGGTCGCGGCGGTGAAGACGGGCGTCTCCTTCGCGGGCGTCGTCCGCGAGGAGGTCGACTCCGGCGGCGCGCGTCACCTCATCGACGACCGCGACGCGCCGGACGCGGTGGTCAACGGCGAGCCGTCGGGGTGGCAGGGGATCACGCTCGGCTACCGCGGACTGCTCGAAGGGACGTACGTGAACACGAGCGAGTCGGGCCACTCCTCGCGGCCGGAGCCGAACGCGATCCAGCACGCGATAGACTGGTGGCACGGGGTCGAGGAGACGTTCACCCCGGAGGATTCCGACACCGCGGTGTTCGATCAGGTGACGACCAAGCCCATCTCGATCGACGGCGGGCTGAGCGACGACGGGCTCGCCGTGGAGACGACGATGGAGGTGCAGCTTCGAATTCCGCCCTCGCGCCCGGCCGACGAGATACACGAGCTGGCGGAGGCGGAGCTGTCGACCGGATCGGTCCACTGGGGCGACCCGATGCCGCCCGTCATGGAGAGCCCGCGAACGGATCTCGCGCGGGCCTTTCGCGTCGCGATCCGGGCGGCCGACGGCGACGTCCGGCTCCTGCGGAAGACCGGCACCAGCGACATGAACCTCTTCGCGGCCGCGTGGGACTGCCCGATGGTCACCTACGGCCCCGGGAACTCCGATCTGGACCACGCCCCGGACGAGCGGCTCCCGCTTCCGGAACTGGACCGGGCCGTGACCGTCCTGACCGAAGTCTGCCGCAAGCGACTGTAACCGCCTTCCGAGACGCCGTCGCCGAACGACTCGCCCTCGAACGAAACGACCGCTCTCGAACGACACCACGCTACCACACCGTACAACCGACACGATGCCACTCGCTACCGACGACTTCCTCGACATCGACGACGTGACGCCCGCCGAACTGGACGCCCTGCTTTCCCGCGCCGCCGCGATGAAGGCGGGCGAGACGGACCCCCGACTGGCGGACGCGACGCTCGGGATGATCTTCGAGAAGCCCTCGACCCGGACCCGCGTCTCCTTCGAGACGGGGATGACCAGACTGGGCGGCCACGCGATGTTCCTCGGCCCCGACGACATACAACTCGGCCACGGCGAGCCGTTGCGCGACACCGCACGCGTGCTCGGCCGGTACGTCGACGGCGTGATGGCCAGGCTCTTCGACCACGAAGACGTCGAGGTGCTCGCCGAGTACGCGGACTGTCCCGTGATCAACGGGCTCACCGACGAGGCGCATCCCTGCCAGACGCTCGCGGACCTCCTCACGATCCGCGAGACCGTCGGCGAAGACGCCACGGTCGCGTGGATCGGCGACGGCAACAACGTCGGGCAGTCGTTCGTCGTCGGCGCGGCGATGGCCGGGATCGACGTCGAGGTCGCGACGCCCGCCGACTACGGCATGGACCCCGCCGTCTTCGATCGGGCGGCCGCGTTCGGCGCGGACGTGGAGCCGACGACGGACCCCGCGACGGCGATCGACGGCGCGGACGTCGTCTACACCGACGTGTGGATCTCGATGGGACAAGAAGACGAGCGCGAGGAGAAGATGGCCGCGTTCGACGGCTTCCAGGTGAACGCGGACCTCCTCGCCGGCACCGACGCGCGGGTGATGCACTGTCTGCCCGCTCACCGCGGCGAGGAGATCACGGACGACGTGCTCGAATCCGACCGCGCGCTGGTGTGGGACCAGGCCGAAAACCGGATGCACGCACAGAACGCGCTGCTCGTCGAACTGCTCGGAGCGGAGTGACGTGTCCGAGCGTCTTCGGGCGTCTCCGCTAGAGCCCGGCGACGTCTTCGATCGCGTCGGTCAGTTCCTTGACGCTCTCGACGGTGTGTTCGCCCATGTGCCCGATCCGGAACGTCTCCTCGCCGAGCTGTGAGCCGTACCCGTTCGAGAAGGCCATGTCGTACTCCTCGCTCACTTCTTCGATCGTCGCGGCCACGTCTATCCCCTGCGTGTTCTCGATGCAGGCGACCGTCTGGGACTCGTAGCCCTCCTCCGGGAACATCGCGAAGTGCTCGTCGGCCCACTCGTGGACGTACTCCATCATCTCACGGTGACGCTCGTCGCGGGCGTCGTGGCCCTCCTCCAGCATGTGTTTCATCTGTTTGCGGTACGCTAACATGACCGGGATCGCGGGCGTCGAGTGGGTCTGTCCCTTGCGGTCGTAGTAGTCGATGGTGCGACGGAAGCCGCCGTACCACGAGGAGGTTCCCTTCTCTACCTCGCGGTCGTAGGCGTCGTCGCTGACGACGCAGACCGCGAGTCCCGGCGGCATCGCGAACGCCTTCTGGGTCGACGCGAAGATCACGTCGATGTCGTGTTCGTCGATGTCGACGTAGTCGCCGCCCAGAGCGGAGACCGCGTCGACGACGAAGTACGTGTCCGGGTACTCCGCGACCACGTCGCCGATCTCCTCGATCGGGTTGCGGACGCCCGTGGAGGACTCGTTCATCACGGTCGCGACCACGTCGTAGTGCTTGTCCGTCGATTCGAGGTGTTCGCGGATGTCCTCGGGCTTGACGGCCTCGCCCCACTCGTACTCCAGCCGGTCGACGTCCTTGCCGAGCCGCTCGGCGACGTTGGCGTGGCGCTCGCTGAAACTGCCGCAGGTCGGCACCAGGATGTTCTCGTCGACGAGGTTGAGCGTCGACGCCTCCCAGAACTCCGTGCCGGAGGCGGTGAGGATGACGACCTCGTTTTCGGTGCCGAGGAACTCTTTGGTGTCCTCGACGATGGTGGTGTACAGATCGGTCATCCGGTCCATCCGGTGGCCGAACATCGGCTGTGCCATCGCCTCGATCACGTCCTCGCGGACCTCGGTCGGCCCGGGGATGAACAGCGTCTTGTCGTCGTAGTCGTCGCGGTATTCGCGTTTCTTGGTCACGGGATCCACCTGATGATCGGTACGGGGGCGCGTGCCGGTATGTTCCTTGTGGTATCTCCGGACCCCCGGGTCGCGCGTTCGCCCGTCTCGCCCGGAACCGCCCCCACCTAACAGAGTCCATTCCACCTCACAGAGCCGCCGACCACGCCGCGGAAAGTAGCCGGGTTTATACGAACAGAGGAGAGAAACAAGGTATGATACACGCACGGAGAGTCACAACCGCCCGAGGGGTAGCCACCGTTTCCGGGGCCGTCGTGACCGGCAGAGGTGGCCCGCCGTGAGCGGCGACGAGGAACTCGCGAAGGACCTCGGCCCGCTCGCGGCGCTCACGATCGGGATCGGGACGATGATCGGCGCGGGGATCTTCGTGTTGCCCGGTACCGCGGTCGCTCGCGCCGGCCCGCTCGCGGCGCTCACGTTCGTCCTCGGCGGGATCATCGCGCTTTTCACCGCGCTCTCCGCGTCCGAACTCGGCACGGCGATGCCGAAGTCTGGCGGGGCGTACTTCTACGTCAACCGCGCGCTCGGCCCGATGTTCGGCTCCGTCGCCGGCTGGGCCAACTGGCTCGGACTCGCCTTCGCCTCCGCCTTCTACATGTACGGCTTCGGCGAGTACGTCAACGCGCTCGTCGGACTCGGCCCCGTCGGGCTCGGGTTCGTGACGTTAGAGGCCGCACAGGTGATCGGCCTCGCAGGCGCGCTGT
This sequence comes from Halorubrum salinum, assembly GCF_024494575.1. Classification (GTDB taxonomy): domain Archaea; phylum Halobacteriota; class Halobacteria; order Halobacteriales; family Haloferacaceae; genus Halorubrum; species Halorubrum salinum. The sequence continues at coordinate 94,460 of NZ_JANHDO010000001.1, forward strand.
TGTTCATCGCGGTCAACTACTTCGGCGCGAAAGAGACCGGCGGACTCCAGATCGTCATCGTCATGTCGCTTCTGGGTATCCTCGCGGTCTTCACGGTCGTCGGCCTGCTGAACGCCGACATGGAGTCGCTGCGGCCGATCGCGCCGCCGGGGACGACGAGCGAGGTGTTGCCCGTCACCGGGATCATCTTCGTCTCGTACCTCGGGTTCGTGCAGATAACGTCGGTCGCAGAGGAGATCAAAAACCCCGGCCGCAACCTTCCGCTCGCGGTGCTCGGCTCGGTCGTCATCGTCACCGTGGTGTACGCGCTGTTCCTCGTCGTGCTGCTCGCGGCGGTGCCGAACGAGCTGGTCGCGAACAACGAGACCGCCGTCGTCGACGCCGCGAGACTGCTGTTCGGCAACTACTCGGTGTTCGGCTACTCGCTCGGAGCGGTCGGCGCGGGAATGTTACTCATCGGCGGGCTGCTCGCGACCGCCTCCTCGGCGAACGCGTCGATCCTCTCGTCGTCGCGGATCAACTTCGCGATGGGCCGCGAGAAGATCGTCACCCCCAAGCTCAACGAGATCCACGACCGGTTCGGGACCCCGTACAAGTCGATCGCGCTCACCGGCGCGCTCATCCTCGTCTTCCTCGTCGCCGGCGGCGTCGAGTCCCTGTCGACGATGGGGTCCGTGCTTCACCTCATCGTCTACGGCCTGCTCAACCTCGCGCTCATCGTGATGCGGGAGTCCGAGGTCGAGGGATACGACCCCGACTTCGAGGTCCCCTTCTACCCGGCCGTTCCGATAATCGGGACCGTGTCGTCGTTCGCGCTGATCGTGTACATCGATCCGACGATCATCCTGATCTCCTTCGGTCTCGTGGTCTTCGCTCTCCTCTGGTACCTCGTGTACGCCCGCGAGAAGGTCGAGGCCCGCGGCGTGTTGGGGACGTGGATCCTCGACCGCTCCGACGAACTGCCGGAGCAGGCCGTCTCCGCGGCCACGTCCGTCCAGCCGAGCGGCGGCGACTACCGCGTGATGGTGCCGCTCGCGAACCCCGCGACCGAAGAGCACCTGATCACGCTCGCCTCCGCCATCGCCAAACAGCGCGACGGGACGGTCGTCGCGGTCAACATCGCGAACGTGCCCGACCAGACCTCGCTCGAAGCCGCCCGCGACCGCGGCGCACACGACGCCGCCCACGACCTGCTCGACCGCGCGAAAGAGGACGCCGAGACGTTCGGCGTCGACGTCGAGACGCACGTCGTCCTCTCTCACCGCGTGTTCGAGGAGGTGTTCGACGCCGCCCGAACCTACGGTGCCGACCTCACCGTGATGGGCTGGGGCGAGGACTCTCACGGCGCGCCCGGCCGCGCCGAGTCCGCGATCGACGAACTGGCGTACTCGCTCCCCTCCGACTTCCTCGTGTTCCGCGACCGCGGGTTCGACCCCTCGGGGATCTTGGTGCCGACCGCCGGCGGCCCCGCCTCCGACCTCTCCGCGGCCGTCGCCCGGATGCTCCAACTGGAGTTCGACGGCGAGGTCACCCTGTTGCACGTCGCCGACGACGAGGCGGAGGGCCGGCGGTTCCTCTCGGCGTGGGCCGAGGAGCACGACCTCGCGGACGCGACGCTGCGCATCGAGTCCGGCGACGTGGAGACGAGCATCGAGCGGGCCGCCCGCGACGCCACGATGCTCATCGTCGGCGCGACGGAGAAGGGGCTGCTCTCGCGGCTGGTCCGCGGCTCGCTCGTCTTACAGGTGCTCGATGAGGTCGAGTGCTCCGTGCTGCTCGCCGAGAAGCGCAGCGACCGCGGTCTGCTCGCCCGGCTCTTCGGCGGCGGTGCGCGGTCCAACGATCTGATCGACGAGCCCGAGACGCCGGCCGACACCGGCGTCACGACCGACCCGTCTACGCCCGACCCCGACGAGACGGAATAGCGTCTTCCGTTTCCGCTTTCGTCCGTTCCGCTCTGCTTTCGTCTGCCTCGTCTTCTTTCACCTGCTCTCGTCCGTTCCGTTCTCGTCTGCTCTCCGCTCGCTTCTTTTTCGGCTCGCTTCTTTCCGCGCTCGCCGGAAACGGATCGATTTTTACTGACGGATACGAGTACCACAGGCATGGCAGTTTGTGACAGCCCGGGGGACGGTCACGGAACGGTGACGCTCCCGGCGGTGATACCGTTCGATCTCGACCACCTCACCCGGATGAGCTGGGAGCTCGGATCGCGCACGGTTCGTGACCCCGACGCGACGCGAATCGGGCGATGGTGTGCCGAATCCCGACGCTGGGAGCTTTCGGCCTTCGACGTCACTCGCGACACCGTCGTTCTCAGAGTCCACACGCCGGTGGGACGCACGCGGTTCTACGGAGCGATCGCCGCGGAGGCGGAGCCGGCCCTGCGGACGCTCGCCGACACCTCCGAGTGGGCCGCCGTCGACGAGGAGACCTGAGCCGCTACCCGCCGCCGCCGGCGGTCCGTTGACGAGCGCGACGGCGCAGGACACCGACGTTGTTCGCGACGGCCCCCGTCAGGTCCCGAAACGCCGCGGCCGTCGCGCCGTCGCCCCGAGCCACGACCGGCTCGCCGTCCTCTGCTCCCGTTCGGATCGCCGGGTCGAGCGGCAGCGACCCGAGATACGGCACGTCGACTTCCTCGGCCAGCGATCGGCCGCCGTCTTCCCCGAAGACGTCGTGTGTGTCTCCGCAGCTCGGACAGACGAACCCGCTCATGTTCTCGACGACGCCGAGCACGTTGGTCCGGTACTCCCCGAACATCTGCACGCCGCGGCGGGTGTCGTCCACCGCGACTGACTGCGGCGTCGTGACGACGACCGTTCCCGTCACGGGGAGGTGTTGGAGCACCGTCAACTGGACGTCGCCGGTGCCCGGCGGGAGGTCGACGACGAGGTAATCGAGCGGCCCCCACGAGACGTCGCCGAAGAGGTCGGTGAGCGTGTTCTGTGCGACGGGACCGCGCCAGACGACGGGGTCGTCCTCGTCGATCAGCAACCCGACGCTCATCAGTTCGACCCCGTGAGCGGTCGGCGGTTCGATCCGGTCGTCACCGTCGACGGTCGCCACGCCGGGGTCCTCGTCGACCCCGAGCATCTGCGGGACGTTCGGGCCGTACACGTCGGCGTCGAACAGCCCCACGTTCGCTCCCCGGTCCGCCAACCCCGCGGCGAGGTTGACGGCGACGGTGCTCTTTCCGACCCCGCCCTTGCCGGAGGCGACGGCGATCACGTTTTTCACCTCGGGCAGTACCGAGGACTCTCCCGCGTCGAGACGCGGCACCGTCGCGGAGAGACGCGCGTCGAGTCCCGCCTCCTCGACCACCCCGCGAACGCGGTCTGCGATCGTGGCTTCCTCCGGCGCGTGCGGCGCGCCGAGCGCGAGTTCGATCGACGCCGTCCCGTCGTCGACGGTGCTGTCGGTGACGAGCCCGGCGCTGACGATGTCCGCGCCGAGCGCGGGATCGTCGACGGTGCGGAGGCGGTCGCGGAGGTCTGAATCGGTGATGTCTGTGGATGTCATTGGTGAATCGGCTACGCGTGTTCGGTGTCCGACGGGCGGTCGTCCGACTGTGCTGCGACCTCGCTCGCGTCCCACGCGGCGAACGTCCGTGCGAGCCGCGCGATCCCGGCGAAGACGCCTTCGGCCGCGTCCTGTTCTGCGACCGCCTCGTCGAACCGGTCGAGCCACCCCAACCGGGAGAGCGTCTGCGCTTGGAGATCGCACACGGCGTCGACGGCCGGCTCGTCGCCGCCGTCTTCGAGGAGCGTCGCCTCGCGCTCACACAGCGCGCGCATGAACTCGAAGCACGCGGCCACGTGGTCTGGGATGCCGTCGCCTCGTCGGGGGGAAAACCCCGCGGCGGCGTACAACTGCGCCATGTCGGCGGCCGGGTCGCCGAGGAGTTCACCGGCCTCGCCTGCGGTGTGGTACCGCGAGTCCGACTCGAACTCCTCGCTCGGTTCGGTCGCGTGGGCGGACGCGAACGGCGGAACGTAGTGGCTCCCGGGGACGACGAACAGGGTGTCGTACCCGACGGCGAGGGAGTCTGCGTCGTGGCCGTCTCCGTCCGGGATCGCCTGCTCGCCGTCGATCGGTAGCGCGTCGGCGACGGCCGCGAACGCGTCCCGCTCGAACGCCTCGGCGATCGCCTCCGTCTCGCCGTCGAACGCCGCCGCCAGCAGTCCGTACAGCCGAGCGCGAGCCGTCGCCAGCGCCGCTCCGTCCGGGCCGTCCGTGGCGTTCGCGTCGTCCGGATCGCCCGGATCGGTCGAATCGTTCGCGTCGTCCGGATCGGTCGCGTCGTTCGTGTGTGCGGACATCTCAGATCACCGCCGCTCCACGTCGACGAAGGCGTCGTACTGCGCGTTGCTCCCGCCGACGAGATCCGAGAGGCCGGTGTCGCCGAGCTCCTCGTCGAGCGGCTGGACGTGGTTGATCGCGAAGCCGGCGTCGCGCCCCTTCGCGTACCCCCCTTCCTCGGTCATCGGCTCGTCGAACTGGTAGTCGCTGTGCCCGTCTGCCTCGACAGCCTCCCGCGTCTCGCCGTCGATCGTCTCCGCCGTCGCTCCGTCGCCGGTCCGCCCCCAGCCCCACATCGCGCCGACGACGCCGGGGCGGATGCCGCTCGTGACCATCGCGACCGCGTCGACGGTCTCGCGTCCGGCGTCGAGGGCGATCTCGTCGCCGTTTTCGATCCCGCGCTCCTCGGCGTCTCGCGGGTTGATCCACACCGGATTCTCCGGGCGCGTCTCGCGGAGCCACGGGCTGTTCTGGGTGCGGTGCATCCCCTGTGTCCGCGGCTTCCAGTTTATCAGTCGCAGCGGGCGATCCCGATCGTCGTCGCCGCGCACCGCGGCCTGCACGGTGCCGTCGTAGTGCTCGACGTCGTCGACCTTCGGAAGGGGGTCGAACCGCTCGCCGGTGAACGAGTGTTTCCCGTTCGGCACGACCTCGCTGTAGAAGTCGACGCGCGACTCGAGTTTGTACCGCATGTGCTCGCCGTCGTAGGCGTTCGAATCGCGCGCTCGCTCGGCGTAGTCGTAGTCGTGTCCGTGTTCGCCGAACGCCTCGTCGTACTCCCCGGCCGGCTCCTCGAAGCGCCCGCCGCGGTTCAACACGGTGACGACCTTCGGCCACTCCTCGTCCGTGACCGCGGCCTTCCAGCGGTCGAGGTCGAACTGGTCGCCGAGGCCGTTCTCGTGACTTTCGCGGAACACCCGACGCTCGTCCGCGCTCGCGTCCGGGACCGGATCGCGGTCGTACGCGATGTTGGCGGCGAGCTTCACGTAGAAGTCCTCGGCCCGTTCGAGCGGCCACAGGTCGCCTTCGGCGTCAGCGATCGCGTCCTCGCCGACGCCGGGCAGACCGAGCTCCGACCACAGGTCTATCAGCACGTCTTCGAACGGACGCGCGTCGGGGACGACGGACACCGCCGGCTGGCTGATCTTCTCGTCTGCCAGCCGCTTGTTCGGGTACGTGCCGAAGTTCTCCCACCGTTCGAGGTAGGTCGGCTCGGGCAGGATGTAGTCGGCGTACTGGCTCGTCTCGCCGATGACCGTGTCCGAGGCGACAATAAGCGGGATCGTGTCGGTGTCTCTGAGGATCGCCGGGATCTCGTCGCCGCCGGCGACCGCCATCACGTGGTTGTTCGAGTACGGTCGGATGAAAAGCGCCTCGACGCCGTACGGGTACTCGTCGGCGGCGCTGCCGTAGAGTTCCTGGGTCGCCTGCGGCGGCGCGACGGGGAACCACGGCCGCTTCGCCGGGTAGCCGTCGTCGCGCTCGAAAAGCGAGGTGTCCTCGTAGTTGATCCCCCCTCGGAGCAGCGGGATCCCCCACGGCGAGCGGCCGTCGGGCACCGACCCGAGATCGTATCGGCCCGACATCGTGTCATAGCCCGCGTACGGGGTGATCTGTCCGCCCTTCCAGTCGTAGTTGCCGATGAGGTGCTGGAGGGTGGCGATCGCCCGCGTGTTGTAGAAGCCGTTCGTGTGCTTCGCCGGCCCGCGGTAGGCCATGATCGCGGCGCGCTTGCCGTGACTCGTGAACTCGTCTGCGATATCGGCGATCTGTTCGGCCGGCACGCCGGCCATCTCCGCGTACTCCTCGACGGTGTGCTCGAAGACGCGCTCGCGGTACTGGCTCCAGACGCTCCGCACCGCCGCGCCCTCGACGGTCACGTCCACGTCGAGGACGGCCGTGTCGACCTCGCTCGCGGGGCGGGGCTCGCCGGTGTCGGCGTCGATCACGACGAAGTCGTCCGCGGTGTCAGCGTTCTCGTCGACCAGCCCGAGGTCGCCGGCGCGCGCCTTCGGTCCCGCGTCCTCGTCGACGAGGACGAGGTGGGTCGCGTCGCTCCACGTCGGCTCGTCGTCGTCGCTCGCGGCCGACTGCGAGGGGTTCTGGAGGTACGTCAGGTCGTGGCGGTCGTTCTCGATGATCCATCGGGCCATCCCGAGCGCGAGCGCGCCGTCCGCGCCGGGCTCGACCGGCACCCACGTGTCGGCCTTCTCGGCGGTCTTCGACAGGCGCGGATCGATCACGTCCATCCGCATCCCGTCTTCGATGGCGTTCGTCAGCTTCGGCGCGAGCCACGTCGGCCCCTTGTTCGCGACCATCGGATTGGTCCCCCACGCGATGAGGTACTCGCAGTTGTCGATGTCGGGGTACTGCCGCTTCTTTTGAGCCGCGTGCGACCGCACGTTACCCATCACGCTCGAGACGCCGCAGGTCCCGGCGTGGTGGACGCTGTTTATGGATCCGAGCCCCTGGTGCCAGAGCCGGTTCCGGATGAAGTTGCGGCGGAACCCGCCCACGTCGACGATCTGGTTCGACTTCGGTCCCAAGTCGGGGTGGTCGGTGTCGATGAGGTCCTCGGCGTACCGCTCGTCGAACGCCGACTTGGACAACTCGCCGTTCTGGACGGCCTCCCAGTCGCTCATCACGTCCTCCTTCGGAGCGTACCCCCAGACGTCTTCGAGCCCGGGATGCCCCAGCTCGTCGTCGCCCTCGACGATATCTTGGATAGCCTGTTCCCACGAGACCGTCTTCCACTCGCCCGACCCGCGCGGACCGACCCGCTTCATCGGCTTTCGAACCCGGTAGCTGTCGAAGGCCGTCTGAATGCCCGCCTGCCCCTTCAGGCAGATCCGACCCCCGGAGAGCGACCACCGATCGGTGTCGACGTCGCCGCTCCCCTCGACGTCGCCCATCGCCACGTCTTCCGGGTCGCTCCCGTAGGGGACCTGCGAGAACGGCTGAGTGTTGAGGAACGAGTACGGGTTCCCCGCCAGCTTCCGGACGAGCGAACTGTACTCGCCGGTGCCGCTCCCGTCGGCGAGTTGCACCTTGACCGGACAGAACGTGTTACACTGCCCGCAGGTGGTGTGGATCACGTCGCTCGCGTCGTACTCGCCGTACTCGTCGCCGACGTAGTGGTGCTCGTCGTCGGTCCACAGGTCGTCGACGTCCACGTCGACCGCGGCGTTGCTCGCCGCCGCGATGACGCCGATACTCCCGACCGCCTTGATCAAGTCCCGGCGCGAGACGGTCGCACCGTCTCCGTCGGAATCGTCTGCGCTCATTCGTGGTCACCTCCAGAAAGCGGAGTCAGCGGAAGCGTCTCTGCACCGAGCGTGTACAACAGCAGCCCGACGCCGATCATGCCGACGCTCGTCCCCCACTCGACGAGCGTCGGGAAGTACGAGCCGTGGGGGAGTCCCTCCATCACCGGCATGACCTGCGCCGGAACGACGATGTTGAACCGCACCGCGATGATTCCGATGACGACGCTCAGGCCGGCGATCACCATCACTCCCGGCGTGCGCCGCCACGATCGCTTGCTCAACAGGACCATCGGGAACACCCAACTGAATCCGACCATGAACCACCAGAACGACCACGACATCGGCCCGTACATGATGACGTTCCAGGTCTCGATCTCGTGGGGGTGGAGGCTGGCTATCGCGATGAACGTCTCGATGGCCGTCAGCGCCGCGTCGACGACGATGAAGCCGATCAGAAGCTGCGCGAGGCGATCGAGCAGATCCGGGTCGACCGCCTCGCCGTCGAACAGCCGGGTCCGGAGCACGTAGATCAACATCACCAAGGCGGTCCCGCTGAGAAGCGCCGAGATGACGAAGATCACCGGGAACAGCCCGCTGTTCCAGTACGGTCGGGCCTTCGAGACGGCGAACAGCACGCCGGTCCCGCCGTGAACCATGAAGATGGCGAGCGGGATCCCGACGACGCCCGCCCGCTTGAGCCAGCGCCGATCGAACGCCCGTGACGCCTCGCTCGTGTCCAGCCGCCCGAGCGCGAGCGTCGCGTAGAACCGCTCTTTGAGCCCCGAAGTCCGATCCGCGACGCGCGCGAGGTCGATACGCATCGAGAAGTACAGCTCCGTGACCAGTATCGCGATGTACGCCACGTAGGCGTGGACCTCCCACGAGAGCGCGGAGGTCAGCTGACGCCAAATGAACGGGAAGTACATCCGGTCCATCCGCCCGAGGTCGATCCACACGAAGAGCAGCGCCACGGCCATGCTGATGATCGCAGCGAACAGCGCGTCGCGGTCGATGCGGTGCATCCCCTCGACCTCGAAGACGTTGGCCATCGTGCTCACGAGGAACGCGCCGGCCGAGAGGCCGACGAAGTAGATGTAGAAGGCGACCCACGCCCCCCACGGCACGATGCTCGTGAGGTTGGTGCTCGCCATCCCCCCCGTGATCCGGAGGTACGTCGCGTACGCGCCGACGGCGACGAGCGCGGCGACGAAGGCGTACCACGCCACGCGGAGTCGTCCGTCCTCGAAGCCCGGATCGAAGTCGAATCGCGTGTGTTGTGTCGCCATCGTCCTACTTGAGGTAGTAGACGTTGGGGTCCGTCCCCTCGTCTTCTTTCAGTTGGAACGCGCGGGAGGAGTCGGCCATCTTCGCGACCTCGCTTTCGGGGTTATCGAGGTCTCCCATGTTCCGCGCGTCGCCGATACAGGTCTCGACGCAGGCCGGTTCCTCGCCGCGCTCTAAGCGATGCGTACAGAAGCTGCACTTACGGATGTTGCCGATCGGCGATTCACCCTCTTCTCGCGGCCCCCGATCGACGCCGTACTCGGGGCTCGTCACTTCGCCCGCCCCGTCGACTTCGTCGTCGTAGTTCTCGCCGAAGTCGAAGTACCGCGCGCCGTACGGACAGGCGATGTTGCAGTACCGGCAGCCGATACACCGGTCGTAGTCGATGTTGACCACGCCGTCGTCCATCTTGTACGTCGCCGAGACCGGACACACCTGCACGCACGGCGGGTTGTCACACTGCATGCACGGGCGCGGAACGTTCGTGCGCGTGACGTTCGGGAACTCGCCGTGTTCCTCCTCCATCACGACGTTGTACGACACGCCCGGCGGGGTCCGGTTCTCGGACTTGCACGCGACCGTACACGAGTCACAGCCGACGCACTTCTGGAGGTCTATCACCATCCCCCACGTCTCGTCGCCCGCGCCGATCCCGCCGCCCGCGTCGCCTCTCCCCTCGCCGTCGACCTGCGCCGACTCCGTCGACACGGTGTCCATCGAGCCGACGGCACAGCTCAGCGACTCGGCCGTCTCCGTCGAGACGGTCTGGTCGCCGGCGTCGACCGCCGGGTTCGGCGTCTCTCGGTACGCCTCGCCGAACTCGTCCGCGGCCGCCTCGTCGTACTTCTCCCAGTACTCGTCGCCGGTGATCTCTCCCCGGGCGACGCGCTTCGCGTCCTCGGCCATCGCGACACCGAGGTCCGTGTCCGCCTCGACGTCCGCGAGCTCCTCTCTCGGATCGGGCCGTTCGTCCTCCACCATCGCGTCGAGGTCCGCCTTCCCGACGTCCGGAACACCGGGGAAGACGTCCCCGTCGTCTGCGGTACTCATCGCCACCACCCGTGACCGCTCGTCGCGCCGGCGGACGGTCGATCCGGCCGGTCGGTTCTGGCGTTCATACACGTATACGTACGCAGACACCGGTGGAAAGGGTGGTACCAATACTGTTTGATCCGGGCCGTCTCCCGGAATACGCCCCATATTGCGGGTACCAATACTGTTTGGATCGGGGATGTCGGACGCGCCACGCGCGGCGAGGGGACGCGCGCGCCAACCACGGCTGTTATCTGCGAGAACAGGAAAGACGTCGGACATGAACGGGCTGTGCCAAGCCGAGCGGTCGGTCGCTCCGGCCGGACCCGCCGACCGCCTGACGCCGACACGGATCACATGAACTGGATCATCGCCTCCTCTATCGTCCTGCGGCTTCTCGGCGTCGGGTACTCGGTCCTGCTCCTCGTCCGAACCCGCGACCGCCGGTTCGGGTTCCTGACGCTGCTCCTGTCCTTCATGACGCTTCGCCAACTTCTCACGGTCCAGACGGCGACCACCGGGGTCGAGGAACTCCCCGGTCTCGTCGTGAGCGTGCTCACCCTGATCACGGTGTACTACCTCTCCGAGTACGTCGACGAGGAGGCCGCGATCAAAGCGCAACTTCAGTCGGCCAACGACCGCCTCCGGAGCTTTCGCAAGGCGATCGAACACGCCGGACACGCGATCTTCCTCACCGATCCGGACGGGACCATCGAGTACGCGAACCCGGCCGTCGAGACGGTCACCGGGTACGAGCCGGACGAGGTGGTCGGCGAGAACCCGCGGCTCTGGCAGTCGGGCGAACACGACGAGGCGTTCTACGCTGGGCTCTGGGAGCAGATCGAGTCAGGATCGGTCTGGGAGGGTGAGCTGACGAACCGCCGGAAGTCGGGAGAGCTCTGCTGGATCGACGCGACGATCGCCCCGATCACAGAAGGCGGTGACGTCGAGCGCTACGTCGCGATAGAGCGCGACGTCACGGAGCGGAAGGAACGCGAGATGCACATCGAGGAGCAAAACGAGCGGCTGACGCTTCTGAACAACACGAACGCGATGCTTCGAGACGTCAACCGCGAACTCGTCTCCGCGTCGACCCGGGAGGAGATCGAGTCCGCGGTGTGCACGCAGTTCGCTTCCTCGGACCTCTTCGACGCGGCGTGGATCGGCACTCGGGGCCTCGTCGACGACACGGTGGCCCCGCGCTCGCGGGCCGGCATCGACGCCGACGCGGTCGACCGTCACATCGAGACGCTGTGTGCCGCCGATCCAACCCCGATCACGGAGGCGTTAGACGGGGAAACGACCGTCGTCGCCGACGTCGAAAGCGACGCGGAGGCCGCCGAGACGCGGAGCGTCGTCGTCCCGCTCGCGTACCGCGGCGCGGAGTACGGCGTCCTCGTCGTGGTGACGCGGGATCAGAGCGCGTTCGACCTGCTCGAAGACCCCCTCTTCGCGGAGCTCGGCAGCACCGTCGCGGACGCGATAAGCGCCGTCGAGAGCAAGCAGACGCTCGCCGCGGACAGCGTGACCGAACTGGAGTTCCAGTTGCGGGGCATCGACGAGCCGCTGGCGACCATGGCGGCACGGCTCGACTGCACCGTCACGGTCGAGCACGTCGGCGGCACCCGCGACGGCACCCACGTCCAGTACGTCACCGTCGACGCCGATCCGGACGCCGTCGCCGCACACACCGACGAGTCGGCTCACGTCGAGACCACACAGCACGTGTACAGCTACGAGGACCGGTCGCTGTTCCGGCTCGCCGTCGACGAGCGATCGATCGTCGCGACGCTGGCGCAGTACGGAGCCGAGATCGGAACGCTCTCGATCAGCGGGTCGAGCGGACAGCTGATCGCACGCGTCGCCAGTTCGAACGATATCCGAACCGTCGTCAACGCGCTCCGGACGGCGTACGACGACCTGACGCTCGTCGCACAGCGCGAGCGCGACCGAGACGTCCGGACCGAGGCCGGCTTCCGGAAGCAGTTGGCCGCGGCGCTGACGGACCGACAGCGCGAGGCGGCACGCACCGCGTACTTCGCGGGCTTTTTCGACTGGCCCCGCGAGCACACCGGCGAGGAGGTCGCGTCGATGATGGACATCTCACAGACGACGTTCACCCAGCACCTGCGCGCAGCCGAAAACAAGCTCTTCGCCGCGCTGTTCGACGACGCGACGACCGGCGAGGCGGGGTGACTGTCACGCGTTCACGGTTCTCTGAGCGCGACCTCGTCTCCCTGCTCGGCCGGGAACGGCGTCTCGTCGCCTGCACCCGGTCCGCCGCCCCCGAACTCGTCCCACTCCTCGTCGGTGGCGAGCGCGTCGTCGAGCCGGTCGATAAGGGCGTCTTCGTCCACGTCCGTGCCGATGACGACGTACTCCGTCAGCCGGTCGCCGTGGTCGTCGTCCCAGTCGAGCTCCGGGCGGTTCGACCGGAGCATGTCGCGCTCGACCGCGGGGAGGCTCGCTATCCACGGACCGAGCGCCTCGACGCGGACCGACCGTCCGGCCTGTCCGACCTGCTGACGCTGGTCCGTGCCGGCGACCCAGAGCGTTCCCTTCGAGCGGACCACGTCGTCCGGAAGGTCGCGGAGGAGCGCGGCGATCCGCTCCGGGTGGAACGGCCGTCGGCGCCGGTAGGTGAACGAGGTGACCCCGTAGACTTCGTCGGGATGGCGGTGGTCGTGTCCGCCGTGAGCGTCGCCGGCGCCCTCGTGTGCGTGGTCTCCGTCGTCTCTCGCCTCGTCGAGCGCGCGCTTCCACCCCGGGAGGTCGCCGACCTCGCTCTCGTCGAAGATCCCCACGTCGAGAATCCGGTCCGGGTCGACGGCGGCGAACTCGGTCACGACCGTCTCGGCGCTCGGCTGGAGCGCCTCGACGAGCCCGACCGCCTCCTCGATCTCCGGGTCCGTGCAGAGGTCCGCTTTGTTGCACACGACCACGTTCGACACCTCGATCTGCTCGACGAGGAGGTCGGAGAGCGGGCGGTCGTCGCCGGCGTCGGGGTCGGTCAGCCGCTCGGGGACGTCCGCTCCGGAGAAGGCGTCGATGAACTGTCGCGTGTCGATCACGGTGACGAGCGCGTCGACCCGGTAGCGGGCGGCCGCGCGCGACTCCGTGGTGAACAGCCGCGCGACCGGCGCGGGCTCGGAGATGCCCGAGGACTCGACGACCAAGGCGTCGAAGCTGCGCTCGTTCGCGAGCCGCACGACCGCGGTCTCCAGGTCGTCTTGTAGCTCACAACAGATACAGCCGTTCGACAGCTCCGTGACGCCCTCGACGTCGACCTCCGACTCCTCCGCGATCAGGTCGGCGTCGACGTTCACGTCTCCCATGTCGTTGACGAGGACGGCGATGTCGCGGTCGCCGGCGGTAGAGAGGAGGTGGTTCAAAAGCGTCGTCTTGCCCGCCCCGAGGCTCCCCGAGAGCACGGTCACCGGGATCCGGTCGGTCATGTGATCCGTTCCGTCGGCCGCCCCCTTCAACTCCTCGCCGCCGTGCGTCTCGACCGCTCGATTGCGGACGCGTAGCCGGTCGCCGTCCACCGAAAGCCGATACGTTGATACGTTCGGCCCACCGACCGCGGACCATGTTCCAGTACCTCTCCGTGGTGGGCGTCGCGGCGGTCGTCGCGACGATACTGATGGTCACCGCCATGCTGTATCTCGTCTGGGGCGCTATCACCAACGACGCTCACTCCCCGACGCCGGACACCGGAGACAATCCCGAACTCGACGACGGGTCTGAGGCCGCGGACTCGACCGACGCTCAGGGCGAGTTGACGGCCGACGGCAACTCGGCTTGACACCTTCCCCGCGCTGAAGCGCGAGGCTCTCCTCTCGATTCTCCGCAACCGACTGCGACCGTAGACGGTATCTCGTCTTCGTGGCCGCAGACGGTATCTCGCTTTTTCCGAACGGATCTCTCGGTGAGAGATCCATCCCCGGTACTGAAGTGTGCCGAACTGGCTACACTACGAACGCAATGGCTGCTGAACGACTCTCTGGGTGCGCGTAATGAGCGGTAGCCAGACTCGATCGCCGGACGCCGAGCTCGGGCTGCTCGACGCCACCATGATCGGGATGGGCGCGATGATCGGGGCTGGCATCTTCGTTCTCACGGGACTCGCGGCCGAAATCGCCGGACCGGCGGCGATCGTCGTCTTCGCGCTGAACGGCGTCGTCACGGCGTTCACCGGCCTCTCGTACGCCGAACTCGCCGCGTCGATCCCGAAAAGCGGCGGCGGGTACGCGTTCGTCCGCGAGATATTCGACGACCTGTCGTCGTTCATCATGGGGTGGATGCTCTGGTTCGCGTACATGATAGCCGGCGCGCTGTACGCGCTCGGATTCGCGCCGAACTTCCTCGAACTGCTTCACGTCTACGGGCTGGTTCCGCCGCCGGAACAGGTGGGAGCGATCGCCGTCCCGGTCGTCGACGCGGCCGTCCCGATCGCGTTCCTGCTGGCGTTCGTCGCGGTGCTCGGCCTAGTGGCGCTCAACGCCGTCTCGACGGCGGCGAGCGGGAGCGCAGAGACCGTCTTCACCGTCGTCAAGGTGTGTATCCTCGTGGTGTTCGTCGGGTTCGGATTCGCGTCCCCGATGTTCTCCGGCGCCGAGTTCCAACCCCTGTTTCCCGACGGCAACGGCGCGGCCGCGGTCCTGCCGGCTATGGGTCTCACGTTCATCGCGTTCGAGGGGTACGACCTCATCACCACCGTCACGGAGGAAGTGGAAAATCCCCGCGAGAACATTCCGAAAGCGATCTTTTTCAGCCTCGCGGCGACCGTGGTCGTTTACCTGGCCGTCGTGACGGTCGCCGTCGGAACGCTCGGAGCCGCCGGGCTCGCGGACGCCGGCGAGGCCGGCATCGCCACCGCGGCGACCTCGTTCATGCCGACCGGGTTACCGATCATCCAAAACGGTGGAGCGCTCATCGTCTTCGGCGCGGTGTTCTCGACTCTGACCGCGCTGAACGCGGTCGTGATCGCTTCCTCGCGGGTCGCGTTCTCGATGGGGCGGGAGGGACAACTGCTCCCCTCGTTCGGCCAGATCCACCACCGCTACGGGACGCCGTTCGTCGCGATCCTCGCCAGTGCGGTCGTGATGCTCGGGTCGGTGGCACTGCCGACACAGAGCGCCGGGAACATGTCGAGCCTGTTCTTTTTACTGTCGTTCATCATCGTCAACATCGCCGTGATCAGGCTCCGCCGGGAGCGGCCGAACATGAATCGCCCGTACACGGTCCCCTTCTATCCGGCTCCGCCACTGATCGGTATCGCGCTCAACCTGATCCTGACGGCCGTCCTCGTGGAGTACCTACTCCGGACGGACCCGCTGGCGCTCGGGCTCAGCGCGGGATGGATCGGCCTCGGCGGCGTCGCCTACGTCGGCCTCAACAGGCTACGGACGCCGTCGACGGGAGACACTGCGGCTGTCGACACCGAGGAGGACACCAATGACCAGTAACCTTGACATCATCATCGCGGGCGGCGGACGCGTCGGCTTCCAGACGGCCGAGATACTCGCCGACCGCGGCCACGACGTGACGATCATCGAACGCGACGAGCGAACCGTCTCAGACATCGCCGACGAGTGGACGGCGACTGTGATCGAGGGTGACGCGACCGACCCGGACATCATCGAACAGGCCGGCATCGAACGGGCCGACGCGATCGCGGCGCTCACGGGCGTCTCGGGACTGAACCTCGCGGTGTGTCTGGCCGCCGCCGAGCTGGCACCCGACATCCGAACGGTCGCGCGCATCGACAGCGCGGTCGGCGACGCCTACACCCGGTTCGTCGATGCCGTACTCTACCCCGAGCGTGCCGGTGCCCGCCTCGCGGCGAACGAGATCCTCGGCAGCGACGTCCAGACGCTCGCAGACGTGACCGGGACGCTCGACATCATGCTCGTCCGCGTCGCAGAGGGGGCCCCAGCCGCCGGGAAACAACTGACCGACGTTCGGTTCCCAGCGGGAACGCTGATCGTCTCGGACGACGACGGACAGCGGATCGCTCGCTCGGACACGACGCTCTCGCCCGGACGTCGCTACGTCGTCGCTGTCGAGCCGGACGTCGCCGAGGAAGTAATGAACCTGATGCGGGGGTGAGACCGGCTCCCTGCGGCCGCGCCTTCGCAGATGCGTGATCGGGACGCACCCGCGATAGCTTTTAATCGACGCGAGCGTCACGGTCAATCATGAGTATCGCAGACCGAATCGCGGTCTTTCGCGCGGAGCTCGAAGAGTGGCTCCGCGGTCTCTACCACGGCATGATCACGCACCCGGCCTACGAGAAGATAGAGAAGGAGGCCGAAGACGCCGAAGACGAGTTCATGCTCGCGTGTTTCCCCGACGCCTTCGGCATCCCGTCTCCGGTCTCGTACTACACCGCCGAGCTGCTCCCGTACCTCGAAGACGAGTTCGAGGCGTGGGAGCGGCGGCTGTGGGACCGCGAGAGCCTCATCGAGCGGAAGGGCCAGCAGTACCACTTCTGATGGACGCGACAGCCACGGAGGACCGGTGATGGAGCGGTTCGTTTTCTTCGGCGGGAAAGGCGGGGTCGGCAAGACGACCGTCTCGTGTGCGTACGCCTATCGCTGTGCGGACGCCGGCGTCAAAACGCTCGTCGTCTCGACGGACCCGGCACACTCGGTGTCGGACGTGTTCGACCAAGAGTTCGGCGACGACCCGGAGTCGGTCGCTGGCGTCGACCGGCTGGACGCGATGGAGATCGACCCGGAAGACGAGATGCAACGTCACCTCCAAGAGATCCGAGAGGGGCTTTCGGAGCAGGTGTCGACCGCGATGGTCTCCGAGATCAACCGCCAACTGGAGATGTCCCACGGCACGCCGGGCGCGTACGAGGCCGCCCTGTTCGACGCGTTCGTGACCGTGATGCGCGAGGAGAGCGACCCGTACGAGCGAGTGGTCTTCGATACCGCGCCGACGGGGTCGACGCTCCGATTGCTCGGTCTTCCCGACTTTCTCGGCGACTGGATCGACCGGCTGTTGTACAAGCGAAAACAGTCCATCGACCTCTTCGAGAAGGCGGCGATCGGCGACATGGAGCCGCGGCGGCTGATGGACGGCGACCCGGTCTTGGAGCGGCTACAGCGGCGCAAGGAGTTCTTCGAATACGCGGGCGACGCGATGCGAAACCACGCCGCGTTCTTTCTGGTGTTGAACCCGGACCAGCTCTCCGTCAACGAGACGGGACGGGCGATCGAGGGGTTCACCGACCGCGACCTGCGGGTCCGCGGACTCGTCGCGAACAAGCTCACGCCGGCACCCGACGCCGACGAGGACGGTCGCGGTGCCCGCTACCTCCGAGACAAGGTGGAAACCGAGCGCGACCGGATCCAACAGGTCCGTGAAGGGTTCGAACCGCCGCTCGTCGCCGAGATCGAGTCACGCACGCGCGAGGTTCGCGGAGACCTGCTCTCGGACGTAGCCGGGGAACTCGACGTCGAGACGTCGCCGCCGAACCCGACGTAGCCGGGGAACCCGACGTCGAGACGCCGCCGCCGGCCCGCCGCGGATCGGCGGCGATCGACGCGAACCGACGGACCGACGCGCACGGCCGTCCGGCCGAAGAACGCGCGCGAACGAGTTCCCGCGGAGTCGCTGGTTAATTTCACATTGCGAACGAGTAACAAGGTCTCGATCGGCGTCTCGTCTCGGCCGGGGCGGCCGTTTTTCCGCCCGTCCTCACGAGTGAAGACAATACTTAAGTATTCGATCGTGAACCAATACCACGAGGCAGGGAACCAATGACAAGTGTAATCTGGATCGTAGCTGCCGTGCTCGGCACGTTCACCGTAGGGTATATGGGATACTCGCGGTACCTCTCGCGGTTCGTCGACCTCGACGACAGCCGAGAGACGCCGGCACACAAGTACGAAGACGGACAGGAGTACGTACCGGCGAAAAAGCCGGTGCTACTGGGGCATCACTTTTCGAGCATCGCGGGCGGCGCACCGATCGTCGGCCCGATCACGGCGGGAGCCATCTGGGGGTGGGTCCCGGCGCTTCTGTGGGTGGCCATCGGCAACCCGCTGATGGGGGCGGTTCACGACTTCATCTCGCTGTCGAGTTCGATCCGACACGAGGGCCGGTCGATCGGGTACATCGTCGGTCAGTACGTCGGTGAACGCGGGAAGGACCTGCTGTTGTGGTTCGCGTTCCTCACGATCATCCTCGTCGTGGCGGTGTTCGCGCTCGTGGTCGGCATCGTGTTCAACGCGTACCCGCAAGTGACGACCGCGAGCTTCGTGTACATCCTCTTGGCGCTGGCGTTCGGGGTGTACCTCTACCAGCTCAACGGTCCGTTCATCCCGGGGACGATCCTCTTCGTCGCCGGCGTGTTCGCCGGCGTCTGGCTGGGGATTCAGTACCCGGTCGCGCTGTTCGAGCTGGCCGGCGACGCCAGTCACCCGGCGGGCACCTTCGTGCTGTTCAGCGGGACCGGAAGCTGGGTCCCCGGCGCGTCGGCGCTCGGCGGCAACACCGCGGCGTGGATCCCCGTGATCATGGTGTACGGCGCGATCGCGAGCGCGCTCCCGGTGTGGGTGCTTCTCCAACCGCGCGACTACCTCTCGTCGTTCCTGCTGTACGCCGGGGTCGGCGGCGGAGTCATCGCGATCATCGTCGGCACGATCCTCGGAACGTCCGGCCAGCCGCTCGTCGTCGACTCGTCGATCGGCATGTTCGAGGGCTTCTGGGGCGTCGAAGCGGCGGGACTGTACCCGCTCTTCCCGCTGCTTTTCATCACGATCGCCTGCGGGACGATAAGCGGGTTCCACTCGCTCGTCTCCTCCGGAACGACCTCGAAACAGCTGAACAAGGAGAGCGACGCCCGCCTCATCGGCTACGGCGGGATGCTCGGCGAGGGGTTACTCGCCGCGCTCGCACTCTCGACGCTCGCGGTCGCCGGCTTCGCCGGTGACGCCGCAGCCGGCGGGATCGGCGGCGCGCTGCCGAACTTCGCGAGCGGCGGCGGGATCATCCTCACGAGCCTCGGCATTCCGGAGACGATCGGTGCCGTGTTCATGGCGCTCGTGCTAGTGAGCTTCCTTCTCACCTCGACCGACACCGCGGTCCGACTGGGTCGGTACATGATGGAGGAGATCGTCGGCATGGACGACGGGATGACGGTAAGCGGGCTCTCGCCGAACCTCGGCTCGATCGCCCGCGGTCGGTACACCAACCCGCTCTTCCAGATCGGCATCGGCTACCTGCTCGTCATCTCCGGCGAGTGGGCGACGCTGTGGGCGCTGTTCGGCGGCGCGAACCAGCTGCTCGCGGCGCTCGCGCTGTTGACCGCCACCGTCTGGCTCGCCAACTGGGACGAGTCCAAGCAGCTGATCTCCACGGGTCTCCCGATGGCGGTGATGGTGACCATCACCGTGCTCGGCCTCACGTGGCTGGCGTTCTATCAGAACCTCTACACGAACCTGATCGGCGGCGGCGCGGACACGCTCGGCGCACAGATCTCGTCTGTGACGCAGATGATCCTCGCGCTCGTGCTGATCGGGCTCGCGCTGTCGCTCGTGAAGATCGGCCTCGGCAACATTCGGTCGGTCCGCGGCGGCGGTGAGACGCCGGCGGCAGAACCGAGCGACGACTGACGCCCTCGCGGTCCGGTCCGACCGGGGTCCCCTGCTCCGTTCCTCCACGCGGATCGCTTTTTCACCCGTTCCACAGACGACGCGTCCGTCTGGCGGTCGCTCACCGCCAGAATCGCTTCGCGAACCGCGAAAAGAACCCCTCCTCGGGCTCTTCGACCGGCTCCCACAGTCGAAACGCGCCGGCGACGTCTGCGACCTCGCTGGCGACGAGGCGTTCTTCGGCCGGCGCGACGACGACGAGGTTCACCTCGTAGTGGCCGTAGTAGCCGAGCTTCAACAGGGTCCGGTCGCGAAACCCCTCGACGAAGTCGGCGACCGCGTCGGGGACCCGGTCCGCGACGAGCACGACCGTGACGTCGGTGCCGTAGTGCTGCTCGTCGCCCTCGACGCGGTCGTCGGCGACGTCGTGGGCGAACTCGACGAGCCGCTCGACGTCGGCGACCGCGGGAACCTCGACCCGGCGCGCGAACACGTGTTCCATCATGTCGTGGTCCGCGTAGCTCAACGCGGGGTGGAGGAACTGCTTCTGGTTGCGCAGCCGCATCCGCGCGTACAGCTCGAACCGCTCGCCGCGCTCGACGACGTCGGACTCCAGGTCGTAGCTGTACATGAGCCGGTCGGAGACGCGGTCGAGGTACTCGTCGTCGTAGTCCGGGACGTTCTCGCGAATCTCCGCCGGGAGCGTCTCGGGATCGGGACGATCGGTGTCGCGACCGCCGTCGCCTCGCCCGTCAGTCGGATCGCCGCCGTCGCCGCCGGCGTGTTCACTCATCCGCGGGGTCGTACGCGACCGCGTCGTCCGCGGCCGGCGGAGCGCCGATCGCGAGCACCGTTACGGGACCGCCGGCGTCGTCGGGGTTGTACGCCCGCTGCGGGCTCTCGGGGTCGACGACGAACAGCTCGTCCGTCTCGATCTCGTAGGTCCCGTCCGGCGTCTCGACGGCGAGCGTTCCCGACAGCACGTAAAACGCCTCCTGTTGGGTTTCGTGGTAGTGGTACGCGAGCGGCAGCTGCTCGCCGGGCTCGGCGCGGAAGCGGTTGATAGCGGCGTGTTCGAGTCCGCCCGGATCCGAGAGCTTCCGGCACTCGCAGGGTCGGTCGGGTGCTGGATCGACTGCGTCCGCGTCGACGACTCGATATCCCATGCGAGCCAGTTCCACGGAGTAGTAAAAAGGCCGTCGGGCCGCGGCGGTAGGCCGGACCGCCGGCATCACTCGACTGAAGGGCAGTCAGCGGCGGGTTTTAACTCCGTGGAGCGGAAGATTGTAACAGAGAATCATGTCCGACCAAGAGATCCGAACCGAGGCGTGCGGTCGGTGCTCGATGTCGGCGGTCGTCGGCGCGGTGAGTGACGATCAGGGCGACGAGGAGCGCGCGGAGCGCGACCCGTTCGGCGAGGCGCGGATCGAGGTCGACGAGTCCTCGATCCGCCGCGTGTCGCCGGCGGGATTCCTCAGCGATCTCAAAGATCGGATCGACGCGCTCGGGCGACGCCTCGCGTACGGGAAGTAGACGCGACCCGTCAGGTGAGAGACTTATACCGGTTCGATTCCTAGCGGGGTCAACGCGATGGAAGAGAGCATCTCCGGGTTCAAGATCCGCGGGGACTGGGGCGACGTCGTCGAACACGGCGAGCGGATCGCACTCGCGCTCCGTGAAACCGGAGTCGACGGCGACGCGTACCACGACTTCGACGACTGGCGGCCGAAGTCTCACGAACGTATCGACGAAGACGTATCAGAAAAGACCGCAGAACAGGCCTCCGTCAGCGAAGGCGAAGGCGAGCGGGCCGGAAAGACGCCGGGAGAAGACCTGCAGACGGCCGGAGAGAAGCTCACTGAGTCCTACGAGAAGGTCGGCGAAAACGACACCGAAAGCGCCGTCGAGCGGTGGGGCGAGTCGATCGGACACGTCGCCCGCGCGGCCGACTCCGCGAGCCGCAAGGCGCTCCGGAAGGTCGAAGACACGGTCTACCGGAAGGTGATGACCCAGATGGCACCGTACTACTTCGACAACGAACTCGTCAGCGCCAACGTTCAGGAGGTCGGCCGCGGCGAAGCCGGCGAGACGTTCGTCTTCGAAGTGAACATCAACGACGACGATCTCAAAGCCGAGGTGAGCGACGTCCTCGCCGAGTACGAGTCGGAGATCGACCGCTGGCACGTCGAAGCCGAGAAGCGGACGGAAGACGTCGCCGCGGCCGAAGGCGTCGAACCCCCCGAAACCGAGGGTGGTCCCGACTCCACGACGACGTGACCGACGCACCGAACGGATTTACTTCCCGGACCTCGAACTGCGTCCATGACTGAGGTGCTTCGGGTCGCCGCGGGCGAACTGTCGGCCGACGAACTGATAGACGCCCTCAACGACGGACGGCGGATCCTCGTCGACGTCGAAGTCGCCGGCGGGTCACACGAGGTCGTGCTCCGATACGACGGAGAGACGTATCACTGTGACACGCCGACGAACCTCCACCGCCACGCGGACGAATCGGAGATGCGCGGCTGTCTCGACCAGATGGGATACGCGGCCGCGGAGTGACTCGCCCCGTGACCGGCTCCGACGGGACACCGATGTTTAACCCGGGCGGGGTCGAACGACGGCCATGAGCGATCCCGAGATCGAGGACCTCGTCGGCGACGTGTCCCCTTCGTTCGAACACGTGCTCTCCTGTGTGTTCGGCGTTCGCGACCACGAGAGCCGCACGTACCTCGTGTTGCTCGATCATCCGGGAAGCACGGTCGCCGAACTCGCGTCGACGCTCGACCGGGACCGATCGAACGTGAACCGGTCGCTCTCGACCCTGCGAGAGAAGGGGCTCGTCGAGCGCCGCCGGCGGCTCCTCGACTCCGGCGGATACGTCTACCAGTACACCGCGATCCCGATCGCGGAAGCGAAGACCAGACTCCACGACGCACTCGACGAGTGGGTCGAGGGCGTTCACGCCGCGATCGACGGGTTCGATCCCCATGCCGACACCGACGAACTCGAATAGCCCGCGGTCTCGACGCCGGCCGCGGTTCCGTTGACGGACTACGAGGTGTCGTTGTCGAACGCGAGCGTGACGCCGTCGTCGTCGACGGTCGCCCCGGCCGCACACACCGGGTGTTCGAAGTCGGCGGCGAGGACCTCCGTCGCCGCGTCCGCCGCGTCCGCGGCCGCAAGCGGGTACGGCTCCGGACTGTCGGTCTCGTAGGTCGCGACGATCGTCGGCTCGTCGACCGATTCGACGAGCAACGCGTCCCGTCGGACGGTCCCGACCGTCGCGGTGTCTGCCTCGACGACGCCCGCGATCCGCGGGGTGTCGTAGTCGTCCTTCTCGAAGTCGAGCGCGAGCAGCGCGGCCGCGAGCGCGTCACGAGCCGGATATCCCCGTTCCAGTTTCTCCGCGATCGGGTCGACGTGCGAGCCGTTGCCGACGACGGCGCGCGCGTCGCCGGTCGGCGCGCGGACCGCCCGCGCGCAGTTGTACGAGACGTACGGGTTGTCCGTCTCGGGCGCGTCCGGCGTGGGACCGACGGTGAGCGTCCCGTCGCGGTCGATCACGCGACGGTTCGGGAACGACCGAGAGGAGACCCGATACGCTCCGATTCCGGGAGCGACGACGACGAATCGTCCGACGTACATACAGATTCGTGGCGATTGTGTCCGCTAAAACGCATCGATCTGTTCACGTTCGTCGATCGAATTCTCGTTCGATGCGTCGGCCCGTCCGCGCCCGTGACCGACCGTCCCGCCCTCCGCGGCACGTCGCACACGAGGTGTGCCGAGTCGGACGCTGTGAACGACTCGCAGAGCGCCCCCAACGCGCAACGCTTACAAACACCCGTTGGCTACGAGTGAGTGCACAGTCCATTGGGGTAGTGGCCAATCCTGTTGCCTTCTGGGGGCAACGACCCTGGTTCGAATCCAGGATGGACTATTCTCGCGGTCCGCGTCCTCCGACGCCGATCGACGTCACCGCCAACGGCGGCCCGCGCTCCCGCGGAAGTCAGAATTTCAACTGGAACAATATCTCCGCCACGTAGTGCGTTTTCCACTTGAAAAAAAGGGGTCGCAGGACGTCGGACTCACTTCCCTACGTCCAGCAGCGCGACGCGCTCCCGGACGATGTCGGCGATGTCGCCGTCGACCGCGTCGAGTTCGCGATCGCCGATATCGAACGCCTCACGCACGCGGTCCTCGTCGAACCCGTGCGCCGGTCCGCGGTCGTCCGCTGGGGCGAACGGCGTGCGTTCCTCAACCGCCGTGACGGCTACGTCGACGTCGGCCGCCGGTCGATCCGTGCCCGACACCGCACCGAAGTCGACGAACAGGAGGGCGACGCGGTTTTCTCTTTCCGCGACCCCGAGACGGAGCGCCCGGTCGATCTGACGGCGTCCGGCCGCGTACAGGAGTATCTCCACGCCCGGGTCGCGGGCGACGGCCTCACCGCGAGCGATCGCGCGGGCGGCGAGACGGGTCGCCTCCCGCAGGTGCGCCTCGGAGACGACGAGGTCGGCGTCGAACGCCTGCACGACCGTCCCGGTCTCGGTCGATATCGCGTCGAGTTCGCCGAGAAACGCGTCGAGGTCGTCGATGCGCGCGGAGCCGTACCGGATACGGTGTGGGGGAACGGGCGGATCGACGGCGGTCGTTCCGCCGTCATCTCGGGCGGACGCGGTCCGGTCTCCCGCCGTCTCGGAGCGGTCGCCCGTCACTGAAAATCACCCAGACTCGCCTGTCCTTCCCCGTCGTCGTCGCTCGCGGAGCCGGCCGTCGCCGCCGCGGACGCCGAGCTGTCGGGGCGGACGTCGTCCATCGACGGATCCTCGCGCCCGGCGTGTTCGAGGATCCGCTCCGCGGTCCGCTCGCGCCCCCGGAGCGCACCGAGCACGACGGCCTTATCGGCCTCGCGGAGGTCGGCGCGGCTCTCGACGCCCGCCTCGTACAGCCGCCGAGCGCGCTTCCGTCCGACGTTTCGAACGCCGGCGAGGTCGAGCAGTTCCTCGCGAACGCCGTACTCGATCCGCTTTCTGGCCTCGCGGACCGCGACGACGACGTCGCCGTCGACGTCCTCGACGTCGCCGGCGAGCGTCTCGGCGGCTCGGAGGAGCCACTCCGCGGTCTCGACCTTTCCGCGGATGTCCCCCGGTCCCACGCCGTACCGCTCTGCGATCCGGTCCTCGTCGGCCTCCGTGGCCCAGTCTTCGAGCAGCCGAGCCGTCTTCAGCGACGCGAGCCAGTCTTCGAACCGTACGTCCTCGTACTCGGAGGGAACGTCGCCGAGGAACTCACCCTCCCGCTCGTAGCAGACCTCCGTGTACTCCTCGCGATCCCCCGATTTCAGGTAGAGTTCGTACATGTCCGGCGTGCGGCTGACGAGGTGGTAGAGCCCGAGCGGCGTCACGTCCGGCGGCGATCCCGCGGTGTCGGCGTCGATGTCGTCGCCTCCCTCGTCGGCGGGCGCGCCCTCGCTCGGCTCGGCCTCGCCGGCGCGCGCGTAGGTACCGAATCCGCGGTCGTCACCGGCGGCTCGGACGAACTCGCCCGTGTCGCCGTCGTCGTTCGCCTTTCCGGCTTCTCGGAGTCCGTCTATCATCTCCGCGGCGCTCATCGGGTCGAGGTAGAGCCGCGAGACGGTGTGGCCGATCCCGGTCGCGGTGAGGCTCTCCGCCCCGTCTCCGCGGTCGCGGTCGAGGAAGCCGTTGACCGCCAGGTAGTCGAGGACGGTGTCGGTGACCGCGGCGAGTCGGCCGTCGTCGTCCGTCTGGGTCGCGTAGAGCGTGTTATCGAGAAACGAGAGCAGTCCGTCGCGCGTGGACGCGAAGCCGGAGGCGACGGTGGCGAGCACGTGGGTCCGGAGCGCGGGCTCGGCCGCGAGCTTCGAGCGGACGGGCTCGGGGTCGGCCCAGACGTACCGCTCGAACAGCTCGTCTTTGGTGTCGGCGTCGCTCGCGAGCAGCACCGCCTCGCCGTACGGGTCGAGCCCGGGCCGCCCCGCGCGCCCGCACATCTGATGGATTTCGAGCACGTCGAGCGGCTTCATCCCGCCAAACTCCCCGTCGTAGCGCCGCCAGTCGCGGACGATCACCCGACGGGCTGGCGTGTTGACGCCGGCGGCCAGCGTCGGTGTCGCTGAGACGCACTTGATCAGTCGGTCGCGGAACGCGTCTTCGACGAGGCTCCGGTGCTCGCTCGCGAGCCCGGCGTGGTGGAACGCGGACCCCCGCTCGACGGCGTCCGCGAGGTCCGTTGCGGTGTCCGCGTCGGAGACGCCACGTATCTCCTCGGCGAGGTCGCGGAGTCGGTCGCGCTCGTCGTCGGTGAGCCGCGACGCGGTGACGTCGGCGAGCCGCCGAGCCGCCGACTCGGCGTTGCGCCGGGAGTTGACGAAGACGAGCGACGACCCGCCCTGTCCGTCTTCTTCGGTATCCAAGGCGTCGGCGACGAGCCGGGGCGTCTGATCCTCGCCGCGGTCCACCGTAACCTCCCGTTTGCTCCCGTCGTCGAAGTCGATAGCGTTGCCGTAGTGGACCCCGATCCGGAGGTCGATCGGCCGCCAGTCGGACTCGACGAGTTCGGCGTCGAGCCAGTCGGCGATCACGTCGGCGTTGCCGACCGTGGCCGAGAGCGCGACCGTCTGGAGTCCGGGGTTCACCTTTCGGAGCTTCGCCAGTGTCACTTCGAGCGTCGGACCGCGATGTGAGTCGTCGACGAGGTGGACCTCGTCGCTCACGACGCAGGTGAGGTCGTCGATCCAGGGCGCGCCGTTGCGGATGAGCGAGTCGACCTTTTCAGAGGTGGCGACGATGACGTCGCGGGTCGCGAGCCACTCGCCGTCGGACTCGTAGTTCCCCGTGGAGACGCCGACCGTGACCCCGTGGTCCTCCCAGCGCTCGAACTCCGCTTTCTTCTCGCTGGCGAGCGCGCGTAGCGGGACGATGTAGAGGGCCTTGCCGCCGCGTTCGACGGCCGCGAGCATGGCGAGTTCGGCGATGAGCGTCTTCCCGGAGGCCGTGGGCACCGCGGCGACGAGGCTCTCGCCGTCGACGACGCCGGCTTCGACGGCCGCCCGCTGTGGCGGGTACAGCTCCGCGACGCCCTCCGATTCGAGCGCCTCGCCGACGCCCGCGGGGAGTCCGGAGAGCGAACTCGGTTGCATTACAGGAGGGTGGGTGTCGATCCGATTTAAACCGTCGGAAGCGGGCGGTGAGAGAACTGGCGGCGGTCTAGGCCGTCTCCATCTCGCGTTCCAGCTCGCGGAGCCGCTCGACTCGGTTCTCCGTCGAGGGGTGCGTCGAGGCGATCTTCCCGATGAACCCGGCTCGGATCGGGATGATGAAGAACGCGTTCATCTCGGCTTCCTGCCGCAGGTCCTCCTGTGGAACGCGGTCCATCCGGCCGTCGATCGTCATCAGCGCCGAGGCGAGCGCGCCGGGCTTGCCCGTGATAAGCGCCGCGCCGCGGTCGGCGGTGTACTCGCGGTACCGCGAGAGCGCGCGGATCAGGAGGAACGAGACGATCCAGACGAGGATCGACACGAGGATCGCGACGATCACCGGCGCGCCCTGTCGGTTGTCGCCGCTGAACAGCCACCCCCACCGCACGATGAAGAAGGCGATAGTCGAGAGGAACGAGGCGATGGTCATCACCATCACGTCGCGGTTCTTCACGTGCGCGAGCTCGTGGGCGAGCACGCCGTCGAGTTCGTCGTCGTCGAGCGAGCGCAACAGGCCCGTGGTCACGGCGACCGTCGCGTTCTTCTTGTTGCGGCCGGTCGCGAACGCGTTCGGCACCTGCGTGTCGGCGACGGCGACCGTCGGCTTCGGGAGGTCCGCCTGCTGGCTCAGGCGCTCGATCCGACGGTGGAGGTCGGGGTACTCGTCGGCGCTCACCTCCCGCGCGCCCATGCTCCGAAGCGCGAGCTTGTCGCTGAAGAAGTACTGGGCAAGCGAGAACGCGCCGAACATCGCGAGCGTGAAGATGATCCCGACGTTGAACACTTCGATCAGGACACCGATGAACACGACGTAGAGGGCGAAAAGCAGGAACATCGTGACTCCCATCCGTCCACGGAGTCCCCAGTCGGTCTTCCAGTCCATGCCCGTGAGTTACCGTTCGCGGCGTTAAAGCTTGCCGGAGCGGACAGACGACGGCGCCCGAACTGCGGCGACCCGAGTCAGATGGACAAGATCGCGTTGACGAGCGTCCGGGTCGCCATCGCGGTCACCGCGCCGAGCCACGTCAGGAGCACGAAGTGGATGTACCCGTTCGCGGGGTTGCCGCCGTCGATCCGGCGGATCATCTGCGAGGAGAGCGCGGCGTTGAACAGCACGACGGTCAAGAGGAGGTACTCGATGAGCGGGATGTCGTACGCGCCGGGGTAGACGATCTGTCCGATGTCCATCTGTTCGAGTCCGAAGTCCGCGGTCAGCTCCGCTAAGATCGCGACGATCTCCAGCCCGATGAAGAAGGCGAACGTCGCCGCCGCCGTGATCCCGTACAGGAGTCCGATGAACGTCAGCGCCGCCTGTCGACGCTGCTCGCGAAGCTGGTTCACGGCGTTCATGTTCTTCGAGATCAGCTCCCCGAGCATCTTCGGATCCCCGCCCATCTGTCGGCCGACGAGGTACATCTCCGAGAACTTCTGGATGAGGTACGACCGCGTGTCGAACGTGAACTCGCGCCACGCACCCTCGGTACTGATACGCATGTTGAGCCGCCGGTAGAGCCGCTCGATGGCCGGCGAGAGGTCCCCGAAGTTCTTCTCGCGCAGCGTGGTCAACACGTCCGTCGTCGTCGACTGCTTCGCGCTCTCGGTCGCGCCGAGCGCCCGGACGAACGAGGGGAACTCGGCGTCGCGGGCCGTGATCGCCTGCTCCGCGTTCCGCAGCACCACGCCGGTGATGATGAGCGGCGAGATGGGCACGGCGAGGTACAGCGGGAGCCGCACGTCGTCGATGAAAAAGAGGAGCCCGGGAAGCCCCGGTCCGTAGCCGAACATCCCGGCGGCCGTGATCCCGATGATCACGAAGGAGAGCCCCCCGCCGATCCCGAGCGACGCCCACAGCTTCAGGTCGCCCGGGGCGCGCTCGTCCGGGTGAAACCAGATCGGATCGTACGGCGAGGTCGCCCGGATCATCGCGTAGAAGCCGAGCTGGACGAAGACGAAGAGCACGATGACCGCCGCCACCGTCGCGGTCGGGTCGTTCCCGGTCAAGATCGGGAGCACGATGGCGAAGACCAACGCGAACGTCATCGAGAGGATCATCGACATGTACAGGTCTTTCATGACCTCCAAGTTCGCCAGCGAGGACTCGTACAGCGTCTCGTACTTCGCGAGCATGACGTCCTGTTCGGAGACGAGGAACTCCTCTAGCGACTGTCCCGCACCCATCGTGTACCCGAGTCGGTCGAAGAAGTCGGCCATCGCGTCCGAGGGGACCTCCTCTGCGCGCCGACGACACGCGTCGTCGAGGCTCTGGTTCCACGTGTCGACGAGGTGGACGACGCGTCGGATCTCCTCTGCTGCGACGCCGTACTCCTCTTCGCGCGCCAGCGTCCGGAACACCTCCATGCGGTCGATGTTCGTCGTCGACAACACCGTCATGTGCGTCATCACGAGATGTAGCTGGTTGTCGATCTTCGTCTCCAGACTGCTGAGGTAGATCTTCGGGTAGATCACCGCCGCGACCAGAATGAGCCCGCCGAACATCGGAACCGGAACGCGGGCCGCGAGGGGCAGCGGAAGGACGAACATACCGACGACGCTCGCGAGGAACACGAGCACCGCGGGGAGCAGCACGAAGCCGACGTACTGCCCCTTCGAGATGTCGAGCTTCTCGTAGGACTCGAGGACCTCCGAGGTCAGATCGGCCGCGGTCGCGAGCCCGTTCCCGACCTGTTTCACTGCCATCGGCTGTGGTGACCCCGCTTTCCGCCGTGGTACTCACCGCCTCCGTTCATCTCGAAGTCACCTGACGTTCCGGTGCATGTCGAAGGGAAGCCCCTCGACGCCGTCGCGCTGGAAGGAGTTGATCGCGTCGTTGACCTCGTGGTAGCCCAAGATCCCCTCCTGAATCATCCGGTTTATCAGCTCCGCGCGGAACTCGAGGTCGTCGTAGATGTCGCGGGTGTCCGCGTAGCCGAGCAGCGTCGCGATCTGCTCTTCTAACACGTAGGAGTTGTTCATCCCCTGGAAGACGATCTCGTCTTCGACTGGGTCCCAGCTGAACACCTCGCGGGTGACGACGCCCTCCATCTCTTTCGAGTACCCCTCGATCTCCTGAACGCTCGTCACCCGACGCAACACCTTGTCGCCCTGTTTCACCCGGTTCTGGAACAGCGCCACGTCGGCGTTGTCCATGAACGTCTCCGGGACGTTGATCGGCTCGGAGGTGAACCGCTGGATCATCGAGACGATGTCTGACGCGTGGAAGGTAAGCATGACCGGGTGACCGGTCTGGGCCGCCTGGAACGCCATGCGACCCTCGGCACCGCGGACCTCGCCCACGATGATGTAGTCGGGGCGCGACCGCAGCGCGGCGGCGACGAGATCGAACATGTCCACGTCCGAACTGCCCTCACCGCCGCCCTCCCGGGTCAGCAGCTGCTGCCACGTGCTGTGCGGCGGGATGACCTCCGCCGTGTCCTCCGCGGTGTAGATCTTGGAGTCGTCGGGGATGTACGAGAGGATGGCGTTCAGCGTCGTCGTCTTCCCCGAGGCCGTCTCTCCGACGACGAACACCGTCTGTTCGTTCTCCAGACAGAGCCAGAGGTACGCCGCGAGTTCGGGCGACAGCGTCCCCCAGTTCGTGATCTGGTTGATAGACAGCGGCACCTCCTCGCCCTGTCGGATCGTGAGCGAGGACCCCTTCAGGGAGACGTCGTCCGAGTAGATGATGTTGATACGCGAACCGTCCGGCAGCGTGGAGTCGACGATGGGGTCGGAGTCGGACAGCGGGTCGCCGATCCGCTCGCCCATGTTGCGGAGCCAGTTGTCGAACTCCTTCGGCGTCCCGAAGTCGACCGTCGTCTCCAGCATCCCGAACGTCCCGTGGTCGACGTGACACTCCTTGGGGCCGATGACGTGAATGTCCTCGTTCGCCGGGTCGCGCATCACCGGTTCCAGCGGTCCGAGCCCGACGATGTCGCGGTTGAGCCGGTATCGGATGTTCTGGTAGGTCTCCTCCGTGACGGAGAGTTTCCCCATGTTCCGCACCTTCGAGAGCCCCCGCCGCCAGCCGGTCGTGTGGTCGTCGACGTGGGTCACCTGCTCTAACAGCTCCTCTATGAGGTCGTCGTACTCCGCCTCGGAGTCGGGCGCGCTGTGTTGACCGCTCACGGAGAGCAGCCGGTTTTTCACCTCGTTGAGGATCTGCGCCTGCGGCCCGGACACCTCCGGCTCGATGGCGTAGTACTTGGTGTCCTGTCCGAGGTCGCCGTAGATGTGGCTGTATATGGGGCCGCCGACCGGGTAGATGACGTTCGGCCGGTTCGACTCGTACTCCGATTTCGGCTCCTCGATGAACTGGGGGAACTCTCCGGTGATCTGTTTGAACTCCCGGAGGTGCTCACGGAGATGCGGCCGCCGCATGGCTGCTTTCCGGAGTTCTTCGGACGGTTTCGCGGTGCCGTGTTCGGTCATGATATCTTTGTGGGTTGGTGGCTACGCGACGCTGCGGCTCTCGATGACGATTCCGGTCCCGGACCGAACCGAGAACCCGATCGTGTCCCCGACCTGTTCGCCCATCCCGGCGAACCGCTTCACGTTGATCTGTCGCCGGATGTCGTTGCCGACCTCGATCATCTCCAGTTCTAAGAAGACGTCCGCGATGGAACGGAACGGGCCGATGGCCTCGTCGTCGACGGCGGAGGGATCCACGGTCAACACGACCACTTTCCCCTGCGAGATTATCTCTCTGAAAAAGGAGATGATCTCGAGGGCCGCCTGCCGCTCCTCGTTCTTCCTGACGAGCGCTTCGAAGGTGGGATCGTTCCGGAAGATGGCGTCGAACGTGTCTAAGAAGACGACGTCCGAGTTCCACATCGCCTCCGCGTTCATCAGCCGCTTGAGGAGCTCCTTGCGTTCGCCGTCGCCGTCGGAGAACGCGCCGCCGGAGTCGAAGTCGGCGTGCAAAAAGAGCAGCTCCTCGTTCAAGAGCGGCTTCACCATGTCGTACTCCAGCGAGTGCATCTGGTCGATGAAGCCGCGGACGGTGAGTTCCGTCGACATCATCGTGACCGACGCGCCCTCCTCGACGAGCCCGTAGGCGAACCGCTGCGAGATGGCGCTTTTGCCGGCCCCGTAGTCGCCCTCCATGAGGACGATACTGCCGCGCGGGATCCCCCCGCCGAGCTCCTTGTTGAGTCGGTCGCGCTCGCCGAGCCCGATCGAGAGGAGGTTGTCAGTGCGGGGCATTTACGCCTCCACCCGGAACTGGAACAGTTCCTCGTCGCCGTTGACCGTCAGGTACACGCGGTGGTCGGTGCCGGAAGCGAGGTTCCCGACGTCTATCGTGAGCCGGAGCACGTCGCCGCGGCTCCACGCCGCGCCGTCGCCGGCGGAGACGAGCTCGCCCGTTTTCGCGTCCGGTCTGACGTACGATCCGTCGAAGAGCACGTCGAGCCCGGAGCCGTCGGGCGCGAGCCGGTAGGTGCCGGTGTTCTTTATCAAGAGCGTGACGGTGTCGTTGCTCGCGTCGTACACACCCCCGCCCGGGTCGGAGATGACCGTGACGTCCGTGCGGAGCGTCTCGGTCGCGTCCAGTCCGGCGTCGTCGACGGCGGCGCTCACCCGGTCGACGCCGGTCGTGATCGTCCCCACGACGCCCGCGGCGATCACGAGGCTCGCGATGAACAGGATCAGGTGTGAAACGGGAACGCTCGCCATCTAGCTCACCTCCGTCACGGTGGCGGCGTCGCGGACGCCGGACTCGACCACGAGGACGACGCGGGTCTCGCCCCCGACGATAGCGGTCGAGAGGTCGGTATCGTCGACGTCGACGACCAGCTCCTCGCCGCCGAGCCAGAGGTCGGTATCGCCGTCGCCGTCGACGGTCGTGTCCGCCGCCTCTCCGCCCACGTCGACGTACTCGTTACCGACGACGAGCGTCGCGTCGCCGGCGACGAGGCCGACCGCGCCGTCGTTTTCGGCGGTCACGGTGAGCGTGTCGGTTCCCGTATCGAACGTCGCGTTCGTCACGGTGAAATCGGTGTTCTGCTGTTGTAAGGCGCGCTCGTGCATCCCGTGTTGGGCGTCGGTGACGCGGTCGAGGCCGTTCGCGGCCACGGGGTAGAACGTCGTGAACGCGAAGAACAGCCCCGCGACGATGATGGCCGTCGAGGCGGAGACGCTAACGCCCATCGCCCCACCCTCCGTCGGCCGGATCGGCCCGGTCGGAACGCGGGTTCGGATCGTTCATCGGTCGCGGCGACCCGCCGTTCCGGTCGCGCTCGCTCGCTCGCTCGGTGCGGCGGTCGGACCGCTCGTCGCGGCGACCGTCTCCTCCCTCGCGGTGGGCGGACCGATCGGTCCGCGCGTCGGCGTCCGGGTCGTGTCCGTTCTCGCGGCGGCCGTTCGCGTCGCGGCGGTCCTCTCCGTCGCGTCTGCGACCGTCGCCGCGCCGATCGCTCCCGCGGCGGTCGGGGTGGCCACGAGACCCCCCTCGGCCGCTTCGTCCGTTGATCGACGGTGCGCCCCCTCCCACGAGCGACCCGCCGGCGAGGTCGTCCCACCGGTCCAAGAGCATCAGGTGACCGCTCGTCCCGTTGAGCTGGGTCACGTATCGGAGACTCCGCGTGTGGTGTTCGCGGACCAGTCGGTCCGTGCCGGGGCGGTCGACGACGTTGCGGTCGATCGTACCGAACCCGGAGAGGAAGTCGCGCAGCCGCGCGGCCGCCTCCGGCCCGACCCACTCGATCCGCTCGTAGTAGTTGATCGCGCGAACCGCATCCGTGACGTCGCTCTCGGAGACCAGGAACTCCAGCCACTCCATCACGAGGAGGTCGCCGACGTAATCGCCGGGAAGCTCCGTGAGGTACGGCTTTCCGCGCCCGCCGGAGAGGTCGTCCGTGCCGACGTACTCGAAGCCGTCGCCGCTCGCCTCTGCGGGGTCCCCGCCGGGGCGTGGGCCGCGCGAGCGATCCGGTTCGGGCTCGGCGTGACTGCTCGGTTCGGGTTCCGGCTCTGGTTCGGCGGGCTCGTCGGCGAAGGGGTCCGCGTCGGACGCCTCTTCGTCGAAGCCGTCCCCGGCCCCGAAGCCGTCGTCGGCGTCGTCGAAGCCGTCGTCGGCGTCGTCGAAGCCGTCGTCGGCGTCGTCGAAACCGTCGTCGGCGTCGTCGAACGGATCGACCTCGTCGTCCGCGCTCTCGCCCGGCTCGTCGAACGGGTCCGTTTCGTCGCCGGGGCCGTCGTCTCCTTCGTCGGCCCAGTCGGCCTCCCCGGCGTCGTACTCCTCTTTCAGCTCGCTGAAGCTCTTTCCATCGTCGTTCATGTCGTCTCCGTCGTCCGCCGTCGCAGTCTCGGACGCGGTGGCGGTATCGCCGTCGTCCGTCTGTTCGTCCGCCTCTAGCTCCCCGAACGCGTCGTCCTCGCCGTCTCCGTCTTCATCGAACTCGTCGTCGAGGAGGTCGTCGTCGAAGAACCCGTCCGCGTCTGCGCTCGCGACGTCCTCGTCGAGGTCGTCGTCCTCGCCGCCCTCCTCGTCGTCGTCGAAGAGGCCGAACGACCCCTCGCCGCCGCCGCTGACGCTGTCGAACCCGCTCGAATCGTCGACGAACGGGTTGATGCCGCGGGTGACCATCTCGTAGATGTCGAGCAGGTTCCGAACGTCCTCTTCGATGTCGTCGACCGCGGCCGATATCTCCTCGTTCTCCGACCTGACCGTCGAGACTGTCGACGACAGCGAGGCGACCTCGTTTTCGAGGTCATCGAGCCGTTTTTCCAGCTCGTCGGTGTCGGATCCGCCGCCACCGCCCCCGTCGTCGAAGCCGTCGTCCCACTCGTCCATGCCGTCGAAATCGTCGAAGCCGTCACCGCCGCCCATGTCTCCGCCCATTCCGCCGCCACCGCCCATCCCTCCGCCACCACCCATCCCTCCGCCGCCGAAGGGGTCGTCGTCGCCGCCCATGCCTCCCGAATCGTCGTCGGATCCGTCATCGTCGTCGAGAAACCGATCGAGGACGCTCGCACCGACGAGCCCCAGCGTGGCGACTATCCATGCAGCCGTCGGAGCTCCCCACACCGGTAGTTCGAGGCCCATTACCAGCATCAACCCGCAGAACACACTTTAATGCACCTCTCAAAATATCAACAGTGAGAAGACGGCGCGTGGACGGCTCGGAGCGTTCGTTCGAGACCGGCTCAAAGCGTCCGTTCGAATCCGTCTGCCGCTCGGACCACGAGCCCGCCGTCGGCCCGGAGCTGCACCGTCCGTCCGACGCCGTCGCCAACGTCGCTCGCGACGATCGGCACGCCGGCCGCCGCGAGCGACTCCTCGGCTCGCTCGACGTTTCGCGGTCCCACCGCGTCGGTGAGGTCCAGCATCTCTGCGCCCCCGGCGATGCGCGCTTCGAGCCGGTCGCCGGACGCGCCCGACCGGCGGAGCCGCTCGATCAGCGTCGCGATACCGGCGTCGACGTACTTCGCCGGCCGGGCGGCCGCGGAGCGAGCGTCGTCTTCGCTCGGCAACATCGCGTGTAACAGCCCGTGCACTTCGGCGTCTCGATCGACAAGCCCGACGGCGACGCACGACCCGAGTCCGCTCGTGGTGAGCGTCTCGCCGTCCGTCGCCACCGCCAACTCGCCGACGCCGACTCTGATTCGTCCGGGGTCGACGCCGGTCTCGTCGCTCTCGGAGGCCCGCCGGCCGCGAGACGGCGACGAGTGGCTCACGGCTCCGAGAGCTGTGCCAGCGCGTCGGCCAGTTCGCGCTCGTCCGGGAGCGCGTACACGTCACACCGCGCCTCGACGCCCTCCGTCCGGATCGCGGCGTCAATCACGAACCCGTAGTCCTGTCGCTGACTCAGCTTCGCGACGAGCGGGCTGATCGTCGCGGAGCCGATGTCGTGGACGAACTCGGGCGGCGAGTGCGCGATGGACGTGCCGAGCACGTTCGCCCACCCGTCGATGAATCCGCTCGTCATCACGTTTCCGAGCTCACAGAGGGCGTTTTCGGCCATGTCTCCGAGCGGTTCGTCCGGCTCCATCGGGAGCATCGCCTCCGCGATGGTCGCCGCGGAGGACTCCTCGAAGAGGATCGCGAGGTAGCCGCTCGGCTTGCCCTGTAGCTCGAACACCGTCCCGGCGTGCGGCTCGACGCCCACCTCGGCCGGCACGTCGGCGAGCGGGACGAACCGGAGCCGGCTCACGTCGACCGTCGTCTCCAGCCCGGTCATCATCGCGATGTTGTCGGCGGCGTTCGCCGAGCCGCGCTTGGCCAGCGACGCGAACGTCGAAAGCGACTCGTACGGGACCGCGGGGCCGCCGACGTCGCCGTCGCTTCCCCCGGCCGCTGCCGCCTCGGTTCCCGGCGCCGCGGCCGCCGCGGTCTTCCCGACGATGAGGTCGCGGAACTGCCCGGAGTCGGGAAGCATGTAGATCGAGAAATCCAGGTCCGTTGTCGTCGCGTCGAGCCGGCTCTCGAAGAGGAACACGCCGTCGCCCGCGAGCGCCCCGTCGGGGAGCACCGCGGCACCGTCCGCCTCGAAGTACCGCGGCGGCGTCATGTCGATCGCCGTACCGAGGTAGTTCGCCCAGCCGTCGAGGAACCCTCCCAGTGCGATGTTGCCGACCTCGCTCACCGCGCTGTGGCCCATCGACTGGCCGCCGGGCAGAAGCGACAGGAGGGCGTCGACGTTGTCGGCGTCGAACGCGAGCACCGCCTCGCCCTCCAGTCCGCCGCGGAGCCCGACGCTCACGCCGATGGACTCCCTGCCCGCGAACGCCTCCGCGAGATCCTCGCCGCTGGCGACGCTCGCCCCGGTGACCTCGACCGCGAGGTCGGTGCCGGTCAGTTCGGAGAGCGCGTCGGCGGCCTGTTTCGCCCCCCGCTCCGAGAGGCGGTTGCAGGCACCGAGCGCCCGGACGTCGACGCGCATTATACCGCCGATCCGATGGCGTCGAGCACGTTCGGCTTCTGGAACGGCTTCGTGATGTACCCCTCCGCGCCCGCCTTGATCGCGGCCTTCATCTTCTCCTCTTGACCGACGCTCGTACACATGATCACGGTCGCCTCGGGATTGTCCTCCATGATCTCCGTCGTCGCCTCGATCCCGTCTCGGATGGGCATCACGATGTCCATCATCACCAGGTCCGGTCCGTGCTCCTCGTACATGTTGACCGCCTCCACACCGTTTTCCGCCTCGCCGACGACCTCGAACTCCCCTTCGAGGATCTCTCGCAGGAGATTCCGCATGAACTCCGAATCGTCCGCGATAAGCACGCGCGTTGCCATAGTTATCCGGAGAACGGAGGAGCCGTCACTTAACCGCTCGCCCGCGGTTCTCAGCGGTGAGAACTACTGGATGTTCGTCGTCGCGCACGCACCCCCGATCGGCCGTCTGCCGATCGGCGACGGACACGCCCTCTGCGTATCAGATGTGAAAGCCACACGCCGA
This sequence comes from Halorubrum salinum, assembly GCF_024494575.1. Classification (GTDB taxonomy): domain Archaea; phylum Halobacteriota; class Halobacteria; order Halobacteriales; family Haloferacaceae; genus Halorubrum; species Halorubrum salinum. Next base: position 131,571 of record NZ_JANHDO010000001.1, read on the forward strand.
CGCTCGGGGCCGGTTCTCTCGAATCCGGTGACGGAGCGGGGATCGACCGAACGCCGCGGTCCGAAGAGTTAAGACCGATCACGCTGGGAATCAGATGAGGATGAAGTCGTGTCCCCGGTGTGAGGCGTCGATCGATGACGAGGCCCGCTACTGCGCCGAGTGCGGCGCGCCGCAGACGGAAGCGGCCGCCGAGGAGCTCGACGAGTACGTGCAGCGACAGGCACAGCAGGTGGCGGCCGACGCCGGAACCGGCGGCAGCGCGGGCGACGGCGGCTCCGACGACGGGTTCTCCCCCACCGAAGCGCTCTCCGACCGCGAACAGCTCTGGCGGCGGGGGTGTTACGTGCTCGGCTACGGGACGATCGTCGTCGCGATCACACAGATCCCGCGGGTCGGCGCGTTCCCACTGGTTCTCGCCGGCGTCGCGATCCTCCCGCCGGTCCGCCGGCTCACCGCCGAGCCGCTCGGGAGCCCGCTGAAACGCGAGGCCATGGCCGGTATCTACGCCGTGTTCGCGCTGATCGGTGCCGCGCTGTTGTTCCTGCTGTAGCGAGCCCGACTCGGAGCCCGCCGCTCACCCGACCGGAGCTCGCGCTCACTCGATTCTGAAGCCGCCGTTCTCCTCTGCCGCACGCACGAGGTCGCCGATGCTGTCGCTCGCCGTGAGTCCCTGGCTCGTCGCGAACCGCTTTATCGCCACCGGGGGCACGTCGACCGTCGTGTCCGCGGCGACGAGGAGCAGCCCCAGCGCCTCCGGCGTCGGCGAGTTCGGGCCGGCGTTCGCCGCGAACCAGCTCACGAGCGCGTCGAACGTCGCGGTCACGTCGTTCGAGACCATGCGCTGGCGCGTCGTCTCCCCGTCGACGTGGAGGGTCGCGTCGATCCCGTACGTGAACCCGTCGTCGTCGAAGGAACTCGCGAGCCACCGACTCACCGCCTGTCGGTCGACCGCGGGAGCGCCGCCGCGCTGTGCGTTCCCGCCCGCGTGTCCCCCGGGCGCTTGTGTCCCCGGGGGCTGACCGCCGGCGGCCTGCCCGCCACGTCCGGTGGGCGCGCGGTCGCCGCGGCCGCCACTCCGTCGGCCGCCCCCGTGTCCGCCCTGCCCACCGCCCCCGCGCTGCTGCCCGCTCGCACCGCCGGCGGCCGCGCTCTCCGCCTGCCCGCCTCCCGGCGGACGGCGCGCGTCCGGGTTCTCGGGGTCGGCCGGCCTGAACGCGGAGTCGTCGCCGGCGGCGCGGTCGGGCTGCGATCGCCCGACGTTCGGCCGGCCGTTCGTCCCGACGACGTACCGGCTCTCCCCGATCTCGACGACGTTCTCGTCGTCGGTGAAGTCGAGTTCGTCGGGGTCGGCTGGCGGTGCGTCGTGGTCACTCATGACGTAGTCGTTATCGCGCGATAAAATAGGTGTTCCGGGCGGCCGACCCGCCGAGGAAGTGGTTACGGGGCTGTGCGAGGCTCGTTAGAGCCGGACGGCTTCGCCGTCCTCGCTGTAGAGGTCGGGTGAGTTGAGTTCAACAGCCGTTGTTGCCGACGACGGTGAGACAATCTCCAGCGAAGACGTCTGGCTTTCACCAAAGGCCTCCTCACCGGTCTGGTGAGCGTAGGTGAAGCTACCATCGTAAACTTGCGTCGTACCATCAAGGCCCTCTGCAGTGAGACTTCCGAATGGTTCGGCACCGGGGTTGACAACAATAGTGTAGTCGTTTTCATTGTTCAACACAGCGTCGTCACCGGAGACCCAGCCACCGGAACTGTTCTGAACTGCGAACTTACTCGCATTGAGTTGACTCACATTATACGTACCATCCAGGGTATTCCCATCAGCAGCCACGTCGGTGAAGACGAGATTTGCCTGTCCATTGGGACCCACTGCTTGGATTGTCGCCTCTGAAAGGTCAATTTGGCTAGACCCAGCAGCACCAGAGACTGAGAGCCGAATTGCTTCAAGTTCGCCTGTGGACTCGCTCCCAACAATTCCGACCTCACTTGTCACATCAATTCTTTCGGAGACGAGGTCTGTACTTTCTTGTCCGGTCGCTTCTGCCTGCGATTGTAGGAACCCGGCTGTGTTGATCAGAACACCTGCAGCGATCGCCGCCACAAGCACCATCGCGATGAACACGATGAGGGTTCCGATCCCCACTTGACCGCGGTCTTCGTTGTTAGTAATGGATTCGAACATTATTATAGCCTCACTGAAGTCTGATCCTGAGTCAGCGTCGTGGGGACGCGGAGCTCAGTGCTCGTTGTTGCACCAGAGGCGGTGGTGAACGTCACAGTTAAGCGATCACCCGACTCAAGCCCGCCCTCTGCGGTATCGTCGTTGTACGCGAAATCACCGGACGTAAGGTCCAATGTGATTTCTGCGCGGTCGCCAGATTCTGTTAGCACGACCTCGTCACCTGTCTCTCCAGTGAACATCTCGATGTTGCCCTCTGCGAGCGTCGAAGAAACCTGGCCACCGGTACCGATCAGTTCGACGCTCACTTCTGTAAGATCGATATTTCCGGCACCCGGCGACTGTGCGACGGTCATTTGGAGTTCGTCGATCGCACGTTCATCACCGTTGCCACTGATGTTGAGGTTAGTCACATTACCGGACTGACTCACGACCTGCAGCCGGTCGCTCACCTGACTTGTACTCTCTTCGCCCGTTGCCTCAGCCTGCGTCTGAAGGAAGCCGGCCGTGTTGATCAGAACACCCGCGGCGATCGCCGCCACGAGCACCATCGCGATGAACACGATGAGGGTTCCAATCCCCACTTGACCGCGCTCTTCCTCGTCCATGATTGCTTCGAACATTGGTTGTGTTGCGTCGGCCCCCGGCCTGCCCGGCGGGCGTTACCAGAGGAGAGTAGGAATTCCCTATTAAACACTCTGTGCCGATTATTCGACTTGATAAACAACTGCAGTCGTGCGATTTTGGTATTAATTTCATCCCGTTATATGTGTATCTTGGATGCACTCGAATCCCGGAGTTATTGGAAGTGATATCGGCGCGTCACGGGGTGTCGTCGCGGATCTCGGACATCGAGGCGACACCCTGTTGGCGCGCGCATGAGCGTTCGTCTCGTCCGTGACGTGACACCGACCCGGTCGGTCGTCGCTCGCGCGACTAGCGGGTCGCGCGTCTCCGACGTCTCGAAGTAGTACGGCGACGGCGGTTCTCGCCCGTTCGTGCTACCGGTCCTGGATCCGCGTCAGCTCCGACTCCGGGATCACGAGCTCCTGCGTCCCGGGCTCGTAGACGACGAGGCTCCCGGCGACGAGCGCCATCGAGGCCGCGAACAGCCCCGTGGTGATCAAAAGCAGCGCCTGCGCGTTCGCGAAGCCCGTCCGAAAGGCCGCGATCGGCGTCCCCACGGCGGCGACGACGACGAGACCGAATCCGACGGCGAGGTACGCCATCGCCGTTCGACCGGACGACCGGTACGCCGCGACCGCGAAGGCCACGAGCGTCGCGCTCGCGCCGGCCAACACGGTAGTCGTAACGAGGTACAACCCCTCGATGAACTCCATACGCTCCGTCCGCAAACTCGACGTATAAACCTACGGTGGCGACTATCACGGGCGATAACACCTGGGCGAGCGCTTCCGACAGTAATCGTCCGTGCACGCACACCGAGACGCTACCGGAGCGCGTTCCCGACCGGGCGATATCACCGGTATCCTTTTAACGTCAAAAAATCAACTGCGATAACGTGAATGGTGGGGGACGACCTGATCACGGTTCTCGGTAACAAGTACAACACGGACATCCTGACCGCGACAGGCGACGCGATGTCGGCGCAGGACCTCAGCGACGAGCTCGACGTGCCGATCGCGACGTGTTACCGACGGATCAACGAGCTCGAAGAGGCGGACCTCCTCGAACTCCACGACCGGCCGCTCTCGGACGAGCACCGTCGAGTGAAGGTGTACCGCCGGAAGGTCGACGGCGTCGAGGTCGACTTCCGCGACGGGCTCACGGTCGAGGTCGAAGAGCGCTCCGCGGTGAAGAACCGTCTCGACGACGTCTGGCGGGACCTCTCGTCGGGACAGTGACGACTCGGACGACTCGGATGTCTCGGCGTCGGGGACGCGGCCGTCTCCCTCCCGCCGATGGGACTCCCGCCTAAAACGACGGCTCGTCGGACCGCCCCATCATCGAGAACCCGCCGGCCCGCTCGTGGACCGTGATCCCTCCCTCGCCGATCTCCATCGGGAAGATGTCGGTGTCGATGTCCTGTTTCCGCATCTTCGCGACCCAGACGTACCGGTTGACGCCGGAATCGGTCGGCGTCTGGATGAAGTAGATGTTCCCGTCGGTGAGGAAGTTCTCCAACCCAACCTCCGTGTCGGGGAAGACGGCTCCCTGTTCGTTGATCAAAAGCGAGGTGAGGCCGTTCGCTTTGAGGATGTCGGAGAACTTCAGGAGGTACGTCCGCTTCTCCTGTTCGGCGTCGAAAAAGAGCTGGAACATCGACAGCGAATCGAGCACGAGCCGGTCGAACTCGCCGTCTTCGACCGTGTCGAGGAGGTGATCGACCGCCGTCGAGAAGTCAGTCTCGCGCAGCATCTCGCGTTTGTCCAATATCACGATGTCGCCGTCGTCGACGAGTTCACCGAACCCGTCGAGGCCGATCGACTCCGCGGCACCGCGGATGTCGGATTCGTCCTCCTCGAAGGAGACGTACACGCCGCGTTCTCCGTGCTCCGTGGCCCCGTGATGGAGGTACTGGATGCCGAAGATGCTCTTTCCGGTACCGGGATTGCCGGAGACGAGAACCGTCGATCGCTCCGTTATACCGCCGGTGAGGATCGAGTCGAGTCCCTCGACCCCGGTGGAGACGAGTTCAGACATTCGTCTCCGTGTTTGCGACGAGAGCATATAAAAGACGATCCGATCGACCGGCTGCGCAGACGGCGACAGCTTTATTTCTCGACACGCCGCCCGTTCGTGTATGTCCGGTGAAGCGTCTTCCGTCGACCTCGGTGGTGACCGGCGGTGAGCGATCCCTCGGTTCTCGTCGTCGAGGACGAGCCCGACATCGCCGCGCTGTACGCCGGCTTTCTCGAAGAGCGATACGACGTGGCCGTCGCCGAAACGGCCGCGGACGCGATCGACCGGATCGACGCCACGTTCGACGTCGTGCTGCTCGACCGCCGGCTTCCCGATGGGAGCGGTGACGACGTGCTCGAGCACATCCGCGACGCCGGCTACGACTGCCGGGTCGCGATGGTCACCGCGGTCGAGCCCGACTTCGACATCGTCGATATGGGGTTCGACCTGTACCTCACCAAGCCGGTCAGTCGCTCGAACCTGCTGGCGGCGATCGACACCCTCCTGACGCGGAGCGAGTACGACGACCTCATTCAGGAGGCCGCCGCGCTCGCCAGCAAGCGCGCAGTCCTCAACTCGCAGAAGCCCGCCGCGCAGCGAGAGGGGAACGAGGCGTACACCGAACTGGTCGAACGGCTCGACGCCCTCGATACCGACATCGACGACCTCAGCGAGTCGCTCTCGTCCGACGATTACCGGGCGATGTTCCGCGACATCGGCGAAGCCTGACTGACTGACCGAGCGATCGCCGCACTACGTGCGTCCCCTGTTCTCGCCGCCAGCCGCAACCGCCTCGATCCGCCGCGGTCGTCGACGGCTGCGTCCGAGCCGCCGAAAGCGCCATTCAAGTGACTGCGCCACTACCACGTTACATGGGTATCGGTACCACGAGACGCGATCTCTCCCTCGCGGTCGCGGCCGGCGCGGCCGCGGTCGCCGGCTCGTACCTCGCCGCCGGCTGGTCGCGCTCGTTCGTCGTCGCTCCGCTCGACCAAGCGATCGTCAACCGAACGCCCGGACCCGTCGTGACGGTCGCCATCGAGACGCTCGGCGATTCAGGGCACCTGTTACACGTCGCGCTGGCGCTCGCCGTCGCGACCGGCCTGTTCGGTGCGCTGTCGCTGATCGGGCAGCGGATCGCGGTGCGAACCGACCGACCATGGACCGGCGTCGCGGCGGCCGGCGGCGGGTCGTGGCTGCTCGCCGTCGGAATGACGGGGGCGCCCGTTCCGGCACTCGGGGCTGCGTTTCCCGTGGCGGTGATAACCGCGCTCGGAAACGGCGTGTCGGCGAGTGACGGTACACAGCCCGTCGACGCGGCGCGCCGACGGGTGCTCCGCACGGTCTCGGGGTCGCTCGCGTTCGTCGTCGCGGCGGTCATCGGACGCGAGGCGTTCGAGGCCGGCCCCGGGCCGGGAGACGCCTCTGACCCGCTCCCCGACGCCCCGCGATCAGAGGGCGTCGAGACCCGTATCCGAGACGTCGAATCGGCCTCGCTCACGCTCGAAAGCGACGACCTCCTCGGGATGGTGAGTCCGATAGGCGAGTTCTACAACGTCGACATCGCGCAACTCGATCCGGAGGTCACCGCGGCCGAGTGGTCGCTGACGTTCACCGGTGAGACCGGCTCCGAGCGGACGGTCACGTTCGACGACTTGATCGACCGCCCCGTCGAACACCGAGCGATATCCCTTCGATGCGTCGGCGAACGGCTGAACGGGCGAAAGCTCGACACCGCCGTCTGGACCGGCACCCCGATCCGGCCGCTCCTCGAGTCGGTCGACCCCGGGGGCGACTGCGACTGTGCGATGGTGCGCGGCGAGGACGGCTACTACGTCCAGTTCCCGGTCGACGTGCTCGCCGAGGGGTTCCTCGCGTGGGGGATGAACGGGAAGGCACTCCCGACCGGGCACGGCCACCCGGTCCGCGTCCTGATTCCGGGTCACTGGGGCGAGACGAACGTGAAGTGGCTCTCGGAGATCGACCTGCTGAACGTCGAGGAAGACGGATACTGGGAGGAGCGCGGCTGGGAGGGGACGGGCGAGGTGAAGACGGTCGCCAAGCTCTGGGACGAGGGGATCACGGAGCGACCCGACGGGCGGATCGAACTCGCCGGTCACGCCTACGCCGGGACGCGCGGGATCGAGCGGGTCGAAGTCTCGACGGACGGCGGCGGGTCGTGGACCGACGCGACCCTCTCCGATCCCCTCCCCGACGGAGACGTCTGGCGACAGTGGCGGCACGTCTTCGACCCGGACGGCACGCACGAGGTGGTCGTCCGCGCGGTCGACGGCGAGGGGACTCGGCAGACTCTAGAGTCGTCGGACCCGTCGCCGTCCGGGGCGTCGGGTTGGGTCCGTCGGACCGTCGGCGAGTGACGCTCACGCCGCCGGACGAAGTCGCTCAGAGCTGTTCTCCCACCAGCCTGTCGGCCTCCGCGAGGAAGGCGTCCCGCTCGTCGATCGGGATCGTCGCGCCCGCGGCGACGTCGTGGCCGCCGCCGTCGCCGCCGACGGCGCGGCTGGCCTCTCGCATCACGGCAGAGAGGTCGAGTCCCCGCCGTACGAGCGCGTGCGACCCGCGCGAGGAGACCTTCAGTTCATCGGCGCTCTCCTCCGCGAACGCGATCACGGGCTTCGAGCGGTCGACCGCCGGCGACCCGATCGCCATCCCGGCGATGATGCCGACGATCGTCTCTCGGATCCGCGAGCCGGCGTCGAACCACTGGAGGTTCTCCTCGTGGGTGACGCCCTCCGTTTTCACCCACTGGAGCCCCTCCGAGAGGTTCCGGCGGTGGGTTCGGAGCAGCCGCCGCGCCTCCGCGAGCGCGTCGACCCGGTCGCCGAGACACACCGCGAGCCCGACGTCCGCTCGATCGTACCGCGCGGTGGCGTTGAGAAGCGTGGAGAACTCGCTCACGTCTCGCAGTTCGGTTCCGGCCTCCTCGTCGACGAGGGTGTAGGAGGTGCCGACGAGCGACTCGATCCGGTCGGCGGGAACGCCGGAGGCGACCGCGCGGCGCATCAGTCCGGAGGCGAGCGTCTGTCGCTCCGCGGCGTCCAGGTCGACCCAGCGCCGCCACTCGCCGTCGCGTTTCGCGTCGATATCGAGGTCGGCGAGGAAGGATATCGCGCCGGCCTCGTCGTTCGAGACACCGGGTATCGTCACGTCGGAGGCGTACTCCAAGAGCTTCGGGAGCGGGCGGGTCTGTCGCCCGTACAGGTCGAGATCCGTCCGCGTCTCGATCACTCCGGCGTCGACCCCGTCGCGGACGATGGCCGCGTTGGCACCGACGAGCTCGCCGTCGGAGTCCTGCATGTCGCCGACCGCGCCGACGACGGCCAGCGCGGCGAGGTCGCGATTGTCGCCGTCGGACCCTTCGAGCGCCCGCGCGAGGACGTAGCTCGCGCCGGCTCCGGACAGCTCGCTCGCGCCGTTGATCCCTTCGAGGAGCGGGTTCAGGTGGAGCTCCGTGTCGGCGTCGGCCGGCTGGTGATGGTCGGCGATTACGGGCGTGAACTCGCCCGCGGCCTCGTGCTCGGCGATGGCGTCGAGCTGTCCGGAGCCGAAGTCGGTGAAAAGCACCGTCTCGTAGCCCGTTGCAGCGATGCCCTCGATGGCCGCGTCGTCGAGCTGTTTCTCGAAGACGACCTCGTGGTCGATGCCGGCGCGCGCGAGTGCGGTCGACGCGACCGCGGCGCTCGTGAGCCCGTCGGCGTCGATGTGCGACGCGAGGAGGACCCGATCCGCCGCGCGCAGCCGCTCGGCGCACGCGGTCGCGCGATCGGCCAGATCCGGAACGGGAGAGTCGGCGACTGCCATTACCGTCCGATGGCGCTCGATGGGGGATAAACTCACGCCTCGGGCTGTCGGGTCCGATAGCCGGTCGTCTCGTCGCAGACGCGCCAAATCGAACCGGCCGCGGCTCGGGCTCCACCGGCAGAGGCAACAGTTGCCGTAACTGGCAGTTATAGATGTGTCTAGATATATGCACTACACACATGACACGTGGGTTCAACACCCGGAGTCTCCACGCCGGTGCCGAGGTCGATCCGGCGACCGGGTCGCGCGCGACCCCGATCCACCAGACGACCTCGTTCGTCTTCGACGACGCTGACGCGGCGGCGGACCTGTACGCCCTCCGAGCGGAGGGCAACGTCTACTCGCGGATCGCGAACCCGACCGTGCGCGTCCTCGAAGACCGTCTCGCTGACCTGTCCGGCGGCACCGATGCCGTCGCCACCGGTTCCGGGATGGCGGCGTTCGACGCGATCACGACCGTGCTCGCGAGCGCGGGCGACAACGTCGTCGCCAGCTCGGAGATGTACGGCGGCACCGCGTCGTACCTGTCGACCATCGCGAATCGCCGGGGGATCGAGACCCGGCTCGTCGACACCCTCGACGTCGACGCCTACGAGGAGATGATAGACGACGACACCGCGTTCGTTCACGTGGAGACGGTGGCGAACCCCTCGCTCGTCGTTCCCGATTTCGAGGCGATAGCCGCCATCGCCCACGAGCACGCGGTGCCGCTCGTGGTCGACAACACGTTCGCCACCCCGTACCTCTGTCGGCCGTTCGAACACGGCGCGGACGTCGTCTGGGAGTCGACGACGAAGTGGATCACGGGCAACGGCACGACCGTCGGCGGCGTCGTCGTCGACGGCGGCCAGTTCCCGTGGGACCACCCGGACGCCGACTACGACGAACTCGACGGGCAGTCGCCGTCGTTCCCGATCGATTTCGTCGAGCGGTTCGGCGATTCCGCCTTCGCAAACGTCGTCCGCCAGCGCGGCGTGCGGACCACCGGCGGCCAGCAGTCTCCCTTCGACGCGTGGCAGACGCTTCAGGGGCTCAACACGCTCCCGCTCCGGATGGAGCGCCACTGCGAGAACGCCCGCGCTGTCGCGGAGTTCCTCCGCGACGACGACCGGGTGGAGTGGGTGACGTACCCCGGATTCGACGACCACGACAGCCGCGAGAACGCCGAACGGTATCTCGACGGCGACGGGGGGATGGTCACGTTCGGCGTCGACGGCGGCTACGAGGCCGCGAAGACGCTGTGTGAGTCCGTGGACCTGACCAGTTTCCTCGCGAACATCGGCGACGCGAAGACGCTCGTCATCCACCCCGCCTCGACGACGCACGCGCAGTTGGACGAGACCCAACAGCGACTGGCCGGCGTCTTCCCCAACATGCTTCGCCTCTCCGTCGGTATCGAGGACGCAAACGACGTGATAGCCGACCTCGACCGCGGGCTGGCCGCGGGTGAGCGCGCGGCGGACGAGGCGGGAGCCGACGGGTCGGAGGTGTGACTCGCGTGAGCGCCATTCCAACCGACCACGGCGTCGCCGAACTCGGCGAGTTCACCTTCGAGTGCGGGCAGTCGGTCCCGGAGCTGGAGGTGGCCTACGAGACGCACGGCGAGTTCGAGGGCGACAACGTCGTGCTGATCTGTCACGCGCTCACCGGCAGCCAGAACGTCGCGCGCTCGCCCGCGGCCAGCCGGGATGAGAGCGCCCGCGGAGCCGGGCAGGCCGGGCAGGCCCGCGCGTGGTGGGACGACATCGTCGGCCCCGGGAAGGCGATCGACACGACCGAGTACTACGTCGTCTGCGCCAACGTCCCCGGTTCCTGTTACGGGACGACCGGACCGACGAGCGAGCGACCGCCCGACCTCGATCTCCCCGACGAGCCGGACCACGACCGGTGGGGGACCGCGTTCCCGCCGGTGCAGGTCGAAGACTGGGCGCGCGCGCAGCGCCGCCTCCTCGATCACCTCGGCGTGGGTCGGCTGCGAGCCGTCGTCGGCGGTAGCGTCGGCGGCATGAACGTCTTGGAGTGGGCGAAGCGGTACCCGGACGACGTCGACCGGATCGTCGCGATCGCGACCGCCGGCCGTCTCGACGCGCAGTGTCTCGCGCTCGACGCCGTCGCTCGCCGCGCGATCCGCGCGGACGCGCACTGGAACGAGGGGAACTACTACGGTGACGACCGGCCCTCGCCGGACGAGGGGCTCGCCTTGGCCCGACAGATCGGCCACATCATGTACCTCTCGAAGGCCTCCATGGAGCGGAAGTTCGGCCGTCGCTCTGCGGGTCGCGACTCGCTGACCCGCGAGGAGGGCGACCTCGGGCTCCCGCCGGAGCCGACGGCGGCGTTCTTCCCGTATCGGGAGGTCGAGTCGTACCTCGACTACCAGGCCGAGGGGTTCAGCGAGCGGTTCGACGCGAACAGCTACCTCTACCTCACGCGCGCCATGGACGAGTACGACCTCTCCGCGGGCCACGGCACCGACGCGGACGCGATCGCCGCCTTCGAGGGCGAGGCGCTCTTGGTGAGCTTCACCGCCGACTGGCACTTCACGGTCGAGCAGTCCGCGTCGCTCGCGGACGCCTTCCGCGAGCGCGACGTGCCCGTGGCTCACCACGTGATCGACTCCGATCACGGTCACGACGCGTTCCTCGTCGAACCCGAACACGTCGGGCCCCCGCTCCGCGACTTCCTCGTCGACGGCGTCGCGGGCCGTGCCGTCTCCGACGACGGCGGCGACGACGAGGACCCGCGTCCCGAGTCGGACCACGCGCCCGTCCACGCGAGCCTGTTCAGGGGATGACCGACGGTGCGGGCGGCACGCGACCTGACCCGTGGTCGGAGCGGTCTGTGCCCGCCTCGGCTCACCCGGCGCGGTCTGTGCCCGCCTCGGCTACTCGTCCCGCTCGCCGACCACCCACTTGTGCGAGTAGCTCTCGCCACAGGTACAGTGGGCGTACGCGTGGACCACGTCGCCGTCGGCGTAGAGCCCGCCGACCTCATCGTTTTGCGCCTCGGCGAACGCGAAGACGAACTGGACCGCGTGGTCGGTCTCGGAGTCGGCGTCGGGGTCGTCGTCGCCGGAGCCGGCGTCGCCGTCGACGCGCTCACCGTCACCGAACGGGCAGACGCCGCCGTCGAGCGAGCGCGCGATCTCGCCGTCCGCGCCCATCGCGGTCTTCGCGAACTCCATCGCCCCCATACCCGTGCCGGCCTCGAACGCCGACCGTCCCGTCTCGCCGTCGAGGATCAGCCGGACCCCGTCGTCGGTCTCGGTACCGACCGACCGAAGCCGAGAGTCGTCGTCGAGATACGCGTCGCTCACGAAGAACACTACGTCGTCGAGCCGCTCGCCGGCGAGGAACTCGTCGAGGTTGCTCATGCCGGCCGGACGCGCGTGAGCGGTAAAAGGCGTGCGAGTCGCGCGCTCGTCTCACGGGCGATCCGAGCCCGCCACGCCGGACGTACCGATGCCGACGCGGCTGGAATCGGGGTAACTGTTAATACGTACCACTGAGATCCGTCGCCTGATGAGCGCGCAAACCCCATCCGGAGATCGACTCGTCGAGTGGGCACAGCTGGTCGACGAGACGGTTCCGGAGGAGGTCCGAGAGGACCGTCCCGCCGAGCGATAACTTTCACCCCGCTTCGCGAAGGCTTTAGGCCGGAGGCGGCGTAGGCCCGCCGATGGCGACCGAGGCCGCCGGAATCGACCGATCGCTGCTCGTCGACGACTTCCTCCAGCACCGCCGCTACCAGGTCCAACTGGCCGACGCGGCCGCCGCCGACCACACTCTCGTCTGTCTCCCGACCGGCCTCGGCAAGACCACGGTCAGCTTACTCGTCACCGCAGAGCGCCTCCACGAGGCGGGCGGGAAGGCCCTCTTTTTGGCCCCGACCAAGCCGCTCGTCCAACAGCACGCGGAGTTCTACCGCGAGGCGCTCTCGATTCCGGACGACGAGATCGTCGTGTTCACCGGCGACGTGAAACCCGACGACCGCGCCGCGGTGTGGGAAGACGCACGCATCGTGATCGCGACCCCGCAGGTCGTCGAGAACGACCTGGTCGGCAACCGGGTCTCGCTTTCCGACGTGACCCACCTGACGTTCGACGAGTGTCACCGCGCGACCGGCGACTACGCGTACGTGTACATCGCCGAGCGCTACCACGCCGACGCCGCGGACCCGCTCGTCACCGGGATGTCGGCGTCGCCGGGCGGCGACACGGAAGAGATCGAAACGGTGTGTGAGAACCTCGGGCTCCGTAACGTGGAGGTGATGACCGAGGACGACGCCGACGTCGGCGAGTACACCCACGACACCGACGTCAGTTGGGAGCAGGTCACCCTCCCCGACGAGGTGCTCGCGATCCGCGACGCCCTCAACGAGGTGATCACGGACCGGCTGGAGAAGCTCAAGCAGCTGGGCGTGACGAATACGACGAACCCCGACCTCTCCCAGCGCGACCTCAACGAGATGCGGGGGAAGCTCAAGAAGATGATGGACAACGACCAGTCGGACGGCTACAAGGGGATGAGCACCCACGCGGAGGTGATGAAGCTCCGCCGGGCCGTCGAACTCGTCGAGACGCAGTCCGTGGAGTCCGTCCGGCGCTACTTCGAGCGACAGCGCGAGGCGGCCCGCTCGTCGGGCGCGTCGAAGGCGAGCCAGCGGATGGTCGCGGACCCCAAGGTGCGAGACGCGATGCGGAAGGCCGAGTCGTTCGACGGCCTCCACCCGAAGTTCTCGAAGGCCCGCATCCTGCTCGCGGAGACGCTCGGCATCAACGAGGGCGAACGCGCGATCTTGTTCACCGAGTCCAGAGACACCGCCGAGGCGCTGGTCGAGTTCCTCTCCGCCAGCTTCGACGTCCGGAAGTTCGTCGGTCAAGGCGACAAGGAGGGCTCCGACGGGATGAGCCAGAAACAGCAGCAGGAGACCTTAGACGAGTTCAAAGACGGCGCGTTCGAGGTGCTCGTCTCCACGAGCGTCGCCGAGGAGGGGCTCGACGTCCCCGAGGTCGACCTCGTGTGTTTCTACGAGCCGGTTCCCACGGCCATCCGGTCGATTCAGCGGAAGGGACGGACCGGCCGGCAGGCGGAGGGGAAAGTCGTCGTTCTGATGGCGGAAGACACCCGCGACGAGGCGTTCTTCTGGATCTCGCGGCGGCGTGAAAAGAAGATGGAAAGCCAGCTCGCAGACCTGAAGGAGGCCACCGACGACATCGAGGAGTCCGTCGGCGACGACGGGCAGGCAGGACTCGACGCGTTCGCCGAGGAGTCCGAGACCGACAGCGACGGGGAGACGACCGCGCCCGACAGCGACGGGGGGCCCGACAGCGACGGAGACAGCGTCGACGGCGAGGGCGACGCCGGACTCACCGACTTCGCCGCGGAGGTGCGCGACGGGGGTGACGACGGCGACGACGGAAGCGAGGCCGACGGCGTCGTCGCGACCGCCGGCGTCGACGAAGGCGTCGAGGTCGTCGTCGACCAGCGCGAGCTCGACTCCTCGATCGCGAAGGACCTCTCGACGCGGGACGGTCTCGTCACCCGGCTGGAGACGCTCGCGGTCGGCGACTACGTGCTCTCGGACCGCGTCGCCGTCGAGCGGAAGTCCGCCGCCGACTTCGTCGACTCGATGCTCGACGCCGACCGCTCGTTGTTCGAGCAGATAGGTGAGCTCTCACGGGCGTACGCTCGGCCCGTAATGATCGTCGAGGGGGCGAACCTCTACGGGCAGCGCGACATCGACCCCAACGCGATCCGCGGCGCGCTCGCGTCGCTCGCGGTCGACTTCGACGTGAGCGTTCTGCGGACCGAAGGCGAGACGGACACCGCCGAACTGCTCGCGACGATCGCCTGCCGCGAGCAGGAGACGCGCGACCGCGAGATAAGCGTCCACGGCGAGAAGACGACGAAGACCCGCGCGGAACAACAGGAGTACGTCGTCTCCGCCATCGCCGACATCGGCCCCGTCACCGCTCGCTCGCTCTTGGAACACTTCGGCACCGTCGAGGCGGTGATGACGGCGCGCGAGGAGGACCTGCTCGCGGTCGACGGCGTCGGACAGGTGACCGCGGAGCGCATCCGCGAGGTCGTCGGGAGCGAGTACGAGTGACCTACAGTTCGTACACCTCGCCGTCGACCGCGAGCGGCTCCGCGAACGCCTCGTCGACGGGATAGTAGTGTGCGAGGTGGACCAGTCGCGTCCGCGCCGCGTCCAGTTCGTCGGCGAGCGCCAGCGCCCCCTCGCGGGTCATGTGCTTCGTCCCGAACGTGCGCGGGACGCCGTCTGCGTCCTCGTGGCGGCCGCCGATCGGGTGGTGGTGACAGAGCGACGCGGGGACGATGGCGTCGGCCAGGAGGAGGTCGGCCCCGGCGAGCGCCTCGCGCGAGCGCTCGGGTATGTCGTAGCTGGTATCGCCCGTCAGCGAGAGCTTTGCACCGGTTTCCGGATCCTCGATGATGACACCGAAACACAGGAGCGGCGGGTGATCGACGGGCACCAGCCGGACCTCGAACCCGCACGTCTCGAACGGGGCGAACGGCTCGCGGGCGTGGACGCCGATCCGGTCTTCGAGGTAGTCGTACTTCCGGCGGATCGTCTCCGCGACGCTCTCGTCGGTCGCCGGGTCGGTCTCCGCGGGCGCGTGGACCGGGAGCCCGTCGACGAGCCGGTAGACGTTGCCGAGCCCGTCGAGGTGGTCGAAGTGGATGTGGGTCACGAGTCCGGCGTCCGGAAGCGGGACGTCGGCGTCGAGGAACTGGCTCCGGAAGTCGGGACTGAAATCGACGAGCAGGGCCTCGCCGGTGCGGTCGTTCTCGACGTGCACGGAGAACCGCGAGCGCGACACCCCTCGTTCGCGCGCCGCCTCGCAGGTGTCACAGTCGCAGCCCACCGTCGGCGTCCCGGTCGTGTCACCGGTTCCGAGGAGCGTGACGCGCATGGACAGCCGTCCTCGGGCCACGGACTTAGCGTCCGCGGTCGGGGATTCGTGAGATGGACCGGGTCGGTCGCTCGTCGCCGTCTCGCCGCGCCCGCGGGCTCGGCTACGGCTGTCGCACTCGGATCCGTCCGTCGGCGTCGACGGTGACGAAGAGCCGGGAGCGGACCTCCCGGCCGTGGACCGCGTCGCCGGCGCGGTCCCCTATCGCCTTCATCAGCTCCGGCGCGGTCTGGTTCACCTTCACGCCCGCCTCGTCGCAGGCGTCGTACACCCGCTTCGGCGCGTCGTAGAGGTCCGTTCCCGCGCCGATCTCCACTCTGACCGGCGCGGAGAGCGCCTCCGCAAACGCGACCGTCTCGCGGGCGCGCTCCACGTTGTCGCGGGCGCTGGCCTCGACGCTGGAGACGTTCGCCCGCGACGTGCCGAGTCGGTCCGCGATGTCCGACTGCCGGAGCCCTCGTTCCCGCAGCGCGAGCACCTCGGCTTGCCGGTCCGTGAGGACGCTCTCGTCGGCGTCGAATCCCGCTCGTTCGAGCAGATCCGCGGCGTTGACGTCGTCACGGTCGGCGTCCGGATCGGAGTCGGCCGAGCCGTCGTCTGCGACCATGCCGACACAGACGAGACGAGCGTTCAAAAAACGGCGGTTTCGGGGCGAATGGACTCCGGTGCCCAGTGCGCTCCGACGCGTCCGCGTTCGGTACGTGTCTCCGCGTGGTGCGTGCTCTCCGTATCGTTGGATCATCCGATCGGCGACGAGAGGGTCACGCGGACGGAGAGCGTGTGTCACGCGACCGGAGGGTGTGTCACGCGACCGGCGGCGTTCGGACTGTCCGTGGGGTGGGGCCGCCCCGGGAGCCGGTCACTTGCCCCAGAAGTTCTCTCGGCTGCCGAGCCGTTCGCGGTCCGGGCGGTCGCGGCGGCGGTCGCCCTCGTCGTCTTCGGCGTCTGCGTCCGCGTCCGTCTCGGCCGCGTCCGCGTCGCCGTCCTCCTCGTCGGGATCGTCGGGGAGGCGCTCGACGACCTCCTTCGCGGTCGCGTGGCTCGATTTCACGCGGTGGATCCGCACCTCGGCGCGCGCCGGGGGGAGGAGCCCGTCGACGAGCACGATGAAGCCGTCGTCTGTGCGGCCGACGCCCGACCCGCTCTCGTGGATGTCGTCGACCTCGACGACGACCTCCTCGCCGGGCTGCACCGGCTGCTGTTTCAGCTCGTAGATCGGCATGTCGTAGTGGCTACACCACTCCGCGCCGCCCTTGTTGCCGTAGTGTTGACACCCCATCCCCTGGATCTGTTCGTCGAATCTGGGGCAGTCGTCGGCGAGTGGACAGTCCGCCATACCGTACAGGAGTTCGGCCGCCGTTGTAAACGTTTTCGACTCTCAGACCGAAATTCGACGGAATCAGGCGTCTCACGCGGCCGAGCGGTCGCTGATCGGGAACGGCGGCGTTACGACCGCGACGGTCACAGGAACTCGCGGACCTCCGAGTACCACATGTCGTGGTGGTCGACGGCACCGATCGCGTCCGCCACGTCGACCGCGATCGCGTGCCAGCACCGTTCGTCGGGGTCTGCCGGATCGAGGTTGTACGTCGCGTCCGCACAGGTGCACTCGCCGTCTTCGACCACGTACTCGTCCTCGTGGCCGACGACGACGGTGAAGTCTCTGTAGCGTTTCACTCGCCCCTCGCCGACCGCCTCGATCGCCCGCTTCCCGCGGTCGCCGTGGTCGTCGACGACGGCGGCGGCGATCGGACCGGTCAGCTCCCCGGTCTCGGCGAGCGCCTCGCGCCAGTCGTCGACCGGCTCCATGCCGCCCCGTTCTCACGCAGTCCGTTAAACACCGTCGGTCAGTCCGACGATCCCGATCACAACCGATTCACCGCTGCCGCTCGAAGCGCTCGACGATGAGTGAGACGGACCCCTCGGAGCCGGTTCCCGTCACGGTGTACACCCGTGAAGACTGTTCGCTCTGTGTCGCCGCCCGAGAGGCGATAGAGGACGTGGCCGCAGACCTCGACGTGGCGATCGACCTACGGATGGTCGACGTCGACGAGGACCCGGAACTCGCGGACGAGTACGGCGAACGCGTCCCGTACGTGCTCGTCGACGGCCATCCGGCCTTCAAATACGAGGTCGACGAGCGCGAACTGCGGTTGAAACTGTTGGCGTCGTCGTGACCGCCCGCTATTCGACCGTCTCCGTGTCGGCACCGGGCGCGTTCTTTTTCACGCTCGTGACGCCGTCGACCGCGTTCGAGCGCGAGGCGTATCCCTCACCGGAGTCCGCGATGACGTTGCCGTTGCGGTGGCGGAGCCGCCAGCGCCACTCGTCGGCGGCGTCAGCGTAGATCTCGAAGGCGGCGTTTCCGACTTCGAGAGCGTCTGCGTCGGGTGCGTAGCTCCGAATGCGCTCGATCGCGTCCTCCGCGCCCGCCTTCGAGGCGTATCCCTCGCCGGAGTCGGCGATGATGTTGCCGTTGCGGTGTCGGAGTCGAAAGCGGTACTCGTCGGCGGCGTCAGCGTACAGTTCGAACGTCGCGGCCGCGCTGCCGTCGCTATCGCCGTCCGCCTCGGCCTCCGATTCGAGATCGTCTATGCCCGCCGCCGCGGCGTTCTTCCGCACGCTGTCGAGCCCCTGCCGGGCCTTCTGACGCGAGGCATACCCCTCACCGGAGTCGGCGAGCACGTTCCCGTTCTCGTGGATGAGCCGCCAGCGCCACTCGCCCGCGGCGTCCGTGAACACCTCGAACGCGGCGGGAGCGATCCGGAGATAGTCCGCGGCAGCGACGTGGTCACCGATCCGATCGAGCGCCCGCTTCGCGTTGGACTTCGAGGCGTACCCCTCGCCGGAGTCCGCGATGACGTTGCCGTTGTCGTGGCGGAGCCGAAAGCGCCACTCGCCCGCGACGTCTTCGAACAGTTCGAACGTGGCCGCGGTCGTGATCGCCTCGTCTTCGCTCGGCACGGCGATGTCCGGATCGGCGGCGTCGTCTGGTTCCGGCCCGTCGTCTTCGGCGAGCGATTCGGCCTCCTCGACTGCCGTCTCGATCCGTAACACCCCGGCACCGCGAGCGTTCCGCCTGACGCTGTGAAGCCCTTTATGCGCTTTCCCGCGGCTGCTGTATCCCTGTCCTGACGTGGCGATGACGTTTCCGTTGCGGTGGCGGAGCCGCCAGCGCGGCCTGCCACCTGCGTCGTCGAACATCTCGAATCGGGCCTTGCTCTCGCGCAGGGCTGCCGTTTCGGCCCGCGCGGACGCGACTTCGGCGTCGAGATTCGTGACCCGCTCCTCGGCTGCGGCCCGTTGGTCTCGGGCTGCGTTCAGTTCGTCCCGCGTCGTCGCCAGATCCTCACGAGTCGACGCCAGCTCTGCGGCAGTCTCGTCGCGCTCCGTCACGGTGGCGGTCGTTTCGGCCTGCATGCGCTCGTAATCCTCGTACACCGGATCGGATAGCAGCGGCACGACCGTCCCGGCGAGCCCGATCAGGAGCAGTCCGATCCCGTACAGAGCGATCACCGTCGGATCTCCGGAGGCGGTGAACCAGCCGTCGGGAAAGATGTTCACGAACCACACCACACCGGCGACGCTCACGGCCGTACCGAGGTACCCGAGGTACGTTCCGGTCCGCCGGAGCGGGAAGCGAATGACCGCACCGAGCATGATGAACGGCGGTGCAAGCGCCGCGAACGCGTACCCGATACCCCGCGTCGTCGTCTCTGAGTCGGTGAACAGAAACAGTACGACACCGGCGAGGCCGAGAACCACGCCGAACCCGAACAGCCAGTACCCGTTCACCTCGTCCGCGGTCCTCGGCGTTCCGATGCGTCGCTCGTACACTCCGCCCCCGGAACTCGCTTGGCTGTCGTCTACCATGGTGGTGAATCGACGGCCAGTTGGTTATATGTATGGGTGCGTGACAGGTAATATCCACGACGCGATTAGATACCGATGATACGCCCGATTATCGATAAAAAGACCCGAATTGAGATGTATACGCTATCCGAAAACAACGGGTCAAAGTGGCAGACTCTGACCTTGTGGGATGAAGTCAAGTCACACGCCGTGCTCCGCTGGGCGGCCGTCGTCCAGACGCTGACGCGAACGGGCGTTTTTAATCCGAGCCGCCCAAGGGTAGTCCGATGACGAACGCGCAGTCCGGGTCGACGGCCCGGTACGCGGACCCGGACGAGAACCCGTACGTCGAAGCGCCGCCGACCGACTTCGAGCCGGCCGAGTCGCTCTCGGCTGACGCGGCAAAAGCGCAGGCGGCACTGCTTCGGGACGCGATCCGGGAACACGATCACCGGTACTACGTCCGGGCCGATCCGCTGATCGCAGACGAGACGTACGACCGGCTGTTCACGCGGCTCCGGACGCTCGAAGAGGCGTTCGACCTCTCGACGGAACACTCCCCGACGCGACGCGTCGGCGGCGAGCCCCTCGACGAATTGGACACCGTCGAGCACCTCGCGCCGATGCGGTCCATCGACAACGCGACCGATGCCGACGCGGTCCGCGAGTTCGACGACCGCGTCCGCCGCGGCGTCGCGGACGCAGGGCCCGACCCGGACGCGATCGAGTACGTCTGTGAACCGAAGTTCGACGGGCTCTCGGTCGAAGTCGTCTACGAGGACGGCGCGTACGTTCGC
The DNA here is from genome assembly GCF_024494575.1 of Halorubrum salinum. GTDB lineage: Archaea > Halobacteriota > Halobacteria > Halobacteriales > Haloferacaceae > Halorubrum > Halorubrum salinum. The sequence continues at coordinate 151,804 of NZ_JANHDO010000001.1, forward strand.
GCCGCGACCCGCGGGGACGGGACCGAGGGGGACGACGTGACGGAACAGGTGCGAACGATCCGGTCGGTCCCGGAACGGCTCCGGGGCGACGCGCCCGCGCGGCTCGCGGTCCGCGGCGAGGTGTACATGCCGCGGGACGCCTTCGCCGCGTACAACGAGGAGCTGATGGAGCGCGGCGACGAGCCGTTCGCGAACCCCCGCAACGCCGCCGCCGGCACGCTCAGACAGCTCGATCCCGCGGTGGTCGCCGAGCGCCCCCTCGACGTCTTCTTCTTCGACGTGCTGGCGTGGGAAACGCTCGAGACTGAGGGGGCGGACGGTTCGAACGGTTCGAACGGCACAGACGTCACCGACGACGCGGACGGCGACGAGCACGGCGGAGGCCGCTCGCGCCGGCCCGACACCCACTGGGCGGAGTTCGACGCGTTCGACGCGTTCGGGCTCCGGCGGACCGACCGGACCGAGCGGGTCGACGACATCGACGCGGCGCTCGACTACCGAGACCGCCTCATGGCGGACCGCGACGACCTGAACTACGAGATCGACGGCGTCGTGATCTCGGTGAACGACCGCGAGGCGCGCGACGCACTCGGGTCGACGGCTCGGGCTCCCCGATGGGCGTTCGCGTACAAGTTCCCGCCGCGAACCGCGACGACGACCGTGGAGGGGGTCACCGTACAGGTCGGGCGTACCGGTCGTCTCACACCCGTCGCCGAGCTGGCTTCCGTCGACGTCGGCGGGGTCACCGTCTCGCGGGCGACGCTGCACAACCCGGCCGAGATCGAGGCGCTCGGGGTGAACGTCGGTGACCGCGTCCGGATCTACCGCGCCGGAGACGTGATCCCCTACGTCCCCGACGTGGTCGAGAAGCGCTCTGCGGGGACGTACGCGTTCCCCGAGACGTGCCCGGTCTGTGACGCCCCGGTCGAGCGCGACGGGCCGCTCGCCTTCTGTACCGGTGGGCTCGGCTGTCCCGCGCAGTTGGAGCGGGCGATCGAGCACTGGGCCCGGCGCGACGCCCTCGACATCGAAGGGCTGGGTCCCGAACGCGTCGAACAGCTCCGCGAGGCCGGGCTCGTGGAGTCCCTTCCGGACCTGTACGACCTGACCGTCGAGGACCTCGCCGACCTAGAGGGATGGGGCGAGACGAGCGCAGAGAACCTGGTAGCCGAACTCGACGAGACTCGATCCCCCCCGCTCGACGACTTCCTCGCCGGGCTCGGGATCCCCGACGTGGGTGCGACGACCGCCCGCGCGCTCGCGACGCACTTCGGCGACCTCGACGCGCTCCTCGACGCCGACGAGGACGCCCTCAGCGAGGTCGACGACGTCGGTCCCGAGGTCGCCGACTCGATCCGGACGTTCCTCGACCGCGAGGAGAACCGAACTGCGATCGCGGAACTCCGCGACCGAGGGGTCGACCCCGAACCGGTCGAGACGGACGCAGAGGCCGAGACGGCGGACGCGCTCTCCGGTCTCACCTTCGTTTTCACCGGCTCGCTGTCGGTGACTCGCGGCGAGGCGCAGGCGCACGTCGAGGCGCGCGGCGCGTCGGCGACCTCCTCCGTCTCGGGAAACACCGACTACCTCGTCGCCGGCGACGATCCCGGTCGCTCGAAGCGGGACGACGCCGACGACGAGGACGTTCCCGTGCTCGACGAGGACGCGTTCGCCGACCTCCTGACCGAACGCGGCGTGGAGTGGCCGCCAGCGGGAGACGAGTAGGGAGTCCAGCACGGCGTCTCGACCCACAACTCTTTATCGGGAGACGCGGGAACGAGAGTGTATATGACCGCCATCGAACTGCGGGGCGTGACGAAGGAGTTCGCCGACGTCACGGCCGTTCGGGACCTCGACTTGACCGTCGAGGAAGGGGAGGTGTACGGCTTCCTCGGTCCGAACGGGGCCGGCAAGTCGACGACCATCGACATGGTGCTCGACCTCGTCCGGCCGACGGAGGGGACGGTGGCCGTGCTCGGCCGCGACGCCACCGACGACGGCGTCGACATCCGTCGCCGGACCGGCGTCCTCCCCGACGGCTTCTCCGTGTACGACCGGCTCACGGGCCGAAAACACGTCGAGTTCGCGATCCGGTCGAAGGAGGCAGGCGACGACCCGGACGCGCTCTTGGAGCGGGTCGGGCTCCTCGGCGACGCGGACCGCAAGGCCGGCGGCTACTCCAAGGGGATGCGCCAGCGGCTCGCCCTGGCGATGGCGCTCGTCGGCGACCCCGACCTGCTCATCCTCGACGAGCCCTCCTCGGGGCTGGATCCGGCCGGAGCGAAGGAGATGCGCGAGATCGTTCGCACGGAGTCGGACCGCGGCGCGACGGTGTTCTTCTCGTCGCACGTGCTCGAACAGGTCGACGCCGTCTGTGACCGCGTCGGCATCCTCCGCGACGGCGAGCTCGTCGCCGAAGACTCCGTCGAAGGCCTCCGCGAGGCAGTCGGAAGCGAGGAGACGCTGGAGATCGCCGTCGACGCGGGCGGTGCACCCGGGGCGCTCGACGCCGCCGTCGAGGCGGTGCTGGCTCTCGACGGCGTCAGCCGCGTCGACCGCGCCGGCGACACCCTCGTGGTAGACTGCGCCGACGGCGCGAAGACGCAGGTGATCGCGGCGGTCGAAGACGCCGGCGTCACGGTCGACGACTTCCACACCCGAGAGGCGTCGCTCGAAGACCTCTTTCTGGCGTACACCGAGGGGAACGCCCCGGCGACTCGCGGCGACGCCGAGGCGGGCACTGCGGCGGGCACCGAGAGACACGACACGCCTCCCGATGCGACCGCCGACGCAGCCACCAGCGACGGCGGCGATGGAGCGACCGCCGCCGGCGAGGAGGTGGACGAATGAGTCTCGTCGCCGTCGCGGAGAAGGACTTCCACGACGCGGTCCGTTCCCGAGGGATGGCGATCCTCGTGGCGCTGTTCTCGGTGCTCGTCTCGGTGTTCGCGTTCGTGATCCGCCCGACCGGACAGAGCGAGCAGTTCGCGACCGAACTGCTCTTACGGTTCTTCGTCGGTCCCTTCCTGGTGACGACGCTCGTCCCGCTCGTCGGCGTCGTGATCGGCTACAACGCGGTCAGCGGCGAGCGCGAGTCCGGTTCGCTGAAGCTGCTCCTGTCGCTGCCGCACTCGCGGGCCGACGTGGTCTTCGGCAAGGTGGTCGGCCGCGGAGCGGCGCTGTCGCTCGCGGTGGGTGCCGGATTCTTACTGCCCGCCGTCGTCTTGGCCGGCCTCTCGTGGACCGGCCAGATCGCGGCGTTCAACGCCGGCTCGTACCTCGGATACACCGTCTTCGCCGCCGTCCTCGGCGTCGTCTTCGTCGCCATCGCGGTCGGGTGTTCGGCCGCCGCCTCGACGCAGCGACGGGCGCTGATAGGCGGCGTGGCGATCTACGTCCTCTTCGTGCTGCTTTGGGGCGCGATCACCGGACAAGTGCTCGGGGCCGCGAGTCCGCTTATCGACCCGCTCCCGGTGTCGACGACGCAGATCCGGACGTTCCTTCAGGTCGCGAACCCCACCGCAGGGGTCGAAGCGCTGACGAACGCGTTCCTCGGCGGGCAGCTGTTCACCGGCGAGTCGGTCAACCGACAGATCTCCGCGGCGTCGATGCTCGTGTTCTGGACGCTCGCGCCGCCGCTCGTCGGGCTCTGGAAGTTCGACGCAGACGACCTCTAGGCCGCGCCGCCGACGCGATCGGCTACTCTAACACGACCAACACGTCGCCCATGTCGACGCTGTCGCCGTCGGCGACGTGCACGCTCGCGACGGTGCCGCCGCGCTCGGCGACCACGTCGTTCTCCATCTTCATCGCCTCCAGCACGCAGACCACGTCGCCTGCAGCGACCTCCTCGCCCTCGCTCACGTCGACGGAGAGGATCGTTCCCTGCATCTCGGCCTCGATCGCCTCGCCGCCCTCGGCGACGTCGACCCCGCCGTCGCCGCCGTCGTCGGACGTGGCCTGCGGGGGGCGCTGCTGGCCGCCACCGCCTCCGCCGGTACCGCTCTCCGGCACCGGAATCGCGGGCGCACCGCGCTCTTCCAGTTCCACCTCGAAGCGCTTCCCGTTCACCTCGACGGTGAACTCGCGTTCGGTCACCTCCTCGTCCTCGCCCTCGTCTCCGTCCGCCGAACCGATGGTCTCGGACCCCCACCGCTCCTGTGCGTCTTCGACCAGCTTCCGGTCGAGTTCCTCGTCGAGGTACTTCGTCGTGTGCGTGCCGTCGACGAACCGCTCGTCGCCGAGCATGAGCCGGTGGAACGGAACGATCGTGACCACGCCGTCGATGTCGTACTCCGCGAGCGCTCGTTTCGATCGCGCGAGACACTCCCCGCGGTCTTCTCCCCACACGATCAGCTTCGCGATCATCGAGTCGTAGTCGGTGACTAACTCGTCGCCCTGCCGGAGCGCGTCGTCGACGCGGACCCCGATCCCGCCGGGCGGGTCGTACGTCTCTAACGAGCCCTCGTTGGCGGGCTGGAACTCTTCTGCGGCGTTCTCGGCGTTGATCCGGAACTCGATAGCGTGGCCCGAAAGCCCGACGTCGTCTTGGGAGACGGAGAGCCCCTCGCCGCTCGCGACCCGGAGCTGTTCTTTGACGATGTCGATCCCCGTCAGCTCTTCCGTGACGGTGTGTTCGACCTGGATCCGGGTGTTGACTTCGAGGAAGTAGAAGGGCGTGTCCGGTCCGAGCGGCTCGTCGGGGTCGCGGTCGGGGTCCTCCTCGACGAGGAACTCGACCGTCCCGGCGTTGGTGTAGTCGGCGGCGGCGACGCCGCGGCGGGCCGCCTCGCCGATCTTCTCTCGCAGCTCCTCGGAGAGCGCCGGAGAGGGGCCCTCCTCTATCACCTTCTGGTGGCGGCGCTGAAGCGAGCAGTCGCGCTCGCCGAGGTGGACCACGTCGCTCTCGTCGAGCGACCCGCCTCCGTCACCGGATGCGTCGCGGGCGCTCTGGGCGCCGTTTTCATCGCCGGACTCTCCGCCGGTCGGATCGTCCGCGACGATCTGCACTTCGACGTGTCGCGGCGTCTGCAGGTAGCGTTCGAGGTAGACGGAGTCGTTCGAGAAGTACGCCTCCCCCTCGCGTTTGGCCGATTCGAGCGCCTCTTCGGCCTCCTCGGCGCTCTCGACGACCTTCATGCCGCGGCCGCCGCCGCCACCCTCGGCTTTGATCGCGACCGGGTAGCCGTGCTCGTCGCCGAACTCGCGGACCGCCTCGGGCTCCGTGACCGGCTCCGTCGTCCCGGGGACGATCGGCACGTCGGCGTCGGCCATCACCCGACGGGCGTGGGTCTTCTCGCCGAGCCGCTCCATCGCGTCGCTCGACGGGCCGATCCACGTGATCCCGTCTGCGCCCTCGACCCGCGCCGCGAAGTCGGCGTTCTCGGCGAGGAAGCCGTACCCGGGGTGGATCGCGTCGGCGTCGGCGGCGCGGGCGGCCTCGACGACCGCCTCGCCGTCGAGGTAGGAGTCCGCCGCTCGCGCGGGACCGACGTTGTACGCCTCGTCCGCGTATCGGACGTGGCCGCCGTGTTTGTCGGCGTCGCTGTACACGGCGACGGTGTCGACACCGAGCTCCGCACAGGCGCGCATCACCCGAACCGCGATCTCTCCGCGGTTCGCGACGAGAACCTTATCGAACATTCCTGCGGGAGTCTTCCACCATAACCCACCTCATTCTATCGGTCCGCGCCGAAGTTCGGAGCGATCGGCGGGACGGATCGGTCCCCGACCAGACGCGAACCGCGCGGCCGGCCCGCTCTTTGTCGCGGCCGGTCCGTTCTCATCGCCGCAGTCTGACCGGGGCGACCGTCCGCTCCGGCCGCTCCGGCCGACCGTCTGATCCGGACCCACCCGAGTCAGAACCGGTCGGCGCGCCCCGCGGCGGTCCACGGGTCCGTCGGCGCGCCGTCCGCGACGCGGACTCGCCGGCGCTGTAGCCGGTCGATCCGACCGACGAACGACCACCGGTCCCCCTTCCAATCGTCCGCGCTCTCGCCCGCGGCGGCCGCGGCGGCCGCGGCCGCTTCGCCGTCTCGGAGGTGCGCGGCGACGGCCGCCGCGATCGCGGCGGCCTCCGCGTCGTCGGCGTCGTCGGGGATCGTCAGCCCGGCGAGGAGGTTGGGGGACGTCTGTCCCGTTCGATCTGGCTCCCGGTCGTCCGCGGGCTTGGGTGCGTCAGCCGCCATCAGATCGGGATGTTGCCGTGCTTTTTGTCGGGCTGGTCCTCGCGCTTCCCCTTCAGCATCTGGAGGTCGGATATCAGTCGCGCACGCGTCTCCGTGGGTTCGATCACGTCGTCGATGAACCCCCGATCGGCGGCGGTGTAGGGGTTCGCGAACTCCTCGCGGTACTCGTCGATCAGCTCCTGTCGGCGCGCGTCCGGGTCGTCGGCCTCGGCCAGCTCCTCGCGGTAGAGGACGTTCACCGCGCCCTTCGGGCCCATCACCGCGATCTCCGCGGTCGGCCACGCGTAGTTCACGTCGCCGCCGATGTGCTTCGACGACATCACGCAGTAGGCACCGCCGTACGCCTTCCGAGTGATCACGGTGAGAAGCGGGACCGTCGCCTCCGAGAAGGCGTACAACAGCTTCGCTCCGTGACGGATGATCCCGTTGTGCTCTTGATCGGTGCCGGGCATGAACCCGGGAACGTCCTCGAAGGTGACGATGGGGATGTTAAAGGCGTCACAGAAGCGGACGAACCGCGCGCCCTTCTGGCTCGACTCGATGTCGAGCGTGCCGGCGTTCACCCGGGGGTTGTTGGCGACGACCCCGACCGAGTGGCCGTCGAGCCGGCCGAAGCCGACGACGACGTTCTTCGCGAAGTTCTCTTGAACCTCGAAGAAGGACCCCTCGTCGACGACGCTACCTATCACCTCCTTCATGTCGTACGGCTTTCGGGGGGCGTCGGGGACGATCTCGGTCAACTCGTCGTCCGCGCGTTCGGGGTCGTCCCACGGCTCCACGCGCGGCGGGTCCTCGACGTTGTTCGCGGGCAGGTACGAGAGCAGCCGCGCGATGTCGTCGAGCGCGTCCTCCTCGCTCTCCTCGGCGAAGTGCGCGACGCCGGAGGTCGACGAGTGCGTGACCGCGCCGCCGAGTTCCTCGAAGCTCACCTCCTCGCCGGTCACCGTCTCGATGACGTCCGGCCCGGTGATGAACATGTGCGAGGTGTCCTTGACCATGAACGTGAAGTCCGTGATCGCGGGGGAGTACACCGCGCCGCCCGCACAGGGGCCCATGATCGCCGATATCTGTGGAATCACGCCCGAGGCCTCCGTGTTGCGTCGGAAGATCTCCGCGAACCCGCCGAGCGAGGCGACGCCCTCCTGAATGCGCGCCCCGGCGGAGTCGTTGAGGCCGACGACCGGCGCGCCGACGTCCATCGCCTTGTCCATCACCTTACACACCTTCTCGGCGAACACCTCGCCGAGCGAGCCGCCGAAGACGGTGAAGTCGTGTGCGAACACGAACGTCTTTCGCCCGTTCACCTCCCCGTATCCGGTCACCACGCCGTCGCCCGGAATCTGCTGTTCTTCCATCCCGAACGTGTGGTTTCTGTGGGTGCGGAAGCGGTCGAACTCGTGGAACGTCCCGTCGTCGAGGAAGTAGTCGATGCGCTCGCGCGCGGTCATCTTCCCCTTCTCGTGTTGGGACTCGATCCGGTCTTCGCCGCCGCCCTTCGCCGCCGCCTCCCGCCGCTCGCGGAGGTCGTCGATACGGTCGTCCATCGTCACGCCGGACCACCCTGAATCATTACCTCGACCGTCACGAAGCGGCGTCAAAAGGATTCCCCTATCCGACGTTTTCGGGATCGACGCCCGTCGATCCGCTCCCCCGACGACCGCGCCGCCGACGTGGGGGCGGTCGAACCGCGCAGACCGACGCTCACTGCCCCTGTCTGCGGTTCACACGCGGACGGGCGGTTCGACGCTTTTAAACCTCCGATGGACCACTTTCCGCTGAGACAGGCTTCGCCTGTTTCACTGACCCGTAGGAGCGACCTGCGTACTACGGAGGTGAAAATGGCAGACACAATACAAGAGGCCGTGACACTCGCACTCGACGATGCCCCCGAGCGGAACTTCCGCGAGACGGTGGACATCGCTATCAACCTGCGAGACCTCGACCTCAACGATCCGTCGAACCGCATCGACGAGTCCGTCGTGCTGCCGGCTGGAACGGGGCAGGAAACACAGATCGTCGTCTTCGCGGAGGGCGAAACCGCCGTCCGCGCAGAGGAGGTCGCTGACGAAGTGCTCGACAGCGACGACCTCGAAGACTTAGGAGACGACGACGACCGCGCTAAGGATCTGGCCGACGAGACCGACTTCTTCGTCGCCGAAGCCAACCTGATGCAGGACATCGGTCGGTACCTCGGTACCGTCCTCGGTCCGCGCGGGAAGATGCCTACCCCACTGCAGCCGGACGACGACGTCGTCGACACCGTCAATCGGATGAAAAACACCGTGCAGCTCCGGTCGCGCGACCGGCGCACGTTCCACACTCGCGTCGGTGCAGAAGACATGGGTGCCGAAGCGATTTCGGACAACATCGACGTCATCATCCGCCGACTCGAAGCGAACCTCGAGAAGGGGCCGCTCAACATCGACGGGATCTTCGTGAAGACCACGATGGGTCCCGCGAAGGAGGTGCCCGTATGAGCTCGGTCCGCAAGACCGAGACGATCCCGCAGTGGAAACAGGACGAGGTCGACGAACTCGTCGAGTTCATCGACTCGTTCAACTCCGTCGGGATCGTCGGCGTCGCCGGCATCCCGAGCCGCCAGCTTCAGGCCATGCGCCGCGAGCTTCACGGCTCCGCGGACGTCCGGATGAGCCGCAACACGCTCACCGTCCGCGCGCTCGAAGAGGTGAACGATGGCGTCGAGGACCTGACCCAGTACGTCTCGGGTCAGGTCGCGCTCATCGGCACGAACGACAACCCGTTCGGCCTCTTCAAGCAGCTCGAAGCCTCGAAGACGCCCGCCCCGATCAACGCGGGCGAGGTCGCCCCCAACGACGTCGTCATCCCCGAGGGTGACACCGGCGTCGACCCGGGACCGTTCGTCGGCGAACTCCAGACGATCGGCGCGGCCGCGCGCATCCAGGACGGCTCGATCATGGTCACCGAGGACTCGAAGGTCCTCGAAGAGGGCGAGGTCGTCGACGACGACCTCGCGAACGTCCTGACCGAACTCGGCATCGAGCCGAAGGAGGTCGGACTCGACCTGAAGGGCGTCTACTCCGAGGGCGTCCTCTTCGAACCGGACGAACTGGAGATCGACGTCGACGAGTACGAGGCGGACATCCAGGCCGCCGCGGCCGCCGCACGCAACCTCTCCGTCAACGCCGCTTACCCGACGGCCGCCACCGCCGGCACCCTTCTCGCGAAGGCGTCCGGCGAGGCGAAGTCCGTCGGGCTGTTCGCGGAGATCGAGAGCCCGGACGTCGTGCCCGACCTCATCGGGAAGGCCGACGCCCAGCTCCGCGCGCTCGCCGCACAGATCGACGACGACGAGGCGCTCCCCGCGGAGCTACAGGGGGTCGAGGCGGCCCCGGCTCCGGCGACGGACGACGCCGACGACGAACAGGCGGAGGAAGACACAGAGGAGACGAACGACGCCGAGGACACCGACGACGACGCCGACGAGGACGACGGCGACGACGGCGGCGAAGGCCTCGGCGCGATGTTCGGCTAACACTACGAGGACACACCAATGGAATACGTTTACGCTGCGCTCATCCTGAACGAGACTGGCGAAGAGATCAACGAAGACAACATCACCGGCGTGCTGGAAGCCGCCGGCGTCGACGTCGAGGAGTCCCGCGTCAAGGCGCTCGTCGCCGCGCTGGAAGACGTCGACATCGAGGACGCCATCGAGACGGCCGCCGCGGCCCCCGCCGCCGGCGCGGCCGCCGGCGGCTCCGCGGACGACGGCGCGTCTGACGACGATGACGACGAGGCCGACGCCGCCGACGAGGAGGACGAGGAGGACGAGGAAGACGACGAGGAAGAAGGCGACGGCGGCGAAGGCCTCGGCGAGCTGTTCGGCTGAGACCCGCCCGACCGCACTCACGCCGTCTCGACAGACGTCGAGACGCGTTCCGAATTCTCACATTTTCGCGCCCGCGAGCGGCGCCGCTGGCTGGACGCCGGCACGTCACGGCCTCCGGTCGATCGATCAGTCGTCGACCGACTCGTAGTGCTCCTCTGCGGTGCGGTGGTACTGCTCGGCCGGCGACCGGGCCCCGACGTAGAGTCGCACGTCGGGGAACGACAGCAGCGCCCCGAGCACCGTCAGCGCGCTGCCGACGAGGAGCGCCCACCCCCAGCCGGTGAAGATGCCGACGGTGAACTGGAGCGTCCAGACGGCGGCGGCGACCGCGAGAACGCTCACGGCGAACCCGGCGCTGACCTCCGCTCCCCCAGAGTCGGTCGTCATGGCCGACCGTTCTCGTCGTCGGCAATAAGCTGTCGCCGCCGATTCTCGTCCGTGAAAACACGCGGTTTCCCGCGCCGCCGCGGTCCGGTCAGCTATCCGTTTCGAGTCGGTCCGAGGGACTGACCGCCGTCGCGACGGCGGTGCTGTGGTTCACGACGAGTCCGACTCCCACGAGAGCGCCGTACGCGGCGATCGCGAGCCAGCCGTAGCCGACGACCGCGAGCCCGTCCGCGCTCATTCCGCCGAGCACCCAGCCGAACGACACCGCGGCCCACGCGGCGAGCGCGCCCGCGTAGAGGGTGAGCGGCGTCCCCGTGAGCGAGGACCGTTCGAAGCGGTCGAGGCGGTCGTCGGTCGCGTCCGCCTCGACGGCCTCCTCTCGGCGGGTGAACAGTCCCGCGGCGACGACCGTCCCGGCGGCGGCGACGGCGAACCACGCGTATCCGACGACCGGGATCGCCACCGAGATCACGCCGAGCGCCCACAACGCCGTGAATCCGCTGACGATCACCGCGAGCGCACAGTACCCGCGGAAGCACTGCGTTATCACGTGTCTCATATAAGATGAGATATCATACTGAAGTGTTATAAAATCCCCGCCGAAACGGTCACCGGCCGACACCACGGTCCGGCGACCGTGACGCGTCTCCAGCGGTCGCCCCGACAGTATCCGACGTGATAACGTCGTCCGCGAGTTTTTAACCCACTCGGAAGAATCGGGGACAATGAAAATCGTCGACGGCGACAAGGTCGAGTGCGATCGGTGCGAATCGGTGTTCCCGATAGAGGACGTCTCGCTCCTCGAAAAAGAGACGAACCGCGACTACGAGCGCGTGCTCTGTGCCGACTGTCTCGGGGTCGTCGGCGTTCCCAAGGGGTACACGCTCCGTCGGGACATCAGTCACCTCGCGGGGTGAGCCGCCGCGTTCTCGGAGCGGACCGCCTCGCAGTTCGCTGCCCGTCCATCGAAGTGCTTTTTTAGCGGCGAGGGGAACTCGCGGACATGGAAATCGACGCGGAACTCCGTCGGCAGATCACGGTTTCGCTGCTGGCGGCCGCGGCATTCATTCTCGGCCTGATCGGCATCGGTCTCACCTTCGGCGGGTCGGCCGCGCTGCCGGAGGCCGGCGCTATCGCTCTCGTCGCACTGCTGGCCGGATTCGTCCTGTTGATGGCGCTCGTCGGCGCGTACCTCATCCGCGCGAACGGCGGAGACTGAGCCTCAGCCGGCCGCGTCCGCGTCCGCGTCCGCGTCCTCTCCGTTCTCGATCGCCCCGTCTGCGCGCCGTTCCCGCCAGTCCGTGACCTCGTCGGCCGCGGCCACCTGCTTCTCGTAGTACGCGAGGGGATCGACGGCGACCTGCATGTGATCGTCCTCGTTGTGACAGATCCCGTAGTTGGCGAGCGTCTCGCAGGTCGGGGGCGGGTACTGCGTTCCCCGGTCGTCCCGCAGGTACTCGGTCTGATACCGGATCCCCTCCGCGTCGAGGCTCGTGTCGGCACAGAAGGCGACGACCTCGTCCGGCGTCATCCCGATGCCGACGAGAAACGCCATCAGCGCGAACGACTCGGGTGGGGACAGCTCCGCGCCACGCTCCGCCTTCTCGATCAGGTTCGTCATACACGGGGGGAACAGGTCGGGGGCGACGACGTCGACCGGTCCGGCGTACGTCCGCTCGGAGAGCAGCCGCTTGAGGTCTGCGACCCCCGACTCCAACTCCGCTGCGATGCCCCCGTCGTCGGCCAGTTCGAAGGGCAGTCCCTCGCGGACGCGTTCGGTGACCGCGGATTCGAGCGCGCGCAGGAGTTCGTCGCGAGAGAGGCGGACCGCGCCGTCGGCGAGCGCCCGGTTGACGAGCCGCCACGACTCTCCCCACGACGGCGACGTGAGGCCGAGGTACGACCCCACCGCGACGCGGTAGTGTCCGGCTCCGGACCCCGTGCTTCCGCCTTCGCTTCCGATCGGGGCTCCACCGGCCCCGCTTCCGCCGGCCGCGCCCCCGCCGAGCGGGGCGCTCCCCTCCGCCCGAACCGCGTCGTCGAGGTCGAACTCGGCGAGCACGCCGTCGAGCGTGACGGTCGGCGTCGATACCGATCGGAGCCCGTCGTCAGTCGCGAGGTCCTCGCGGACCCGGTCCATCGCGGTCGCCGCCTCCGCGGCGGCGTACTTCTCGATGGCGGGCTCGGAGTCGAGGAGCGAGACGAGGATCCGCGCTATCGGGTACGAGAGCAGTTCGGCCTGCGTGTCGTAGTCCGACTCGTCCGGGAACCGTCCGCTCTCCGATTCGACCGTCCCGTCGAGTAAGGCGCGCTCGACGCGCTCGCGGCCGCGCTCGACCGCCGGCGCGTCCGCCGCGACGAGCTCCGGCAACGACACCGCCGCGTCGGCGACGGCCTCGCGGGCGCCCGCGAAGAACGGGTACTTGGCGTCGAGCACGTCCATGTCCGCTCCGAGGTAGCGACGGCCGGCGAATAAGCGGTGCGGTCCGCGGCGGGCCGGGCGCGGCTACTCGCTCCCGGTGTCCGGTTCGTCGCCCAGCTCCTCGACCGGCGCGCCCGGCGCGTTCGATTTCACGCTCCGGAGCCCCTGTTTCGCCTTCTGTTTCGAAGCGTACCCCTGGCCGCCGTCGGCGATGATGTTGCCGTTGTCGTGGCGGAGTCGCCAGCGCCACTCGTCCGCGTTGTCCGTGAACAGCTCGAACGCCGCGCTGCTGCCGCCGTCTTCGGGCGGCTCCTCGCCGCGATCGACGTCGATCACGTGGCCTCCCGGTGCGTTCCGCTGGACGCTCTCGATGCCCGACCGCGCGTCGCGCTTGTCGGTGTACCCCTCACCGCCGTCTGCGATGATGTTGCCGTTGTCGTGACGGAGCCGCCAGCGCCACTTGTCGGCCCTGTCGACGTACAGCTCGAACGCCGCCTTGCTCGCGACGGCGTCGTCGTCGATCTCGCCGTCGGCCTCGGGCCACTCCATCTCGACTTCGAGGTGGACCGTCTCGCCCTGTCGCTCGAGCTCCACCTCGACGTCCGGTTCTGCCGCCGGGTCGGCCGTCACGGTTCCCGCCTCGTCGACGGGCACGGGCTCGCCCCGACGGAGCGCCCGAGCGATGCGTCGGAAGTACGTCGCCATCGCCTGTCTGCTCCGCGGCCGTCGCGACTCGTGGACCGTTTCGTCTGTCATACGGGTACACGTCACACCCGGCGCACAAAACGCTATGCCCCGCGTTCCCGACCGGTCGGACGCACGGACAAGAGCTAAGTGCCGTTCTCTCGGGTGTCGACGTATGAGCGAGGAGTCGGAGCGCGTCGAGAGCCCCGAGGGAAGCGGCCGCGCTGGCGACGAGTCGACGGAGACCCCTGAGGGCGGCGCGGACGCGGAGGCGACCAGCGAGGAGACGAAGGGGATCCGCGAGGGCGTCGAGGAGTCGACGGGCGACCCGCGGCTCGTTCTGCTCTTGAACGCCGTGCTGTCCGGGTGGCTGGCGTGGACGGCCGTGTGGGGGCTCGACCTGCTGGGCGTCGTCGACTACGGTCTCGGCACCGTCGCCGGCCTCGCGGTCGCGATCTTCGCGCTGACGTACGTCGTCGTGTTGCGGTGAGCGTCGCGCGGTCGTGTTGCGGTGGGTGTCGCGCGGTCCGGTCACGCCTGCGGACGGGTCGGACGCGGTTCGCCATCTTTTAACCCGAACGCGACCGGACATCCGCCGATGACCATCGAAGACCGCGACAACGCGCACCTCATCACGCACGCGCTGGCGACGGACACCCTCTCGCGGCTCCGCGACGCCGAGACCGAGCAGGTCGCGTTCCGCAAGGGGCTGGTGAAGCTCGGCCGCATCTGCGGGTACGAGATCATCGACGGCGCGATGGAGACCGAGTACGTCCCGGTCGAGACGCCGCTCGAAGAGACGACGGGCGAGCGCGTGAAGGGGCTCGACGACGTCGTCATAATCAACGTCCTCCGCGCGGCGACTCCGTTCGTCGAGGGGCTGCTCAAGGCGTTCCCCCGCGCGAAACAGGGCGTCATCTCCGCCGGCCGAGACGAGGACGCGGGGATGACCGACGACGGCGAGTTCCCGATCACCATCGACTACGTGAAGCTGCCGGAGATCCGGCCCGAGGACACCGTGATCGTCGCCGATCCGATGCTCGCGACCGGCTCCACGATGGCCGCCGTCCTCGATCACGTCCTCGCGAAGGCCGACGACTTCGAGGACCTGTTCGTCCTCTCTGCGGTCTCCGCGCCCGACGGACTCGTCCGCGTGAACGAGGCGGTTCCCGAAGCCGACCTACTGACGGTCGCCATCGACGACCGCCTCGACGACGAGGGGTTCATCGTCCCCGGTCTCGGCGACGCCGGCGACCGCGCGTTCCGGACGGTCTGAGGCCCTCCTGACGCCGGGTGTGCGGACCGCGTCGCACGGGGCGACGTACATTTAAGAACCGTCACCGCGAGCGATCGGTATGAGCGACGCGGCGACGAGCGAGCCCTGTGACGCCTGCGGCGACCCCACGACGGACGCGCTCGCGCGGACCGTCCGTCTGAGCGTCGACCGCGCGAACATCGACACTCAGCGCCTGTGCCCCGACTGCTTCGCCGACTGGATCCGGCGATATCAGGACCGGATGGCCGGTCGCGACGGCGACGGTGGGGACTCGGAGATCATCGTCGACTGACGCGCCCGTCGCGTTCTGACCCCGTGTCCGTGCCCCGGCAACGTCCGACCGGACCGCCCGTCTTAAGCCTCGTCGGCACGGACGCCGAAGCAAATGGATCTCGCCATCGACGCCCCCGCCCCGTCGGCACCCGACTGTGCCGACGACGGGACGTGGCTCGCCTGTATCGAGTGCGACGAGACGTTCGCGCCCTTCGCCGACGTGCGGTACACCTGCGACGAGTGCGGCGGCTTACTGGAGGTTCGCTACGACGACCCGCCGACGTTCGACGAGTTCGGCGCGGGCGCGCCGACCGAGGGCCCCGACCGCGGGGTCTGGCGCTACCGCGAGGCGCTCCCGTTCGATCTGGGCGTGACGCTCCCGGAGGGCGACACTCCGCTGCACCGCGTTCCCCGCATCGAAGACGAGGTCGGCGTCGACGCGCTCCGGATCAAACACGAGGGGATGAACCCCACCGGCTCGTTCAAGGACCGCGGCATGACCGTCGGCGTCCGCGTCGCCAAGGAGCTCGGCGTCGGCGCGCTCGCCTGCGCGTCGACCGGCAACACCTCCGCGGCGCTCGCGGCCTACGGCGGCCGCGGCGACATGGAGACGCTCGTGTTGCTCCCGCAGGGGAAAGTCGCGGCGGGGAAGGTCGCACAGGCCAGCCTCCACGGCGCGCGCATCCTCGAAGTGGACGGCAACTTCGACGCCTGCCTCGACATCGTTCAGGAGCTCGCCGCCCGCGGCGAGGCGTACCTGCTCAACTCGCTCAACCCCTTCCGGCTGGAGGGCCAGAAGACGATCGGCTTCGAGATCTTAGAGGCGTTCCGCGACGACTACGGGACGTTCCCGGACCGGATCGTCCTCCCCGTCGGCAACGCCGGCAACACCTCGGCGCTGTATAAGGGGTTCCGCGAACTCGTCCAGTCGGGCGCACTCGCCGTCGACGAGGTTCCCAAGCTCACCGGCGTGCAGGCGGCGGGCGCGGCCCCGATGGTGGAAGCGATCGAAGAGGGCAACGACGAGATCCGCCGCTGGGAGGAGGTCGAGACCCGTGCGACCGCGATCCGCATCGGCAACCCCGTCAACGCGCCGAAGGCGATCCCCGGAATCAGAAACACCGGCGGCACCGCGGTCGCCGTCGAGGACGACGAGATCACCGAGGCGCAGCGACAGCTCGCCGAGGAGGGCGTCGGCGTCGAGCCCGCCTCCGCCGCGAGCCTCGCCGGGCTGAAGAAGCTCCGCCGCGAGGGCGTCGTGGACGACGGCGAGCGGGTCGTCTGCCTGACGACCGGCCACCTGCTGAAAGACCCCGACGCGGCCTACGAGGCCGGCGGGGACCCCGAACCCGTCCCCAACGACGTCGACGCCGTGGTCGAGCACCTCCACGAGTGACCGGCGGCGTGTCGGCGACAGCGCAGGCCCCACTTGACTGCAACTGACGACTCGGCTGCCGTCACGCTCAATCTAAAAACCGACGCCAGACCGGTCTACCGTCGTATGCCGTGTGAAACTCCTGCGTGGAAACTACGGTCCGGATAGCCGCGGAACCGACGTTTACTCCGCCTGTCGCTCGTCCGCGCCGTCCAGCGTGATCTCGGTGATCTCCACGATCCGGTCGTCGCCGAGCAGCTCCTCGATCGCGGCGTCGGGCACGTCCTGGTCGAGGTTGTAGACGGTGAGCGCCTCGCCGCCCTGCGTCTCGCGGGCGTTGAACATCCCGGCGATGTTGACGCCGTGGTCGCCGAGGACCGTGCCGATGAAGCCGATGACGCCGGGCTCGTCGGTGTTGCGCGCGACGAGCATGTTCCCGTACGGGACCGCGTCGACTCGGAACCCGTCGATACGGACGATCCGAGCGTCCTCGCCGGCGAACAGCGTCCCTTCGACGGAGATCTCGTCGTCGCCGTTGTGGACGGTGACGCGGACCAGGCTCTGGAAGTCCTCCGTCTGGCGGGTCTTCGACTCGGTCACCTCGATGCCGCGTTCCTCCGCGAGCCGCGGGGCGTTGACCGCGTTGACCTGCCACTCCAGCGGCTCGAAGACGCCCTTGAGCGCCGACGCCGTGACGAGGTCGACGTCCTCGGCGGCGATGTCGCCCTCGTAGGTCGCTTCCACCTCGGTGATGCGCCCGTCGAGAAGCTGTGCGGCGACCTTGCCCGCGGTCTCCGCCACGTCGAGATACGGCTCGATCCGCGGGAACGCCGTCTCGTCGACCGAGGGCGCGTTGAGCGCGGTCAATACGGGCTCGTCGGCGAACGCAGAGAGGACGGCCTCGGCGGTGTCGACGGCGACGTTCTCCTGGGCGGCCTCGGTGGAGGCCCCGAGGTGCGGGGTGACGACGACCTCCTCGACGTCGAGAAGCGGAGAGTCGGTCGGGAGCGGCTCCTCGGCGAAGGAGTCGAGCGCGGCGCCCGCGAGCACGCCGTCGTCGACCGCCTCCGCGAGCGCGTCCTCGTCGACGATGCCGCCGCGCGCGCAGTTGATCAGGTAGCCGCCCTCCAGCTGGGCCAGCTCGTCCTCGCCGATCATCCCCTCGGTCTCGGGTAAAAGCGGCGTGTGGATCGTCGCGAAGTCGCCCGCCGCGAGCGCGTCGTGGAGGTCTTCTACCAGCTCCGCCCCGAGGCGGTCCGCGCGCTCCTCGGAGATGTACGGGTCGTAGACGACCAGGTCCATGCCGAGCGAGTCGAGCCGCTTTGCGACCTCCTGCCCGACGCGGCCGAGGCCGACGATGGTGAGCGTCTTGTTGTTCACCTCGGTGCCGAGGAACTCGCCTTTCGCCCACTCGCCGTCGACGAGGCGGCCGTGCGCCTGCGGGATGGAGCGCGCGACGGCGAACGTCATCGCGACGGTGTGCTCGGCGGCGGCCCGGACGTTCCCGTCCGGCGCGTTGGCGACGATGACGCCGTGGTCGGTCGCGGCCTCGATGTCGATGTTGTCGACCCCGATCCCCGCGCGCCCGACGATGACGAGGTCCTCTGCGGCCTCGAAGACGGCCTCGTTCACGTCGGTGCCGGAGCGCACGATGAGCGCGTTGGCGTCGCTGACAGCGGCCAAGAGCGCGTCGCCCTCGGATTCGTAGTCCGTTTCGACTTCGTGGCCGGCGTCTCGGAGTCGGTCCAACCCCGCGTCCGCGATGGGGTCGGTCACGAGTACCTTCATACGCGTGTCCACCGGCGGCGCGAGGTTAACCCTTTCCGAATCGCGCCGTTTTGCCGCCCAGACGATCCGTAATCGTGCACACCAACCCCTGCCGTTTCCCGTGGAAAGTGGCCGTTCGTGGGTATCCCGCGGAGCGCGGTCGGCCGCGCGCTCGCGCCCCGACGACGCGGACTCGTGTCACGCCGGCGGGCGGACCGCGGATCCGGCCGGTGCTCGCGACGCTCGGCCGGCTCGTTCCGACGCGTGCGGCGGTACTGCCTTTTATACCCGGACACATGGCCCGGTATGGACTTCACTATCGCCCTCGCGGGCGTCGCCGCTATCGTCGTGCTGACGGCCGTAAGCGCCTTTTTCTCCAGTTCCGAACTCGCCGTCTTCTCCGTGGCGAGCCACCGCGTCGACTCGCTCGTCGCGGCGGGCGTTCCCGGATCGGAGTCGCTCGCCGCGCTGCGTGAGGACTCACACCGCTTCCTCGTCACCGCCCTCGTGAGCAACAACATCGCCAACATCGCGGCCGCGTCGGTCGCGACCGCGGTGTTCGTCCGGTTCGGGTTCTCCGCCGGCACCGCGGCGACCGGATCGACCGCCGTCACCTCCGTGTTCATCATCGTGTTCGGCGAGATCGCACCGAAGTCGTACGCGGTCGCACACGCGGAGCGACACGCGCTGCGCGTCTCGCGGCTCGTCCTCGCGATCCAGCGCGTCCTCCGTCCGGTTCTGTACCTGTTCGAGGCGCTCTCGGGCGTCGTCAATCGGTTCACTGGCGGAGAGTCGTCGATCGAGTCGTACCTCACCCGCGAGGAGATAGCGACGCTCGTCCTCTCCGGAGAGGCGGCGGGGGCGCTCGACGCGGACGAGAGCGCGATGATCCGCGGCGTCCTCGACCTGGAGTCGACCCGCGTGGCGTCGGTGATGGTCCCGCGCACGAACATGGTCGCGCTTCCGGCGACGGCGACCCCCGCGGACGTGCTCTCGACGGCCGCGAGCGAGGGCGTCACTCGGCTGCCGATCTACGGAGAGAACCGCGACGACGTGGTCGGCGTCGTCGACGTGCGCGACGCGATCCGCGCGACCGAGGCCGGCGACGACCTGGCGAGCGCCCTGCGGGACCCGACGTTCGTCCCGGAGACGCAGCCGCTCGACGAGCTGTTCGAGCGGATGCGAAGCGAGGGGTTCCGGCTCGCCGTCGTCGTCGACGAGTTCGGCGCGGTCGTCGGCCTCGTCACGCTCGAAGACGTGGTCGAGGAGGTGGTCGGCGAACTCGTCGGCCGGTGGGAGCACGACCACGTCGACGTGGTCGCGCCGGACGCGGCGGTGGTCCGCGGCTGGACGACCGTGGCGCACCTCAACGAGACGCTCGGGCTCTCGCTGCCGAGCGAGGGCGTCGAGACGGTCGCCGGGCTGATCACCCAGCGGCTCGGTCGCGTTCCGGCCGAGGGCGACCGCATCGAGATCGGTGCTTCCGCGCTCGTCGTTACGGACGCGACTGCGACGCGGGTCGCTCGCGTCCGCGTCGAACACGCGGGCGCTCCCGGAACCGACGGGGACACCGGCGAAGCGGGAGACGCGTAACCGACGGTCCGACGATTTCCCGTAACACAACATACATATCCGTCGGTCCGGTTCTCTCGGTACGCGCGTTCTCATGAAGGCTCGATGCGTCGGTGGTCACCGATGATGGCTCGTTGGAAGTGCGGCCACTGCGCGTTCCTCGCGTGGGCCGACGACCGCGACGCGATGCGTGAGGTCACCGGCTCGCACCTGCTGGCGCACGCCCCCGACGCCGTGACCCGCTCCGATTTCCGGACGAACTGGGACTGCCCGTACTGCGCCACGGCGAAGACGGCCTACGACGCCGACGGCGCGGTCGACGAGTTCAAAACGCACCTCCACGAGCACGTGGCCGACCGGATCGTCGACGGCGCGCACGTGGCCGACCGCTTCGACTGGAACGGGACCGTCCGGATCGACGCCCCCGTCGACAGCGACGGCGCAGACGCCCTCCGCGCCCACTTTCACGGCCACGCCGACCTGGTGATCGCGGTCACGCCCGACCCCGAGCGGTTCGTCAGGCTCCTCGACGACCGGCTCGACGCGTGGCCGCGCCGAACCGTCGTCGTCAGCACCGAGGAGTATCCGTTCGACGACGAGGACGAGATCGGCGTCGACGACGGCTCGATCGAGATGGTCGAGATCGACCCCCGACTCGGCCCGGACGAGCTTGGCGAGACCATCTCGCGGATCATCGACGTGAACCACGCCGCGGGCGACGTGCTCTCGCTCGAAGTCAGCGTGTTCCACGAGATCGTGTCGTCGTTCGACGTCCGGACCGCCTGCGCGTTCGTCCGGATGCTCTCGGCGCGGATCGGCGACTCAGGCGGCGCGCTCCAGCTGTACGTCGACGGCGACGCCGACCCGAACGTCTCGACGGTGATGAACTTCCTCGACGACGAGGTCGACTTGGGCATCACGCCCGCCGACGGCCGGTTTATTCGCCGCTCGTGAGGCCGGTCGCGTCCCGTCCGTCCGATCTTTCGGTCCCACTCTGCTTTCTCTCGTCCGCCTCAGACCGCGGGTCCCTCCCGTCCGTCCGGTCCGCGTGCCGTTCGGTGTAGTCCGCCGGCCACCGCACGTAGACGTACTCGATCGCCCGGTCGACCGCCGACGCGGCCGTCTGCCGCTTGATCCGCCGCAGAACGCGACGCGCGCGCCGCTTCGTGTCCGGTCGCGTCGCCGAGTCTTCCGACAGCTCTCGGAGCGCGCGCTCGGCGCTCGGCGTCGCGACCAGCGGCAGGTACGCGGCCGCGATGTCCGCCGTCTGCTCGTCGGGGTGGTCGAGGGCGTCGAGGAGCTGCGAGACCGCATGGGACGGATCGGACCCAGTCCCGTCTCCGTCCGCCTCCTCTCGGCCGCCGGTTCCGCCGTCCACGTCCGCCTCCCCGGCCGATCCGCTCTCGTCGCCGGCGCGTGCGGCCACGGCGAGTTCGCCGAGGAGCCACGCGGCGCACCGCTCCGTCTTCGCCGTGGCGCGGTCCGGCCGATCGCCCGTCACGATCGCCGCGAGGAGCCGCTCGACATCCGAACCCTCGCCGTCGGGCGTTCCCGTCGCGGTTCCATCCCCGCCGTCTCCGGTCGGAACGAGCCGCTCGCGGACCTCTCGGCCGCGGATCGCCTCTCCTTCGGCGACCAGCCGAACGACCGACACCGCCGCGGCGTACCGCACCGACGGGGAGGGGTCGTCGAGTGCGTCGAAGAGCACCGACGCCGCGTCGCGCCGGTCGATGCCGTGCAGTCGCTCGACGGCGAGCCGCCGCAGCGGCTCGCCCCCGACGTCGACGGCCGTCGCGAGGAGGTCGACGGCGTCGCCGGTTCCGACCGCGACCAGCGCGTCGACCGCGGCGCGCCGGACCAGCGTGTTCGACGTCCCCAACAGCCCTCTGATCGGCTCGACGGCCTCGCCGCCGAGGTCGGCGTAGGCGCGAACCGACCGAGCCCGGACCCGCGGGTCGCCGTCGTCGAACGCGTCCCGGACGACCGCGACGGACCGCTCCGTCCCGTACGACGCGAGTCCGGTCGCCCCGACCATTCGATACTCGCCGAACTCGCTCGTGAGCCACCGCGCGAACAGCTCCTCGGGCCCGCGCTCGCCCGAACTCTCTCGCTTTTCGATCTGGGTTGCGACCCGCCGTACCAGCTCGTCGAGGTAGCGGTCCCCGTGGAAGTACAGCGAGTCGATGGCGGCCGCGCGCACCGCCGCGTCGTCGTCGGTGAGGGCCACGCGGAGCAGCCGGTCGGCGATCGCTCGCTCGCTCGCCGCCATCGAACTCGACGGGTTACCGAGCGCCGCTGCGGCCTCCTTCCGCGTCGCCGCGTCGTTGCGCCCGTCGAGCAGCGCGAACGCCTCCGGCCGCGAGTCCGCTCCGCCCCGGTCGCCTCGTCCGTCTCGTCCGCTCTCACCGTCGCGGTCGTCGGACCCGCTCATCTCACCGCCCCTGCATCGCGCCGTCGGCCGCGGCTCGTCGCTCCACCCGCAGCGTCACCCCTTCCACCGGCACGCGATACGTCGTCCATCTGTCAGGCACTCACCGCGCGCCCGGATTAAACGTACCCCCGCGAGTATCAGCGGCGAGAACCGGTCACCCGAGCGCGAACGTCGCCACCGTCTCGTACTCGGGTCCGTCGGGCGTCAGCGTCGATTCCATCAGGCGGACCTCGTCGACGCCGAACCGGCCGAACTCGGGGTCCCGTTCGCGGACGACGCGCCGAACCAGCGCCTTTCCGCGGGCGTCGCTCATCCGGGCGAGGGTGACGTGCGGGGTGAACGCGTGGTCCGCGGGGTCGACGCCGAGCGCGGTGGACTCCGCTTCGAGCGCCTCGTGTAGCGCGGTCAGTTCCCGGGTTCCGTCGCCGATCCCCGCCCAGACGACGGAGACGTAGTCCATGTCGGGAAAGACCCCCAGTCCCGCGAGTTCGCACTCGAAGGGGTCGACGGGTCCGCCGTCGGTTTCGGCGGTTTCGACCGCCCGCTCGCCGGCCGCGATCACGTCGTCGACGGCGGGGTGATCGCCGTCGGAATCGGACTCGGCGTCGACCTCTCCGAGGAACTTCAGCGTCACGTGCGCCTGCGTCGGGTCGGTGATATTCAGTCCCTCAGCGTCGCCGAGGTCGGCCTGTGTCTCCGCGATCGGGTCGGCGAGGGCGTCGGGGAGGTCGACGGCGAAGAACGCGCGCATGGCGGCCGGCGGTTGGGTTCGCGATCGGAAGACGCCGTCGGCGGCGTCTACCCCCCCCGGCGCGGTCGGCACGAGCCGACCGGGGGCGGAGACGCGCGAACGGTCCCGCGGTCCGTCAGCGGTCGTGTGGCGGATGTACGAAGAGTCCGTCTACGACCGGGAGGCTCGCCGCGAGGGCCGCGGTGGCGACGGCGGTGGTCCACCCGTCGAACGCCAGCGCGGCCACGGCGTACCCGCCGGCGAAAAACAGGGGAACGAGCGCGAGCTGTAGGTCCGCGCGCTCGGGAGCGTCCGGCGCGTCGAGCGCGGTCGAACCACTCATCAGTCCATGTACCCCAAATCGCGGAGCTTCTGTGCGATCTGGCGGGCCTCCGTCTCGGAGACCGTCTCGTCCGCCTCCATCTCGCGGACGACGACGTGTTTCACGAACTCCTTGACGGAACCGAACGGCTCGTCTTCGATGTACGCCTCGACGTCCGCGACGAACTCCTTGCGCAGCGAGATGGTGGTGTAGTCGCTCATTGCCGAGGCGATGACACGCCGCCGTGAAAAGTCTAATTACATCTAATTACAGCTTCGTCCGGAGCGTCTCCGCGGTCGCGTCGCCGACGCCGTCGACGTCGGTGAGGTCCTCGCGGGAAGCCTCGCGGACGCTCTCGACGGAGCCGAACCGCCGCAGGAGCCGGCGGCGCGTCTCGGGGCCGACGCCGGGCACGTCGTCGAGGACGGTCTTCACCTCGTCGCGGACGGTTTGGTGGTACTGGACGGCGAAGCGGTGCGCCTCGTCGCGCACGCGCTGGAGGAGGTGGAGTTCGGGCGCGTCCTCTGGCCATCGCTCGGTCCCAGCCGGCGTCACGACCAGCTCCTCGGACTTCGCTAGGGCGACGACCGGCACGTCCCATCCCGTCTCCGCGAGCGCGTCGCGCGCCGCGCCCAGCTGTCCCTCGCCGCCGTCGATCAGGAGGCAGTCGGGGTCGGGCCGGTCGTCCGCGCCGTCGAGTGCGCGCTCGGCGCGCCAGCGGACCAGCTCGCGCATGTTCGCGTAGTCGTCGTTGCGCTCGGTGAGCTTCTTGCGGCGGTAGTCGGCCGTCTCGGCGCTCCCGTCGACGAAACAGACGTCGGAGCCGACCACGGCGGTCCCCTGCGCGTGGCTCACGTCGAACCCCTCGATCCGAGCCGGTCGCTCGACGCCCAGCCGGTCGCCGAGCGCTCCCACGGGGTCGTCGCGGCCGCCGCGCTTGCGGGCGTTCTTGAGCGCGAGTTCGACGAGCTTCGCCTCCCGACCCGCGCCCGGAACCCGCACGGAGACGCCCTCCGCCTCCAACCAGTCGACCACGTCGGGGTCCGACGGGCGCTCGGCCGAGTAGATCGCGTCCGGGAACTCGCGCTCGGCGTAATACTGCGTGAGAAACGCCGACAGCACCGTCGCGGGGGTGTTGGCGTCGGCGTCTCCGATCTTCGTATCGCCGTCGTCCCCCCCGTCGCCGTCGTCGACTCTCTCGCCGTCGGCTCTCCCATCGCCGTCGTCACCGCCGACCGCCGCGTCGAGCCGGTGTCGGCTCCGATCGACGAGCTGTCCCCGCTCGCTGTGGAGCCGGGCCACCCGGGCCGTGTCGCCCTCGACGACGGCCGCGAGCACGTCGACGGTCCGGTCGTCCCCGCGGTCGCTCACGGCCTCGCCGCCCTCGCCGTGGAACGCCTCTACCGCCTCTAGGCGGTCTCGAAGGTTCGCGGCGCGCTCGAACTCGGCGCTCTCCGCGGCGGCCTCCATCCGCCGCCGCAGGGGGTCCGCGAGCGCGCCCGTTTCCCCCTCGAAAAAGCGCTTTGCGGCGGCGACGTCCTCGGCGTAGCTCGCGGGGTCGATCTCGCCGGTGCAGGGGGCAGAACAGATCCCCATCTCGTAGTCGAGGCAGGGGCGGTCGCGGTTCGCGTACTTGTGGTCCGAACAGCCGCGGAGCCCGTACACGTCCCGAACCGCCTTCACGACCGTCTCGACGCGCCCCTTGTCGGTGAACGGCCCGTACGCGACCGCGCCCTCCTCCGGGTCCCGGGTCACCTCGATCCGCGGGACGGAGTGCTCGGAGAAGGCGACGAGCGGGTACGACTTGTCGTCTTTCAGCCGGACGTTGTACCGCGGGCTGAGGCGCTTGATGAGGTTCGCCTCCAAGAGCAGCGCCTGCGTCTCGGTGTCCGTGACGGCGAACTCGATCTCGTCCGCCCGCTCTACCATCCCGCGGATCCGCCCCGAGCGCGGGTCGGTGTACGACCGGACCCGGTCCCGGAGGTCGACGGCCTTCCCGACGTACAGGGTGGTGTCGCCGCGCCGGAACTGATACACCCCGGGCTCGGTCGGGAGCGCCCCGGCCCGTTCGCGGACGGCGTCGGCGTCCATCTCTCGCACGCGGATAGTCGTCGAACGCGCTTGAACGCTGCGGGGCCGCGGCGAGTGTCGACCGCGCTCCTCCTCGCATCGCCTCGCGCCGACCGCGCCCGCGGCGCACCCGCTCGCCCCGCGCCCGCTAGTTATCAGCCGTGAGTCTCGGAGACGACCGTTTATATAGGTCGTCTGGCGACCCCCACACAGATATGAGGAGACTTCGAGGGCTGCTCCGGCGGGCGCTCGGATACGACCGGGACTCGCGGTCGGTCCCGGACGGCGGTATCGTCGTGGACGACGCCGACCGATCGGCCCCCGCGGACGCCGACCGACCGGCCGCCGACGTCGGCGGGGACGAAACTGGTTCTCACGAGGTGCGGGAGGAAGACGGCGTCAACCGCGCGGGAACGCTCGCGGGGGCCGGCTTCGAGCAGGTGTTCAACGCGACGAGCGTGCCGACCTTCATCTTGGACTGTCAGGGCAACGTCGCCGAGTGGAACGAGGCGATCGTCTCGCTTACCGGGTCCGAGCGCGAGGACGCGATCGGTCACAGTCACGTCTCCGAACTGTTCTATCCCGACGGCCGTCGGGCCGACACCCTCGCCGACAAGGTACTCGACGCCCCGGAGAACGCCGACGAGGTGTACGGCGTCGAGCGCTGCGACTCCGCCCGCAACCGCTACCGCGACACCAGCACGATGGTCGACCGCCACGGCGACGAGAAACACATCGAGTTCACGGCCACCGTGCTGTACGGCGACGACGACGAGGTCGTCGGCGTCACCGAGGTCGTCATCGACCGGACCGACGACGTGAAAGACCGCGAGGCGACGAGCCGGCTGGTCACCGAGATCCGCCAGACTGCGGAGACGATCGGCGACGGGAACCTCGACGCTCGCGCGGAGCGAAAAGCGGAGTTCGACCGGCTCGACGACGAGCTGCTCCGCGTCGTCGACGTCGTCAACGGCATGGCCGCGAACCTCGAAGACCTCTCGAACGGCGTCCACGAGCAGGCGCGCGAGATCGACGCGACCGTCGAGGAGGCGAGCGCGGCGGCAGACGAGATCGCGGAGAACGTCGACGAACAGAACGAGCTGTTAGAAGAGAGCGTCTCGGAGATGCAGTCCTTCTCGGCGGGGATGGAGGAGGTCGCCGCGACCGCGGACCAGGTCGACTCCGCGGCCGTCGCGGCCAGCGAGGCGGCGGACGAGGGGCTCGACGCCAGCGAGGACGCTCGCGCGGCGACCGAAGACGTCGTGGAGATCGGTGACGAGCTGGTCGAGAGCGTCGGCGCGCTCTCCGAGCGGATGGACGACATCGAGGAGGTGATCGAGGTGATATCGGACGTGGCCGAGCAGACGAACCTGCTCGCGTTGAACGCCAACATCGAGGCCGCGCGCGCCGGCGAGGACGGCAACGGTTTCGCGGTCGTCGCAGAGGAGGTGAAAAAGCTCGCCGACGAGACCCGCGGTTACACCGAGGACATAACCCAGAGTCTCGATCAGTTACAGGCGCAGTCGGAGGAGACGAGCACCGCGGTCGAGCGCTCGCACGAGCGGATCGACGACGCCGGCGAGGAGATCGAGACGGTCCTCGACGCGCTCGAAGAGATAGCCGACGCCGTCGACGAGGCCGCCGCGGGCGTCGCGGAGGTCGCCCGTACCACCGACGATCAGGCCGCCACGGTCGAGGAGCTCACCTCGTCGCTCGAGGCGGTCCGCGAGCGCTCCGACCGCACCGAGGAGGCGACCGACCGCATCGTGGCCGCGACCGACGAACAGGAGGCCGCCGTCGACGAACTCATCACGCGCGTCGAGCGGCTCGACGCGAACTGATCGCGGCCGTCGAATCGCGGCGGCGTCGCGAGACCGTCCGCTCCGGCTTCCCGCCCGAACCAGTCAGTCCATCCGGAACGAATCGAGCACGTCCGGATCTATCTCGACGCCGATCCCCGGCGAGTCCGGTATCGCAACCGAGTTCCCGTCGTTCGTTATCGGGTCGACCGCGAGGTCTTCCCGAATCGGGTTCGGCGTGCGGTCGAACTCGAGCATCGGTTCCCCGGGAACCGTCGCGAGCACTTGCAGACTCGCGCCGAGCGCGATAGCGCTCCCGAAGACGTGCGGAACGCACTGGACGTTGTACGCGTCCGAAAGCGTGGCGACCCGCCGGGTCGAGGTCAGTCCGCCCGCACTCGTCACGTCCGGCTGGGTTATCCCGACGCCCTTCGCGTCTAGTACGCGGGCGAACTCGTGTTCGAACGCCCAGCACTCGCCGCCCGCCAGCGGGACGTCGAGCTCGCCGTTGAGAGACTCGTAGTTGTCGACCGCGTGGGGGCGAACGGGTTCTTCGAACCAGTAGACGCCGAGGTCAGCGAGCCGTTCTCCCACTCGTCGGGCCGTCGCGACGTCGTACGCGTGGTTCGCATCGGTCATCAGGCGGATGTCGTCACCGACGGCCTCTCGGATGGCACGGACGAGTTCGACGTCCTCCTTCCATCCCCACGGGAAGTCGGGATGGCGCTGGAATCCGATCTTGTTCTTGAGCGCGTCGAACCCCGCGTCGACGTGTCCCTTCGCCTCGTCGACGATGCGACCTTTCAGCGTCTCGAAATCGTCGGTATCGGTCCAGAAGTGTCCCGTCGCGTACGCGCGGACGCGATCGCGGCGTCGCCCGCCGAGCAGTTCGGAAACGGGAACTCCCAGCGACTTCCCGTACGCGTCCCAGAGCGCGATGTCGACCCCGCTCACGACGCTCGCCGGCGTGTAAGAGTGATACGAGGCGGTCAGTTTGAACACGAGGTCGTCGTGGATCTGCTCGACATTCCGAACGTCTCTGCCCTCGATCCACGGCGTGACGTACTCCTCGATTATCTCGCGGTTGCCGGCGACCGGTCCCCAACACTCTCCCCAGCCGGTGATCCCCTCCTCGGTTTCGACTTTGATGAGACAGTACTGACGGCTGGAGATCCACTTCTGTGCGATCGCGATTCGCTCGTCCAGCTCGCGGCGAAGCGGGATCGCTTCGATGCTTTCGATTCGCATGACACTCATGTGCAAACACCGTCTATTTAAAAACCGCTATCGCGTCCGCAGACGGGGCATCGCCATCACCGCAAGACCCCGATCGCCCGCAACTCGGCACGGAGTCCTCCTCCGTCTGAGGGGCGAGACGTTACGTTTCGGGGTTCCCGTGATTCCGCCGCCGCCGAACGTTTAACCCCGACGAGCCCCCAGAACTCGTATGTCCGTTACGCCGCCCGGACCCATCGGCGACCCCCTCTTCGGCAACGGCCGGCAGTACGCCGACGACCCCTTCGGATTCATGCGCGCCTGCGCCGACAGCTACGGCGACGTGATCCGGTTCGATCTGGGCCCCCGCGAGACGTATCTGCTCGCGAACCCCGCCGATGTCGAGCGCGTCCTCGTCGCCGACGCGGAGCGGTACCGCAAGCCGCAGTTCGGCGACGGGGCGATGGACCGACTGCTCGGACAGGGGCTCCTCATGAGCGAGGGCGACACGTGGCGTCGCCAGCGCGACCTCGCGAACCCGGCGTTCCACAACAGCCGGATCGCCGCGCTGTCGGGGACGATGGTCGAGCACACGCGGGATCACATCGCCGACTGGACTCCCGGCGAGACCGTCGACGTGCAACTGGAGTTGGCCCGGCTCACGGTACGGATCATCGTCTCTGCGATGTTCGGAGCCGACATTAGCGACGAGGAGGTCAAAACGGTCCAAGAGGAGCTTGAGCCGCTCGGTGCCCGGTTCGAGCCCGATCCGCGGCGGTTCCTCATCCCGAACTGGGTGCCGACCCGCGAGAACCGCGAGTTCGACGCGGCCGTCGACACCCTCGAATCGGTGATCGACGGCATCGTCGAGCGCCGTCTCGGGACCGAGCGCGACCCCGCCGCCGATCCGGCCGGCCCCGAGGGCGTCGCGGTTCCCGGTCCGGCGGGCGATTCCGACGGCGACCTGCCCATGGACCTCCTCTCCGTCCTGCTCCGCGCTCGCGACCGCGGCGAGCAGACGGACGAGAACCTCCGCGACGAACTGGTCACCATGCTGCTCGCCGGCCACGACACGACCGCGCTCACGCTCACGTACACCTTCTATCTCCTCTCGAACCACCCCGACGCCCGCGAGCGGGTCGAAACGGAGGCGGAGGCCGCGACCGGTGGGGGTCGCGCAGCGGACGACGCGGCCGCCGGTGGGGGTCGCGCAGCGGACGACGCGGCCGCCGGTGGCACCCCCCCGACCGCGGCCGACGCCCGCGAGATGACGTACACGGACCGCGTGCTCAACGAGGCCATGCGCCTGTATCCTCCCGTCTACACCCTGTTCCGCGAGCCGAAGCTCGACGTGAAACTGGGGGGATACCGGATCCCGGAAGGATCGGCGCTCATGCTCCCGCAGTGGGTGATCCACCGGTCGCCGCGGTGGTACGACGACCCCGAGACGTTCGACCCCGGCCGGTGGTCCCCCGAGCGCCGGAGCGAGCGCCCCCGGTTCGCGTACTTCCCGTTCGGCGGCGGGCCGCGTCACTGCATCGGCAAGTCGTTCTCGCTTCTGGAGGCCAAGCTGATCCTCGCCGAAGTGTGCTCCACGTACGAGCTCGACTACGAGGGCCCCGATCTGTCGCTCCGCGGGTCGCTGACGATGCACCCCGACCACCCGGTTCCGATGCGGATCCGCGAGCGGTGAGCGGGCCCTACTGCCGCCGCTGCGGCGAGCCGCTCCGCCGGGGGGCGATCGCCGCCGAGCAGCGCGCCTGCTGTCTCAACGCGACTCCGTTCGCGGGCGTCTGTCCGACTCACGGACCGGTCGGCCCGCACCACGCCGTCGACGACCCGAACGTCGCAGACGCGGAGTAGCCGGCGACCCGCCGCCGGCGCTCTCGCCCGCGTCGCCCGCGTCGACCGCAACGCCGAAGACCGTCGCCGCCGACGGCCCTTTCGTGACCAGCGGAGCCATTCTCGCGGGCGGCCGCTCGACCCGGTTCGGCGACGCCGACAAGGCGGTCGCGGAACTCGCGGGCGTCCCGCTGATCCGTCGCGTGGCCGACCGGCTCGCGGGCGCGAGCGAGCCGATCCCCCCGGGCGCGGCTCGCGCCGCCGGCGGCGACCCGGTCGTCGACGACCTCGTCGTCAACTGTCGGGACGATCAGCGGGAGGCGATCGCGGCCGCGCTGGACGGGGTCTCACTTCCCGTCCGCTGGGCGATAGACGAGGAGCCCGAGCTCGGTCCGACCGCGGGGATCCGGAACGCCTGCCGGACGGCTCCGGGCACCTACGCCGTCGTCGTCGCCTGCGACATGCCGTTCGTCGACCCCGCGTTCGTCGCGACGCTCGTCGAGGACGCCGCGGGCCACGACGCCGCGGTGCCCCGGCTCGACGATCGGTGGCTCCAGACCACACAGGCGGTCTACCGGACGGCCCCGATGGCGGCCGCCTGTGACCGCGCGCTCGCCCGCGGCGACCGGAAGGTACTGGCGGCGCTCGACGAACTTGACCGAGCGGTCGTCGACGACGCGGCGATCCGCGCTCGGACGACGCCGCGCACGTTCACCAACGTCAACACCCGCGAGGACCTCGCCGACGCCGCGGCGGTCGTCGAGCGCGCGCTCGACGACCGGTGAGAAGACGGACGGTGACCGGACGCCGCCTCGTCGCCCGCCGACTCGGTCAGTCGTCCGCGGACGCCGCCTCGTCGCCCGCCGACTCGATGGAGACGTCGATCTCGGCGGCAGCGGCCTTGTACTCCGGAATCTTCGCGCGCTCGTCGAGCACGTCGTTGGTGAGGCGGTTCGCGGAGGCGGCCGCGAAGTGCGGCGTCGTCCAGACGACCCCCTCCTTGATGTCCTCGGTGACGTCGGCGCGGACGCGGATCTCTCCGCGTCGCGATCTGAGCGTCACGTAGTCGCCGTCGTCGATACCGTATCGCTCGGCGTCGTTCGGGTGGACGTCGACGAAGTTCTCCGGGTGCTGTCGCGAGAGCGTCGGCGAACGTCGGCTCATCGTTCCGGTGTTGTAGTGCTCTTCGAGCCGGGCGGTGGTCAACACGAGCGGGTACTCCTCGTCGGGCGTCTCCTTCGGCTCTTGATGGACGACCCCCTCGATGCGGCCGAGGCCGTCGTCCGTCTCGAATTCGTCTTCATAGAGGTACGAGTCGCCCTCGTCGCCCTCCTCGTAGCAGGGCCAGTGGATCCCCGTCTCGCCGAGCGCGTCGTAGGTCATCCCGTGCATGATCGGACACACCTCTCGGAGCTCCTCGAACACCGCCTCCGGCCCGTCGAAGTCGAACTCGTCGCCTCCGAAGAGCCGCGTCCCGACCTCACAGAGGATGTCGAGGTCGTGCCGCGTGTTCTCGTGGACCTTGTGGACACCGCGCATGCGCTGGACGCGGCGGTCGGTGTTGGTGACGGTCCCGTCGCGCTCGGCCCACGTCGTCGCCGGGAGGACGACGTCCGCGAGCTCGGCGGTCTCGGTCATGAAGATGTCTTGGACCACCATGAAGTCGAGCTCCTCGCGGAACCGACGCTCGGTCCGGTTGCCGTCGGGCTCGCTCATGATCGGGTTCTCGCCCATGACGTAGAGGCCGTGGACGGTGTCCCCGATCGCGTGGGAGATCTCGACGTTCGTGAGCCCGGGCTCGTCGGGGACCTCGAAGCCCCACACCTCCTCGACCGACTCGCGGGCCTCGTCGTCGTCGACGAGCTGGTAGCCGGGGAGGACGTTCGGCATCGCGCCCACGTCACAGGTCCCCTGCACGTTGTTCTGTCCGCGGAGCGGGTTGACGCCGGTGCCGGGCCGGCCGAGATTGCCCGTGATGAGCGCGAGGTTGATCTCGTTTTGGACGTTGTCGACGCCGCAGGTGTGCTGGCTCATCCCCATCCCGGTGAAGATGGCGGCGTTGTTCGCCATCGCGTACTTCTCGGCGGCGAGTTCGATGTCTTCGAGCGGGACGCCCGCCTCCTCGGCGGCCGCCTCCTTGTCGAAGTCGGCGAGCGTCTCCTTGAGGTGCTCGAACCCCTCGGTGCGCTCCGCGACGAACTCCTCGTCGATCCAGCCCGCGTCCGGCTCTTCCTCGTGGCGCTCCAGTATCGTCTTGAGGACGACGTTCAACAGCGGGATGTCGCTCCCGGGGTTCAACTGCAGGTGCATGTGGCGGTCGGTCTCGCCGATCTCGAACGACCGCGTCGTCTTGTTCGCGTGCGGGTCGACCTGGATGACCGTCGCACCCTCCAAGACGGCCTGCCGGAAGTACTGGCTGTTGGCTATCGGGTGCTGCTCGCCGGGGTTCGCGCCCTGGATCCACAACACGTCGGCCGCCTCTTCGAGGTCGGCCATGCTGTTCGTCATCGCGCCCATCCCGAGGCTGGTCCGCAGCGCCCAGACGGTCGAGGCGTGACACATCCGGGTACAGTTGTCGACCTGATTGGTGCCGTACCGCCGCGCCAGCTTCTGGATGAGGTAGTTCTCCTCGTTGAACGTCTTCGAGGAGCCGAAAAAGCCCATCCCGTCGGGACCGTGCTCCTCGCGAATCCCCTCCATCTCGTCGACGACCCGTCCGAGCGCCTCGTCCCACGTCGCCTCTCGGAACTCGCCGTCTTCTTTGATCAGCGGCTCCGTGAGACGGTCCTCGTGGTCGACGACCTGCGTCGCCGCGCCGCCCTTGATGCAGACGCTCCCCTCGTTGACCGGGGCGTCGCCCCACGGCATGAACCGCATCTCGCCCGGCTCGTCGCCTTCGAGCACCTGAATCCCGCAGCCGACGCCGCAGTACGGACAGATCGTCTTTACCCCGTCGTCCGGTCCGCTAGCCATCTGCCTCACCCTCCCTGTGTGCGCTCATGTAACATGATCTATCGTCCTGCTCAATGAGTGTGTCGATGGCCCGCGTCAACTGGATAGTGCGGCGGTCTCAGCGTGTCTCCACACGCCACGACCGGTAGTCGCGTTCGGCACGCGACACACGGTGTCGTGCTTCATGAGTCATGTTATTACATTTCAATATTATATTATTAACCATATACATAACGGAAAAACATTTACTACTATTTGCTAACATGGTACATTCGGAACCAGTATGAAAGCAGTAGTGTATCAGGGGCCGTACGACGTAGACGTAGAAGAGGTAGAGGAACCGGAGATCGAACACCCGAACGACGTGGTCGTCGACATCACCACCTCTTGTATCTGTGGCTCCGACCTCCACATGTACGAGGGCCGGACCGCGGCCGAAGAGGGGATCGTCTTCGGTCACGAGAACATGGGGATCGTGAGCGAGGTCGGCGAGGCGGTCTCGACGCTGGAGGAGGGCGACCGCGTCGTGATGCCGTTCAACGTCTCCTGCGGATTCTGTCAGAACTGCGAGGAGGGGTTCACCGGGTTCTGTACCAACGTCAACCCCGGCTTCGCCGGCGGCGCGTACGGCTACGTCGCCATGGGACCGTACCCGGGCGGACAGGCCGAGAAACTGCGCGTCCCGTACGCCGACCACAACGCGCTGAAGCTGCCGGAGGGGCGCGAACACGAGGACGCGTTCTCGCTTCTCGCGGACATCTTCCCGACGGGCTGGCACGGCACCGAACTGGCCGACCTCCAGCCCGGCGAGTCCGTCGCGATCTTCGGCGCGGGCCCGGTCGGGCTGATGGCCGCCTACAGCGCGAAGATCAAGGGCGCGGCCGAGATCTACGTCGTAGACCAGGTCCCGAGCCGACTGGAACTGGCCGAGGAGCACTGTGACGCCCACGCGATCGACTTCTCCGAGGGCGACCCGGTCGACCAGATCATCGAGAAACACGGCGGGATGGTCGACAAGGGCGTCGACGCGGTCGGCTACCAGGCGACCGACCCCGACGACGTCGACGAGGACACGGAGGACTACTCCTACCAGCCGGCCAAGGAGAATCCGGCGGTCGTGCTCAACAACCTGATCCGGGTCGTCCGACCGACGGGCCAGCTCGGCGTTCCGGGACTGTACGTCCCCGAGGACCCCGGCGCGCCGGACGACATGGCCGCGCAGGGGCGGCTCGGCATCGACTTCGGGAAGTTCTTCGAGAAGGGACTCAAGTGCGGGACCGGCCAGTGTAACGTGAAGGAGTACAACCGGTACCTGCGCGACATGATCATCGAGGGCCGCGCGGACCCGTCCTGGGTCGTCTCTCACCGGGTGGACCTCGAAGAGGCCCCCGAGATGTACGAGGCGTTCGACGCCCGCGAGGAGGGCGTCACGAAGGTCCTGTTGGAGCCCTGAGCAAACTCGACGCCGACACCACCCGACAAGTTCGCTTTTTTTGCTCGTCCGCGACCCGTCTCACGCCCGGAGCCACGCCTTCGGGTGGTCCGTCCGGAGGTGGGTCTGGTACTCCCGGACGAGCGCCGGGTACGAGTCGGCCACGCAGTGCCAGTCGCACAGCTCACACTCTCGTTCGACGCCGTCGTCGTCGTCCCGAACGTGTCCGCCGCGTCTGTACGTTGGCATGGGTTGGTCCGTCGACGCGGGGGCTCCCGTGTCTGTGGTACGTACGCACTCACCACGGTTCAGGCTGTCGACGGTGTCGCGCGGGCGCACTCAGATGCGTCGCACCCTCTTCGCTCGCCGGCCTCGCGCCCCGCGTGCGAACTCGCGCCGTCCCCTTTCGCCGAAACGGGTATGTCACCGGGGCGCGTGGGTCCGGGCATGTGTCAGTACTGTAACTGGGCCTTCCACGACGGGTGGGGGGAGCTGTTGAAGTACGACGAGACCTACCAGTCGGCGATAGAGACGGAGACGGAGTCGACCCACGGGTTTCACGACGAGTGGGACGACCTGCGGAGCGAATTGGGTATCTAAATCGGGAACACCGCGCCGGGGTCCGCGGTCGGCTCCCCCTCTTCGGCCACCAGTCCGTTCAGTTCCTCGCGAATCCCCGCCTCGTCGAGGTCTTCGCCGATGAACACGAGCCGCGTCCGGCGGTCGTCGTCCGGTCCCCACTCGCCTATCGGTCCCGCCTGCACCGACGGCCCCGCCTGACTCACGCCGACGACCTCGTCGGTGCCCGCGACGCGGACCACGCCCTTCGCCCGGACGATCGACCCGTCCCAGTCGTCGAGCCACGCCGCGAGCGCCTCGGGGTCGAGCGGGTCCGAAGAGCGGTAGACGAACGAGCCGACCCCGTGTGCGGCGGCCGCGCCCTCAACGTGGTCGTGGTGGTGATCGTGGTGCGCGTGATCGCCTCCCGACTCCTCCTCTGCGATCGCGCGCTTCCAGCCGGCCGACCGCTTCGCCGTCTCGAAGTCGAACCGTCCGGTGTCGAGCACGTCGTCGGGGTCGACCGCGGAGTAGGTGGTCCGGATCCGTTCGGCTCTGGGACCCAATCGCTCTGCGACCGACTCGATCCGGTCGAGCACGTCGTCGGGCACCATGTCGGTCTTGTTCACGAGGAGCACGTCGCAGAACTCGATCCCCTCGACGAGCACGTCCGCGAGCGGGCGGTCCGTCTCCGGCTGCGCGCCGCCCGGCAGCGCCTCGCCCGCGTCGAACTCCTTCCAGAAGCCGTAGGCGTCGAGGACGGTGACCATCGTGTCCAGTCGGAACCGCTCTCGGGGGTCGACGTCGCTGTCCTCGGTCCCCTCGGTGAACGCCCGCGCGATCGGTACCGGCTCCGAGATGCCCGAGGACTCCACGAGGAGGTAATCGAACTCCCGCGACTCGGCGAGCGCCGCCGCCTCCGAGAGGAGGTCGTCCTGCAGCCGACAGCAGATGCAGCCGTTCGAGAGGTCGACGACCCCCTCCTCGTCGTTCTCGCGGGCGATCAGGTCGGCGTCGACGTTCACCTCGCCCATGTCGTTCAGGATGACGGCGATCCGACGGTCGCCGGGGTTCGACAGCAGGTGGTTGACGAGCGTCGTCTTGCCCGCACCGAGATAGCCGCTGAGGACGGTCACCGGGATCCGGTCGTCTGTCATATGTGCTAGCAGTGACCACGGAGGTATCAAACGATCGATCACGACGGTCCGGGGCGCGACCGAGACGAACGTTCATAGGCGAAACTGCCGTACTGGCTGCCGATGGAGCTGAGCGAGCCCGCCGTTCGCGACCGTGCCGGCGAGTACGCGGACTCAGAGCCGCTGTACGACGTGGAGCGTCAGCACGTCGAGACGGTGGCGAGGACGTTCGCCGGCGACGAGTACGGCCGACGCGACGCACAGTGGATAGTCCGGTGGTACTTCCGACGGTACCTCGGCGACTATCCGGACGGCGACCGACGCGAGCGGGAGGAAGCGTTCCGTGACAACGACTTCGGCGACGTGGTCGACGCGCTCGACGCCGCGATCGAAGCGATACGGGCGACGGACGGGGACGCGCTGGGCGGGGACGAGACGGCGGACGAGAGCATTGCCGCCCTCTCGGGCGACCGCGACGTCGACGCCGCCCTCTCGGCGCTCGCGGCGCTCGACGGGGTCGACGTCGCGGTCGCGTCCGGATTCCTCCAGTTCCTCGCGCCCGAACGGTTCGTCGCGGTCGACCGCCGGACGTGGCGCGTGCTCGCCGCCGCCGGCGAGCTCGACGGGCCCTACCCGGACCCGCCGTCGGTCGCGGACTACCGGCGGTTCGACGCCGCCTGCCGGTCGGTGATGGAGCGCACCGGGGTCGACGCGTGGACGCTGTATCGGGCGCTCTGGCGGTCGTTCTCGGTGCTGTCCGACGACTCTACGGCTCCCGAAGACGCGTGAGGTTGCCGCCCGAGTCACCTACTCGACCACCTCGACGACCGGGTCGTCCGCGGCGTCGCCCGCCTCGACGAGTCGAGTGAGAAGGACCCGTGGGACGTCGGCGCGGTCGAGGACCTCCTCGGCGATCTCGCGGGCCGCGGCCGCGTCCGCCCCGTCGTCCACCTTGTTTATCATCGGAATCGCCGTCGCGCCGTCGGAGACGCGCTTCAGCCCGCCGTCGGGGCTCGCGAGCACGGCCGCGACGTCCGCGGGACGGACCGGCTCGCCGAGCGCGCGTCCCGTGATCGCGGCGACGCGCTCCGGCCGGTGAACCGACTTGTCGGCGAGCGGTTCGCCGACGACGTGCGCGCTCGCGATCGGGACGATCACGTCCGCGGTCGCCGGGACCTGCGGTTCCCTGTCGCCGGGCGCTTTGAACTCGCGGAGGCGCGCCCCGTCGGCCTTGACGAGGGTCGCGCCGGGTGCAGCGTCGGCGACGTCGGAGACGGTCTCCGCGTCGTACCCCAGATAGCGGTCCGCGCGGTCGCGGTCGGGGACCAGTCCGAGCGGCCAGTCGTCCGCGCCCGCCGCGTCGATCGCGGCGAGCGGATCGTCCGTCACTCGGACGGTCGCGACCCGGTCGTCGAAGATCGGGATCCGGACGCTGGCGGTCACCACCGGGCGGTCGAGTCGGTCGGCGAGCGCGAACAGCGTCGACTTCTTGCCGCCCGCGCCGACGACGCAGACCGTGGCGTCGCGGGCGTCGAGCGCGGTCGTCAACTCCGTGGCGTCGGCGTCGCTCATGAAGACGCCTTCGGCTCCCCCGCGCCTCACTCTGACGGTCGGGTCGCTCTTCGCCGCGGACGACGCGTCGACGGCGAACAGATTGATACGTCTCCGCCGCGCAGACCGCTTGGATGAGTCGCACTCGCACGCACGTCCTCCGGGTCGATCTCTCGACCGGCGAGACCGCCCGCGAGTGCGTCCCGCGGGAGTGGCGGCGCGACTACGTGGGCGGGAAGGGCCTCGGCGCGCGATACCTCTACGAGGAGCTGTCGCCCGGGACCGACCCGACTGGACCGGAGAACCTGCTCGCGTTCCTCGGAGGGCCCCTCTCCGGGTACCTGCCCGGCGAGACGCGATACGCCGCGGTGACGAAGTCTCCGCTCACCGGCGGCTTCCTCGACTCGTACGGCGGCGGCGCGTTCGCCGCTCGGCTCGCGGGCTCGCTCGACGACTGCCTCGGGCTCCTCGTGACCGGCGCGGCCGACCGCCCGGTCCGGATCGAACTGGCCGGCGGCCGCGCCCGGGTCGCGGACGCCGAGGCGTGGGGCGCGGACACGGCCGAGACGGCCGCCGCCTTCCCGGACGCGGCGGTCGCCTGCGTCGGCCCGGCGGGCGAGCGCGAGGCGGCGTACGCGACGATAGCCAGCGACGGCGGCGACCACCACGCCGGTCGCGGCGGCGCGGGCGCGGTGATGGGGTCGAAGCGGCTGAAGGCGGTCGTCGCCCGCGACCCGCCTCCCGCCGTTCCGGACGCCCTCGCCGCCCTCCGCGACCGAGACGCCGCGGCCTACGCTCGGGAGGGGACCGGCGAGTGGCAGGCGGCCGGGGAGACGATAGAGACGGTCGATTACGCGAACGAGGTCGGCCTCCTCGCGGCGGAGGGATGGACGGCGACCGGCTTCGCGGGCACCGACGACATCGGCGTCGAGGCGGCGGCAGAGCGCGCGACCGGCCGCGAGCGAGAGAGCGACCGCGTCCCGGGCGGCTTCCGGATCGACACGCCGGACGGCGAGGTCGTTCCCCGCGGCGCGGCGCCGATCTCGCTCGGTGCCGGTCTCGGCATCGACGACTTCGACCGCGTCGCCGAGCTCTGCGGCGTCTGCGACCGGCTCGGCCTCGACGTGATCGACGCGGGCAACGCGGCCGCGTGGGCGATCCGAGCCGACGACGCCGGCGTCGTCGATTGCCCGGTCGAGTTCGGCGACGCGCGCGGCGTTCGACGGCTACTGGAGGCGATCGCGGCCCGCTCGGACCCTGCCGACCTCGACACGACGCCGGGGCTCGCCGACGCGCTCGCAGACGGGGTCGACGCCGCGGCGGCGCGGTTCGGCGGCGAGGCGCTCACGCCGACGGTGAAGTCGATGGCGCTGCCCGGGTTCGACCCTCGAGCGGCGGTCGGCGTCGCGCTCGCGTACGCGACGAGCGACCGCGGCGCGTGCCACAGACGCTCGCGGCCCCAGGACCGCGAGCCGTTCGCCGCCGACGGGCGCGGGCCGCACGACCGGGTTCGGCCCGTGATCGGCGAGCAGAACGCTCGATCGGTGCTGTGGAGCCTCGTCGTCGACGACTTCGTCGGCGAGGCGGCTTGGACCGACCTCGGTGCGGAGTGGCTCGCGGCGCTCGACCACCCGGCGGTCGCCGGCGCTTGTCCCGCGGCGGGCGGCGGCGACGCGCCGGACCGGGTGCAGAATCTCGCGGCGACGGGCGAGCGGATATGGACGCTGACGCGCCTGTTCAACGCCCGCGAGGGGTTCGACCGGACGGACGACGCGCTCCCCGCTCCGCTCCGGACGGAGGCGGCCGACGGCACCGCCGGGATCGATCCCGAGTCGTTCGACCGGCTGCTCGACCGGTACTACGCCGCCCGCGGGTGGGGACCGACCGGCCTCCCGACCGCGGCGACCGTCGACCGGCTGGGACTGGCCGGCGTCGTCGACGACGCGACGCCGCTCGACGACCGCCGGATCGACCTCCCGTCGCGGGGCGGGTGACGGCGGGCCGGGTCACACCTCGACGGTCGCGGCGACCTCGCGGGCCGCGGGGTCCCACACGTCGAGCGCGTGGACCCGCCACCGGACGGGGTCGACCTCGCCCGCGACGAGGTCGGCGACGACGCCCGCCTCGGGGTTCCCGCCGCGCGCCAGCGTCACGTGCGGGACGTAGTCGTCGCCCTCGATCCCCTCGACCGCGCCGAAGGCGGCACAGAGCCGCCGGTGGAGTCGGACGAGTCCGTCGCTCTCGATCGCGAGATACACCACCGGGCCGGAGCCGGCGGCGGGCGAATCGAAGACGCCGATCCCCGTCGCGGCGACGCCGAACGGCGAGGTTCGGGCGAGCGGTCGCCGCAGCCGCTCGCGGAGCCGGTCGAGCGCGACCGTGCGGGGCGGGGCGTCGGTCTCATCGCCGTCTCCACTCACGTCGTTCACCCCGAATCGCTTGCAGACGAGCGTGTGGCGGTCGCGGACCCGATCGAACCCCGTGAGTTTCGGGTGGAGATCCCTCGCGAGCCGCGGTATCGCAGGGGGAACCGGGACGTTGAGGCTGAACACGCCTCAGAGCCGATCGGTGAGCCGTAAGGCGATGAGGACGATGATTGCGACGGCGAGGAGCATCGGGAGCGCGTCCAACAGCGCGAACGTCAGATCCAACACGACCCCGAGGATCTCCAGGAGAAGCCACACGATCACGAGCCCCAAGATCACCTTCAGGAGATCGTCGACGTCGACGTCTGCGCGGTCCATACCGGAAGCGAACGCGTCCGCCGCGGAAAATCCCATCGGCGCGTCGCGGATCACGCGGTTACAAAAGTCTCCCCCGCCGACGGTCGGTCATGAGTCTCATCGCGTTCGACTTCGACGGCACGCTCTCCGACTCCGAGATGACGGTCCTTCTGGCCGAGCGCGCGGGCGTCGCCGGCGAGGTCGCCGAGATCACGGAGCGGGCGATGAACGACGAACTGAGCTACGCCGAGAGCCTGTATCAGCGCGCGGAGCTTCTCGGCGGGCTCGACGCCGAGGAGGTCGAGGCCGCCTTCGGCGAGGTGACGCTCCGGCCCGGCGCGGGCGAGCTGATCGAGCGGCTGCAGGCCGACGGCCACCACGTCGCGGTTCTCACGGGCGGGTTCGAGCGCGGGGTCGAGCGCGCGCTGGCGGCGGCGGGCGTCGAGGCCGATACGATCGTCGCGAACCGGCTGCCGATGTCCGGCGGGCGGCTCACCGGCGACGCAGAGGGACCGCTCATCGAGGGGACGAAAGACGACGCGCTCGCCGCGCTGGCCGACGACCTCGGCTACCCGATGGACGCGACCGTCGCGGTCGGCGACGGCGCGAACGACCTCCCGATGCTCGAAGTCGCGGGCCTCGCGGTCG
Organism: Halorubrum salinum; assembly: GCF_024494575.1. Taxonomy (GTDB): domain Archaea; phylum Halobacteriota; class Halobacteria; order Halobacteriales; family Haloferacaceae; genus Halorubrum; species Halorubrum salinum. Next base: position 193,028 of record NZ_JANHDO010000001.1, read on the forward strand.
GCTTCGTCCCCAAGGAGGCGGTCCGCCCAGCGTGCGACACCGTGGTCGAGGCGATGGTCGAACTCGGGGACGTGCTCGAAGAGCGCGGCGTGCTTTCCGCGTCGGACTGAGACGCCAGATCCGCCGGAGATAATTTGGGCGGGGGGCTTAACAGCGTCCCGTCCGAATTCCGACGCATGGTCGGTCCGATCGAGGTGGCGCGGTGACCCCGGCGCTGACGTACCTCCAGTTCCACCTCGTCTTCAGCCTCCCGCTGCTCGCGGTCCTGTGGCGCGTCGCGCCACGGTACACCGGGGCTCGTCGCCGCCGGGCCGCCGGCGGGATCGCGGTGCTCGTCACCATCGCGTACGCGTACACGACGCCGTGGATCAGTCACATGATCGGCCGCGGCGCGTGGTCGTACGCCGACGGCGCGGTGCTCGTCCGAGCGCTGTCGATCCCGCTCGGCGAGTACCTCTTCTTCGCGATCCAGACGGTCGCCGTCGCGCTCGCGTGCCACCGGATCGGCTTCGATCCCGCGTTCCGCGACGGCGACTTCGCTCGGCTCCCCCGCGCCGCCGGGGTCGCGGTCGGACTCGCGCTCGTTCCCGTCGGGATCGGGCTCGTCGCGGTCGGTAACCGGTTCCTCTACCTCGGCGGCCTGCTCGCGTGGGTCGGGCCGGTGGTCGCGCTTCAGTGGGGCGTCGGCGGCGGCTACCTCGCCCGCACGTCCCGCGTCTGGGTTCCGGCGACGCTGCTGCCCGCGGCGTACTTCTGGGTCGCGGACCGGATCGCGATCGGGGTGGGGACGTGGCGCATCTCCTCGGAGTTCACGACCGGCGTCGCCCTCTTCGGACTCCCGATAGAGGAGATGGCCTTCTTCGTCGCGGCCGGGCTGATGACGGTCAACGGGATCGTGTTGTTCGAGTGGGCGCTCGACTGGCGCGACCGCCGGAGAGCCGTCGACGACGCTCCCGCGGTCGAGGCCGCGGACCCGGCGCCCGCTCCGGTGCCCGAGCCGGTCGACGACGGATGACGGCCCGCGTCCGGTCCCGCGTCGACCGCTGGTTCGCTCGGCGTCCCGCGCTCGCGCTCGCGGCGCTGCTCCCGGTCGGGGCGGTGACCCCCTTCCTTCCGGTCGAGGTCGGCGTCGCCGCGTTCGCGCTCGGCACGCTCGTGGTCGGGATGGCACACGGCGCTATCGACCACCTCGTTCCGCTGCGCGCCGCGGGCGTCTCGGCTCGCCGGTCGTTCGCGGCCGTCGGCGGCGTCTACGCGGTCCTCGGCGGCGCGGTCGTCGTCGGATTCGCGCTCGCTCCCGCGGCCGCGTTCGTCGGGTTCGTCGCGCTCACGTGGCTCCACTGGGGACAGGGCGACGTCGCGACGCTCGCGCTCGCGGGCGTCGACCACCTCCCGACGACGGGCGAACGGGGGCTCGCCGCGGTCGTTCGCGGCGGACTGCCGATGGCCGTCCCCCTGCTCGCGCACCCGGACGAGTACCGGCTCGTCGCCGAGTGGACCGTCGGGCTGTTCCTCGCGGAGTCGGCCGCGTCGGCCGCCGTCGACCCGATTTTCTCCCCCGCCGTGCGAACCGCCACCGCCGGGGTCATGATCGGGGCGACGCTCGCGTCGACCGGCGCGGGCTACGTCCGCGTCCGCGCGGGGGCCGACCGCCGCGGCTGGCTCCGCGACGCGGCCGAGGTCGCTCTCCTGTGGGCGTGGTTCCTGCTCGCCGCGCCGGTGTTCGCGATCGGCGTCTACTTCGCGCTGTGGCACTCGCTCCGGCACGTCGGCCGGCTCGTCCTGTTGGATCCTACGGCCGCGAGCGCGGTCGAGGCCGGCGACCTGCGCGGCGCGCTCTCCCGGTTCGCGCGCGACGCCGCACCGCTCACGCTCGGCGGGTTCCTCGTGGTGGCAGCCGTCGGGCTGGCAGTGCCGCGGGGCCCGGCCCCGGCCGCCGGTGCGGTCGCACCCGGCGACGCGCTCGCGGTGTCGCTCGTCGCCATCGCGGCGCTGACACTTCCCCACGTCGCGGTCGTCGCGTGGCTCGACCGCCGACAGGGCGTGTGGCGCTCGGGACCGTTCGGGTGACTCCGAGCGACGCGCTCACTCCCACCCCGGCGTCCCCGGTGCTCCGGCGTCGTCTTCCAGCTCGCTGACCAGCCGGTCCCGCTCTCGGTCCGACATCGCCGCGAGCGAACCCCGGTCGCCCGCGCGCTCGCGCCACTCGCGGGCCGCCCGTCCGACCCACGAGTCGGCCTCTAAGGCGCGCGCTTCGGCCTCGGCGGCGCGCTCGCGATTCACCGACAGCGACGCGGGCCGCGACCCGACGGCGACGCCGACGAACCGGGACCGATCGACGGCGGTCGCGTCGCCCTCGCGGAGGCGGGCGACGACCCCGTCGAGTTCGTCGGGATCGGGGTGGGCGAACACGGTCGATCCGAGCGCCTGCGGGCCGAACGCCGGCGGCGGCACGTCGTCCGGGGCCGCGTCGTCGAGCAGGCGTTCGCCGCCGCCGGCGGCCTCGACGCGCTCGCACTCCGTCTCGGCGTCCAGCGCGAGGTTGTGTGCGGGGTAGCTCGCGCAGGTCCGCGGGTACCGGTCCGTCCCGTGGATCCGACACTGGAGAGTCGTCGGGTCGAGGAAGGCGCAGGTGTCGAGCCACCGCGGCTCGTCGGTGCCTATCGGCGCGACGGGCTTCGGCGGCTTGCGGAGTCCGACGACGAAGACGGGCCGACTATCGACGGCCGCGAGGTCGGTCCCGCCGACGGCGACGCGGTCGTCGCCCTCCGCGGGCTCGAACAGCCGAGGGACGAGCACGTCGCCGAGGCCGTCCTCGACGAAGCGGGCGACCTCGTCGCGGGTGAGCGGCACCAGGTCGTAGGCGTCGTCGAGCGGGGGACGCGAGCCCGTCCGGTCGGAGCCGGCGGCAACCGGATCGAGCGGCCGCCAGTCGACACAGCAGCCGGCGCACCCCTCACAGCGGAGGTCCATCGTGGTGGCTGTGATAACGATGCACACGCGTATAAGGGCTCGCGACGCGTCGCGGACCCGTCTCTCGCGGCTGCCGCTCCCGTGATCACTCGCTTTCGACGCCGATCACGTGAGCGTCCGCGGGGTCGAACCCCACGGCGACCTCGCCGGAGAGCGGGTCGCGTGCGCGGATCACGATCTCGCGCCCGCCCCAGTCGAGCGTCATCCGCGTCGTCTCGCCGAGGAACTCCGCGTTCGCGACGGTCGCCGTAATGCGATTCCGACCGCCGCCGATCCGCAGGTGTTCGGGTCGGACGCAGACCGTGATCCGGTCGCCGGGACCGGGCGACGTCCGCGCGTCGCGGTCTCCGAGTCCGACCCGAAACCGCTCGCCGTCGACCTCGATCGCGGTCTCGTTTCCGTCGCGTGCGCCGTCGTCGAGTGCCCCGGTTTCGCCGTCGACCGCGCCGTCTCCGCCCCTCTCGCCCTCGGCGTCCGCCGTCCCGGACGCGCCGACGACCCGTCCGGTAAACACGTTGTTGTCGCCGACGAACTCGGCGACGAACCGCGTCGCGGGCTCGCGGTACACCGTTCGGGGCGGCGCGACCTGCTCCGGCGTCCCCCCGGACATCACGGCGACGCGGTCGGAGATCGCAAGCGCCTCCTCCTGGTCGTGGGTGACGTAGACGGTGGTGATCCCCAGCTCGGACTGGATCGCTTTGACCTGCACGCGGAGCCGCTCGCGGAGCCGCGCGTCGAGCGCGCTCATCGGCTCGTCCAAGAGCAACACGTCGGGTCCCGGTGCGATCGCGCGCGCCATCGCCACCCGCTGTTTCTGCCCGCCGGAGAGGCTCTCGGGGTCGCGGTCGGCGGCGTCGGGGAGATCGACCAGCTCCAGAAGCTCAGCCACGCGCTCTCCTCGCGTGACGCCCCCGGGCGGGTCCGCGAAGTTGAGCCCGTACCCGACGTTCTCGCCGACGGTCATGTGGGGGAACAGCGCGTAGTTCTGGAAGACGACGCCCACGTCGCGCGCCTCGGGCGGGACGCCGGCGACGGAGTCGCCGCCGAACCGTATCGCACCCTCCGTGGGCGCTTCGAACCCCGCGATCAGCCGGAGCGTCGTCGTCTTCCCGCAGCCGGAGGGGCCGACTAAGGTGAAAAACTCGCCCTCGCGCACCCGGAGGCTCACGTCGTCGACCGCGGCGGTGTCGCCGTAGCGTTTGGTGACACCGTCGAGTTCGACGGCTACCGGGGCGTGCGACTCCTCAGAGCCCACGGCTCTCACCCCCGAGCCGCTCGATCACGACGAAGCTACAGCCGGTGACGACGAGCAAGACGACGCCCATTGCGGTCGCCGGTCCGAGCCGCCGACCGATGAAGCGTTCGATGGCGATCGGCATCGTGTACGCGTCGGCCCCCGTCGCGAGCACGACCGTCGCCGTGAACTCCCCGATCGAGATGGCGAACGCGAACGCCGCGCCGGCGACGACGGCCGGCCACACGAGCGGTAGTTCCACGTCCCGAAGCGCCCGCGCCCGAGACGCGCCGAGCGCCCGCGCCGACTCGACGAGCGACCGGTCGAGCGCCTCCAGTCCGGGCGCGACGGTTCGGACGACGAACGGGTACCCCGCCACCGCGTGGGCGACGACGATGGCGACCGCCCCGGACGCGGTGACCCGCCACCCCGCGACCTCCACGCCGAAGACGAGCCCGCGAAGCAGGCCGAGCCCGACGACGATCCCGGAGACGGCGAGCGGGGCCATCGCGGCGGCGTCGACCAGCTTCCGGCCGCGGTAGCGCCGGGTCGTCAACACGGCGACCACGACGCCCATCGGCAGCGCGAGCAGCGTCGCCCCGACCGCGAACCCGAGCGAGTTCCGGATCGCGGGCCACGGTCTGACCTGAAACGCGGCCGCGGTCCGCTGTCTCGCGGCCAGGAACCGGTAGTGCTCCAGCGTGAGCGCCCCGTCCCCGCCCGTCACGCTCGCGAGGATCATCGACGCGATCGGCGCGAGGAAGACGACCGCGGCGACGGCGACGTAGGCGGCGAGTCCGACGCGCGACACCCACTCGCGGACCGTCGGCGTCGACGGCAAAAGCGGCTTGCGGGGGAGCGGTCGCGCCCCGCGCGACCGGACCGCGCTTTGCGCCTCGTACCGGAGGTACGCGAGCAGCACGCCGAGCGAGATGACGAGTTCGATGATCGCGAGCGCGGCCGCCTCGGCGTAGCTCAGGTCGCGAACGAGCCGGTAGACGAACACCTCGACGGTCGCGAGCTGGAACCCGCCGAGCGCGAGCACGATGGGGAACGTGCCGAACGTGAACACGAACGTGAGCGCCGCGCCCGTCAGCACCGCCGGGTACACCTGCGGTGCGACCACGTCGACGAAGGCCCGCACCGGTCCCGCGCCGAGGCTCCGCGCCGTCTCGACCGCGCCGGCGTCGACCGACTCCCACGCCGCGGTCGTCACCCGCGCGACGAGCGGGGCGTTGTAGAAGGCGTGGGCGATCACGATCGCCTCGAGCGTGAACAACAGGTCCACCGCCGGGAGCCCGAGCGCGCCGAGGACCGCGTTGAGCGTCCCGTTGCGCCCGAAAGTGGCGACGAACCCGACCGCGACCATGATCGACGGGAGCACGAACGGAACGATGGTAAGCGACCGAATCGTTCGCCGGCCGGGGAACTCGAAGCGCGCCAGCAGGTACGCGGCCGGGAGGCCGAGCGCGACGCTCGCGACCGTCGACAGCGCGGCCTGATACGCGGTGAACCCGACGATCCCGAGCCGCCGGTCCGGCGAGACGAGGTCGCGGGCGACCGCCGTCGGGGACTCGCCGGCGAACAGCCGCGCCGCCTCGCCGAAGTAGAACGGGTCGCGGAGGATCTCCGCGAACGCCCCGAGAGAGACGCCGCCGTCGACGCGGACCGCCTCGATCAGGACGGTGGCGACGGGGTAGTAGAAGGCGACGACGAGCGTGGCGCTCGTCGCGACCGCGAGCAGCGTCAGCAGCCGCCCTTCGAGGCGGTCGGGGAGGGACCGGCTCCCGTCGCTCCGACGATCGCGGTCGCTCACGGCGCGATCAGTTCCCGACGAACTGGCGTTCCCACGCTTCGATCCACTCGCCGACAGAGCCCCGTAGCTCGTCGTACGTGAACGTCACCGGATCCGCGGGCTCCTGTGCCAGTTCGGCGTAGTCGTCCGGGAGCGTCGCGGTGTCGGTCGCCGGGAACGCGACGTTCCGCTGGGCGATCTCGCCTTGGACTTCGGGATCGAGCATGAACGACATGAACTCGCGGGCGAGATCCGGCGTATCGGTCTCGGCGAAGACGGCCATCCCCTCGGGAGTGGCGTACGCCTGATCGTTCACGAATCGGATCTGGTGTTCTTCCAAGTTCGCGCCCTCCATGTCCGCGAACACCTGATCGGTCGAGTAGGAGACGACCATGGGAGCCTCGCCGTTCGACCACGCGGTGTAGGCGTCGTCCCACGACCCGAGCACCCGCACGTCGTTGGCCTGGAGGTCCGCCCAGTAGTCGAGGTAGTCGTAGTCCGGGTCCCCGTCCTCGCCCTCGACGGTCCCGTCCGGCCCGTCGCCGAACCGATTGACCGTGTGTAGAAGGAAGGCGCGGCCCGTCGCGGACGACCCCGGGTTCTGCGCGATGAGCGCCCCCGCGTGCTCGGGGTCGAGGAGCCCCTCGAAGGTCGCCGGGGCCTCCGTCTCGGTCCCGTCGTACACGAGGCTCACGTACCCGGTGTCGAAGGGGACGGCGCGGCCGAACGGGTCGAACGACAGCCCGTCGCGGACGTCCTCGGCCCCGTCGATATCGCCCGCCTCCGCGAACAGCTCGTCGTCGAGCTCGCTGTCGACCCGCACCAGGTCCTCGGTGTTGAAGCCGACGTAGACGTCGGCGTCGATCCCGACGCCGGACTGCGCGCGCTCGACGTAGTAGTTGATCTCGTTGTCCGGCGTCGCCCACTCCAGCGTGGCGTCGAACCGGCTCTCGAACTCCTCTTTGAGCCACTCGCCCGGGCTCACCGACGGCGCGTCGATGAAGTTGGTGTACGTCGCGACGGTGAGCGTCGGGGTCTCGTCGTCTCCCCCGTCGTCCCCCTCGCTCGTGTCGCCACCCGCGCCGCCGCCCTCCCCGTCAGATCCCGCACCGTCGCCAGCCCCCTCGTCGTCGTTCGTCCGTTCGGCGCTACAGCCCGCGAGCGCGGCGGCTCCGGCCGCCCCGCCGAGCGCGAGGACCCGGCGTCTGGTGTGCCGGTCGGTCGCGCCGACCGCCTCGGTGTCGCCGGCGCGGTCGCCGGAGCCGTCCTCGTCGCTGCCGGTGTCGCTCGGGAAACCCCGACCGTCGGTCGTCTCGTCGTCGGTCATTACCCAGTGATTACACCGGGTAGTTATAAAACGGTCCGTGTCGTCCCGCGCGCCGCGTCAGAAGAATCCCTTGACGGCGTTTATGACGCCCCACGTCACCTGTTTCACCACCTTTCCGTCCTCACCGGTGATGACGATCCCCTCGACCGTGCCGTCGGTCCGCTCGCCGTTCCGGACGTTCTGGACGAACCCGGACACGGGATCCTCGCTCGTCGCGAGCGACTGCGCCGTCTCGCGAGTCATGAGCATTTTGAGGCCGGCGTCGTCGTCTCTCGACTGTTCGAGTTCGGTGATGGTCCCGTCGTCGGCCATCCGGAAGGAGAACACGACGTCCGTCTCGACGATGTAGACGTTGACGGTGTTACCTCTGATCCGATCGTACACCCGCTCCTCGGCGAAACTCATGTCGACTTCGCCGACGTTGCTGTTGTACTGCGACTGCATCTGCTCTAGGTCGCCGAAGAGGTCGTCGGCCCACGCCGGCTGGTCGGCCGACTGACCGCCAGACTGCGCGGCGACCGACCCCGCACCGCCGACGAGCGCGACCGCCACGAGGAGCGCGACGGCGACCCGGACGATAGTCGATGGCATACGCGGTCCTTCGCGGGCGACCTATTTGGAGATTGGGACCGCGGCGCGGAACGTCGCCCCCGCCGTGCGATCGGATCCACGAGGACAGTCAGTTATTTGCGCCCCGGCGGTCTTCCGGCGGCATGGACGAGACGACGGTCAGATTCCTCGGCACCGGCGACCCGCTCGGCACCGGTGGCCGGCTTCAGACCAGCATCCACGTCGACACGGGCTCGACGCGCCTGCTCGTCGACTGCGGGGCGTCGGCGCTATCCGAGATGAACCGCTACGACCTGGACCGCAACGAGGTCGGCACGATCCTCCTCACGCACCTCCACGGCGACCACTTCGCCGGGATTCCCTTCTTCGTGCTCGACGCGCAGTTCGCCTCCGATCGGACCGAGCCGCTCACGATCGTCGGTCCGCCCGGGACCGAGTCGCGGGTCACGGAGGCGATGGAGGTGTTCTTCCCCGGCCTCTCCGAGGTGGATCAGGCCTTCGACATCGAGTTCGTGGAGATCGAGCCCGGAGCGACGACGAGCGTCGGCCCGATCGACGTGCGCCCGTATCTCGCCGACCACCCGAGCGGCGACCCCTCCTACGCCCTCCGCGTCGAGGTCGACGGTTCGACGGTCACCTACTCCGGCGACACGGCGTGGGTCGACGACCTCGTCGACGCCGCCGCCGGAGCCGACCTCTTCGTCTGCGAGGCGTACGCCTTCGACGCCGACATCCCGTACCACATGACGTACACGACGTTCCTCGAACACGAGCCGGAGATCGACGCCGACCGGACGATCCTGACCCACATGAGCACCACGATGTTCGACCGCCTCGACGAGGTCGACCACGAGTGCGCGACCGACGGGATGGTAGTCGAGATCTGAACGCCTCCTGCGGGTTCGACCGCGGGTGTCTGACGGGGCTCGCCCGTCGCTTCGCGATCCGCGAGTCTGCGCCTGTCCGACCCGCGAGCCTGCGCCTGTCCGACCCGCGAGTCTGCGCCTGTCCGACCCGCGAGACCGACCGCTTTAATCGCCGCCCGCCACTTCGCTCCCGTATGACTCACTTCCCCGAGTTCGAGGTCATCCCCGCGGTCGACGTGCAAGACGGCGAGGTCGTCCAGTTGGTCGGCGGCGAGCGCGGCACGGGCAAACGCTACGGCGACCCCGTGGAGGCCGCAGAGCGCTGGATCGACGCGGGGGCCGAGACGCTCCACCTCGTCGACCTCGACGGCGCGTTCGAGGGCGAGCGCGTCAACGCCGACGCGATCGAGGCGGTCGTCGAGGCGGTTCCCGGGGACGTGGGACTTCAGCTCGGCGGGGGCATCCGCACCGCCGAGGGCGCGCGCGACCTCCTCGATCTGGGGCTCGACCGCGTGATCTTGGGTACCGCGGCCGTCGAGTCGCCGGAGATAGTCGCCGCGATCGACGAGACCCACCCCGACAGCGTCGTCGTCAGCCTCGACGCGAAAGACGGCGAGGTCGTCGTCTCGGGGTGGACCGAGGGGACCGGCCTCGATCCGGCCGAGGCCGCGAGTCGCTACGCGGACCTCGGCGCGGGCGCGATCCTGTTCACGAACGTCGACGTCGAGGGACAGCTGGCGGGGATCGATCGGGCCGCGGTCGAACGCGTCGTCGAGGCGGTCGACGTCCCGGTCGTCGCCTCGGGCGGAGTCGCGACGACCGACGACGTGGTCGCCCTGAAGGAGGCCGGCGCGGCCGCGGTCGTCGTCGGCACCGCGCTCTACGAGGGAACGTTCACGCTGCGAGAGGCGCAGGCGGCAGCGGACGGGGTCTGATCTCGCTCTCCGACACCTCCCGTCTCACTCCTCGGGGCGCGCGCGCTGCACGACGAGCACGGGCCCGAGGAACCGATCTGCGACCTGCTCGGACGGCATCCCGAACACGAACGTCGTGACCGAGGGATCGGTCTCGCCCATCACCACCGCGTCGTGTGACGCCGCCCGGTCCGCGATGGTGTCGATCGGAACGTCGGCGTCCTCGACGACCGTTTCGAGCGCCTCGGGGTCGACGCCGCGCTCGACGAGGTCCGACCGTACTCCGCTCAGGAACGACTCGCCGTCTTCGGGCGACTCGCCCTCGTTGAGGGCGTGATACAGCGTCACGTCCACGTCCGCGTCGGCGAACAGCCCGGCGACGAGTCGCGTGTTCCGCCCGACGCCGACCGTGCCGCGGAGCGCGACGAGCACCGACTCCACGCGCTCCGTGCTGTTCGGAACCAAGACCGCGAGACAGTCGTGCTCGTAGATGAGCCGGTCGATCGTGGTGTCCTTGTCGTGTGTAAACACGAGTCGTGTCTCGACGTCGGCCCCGCCCGCGGCGAGCGCGCCGGCGAACTCGTCGAGCTTCGACATCGCCGTCTCGCCGAACTGCTCGCGCGCCTGCTCGGCCGCGGTCTGTTCGGGTATCACGTGGTAGCCGCAGAGCACGACGTGGGCGTTCGCGAGCAGTGCGGACGTGCCGCTCGGAAGCGACTCGCCCTCTAACACCTCGATCGGAACGAGCACCGAGGGGCGACCCTCGGACTCGCCGCCGGCCTCGGAGTCGGCTCCTGTCTCGGTCGGTTCCCTGTCGTCCGTCGGTGTCTCGGTCATTTCAGAAGTCACCCTTGAGTTCGACGTCGGTCGCGTAGTAGCGGTACCAGCCGTACGCCGCGATCATGACGGCGACCCCGACGCCGATCGACGCGGGGCGCATGAACGCGATGAGCGCGAAGCTCGCGAGCGCGCCGACGCCGGCGACCGCGAGCCCGGCCGGACAGCGGAACGACGGGTCGTACCACGACGGACTCTCCCGCCGGAGCTGTATCAGTCCGACGCAGATCAGCCCGTACATCACCAGATGGAGGAACGAGGCGACCTCCGCGAGCAGCTCCACCTGTCCCGTCGCCGCCAGGACGACGATCGGGCCGCCGGCGAGCCCGAGCGCGACGTGCGGCGTGCCGTATCGGAGGTTGAGCCGGCTCGCCGCCTCGGGGATGATTCCGTCGCGGCTCACCGCGTACACCGCGCGGGAGGCGCTGAGTATCGAGGCGTTCGCGCTGGAGAACGTCGCCAACAGCCCGGCGACGACGATCGCGAGCGCTCCGGGAAATCCGACGAACGAGCGGGCGACCTCGACCATCGCGATCTCGCCGAACTCGCCGAGACGGGCGCTGCCGAACGCGCTCGTGGCGACGAATATCGTGACGACGTAGAAGACGCCGACGAGGAGCACGGACCCGACCATCGCCAGCGGCAGGTTCCGGCTCGGATCCGTGATGTCGCCCGCGACGGTCGCGACCTGCGCGAACCCGAGGTACGACGTGAATACGAGCGCCGCCGTCTGGAGGACTGAGAGCAGCCCACCGGGCGGGAAGAACCGCTCCGGCACGCGCTCTGCCCCGAACACGCCGAGCGCGTCGAGGGAGCCGTAGCTCAAAAACAGCGTGAGGATGACCAGAAGCGAGATGACGATCGCGTTCTGCAGCGAGGCGGTGTTCTCCGTTCCGAAGAGGCTCAGGACCGTGAGCCCGACGCCGAACGCGACGCCGAGGGGGATCGCGGGGTCGACCGGGAGCGCGATCCCCGCTTCGAGGAACACCTGTCCGGCGTAGCTGCCGAGCCCGACGAGGTAGAACGCGGAGGCGAACACGAGCCCGAGCCAGAGCCCGATCCCGACGACCGCGCCGGGGGCGGTCCCGAGCCCGCGGGAGATGAAGAAGTACCCGCCGCCGCTTCTCGGCATCGCCGTGGCGAGTTCCGACGCCGGTAACGCCACGAGCAGCGCGACGACCGCGCCGATCGCGAAGGAGAGCGCGGCCGCGGGACCGGCGTTCTCGGCCGCGAGCCCCGGAAACACGAATATTCCCGCCCCGATCATCGTCCCGACGCCGATCGCGAGCCCCCCGACGAGCCCGATCGTCCGTTCGAGTTCGCCCTCCCCTGTGTCGGCGTCGATCACGTCGGCGAGCGCCTCCGGCGCGTCGGATCCGGCCATACGGTTCGAAGCTACTCTCGGCGCAGTGATATATCCACCGTCGGTCGCCTCGTCCGCGGTCCTGTCGCCTCCTCCCCCGAGCGACACTCCGCCACCCGCAATCCCCTTAACGACTCCCGCCGACGGTCGGGTATGAGCGAACACGACCGCGTCGCGGCGGTCTCCCGCGAGACGGCCGAGACGACGATCGACCTCACCCTCGCTATCGACGGCGACGGCGACAGCGAGGTCTCGACCGGGGTCGGCTTCTACGACCACATGCTCGAATCGTTCGCGAAACACGGCCTCTTCGACCTGACCGTCGACTGCGACGGCGACCTGGAGATCGACGACCACCACACCGTCGAGGACGTGGCGATCTGTCTGGGCGAGGCGTTCGACGAGGCGCTCGGCGACAAACGCGGGATCCGGCGGTACGCCGACCGGCGGGTCCCGCTCGACGAGGCGGTCGCGAGCGTCGTGGTCGACGTCGCCGGCCGCCCGTACTACGACTTCTCGGGCGAGTTCTCACAGGAGCAGATAGGCGAGTTCACGAGCGTCATGGCCAACCACGTCGCGCTCTCTCTGGCGCACAACGCCGGACTCACGCTTCACGCCGAGATCGAATCGGGCGACAACGCTCACCACGAGGTCGAGGCGCTGTTCAAGGCGTTAGCGCGCGCGCTCGACGACGCGACGCGGATCGACGAGCGGCGGAGCGACACGCCGAGCACGAAAGGCGAACTGTAGCCGACCCTCCGACGCCCCCGCTCACCCCCAGTGCCAGAAGGAGTTCCCGTCCTCCTCGACGGGATCGGTCCGCTCGCGGAGGTCGGCCACGTCCGCGGCGGTCGGCTCGCGGTCGTCCGGCAGCCGTTCCATGCAGTCGAAACAGAGGAAGAACTCGGAGCCGTCGGTGAGTTCGAGGGTGAGTCCCTGCGTCGACTCGAACGCGAAGTTCCACAGGTCGCCGATACCGCCGGCGATCCTGACGGACCGCTCGCAGACGTCACAGGACTCCGAGGCCATGCCCCGGCTAGCGGCTCCGGCCGGTAATGGGTATCGCTGCACGGCGAGACGAGCGTGCGGCTCCCGTCGCATCAGCGTTCGAAGTGAATTTTGCGAGGGAAGAGCGCTCCGAGAGCGTCTTCCGCATCACGGGGTGTGGACCCCGGCGATGCGAGGGGAGGGATTTGAACCCACGGACCTCTACAGGAGCGGATCTTGAGTCCGCCGCCGTTTCCGGGCTTGGCTACCCTCGCACGCGGCCGGTCCTACTCCGGCAGTGCCCTTTATCTCGTCGGTTCCGCACCGATAAGCGTCGCCCGGAAGCCGCCCGACGCCGACTCGCCGACGTCCAGTTCCCAGCCGTGCGCGGCCGCGACGCGCTCGACTATCGCCAGCCCGATGCCGGTGCCACCGTCGTTCGAGACGCCGAACTCGGTCAGCTCCTCAACGCCGTCGTCGACGTCGTCGAGCCCCGGTCCGTCGTCGGCGACGTAGATTCCGCGGTCATCGACTCCGACGCGGACCGTCGGCGCGTCGCCGGCGTGGTCGATCGCGTTCCCGATCAGGTTCCCGACCGCCCGCCTGAGGAGGTCTGCGTCGCCCCGGACCGGCTCTGCGTCCTCGACGACCAGCTCGGCGGCCGCGGCCGGCTCGCCGAAGTCGCCGGACTTCCAGCAGTCGGTCGCGAGGTCGCCGAGGTCGACCGGTCCGGCGTCGATGCCGATCGCCTGGGGATCGCGGGCCATCACGAGCGCGTCGTCGATCAGCGCCTCGATCCGGTCGAGCGCCTCGTCCGCCGGATCGAGCCGGTCGAGGTCGCCAGTCTCCCGCGCCAGATCGAGGTACCCCTGCGCGATCCCGAGCGGGTTCCGGAGGTCGTGCGAGAGGAAGCCGGCGAGCCGTTCGAGTCGGTCGTTGAGCCGCTCCAGTTCCCGCTCGCGCTCGACGCGCTCCGTGACGTCGCGGATGACGCCCACGACGCCGACGACCTCGTCGGCGCGCTCGATCGGGGTGAGCCGCGTCTCCGTCGTCACGCTCGACCCGTCGGCGAGCGTCGTCGTGAGCTGGACGCGCTCGTCTGCCGCGTCGCCGGCGAGCACGCGCTCGACCGCCTCCCGGTAGCGCTCGCCCGTCTCCGGGTCCCAGTACCCCTCGTCGACGACCCGCTCCGGGTGGGACCCGTGGAGAACCGCCTCGGAGAACTCCGTCACCTCGCGGAGCCGGTCGTTGACGAACACGCGGTTCCGGTCCGCGTCGAGCACGTACGCCCCGTCGCCGAGCGCGTGGACGATCGACTCGGCGGCGTCGATCGCCTCGCTGCGCTCGTCGCGCTCGGCGGAATCGGTGCGGTGGGTGTCGCCGGTGCGGTCCGTAGTGCCGGCCGATTCGCCGACTCCGCCCGCCTCGGTGTCCCCCAACGCCGGCTCCTCTGCGGGCTCCATGCGCGGTCCTACGGACCGGATCGTAAAGTGTTCCCCGGGTATCGGCAGACGGAAACGGATCGCAGACGCCCGCGAAACGATTAGGTCGCTGCGCGCGAGAGGTCGCCACATGGACGATCACACCCGCGATCCCGGCGTCGCGCCGCCGCTCGGGAACCCGACCGGGTGGCACGCGCCGGAGCGGGACGCGCTCCCGCCGGCCGACGCGGACCGCGACGGCGACGCCGACGACGCGCGGGTCGCGAGCGGCTACTGGGAGCACGCGACGCTCCGGCGGGCGACGGAGCACGGCGTCCGGCTGTTCAACGCCGGCGAGTTCCACGAGGCGCACGACTGCTTCGAAGACGAGTGGTACAACTACGGGAGCGGCACCGCGGAGTCCGCGTTCCTCCACGGGATGGTCCAGGTCGCCGCGGGCGCGCACAAGCGCGCCGACTTCGAGAACGACGCCGGCATGCGGTCGCTGTTCGAGACCGCCCTGCAGTACCTCGATGGCCTCCCGGGCGACTTCTACGGCGTCGACGTCGACGAGGTGCGCTCGACGCTCTCTCGCGCGCTCGACGACCCCGCCGTGATCGACGGGTGGAAGATCCCGCTCGACGGTGCCCGACCAGAAGCGTACCCGGCGGACTACGAGTACGCCGACCGGATCGACGAGACGCACTGAGTCCGTCGTCGGTGCGGCGGCGTCAGGTGCGTCCTCGGTCCGACCGCGATCCGAACGCCACTTACCGCCGGACGACGTGGTCCGTTCATGGACGTCTACGAACTGGGCGAGGGCGAGCCGGAGGTCGCGGTCGTCGGCGCGATCCACGGCGACGAGCCCTGCGGTGCCCGCGCGATCCGACGACTCCTCGACGCCGACCCCGACGTCGAGCGACCGGTGCGGCTGATCGTCGCCAACGAGCCGGCGCTCGACGCCGGCGTCCGCTACCTCGACGTCGACCTCAACAGGGTGTTCCCGGGCGATCCCGCCTCCGACGCGCACGAAGATCGGCTCGCGGCCGACCTGCTCGACGCGGTCGAGGGGTGTACCACGCTCGCGATCCACTCGACGCAGTCGTACCCGGAACCGTTCGCCGTGATCGACTCGATGGACGAGGTCGCTCGCGCGACCGCGCCGCACCTCCCGGTCGACGCCGTCATCCAGACGGACGCGTTCACCGAGGGTCGGCTCATCGAGCACCCGCACACAATCGAAGTCGAGGCGGGGCTTCAGGGCTCCGAGAGCGCCGCCGACAACGCCTACTGGCTGACCCGGGCGTTCCTCGCCGCGACCGGAGCGCTCCCAGCGCCGGGGGCGGAAGACGTGCTCGACGCCGGCGGGCGCGAGGACGTGGCGGTGTTCCGCCTGCGCGACCGCATCCCGAAGCCGGCCGCCGAGGAGTACGAGGTGTTCGCGCGCAACTTCGAGCGCGTCGAGGCGGGAGACCGGTTCGCGGCCGCCGACGGCGAGCCGCTCCGCGCCGCGGAACCCTTCTACCCCGTGCTCTTATCGCCGTACGGCTACCGCGACCAGTTCGGCTACGTCGCCGATCGGGTCGGCACGCTGGAGTAACTACTCGACCAGTTCGATCGCGTCGTCGCCGTTCGGCACGACGCAGATGAACGACCCCGGCTCGTCGCCCTCGTTTCTGTACCAGTGTTCGACGCCCGCCGGGATGAGCAACGCGTCGCCGGGGTTCACCGCGTGCTCTCGGTCGCCGATCCCGACGACGTACTCGCCCGAGAGCACGTACTGCTCGTGTTCGATCTCGTTCGTGTGGCGCGGGACCGCCGCGCCGGCCGCCAGCTCGAACCGCCGCATCGCGAAGTGCGGCGCGCCGTCCGACTCGTCGAGGAGGACGCGCTTCGTCAGTCCCTCCGCGGCGTCGACCGTCTCGGCGTCGACCGCGTCCGTCCGCTTCAGCACCGCCCCGTCGACGGCCGGCGTGTCAGTTTCGCTCATACCGGGTCCTCGGCGGCGCGAGGACATAAATCGTGGCGGGCGGGATCGCGGCGGCCCGGTAGGCGTCTCGGAGCCGCGATCTCCCGAACGCCACCTCGAACGGCCACGCCCGGGTGTTTAAGCGGCCACCAACCCAATCCGAGCGTATGCGTGGAATCAAAGTCGGGACCGCTCTCGGCATCCCGGTCAGGCTCAACTGGACGTTTCTCATCGTGCTTCCCCTTTTCGCCTATCTCATCGGGTCGCAGGTGGGAATGATAGCGGGCGTGATGAACGACGCGCTCGGGGCGGGTATCGACCCGGCCGCGATCGGGAGTGGGATCACCCCATGGGCGCTCGGACTCGCGGCCGCGCTCGGACTGTTCGTCGGCGTCCTCCTCCACGAGTTCGGCCACTCCATCGTCGCGATGCGGTACGGCTACGAGATCGAGTCGATCACGCTGTGGCTGCTCGGCGGGCTCGCCAACTTCGCGGAGTTCCCCGAAGACTGGAAACACGAGTTCTGGATCGCGGTCGCCGGCCCCGTGGTGAGCGTCGCGGTCGGCGCCGCCTGCTACGGCGTGTTCGTGCTCGCGCCGGCCGGCGCGAACGCCGTCCTGTTCGTGTTCGGCTACCTCGCGCTGTTGAACGTCGTCCTCGCGGGGTTCAACATGCTCCCGGCGTTCCCGATGGACGGCGGACGGGTGCTCCGGGCGCTCTTGGCTCGGAGCCAGCCGCACGCACAAGCGACCCAGCGCGCGGCCGCCATCGGCAAGATGTTCGCCTTCTTCATGGGTCTCTTCGGCCTGTTCACGTTCCAGCTTCTGCTCATCGTGTTGGCCTTCTTCATCTACATGGCGGCCTCGGGCGAGGCCCAGCAGACGACGCTGAAGGCCGCCTTCGAGGACGTCACCGTCGCCGACGTGATGACCCGCCGCGAGGACCTCCACACGGTGACGCCGGACACCTCCGTCGCCGACCTGATGAGCCGGATGTTCGAGGAGCGTCACACCGGCTACCCCGTCATCCACGGCGACGACCTCGTCGGGATGGTGACGCTCGAAGACGCGCGCTCGATCCGCGAGGTCGAGCGCGACGCCTACCGCGTCGACGACGTGATGGCGACGGACGTGGTCGCGGTCGGGCCGGGGGCCGACGCGGTGACCGCGCTCCAGACGATGCAGCAACACGGCGTCGGTCGGCTCCCCGTCATCGACACGCAGGGGCGACTCGTCGGGATCATCTCACGGTCCGACCTGATGACCGCGTTCAACATCATCCAGACGGGCGGCACGCCGAGCGTCATCAGCGGTCGGCGACAGATCGGCGGCGAGGGCGGTCCCGGCGTGTTCTGAGACCGCCTCGACAGCACGACCCGCCGTGACGGCGCGCTCGCCGGTCGCTGACGCAACCCTTACGCGTCGTGACCGCCAAACGCGGCCATATGACCGACGAACGCGACGACGACCGCCACGAGTTCTCCGCGGGGCAGGGCGTCGACGCCGACTACGAGGAGTTCACCCTCGACCCGGAAGAGCTCGACGCCGACCCCACCACGGTCGACCCCGTCGACTCGCGGGTTCTCACGGATATCCTCGACCGACGGAACGTCGGGAGCGACGAGGTCGACGTCGAACAGCTCGTCGACGTCGGGCTCTCGTACATGGGGATCAACCGCTTCGAGGAGGCCACGGAGACGTTCGAGCGCGCGGCGCAGTTCGCCGAGGAGGACTCCCTCGACGCGCAGGAGGCGTGGGTGAACAAGGGGGCGGCCCACGCCGAGTTAGAGGAGTTCGACCAGGCGATCGGCGCGTACGAGGAGGCGCTGCGGATCGACGACAGCTCCGAGCACGCCGCGACCGCCGAGACCAACCTCGCGTACGCGCTCTGGGAGTCCGGCCGCGGCGAGCAGGCGCTCGAACACGCCGAGCGCGCGGTCGAGACCGATCCCCGGTTCGCCGAGGCGTGGTACAACCGGGGGTTCCTGCTCGTCGAGCGCGGGCTCGCGGAGGACGCCGTGAGTTGTTTCGACAACGCGATCCGCCTCGGCTACCGCAACGCCGACGTGTTAGAGGAGAAGGCCCGCGCGCTGGAGGAGGCGGGCGACCACGAGCAGGCGGAGGAGGTCGCAGACCGTGCCGACGAGCTGCGTCAGGAGACCGAAGAGCAGCTTATCGACGAACAGACCGGGCAGGCACCGGGGCCGGGCGGCGCTGGCGGTCGCGGCGGCGCTGGCGGCCGCGGCGGCCGAGGCTCCGGCGGTCGAGGCGACGAGCAGCCGGAGCGCGAGCTACAGGGCGAGGGACCAGAGGGCTTCTGAATGCTCCTCCGCGAGCGCGAGACCCCGAAGGGGACGCTCGTCTCCGTCTGTGACCCCGACTGCCTCGGCGAGACGTACGAGGACGGACCGGTGACGCTCACCGTGAGCGAGGAGTTCTACGGCGGCGACGACGCCGTCGAGGCGGACGCGGAGGCGGTCGTCGCCGGTCTCCACCGCGCGCAGGTCGCGAACATCGTCGGCACCGAGTCCGTCGCCGTCGCGGTCGAGGCCGGGCTCGTCGACGAAGAGACCGTCTTGGAGTTCGAGGAAACCCGACACGCCCAACTACTCTGGCTGTGAGGATCGGGACATGCAACGACTCACGCGGTCCGAGCTCGCGTCGCGGCTGCGTCCGTTCGCCCCCGGCGACGCCTTCTGGGCCCGAGCGGTAGCGTCCGGAGAAGCCGCCATCGGCGTCGGGCCCGAGGCGCTCTCCGACTGGGTTTCCGACGACGACCACCGTGACGACGGGAGCGACGACGCGGGACAGACAGACGGAAACGGAAGCGACGAGCCGGCAGAGCGGTCTCGCGGCCGCTCGCACGCGACCATCGAGCGCGTGGAGGGACGCGAGACCGGAGGCACGCCCGGACCGCTCGCCACCGGTGACATGATCGACGTCGGCGAGCGGTCGTTCGTCGTCGTCGCCGTCGACCGGACCCCGGCCGGTGGGGCGACGTACCGGATCGACCTGGTTCCGGAGCGCGAAGCGACGTGAGAACGGGCGCGGTCTCGATCCGAACGTCCACCGCGCCGATCCAGGCGTCCGTCACGCCGAGCTAGTTTCCGGTCCAGCGTAAGACCGCGAGCGTCCCCTCGAAGAGGACGATCATGGTGAGCGTCACGATGATCGGAGCCATCCCGGTCGGGTCCGGGCTGAACAGAAAGGCGATCCCGAGGAACGATCCCCAGAATATCAGCCGCTTCGCCTCCAGCCACTGGCGGGTGACGATGTTCATCATGATTGCGAGCATGATGAAAAGCGGGATCTGGAAGACGATCGCCATGAACGCGAGCATGATGACGATCAGGTTGAACGTCTCCGCGAGCCCGAAGGCGATCGTCGCGGCGTCGGAGGTGTAGGTGGTGAAATACGAGAAGATCGCGGGCAACACGAGGAAGTGCGCGAACGCGATGCCGATGCCGCCGAGCACGAGGCTCGTCGGGACCGCGGCGAGGTAGTACCGCCGCTCGTTCGGGTACAGTCCCGGCTTCATGAACCGGTAGGTCTGGTAGACGAACGCGGGGAGGCCGACGACGACGCCCGCGAGCCCGGCGACCTTCAGCCGGGTGAGCGGCAGTTCGAGCGGGCCGTACAGCCGCGGGCGGTTTTCCATCGGCGCGGGGATGTGGTAGCTCCAGAAGTAGTTGATAAGCTCCGTCGACTGCGCCACCACGACGAGCGTCGCGATCCCCCCGAAGATGAAGACGACGGCGAGCCGTCGCATCATCTCCTCGATGTGGTCCGCGAGCGGCATCTCTTGGTCCGACTCCGGGGCGCTGATGCCGCCTATCTCTTCCTCGTCGGACGGCGACCCGCCGGTGTCGCCGCCGGCGTCTTCTGTGTTGTCGGCATCTTCGGCGTCGCTGTCGCCGTCGTTCCCGGCGGTGTCGTCGCTCGTCTCCCCCTCGTCTACGGGGTCGGTGTTTTGCCACCGCGCGGACCCGTCGTGTCTGTCGAGCGGAGTCAGCTCGGCGGACTCGGACTCGTCTTCCGCCGCGTCGTCGGCCGGAGACGCGGACTCGTCGCTCGTGGCCCCGTCGCTCCCGACGCCGTCGGTGGTGGGTTCGTCGCCCTCGTCGGAATCCGCCGCGGTGTCGCCGCTGTCGGCCGTCCCGTCGTCGCCGACCGCGTCGTCCGTCGGAGCCGAGGAGTCGTCGCGCGACCGGTCCGAGTCGTCCATTCACTCTCTCTACGAAACCGGGTGACTATAGGCCTTTTCGGATAGCCGCGAGCGCCGAGGCCTCGCGGAACCCGAACGCGGTCGAAAAGGTTGATAACGGCGACGGACTTCGACTCCCGTATGGCGAGTGCCCTCGACGAGGATACCCAGCAGTCGCTCGCGGCGGGCCGCGAGTCGGCGAAGGCGTTCCTTCGGTCGATCCAGAAGGACCTACAGAAGGTGTTCGTCGTCTTCCTCCTCGGCTTCCTCGGGACGTTCTGGGCGCTCCGCACGTTCGTCTGGGAGTTCCTGTACACGGTCACCAGATCGAACATGTCTCCCTCGGTGGCCGCCGAGGCGGACGTCATCGCGACGACCCCGTTCGAGGTGATCCTGCTGCAGGCGAAGATCGGCCTCATCGTCGGCGCGATCACCGCCCTCCCGGCGCTCGTCTACGTCTCGCGCACCGAACTTCGCGCTCGGGGCGCGTGGCCGCAGTCGCCGATCCCGCGCTGGAAGCTCGCCGGCATCGCGCTCCTCGGGTTCGGACTCTTCGGCGTCGGCGTCGCATACGGCGTCTACGCCTTCTTCCCGATCATGTTCTCGTTTCTGGCCGGGTTCGGACTTGAGGCCGGCATCCAGCCCACGTACTCCATCGTGATGTGGACGGAGTTCATCGTCTTCCTCTCCCTTTCCTTCGGGCTCGCCGGCCAGATGCCCCTCCTCATCACCGGGCTCTCCTACTCGGGTATCGTCCAGTACGAGACGTTCCGCGACAAGTGGCGCTACGCGGTGGTCGCCATCTTCGTCTTCGGTGCCGTCTTCTCGCCGCCGGACCCGTTCACGCAGCTGATGTGGGCGTTCCCGCTCGTGGCGCTGTACGGGTTCAGCCTCTACCTCGCGAAGCTCGTCGTCACGGCCCAGCGAAGCTCGGACCGCATCGACGTGCTCGGCGCGGCCCGGAACCACTGGAACGTCGTCGGCGGAGCGGCTGTCCTCGGCGGCGGCCTCGTGTACGCCTTCTACGAGTACGGCGGACGCGCGGCCGCGAACGGGCTCCTCCGGCTGGCGAACAGCGACTGGCGGTTCCTCGAACCCGGGACCGGATTCGGCGTCGATCCCGCCACCGGACTCGGAATCTACGCCGCCGCGTGGGCGCTCGCGGCGATCGCCGTCGCGACGCTGTGGGCCGTCTACGCCGACCTCGACACGACGAGTCCGGGGTACCAGTACGGCGACCCGACCGCGGTCGACATCGCCGATCTCGACGCCGCCGGGGTCCGCGCCGCCCCCGACGACGTCTTCGCGCAGATGGACGAGGCCGAATCGCTCGGGCTCGCGCAGGCCGCCATGGACGACGACGACCCCGAGAAGGCGCAGGCGATCCTGGACCGATACGACGCGGTCGCCGACGCGGACGGCGGGGACTCGGGAGCCGACGGAAGCGCAGACAGCGGTGCGGGCGGTTCCGGCGGCAGCGGCGGCGCCGGCGGCTCCGGCGACGACGGACTCGTGGGCGCGATGCAGGACCGAACCTCCCGCGCGAGCACGACGTTCCTCTCGGAGCTCACGGACGGGAACGAAGACGAGGCGGAAGACGACATCGGCGGCTATTACACGGACCTGAAGTTCATCTTCGACTCGCTTCGGTCGCGCTCGTTCCGGCTCGTCGCCGTCTTCAGCGCGGTGATGGCGGCCGCGTTCACGTGGCTGTACCTCGGCGGGCTCGCGGCGGTCCGGAACGACCTCGAACGCCGCGTTCCCGCCCAGATAGAGGGGGGGATCAACATCATCACGCTCCACCCCGTCGAGGCGCTGATATTCATGGTGAAGTTCTCCCTCTTGCTCGGGGTCATCGCCGTGTTCCCGGTGCTCCTCTACTACGCGTGGCCCGCGCTGCGAGAGCGCGGCTTCGTCGCCGGTCGGATCTATCAGGTGTACCTCTGGGCCGGCGCGCTCGGTGCCGGCATGATCGGCGGCTTCGCGCTCGGCTACGCGTACATCGCGCCCGGGCTCATCGGATGGCTCGTCACGGACGCGGAGCTGGCGAACATGGTCATCACCTACCAGGTGAGCGACTTCCTCTGGCTCGTCATCTACACGACGATCGGGATCGGCTTCCTCGCCGACATCCCGATCGCGATGCTCCTGCTGAACAACGCCGGAATCCCGTACCGCGCCTTCCGCGAGCGCTGGCGCGAGGTCCTCATCGGCATCATGCTCGTCGCGGCGGTGTTCACCCCGGCCGACGTGGTCACGATGCTGCTCGCGACGGTGCCGCTGATGATCGCGTACGGCGTCGGGGTCGGCGTGCTCTTCGTCGTCACGCTCGGCGGGCGTCGCGACCTCTCGCCGCCCGCGGAGTTCGTCGGGCGGTGACGCGTCGCGCGCCGTGACACGCCCTTCGCGACCGACGAGTATTCCCGCGCGCGACCGCAAGAGACGGTGAAATGAGCAAGGACTACATCGAGGTCCGCGGCGCGGAGGAACACAACCTCTCGGACCTCGACGTCCGGATTCCGCGGGAGGAGTTCACCGTCGTCACCGGGCTCTCCGGCTCGGGGAAGTCGTCGCTCGCGTTCGACACCGTCTACGCCGAGGGACAGCGCCGGTACATCGAGTCGCTGTCGGCGTACGCCCGCAACTTCCTCGGGCAGATGGACAAACCGCAGGTGGAGTCCGTCGAGGGGCTCTCGCCGGCCATCTCCATCGACCAGAAGAACGCCGCGAACAACCCCCGCTCGACCGTGGGGACCGTCACCGAACTGCACGATTACCTCCGGCTGTTGTACGCCAGAATCGGCACCCAGTACGACCCCGTCACGGGCGAGGAAGTCGGCGAGCAGTCCGCACAGGACATGGTGCGCCAGATACTCGAACTCCCCGAGGGCACCCGAGCGAAGGTCGCCGCGCCGGTCGTCCGCGACCAGAAGGGGGCGTTCGAGGACCTGTTCGCAGACCTCGTTAGCGAGGGGTACGCCCGCGTCGAGGTCGACGGCGAGCCCGTGGACCTGACGCTCGACGATCCCGAACTCGACCAGAACTACGACCACACGATCGACGTGATCGTCGACCGGGTGACGGTGAGCCCCGACGCCCGATCGCGGATCACGGACTCCGTCGAGACCGCGCTGGAGGAGGCCGGCGGATCGCTCAAGCTGATCGTCCCCGACCCGCCGGAGGCCGTTCCCTTCGCCTCGAACACCCGCTCGACGGGGTCGCTCGCCGAGGACGCCGACGGCGACGACCGGCTCGTAGTGGAGTTCTCCGAGGAGCTCGGCAACCCCAACTCCGAGTTCCAGTTCTCCGCGATCGAGACGCGCTCGTTCTCCTTTAACAGCCCGTACGGTGCCTGTCCGGAGTGTGAGGGACTCGGTTCGACGAAGGAGGTCGACGAGGGCCTCGTCGTCGAAGATCCATCGAAACCCCTCAAACACGTCTTCGAGCCGTGGAGCTACGACCGGACCTACTACTCCCGACAGCTCGACAACGTCGCCGACCACTTCGGCGTCTCGCTTTCGACCCCCTTCGAGGAGCTCGACGAGTCGGTCCGGCGGCAGTTCCTCTACGGCACCGACGACCGCGTCCACTTCGAGTGGACCACGAAGAACGGCACCAGAGAGAAGACCGAGCGGTTCGAGGGCGTCATCCCAAACTTGGAACGCCGCCACGTAGAGACCGACTCCGAGCGCGCCCGCGACCACATCGAGGAGTACATGGCCGTGACGACGTGCTCGGAGTGCGACGGCACGCGGCTGAAAGAGCAGTCGCGACACGTCCTCGTCGCGGACACGCCGATCACCGAGGTGAACCGCATGTCGATCGCCGACGCCCGCGAGCACTTCGAGGGACTGGAGGCGAAGCTCGGCGAGCGCGACACGAAGATCGCCGAGGAGATCCTGAAAGAGATCCGCGCGCGGCTCGGCTTCATGGAGGAGGTCGGACTGGAGTACCTCACGCTCGACCGCGAGGCCTCGACGCTGTCCGGCGGCGAGAGCCAGCGGATCCGGCTCGCGACGCAGGTGGGGTCGGGGCTCGTCGGAGTGTTGTACGTGCTCGACGAGCCCTCGATCGGGCTCCATCAGCGCGACAACGACCGGCTGCTCGACACGCTCACCGGCCTGCGCGACCTGGGGAACACCCTGATCGTCGTCGAACACGACGAGGAGACGATGCGCCGGGCCGACGAGATCATCGACATGGGCCCCGGACCGGGAAAACGCGGCGGCGAGATCGTCGCGCAGGGCGACTTCGACGAGGTCGTCGACGCCGACGAGTCGGTCACGGCCGATTACCTCGCCGGTCGAAAATCGATCCCCGTGCCCGACGAGCGACGCGACCCGGACGGCGAACTCGTCGTCCGCGGCGCGCGCCAGCACAACCTCGCGGACCTCGACGTGGCGGTCCCGCTCGGCACGCTCACCGCAGTCACCGGCGTCTCCGGCTCCGGGAAGTCGACGCTCGTCAACGACATCATCTACAAGGGGCTCGCCCGCGAGATGAACGACAACACGAGCGTCGACCCGGGCGAGCACGACGCGATCGAGGGGATAGACGAGATCGAGACGGTGCGGCTCATCGACCAGTCGCCGATCGGGCGGACGCCGCGCTCGAACCCCGCGACGTACACCGACGTGTTCGACCACGTCCGCGAGCTGTTCGCGGAGACCAAGCTGGCGAAGCGCCGCGGCTACGAGAAGGGCCGGTTCTCCTTCAACGTGAAGGGCGGCCGCTGTGAGGAGTGCGGCGGGCAGGGCACCGTCAAGATCGAGATGAACTTCCTCTCGGACGTGTACGTCCCCTGTGAGGAGTGCGGCGGCGCTCGGTACAACGACGAGACGCTCGACGTCGAGTACAAGGGGAAGACGATAGCCGACGTGCTCGACATGAGCGTCGAGGAGGCGTACGACTTCTTCGAGAGTCACCAGGGGCTCAGCCGGCGGCTGAAGCTGCTGAAAGACGTCGGGCTCGATTACATGGAGCTCGGTCAGCCCTCCACGACGCTCTCGGGCGGGGAGGCCCAGCGCGTCAAACTCGCCGAGGAACTCGGCAAGCGCGCGACGGGCGACACGCTGTACCTGCTCGACGAGCCGACCACGGGGCTCCACAAGGAGGACGAGCGGAAGCTGATCGACGTGCTCCACCGCCTCGTCGACCGCGGCAACACGGTCGTCGTCATCGAACACGAACTCGATCTCGTGAAGAACGCCGACCGCGTGATCGACCTCGGTCCCGAGGGCGGCGAGGGCGGAGGGGAGCTGGTCGCGGGCGGCACTCCCGAGGAGGTCGCCCGCGACGACGACTCCCACACCGGGCGGTACCTCCGCGACATGCTGCCCGCCGTCGAGATCGCCGGGCCGCGAGACGACCGCCGGAAGCCCGCGGCGGCGACCGACGACGACTGAACCGGGCGAGCGGTGTGCGTGCGTAGGCCCCGGGCCGCCACGCGACGACTTCTCGACGCCGCGCGACCACGCCGCGAAAGGATGCTTTCAAGCGGTCGGTCGCCGAACTCGCGTTCATGCACGACGGTCTGAAAGGATTTCGCGACTTCTACCCGGGCGAGCAGTCCGCTCGTCGGGCGGTGACCGACGCGATCGAAGACGCCGCGAGCCGCCACGGGTTCCGCGAGATCGCGACGCCCGCGCTCGAACGGACCGACATGTACGTCGACAAGTCGGGCGAGGAGATAGTCGAGGAGCTGTACGCCTTCGAAGACAAGGGCGGTCGCGGCGTCGCGATGACGCCCGAACTCACGCCCACCGTCGCCCGAATGGTCGTCGCGAAGGGCCAAGAGCTGTCGAAACCGATCAAGTGGGTGTCGACTCGCCCGTTCTGGCGCTACGAGCAGGTCCAGCAGGGGCGGTTCCGCGAGTTCTACCAGACGAACATCGACGTGTTCGGGTCGTCCGCCCCGGAGGCTGACGCCGAGGTGCTCGCCGTCGCCGCGGACGCCCTGACCGATCTCGGCCTCACCGCCGACGACTTCGAGTTCCGCGTCTCTCACCGCGACATCCTCGGCGGGCTCGTTCGGGCGCTCGCCGCCGACCCCGAGGACGTCGACACGGCGGCCGCGATCCGCGCCGTCGACAAGCGCGCCAAGGTCGACGACGGCGAGTACCTCGGCCTGCTCTCGGACGCCGGGCTCGACCGCGCGACCGCCCGCGAGTTCGACGACCTCATCTCGGACGTGGACGCCCCGGCAGACCTCGACGCGGTCGCCGAGGCCGGCGGCGCGGACGTCGAGGCCGCCGTCTCGAACCTCCGCAACGTGCTCGCCGCCGCCGACGACTTCGGCGCCGGCGAGTTCTGTGACGTCTCGCTCACGACCGCCCGCGGGCTCGACTACTACACCGGGGTCGTCTTCGAGTGCTTCGACTCGACCGGCGAGGTGTCCCGGTCCGTCTTCGGTGGCGGGCGCTACGACGACCTGATCGAGAGCTTCGGCGGCCAGCCCACGCCCGCGGTGGGCGTCGCGCCCGGTCACGCCACTCTCAAACTGCTCTGTCAGCGCGCCGGCGTCTGGCCCGACGAGGAGCTGACCACCGATTATTACGTCCTCTCCGTCGGCGACACGCGAGCCGAAGCGGCCGCGCTCGCCCGCGATCTTCGCGCGATCGACGACGACGTGGTGGTCGAAGAGGACGTCTCCGGCCGCTCGTTCGGCGCACAGCTCGGCTACGCCGACTCGATCAACGCCGAGACGGTCGTGGTCGTCGGCGAACGGGACTTAGAGAACGGCGAATACACGGTGAAAGACATGGAAAGCGGCGACGAGACGACCGTTCCGGTCGAGGAGTTCCCGCCCGACGAGGGGCTGCCGACGTACGAGGACTACGAGTAGCGCGCTCACCGATGAGCGACGGAAGCGACCCCGACGGGCGGGTCCTCAACGCTTTTCAGTCGCGCGCAGGGACGGTGAGACGATGATCCCGCTCGCAGCCATGCCCCCCGTCGAGATCGGTCTCCGCGTGCTCGCCGGTGCCGCCCTCATCCTGATCAACGCCTACTTCGTCGCCGTCGAGTTCGGGCTGACCCGGCTCAGGCAGTACCCCGAATCGGAGATCGACACGCCGGGGTTACGGCGGGCCTGGGAGATGACCGACGACTTGGAGTTCTATCTCACGACCTGTCAGGTGTGGATATCCGGGACGTCGATCGCGCTCGGTATCGTCGCGGAGCCGGGGCTCGCGGCGCTCTTCTCACCCGTGTTCGAGAACACCGCGCTCGCGTCCGCCGGGGCGGGCTCGCTTCTGGCCTTCTTTCTCATCAACATGGTCCACCTCACCCACGGTGAGCAGACGCCGACGTACCTCGGCGTCGAACGCTCGAAACAGGTCGCCGAGTACGGCGCGCGGCCGCTGTACTGGTTCGCGTGGCTCATCTCGCCGCTCATCAAGGTCGGCGACTGGGTGGCGAAGGCGACGCTCCGGCTGTTCGGCGTCGAGATGACCGGCGCGTGGACCGACGCCGAAGAGGACGTCGTCGAATCGCGCGCGCAGTTGCGAAGCCGCCTCGGATCGATGATGGAGGAGGTCGACCTCCCGGCGGAGCGCCGCGAGGAGGTCCTGAACGCGCTCGACGTCGACGAGGTCGCGGTGGCGGAGGTCCTGACCCCGGCCGACGAGGTCGTCGCGCTGTCGACCGAGGCGTCCCCGACGGAGAACCTCGACCGGATCCGCGACACGCCACACAGCCGGTTCCCGCTCGTCGGGAGCGATCTCACCGAGTTCGAGGGGATCGTGTACGCGCCGTCGATCGTGAGTCACTTCGAGGACCTCCGGACGGGCGACCTGACGTTCGCCGAGATCTCGGCACCGCCGATGACGATCGCGGCGGAGACGAGCGTCAGCGACGCGTTCGACCAGTTTCAGGCGGAAGGACAGGAGCTCGCGCTCGTGATTCGGGACGGCGAGGTCGTCGGACTGGTGACCGCGACCGACGCCCTTGAGGCGGTGATGGGCCAGCTCGAAGACCCGCTCGACGCGGGCGACCTCTGAGGGCGGGTCACCGCGCGGTCGAGGTGATCGCCTACTTATACGCCTCCCGCAGGAACACCAGCGCCCCGCCGAGCATCGCGAGGTTGCCGAAGAAGGCGAGCCGCTCGCCGCTTTTGTCGTCCTCGTCGGCGTTCCAGAAGTCGTGCATCGTCGCGGTCACACCGACGAGGAACGTAACGGCCGCACCGGTCGCGATCCGCGGGAGCCGCCAGAGCGCGACGCCGACGCCGGCGGCGACCATCGTCCCCGAGGCGAGCGGCGCGGCGACCTCCGGGAGCGGAACCCCGGCGGACTCGGCGTACTCGATCGTGTCGTCCATGTCGCGGAAGTCCTCTGACGCCTGCGCGGCGAGACCGATCCCGAGGAGCACCCGACCGAGCCGCGAGGGTGAGTCGCCTCCCTTTTCGGCCGCCCCGGTCGGATTCGCCGCGTCGTCTTCGTCAGTTTCGGTCATACCTCGATCAACGGTAGCACGCATCATAAATCGGGGTGGCGAGCGGCTCGGGGCTGCGGGACCGATCTGACCCGCGGCCGCGGCGTCAGTCCGCGGTTGCCGCCGCCGCGCCGTGGTCGATCTCCGTGCCGAGGAGGTCGAGGAACGCCGCGATCCACTCGGGGTGGTCGGGCCACGCCTGTGCGGTGACGAGGTTGCCGTCCGTGGTCACCTCGTCGACCCACGAGCAGCCGGCGGCCTCAACCTCGGCCCGTACCGCCGGATACGCCGTCATCTCGTAGCCGTCGAGGACGCCGGCGGCCGCGAGGATCTGCGGCCCGTGACAGACCGCCGCGACCGGCTTGTCGGCCTCGAAGAAGTGGCGCACCGCGTCGAGCACCGCCTCGTAGCCGCGGAGGTACTCCGGCGCGCGTCCGCCGGGGACGACGAGGGCGTCGTAGTCGGCCGGGTCGACCTCGTCGAACCCGTGTGTGAGCGCGAAGTCGTGGCCGCGCTCTTCCAGGTACGTCTGGTCGCCGCGGAAGTCGTGGATCGCGGTCTTGACGCTGTCGTCCGCCCCCTTCTCCGGACAGACCGCGTGGACCTCGTGGCCGACCGCCTGAAGCGCCTGAAACGGCACCATGATCTCGTAGTCTTCCCCGAAGTCGCCGACGATCATCAGTATCCGAGCTCCTGTCATGTGTCTATCACCACGTTGCGGTACGCGCTACGAGCAGATAACGGTACTGGCGAGTGACACCACACACCACGGACAACGTCCTCACGGCGACGCCCGTGAGACGCGCACGGGTCCGGTTGAGACGCCGGCGTCTCCCACCTACTGTTTCGGCCCCGGCGGGCGCAACTCCCGCTGGAACTCGTCGAACACGTCGAGGTCGTCGGGCAGGTCGTACTCGATCTCGCGGTCGTCTTGGTTGTCGGGGAGCCGCCCGTCTTCCAGTTCCTCTGCGGTCTCTTCCCACCCCGGCTTCACCCGGACGCTGCGCGCCGGCGAGCCGACGACGACGTGGTGGTCGGGCACGTCGCCCTGCACCACAGAGCGCGCGCCGACGACGCTGTTCTCGCCGACCCGACAGCCCGCTCTGACCATCGCGTCGTAGGTGACGCGGGCGTCGTCCTCGACGATCGTGTGGAAGTTCCGAACCTCGGTCTGGTCGACGAGGTCGTGGTCGTGGCTGTAGAGGTGGACGCCGTCGGAGATCGACGCGCGGTCGCCGATCGTGAGCTTCCCGCGGTCGTCGAGGTGGACGTCGTCGTGGATCACGACGTTGTCGCCGACCTCGATGTTGTGGCCGTAGGTGACGGAGATCCCCTTGAAAAAGCGACAGCCGTCGCCGCACTCGGCGAACAGGTGGTTGCCGAGCATCTGCCGGAACCGGAGCGCGAACTCGACGTTGTCGGCCATCGGCGTCGCGTCGAACTGCCGCCAGAGCCACTGGAGGTACTTCGACTGCTGGAAGCGGCCCTCGTCTTTCTCGGCGTAGTACTCCGATTCGAGCGTCGCGTTACACGGATCGTACCCTTGCAGACGGACGCGTTCGGCCTTCGAGACCGACTCGCCGTCTCGCCACGCCTCCCACCGCTCGCGGTCGCCGTGGAGATCGATCAGCGTGTCTCGCACGACCTCGCAGGTGTCCTCGTCCGAGGAGAGCCGATCGTCCACCTCGTCGATGAACCCTCGGACCCCGGCCTCCGCACCGTCGGGCAGGGACACGTGTCGCTTTGTCATCGCCCGTCCTTCGTCGCCATCCCTCAAAGGGATTCGGTTGTGCGAAGGTGTGGTCGGGAGCGTCGTCGACGGCGTCTATCACCTCGTCACGGTCCGGCGTGACGCTCAGCGCCCCGGATGACGTCCAGCGCGCCGCCGACGAGGGAGCGCGACAAAAACAGACACCGCGATCGCGAGAGCAGTCGGCGTTACCGCCCCGTGGGAGCAACCGTACCCGCTAAGTGTCCCGATCCCGAAAGGCGGGTATGCAACACCGCGAACTCGGGAACTCCGGCGTCGAGGTCTCGGAGATCGGCTTCGGCGCGTGGGTCGTCGGCACCGACTGGTGGGGCGACCGCTCGGACGAGCAGGCGATCGGCATGGTCGAGGACGCGCTCGACGCCGGCGTCACCTACGTCGACACGGGCGACGTGTACGGTCACGGCGACAGCGAGGCGATCGTCGGCGAGGCGATCGACGGCCGCCGCGACGAGGTGACGCTCGCGACGAAGATCGGCTACGACTTCTATAACAACCCGCAGGCCGGTCACGGCGAACTCCCCAAGGAGCTCGACCGCGACTACCTCGAAACGGCGTTCGAGCGCTCGCTCGACCGACTCGACACGGATTACGTCGACCTGCTTCAGCTCCACAACGCGAACGTCGACGACGTCACTCCCGAGGTGCGCGACCTGCTGACCGAGTGGAAGGCCGACGGCCGCGTTCGCGCGCTCGGCTGGGCGCTCGGCCCCTCTATCGGCTGGCTCGCCGAAGGCGACGCCGCCGTCGAGTACGAGGAGTTCGACGCGGTCCAGACCGTGTTCAACCTCTTCGAGCAGCAGCCCGGTCGACACTTCGTCGAGGCGATCCGCGAGTCCGACTCGGACACCTCCGTCATCGCCCGCGTGCCGCACTCCTCGGGACTCCTCAACGAACAGGTCACGCCGGACACGGTCCTCGAAGACGGCGACCACCGCTCGCACCGCCCGAAGGAGTGGTACGAGACGGGCTGGGAGAAGGTGGAGGCGATCCGTTTCCTCGAAGACCCGGACCACGCCGAGGGGACCCGCACGATGGCGCAGGCGGCGATCCGCTGGCTGCTCGCACACGACGAGGTCGCCTCCGTCACCCCGACGTTCCGCGACGCCGACGACATCGCCGCGTGGAGCGCCGCGAGCGACGTCCCGACGCTCTCCGAGGCGGAGTACGACCGCGTCGACGACCTGTACGCGCGCAACTTCGACATCGACCGCGACGACGGGATGGACGTGCTCCGCACCTCCGTCGACGGTGAGGACATCGAGGCCGCCGGGCTCGACAAACGCGCCGCCTCGTACTGACTCGGTTCCACACTCGCTGTTTCACGCCCGTTCCGAACCCATCGGTTTCCCCTCGAAACCGCCTGACTGCATCGGTATGTCTCTGCTAGTGACCACTTTCACTTCGCTACCTGTGCAGACGGTGCGCGAGAAACCGATCTCAACACGAACTGCTCGGAAGTGGTGGCTCGGTCGAAACCCATCGTCACAAGGGGCTCAGTGGGGGTAACACGTCGTCATGGCCACCATGGACAAGTAACGGATTGACGGATATAAACTGCCCGTGATTCATTCCACTGCTTTGTTGAACAGGGGTGTTCCGACAGCTCGTTCAGGTGCTACCAATACTGTGCGCGAATCGGCTAACTCCCAGTCGGTTAGGCTGGGTTGGAGTGGCAGCTACAGCAGTAAACGAAGGCTATTGAGAATGCAGTATTGCTCCGTAGCGATCATAGAAACCACCATGTTTCAGCACCGTCTTCGAGAAGTATGAGTAATAATCAGGTGACGTTTGGATTCGTCTGTGTTCAGAACGCCGGGCGGAGTCAAATGTCTGCCGCCTTCGCAGAACGGGAGCGACAGCGTCGGAGATTAGAGGATGAGGTACAGATACTCACCGGCGGCACCCATCCCGCAGACGAAGTCCATCCGGAAGTCGTCGACGTGATGCAGGAACTCGACATCGACCTTTCGGATCACGTCCCGAAAGAGGTATCCACGGCTGCGTTAAACGAATGTGATGTCGTCCTGACGATGGGCTGTTCGACGTTAGAGCTGGACGCCGACGTCGAGGTTCGCGACTGGGCGCTCGATGACCCACACAATCAGGATATTGACCGCGTGCGAGAGATTCGCGACGAGATCGAGGGGCGCGTCATCGACCTTTTCGACGAGTTCGTTGGCGAGCAGTAACCTCGCCTAATTATCAGCGGTACCTGTAGACACGATCGTCTGCCGCTGGTAGAAGCACTCAGCACTTCTGGCCCCCTATAACTTCGACGTGAGATTCGTTCAGTCCCATCACAGGCCGGTTCGGGCTTCGCGTTGATGTCCGCTCGCACCGCTCAGTGAGTCATCGATATGCTGTTTTACAGCCCTCTCAATCGTCTCTAGCCGGCCGTAGCTTCGGGTTACAATTCAGTGGTACCTCGACCGTCAGAAAGCTGTTCGAATGCCGACTACTTAGGATCTACCCGATGACGGTCGTGACAATCGGAATCGCTGTCGGTGTACTGTTCAAAGCCGTCTTCCCCGGTCTATTCTGTACTGGGACTTTTCACAGCGATCGCGACCCGTCGAGCGCGACGAGTACGGCGCTTGCCCGCGGCGTGGCGCGATACATCCGCCACTTCCCCTCTTTCCGCCGCGTGACGAGGCCGGCGTCGGTAAGTTGTGAGAGGGCGTGACTGATTGCGCTGTCGCTCACGTCCAAGAGCGGCGAGAGTTCACAGACGCACAGCTCGTCGTCGTCGGCCGCGTGGAGCATCCGGACAATCTTGTACCGCGTCTCGTTGCCGAGCGCCGACAGCAGTTCGATATCGGTCTCCAGATCGGATCCGCCGATGCTCTCGTTCAGTTCTTCCAACTCCGCTAACCGGTCGGCGAGGTCTTCGTCTGTACAGGAGCCGCACTCGTCGGCGACGTACCGCTGTAAACGCTCGGTCGATGACATACAGACAATTGAATCGATGTGAGATTAAGCGTTGTGGACCTGCACGCATCCGTTATTAGCATGTGCTAGATGATTCATCATTTCTTCAAGTAGAATGTGTTTGGGTGAGGCGAATCTAAATAAACTGGGGAGTATCGTGGTCATATATCCACAGTAAATGCGATAAAACGCTATTTCGCATGTTTTCGATGAGATATCCGAGTAGGTGCGCTATCGATGGGTTTATAATTATCTGAATGTTTGTTCAACTGTATTGGTCGCGGGAGAAATAGATGGTAGTCTCTGTCGCGAACGATAGCTCAGACGATGGACGACGATTCGACCCAATCATGACCGAACTCATCCTGTACGAAGAAGCGATGTGTTGCTCAACCGGCGTCTGCGGTCCCGACCCCGACGACGAACTCGTCGAGGTCAGCGCGGCGCTCGACCAACTCGAAGACGCGTTCGATGATCTCGAGGTCAATCGGGCGAACATGCAGCACAACATCGAGCAGTTCCTCGAAACGCAGCGGATCTACGACCGCGTGCAGGAAGATGGCTCGTCGATTCTCCCGATCACGGTCGTCGACAACGAGATCGTCGCCGAGGGCGAGTACCTCTCGTACGACGAACTGACTGCGGCTATCGAGGAGAGCCCAACGCCACAGGAGGCCTAACGAATGGCACAATCACAGTCGACAGCGACAGGTGCGCGTGATGTCGTCGAACCGAGCGGCGACGAGACGGAATTCGTCTTCTTCAGCGGGAAGGGCGGCGTCGGAAAGAGCACCGTGAGCTGTGCGACCGCGACGTGGCTCGCTGACAACGACTACGAGACGTTGCTAGTGACCACCGACCCAGCGCCGAACCTCTCGGACATCTTCGGTCAAACCATCGGCCACGAGGTCACCGCGATCGACGGAGTCGAAAACCTCTCAGCGATCGAGATCGACCCGGACACCGCAGCCGAGGAGTACCGACAGGAAACGATCGAGCCCATGCGGGAACTACTCGGCGAGGAAGAGATCCAGACGGTCGAAGAGCAGCTCAATAGCCCTTGCGTCGAGGAGATCGCCGCCTTCGACAACTTCGTCGACTTCATGGACAGTCCTGAGTACGATGTCGTCGTCTTCGACACGGCACCGACAGGCCACACCATCCGGCTGATGGAGCTCCCCTCCGACTGGAACGCCGAACTCGAAAAGGGTGGGTCGACCTGTATCGGTCCGGCCGCCTCGATGGAAGACAAAAAGCAAGACTACGAGCGCGCCATCGACACCCTACAGGACAATGAGCGCACCTCGTTCGCGTTCGTCGGCAAGCCGGAGGACTCCTCGATCGACGAGATCGAACGTAGTGCGAGCGATCTCGGCGAACTCGGTATCGAGTCCCAGCTGTTGATCCTCAACGGCTACCTCCCCGAGTCGGTGTGCGACGATCCCTTCTTCGAGGGAAAACGCGCGGACGAACAGGCCGTCATCGAGCGGGCCCGCGAGGAGTTCGATGCGGACGCGACGGCGACGTATCCGCTTCAGCCCGGCGAGATAGCCGGGATCGACCTGCTCGCGGACGTGGGCGGTGTCCTCTACGACGGCGCGGAAGCGACCGTCGATGTCGGGGCCGCGACCGACGTGGACGCCGACGGCGCGGTCGACTTCGACTCGATGGCGGATGCCGACGCGGTCGTGGATCAACTGACGCCGGGTGACGAGACGCAGTACCTCTTTTTCACCGGCAAGGGTGGTGTCGGAAAGAGCACGCTCGCTTCGACGGCGGCGACGAAGTTGGCCGAGGCGGGCCACGAAACGCTCGTCGTCACGACCGACCCGGCCGCGCACTTAGAGGACATCTTCGGCGAGCCAGTGGGCCACGAGCCCACCCCGGTCGGTCAAGAGAACCTCGACGCGGCGCGTATCGACCAAGAGAAAGCGCTCGCGGAGTACCGCGAGCAGGTCCTCGACCACGTCACCGAAATGTACGAGGACAAAGAAGACACCCAGATCGACGTCGACGCTGCGATCGCAAACGTCGAAGAGGAACTGGAGTCTCCGTGTGCCGAAGAGATGGCCGCGCTCGAGAAGTTCGTGAGCTACTTCGACGAGGACGGCTATGATATCGTCGTCTTTGACACGGCTCCGACGGGCCACACCCTCCGACTGCTCGAACTACCTTCCGACTGGAAGGGGTTCATGGACCTCGGATCGCTGACGAAGGGCGCTGCCCCCGCGAAGGGCGACCAGTACGACGAGGTCATCGAGACTATGAAAGACCCCGAGCGGAGCACGTTCGCGTTCGTGATGTACCCCGAATACACGCCCATGATGGAGGCGTATCGGGCCGCCGCCGACCTCGAAGATCAGGTCGGCATCGAGACTTCGCTGGTCGTCGCTAACTACCTGCTTCCCGAAGAGTACGGCGACAACGCCTTCTTCGCGAACCGACGCGCCCAGCAGGCGCAGTATCTCGACGAGATCCGCGATCGGTTCGACGCGCCGCTGATGTTGGCACCGCTCCGGCGGGACGAACCGGTCGGGCTTGACGAACTCAGCGCCTTCGGCGAGGAGATTACCGGGCTCGCGGACGTTGCCGAGGCTGACGTACCGGAGGTGACTCCCTCGTGAGCGACGCACAGGATGTAGACGACGCGGCCGAGGGCAGCGTGGCCGTATCCGATGAGGAAGACGTAGAAGACAACGTCGAGGCGGCGCTCCGCGAGTTCCTCAACACGCTCGGTGAGTCTGAGACGTATCAGCGGTTCGTCGCGGCCGACGAGGCGCTACAGGACGATGACGACGCGATGGCACTGATCCGGGAGTACCAGCGAAAGCAACAACAGATGCAGCGCGGCGACTTCGACGGGTCGGTGATGGCCGAGCTGAAGCAGCTCCAGACGGAGATGTCGAACAACGAGACGATCCAGCGTCAGCAGGCCGCACAGACGGAGCTGGTCGAACTGCTCCAGCGGACGAACGACGCCATCAGCGACGAGATCGGCGAGGAGTTCGCGCGGTCCACCGGAGGTGGGTGCTGTTGAGCGCTTCCGGTCAGGACGCCAGCGAGTCCGAAGTGACGGACGACGAGGTCGTCGCGGCCGCCGAGGCGCTCGGTGAGGAGCTCGCGGCGGCGAAAGAGTCCTCCTCGGAGTTTGCATTCACCACGATGGTGATGCAGTGTAACGAGGCGATCGGAGACGAGACCAGAATCGACTACGGCAGCGTCTGCGGTGCCGACGACGACAGCTGCTGTTAGCGGAGATCGAGCAAGCAAGCCACCTCCGGCAGCCTCCCCGACTGGAGTTCGTCAAACAGCGTGATGGCATGATGCTGGTTATACTCTCTGTATCAGCATGGCTTCGAAAACCTCCCACCGTCTGAGAGTCTCAACAGGACCAGTGCTCATAGGTTGGTAAGAGTATGTGACAGTATCGTCTCAATAATCTTTATTGCGAGCTGCTCACAATCCGCTACTAACAATGGCAACCAGAGAAGCAAACTGGGACACTCCTCTCGGTACGGGTGGTGAAGTATTCGAACTCCTCGGAAACGCCCGCAAAGCATGGATCTATACGTATATCCACCATCATCCATCGACAACAATTCAAGATCTAGTTGAGGCCCTTGATCTTCCGCAGCGAACGGTCTACGATTATATCGACGATCTCGAAGGTGCGGACTTTATCCACCAGTCAAACGCCGGCCGCCCCGCAGAATACACGGCTCGTGACATCAAACTCCAGTTGACGGATGGTGACACCGAACGGCAGATCACACCTGAGTTAGTTGAAGCGGTTGCTCGACGAACGCGGGACGAAGATATCGATACGTACATCGATCGGCATGGCTTGGACGGGCTCGCCGTCGCGCTAGAATATACTCGTGAATACGTCGATGGATCCGTCACACATCAGATTATGGCGCGAGAGCAAGAGCTCTCACCGCTCGAAGCAGGCGTTATTCTGGACGCACTCCGGCCTGTCGTTGAGACTGACTCGGAATGATACATGAGGACACCGTCGTTTTCATCGACTCGTCCGTCCTCATCAGTTGTGGCCGGCGTGGGAGTACACGGTTTCAGGCGCTCGCTCGGGAAGCTCGCCAGCGTGATACCGTCTTTCGGATTTCGCCGCAGGTGTATGCAGAGGTGGCTGGAGATTCCTCTCTCGATGAGTACACAACTGGTGATTCTGCTGTTGAAAAAGCACTCCAAGAGGGATGGATGAAGGTCACAGAAAGCCCGTCCTATTCGGACTCGGATATCTCAACAGTGATGGATCAGGCACGGAGTTTCATCGCAAGTGCCAGCGATCGGTCGGAAGATATCGTCGAAAAAGCGGATACGGAACTTGTCGGGTTGGCGCTTGAACTGCTTCTTACTGATACTGCAGATCGAGTTATACGCGTAACGAACGACATTCCACTCGGCAAAGCAGCTGAATCGTTACTTCCACAGTATGGATTCGACAACGAACAAATCACGTGACTTCGTGGTGGCGAGTTCGCTGATGAACTCGGGGAAGATTTTGTCCCTGAATTTGACTAAATCGGTTGGCCCTGTTGAAACGCCATATATTAGATAAACCATCGTCTGAAACAACTGGTCACTGAAAACTGCGAATTGAGTATAAGTAACTTGCCAGTTCAGAGGAGCATCCCGATGCTCATGCGGAGCGAGTCTCAGAGACAGGAAATCAGTAGTTTCCCCGAGCCGTCGTTGTAGCTAAGTTGACGGCAGATAGATCGGTCTCAGGGGGTAACACGCCGCTGAATGTTCAGTTGACGGCCTTCGAGAGTTCGGCACCCGCCTTGAACTTGACCACCTTCTTCGCCGCGATCTGGATCTCCTTTCCGGTCTGAGGATTTCGCCCGGTCCGGGCAGACCGCTTCGAGATGCTGAACGTGCCGAACCCCTCATTTTCGTCCTCTTCCCCACCCACCGACAGCCGATCCCCCTTTTTCAGGGCCTTCGCCGTCGCGTTGATGAACGCCTCGAGCGCCCGCTTCGCGTCGTCCTTCGATATCCTCTCGTGCGAGCGTCCCGCTGCACTCGCGATGTACTCCGCGTCGATCACCACGTCAGCGTCCCGGCACTTGGCGCTGGCCTCGTCACCCTTGCCGGGGTTGAGATCGAGGGCGGCCGCGAACTCCGGGCAGGCGTCGAACGTCACCGGCGAGTCGTCTCCGGGCCCGTTCCGAGAGCTCGGATTTCGACCCGTCCGGGCGGAGCGCTTCGAGATACTGAACGACCCGAATCCGACCAGTACGGCGCTGTCGCCCTTCGCCAAGGCTCTCGTCGTCGCGTGAGTGAACCCGTCAAGCGCCCGCTTCGCGTCCGCCTTGCTCAGTCCGGATTCGCTCGCCATCGCCTCGATCAGTTCCGCTTTGTTCATCGCCGCGGTCTGACCAGTCATCGTTACCGCGCCCAGTCCGAGGAACGTCGAGAGGATTGCACCCCTCCGCAGTACGGTTCGCCGCGAGAGCTCTTTTTGAGACATGATACCTTTACTCACACCCTTCCGACGCTCTGTGACTATATAAGCATACTTAAAATTTCATATTAGTATTATCATACCGCCTCCTGTGTTTGGTTGAAACCAAACACGGACCGGGACGTTCGCAAAGATAACCCAGTCAGCGTAGCCACCATTTCCTTGCTGAAGTGCTGGCTGAGGCTTACCGACGATATATTTTTGACACCAATCGATGCATCCGTCGGTGAAGCGGGCGAGTTGGGTGGGCATACTCGACTCGTTCCCGCTTCAATCACTCATAATCCTCGGCAACAACGTCTTTCGCTAGCGTCTAAACACGGCCCGCGCCCTGTATTCAGCAAGACTGCTGAAACGGCTCTGTTGAAATCCTCAGCGAGTGATATGTTTTGATCCAGTCGCGGTCAATACATGGAGCTCACATATCTGGGAGGGTGCCAGTAAATTCACATCGTAACAGAAACCGAATGCGAGATACGGACGTTCAGCGGAGCAGTATCAGCGTTTCTTCTTAAACGGACCGTCACTCAGCGGTAAGTGCGTGGATAGCCCCGTCGGCAGTGCCAGCGTAGACGGTCCCGTCGATGACCACCACAGACGACACCAAACTACTCGCTGTCTCGAAGCGCCACCGTTCGGTGCCATCGCTCGGTGCAAGTGCGTAGACTGTACCGCCGTTCCCACCGAGGTACACGGCGTCAGTGGTCACAGCGGGTAGGGACCCGATGTCATCAGCCACTCCGAAAGACCACTGCTTGGTACCCTCGTCCGCAGTGAGCGCATACACGGTATCGTAACCCCTGATATAGACGGTCTCATTCAGTACCGCTGGCGGTCCCATGCCAACTGTCTCCATGGGATCTTCCGGCTCGAATGACCACTGTTCGGTCCCATCGGCGGCGTTCAGTGCCCAGTCTCGTTTACCGTGTTTGAGGTAGACGGTGCCGTCGGCCACCGCCGGCGTCGCGCTGTCCGCATAGTTGAGCTCGTGGGTCCACTGTTCAGTGCCGTCAACGGCGTCTATCGCATAGGCGCTGTTCCCACCGATGTACACGCTGCCGTCGACGACCGCCGGCGACGCGTACGCGTTGAACCCCATCTCGAAAGACCATCGCTCCGTGCCGTCGGTGGCGTCCAGCGCGTAGAGCTGCCCCTCGCCGTCCCCGACACCCCCGACGTAAACGGTGCCGTCGACGACCGCCGGAGCCGGAGCCACCTGTTTGCCGGTCTCGAAGCGCCAGCGTTCGGTCCCGTCGCTGGCAGCCAGCGCACAGAGCGTTCCGTCGCCACAGCCAACGTAGACGGTGTCGTCGACGACCGCCGGTGGCCAGCCGATCTGCCCGTCGACTTCGACGGACCACCGTTCAGTACCGTCGCTCGTAGCGAAAGCGGAGACCGACCTGTCGTTGCTCCCGACGTAAACGGAGTCCTCGACGACCGCAAGCGAATCCCCGATTCCACCCTGAGTCTGGACGGTCCACTGTTCGGTGACCGAGTCGGTCGGGCCGGTCGCGCCCAGTGGTCCCCCCGCCCGTGCCGGATTATACCGGAACATCGAGACACCGGTCGGAGCCGATCTCCCGGTTCCCGCCCCCTCATTACCGGTATCTGAACACCCAGTGAGGCTGGCTGCTCCAGCCACGCCGGTCATTCGGAGGTATCCGCGTCGCGATATGGGGATATTCACAAGTGTATATTATATATGATATAAATAAGCCCGGTGAAAAACGGCTCGATCGTCGACTCGTGGTCATATCCCGCACAGTCATCAGGAGATTTCGTTGAACTGGCAGAGCGCACAGTGGTCAACACGCACTCTTCATCGACCGGACGTTTCAGGCGAGAATCTATCTGAAAAATAGGGTTTCAACAGAGCCGTTTCAGAGTATCAGTGTGCGATGTATAGAGGCTGAGATCGGAATACAAATACCCTAATGGTTACAATTGGGTACATCTGAATGACTGAAAGTAGTAGTTCCAACCACATTCCCAGTCAACCGGTTATTGTTCAAGAGGATACCCATCAGAATGAGATTCCAGAGAATATCAACTCAGAGCTTTATTCGGCAGATAGCCCGGATAACTCATTTCACGAGTTCAAAATATCGCCCGGAGATGAACTTGTTGAGGCACTCCGTGACAACGGCTACACAGTAGAATTCTGAGACTGAGGTCTCTTAATCGCCGAGTTGGTCATCAGTGATCTCAAACCTGGCCCCGCCATTGGAGCCCTCGGTAGCGTGGATGTTCCAGTCGTGGGCCTCAACGACTTCGCTTACGATTGCTAGCCCCAATCCGGTCCCATCTGTCGTCGTTGAGTATCCGGATTCGAAGACATCTGTCTGCTCTTCGGCCGGAATACCACTGCCATCGTCTTCCACATAGGATGGTCCTGATCTACGCGTACATCGGGCTCGGCGACGATTCACGTGAGTTATCGCGTTCAACTACATCTGCCTAGAACAGTAGCATCGCGACCACGGACACTGCGACGAGAACGACGTGAAATGCGGCGTGCGCGACCATCGCGGTCTCCAACGACCGACGCCAGAACAGCCAGCCGAGCGCCACACCAACGATCGTGTTCAACAGGACGGTTCGGACGACCAGTGCGGGCGTGAGATCGAACGTCGACGCGAGCGCGGGTAGGTGACCGACGCCGAACGCGACCGCACTGGCAAAGATCGCGACCCACAGTACCGCCGTGGGTGGCTCTTCCGTCTGTTCACCGATCCGGTTTCGAACCCACCAGAGGACGAACGCGATCGGAGCCATGACGCCCCACCGGAGCAGAAGTTCTTCGGTGATCCCGCCGTAGAGAAGGCGCATCGGAACCGACGCGAGCAGATCCTCAAGCACCGTCGCATCCCCGATGGGTTCGACTGACTCGAGTCCCGTAAACGGGGCGAGCGCGACGTCGATGACGGTGACGAGAACGAACAGTGCTGCACCCAACCCGACCGCGAGCGGCAGGGATCGTCGATACGCGTCCCAGTCCGGACTGCCGCCGGACGCCCACGCAAAGACGTGTGAGTGTAGCCCCGTCCGGGGAGCCGTTGCCGCGCCGAGAGCCACAAACACGCCGAGGAGTACCGTCGAGTTCGCGGCCGCGACTAACACGAGCGTCGGATACGATAGGACCGCCAGTTCGGGGATTGCTCGGAGGGACGGTACGGAGTGGATCGCAAGCGCGGCGACGCCGACCATCCCGAGTACGTACAGCGCGACTGCGCCACGGGCGGCGGCACCCCACGTCGATGATCCGTCGTTCATACCCCCTCTCTTGATGGTTGATGGTCGGATAAGACGTCGAACGACCCCTCAATATCACCGAGCACAAGCAGCGCGTAGTACCGGAGATACGTCACGACGGGGACCTGCACGAGCGTCCCGACAGCGAGCATTGACAGCCCGAACAGGAGTGCGAGTGCGACGAGGACGACGAGCCCGATCGTCGACGATAACGAGACGGTCACGTGTATGATCGCGGCCACGATGAGAAGGGGGATGAGAAGCACAATCGCGATGATTCCGACCACGATCGAGGCGATGATTCCGGCCGCGACCGTCAACAAGAACGAGATCACGACGTATGCCAGATACTGTTTCCACGCGGTCTTGATCGATCCCCAGAGGCGACGCCACGCCGCGAGGACGCCCGAGTCTGCTTGAATCATGAGCGGCACGACGAATACGGTCGTGAGTCCCGACACTAACGCATACAGGACGCCGATGAGAAACACCACCGGGAGCCCGACGAGGAACGCCGTAGCAGGGATCGTGGGATCGCGTCCGGTCAGGATCGGGACAACGAGCAGTGCGAGCCAACCGACGAACAGCACGATCATCGGAAGCCCGATCGCGATCCGGAACCCGAACAGGCGGAGCCCCTGTCGCCAGCGCCTCCGCCAGTGGCGTCGGAGCGATACCTCGCCCGTGCGGAGCGA
The DNA here is from genome assembly GCF_024494575.1 of Halorubrum salinum. Taxonomy (GTDB): domain Archaea; phylum Halobacteriota; class Halobacteria; order Halobacteriales; family Haloferacaceae; genus Halorubrum; species Halorubrum salinum. The sequence continues at coordinate 236,054 of NZ_JANHDO010000001.1, forward strand.
TTCGATCAGCACGAACTCCATGACCGCGCCGATCAACGCAAATAGTCCTCCGAGAAGAAGTCCGGCAGCGACAAGTGCGACGACGAGCGTCACCACGTCGACCGGGAGGCTGACCGGCAGATCACCGGTAGAGATGTCTCCCGGCGGTGTCGACGTGTTGAACTGAGCCGTCGGAAAGCTCACGCCGCCCCCGACGAAGAACACGACAAGCGCGAGCTTCAGCCAGCGGTGTACGTCAATCGGTGTCAGAAACTCCCGGGTGACGCCGAACGCTTCCTCGACGTTTTCGACTGCGTGGAGGGCCATAGCTTGAGATACTCAAACTGAATAGTTAGCCCTTCTGGTGGTGGGCGAGATGTTCTGAGCGGTACACTCTTTTCAGTTCACCTCGAATTCTGTTCGAATGCCTGACAACGTTCTCATCGCCTTCGACGGTTCACCGCTTTCAGAGCGTGCACTTACGTACGCTATCGAGAATTTCGCGGAGGCAACCCTCACCACGATATACGTCATCAATCCGATTGACTCGATTATCGACGTGGAGGCCGGCGGCTTGCCAGTCGCTGAAGACTGGTACGATAATGCCCAAGATCGCGCAACCAGAATCCACACGACGGCCACGGATCTCGCCGCAGAACACAATCTCGACCTCAATACTGTCACAGAAGTTGGTAGACCCGCACGATCGATCCTCGAATATGCAGACGACCATGGGATAGATCAGATTGTTATGGGAAGCCACGGCCGCTCAGGCATCGATCGTACGTTCCTCGGCAGCGTTGCCGAGACTGTCACCCGCCGAGCACGGATCCCGGTGACGATTCTCGGATGATTCGATCAGGACGACAGGATTGCATCTCAGGCAGTCTGGGTGGCCGAGAAACACATCTCGGCACACTATTGGTATAGAAAACGTGGCTGTTTCTGAATCTCCCCCGCGTTCAACGTGTACCGTCCGCATCGAACGACGAGGTGGCCGTGGCGAAGCGGGTGCTCGGGCACTCGAACGGCACCTCAAGGGTCTCTCCGGCATCCACGACGTGGCTGTCTCCTTCCGAACGGGGAGCGCTACGATCACCTATGATGACGCAGTCACATCCGAGGAAGCGATTCGAGACGCAGTCCGCGCCCGGAACGTCTCGATCCGAGACGGCTCTGAGACGGACACGGACGACGTGAGCACGCGTTCGGACCTCAGACGAGAAGCGATGTTCGTCGGGCTAACGCTGCTCGGGACGGTGACCGGTATAGTGACGGGATGGCTCGCCGGCCCCTCACTCCTCAGGTGGACCGGCTACGGCGTCGCATACGTCTTCGGTGGTTGGTACGGGCTCAAAGGTGCGGTCGAGACGCTCCGCCACCGTGCGGTCGATATCGATCTCCTGATGATCGTCGCGGCGCTCGGTGCGCTCTCGATCGGTGCGCCGTTCGAGGGCGCGATGCTGCTGTTCCTGTTTTCGCTCTCGAATACGCTCCAGCACTATGCCATCGGCCGCTCACGCCGAGCGATCAAGTCACTTGTCGAAATGCGACCGGACGAGGCACAGGTCCTCCGCGATGGTGAGGAGGTCACTGTGGCAATTGACGAGGTCGCCGTGGGCGACGTATTCGTCGTCCGGCCCGGCGACCGGATACCGCTCGACGGCGTCGTCACGTCCGGCGAAGGGACGGTCGATCAGGCGTCGCTCACCGGCGAATCAGTGCCCGTGCCGAAAGCGCCCGGCAACGAAGTGTTCGGCGGGACGATCAACGAGAGTGGTAGCTTGGAGATTGAGGTCACACGGCAGGCCCACGAGTCGGCGATCAGCCGCCTCATCACCATGGTCGAAGAGGCCCAGAGCGAGAAGGCGCCGACACAACGGCTCATCGACCGCCTCGAACAGCCCTACGTGCTCGGCGTGTTCGGGCTCACAATCGCAGCGATCGCCATCCCGCTCGCGCTCGGAGGTGAGTTTACCAGTACGTTTTACCGCGCGATGACCCTGATGGTCGCTGCCTCACCGTGTGCGGTCATCATCTCCACGCCGGCGGCGGTGCTGTCAGCGATCGCTTCCGGTGGCAGACAGGGGGTCCTGTTCAAGGGTGGCGAACACGTCGAAACGGCTGCGAACATCGACGCAGTCGCGTTCGACAAGACGGGGACACTCACGCGGGGCGAGACGCAGCTGACGGATGTGTTCGTCCGAGCTGACCTCGCGGACGAGTCGGTGACTGCCGACGAGTTGCTCTCGCTTGCAGCCTCCGTCCAGGCCCGCTCGGAGCACCACCTCGCCCGTGCGACCGTCTCGGAAGCCGAAAACCGCACCCTCGACGTCCCCGACGCACGTCGGTTTCAGTCGGAGGCAGGGAAAGGAGTGCGCGCCGACGTCGCCGGCGGAACCATCCACATCGGGAATCGGAGTTACGTCGAGACGATTCTCGAAGAGGCTGCGATCGAGGGGCTCGAACCTGGTCTCGATCGGCTTCGGACCTTGGAGGCGGAGGGGAAGACTAGCGTCCTCGTCGCCCGCGAGCACGGCGACGATGTCATCGTGTTGGGATGGCTTGCGTTCACCGACACGGTTCGCCCCGGGGCTGCAGAAATGATCGAGGAGCTCCGGTCGCTCGGCGTGGAGCACATCGTCATGCTGACCGGCGACAACGAACGCGTCGCCCAGCAGATCGCCGACGAAGTCGGTATCGACGAGGTGCAGGCGGAACTACTGCCAGAAGAGAAAGTGGCAACCATCGAAGATCTGGTTGAGCGACATGAGAACGTGGCGATGGTGGGTGACGGCGTGAATGACGCACCGGCACTGGCGACGGCGACGCTCGGGATCGCCATGGGTGGCGCCGGGACTGACGTTGCTCTCGAAACGGCTGATGTCGTCCTGATGGGCGACGACATCGGGAAGATTCCCTACGTGCTCGGACTCGGTCGCCGGACGCGCCGGACGCTGACAGTCAATCTCGCAATCGCCTTCGGTGCCATTGCGCTGATGGTTGGGACGATTCTGTTGCGGGGGATCCCCTTGCCACTAGCCGTCGTCGGTCATGAGGGGTCCACCGTCCTCGTTTCACTGAACGGGCTTCGGTTACTCGGATTCCGTGAATAACGGTCGCTGAAGGCTTCGAACGGACCGATCAGCAACAACTGCTGTCGTCGGGAGTCCACTCACACGCATTGCCGGTAGTCCGTACAGTCCCAGCGTCGTGTATCAGTCGAGCCGCGGTGGAAGCTGCAGATGCGTTGACTCTTGACGGCGGTCGGAGATTCCGATCATGGTTCAAGTTTGCCGGATGGGAATCAGGTATCTCGTTCGAGTGCTTCGCGTCGCTGCTCGTATTCCTCGTCGGTCAGCTCTCCGCGGGCGTAGGCGAGCCGGAGCTCTTCGAGGGCTTGGTCTGAGTTACTTTCACTTCCCGTAATCGCACGGTAGATGAGGTAGCCACCGCCGAGGAGGGCGGCGAGGAACAGTAACTGCATCACGATACCGACGAGGAACATCCAGCCAGGCATCGTCCCGTCACCCCACATGTGACCGCCCCACATCCCGCCCATCATCGGACCGAACCCCATCATCCCGAAGCTCATGAAGAACAGCGGGACGATGAATACGGCGCCGATGATAACGATGAGGAGCGTAACAAGTCGCGTGTCGTCTGAATTTGTCGGCATATTGTGATCCCTCCGTGAGTTTGGGCCTCAAGTAATACTACGTCCTAACTATTCAATGCGGTTGTGCCTTCGACCTGCGTGCTCCACCCACCGCTAATCTTTTGAATTCACACTTACCATGGCTCTAATCTGAACTATCTGAAGGAAAACTGCAAAAGATGATCCGCACGATGATTCATCTATGCAGGTGACGATGGTCGAGGGTATCTTCGAAGCCCTCCGAATCGGTGTCGGGTTCCTCTGGACGGCGGCGTGGGCGATCATTATGGGCCTCACGATCACGAGTCTCGTCCAGGTCTACGTCTCCAAGGAGAATGGCACAGGTGCTGGGCGACGGTGATCTGAGTGGGCTCACCAAGGCGACCGCGTTCGGCGCGGCGAGCAGCGGCTGCAGTTTCGGCGCTGTCGCTATCGGGAAGGGGCTGTTCAAGAAGAGAGCACACGCGGTCAACTTTCTCGCGTTCATGTTCGCGTCGACGAATCTGATCGTCGAACTCGGGTTGATGATTCTGATTCTGTTGGGCTGGGAGTTCTTGGTCGCAGAGTTACTCGGTGGACTCATCCTCATCGCCGTGATGGCCGTCATCGTCCACTTCACGGTCCCGAAGAATCTCTCCGACGAGGTCCGGGAGACGCTCAAATTCTGCTCGGAGGGCTGTATGTAGACCTACCGCCAGGAGACGTCGAGTCGCGGCGGGTGGCGTGACGAGTTGCTGTCGTGGGGTGGCTGGTACAAAGTCGGGAATCAGTACCGCAAGGAGTGGTCGATGATCTGGAAGGACATCGTCGCTGGCTTCCTGATTTCTGGGTTCGTCATCGTCTTCGTCCCGCAGTGGGTGTGGAACACGCTGTTCATCCAGGGCGATGGCCTGCTCGTGACTGCCGAGAACGCGATTATGGGTGTCACCATCGCCGTCCTCAGTTTCGCTGGCATATGGGTAACGTCCCGTTCGCCGTCGCGCCGTGGGGCGGTGGCGTCAGCTTCGCCGGGATCATCGCGTTCGTCTACGCTGACCTCATCACGATTCCCGTGCTGAACGTCTACCGGAAGTACTACGGCTGGAAGATCATGCTGTACATCCTTGGCGTCTTTCTCGTGACGATGGCGTTCACCGGCTTCCTCATGGAGCTGCTGTTCGATGCTGGCGTGAAGGAAATCACCTCGAACCGCGATCTAATTTAGCACCCAGAAGCGATAGTTGAGATAGACGGCAAAGGAGACCCAGAGAAGATACGGTACGAGGAGGAGTGCTGCCCGGCGATCAACGCGATCGAAGGCCCACATCGCTGTGACGATAAGTAGCCAGAGGAGTCCGATCACGGCCAGTCCCCACCCGAGCTCTTGTAGTCCGAAGAAGACTGCTGACCATCCCAAATTGAAGACGAAATGTACCAGGAATACGCCAAGAGCGATCCAGGCCTCGCGGGGCGAAGTCTCGATCTGTCGCCAGACGAGCCAGAGTGCGACTCCCATGAGTGCGAACAGGGTGGCCCAGACTGGGCCAAAGACCCAGTTCGGTGGAGCGATCATCGGGCGCTGAAGCGTACCGTACCACGTGGTGAGACTTTGCGCCGTGAAGACTGACCCGGCCGCTCCGACGATCTCGACGGTCAGGATCGCGATGACGAGGGAGATGACGGGACGGTTACGTGGAAATTGGCGGAATCGAGCGACGAGTGATACCATGTGAACAGATCGGGTCTATTGCCCCAAGCGTTATACGGTGAATTCGAATGTCGATCAACCACTTCTTAGAGGAACTCTCCTCATCCTTTGGTGAGAGCCCGGTCGCCGATCTATTGCGCTGTATTCTCTGTCATCGGCCACGCTTATCATGATAGAGAACACTCAGGCAGACCACACTCATGCGCGATACATCGCGCGTATCCAGCATAGGTGTTCTTTGAAAGCCAGCTGGTTGGATCGGTCAATACAGGAGACCGATGCTTCGATCAGTACAGTCCCTGGCTTCAGACCTGTATAATACTCGATCTGATGTTTTCGACGGTCTCGTCGTCCAGTTCGAGTTCGGGGTGTGAACTGTTCGCGTGTTCTTCAGCTTGAGCCATGACCTCTTGTTCAGTCTCAGCTTCAATGGTCGCGCTGCATCCGTCTAATGGGCACTCGAGTCTCTGCATAATCCAATCGTAGGGTATGTGTTACGGCATTATTGGTATTTGGTCTCTAATGGAATATACGCACGTGCTACCGGGCCGACTCCGCAACCCCCAACGACAATGGGCGTACTCGCGATCGGTCGGCACCTTCAACGAACGGGAGGTTCATCCGATTCGGCGGGAAGTAAGCGAAGCCGTCGTGCTGGCTCCATCCTCTGTATCTCGCACGCCGATCCTATCAGTGCTTAAGGATTTCAACACCAGATACCCATGTTCTTCGATGCGGATAGACGTCATAGGCTCTGTTGAAATCCTCAGCAAGAGATACATTCTAACCTAGTCGCGGTCAGTACAGACTGCGTAAATAATTCTCTTGTTTAGCTGATGTACTTCGACTTAGCTGGCGCGTTCCTCGCGGTCTTGGTGACGTTCGTTTGCTTTTGCAACATCTTCTGCTTCGATCTTGTCACTGGCGCGGCGGCGTGCGAGGTCAGCAGCTTCTTCGGCGAGTTCAGCTGTTTCTTCGGCAGCAGCTTCCCGAAGCGCTTCGCCCGCTTTCGAATCAGGTTGCAGGTCCTCGTCAACTTCGTTGAGAACTTGTTCAGCGCGCTCCGTATCAACTGCTTTTTTCGCGATTTTACGTGTTTCAGGTCGTGGTTCTTTTCGTGCCATGCTGCAAAAACCACTTACAAGGGTGGGAGGTTAGTTATGAATCTGATTATTGAGTAGGGAAGTAATATGATGAGCTTACCCTCTCGGTACAGTGTCGCCGTTTTATTTATATCGCTATACCTTAAAAATCCAATATTTAATGAGGAGTAATACTAGTTCGTAGGTATTATCGGACAACACGCAGGAACGTTCTATCGGTCCCGTGCTGACTACACACTCTGTATCTCGCAAGGCGTTCCTAACAGAAGTGAGAAATGTATACCGAACCTGGTATGTAAGTCACTGTACTGAGCGGTTCGTGAGTCCTCTGTACTGACCGCCACCGAGTCGAAATATATCACTTGCTGAGGATCTCAGTAGAGCCGTCGCGATCTCTTCGTAGAAACCGATTTTCAGTGGGGTAACACGTCGTCACGGCCACCACCGGAAGCGTGGCCGTCCGCGATATACAACTCCCGTGACGACACTCCCCGCCGACGGACGCGCTCTGTCGCCGTGACTGTCGGCCCGCTACCGGCCCTGAGCGAGCCGATTCGCGACGCGGTCTTTATCCGATCGGATCCGATCGCCGAGATCCGCGATCTGCGATAACACCGGGTGATTCGGGCCCTCGATCGGTCCGTAGAGGTACTCGTAGAAGGCTCGATCCCCCTCCGCGCCGATGGCGGCGTCGGGTCGCAGCGGCGGGTCGTCGAGCGTCGCCTGTCGGTCGACGGCGAGCGTGTCGCACTCTCGTTCGAGGTCGTCGAGCCGCTGCCAGACGTCGATGGCGGCGTCCGTCGGATCGCGATCGATCCCGTCGAGGTGCTCGACGAGCCGCCGACGGCGACGGTCCACACCGGTAAGGTCGCTCTCGGCGACCCCGAGTTCGTCGAGTTCGGTCCCGATCGCGTCGGCGAGCGCCGACCGGGCGTCGGCCGCCTGTCGACTCCGCCTGACGAGCGCCGACTGCGCGCCGGTCGAGAGCGTTCGGTCCGACGCCAACGCGGTCGCCGTGTCGGGCCCCAGTTCGGCGGCGAGGCTCTCCGGGAGCGTCTCGTCGTACTCGCGCTCGTAGTGGGGCAGCGACATCACGGTATCCCTGTAGGCCGCGAGCACTCGCCTGAGTGTGACGTCGCCGCGCGCGCTGTCGACGGTGTGCATCCCCGCGACCGGGCCGTCGAAGGCAGTCGTCGTCGACTCGGCGGGGGCGGGTTCGAGCGAGGAGACGCGGTCGGCGAACGACTCGAACGCGTCCCGCTCGGCCAGCACGCGGGAGCGCTCGCTCCGACAGGCCTCCGTCGCGTCGCGAACGTACGCGAACGCGAGGAACGCCACGAGTCCGACGAGCACGACCGCGGTGATCGCCCCCGGCTCGGTCGCCACCGCACTCACCTCACACGAGAGAGTCGCACACTCCGCGACCGCTGGGTCGGCACTCGGGACCTGGAACACCCCGGCCGAACCCGGATTCACGCTCATTATGGGTGGTAACACGGTACACACACAAAGCGTTTGTGACCGGTTCACTCGCCGTGATACTCGGGCATCAGCTCAGATATCCCGTTCACTCCCTGACGCCGTCGTCGGTGATCACGGTGTCGATCATGCCGATCGGCGTCGCGTCGTAGCTCGGATTCTCGATCGTGACGCCCTCGACCGGTTCGCGCATCACTTCGACCGCGTCCCGGAACTCGTTTTCGAACCGGAACTCCTCTATGGTCTTCGCGCCGGAGCCGACCGCGGTGACCGGGACGCCGAGCTCGCGGGCGGTAACCACGAGCGGGAACGTCCCGATCCGGTTGTAGTAGGTACCGCCGGTGATACACGTGATTCCGAGCAGGACGCGGTCGCAGTCGCGGAGCGCGTACCCCATCGCGCTGTCGACGACCATCCGGGTGTCGACGCGCGATATCCCGGCGAGCGCGCGCGCCGTTTTCCGACCGAGCGTCCGCGGGCGCGCCTCCGTGACGTACACCGTCAGGTGCGCGCCGTCGCGCGCGGCGTTCTCGATCGATTCGAGGACGGTCGTCGAGTAGTCGTGGACGAGGAGGGTGTCGCCGTCCTCGATGTGTTCTGCGGCGTTGGCGGCCGCCTCGCCCTTCGCCGTCTCTATCTCTTCGGTGACGCGAGCGATCACGTCTTCGAGGCGCTGTTTCGCCGCCTCGACGGACGTGACCTCGCCGACGATGGAGCGTTCGACGTCGCGCATCGCGTTGTGGAGCGCGGCGTGCGAGGGGTTCGACCGACGTAACACGCCGGCGTTGTGTTCGAGGTCGCGCTCGAACTCGTCGACGGTCACGTACTCCCGGTCGAGCAGCTCCGCGAGCGACTGCGTCGCCTTCACGGCCACCGCGGACGTGCTGTGAGTTCGCATCGCCCGGATCTCGGCGACGGTCTCGTCGATCATACGTGACCGTCGTCGGCACCGGTGAAATGAATTCCGGGCCGCGCGGCGGGGTCGCGCTCGCGGCGCTGCGGTCGACGGTCTCTCACGGTGTCGCAGTCACTCGATGTCCGGGGTCCGCTCGCCGGCCGGTACCACGATTTCGAGCCAGTTCTCCTCGGGCGGGAGCGGACAGGAGAACGTCTCGCTGTACGCACAGAACGGGTTGTACGCGAGGTTGAAATCCAGCGTGACGCTCGCGCCGTCGACGAGGTCGGCGTCCGGTTCCAGTTCCATGTATCGGCCGTGATGGTAGGTCTGCTGGCCGGTCGTCTTGTCGCGGAAGGGGACGAAGATCGCTCCGTCGTCGCCCTCCTGTCTATAGCCCGCGAGGGTGTGCTCGTCGCCGCCGACCTCGAACGCGAACGTGACGATCCGGAGGTACCGGACCGGGTTGCTCGCGGTCGTCTCCATCTCGACGGGGTCGGGGTCGTCGTGGACGGTCAGCGTCGCCTCGACGCGGTAGTCGGGGTCCGGCGGGAAGTAGTCGAGCCCGTCGAACTCCTCGCGCTGCTCGGGCGGGATCGGCGACTGCGGATGCTCGGCGAAGAAGTCGTCCTTCTCGCGGCGGTTCGCGCGGAGACGCTCTGCGTACTCGTCGCTCATGTGCGGACGGACGGCCGGGAGGGGTTTGAGGGCCGCGGTCGAGAATTCGGGTGCGCGACGAACGGACACCGTCGGGTCCCGTGAACGACGCGTACGGGCACAGTGGGATTCGAACCCACGACCGTCGGATTAGAAGTCCGACGCTCTATCCTGGCTGAGCTACGTGCCCTCACTCTGAGTTCGCACGCCCGATATAAAAAACGCCGACGGTTCGCGTCGGCGCCCGGCGGGCCCCAACAGCAGACCTAAGTCCGCGAGCGGACTACCCGCGGCCAATGAACGTCATCGGAACCGTCGGCCTCCCCGGAAGCGGAAAGGGGGAGGCGGCGAACGTGGCCGAGGACGCGGGCATCCCCGTGGTCGTGATGGGCGACGTGATCCGCGCGGAGTGTCGTCGCCGCGGTCTCGACCCGGCTGAACACCACGGCCGGATCGCCGGCGCGCTCCGCGAGGAGGAGGGCGACGACGCCATCGCCGCCCGCACGCTCCCGCTGATCCGCGAGGCAGCGGCGGAGAGTGACGGCGACACCGTCCTCGTCGACGGGCTCCGCTCGACGGTCGAGTTGGAGCGCTTCCGCGACGCCTTCGGCGACGACTTCACGCTCGTGGCGATCCGCGCTCCCTTCGAACTCCGAGCGGAACGCCTCGACGACCGCGGCCGCGACGACTCCGACTCCGACCTGGAGGCCCTCCGCGAGCGCGACGCCCGCGAGATCGACCTCGGCCTCGGCGAGACGCTGGAGCGCGCCGACACCGAGATCGACAACACCGGGACGCTCGCCGCGTTCCGGTCCCGCGTGCGAGCGGTGCTCGGCGTCGACGCCGAGAATGTCGAGAGGGACGCCGGCGACGGCTCGCACCCGGCGACCGCCGACGCCGGAGGTGACGGCGCGTGATCTACAGCGTCGACGTCGAGATCAGGGCTCCGGTCCGCGACACCGAGGTGACGGACCGCGTGGCCGACGCGGTGTCACACGTGTTCCCGGACGCGGAACTGACCCACGAGAACGGCGCGCTCGTCGCCGAGACCCACACCCTCGACGCCTTCTCCGACGTGCTCCACGAACAGGAGATCCTCGACACGGCTCGGCGGGTGTTCTTGGACAACGCCACGGACGATGGGTTCTCGTTCTCGCTCAAGAAACAGGCCGCCTTCGAGGGCGTGGTCAACTTCGCCGTCGGCGAGCCCGACGAGCTCGGCGAGATCGACGCCGACGTTCGCGTCCGCGAGCCCGACGTCGAGGCGTTTATCGACTACGTCGCGCCCGAGACCGACGAGGGGCGACCGGTCGATCCGGTCCGCGAGTACGGCGACCGGTTCGATCCCGAGGACGCGGAGTACTGAGCCGCGGACCGCACCCTCCGCGACGACAGTCAGTTCAGTCGCGCAAAAGCGACGAGATCGCCCCACCGATCGAACCGAAGACGGCCGGGTACACCGCTCCCGCGAGCAGGACGGCGGTGACGAGCGTCGGGGCGACCGCGCCGTCCCCGACCGAGAACCGGAACAGGAACGCGCCGATCACGGCGAGCGGGAGGTAGCCGGCGGCGACGAGCGCGCCCGCTTTCGCTCCCGCGACCGCGTCGGTCGCACCCCCGAACCGTCCCGCGGCGACCCCGGCCGCGAAAAGCAGCAGCGGCGGGAGGACGAACAGCCACCCGAGCGAACCGCCGTCGGCCTGCGAGATGAAGTTCATCGACCGGGTACCGCCCACGAGCGCCGGAATCTCGGTGTCGACGAAGTGCGCGTTGTAAAACACCCATCCGACTCCCTGCCACGTCGGAATCGGGTCGCCGCCCAACAGGTCGGCGAAGAGGTTGAACCCGCGGAGCTGCTCTTCGATCCGATCGCTCTGGGTGAGGAAGGTGATCAGGTAACCGAGGGCGTAGGCGGCGGCACCGAGTCCCGCGCCAGCGGCGGCGCGGGCAGCGATTCCGCTCTGTCGGCTCGGCCTGTCGGGGACTGACATGTGTCCCGAGTCGAGCCGGCGGGGGTAAGTGCTTGGTGGCTCGTGGTGCAGCCGCGATCGGCGCTTTTCGGCCGCGTCGTCGCCGACTCGCCGGCTGACGGCTCGCCCGCCCGCACGTTGGCGACTCGCCTGCGCGCCGCCCGTGAGGTCACCCGCCGACGCCGTACTCGCGGAGTGTCTCCCGGAGCGCGGCGCGTTTCACCAGCGCGAAGCCGACGCAGATGATGGCGAAGCCGGCGACCGTGTTGGGGGTGACGCCCTCGCCGAGGAACGCCCACCCCGCGAGCGCGGCGAACACCGGCGCGACGTACGAGACGAGATTGATCTCGATCGGTCCGAGCCGGTCGAGAAGGCGGAAGTAGATGAGGAAGCCGAGCCCGCTCGCGGCGACGGCGAGATACGCGAGCGAGAGGACCGCCTCCGACGTCCACGCCACGTCGGCGGCCGACTCGCCGAGCGCGAAAGACAGCAGGTGCGTCAGGACGGCTCCGACGAGCATCGACCACGCCTCCATCGTCTCTATCGCCATCTCGGTGTCGGCGGCGCGGGTCAGAACCGACCCGAGCGCGAAGGCGGCCGCCGCGAGCAACACGAGGAACTTGGCGACGGTGCCGCTACCGGTCAGGTTCGCCGGGTCGGGCGCGGCGAGGACGACTGCGCCGGCGAGTCCGACGAGCAGGCCGACGACGCCGACGGCGGTCAGCCGCTCCGAGGGGAGAAACGCCCGTGCGAACGCCGTCGTCAGGACGGGCGAGAGGCTGACGATCACGGCCGCGACGGCGCTCGTCACGGCCGGGTCGCTCTCGCCGACGAACAGGAACGCGTGGTACGCGGCGATGATGAGCGTCGCGCCGACCGCGACGACGCTCCACTCGTCGCGGCCCCGGGGGAGCGGGTCGTCGACGGCGTAGGCCGCGTACGCGAGCATCACCACGCCGGCGACGTCGAAGCGGAAGGCGGCGAACAACACCGGCGGGAAGTACGCCAGCCCGGCGTTGATCGCCATGAACGCCGATCCCCAGACGGCGGCGAGGACGAGGAACAACGAGAGGGTCCGTAGTCGGCTCACGTCGGCTCTCTCCCGGGAGCGGGCCAAAAGGTTCCGGAAGCGGCTCGGTCTGCTGACGCCTACCGGATCCGGTAGCGGTCCGGACCGTCGTCGCCGCCGGCCTCGCGGGCGACCACGCCGACGTCGGCGAGACGGGCGAGCGCGTCGGCGACGGTGCGCTCGCGAGCGCCGACCTCCTCGGCGACGGCGGCGGGCGTGCCGTCCGTCTCGACCAGCGCCGCGAGCACCGCGGCGAAAAATCGGCTGTCGGCCTCGGTCCCGAGCCGGTCGTCGATCCGCGAGAGCGTGTCCTCGACGCGCCCCTGTACCCACCGCTGAGCCAGCGAAAGCTCCCGGTCGAGGTCTTGGAGGCGAGAGAACTCGTCCGCGAGGTCGGCCAGATCGGTCGTCGGTCCGACGCCCGAGCCGTCGGGGAGTTCGATCGAGAGATGCGGACACCGTCCGGACATGTCGAGGCTGCTCTTCGCGGGGTACGCGCTCTTCGCGCCGAAGCCGTAGGGGGAGACGCTCACCTCCAGCCTGAGGCTGCGCGTAATCCTGAAGTATTTGCGGCGTTGGTCGTCGGTCGTCGACTCGATCAGGCCGGCCTCCTCCAGCTTCCGCAGGTGGTCGATCACCGCCTTGGGGCTCACGTCGAGGTACTCCGAGATCTCCGTGACGTAGCAGGGCTTGGTGGCGAGTAGCCGGAGGATGCGCCGCCGGTTCTCGTTGCCGAGGAGATCGAGCAGTACCGCGGAGTCCATTAACGTATGGTTAGCGTCGAGTGCTGATAAGGCTGACTTCCCGGCGGCGTCGCGCCGGTCGCGGTCCTCGCCTCGCCTCCCGGCCGTCGCGGTCGGTAGCGAAGGGTAATTACCCCGTCGCGGGGTAACGCGTCCATGGAGACGGCGCTCATCATTCTCGACGGTTGGGGGCTCGGCGCGGGTGCTGACGGCGGTTCGGACGCGACCGACGGCGACCGGTCGACCGGCGGCGGCGCCACGGAGACGGACGACGCGGTGACCGCAGACCCCTCGGGACGCCCGCCGGGTCGGGACGCGGTCGCGGCCGCTGAGACGCCGACGTTCGACGCGGCGACCGAGCGCGGGGCCGACGGCCGCCTCGTCGTCCACGGCCGCCGGGTCGGCCTGCCGGAGGGCCAGATGGGGAACTCCGAGGTCGGCCACCTCAACATCGGCGCGGGACGGGTCGTCAAGCAGGCGTACACGCGGATCTCCGACGCGCTCTCCGAGGGGTCGCTCTCCGACAACGACGCGATCGCGGCGGCGTTCGACCACGCCGCCGGGACCGGCGGACGAGTCCACTTCATGGGGCTCGTCTCCGACGGCGGCGTCCACTCCGACGTGGAACACCTGCTCGCGCTCATCGACGCGGCGGCCGACGCCGGCGTCCCGGCGACCACGCACGCGTTCACCGACGGGCGCGACACCGCCCCGGAGATCGCAGACGGGTTCCTCGGCGACGTGACGAAAAGAGCCGACGAGCGCGGGACCGGCCACGTCGCGACCGTCACGGGTCGGTACCACGCGATGGACCGCGACGAGAACTGGGAGCGCACGAAGAAGGCGTACGACGCCATCGTCGAGCGCGAGGCGCCACATGAGGCCGACAGTGCGGTCGCGGCCGCCGAGGAGGCGCACGCCCGCGGCGAGACGGACGAGTTCGTCGAGCCGACGCTCGTCGCCGACGAGCCCGGCCTCGACGACGGCGACGCGGTCGTCTTCTTCAATTTTCGGGCCGACCGCGCCCGCCAGCTCGTCCGGATGCTCACCGACACGCGACCGGCGTGGGCGTTCGACCTCGACCAGCCCGAGGTCCGGCTGACGACGATGACCGAGTACGACGAGACGTTCGAGTTTCCGGTCGCCTTCCCGCCGCAACAGCCGGCGAACACGGTCGGCGAGGTCGTCTCCGAGGCCGGCTTGACCCAGCTTCGAACCGCCGAGTCGGAGAAGTACCCGCACGTGACGTACTTCCTCAACGGCGGCCGCGAGGTGGAGTTCGCGGGCGAGATGCGAACGATAGTCGAGAGCCCGGACGTGCCGACCTACGACGAGGAGCCGGCGATGTCGGCCGAGGAACTCACCGACGAGGCGGTCGCGACGATCGAGACCGACGACCCGGACTTGGTCGTCCTCAACTACGCCAACCCCGACATGGTGGGCCACACCGGCGACTTCGACGCCGCGGTCGAGGCGGTCGAGGCGGTCGACGAACAGCTCGGCCGGCTCCTCGACGCGATCGCCGACGCGGGCGGCCACGCGGTCGTCACGGCCGACCACGGCAACGCCGACGACATGGGGACGCCGGAGGACCCCCACACCGCCCACACGTTCAACCCCGTCCCGGTCGTCTACCTGACGCCCGACGGCGACGGCGGCGGGACCGAGATCCGCGACGACGGCTCGCTGTGTGATATCGCGCCCACTCTGCTCGACCTGATCGGTCTCGACCTGCCCCCCGAGATGACGGGGGAGAGCCTCTTGGACTAGCGAGCGGGAATCGCCGAAAGCCAAAAGCCCGCACGGCGCTCACTCGCGGTATGAACGAGCCCGGCACCGAGGGCGTGCTGTTGGACCAGGAGACGCTCCACGATCGGCTCGACGACGCGCCGGAGTGGCTCCAAGCCCACTACCGGACCTTCCGCGAGTCGATGCTCGGCGAGCGCGACGGCTCGCCGTTCCCCTGTTACTTCGGGATCGAAGTCGAGCGGAACGGCGAGATGCTCTACGCCGCCTGCGAGTCGACGACGGACCCGGCGGCGCTGCTCCGACTCCGCGACACGCTCGTCGAGTACCTCGACGCCTACCCCGACCACGCCGACCGCGCGCCGCTCGCGGTGTTCTTCCGTCCGCCGGCGGACGACGCGGGAGAGGCGCACTACCACGAGCGGCTCTGGCACGTCTTGGAGTTCCTCCACGTCCACGACCCCGAGCCGTGGCCGGAATCGATCCCGACAGACCCGGACGACCCCCACTGGGAGTTCTGCTTCGGCGGCGAGCCGCTCTTCCCCACGTCGCGAGCGCCGTTTTACGACGACCGGAAGAGCCGGTACTCGCCGGTCGGCCTCGAGATCACCTTCCAGCCTCGGGCCGTCTTCGAGGGAATCACCGCAGACACGGCGGCGGGTCAGCAGGCACGCGAGACGATCCGCGAGCGCATGAGCGAGTACGACGGCGTCTGCCCGCACGCCGATCTGGGCGACTGGGGCGTCGAGGGCGACCGCGAGTGGACGCAGTACCTGTTCCGCGAGGACGAGGACGCGAGCCCGGACGCCTGCCCGCTGGAGCCGACCCGCGAGCACCCAAAGGTACCGGACGACCTGCTCGAAGCCGGCGCGTGGCGCGCGTTCGCCGGGAGCGACGGCCGCGGTTCGGCGGCCGGTTCCGGGCGGTCCGATGCGGGCGGCGACGCGGCCGTCACGTCCGGACTCGGCGATGACTGAGCGGCTTCCGGACGAAGCGGTCCTCCTCCTCGTCGACTTCCAGACCGGCTTCGACGAGCCGGAGTGGGGCGAGCGTAACAACCCCGACGCGGAGGCGGTCGCCGCCGCGCTGCTCGGCCGGTGGCGCGCCGACGGTCGCCCGGTCGCCCACGTTCGGCACGCGTCGACGGAGCCGGACTCGCCGCTCCGCCCCGACGAGCCGGGGTTCGCGTGGAAGCCGGAGACGGCCCCGGTCGAGGGCGAGGCGACGTTCGAGAAGTCGGTCAACGGCGCGTTCCTCGGGACCGGCCTCGACGGCTGGCTGACCGAGCGGGGGTACGGCTCGCTCGTCGTCTGCGGGCTCACCACCGACCACTGCGTCTCGACGACGGTTCGGACGGCCGAAAACCGCGGCTACGACGTGACGGTCGTCGCCGACGCGACCGCGACGCACGCCCGCGAGAGACACGACGGCGGCCGGATCGACCCCGAGACCTCACACCGCGTCGCGCTCGCGCACCTGCGCGGCGAGTTCGCGACGGTCGCGGAGAGCGCGACGCTTCTGGACTGACTGAATGCGAAATCGACGCGCGCTCGACCCGCACGCTTTTGCCGTCTGCCCGCCGTGTCGTAGGTATGCAACGCGGCCGGCGGAAACCGGACTGGCTGAAGTCGCGTCCCCCCTCGGGGAGCCGGTTCACGGAGATCAAAGCCAGCCTCCGCGAGCGCGACCTCCACACCGTCTGTGAGGAGGCCAACTGCCCGAACATGGGCGAGTGTTGGTCGGGCGGCGCGAACGCGCCGCCGAACGACGAGGCGGCCGACGCCGCCGAGAGTGGCGCGAACGGCCCCGGAACCGCGACGTTCATGCTGATGGGCGACCGCTGCTCGCGCGGTTGTAACTTCTGTGACGTCGAGACCGGCGGGATGGAGCCGCTCGACCCCGACGAGCCCGAAAACGTCGCTGACGCGGTCGCGGAGATCGGCCTCGATTACGTCGTCTTGACGTCAGTCGACCGCGACGACCTCGCCGACGGCGGGTCGGCGCACTTCGCCGAGACGATCCGCGCCATCAAACGGCGCGACCCGGAGATCCTCGTAGAGACGCTGATCCCTGATTTCCAAGGCGACCCGGAGGCCGTCCGCCGGATCGTCGACGCCGGCCCCGACGTGATCGCCCACAACGTGGAGACGGTAGAGCGGCTTCAGTGGCCGGTCCGGGACCGGCGGGCCGACTACGAGCAGTCGCTCGCCGTGCTCGATCGTATCGACCGCGAGTCCGACGTCCACACGAAGACCAGCCTCATGCTCGGCGTCGGCGAGTACGACCACGAGGTGTACCGCACGCTCGGCGACCTCCGGGAGGTCGGCGTCGACATCGTCACCTTCGGGCAGTACCTCCAGCCGTCGCGCTCGCACCTCGACGTGTTCGAGTACGTCCACCCGGACGTCTTCGAGACGTGGCGCGCGGTCGCCGAGTCGGAGTTCGACTTCCTCTACTGCGCGTCCGGTCCCATGGTTCGCTCCTCGTACAAGGCCGGCGAGCTGTTCGTCGAGGCGCTGCTGCGAGACGGGCGCTCGGCGACGGACGCGCGGCGGCGAGCGCGGGCCGCCGGCGGCGACTGACGGCGGAACGCCGAAGCAGTCGGGAACCGGTCGCGGCGCACGACATCCCCCGGCTGGCTGACGATTTCGCCCCGCACGCTCCTCGAAACAGCGAATTATTTACCTCTCGGTGTCTGAGCCTGCGTCAGTGAGACGCACACATGGGAACAACTGAATCGTCACTGGTCGACACGGTGCGGGCCAGACCGGGGCTCCTCCTCGTCGCGGTCCTCGGCGGCCTGCTCCTCGTCGACCTCCTCGCGAAGCTCGCGGGGGTGTCGGTCGGACCGATCGGGGGCGCGCTCTCCGTCGATCGGTTCCGGTCGAACCTCTGGAGCGGGCTCGTGATCGGGCTCGTGATCGGGCTCGCCGGAATCGGCCTCTCGTTGACGTACAGCATCCTCTCGTTCGCGAACTTCTCGCACGGTGACCTCGTCTCCACCGGCGCGTTCACCGGCTGGGGCGTCGCCTTCCTGATCGCCGGCTTCGGCGACGTGCCGGTGCGAACGCTTCTCTCCGTCCGCGACGCCGGGAGCGCGTCGCCGGGCGACATCGGCGCGCACATCCTCACCACGCCGGGTGCGATACTCGTCGGCCTCGTCGCCGCGTTCGTCGTCACGGCCGCGGTCGCGCTGGCGCTCGACCGAGCGTTCTACAAACCCATGCGCGACCGCGACGGGATCTCGATTCTGATCGCCTCCATCGGCGCGGCGCTCATCGTCCGGTACCTGCTCCAGTTCGTTTACGGCTCCGACCGCCGGGGAATCACCGCGAGCGTGGACGCGTCGAACCTCGTCTTCGGGCCGCTCGGTATCTCGATCGACGCCCACGAACTCACGATCGTCGTGGCGGCGCTCGGGCTGATGCTCGCGATGCACTTCATGCTCCAGCGCACGAAGCTCGGCACCGCGATGCGCGCGATGGCCGACAACAAGGACCTCGCGCTCATCACCGGGATCCCC
The DNA here is from genome assembly GCF_024494575.1 of Halorubrum salinum. Classification (GTDB taxonomy): domain Archaea; phylum Halobacteriota; class Halobacteria; order Halobacteriales; family Haloferacaceae; genus Halorubrum; species Halorubrum salinum. Next base: position 254,563 of record NZ_JANHDO010000001.1, read on the forward strand.
GCCGAGCGCGTCGTCACCGCGACGTGGATCATCGGTGGGGGACTCGCCGGTGCGTCTGGATACCTCTACGTACTGTTACGCGGGACGATCCAGTTCGACTTCGGGTGGCTCCTCCTCCTTCTCATCTTCGCCGCCGTGATCCTCGGCGGGATCGGCTCGGTGTACGGCGCGATCGCGGGCGGGCTCGTCATCGGTGTCGTGTTCACCACCTCGACCATCTGGATCCCCTCCGACTTCAACCAGGCCGCGGCGTTCGCCGTGATGATCCTCATGCTCCTGTTGCGTCCCGAGGGACTCTTCGGAGGTGTCTCGACCGCATGAGCGACTCGGACTCACGACCCGCTGCCGCCCCCGACAGCGCGCTCGGCGCGCTCACGGACGCCGCGCGCCGCAGCGACCTCGGATTAGTGCTCGGAACGCTCGCCGTCATCTACGCCGCCGCGACGCTTCTCACCGCCACGAGCGGGCTCAACAGCGTCGTCGGCCTGCTGGAGACGCTGACGTTCCTCGGACTGGTGTACGCGCTCTCCGCGCTCGCGTTGAACCTCCAGTGGGGCTACACCGGGCTGTTCAACATCGGCGTCGCGGGATTCATGGCCGTCGGCGTCTACACGATGGGGATGGTCGTCAGGTCCCCGGACCCCGCGTTCGGTCCGCCCGGACTCGGACTCCCGCTTCCCGTCGGCATCCTCGCCGGCACGGGGATGGCCGCGCTGATCGGCGCCGTCGCGGCGCTGCCGGCGCTGCGGCTCAAGGCCGACTACCTCGCCATCGTCACGCTCGGCCTCTCTGAGATCATCCGGCTCACGCTCCAGTCGAGCGCGTTCGACACTTTCCTGCGAGAGACGATCGGCGTCGGCACCGGCGGCGGTCGCGGGATGGGGATGCCGGACAACCCCGTTCGCGAGCTGTTCCTCGTCGACGGACAGGCGGGGACGCCGACCCCGTTCGGCGACCTCGTCTTCGGGATCTTCGGCGACGGGGGGCTCGGCATCGCCCACCCGATACTCATCGGCTGGGGGTACATCGGCGTCCTCGCCGTCGTCCTCGTCGGCTACTACCTCCTGCTCGAACGCCTCGGGCGTTCACCGTTCGGTCGGGTGCTCAAGGCCATCCGAGAAGACGAGGTCGTCGCCGACTCGCTCGGGAAGAACGTGAACCTCGTGAAGATCAAGGTGTTCGTCATCGGCTGTGCGCTGATGGGGCTCGCCGGCATCCTCTGGTTCGGCAGCCAGGGCAACGTCTCGCCGACGCCGCAGTTCATGCCGCTTCTCACCTTCTACGTCTTCATCGCCGTCATCATCGGCGGCTCCGGCTCGAACGCCGGGTCCGTGATCGGCGGGCTCGTCTTCGCGGCGGCGCTGTTCGAGGGACCGCGTCGCGTCGGCGGCACGGTTCGCGGGCTGATCGACGCGCAGACGCCGCCGTCGTTCGCCGACGCGCTCGTCTCGCTCGACCCGGTCACGCTGCTCGCGTACGCGACCGAAAACATCGCGCCGCTGCAGTTCGTCTTCTTGGGACTCGTGTTGGTGTTCATCATCCACCGGCGGCCCGACGGCGTCCTCGGCGACCGGATCGAGACGGCCGCCGCAGTCGACCTCTCGGAGCGACCGAACGGAGGTGAGGCCGATGAGTAGCGACTCCAACGGCCCAAGCGACGTGGCGGACGCGGACGTCGCGGAAGTCGCTGACGCTTCGGAGATTGCGGACGCCGCGTCCGGCGGGGAAACGGCAGACGCGGAGACGCAGGACAGCCCCGTCGAGGAGGCGGCGAAACACACGCCGACGGACGTTCCGCTGCGCGTCGAGGGACTCGTCAAGCAGTTCGGCGGCGTCACCGCCGTCGACGGCGCGACCTTCGAGGTCGAACGCGGGAGTCTGACCGGGCTCATCGGTCCGAACGGGGCGGGCAAGTCGACGACGTTCAACTGCATCACGGGCGTCCACGAGCCGACCGCGGGAACGATCCACTTCGAGGGCGAGGAGATCACGGGGCTCGAACCGTACCAGATCGCCCGGAAAGGTCTCGTTCGAACGTTCCAGATCGCCCGCGAACTGGAGGAGATGACCGTCTTGGAGAACCTGATGCTCGCGCCGAAAGGGCAGGTCGGTGAGTCGGCGATACGCGCCGTCACGCCGGGGCTCCGCGGCGAGGTCGTCGAGCAAGAGGAAGCTCTCCGAGAGCGGGCGTGGGAGACGCTCGACTTCTTCGAGATCGACCACCTCGCGACCGAACACGCCGGGAACCTCTCGGGAGGCCAGCGCAAGCTCCTGGAGATGGCCCGCGCGCTCATGACGGACCCGGAGATGGTGCTTCTCGACGAGCCGCTCGCGGGCGTCAACCCGACGCTCGAAGAGAAGCTCCTCGATCGGATCCACGACCTGCGGGCGGACGGCTACACCTTCCTCCTCGTCGAACACGACATGGACGTCATCATGGAGAACTGCGAACGCGTCATCGTCATGCACCAGGGCAGCGTTCTCGCCGAGGGGACCGGCGACGAGATACGGAACGACGAGCGCGTCATCGAGGCGTACCTGGGGGAAGACATATGAGCGACGACGAGACGGCGGCGACAGGTACGGACCCGACGGAACCGGACGACGCGGAGTCGGCGGAGCCGGACCCGACGGCGGCCCCGAGCGACGGGGAGCCGACGGCGACCTCCGCCGGCACCGCCCACACCGTCGACGACGACGCGATCCTCAGGCTCCGCGACGTGGACGCCGGCTACGGCGACCTCCAGATCCTCTCGGACGTCGACCTCGACGTGGCGAACGGCGAGTACGTCACGGTCGTCGGTCCGAACGGGGCCGGCAAGTCCACCGTGATGAAGACGGTGTTCGGGCTCACGACCCACATGGGTGGTACCGTCGAGTTCCAGGGCGAACAGATACAGGGACTCCCGCCGGAGCAGATCATCCGCGAGGGGATCGGGTTCGTCCCCCAGACCGACAACGTCTTTCCCGGGTTGAGCGTGCGCGAGAACCTGGAGATGGGCGCGTACATCCTCGACAGCGTACCCGAAGACCAGATCGAGGCGATCTACGACCGGTTCCCGATCCTCCGAGAGCGGAGCGACCAGAAGGCGGGCACGCTCTCCGGCGGCCAGCGGCAGATGGTCGCGATGGGCCGGGCGCTCATGCTCGACCCCGATCTGCTGTTGCTCGACGAGCCCTCCGCCGGCTTGGCTCCCGACCTCGTCTCCGACATGTTCGACCGGATCGACCGGATCAACGAGTCGGGGACGGCGATCCTGATGGTCGAGCAGAACGCCAAAGAAGCGCTGCGGCGCTGTGACCGCGGCTACGTCCTCGTCAACGGCGAGAACCGGTACACCGACGCCGGAGACGTCTTACTCGCCGACGACGACGTGCGACAGGACTTCCTCGGCGGGTAGTCGGCGGCGTCAGCTAGTGCGGTGTGTTGCGTCCGAAAAAACTCGCAGACCGTCTCTGCGCCGGGACTACCGACTCACCGACTCACTGGTTCAACACGTCCGACCACTGGCTGCTGTAGGTCGGCTGGTTGGGCTCGAAGGAGACGCGCTGGTCGACCGTCCCGTCGCGCTCTTGGAACGCGTTGACGTAGGCCTCTTCGAGCGACTGACCGTAGGCGTCGTTGAGGTACAGCGTGCCGGTCGAGGACGCGCCGACGTTGTCCCCCACTGCGAGGTCCGCCATCGCGGGCCCCTGCAGGAGGTCGGACGGCGCGGTCCGGAAGATGAACCCGTTGTCGTCGAGGTCGGTCACGTTCGGGTCGGTCGACGACGGCGAGATGCCGACGACGCCGTTGGGGATGAACACCTGATCGGCCACCTGGAGGTTGACGTTCGAGGACGCCGGGCCGACGACGGCACCGAACCCGTCGTTGACGAGCGCGTTCGCGCCCGAGATACCGGCCTGCGGGTCGGTCTGGGTGTCCTCGACGCGCGTCTCGACGGTGACGTTCAGGCCGGCGTCGTTGACCTGCGTGGCGGCCAGCAGCGCGCCGTCGCGGATCGGCCCGCCGAGCGGACCGAGGTCGCCCGTCTCCGGCATCAACACGCCGATCCGGGCCGTGAACTCGCCGTCGAGCCCGACGGGGTCTGCCGCCGTCGCGCCCCGGTCCTCTTCCGTGAGGTCGTTCCCGAACTCGACGGTGTCGAGCGTCTCTAACTCGCCGTCTTGGAAGTCGATGATGTCGTAGGCGGCGGTCGCGACGTCGCCGTTGACGTCGAAGTCGACGCTCGACGACGCGCCGACGTAGTTGATCGAATCGCCCGCTGCGACCGCCTCGACGGCGTCCGGGAGGTCGGCGGGACCGAACTCCTCGCCGTCCGGGTTGGCGACGGTGCGGACCCGATCGCGGATCGCGGCCCCGTCGTTCTCGCCGGCCGCGGTGGCCGCGAGGATCTCGACGGCCATCGCGTCGTACGCCTGCGCGGTGAACACGCCGGGCTCCTGATCGTACTCGTCCTGGTACGACTGCGTGAAGAACTCGGCACCGGGCCCGCCCGCGGAGGGCGCGGTCCCGATCACGTTGTTCATGTCGTTGTCGACCTCGCCGGGGAGGTCGGCGTCGATCAGTCCGTCGGGGACGATGATGTCGAGGTCGGACGTGCCCTCGGCGAACTCGGAGTAGTAGTCGCGGAACAGCTGGATACCGGACTGCGGGAACCCGACGATCATCACGGCGTCCGGGACCTCGCCGGAGCCGCCGTCGCCGCCGTCTCCGGAGCCGCCGTCACCACCGTCTCCGTCACCGTCGCCGGAGTCGCCGCCGTCGCCGCTCTCGGTCGAACAGCCGGCGAGCGCAGCGATGCCCACCGCTCCGGCTCCGCTCAGAACGTCGCGTCGTCGCACGTGTCGCGTCATGCTGGTACGTCGTACCATACGGGCGATTATAAAGACTGCGAGGCTGACGGCCGGACTCGCGAACGCCGAGACGTGTCGATCTCGCGGTCAGCGAGACGTGTCCGCCGCGCCGGACGACACGGTCTGTGACCGCCGGATCGGACGGTCAGTACCCCTGCGCGTTGCCGTCCTTTCGCGGCTCGGTGGCCGCGGAGAGGACGCCGTCTCGGTTCCGAGCGATCTGTGCGCCGCCGAACGCGCCGGGCGAGCAGACCCGCACGTCGTGGCCCCGCCTGACGAGCTTCGCCGCGACGTCGTCGTCGAAGTGCGGTTCGACCGCCAGCTCGCCGCTCTCCCGGTACCGCCAGCGCGGGACGTCGAGCGCGCGCTGCAACGGCAATTCGCAGTCGACGATGTTCGATATCACCTGCACGTGGCCCTGCGGCTGCATGTACCCGCCCATCACGCCGAAGGCGGCCCAGTCGTCCTCGCCGAGCCGGACGACACCTGGAATGAGCGTGTGAAACGGTCGCTTTCCGGGTTCGAGGCTGTTCGGATGTTCGGGGTCGAGCGAGAACGACGCGCCGCGGTTCTGCAGCGCGATCCCCGTCTCGCCCGCGACCACTCCCGAGCCGAAGCCGTCGAACCGCGAGTTGATGTACGAGACGACGTTCCCCTCGTCGTCGGCGACCGTGAGGAGGACCGTGTCGGCGTCCTCCGCGTCGGCGTCGGGCACGCCGACGGAGACGTCGTGATTCGCCTCGTCCCCGATTGTCGACGCGCGCTCGCGCACCCACTCCGGAGACGCGAGCGGCGGCACCTCGGCGTACTCCGGGTCGGTGATGTACCGGTGGCCGTCGTGAAACGCCACCTTCAGCGCCTCGACGAGGTAGTGGGCGCGCTCCGGCGCGTCGTGGGCGTACTCGCCCGCGCCGAGCTCGGCGGCGACGCCGAGCGCCTCCAGCGCGATGAGCCCCTGATTGTTCGGCGGAAGCTCGTACACCTCCGCGCCGTTGTACGTCGCGGACACCGGCTCGGGCCACTCGACCTCGAACCCGGCCAGATCCTCGACGGTCAGGAACCCGCCCTGCGACTGGACCGCCGTCGCGATGGCCTCGGCGATCTCGCCCTCGTACACCACGTCCGCCCCCTCGGCCGCGATCAGCTCAAGCGACCGACCGAGCCGCGGCAGCGTGACCCGCTGGCCGGCGGTCGGGGACGCGCCGTCGAAGAGGAACGCCTCGCGGGCGGCGGCCGTCTCGAACAGCGTCTCGGCCTGCGTCCAGTCGTCGGCTATCACCTCGCTGACCGGATACCCCTCCGTCGCGTAGCGGATCGCCGGCTGCAGGAGACGGTCGAGTCCGAACTCGCCGAACCGGTCCGCCGTCGCCTCCCACCCGCGGGCGGTCCCCGGGACCGTCACCGCGTGCGGGCCCGTCGTCGGCATCTCGACGGCCGCCGGATCGTCCGCGTCGATCGCGTCGTCGGCCGCGAGCGCCGCTCGGACGCGCTCGATCGTCGCGTCCGCGGGCGCGCCGCCGCAGGCGCGCATCGCGCCGACGTCACCGTCGGCGGTTCGGTACAGCGCGAAGACGTCGCCCCCGAGCCCGGTCGAGGTCGGTTCGACGACGTTGAGCGCGGCGGCGGTCGCGACGGCGGCGTCGAACGCGTTGCCGCCGTCGCGAAGCATCTCGATGCCCGCCTGACTCGCGAGCGGTTGGCTCGTGGCGACCACGCCCCGCTGGCCGTACACCGTGGACCGGCGCGACCCGAAGCGGTCTAGGTCTGGCTCCATACCGCACGTCCGACGCGGCGTGACATAAAAACCGCCCGCGGCGAGCCGTCGGTGCGGTCGACCGCGGCGTATCCGACGATTTATCCTTGCGACGACGAATGTGGCGGCAGTGACGCAACTGGGTGCCACGCTCGACGCGCTGTTGGGAAGCGTCGCGACGATCGAAGCGCGTCTGGCCGTGACGGCCGGGATACTGCTCGTGACCGCGGCGGTCGGCTGGCTTCTCCTCCCGCGGATCGTCCGCGCCGGCAAACGCGTCGTCGCCGGCTGGCTAGAGCGGTTCCTCGACGGCCGCGGCGAGCAGTCGATCGAGACGCTGCGGGAGGCGGTGCCGGTGTCGTTCGGCCTCCGCATCCTCGTCGGCCTCTTACAGCTAGCGCTTTTCGCGCTCGCCGCGGTCGCGATACTCGCGCTGTGGGGGCGGTTCTCGATCGTCGTGGCCGTGCTGCCGGTCGCGGAGAACGCCGTCGTCGTGGGAACGCGAGCGGCCCTCTCGGTGCTCCTCGTCGGCGGCGCGTACGTCGCGAGCGACGTGTTGGCCGAGTACGTCTCGGACCTGTCCGACGACAGCGACCGCATCACCGCCCACCAAGAGCAGCTTCTCACTCGGATCATGCAGGTCGGACTGCTCGTGATAGCCGGGATCACCATCCTCGGGATCTGGGGGATCAACCTCGGCGGGCTCCTCGTCGGCGCTGGATTCTTAGGGATCGTGCTCGGGATGGCGGCGCGACAGACCCTCGGGTCGCTCATCGCGGGCTTCGTGTTGATGTTCTCGCGGCCGTTCGAGATCGGCGACTGGGTCGAGATCGGCGACGAGGAAGGGTTCGTCACCGACATCACGATCATGAACACGCACATGCGCAATTTCGACGGCGAGTACGTCGTGGTGCCGAACGACCTCGTCAGCCAGCAGGCGATCACGAATCGGAGCCGCGAGGGTCGCCTCCGGATCCACATGGAGGTGGGGATCGGCTACGACGACGATCCCGAGGAGGCGAGCGAGATCGCAGAGGCGGTGTTAACGGAGATCGACACGATCGCCAACAACCCGTCCCCGTACGTGATCCCCTCCGGCTTCGGCGACTCCGCGATCTTACTCGACCTCCGATTCTGGATCGACCCGCCGACGCCGCAGGCGCGGTGGCGGTCGAAGGCGACCGCAGTCGAGGAGATCCAGCGCCGCTTCGCCGAGGCCGACATCTCTATCCCGTACCCGCAGCGGACGGTGTCGTTCCCGCCCGAGACCGCGGGCGGCGACGAGACCGTCGAGCGCGTCGAGCGGCTCGACGAGTCCGAGGACCGGTCCGCGGACGTGACCGAACGCGGGGAGTAGCGGCGCGGAAACGTCGCGTCTCTCTCGGCGTCCGGTGCCGACCCGACTCGCCGCCCCGGCGATGTAACCCCTCCACCGCCACCGCCAGCGACCACCTCACCGCCAGCGACCACCTCACCGCCGCGACCACCCCACCGTCAGCGACACATTCACTTCGGCGGCGGCTGAATTCAGCCCGTGATCCCCGTCGACGCCGTGGTCAGACAGGTCGAGCGCGCGGACCTGCTGGCCGTGGTGCGGATCGAGCGGACGTGTTTCTCCGATCCGTGGCCGTACGACGCCTTCGAACGGCTGATCGACGAGCCCGCGTTCCTCGTTGCCGATCGCGACGGCGAGGTGGTGGGATACGTCGTCGCGGACGTCACTCCGAACCACGGCCGCGACATCGCCCACGTCAAAGACCTCGCGGTCCGTCCGGACGCGCGGGGCGCGGGGATCGGCCGGACGCTCCTCCGGTCGGCGCTCGCCCGCGTGCACGCTGCCGGCGCGGCGGTCGTCCGACTGGAGGTGCGCGAGAGCAACGAGATCGCTCGCTCGCTGTACGCGGACGAGGGGTTCGAGCCGATACGGCGCGTGCAGGGGTACTACCGCGACGGCGAAGACGCCCTCGTTCTCGTCGTCGATCTCGCCGAGTGGGCGGCCGGCGGCTGACGGGCCGACCCAGTCGGGGGATCGCCCTCCGGTGTGACAAGGCTTAGTGCGCGGCGACCCCACCTCACGGACATGAGTTCGGTTCCCGAGCGGTCCGAGATCGACGAGTCGTACAAGTGGGACCTCGACGGCATCTACGCCGACGACGAGGCGTGGGAGACGGCCTACGAGGACGTCGCGGACCGCATCGACGAGCTTCGAGCGTACGAGGGCCGCGCCGCGCAGGACGCCGAGACGCTCCTCGAACTGCTCGAACTCCGCGAGGACGTGTTCCGCGACCTCCAGCAGGTCGTGACGTACGCCCGACTCCGCAGCGCCGAAGACACCCGCGATCAGGAGTATCAGGCGATGTCCGCGAAGGCCTCCTCGCTCAGCTCCGAGGCGTCGAGCGCGCTCTCGTATCTCGAACCCGAGCTGCAGTCGCTCACGGGCGAGGACGTCGAGGCGTTCTTCGAGACCGAGCCTGCGCTCGCCGACTACGAGCACTACCTCGACGACGTGTTGCGGATGAAACCGCACACGCGCTCGGCGGAGGTCGAGGAGGTCATCGCAGACCTGTCGGAGGTCACGAGCGCGCCGAGCGAGATCTACTCGATGCTGACGAACGCCGACATGAGCTACGGCGTCGTCGAGGACCCCGACGGCGAGGACGTGGAGATAACGCAGGCGAACTTCACCAAGCTCCAGACGAACCCCGACCGGGAGTTCCGGCGGCGGGTCCACGAGACGTTCTACGACGAGTGGGAGGGCGTCCGGAACACGGTCGGCACCTCGCTCGAAAAGGCGGTCCGAGAGCACGTGACGAGCGCCGAAATCCGCGACTACGACTCCGCCCGCGCCGCCGCGCTCGACGGCTCCAACGTCCCCGTCGAGGTATACGACACGCTCGTCGATACCGTCGACGACAACCTCGACGTGCTCCACCGGCACGCCGAGTTGAAGGCCGCGGCGCTCGGCGTCGACACCCTGGAGAGCCACGACTTCTACATGTCGCTGACGGGCGATCAGGGCCCCGACGTCGAGTACGAACAGGCCCGCGAGTGGGTGATCGAGGCGGTCGCGCCGCTCGGGGACGCGTACCAAGAGCGGATGGCGGAGGGGCTCGACTCGCGGTGGGTCGACGTGTACGAGAATCAGGGGAAACGCTCGGGCGCGTTCTCCTCCGGCACGTACGACACCCAGCCGTACATCATGATGAACTACCAGGACGACATCGCCTCGATGTACACGCTGGCACACGAGCTCGGCCACTCGATGCACTCGGAGCTGGCGGGCGACGCTCAGCCGTGGCACGACGCGAGCTACGACATCTTCGTCGCCGAGATCGCCTCGACCGTCAACGAGACGCTCCTCACTCACCACCTCCTCGACACGGTCGAAGACGACGAACTTCGCACCCACGTCCTCGACGAGTACCTCGAACGCTTCCGATCCACCCTGTTCCGTCAGACGATGTTCGCCGCCTTCGAACAGCGGATCCACGAGCGCGTCGAGGACGGCGAGGCGCTCACGCCCGACGCCTTCGATGAGATCTACGCCGACCTGAAGGGCGACTACTACGCGCCCGCCGACCTCTCCGGCGGCATCGAGCGCGAGTGGGAGCGCATACCTCATTTTTACTACAACTTCTACGTCTACCAGTACGCGACCGGCATCTCCGCCGCGGCCGCCATCGTCGAGCGCGTGCTAGAGGAGGGCGAGTCGGCCGCCGCCGACTACCGCGAGATGCTCGCCGCCGGCGGCTCCGACTATCCACTCGACGTCGTCGAGCGCGCCGGCATCGACATGGCCTCGCCCGACCCGATCGAGTCGGCCGTCGGGATCTACGACGACTACCTCGACGAGGTCGCGGCGCTGCTCGATCTGGAGTAGCCGCCCGTTCGGTCGCCCGTTCCTTCACCGCGTCAGGCGTCGTACGCGTGGGCCTCCAGCGTCTCCAACTCCACCGTGTCCAGCACGGCCTCGTTTGTCGCGTCGAGGACGACGGGGGGAACGGTCGTCTCCGGGAGCCGCTGGTCTCGCGTGGCCGCGAGCGCCTCGGTCCATCGCCCGAGACAGAGACACCAGCGGTCGCCCGGTTCGAGCCCGGGGAACGAAAACTCCGGACGCGGCGTCACGAGGTCGTTCCCCCGCTCTGCGCTGAACTCCAAGAACTCCGCGGTCATCACCGCACACAGTTCGTGTCTCCCTCGGTCGTCGGGGTGCGTCCCGCAACAGCCGTCGCGCTCGAAGCCGGTCGTCGGATCGGCGCTGCAGGTGGCTAGTTCCTCCCCGAGTACGTTCCGGTCGGTCATACCGTCGTATCGATGCGGGCAAGGAAAAACCCCCGCGGGCGGTGGCGTCGCCGGCCCGAACCATCTGCTGTGGGCGAGCGTGCACGTCCCGCGTCGGCACCGATTTACCTCCCGCCCGCGACGCCTCGATATGGACGAACGCGTACGCGAGCACGCCGGCGTGCTCGTCGACTGGAGCGCGCGGATCGAGGCCGGCGACGACGTCGTCGTGAGCGTCGCCGAGGACGCCCACGACCTCGGCGTCGCCGTCGTCGAGGCGCTCGGCGAGCGGGGGGCGAACGTCACGACCCTGTACGGCTCCGACGAGATCTCTCGCGCGTATCTGAAGGGTAGCGAGGCGAGAGCCGCCGACGCCGACGCGGGAGACGGCGACACCGCAGTCGAGGCCGACGACTTCGATTCCGATCCCGCCGTCGACCGCGCCCTATTCGAGGCCGCCGACGCCTACCTCCGGCTCGGCGGCGGGCGCAACACCACCGCGACCGCCGACGTGGACCGCGAGACCCGGCAGGCGTACGCCAAGGCTCGCAAGGGCGTCCGCGAGGCGCGCATGGACACCGACTGGGTGTCGACGGTCCATCCCACCCGCAGCCTCGCCCAACAGGCGGGGATGGCCTACGAGGAGTACCAAGAGTTCGTCTACGACGCTGTCCTCCGCGACTGGGAGGCGCTCGCCGACGAGATGGCGCGGATGAAGGCGATCCTCGACGACGGCGAGGTGGTCCGGATCGTCACCGAGCGCGAGGACGCGCCCGACACCGACGTCCGGATGTCGATCGCGGGTCGGACCGCGGTCAACTCCGCGGCCTCCGTGGCGTACGACTCCCATAACCTCCCCTCCGGCGAGGTGTTCACCGCCCCGTACGACACGGAGGGCGAGGCCTTCTTCGACGTGCCGATGACGATCGACGCGGCCCGCGTCCGGAACGTCCACCTCGTCTTCGAGGGCGGCGAGGTCGTCGACTTCGCGGCCGAAACGGGGGAATCGGCGCTCGCCAGCGTCCTCGACACCGACCCCGGCGCGCGGCGGCTCGGCGAGTTGGGGATCGGGATGAACCGCGGGATTGACCGGTTCACCGACTCGATCCTCTTCGACGAGAAGATGGGCGACACCGTCCACCTCGCGGTCGGCCGCGCGTACGACGCCTGTCTCCCCGACGGGGAATCGGGCAACGACAGCGCCGTCCACGTCGACATGATAAGCGACGTGAGCGCGGACTCGCGGCTGGAAGTCGACGGCGAGGTGGTCCAGCGAAACGGTCGGTTCCGGTGGGAGGACGGGTTCGAAGGCTGAGTCGAGAACGCGCCTACCGCAGCGCGTCCAGATCGAACTCGAAGGCCGCGACGGGCACCTCCAAGTCGTGTTCGACGAGCACGGCGGGATGGACCTCGCCGATGACGCCGACCGCGTCGCCGTCGATCACCACGGTGGCCGCCCGGCCGTCGATGAACGACGGGTGCTCGGCTCTCGGCGTCTCCAGTTCGACGCCGAAGTCGTCACACACCGCCTGCAGGCGACTCTTCGCCGCCTCGTAAGAGGCGTCACGCCGGGCGACCGCGCCGGCGACGTGGCGGGCCTCGGCGACGTTCGAGTTCTGCGAGTCGTCGCGCTCGGCGACGAACCCGACCTCTGCGACGTCCTGCGGGTAGGCGTTGTGCGTGTTTCGCTCCAACAGCATCACGAGCGACGGGAGCGCCCACGTCCGGAGTTGGGTGTACTCCTCGCTGTACGGCTCCGTGATCTCGACCGGGTCGCCGCCGCCGAAGGCGTCGCTTCCGGCCGCCACGTTCATTCGGTCGTAGTTCTCTGTCGCGCTCGTCATGTGGAAGTTCAGCAGATCCTCGAAGCCGAGTCCGACGAGGCTCGACCGGACCGCGTCCTCAAGTCGCGACCGCTCGTGGCGGCCGCCGACGGTCCCCACGTCGGGGTAGCGCGGCTCCAGTTCGTCGAAGCCGTAGGCGCGCCCCACGTCGTCGACCAGATCGAGCGGGTGGAGCACGTCGACGCGGTACGGCGGAATCGTCACCTCGTAGGCGATCTCCTCGCCGAGCGTGTAGCTCGCGTCGAGGCCGGCGCGCTCGAAGCAGTCGACGATCTCCTCTGGCTCGAAGTCGACGCCGAGCAGCGTCTCGATCCGGTCGTGCGTCACGGACTTCTCGGTCGTATCGAAGTCCGGCCGAATCAGTTCCGACCCGTACTCGTCCGGCTGGATCGCGCCGTCGGCGTACTCGACCTCGACCTCCTCGATCGTCGCGCCACGGGCGGAGAGCGCGTAACAGATGATCGCACACATCTTGTCGATAGTCCACTGGTCCGTCCCCGTCAGCTCGACGAGGAGCTCGCGCGAGCCCGTGGTCACCTCCGTTCGCTTGCCGTTGATCACCGGCGGGAACGAGAAGAGCCCGAGTTCGTCGTAGATCGCGGGGTACCGATCGAGGTCGGCGACGAGGTCGGCGTACGTCTGTCCCGTGTCGTGCTCGCCAAGCACCTCGTTCGGCGTCAGCTCGTCGTTCGAGTCGAGCGGAACGAACGAGACGCCGTCGGGGTCGACGCCGCGGTAGGTGACGGACGGCTCCGCGCCCTCTTGGAGCGCCGCGCCCTTCACCATCGCGAGGTCGTGGATCCCGATCGCGCCCTTCGCGCGGCCGCGGCCCATCGTCGCGTGGAGCTTCTCCTGCAGCTGGATCAGCGAGTCGAGTCCCGCCTCGTCGAGGTCGACGCCGCGGACGATCGCGCCGGTGACGTACGGCCGCTCCTCGGGGACGGATTCGTCGACCTCGATCGTCCACTCGGGGTCGTTCGTCTCGGGGACGTACACGCCGCGGTCGTCGCCGTAGTGGTATCGCAGCGAGCGCGCGACGCCCTCGACGGACAGCCGGTCGAGCCGGTCGGGCGCGAACTCGAACTGGAGGAGCCCGTCGTCGGTCTCGCCTTCGAACTCCAGCCCGAGCCCGAACAGGTCCGTCTTGAACTCCTCGTCCGTGGTGTCCGTCCGCCCCGTCAGCCCGCGAAGCTCGTCGGTGTCGATGTCGACGACGGGCATCAGTAGCTCACCTCCGCGTTCCGCAGGAAGTCGATGTCGGCCAAGGTCCCGTGGAGGTCGCGGATGTCCTCCGCGCCCGTGGTGAGCATCGCGAGCCGCTCTAAGGCGAGCCCCCACGCCATCACGTCGCAGTCGACGCCGAGCGGGCCGGTGACCTCCTCGCGGAAGACGCCGGAGTTCCCTATCTCGATCTCCTCGCCCGTCTCGGGGTGTTCGCCGAACAGCTCGAAGGAGGGCTCGGTGTAGGGGTTGTAATGCGGCTTGAACCGGATGTCGGTGATACCGAACTGCCGGTAGAACTCCTCGAAGGTGCCCATCAGATCGCGGACTGAGAGGTCCTCCGCCATCACCCACCCCTCGATCTGGAAGAACTCGAGCAGGTGCGTCGGGTCGAGCGTGTCGTTGCGGTACACCTTCTCGACGGAGAAGTAACGCTGGGGAGGTTCCAGTTCCGCGCCCGCGACCCCCGAAAGGTATCGCATCGATAGCGAGGTGGTGTGACCCCGCAGCGCGACCTCGCGGGCGAACTCCTCGGACCACGGCGAGTGGTAGCCGTCGCCGTCGTCGCCCCAGCCGTCGCGGTGCGCCCGCTCCACCCGGTCGATAAGCTCTTCCGGAATATCGTCCATCGGATCCACGTCGAGCGCGAACCGGTCCCAGTGGGTCCGCGCCGGGTGGTCCTGCGGCATGAACAGACAGTCGTTGATCCAGAAGTCGCTGTCGGCGTGAGGTCCCTCCATCTCCGAAAAGCCCATCCCGACGAGCACGTCCTTCACGCGGTCCGCGGTCCGGCGGAGGACGTGCGTGCGGCCGCCGCGGGCGGCGGGGGCGTCCGCTTCGACGTTGTACTCGGAGAACTCCACGTCTCGCCACTCGCCGCTCGCGAGCAGCTCCGGGGTGACCTCCGCGACCGTCTCCGTCGCCTCGACGCCGCCCATCAGCGCGTCGACGCCGGCGTCGGTGAGCCCGACCGACCGAGTCGTCGACTCCTCGACAGAGACGAGCCCGCGGGAGTCGAGCCGGTCGATCACCGCCTCATCGACGTCGGGGGTCTCGCCGGCCGCGAGCGCGGAGAGCGCGGCGGCTTCGGTGTCGGCGTCGGGGTCCGCGTCCGCGTCGACGGTCAGCTCTCCCGAGTCGATCCGCCCGAACCCCTTCCGCGCGAAGTTCGAGAGCGCGATGTCGACCGCGGGACCGTCGAGACCGGCCTCGCCGATGACCCGTCCCATCGAGACCGGCTCCTCGTCGGCGTCGAGCGCGAGCCCGGCCCGGTAGAGCCGGACCTCCGGGAGCCCGTCGTCGACGTACTCGCGCCCCTCGTCGGTGAGCGCGAGCGTCTCCGTCGCGGTCTCTGCCACCGTCAACAGTCCCTCGTCTCGGAGGTCGAAGGCCGCGCCGGTGACCGTCTCCGGCTTCAGACCCGTTTCGGTGGCAATTTCGGCTACGGTTCGTTCGTCCGTCGCGCTCGCGGCTTCGAGGACCGCGAGCTGTCGTTCCGGGAGTCGCATTCGAGTTATCCGTATAGGCGGTGGGCTGGTTGGTAACGGTTCCGGGACATGGTCACGACGCCCCCGCGCGAAGTCGCTCGATCCGGTCCCCGAGCGGCGGCTGGACCGCGAACCACGTCGACCAGTCACCGGTCTCCGGCTCGACACCCCGCATCGCGGCGGCGCGCTCGAACGCGTCAGCGACGCGGTCTCCCCCGACCGCGTCGGCCGCGCGGGCGTCGGCCGCGTACTGCACCCGACGGCCCACCCAGAACGCGGTAAGCCCGATCGCGACGAGCGACGCGAACCCGGCGTCGAACGGGACGGCCGCGGTGACGATCGCGGCCAGCACGGCCAGCACCGACGCGACGGCGGCGGCCCGGAACTCCGTGTACCACGTCTCGACGCGGCCGGCCTCCGCGGCGAGGAGACCGATCGCCACGTCCTCGTTCGCCTCGTCCAGCAGGCTCTCCGTGACGAACAGCACCCGGCGGCGCGGCGGCCCGCGCACCGCCACGTCGACGGGTCCCGGATCGCCGCCGCTCCGTCCTTCGGCGTCGACCCGTCCCTCGGCGTCGGATTCTCCCGCCGCCGCGTCGGCCTCGGTACCGGCGTCAGATCCTCGCTCGATAGCCACGCGATCGACGTCGAGACCGGCCTCTCCGCGGAGGTACGCGAGGCGCCCGCGCTCAGCGTCGGTCAGATCGCGCAGGCCGCGGAAGCGGTCGGCGGCAACGAGCGGTCCGACCTCGACGGCGAGGAACGCGGCGACGGCGGTGGCGGAGACGAACGCGGCGGTGAGCATGCGGATCAGTTTCTCGCCGGCCGAATAAAACGTCTCGACCGATGGCGACCCGGCCTGCAACCGGCGGTAACCCGGCTGGTAACCGACGGTAATCCGGCCGGCAACCGACGACCGTCGGACGACTCCGATCCCCGAACGCACCGTCGAATCTCTGACCGCTTCGCTGCCGCAGCCGTCGCGGTGTCCGTCCGCCGTGCCTCGCTTTATGATGGCACTCGGCGGGCGACGTCACGGACCGCGACCGCCGCGTCGCTGTCGGGCGCGGCGTCGACCACGGGACTCTCGTCTTCGACCGACCGGCCGACGCGCGGGTCAGCCGGAACGACGGCGACGGGCGCACCGAGGGCGTCGGCGATCGTCTCAGTCGGCGGCTCCTCGACGACGCGGTTGACCACGCAGCCGACGAGTCCGGCGTCGAGTTCGCGGGCGAGTTCGCGCGTCCTGACCGCGTCGGCCAGTGCGAACGCCCGCGGCGACGCGACGAGCACCGAGGCGTCCGCGACCGCCAGCGGAACGCCGGCGTCCGATCGACGTCCGGCAGGACAGTCGAGGACGACGGTGCCGCGCTCGCGTTCGAGCCGTCCGATCGCGGATTCGAGCCGCGTAAGGTCACAGGCCCGAGCACCGGCGAGCGTCCGCCCGCAGGGGACGACCTCGACCGGGCCCGCCCGCAGCGTTTCGATCGGGTCGGCACGGCCGGCGAGCACGTCGTGGAGGTCCGGTCCCCGTCCGCCCGGTAGGTCCGCCATCCCGAGGTCTGCGTCGACGACGACGGCGCCGAGTGCGGCAGCAACGTTGTACGCGAGCGTCGTCTTCCCGACGCCGCCCTTGCCGCCGGCGACGGCGAGGATCACGCCAGCCGCTCCAGCGCCTCGATCGGCACGTCTGTCGACTCGGCGCGCGCGGCCAGCGCGGCGGTCCGATCGCTCACCGCGCGGAGGCGCTCCGCGTCCGTCTCGATCCGGCGGCGGAGATCGGACACGCCATCCAGCCCGTCCGCTTCTTCGACGACTTCGGTCGCCGTGCCGAGATCGGCACCCGTGAGTCGCTCTGCCCGATCCACTCGGTCGGCCACCGCGTCCAGCCACTCGTCGACCACCGTCGGTGCCACGCCGCCGTCGCCCGCTTCTCCGTCGGAGATCGGATCGACGCCCGCGCCGTCGTCACGTTCGGTCTCCCCCTTCTCGCCGTCTTCCCGTCTGTTGCCTACGGTCGTGACGGCATCTCTCGGCGGCCTGTGATCCCCGAGCGTTCGGACCGCGTCGAGCACCGGCGTCTCGGAGCGAGCGCCCGAGAACGGGTCCCCCTCGTCCGACCCCTGCACACTCTCCCGATCTGACGTGACCGAACCGACCTCTACCGGCGGCTCGGTCGGCTCGGCGGGAACGGCGAAACCCACGGCCCTGGACGCGCCCGGTCCGAGCCGCACGACGACACCGCCCGCGTCCCAGCCCGCCTCCGGAACGCCAGCGCGCCGCGGCGGTAACACCGGACCGTCGAGCCGGCTGTCGAGCCGAATCCGACGCGGAACCGCTTCGTCGTTGTGCACGCGACACCGTACCAGCGACACGCCGCCGTCCTGCTCGACGGTCCACGCGAGATCCATACCGGCAGTGCCGCGGATTTGCATTTAACGTGTCACGGATGAAACCCGCATCGAGACGAAGAGACACAGCCGGGTCTAGGGGCCGAGTTCTCCGGAGATATCGCCGTGCTGATCGACGGTTTCAGCGTCGATCACGGCTCTGACTGCTATTCCGTCTCCATGCTCGGCGATCCAAGCGGCTGCCGACTCATCGACCGTGACGGGACCGTCAAGCTCGGCGATCCGAACCGCCGCCAGCGACGCGGCGAGGCGCGGACCGTCGTACGTCGACGGGCGCGTGCCGGCGTCGTCCGGAACGACGCCCGGAACCACCGACAGCGCACCGCGAAACGCCGGATACACCGCACGGGCGAGTTCTCGGCGTGCGTCCCGACGTCGGTTCTCCACCCGATCGCGGAGTTCGAGCCGACACTCGCGGACGTCTCTGGCGCGGTCGGCCCGTGCCCGCGCGCCGTCGAGCGCCTGTTCCGCGGCGATCCGGTCCGTCTGGGCACGCGCCAGCGCCGCGGCCGTCGATTCGAGTTCGGCGAGCGTCTCGGTAGCGTCGGCGTCGACGCTCCTGCGCGCCCGCACGTCGCCGCGGAGTGCCGCGATCTGTTCTTTGAGCCGTTCCTCCTCGCCGCCGGCGTCCGCGACGCGTCGCCGGGCCGAATCGAGGTCGACCGCCGGGACCGCCGTCGACGCCAATCGCTCGTGAAGACCGGTCAGTTCCGCTCTGACAGACGCCGTTCGTCCGCGCGACCGGGCCGCCGCGGCGAGTTCGCGGTGGAGCGTCGTCTCGGTCGGAATCCGCCCGAGGACCACCTCGGGTGACGGAACGACATCACGGCCCGCCGCGGTCGCTTCCGGGCCGTCGGGCTCCGGGCCGTCGGGTCCGTCTCTCACACCGGCGCGACCGTAACCGCCGCGGCCGCTTTCCGTCCGCAGCTCCCGTCGTTCCCGCGGATCGCTCACAGCTGTTCGCCTCGCATCGCGTCCGGATCGGGATGTGACGTCCCCGCAGCGAACGCGGTGTACGGCGTCGATTTCGACTCCCGATCCGCGTACGCGACCGCGGCCTCACGGACCGGCGCATCGAGCGCGACGTACTCGTTGAACGGTTCGGTGCGCTCGATCTGCACGTCGCCTCGGTGCGACTCGCGGAGTCGGAGCGCCAGAAAAGCGGCGTACACCGTCGAGTCGACGAGCGCAGCGCGGCCGAACCGTCTGACCACGACCTCGTCGTGACGACGACACAGGTTCCGGAGCGCGGTTCGAGCCGCAGCCGAATACGTCACGACCAACAACACGACCGCCAGTGGTCGGCTCCAGACCTTAGCGGTTCCGAACCGCTCCGGCTATCGGACTCGTTCGATCTCGAACTCGGGGACTGAGTCGTTTTCTCTCCCTGTCAGTTCACCCGAGTTGTTTCGATCTTTCGACCGGTCGTCGCGAGACTCCCCGGAGCACTTGGCAGTGGAATCCGCGTCGAGCGTGTCAGCACCGACGGACAGTCCGGTTCTCGCGAGCACTCGCTCGCGCGCGGCCGGCTTCGAGGGAGCGACGACGATCGTTCCGTCCACCGGTGGTTCGCCCACCGCACGGAACACGTCGTCTTCGCCCTCGAACTCGCTGGCGTACGTCCGCAACACGGCCGCGACTCGTCGCTCCGTCGCGGCGAGATCCGCCTCCCCGTCCTCGAACGCACGGAGGGCGTCCTCGACGTTCCGCATCGCTGAGATTCGGTCCATCTACGTCGTTCGCAGGTGCCCCTGCTTCGGCTCGTACACTTCGCCTTTGGTGCGGAGCTTCTCTATCTCTTTTTCGGCTTTCCCGGGATCCATGCCGATCTCGCCGGCGCGGTCGAGCACCTCGTCGACCGGCGCGCCCTCCTCGTACTCCTCTTCGATGTCGGCGATCAGGCCCTTGATGTTCTTGATGCGGTCGCGCTGGCTCTTCGAGGTGCCGGTCTCCACGACGTCGGCGTCGAACTGGCCCGTCTCCGGATCGACGCCGATGTCCTTGAGACACGACTCGACGATGTCGGTCGCGCGGTCGGCGTCCTCGCGTTCGACCGTGTCCGACAGGCGGAGCCGCGCGCTCGCCTCCGCGAGACGCACCATCGCCTCCAGCTTCCGGGCGGTGACGGGGACTGGGGCGTCCTCGTCGGCCCCCTTCGAGCGGAGGTCGACGTAGAACTCCTCGATGAGTTCTTTCGCCTCCTCCGTCATCGTCGGGAAACAGGAGCGTTTGGCGTGAGCGATGTACTTCCGGAGGAGGTCGGCGTCGATCTCCGGGGCGACCTCCTCCGTCACCTCCGCGACCTGCGCCGAGGTGAACTCCGAACTCGCCAGCTCCTCGCGCTGCGTGTTGAGTTCGCCGGCGTAGTTCGTCTTGATGATGTGTTTCGCCAGCCGCGAGTCGTGCTCCGGGTCCGGGCTGTCCGTCACCGTGAAGATGAGGTCGAACCGCGAGATGAGCGCGGGCTCTAAGTCGATCTGCTCGCCGATCGGCTCGTACTGGTCGAACCGGCCGTACTTCGGGTTCGCCGCGCCGAGCAGGGAACACCGCGCTTTCAGCGTCGCGTTGATCCCCGCCTTCGAGACGGAGATCTTCTGCTGTTCGAGCCCCTCGTGCATCGCGGAGCGGTCGGAAGAGTTGTGAAC
This sequence comes from Halorubrum salinum, assembly GCF_024494575.1. Taxonomy (GTDB): domain Archaea; phylum Halobacteriota; class Halobacteria; order Halobacteriales; family Haloferacaceae; genus Halorubrum; species Halorubrum salinum. The sequence goes on from NZ_JANHDO010000001.1 coordinate 275,062, forward strand.
GACCACGCCGTTCGCGACGAAGTTGTGTGTCTCCTCGACCGTCAGGTCGTACACCTTCGGGGTTCGTCCGTCCTCGATCCTGGCCAAGATCGACCGGAGCTCCGCCTTGACGGCGTCCACTTCGCTCGCGATCGCGTCTCGTAGCTCCTCAAGTCGCTCCGTCTCAACGGCACCGGAAAGCCACCGCGAGACGGTCGCCTGATCCACGTTGAGCGACGACGCGACATCCCCTTGACTGACGCCGTATGCCTCCAGCGCCGACGCCAACTCTCTTCTCGTGTCTTCGACCGGACCGCGTTTGAGCAGACTCCGTGCGCGCTGTTCAACGTTCTCGACGGGGCCGCCGAGAACGTCAGCGAGCCGCTGCCGGAGCACCTCGCTGCGGTGTTCGGCCGACTCCGGCGGGACAGTTTCGACCGCCTCTACCCGGCGCCACTTCACGTCTCCCCGGACGAACTCCCGTAGGCTACCGAGATCGGTCTCCTCGACCGCAACGAGCGTCTCTCGGAGTCGGTCCGTCACTGTCTGGCGAACCTCGTCGCTCTCTCCCCACCCGCGGGAGATCTGTTGCTGTGACAGCGCCGTTCCCTCCGCGAGTTCGGACTGCGACACGTGGTACCGGCCGCGCATCTCTGCGAGGGTCCCCCACGACGGATCGTCGTCGAGCATCGATCGGTCCGCGGTCGCCGCCTCCACTCTCTCCTCGAACGCGTCGAGTACCCGGCTGGCGCGGTGGAGCGACACGTTCGCTGTTCCGCTCTCGAAGTCGTGATACGTGACCGCGTTGAGTCCGCATTCGCTCTGGTGAAGCCGGAGCGACTCGCGACACTCCGCCAGTACGCCGTCGATCTCCGGAATCACGTCCAGAATTGTGCGGTCGCCGTCGGCGGAGTCGACAACGCGGTCGAGCGCTTCCGCCTTTCGAGAGGCGGTGAACCCGATAGCGCGGCGGAACGCCGCGAGCGAGCCGGCGTCGGTCACCGTGAGGTAGTACACGTCTCGACTCTCGTCTCGCCCGCGATGCTGGATCTGGCTCGACACGCCGAACTGTAAGAGGAGGGTTTGCGTGCCCTCCAGCAGGTCCCGGCTCGCGGAAGCGATCCGAACGTTCCCGGCCGACTCGTCGACGTGTCCTTCGCTGTCGGCCAGCGCGCGGACGAACGCCGACTTCGCCGCTCGGCTCCCCGTCGAAATCGCCGTCGGAAAACACTTCTCGTCATATCGGCCGAGGTTCATCCCGGCGTCGAGGACGGCGTCGGCGTGCTCTTTTCCCGTGATGCGGACCGTCTCGACGCCGCCCTCACGCTTTTCGCTCGGAGGACGCGTTGGTTCCGAGCCGAACGTCGCCCGCGCCGCTCGCTCGAAGTCGTCCAAGAGCTCGTCGTCCGTGTTGGTGAACCGGACGCCGTAGACGCCCTCGCCGCGGTCGTAGTAGACGTTTCCGTCGCCGGAGAGATACCCGAGAACGCGCGCGGTCGCGGGGTCGACCGCTCCGTTCTCGTCGGGGACTTCGACGCCGGCGCTCGCCGCCGGGATCGCCCCGGCGCCGTCCGTCGATTTGGTTGGGATTTCTCGGGGAACGTATACCCAGTCGCCCGCGTCGAGCGCGGCCGCCTCGCGCTCGACGCGCTCGCCGTCGTCGAGGACGAAGAACGGGTGGTCAGCCGTCGCCGTCAGCGACTCACCCGTCTCCATCGTCACGCGAGTCAGCTCCGAGGGCGCGTCGTACTCGTGGACCGAGAACACGGGACGCTCGACCAGCTCTCCCTCCTCGTCCATCGACCAGACGTCGAGGTCGACGTTGCGGATTCGGCGACCGTTCGAGAGCTCCTCGATCTCGCCGTCTTCGGCGGCCTCTCTCGCCAGTTCGCCGATCCGTTCCACGCGGCCGTCGGCGAGCGTGACGAGGGTGTCGCCCGTGACGCAGTCCATCTTATCGAGTTCGTCGACCGCGGCGATCCCCTTGTCGGCGAGCACGAGCGCGCCGGCTTCGAGCGACCACTGCTGGCCGTCGCCGAAGTCGTCGCGTACCGCGGCCGCGGTGAGCCCCGCCGCTGAGGAACCCTTCCCGGAGGTGTAGACCGATCGGGGCGCGATGTTTTCTACGTACGAGATCATCTGAGATTTACCCGTACCGGGGTCGCCGATCAGGAGCATGTGCAGGTCCCCGCGGATTCGCGACCCGTCGGGGAGGTGTTTGGTGACGCCCGAAAAGAGCTGGAGGATCATCGCGAGCTTCTCCTCCTCGTAGCCGTAGATCGCGGGTGCGATGGAGCCGACCATCGCCTCGTAGATGTCGTCGCGGTTGGAGAGTTCGATGATCTCGCGTTTGTCCGCCTCGGTGATGTCCATGTCCTCGAACTCCTCGTCCTCGATGGCGATGGAGACGCCGTCCATGTACAGGTCGAAGATGGCGGACTTCTCGTTGCCCTGCTCGACCTGTTCGATGTGGAGGACACCGACACAGGTGACGTGGTCGCCGGGGCTCACTTCGCCGGTGATGTCGTCGATGATGTCGATGTCGATCGACTGCGGCGTCTCCCCGCCGCGGAGTCCCTCGGGGGACTCCTGAATCCGGAGCTTCTGTGAGTCGACGAACTCGGACTGGTCGAAGTTGACGCGGAACGGGCCCTGCCGTTCACACCCCTGACACTCGTGTGGCTCCTGGAAGCCGCCGTCGCCCTGCGGAATATACGTCATCGTGCCGCAGCGCTGGCACTCGAAGGCGGCCTCGGTCACCTTCGGCCGCACGTCGGTCGCCTTGCGGACGATGCCTCTGACCGAGACGAGACTCCCGATGTGGTCGTCGTGGACGCGGATGCCGCGGATGTCGATGCTCTCCGGGAGGTTCTCTATCCGGACGTGTGCCCGACCGAGGCTGACGTCCGCGGGGAGGTCGTAGAGTCGGAGCGCTTCCTCCGCGTACTCACGCATCTGGTCCGGCTTCGTGCGGAAGTCCTCCGCGAGGTCGCGGTCGAACTGAAACAGGTCGTCGTAGTCGACGTACAGCGAGCGCTGTTCGTTGGGGTAGTTCTGTGCGAGGGTGCCGATCTCCTCGCGGTAGTAGTTGCGGTAGAACTGAATGAACCGCTCCGTGAGGTCCTGATTCCCGGCCTGAGCCATTACGAAGCCCCTTCGTCGCCATCACGTATGAACCTCATGTTCGGTGGAGATGCGTTCCGGCTGGAGCGCGGTCGCGAGCGCCGAGGGCGGCCACGGGGGCCCCGATCCGGGCCGTGCGGGCGCTACGCCCGATCCACGAACGTCGCGTCCGCCGAGGTTCGCCCGTCGTTGAACGAGAGCACCTTCGCGCGGATAACGTCGCCCGTTCCGACGCTTCCGGGAACGTCCTCGGTGAAGATCACGAACCCCTCCACCTTGCCGACGGCCACCTCCTCGCCGGAGTGATGTTCGGTGAGTTCCGTGACGCCGAACTCGTACGTCTCGCCGATGTCGACCGGCGGCTCGCGCTCTTTTGCCGCCTCGTGGGCGCGCTTCGACTCGCGCGCCTCTGCCGAGGGGCCGCGGAGGCGGCGAACGACTCCGAGGAGTACGACGAGCGCCAGCAGCGCGGCGGCGGCCACGACGACCGGTGACGACGGGATCATACCCGTCCGTCGGTCCGCGGTCACCTAAACGGTAGGGTCTCTCACGTCGGGGCGGGCCCCGCGGGTCAGACTCGCGGGCGCGGACGCCGAGTCGCGGCTCGCGGGCGGCCGCATGAGAAACGCCTTTGCTCTCGAAGCCCCCGACTCGATCCAATGCGACACAGCTCCGGTCGCCGTCGACTCGTCCACGGGTGTGGTGTGCCGTGAAGGTCGCGGACGCGGTCCCGGAGTTCGCCGACGCCTTCGGGTTCGAGGAGTTCAACCGGATGCAACGAGAGGCGCTCCCCGGGATACTGGATACCGATCACAACGTCGTCGCGTCCGCGCCGACGGCGTCCGGTAAGACCGCGCTCGCCGAGCTCGCGATCTGCAAGACGCTCGACGCCGGGGGGACCGCGCTCTTCGTCGCGCCGCTCCGCGCGCTCACGAACGAGAAGGAGAGCGAGTGGGACCGGTTCGAGGAACTCGGCTACTCCGTCTACGTCGTCTCCGGCGAGCGCGACCTCAACCCCCGCCGCGCCGAGCGCGCGGACGTGCTCGTGACGACGCCGGAGAAGGCCGACAGCGCCACCCGCAAACACGACTCCGCGCGCTACTCGTTTATCACCGACGTCGACTGCGTCGTCATCGACGAGGTTCACCTCCTCGATTCGGAGAAGCGCGGCGCGGTGCTCGAAGTGACGGTCTCGCGGCTCCGGCGGCTGCAGGACCCCCGCATCGTCGCGCTCTCGGCCACGATGCCGAACGTCGACGACGTGGCGGCGTGGCTCGACGCGCCCGCTGAGACGACCTACGAGTTCGGCGATGAGTACCGCCCCGTCGACCTCGAAACCGGCGTGAAGACGTACTCGCACGGGTCGAACGCCTTTGCCGACAAGTACCGCCGACTCTACCGCGCGCTGGATCTCGCCGAGCCCCACGTCCGCGAGGACGGACAGGCGCTCGTGTTCGTCTCCTCGCGACAGGACACGGTGCAGGCGGCGAAGAAGGCGCGCGACGAGATCACCGAACGGGACATCCCGATCGACTCTCGCGGCGACTACGACTTCCACAACGAGGCGAAAGAGCTCACCAACGACACGCTCCGACAGTCAGTCACCGACGGCGTCGGCTTCCACCACGCGGGGCTCGGAAAAGACGACCGCGACCGCGTCGAGGAGTGGTTCAAACAGGGAAAGATCAAGCTGCTGTTTTCGACCTCGACGCTCGCGTGGGGCGTGAACCTCCCCGCGCGCTGCGTCGTCATCCGCGACACGAAGTACCACGACCCGCTGGAGGGCGAGACGGACATCTCGCCGCTCGACGTGCTCCAGATGCTCGGGCGAGCCGGGCGGCCCGGCTACGACGACGTGGGATACGGCTGGGTCGTCTGTGACCACGGCGACGCCGACCGGTACCGCGAGCTGTTGGCGGAGGGCAAGCCGATCGAGTCGCGGCTCGCCGGCGAGTTGGAGTCGCACCTCAACGCGGAGGTCGCGATGGGGACGATACAGGGAGTCGAAGACGTGATGGAGTGGCTAGAGACGACGTTCTACTACGTCCGCGCGCAGTCGGAACCGGAGTCGTACGAGTTCGCGACGCTTCGCGACCGCGTCCGCGACACCCTCGACTCGCTCGTCGACGAGGGGTTCCTCACGGCCGACGACCTCGCGATAGAGCCGACGGCGCTCGGACGCCTCGCCTCGAAGTACTACCTCCGACTCGACACGGCACGGCGGTTCCACCGGCTCGCGGAGCGGGAAACGCTGACCGTCGACTCGCTGTTGGAGACGGTCGCGGCCGCCGGCGAGTTCGACTCGGTCTCCGCTCGCGCGGCCGAGTCCGACGCGATAGACCGGATCCTCGACGACCGCGACACCGACTTAGAAGACGGCCACCGCAAGGTGTTCGCCATCCTGATCGCGGGAATGGAAGACTCGATCCCCTCCGACCTCCGCTCCGACGCGTGGGTGATCCGGCAGAACGCGCTCCGGTTGCTCGCCGCGCTCGCGGAGTTCCTCGACCGCTTCGCCGGTCCCCGGGCCGCCAACCTCGCCGCTCGCGTCGAGGCGCGCGTCGAACACGGCGTCTCCCGGGAAGCGGTCGCGCTCACGGCGATCGACGGCGTCGGCTCCGGCCGTGCCGAGCGGCTCGCGAACGCCGGGCTCACCTCGCCGGCGGCCGTCGTCGACGCCGGCGCGAGCGCGCTCGAGAACGCCGGCGTGAGCGGCTCCGTCGCGGAGCGGATCGTCGACGCCGCTCGGGAGTCTCCCCGGGTCGACGTCGACTGGGGCTCGTTCCCGGACACCGTCGCAGTCGGCGAAAACGAGCTGTGTGAGATCGCGGTCTCGACCGTCTCCGGCCGCGCCCGCACGGGAATTCGGGTAACCGTCAACGACGTGGAGATGACCGCGCAGACGACGTATCTCGACGGGGAGACGACGGTTCCGGTCGGCGTGTTCGGACCGCCGGAGACCGACGAACTGGAGTTCGTCGTCGAGGTCGTCTACCCCGACCTCCCGCTGATGCCGGTCAGGTCGACGCGGACGGTTCGAGTCGAGTAGCCTCCCGCCTCGGCGGCCGCCCCTCCGATCCCCGCCGACCCCTTAACACCGATACCGCGGCCAGCCGGGGTATGCCGGAACGACTCCGCGTGCTCGCAGGCGACTGTCAGGTGACCGAACACGGCGACCGCTCGCGCAGCTATCGCGGGCGCGTCGTCGTCCTGATCAAACCGGACGACACCACGCTCGTCCACGACGCCGACGGCTACCAGCCGGTCGCGTGGCTCACCCGTCCGGAGTCGGTCGTCGTGGAGGGCGACGGCGCGGGCTTTTCGGTCACCGCCCGCGACGGCGGCCGCCGGCTTCGGGTCGTCTCGACGGAGGCGACGGCGAGCCGCGCGCTCCCGGTCACGGTGGCCGGCGTGCCCGTCGGCACCTGCCCGGCGGACGGCGGGGCGCTCGTGCGCTCGCACGGCGACGTGGTCTGTCTCGACTGCGAGCGACGGTGGGGGCTCCCGGCGGGCGCGAGCGTCACGGACGCGACGTGTGACGACTGCGGGCTCCCGAAGATACGCGTCGAGCGCGGCGAGCCGTTTCACCTCTGTCTCGACCCGGCGTGCGACCCGATGGAAGCGGCCGTCAGCGAGCGGTTCGACCGCGTCTGGGACTGCCCCGACTGCGAGGGATCGCTGGCCGTCGAGTTCGCGCCGGGACGGGTGTACCTCGCCTGCGAGAACCCCGACTGCGAGACGACGCTCTCGATCCCGTCGGGCGTCGTCGTCGACGAGTGCGACTGCGGGCTCCCGATATTCGAGACGGCCGCCGGCCGGAGCTGTCTGGACGGGTCCTGTCAGATCGCCGGTCACACCGCGGCGAAAACGCGCGAGTGAGGTCGTCTACTCCGCCAGTTGCTCGCGCCCCGGAGCGATGAGCCGATCGAGGTACTCCGCGAGTGCGCCCTTCGCGTCCGCGGGATGGAGTTCGCCCGACTCCAGGTCCGCTTCGAGCGCGTCGTACGCGTCGTAGGTCAGGTCCCCGCCGTACTCCTCGGGCCGTTCGACGCGAACGGTGTCGAACCGCGGGAACACGTGGTACTCGAACACCTGCAGGACGGGATTCTCCCGTTCTTCGCCCTCGTCGGTCGGTTCGGGGTCCGCAGTCGGCGGGCAGTACGCGTCGTTCACCTTCGACTCGATGTCCGACCGGTCGTCCTCCATGGAGATGGTGACGCCCGTACTGGAAGACATCTTCCCGCGTCCGGTCGCGAGGTCGGCGATGAGCGGCGTGTGGAGGCTCGTCGGCGGCTCGCGGTCTATGCTCGGGAGCACGTCGCGCGCGAGCATGTGGACCTTGCGCTGCTCCATCCCGCCGATCGCGAGGTCGACGCCGAGGTACGGGATGTCGAGCGCCTGCATCAGCGGGTACACCGCCTGCGACACCTTCACCGAGTCGCCCGAGGTGATCTCTGCCATCGCGCGCTCGGCGCGGGCGAGGGTGGTTTCAAGCTCTAACGCGTGCAGATCGAGCGTGTAGTCGTCGTCGAGCTGGAAGTCGGAGCCGAGGACGAACTGGGTGTTCGACTCGTCGAGCCCGTAGGCGATGAACTGGTCGCGCATGCGCTCTGCGGTGTGGCGGATCTCCTCGAACGAGCCCTTGTCGTTGAGGTAGGCGTGCACGTCCGCGAGCAGGACCGTCACCTCGAACCCCGCCTCTTGGAGGTCGATGAGCTTGTTCGCGGTGAGCATGTGTCCGATGTGGAGGACGCCCGAGGGCTCGTAGCCGACGTACGCCCGCTTCCCGTCGGGGTCGTCGGCCAGCGCCTCGATCTCCTCCTCGGTGACCACCTCGGCCGCGTTCCGGGTGATCCGCTCGTGTGCGTCCATACCCTCGACTGTGCGGTTGTCGGTCATATGACTTCTGAAAACGCGGTGAACCTCGGCTCGACTCCCGAGTCGGCCGTCTCGTCACTCCTCGGTCTCGGGCAGCGTCCGCCCCGCGCGGTGCTCGGAGATGATCCGGTCGAGGTGCTCCTGTTTCTCCGCCGTCCGCCGGCGCTCCGCGCGCTTCTCCCAGTCGTCGAGGGCCGCGTCGAGCGCGCTCTCCTCCGCGACCGCCAGCTCGTCGACCTCGCGGACCGGGACCGCGTCGGCCGGGACGACCGGCACGTCGTGGTCGAACAGGACCTGGTCTGCGACCTCGGAGAGGTTCCCGTCGCGGATCACGGCTCGCGGCTCCGTCTCCGCCAGCCGCTCTGCGGTCCGCCGGCCCGCCCCGGAGGCGTCGCGGAGATACACGACGTCGCCGGAAACGAGCCCGTACGCCTCGTCGGCCGCCTCCAACGCGTCGAGGGTGAACTGCTCTACGACCTTCACGCTCGCGAGCCCGCGACCCTCGGCGACGTCGCCGAAGTTGGAGTGGTCGAGCCGCCACAGCTCTTTTAGCGTCTCCACCTTCCGCTCCAGCTCGTCGACGCGATCGCGGGCCTCGTCGCGCTCGCGCTCCAGTCGGTCGGTCTCGCGTTCGAGCCGGGAGACGGCTCGCCGGGTGCGCGCCTCGATCCGCTCCTCGCGTTTGGCCTCCTCCAGTTCTCCCTCCAGTTCCTCGACGCGCTCGTCCCGCTCGGCGAGGTCGTCTTCGAGCGACTCAGCGTGTGACTCCAGCCGGTCGACGCGCTCGCGCAGCCGCCGGATCGTCTCCTCCTCCTCGCTCCGTTCCGGCTCGGTGGGGTCCGACTCGCCCGCGCCGGCGTCGTCCTCTCCGCCGTCGCTCCCGTCGTCCTCGCTCAGGTCGGCGACGACGGCCTCGACGGACGAGCCGCCGGCCACCACGCCCGCGATCACCGCCTCGCGGTCGAGCCGCGGCGGCGTCTTCGCCGCGATCCGCTCGAACTGGTCTGCGTGGTCGTCGTACGCGTACAGCGCGGCCGCCAGCGCGTCGCGCTCGTGGTCGTTCGCGTAGCTCGCTTCCCGCGTCCGGTGGAGCTTCTCGTCGACCGGGAGGTCGGTGGTGGGCCGCCACCCCGCGGCGTCGAACGACCGGCGGAACTTCTCGACGGTCTCCGGCATCGGCTCCACGTCTGCGGCGACGATGATCGGCCGCCCCTGCTCGATTATCCACTCGGTCACGTCGGCGGTGTCGGCGGTCCGCGAGGAGTAGAGCGCGTGTACGGTGCCGTCGAGGCCGACCACGGCGGCCGCGGTGGTGGTTCCGGGATCGATCCCGACGATCACGCGGTCGCGACGCTGCACCAGCGGCTCGTACTCGATCCCGTCGCGGCGCTCCCGTTCGACCTCGACGCGCACGTCGCCCGCCCGCGAGTTCGACACGGGGATATCCTCCGGTCGAGCCTCGACCGTGAAGACGGCGTTCGCGTAGCCGCCGTACTTCTCCGTCACCTCGCGGTCGAACTCGAGGTTCGTCTCCTTCAGCTTCGACTGGACCTGCCGCGTCCGCTTCCGCACGTTGCCGTGGATCCGGCGGGTGTACCGGTCTTGGCTCCAGCCGCCCTTCCCGGTCGAGCGACCGCGAGACACCTTCACCCGCGTCTCGTCCGTGAACGCGGTCACCTCGTGGCCGACGTTGGCCGCGGCGAGCCGTGCTGCCGCCTCCGCCTCCTCCATCGGATCTTTCCCGTACGGGATCCCGTGTCTGGAGGCGACCCGAGAGAGCGGCTCCGGGCGCTCGGCGCCCGTCACCTGCACGAGTCGGGTCCCGTCCGGCAGCGACCGCAGGAACCCCACCAGCTCACCCTTGTCGGCCGCCAGCTCGTAGGCGTTGTCGGTGGCGACGTACAGCGGCTCGCGGTCGTCGATCAGCCGGCAGAGCTTCCGGAAGGAGACGACGTCGCGGGTCACCCGCGCCACCGGACCGTCGAAGTCGACGTCCGCCGCGTCCCGGTCTTCGGCGTCGACCGGGTCCAAGATAACGAGGGCGTATGAGGGGTCGTCGCCGCGAACGTCGCCGCTTTGCACGTCGACGCCGAACACCGGCCGGTCGCGGGCGCGGATGGTCCGGGTTGTCACGCGCGAGAGTAGGCCGCTGACGCGTATATACCCCACGCCGACCGGGGCACGCCGTCAGTACAGGTCGTCGAGATCGTCTTCGACATGTGAGTGTTCGTCGGCCGGGAACTCGCCCGTCCTCACGGCCTCTTCGTACGCCTCGACGGCATTGAGCATCTCTCCTCGCACGTCGCCGAACTGTCGGGAGAAGGGGGGTGCCCACTCGCCCAGTCCGACCGCGTCGTTGATCACGAGCACCTGTCCGTCGCAGTCGGGACCCGCGCCGATCCCGATCGTCGGAATCGCGAGCGCCTCGGTGACGGCCCCCGCGAGGTTCGCCGGGACGTGCTCCAACACCAGAGCGAACGCCCCCGCGTCGGCGTGTGCGCCGGCGAGGTCGATTATCTCCTCGGCGGCGTCCCTGTCGGTCCCCTGTCGGGTGTAGCCGCCGAGGCGGTTGACGTGCTGGGGCGTCAAGCCGAGATGCGCCATCACGGGGATCCCCACGTCTGTCATGCGTCGGGTCATCTCGACGGTGTGCGGGCCGCTCTCGATCTTCACCGCGTCCGCGTTCGCCTCCTTCAGCAGCCGGCCGGCGTTGCGCACCGACTCCGCCTCGTCGACCCCGAAGGAGAGAAACGGCATGTCGGCGACGACCAGAGCGTCCTCGGTCGCGCGGGCGACCGCGCCGGTGCGACTCGCGACCTCCGCGAACGTAACGGGGAGCGTCGAGTCGTAGCCTAAGGCGGCGTTGCCCATGCTGTCGCCCACGAGCACGGCGTCGACGCCGGCCTCGTCGACGATCGCCGCGGTCGGCGCGTCGTAGGCGGTCAACATCGTGATCGGCTCCTCGCGGTCCCGGAGTCCCCGCGTCGTGGTCATGTCTCGAAGACGCCGGTGCGACCGGTTAAAATCGCCGAATTCGGCGTACCCCCGGGCTCACACCACACGCGCTATCGCGTCGCGGCGGCCTCCGAGACTCGTCTCACCGCGGTGTCCGCGGCGTCCGCGGCGGGGACCGCCACCGATTTGTCCGTTCGGCTCGGAAACCGTGTCGTGCAACCCGTCGAGCGGGCCGACTACGAGGGCGTCGACTACGGCTGGGTGATGCAGACCACGTTCGTCGTCACCATCCTCGTCGGCGCGCCAGTCGTCGCCGCCCTCTCCGGATTCGTCACCCTCGAAACGTGGGGGGCTCGCGCCGCGTTCGCGGTCCGCGTCGGCGCGCCGATCTGGTTCCTTACCGCCGTCGTCGTCGCGCTCTACGCGAAACGGACCGAGGCCGGAGACGGCGGCGCGGACCGCGACGCGGCGACCGACCGCGACGGCGGGAACGAGGAGGGCCGCGACGACGCCGACGACTGATCCACCCGCGACGCGTCAGTCGAGCAGTTCAGAGACCCACGCGTAGCCGGTGCCCGCGCGCTCCGCGGTCACGGCGTCGCGCTCGGAGTCGCCGACGAAGAGCGCCCGGTCCGGCGTGGCCCCGAGCCGCTCGACGGCCGCGAGCAGCGACTCCGGCTCCGGCTTGTACGTCTCGGCCGTGTCGCGCCCGACGACCGCGTCCGATTCGAGCGCCCCGGCGAGCCCGTGCGTCTCGATCGCGACCCGGCAGGCCGCCTCGGAGTTGAGCGAGCAGACCCCGACGGCGGGACGGTCTTCGGCGCCGTCGCCCCGTCTCGCGCATTCTCCCGCCTCGGCGAGCCGACGCCCGAGCGGGAGCAGCGTCGAGTCGCGCGCGCCGGCCCGCTCGTACTCCGTGATCGTCGCCTCGACGGAGTCGCGGATCCCGTACTCGTCGGCCGCGCCGAGCAGTCCCCACAGCTCCCCGGTCGGCGGTTTGATCGCGCGTTCCGCGTACACGTCGAGCACCGCCTCGGCGACCGCCCCCCAGTCCACGGCGAGGTCGACCAGCGTGCCGTCGAGGTCGTAGACGACCGCGTCGTACGCCGGAATGGCGGGCACGACGGAGTCGGCTGCACTCGCCGAGTCGTTCGCGTCGATGTCGCCCGCGACGTCGTCCGTCATCGCTCGCCTAACAGGCCCCGAGCGATAATCGTCTTCTGGATCTCCGTCGTTCCCTCGTATATCTCCGTGATCTTCGCGTCGCGGTAGAAGCGCTCCACGTCGAACTCGGTCGTGTACCCGTCGCCGCCGTGGATCTGGACCGCCTCGTTCGTCACCGACATCGCGGCCTCGCTCGCGCGATACTTCGCCTTCGAGGCGGCGATGCGGGGGTCCTCGCCGGCCTCCGCCTGCCGGCACGCCTCGCGAACGAGCAGCCGCGCCGCCGACACGTCCGTCGCCATCTCCGCGAGTTTGTGGCGTATCGCTTGGACGTCGCCGATCGGACGACCGGACTGATCGCGTTCGCCCGCGTACGCCGTCGACTCGTCGAGCGCGGCCTGTGCCACGCCGACCGCCTGCGCCGCGATCCCGATCCGCCCGCTCGTGAGCGTCCGGAACGCCGCGGAGAGTCCGTCACCGACCTCCGTGAGGCGGTTCTCGGCTGGGATACGACATCCGTCGAAGCGGATACCCGTGGTGTCCGACGCGCGGAGCCCGAGTTTCTCCTCTTTCTTCCCGACCTCGAACCCCGGCGCGTCCGCGGGAACGAGGAACTGGGTGATCGTGTCGGGGCCGTCGGCACCGCCGTCCGGGTCGACCTCGCCGCCCGCGTCGCCGGAGTGCGAGCCGTCGCCCCCGTCCGGAACTTTCGCGAAGACGATCGCGACGCCGCCGCGTTCCCCGTTCGTGATCCACTGTTTCTCGCCGTTCAGCACGTACTCGTCCGCCGTCGGGTCGTAGCCCGCGGTCGTCGACATCTCCGCCGGGTTCGAGCCCGCGTGCGGCTCCGACAGACAGAACATGCCGACCGGCCGCCCCTCGGCCATCTCCGGCAGCCACGCCTCGCGCTGGTCGTCGCTCCCGAACTCGGCGAGACAGGCGGTCGCGAGACAGTGGACGGAGAGCGCGGTCGCGACCGCGAGGCTGCCGTGTGCGAGCTCCTCGTTGACGATCGCGTACGTCGTCGCGTCGGCGTCGCGCCCGCCGTACTCCTCGGGGACCGTCAGGCCGGTGAGGCCGAGTTCCGCGAGTCCGTCCCAGACGTCCTCCGGGAACGTCTCCGTCGCGTCCGCCTCGCCGGCTCCCGGTCGGACCTCCTCGGCCGCGAACTCCCGGACGAGATCGCGGACCGCCGCCTGTTCGTCCGTGAGCGACGAGCCGACGCGTGCGCCAGTCATATCGGCCGGTTCGCCCCCACCGTCAAAAAGCTGATCGGGGGAGCTGACCACGGCTCGGCCGTCACAGCACCTACTCCCACAGCGGGTACAGCTCGTCTCGCGGCGGCTCCGCGATCCGGTCGCCGTCGAGTCGGACGGTTCCGGCCGTGTCGTCGCGGCCGACCGCCGCCGCGTCGTCGCGGTCGGCCGACTCGTCCGCCCGCACCTCGCCTATCACCCCCGCGTCGATCCCGGCCGCCGACAGCGACTCCCGGGCTTCGTCGACGCGGTCCGGCGGGACCGCGGCGAGCAGCGCGCCGGAGCCGAACGTCGCCAGGGGGTCGACGCCGAGCGCGTCACAGCAGGCCCGCGTTTCGGGTCGAACCGGGACCCGGTCGCGCTCGACCGCGAGGGTCGTCTCGCTCGCACGAGCGACTTCGACGAGCGCGGTCAACAGGCCGCCCTCGGTCGGGTCGTGCATCGCGGTCGCCGCCTCCCGGACCGCGGCCGCGTCGGGGACGACGCTCACCTCCGTCAGAAACCCGGCGGCGGAATCGAGCGTCTCGGCCGAGACCCCCGCGTCACGACACGCCTCGCGGAAGTCGGTCGCGAGGATCGCCGTCGCCTCGATCCCCGCGCCCTTCGTGAGCAGGAGCCGGTCGCCGGGCTCTGTGCCCCCGCTGGCGACGAACCGGTCCGTGGTCCCGAGCGCGGTCATCGAACAGAGCGGGCGGTCGAGTGCCGGCAACACCTCGGTGTGGCCGCCGACGATCGCGACGCCCACCTCGCTCGCCGTCTCGTCGACCTGCTCGGTGACGGTCCGTCGCCGCTCGGAGTCGTCGTCGGGCAAGAAGAGCGTGTGCGTGAGCCACCGCGGGTCCGCGCCGCTCGCGGCGACGTCGTTGCAGGCGACGTGGACCGCGAGTTCTCCGACCGCGTCCGCCGCGAGCGACAGGGGGTCCGCGGCGACGACGAGCGTCTCCGCCGCGCCCGCGAGGTCGATCGCCGCCGCGTCCTCGCCGTAGGCCGGACCGGTCGAGACCGACGGGTCGTCCGCGCCGGTCGCCGCGAGCACCTCCGCCAGCGCCTCGGGGCCGAGCTTGCCGGTCATCGCTCCCGCAGCCACGCGACCACGCTGTCCGGGTCGGCGTCGAGCCCGCCGGCCTGCGCGAACGTCGGGCCGCCGCCGCCACCGCCGCCGAACGCGTCCGTGACCGCGTCGACGACCCCACCCGCGTCCGGACTCTCCGCCCCGTCGCCGCTCGCGTCGTCCGCGACCGCGACGACCACGAACGGCGCGTCGCCCCCGCCGACCGCGGCGAGCGCGTCCGGAGACGCGTCGGCCGGCCCGTCCGCGACGCCGCCCCCGACGATCGCGTCCGCGGGGCCGCGGAGGTCGTTCGGGTCCGCGCCGCCGACCGTCCCGATGGCCCACGTCGCGCCGTCGACCTCGGTCGTCTCGAACTCGCGCAGCTTGGCGGCGAGCAGGTCGCCGCGGGCGTCGCGGAGGTCGGCTTCGAGCCGGTCCGCCTCCGTGCGCAGCCGATCGATCTCGTCGGGGAGGTCCGCGATCCGCGCGTCGAGCCCGGCGGCCGCGTCGAGAGCCGCGCGGTGGACCGCCGCGTCGTGGTCGATCGCCGTCGGCCCGACCGCGAACTCGACGCGGGTCACGCCCTCTCCGGGGTTCGAGCGGTCGAGCACCGATATCGGCCCGATCTCGGCCGTGGTCCGGACGTGGGTGCCGCCGCAGGCGGCCACGTCCCACGGGGCGGCGTCGTCGCCGGCGTCGTCGCCCGGAGAACCGTCCGTGCCGGCTTCGCCGCCACCGTCGGTCTCAGCGCCGGCCGCCGCGCCGCCGTTCCCGCCGATCGTCACGACGCGGACGGCCTCGCTCCCCCCCATCGCGCCCTCCTCCGTCTTCGCGTTGAACGCGATCTCGTCGATGGCGCGGGCCTCGCTCTCGGGGTACTGCGCCCACGACACGGGTAGCGAGTCCCAGACGGCCCGGTTCGCGAGCCGCTCCAGCTCGACGAGGTCGGCGTCGTCGAGGGGCTCCGCGGTCGTCAGGTCGACGCGCACCTTCTCCGGCGCGATGTCGAAGCCGGCGTAGCCCAGATCCTGGCAGGTCCGCCGAGCCGCGCCGTAGAGGACGTGCGAGGCGGTGTGTGCCCGCGTGCAGTACGTGCGGAACGCGTCGTCGACGATCCCCGTGACGGTCTCTCCCGGCGCGGGGATCTCGCCTTCGGCGTCGAGTTCGTGGACGACCCGCCCGTCGCGCTCGCGTACGTCGGCGACGCGGACGCCGTCGACGGTGCCGCGGTCGGCCGGCTGGCCGCCGGACTCGGGGTAGAAGTACGTCTCGTCGAGGACGATTTCGCGTCCGTCAGCGGCCTCGACCGTCGCCTCGAACTCCCGTACCTCGGGGTCGGCCGGCGCGCGTGATGCGGTCATGCACGGCCCGTGGACGCGGTCGGATAAATAGGTGGCCGACGGGCGTGGCGACGGTCCGAGCGTCTCGTCTCGGTCGACCGAATTGAACCCCCGGTCGGCGTACGGCCGCTCGGCGATGAGTCGGTTACGGCCGCTCGGCGATGATCGTCTCGCCCGCGCGGACGGACTCGCCCTCGGCGACGCGGAGGTCCGATTCGCGCACGTCCGCCGGCAACACCACGTCGGCGCGCGAGCCGAACGAGACGTGTCCGACGCGCTCGCCCCGGTCGACGGCGTCGCCGGGCTCGACGGACGGGTGGATCCGCCGAGCGAACCAGCCGGCGATGACGAGCAGCTCGTACTCCTCGCAGTCGATGACGACCTGCTCGTTCCGGTCGGACTCCTTGTCGAAGGCCGGGCGGTTCGCCCCGGGACGGTGTCTGACCTCCCTGACCGTTCCGGGGAGCGGCGCGCGGTTCACGTGCACGTCGGTGACGTTCATGAACACCCCGACGCGGAGCCTGTCTCCCTCCTCGCGGATCACTGAGACGGTGCCGTCCGCTGGCGAGACCGCGACCCCCTCGGCGTCCGGGGGCGCGCGGTCCGGGTCGCGGTGGAACCAGAGCACGCCGAGCGCGAGCGCGGTCATGGCGATCCCGACGGGGGGAACGAGCGGTAGCGTCACGGCGGCCGCGAGCGCGGGGACGAGCGCCAGCCGCCACGCGGCGTCGACGACCGGGAACGGGAGCACCCGCGCGAGCGGTGGGTTCCGGCTCACGTCAGGCCTCCGCGGGCTCGCGAAGCGGCGGTTCGAGTTCGGTGCGGCCGGCCGCCCACGCCGCCAGCAGGTGGGTGAGGTGGAGCCGGTCGTCGAGCCCGTCCGTCAGGTCGAGGTCGGCCTCCCCGGCGAGCACGTGCAGTCGGGCGAGGTCAGCGCCGTCGTACGCCGACCCGGCGCGCGCGACGCGGAGGGTCTCCCGCAGCAGGTCTCCCCCGTCGTACCCCCCCTCCTCAAGCAGGTCGTCGAGCGCCGAGCGCGCGTCGCCGAAGTTCCCCTCTCGCGCGGCGGCGAGCGCCTCTCGGATCGCGTCGTCGTCGCCGACCTCGCCGAGCGTCTCGTAGGCGGTCGACATCGTGACTTCGCCGCCCTCGACCGCGGTCGCCTGCGCCGAGAGGATCGCCTCGCGGAGGTCGCCGCCGGCCGCGCTGGCGACGAACTCCAGCCCGTCGGCGTCGTAGTCGACGCCCTCCCGCTCGCAGACAGTTTCGAGTACGTCGATCGTCTCGTCGGTGGTCGGCGACCGGACTTGCACCGGGAAACACCGCGAGCGGATCGGCGCGATGAGCTTCGACGGCTGCCGGGTCGCGATCACGAACTGCGTGGTCCGGTGGTGCTTCTCCATCACCCGCCGGAGCGCCTGCTGGAAGTCCTCGCGGATCGCCTCGGCGTTGTCCAGCAGGATCGTCTTGTACTCGCCGGACATCGGCGCGTACGACGCCGACTCCTTCAGCACGCGGTTTATCATGTCGCGTTTCGCCATCCGGCTGCGCCCCTGCAGGAACCCCTCGAACCGGGGGTCGGTCCGGATCTCCTTTTTCGTGCGCCCGAAGAAGTCAGCGACGTTGATTTCGATCAGGTCGCTCTCCGGGTGGTCGTGTGCGGCCTGCGTCAGCGCCCGCGTCGCCGCCGTCTTCCCGACTCCCGGCGGCCCCTGCACCACGAGGTTCATCGGCTCGTCGACCGCGCGCTCCAGCCGCTCGCGCGCCTCGGTCTGTCGTATCTCGTCGAGCGCGGGAGCGTGCGCGTCGATCCACAGCGGTCCCTCCATGCGCGAGTGTCGGTGACGCGCGCTCAAGAATCGGTCGGTCGGCGGGGCGGCGTCGGCTCGCCCTCGGGACCGATGGCTCGCCGGACGCGGCGTCTGCTGACTCACCGCACGCGGCGTCTGCTGACTCACCGCACGCGGCGTCTGCTGACTCACTGCAAACGGTCCGGTAACGCGCCGGATTCGACGGTCGATCCCGATCTGTCTCTCGCTCGCTAAGGCGTCCTCTACCGCCGTGTCACGCCCCAACACGCTGGATGGGACTTTTATTAACCTTCGGAGTAAATGAACATCAATCGTTAAGTACGCGGGGTTTGAAACGGGCTCGTACATGACACGAGACAGCGCAACCGACGACGCCGACCGACTCACTCGCCGACACTACGTTGCCGGTGCTGGCACCCTCGCGACCGTGGGGATCGCCGGGTGCTCGGGCGGCGGAGACGGCGGCGACGGGTCCGACGGCGGCGACGGGTCGGACGGGTCCGACGGCAGTGACGGCGGCGACGGGTCCGACGGCGGATCCAGCGAACTCGAGATCATCCACTGGTGGACCGCCGGCGGCGAGCAGGACGCGTATCAGGCGCTCCTCGACGGCTTCCGAGAGGAGCATCCGGACGTCGAGATCGTCGACAACCCGGCACCCGGCGGTGCCGGCTCCGCGATCGATACCGTCGTCCAGAACCGCGTCATCGACGGGAACCCGCCGAGCACGTTCCAGATATGGCCCGGTCAGGCGCTCACGCCGTACACCGACGAGGACCTCCTCGAAGACATCGGCGACTCCGTGTGGGACGAGGAGATGCGGGACGCGTACCTCGGTGACGTCGTCGACCTCGCGCGGCCCGCGGGGAACCTCGTCGCGGTCCCGATCAACATCCACCGGCTGAACAACCTGTTTTACAACGTTAGCGTCCTCGACGACGCCGGCGTCGACCCGACCGATATCGACGGGCCGGAAGGCCTCCTCGGCGTCTTCGAGACGCTCGACGCCGAGACCGATGTCACGCCGATGGCACACCAGACCCAGAGCCCGTGGTCCTCGCTCCAGCTGTGGGAGAGCATCTTCATCGGCGAACAGGGCGTCGACGCCTTCCAGACCCTGATCGGCGGCGACGTCTCCGGACTCGAAGACGAGGTCCGCTCGGCGTTGCAGCTGCTCGCAGACTACCTCCAGTACATCCCCGAGGACGCCGGCTCGATCAGCTGGGACCAGGGGAACAACGACGTGATCTCCGGCGACGCCGCCTTCCTCCACCAGGGCGACTGGGCGGCCGGTCAGTACCGCTCCGCCGAGGACTTCGAGTTCGAGAGCGACTGGGACATGGTGCCGTTCCCCGGCACCTCCGGCGTCTACCAGTCCGTCATCGACTCGTTCGTCTTCCCGACGGGCAACCCCTCGCCGGAGGCGACGGAGCAGTTCCTCAACTACGCGGGCTCGGTCGACGCCCAAGAGCGGTTCAATCCGGTCAAGGGGTCGATCCCGCCGCGCACCGACGTCCCGATGGACGAGTTCGGCGACTTCCTCTCCCGGCAGTTCGAGGACTTCCAGAACTCGAACACGCAGCCGCCGGCGATCGCACACGGGACGGCGGTCGCCCCGGCGATCCAGTCCTCGCTGCAGGAGGTCTTCGCCAACTTCAACGGCAGTCAGGACGTTGACGCCGCCTACGACGGCATCGTCAACTCGTTCTGAGCCGATGGCTTCACGGATTTTTGCGGCGCTGACGCGCGACGAAGGGTCGTCCGACACCGACGAGTCACCACGCCGCGAGGAGCCGTCCGTCCGGACCGACGGCGGCACCGTCACCGACGGCGCGAGCGACGCGACGACCGCGGCCGTCGGAGACGACGCGTCCGCGCTCGGTCGACTCCGTCGCAGCCGGTTCCTCGAATCGCTCCCGTTCTGGGGGCCGCCGGCGCTCCTGGTGTTCTTCTTCGTGTACGGGGCCATCGCGTGGAACTTCGTCATCTCGCTGACCGGGTGGGAGGGGCTCGGCAGCCCCGACTACTCGTCGCTGTCGACGGAGATGTACGCGCGGCTGCTCTCGGACCCGTCGTTTACCGCGGCGTTCCGGAACACGCTCGTGTTGCTCCTCGCGTTCACGGTCCTCTCGCTTATCCTCGGGCTGCTCGTGGCGATCCTCGTCGACCAGAAGATCCGGATCGAGAACACGTTCCGGACGATCTACCTGCTGCCGATGAGCCTCTCGTTCGTCGTCACGGCGATCTTCTGGTCGTGGATGTACAACCCCACGAACGGGCTCATCAACGAGGCGCTGCGGGGGGTCGGCCTCGACGCGTTCACGCAGGCGTGGCTCGCCGACCCGCAGTTCAAGCTGGCGGCGATCATCTTCGCGCTGATGTGGCAGTTCTCGGGGTACTGCATGGTCGTGTACCTCGCGGGGCTCCGCGCGATACCGGAGTCGCAGTACGAGGCCGCCCGCATCGACGGCGCGTCGACGATCAAGCTCTACTGGCGCGTGATCATCCCGCAGCTGCGGGCCTCCACGATGTCCGCGGCGGTCGTGCTCGTCGTGTTCGCGCTCAAGGCGTTCGACTTCCTGTTCGTGCTGTTCGGCGTCAACCCCGGACAGTCGGCGGACATCCTCTCCGTGATGATGTACCGCGTCGCCTTCGACCGGATCCAGTGGGCGTACGGCTCCGCCGTCGCGATGGTGCTCTTCGCGATGACGCTCGGCGTGATCGGGCCGTACCTCTACGTGCAGTACCGGCGGGGTGAGCTATGAGCGCAGCCGACAGACTCCAGACGACGATCGCGGGCCTCGACCGCTCGCGCGTCGCGCTGTACGCGGTGCTGCTCGCGCTCGTGGCGTTCTACCTCGCGCCGCTCGAATCCGGGTTCATGACCGCGTTCAAGACGCCTGACGGGTTCCGGACGACGACGCCGTTCGCGCTCCCGCCGCTCGGCGAGTTCACCCTCTCCGCGTGGGGGACCGCGTTCGATCGGCTCTCGAACGGCCTGCTGAACAGCGCGCTGATGGCGGTGCCGGCGACGGTGCTCTCGGCGCTTTTCGGGTCGCTCGCGGCCTACGGCCTGACGAACCTCAGCTGGCGCGGACAGATCGGCGTGCTCGTGCTGTTCGTCGCCGGCGTGTTCATCCCGTATCAGGCGGTGTTAGTGCCGCTGACGCAGTTCTGGTCGTTCGTCGACCTCGGCGGCCGGATCCCGCTCGCGCTCGTCGCCGACAACGAGGGGCTGATAAACTTGAGCATCACCCACGTCGCCTACGGGATCCCGATCTGTACGGTGTTGTTCCGCTCGTACTACGCGACGATCGACGACGAGATGCTGGAGGCGGCGCGGCTCGACGGGGCGTCGGCGGCGACGATCTACCGGCGGATCATCCTGCCGCTCTCGGTCCCGATCTTCGCCGTGACGCTCATCTACCAGTTCACGCAGATATGGAACGATCTCCTGTTCGCCATCGTGCTGGTCAGCAACCCGTCCAACCAGGTGGTGACGGTCGCGTTGAACCAGCTGCAGGGGTCGTTCGTCCAGCAGTTCAACCTCCAGATGGCGGGGGCGTTCGTCGCGGCGCTACCGACGCTCGTCGTGTACGTCCTCTTCGGTGAACAGTTCGCGAAAGGCGTCGCAGGTGACTCATAATGGCACGACTCGAACTCGACTCGGTGACGAAGCGATTCGGCGAGGGGGACGGTTCCGTCCTCGCTGTAGACGACGTGGACGTCGACATCGCGGACGGGGAGTTCCTCGTCCTCGTCGGCCCGTCCGGCTGCGGGAAGTCCACGACGCTCCGGATGGTCGCCGGGCTCGAATCGATCACGGACGGCGAGATCCGTCTCGACGGCGATCGCATGAACGAGCAGGGGCCGGCGGAGCGGGACATCGCGATGGTGTTCCAGAGCTACGCGCTGTACCCGCACATGACCGTCCGCCAGAACATGCGGTTCGGATTAGAGGAGTCGACCGACCTCAGCGACGAGGAGATGGACGGTCGCGTCGACGAGACGGCCGAACTCCTCGATATCACGGAGCTCCTCGACCGGAAGCCGGGCGCGCTCTCCGGCGGGCAACGCCAGCGCGTCGCGCTCGGCCGCGCCATCGTTCGCGAGCCGAAGGCGTTCCTGATGGACGAGCCGCTCAGCAACCTCGACGCGAAGCTCCGCTCGCAGATGCGAACGGAGTTACAGCAGCTGCAGGCCGATCTGGACACCACAACCGTCTACGTCACGCACGACCAGACGGAGGCGATGACGATGGGCGACCGGATCGCCATCCTCGACGCCGGCGAACTCCAGCAGGTGGCGACGCCGCTCGAGGCGTACCACCGCCCCGCGAACCAGTTCGTCGCCGGGTTCATTGGCGAGCCGTCGATGAACTTCATCGACTGTGCGACCGAGGACGCGACGCTCGTCGACGGGGGGTTCCGCTACCCGCTCGGCGACGAGGTCGGTGAGGCGGTCGCCGACGCCGCCGACGTGACGCTCGGAATCAGGCCCGAGGACCTGTCCGTCGACGCGAGCGCGGACGCCAGCGGCGGCGACGCAGCCGGCGACCACGCGTTCGACGCGACCGTCACCGTGGTCGAACCGATGGGCGACGAGAACGTCGTTCACCTCTCGCTCGCCGACGGACCGGAACTGGTCGCGACCGTGAACGGACTCCGCCGGATCGAGAGCGGGACGGACGTGATCGTCTCGATCCCCGAGAACGCGATCCACGTGTTCGACGGCGACTCCGGCGACGCGCTCCACAACCGCTCGCTCGACGACGCCGAACTGGACGACGCGCGCGTCTAACCGCGGTCGTCGCCCGCTGTCGCTCCCCTCAACTCACGCCTAGCTGTCACTCTCTTCACACTCACGCTCGCCGAGCCCGTCGAGCGCGCTCCTCGCGAACCGCTCAGACGCCGCGGCGTCGCCACGCGCGACCGGTCGCTTTCCCCACCGCGGCGGCGGCGACGACCTCGACGTAGAACAGACAGAAGAAGCCGAGCGCGACCCTGTTCAGCGGTCCGTACGCCGCGGCGGTGAGGCCGAGCCCGCCGGCGGCGAGCAGGGTCGCGACGAGGTAGCCGGCGTCCTGTGCGGCCGCGCCGACGAGCGTCGTATTCACCGCCGCGCGCAGCTTCCCCTCGCGGGCGACCGCGGCGAGCGCCGCCGGGAGCGGATAGCAGATCGCGGCCGCGAGCAGCGTCGAGACCGTCGATCCCACCGTGAACAGAAGGCCGTCAGTCGTGCCTGTCGGGTCGAACCCTTCGAGCGGACCGCCGAGCGTCACGACGAGGAGGACGACCGGAACCGCGAGGTAGCCGACCGTCGTCACGGCGACGCGGAGCCCGTCGCGGAGCAGCGCGCCGACCGGCCGCCATCCCGGCCGCTCGGGATCGACGTGCGACTCTGTCTCCGCGGTCGCCGCGAGCACCCGAGAGAGGTACCCGGCGACGGCGACGAACGGAAGCAGGGGAACCCACACCGCGAGCAGGTGGAGCCCGCCGCCGACGAGCAGCGCGTCGACTCGGGGCGACCCGCGAACCGGGAACGTCAGGACGCTCGACATCACTCGCGGGCCCGCTCTATCTCGCGTCTAACGCCCTCGCGGACGCGGTCGGTAAGGCCGTCGCCGGTCTGTCGGACGCCGTCTGCGGTCTCTGCGTCCTCGGTTTCGAGGAGCCGATCCAGTCGCCGCTCGAACTCGTCGCCGTCTATCTCGCCGCGGGCGTAGCGCTCGCGGAGCGCGTCGAGCGCGGGGTCGAGGGAGTCGGCGTGTCCGCTCCGCGGATCGCCGCCCGCGTCGGGGAGGGGTTTCGTGAGCGTATGGAAGACGGGAAGCGCGACGAACAGGCCGAAGAACCAGACGAGCGGGAGGGTCCACCAGACGCCGGTGAGGAGGGGTGCCGCGACGCCGCCGCCGAGCACGAGCAGGGCGAACACCCGCCGCCAGCGGTGTCGCAGGTTCCACGCGATCCGCCGGAGGAGACCGGTCATGCTCGGGCGGACGCCTGCGAGGGGGAAATCGGTTTCGTCGCCGACCGAGGCGCTCTGGACGCGGCCATCAGCCGGACTACGCGGCCTCGAAGACGAGCCGATCGCCGGTCTCGACGCCGTGGCGATCGCTCCAGCCGCGCGGCACTTCGAGGACGTACTGCCCCGTGCCGCGGTACCGAGTGAACGGCCGAGCTTCCGGCTCCGCCTCGTGGATCACGGTTATCGTCCCGTCGGCGGCGACGAACAGGATATCGAGCCCGAACGCCATGTCGCGCATCACGTAGGCGCGTTCGGCCGTGTCGCCGTGGACGAACAGCATGCCGCGGTCGCCGGGGAGGTCGTCTGTCGCGGAGAGCCCGACGTACCGTTTCACGAACCCGTCGGCGACACGGGCCTCGACGGTCGCGAGCGAGGCGTTCGTCTCCCCGTCGACCGCCTCGACGGTCGTCGTCTCGTACCCCGCGATCAGGAGGGTCGGATCGACCGCGACCGCGAGGGCAACGATGAGGGTGAGGGCGGAGGCGGCCGCGGCGATCTTGAGGGCACGGCGGCGCACGGACGGGGTTCGCGGTGGAGAAAGAAACCGTTTTCCGCTCTCGACCGGTTCAAACGGTGGGGGCTCGTGGTCTAGCTGGTCATGACGCGGCCTTTACAAGGCTGAGGTCGGCGGTTCGAACCCGCCCGAGCCCACTTCCTGCGGCGAGCAATCCGCGAACCGTAGGTACGGACGGCGGGCTCTGTTGAAATCCTTAGTATCTGATAGGATCGGCGTGCGAGATACAGAGCATGAACCAATCAGCGAATCATTGAGACAGTACTAGTCAGCGGTTATCGGATAGTGGTTACTCCCGTCGTGTAGTGGAATTCGAGGTGTTTTCGGACCCTGAAACACTTTGCCCCACACCCGCAGATCCGCCGAAAGCGGATCTATTCGAGTTACCGTATAGCATCGTAACTCTCTCACCGTCGTGTTTGATAATTAGTTGCCACGGGTCTTCACCCGCGGGAATTCTCATGGTTCCATTATAGCGGGCGACACCTGAACACGTCCGCGGTGCTTTCTCCGTCTCCTCTATCGGCACGTTGAGGACGTAGGTGGACTCATTCATCCGTTCGAATGTTGGGCCTCCTATCGCGTACGAGGGACCCGGCAGGGAGACATTTTGAGAATAGGTGATTTTCGTGTTTGTATCCGCAACGACTGAGGTAGAACTGTTCGCCACAAAATCGTCAGTGCATTGAGCACCAGCTGATTCGAAGTGTAGTAACGCCGGCGGTTTTTCAGCGTCGGCGAGAGGATTATCAAACCCCCCCAGACCACTTCCGCCGAAAGCGAGACCGCTACCAACCCCAATCCCACCAACGACTACGACCACAGCGACGACCACCAGAATGTCCTGTCGATTCATCGTAGTCCGAACAATGTAGAGCGCCGTGAAAATCATCTCGTAGAGTCAAACGAGCGCTTTAGTCACAGTTCGTCCACAAGGAATGTACTAACCAACGAGAATTTACATTGATCTCATGCTGCATTCCCGCTCTGCATTCAGCACGGCTGTAAGAATATATCACCGATTGAGGATTTCAACAGAGCCGGACGGCGCGGTTCGAAGCCTACCAGTCGCGCGCAGCGAGCACGGGTTCGTCGCGGAGAGCGGACCGAATCGGCTCAGTTTTGCGACGAACGTGGAAGAAGTGAACGCCGATCAGGCGCGCAGCCACGCGAGCAGGCGCGCGGCCGGACTGGTCGCTGCGTCGAGGTCTTCGGGTCGGGGAGTGTCTTTCAGTCGCGCGGTGCTCGTTTCGAGAGTCGTTTTGGCTTCGGCCATTACAATAACAAATTGTGGCTATATACGGATAAACAGCTCGAAATCGTAACGCAATCCGGGAGAAAATCTGTTATAATTTAATTTAATTATCATCGACTTTCACGGGGTATCAGACACAGACACCGAGTGGGTCGTGAAACTCGTCTCGACGGCGCACGCGCTCCCCGCCGAGCGATCCGTGAGCCGTTGTACCGGAATCGGGTCGGAGATCGCCCCTCGCCGGGGAGTTTCGCGGCCTAATCAGTCTTAAGTCGCCGCCGCGTCGAGGGGAGTCATGAGCTACGAGGCGGTCTGTTTCGATCTCGACAACACGCTGTACCCGTACGCGCCGTGCAACGAGGCGGGCAAGCGGGCGGCGCTCGCGGCCTTCCGCGAGCGCGGGTACGAGATGGACCGGCAGGCGTTCGACGACCTGTACGCGGCGGGTCGCCGAGAGGCGAAGCGCGAAACCGGCGGCACGGCGGCCTCTCACTCCCGGCACATCTACTTCAAGCGAGCCCTCAGAGCGCACGCGGACGAACACGACTCCGAGACCGCGCTCGCGGTCGGCGACGCCTACTGGGACGGATACGCGGACGCGATGCGTCTCTGTGACGGCGTCGAGCGCACCCTCGACGCGCTCGCGGACGCCGGGGTAGCGGTGGCCGTCGTCACGAACCTCACGACCCGCGTCCAGTTACGGAAGCTCGCGCGGCTGGGGATCGACGACCGGATCGACCGGCTCGTCACCTCGGAGGAGGTCGGACGCGAGAAGCCGAGCGCGCTCCCGTTCACGACGGCGCTCGCGTCGCTCGACTGCCGACCGAGCGACGCCCTCGTGGTCGGCGACAACCTCGGAGCCGACATCGGCGGTGGGAACGCCCTCGGCATCGACACGGCGCTTTTCGTCGCCGACGGCGACGCACCGCCGGACGCCGAGATCGACGAGCCGCGGCGGCCGGACGTTCGACTGGACGCGTTCGACGAGCTTCACGAGGTGGCGCTTTGACCCGCGATCGCCCCGCGGCGGACCCCGACCGCCTGCGCGCCGCCCGCGAGGCGGTCGTCGAGTACGCGCCGGCGCTCGCCGACTTAACGCCCGGCCGGACCGGCAACCTGAGCGTCCGCGACGGCGACGCGCTCGCGGTCACGCCCACCGGCGTCCCGTACGACTCGTTCGACGCGACCGACGTGCCGGTCGTCTCGCTCTCCGGCGAGCGCCTCGCGGGGCGGATGGCCCCGTCGAGCGAGGTCCCGATGCACACGGGTATTTACAATCACGACCGACCGGGCGCGATCGTCCACACCCACTCGCCGTGGGCGACGACGATGGCGACGCTCCATCGAAAGCTGCCGCCGATCCACTACATGATCGTCGCCGTCGGCCGTGAAGTCCCGCTTGCCGACTACGCCCCGTTCGGCACGGAGGAACTGGCGGCGAACGTCGTGGGCGCGATGGCCGAGGCGAACTCCGACGCCGCGATCCTCGCCAACCACGGGCTCGTCGTCACCGGCCCCGACGTGGAGACCGCGGTCGAGAACACCCGTCACGTCGAGGACCTCTGCCGGCTCTACCTCCGCGCGTCGTCGGTCGGCGATCCGCACGTCCTCACCGACGAGCAGCTGGCGGCCGTCGAGGAGCGGTTCGAGGGGTACGGACAGCAGCCGGGCGGCGGCGAGTAGCTGCCCGCCGCTCGGGGTCGCGCTCGTCGCCCGATTTTATAAATACCGGGCGAGCTACCGGATCGGTATGACCGACACGGAACCGGCGGCCGCGGTGCGGGAGACCGCCGACTCGATCGCGACGATGGAGGTCCGCGGGGCGGCGACGATCGCCTCGGCGGCCGCGGAGGCGCTCGCCGAGCAGGCGCGCGAGGCGGCCTCGGCGCACGCGGACGACCCACCGGCCTTCCGCGCGTCGATGCGGGCGGCGTCGCGAACCCTCCGCGAGACCCGCCCGACCGCGGTGTCGCTGCCCAACGCCCTCCGGTACGTCCTCCAGCGGATGGAGGGCGACTCGGTCGAGGCGCTTCGCCGGAGCGTCGTCGACGCGAGCGAGGCGTTCGTCCGACAGCTCGACCGGGCACAGGAAGACCTCGGCCGCGTCGGCGCGAACCGCCTCGCCGACGGCGACACGGTGATGACGCACTGCCACTCGACGGACGCGTTGGCGTGTATCGAGGCGGCCGTCGAACAGGGGAAGTCGATATCGGCGGTCGTCAAGGAGACGCGTCCGCGCCAGCAGGGCCACCTCACCGCAGAGCAGTTGCGGGACGCCGGGGTCCCCGTCACCCTCATCGTCGACTCGGCGGCGCGCCGGTACCTCGACGAGGTCGATCACGTCCTCGTCGGAGCCGACTCGATCGCGGCCGACGGCGGCGTGATCAACAAGATCGGAACGTCCGGACTCGCCGTCAACGCCCGCGAGCGCGGCGTCCCGATCATGACCGCGGCCCAGACCATCAAGCTCCACCCGGAGACGCTGACGGGCCACACCGTCGAGATCGAGATGCGGTCTGAGAGCGAGGTGATAGACGCCGACGCCCGCGAGGCGATCGGCGAGGTCGCGGTCGAGAACCCGGCGTTCGACGTGACGCCGCCGCGGTACATGGACGCGATCGTCACCGAACAGGGACAGTTTCCCCCCGAGAGCATCGTGACGCTGATGCGAGAGCTGTTCGGCGAGGGAGCCGAAAAGCCGTGGGCAGAGCCATGAACGGCGAGGACGAACGCGGCAACGAGAGCGACGGTGGCGGAAACGACTGGGACGCAGAAGTGGCGGAGTGGGACGAGGAGGTCGCAGAGTGGGAAACCGACAGCGACGGCTCGGTCGGAGACGCCGGCTCCACTGACGGTGACGAGACGGTCGGAGACGCCGGCTCAACCGAGGGGTCCGACCAGCACCCCACCGGCGACCCCGACCACCGCGCCGCTGACGAACCCGAACCCGCCGCCGACCCGGACTTAGAGCCCGAATCGGCCGACCGCGTCCCGAAGGTGGTCTCGGCGGGCCACATCAACTGGGACGTGACGATCCACGTGGACCAGCTGCCGGAGCCCGACGGCGAGACCCGCATCGAGCGGCTCGAACAGTCGGGCGGGGGCAGCGCCGCGAACGTCGCGGTCGGCCTCGTCGGCCTCGGCGGACAGTCGGTCGTCTACGGGAGCGTCGGCGGCGACGAGTCGGGCGCGCTGGCGCTCCGGGAACTGGCGAGCGCCGGCGTCGACCCCGGGCAGGTGCTCGTCGCCGCCGACGAGCCGACCTCGGTGAAGTACGTCATCGTCGACGGCGAGGGCGAACTGCTGATGTTGGCGAACGACGGCGCGAACGAGTCGTTCTCCGCGGCCGAGTTCGACCCGGACACGCTCCGAGCGGCCGATCACCTCCACCTCACCGGCCAACAGCCGGGGACCGCCGCAGCGCTGG
Source organism: Halorubrum salinum (assembly GCF_024494575.1). Taxonomy (GTDB): domain Archaea; phylum Halobacteriota; class Halobacteria; order Halobacteriales; family Haloferacaceae; genus Halorubrum; species Halorubrum salinum. Next base: position 303,842 of record NZ_JANHDO010000001.1, read on the forward strand.
CGACGGCGGCAGGCGAGGCGGACGCGACGCGGAGCTTCGACCCCGGTCGACGCGCCGGCGACCGCGAGTTCGACGCCGCGCTCCACGCGACCGACGTGCTCTTCGTGAACGACCGCGAGGCGGACGCGCTCGCGGCGTCGACCGACATCGACCCGTGGGAACCGGACGACCGCGTCGTCGCGATCAAGCTCGGCAGCGACGGGGCGACGATCCGAACGCCCCACGGCGACGTCTCTCACCCCGGGTTCGACGTCGATCCGGTCGACACGGCGGGCGCGGGCGACGCGTTCGCCGCCGGCTTCCTCGGCGCGGCCCTCCGAGACCCCGAGGTGACCGACGGCGGGTTCTCCCACGACCCCCGCGACTATCAGGTGCCGCTCCTCGTCGGCAACGCCTGCGGCGCGATCGCGGCCGAGGCCGTGACCGCTCGCGTCGACCTCTCGTGGGACCGAGTCCGCGAGACCATGGGCGACTCGCCCGAGTCGGATCTGCTCATCGAGATCCGGGTGTGAGGCAGTGGCGGCGGCGAGTCGCCGCGTCCGGGTTCGCGCTCACGGCCGCGTCCGCGACCGAGGGTTCAAATCCGATCCCGCCGAACCCGGAGCCATGTACGCGGTCGTCGGCTGCAACGAGTGTGCGGCCATGTGGCTGCTCTCCGACCCCGAGACGAGCGACAGCGCGACCTGTCCGCGCTGTCAGAAGACCCATCGAACGGCGAAGCTCAAGCGCTTCTTCGAGTCGGAGGACCGCGAGGCCGCCCGCGAGGCCCGCGCCGCGCTGCTCGCGAAGAAGCGCGGCGAGAGCGCGGCGTTCGCCGACGTGGCGCACGTCTCCGAACTGGAACGCGCGGCCGCGGACGCCGGCGTCGACGACGAGGAGTACCTCGAAGCGTCGGGGGTCGACGCGGACGCGGTCGCCGAGGCCGGAGCCCGCGCTGAAGGCGGGAGTTCGGGCTCGCAGAGCCGTACCGACGTCGTCCGCACTGCCGTCGACGAGGCCGACGATCCCACCGAGGCGGTCGTCGTGGAGCGCGCGGCCGATCACGGAGTGCCCGCGGAGACCGCCCGGGAGATCCTCGACAAGCTGACGCGGCGTGGAGACCTCTCGGAGTCCGGCGGCCGGTATCGGGTCCTCTGAGGCGTCGGGTCCGGAACCGAGTTGTCGGGCGCTTCGCACGTCAGCGCGAGACACCTGACAAAGCATATATGCCGCCGTTTTGACGTGTCGAGTATGGACACTCGAACTGCCCTCCTGGCGGCCGCGGTCGCCCTGCTCTTCGTCACCGCGATCGGGGCCGTCGCCGCGCCGGACGCGCTCGCCGACCCGCGGTCGGACGACGAGCGCCCCGGCCACGTTCGCATCGTCGACACCGTCGTCTCTCCCGGCGAGGTCCGCGGCGAGACGGCGGAGCTTCGGCTCGGCGTCGACCTCCGACACCGGGGTCCGCCCGTCGAGAACGTCACCGTTCGGCACCGCGCGATCGGCGCGGAGTCCGGTCTCCTCGTCGACGAGACGACGGTCGACGTCGGCGAGGTCGACGGCGGCGGCGAACGGACGATAAACGGCTCCGTCGACGTCGAGCGCGCCGGCGGCTACCGGATCGAGACGGTGGTGTTCGCCGACGGCGAGCGCCGCACGAGCCAGACGACGCGGGTCAGCGGCCTGAGCGCGCTCACGCCCGAGTACGCCGACTCGCCGGTCGGATTCACGGACGGGCGGGTCTGGCCGACCGTCGCCGTCAGCGTCAGCGAGGCCGACTCCGAGACCGCAACGCTGTCCGTGTCGCTCTCCGTGACCAACCGCGGCGACGAGGCGTCCGACCCGCTCGAACTCCGCGTGCTGATGCGGCAGGCCGAGTCGAACGTGGTCGCCGCCGACGCCGCGGAGACGGTGGGGTCGGTGCGCCCCGGCCGAACCGACACCGTCACCGTCACCGCGACGGTGCCGGCGAACTACAACTACTACGTCGACGGCGCGCTGTGGAGCGACGACGTCCTCATCGACGAGACGCAGGGGGTCGCCAACCTGAACCCCCGAGAGACGATCAGCGCGGACGAGACCGTCGAGGAGGTCGAGTTCGCCGTCGAAGACTTCGAGCGCGACGCCGGCGAAGACGGCGTCGCCGAGAGGCCGGAGAGCGGAAACGACGGCGGGGGCACGGACGACTCGACGCCCGGATTCGGCCCCGTCGTCGCGCTTATCGCCCTCGCGAGCGCGGCGCTGGTCGCACGGAGGCGGCGATGACGGCCGACGACCGACCAGCCGGCGACGACCCGTCGACCGGGGCCGATGCGGGCGATTCCCCGAACCGCGAATCGAGCGACCGGACGGACCCTACGAGAACCATGACAGACACGACAGCCGACGACGCAGCCGACGACAGAACAGCCCGCGGCGACGCGAGCCGCAGATCGGGCCGGACCGACGCCGGCGGACCGGACTCGTCCGACGAATCGGGGCTCGACCGCCTCGGCACGGACCGTCTCCGCGCGATCCTCGATCGGGTCGGACTCGCCGCGCTCGTCCTGCTCGCGTTGGTCGCCGGATGGAGCTTCTACGGACAGGCCGGGACCGCGATCCGGACGTGGCTGGATCCGGCGTACCAGCCCATCGCGCTCGCGGCGTTCAACCTCGCTGTGCTTCTGGTCGCGGTCGCCGGCATCGTCCACCAGCTCGCGCGGATCCGCGCGAGCGAGTAGGTCGGCGAGCGGTCCGACCGCGGGGGCGCTCGGCTCCGCGAACTCACTCCTCCGGGAGTTCGTCCGCGCTCGCCGGGATCCGTTCGACCTGTCCCGCGAGCGTCGCGGCGTCGCCGGCGACCGTGGAGGGATCGACTCCCGCCTCGTTCGCGACGAGACGGACGTGTGCCGCGAGCAGCGCGAGCGCGCGGAGCCCCTCCTCGTTCGCGTCCTCGCCGTCGCGCTGCGCGAACGTCGTGTCGACCTCCCCGTCGCGGACGACCCCGACGTGGAGGGCGTCGACCCCTTCCGGGTCGAGGAGCTCGCGGGCGCGGTCGAGTTCGGCGGAGAACGGATCGTCGCTCTCGTCGGCGTCGTCTGTCTCGTCGGCGTCGTCGGACCGATCGGGAGGGTCGTCGCTCATGGCGTCTCGTACGGGGAGTCGGGGGAAAAGCGCGGCGGGCGGTCGAATCGGCCGTTACTCCGGCCGGGGCCGGGCGACGAACAGCGCCTCTTCGAGGGTGAACGGGTCGTACGTCGACTGGTGACAGACGCAGTACGTCCCGTCGGCCGCGCCGTAGCGGGCGGACTCTTCGAGCACCTTGTACCCGGGGATACAACAGAAGTGGGTACAGACGTTGAGGTACGCGAGGAATCCCTGATCCGTCGAGGCCTGCAGCCACTCGTCGTTCTGTGCGGCCTCCTCGATCTGCGGCGACCGCACCACGATGACGTTCAGGCTGGCGTCGGTGTCCTGTGACCGCCACGTGACGTTCGCCGGCTTGCCCACGCCGCTGCTGCCGATCCCGTTGCCCCACTCGTCGTAGTCGTCGAAGTCGTCGACGTGGATCCGGTCGCCCGCCGAGTACGTGTCGGACTGCCACGTGTACGGCGGCGAACTCGCCGAGCGGAACAGGTTGTCGGACTCGAACCCGGGCTGGATGTTCTCTTGGGACTCGACGCCGCAGTACTGGAACCACGCGCCGGAGTACGTCTTTCCACCCAGCTCTTCCTGTGCGACCTCGACCTCCTGACCCTCTTGGGTGATCGTCGTCGTCTCGGGCCAGATACCCTCGATGTACCCGTCGTCTGTCACCTGCAGCGGGATCTGCGGGAGCCCGCGCGGTGCCGGACCGCCGGTCTGACGGATCGTCATCGCGGTGGTCGATCCCCCGCCGACGCCGCCGGCCGTCGTCAGCGTGTTCACTGTCGCCGACCCCATCGCACCGACCCCCGCTAGGGCCGCGCCGCCGACGACGCCCTTGACGAAGCGCCGCCGTCCGGACTCGGCCGGATACTTGTCGGACTGGCTCATAGACGGTGTTCGGGCTGGCCCGGTAAAAAGGGTGACGAACCCTCCACCGGAGCGGGAATCGCGTCGAAGCACGCACCGGTGAGCCGCGGTCCCTTCGATACGCGTCCTCTCGGGATCGCACGATCGATGTGGATATTCACTCGATTCCGAGGCAAACATTTGTCAATACCGCGGGTTTTACCAGACTCGACCGGTAGTGACTGTGGTATGAAGTTGCACAACAGAGACGTTCGCACGGACGTCCGGGAGCTCGGTGCACTCGTGGGAGACGTGCTCGCCGCGCAGGCCTCGACGGAGGCGTACGAGACGGTGGAAGCGCTACGCAACGCCGCGATCGACTACCGCCGCGGCGACGCGCCGGACCGCGACCGTCTCCACGAGCGGGTGGACGACCTCTCCGAAGTCCGCGAGGGCATCGTCGCTCGGGCGTTCACGACCTACTTCGAACTGATCAACCTCGCCGAAGAGCGCGAGCGGGTGCGCGCCATCCGGAACGCCGACGACGAGGGGGCCCTGCACGACTCCTTCGAAGCCACGATCGCCGAGTTCGCGGCGCAAGACGTCGAGCCGGCAGAGCTCGAAGACCTCCTCGCCGACGTGCTCATCGAGCCGACGTTCACGGCGCATCCGACCGAGGCGCGCCGGTCCACGGTCAAATCGAAGCTTCGTTCGATCGCGAACCACCTCGGGGAGCTCGACGAGCGGAACCTCACCGAGCGCGAGCGGAACGCGATCTGGCGCGACGTCACCGCCGAGGTGACGAGCCTCTGGGGCACCCGGCAGGTGCGGCAACGGCCACCGGAGCCGGAAGACGAGGCCCGGAACGTCCAGTGGTATCTGGAAAACACGCTCTTCGACGTCGTGGGCGACGCATACGAGGAGTTCGAGGAAACGATATCACAGGAGTACGACGACGTGGACTGTCCCAAGCTCTTCGAGTTCCGCTCGTGGGCGGGCTCCGACCGGGACGGAAACCCCTTCGTCACGCCCGAGGTGACGGACGAGACGCTCGCACGCCAACGCGAGGTCGCCGTCGAGAAGTACCGCGACCAGTGTAAGCGGCTCTCGGCCGTGTTGAGTCAGGACGGCGAGCGATACGCGGTCGATGACGCGCTCACGCGGTCGCTCGCCGACGACGCCGAACGGTTCCCGACGGTCGTCGAGGAGGCGCGAGAGCGATACCCCGACGAGCCGTACCGACAGAAGCTCCGCCTGATGCGCGAGCGGCTCGACCGTATCGACGACGTGCGTCCGGGCGGATACCCCGACAGCGACGCCTTCCTCGCCGACCTCGACGTCATCGTCGAGTCGCTCGCTGCCGACGGACAGGACGCGGTCCGCGAGTCGTTCGTCGAGCCGCTACGTCGACAGGTCGACACCTTCGGCCTCACGCTCGCGTCGCTCGACCTCCGTGACCACCGCGAGAACCACACGGAGGCCGTCGCTGAGGCGGTCGCCGCGGAGGGCGTCGACTACCGCGAGATGGACGAAGCCGACCGTCAGGCGTTCCTCACCGAGGCCATCCTACAGGAGGACGGAGTCATCGACGCCGACGATCCCGGCGACGTCTCGGAGACGACGGAGCGGGTGATCCGACGGTTCGAAGCGCTCGCCGAGTGGCAAGACGAGTACGGCGCACAGGCGATAGACACCTACTGCATCTCGATGACCGAAGAGCCGAGTCACGTCCTCGAAGTGCTCTTCCTGGCCGATCAGGTCGGCGTCGTCTCGCTACCGGATCACTGCGGGCTCGACGTCGTTCCCCTCTTGGAGACCGAATCGGCGCTCAACGGCGCCGAGCGCATCCTCGGGAGCCTGTTCGACAACGACGCGTACGCGGCGGCGCTCGACGCCCGCGGAGACGTACAAGAGGTCATGCTCGGCTACTCCGATTCCAACAAGGAGAACGGCTTTCTCGCCGCGAACTGGGACCTCTACGAGAACCAGCGTCGGATCGCGCGGTTCTGCAGGGACGAAGACGTCACCCTTCGGCTGTTCCACGGCCGCGGCGGCTCCATCTCGCGCGGCGGCGGTCCGATGAACGAGGCGCTGCTCGCGCTCCCCAACGAGACGGTCACCGGACAGGTGAAGTTCACGGAGCAGGGCGAGGCGATAGCCGAGAAGTACGCCAATCCGCGGATCGCAGAGCGCGAACTCGAACAGATGCTCGACGCGCAGATCCGTGCGCGCCACGAAGCCACCGCCGAGCCCACGGAGGACGTACCCGAGCGGTGGGTCGACGCGATGGAGATCATGGCTCCCGCCGCCCGGAAGACGTACCGGGACCTCTTGAACAGCGACGGATTCGTCTCGTATTTCGGACAGGCGACGCCGATATCGGTCGTCGAGGACCTGAACCTCGGCTCGCGGCCCGCCTCCCGCTCCGGCGAGCGCACCGTCGAGGACCTGCGCGCGATCCCGTGGGTGTTCTCGTGGACGCAAACGCGGCTCATCCTGCCCGGCTGGTACTCGCTCGCCTCCGGCATCGACGCGTACCTCGATGCGGTCGGTGAGGAGAGCGGACTCGCCACGCTCCGCGAGATGTACGAAGAGTGGCCGTTCTTCCAGACGACTCTCGACAACGCCGGGCTCGCGCTCGCCCGTACGGAGCCCGAGATCGCCGCGGAGTACGCCGACCTCGCGGACGACGACCTCCGCGAGCGGTTCTTCCCGGAACTCGTCGGCGAGTACGAGCGCGGCCGCGAACTGGTCCTCGCCATCAGCGGGCGCGACCAGCTGCTCCGCCGCGAGTGGCTCGAAGAGAGCCTCGGCCGTCGAAACCCGTACGTCGATCCGTTGAACCTGCTGCAGGTGAGCCTCCTCGGCCGCAGCGACCGCACCGATGAGGAGGAACGGACCCTTCGGCTCACCGTCAACGGTATCGCTGCCGGCATGAAAAACACCGGATAGCGGGTCACCCGCACCGATCCGCTGCCCGCCGCTAGGCGATCGCCGCGCCCTAGACAGACGTTGAGACTGGCCGTCTCAATGCATACGGTCTTGAGATCATTTTCTCCCCAAATTCACCCAGACACATCCCGAACCGCCCGCACACTTTGAGGATTCGGGTCAACGACATATGTATCCGTTAGATATGTGAAATATCTCGTCCATGTTCTCGCGAGCCGATGTCCCGACTGGACATGGTGGAACTACTCATGAGCAACTCAGAACAGCGGATGTCGACCGAGACAGCACTAGAGCTGCTGACCAACCAGCAGCGACGACAGATCCTCCGCCGGGTGGCTGACACAACCGACGGGACGACTGTCGATCAACTCACACAGCACCTGCGAGGGGCGGATTCATTCCACCCGGACGGTACGGTTCTGTAGAACATCGACGTATCGAGCTCCACCACGTTCACCTGCCGAAGTTACAGGAAGCAAGCGTGATCGAGTACGACACCGGCCAGGGAACCGTTCGTCGAGCCCGAGAGTTCCAAGAGGTTCTCGATCTGCTCAAGCTATCGACGATCATCGGGAAGATATACCACCGTCTGTCTCCTAACCACCCTCGTTCGGCAGGTCGTAGAACTATTCGTTGTCCTCTCTTCCGGGGTCTCCATTGGTGTGGACTTCTATGCTTCCGTTCTCGCTCACCGAGACGGTGGTGTCGGCGTACCGGAAGGAGACCGTTACTGATGATGGCTGTCCGTTGAGAAGTGTGTTGAGTGCATCCACATCCAGAGTCTTCTGCAGCGGTGGAAGCTCCGTCGTGGGCCGGTTAGTGGCCGCAGCCACCGCTTCGACGATCATCATAGAGGGTTGGTCCCGATCCGTCCAGTTGTCACGAACCGCCGTGGATTTCGCACCTGTGCCCTCGGCCTGGTCGGAGGGCTCCGAGTCGTCAACGCTGTTCGTGTCGTCATCCATTAGCTATCACCGGTTGTTACGGAAGAAGCGACAGCGGGAGCAACTACCATGAGTTATGGTGACTCATATTGAACCCGGATATTTATAATCTTGTTGTGATTATCTGAGTTACTATTTATTTTAGGAGTCTCGATTGTTGTCGAGCTGCCAGGTGAACAGCGCTTTCAGCACTACGACAAGGCTATTCGTCTGACCCGCGCCCCAAATAGCGGTTTCATCGCGCGATTCGGGGGGATGTTCACCATTCCCGTCGACGAGCACACTCACGAGCGTCTTATCCCGATCGACCATGAGGAGGCGACCAGCAGGCGTATCCGACCAGTCCCACACCGATTCGAACAGTTGCGCGTCAGGAACGTTCTGTTCGAGCCGGGTTTCGACGGGTTGTTCCATCTCTGCGAGCCGAATCGAGGCCCCACGGTCGTTGGCGGTCGAGAGGCATTCAGCGACCTCGTCGGTCAGCAGTTCTCCGACAGTCATGTACACGACCTCCTCATTAGCGGACGAGATGAAATCCACTACGCGTTCGGTCACGGTGTCCCGGCCGGTTACCGTCCAGACACCCTGCTGTTCAGTGCTGCGATTCGCTGATGCAAGCTGGTCGAGCGCGTCTGTGAGGACCGTCACCCGGTGGTCGTACTCCTGTTCGAAGTGACGGCCGGCCGTCTCCGTCGAAATGGCCCAATACCGATTGGGACTCGATTGTTTTACGTCAACGAGACCGCGGTTCTGAAGCTCGTCAGCTGCGTCGTAGACGCGTGTTCGGGGGACATCGACAACTTCGCTCACGTCCTGAGCAGTCCCTTCGCCGAGACTGACCAGTGCGACGAATGTCCGGGCGGCGTAAGTACTGAGGCCAAGCGCTTTGAGCTGTTTGACGGCCGTGGGTCGTGCTTGGTCGGATTGGTCGCCGGACATTCACTCGTCACCAGTTTCGTGAAAACCACCACGTGTGGTGGTTTTTGACGCGTAGCGACAGAGAGGTTGGGACCAGTTCTGCGACTACGCGCCACTCTACCCTCCGTGCTACCCGCACAAAGAAGTATTGTGATTAAATGAGTGAATAGCTGAGTAGTCCCTATTTTAGGACGTTCAGAAGTCCCTGAATCAACGTAATTCTGTGATAAACTGGGTGACAACCGCGAATCTCGGTGCGACGTACTAAACACCCGGGACACGAACCAGAAGGTAGCAGTCGAGGTTGGGACCAATGGATGATGTTTCAAATCAAGACCAAGCGATAGAACTGCTCCAACAGCTCGGGCTCAAAGAGTACGAAGCCAAGTCGTTCGTGGCGCTCGCACGCCGCCAGCGCGGGACGGCCAAGGACATCAGCGAGACTTCCGAAGTGCCCCGCACGCGCGTCTACGACGCGATTCGCGTGCTAGAATCGAAAGGACTGGTAGAGACTCAGCATTCAAATCCGCAGGTGTTTCGAGCGGTCTCGATCGACGAGGCCGTCAACACCCTTCAGTCGGAGTACGTCGAGCGGGCCGAGTCACTACGGAACGCCCTGGGCGGGCTTGAGCCAACTGACGAGGGAGAATCGACAGAGACCACACACGAGGTCTGGTCTATCTCGGGCGATCAGGGCATTACGAGCCGGACACGGCAGTTGATTGAGGGTGCGACAGAGGAGTTGATCCTCGTGATCGGGCACGAAAGTATTTTCACCGAGCAACTGGCCGAACAGCTGCGGTCAGCCCAGGAACGAGATGTGAACGTCTTTATCGGGACGGTCGATGAAAAGCTCCGGACCACGATTCAGGATGCCCTTCCGGATACCGAGGTGTTTGTCTCGGGTTTAGACTGGTTGAGCCGGTCACCGCTTCCAGACGACGATACCGAAATCAGTCGGCTGTTACTGGCCGATCGTGAGGCAATCTTGATAAGTTCGTTCACCGAAACCAGGGCAGACGGCCGTGAGCACGAACAAGGTGTCTTCGGCCGCGGATTCGACAACGGGCTGGTCGCGATCACGCGACGGCTGATGGCAACGGGATTGCTGTCTATGAACGACCCCGAAACTGAGGAAACCTGAGTTCGTACGTCAGCGTCGGAGAGAACGTCATATCATCGGCCCGGAACGGCAGACGTGTCCCCGAGCACCGACTGCGGTCTCTCGGCGCGATGTCTTCCGTTCGACAGCGACAACACGGTATCTCGGCTTGGGTCACGAAACGGCACTCGCCGAGTTTCTCCGGCAGCACTCAGAAATCCGTCGCTCGCTCGGGTTCGATTCCGTTCCCGACCAGCCGACACTCTGGCGCAGTTGAACAGGGCGATCTAGCGCCGATATCCGTGAGACAGTCGAACGGCTCGGCCGCTCCTCAGTGTACAGAAGGCCGGTGTTGCGATTCCTCGCGACCCGGAACGGAAGCTCCAGTACCACGACGAGTCTGGGGCGACCGATCCGGACGACCAGACCGTTTCGGAAGAAGCAGCGAAGATCAGCGACGTCAACCTCGCCGTCTTCCGGCGTTTTCGCTGGACCGTGGCGAGGGCCGTGAGATTCACGAGAACGGGGGACAAACGTATCTCGGACTTCGCGAGAGGCTTGATGCGAACTACGGTCTTGATATTTGGTATAGCGAAATATTGTGTATTATCGGCATCGGCTCTGCAACTAAGAGGCACGAATATCGACAGCTCCGAGAGCCGCCGCTAGGCGGTCAACGCGGCAGAGAAACCGATCGGCGATCTACGCGTAGCGTTCGAGTTCCGGACGGTCGAGGTCCTCGAAGACCTCGGTCGCGACCTCGGTGAGGAACGCCTCACCGTCGTCGGAGAGGCGTCGCCCCTCGCCGGCGGCAGTCGTCACGAGACCCTCGTCTTCGAGCGCCTGCAGCGACGCGCGGATGAGCTTGCGCGAGCCGCCTTCGTGCTCGCCCGGGCGGACGATATAACGGTTCGAGCCGCGCTTTTTGCTCCCGTACTCGGTCGCGAGTCGCTCGATGCCGATCGGTTCGTTCTGGGCGACCTTACGGAGCAGGCTCGCGGAGCGAACGTACCAGAAGTCTTCCTGTTCCGGCGGCAGTTCCTTCCCTGCGCCGCTTTTCGCGAACTCGACCCACTCCGGCTCGTCGATCCGGTCTTCGAGCCGTGCGGCGACCGCCTCGATCAGGGCGTCGGCCGGCACGTCGTAGATGGTTACCATTGCAGTGAGATTCACCCTAACGTCGTTTAAACCCATCGTATTCGAGAAGCGTCGTGTGACCCGTTTTCACGGGGATACGGCTATTCGACGTACTCGTACTTCCGCTCGTTCATCCGCCCCCAGCCGGTGAACACGAACTCCGATTCCGGCTGTGTGAACTCCTCTATCTCGCGGCCGACGTCCATGTCGTACTCGTGAACGTCGTGAACGTCCTCGTATTCACTCCACGTGAGGTCGTACCGGGCGGCGAGCTGCTCGTCGATGTCGAGCCCCTCGATCTCCGCCCGCCACCCCTCGCGGATGGTCTCGGCGTGGATCTCGGCTTGCGCCCCGGATCCGTACGAGGCGACGAGAAGGGTGTCGTCGACGAACTCAGCGTCCCGGTCGAGCGCGTCACGCAGCGCGCTGACGCGAGCGAGGTGGACGGAACTCGTGTACCAGTTGCCGACCTCGCGTGAGAGACCGAGCGTCGGTTCGACGACGGTGTCGTACCACGACTGGTACTGCTCGGTGCGCTTCAGTTCGTCCATGTAGTCGCGTATCGCCTCCTCGTAGGACTCGCGGTCGGCGAAGTCGTCCTCACGCGGCTGTCGGCCGATCTCGTCCGCGAGCTCGTCTTCGTACTCGGAGTCGCGAATGACGTGGCGGTACGCCAAAAGCGCCGCCTTCCGGACCATCCCCGGGAACGGCGTGTGGAACGGAGCGTACACGAAATCGTCGAGTTCGATGTCGTCCGTGACCGATTCGTAGTCTTCGAGCGCCTCGCGCATCCGAGAGAGGTACACCTGCACAGAGCGCTTGCCGTCGACGCTCGGGAACTGCTGGTTCGGCTTCAGGAAGTCCGTCTCGTCTTTCGATCCGTACCCCTGATCCGTGGAGAGCGCGACGATCGAGGGGTCCTCGTCGATCAGCATCGCGACGGCACCGGCCCCCTGGGTCGCCTCGCCGGGATCACCGCGCTCGTACAGCGCCGTGTCCGTCGAGATGACGAGCGCCGCGCGCCCGCGGTTCCGACCCGCACGGATCCAGTTGTACGCGTCGTCTATCGCCTGCGTGCCGGCGAGACAGGCGAACTTCCGCTCGCCCTTGTTGGCGTGGGTGAAGTCGCCGTCGTACACCTGTTCGAGACACCCCGCGATGTACGTCGAGACGGGCTTAGAGTGGTCGAACGCCGACTCCGTGGCGACGTCGATCCGCCCGATGTCCGCGGGATCTAACCCCTTGCGGTCCATCAGATTCTTCGCGGCGTTCGCGCCCATCGTGACGATGTCCTCGTACACGTCCGGGAACGAGGAGTTGTTGAGGCCGAGCCCCTTCGTGTATTTTTCCGGGTCGTCGCCCTTCTCGGGCGCGAACGTGCCCGGAAGGTCGAGTTTGAGGTTTCCGCTCCAGATTCCGACACCGTCGATGCCGACTGCGGTCATACACGGTCGTTCATGCGGCCGGCATATGGGTGTGTCGATGGGGATTACGTCGATTGTGGAAATTCTATTTTATACAACGCAGCAGAAACTAGCACGGATTCCAATCTCCGGGATATATCGCAGTCGAATCAGTCTCTTCGAGTGTAGCAGTCTGGCAACCACCACCATTGATATTTGCAGTTACTGTAACCGGTCTGTTATTACCAGAGGATTTGTCGATACTGACTTCTTGAGTCTGTTCTCCGGTATTACCGCTTCCCGTCTCGGTGTTTGTTACTCCACGAGCGTCGGTTACTGTAAAGCTAACACCGGATGTGGCCTCTGAAAGCTGGTAATCAAAGGTAACTTCGCCGATGCCAGAACTACTGCTCTGTGTCACTTCTGCAGACAAAGACTCAAATGAGGCCCCGTCTGAACCATCGCTGCCATCTCCGGTTCCACCCCCTCCGCTGCCACCGTCTCCGCCACCACCAACACCGTCACCTTCCTGCGTCGCCTCCTCGGGTGCTTCCTGCACCCCGACCGTGTCCACGGTCAGGTCGTTAGCGGTCGTCTCAAGCGTCAGGTTGTACACGTCGTCGTCGTTTGCGTCGCTCGTGACGCCACCGTAGATGTCGCTCGGGATCGCTGCGTCGTCCCAGTACGCACTCCCGCTCAACCGCGTCGGAACGGTCACGGTGAGATTGCCGTCGGGAATGGTCTCTGTGACGTTCTCAGCGGGGTAGAGTTCGAGCGTCACCTGTCCGGTGCCGCTTCGCCGGAACTCGTTTTGCACGGCGACGATCTGCACCTTACCGTCGCTGACGAGATTCTGGTCTTCGAGCACCGCGACCTCGCCTCCCTCGCCGCGAGCGTCGAGATACAACACGGAGGCGTCGTACCACGTCGAAGAGTCCTCGATCTCGTGGTAGCCCGGCCGGTACTGGATGAATCGCGTCGGAACTGTTTCCGTTGTGGTTCCGTTCGAGATCGTGATCGGATAGGGGTCGCTCGTCCGTATCGTCCCGCTCGGCGCTGGAGGATTGATCGCGAACAGCCGCGGCGGATACGTCGTGCCGAGCTGTACCGTCTGGTACTGTCGCCGGTCGGTGCTTCCGGCCTGCAGGATTCCCGCCCGCAGATCGACCATGTCGTTGCGGACCTCTTGGAAGTGCTCGAACTCGACCTGCGCGTTCTCCTGTGGAACGATCTGGACCTGATACAGCGAGATCGCCAGGATCAAGAATCCGAACAGGATCACGGTTCCGACCACGACCGACTGGCCCCGACGGTCGCGATTGAAGCGCATTATGAGAGGTCGACGGCGAGCGGGTATAAAATCCTCCGTCGACCTCTCAGTCGCGATAACTGCTCTCGGTTGGCGAATCACCCGAGGATTCGAGTCACGTATGGCGGAGACATCGACCGATATGTATTTTATGCCGCTATACGAAACTCGTCTCAGTCGGGGCTGCCGGTGAGGTCGACCGTCGGACCGTCGCCCGACCGGTCCCCTTTTGCGCGGAGCGGGCGTCTCCGCGCGTATGGCGAAACAACCGCACCTGCTGGTCGAGGAGGACGACGTACACGAGATCGCGATCATCCCGGGCGACCCCGGCCGCGTCGACCGGATCGCCGACCTGTGTGACGACAGCGAACTCGTCGCCGAAAACCGCGAGTACCGGGTCGTCAACGCGAGCTACGAGGGCGTCGACCTCACGATCTGCTCGACGGGGATCGGCTGTCCGTCGGCCGCGATCGCCGTCGAGGAACTCTCCCGAGTCGGCGTCGAGACGTTCCTCCGGTGTGGCACCTGCGGCGCGCTACAGCCGGACATGGAGGTCGGCGACATGGTCGTCGCGACCGGTGCGGCCAAAGAAGAGGGAACGAGCAAGCGGTACGAAGATGAAGTGTACCCGGCCGTACCGGACTACGACGTGCTCACCGGTCTGGTCGAGGCGGCCGAGAACAACGACGAGGAGATTCACGTCGGTCCGATCGTCTCCGACGACGCCTTTTACAACGAGGACGAGGAGTTCGTCGACGACTGGAACGACGCGAACCTGCTCGCGATCGAGATGGAGGCCGCGACCGTCTTCGCGCTCGCGCGGCGCAAGGGGCTGCGCGCGGGAGCCATCTGCACCGTCGACGGCAACCTCGTCGCGGGCACGCAGAAGGGCGCGGACTCCGACGACGAACTACCGGAAAAAGCGAAGGACAACGTCGAACGCGCGATCCGGATCACGCTGAACGCGGTCACGGCGCTGTAGTCGGTCGAACCCCGGGTCGGTTCACCTGCTCACTCTTCGGCGCGGAACTCCACCAGCGTCAGGTCGCGGTCGAGCGCGCACTCGTCGTGGGGGGGCTCGCCGAGCACCTGGTCGATCACGCGCTCCTCGTCGAAGTCGACCCCGTCGGGAACGCAGTACCCGTGGCTCGGACACTCGGTGTGCGGGCACGGGCCCGCGAGGGAGGCCTTGCTCCCGGCGTACGCTCGCTTCGACGGGACGGTGGCGGGGACGGGCGCGGGCTCGACCTCGACGGCGCGGACCCCCGCGTCGTGGACGGCGCAGTCGAGCGTCTGCGCGTTCTCGCGGATCCCCGTCACGCGGTACCGGGTCCCCTCGGTGAGATTGAGACACTGTCCCCGGTAGGGACACCCCTCGCAGTCGGGCGATTCGCCCTCGTAGACGAACTCGCGGCCGACGTCCGCGAGCCGCGTACCGACGAGCGTGACCGTGGTCATATCCGAACTGACGCTCCGCGCCGCCGTAAGCCTCCCGCCTCGGCCGGACCGAGCCTTCCCTTTCGCCGCGCGCTGCGGTCCGCCTCGACGGACCACCTCGACCGCGGCCGCCGCGGAGGACAAGACACATCCGCAGTCCCGGACAACGAGTGCCAACAGACGGATGATCGCGACGCTGGCGCGACGGGCGAAACGGGCGGCCGAGGCGGCGAACGAGCGACGCGTCCTCGTGCTCGCCGGCGACCGCGACCGCGGCGTCGACGCGGCCTACACGGCGGTCGAGGCGGCCCTCGGAGCGACCGCGGACGACGTCTCGATCGTCTCGACGCGCGAGGGGTTCCGGTTCGAGGAACACCGGCCGCGGCGCGCGGACGGGCTTCTCGGCCGCACCCGCGAGGCCGTGGTGCTCGACTGCCACGAGCAGTTCGTGCCGAACGCGCTCGGCCGGTGCGTCGGGGCCGTCGACGGCGGCGGGCTCTTGGTCCTCCTCACCCCGGCGCTCGACGCGTGGCCCGAGACGCGCGACCGCTTCGACGAGTCGCTCGCGGTTCCGCCGTACGCCCTCGACGACGTGACTGGGCGCTTCCGCGAGCGGCTGGTCGACACGCTCCGAACCCACTCGGGGATCGCGATCGTCTCGCTCGACGGCGGCTCGGACGGGAGCGACGCGCTCGATCGCGACGCGCTCTCCGCGGAGTCCGTGGACGGTGACAGGTCGACCTCGGCGACGCGGCCGCCGACTGCACCGCCGGACGCGACGTTCCCGACGGCGGCGTACGAGGCCTGTCTCACGGCCGATCAGGCGCGCGCCGTGCGAGCGTTCGAGGCGCTCTCGACCCCCGGGAACGCGGTCGTCGTCGAGGCGGACCGCGGTCGCGGCAAGTCGAGCGCGGCGGGGCTCGCGGCCGGCGCGCTGGCGCTTTCGGGCGCGGACGTGCTCGTCACCGCGCCGGCGGCTCGAAACGCCGCGGAGGCGTTCGCGCGCGCCCGAGAGCTGGCCGGACGCGACAGCGCCGCCGACCATACAGAGCGGTCCGCGACCGCGGGGACGGAGGCGACGCGCCGCCTCGACGTTGCGGGCGGCGGACGCGTCCGCTACCTGTCTCCGGCGGAGGCGGCGGAGCTGCCCGGGAGCCCGGACGCCGTGATAGTCGACGAGGCGGCCGCGCTGCCGGTGCGACTGCTCGAACGTCTCCTCGACGCGCCGTCGATCGCGTTCTGTACGACGGTCCACGGCTACGAGGGGTCCGGGCGCGGGTTCGCGGTCCGGTTCCGCGAGCGTCTGCTCGCGAGCCGGCTCGCGGTGCGAGACGTGCGGCTCGACGAGCCGATCCGGTACGCGCGCGGCGACCCGGTCGAGGCGTGGGCGTCGCACGCGCTCTTACTCGACGCGCGGCCGGCGGTCGAGGAGGCGGTCGCGGGAGCGACGGCCGCAGACGCGACGTATCGACCCCTCGATCCGGCCGACCTGACCGCGGACGAGGCGCTTCTCGGCGAGGCGTTCGGCCTGCTCGTGGCCGCGCACTACCGCACGGAGCCGAACGACCTCGCGCGGCTGCTCGACGCGCCGAACCTCCTCTCGCGCGCGCTCGTCGCCGACGGCCGGATCGTCGCGGTCGCCCTGCTCGCGCGCGAAGGCGGACTGGACGCGGCGACCCGCGGAGAGATGTACGAGGGCGAGCGCGTCCGCGGGAACATGGTTCCGGACCTGCTCACGAGCCAGCTCCGCGACGAGGCGGCCGCCGAACCGCGGGGCCTCCGGACGGTCCGGATCGCGACTCACCCCGCGCTCCGCGGCGAGGGGTTCGGCTCGCGGCTGCTCTCCGAGATCCACGCCGAGTTTGGGAGCGGGGACGACGCCGGCAGCGGGGTCGACTACTTCTCCGTCGGGTACGGCGCGACGCCTCGGCTGCTCCGGTTCTGGCGGCGCGCGGGCTACCGGACGGTCCACCTCTCGACCTCACGAAACGACGCCTCCGGCGAGCACTCGGCGGTCATGTTACGCCCGGCCGGCGAGACGGGGGAGGCTCTCCTCGACCGCCACGCCGCCGCGTTCCGAGACCGGGAGCGAGACGGCCTCTCGGACGCTCACCGCGAGGTCGACGCCGACGTGGTCCGCGGCGCGCTCCGCGCCTGCTCCGCTCCGGCTTCGGTCGACCTGACGGAAACGGAGTGGCGCTCCGTGGTGGGCGCGTCGTTCGGACCGGGAACCTACGACACCGCGCCGGGGGCGTTCCGCGACCTCGCGCTCGCGGCGCTGATCGAGGGTGACGGCGCGGACGACGCCGCACTCGACGACCGCGAGGAGCGCCTGCTGGTCCAGAAGGTGTTACAGGGCCGGAAAGCGGCGCCGGTGGCAGACGACCTCGGGTTCGTCTCGACGGCCGCCTGCATGCGCGCGCTCGGCGACGCGTACGCTCCGCTCGTCGAACGCTACGGCACGGAGCTCGCGCTCGCGGAACGGGAGCGGTTCACGACCGAGTGAGTCGGAACGAACGGGACAAAAACGACGTTAGCAACTCGCGGCGGCCGCGACGTCGGCGGTCACTGCAGGTGCCCTTCCTCGCGGAGCTGTTCGGCCTCGCTCTTCTCGTAGCGCCACGAGATGTCGGCCTTCTCGTCCTGCCAGTCCCACGGCTCGACGAGCACGATGTCGTCCTCGCGGATCCAGACGCGCTTTTGCATTCTCCCCGGAATGCGCGCGGTCCGTTCCGTGCCGTCCGCACAGCGGACCTTGACGCGGTTCGCGCCGAGCATCTCGACGACCTCCGCGAACACCTCGTCGTCGTCCGGCATCCGGAGGTCGTTCCGACCGTCGCCGTCTCCGTTGCTCATGCGTACGCGGTGATACGCGCTCACGAAAATAAAAGGGCCGCTCTCCGTCGCCGATACCGGGGCGTTCCCCTCCCAGCGGCGGCGGTCGCGTCTCACCAACCATCCCGTCGGTCCAAAAGAGTCATATCGCGCCGCGGTCGTCGGTCGGGTATGGTCGAAGTACCCGCTGTCGCGGTCGAGATCGCTGAACTCGTCGCCGTCACCCTCGGTGCCGGGGCGGCGGCCGCGGGCGGCGTCGTCCTCGAACAGTTCGGACTGTCGGCGGTCACCGGCGGCGACCTCGTGCTCGGCGCGTGGGGGATCGCGATGGGGCTTCTCGCGCTGTATGTCGGCGTCGTCGGTCTCGGCTACGAGCAGGCGCTCCCCCGGCTGCGTCGGCTCGCGGCCGGCGAGTGAGCCGGCCGCCGACTGCCGCCCCGGAACCAATAAGAGAGACACCCGCGCCATCATCTGGTATGGAACGCTTTCGGAACACCGGACAGCCGGACTGGGACTGGTGGGCCCGCCTCTGGCCGACGCCGGCGGACACGCTCCGTCGGCTCGGGCTCGAACGGGGCGACCGCACGGTCGAGATCGGCTGCGGTAACGGCTACTTCGCGCTGCCGGCCGCGCGGCTCGTCGACCCCGCGCCGGTGTACGCCGTCGACCTCGACGAGACACTCCTCGACGAACTCGCGGCGCTCGCGGCCGAACAGGAGATAGACGCCGTCGTCCCGATCCGGGGTGACGCCCGCGAACTCGGAGCGCATCTCCCGGAGCCGGTCGACGTCGCGCTGCTCGCTAACGCGTTCCACGGGATCGACGACCGAGACGCCTTCCTCGCCGCCGTGGCCGACGCGCTCGCGCCCGACGGTCGGTTCGTGGTGGTCAACTGGCGGACGCTCCCCCGAGCGGAGACGACGGTCGGCGGAGAGCCGCGCGGTCCGCCGACGGACCTCCGGATCGGTCCCGCGGAGACGCGACGCGCCGTCGAGTCGGCGACCGACCTCCGGCTCGCCCGGGAGGTCGACCTCCCGCCGTACCACTACGGGCTCGTCTTCGAGCGGTAGACGAACGCGACTGACCTGCTATGACGACACGCGAACCGACTGCGAGACGACGCGCGGTCTCGACGCGCGAATGCACCCTCCCGGACGAGCGAACGCTCGCGTACGCGGTCGCCGGTGACCCGAACGGAGACCCGCTCGTCGTCCATCACGGGACTCCCGGATCGCGGCTGTTCGCGGCCGTGTGTGGTCCGATCGCGACCGAGGCCGGCGTGCGGCTCGTGGTGCCGGACCGGCCCGGATACGGGAAGTCGTCGCCGCCGCCCCGCGGCTGGTCGCTCGGCGACTGGCAAACCGACGTCCGGGAACTCCTCGCGACCGAGGGGACCACGACCGAGCCTACGGGCGGAGACGCCGCCGACGAGAACGGAGACGCGCGGTCCGCGGGCGTGCCCCACGTCGGGTTCTCCGGCGGGGGGCCGTTCGCGCTCGCGGCCGCGGGACCGGACGACCGCGTCGGACTGGTGTCCACCGTCGTCCCGCCGGCGGAGACCGGTCTCGCCCGGCTCGCCGCGGTCCCGTTCGCGGTGCGGCTTCTGTTCCGGCTCTCGAAGCCGCTGGCGCGCGTTCGCGGCTCCGAGGCGGTGATCGCCCAGTACACGGACCGGGAGGTGCCCGCGGCCGTCGCCGACGCGGTCGCCGCCGACTTCCACGAGGCGCTCCGGCAGGGCGCGACGGCCGTCGCCCGCGAGGCCCGGTGGTTCGGCGAGGTGTCGATCGGCCGGCCGCCCCGCCGGGCGACCGTGCGGGCGTGGCACGGAACCGACGACGACAACGCCCCGATCGAACCGGTCAGAGAGCATCTCGACGGGGGTGACGGTCGCCTGACCTCGGTCGAGAGCGACCATCTCGGGACCCTCCTCGACCGTCAGCGGGAGGTGTTCGAGTGGGCGATCGGCTGATCGGAACTCGGCTGACATCGGGGCGACCGATCGGCTGGCCGGAGTGGCTGACTGGCGGTCCGGCGCGATCGGCCGGCTGGCCGGAGTGGCCGATCGGCGGGCGCGTCCGGCGACGACCGCCCCCGTACCCATGCGGTCGCTTTTTGCCCGCCGGGGACCGAGACGGACCATGACCATCGATCCGGCAGCGGTCGAAGACCTCATCGAGTCGAACGTCGCGGACGCCGTCGCTCGCGTGACGAACCCGCGGATTCACGACGACGAGGACGAAGACGCGCACTTCGCTGCCCTCGTCGTCTCGCCCGCCTTCGAGGGCGAGTCGCTCGTCGACCAGCACCAGCGCGTGTACGACGCCGTCGGCGACCACATGACGCGCTCGGTCCACGCCTTAGAGATCAAGACGTACACCCCCGACGCCTACGCCGAGCACGGCGACGGGAGCCTCGACGCCGACCTCCGCGACGCGGGGCTGCTCCCGGTCGACGAGGCCTGAATCGGTCCGTGGTGGCTGCTCTCCCGTGCCGTGAGAACGGTGACCGGTTTCAGTAGCTTTTACCCGGTCTCGCGGGAAGCCGCAGGCATGGGCGAAGACTACCGCACGGAGGAGGACAGCCTCGGCGAGATGCAGGTCCCGGCCGACGCCTACTGGGGCGCACAGACCCAGCGGGCCGTCGAGAACTTCCCGATCTCCGGGATTCCGATGAGCCGACGGTTCATCCGCGGGCTCGGCGTCGTCAAGAAGGCGGCCGCGCAGGCGAACCGCGACCTCGGCCTGCTGGACGAGGACACCGCGGAGGCGATCGTCGCCGCCGCCGACGAGGTGATCGCGGGCGAGCACGACGACCAGTTCCCCGTCGACGTGTTCCAGACCGGCTCCGGCACCTCCTCGAACATGAACGCCAACGAGGTCATCGCCAACCGCGCGGCCGAGATCGCGGGCGCGGAGATCGGCGACCGGGTGGTCCACCCGAACGACCACGTCAACTACGGCCAGTCGTCGAACGACGTGATCCCGACGGCGATGCACGTCGCCTCGCTCGAAGCCGTCGAGAAGGACCTGGTGCCCGCCCTCGAAACGCTCCACGCCGAGCTCGAGGCCAAGGAAGCCGCGTTCGACGGCGTGGTCAAGACCGGCCGCACGCACCTCCAGGACGCCACGCCGATCCGGCTCGGCCAGGAGTTCGGCGGCTACCGCACGCAGGTCGCGAAGGGGATAGAGCGCGCCGAAGCCGTGCAGTCGAACCTGCGAGAGCTCGCGCTGGGCGGCACCGCCGTCGGCACCGGGCTCAACACCCACCCCGAGTTCCCCGGGCTCGCCGCGGAGTACATCTCCGAGGAGACGGGGACGACGTTCCGCGAGGCCGAGAACCACTTCGAGGCGCAGGCGGCCCACGACGCGATGGCGGAGGCACACGGCGCGCTCCGCACGATCGCCGGGAGCATGAACAAGATGGCGAACGACCTCCGGCTGCTCGCGTCCGGCCCGCGAAACGGCCTCGGCGAGGTCGAACAGCCGGAGAACCAGCCCGGCTCGTCGATCATGCCCGGCAAGATCAATCCGGTCGTCGCCGAGTCGGTCAACCAGGTCCACAAGCAGGTGGTCGGTAACGACGCCGCGATCTCGGCCGGCGCGGCCCGCGGCGAGATCGATCTCAACCTCTACAAGCCGGTGATCGCACACAACTTCCTCGAATCCGCCCAGCTGCTCTCGAACGCCGCGGCGACGTTCGGCGAGCGGTTCGTCGCGAAGCTGGAGGCGAACGAGGAGCACTGCGAGACCCGCGTCGAGCAGTCGATGGCGCTCGCGACCGCGCTCAACCCCGCCATCGGCTACGACAAGGCCTCGAAGGTGGCGAAGACCGCGCTGAAAGAGGGAAAGAGCGTCCGCGAGGCCGCCGTCGACGCCGGCTACCTCACCGAGGAGGAGGCGGACGACGTGCTCGACCCCGAGGCGATGACCCACCGCGTCATCCTCGGCGACGACGACTGAACTGAGCGAACGGACGAGACGGCCCTCCGCGAGCCCCACCGATTCGGGCGTGGATCAGAGGCGGGAGGGCGACGCTCGCTACCGCCGGCCGACTCGCAGTTTCACCGGCCCGTCCGGACGAAGCGTGATCGACGGCGACAGCGACAGTTCGTCCGTCACGGCCTCGAACTCCCAGTCCCGCGCGATCGTGGCGAGCGCCAGTCGCATCTCCTGTTTAGCGAAGTTCTCGCCGATGCAGCGCCGAGGCCCGCCGCCGAAGGGGAAGTACGCGAACCGCGGGAGCGACTCGCGGAACGCCTCATCCCACCGCTCCGGACGGAACGCCTCGGGCTCCTCGTAGAACCGGGGATCGCGGTGGAGCACCCACTGCGGCGCCGTCACGACGGCCCCCTCGTCGAGTTCGTAGCCGCCGATCTCGACCGGCTCGGTGGCCTCTCGTATCACGCTCTGCACCGGCGGATACACGCGCATCCCCTCCCTGAGCGTCCGCTTCGTGTACGACAGCTCCTCTGTGACGTCCGTCGACAGCCGACCGCGACCCGCCTCCTCGTCGAGTTCGGCACCGAGTCGGTCCGCCCGCTCCGGGTTCGTGGCCAGCAGGTGGAGAGTGTACGTCAGCGCGAGCGCGGTGGTCTCGTGGCCCGCTAAAAGCAGCGTCACGACCTCGTCTCGTATCTGCTCGTCGTCGAGGTCCTCCGCGTGTTCTTTCGCCCGCAGGAGCCGCGAGACCACGTCGTCTCCGCTCCCGTCGTGCGACTCGACGATCTCCGTCGCGATCTCGTACAGCGTCGCGAGCGCGCGCTTGTACCGTCGGTTGCCGGGCGTCGGGACGCTATCGGGTATCTCGATCGGTCGTTCGAGCCGCTTTTCCGACCGGTCCATCACCGCTTCGAGGGCGTCGGAGATGTTGGCCTCGTACTGTCGAATGTCGGCGTCGAAAAGCGTCTTCGCCGCGATCTCGACGGTGAGTTGCATCATGTCCGCGTGGACGTCTCGGACGGTGTCGTCGCGCCAGCCGTCCAGCAGCCGTTCCGTGTGTTCGACGATCACCGGTGCGTACTCCGCGAGCGCCTCTGGGTGGAAGGCCGGCTCCATCCGGTGACGCTGCTTCCGCCAGAACTCGCCTTCGCTTATCAACAGGCCGTTGCCGATGACGGGGTCCAGAATCCGCCGGTACTCCTCGCCCTTGTCGAACCTGTCGTTTTCGTGGACGAGCACCCGCTCGACGAGTTCGGGGTCGCTCAACTGGTAGAACTCCCTGCCGCCGAGCGCGTAGCGTGCGATCGGTCCGTACTCGCGCGCGACCTCCTCGTAGAACGACAGTGGATCCGATGCGAACTGGTAGGCGTTTCCCACCACCGGTAGGCCCGACGGTCCCGGCGGCTCTCCACTTCGTCCCGTTCCCATACGTTCGTGCACGGGGCGTACAGTATACGTCTTTCCCCGTCCGAGGGGTCTCCGTTCGGGGGTGGATTCGTCCCGAGTTGGTCGCCGAGCCCCGCCGGTCGACCGACGCCCCCACCGTCAACCGACTGTCGAGCCCCGACGTCAGCCGACTCCAAACCCCGACGTCAGCCGGCCGTTCGAGTCGGATCGGAACCATTTAAGCCGCCGTCGGTACCGATCCCAAACGGATGAAACTTCACGAACATCAAGCGAAGACTATCTTCGCGGACGCCGGGATCCCGGTGCCGGACTCCCGGCTCGCGACGACCGTCGAGGAGGCGCTCGACGCCGTCGACGAGATCGGCTATCCGGCCGCGATCAAGGCGCAGGTCCACGTCGGCGGCCGCGGGAAGGCCGGCGGGATCAAGATCGCGACCGATCGAGACGAGGCCGAGCAGTACGCCGACGAGATCCTCGGCATGGACCTGAAGGGATACACCGTCGACTCGGTCCTCGTCGAGGCCGGCGTCGACTTCGTCGACGAACTCTACGTCGGCGTCACCATGGACCGCGGCGAGGGCGAGCCCGTCCTGATGGTCTCGACCGAGGGCGGCGTGGACATCGAGGAAGTCGCGGCGGAGAACCCCGACGCGATCGCCCGCGAGCACGTCGATCCCGCGTTCGGGCTCCACCCGTACCAGGCCCGAAAGGTCGTCTACGAGGCGGGCGTCGACGGCGACGTGGCGCTCGACGTGGCGTCTATCCTCTCGACGCTGTACGACCTCTACGAGGAGAACGACGCCTCGGAGATCGAGGTCAACCCCGTCATGATCACGGGCGACCGCGACGTGGTCGCCGCCGACGCGGTCATGAACATCGACGAGGACGCGCTGTTCCGCCAGCCCGATCTGGCCGAACTCGCCGAGGAGTCTTACGAGGACGACTTAGAGCGCAAGGCCGGCGAGTACGGCTTCGACTACGTCCGCCTGTCGGGCAACGTCGGTATCATCGGCAACGGGGCCGGCCTCGTGATGACGACGCTCGATCTGGTCGACTACTACGGCGGCTCGCCCGCGAACTTCCTCGACATCGGCGGCGGCGCGAAGGCAGAGCGCGTCACGCAGGCGCTCGACATGGTCTTCTCCGACGACAACGTCGACGCCGTCGTGTTCAACATCTTCGGCGGGATCACCCGCGGCGACGAGGTCGCCAAAGGGATCAACGAGGCCTTAGAGCAGTTCGACGAGATCCCGAAGAAGGTGGTCGTCCGGCTCGCCGGCACGAACGCCGCGGAGGGGATGGAGATCCTGAACACGGACCTCGTCGAGGTCGAGGAGACGCTGGAGGACGCCGTCCAGCGTGCGGTGCAGAACGCGGAGGAGGTGACCCAATGAGCATTTTCGTCGACGACGACACCAGAGTGGTCGTGCAGGGAATCACCGGTGGGGAAGGGAAGTTCCACGCCGGCCAGATGATCGAGTACGGCACCAACGTCGTCGCAGGCGCGGTGCCCGGCAAGGGCGGCCAAGAGGTCGACGGCGTCCCCGTCTACGACACGGTCGACGAGGCCGTCGAGGCCGAAGACGCGGACGCGTCCGTCATCTTCGTGCCGCCGGCGTTCGCGGGCGACGCCATCTTCGAGTCACTCGACACGGACCTCGATCTCGCGGTCGCGATCACCGAGGGGATCCCGACGCAGGACATGGCGAAGGTGAACAAGCGCCTGAGCGAGGTCGACACCCGCCTCATCGGACCGAACTGTCCCGGCATCATCACGCCGGGCGAGGCGAAGCTCGGCATCCTCCCCGGCAATATCTTCAGCGAGGGGCGCGTCGGGCTCGTCTCCCGGTCCGGCACGCTGACCTATCAGGTAGTCGATAACCTCACCGAGCGCGGGCTCGGCCAGTCGACCGCGATCGGCATCGGCGGCGACCCGATCATCGGTACCTCCTTCATCGACGCGCTCGACGCGTTCGAGGCCGATCCGGAGACCGACGCGGTCGTGATGTGCGGCGAGATCGGCGGCGAGGACGAAGAGCAGGCCGCGAAGTTCATCGGCGAGCACATGGACACGCCGGTCGCCGGCTTCATCGCCGGCCGCACCGCGCCGCCGGGCAAGCGGATGGGCCACGCGGGCGCTATCGTCTCCGGCTCCGGGACGGGCACGGCCCAGTCGAAGATCGACGCGCTCAACGACGCGGGCGTCCCCGTCGGCGACACCCCGGAGGAAGTCGCGGACCACGTCGAGGACTTCCTGTAGCGCGCGCCGTCGGCCGGTCGACACGTCCGCTTTCCGACCGATTCTCAATACTGGTCTTCGGGGCGAAAAATAAAACAGCACGTGGCGTCTGCAGATCCCATGGACCCCGGATCCGGCGACACTCCTGACGGACCGAGCGGTGGTTCCGGGACCGTCCCGAACCGGGACGACGCGGACCGAGGCCGCGACACGCAGACGCGGGAGGGCCCCCGGATGCGGATCCTCATCGTCGACGACGAGCCCGGTGCCGCCGACCTCGCCGCCGTCCACGTTGACCGGCTCGTCGACGGCGCGGAGACCGTCACTCGCACGGACCCGGAAGCGGCGCTGGCCGTCGTGCGTGACGAGTGCGTCGACTGCGTCGTCAGCGACTACAACATGCCGGGACTGGACGGACTCGAACTGCTGGAGGCCGTCCGGTCGATCGATTCCGACCTCCCGTTCGTGCTCTTCACCGGCAGGGGATCAGAGGAGATCGCGAGCGAGGCGATCTCCGCCGGCGTCACGGATTACCTCCAGAAGGGAATCGGACGCGACCGGTACGAGGTGCTCGCGAACAGCGTCGAGAACGCGCTCGACCGCCGCCGCGCCGAACGAGACCTCCGAGAGGTGAACGCGAAGGTCACGGCGATACACGGGTTCGCGAGCGACCTCGCGTCGGCCCGCGACACGGACGAGGTGTTCGAGCGGGTCGTCGACGCGGTCGAGGAGATCCTCAACTTCGACCGCTGCGTCACGGCTCGTCTGGAGGGGGATCGGCTCTGCCACGTCGCGCGCTCAGAACGCGCCGATCCGGCGTCGGCCGCGGCGTTCGACCCCGCAGCGGGCGTTCCGCCGGGGGTCACAGACGGGAGCGTGGAGACACCGGGGGACGTCGACGGCGTCGAGACGTGGACCGACGCCGAGGGGCGATCGGTGATTCGGGTTCCGATCGGGTCAGACGGCGTGTTTTACGCGGTCGCGGCGGACGGCGAGGCCTTCGACGCTCGCGACGTCGAGTTCGCCGAACTGGTGGCTGCACACGCGGCCGACGCCATCGAGCAGATCGAGACGGAAGACGCGCTCCGAGGCGAACGCGACAGGCTGAGCGCGCTCTTCGACGACCTCCCGCTGCCGGCCGCGCGGACGGCGAGCCGAGACGGTGACGGTCGGCGGCTGGAGGCCACGAACGACGCGTTCGAGGCGACGTTCGGTTACGCCGCGAGCGACCGCGGCTATCGGGAGATCCGCGATGCGATCGTCACGGACGACGCAGACGGGGTCGATCTGGCCGGCGTCGCGGACGGCGGGACCGACTCGCGAGTCGAGGTCCGCCGCCGCACGAGCGAGGGGGTTCGGGACTTCATCTTGCACGCAATCCCCGTCGAGTGTCCGGAGGAGACCGTCGTCTACACCGTCTACGCGGACATCGGCGAGCAAAAGCGGGTCGAACGGATCCTCCGGAAGCTCCACGAGACGACCCGAACGATGCTCCGCGGTGACGACTGCGAGGCGATAGCGGAGATCGCCACGCGCGCGGCGATCGACATCCTCGAGTTTCCGAGCAGCGGTGTCCGGCTGTACGACGCCGACCGAGACGCCCTGTTGCCGACGGCGCTCAGCGAGGAGGCGCGGGCGGCGCTCGGAGACCGCCCCGCGTTCGGACCGGGCGACGGGATCGTCTGGGAGGCGTTCGAGCGGGGCGAACCGATCGCCGTCGACGACCTCGACGCGACGGAGACCGTCATCGAGTACGGCGACCTCCGAAGCACTCTCGTCGTCCCCCTCGGCGACCACGGCGTGATGCCGCTCGGCTCCGACGAGCCGGGGTTTTTCGACGACACGGCGGTCCAGTTGGCGCGCGTCTTGGGAGCGAACGTCACGGTCGCGCTGGATCGAGCCGAGCGGACGAGACAGCTCAGAGAGCGCGACGACGACCTGAAACGGGAGGTCGAACGCCTCGAGAAGTTCGCCGGCCTCGTCTCCCACGACCTCCGGAACCCCCTCAACGTCGCTACCGGGCGAGTCGAGCTCGCTCGGGATCACGCCGCCGACGCCGACGCGCTCGCGAACCTCGATAAGGCCGCGGACGCGCACGACCGAATAGAGGAGCTCATCGACGACCTCCTGGCGCTGGCGCGACAGGGACGGACCGTCGACGACCCCGAGCCGGTCTCGTTGGCCGCGGCCGCCGAGCGCGCGTGGCGCACCGTCGACACCGAGCGGGCGACGCTCGACGTGCGCGACGACGGCGCCGCGGTCGAGGCCGACCCGGAGCGCCTGCGGACGCTGTTCGAGAACCTGTTTACGAACAGCGTCGAACACGGACTCGGACGCGGCGACGACGCCTCGGACGCGGCGGGACGGAACGGCTCGGGCGGAATCGACCGCCTCTCCGTCGCCGTGGGATCGCTCCCGGACGGGTTCTACGTCGCGGACGACGGTGCCGGCTTCGACATCGACCCGGAGGCGGCGGTCGAGTACGGCACGTCCGACGACCCGGAGGGGACTGGCTTCGGGCTCGCGATCGTCCGCGAGATAGCGGCGGCTCACGGATGGGAGTTCGCGATCGCCGAGGCCGGCTCCGGCGCGCGCTTCGAGTTTCTGACCGGCGGATAGCCGTTCGGCGTCGGGCCGGCGGACGGCCGTTCGCCGTTCAGACCGGCAGACGACCGTTCGCCGTCCGGATCGGTGCGGCCGTTCCCGCCGCTCGCGGGCCGCGAACGCGTATAAACGGTTCGTGGACGTGTGGAAGCCGCGCACACCCGGACCACGATTATGCCTGACTCTCCCGTGTGCGTGTACATGGACGAAGGTACCCGCGAACTGCTCTCGCCGCTCCCGCCGAGCGCCAAGCTCGTCTACTACGTCCTCGAAGCAGAGGGCCGCTTCGACCAGACGGGGCTCGCGGAGGAGACTCGTCTCTCGACGCGCACGGTCCGGTTCGCGGTCGAGAAGCTGATCGACGTCGGCCTCGTCGAGGAGGGGTTCTGTCCCACGGACGCCCGCCGGTCGGTGTACGAGGCGGTCGACGCGACCGAGGCGAGCGACCCGGGATCCGCGGGCGACCCCGACGTGGAGGCCCCGACGCCGACCGCGGTCGCCGAGGACTGACGGCCGCCAATCCGTCGCGTTTTTGCCTTCGGGGCGGGTAGCGTGCGTACTCGATGGCGACGTATCACATCGAAACCTACGGCTGTAGCTCGAACCGAGGCGAGAGCCGAGAGATCGAGCGGGCGCTCCGCGACGGCGGCCACCGCCCGGCCGAGAGTCCGAAAGACGCCGACGTCGCCATCCTCAACACCTGTACGGTCGTCGAGAAGACGGAGCGGAACATGCTGGCACGCGCCGAGGAGCTGGCCGAGGAGACCGCGGACCTCGTCGTCACCGGCTGTATGGCGCTCGCGCAGGGCGACCTGTTCGAGGCGGCCGGTATCGACGCGGAGATCCTCCACTGGGACGAGGTCCCGTCGTACGCGCTCAACGGCGAGTGCCCGACGACCACGCCCGACGCAGATCCCGTCTTAGACGGCGTCGTCGGCATCCTCCCCATCGCGCGCGGCTGCATGAGCAACTGCTCGTACTGCATCACGAAGTTCGCGACCGGCCGCGTCGACTCGCCGCCTATCGAGGAAAACGTCGAGAAGGCCCGGGCGCTGGTCCACGCCGGCGCGCGCGAGATCCGCGTCACGGGACAGGACACGGGCGTCTACGGCTGGGACACGGGCGACCGGAAGCTCCCCGAGCTGCTCGACCGGATCTGCGACATCGACGGCGAGTTCCGGGTGCGGCTCGGGATGGCCAACCCCGGCGGGATACACGGGATCCACGAGGAGCTCGCGGACGTGTTCGCTGACAACCCGAAGCTGTACGACTTCATCCACGCGCCCGTCCAGTCCGGCTCCGACGACGTGCTCGAAGACATGCGCCGGCAACACCGCGTCGACAAGTTCCGCGAGGTCGTCGCGGCGTTCGACGACCGGCTCGACCACTGGACGCTCTCGACCGACTTCATCGTCGGCTTCCCGACGGAGAGCGAGGCCGACCACGAGCGCTCGATGGACCTGCTCGCGGAGGTCCGCCCCGAGAAAATCAACGTCACCCGCTTCTCGAAGCGCCCCGGCACCGACGCCGCGGAGATGAAGGGGCTCGGCGGCACGGTGAAAAAGGAGCGCTCGAAGGCGATGTCGGAGCTGAAGATGACGGTCGTCGGCGAGGCGTACGAGTCGATGGTCGGCGACGAGTTCGAGGTGCTCGTCGTCGAGGAGGGGACCGGCGACTCGGTGAAATGCCGCGACGGCGCCTACCGGCAGATAATCGTCCAGAACGCGACGGAGCGCGGCGTCGCGGTCGGCGACGTCCTCGACGTGACCGTGACCGGGCACAACACGGTGTACGCGTTCGGTGAGCCCGTCGACGACGGCCGCCCCGCGGACGACGCGACGGAGTCGACCCGGACGACGGCGTAGCTCGCTTCCGTTCCCGTCGATCAGAACTTCTCTAAGAGGTCGTCGTAGAACTCCCCACCGCGGTCGCCGGCGAGCTTCTCGACGATGAGCTCCGGCGTCGAGCGCGCGAGGTGCCCCTTCTTCGGCGAGCGATTCACCCGGAGTTCGCCGTCGACGAGCCCGGCCGCCTCGATCCCGTCGACGGCGACTGCGAAGTCGGCGGCGTCGCGGATCTCGCGGGCCAAGTGCGAGACGAACACCGCGGTCGCGTTTTGGTCGTCGAGCGCCTCCAGAATGCCGGCGATGATCTTCGCGGACGCCCCCGGCTCCGTGATCGACTCCAGCTCGTCGACTAGGACGAGCCGTCCGTCCGCGCCCTCGACGAGGTCGCCGAAGTCCCGGAGCGTGGCCTCGAACGCGCCGGCGTCGAGGGTGCCCTGCGATTTGGCGTAGTAGTGGACCTCTTCGAACCGCTCGACGGTCGCGGACTCGGCGGGGACGGGCAGCCCCATCTGCGCGAGCACGACGACGAGCGCGACCAGATCGAGGGTGGAGGTCTTCCCGCCGGAGTTGACCCCGGACAGGAGCGTCGCGCCCGAGACCCCGTAGTCGATCGGCTCGACGTCGTCGAACGCGACGTCGAGAAGCGGTGAGCGCCCGCCCTCGATCCGGAAGCCGCCGTCCACCGGTCCGTCCGAACCGCCTTCCGCGCTCGGGTCGACGACCTCGGGCATCACGCAGTCGAAGTCGCGGGCGAACCGCGAGATCGCGAGTTCCACGTCCAGTTCGAGGGCGTCGCGCACCAGCGCCTCGACCGGCTCGCGGAGGTCGCCGAGGTCGTCCGCGAGGTCGGCTTTCAGACGAGCGGCCCGCCGGTCGCGAGCGGCTGCGAGTTCGGTTCGGAGCCGCGAGACCGCTTCCTCGTCGTGTTCGACCGGGAACGACGGGTCGCCGTCGAAGATCGGATCGGCGAGCTCCGCCTCCTCGGGCGCTAACCGGAGGGTGTCCGCGAGGTGCTCGCGGGCGGCGGCTATCGCCTCGTCGTACTCGTCGGCCAGCTCGCGGTCCAGAAGGGAATCGACGCGCGCGCCCTGTTCGACGAGCGAGAGGAAGTCGGTTCCCTCGATGGTCACGTCGCGCTCGCGGATCGCCTCGCGCAGCCGGTCGTCGGCGACCGACGCCGCCGTCGAGACCGCGGCATCGAGGTCGTCGACCGCGTCGGAGAGCCGGGCGAGCTCGTCGTCTCCGACTATCGTCCCGTCGTCGTCGAGCCGGGCGAGCGCGTCCCGGAGTCGGTCGAGATCGGCAGCGGGGCCGTCCGGTGTGACGGGATCGCCAGCCGCCGCGGCCGCCTCGTGGACCGCGGCGGCCGCCTCCAGCCGGTCGCGGTTCGTCGCGAAGAAGGCGAGCAGCCGCTCGGGAACCGTCTCTGCGGGGGTCTCCAACGCGTCCGGTCGGACCTTGACGTCGCCCTCGACGTCGAGACCGGCGAACGCCTCGTCTATGACGATCACCGTCGCGTACGACCGCGCGAGCTCGGAGATGTCGCGGGCGTTTTCGACCGTCTCGACCGACAGTTCGGGGACCGCGCGCTCGGCGCGCGCGAGCGTCTCGGCGTCGGCGGTCGCGAGACAGCGATCGCGGACGCGCACGGTCGGCGGGTCCGAGAGCGGTTCGACGCCGGCGAGCGCCTCGCGGACGTCGGGGTCTGGGTCGCGGTCCGTCGCGTCGGCGGCGAGCGACTGCGCCTCCGCGATCCGCGAGGCAGACGCGCTCGGGTAGAACGTCTCCAGCCGCTTCGCGGCGTAGTCGGTGACGGTGCGCTCGCGCAGCAGGTCGATCGCCGAGCGGTACACCTCGCGGGCGCGGTCGGTCGCGAGCACGCGCCCCGCGTCGTCGTGTCGTCGCCGGATCGCGCCGCGGGCGATCCGGGCCGCCCGGGCCTCGTTGACGCCCGGCGCGCGAGCGATGGCGGCCACGTCGCCGGACTCGACGGTCTCGACGGGGTCGTCGAGCTCCGACAGCGCCGCCGCCGTCTTCGCGCCGACGCCGGGGATCGCCTCCAACTCCATCTACCCGCGGATATCGCGGCAACGCTCTAAAGCATATGGGTCGGGCGGGGCCGGAGCCCGGGCGGCGCGCTCGACGCGCCCCGCCGGGGCCGGTCCGCGTCCGCCTCCGCGGCCGACGCGTTTTTTCCCGCCGCCCGCGAACCGGGGGTCATGAGTCAGCACACCCTCGCCGCCGGCGACGACCTCCCGTCGGAGACGGCGGCGAAGGCGGCGGCCGCCCGCGACGCGCTCGCCGCCCGCGACGGGGTCCTCGTCGCCTTCTCCGGCGGCGTCGACTCCGCGGTCGTCGCGGCGCTCGCTCGCGAGGCCCTCGGCGACGACGCCGTCGCCTGTACCGCCCGAAGCGAGACGCTTCCGGCCGCGGAGCTGGAGGACGCGGAGCGCGTCGCTGGGGAGATCGGTATCCGCCACGAGACGGTGACCTTCTCCGAGCTCGACGACCCGAACTTCGTCGCCAACGACGGCGATCGGTGTTACCACTGCCGGACGATGCGGCTCGGGCGGATGTACGAGACGGCCAAGGACCTCGGCATCGACACCGTCTGTGACGGCACCAACGCGGACGACCCGGGCGAGGGACACCGCCCCGGGCTGCGAGCGGTCGAGGAGCTGGACGTGTTCTCGCCGCTTCTCGACGCGGACGTCACGAAGGCGGAGGTCAGAGAAATCGCCGACGCGTACGGCCTGTCGGTCGCGGATAAGCCCTCGATGGCCTGTCTCTCCTCGCGGATCCCGACCGGGCTGGAGGTGACCGAGGCGCGGTTGACCCGCGTGGAGAAGGCTGAACGGGTGCTCCGCGAGTGGGGCTTCGAGGGGTTCCGCGTGCGCGACCACGACGGCCTCGCGCGCGTCGAGATCGTGCCCGACGAACTGGAGCGCGCGCTCGATCCCGCCTTCGCCGAGGCCGTCCACGAGCACCTCACCGACGTCGGCTTCGAGTACGTCACCCTCGACATGGCCGGCTACCGGACCGGGAGCGTGAGTCCGGGCGGAAACGCGGACGGTGACGAGGACGTATCGCCCGGCGACGACGAGGAGGACGCAGGCACCGACACCGCGGACGGTTCTGACGACCTCGACGTCGGTCGGACGTACCCGCGCTGAGGATCGGGCGGTCCGCGGACGGGACCCGTTATCACCGGAGAGAACCTGACGCGAACGTTTATACCGGATGTTGGCACAGTTACAGCTATGAGCGAGGCGCAGACGCTCGCGATCATCGCGGGCGGCGTCGGGGGTGCCGTCGGTGCGTTCGTGGGCGTCGCCGTCGGCGGAAGCGCGCTCTCGGTGGCGGTGACGACCAGCGTCGTCGCGCTCCTGATCGGCGTGGGAGTGATAGCGAGCGCGGTGATCGCCGGCGACGTGGAGTTTCTCGCGGACGCGGACGGGGAGTAAGGAGAGAAGCGAAACCGTAAGTGACGACCCCGGCCGGCTACGAGTCGTCTGCGGCCGCGTCGTGCGTCAGTTCCTCGGCGACCATTTCTGCGTCCATGAGCGCCGGGTCGACGGCGAGGTCGGCGACACCGGCGACGAACTCCGGTAGCGACCGCTCGGCGTACGTCACGGCGAGGACGTCGGGGTTGATCTCTTTGGCGATCGGGATGCCGGTCGCCTCCTCGACGTCGGTCAAGACGACGTACGCGGCCTCGCCGATCCCGGCGTCGCGGAGCGTCTCGGCGGTGACGAGCCCCTCGATCCGGCGGACCGTCACGCCGAGGGCGGCCAGCTCGTCACCGAGCCCGTGTGCGTCCGGGCCGGCGACGACGGCGATCCGGTCGCCGTCGCGGCCGCCGTCGGACCGGGCGGGGGTCCCCGCCATCACTCGTACTCGATCGTCGCCGGGGGCTTGTGCGTCACGTCGTAGACGACGCGCGCGACGTTCTCGTTTTCGCCCGTGATCCGGCTCTGGATGCGCTGGAGCGTGCTCCAGTCGATCTCCTGTGCGCGGGCGGTCATCCCGTCTCGGCTCTCCACCGAGCGCACGGCGACGACCCAGCCGTGGACGCGGTTGTCGCCCTTGACTCCCGTGGCCTTCCCGAGAACGGCGGCGAACGCCTGCCACGGGTCGTACTCCTCCAGTTCCTCCTCGACGACGTGGGTCGCCTCGCGGGCGACGGCGGCCTTCTCCGGTGTGACCTCGCCGACGATCCGGACGGCGAGCCCCGGTCCGGGGAACGGCATGCGCTCGGAGATTATCTCTTCGAGCCCGAGCGCGCGGGCGACCTCGCGTACCTCGTCCTTGTAGAGGTCACGCACCGGCTCGACGATCCCCTCGAAGTCGACGACTTCGGGGAGGCCGCCGACGTTGTGGTGCGATTTGATGTTCCCCTCCGACTCGATGCGGTCGGGGTAGATCGTCCCCTGCACGAGGTAGTCGGCGTCGACGTCGCGCGCGACCGTCTCGAACTCGTCGATGAACCCCTCGCCGATGACGTGGCGTTTCTCCTCCGGGTCGGTGACCCCGTCGAGCCGCTCGAAGAAGCGGTCTTGCGCCTCGATGACCCGCAGCGACTCCATAAAGGAGAACGTGTCGCGGATCTCCGCGGTCTCGCCCTTTCGCATCAGTCCGGTGTCGACGTACACCGGCGTGAGCTGGTCGCCGACCGCCTCGTACGCGAGCGTCGCCGCGACCGACGAGTCGACGCCGCCCGACAGGGCGATCACGGCGTTCGCGTCGCCGATCGCCTCTCGGATCTCCGCTTTCGCCTCCGCGATGAACTCCTCCGTCTCGACCATCTATAGCCTCACGTCCGCGTTCCGCTCTGTTGTGTCCGTCGATCCCAGCGCGGCCTCGACGAGGGAGACGAACGGCGGGCTCGCGCGGTCCGGCCGCGACCGGAACTCGGGGTGCGCCTGCGTCCCGAAGAAGAACGGGTGGTCGTCACGCTCGACGATCTCCATCCGGTTGTCGGCGCGCCCGGAGAAGACGAGTCCCTCGGTCTCCAGGTCGTCGATGTACTCGGGGTTCACCTCGTACCGGTGGCGGTGGCGCTCGGTACAGGAGTCCGCGTCGTACACTCGCGCCGCGAGCGTGTCGGGCTCGATGGCGGTCTCGTGTGCGCCGAGCCGCATCGTCCCGCCCATGTCCTCCGTCTCGTACTGCTCGGGGAGCAGATCGATGACCGGGTGCGGGGTGTCGGGGTCGATCTCCGCGGAGTGTGCGCCCTCCAGCCCGAGCACGTTGCGCGCGTGCTCGACGACCGCCATCTGAAAGCCCAAACAGAGCCCGAGGAAGGGCACGTCGTTTTCGCGGGCGTACCGGACGGCCTCGATCTTCCCGTCCGTGCCGCGGGAGCCGAAGCCGCCGGGGACGACGACGGCGTCCGCGCTCGCGAGCCGCTTTTCGTGTTCCGCCCGCGTCTCGTCGGCGTCGACCCACAGCACGTTCACCTCCGTCTCCGTCTGGATACCGGCGTGTTTCAGCGCCTCGTGGATGGACATGTACGCGTCCTCCAAGGCGTACTTGCCGACGAGCGCCACGTCGACCTCGCGGTCGCGGTCGCGGGTGACGAGCTCTCTCCACTCCGTCGAGCGGTCGGCCTTCGGCAGCGCCTCGTCGGCGATGCCGAGCCGCTCCATCACGTACTCGTCTAACCCCTCGTCTTCGACCATCAGCGGGACGTGGTAGATGTCCTCGACGTCGGGGTTCGAGAAGACAGCGGCGGTGGGCACGTCACAGAACAGGGCGATCTTCTCTTTCGTCTCCGGGTCGAGCCGGTCCTCGGAGCGGCCGACCAAGATGTCCGGCTGGAGGCCGATCGAGCGCAGCTCCTTCACCGAGTGCTGTGTCGGCTTCGTCTTCTGCTCGCCGTTCTTCGAGTAGGGAACTAAGGTGACGTGGGTAAAGAGGATGTCCTCGTCGTCCTCCTCGTGGGCGAACTGGCGGAGGGCTTCGAGGAAGGGCATCGACTCGATGTCGCCGACGGTGCCGCCGATCTCGATGAGACAGACGTCGCTCCCCTCGGCTGCCTCGCGGATTCGCCGCTTGATGTCGTCCGTGACGTGCGGGATGATCTGGACGGTCTTGCCGAGGTAGTCGCCGGCGCGCTCGCGCTCGATGACGTGCTGGTAGGTCTTCCCCGTGGTGACGTTGTGGTCGAACGTCATGTCGGTGCCGAGGAAGCGCTCGTAGTTGCCCAGATCGAGGTCGACCTCGCCGCCGTCTTTGAGGACGTACACCTCGCCGTGCTCGTACGGGTTCATCGTCCCGGCGTCGACGTTGAGGTAGGGGTCCACCTTCACCGCGGTGACGTCGAAACCGGCGTTCGCGAGCAGTCGCCCGGTGCTGGCGGCGGTGATCCCCTTACCCAGCCCGGACATGACGCCGCCGGTGACGAACACGAACTTCCGACCCAGAGACGGGTCGTACCCTGTGTCAGGATCCGTTGGCATATCGACCGTCCGTCAGGGCCCGGCAAAACCGTTTCGGACCCTCCGTTTCGGGTGGACGTTCGTGTCGTTTCGGTCCGGCGGCGAGCGCTCAGGCCTCGACGAGCTTGTAGCACATCCCGGCCTCGTCCGAATCCTCTGGCGCGCGTTCCGCGTAGTAGATCCCGTCGTCGGTGACGAGCGGCGCGCTCGTCACTTCGCCGCGCCCCTCGATCGACCACGTGACCGAGCCGTCCTCGCGGTCGAGCGCGTAGAGGTTCGCGTCGTACGAGCCGACGAGGACGTGGTCCGCAGTCGCGACTACGCTCCCGGTGATCCAGCCGCCCGTGGGCGTCGACCACACCTCCTCGCCGGTCGCGAGGTCGATCGCGTAACAGTTGGTGTCGTGGCTGCCGACGTACACCGTGCCGTCGCGGACCGCGGGCGCGCACATGACCATGTCCTCGGTCTCGAACTCCCAGATACGCGAACCGTCCTCGACGTCGACCCCGGTGATCGTCTCCGCCCACGACGGGACGACGGCGACCCCGCGGCTGATCGCTATCGGGGCCTTCGAGTCGCCGCCGGTGTCGTACCGCCACATGCGCTCGCGGTCCGAGAGCGACCACGCGTAACAGTAGCCGTCGTTCGAGCCGAACAGGAACCGATCGCGCTCCACGTCGACCGCGACCGTCGAGTGCGGGTGGTCGGTCGGCCGGCGGTCGCGCCACTCGATCTCGCCGCTCTCGGCGTCCATCACGACGACGCTCCCGCTCGGCGTCGCGTGCTCGACGGCGACGTACAGCTTCCCCTCGTAGTAGGTCGGGCTGGCGGCGGCGGCGTCGCCGACCTCGGTCTGCCAGTCGATCTCGCCGCCGTCGACCGTCACCGCCGAGACGACCCCGTCGTAGGTGCCCACGTACGCCGTTCCATCGGCGATCGCGGGCGTCCCGTGGCTGCCGCGGTCGTCGTCGGAGATCGAGGTCGACCAGTTCGTCTCGCCGGACGGGGAGAGCGACCGGATCCGACCCGTGTCGTCGGCGATGAGGATCGCGCCGCTCGGTGCCCGTATCGGGCTCCCCTTCGAGGCGGTGTGGTCGCCGAGGTTGGTCGGGACGGCCCAGTCGACCTCGACGCTGTCCGGTATCGTCGCGTCGACGGACCCCGAGTTCCGCAGCCCCTGCCGGAACTGCGTCGTGAGTCCGTCTGGCGACTCGGGGCGGCTCGACAGGTCGATCCCGTCGCCGCGCTCGTCGGTCCCGTCGGCGGGGTCGTCGCCGGGCGACGCGGTGTCTCGGAGGGCGCTACAGCCGGCGAGTCCCGCGAGGCCGACGCCGCCGGCGGCGCGGAGCCAGCCGCGGCGCGTGAGTTCGGGCATGGACGGTGATTCGAGGGCGGAGATAAAAATCCACCTCGGTCGCCTCGGAGCGCCGCCGGCGGCGCGGCGTCCCGACCCGACGCCTGCACGTCACCCGCACTCGTGCCGGGCTCTCACCGGCCGTCTGCGTCGCCGTCGCGCCGGTCACCGACCTTCTCGTCGCCCCGATCCCCACCCTTCTCGTCGCGTCGGTCACCGACCTTTCCGTCGCGCCGGTCTCGCGCCCGCGCCGCCGGGTCGCGCTCGTCCGGGTCGCCGTGTCCGCCGCCGCCGGGCGTCCGGACCGAGACGGTCGTTCCGGCCGCGACGTCGATCGAGGCCTTCGCGGGCACGGGCTCGCCGTCGACGAGGTTCGTCCCCGTGGCTCCGTCCTCGCCGCCGTCGAGCCCAGCGGGGGCGGTCCGTCGCCGCTCCGTCAGCAGCGACACGGTTGCGTCGGTCTCGACGGTGACGGTCCGTTCGAGCCCCAGCCCGCCGCGGTGTCGGCCGTCGCCGCCGCTTCCCGGACGCAGCGCGTACCGTTCGACCCGGAGCGGGTACTCGGTCTCTAACGCCTCGACGGGCGTGTTGAGCGTGTTGGTCATCCCGACCTGCACGCCGTCCATACCGTCCCTGTCGGGGCGAGCGCCGAAGCCGCCGCCGATCGTCTCGTAGTAGGCGAACGACCCGGCGCGGTCGCCGACGATGAGGTTGTTCATCGTCCCCTGTCCGGCGGCCGGTATCGCGTCCGGAACGGCCGCGGCCAGCGCCGCGAGCGTCACGTCCATGACGCGCTGGCTGGTCTCGACGTTGCCGCCGACGACCGCGGCCGGCGGGTCCGGGTCGAGGACGGACCCCTCGGGAACCGACACCGACACCGGCTCGTAACACCCGTGGTTCGGCGGGATGTCCGGATCGGTCACCGCGCGAACGACGAAGTAGACCGCGCTCTTCGCGACGGACAGCGGCGCGTTGAGGTTGCCCGCGACCTGATCCGCGGTTCCGGCGAAGTCGACGTCGAGCGCGGTCCCGTCGACGGTGACGGTCACCGCGATCGGCACCTCGTCGTCCGTCACCCCGTCGCCTTCGAGGACGTCTCGCGCGCGGTACGTCCCGTCCGGGAGCGCCGCGACCTCGGCTTCGACGCGCTCGCGGGAGTAGTCGATCACGGCGTCGAACGCGTCGAGAAGCGTCGGGCCGTGGTCGTCGAGCAGCTCGCCGACCCGCTCTTCGGCGCGGTCGTTCGCGGCGCGCTGCGCCCGGAGGTCGGCCGCGCGCTCGTCGGGCGTCCGGACGTTGGCGCGGATCAGGTCCCGGACCGCCTCGTTCGGCTCGCCGCCGTCGACGAGCCGGACCGCGGGCAGCCGTAATCCCTCCTCGTATATCTCCCGTGCGCCCGGAGGCATGCTTCCCGGCGCGCTGCCGCCCACGTCGGCGTGGTGCGCCCGCGACACCGCGAACCCGATCACCTCGCCGCGGGGTGCGATCGTCGAGACCAGCGTGATGTCCGGGAGGTGCGTCCCGCCGGAGAACGGGTCGTTGAGGACGAAGACGTCGCCCGGCTTCGGGTCCTTTTCGAGGACGGCGTCGACCGCGTCCGGCATCGCGCCGAGGTGGACCGGGATGTGTTCCGCCTGCGCGACCATCTGCCCGGTCGCGTCGAAAAGCGCCGTCGAGCAGTCCTGCCGCTCCTTGATGTTCGGCGAGTGCGCGCCCCGGATGAGCACGTGGCCCATCTCGGTCGCGACGCCTTCCAGTTGGTTCCGGAGTATCTCGAGGGTCACCGGGTCGACGTCGCTCACGCGTCGCTCACCTCCGCGATCAGCGCGCCGTCCCCGCGCACCGCCACGTCCCACCCCGGCGGGACCACGACCGTGCTCTCGTCGCCCTCGACGACCGCGGGCCCCTCGATCGGCGACCGGGACGCGGCCGACGACCCGCCTCCGCCCCGCGGCGACAGCCGACCCCGGTCGTACACCGGCGTCTCGCGGACCTCGCCCTCGAACGCCGCCTCGCGAGCGCCGGTCAGCGGGTCGCCGTCGGCCGCGTACGCGACCGGCGGCGCGTCCCGCGCGACCGCGGCCGTCACCCGGCAGTTCACCAGCTCGACCGGCTCGTCGGCGCGGTAGCCGTACGCGGACTCGTGAGCCGTCGCGAACCGCTCGCGGACGGCCTCGCCGTCGAACGGCGGCTCGACGTCCACGGTGAGCTCGAAGCTCTGACCGGCGTACCTGAGGTCCGCGGCGTGACGCAGGCTCGCCGCGTCGCGGTCGCTGAC
The DNA here is from genome assembly GCF_024494575.1 of Halorubrum salinum. GTDB lineage: Archaea > Halobacteriota > Halobacteria > Halobacteriales > Haloferacaceae > Halorubrum > Halorubrum salinum. Next base: position 343,937 of record NZ_JANHDO010000001.1, read on the forward strand.
CTCCGCGAGCACCTCCGCGCTCAGGTCCTCGTACACGGCGTCGACGTCTGCGGGATCGGCTTCGGCGAGCGGGCGCTGATACGTCCGAACCGCGTCGCGCTTCTCGTCTGCGGCGAGCAGGCCGTACGCCGACAAGACGCCCGACGCGCGCGGGATCACGACCCGCCCGACGTCGAGGTCGTCCGCGATCGCGAGCGCGTGCATCGGTCCCGCACCGCCGAACGCGACGAGGTCGAACGCCCGCGGATCGTGTCCCCGCTCGACGGTCACGGAGCGGATCGCCCGGGTCATGTTCGCGGTGGCGACGCGATAGACCCCGCGAGCGGCGGCCGACGGGCCGGCCAGTCCCGCCTCGTCGGCGAGGGCCGAGAGCGCGTCGCGGGCGGCGTCCGCGTCGAGCGACAGTTCGCCGCCGAGGCTGGCGTCCTCCCCGATGTAGCCCAACACGAGGTTCGCGTCGGTGACGGTCGGCTCCGTTCCCCCGTTTCCGTAGCAGGCGGGACCGGGGTCGCTCCCGGCCGAGCGCGGGCCGATGCGGAGCGCTCCGCCGGCGTCGACCCACGCGATCGACCCCCCGCCGGCCCCGACGGTCTCGACGTCGACCATCGGCGTCCCGATCGGTCGGTCGGCGATCGACCCCGCCGTCGTCCGCTCGACGTCGCCGTCGCGGACGAGACTCACGTCGCTCGACGTGCCGCCCATGTCGAGGGTGACGAGCCCCGCGCGCTCGTCGGCTCGGCCCGGCCCGCCCCCGTCGCGCTCGCCGGCCGCCATCGCGCTCGCGCCGACGACGCCCGCCGCGGGTCCCGAGAGCACGGTCGTGACCGCGTTCCGCCTGACGGTTTCGGCGTCCGTGATCCCGCCGTTCGCCTGCATGATCCGCGGCCGCGGCAGGCCGAGCGCTTTCGCGCGCTCCGTGAGCCGGCCGACGTAGCGGTCGATCGCCGGCCGCACGTACGCGTCGACGACCGTCGTCGAGGTCCGCTCGTACTCGCGGAACTCGGCGAGCACCTCGTGTGAGGCCGACACGGGCACGTCGAGTGCCGATCGGAGAACCTCCGCGACCCGCCGCTCGTTCTCGGGGTGCGCGTACGCGTGCAGCAGCGAGACGGCGACCGACTCGGCGTCGGTCTCGCGTATCTCCGCGGCGAGCGCGCGAACCTCGTCGCCGTCGACCGGCCGCTCGACCCCGTCCGCCGTCGCCCGCTCGTCCACCTCGAACCGGCGACGTCTGGGAACGAGCGGCGTCGGCTTCTCGGCGTCGAGGTCGTACAGCGACGGCCGGTCCTGCCGACCGATCTCCAGGACGTCCCTGAACCCCTCCGTGGTGACGAGCGCCGTCCGCGCGCCGTCGCCTTCGAGGAGCGCGTTGACGGAGACGGTCATCGCGTGCGAGAACTCCCCTACGCTCTCCGGGTCGACGCCCGCCTCCGCGCAGGCCGTCCGTATCCCGGCGATCACGCCCTCGCTCTGGTCCGCGGTGGTCGGGACCTTCGCGGTGACGAGTCCGCCGTCGAGCGACAGCGCCACGTCCGTGAACGTCCCCCCGACGTCGACGCCGATCCGCCGCGTCCCCACCTAGATCACCTCGGCTCCGTCGGACGACGGGAACTGCACCGTCCGCTCGCGTCTCCTCTCACGCCGGTCGGTTCGTCTCGTGTGCCCGACCGGTGCGTCCTCGCCGAGGGAGGCCGTCCGCGCGAGTGTCATGGCCGTGTTCGTCGCCGGGTGAACTTAAATCGGCGTCTCGGTCTACGGCTCCCACACTCACCGTGCCGCTCTCGCACCTTTCGGTCGATTTAACACACCACCTCGGGTATGGTCGGTAATGGCCTCTGAGGACGGCTCAGCCACGGATCTGCGGGCGTTCCGCGAGGCGGTCGAAAGCGCAGGTCACTCGATGTACTGGACGGACCTGAACGGCCGGATCGAGTACGTCAACCCGGCGTTCGAAGACCAGACCGGCTACCCCGCCGACGAAGCCGTGGGAAGCAACGCGAACATCCTCCAGTCCGGGGCTCACGACGACCTGTTTTACGAGCGGCTCTGGGACACCATCCTCGGCGGCGACGTCTGGGAGGGAGAGATTATCAACGAGCGGCGGTCCGGCGAGCGGTACGTCGCCGCACAGACGATCTCGCCGGTCACGGACGAGTCGGGGGCGATCACGCGGTTCGTCGCCGTCAACGAGGACATCACCGAACTGCGGAATTATCAAGAGCAGCTCGAACGCGAGCGCGACCGCTTCGCCGCCCTGCTCGACGCCGTGCCCGTCCCGCTCGTGCTCGCGGCGTTCGACGGCGACGATCCGGTGGTCAAACAGACGAACGACGCGTTCCGCGAGACGTTCGGCTTCTCCGGCCGCGAACTCGGCGGCTCGTCGCTCGACAAGTTCATCGTCGACGACGAGACGTCACGGGAGGCGAGCGAGATAAACGCGCAGGTGCGAGACGGCGACCGGGTCGACAGGGAAGTGACGCGGCAGACCGCGGCCGGCGACAGCCGAGAGTTCCTGTTGACCGCCACGCCCCTCGTCTGGGGCGACGAGACCGACGTCTTGGCGACGTACATCGACATCACGGACCGGAACGAGGCCCGTCGGAAGCTGGAGCGGCAGACGGAGGAGCTCGAAGACTTCGCCAACGTCGTCAGCCACGACCTCAGAAGCCCGCTGAACGTCGCGTCCGGCCACCTCGACCTCCTCGCGGCGGAGTGTGACAGCCCCCACGTCGACACGATCCGGAACGCGCACACGCGGATGCAAGAGCTGATCGAGAACATCCTCATGCTCGCGAAGCAGGGCCGGTCGGTCGACGAGACGGAGCCGGTCGAGTTGGACGCCTGCGCCTCTCGAAGCTGGGAGACCATCGACACGGGAGACGCCACGCTCGCTATCGCGACCGCGAAGGCGATCGACGCCGACGAGAGCCGGCTCCGACAGTTGTTCGGGAACCTCGTTCGGAACGCGATAGAACACGGGGGCGACGGCGTGACGGTCACCGTCGGCGACCTCGACGACGGCTTCTACGTCGCCGACGACGGCCCCGGTATCCCCGAGGGCGAGCGCTCGCAGGTGTTCGAAGCCGGACACACGAGCACGGACGACGGCACGGGGTTCGGACTCTCGATCGTTCAGGAGATAGTCGACGCGCACGGCTGGGAGGTCACCGTCACCGAGAGCGCCGACGGCGGTGCGAGATTCGAGATCACCGACGTTTCGACCGCCTCGTAGTCACCGGCGCGTCGCTCGCCTCTTAACGGCGGTCACTGCTCGTTCATCGCCTCGCTGGCGATGTTGCGTCCGCGGGAGTTGAGCGCGACCTCGCGGCGCACCCGCACCTCCTCGACCACCTCCAGGTCGACGAGCCGCTCGAACGTCTCCTCGACGTCGTCGACGTCCATCCCCAGAAACGACGGGATCTCGAACGGTGAAACGCCGGAATACAGCGCCATCAGCACCTCTCGGTCCCGACTGGACAGGTCGACGTTCGTCGAGCTTCGCTCCTCTCCCTTGTGGAGCCACGCCTCGACGAAGCGCATCCGGTTCGGGTCGCCCGCGATGTGCGTCTCGATGCTCGTCCCCTCGTCGTCGGTGTGCGACACCTCGATGACGGGCTTTTTCTCGCCGTTGACGGTACGTTTGGCGGCGTCGAGCCCGCTGATGTCGTCGAGGTCGAACTTCACGAACGCGCCGCCTTCCAGCGCCGCGTTGAGCCCGTTCTCGTCGATCTTCACCCGGGCCTGTTCCCACTTCGAGTCCTGCACGACGCCGCCCTCGATCGCCGGGTGTTTCGCCATCACCGTCCGCTGGTCGAGAAGCGCCCGGTAGACGTCGCGCTCGAACTCCTCGTGTTCGCTCGCCGCGACGAGCAACACCTGATCGCCCAGATCGAAGCTCACGTAGTTCGACACGCGCGCGACCGACTGGTTCGCGTCGTGTCGGCCGCCGAGCCCGCGGAGGTCGGAGAGCGGGATCGTCCGCTTTCCGTCGTTGCCGGCCAAGATCAGCCGTCGGTTGGAGAGGAGTATCCGCCCCGCCGTCCACGAGACGTCGTTCATCTTGCGACCGTCGCGGACGGCCACCGCGAACCGCCCCTGCGTGTCCGTGACCTTGTACTCGCCGTCGGACATCTACGGACCCCCCGCCCGGAGCTTCGAGACCGCGGAGAACACCCGCTTTCTGACCGCGGAGCTCTCGTCGTCGGTGAGGTCTTCGAGCCGGTTCAGCGTCTCCTGTCCGCCCACCTGCCCCAGCACGAACACCGCCTTCGCACGGGCGTCTTCGGGGTGTTCGGTCCCGATCCGGTCGAGAAGCCGGTCCTCGACTATCGGCCCGCCGAGGTTCTTGAGGCTCGTGGCCGCGAACTGCGCGGTCTGTGCGTCGTCGTCCGCGAGCGCCTCCGCGAGCGCCTCGACCGCGAGTTCGGTTTCCGGCTCCGCGACCCGGCCGAGGATCCACGCGGCGTTCCGCCGCTGTCGGCTCTGCTGGCCGTCAGTCAAGATCTCGACTAACGGCTCGACCACGGTCTCGTCGTCGGCCGACTTCAGCTCGGAGACGACGCGGTCCCGGACCGCGTGGCTCTGTTGGGTCGGGACGTTCGAGAGCAGCTCGATTATCGAGTACACCGCGGCGTTGCGCACGACCGCGCTCTCGTCGCCGAGCGCCCGCGCGAGGGGTTCGACCGGCTCGGGGTTGTTCGCCTTGCCGAGCGCGCCGGCCGCGATCCGCCGAAGCGACTCGTCGGGCTCGTCGAGCAGGTCTAAAAGCGCCGCGAGCGCCTGGTCCGTGCCGATGCTCCCCAGCGCGTTCGCCGCGGCTCGCCTGACGCGGGGCTCGTCGTCGAGCCGCGCGGTGAGGCCGGGAACGGCGCGCGGGTCCGCGAACGTCCCGCAGGCCTGCGCGGCTCGGAGCCTGACGCGAGGGTCGTCGTCGTCGAGCGCGTCGACGAGGTGCGAGAGGCCGCTCGCGTCGTCGAGTCGACCGAGCGCGTTCGCCGCGGCCATCCGCAGTTCCGGGCGGTCCGCCCGCAGCGCGCGGGCGAACTTCCGCGCGGTCACCCACTCGGCCTCGGACCCCGTCGTCCCGGTGAGCTCCGAGAGCAGCTGTTCGAGCGCTCCGTCGCCGAGCGCGTCGAGCGCGTCGACCGCGGCACCGCGGACCTCCCCGTCCTCGTCGTCGGTCGCCGCGCGGAGCAGGACGTCGACGGTCGCCTGCTCTGTCCCGTCGCCGACCTCGCCGAGGAACTCGGCCGCACGCCGCCGCACCGCGGCGCTGTCGCTGCCCATCGCGTCCCTGAGCCGCTCGACGTTTCCGTCCCGCGCGTGCTGGTACAGTGACATCAGACCCTCTCGAACACCCGCCGTCGCTTGTCGATCGGTTCGTACCGGTCCGACCGGTCCGGCGGGACGCTCTCGGTCATTCCGAGAACGAGGACGCCGTCGTCCGCGAGCGACGCTTCGAGCGTGTCGAACAGCGCGCCCTTGTGGTCGACGTCGATGTAGATCAGCAGGTTGCGACACAACACCACGTCGAACGGGTCGCGCGCCCCGTCGCGGATCAGGTCGTGCGTCTCGAAGTCGACGAGTCGGCGGACGGCGGGCTTGACCTGAAAGGCGTCCCCGTCCTGTTCGACGTACCGGTCGGGGTCAGAGAGCGGTTCGAGCTCCGCCGCGATGTCAGTCGTCCTCGTGGTGTGGTAGGTGCCGCCACGGGCGTTGTCGAGCGCCTCTTCGCTGATGTCGGAGCCGAGCACCTCGACGCGCGACTCGTCGATCTCGCGGTCGTCACACGCCAGCATCGCGATCGAGTACGCCTCGCGTCCGTCCGCCGACGGGGCGGACCAGACCCGGACGCGCCGCTTCTCGTCCGTCTTCTCGCGGAGCACCTCGCGGAGCACGTCCCACATCTCGGGGTTCCGGAAGAACTCGGTCACGTTGATCGTGAGCGCGTCCATCAGCGCCTGTCTCTCCTCGTCGTCGTCGCGGAGCAGCCTCTCGTACTCCGCGTGCGACTCGGTGTCGCGGCGGCGCATCCGCGCCGTGATCCGCCGGTCGAGGTACGACTCGTTGTAGTAGCCGGGCTCGAACGGCACCGTGTCGTCGATCTGCCGCAACACGCCCTCGAAGGGGGTTTCACTGCTCATAGGCTCACCACGTCGAGGACGGCAACGACGTCGCCGTCGCCGAGGACCGCCGTGCCGCTGAGCCCCGGCGTCCCCGACAGCGGCCCGTCGAGCGGTTTCACGACGACCTCCTCCTGGTCCAACACGGCGTCGCAGTGGAGCGCCACCTGTCGCGTCTCCTCGCGGATCCGCACGAGCATCCCAACGTCGTCCGCGGACTCCGAAGCGTCGAGCGCGTCCGCGCCCTCGACGGTCCCGCCGTCCGGCGTCGCGGTCTCGTCGGGCCCGCTCGCGGCCGATCCGCCCGGAGCCGATCCGCCCACGCCGGAGCCGGCCGCGGCGGCCCCGCTCTCTTCGAGCCGGTCGTTCAGTCGGATCACGGGGTAGAGGTCGTCCTCGTGGCGCACGATCTCGTCGCCGTGGACCTCCTCCACGTCGTCCGCGCGGGCGACCTCCGCGATCGACTTTATCGGGATCCCGTACTCGGTGCCGCCGACGTCGACGAACATCACCTTCACGATGGCGACGGTCACCGGGAGCCGGAAGCGGACGGTCGTCCCCTCGCCGGGCTCGCTCTCGACGGCGACCGAGCCGTCGAGGTCGCGCGCGGTCGTCCGCACGACGTCCATGCCGACGCCGCGGCCGGAGACGTCGGTGACCTCCTCCGCGGTGGAGAAGCCGGGGTGGAACACGAGGTCGTACACCTCGTCGTCGTCCATCGCCTCGACCGCCTCGGGGCTCTTTACGCCCTCGGCGACCGCCTTCTCGCGGAGCTGGTCGGGATCGAGCCCGCCGCCGTCGTCTGCGACCTCGATGATGACGTGGTCGCGCTCGCGCTCGGCCGTGAGCCGGACGGTGCCCGTCGGGTCCTTCCCGGCGGCCTCGCGCTCGTCCGGCGACTCGATCCCGTGGTCGACGGCGTTCCGGAGGACGTGGACGAGCGGGTCGCGCATCTCCGTGAGGATCGTCCGGTCGAGTTCGACGTCGTCGCCCTCGATCTCGAAGTCGATCCGCTTGTCGAGGTCCCGAGAGATGTCGCGGACGAGCCGCGGGAACGAGTCCGACACCTGCGAGAAGGGGATGAGCCGCATGTCCATCGCCGTGTCCTGCAGGCTGGAGGCGAGCTTGTCGAGTTCGTCTAAGGCGTCCGACTGCGCGTTCATCCCCTCCAGCTCTCGCCGGAGCTTGATGCGACTCGTCACCAGCTGCTCGACGAGCCCGTACAGCTCGTCGACCTGATCGACGTCGACGCGGATAGACTTGATCTCGTCGCCCGACTTGGAGTCGGAGCCGGAGTCGTCTCCGCCGCCTTTCGTGTCCCCGGTGTTCCCCGTGTCGTCCGCATTGTCCCCGTCGTCCGTTCCTTCCGCGTCGTCGAGGGCGGTGACGGTGTCCGTGCGCTCGTCGTCTGCCGCCCCGCCGTCGGCGGGTTCGGCATCGTCGCCGTCGGCGTCAGCGGCCGCTTCGGACGGGGTCTCGGCCGCTGCGTCGCTCCCGCTCCCGTCGCCCTCTTCGCCGGCTCCGACGAGAGCAGTCGTCACCGACTCCACCTGCGTGAGCGCGTCGAGTCCCTCCGCGACCACGTCGGCCGCCGCGCCGCCGACGAACGCGTCGAACCCCTCGTCGTACTCGCCGTCCTCAAGCGCGGCCGGGTCGGGGTCGGTGACGAAGCCGTCGAACTGCCCGTCGAGCGCCTGCACGACGAGCGTGGCGTCGACGCCCGCCATCGCGCTCTCGCCTATCGTCACGTCCGCGTACACGACGGGCTCTGGAAGGTCCGCCACGCCCGACGGGAGGTCGGGGACGGCGACGTCGCCGGACTCGCTCGTCTCGGCGGTCGAGTCGCTCTCGTCCGCTTCGCCGGACGCGTCGTCACCGGCGTCAGCGTCTCCAGCATCGGCGTCTCCATCGGCATCCTCGCCTCCGACGGTTCCGTGCTCTTCCATCTCGCGGAGGCGCGCTTCGAGGTCCGACGGGTCCGTCGTCACCTCGCCGGTGTCGGCGATCTCGGCGACCATCGCCTCGACGGCGTCGACGCCCTCGAAGAGGAGGTCCATGACCTCGGGCGTCACCTCGCGGTCGCCCTGTCTGATCGCGTCGAGCAGGTCCTCCAGCGCGTGGCCGAACGACGAGACGTCCTCGTACCCCATCGCCGCCGCGTTCCCCTTCAGGGTGTGTGCGACGCGGAACACGTCGTCCATCGCCGCGGCGTCCTCGGGGTCGGACTCGAGCGCGAGCAGCGCGTTGTTGAGGTCCGTGACCCCGTCTTCCGCCTCGGCGACGAACGCGGCGCGGTGTGAGTCCATCAGGCCTCACCCCCCACGATCGCGCCGGCGACGTCGTCGAGGTCGTGCACCTCGTCCACGCCGCCGGACTCCACCGCGCGCTTCGGCATCCCGTAGATGACGCAGGTGTCCTCGCTCTGGGCTATCGTCCGCGCGCCGGCGTCGGCCATCGCGCGGATCCCCTCGGCGGCGTCCGAGCCCATCCCGGTCAACACGACGCCGACGAGCGGGTCGTCGACGACCTCGGCCGCAGAGCGCATCGTCACGTCTGCGGCCGGCGACACCGACTGTGAGTCGTCCTCGTCGAGTTTGACCCGGAGCCGACCCGCGCGGTAGCTGTCGATTCGGGTGTGGCTCCCGCCGCGGGCGACGAGCGCCTCGCCGGCACCGATCCGCGCCCCGTCGCTCGCCTCCCGCACGTCGTACGCCGAGGCGGCGTCCAGGCGGTCGGCGAACCGCGGCGTGAACGCCTCCGGCATGTGCTGGACGATGACGATCCGACAGTCCGCCATCGGCAGCGCCGACATGACGCGCTCGACCGCGTTCGGCCCGCCGGTCGACGCCCCGATCACGACCGTCAGCGGTTCGTCGAGGCCCGCCGCTGGTGCGGTCGTCGCCGCGCTCGCCGACGCGGACGCGCCCGTCGACGCGGACGCGCCCGCCGACGCCGACCCGCCGGACCCGGCAGACGCGCTCGCCGAGCCGCCTCGGTCCCACGTCGCCGCCGCGAGGTCCGCGTCCGCGACCGACCTGACGGCCTCGACGAGCCGATCTGACTCCCGAGAGACCCCGGTCGAGACCTCGCCGCCGGGCTTCGAGAAGAAGTCGACCGCGCCGCGTTCGAGCGCCTCGAAGGTCACCTCTGCGCCCTCGTCCGTGTGTGCAGACAGCATCAGAACGGGCGTCGGGGTCTCCTCCATCAGCCGTTCGACGGCCTCTAACCCCCCCATTCCGGGCATCTCCACGTCCATCGTCACCACGTCGGGAGCCGTCTCGGCGACCACCGACAGCGCCTCCGCGCCGTCGCCCGCCTCGCCGACGACCGCGACACCGGCGTCTGTCAAGAGATCGGCGATCAACCCGCGCATGAACGGCGAGTCGTCGACGACCACCACCCGCGGTGACCCGTCGCGGCTCCCCCGCCGATCCGTCGTCCTGCTCATACCCAAAAGCGGTCGCAGAATCAGCATAAATGCACGCCCCCGCTAATCACTGCTGATAATTCAGGGGACACGGTTATTGGTGGCTTCACCGCAGGAGTTCGTATGGCAGCCACGGAAGCAGACGCCGAACCGACGAAGGTACTGGAGTTCGGCTTGGGCGACGGGACGTACTGTCTGGACATCGGCGTGATAGACGAGATCGTCGACGCCGGCGAGCTCACGCGCATCCCGAACTCGCCCGATCACGTCGAAGGCGTGATGGATCTCCGCGGGCGAACGACGACGATCGTCGACCCGAAGACGCTGTTCGCCATCGAGGAGGACGGCCCCCGCGAGCGGATCGTCGTCTTCGACGACGACGAGATCGACGAGGGCGGGACCGTCGGCTGGATGGTCGACGAGGTGTTTCAAGTCCGCGACGTCGCGCCCGAAGACGTCGACCAAGGAACGACCGTCGAAGACGAGGGCGTCCGCGGGATCGTCAAGTCGGACGACCGGTTCGTCGTCTGGGTCTCGCCGGACGTCGACGGCCTCGACATCGACGACGTCGCCGACTCCTCACCCGACGACGCGGGCGGCGAGTCGGTCGAGGCGTAAGCCGGACCCGGTCGACGCGCACGGCGGTTTCGGTGAGGCGTCAGTCACGCCGCCGCGACGGACGGCCGTCCCGTTTTGGTCTCTCCGCTGCCGTCCTCACGGCAGGCCCGTCCGGCGTTCTCACGGGTGAGAACCGGGTGCCAATCCTTATGCGGTGACCGACGAGTCTGACACGATATGCGCGCACCAAGCGGCGTCCCCGGGTTCGACGACCTCGTCGACGGCGGGTTCCCGGAGAGCCGCCTCTACGTCGTGAGCGGTCCGCCGGGGAGCGGAAAGACCACGTTCTGCTCGCAGTTCGCGGCACAGGGCGCTCGCAACGGCGAGGACGTGTTGTATATCAGCATGCACGAGACCAAGGCGGGGATCCGCCGCGACATGGGCGAGTACGACTTCGGATTCGACCGCGCGCTCGACACCGATCGCGTCACGTTCCTCGATTCGTTCTCGTCGGACGGTCGTCGCTTCTTCGGGCTCCCGGGCGAGCGCCGGGACCACTCCGGCGTCACGAACCGCCTCACCGGATTCATCAACTCGCGCGATATCGACCGCGTCGTCTTCGACTCCACGATGCTGTTGCGGTTCCTCCTCGACGACGACGAGGACACCATGGTCCAGCTACTCTCCTCGCTGAAGCGGACCGACGCGACCACTCTCCTTATCTCCGAGATGACCGACCCGAGCGCCTACTCCGAGGAGCACTACCTCGCACACGGAGTCGTCTTCATGCACAACTACCTCGAAGACGAGGGGATGCGCCGCGGGATACAGGTGTTGAAGATGCGCGGTACCGACGTGAACACCGACATCCAGGACGTCGAGTTCACCGACGGGGGGCTTCGCGTCGGCGCGGCCGCGACGGTGACGCACTGATGTACGACCGTACGTTCGGAACCGAGTGGGACGACCTCGCACGCGAGGAGGCGGTCGAGCGCGCGTTCGCACTCGGTGTCGCGACCGAAATCGACCGCGAGCGCCCGACGGAGCTGGATCGCGTGCTCGACGCGTTCGAGAGCGCGTACGACCGGAGTCTCGTCGAACTCGCCTACGACGAGGGGCGGACGAAGGCGCTCGAGGCGGCGGCCGAATCCGCCGACGCCGACCCGCAGACGGTGTGGGACGCCTTGGTCGACGGCGGCGGCACGCCACGAGTCGCTCCCGTCTCCGCCGCCTTGCCCGGCGCGCTGACCGAACTGTCGCTCACGAAGCGACCGCGGGAGGGACCGCCGTCCTCGCTCGCGTTCCCGTCAATGCTTCGGAAGTGAATCCTCGGAAGGGTTTTACCCGCCCTCGCACCAACCTACACCAATGAGCGTACTTCCAGACGCTGTCCGGAACGCCGACAGCGTCCTCCTCAGCGGTCCGCCGATGAGCGGGAAGTACGACCTCTTCACCCGCCTGCTCGCGGACTGGGTCGACGAACCGGTCGTGATCTCGACGGGTCGAACCGCGGAGAAGGTCCGCGCCGACTACGAGTCGATCACCGGTCGCGACGGCGACGACGTGATCGTCATCGACTGCGTCACCCACGAGCAGGGCGACAAGCGTCCGGACACCCCCTCGACGAAGTACGTCGCAAGCGCCGGGAACCTCACGGACATCGGGATCAAGTTCACCGACATCGTCGAGTCCTCGGCCGGCAAGGAGCGCGCGGTCGGCGTCTACTCGCTCTCGCAGCTCCTGATGTACTGGGATCCGGAGCGCATCTATCAGTTCACCCGCGTGCTGACCTCACAGACCTCCGGAGAGGGCTGGCCCTTCGTCGGGGTGCTCAACTCGACGGCCCACGACGAGCAGGTCGTCCACACGCTCCACGAGCCGTTCGACGTCGTCCTCGAAACGCGCGTCGACGGCGACGACCGGGAGTTCCGCGTCCGCGGCCGCGTTGAACAGCCCTCCGGGTGGGCACCGTACTAACCGATCGTTGGGTCTCCGGTCGACTCAGCCGATCAGATCGAACTCGACGCCGATCGGCGGCGCGTCGACGGCCCCCCAGTAGACGAACCGGTGTGTCCCCGCGCCGAGCGGCGGGCAGACGGCGAGGTCGAGGTCGGGAACCGCCGACGCGATCGCCGACTCGTCGAGCCGTATCTCCCAGCTGTACGCGCCGGTCGTCCCGAACTCCTCTTCGGCCTGCGGGAGCGCCGCCGGCTCGCCCGTGGTCGACCCTCTGACCTCGAGCCACCCCGCGTCCGTCTCGCGTTGGATCGCGTAGGCGTACCTGCCGAGCGTCGTCGTCGCCGCGTCGCCGGTGTTCCGCAGCACGACTCGGACCGACTGGCCGTAGGTCTCCGCGGAGCCCTCGCTCGACAGCTCCAGCCGAGTCTCCGGCGCGTCGACGACGGTCCCCTCGACCGGCCCGTCGATCGGCGGATCGAGCCGGACGAACGCGTCGTCTTCACAGGTCAGCGTCTCCGGCGTTCCCTCTGGGCCCTGGGGGCCGTCGCCGGCCGCGAAGTCGAGGCAGCCGGCGAGACCGGCCGTGCCGACCGCGGCGAGGGCACCGCGTCCCAACAGGTCGCGTCGCGTGCGTTCCATACGAGCGGGTGGGACGGCAGGGGTTTGAACCGCACGGCGACGCCTCGCCCGCCGCGTCGCGACGTCCGATCTCTCCCGGTTCGGAACCGCTTTCCCGTCGGGTGGTCCATACTCGCCCATGGAGCTGTTCGGATCCAGCGGCATTCGCGGGGTCGCACTCCGGTATCTCACCCCGGAACTCGTGCTCGACATCGCGAAGGCGGCCGGGACGGTGTGGGACACAGACCGGGTCGCCGTCGCCCGCGACACCCGCACCACCGGCGAGCTGTTCGCCAACGCGGCCGCGAGCGGGCTCGCCGCCGTCGGCTGCGACGTCGACCGGCTCGGCGTGGTGCCGACGCCCGCAGTCGGGAACTACTGCGAGTCCGCTGGGGTCCCCTGCGTCCTCGTCACCGCCTCGCACAACCCGCCGGAGTTCAACGGGATCAAGCTCGTCGGCGACGACGGCGTCGAGCTCTCCGTCGACCTGCTCGAACGCGTCGAGCGCCGCGTGCTCGACGACGAGTACGACCACGCCGACTGGCGGACCGCCGGCGCGACGACGGGCGTCGAGGGCGTCGTCGACGACTACGTCGATCAGCTCGTCGACGCGGTCGACGCCGAGGCCATCGCCGACGCCGACCTCACGGTCGCTATCGACCCCGGCCACGGCGCGGCCTCGCTCGCTTCCCCGCGGATCTACCGCGAACTCGGCTGTGACGTGTTGACGGTGAACGCGACGCCCGACGGTCACTTCCCGGGTCGGGAGTCCGAGCCCGTCCCAGAGCACCTCGCCGACCTCTCCCGGCTCGTCGCGACCTCCGACGCCGACGTGGGGATCGCTCACGACGGCGACGCCGACCGCGCCGTCTTCGTCGACGAGACGGGCGCGTTCGTCGACGGCGACACCTCCTTCGCGGCGATGGCGGACGCCTGCCTCACCCCCGGCGACGCCGTCGTCAGCGCGGTCAACGTCTCCCAGCGGCTCGTCGACGTCTGTGCGGAACACGACGCCGACCTCGAACTCACGCCCATCGGCGCGACGAACATCATCACCCGCACGCGCGAGCTCCACGCCGAGGGGACGACCGTGCCTATCGCCGGCGAGGGCAACGGCGGGGTGTTCTTCCCGCCGTACCGGCTCTCCCGCGACGGGGGGTACATCGGCGCGCGGTTCCTCGAACTGCTCGCGGCCGCGGACGGCGCGCCCGCGAGCGAGGTCATCGCTCCCTACACCGACTACCACTTCGTGCGGCTCAACGTCGAGTACGCGGACGGCGACGAGCGCGACGAGATGCTCTCGGCCGCGCGGGCGTACGTGGAGACCGCCGACGCCGAGCCGAACACCACCGACGGCTACCGGCTCGACTACGGCGACGCGTGGGTGCTCGTACGCCCCTCGGGCACGGAACCGAAGATACGGATCTACGCCGAGTCCGCCGACGCCGACCGCGCCGAACAGCTCGCGATGGACATGCGAGTCGCGGTCGAGAGCGGTCGATAGCGGGCGTTCGGCCGCTCACCGCCCGCCGTCGCCTTCTGACGCGTCCGCCCCCGGCGGGTCGACGAGCGGCGAGTCGGCGTTGGTACACTCCGGTCGACCGCAGACGCCCGCGTCGGCTCCGGCCCGCGTCACGCCGGCCGCGAGCGACTCGATCTCCCACCGCGCGTCGTGGCCCGTCTCCGACTCGTGGTCGTCGAGGGCGACGCGCGCGTCACGGAGCCGTTCGTGTTCGGACTCGAACGAACAGTCGGCACACGTGACGGTGACGCGGGTTCGGTCCATGCGGTATCGGTAGAGTCGGGAGAAACGTACGGTTGTCGGTGCACGAGCCGGCGGAACCGGCTCCGGGACGGCGCGGGAGAACCGGCGCTACGCCGGGTCGTCGCCGCCGGTGTCGGTCCGCCAGCCGCCGGTGAGCGAGATGACCCAGAGCGTCAGTCCGGCGAGCGCGAAGACCGCGGCCATGTACGGGATGAGCGGCAGCTCGATCCCGATGAAATCCAGCACGGTCCGGAGTTCGTAGACGATCACGCCGAAGATCGCGAGCGTCACGAGGAGCCCGCCGCGGCTCACGTCGAGGCTCATCGAACCACCCCGACGAGCGCGGCCGCCGCGTCGCGCGCCCCGTCAGCGAGCGGAGTCAGGGCGCTCACCAGCGCGTCGAACGCGGGCCCGAGCCACACGGGATACGTGCCGACGCCCGACCCGAGGAGCCCGCCGCGGTTGATTATCGCCGCGAGCGGGAGCGCGTACGCGAGGACGACGAGCGTGAGCGCGATGCCGACCCACAGCCGGAGGTTATCGAGGACCTGCGGCGCGTCGTCGGGGCCGGAGAGCGCCGGCGGAAGCGGGTCCGCGAGCCCGGAGACCTTCGGGTTCCCCATCGTGAGCACGAGATTTCCGATGAACAGCACGGTCGAGACGAAAAGCAGCGTCCCGCCGATCGCGATCTGGATGTTGAGTTCCTCGAACCCGCCGAACATCGTCGGATAATCGAACCCGGAGTACTCCGGCTCAGCGGTCCGGCGCGGGACGCCCATGATCCCCTGTGCGTGCATCGCGTTGGACATGAGCGCCATCCCGATGAACCAGAGGACGACCTGGAACAGCCCGATCGTCCGGCTGTAGATCGGTTTGTTCGAGATCTGCGGCCAGATCCAGTAGGTCGCCGCCATGAACGTGAGCGCCACGGCGGTCCCCACGGTGAGGTGGAAGTGACCGGGGACCCAGATCGTGTTGTGGATCATGTAGTTGATGTTCATTCCGGCGTTCACCATCCCGGAGAACCCGCCGGCCGCGAACATCAGCCCGGCGAGCATCATCCCGGTGAACTCCGGCTTGCGCCACGGGAGGTCGGTGAGCCAGCCGAGCAGCCCGGTGCCGCCGCGCTGGCGGGCACCGTACTCGACGCTCGCCACCACGGTGAACGCCGTGAGCAGGCTCGGCAGCAGCAGGAACATCGTGTTCGTCATCGAGATGAACTTGAACCCCTCCGCGATGCCGGGGTCGAGGTACTGGTGGTGGATGCCCACCGGGGTCGAGAGCAGGAGGAACAACACGAACACGACTCGCGCGAGCGGGTCGCTAAAGAGCCGCCCCCCGGCGATCCGCGGCAGCACGGTGTACCAGAGCAGGTACGCCGGCATCAGCCAGAAGTACACGACCGGGTGGCCGAAGAACCAGAACAGCGTCCGGGTGAGCGTCGGGTTCACCTGATCGATGAAGCCGAGCGACCACGGGAGCAAGAACAGCAGCACGGACGCCGCGACCGCCGACGACGCGATGTACCACATCGCCATCGTCGTCAGCACCATGAACGTCTGCAGCGGGATCCGCTCGTCGGGGTGCTCGCGCTTCCACGCGAGGAACGTCCGGAACCAGTCCGCACCGGCGATCCACGACCCGACGATGAACACGGCGAGACCCGTGTAAAACAGCGGGTGCGCCTGCAGCGGCGCGTAGAAGGTGTAGAGGACGTCGGCGCTCATGTCGATCGAGCTGACGAACCCGGCGAGAATGGAGACGCCGGTCATCGTCATGCCGATCGCCATCAGCGCGTACCAGGTCCACGTGATCTTGATGTTCACGAGCGGACGGTCGAGGCTCCGCGTGAGCGCCCACGTGAACAGGCCGACGAGGAAGAAGATCGTGAAGCTGATGACGAGGAACACGCCGTGAGCGGTCAGAACGGTGTAGTAGTCCGTCGACGGGATGATACGCGCTACGTCGGTCCGGTGGAGCGTCTGGATGATCCCGAACACCGCGCCCAGCAAGAGCGCGAAGAAGGAGCTGAGGAAGGCGGAACGGACGATCCGAGCCTCCTCCGGGAACTTGTCGACGAAGCTACGATCGCCTTCGATCGCCTCACTCATTCGCCGTCACCTCCCTGGCGGGACTCGAACTCGGACTGTGAGACCACGTTGACTTTCCCCTCCATCGCGTGGTGGGCCGCGCCGCAGTACTCGTTACAGAGGAGCCCGTACTCCTGTGGTTCGGCGGTCTCGACTGTGAGCGTCGCGACCTCGCCCGGGATGACCATCGTGTTCGCGTTCGTTCCGGCGACCTCGAAGCCGTGTGTCACGTCCCTAGAGGTGACGTAGAACGTCACCGTGCTGTTCGCCGGGACGACGATCGGATCGGGGGTGAACCCGAACTGGTAGGCGACGACGTACGCCGCGTACTCGTTTTCACCGACCTGCTCGACGCCCGGGTCGGCGAACCGCTCGCTCTCGTCGAGGTTCTGTGCGTCGATCGGCTGCTCGCTGTCCGCCACCATCGCGATGCCGGGCCCGACTGCCCCGTACGTGACCGTACCGATGAGAAACAGGATCAACAGGACGGAGCACGCGAGCCAGAGCTTCTCGTAGGCGTGTATGTGCATCCGTGATCACCCCACCACGACGAGGTCGCGACCGAGGAACTCGATATAGTAGATGTACACCCACGACAACACGAGGATCGCGAAGTAGATCCCGATGAGCGTGAGCGTGCCGATCGGATCGAACTCCGCGTCGTCACCGCCCACGTCGTCGACGCCGTGTGCGGTCTCGTTTTGACCCATAGTGCGGGATTACGCGCACCCGAATATATACGATCGACTCGTTCCCACGACGTGAGAACTTTGCCGTTACCTATGACGAACGGGGCCCGCTCTCAGGTATGGACTTCTCGATCCAACAGGCGGTGTTGCTCGTGTTGGGTGGACTCATCCCCGCCGTGGTGTTTATCGCCGATCGAGCGGACTTCGTCGTGGCGATCACGCTCGTGAACGTGCTCCTCATCTGGGCGAGCCTCCGGATCGCCACCGGGGGGAGCCTCGGCCCGGCCGGCGGAAACGCGAGCACGGACGAGGCGTGACGAGTTACAGAGCCCGCTTCGCCCGACACCGAACCGCATAACGGCGACCGGATCAAAGACTCCGACGACCGCCGTACCGACGACCGCCATCGGCCGTCACCACCCCCGGCCGTCACCACCCCCGGCCGTCACTGCCACCCCCGCGCCGACGCGAGACACACTCTCAATGACCAGTTGCACGCTCTGTGACCTGCCGACGGGAGCCGATCCCCACACCGCACCCGACGTCGACGGCGAGTTCTGCTGTCGCGGCTGTCTCGCCGTCGCGCGCTCGCTCGACGACGTCGACGACCTCGACGAGGTCGAGGAGCGCCGGCCGGACGCGGAGCCCGACGACGACTTCGACGGAGAGACGGCCTTCTTCCACGTCGACGGGATGCACTGTGCGACCTGCGAGTCGTTCTTAGAGATGACGGCGGGCGAGCAGCCGGGCGTCGCGGCCGCCGAGGCGAGCTACGCGACGGACACGATCCGGGTCGACTACGACCCCGACGCCGTGACCGAAGCGGAGCTTCCCGACCGGCTGTCGGTCGCCGGGTACGCCGCGAGCGACCGGGCGGACCCGGAGTCCGACGGCGACGGCGCGGCGGTCGTGCGGTTCCTCATCGGCGGCGGCTTCTTCGGGATGATGGCGATGCTGTGGTACGTCCTCGTTCTGTACCCGACCTACTTCGGCTACGACCCGATCCTCGACATCGGCGGCGTCTCGGGGACCTACCTGTTCGCGCAGGTGTGGGTGTTCGCCTCCATCGTGCTGTTTTACACCGGATATCCGATTCTCAGGGGAGCCTACGTCAGCCTCCGCGCGCGCCAGCCGAACATGGACCTTCTGGTGTCGCTGGCGGCGGTGAGTTCGTACGCGTACAGCACGCTCGCGATGTTTCTCGGCCGGACCGACCTCTACTTCGACGTGACTATCGCCGTCATCCTCGTCGTCACCGCGGGCAACCACTACGAGTCGCGGATCAAGCGGCGGGCGACCGGCGTCCTCAGCGACCTGACGACCGCGGGCGACCGCGAGGCCCGCACCGAGTCCGGCGAGACGGTTCCGGTGGACGCGGTCGAGCCGGGGGACCGCCTGTTGGTCCGCCCCGGCGAACGCGTGCCGGTCGACGGGACCGTCGTGGAGGGGGCCGCCGCCGTCGACGAGGCGCTCGTCACGGGCGAGTCGCTGCCGGCGACGAAGCGCGAGGGCGACGCCGTGCGCGGCGGCACGGTGGTGACGGACGCGCCCGTCGTCGTCGAGGTCGGCGAGGACGCCACGAGCACGCTCGACACCCTCGTTCGCCTCTTGTGGGAGATACAGAGCTCCCGGTCCGGGGTCCAGCGGCTCGTCGACAAGCTCGCGACCGTGTTCGTCCCGCTCGTCGTCGTCGTCGCGGCCCTCGCCGCGGGCGCGACGTTCGCCCTCGGCGGCTCGCCGACCGACGCCGCGCTCGTCGGGCTCACGGTGCTCATCGTGTCGTGTCCCTGCGCGCTCGGGCTCGCGACGCCGCTCGCGATCGCCGCCGGCATCCGCGACGCCGCGCGCCGCGGGATCGTGATCGTCTCCGACGCCGTCTTCGAGGACGCCGCCGACGTCGACACGGTGGTCCTCGACAAGACCGGGACGCTCACCGACGGCGAGATGCGGCTGCTCGACACGGTGACGCTGGACGGACGGTCGGCTGACGCGTCCACGGGAGACACCGAGCCGGCCGCCGCCGCCGACGTCCGTCGCCGCGCCGCCGCGGTCGAGCGCGCCTCGCCGCACCCGGTCGCCGAGGCGATAGTCGAGGGCGTCGCGGCGAGCGGCGGCGGGGCGGACGATTCTGACGGCCGTCCGACGGCGACGGACGGCGGCGCGGCGGCGACGACCGAGGCCGGAGACCTCGGGTCGGCATCGGTCCCGTCCGCCGCCGCCGTCGAGGTGACGGACCGAGGCGTCTCGGGCCGCGTCGACGACACCGAGGTCGTCGTCGGCCACCGGTCGCTCTTCGACGGCGCGTCGTGGAGGGTTCCCGACGCGCTTCGCGAGGCCGGCGAGGCGGCCGAACGCGACGGCAACGTCCCGGCGTACGTCGGCTGGGACGGCGCGGTCCGCGGGGTCCTCGTCGTCGGCGACGAGGTCCGCGACGGGTGGGAGGACGTGGTGGACGACCTCGCCGCCGACGGCCGGCGCGTCGTCGTGCTCACCGGCGACGCGCCCGCTGCGGCCCGGCGGTTCGAGGCGCACGCGGCCATCGACGAGGTGTTCGCCGAGGTCCCGCCGGAGGCGAAAGCCGAGACGGTGCGGCGGCTCGCCGCGACGGAGCGTGTCGCCATGGTCGGCGACGGGAGCAACGACGCGCCGGCGCTCGCGGCCGCCGACATCGGCGTCTCGATCGCGAGCGGGACCGACCTGGCGGCCGACGCCGCGGACGCCGTCTTACTCGAAGACCGGCTCTCCGCCATTCCGGAGCTGTTCGCCGTCACCCGCGGGACGAACCGCCGTCTCAAACAGAACCTCGGCTGGGCGTTCTGTTACAACGCGGTCGCGATTCCCATGGCCGTTACGGGCGTCCTCAATCCGCTCCTCGCGGCGCTCGCGATGGCGACGAGCAGCATCCTCGTGGTGACGAACTCGTCCCGTAGCGTCGTTTCGGACTGACCGTTAGACGCCGCGGCCCTGTAGCTTCTCTTCTTCTTTCATGTCCTCGTTCGACTGCCCTTTCATGCCCTTCCCGATCCCGCTCGCGATCTCGGCCAGCTCGTCGGGGTCGTCCCAGTTGTTGACGGCCTCGACGATGGCCGTTCCCATCTCGACGGGGTCCTCCGCGCCGAAGATCCCGGAGCCGACGAAGATGCCGTCACAGCCGTGGTACATCATGAGCGCGGCGTCGGCGGGCGTCGCGATCCCGCCCGCGGCGAAGTTGACGACGGGAAGTCGCCCGGCCTCCGCGGTCTCGTGGACCAGGTCGCGGGGCGCGCCGTGCTCGCGGGCCCACGCCTCGCGCTCCTCGTGGTTGAGTCCCGTCAGGGTGCGAATCTGGTTTTTGATGGTGCGCTGGTGTTGGACGGCCTGGTTCACGTCGCCGGTGCCGGCCTCGCCCTTCGTCCGGATCATCGCCGCGCCCTCGCGGATCCGCCGGAGCGCCTCGGGGAGGTTACGGGCACCGCAGACGAACGGCGACGCGAACTCGCGCTTGTCGATGTGGTACTCGTCGTCGGCGGGCGTCAGCACCTCCGACTCGTCGATCATGTCGACGCCGAGCGACTCCAGAATCTCTGCCTCCTTGCGGTGACCGATGCGCGATTTCCCCATCACCGGGATCGAGACCTCGTCGATGATCTCGGTGACGTTACCGGGGTCGGGCATCCGAGCGACGCCGCCGCGCTTGCGGATGTCGGCCGGGACCGCTTCCAGCGCCATCACCGCGACCGCGCCGGCGTCCTCGGCGACCCGCGCCTGTTCGCGGGTGACGACGTCCATGATGACGCCGCCCTTCTGCATCTGCGCGAAGCCGCGCTTGATCAGGTCGGTCCCCCGCTTCAGATCCTCCAGATCCGTGGCCTCTGCCATAGCGGAAAGAGGGTCGCCGACCACTTAACGGGTGGCTTTCGGGCGGCAGGCGGTCGCACTGACACGGGCGGTCTGGCCGCTCGGCGGCGACGCCGACGGGCCGCCGACGCGACCACCGCGAGCGACGCGGCCGCGACGCACCCGGCGACGCGACACAACCCCGATCCTACTCTTTCAGCGCCTCGTACGCCTGATTCAGCTCCTTGAACGCCTCTTCGTCGCCGTCTTCGCCGTCCGGGTGGAGCCGCTTCGCCCGCTCGCGGTAGGTCGATCTGACCGTCTCCTGGTCGGCCGTGCGGTCGAGCCCGAGCGTCTCGTACGCCTCGCGCTCGGACATCCCGCCCGTCTGCGGCGCGCGGTCTCGCGGATCGCTCCCGGAACTCCCCGACCCGCGACGACCACCGGCGGCTCCGCGACGGGCGCGACCGCGCCCGAACCCGCCGTCGGTCGCCCCGCTGCGCCGATGCGCCGCCCGCCGGTGTTCGGCGGCTCTGGCGCGCTGTCGCGCGCGCTCGCGGTCTCTCGGGCCGACGCGCCCGGCCTCGCGGCGGACGCGGTCGCGGAGCCGGCCGCTCGCCTGGTACCAGAGGAAGTACGAGACGAGCCCGAACGGGAGCGCGACGGCCAGCAGGACGGGCGAGACGACGATCCCGGAGATGACGAGCAGGGCCGTCAGCCCGATGAACGTCGCGGCCATGCCGACCACGATCGAACGGTTCTGCACGGCGGTGATCGGGGACGCACGCGTGTAAAACTCTCGGGGGACCGGTACGGCGAAGCGGGGACGGGAGAGGAGGCGGCCGCCTCCGCACCGTTTATGCCCGCGGGCGCCTCGGTTCGTGGTATGCCAACGGCGGACCGAGAGACGGTGACGGGGCTCCCGCCGGGGATCGCCGCGGCCCGCGACGAGTTGACCCCGATGCTCTCGCAGTACGCCGACCTGTGTGCCGCCCACGAGGACGCGCTCGTGTTGTTCCAGGTCGGCGACTTCTACGAGGCGTTCTGCGAGGCCGCAGAGACGGTCGCGCGGGTCTGTGAGGTGACGCTCACGGAGCGTTCCGACTCGACCGGCGACTACCCGATGGCCGGGATCCCGATCGACAACGCCGGTCCCTACCTCGAAACGCTGCTCGACGCGGGCTACCGCGTCGCCCTCGGCGATCAGGTGGAAGACGCCGAACAGGCGTCGGGGCTCGTCGACCGCGCCGTCACGGAAGTGATAACGCCCGGCACGGTCGTCGAGGCGGATCTACTGGAGTCCGGAACGACGAACTACGTCGCGGCGGTGGCCGGCGAGGTCGGGGAGGCGTCTGCCGCGTCGTCCGGCGACGCCGCGTCGGTCGGCCTCGCCGCCGTCGACGTCTCGACCGGCGAGTGTCTCGTCACCGCTGGGGACCCGGAGACGATAGCCGGGGAGCTGGAGCGCATCGCGCCGGCGGAACTCATTGTCGGCCCCGACGCGCCCGCGTTCGAGCCCGCGGACGCAGACCGTGGCTGGACGACGCACGACCACGACCCGGCGACATTCGAGTACCGGGCCGCGACCGAGCGGCTGGAGTCGTACCTCCCCGCGCCGGACCGACGGTTCGACGCCGACGCGGCGCTCCGCGCGGCGGGCGCGGTGCTCGCGTACGCCGAGTACACCCAGGGCGACGACGGGCCGCTCTCGTACGTCACCCGGATCCGGCGGTACGACCCGCGGGACCGGCTCCGGCTCGACGCCGCCGCCCAGCGCAGCCTCGAACTGTTCGAGAACCGCGGGCTGGGCGCGAGCGACACCCTGTTCGACGTCCTCGACGAGACGAACTCCGCGCTCGGTCGCCGCTGTCTTGAGCGGTGGCTCCGACGGCCGCTCGTCGACACCGACGCGATCGCCGACCGGCACGACGCCGTCGAGGAACTCGCAGACCGCACGCTGGTCCGGGAGGCCGTCGCCGACGCGCTCACCTCCGCGTACGACCTCGAACGGCTCGTCGGCCGCGTCTCCCGCGGCCGCGCCGACGCCCGCGATCTCCGATCGCTGCACGCCACGCTCGCCGTCGTCCCGGAGTTGAAGGCGGTGCTCGCGGGCGCGTCCGACGACGGCGACGCGCCCGCGGGCGATGACGTCGACGCGTCCCCCGACCCCGGTCCGCTCCCCCGGACCGAGCACCTTCGCGACCTCCGCGACCGGCTCGACGAACTCGCGGAGGTCCGCGAGCTGATCGACGCGGCGATCGCCGTCGATCCCCCACAGGAGATCACGGAGGGCGGCGTGATACGCGAAGGGTTCGACGCCGACCTCGACGACCTGCGAGCGACCGAGCGCGAGGGGCGCGAGTGGATCGCGGACCTGGAGGCTCGCGAACGCGAGCGGACGGGGATCGACTCGCTGTCCGTGGGGCACACGCAGGTCCACGGCTACTACATCGAGGTGACCGACGCCAACCTCGACCGGGTGCCAGAGAACTACCGACGCCGGCAGACGCTGAAGAACAGCGAGCGGTACGTCACGCCGGAGCTGAAAGAGCGCGAGGAGGAGATCGTCGGTGCCGCGGAGCGCGCGGACGCCGCGGAGTACGAGCTGTTCGTCGACGTCCGCGAGCGCGTCGCGAGTGAGACCGAGCGGATCCAGGCGCTCGCGGACGCGCTCGCCGAGGTCGACGCGCTCGCCTCGCTGGCGACCGTCGCCGTCGAGAACGACTACGCCCGCCCCGAGGTCGTCGACGACTCCGACGCCGGCGTCGCGATCGAGGGCGGCAGACACCCGGTCGTCGAGCGCGCCGAGGCGTCGTTCGTCCCGAACGACGCGACCCTTCCTCGGGGGTCTGCCACCCTGATAACCGGACCGAACATGAGCGGGAAATCGACGTACATGCGGTCCGTCGCGCTCGCGGTCGTGCTCGCGCAGACGGGCTCGTTCGTCCCCGCGCAAGCGGCCGAACTGCCCGTGTTCGACCGCCTGTTCACCCGCGTGGGTGCCTCGGACGACATCGCCGGCGGCCAGTCGACGTTCATGCGCGAGATGAGCGAGCTGACGGAGATCCTCCACGACGCGGGGCCGGACTCGCTCGTCCTCTTAGACGAGGTGGGTCGCGGCACCGCGACCACCGACGGCCGCGCCATCGCCCGCGCGGCCGTCGAGTTCGTCCACGACGAGCTCGGCGCGACGACGCTGTTCGCGACTCATTACCACGAGCTCACCGACATCGCGGACCGACGCGACCGCGTCCGCAACCTCCACTTCGCCGCCACCCGCGAGGACGGCGACGTGACGTTCCTCCACCGGATCGTCCCCGGCGTCTCCTCGTCGTCGTACGGCGTCGAAGTCGCCGAGCTCGCGGGCGTTCCCGCTCCGGTCGTCGAGCGGGCCCGATCGATCGTGGCCCGCGACGGAAACGGCCAGCGGCCCGCAGACACGCCGGACGCCTCTCTCGACGAGTTCGTCTCTGAGAACGCCGCCGAGGCCACTGCCGCCGAGGCCACTGCCGCCGATGCGAACCCCACAGAACGCGGCGACGAGGGCCGGGACCGGCCCGGAGAGCCTCCGAACGCCGGAGACGAGAGCACGGACGTTGCCGGGGAGAACCCGGGTCTCGTCGCCGACCTCCGCGATCTCGACATCGCGCGCATGACACCGGTCGAGGCGTTGAACGCCCTACACGACCTTCAGTCCCGAGCCGATGGCGGCGAACGCAATGACGGGTGAGGACGTCGAGGTCGACTCGGACGCGCCGGCGGTCCGCCGGCTCGATCCGGCCACGGTCGACCGGATCGCGGCCGGGGAAGTCGTCACTCGCCCGGCCCGCGTCGTCGGCGAGCTGATAGACAACGCGCTCGACGCCGACGCGTCTCGCGTCGAGATCGCGGTCGCGGGCGACGGAACCGACCGGATCCGAGTCGCTGACGACGGCCGCGGGATGAGTCGGCCGGACGCTCGGCGGGCGATCGAACGTCACGCGACGAGCAAGCTCGCGCCCGACGGCGAGGTCGTCGGCGTCGACTCGCTCGGCTTCCGGGGCGAGGCGCTGGCGGCGGTAGCCGACGCCGCGAGGCTCGAACTCGTCACGAGTGACGGCGGCGCGGTCGGTACGCGGATCGTGGCCGACGGGACAGACCGCTCGGGGACGGACACTGGATCGGACGACTCCACCCCGACCGTCTCGGACGCCGGCCGCGCTCGGGGCACCACCGTCGTCGTCGAGGACCTGTTCGCGACTCGCCCCGCGCGCCGCGAGTCGCTCGCGGGAGCGGCCGCCGAGTTCTCGCGGATCTCTTCGCTCGTCGCCGAATACGCGCTCGCGAATCCCGCGGTCGCGTTCACGCTCGATCACGACGGCTCGCGGACGCTGTCGACGCCGGGGTCCGGAGTCACCGACGCGCTGCTCGGCGTGTACGACCGACGGACGGCGAGCCGGTCGACGGAACTCGACGCGAGCGCCGACATCGACCCGGGAAGCGGGGACGGTTCCGTCTCTGTCGGGATAGCCGGCGTCCTCGCGTACCCCTCGATCACCCGCGCCTCGCGCGACCACGTCCGGGTCTCGGTGAACGGCCGTCCCGTCCGTAACGACCGCCTCGCGGCCGCGGTCCGCGCGGGATACGGTCGGCTCCTCTCTGACGACAGCGAGCCCGTCGCCGCGGTCGACGTGACGGTCCCGCCCGCCCGCGTCGACCCGAACGTTCACCCCGCCAAGCGCGAGGTCGGGCTCCGCGACGCAGATCGGGTCGCCGACGCCGTCGAGACGACCGTCGCCGACGCGCTCACCGGTGCCGACCTCAGACGGCGAGACGGCGTCGACACGGGGATCGGCTCCGCGCTGGAGCCGGTCGGAGCCGACGACGGTGACCGCCCGGCGGCGTTCGCCGACGCGGAGCCGATCGGAACGTTCCGCGACCTGTACCTCCTCGTCGAGGCGGGCGACGAACTGCTCGTCGTCGACGGCCACGCCGCCCACGAGCGGGTGAACTACGAGCGGCTCGCTCGGGCGTTCGACGGCGAGCCCGTCCCGACGGCCTCGCTCGACCCGCCGGCGACGCTCTCGCTGTCGGCCGACGAGGCCGCGGCAGCGGCGGCGCACGCGGGCGCGCTCGACGCGCTCGGCTTCGAGACGGAGTCGTTCGGCGGCGACACGGTCAGGCTTCGGTCGGTTCCGGCCCCGTTCGGCCGGACGCTCGACGGCGACGGGTTTCGCGAGGCCCTCGCCGCGCTCGGTGCCGGCGAGCGACCCCGGGACGCCCGAGAGGCGCTGCTCGCGGACCTCGCGTGTCACCCGTCTCTGAAGCGCGGCGATATCGGTGAACTGAGCCCGGACGCCCAGCGGGCGCTCCTGAACCGGCTCGGCGAGTGTGAGCGGCCGTACGCGTGTCCGCACGGCCGCCCCACCGTCCTCGCCGTCGACGAAGCGACGTTCGCGGCGGCGTTCGGGCGGGACCGGTGAGGCCGGTCAGCCGTCGCGGCGTCTCCGCGTCCGCCCCGTCGGCCTCGGAGTCGACAGCGAGATCGTCGCCGCGATACGCCCTCACTTTTCGATCCACAGGTCGGCCTCGGCGGCGGCCTCGGGACCCGGTGCACGTACCTCGAAGCACGCGCCGTCTACTTCGTCGCCCGCGTCCGGAGCGCGCTCGCCGTCCACGCCGGTGTCCTCGCGTGCGACGTCTCCCATATCGACCGCGTCGTCTCGGAGCGTGACCTCCCAGCCGTGTGACTCCACTATCTCTCGGACGATGTCGAGTCCGTATCCGGTCCCGTCCTCTCGGGTGGTGACGCCCGGCTCGAACACGCGCTCGCGGTGCGCGGGATCGACTCCCGGACCGTCGTCCGCGACGAGAAAGCCCGACTCGGTCGCGGCCACGGCGACCGTGAGGTCGGTTGGGGCCGCCGAGCCGTCCTGTGTTCCGTGCTCGATGCAGTTCCGGAACAGGTTCTCGAACGCCTGTCGCAGCCGCCCGCGGTCGCCCCTGACGCGCGCGTCCGCGTCGACGAGCAGGGTCGCGTCGGGGCTCCCGGCCGTTCCCCACGCGTCGCGGACCACGCCGTCGAGTGTGAACTCGGTCGGCTCGTCGATCCCCGACCCCTGCCGCGCGAGCGTCAACAGCTCGGTGACGAGCTGGTCGATCCGGTCGACCGCGCGCTCGCCGCGAGCGAGCGGCGTCGTGTCGTCTTTGAGCCGAGCCATCTCCATCGACGCGCGGATCACGGACAGCGGGTTGCGCAGGTCGTGTGAGACGATGCTCGCGAACCGATCGAGGCGCTCGTTGCGGTCGGTGAGACGCCGTTCGCGGGCCTTCCGGTCGCTGACGTCTCGGGAGTTGAGGAGCAGCCGCCCCCCGACGTCGTCGCCGGGGAGCGACCGCGTCTGCGACTCCAACCAGACCCAGTCGCCGTCGGCGGTGCGGTACCGGTACTCGAGCGTCGGGGCCGCGTCCGGGTCCGAGAGCGCGTGGTAGAACCGCTCCGTCACGCGCTCGCGGTCGTCGGGATGAACGTACCCGAGCGGCGACCGCCCGACGGTCGACCCCTGTTCGTACCCGAGCACCTCCTCTACCGACGGACTCTCGTACCTGACGCGGCCGTCTCCGTCGACGACGGTCACGAGATCGGTACCGTACTCCAGAAACTGTCGGAACCGTTCCGGAAACGCCCTGTCGACGTCGACGCGACGCGCGGTCACGACGCGGCCGCCGAACTCGGGAGCCAGCTTCTCGTCGACGACCGACTCGACCCAAACGAACCCGCCATTCGCGTGTCGGATCCGATGGGTGACGGTCCGGTCGGTCGCGACGGCGGAGAGCGCGTCCGCGACGCCGTCGCGATCGTTCGGATGCACGTACTCCAGCAGGTCGTCACCGGTCACGGCCTCTCGTCCGACGCCGATGACCCCAGGCATCGACGGCCCTGCGAACAGCACCTCGCCGTCGACCGCGACAGCCATGACGAACCGGTCGGCGTCCGGAACTATCGCTCCGCCGTCGGCGGTCGACACACGCCCGGTGCGGTCGCGGTCGACGACCGCTCGTTCGGTGTGGTCTCCCGACCGATGAGAACCGCGGGAACGGGGACGATCGATACCACTACCGGGCCCCACGCCTCGCGCTTCGTCGATCGGTCGGAAGGTCACGCTTGCGACAGGCTTCGTTCGACGACGCATAAACCCGCACCCCATGGAATCAAATTCGATAATCGGAAGCGGTCGGCGGCGGTGATGTCTCGTCGGTTGCGGGTCTGATACTCTCGGAACACTTGTACATCGCTCCTCTCTGCGATCCGTCCCTGTCACATCTGGGATCGGGAGTCAGAAGCGTTAAACGCTCTCCGGCGATACCCCGTCGTGAGGGCGCGTAGCTCAGTGGACAGAGCACTTGGTTCCGGACCAAGATGCCGCGAGTTCAAATCTCGTCGCGCCCGTTTCGTTTCCTAACGAACCGGATCCAATAGCGCTGCGGTTATCGCACGTCGCCTCCGAGACGACCCGACACCGCGCCGGTCGCCGCGTTCACACCGCGGTCACCCACGCCCGGTAGTCGTCGTCGAGCGCATACACCTCACGGAACGCGCGTTCGATGAACCCGGCCACGCGATTCGCGTCAGACCGCGCGGTGATCACCGCGTTCGTCCCCTCTGCCTCCTCCGGACTGACGAGTTCGTCGATGCGGAACTCCGGAAACTCGCCGAGCAGCGCCTTCAGTCGCTCCAGTTCCGCGTCGGTGCAGTCGAGTACCACCTCCGTCCCTGCAAGCTGGATCCACGGCGGAACCTCGCCGCCGTCGGTCCCGTCGCTATCGGGGTCGACGTCGACGGTCATCACGTCGCTCGACCGGTTCCGGTGTGCGGCCGCGGCGTCTGCGAACAGCTTCAGCCGCTCCGCCTCGGTCGCGGCGTCGAATCGAGTCATGCCCGCCTCTCGGCTCCGACGCGTCTTAAAAAGCGGCCACGCGGGCGACGCCTCGCACGCAATCGGCCGCCGCTCACGTCCGTTCCGTCTCCGCGAGCACGTCCTCGACGATCGACCGCGTCCGTTCCGCCTCTTTCACGCGCTCGTCGACGACGCCGCGCTCGATGAGCGCTACCTCGGCGTCGTCGAGGGCGTCGCGTACCTCGGCCGCGCGCCGCAGCCGCTCGTAGTCGTCCTCGCGGGCGAGTTCTCGAACCGACCGCAGCGTCGCGACCGTCTCGTCGTCGGCCACCCGCGAGACGAGCGGGATCAGCTCGTCGATCTCGTAGCCGAGTTCGTCGCCGCCGGCGGGGGGCCAGTCGAGCGTCAGGGGTTCGCCGTCGAGCCGCTCGATGTAGGTCCGGTGGACCGCGACCGCCGTCCGGAGCGCGCCGGGGTCGTCGACGTAGTGGTCGAGCTTCGAGTTCGAGTAGTCGGCGTACTCTACGAGCGTCGGCAGCGGCTCCTCGCCCGCCTCGTAGTCGGCGACGTAGTCGGCGAGGTCGGTCGGCGGCACGTCGACGTCGACGAACGGCGTCCCGTCGGCCCTTTCAAGGAAGGCGAACACCTCGCGGGCGGACGCCGAGGCGTAAAACGACGCGAACGCCTCGCGCACCGCCTCGTTGTACGCCTCTATCGGCTCGCGGAGGCGGTCGACGTCGACGTCGAGGTCGGCGTCAGCCATTTCGGCGACCGATCGGAGTTCGTCGAGCCGCGAGTCGAGGTCTTTTTTCGCCGCTTTCGCCTCCTTGCGAGCGATCCGGTACGCGTCGACGGCGTCGTCGTACGCGTCGAGGAGGTCGACGTACTCGCCCGCGGGGTCGAGCGCGTCGCGGGCGGCGTCGAAGTCGCCCTCGGAGAGTCGTTTCTTGTCGACGGCGCCGTCCGCGGCGTCGAACGCGTCGGCCGCGAGCGCCCCGTCGCCGACGTCCACGGCGTCGGCGAACTCGCCGCGGAACTGGACGTAGGATCCGAAGTCGCCGGTCCCGACCGCGTCCTCCTCGTACTGGTCGAGCACGCGGTGCGCCCGGCGGTAGGCGTCCGCGGCGGCCTCGACCCGCTCCCGTCCGAGGTCGTCGATCCGGCTCTCGATCCGCCGAAGCTCGTCGTACCGCTCTCTGAGTGTCGCAGCCGCCTCGCCGGCCTCGGCGATCGGCCCGTCGTCGGTGTCCCCCGCGGCCATTCAGTACACCTCGTCGGGGTCGAACACGCGGTCGCCGACGTGTTCGCCGTCGATCGTGCGGTGAAAACACGACCGGTGGCCCGTGTGACACGCGCCGACGTTCTGATCGACGAGGTACAACAGCGTGTCGGCGTCGCAGTCGACGCGCACCTCCCGGACCGCCTGCGTGTGTCCCGACGACGCGCCCTTGTGCCACAGCTCGTCGCGAGAGCGCGAGTAGTAGTGAGCTTCGCCGGTCTCGCGGGTCCGTTCGAGCGCCTCCGGCGAGACGTACGCGAGCATCAACACCCCTCCCGAGTCGGCGTCTTGGGCGATCGCGGGCACGAGCCCGTCGTCGCCGAAGTCGACGTCGATCGGCCCGGTCGAGTCCGTCTCACTCCGGTCCGCCTCGTCGACGGCCTCGTCCCGGTCGGCGTCTCCGGTGTCCGCGTCGACATCGCTCATGTCTCGCCGGACGCGCGGATGTCGAATAGGCCTTTTGTCTGTCTCCGCCGTCGGAACGCGCCGTCGCTCACTCCAGCCGCAACACCAGCGCGTCGCCGTCGTCGTACGCGTCCGCCCGGCGGTCGACGACCGAGAACCCGAGGCTCTCGTACAGCGCGAGCGCGGCCTCGTTGTTCGGGTGCGCCTGCAGCGTCACGGGGCCCGACGCCTCGCGGACGACGGCGCGGAGCAGTTCGCTCGCCCGCCCATCTCGACGACAGTCCGGGGCGACGACGAGCTCCGCGAGGTGGACCCCCGACCGGTTCGGCGCGTCGACCGGCAACAGGTATCCCGCGACCCGCCCGCCCGGACCGGCGTCGCTCGCCGTCCCGCTGTCACTCGCCGATCCGCTGTCGCTCCCTGACCCGCTGCTCGCCGTCCCGCCGTCGGCGACGCTCACCCGAACGGCCCCCACCGCGAGCCCGTACTCCAGCAGGTCCGGGTTCGGCTGGCGGAGGTGCGACTGTAGCTCGCGGATGCGGCCGGCGTCGGCGGGGCGCGCGGCGCGGACCCGAGACATCTCCCTGCGTCCGGACCCGGACGACGGCTCCGAGTCGCCGCCGCGGTCGCGTCCCGTCATCGAAGCATCACCGCCCAGAGCGTCACCGCGGCCGCCGCGCCCGAAAGCGTCGCGAGGAAGTTGACCGCCTGGTTTCCGACGGCCTCTCCCTCGACCAGCGCGCCGAGGAGGCTGTCGACGGTCATCCCGACGACGCCGGCGCAGACGACGACCGCGCCGCCCACGACGGGGTCGCCGAGCGGCATGCCGAGCGCGGCGAGCCCGCCGACGAGGAGCCCGCCGGTCCCCCCGGCCACCTCGCCCTGCCACGTCACCGCGCCGTCCGTTCCCGGCTCGACCCGCCGCAGCGTCGTGACGAGCCGCGGACCGTCGTACAGCCCGCCGATCTCAGAGGAGAGGGTGTCGGCCATCGCCGTCGCGGTCGCGCCGGCGAACGCGAGCGCGAACGGGGCCGCCGGCACGGCGACGTGCGCCGTCGCCGCGTAGCCGACGACCGCGGCGAGCGCGACGGCGGAGTTGGCAAGCACGTTGCCCGTGCCGCGGGCTCCCTCGTTCTCCTGTGCGACGCCGCGTTCCGCCTTCTCGTCGAACCGGTACTTCGAGGCGAGTCCCCCGACGGCGTAAAACGACATGAGCGTGAGGAACCACCCGACGCCGCCGAGCACGACCGCCAGCAGCGCGGAGAGCACGCCGGTCAACATACCGGAGACCGAGGCGGTGCCGAGCGCGACCGAGACGTAGCCGAGCGCGACGGTCACGCCGAGCCCGAAGGCCACGAGCGCGACGGTCACGCCCGGGTCGAGCGCGATGAACCCCCAGACGGCGAAGGCGACGAGGATAACCGTGATGTGCGCGTCACGGGAGAACACCAGCGACCGGACGAGCGCGGCCGTCAGCGCCGCGACCGCGGCGAGGAAGCCGACGCCGGGGAGCGTCGCGGTGACGCCGCCGGTCGCGGCGCCGACGGAGACCAGTCCGCCGGTCTGAGCCAGCACGGCGACCTGTCCGGCGACCGCGCCGAGCGTGCCGCCGGCGACGTAGCCGGCGACGAGGACGAACTCGTCTGTCGACCGGGAGCCGACGAGTTCGCGGCCGAGGCGACCGAAGCCGACCGAGAGCGTCGCCGCGGCGAGCGCCGCGTAGGGGAGCGGCGCGCGGGGGAGGGAGGCGAAAAGCGCGAGCCCGGCCGCGGCGAGCGAGAAGGCGACGAACCCGTAGAGCCGCTCTTCGTCGCGGTCGCCGGGGAGCGCGAGCGTCTCGAACCACTCTCCGTCGCGGACGCCGAAGAAGGCGAGGCCGGCGACGGCGAGAAACGGCACGGGCGCGGCGTCGCCGAGCGCCGGAGCGAGGACCGCAAGTGCGGCCACCGCGGCGAAGGCGCTCGCGCGTCGGAGCCTCCGTGTCACACACTCGGCTACCCGGGACGCGCACTTAACGGTCCCGACAGCGGCCGACTCACCGCGGCGGCGACGACGAGCGCCGCGAGGCGATCGACGGCGAACCGCCGACTATCAGGCCGCTCAGTATCGATACTCGTTGAACTGCACCGCGTGTCCCTCGATGATCCGGACGGACCGTTCCGGGTCCTCTCCGTCGCTCGCGCCCTCGCGTGTGTCTCCCATACTCATACGGTAGCCGAAGTCGGAATCCGATATAAACGTTACCCGCGCGGCGAAAGTGAGATCGGAGCGTGCACCGCTAAATGAGATCGGAGCGTGCGCCGCTAAATGAGATCGGAGCGTGCGCCGCTGGCCGATCCGCGGTCGCGGGCGACGATCTCGTCGCGGCGGTCGACCCGCCTCGGATCAGTCGAGCACTCGACCGACCTCGCCGAGGTCGTCGAGCACGTAGTCGGGCGAGACGGCGGCGTCCTCCACCGCCGCCTCGTCCGTGATCCCGGACAGCACGAGAGCGGTCGTCATTCCCGCGCGCTCGCCGAGCGCGATGTCGGTGTCGAGGCGGTCGCCGACGACGAGACACTCCTCCGGCGGGTAGGGGAGCCGCTCGCGGACCATCTCGATCGCGGGGTCGGAGGGCTTGCCGAGCACGACGTCGGGCTCGCGCTCGGCGACGCCGGCGATCGCGTTGATCACGGCTCCGGACCCGGGGACGTCGCGCTCGGGCGCGGGGATGACGACGTCGGGGTCGGTCCCGACGAACGGGACTCCACGCTCTAAGGTCCACAGCGCGGTACACAGATCGTCGTAGTCGAACTCCCGATCGATGGAGGCCACGAGCGCGTCCGCCGCCGCGGGGTCGTCCGTGGTGGTGAGTCCCGCGTCGGCGAACTGAGAGAGCAGCCCCGCGTCGCCGATACACAGCAGGTCGTCTGCCGCGTGGTGCTCTCGGAGGTAGCGCGTCGTCACCGTCCCGGCGGTGAACACCTGTTCCGCGTCGACGTCGTAGCCCGCGGAACCGAGGCGGTCGACGTACGCCGGCGGCGCTTTCGTCGGGTTGTTCGAGACGAACAGCGTCTTGATCCCGGCCGATCGCAGTCGTTCGTACCCCGCCGGCGCGCCGCCGATCGGATCGTCGCCTCGCACGACCGTCCCGTCCACGTCGAGGACGGCTCCGCTGAATGACATGGTCTCCGTCGGGTCGCCACGACCCTATTTGTGTCGTCGTCGCGTCTACCGCGCATGGAGCACGCCGAGTACGTCTACACGAGCGGCATGACCGAGTCGGACGTCGACGATCACCTGCGAGCGGGTCACCACGGCGTCCTCGGACTGGCACGCGACGACGACGCGTACGCCGTCCCGCTGAGCTACCACTACGACGGCGAGCGGCTCCTGATCCGCGTCAGCGGCCACGACCGCGACAGCGAGAAGCGGCGGTTCCTCGACGCGACCGACACCGCCACGTTCGTCTGTTATGACGCGTCGGCGGACGCGTCGTGGAGCGTCCACGTCCGCGGACCGATACGAGAGTGGGACGGCGACGTCGACGAGGCGACCCTCAACGAGTGGTTCCCGCCCTTTCGCCTGTTCGACGAAGCGGTCGAACAGGTCGCATTCACGCTGTACGCCCTAGAGATGGAGACCGTGGTCGGTCGGCAGACGACCCAAGGGTGACGACGCGGTGGGGCCGCTGTCCCAGATCCGATACCGCTAACGCGTTCGGGATAACGGAAGCATAAAGCGGCACGACTCCGTATCGGTGTCTACTGTGACGACGACCCAGGTGACCCTCGTCCAGATCGACAACTACGGGCCGTGGACCGTGACCCCGGAGCCGCGCCGCGAGATGGACCTCCAGACGCTTCAGTCGCGGCTCTTCGCCGACATCGCACAGTTCGTCGGCCACCGCGACGCGTACGTCTTCTTCACGCGCTTCGACAACATGATCGCGGTGACGAACGGGGTCGACGACGCCGCCCACGCGGCGCTGCAAGAATCGATCGGAAATCGCTATCCGGTGAGTATCAGCCTCGGGACCGCGGTCGCCGAGCGCCCGGTCGACGCCCTCACGGCGGCGAACCACAGGCTCCAGACCGAGGGGAGCGCCCAAGACGAGAGCCGGACCGAGGTGCTCGCCGGTGAGTACCTCACGGAGACGACGGACACCGACCTCCAGATCGCACACTTCGACGTCGTCGACGTCACCGGAAAGTACACGGACCAGATCAACGAGTTCGACACGTTCATCAACGTCGAGCGGGCGTACGCTTCGCTGATGCACTACCTCCGTGAGACCCACGGGGCGCTCTCGTTTTTCGTCGGCGGCGACAACATTATCTCCGTCTGTCCGGACCTCCCCGAACGCGCCTTCACCGACGCGGTCGCACACGTCGAAGACGACGTGGGCGTCGAACTACAGGTCGGCGTCGGCAGCGGGGCGTCCGCACACGAGGCCGGCTTCGCGGCCAAACACGCGCTCGAGGACTGCCGTCGCGACGGGACGAGCGTCGAACTGTTCGCCGCGCCCGCGATCGGTGACTGACGCCGACGTGGTCTTGACGCCGACGCGATCTCGGCTCCGACGTGGTCTCACAGCCGACGCGGCGAGTTCTCTCGCCACCCGGAGCACGTGAATATCTGATATGATAATTGGGGGTGTAGAGTTTTTATACGCATCCTGTGAACGGCCGAATAACATGTCCGAGGACATCGTATTCGTCTGTACCGCAGACGACTGTGACGCTGGGCCGTGGGAGGGATCCCACGACGCGATGGCCCACTGCGCCGAGCATTCAGACCACGGCTACACGGGACACCCCCGGTCGGAAGTGACGGACGTCATTCCGGCGACGGTGACGCGAAAACGCGACAATCGGAACCTCCAGCACAAGGGGCACCCCCGCGGCGCGCTCGCGCAGGACGACTGAGTCGGACTCCCGACGCGCCGAGCGCGGTTCGGTCCCGCCGGTGAGCGTCCGACTACTCCGTCTCGTCGAACAGCCCGAGATCGTCGGCGACGAGATCGGCGAGCTGGTCTTTCAGGGCCGGATCGACCTCGGCTACGTCGTCTCCGTCGTGTTTTCCGTCGTTGTGTCTGGTGAGTGCTCCCTCGACGTCGGACAGCGGGACGCGGGTCTCCGTCTCGCACTCGGTGCACACGATCGGGACGGACGGATCGTCACTGGACATCGTCCGAGTAGTCGCGGGTGCCCGGTATCAACCTTCGGGACCGGACGAGAGTTTCCGCCGCGTGGGACGACTCACAAACCCCTAAGTCGCGGCGTCCCAAGGCGACGTATGGTCGAGGCTCCACAGACCGAAGAGGGCTGGTTCGCGCTGCACGACTTCCGGTCGATCGACTGGGACGCGTGGCGCGACGCCCCCGAACGCGAGCGACGGCGGGCGATCGAGGAGGGTATCTCCTTCCTGAACCGCCGCGAACGGGTCGTAGACGCCGACGAGGGCGACTCCGGACTGTTCTCGGTGCTCGGACACAAAGCCGACCTCCTTTTCGTCCACTTCCGGCCGTCTCTCGACGACCTCTCTGCGATCGAGCGTCGGTTCGAGGACACGGCGCTCGCGCAGTTCACCGAGCGGACGACCTCGTACGTCTCCGTCACCGAGGTCTCCGGCTACGTCTCCGACGAGTACTTCGAGGACCCCGACGCCGTAGACGAGGGGCTCCGCCGCTACATCGAGGGGAAGCTCACGCCTGAGATCCCCGACGACGAGTACGTCTGCTTCTACCCGATGAGCAAGCGCCGCGGCGAGGAGCACAACTGGTACGACCTCTCATTCGAGGAGCGCGCCGACCTCATGGCCGGCCACGGCGACGTCGGCCGCGAGTACGCCGGCAAGATCAAGCAGGTGATCGCCTCCTCGGTCGGCTTCGACAGCCACGAGTGGGGGGTCACGCTGTTCGGCTCCGACCCGACGGACATCAAGGACATCGTCTACGAGATGCGGTTCGATCCCGCCTCCTCGCGGTACGGGGAGTTCGGCGAGTTCTACATCGGGCGGCGGTTCCCGCCCGCCGACCTCGGCGCGTTCCTCGCCGGCGAGACGGTGCCGACGGGCGACGGCGAGAGCGGGGGGCCCCACGGCGACCGCGGTGAGGGGGGCCACGGCGAAGGCCACCGCGGCGACGACGGCGGCCGCGGCGAGGGCCACGATCGCTCCGGTGCCGGCGGCGGCTCCGCGCACGGCGACCACCCGCACGGCGAGGAGGGCGCGGGCGGCGAGGGCGACCACCCGCACGCGAGCGGTGAGAGCGGGGGACATCACGGCGGTGGTCAGGACGCGGGCGACGACGCCTCTGACGAGGAGATCCGCGGCGAACTCGCGGACCTCGACATCTACGCCGGGAAGCCGCACGGCGAGGACGTGTACGCCACGGTGCTGTACAGCGAGGCCGACGTCGACGAGCTGTTCGACGAGGTCGAGGGGCTCCGCGGCAACTTCGACCACTACGGCACGCACGTGAAGACGGCCGTCTACGAGGGGCGCGCGACCGACCGCGCCGCCGTCGTCTCCATCTGGGACACCGCCTCCGCGGCGGAGACCGCCGCCGGCTTCCTCTCGGAGCTGCCCGGGATCGTCGCCCGCGCCGGCGAGGAGTCCGGCTTCGGCACGATGGGGATGTTCTACACCGTCAAGCCCGACTACCGCGAGGAGTTCGGCGACACCTTCGACGACGTCGGCGAGATCCTCGCGGAGATGGACGGTCACGTCGAGACCGACCTGATGTCGAACGTCGAGGACGAAAACGACATGTTCATCGCCAGTCAGTGGGAGGCGAAGGAGGACGCGATGACCTTCTTCGGCTCCGACGAGTTCCGCGAGACGGTCGAGTGGGGCCGCGAGGTGCTCGCCGACCGGCCGCGGCACGTCTTCTTGGCCTGAGGTAGGGCGCGGACGCCGCGGGCTCGATCTCTCTCGGTCGCCTGACCGCCGCTGTCTTCCGATAGCCGTGTCGCTGTCGGGTCCGACCGCCGGGTTTTAGGTGTCGTTACGGCGAACGCCCGGCTATGTTCGACACGATCGTGGTCGCGACCGACGGCTCCGACAGCGTCCGGCGAGCCGTCGACGTCGCGGTCGACATCGCCGCGCGGTTCGAAGGGGAGGTCCACGCCGTCTACGTCGTCGACAGCGGCGAGGTCGAGTCCACGCCCGACGAGGTCCGCGAAGACCTCCGTGACGCGCTCGACGACCACGGCGAGTCGGCGCTCGCCGAGGTCGAAGACGCCGCCGCCGCCCGCGACCCCGAACTCGACGTCACCGTCGACGTGCGCGAGGGACGCCCCGCCGCGGAGATCGCCGGCTACGCCCGCGAGGTCGACGCCGACGTGGTCGCGATGGGGACGCGCGGACGACACGGAGAGAACCGCTTCCTCATCGGTTCCGTCGCCGAGCGCGTCGTCCGGACCTGCCCGGTCCCCGTCCTCACCGTGCGCCAGCTCACGGACGAGGACCCCCGGCGGACGACGATCTGACACTCCGCGACGACGGTCCGATCGCTCCCCGTGGACGACGGTCTGACCGCACTCCGAGGGCGACCCGCCGGACTCCCCCGAGCGCGTCCGACGCGAGAGCGGCGGAGTTTTCCCGTTCCCGCCCGCCTCGTCGGTATGGACGACGATCTCATCGACGAGGGGAACACTCCCCGATCCCGGTACACGCGCCTGCCCGGCAAGGGCTTTTTTTACCCCGATTCGCTTGACGAGGAGCGCGCCGAGCGGCGGGCGAGAGAGGCGATAGAGGGCAGCGAGGCGGTCGTCGTCGCCGACGGCGACGCCGACGGACTCGCCTGCGCGGCGATGGTCCGCGAGGCGTACGACGCCGCGCTCGACGTGGCCGACTTCGAGGCCGCCATCGCGGCCCGACTGGAGGACGGCGACGACGCGGAGGGCGAGGGCGACGACGCGGATGCAGAAGGCGGCGACGAGGGTGTCGCCGGCGACGCCGAGAGCGACCCCGACGACCCGACCGCAGACGCCCACGCCGAGTCGCCGGTCGGGCTCGTCTCGGCGGGCCCGTACTCGATCGACACGTCGCTAGAGCGCGTGCTCGCGTACGCCGACGACGGGGTCGACCTCTTCGTCTGTGACCTCTGTCCGGACGACTACGAGTGGATCGCGGAGCCGCTGGAGACGCTCGCGGAGACGGCCGACTCGATCCGCTGGTTCGACCACCACCAGTGGGACCCGGAGACCGCCGAGTCCGTGCGCGACCTCGGCGTCGACCTCGTGGTCGGCGAGTCCGACGAGGAGTGCACCGCCGACGTGGCCCTGCGCTCTCTCGACCACGCGTTCGACGACCGCTTCTCGGAGCTGGCGGCAGTCACCCGCGACCACGACCTCTGGATCAAGGAGGACCCGCGATCGGACGACCTGGCCGACTACTCCTACTGGGCCGGTGCCGAGGAGTACGCGACGGTCGTGGGCGCGTACGGGGCCGACCTCCCCGGAACGGTGCAGGCGTTCGTCGCCGAGCGCCGCGTCGAGAAGGAGGCGCGGATCGACGCCGCCGTCGACCGCGCGGTCACCCACGAGGTGGGTGACTGGACCGTCGCCGTGACGTACGGCCGGTGCTCGCAGAACGAGGTCGCGGAGGCGCTTCGAGAGTCGGGCGCGGACGCGGCCGTGATCGTCAAGCCGGCGGGCTCCGCGTCGATCCGCGGCTCCGAGGATTTCCGACACGCCCACGAGGTCGCCGGGAAGGTGAACGGCGGGGGCCACCCGCAGGCGGCCGGCTGCAAGCCCGACATCTACGACGACATGCTGGATTACGCCCAGCACTGGACCACCGAGGGACAGGCCTGCAAGCGCGTGATCCTCGCGGCGTTCGAGGCGGTCGCCGAGGAGGTCGCCGGGACGGAAGACGGGGAAGACGAAGCCGACGACGCGAGCGACGCCGCCGAGTCGGAGTAGCTCGCGACCAGACCGCCCCCGTGGCCATGCTCCCCGCGACCATGCCTCCCGTGACTCGGCCCCACACGCGACACCGGTGACGTCCCGCGACGCGGAACCGTACCTTGATACCGCCCGCCCGTTCTCCTGTAGCCAATGGCTGACATCCTCGTCGCCGGCGAGACGCTCGTCGACCTGCTCCCCGACTCGGGCGCGACACTTCACGACGTCGACGGCTTCAGCCACCGCCCCGGCGGTGCGCCAGCCAACGTCGCCGTCGGACTCTCGCGGCTCGGTGCCGACCCGGCGTTCTGGACCCGGCTCGGCGGCGACCCCTTCGGCGGCTTCCTCGGCGAGACGCTCGGCGACGAGTCGATCGACGACGCGCACGTCGAGCGCGTCGCGGGCAACACGACGCTCGCGGTGGTCTCCCCGCCGGGCGTCGACGACCGACGATTCCGGTTTTACGGCTCCCGGGACGTGACCTTCGGATTCGATCCGGACGCGGTCCCGACCCACGCGCTGGACGACTGCTCGTGGGTACACCTCGGCGGCGTCGCCCTGACGCATCCGGACGGCCGCGCCGCGATGCGAGCGCTGGCCGCGGAGGCCAGCGACCGCGGCTGCACCGTCTCCTTCGACGTCAACTACCGCCCGGACCTCGTGGCCGACGGAGACGGCGAGTCGGTCCGCGACGCGATCCGCTCGATCCTCGCCGACAGCGACGTGGCGTTCGCGAGCGACGAGGACGTGGAGGCGGCGGGGCTCTCCTCCAGCGAGGGGGCGGCGCTTTGCCGCGACCTGCTCGAACTCGGGCCGCACACGGTCGTCGTCACGCTCGGCGCGGCCGGCGCGCTCGCCGTCGGATCGCCCGAGTCACCGTGGGGCGACGTGACGGCGCGACACGAGGGGTTCACCGTCGACGCCGTCGACGCGACGGGGGCCGGCGACGCGTTCACGTCCGGGTTGATCGCACGGCTCGCCGGGGGGGCCACCGATCTCGACGCGTCGCTCGGGTTCGCCAACGCGACCGCCGCGCTCTCGGTGCAGGACCGCGGCGGGATGGCGGCGCTCCCGACCCGGGAGGCGGTCGAGGCGTTCCGCGAGGAGCGTCGATAGGCGCGGGAGCGGAGCTTCACGCCGGACGCGGACGCGTAGCGCTCACCGCGGCGGGCCGTCGTTCCTGTACCGGTCTGGGAGGTACGGCGTCGCCGCCGCGGGCACGAACGAGACCGCGTACGCGGCCAGGTCGGCGAGGTGGCGGCGGAGCGCCGTGTACACGACGGCGACGGCCAGCGTCGCGGCCACGACGACGCGGAGCGGTCCGTCGAGCAGGGCGAGCAGGGGCAGCGACAGTCCGACGGAGAGCGCGAGGTCCTCGACCGCGCCGTCGTACCTGACGCCGCGGCGCGGCGCGACCCACCGGTTTCGGTAGTGGTCGTACACCGCGCGGTCGGAGTTCCCCTCCCACGGACGGAGTTCCAGCCCCCCGCCGTACATGTCGGCGAGGCTGTGGACCGCAGCGCCGAGTAGGAACAGCGCGAGCGCCACGGTGAGCGCGGAGGGAGACACGAGCGCGGAGCCGACGGCGACC
The DNA here is from genome assembly GCF_024494575.1 of Halorubrum salinum. Classification (GTDB taxonomy): domain Archaea; phylum Halobacteriota; class Halobacteria; order Halobacteriales; family Haloferacaceae; genus Halorubrum; species Halorubrum salinum. The sequence goes on from NZ_JANHDO010000001.1 coordinate 385,024, forward strand.
ACGGAAGCGGCGGCGTAGTAGACGGGGTAATGAAGCGTCTTCCGATGGCCGACGTACATGTCGAGGTCCGGGAAGAGCCCGCCGAGAAAGCCCGCGATAAACCCGACGGTCGCGAACTCCGGGGCCACGCGGACCAGCGGCGCGGCGAGCAGCATCCCGCCGAGCACGTGGGTCGGAAGCATCATCGTGTCCGTATCGAAGCAACGGAAATATATGAACGTATCGGATGTTCGGATCGGCAGATCTGCCGTGTCCGGGTCGTCTCGCTCGGCGAATACGTCTTCACGACGGCTCGACCGGCGAATCTGCGGGCGCGGCGGATCAGAGGTCGCGACGCTCGAACGCCGCCACCGAGAGCAGGATGAGCCCGGCGAACGCGACGAGCAGAATCGCCGAGTCGATCGGGTCGAACGAGCCGTCGATCAGGGTCGGTGTCGGGTCGTAGTACTGGGTGGGACTGAGGTATTGGATCCAGTCGTACTCGTCTGCGCCGCCCACGACAGACTCAACGAGATAGAGGACGAACACGGTCGCGACCGCGCCCCGCTCGGCGACGGTCGCGCGGTTTGCGGCGACGGAGAAGACGAGGCCGATCCCCCCGCAGACGAGGAAAAACGGGATCGAAAGAAGGTGCGTCAGAGCCAGGTGAGAGGCGGGTATCGACTCTCCGATGGCGACGACGAACACGTAGATTATCGGGCCGCCGAGGACGTTGACAGCGAGCATGGGAACGAAAAGCGCGGCGAACTTCTCGACGAGCAGCCGCGAGCGTGCCACCGGGAGTGACACCAGGAGGTCGATCCGTCCCGTCTCGATGTCGCCCGCCACGGTCCCGCCCGCGACGTACGCGAAGTATAGACCGAGCCCGAGCAACCAGACGAAACTGAACAGCTGCGCGCCGAGGAACCCCTCGATAGTCGAGAGGTTCTCGATGCCGAACGCCTCCAACATCGCCGGCGGCAGGTCCGCGAAGACGTCCTCGTAGTCGACGCCCTCTAAGACGGTGAAGTACCAGACGATGAACCCCGCGTACGCACCGACGCCCGCCGTGAGTATCAGCGTCCCTCTTATCTTCCGGCGGGCCTCGTACCGGGCCGTCTCAAACACCGCCCGGCCCTCCGTCCGAGTCTTGGCTCGGCGAGCCCGGACCTGCTCCGGTTTCGCCTCCACCTTCGCCGTGTGCGTCGTCCAGTTCGGGGTTCCGTCCGTAGTAGTGGGCGAACACGTCCTCGATCGCCGGTTCGCCGATCTCGACGTCACGAACGTCGTATGCCGCGAGTTTGCGGAGGAGATCGTTAGTGTCGCCCACGTAGACGAACTGGATCCCCTCGGCGAACCGCTCGGGATCGACAATCCCGTCGAGCGCAGTGAGGCCCGTCAACGCCGCGTCGTCGGCGTGAACGCGGACGTGCTTTCCGCCGCGGTGGAGCAGCGTGTCCACGTTTTCGAGTTCGACGAGAGAGCCTGACCGGAGGATGCCGACCCGGTCGCAGACGCGCCGAACCTCGCTCAGAACGTGCGAGGAGAAGAAGATCGTCGTACCGCGGTCGCGTTCGCGTCGGACGAACGCGTTGAATCGCTCCTGTTTGAGCGGATCGAGTCCTGACGTTGGCTCGTCCATGATCACCAGGTCGGGGTCGTGCATGAACGCCTGCACTAACCCGAGCATCCGCTCGTTCCCCGTCGAGTACTCGCGGACCGGTCGCTCGATCGGTGGGGTGAACAGTTCGAGGAGTTCCGCTCGACGGGCCTCGCCTTTGATCGCGCCATGGTAGTTGAGCACCGCCTCGCCCGTCACCTCCTCGCCGAAGCGCAGCGTCGACGGAAGATATCCGATCCGGCTCTTGGCCGCCGTGAGCGCGTCCTCGTCTCTGACGTCCGCCCCGAGGACCCTCGCCGTGCCAGCGGTGGGACGCAACAGTCCGAGTAGCAGTCGGATCGTGGTCGATTTCCCCGCGCCGTTCGGGCCGAGAAAGCCGAATATCTCGCCCTCCTGCACCGCGAAGGAGACGTCGTCGTTCGCGACGATGCTCCCGAACTCCTTCGTGAGCCCGTCGACGACGAGGGGCGCGTCGCCGTCGGTGCGGTCATCGGCCGTAGTGATGCGGTCATCGACCATAGTACCACCACGCGCCCGCACTGACGACGATCAACAGCAGTGCGAGCACGAGACGCTCGGCCGGAAACGTGCCGCCGACGTCGGTGACCGCCACGGCGACGATCGCGCTCTGTTCCGTGATTCGTCGGTCCTCGGGGTCAGTGTAGTCGACGGAGACCGTCGCCGGATACTGACTCGCGGGTGCGTCGCCGTCGACGTCGAGGTCGAACGCGACCCGTCCGGTTTCACCCGGAGCGAGCGACGGAACCACCGTGGTGCGGAACTCGCTTTCGAGAGGCGGCTCGACCGCGAGCCGGAGTTCGACGTCTCGGATCGGCACGTCGCGCCCGTTCGTGACGTCGAGCCGCAGCGTCCCCGACTCGCCCGCGGCGAACGTCGGGCTCGCGGCCGTCACATCCACCGCGTCCCGGCGTTCGGCCACCGGAATGCGGACGGTCTCCTCCGCGGTTCGGGCGTCGTCCGCGGCGGTCCGGTAGCTCGTCGAGAGCGCGATCTGCTGTGGCACCGCGTCGGCCGACGCCGGGACCGCTCCGCGGAAAGTGAACGACCCTGACTGCCCGGCAGCGAGGTCACCGACCGCGTACCGCGGGCTGCGTGGCACGAAGGAGGGACTATCGATCGCAACGACGACGCCGTGAGCGTCCGCCGGCCCGTCGTTCCCTATCGTCCCGCGGACTGTTCCGTTCTCGCCGACCCGGAGCGACGAGTTCTCCACGGCGATCGAGAACGACTGTTCGGGCGCGGGTCGGAGACCGACCGAAATCCCGTCGTGGACCTTCCGGACGCCGTCTGGACCGGTGTAGCGCACGGTGCCGGTCATCCCGAGCGTCTCGGTGACTGCGGTTTCGCGAACGCTCGCCGGGAACCGGACCGAGACGGTCGCGCCGGGTGCGATCCGGTCGATCCGCGCCTCGGTCCGATCGCCCCCGCTCAACGAGAGGTCGGGCGCGTCGGTACTAAGTCCGATCGAGAGGTCGCGTGCGGTCTCGCCTCCGACGTTGGTCACGTCCGCCGCGAACGCGCCGGAACCGCCGACCTGCACGTCGCTCTCGGTGGTCCGAATCTCGAAGCGAGGCGCGTCCTCGACGGTCACGGGGACCGACACTCGCGTCGTCCGCGAGCGCTCGCGGGCGACGCCCTCGCTCGGCACAGAGCGGTAAGTGTGCCCGTATCGGAGCCGTACGTCGAGTTCGTACCGTCCCGGCTCCGCGTCGGCGGGGACCGACACCCGAACCGGGACCTCCCGCACCGCGTCCTCCCCGACGGAGCCGACGGCGAACTCCCCCGTCTCGACGGTCAGTGGCGTGCCGGCGCGCTCCACCTCGACCACGACACCCCGAGCGGTCGTCACCACGCCGCGGCGGGCGTCGGAACCCGCATCCACGTCGCCGTCGTTGACCACCTGAAGCGTGATCGTCGTCTCCGTCCCCGGCGTCACCGTCGCGTCCGGCGCGTACACGCTCAGTTCAGGCTCACCGCGGACGGACGGCTCCTCTTGAGCGAGTCCGGATCCGGCGAGCGTGCCCACCAGCACGACGGCGACGAACACGACGGCGACGAGCACGAGAGCGCCGACCGCGGGATGCTCGACGCCGATCTGTCGATCCATCTACGCCTCCCGGACACCGGACGTCTCGCTTCGATTCTTGACACCGGTCGAACGCGGCCGGTGGTGACGGCTGAGCGTCATGTGTACCGCTCCGACTCGGAGGCACATATGTGTACGTGTGGGTGCGACGGCGGGACGACCGGCGACGGAACGCCCGAAGCGTCGCGCTCCCGCCCGGTGGACAGGGCGCTTATGCCGCCGGACGCGAGTATCGACGTATGCTCATGACGCCGGGACCGACCGCGGTCCCCGAACCCGTCCGCGACGCGATGAGCCGCGAGCTGATCAACCCCGACGTCGACCCGGCGTTCGACGCGATCTACGCCGACCTCGTCGACCGGCTGAGTTGGGTGTACGGCGTCGCGGGCGGTTCTACCACCACCCGCGACATCGCCGTCCTCGGCGGCGAGGGCATCCTCGGCCTAGAGGCCGCGATAGCCTCGCTCGTCGAGCCCGGTACCGAGGTGTTGTGTCTCTCGAACGGGCTCTACGGCGACGGATTCGCCGACTTCGTCGAGTCGTACGGCGGCGAGGCGACGCTCGTCTCGGCGGCGTACGACGAGCCGCTTCCCCTCGACGACCTCGACGCCGTCCTCGCCGACCGCGACCGCGCGTTCGACCTCGCGACGATGGTCCACTGCGAGACGCCGACGGGAGCGCTCAACGACCTCGACCCCGTGCTCGACCGCTTGGAGGCGGCCGACGGAGCGACCCTCACCGTCGTCGACGCCGTCTCGTCGCTCGGCGGCACGCCCGTCCCCACGGAGCGGATCGACGTCTGTCTCGGGGCCTCCCAGAAGTGTTTCAGCGCGCCGCCGGGGCTCGCCACCGCCGCGATCAGCGACCGCGCGTGGGCCGCGATGGAGGCGCGCGACCCCGACTCGCTGTACACGAACTTCCTCCCGTGGCGCGACACGTCCGAGGGGTTCCCGTACACCCACCTCACCACGAACGTCGTCGCGCTCGACGAGGCGCTCTCGCTGCTTCTGGAGGAGGGGCTCGACGAGGCGTACGCGCGCCACGAGGCGGCCGCGACCCGCTGCCGCGATCGCGGCGCTGCGCTTGGGCTCGACCCGTATCCCGACCCGGAGCGCAGTTCGCCCACGGTGACGGCGTTTCACGTCCCCGGACGCGCCCCGGCGCTTCAGCGCGCGCTCCGCGAGGACCACGACGTGACCGTCGCGACCGGACTCGGCGATCTCGCCGACGACACTCTGCGCATCGGTCACATGGGACACAACGCCCGGACGGAGCGCGTCGACGAGGCGATGGACGCGCTCGCGGCGGTCCTCGACGGATAGGAGAGTCGGTGCTCGGCGGGCTCGTCGGCGCGACCGTCAGCGCTCGTCGACGTGTCTGACCTCGCTCGCGACGCCGCGCGTCGAGTCGACCATCTCCGGGCCGGACATCTCGGCGCGGCCGACCGCGAACGCCTTCGGCCCCTCGATGACGACCTCGTCGCCGACGCGGATCTCGTCGTCCGCGTCGACGACGCCGGGCGCGAGCACGGAGCCGTGCGGGACGAACGCGTCGATCTCGACGCGCTTCGTGGGCGCGTCGCTCGCGAGCCACCGGCGCGCGCCGGCGAGCGTGAAAGAGAGGGTGCCGTACTGGGGAACCATCGTCGCGAGCTGTTCGCCCGGTTCGCCCTCGCGGCCGGCGTCGGGGTCGTCGCCCCACACCTGGAGCTTCGGGTAGCGGCCGGTCGTGCGGATGTCGGCCGCGCCGTCTGCGCCCCGCCCGTCTCCGCTCCCGCTCGCGTCGCCGCCGAACAGCTCGTCGCCCGCACCGTCGCCGAGCAGGTAATCGGCGATCGCCCGAACGGTGTTGTGTTCGCGCTCCCGCTTGCTGTACGCGGGCTCGCCCTGGAGGGCGGCGTTCAACTCGCCGAGCGACTCGTCTCCCGTCGGGTGGTCGACGCAGGTGTACTCGAAGGAGACGTCGATCGCGGGGTCGCGCTCGACGCGCTCGCAGATCTCGCGGTAGCCGTCCTCGGGGACGTGCGCGATCACCCGCGAGTAGTCGTTGCGCGTGAGATAGCGGCGGAGAACCTCCGCGACGAACGCGATCTCGTCTTCCGACCAGTCGCCGGTGACGACCGCGTCGTAGTGTTGTGCCGGGTAGGTCGTCTCCAACTCTTGGGGTACCACCCCGATCGGCGAGGTCATCGAGACGGTGTGGCCGCGCCACTGTATCGCGTCGTGGAACTGGCGGTGACTCTGCGAGTCGCTGTACGGCTTGGTCGCCGAACAGGGCACTAACACGAGCGGCTGGTCGGAAAAGCGGTTCCGGTACCGGCTCGTCACGCGGTCGGCGAACCGCTGGATCTCGACGCGGTCGAGCGTCTCCGCGCTCGCGGCCGTCACCTCCGCGTCGCGCATCAGCGGCGTCCGTTCTTCGAGGTACGACCACTGGTCGTCGAACTCGCGGAACGCCGCCGTGAGCCACTGCTCGTGGCGCGTCTGTCCCTCGATGTAATCGCGCAGACGACCCGACCGGATCCGCTCGCGGACGCGCCGAAGCTCGGCTCGCAGGGCGTTTTCGTTGTGCTCGGCACAGTCCGCACGGCCGAACGACTCGCGGGACTGCGCGCAGGCCGGACAGGCGCAGGGGAGTTCGTCGAGGTCTTCGAGGAAGTGTTCGGCGTCGCTCGTGAGGTACATCCCCTGCGTGCCCTTCGTCCGCGCGAGCGACGCGTCCACGAGGTCGACGCCGGCGTACGCGAGGAGCGCGACGTTCCGAGGGGTCGCAACGCCGGCGAGGCCGAGGGCGGTGTCGGCCGGCAGCGCCGATTTCGCGCGCACGACGGCGTCTCTGAACGCCTCGCCGTGGCCGACGAACCCGGTCGCGTCGGAGAGCAGGTACGCGTCGACGCCGATATCGCGGGCGCTCTCGCTGTCGACGACGGCCGCCGCCGGGAAGTCGACGTCGGGGTGGTCCACCGCGAACGACTCGCGGACCTCCTCGCGGGTGCCCGCCGGGAACGCGCGGTGCGGCAAGAGGGTGAGCGCGTCGTCGTCGCCGTCGGGCACCTCGCGGTCGGCGGCCCAGAGGCTCCCCGCGTCCGTGAGGAACGGGTCCGTGAGCGCCGGCGTCGTCACCGGCTCTGCGAGGCGAAGCTCGCCGAGCCGGGCCGCGCCGTCGCGCTCGTGGACCTCGAAGTACTCGGTCATACGCCTCCTCGCGCGGGGACGGTCAACTCTCTTGTGTTCCCGACTTCGCCGCCCACTCTCACGTCCGATACCGACGGAGCAAACGTTATGCCGTTCACCGACTTCGCCGTGACCGATGGGGAATCGGTTCGACACGCGGGAGGCGAGCGTCGATCGACTGCGAGAGCTACTGGAGGCGCTCGGGGTGACGGCCCCCGATCAGGTCGCCGAGACGCCGGAGGGCGGACCGGCCAGGGTCGCGGCCGCTCTGTTCGTCTCGCTGGCCGGGTTCGCGCTTCTCATACCGAACGTCACTCCGCTCGTGACGGGCGGAGAGCCGCCGATCGGCGTCGTCTTGTCCGTGCTCGGCACGGTGTTGTCCGTCGCGCTGATACTCGTCGGCGCGCTGTTGTACCGGAGCACGTTCACGACGCGAAACGCCGTCCGAATCGCCGTCTGGAGCCTGTTCGGGATCGTCGTTCTCGGCGGGATCATGGTCGGGATCATCCGGTATCAGGCGGCGCTCGGATCGCCGATGATCGCGCCGACGTTCACGGTCGCGAAGGTGCTCGCGATCGGCGCGGTCGCGCACGTCATCATCGGCGTCTACGACGCTCGCCGGGTCCGCGCCCAGCAGCTCGCGAAAGAGCAGCGCAAACTCGCCGTGTTGAACCGCGTGATCAGACACAACCTCCGCAACGAGACCACCGTGCTCGGCGGACACGCCTCGATCATCGCGGAGCGCGCCGACGACCCCGACCTCCGCGAGTCCGCGGAGAAGGTCGCGGAGAGCGCGGCGACCATCGGCGGGCTCGCGGAGGACGCGAAGCGGCTGCAGGCGGCCTTCGAGCGCCGCCCGGACGCGCGCGAGCCGGTGACGGTGGCTCCGGTCTTGGACGCCGCCGCGACGGCGGCCCGCGAGGCCGGGGCGGCGTCCGTCGAGGTCGACGGCGACGACGCGGTGGCGCTCGCCGACGACCGGCTCGCGACGGCCGTCGAGGAGCTCGCGACGAACGCGGTCGAACACGGGGCCGACACGGTGGCGCTGTCCGCCCGCGATCGGGGAGACGACGTCGAGATCCGGGTCGCCGACGACGGACCGGGGATCCACGAGGCCGAGAGTCGCGTCATCACCGGCCGCGACCCGGAGACCCAGCTCGAACACGCCAGCGGGCTCGGCCTCTGGATCGTGCGGGCCACCGCCGACGCGCTCGGCGGCTGGCTCGCGATCGAGACGACGCGGTCCGAGGACGCGGCGGACGGCGAGAGCGGGACGACCGTGACGCTCGGCGTGCCCGCGGCCTGAGACGCGAGCTGCGACGCGGCGTCCGCCCCGGGACCGGCACGGCGACGACGCCCCACGAGACCGCCGGAACCATTAGGCCGTTCCCGGCCGATCCGTTCACATGGAGATCACCGGCCCGTGGGATCGGGAACGTGTCGACGAGTTCCTGACCGACGCCCGGGTGCCGGTTCGGATCGGCTGTCGAACCCCGAATGACGCCCCGTGGATCGTCTCGCTGTGGTTCAGGTGGGACGGCGCGGTCCACTGCGCGACGAGCGCGAACGCCGACCTCGTCGACTTCCTCGCGTACGACGACCACGTCTCGTTCGAGGTGTCGACGAACGATCCGCCGTACAAGGGCGTCAGGGGACGCGGGCGCGCGACGGTCGAGCCCGACGAGGGGAAGGACCTGCTCTCCGCCCTCCTCGTCCGGTACCTCGACGGGGTCGACAACCCGGTCGGCGACCGGCTCCTCCGCCCGGAGCGCGAAGAGGTCCGGATCCGGATCGATCCCGAGCGACTCCACACGTGGGACTACAGCGAGCGCATGGGCGGCGGGGACGACGACTGACGGGGCGATGGTCCCGCCCACCTGTCGGACTACCGTCCGAGCGTTCGGAGGTCCTCGGTGTCGACGCCGTCGGGAACGCGTTCGAGCGCCGCGGCACACCAGCCGTCGTGGCCGAGCGTGATCGCCGTCTCCGGGTTGGCGTCGGCGAGGCTCGCGACGCCCGCCGCGGCCGCGACCTGCGCCGCGTCGTCGACCCGATCCGGGACCTCCGCGGTGAGCGGGTACGTCTCCGAGAGCGCCCGCGGGAACGGGCCGAACGGCGGTTTCACGCGCCAGACCGCGTCGTAGTCGTGCGAGGAGGGCGCGTTCGACTCGGTGAGGAGCAACCGGTCCGGGACCGCGAGCCGCGAGAGCCGGTCGTGGTGGCGGCTGACCTCGGGGCGTCGCGCCGCCTCGTGGGAACTGTAAAAGAACGCGTCCTTCGAGACCGGATCCGTCCGCTCCAGTTCCTCGGCGTGGTCGAGCAGCGCGCGGTACCCGTCGAGCATGGCGGGGTGGCCGCGAGCGCGGCGGTCGACCAGATCGAGGAGCGTCCCCGACCGGATCGCGGCTTTCACGCGGCGGATCTCCTCGAACGTGACGTGGAGGTTGTGCTCGGCGAGCAGCCGCTCCGTCTCGCCGCCGCCGCGCTCGCGGACGTCCTCGGGCGTGTGGTCCGCACAGACCGGACACGAGCACGGGAAGTACGTCATCTCGTCTAGGTGTTCGGTCCCCGAGACGGTGAGGTACCGCCCGTCGCGGGCCATCAGCGCGTAGGCGGCCGAGTCGAACAGGTCGCAGCCGGCCGCGACCGCGAGCGCGAACATCATCGGGTGGCCCGCGCCGAACAGGTGGACCGGCGCGTCGGGTGCGAGCCCGCGTTTCGCCGCCCGGACCTGCTCGACCACGTCGGCGTACCGGTAGGCGTTCAGCAAGGGTACCATCGCGCCGACCGGAAACACGTCGAGATCGGTCGAGGCCGCGTGTCTGCCCGCGGCCTCCCGCAGGTCCGGGAACGTCGACCCCTGCACGGGCGCGTTCACCAGCATCTCGCCGGTGTCCGCGTCCTCCGCGTCCGCGAGCGCCTGTTTCGTGGTCTCTAGCTCTCGTTCCGCGCGCTCGCGGTCGACGTCCGGCGGCGTGGGCACGTCGACGGGAGTCGCCACGTCGCTGCCGATACGGCGCTGGAAGTCGAGGATCTCCGCGGTGGTCACGTCGATGTCGCCGTACTCGGCGAGCTGGAACGACCCGGAGTCGGTCATGATAGCGCCGTCGAACCCCAGAAAGTCGTGTAACCCTTCCTCTAGGACTCGGTCGCGGATCCGGTCCGTGCTCCGGATGATGTAGGAGTTCGTGATCAGCATCTCCGCGCCGAACTCCTCGCGGAGCCGCCGCGGCTCGATCGTGAGCACGTTGGGGTTGACGACGGGCAGTAGCGCGGGCGTCTCGACAGTGACGTCCGCGCGCGGGACCGACAGCCGGCCGATCCGACCGGCCGCGTCGTGGTCCCGGATCTCGAAGTGATCGCGCATATCCGGTGTCCGCGGAGCCGAGCGGTAAGGGTTGCGTTCGGATTCGGGCCTAAGACCGCGCTGCGTCGCCCGGGTCACGCCCCGCTCACAGCCCCGTCGGGTGCGAGACGTACACCGTCTCCAGCCCCCACTCCTCGGAGAGCGACTGCAACGACCGCACGCCGAACGTCTCGGTGGCGTAGTGGCCGCCGAGGAAGACCGTGAGTCCGGCCTCGCGCGCCTCGTGGTACACCTTCCCCTTCCCCTCGCCGACGACGAGCGCGTCCGCGCCGCGCTCCGCCGCCTCGTCGAGCCAGTCGGCACCCGACCCCGTCACGATCGCCACCCGCTCGATCTCGTCGGGGCCGAAGTCGACGACCCGCGTCGGCGCGTCCTCGTCGTCCGGCTGGCCCTCGAACGCGTCGAGCGTCTCGCGGAGCGCCGCCGTCGACCGCGGCGTCGCGGTCTCCCCGATCGTCCCGATCGTGACCGGGCCGAGCGTGCCGAACGGCTCGCGGTCGCCGAGCCCGATCGCCTCCGCGACGCCGGCCGCGTTGCCGAGGTCCGCGTGGCCGTCGAGCGGGAGGTGTGAGACGTATAACGCGATGTCGTGCTCTGCGAGCGCCGCGATCCGGTCGTACGTCGCGCCCGTGACGCGGTCGATCCCGCCCCACGAGAGCCCGTGGTGGACGACCAAGGCGTCCGCGTCCGCCTCGGCCGCGGCCTCGATCGTCGCCGCGGCGGCGTCGACCGCGAACGCGACGCGCTCGATCTCGGCGTCGTCCGGACCGACCTGCAGGCCGTTCGCGCTGGCGTCCACGTCGGCGTAGGCCGCGGTGTCGAGCCGGTCGTCGAGTCGCCCTGCGTACTCGGAGAGTTGCATGCGCGGCGGTACGCCGCCCGCGACGTAAAGAGCCGGGAAACGTACAGGTGCGTCCGGCCCCGATCGCGGATCGATGGACGACCGAATCGCGGAGACGCTGCGCGCGGACCCGACCATGGCGTCGCTCGTCGACCGGCACGGCCCGCTGACCGTGGAGCCCGCGACGGACGAGTTCGCCCGGCTGTGCACGTCGATCGTGAACCAGCAGCTCTCGACCGCCTCGGCGACGGCCATCCACGACCGCTTTCTCGACCGACTCGACGGCGAGGTGACGCCGGAGCGCGTGCTCGCGGCCGACGAGGAACACCTCCGCGAGACCGGGCTCAGCGGCACCAAAGTCGAGTACCTGCGGTCCGCGGCGCGGGCGTTCCGCGACGACGACCGCGACCTCACGCGCGAGGGGTTCGCGGACGCGACCGACGACGAGGTCGTCGAGGCGCTCACCGCGGTCCGCGGGATCGGCGAGTGGACCGCGCGGATGTACCTGATATTCGCGCTCGGCCGTGAGGACGTGCTGCCGCTCGGCGATCTCGCGGTGCGCAAGGGGATCGGGCGGGTGTACGCCGACGGCGACGACCTCGACCGCACGGCGATGCGCGAGATCGCCGAGACGTGGCGGCCCTACCGGAGCTACGGAACGCGGTACATCTGGGCCGAGTACGAGTCGTGAGGGCGGGCCGGGTGACGATCCGCCCGCGACGCCGACCGAAATAATACCCATACGTTATCGGTGGCTCTCCGTCCGGTATGTGGATATAGTATTGTACAAAAATCCCAAAACCATTATCACCGCGCGTCCGCTACGGTCGGGTGTATGACCGAATCCGACCCGGTACAGCCGTGTGGCGTCGCCGTCTTCGCGGGGCCCGCGGCGGAGGGGAGTCGATGACGGGAACCGAACTGCTCCCCGGCGCGTCGCCGTCGGTGGCGGCGCTCGCCGTCATCGCCGTCGTCCTCGCCGAGGCCGCGCTCTTGTACGCCGGATACGGTTTCCTCGAAGACAGGCTCGGACCGACGCTGTTCGACCGGCTCAGGCGGATATAGATGTTCGGACTGCTCGGGTTGAGCCCCGGCCTGTTCGGCCTCTTCGTCGTCTTCGGCTTCATGGTCGGCGTGTTCTTCGGCTTCTTCGGGATGGGCGGCTCGTTCCTCGTCACGCCCGCGCTCCTCATCCTCGGATACCCGGCACCGGTCGCCATCGGCAGTTCGATGACGTTCGTCTTCGGGACCGCCGTGATCGCGACGCTGAAACACCACGACGCCGGACAGGTGGACTACCGGCTCGGCGGGCTGATGTTCGTCGGGATCACCGTCGGCATCGAACTCGGCAGCCGACTGGTGTTCGGACTGGAGGTGCTCGGGATCGCCGAGGCCGTCGTCGGGGCCGCGTACGTCGTCCTGCTCGCCGCCATCGGTGCCCTGTTCACCCGGAGCGCGATGGCCGACGAGGAAGACGACGGCGCTGGCGACGGACGCGAGCGCGCCACCGAAAGTGACGGGTCCGAGCGCGACGACGTCCCCGCGATCGCAAAGCGGATCCAGTCGTACGAGATCCCGCCGATGATGACGCTTTCCGACGGGAGCCGGGCCTCGCTGTGGACGATCTCGGGCGTGGGCGGCGGCGTCGGTCTGGTGTCCGGGTTCCTCGGCGTCGGCGGCGGCTTCGTCCGGATGCCGGCGATCTACTACGTCGTCGGGACCTCGCTCGCCGCGGCCGTCGGCACCAGCCTGTTCGGCGGGCTGATGTCCGGCGCGGTCGGCGCGTTCACGTACGGCCGGGCGGGCGTGATCGACCTCGGCGTCGTCACCGCGCTCCTACTCGGCAGCGCGCTCGGTGCCCGGATCGGCTCGGGCGCGACCGCCTACGTGGACGAGGACGACGTGACGATCTACTTCGGCGTCATGCTGCTCCTCGCCAGCCTCGCGGTCGCGCTCGGCGAGGCGGCGACGTGGCTCTCGATGCCGGTCTTCGACCGGATCAGCTTCGTGCTCCTCGTCGGATCCGCGCTGTTCGTCTGCGCCGTGATACTCTACCACGGCGTGCTCGCCGTGCGCGACGAGCGGCGGTCCGCCCCGTCGGCGTAACGCCGAGACACGCCTTCCTCGGCCGGTGCGAGCGGCGTCAGGATGCGTCGTCCGCCTCCGCGCGCGCCGACCGCCAGCTCTCGAAGGCCGCGCTCGCGGGGTGGTAGTCGGGCTCGACGCCCGGCGGCTCCGGCGCGACGAGGTCGCCGTCGGCGTCGGACGGCAGACGCTTCTCGTACCAGACGCCCGCCGGACCGCGGAACAGGTCGGTACACACGAGGAACCGGCGGTGCCAGTCGCGGAGCCGCGCGGCCGTCTCCGCGTCGCCGCGGGCGACCGCGCGCTCGGTCAGCGCCGCGGCCGCGCCGATCCCCTCGGCGAGCGCCCAGCCGTACCGGTCCTCGACGATCGGCGAGCCGTCTGCGCGATGCGTGTAGACGAACCCGTTCTCCGCCCAGCCGTTCTCGACGGCGGCGTCGAACAGGTCGAGCGCGCGCCCGTACCAGCCGGTGTCGGTGCCAGCGCCCCCCTGTCCAAGCGAGTTCGGGACGGCGGCGTCGTACCGGTCGAGCAGCGCGAGGAACTTCGCCCACTCGACGTGGTGGCCCGGCTGGTAGCCCGGCGGGCGGAACTGGTGGCGCGGCTCGTCCGCGTTGTACTCGAAGTCGTGCTCCCAGTCGGTCGTGTAGTGTTCCCACAACAGCCCATCGGTGTCGGTCGCCAGATCGACGGTGACGGTCTCGGCGATGTGGCGCGCGCGGTCCAGATACGTCGCCTCGCCCGTGGCCTCGTAGGCCGCGACGTACGCCTCACAGGCGTGCATGTTCGCGTTCTGCCCGCGGTACGGCTCCAGTTCGGACCAGTCGGGGCTGCAGTCGCTCCGGAGCAGCCCCGCCTCGTCGCGGAACCGGTCGTCGACGAGGTCGTGGGTCGCCGCGAGCCCCTCTCGCGCGCCGTCGACCCCGGCGGCGGTCGCGCGAGCGTACGCCAACAGCGCGAACGCGTGGCCGTACGCCGACCGCGTCCGGTCGACGGGCGTGCCGTCCGCCTCGACGACGAGCCGATACCCGCCGTCGTCGCTCCCGTGTGCCTCCTCGAGGAACGACAGTCCGTGTTCCGCGGCGTCGAGACACCAGTCGGGGCCGTCGGCGAGCGCCCCGGCCGCGAAGTTCGCGACCGACCGGCAGGTGGCGACGAGGTGTCTGCGGTCGCCGGTGTAGTGATCGCCCGTCTCTGGGTGTAACAGCCGGTAGCCGCGCTCGGCGAGCGCGTCGGGGTACTGGACGCGGAGCGTCGCGAGCAGCCGCGCGCGGCTCGTCCGCGCCCGACGCTCGGCGTCGGCCCGCGTCCCGGTCATACCGCCCCGTCGTTGCCCTGTCTGCGGGCCGCAGAGAGCAGGTCGGAGACCGGCTCCGTGTACTCGTAGCCGGGGATGACGCCCTGGACGTAGGTCCCCTCCACGAAGTCGACGAGCGCCTTGGCGTCGTCGACGGCGCGCGCCGCGTTCTCGTCACGTAACTCGAAGGTCACGGTGACCCCGCCGTCGTCGACCGCGACGCGCGGGTCGAACTCCCCGTCGCCGCGCGTGACACCGCCCACGTCGACGACGCGGCGCTCGAACGTCTCCGTCCATCCCTCCTCGACCACGTCGGCGACCGTATCGGCCGTCACGGCGGAGAGGGTGGGCACGGTGACGCGCACGGTGAACCGCAGCCGCTCCGTCTCGGTCGGGTCGGCGCTGACCGCGGCGTCGAAGGCGGTGGTCGCGACACGCCACGCGTCGTCTGCGGGCTCGAACGCGTCGTGGTCGGCGAACGCCCGGCGAGCCCGGTCCGGAGGCTCGGCGTCGGCGTCGGTTGCCGTCATACGCTATCGGAGGCGAGCCGCGAGTAAAAACGCGTTGCGTCGGCACCGAAGCGGTCCACTCGTCCGTCTCGCGGAGGTCAGGGCGCGCGAGCGACGACGGCGAACGTCTCCGTGCGCGTCGACGCGTCCTCGATCGTGAACCCCGCCGTCTCCAGCATCTCGACCGCGACGGCGGCGTCGTAGCGCTCGTCGACCGGTGGCCCGTCGTCGCCGTCGCCGTCGGCCGACCAGTCGAAGATCGCGAGCCGCGCGTCGGTCGCGAGCACGCGAGCGAGTTCGGCGACCGACCCGGGCGTCCCGAACTCGTGGAAGGTCATCGTCGAGAACGCGCCGTCGAGGTCGGCGTCGCCGAACGGGAGGTCGCTCACGTCGCTCGCGACGAGCTCGACGTTCTCCGGGACGCCCTTCTCGCGATAGAACTCGTGCATCTCGGCTTGCACGTCGACGCCGTAGACGGTCCCGACGTGCGGGGCGACGTCGTCGGTGTAAAAGCCGGTGCCGCTGCCGAGATCCGCCACCACGGCGTCCGCGGCGGGAGCGATCCCGCCGATCACCTCCTCGGACGACACCCAGCGGTAGCGGACGCCGGGGCGCTCCAGCCGCTCCGCCTGATCCGCGTCGAACGTGTGGAAACCCATGTCCTGTATTGCACACCGAGTGCTAAAACGCGTCCGATCTCACCGACCCCAGTCGCTCACCACTCTCCGTCGAGCGCCTCGACGAGCCGGTCGACCTCCGACTCCGTACAGACGGCGTGGACGGACGCTCGAACCGCGTCCGGGTGGGGAAGCGACCGAACCACGATGTCCTCCTCGGCGAGCCGCTCGACGGTCGCCTCGGGGTCGTCGACGTCGATCGTGACGAGTCCGGTCTCGTACTCGCGGGGGCTCAACAGTCGGTCGTCCGGAACCCCGTCTTTCAGTCGGTCGGTGAGCGCTTCGATCCGCGCTTCGATCGCGTTGAGGCCGACCGCGTCGATCGCGTCGAGCGCCTCGACCAGCCCGACGTGGGCGGCCGCCGTCGCCGTGCCGACCTCGAACCGCCGCGCGCCGTCCGCGTACGATATCTCGTCGGCACTGGGGTCGTCGACGCTGCGGTACCCGACCGCGCGCGGCGCGAGGTCGGCCGCCGCGTCGCGGTCGACGTAGAGGAATCCGGCCCCCCACGGACCCAACACCCACTTGTGGCCCGCCGCGGCGACGGCGTCGGCCCCCCACGCCGACACGTCCATCGGGACGTGCCCGGGAGACTGCACCGCGTCGACGAGGGTGAACGCGCCCGCCTCGTCGGCGATGTCCACGAGGTCTGCGACCGGCAGTCTGGTCCCGTGGGTCCACGTGATCGCGCTGAAGCAGACGAGCCGCGCGTCGGCGACCGCGTCGGCGTACGCCTCGCGGTCGACCCGGCCGTTCTCGGTCTCGACGACGCGGACCTCGACGCCCTCGCGTTCGAGCCGCTTCCAGGGGAGAATCCCCGCGGGGTGTTCGAGGTCGGTCCGGACGACCACGTCGCCCGGCTTCCAGTCGATCGCGCCGGCGATCCGCGTGATCCCGTCCGTCGTGCTTTCCGTCAGCGCGATCTCGTCGGGCTCGGCCCCGACGAACGCCGCGATCCGCTCGCGGACCGTGTC
Source organism: Halorubrum salinum (assembly GCF_024494575.1). Lineage (GTDB taxonomy): Archaea > Halobacteriota > Halobacteria > Halobacteriales > Haloferacaceae > Halorubrum > Halorubrum salinum. Next base: position 401,654 of record NZ_JANHDO010000001.1, read on the forward strand.
GTACGTCCCGAAAGCGTACTCGTACGGATCTGTCGTCGCCGAACCGAACTCGTGGTCCTCGACGAACGACGCGGCCGCCTCGACGACGTAGCGCGGACTGGGTCCGTGCGCGCCGAAGTTGAAGTACGCCGCCTCGGAGAGCGCCGGGACGTCCGCGCGGAGTTCCCGCGGCGTCATGCCCTCGACCTCGGTGTGGGCGTGCGACATTCAGGCGACGTGCTCTGTGACCGCGTCCTGAAGCGCCGACTCGGTCTGTGCGCCGACCATCCGTTCCGCCATCTCACCGCCGGAAAAGACGAGCAGCGTCGGAATCCCCTGGACGCCGTACTCTCCGGCGAGGGCCTGATGCTGGTCCACGTCGACCTTCACGACCGCCGCGTCGGTGTCCGCCGCGACCGACTCCACTGCGGGCTCCATCATCTGGCACGGCCCGCACCAGTCGGCGTAGAAGTCGACGAGGACGGTGTCGTGCTCGGCCACGAGACCGTCGAAGTCGGCGGCGTCGTCCAGCTGTATCGGTTCCGTGGGGACGGATTCGGTAGAACTCATCACTACGGGGTACGCCCCGCGAGGGGATAATAGTTTTGGACGTATCGCACAATACACTGCGTTCGGTCCGACTCGGGAGCCGCGGCCGATCACTCGTCGTCCGCGTCGGGGAGGGTCCGTTCGAGGCCGGTCGCCGGGAAAAGCGAGTCGACGTCGACGTCCGGATCGACGAGCCGGTAGCGGCCTCCGTCGCGCTCTGTGACGCCGGCGGCCGCGAGGTGATCGAGGTGTGCGAACGCCTCGCCCGGCCCGTGGAGGATGTGAATCTCGCTCAGCGCGCCGAAAAGCTCTGCGGACACCTCCCACGGCGTCGCCGGGCCGACCTCGGCGAGAGCGTCCACCACCCGCCGCGTCCGCGTTCGGTGGTGTTCGAGGATGGTCGCCGCGCGCATCGAGGGCTCGTCGATCCGGTCGCGATGGCCCGGATACGCGACCGCGAAGTCGCGCTCGATCACCCGGACGAGGCTCCGGGCGTACGCGGCCAGCGGTTCGTCGACCCGGACGTCTGCCCCGCCGACGTTCGGCGTGTACGTCGGGAGGACGGCGTCGGCCGAGAACAGCCCCTCGGACGCGGTCTCCGCCGTCGAATCACCCACAGGCAGGTCGAAGGCAAACCCCGTGAGCCCGGCGGTGTGACCCGGGAGGTGGACGGCTTCGAGCGTCACGCCCCCGACCGTGAGTTCGTCCCCGTCCGACAGTGTCGTCACGTCGGCGGGCGGTCCCGAGATGTCCGCGCTGACCGACGCGAAGAAGTCCGTCAGCTCCTCGCGGGCGTCGTCCGGCAGTCCCCACGCCTCGAACGTCTCGCGTTGCAGGTCGGCGTCCGCCATCAGCGGGGGAACGCTCCCGTCGACGAGGGGAGCGTCGGACGCGTGGACGAACACGTCGGCCCCGCTCTCGTCTTGGATCTCGCCCGCCAGCCCGGCGTGGTCCGGGTGCCAGTGTGTCACCACCACCTCGTCGACGTCGCCGAACGCGACCCCGTGGTCGGCGAGCCCCGACCGAAGCTCGTCGCGAACGTCGGGAAGCGCGACGCCCGTGTCGACGAGCGCCGTCGTCGGCCCGTCGAGCAGATAGACGTTGTTCGCGCCCTCGAAGACCGTGTTCCCGAGCTGGATACGGTGCACGCCTCCCCTTCGACGGCGGTCCGTTTGAGTATTTGCACCGCGGAACCGCGACCCGCCGTCGTGGGGCGCGCGACCACCGCCGTGGAACGCACACGACTCGCCGCGTTCACGCGCGATCGAGCGCGTGTCGCATCACCGCCGCTTCGGCCTTCCTGAGGTGTTCGGCCGCGGTGCCCGGAGCGATGTCGAACTCGGCCGCCACGTCGGACACGGTACAGGCGCGCGGCGAGTCGTAGTAGCCGCGCTCGACGGCGGCGGCGACGACCGATCGCTGGCGGTCGGTGAGCCGCGACGCCGCCGGTCCCGCTCGGCGGTGATAGGGACCGACCGACCGGACGCTCGCTCGCATACCGTCGGGGAGACTCTCGACGGCGGCGCTCACGTCGGCCGCGGGCCCCGCCACCGTCAGGTCGGTCGTGCCGTCGGGATTGAACCTGATCGGCGGGAGCACCACGAGCGACCCCCGGGCGACGGCACCGATGAACTCCTCGTCGGTCTCCGTCGCCCGCTCGCGCACGCAACAGTGGAACACGCCGTCTGACACCGGCGTGAGGCTGTATTCGACCGTCGACGGTCGCGACTCCAGCTTCGCGCGAAACGGGTCCGGATCCCCGCGGACGCGGAACACGAAGGTGTTCGTCTCGTCGAGGACCGTGTTCCAGTGACGCAGTTCGGCGCTGTCGATCCGGTCGTGTGCCATCTCGAAGGCGTGCATCGGATGGCGCGTCTCGGCCGTGTGGTGAACGCGCAGGCGGGCGTACTTCATCGGCGTCAGTTTGCGCCAGTATAAATAAAAACCTCATCCGTGAGGCAGCACGCCGGTCCGTTTCGAGCCGCAAGCACGACCCGTATGTCACCGACACGACTCGCGTTCGGCGTCGGCGTGCTCGCGGCCGTCGGCGTCACAGGCATGATCCTCGCGACGCTCGTCACCGATCGGGAGTGGTGGCCGCCCGGCGACACGACGCCGGCGTACTACTGCCACTGGACGCTCGTGGCCGCGTTCAACTGCTCGCTCGTTGCGACCGCCGTCCTCACGTGGGGCGATCTGGGACTCGGCGGGCCGGCGCGGGTCGCCGGCGGCGGTCTCACGCTCGTCGGGACCACCGTGTTCGCGTGGGGCGCACGGCCGATGGGCTCCGAGGAGACCATGGGCGTGACCGGCGACCTCTACACCGGCGGCCCCTACGCGTACACTCGAAACCCCCAGTACCTCGGCATGATCGCCGGCGTCACCGGCTTCGCCCTCTTGTCCGACTCGCTTCTCGTGGCCGCGCTCGCGGCGGCCCACGTCGGATGGGTGCTGCTTCTCCCGCGCGCCGAGGAGCCGCACCTCCGCGCGGAGTTCGGCGAGGCGTACGACCGGTACGCCTCCCGAGTGCCGCGGTTCGTCGGCCTGCGGACGGTCCGAACGGCGGTCGAACGACGGCTGCGCGACTGACGGACAGACGCTCCCGAGGCGGCCGCGACGCGTCCCATCGCCCGCCGCGCGAACCGTCATTCGTTTATAAATGGAGGCGAACGAGTAGGTATGAGCGAGACCGTCGACGCCGATCTCTACGCGCGGACGAAGGCCCTGCTCGAACCCGGCGACATCGACCTCGTCGGCTGTATCGTCCACACGGACCTCGGCGGCGAGGAGGACTTGGAGATGCACGAACTGACGGTCGCGGCCAACGACGTCATCGCCGAGCACGCCGAGAAGGGCGAGGCGTACATCGAAGCCGGAAACGACGACACCGATTTCTCGTCGAACCAGTTTCAGGGGCGCACCCTCGACGACGAGGCGTTCGTCTGGGAGTGCCAGCAGCTGCTCCGCGACGGCACCTTCGACCTCGTGTTCTACTACGAGGCGGGCGTCGACCAGGCGGCGCTCACGGACGAGCTGGCCGCACTGGACGGCGTCGACCGCGTGACGCAGGTCCCGTGACCGGCCCGCAACTACGACGCTCGGAGCCGCACGCGTGACCGACACCGTTCTCATTCCCGGCGGCCGCGACGTGCGCGCCAGCCTCGATACCGCCGCGAGCGACGGGAGCCGGTCGGACCGCGTCGTCGTCGCCTGCCCGCCGCACCCGCAACAGCGCGGCCACCGCGGCGACGAGCGACTGGTCGCCGTGAGCGACGCCCTGACCGATCGGGGGATCGACTGCCTCCGGTTCGATTACGGCGACTGGGACGAGGGGTACGGCGAGAGCACGGACGCGGACGAGGCGGTCGCGTGGGCGGTCGAGCGCTACGACCGCGTCGGGCTGTTCGGGTTCTCGTTCGGTGGAACTGTCGCGCTCGTTGCGGCCGCCTCACGCCCCGGACTGGCCGGCGTCTGCGCGCTCGCACCGACCGCGCGGCTGAATCCCGACGTCGACGCCGTGAGCGCGCTCGCGGAGGTCGACCGGCTCGGCGTGCCCGCGCGGATCTGTTATGCGACCCGAGACTCGACGGCCGACTGGAGGCCCGTCGTCGAGCGCGCGGAGGAGCTGGGGATAGAGACGGTCGCGTTCGAGTCCGACCACTTCTTCGTGGGGCGCGCCGGGGAGGTCGGCGAGGCCGTAGCGGCGTTTTTCCGACCGCGGCTGGGCGATGGGAGATAGACGGTTGTCGGTCGGCTGGTGGGATGTTCGACGGACGGGCCGGGCCCTCCGGACGTCCTCTGTGACTCGGCGTGGAGGATGGCTCGACGCCGATAGAGCCGTTCCTTCTCCGGTTCAGCATTTTCGAGGTGGAGCCCCCGACCTCAAGGAGCGAACGGAGTGAGCGAGTAGGTCGGGGAGGAAACCGACATGGGACGACACAACCGCCACACAGCGACCGACTGACTCCCAAGCGTATAAGTACCGTCGGGTACTCTCTGAAACTATGGGCGTGCGTCGAACCGCCGTCGTGAAACTCGCTGTTTCCGACGAGCAACGCGACGCACTCCACCGAACCGCCGAGCAATACCTGTACTGCGCGAACCGAACCGCCGACTACTGTTGGTCCGACACCTCCTACACTGAGTGTGAGACCAACAAGCGAGAGGTTCGTGACGCGCTCTATTCCGAACTTCGGGAGGAGACGGACCTACAGGCCCAACTTGTCCAAGCCGCTATCAAACGCGCTGTCGAAGCCGTCAAAGCGTGTGTCGAACGGTGGAAAAAGGGACAGCGCGTCTCTCAACCGACGTTCACCGCTGAAACGATGGACTACGACACGCGAAGCGCGACGTTCTACCGGAACAAGGTGTCGCTGGCAACTGTTGAGAGCCGAGTCGAACCGTCGTTCGTTCTCCCGGCAGACAGTCCGACGCCCTACGAGCGGTACGTACTCTCCGAGAACTACGAGTTCCGCGAGAGTACGCTTCGGTACGACGCGGCCACTGACGAGTTCTACCTCAACATTTCGACGCGGCGGATAGACAGTGACGATGAGGTTTCGGAAGATACCGGGCACTCCGACCAAACGGTCCTCGGTATCGACCTCGGCGTTAATAGCCTCGCCGTCTCCTCAACCGGTCGTTTCTGGCAGGGAGACGACTACGACCATTGGTGCCGCGAGTTCGAGAAGCGGCGTGGTGAGATGCAACAGCGCGGCACGCAGGCCGCACACAAGGCCCTGCTTCGCCTCGGGAAGCGTGAAGAAGCCTGGCGCAAACAGTACATCCACACGATCGCCAACGAACTCGTCTCGGAAGCTGTCGAACACGACTGCGACGTAATCGCGTTCGAGGACTTGAGCGACATTCGAGAGCGGCTTCCACAGGCGAAGTGGCACCACGTCTGGGCGTTCCGACGCCTGTTTGACTACGTCTCCTACAAAGCCCCTGAACAGGGAGTCTCCGTGGAGCAGGTTGAGCCGACCCATACATCCCAACGCTGTTCTCGGACGGACTGTGGCTTTACGCACGACGGCAACCGCCACGGCGAACAGTTCGAGTGCCAGAAGTGTGGGTATGAAGTGAACGCGGATTACAACGCCGCAAAGAATATCGGCGTGCGGTACGCTCGGAAGCGGCAACACAAACTCCGTTCCTCGCCCAAGTCGGGGAGCGGAGACGCACAAGTAGACGTGCGTGTGAATGGTGGGACGTTGAACGGTGAGAGTCACCAGCCTCTTGCTGGCGACTGATTGCCGGGAGTCCACATCAAAGCCCTACCCTCAAGGACCGAGGCGCGTAGCGCCGAGGGAGTAGGGTAGGGTAGTTTACTCGCTTCCCACTTTCGTTGTGACTCGGAATGTCTCCGGCGGGCTGACGATTCCGGCGACCGTCCCCATAGAGTGGATAACGGTGATCAGCGGGGCCAGCGGGACCGCGATCGCCCACTGGCGGTGCTTGTCGCCGTAGTAGCCGACGCCCAAGAGGAACCAGCCGATCGTACACAGCGCCAGCCCCATCGACGCCGCGAAGAACAGCCCGCTGTACGCGATCGTCACGCTCAACAGCGACAGCGGGACGACGAGCAGGGTGACGATCGGCGAGAGCGCCCACGCGTAGTTTCGCACCCTCGTCAACAGCTCGTACCGGAGCGGCAGCATCGCCGACGCCTGAAGGTTTCCTGCCGCCCAGCGGCGGCGCTGCTGAATGATCTCGTACAGCGAGGGCGGAGCCTCGTTCCGGCAGACCGCGTCCGACAGCGCGAACGTCACGTCGAGTTCCCGGAAGGCCGCCCAGACGAACGCGGTGTCCTCGACCAACGTTTCGCGGTCCCACGTCGTCGCGTCTTCCACCTCGGTGCGGACAGCGATGCCGCCGCCCCACGCGAACAGCGGGATCGAGAGACGCGCGAACGCGCGCTGTTCGATCTGAACGCCCATCCGGTACATGTCGGCCAGATAGCTGAGGTTGGACCCCGTGAGTCGGGGCTTCTCGCGGAGTTGAACGACGTCCGCGTCCGGCAGCCCGTCGAACGACTCGACGATGCTGTCTTCGTCGAGATAGAGGACGAACTCGGTCTGACAGTCCAGCGCCTGCCGGGCCCACTCCTGCGCGCGACCCTTGCGGACCGCGCGACAGGTGAATTCCTCAGGGACGGCGTGGACCGTTGCCCCGGTCACGTCAATGTCCGACTCCGCGATCACGTGGACGTCGTCGAGCCCATCGGGCAGGGAATCGACGGTGTCCTGAACGACCTCGGTGGCGTCGACGGTCATGATACGAACCTGTATCTCGTCGAGGCCGTACTCGTTCGGCGGGGGCTCGTAGCCCGCTCCCACGATCCCCGTGAGCACGAACCAGACGAGCGCGGTCGCCCCGAAGAGGAGCGTCACGCCCCAGAGCACGATTCCGAACAGCGACCCGAGTCCGCCGTCGGCGACGGCGGTGGTGGTCGCCGCTTGGGCGGGAGCGCTGCCCGGTCCGGAGACGACGGTCGGTGCGAAAAGCGTCGCGAGACCGCCGACGACGAGTGCCAGCGTGACCGCGACCAGTGCGATGCGTTCGGTGTTCATCGTGGCTCCCCCTCCCGCGCCGAGCCATATGAACCGCCGAAACGCTGTACCGGGATTGGGCCGCGTTTCGATCGGATTTACGACGGTAATCCGGACTAACTCGAATAAATCGATAGACTGCAAAGCCATGATGTGTGTTGGTGTGTGTCGAGGTATCGGGCTGCTCGATCAAGGAGTAAACCACCGATCAGGCGGGGCGACCACGTCGCGCGCGTCGGGGGGCCGAGCCGCTCCACCGCCAGCCGCCTGCCGCGGGGAGGCGAGCGCCCCCGTACGCAGGTGCGCCAGCGGCGCGACGGTGGATCCGCCCCGTTGGATCCACACCATCGAGCGCGGGGAACTGCCAGACGTGGACCTGCCAGTCGCCGGTGAGGTGATCGGGCGGGTGGACGAAGCCTCCACCCCGTGACCACTCCCCGTCGCGGTCAGTTGTAGCCGCGCCAGCGCCGTCCGCACTCTTTGCATTTAAAAAATCGCGTCGGCGGCTCGTCGGCCGCGCCCGTCTGTTTGATCGTGTACCACGCCTCGCCGTGGCCGCACTCCTCGCAGACGACGTCGGTCGCGGTGGGCTTCCCCTCGAAGTTCGCGCCCTCTTCCGTCTCGATCACCTCGTCGCCGGTCTGTTCGGCGGTGGATTCGAACTGCGCGGCGAGCTCCTCGTCGCGCTCGGTGGTCGCGCCGCAGTCGTCGTTTTGACACACCATCTCTCCTTCGACCGAGACCATCATCGAGCCACAGTCGTCACAGAACTGCATATGCGAGTAGGATACGGGATCGAGCGGTTTAGCTCCCGTGACTGCGCGCCGAACGAAGAGGGGCGGGCAGTGGGTGCTGGTGCGGTGACCTCCCGCAGTCTCACACCTCTCCAGTCTCACACCTCTCCAGCCTCACACCTCTCCAGCCTCACACCTCTCCAGCCTCACGCCTCCCCACCCTCGCGCTTCGCGCTCTGCGAGCGCTCACCGCGTCCAGCGAGAATCGAAGATTCTCTGGCAGCCGGCGCTACGCGCGGGCGACCACCCGGAGGCGCGCCAGCCGCGACCGGTTCTCGACATCCCTCCGTCTGTCACACACCGCGCTCCGCGTCGACGCGCTCCCACGCGAGGTGCGCGACCACGCCGAGCAGGAACGCCACGCCGAGGTTCGTCGCCAGCGCGAGGACGCCGATCCCGACCGAGAGCGCGAGGTTCCCGGAGTCGGTGACGTTGCGCGCGAGCGAGACGGCGACGATCGCGAGCAGCGCGCCGAGCATCGCCACGGGGAACGCGGCGAGAAGCGCGGGGGTCGCGAAGAGGGCGGCGGCGAGGTAGCCGGCCCCGAGAACGACGTTCGCGCCTCCCGTTCGCGCGCCGAACGCGTGCTTGCCGGCCACGCCGTCACAGCCGTGACACATGGGTATCCCGCCCATCGGAACCGCGAGCAGGTTCGTCACGCCCATGCTCGCCGATAGCTCGTCCGCCGTCACGTCGGCGTCGAACAGGTCGGCGAAAAGCAGGGAGGTCGCCAGCGCGGCGTTGCCGATCGTCATCGCGAGCTGGGCGAACACCCCGTCGAGCGTGCTCCGAGTGACGGCCGTTCCGAGGGCGGGCAGCGGCGGCGCGCCCGGCAGCCGGGGCGCGGGGACCCCCGCGGCGGCGAGCGCGACGACGACGCCGGCGACTGCCACCGCCAGCGCGCTCGCCTTCCGGTGTCCCGCGAGCGCGGCGGCGGCCGCGATCGCCACGCCGCCGAGCGCGAGGACGGGGTCGCCGAGCGCGAGGTCGACGCCCGTCTGGAAGAGGATCAGCCCGACGGCGAACTGCACCCCGCGGATCACGGGCTCGCCGATCCACCGCTCGACGCGCGCGAGCGTCCCGGAGAGTCCGATCACGAGCAAGAGGGCGCCGAGCGCGAGCCCGGCGAGCGCCAGCTCCGCGTACGTCAGCGCCCCGGCGATCGCGAGCGCCGCGAGCGCCTTCATCGGCTCGACGGAGACGGGCAACCCGTACCGCATACCCCAGACGACCTGAAAGACGCCGAACGCGACGAGCACGTGCGGCAGCGACACGTCGGTCAGGAGCGCGAGGGCGACGACGAGCGGAACGACAGTAATCGAATCTCCTATCGCTCCGGTCACCGACCCCCGATCGAATCGGATCTCGTGGTGTCGCTGCGTGACCGGTTCCAACACGAACGAGCGCCTCTCGGAGGCGAACACGCTTGAGTGTGTTCAGAAACCGAAGGCGACATCACCGCTGGCGTGTGTGTCCGATACCGGTTACGTGTCGCGCGCCGACTCGGCCGCCCGATCCGCCCTGGAGACCACCGGGCAGTTGCGAACGCGGAACTCGTCGACGTCGACGACTTCGACGATCTCCGTCCCCTCGTGCGTACAGGCGGCCTCGGGCGGCGCGGTGAAGTGCGGACACTGCTGGCAGTACGCGCGCTTGTCGACGGTGCGGTCGGCGCGCCCCGCGTCCGGCGCGTCGCCTCGACCCGGCGCGTCCGTCTCGCTCGGGCCGAACTCGGCTGCCGGACCGCCGACCCCGTCGGCGTCCCCGTCGAGCGACTCCCAGACGTCCCCGTCGCCGAGGTCGCCGACCTCCATCTGTTCGAACGCGTCGTCGAGGTCGTCGATGTCGCCCGCATCACCCGAGGCCGGACCGAGTTCGTCGAAGGGATCCGTCGCCCCCTCATTGAGAGGGTCCGCCGCTCCGTCACCGAAGGCGTCCGTCGCCCCGCCCGATCCCAACTCCGGGCCGGGTCCGTCGCGGTCGGGTTCGGTGAACTCGACCCCGTCGTCAGTGACGTCGTCCGCGCCGTCCGTGTCTGTGCCGCTCGTGTCTGCGCCGCTCGTGTCTGCGCTCCCCGCGTCACGTTCCGCCCCGTCGTCCCTGTCGGTCGGTCCGCCGTCGCCGTCGCTCACGGGTCTCCTCCGTTCTCGTCCGTTCCGTTCGCGCCGTCTCTAGCGCCCTCTGCGGTGTCGGCTCCGTCCACGTCGCCGTCGAGCGCCGGCCGGTCGGCGACGACGAGGCGTGAACTCTTGAAAAACCACGTCCGCGGGTCGATGTCGGCGAACGCTCGGCCGCAGTGGGGACACTCGGCGGTCGTCAAAAGCCCCAGTCTGACCGTCTCGCCGCAGTCGCCGCACGCCGCGGTCTCGACCCCGTGGCGGTTCGCGACGGTGGTCAAGGCGTCGAGCCGCTGGCGGTCGTCACGCTCGTCTTCGAGCGTCTCGATCCGGCGGCGGACGCGGAGGATCGCGCTCGCGACGCGAGAGAGCTTGTCCTCGACCGCGTCGACGTCGAGGTCGCCGACCTCCGCCTCCACGTCCGCGAGGCGGTCCTCCACGTCGGTCAGGTCGGTCGTGGCCGCATCGAGGTCGCCGGCCACCGAGTCGACCTCCGTCGCAACCTCGTCGAGACCGTCTTCGACCGAGCCGAGGTCGTCCTCGACCGAGTCGAGTCGGTCGACCGTCTCCTCGTGGACGTGGTCGGCAGGAGCCTTCGATTCGAGGTCGCGATACAGCTCCACGAACCGCTCTCTGAGGTCGGTCACCTTCTCGTCGACGTCGGCGTCGAGTTCGTCGAGCCGGGAGCGTATCGACGCCACCTCGTCCGCGTCCGGGACCGCGATCCCCTCGGACTCCGCGAGTCCGACGATGGCGCGTTTCAACGCCTCCTCGCGGTCGACGCCGACCTCGTCGGCCGCGGCCCCGACAGCGCGGTCACGCAGTTCCGCGTCCGACCAGCCGCCGGCGCTCGACTCGTCGCCGACGCCGGATCCGTCGCTGACGCTCGACTCGTCGCCGACGCCGTCGGCCGGATCGAGGTCGCTCATCGCGGATCCTCCGTCATCTACGGCTCGTAGAGGAGGGAGCCTTAAGTAATCTGCCGCGCCGTTCTCGGAATCGAGACTCGCGGCGTCACCTGATCTTCCGCACGTCGCTGATGTCGAACCCGCCGTCGTGGATCTCCGTCTCGAACCGGACGATGTTCTCCGATTCCAGCCGCGAGAGCACCCCGCGGAACTCGCGGACGAACATCGTTCGAGCGCGCTTCGAGCCGCCGCTCTCCCACGCGAACTGGAAGGTTCCGCCGGCGGCGTCGGTCAGCGCGCCGAACTCCCGATCGGTTATCGAGTCGGTGTTCACCAACACGAGGATGAGCCCGCCCCACTCGTAGGCCGCCTTCTTCAGCCCCTTCAACACCGTCGCGATGTCGCTCCACTCGGTGTCGCCGGAGACCATCGAGACGAGGTCGGTCACGGAGTCGATACAGACGAGGCTCCCCTCCGCGTTCGCGGACAGGTAGTCGCCGAACGCCGTGAGGACGTCCTCGTACTCTCCGCGGTCGCCCAAGTCCGTGATCGACGTCGTCTCGTCTTCGTACCAGTCTCGCGGGATCGGACTGAGTTGGAAGTACTCGGCAGAGAGGTCCCGAAACGCGATCTCGTCGATCGCGGCGTCGACGATCTCGTCGACCATCGTATATCCCATCTCCCGCGTGATCGGTCCCGTGCCGGCGGTAAACGAGAGGTAGTGCACCTCGTCGGGGAGCCTCGCCCCCTCCGGGAGGTCGCCGTAGTACAGATCGAACAGCTCCTCGTCGGCGCGCGCGAGCGCGTTCATCGCGGCGCTCGTGTAGAGGAACTCCCGCGCTCCGGCTCCCGACTCGCCGGCGAGCAGCACGACGCTCCCCGGCGGTGCGCCCCCGTCGAGTATCGAGTCGAGGCGGGCGACGCCGAACGGCAGGCTCGTCATGTCACTCATGGAGTCGCCGCTCCGCTTAGTGTTGTTGCTCGTCACCCCTCGCGTCGCCGCAGGTCATCCGTCGCGACTCGCGCGTCACCCGTCGAGCGACGCGTCACTCGCGCGTCACGCGCGCTCCCCGCGTCGCCGCTTCGACGACGGACACCGTCCCCTCGACGCCCGCCTCGTCGAGGGCGCGCTCGCCCGCGTCGGCGGCCGCCGCGACGTGATCCGCGTCGGTGACGCCGTAGACGGCCGGCCCCCACGAGGACTGCCCGGCACCGAACACGCCCGCGGCCCCCGACAGCGACGCCACCACGTCGCCGACCGGCGGGCGGTAGACCCCGCCCTGTTCGTCGGCGTACCACGCGCCGTTGAGCCGACCGATCTCCGCGACCGCGGCACCGAACCGCTCGGCGTTCCCGGTCGCGACGGCGGGGAGCACGCGCCGCGTGACGATCCCCCCGATCCGGTCGGCCAGCCCCGGTTCGGCCCGCTCGACCGCCGCGCGCATCGCGTCGTCTTCGCCGTCACCGCTCCGTCCGGGGTCGGCGTCCGGCCGCACGAGCAGGAAGCGCCAGTCGTCTGGCACCGCGTGTCTGGCCGCGACCGGCGGCACCGTCCACTCGCCGTCGTCGGGGCGGTCGGTCGTGAACCGCGCGGTGGGATGACCCGCGTCGAGGACGAACCCACCGTCCTCGAACGTCGCGACGCCGACGCCGGAGCGACCGCCTCGGCCGAAAAGCGGTGCGCGCTCGCGAACGCGGGCCGGCTCGCCGTGGGCGGCCGCGACGGCCGCGAGCGTCGCCGCGGCGAGTTGCGTCCCGCTCCCGAGCCCGGCGTGCCGCGGGAGCGACTCGCGGAGGACGACGCGCGCGCCGTCGACGCCGAGACAGTCGACGGCCGTGGTCGCGTGCGCACGGAGGTCGGCCGTCGTTTCCTCTCCGGCGTCGGACCGTAGCCCGTCAGCGCCGTCTGCGACCGCGACGCTCACTCCCTCGGCCGGCTCGGCGTCGACGACGACGCGCGGCTCGCGGAGGCCTAATCCGAGAGCCCCGTATAGACGCTCGTGTGAGAGGCTGAGGTTACAGAAACCGAAGTGGATCCGGGCTCCGGCGCTTGCGCGTGCCATTTGTGAGTCGGTGCTTCACGCCCGAATGCTAAATGGTGCGTGGCCGTGGCGGGCCTTGCCCGGTCCGGTCACAGACGCGTCGCCGTGGACCGGTCACGGACGTGTCATTACGGCCTCGGCGCGTCACCGCGACCCGATCACGCGTCGGCGGCCGGTCCGGTCTCTAAGTCGAACTCCCACTCCTCGTACCCGCCGGCCATGCTCGCGACGAGCACGTCCTCTTCGACGCCCTCGTAGCTCTGGATCAGCATCGCGGCCTGCTTCGACGACTGTCCGACGGGACAGGCACAGACCACGTCCGTGCCGTCCCAGTCGATGTCGGAGACGCGCGACGGGAGGTCGCCGAGCGGGACGTTGATCGCGCCGGGAATGTGGCCCTGTTCGTACTGCTCTGGCGAGCGCGTGTCGATGACGCGGACCTCGCCCGCCTGAACGCGCTCGTTGACTTCGTCGGGGGTGAGCTCTTCGACCATGATCAGTTCTTTCGCAGGAAGATCCGGTAGCGACCGTCGCCCGATTTCCACACCTTCGCGGTGGCGTCGTCGCCGACCGCCTTCGGGACGTTCTCGGTGCTCGGCACGTGGTCCGTCTTCTGGACGAGCACGTCGCCCGGGGAGAGCCCGGCGACGGCCTTCTTCGCTTCGACCTGCGGATACGGACACACCTCGCCGGTCATGTCCTGTACCTCGGTCGCGTCTTCGAGCAGTGCCTCGGCCGTCTCGTCGTCGAGCTCGTCCGGCATCTCGACGACGTCGTCCCACGATGGTTGGCTCATGGAGCCCGATAGGCCACTCGCCCGTTAACGGGTTACGTGACCGGCAGAGTTCTCCCGTATCTCTGACGAGCGATCCGACCGGTGTCGCCCGCGACGACACCCGAGACCGCCGTTTCCGTCGGACTCTTATCGGCCTGCGATCTACGGAGCGTATGAGCGATCACGCCGTCGACGAGTCGACGATCTTCGAGACGCCCCTCGTCGAGGTCGACCTCGGACTGCGGTCCGACGCGACCGTGTACGCGAAAGTCGAGTGGTTCAACCTCTACGCCGCCCCGCACGGCGGCGGATCGGTCAAATCGCGGATCGCGAAGGGAATGCTAGACGGTGCGGAGGCGCGCGGCGACCTCGAACCGGGCGACACCGTGATAGAGCCCACCTCGGGCAACACCGGCAGCGAGATCGCCCGGCTCGCGAGCGCCCGCGGCTACGACGTCGAGATCGTCATGCCCGACAACGCCGCTGGCGGGAAGGTCGAGGCCGTCCGCGACGCGGGCGCGGAGATACACTTCGTCGACGCCGACCTCGGCTACGACGCGGTGATCGAGCGCGCAGAGGAGCTAATCGCGGCCGACCCGGACGCCTACTACCGGCCGAACCAGTACGAGAACCCGGACAACCCCGGAACCCACGAGCGGACGACTGCACGCGAGATCCACGAGGCGACCGACGGGAAAGTGACGCACTTCGTCGCGGGCGTCGGGACGGGGGGAACGATCACGGGGACGGGCCGCGGACTGACCGAACTGACCGACGGCGGCGCGGCGATCGTCGGCTTCGAGCCGGACGAACCGCTCCACGCGATAGACGGGCTGAAATACCTGAAGACGGGCGACCACTACCACCCCGACACGTACGACGAGTCCGTGCTCGACCGACGGGAGTACGTCTCTACAGGCGACGCCTACGACCGGGCGCGGGCGCTCCGCGACCGGTATCAGGACGAGGCGATCCCGATCGCCGACCCCGGACAACACGACGCCGAGACAGTCCGCGAGCACCTCCGCGTCGGCGGCCAGTTCGTCGTGGGCACCTCCGCCGGTGCGGGCGCGGCCGCCGTGGCCGCGCTCGACGAGGCGGGCGATCTCGCGGACGACGACGTGGTCGTGTTCATGCTGTGCGACCGCGGGGACAAGTACGCCGACATCCCGCTGTGGGAGGAGTACCTGTAGGCGCGCGAGCCCGGCGAGACGACCGAGAACCGCCTACCGACCGCCGCTGGCCGCGGGGATGACGCGGACCTGCGCGTCGTCCGGGACCTCGGCGTCGAGCCCGTCGACGGGCGTGCCGTCGACGTAGACGTTGATGAACTCCTTGATCTCGCCGTCCTCGACGACGCTGTCTCTCAGTTCCGAGCCGTGTTCGGCGGCGTGGTTGTCGAACAGGTCACCGACGGTGTCGCCGTCGACTTCGACCTCGGAGGTCGACGACCCGCCGACGAGTACGGCCGGCAGCTTGATCGTAGCCATGTGCCCCGTTCGCGGTTCGGCACAAAAAAGCGTCCGCCGACGGCAACGTCGGCCACGGTCTCTGACGCCGGTGAACGGTGGCGTGTCCCCCGGCCGCCGCCCGGAGACTGACCGTTTGGTCCGACCGGGCGTCTCGCCGACCTGCGCGCTCTGCGCGCTCCTCCGAGATCGCGGCAGATCACACCGGTGGACGGCCGGCTTATGCGTCTGTAGCCGTTATGAGGGACAATGAGCGATCTCGATCTCGACCCGACCCAGCTTGACCGCTACTCCAGACACATCATCATGGACGACGTGGGCCCCGACGGACAGAAGGCCTTACTCGACGCGGAGGTGCTCGTGCTCGGTGCCGGCGGGCTCGGCGCGCCGATCATCCAGTACCTCGCGGCCGCAGGCGTCGGAACGCTCGGAATCGCCGACGACGACGAGGTGGAGCTGTCGAACCTCCAGCGACAGGTGATTCACGGGAACGACGACGTGGGGCGCAAGAAGGTGGACTCCGCCGCCGACTTCGTCGCCCAGCTCAACCCCGACATCGACGTGCGAAAACACGAGCTGCGCGTCACGCCCGACAACATCGAGGAGCTGATCTCCGGATACGACTTCGTCGTCGACGGCACCGACAACTTCGCGACGCGGTACCTCGTCAACGACGCGTGTACGCTCGCCGGGATCCCCTTCTCGCACGGCTCCATCTTCAAGTTCGAGGGGCAGGTGACGACGTTCGCGGGAGACGACGACTCCCCGTGTTACCGCTGTCTGTTCCCCGAGGCACCGCCCGCCGGGATGGTCCCGAACTGTGCGACCGCCGGCGTGCTCGGCGTGCTCCCCGGCACCGTCGGCTGTCTGCAGGCCACGGAGACGGTCAAACACGTCATCGGCGAGGGCGAGAGCCTCGACGGCTCCATGCTCTTCTTCGACGCGCTCGACATGGAGTTCGACAAAGTCGAGATCCCCAAGCGCGACGACTGCCCCGTCTGCGGCGACGACCCCGCCATCGAGTCGGTCCACGACGTGGAGTACACCGCCTCCTGTGCGATCGACGTCGGCGGCGACGACGAGTCCGAACCCGAGATCGAAGCGACCGACTGAGCCCCGACGCTCGGACCGCTTTGACGGTTCCGCGTTTCCGCGTTTCTGCGTTTCTCACGCGATCACTGACAGTGAGATCACATCTGAAAAGCGCGAGCGTCAGCGGCGACAGTTCGCACATAAATCAGTGCGGTGGCGCGTGCCCGTGAGCGGCCGCCCTCGGCGGCCGCGAACGGCACCGCGCGAGGGAGTCAGTCGCCGGAGCGAAGCGGCGGCGACTGACGAGGCTGGGGAGGCGTGAGGTGCTGTGCGGAGCGGTCGGGTGGGACTCGAGGGGCAGTCACGAGGACGAAGGCGACCCAGCGAGGTATCAGCAGACCGAATACCCGTTCCCGTGTTACCGCTCGCTCCGCACCGCGACCGTCTCCTGTTCGAATCCCGCGTCGTCGCCGCGCCAGCGCCACGATCCGACGAACGGGTAGCCGTCGAGCGCGCAGATGACGTACGAGTGGTCGGGCCACGTCGCCCGCGCCGCGTCCGTCTCGCTCGGGTGCGTCGGCCCGGTCGGGTGCGAGTGGTAGAAGCCGACCAGGTCGCGGCCGTCGCCTTCGACCGCTTCGATCAGTTCGAACTGCTCTTCGGGATCGATGAGGTAGCGGATCTCCGGCGTCTCCGCGACGTTCTCCGCCTCGTAGGTTTCGGTGACGACGCTCGGTTCGTCGCCGTCGCCGCGCGTGCCGGCGAGCACGCCGCAGATCTCGGCTTCCCCGCCGCTGTAGGCGTGATACACGATGTCGTCGTAGACCGCACGCGAGAGTTCGATCATGCGCGAAACGAGGGGCGTCCGCTCAATAAGTCCGTCCCGACCGGCAAAGGGTGTGCCGCGTCCGCGATAGCGGCAGGCGTTGTCCGGGCCGCCGCTAGCTCGACGCCTGCGGCGGCTCGGCCTGGTCGTACTTCTCTTCGAACTCGCGGATGAGCTGGCCCATCTTCGCGTACCAGTCGTTGAGCATCCGCTGCATCTCGTTCGTGATCTTCTCGGGATCGGTCGGCGAGTAGACGTGGTAGTAGCCGCCCTGGTCGTAGTTGATCTGCTCTTTCGTGATGAACCCGGTCTGTAAGAGCCGCTGGACCGAGCGGTAGGCGGTCGAACGCTCGCGGTCGACCGCCTCGGCGACGGCGTCGATCGTCATGGGTTCCTCGCTCTCGACGAGGACGGAGAAACACTCCCGGTCGAGCGGTTTGAGCCCGTGAAAACACTCCAAGAGCCCCTCACACTGCATGTCGCTCTGGAGCTGTTCGGACAGAGAGTCTGGCATTGTCTTACCGTGCGTATGTCGTACGCGCCTAAAAGGCTTGTGTGTGGATAATACAATTGTGCTTCGTTCTGATAACCGACACGGCCGACGCGCGAGCGTCCGCGTCGACGCTGATGGGCGACCGCGCCAGCGACTCGGCGCTCGCCGACCGCGCGCGTCGCGGGAGAGACGCTACGCCGACCGCGGCGGCGGAACGAGGAAGACGTTCCCGGTCGCCCGCGCGACCACCTCCTCGGAGACGCTGCCGAGGAGCAGCCGCCGGAGACGGCTCTGTCCGCGCGATCCGAGGAGAAGGGTACTCGGGTCGTGTGCCTCCTCGGCGGCGAGTATCTCGTCGGCCGGATCGCCGCGCCTGATCTCGGTTCGAGTGTCGATGTCCCACTCGTCGAGCCGCGTCGCGAGCTCTGACAGCCGCGATTCGGGGTCCTCGCCGGCGTCGTCTTTCGGCGACTCGACGTGTACTAGGGTCACTTCGGCGGTCGCGTGCCGGAGGTACTCGAACGCCCGAAATGCGCGCTCGGCGTTCTCGGAGAAGTCGGTCGCGAACAGCGTGCGCTCGAACAGGTGCCGCCGGATCGTGTCGGGGTCGTCGACCCCGCGCTCGATCCGATCGACGAGCAGCGGAACGACGGCCGTCCGCGCGAGGTTCCGCGCCGTCGACCCGATGACGCGGTTCTCGAGCGGGCTCTTCCCCCGCGACCCCACGAGGATCAGGTCGGCTGCGACCGAGTCGGCGATCCCGTTGATCCGTCGGTGCGGCGTCCCTCGGACGACGTGCGTCTCGACGGTGAAGCCGGCGTCTTCGACGCGCGATCGATAGCGCTGGAGCGCTTTCTTTCGCCGTTCTTGGAACTTCATTCCCGGCATTCCCGAGTGCACGTTCGAGGGGACGACCGTGACGAGGTGGATCCGGTCGACGCCGATCCGGGCGAGACAGTTCAACCCCGTCTCGGACTCGATCATCGACTCGCTGGCCGTCGACAGGTCCGTCGCGAGCACCGCCGACTTCCCGCGCGTGGCCGGCCCGTCGAACGCCGAGGCGCTGGCGCTCGGCCCGCCCGCCGTCATCGCCGGCCGCCCCCCGGCCTCTCTGCCGTCGCCCAGACAGTAATTCTCATATCACACAATACTCTCGGCGTGTTAATAAACCTCTCGGTCGGGAAATATAACCCACCCGGGACCGAACGCCCGAGTCATGAGCGACGACCCGATCGAGACGGCGGTCGAGCAGTTCCTCACCGAGGCCGGCTCCGCGCTGGACGACTACGAGCAGGGATACGCCGACGCCGACGCGACGCTGTCCGTGATCCGGTCCCGGATGGACGAACTGGAACACGCGGTGGACGAGGACAGCGGCGGCGACAGCGGCTGAGACACGCGGTGTCCGGAACACGGCACTCGGGGTGAGAACGGGCGAGCATGCGCCGCCCCGATCGCGGCTACTCGCCGGTCCCGATCAGGTCGCGGACGCGGGCGACGTGCTCGCCGAAGGCCGGATCGCCGCGCTCGCGGGGACGGTCGACGTCGACGTCGACGACCTCGCGGACGCGGCCCGGATCGGCCGCCATCACCACGATCCGGTCGGCGAGCGTCACCGCCTCGGCCACGTCGTGGGTGACGAAGAGCACGGTTTTCCCGGTCGATCGCCACACGTCGAGGAGTTCGCGTTGGAGCATCTCTCTGGTCTGCGCGTCGACCGCGCCGAACGGCTCGTCCATCAGCAGAAGCGCCGGGTCGACGGCGAGCGCCCGCGCGATGGCGACGCGCTGTTTCATGCCACCCGACAGCGACTTCGGGTAGGCGTCACGGAACTCGTCGAGGCCGACGAGTTCGAGCATCTCCGTCACCCGAGCGTCCCTGTCGGCCTCGGGTCGGTCGGTGCGGTCGAGGCCGAACCCGACGTTCTCTTCGACCGTGAGCCACGGGAAGAGGTGGTACTCCTGAAAGACCACGCCCATGTCGGTGGTCGGTCCCGTGACGGGCGCGCCGCCGAGCCGGACCGTCCCGTCCGTCGCCTCGATGAGCCCGGCGATGATCCGGAACAGCGTCGTCTTGCCACACCCGGAGGGGCCGACGAGACAGACGAACTCCCCGCGATCGACGGCGAAGGAGACGTCGTCGAGCGCGCGGACGGCGGTCTCGCCAGAGCTGGAGCCGGAGCCGCCGTACGTCTTTCCGACGCGATCGACCACGACCCCCTCGTCGGCCGCGCGTCGTCCGTCCGTCCCCGCGGTCGCGCCGCCGTTTTCCGTCCCTCCGGCGGTGTCGGTCGTGCCGCCGTTTTCCGTCCCTCCGGCGGTGTCGGTCGTGCCGCCGTTTTCCGCTCCTCCGACGTCGCTGGTCGACGCGCCGTCGCCGTTCACGCCTGCCATGCTAACACCCGCCTCTGGGTCGCGCGGAACGCCACGTCGACGACGAGGTACATCAGACTCAACACGAGGATGTACGCGATCGACGTGTCGACGAGCAGGTTGTTGCTCGCTCGGAGTATCTCGCGTCCGATGCCCGGAACGCCGAATATCTCCGCGGCGACGACGAGCATCCAACAGCGCCCGAGTCCCGTCCGGATCCCGGTCGTGATCCCCGGAAGCGACGCGGGGAGGACGACGGACCGGATCATGTCGAGGTCGTCCCGAACTCCGAGCGTTCGCCCCACGTCGAGGAGGTCCTCTGAGACGCCTTCGACGGCGCCGTAGGCCGCGTAGAAGTTGATCCAGAACGCGCCCACGGCGATGATGAAGGCGGCACCCGCGTGGTTGAGACCGAACCACGCTATCGCGAACCCGATCAGCGCGAGCGGCGGCACGGGCCTGAGCGCGCGCACCAGCGGAGCCGTCACGTCGTCGAGGACGCGGCTCCAGCCGAACGCGACGCCGGCCCCCACGCCGAGCCCCGTGCCGACGACCGTTCCCGGGATCCAGTGGCGAACGCTCGAAAGCAGCGCCGCGGTCATCGTCCCGGAGGCGAGTTCGACGACGAACGCCTCCGCGACCGCGGCCGGCGACGGCAACACGATCGGCGACGTCGTGAGAGACACGAGGTGCCAGACGACGACGAACCCGACGACGCCCCCGACGCCGCGCCGGAGCCGCCGAGTGTCGCCGAGTCCGAGGTCCGCGCGGAGCCCGGTCGCGCCGCTCACGTCCCCGCCCGCCTCGTCGAACCGTCCGCCGGTGTCAGTCGCCATCAGAGCGAGTCGTAGACGTCGAGGTCGAATATCTGGTCCGTCGAGAGCTGTTCGTCTATCTGGCCGTTCGCGGCCGCGAACTCGGAGAACACCTGCGTCGCGTCGGTGATCTCCGCGGGGTCGGAGATGAAGTTCGACAGCGGCGAGTCGAGCGCGCGTCGCGCCCGGTCAGCGGGCATCCCGATCCCCGCCTCGACGTGCTGGGCGGTCGCGTCGGGGTTCTCGTCGATGAACTCGGTCGCGCGGACGTGCTGTTCGAGGAACTGCCCGGCGATCGGCGAGTCGCGGACCGCGTCGCTCATCAGCGTGACGGCCGCGGGCTGACCGGGGAGGATATCCGCCGCGGTTCGGAGCATCGTCACGGACGATCCCTCCGCCTCCGCGATCGTCGGCACGGGTTCCATGATCGAGGTGCCGTCGATCTCGTCGTTCGCGATCGCCTGCCAGACCGCGCTCGCCCCGTTGATCTCGATGATCTCGACGGCGTCGTTCGTCGCCGGGTCGACTCCCGTCTCCTGTAACCAGTAGCGAAGCAACACGTCGGGGACGCTCCCCTGCGGGAACGTACCGAAGCGGAACGGGCGGCCCCGCTCCTCGCGCCACGTCTCGAAGGCGTCCGCCCCCTCCGACTCGAACGTCTCGTGGAACGACGACTCGGCCATGATCCCCATCGGTTCGCGGATGTTCGCGGCGGTCACCTGCGCCGGGATACCGCGGTCGATGACGATCATCGCCGGCACGATACCGAACATCGCGACGTCGATCTCGCCGCTGCCGAACGCCTGCACGATCGCCGGTCCGTCGGTGAACTCCTCGCCCGTGACCTCGGCGTCGATCTCGGAGAAATACCCCTCGCCCTCCATCACGTACCACTGGAGGTCGGGATAGATCGGCATGTGCGCGACCGTCAACTCGTCTACGCCGCCACCGCCGCCGAGACACCCGGCGACGCCGACGGTCGCCGCCCCGCCCGCGGCCGCGAGGACGGACCGACGGGAGGCAGACGCGTGTTCGTACATACCTCGTATGCGGGCTCCGCAGGCAACATCCTCTCGTCACCAGCAACGACCGCGTATTCCGATGACGCGGGGATCTCGGCGATAGCTCTCTTTGAGCCGCCACAGTAGACGTTTTTCGACCCTCCACCCTCGGAGGCGCGTCGCTGATCGATGCAATACTTGCTCGATCGGGGACGCGTGACCGTCGACCCGCCGTCGTTTATGAGTACGGCGGCCTACGGGGCGATATGGTCTCGGAGACATTCGACCCCGACGCGTGGGAACCGGTCACGGACGAGTTCGACGACATCACCTATCACCGGGGCGTCGACGTGCCCGTCGTCCGGATCGCCTTCGACCGCCCCGAGGTCCGCAACGCCTTCCGCCCCGGCACCGTCGACGAGCTGTACGCCGCGCTCGACCACGCCCGCAAGCAGGCCGACGTCGGCTGCGTGCTCCTCACCGGCAACGGTCCCTCGGAAAAAGACGGCGGCTGGGCGTTCTGTTCGGGCGGCGACCAGTCGGTCCGGGGCGGCTCGGGGTACGAGTACCGCGACGACGACGAGGCGGGCGAGGAGGACGACCCGCTGGTCCGCGAGGCGCGCGCCGGTCGGCTCCACATCCTGGAGGTCCAACGGCTGATCCGGTTCATGCCGAAGCCCGTGGTCGCGGTCGTGCCCGGCTGGGCGGTCGGCGGCGGTCACTCGCTACACGTGATCTGTGACCTCACGCTCGCCAGCGAGGAGCACGCGAAGTTCCTCCAGACGGACCCCGACGTGGCCTCCTTCGACGGCGGGTTCGGCTCGGCGTATCTGGCGAAGCAGATCGGCCAAAAGAAGGCCCGGGAAGTGTTTTTCCGCGGCAAGACCTACTCGGCCGAGGAGGCCGCGGACATGGGCATGGTGAACGAGGCGGTTCCGCACGACGACCTCGAGAGCGTGGCGGTCGAGTGGGCCGACGAGATGACGAAGAAGTCGCCGACCGCGATGCGCATGCTGAAGTACGCGTTCAACATGACCGACGACGGGATGGTCGGCCAGCAGGTGTTCTCCGGCGAGGCGACCCGACTGGCGTACATGACCGAGGAGGCCCAAGAGGGTCGCGACGCGTTCCTCGAAAAGCGCGAGCCCGGGTTCCGCGAGTTCCCGTGGCACTACTGAGCGCGACGCGCATCGGCACCGCTCCCGTCTGCGACGCGGTCGCCGCCCCCACCGACAGCGTTTTTCGGTGCCGCCGCCGAGGGCGGCCGTGAACGTTCGGGGACCGATCTGCTCCGTCGGCGAGGCGCGGACGGTGTCGACGTCGTACGGCGAGCGCGACCTCCGCGAGGTCCGGATCCGGCCCGACCGCGGCGCGGGCGACCCGGTCGACGTGACGCTGTGGGGTAAGTGGACGGAGACGGCCGAGCACGCGGAGACGGGGATGGAACTCCTCGTCACCGACGCCGAGGAAGACGAGTTCGGCGGCGAGACGGGATACGCCACCACGGGAGACTCGTGGGTCGTGCTCGAACCCGACTTCCTCGTCGACGTGACCGGGATCCGCTCGTGGGTGCAGTGTCCCCGCATGTATTATCTGAACAAGCTCTCCGGGATCCCGCTCAACTACCCGGTCGTCAAGGGGACGATCGTCCACGAGGTGTTCGGCGACCTGCTGCGCGGGATGGACCTCGACGACTCGGTCGAGGAGCGCGTCGCGGAGGCCGGCCTGGAACTCGGCCTGCTGGGGTACGAGCCCGCGGAGGTCGAAGACGAGGTGCGGCGGAACGCCGCCGCGATCGAGGGGTGGCTCGCGCAGGGAACTCTCGGCGACGAGGACACGTGGCGGTCGGAGTTCACGCTCATCTCGCCGACGTTCGGACTGAAGGGCAGAGCCGACGCGCTCCGGCGCGGCACGCCCGTCGAGCTGAAGACCGGGAAGAACACGAAGCGGGAGCCGCGCTTCCACGACAAGGTCCAGGCGGCCTGTTACGCGCTCATGTTGGAGGAGCGCGGCGTCGACCCCGACATCGGCACCCTGTTGTACACCAAAAACACCGCCGTAGAGCGCACCGAGGAGACCGGCGACCTCGCGCCGGCCAAGGAGTTCACGGTCGGGCGCGGCTTCCTGGAGTTCGTCGTGCGCGAGCGCAACGCCCTCGCCGCGATGGAGTGGCGCGCGCTCAACGACCCCGGCGAGCGCCCGACGGTCCCGACGGGCCACGAGGCCGACGCGAACTGCGGCTACTGCTTCGAGCAGGACGCCTGCATGGTCGTCTCCGGCCGCCTCGATCAGGAGTCGAAGGCCGGGCAGATCGGCACGCCCGTCCCCGACGAGGAGCGCGACTACTTCGACCGCTTCTACGCGGCCCTCGAAGAGGAGCGCCGCGAGACCCACGCCGAGTACCGGAAGCTGTGGGAGCAGACGCCGGAGGAGCGCGCCGCGGACGACCGCGCGCTGATCGACCTCGAACCCGTCGCGCAGACCGAGATCGACGACGCGCGGTGGCAACTGCGCGCCCGGAAGCCGGGCGACGCCGTCTCGAAGCTCCGCGAGGGCGACGTGGCGCTCGCGAGCGACGGCGACCCCGTGGGCGGCCACGCGGAGCTCGGCCGAATCACGTCGCTCGGGAGCGACGAGGTCGTCGTCGAGACGGACGAGCCGGTCGACCTCCGGCGGCTCGACGTGTACCCCTCCGAAATCTCCGTCGACCGCTCGCTCACCGCGCTCCACGACGCGGTCCTGAAGGGCGAGGCCGACCGCAAGGACGTGATCTTCGGTCGGCGCGATCCCGAGTTCCGTGACCCAGAAGCGCGGCCCGCGGGGAGCCCCGGCTCCGGCAGCCCGGACGCGCCGGACGCCTACATCGACAACAACGCCGCCCAGAACGAGGCGGTCGAACTCGCCGTCGACGCCGAGGATCTGGCGCTGATCCACGGGCCGCCCGGCACCGGGAAGACGTACACCATCGCCCGGACGATCCGCGCCCTCGTGGCCGAGGGGAACCGCGTGCTGCTGTCGGCGTTCACCAACCGGGCGGTCGACAACGCCCTCGACGCGCTCCGCGATCAGGGGTTCGACGACGTGTTGCGCGTCGGGAGCGAGACCGGCGTCCGCGGCGACATGCAGGACGTGCGACTCGTCCAGCGCGGCGACCCGAACGAGAAGGCGGCCGAACTCCGTGACGCGCCCGTCGTCGCCGCCACCACCGCGGCCTGCGGCTCCCGCGTCATGCGCGAGTGCGAGTTCGACGTGGCCGTCGTCGACGAAGCCTCCCAGCTCACGGAGCCCGGCACGCACGCCGCCATCACCCGCGCCGACCGGTTCGTCCTCGTGGGCGACCACGAGCAGCTCCCGCCGGTCGTCCGCGCGGAGAACGACTTACAGACCTCTCTCTTCCAGCGGCTCATCGAGGCGTACCCCGACGCGAGCGTCATGCTCACCAGCCAGTACCGGATGAGCCAGCGCATCCAGGCGTTCGCCTCCGCAGAGTTCTACGACGGCGCGCTCCGTCCGGCGACGCCCGAGGTGGCCGGGCAGACGCTCGCGGACCTCGGCGTCGACCACGACGCGCTCGCGCCCGGGCTGACCGGCGGCGTGAGCTTCGTCGACCCCGACGGCGAGCGCGACGGGAACCGGAACGTCCGGGAGGCCGAACGCGTCGCGGGGATCGTCGACGCCTACGTCGATGCCGGCGTCGACCCGGACGACATCGGCGTGATCGCGCCGTTCCGCGCGCAGGTCGCGGAGATCGGCCGCCGGACCTCGGTCACCGTCGACACGGTCGACCGGTTTCAGGGCTCCTCGAAGGAAGTCATCGTCCTCTCGCTCGTCGCGAGCGGCGGCCTCGACGGACCGATCTTCGAGGACCACCGCCGGGTGAACGTCGCGCTCACCCGCGCGAAAAAGCAGCTCACGATCGTCGGCGACGCGGCCGCGCTCGCCTCGGACCCCTTCTACGCTCGCATGCTCGACTGGGCGCGGCGGTGAGGCGGGCGGTCGGGTCGACTTACAGCTCGTCGACCGCCGCGAGCGCCGTCTCGACGTCTGGGACGTCGAACCACGCCGTCTCCGTGTAGGCGTTCGTTCCGGCCGCGTACATCGTCGAGACGGCCTCGACGACCTCGGCGGGAAGCGGGTCGGGCGACTCCGCACAGAGTTCCCGCCAGTCGTCGATCTCGCGGCCGTCGACCGCGGCCTTCGCCTCCTTTACGGCCTCGACCCACGCCGGGTCGTTCGCCTTGTACCACTGGCGGACGACCTCCTTCGAGACCCCTCGCCCGCCGTACGAGAAACGGTTCTCGTCGAAGGTGCCGACCACGTCCGCGACCCGGAGGTCCCCGTCGGCGTACAGGCACTCGATCTTCCCGTCCTCGTGGACGAAGCCGGCCGCCTCGGCGCGTTCCGTCACGACGCGGTTCACGTCGCGAGCGAGCGACTCCAGCGCCTCGATGTCGGCCGCGCCGGCGATCCGGTCGGCCTCCGCCCGGGTCAGGTAGCGGTCCTGCTCCTCGTACTTCGTCGAGAACTCCACCACGGGCTTCGGCAGGTCGACGGGTTCGTCCGGCCACTCGCCGTCCGGGCCCGCGAGCGCGTCGAGTCCGAACTCGCTCGGCTCCGTTCGCGTCCGGAGGCTGGAGCCGACCGGGACGCGGTTCCGGAACACCACCTCGAGCGGGACGAGGTAGTTGCCCCCGCCCGCCGCGTGGAAGGCGTCGTAGTCGTAGCCCGTTCGAGGCCCCTCGTAGGGGAGGTCCGGTACCTGCGTCAGTTCGATCGCCATCTGCGTCGGCGGCGCGGTCGCCTCGGCGAGCGGGACGACCGCCGGCTCGGCGTCTCCGTCGCCGTCCGGGACGCCCTCGGATCCCCCGGCTCCGCCCGGATCGACGACCCCCCGGTAGTGCGTCTCGATCCCGTCGTCTTCCAGCAGTTCGAAGTTGTACGCCCCCATCGCACAGAGGCTCGCCCCCTTGTGCGGGATCGCGTCGGGCATCTGCCCCCAGTCGAACACCGAGTACGCGTCCGTGAAGACGAACCGACCCCGTCCGGTTGCGTCGGCGGTCGCGGGCTCGTCGACGCGGAACTCCTTGACGCTCGTCATACGTCACTCGGCGACCGCCTCCCCCATGAATCTTTCATTTACGTGGCTATCCCGTTCCGCCATCTGCCAAAACGATCCACAATCGTGGTTCACACGCGGCGTCGAGTCGGCGGAACGCATCGAAAGGACCACACCCGTCGCCGCGCACGCTCCGGTATGCACGAGGCGCGCGAGGTCGTCGTCCTCCGGTACGGCCACCGCCCGGGACGCGACGACCGCATGACGACGCACGTGGGGCTCACGGCCCGGGCGCTCGGCGCGGACCGGGTGGTGTTCCCCGACAACGCCGGACAGTCGGCGGAGACGGTGCGGGACATCACGGACCGGTTCGGCGGACCGTTCGACGTCGAACTCCGCGCGGACCAGAAGGCGATCGTTCGCGACTTCGAGGGGATCGTCGTCCACCTGACCATGTACGGCGAGCGCGTACAGGACGTCGAGGCCGACGTCCGCGAGGCGGTCGGGCTCGACGACGCGGGGGAGGAGTCACGACCGCGCGACCTCCTCGTCGTCGTCGGCGGCGAGAAGGTGCCGTGGGCGCTCTACGAGCGCGCGGACTACAACGTGGGCGTGACGAACCAGCCGCACTCCGAGGTCGCCGGGCTCGCCGTCTTCCTCGACAGGCTGTTCGGGGGGACGGAGCTGGAACGCGAGTGGGCTGACGCGGACCGCCGGGTCCGCCCAGAAGCGACCGGGAAGACGGTGGTCGACGCGGACGGGGTCGACGAGGCGCGTGACGCGGGCGGCTCCGCCGAGGGCGACGCGGTCGCCGGCGACGACGAGCCGCGCGACCCCGGCGACGCCCGCGGCGCCGAGTGACCGGCTGACCTACTCGCGGTCGTCGTCGCCTCTCCGGTTCCGGCCGTCGTCGACGATCTCCGGCGTCCCGCTCAGGATCCCTCGCATCTCCGACATCGGCTCGCCGACCTTGATCCCGTGGCGCGTGATCTGGAACTCCCGGATCGTCCGCTCGAAGTCGCTGGTCCGCTTCTTCAACACGCCGAGCGCCTTCCGCATCTCGCCTTGCACCTCCAGGTGACGGAGGAAGATGATGTTGTCCGCGAGGTAGCTGATGTTCTCGACCGTCGCTTGGAACTCGCCCGTGATGTTCCGCGTCTCGTCGACGAAGATCCCCGTTACGCCCATGTTCTTGAGGTAACGACCGAGCGCGTGCATCTGCTGAAGCATCATCCCGTCCGCGCCCCGAAGCGTCAGCCGGTAGCCGGCGATCCCGTCGACCATCACGATGTCCGCGCCGCGGTCCTCGACCTCGTCGCGGACCATCCGCGCGAACTCCTGGGGCGACCGCTCTAACGCCTCGACTTCGTTCACCTGCAGCGCCCCCTTCTCTATCATCTCGTCGACGGGGATGTTCACCGCCCGCGACCGCGTGAGGAACGTCTCCTCGGTCTCCTCGAACAGGTAGATGACGGAGCGCTCGCCGCGGCCGGCCGCCTCCTTCATGAACTGCGTGCTCAGGGTCGTCTTGCCCACCCCGGTCGGGCCGCTGACGATACTGACGGTCCCCCGCTCGATCCCGCCGTCGAGCAGCTCGTCGACCTCCGGAACGCCCGAGGATATCTGTTCGAGGTCGTACTCGCCCGTGTGATCGCCGGGCTGGAGCGCCGGATACACCTCTATCCCCGCGTCGGTGACGCGGTAGGCGTGTTCACCGCTCTGCGTGGACGACCCGCGGAACTTCGGGACCTCGACCGTCTTGCCGTACTCCTCGCTCCCGAGCCCGATCGTCCCGTCGGTGATGAACTCCAGATCGTCCGTCGGCAGCGAGTCGGTGTCCTGCACGGTGAACATCACCGTGGCGTTTTGCGCCTTCAGAAACCGCATGAACCCGACGACCTGCTTGCGGAACTGGTAGTCGTCGGACAGGAGGAACCGGAGCTGCGTCAGCGGGTCGACCACGACTCGGTCCGGATCGGCCGCGGTCACGCCCTCGACTATCGCGTCGGTGAGCGGCTCTCGTTCGACCTCCTCGGGGGCGAACACCTCGTACGACTGGTCGTCGGTGAACACGTCCGCGCTCGGGCTGAGATCGAGGAACTCGATAGCGTCCGTGTCGAACCCGAGCGACTCCGCGTTCGCCTTCAGGTCGCTCACGTCCTCTTCGAGGTTGATGAACAGGCCCGTCTCTCCCGCGTCGAGCCCCGCCGTCAAGAAGTGGAGGCTGAGGATCGTCTTCCCGCTGCCCGCCCGTCCGCGCACCATGTAGCTCCGCTCCGGTATCAGCCCGCCCGAGAGGATCTCGTCGAGCCCGGCGATTCCGGTCGAGAGCCGATCGGATAGCGACGGTGTCATACTGTCGCATTACAGCCCGAGGAGCCATATAAATCCATAACTCTTAGTGACCGTAAACCCACTAGCGAAAGGAAATGGGCCCCGACTCCGAGGTGTCGTCTGGCACACACGACACCGATAGAGCGGCGCACGCCGAATCGGAGCCCGATCCCGGCCGATCGACGGACGCCGACGCGGTCTCGCGTCCCCGGAAGGTCCGTCCTCAGGCGGCGACCGGCGACCGCGACCGCGCCGCGCCCGCAGACGACCCCGCACGCGTCCTGTTGCTCATGCGCCCCGGCCGCGACCGCGACCTCGTCGCCGACGCCCTCGGCGAGCGGTACCGCGTCGACACCGCGACCGAAACGGGAGCGCTCGACCGCGCGTTCGACTGCTGCGTGCTCGACGACGCGGCCTTCGACCGCGTCGACGACGCGATCGCGACGCAGCGGGCGGCCGCCGACCCCGTGTTCGTCCCGTTCGCGCTCCTCGTGAGCGAGCGGTCCGACACCGTCCCGGCCGACGCGTGGAACCGCGTCGACGACGTGATCGAGCTCCCGGTGAAACGACGCGCGCTCGTCGCTCGGATCGACAACCTGATCCAGCGGCGGACCACCTCGCGCCGGCTCGCAGACACCGTCGACGAGCTTCGGCTGAAAGAGCGGGCGATGGACGAGTCCCCGATCGGCATCACCCTCGCGCGGTCGACGGAAGACGGATCGAACCCGCTCGTGTACTGCAACGAGGGGTTCGAGACGCTCACCGGCTACGGCCCGGAGATGCTCGGGAAGGACTGCCGGTTCCTGCAGGGCGAAGATACCGACGACGAGACGCGGGCGGAGCTTCGGGAGGCGATCGACGCCGAACGCCCGGTCGCCGTCGACATCCTGAACTACCGCGCGAACGACCAGAAGTTCTGGAACCGACTCACCGTCGCGCCGATCCGCGACGAGACGGGTTCGGTGACACACTACGTGGGGTTCCAGTCGGACATCACGGACCGGAAGATCCGGGAGCGCCGCCTGGAGGTGATGGGACGCGTGTTGAACCACAACCTCCGGAACAAGATGAACCTCATCGAGGGATACGCCGACCTCCTGCGGGCGGACATCGACGACGAGTCACACCGCCGATCGCTCGACGTCATCACCGAGACCGCGACCGACCTGATGGGGATCGCTCGCGCGGTACAGAAGATCGACGAGACCCTCGCGGACGCCGACCCGGCCCGCGTGGACCTACGCGACCGGCTGGTCGAACTCCGGAACCGCATCCACAGCCGCCACCCCGACGCCGAAGTCGAGGTGTCCTTACCCGACGACGACCCGGTCGTCGTGACCGTCGTCGGACTGTTCACCGCGATCGAGGAGGGCGCGGAGAACGCCGTCAAACACAACGACGCGCCGTCGCCGTGGGTGGCGATACGCGTCGAGCGGCTCTCGAACGAGTGGATACGGGTCGAGATCGAAGACGACGGTCCGGGGATCCCGGACCACGAGACGCAGGTCCTCGAACGGGGGGAGACCTCGCTCACCCACGCCGACCGGCTCGGGATCTGGCTCATGTACTGGGTCGTGAACCGGGCCGGCGGGGAGTTCACGGTGACCACCGGCGAGGCGGGGACGCTGCTCCGGCTCGACGTCCCCGCACACCCCTGAACGGAGCGGTCGACGATCGGAGCGGCCGCCGCTCGAAGCGGTCGACGATCAAAATGTCTACCGATCGAAACGCCCACCGATCAGAGCGCCCGCTTCGAGCGGAGCCGGGCGAGCCTGATCCGCGCTTCCTGCCGGCTCGTGCCTCTCACGCGGCCGGTCTCGCCGTCGGCCATCGAGACGAACGAGAGCCGGTCGAGGAGCGGAGGCCAGTCGGCGGCGCCCGCGGCGTCGCTGGCGAAGGCGACGGCGTTCCCGAGCCCGGTCCGCTCCCCTCCTCCGGCGCGTGCCACCGCGGCGTCCGCGTCGCGGCGTCCGCCCGCGACGGTGAGCCTGTCGCCGACGGCGGCGGGGACCCACGCGGGAGAGAGCAGCGCCCAGCACAGGACCCCGGCGACCGTGTACGCCCACGCCGGGACTCGCTCGCGGTCGGGTTCGTACCCGTGGATCCGGTTGACGCGGCGGTCGCCGGCCGTCCGTTCGCCGCGTCGGCCGACGAGGAGCGTCGCGAGCAGCGCCACCGTCTCGACGACGGCCACGGCGGGGAGGACGGCGGTAACGAGCAGCGGGTCGCGGGTCCGGAGCCGAACGAGCGCGTGTCTGAGCGCCGCGTCCCGGTCGGCCTCCGGGAGCGAGAGCAGCCGCGTGGAGACGACGAGCCGAGAGCCGCGGTAGCCGTCCGCGACGGCGACGTTCGCGGCCTCGGCGCGGACGACGGTGACCCGAGGCGCGTCGACCCCGACATCGTCGGCGAGCGTCGACACCCGGTCGGCGACGAAGTCCGCGGGGCGGTCGTCGAGGTCCGCCTCGGGCAGTCCCGCGACCCGGCGGTCGACGAGGAGCGGGCCGCCGAGCGCGGACCCGCCGAGGCCGACGACGACGGCCGCGAGGAGTCCGCCGACGGCACCCGGTCCGAAAAGACCGAGGCCGCCGGGGCCGAGCACGGCGGCGAGCGGGACGAGCGGCAGCGCGACGAGCACCACGGGGACGGAGAGGTACGCGAGCGCGCCGACCGCCCGGCGGCCGCGTCGGTCGCGCGTGCCGTCGTCTCCCGGAGCCATACGCACGAGTGGTGACACAGCCGACCTAAAGCTTTGCCGGACTACCGGACCCCGTCGCTCGCACTCGGCGGGCCGGCGACCGCGAGTTCGGGCACGCGCGCCGGCCGGGAGCGCGGGACGGCGAGGGGTGCCTCGCCGGCGGATCGTGGGGCTTTCGGAGGTTTTAATCCCGTTCCGCCACCAGTTTCCCGTAATGGCTTTTGAGGATCTACTGAACGACCCCGTCATCCAGAAGTACCTCCACGAGTTGGTGGGACCGACGGGGATGCCGGTCGCGGCCGCGCCGCCCGACGGCGAGGTCACCGACGAGGAGCTGGCCGAGGAGCTGGGACTCGAGCTCAACGACGTCCGCCGCGCGCTGTTCATCCTGTACGAGAACGACCTCGCGAGCTACCGCCGGGTGCGCGACGAGGACTCCGGCTGGCTCACGTACCTGTGGACGTTCCACTACGACAACATCCCGGAGAACCTCCAGGAGGAGATGTACCGGCTTCTCGACGCCCTAGAGGAGCGCGAGGAGTACGAGCGAACCCACGAGTTCTACCTCTGTGAGGTGTGTTCGATCCGGTTCGAGTTCGGCGAGGCGATGGACTTCGGCTTCGAGTGCCCGGAGTGCGGCTCGCCCGTCGAAGCGATGGACAACGACCGGCTCCGCGAGGCGATGGAACGCCGTCTCGAGGAACTCCGCGAGGAACTCAACGTGGATGTGACCGGCTGATGGTCGTCCTCGCAACCAAGTGCTACGTCGAGGGCGACGCCCGCGACCGCGCGCTCGACGGCATGGGCTCGCTCGTCGCGAACGACGTCGGGGACCTCCACGTCGACTGGCAGGTCGGCGTCCGCGACGACGGCTTCGTGCAGGTCGACGTGACCGGCGACGACGCCGAGGTCGCCCGCAACGTCCTCGCGGAGACGTGGGGCGAGATCGTCTCGCACGACGCGGGACTCGTCGCCGGCGAGACGTACGTCGGGACCCTCGAATCGTGGGACGACGACGGGTTCGTGCTGGACGCGGGCGAGGACGTGCTCGTTCCCGCCGACGGGCTCGGCCTCGGGGTCGGATCGCCGGAGCAGGTCGTCGAGCGGTTCGGACTGGTCCAGCACCTTCCCATGACGTTCGTCTACGGCGGCGACGTCGGCGACCCGGACGCGGAGCCGAGCCGCCTCGCCGACAGCGAGCGCGATCGGCTGTACGACTGGCAGCGCGAGAACGGCCGCGTGAACGTCAACTCCGCGACCCGCGGCGAGGTTCGCGCGACGGTGAACCGCGCGGGCCACGCCCAAGACATCGTCACGGTCGAGCGGCTCGGCCTCTTAGAACAGAGCATCGTCTGCACCGAGAACACGGACCCGCCGGGACTGCTGGCCGCGATCGGATCGTACCTCCCGGCGGAGATGCGGTGTGTCGTCTGAGGTGATCTGACCCCGTGAACCGACGCTTCGCCCTCGCGGTCGCCGTCGTCGCGCTCCTCGCGGTAAGCGCCGGCTGTCTCACCTACGTCAACGACGGCGGCGACGTCGCGAACGCGACCCTCGATGCCGATCCCCCGCGCGAGTACGACTTCGCGACGGACCGCGACGCCGCGTTCACCCTCTCGACGGGAACGCAGTACACGGCCGTCTACAACGTCTCCGGCGTGGAGGAGCTTCGCCTGTACCGACAGACGCCGTACGCGGGCGACCAGCCGCTGGAGTTCGAGGCGTTCCGCTACCGAACGACCGACGGCGAGGTGTTGAACGGCACCGAGTTCCGCGCCCGCGGCGGCGAGGTCGACCGGACGCCGGACGAGACGTGGATCCGGTTCGGCGACGGGCTGGGCGGCGGACAGGTGGCGTTTTCGGCGACCGGGTCGCCGCGGCGGTTCTCCACGCTCACCTACGTCGAGGGGTCGTACGCGGTGACGCTGCCGCCCGGATTCAGCACCGAGTTCCCGGTCGTCGGTCACATCTCTCCCCGGGGGTACGACGTCGAGACGGTCGGCGACCGCGACCGCATCGTCTGGGAGGACGTGACGAGCGGCTCCGTCGTTGTGCAGTCGTACCGCGAGACCGACCTTCTCGTCTTCGGCGTCATCCTCGCCGTCGCGATCCTCGCCGCGATCGTCGGGACGGTCTACTTCCGCCGACAGCTCGAAGCCCTCCGCGAGCGCCGCCGGGAGATGGGACTCGGCGTGTACGAGGACGACGAGTAACGCGTCGCCGCGAGCGCCGCCG
This sequence comes from Halorubrum salinum, assembly GCF_024494575.1. GTDB lineage: Archaea > Halobacteriota > Halobacteria > Halobacteriales > Haloferacaceae > Halorubrum > Halorubrum salinum. The sequence continues at coordinate 435,697 of NZ_JANHDO010000001.1, forward strand.
GGAGATGGGACTCGGCGTGTACGAGGACGACGAGTAACGCGTCGCCGCGAGCGCCGACTGCACCGGCCGCCGCCTCCCGTGGTGGCCCTCGCCGGCCGCGTCCTTTTCTATCCCGCCCGCCTTGTGCGGGCATGGACGCTGCAATCGTCACCGTCGGGGACGAACTCCTCGTCGGCGACACCGAGAACACGAACGCGACGTGGCTCTGTGACCGGCTCGACGCCCGCGGGGTGCGGGTCCGCCGCGTGACCGTCGTCCCGGACGAGGTCGGCGAGATCGCGAGGGTTGTCAACGAGTATCACGCCGAGTACGACGCCGTGATCGTCACCGGCGGCCTCGGACCGACCCACGACGACGTGACGATGGACGCCGTCGCGGCCGCCTTCGGCCGCGATCTGGAGGCAAACGAACGGGCGGCCGGATGGCTCGCCGAAGAGGGATACAGCGCCGACGACCTGGCGGCCGAGACGACGCACCTCCCCGAGAACTGTCGGCCGCTCGAAAACGAGGCGGGCGTCGCGCCCGGCGCGGTCGTCGAGTCCGTGTACGTGCTTCCGGGCGTTCCGCGGGAGATGAAGGCGATGTTCGAGTCCGTCGCCGACGAGTTCGAGGGGACGCCGACGCACACGGTCGTCGTCGACGTCGACGAGCCGGAGAGCGCGCTGTTGGAGCGGTTCGCGGCGCTCGAATCGGAGTTCGACGTGAGCGTCGGGTCGTACCCCGGCGAGAGCGTGCGCGTGAAGATCACGGCGGCGAGCGCGGACGAGGCCGAGCGCGCCGCCGAGTGGATCCGAACCCGATCGACGCTGGTCGACTCGGCGTGATCGGGGCGGTCTTCGGCTCCCCGACGTGACGCGTCGCCGGCCTACCGGAAGAGGTACACGAGCCACGCGGCGGTGACGACGAGACTCGCGACGAGCACGGCGGTCGCGGTCGCGTCGATCGGCAGCGGTTCGGTCACGGCGGCTTCGAGTAGCATGGATCGGGGTTGTTCTGGGGGCGTCTTAAGTATTGATCTTCGCCCGTCGCGGCCCGGCTGCGACCCGGCGGAGACGCCGCCCGGCCGACGCGCCTCGCTTAAGTTCTCGCCGGCGAAGTGTCGGGTATGCACGTCGGATTCGTGATGAACCCGATCGCCGGTATGGGCGGTCGCGTCGGGCTCAAAGGCACCGACGGGAAGGTCGCCGAGGCGGTCGAGCGCGGGGCGACGCCGCGCGCGCCGGACCGCGCGCGCCGGGCGCTCGACCGCCTCGCGTCGGTCGCCCCCGAGACGCGCGTCTCGACCGCGTCCGACCCGATGGGAGAGCGGTTGGTCCGCGAGGCCGGCTTCGACCCCGTGCGCGTCGTGGACCCGTTCGAGGGCGACGCCCCGGAGCCGACCGAGACGAGCGCGGACCACACGGCTCGCGTCGTGCGGGCGTTCGCCGGCCTCGAACGCGAGACCGGACCCGGAACCGACACCGGCACCGAAGACGCGGGCGACGCGCCCGTCGACCTCGTCGTCTTCGTCGGCGGCGACGGCACCGCGACGGACGTGGCGACCGCACTGGAGGGGACCGATGTGCCGATGCTCGGCGTCCCGGCCGGGGTGAAGGTGTACTCGTCGGTGTTCGCGGTCTCGCCGGAGGACGCCGCGGAGGTCGCGGCGACGTTTTCCCGGACGGAGCGCCGCGAGGTGATGGACATCGACGAGGACGCCTACCGCGAGGGCGAGGTCCACCCGGAGCTGCGGGCGGTCGCCGCGGTCCCCGTCGCCGACGACCTCCAGTCGTCGAAACAGACCGCGAGCGGGACCGTCGAGTCGCTGGCCGAGGGCGTCGCCGACGACGTTCGCGCGCGCGACGGCGAGGGCGTCACCTTCGTGCTCGGACCGGGGTCGACCGTCGGCGCGATCAAGGCGGAACTGGGGTTCGAGCCGTCGCCGATCGGCGTCGACGTGTGGCGCGACGGCGAGGTCGTCGCCCGCGACGCGACGGAGTCCGAGATCCTCGACGCGCTCGGCGAGGAGAACGTGATCGTGGTCTCGCCGATCGGCGGACAGGGGTTCGTCTTCGGGCGGGGGAACCCGCAGCTGTCGCCCGCCGTCATCGAGCGCTGTGAGGTGCAGATCGTCGCGTCTCGGTCGAAGCTCGACGACGTGCGCGCGCTCCGCGTCGACACCGACGACCCCGCCCTCGACGCCGAGCTGGCCGGGTGGGTCCGCGTCCGCGTCGGGAAGTTCGAGACGCGGATGATGAAGATCGTCTGAGTCTGTCGGCGGCGACGGGACGCGCGAACCTGTTCGTTTAACCCACCGTGGATCGTGATCCGCGTATATGGTCGAGGTTCTGCTTCTCGTCGGACTCGTGGTCGCGGCGTTCGTCGGGTACAACATCGGCGGGGCGACGACCGGGCCGGCGTTCGGACCGGCGGTCGGCGCGAACGTGATCTCGAAGGCCGGCGCGGCCGCGTTGATGTCGGTGTTCTTCTTCGTCGGTGCGGGGACGCTCGGACAGCGCGTCGTGACGACGCTCGGCGAGGATCTCGTGACGGGCGCGAACGTCTTCACGCTGGAGACGAGCATCGTCGTCCTGTTTTTCATCGGCGGCGCGCTGTTCATCGGGAACTTCGCCGGCGTCCCCGCGTCGACGTCGATGACGGCGGTGGGGGCGATCGCCGGGCTCGGGCTGGCGACCGGGACGCTCGATCTGGCGGTGATGGGTGAGATCGCGATCTGGTGGATCGTCGCCCCGATCATCGGGTTCTGGGTCTCCGGCGTCGTCGGCCGGTACTTCTATCCGACCATCGACAAGTGGGTCGCGATCGAGAGCACCGAGGGCGCGCTGTTCGAGTTCGACCGCTCCGGCGTGATTCCGCGGCCCGTTCCCGGGCCGAACACGACCCGGCGCGAACTCGTCGGCGGCGCGGTCGTCATCGCCATCGGCTGTCTGATGGCATTCTCCTCGGGCACGTCGAACATCGCGAACGCCATCGCGCCGCTCGTCGCGCTCGACGGCGTCGAGATGGAGCCGATGATCCTCCTCGGGAGCGCCGCGGTCGCGGTCGGCGCGTTCACGATCGCCCGGCGGACGCTCGACACGCTCGGAAACGACATCACCGACCTGCCGCTCACCGCCGCGATCGTCGTCGCCTGCGTCTCCTCAGGGATCGTCATCACCCTCTCCGCCGTGGGTATCCCGGCGTCGTTCGTGATCATCGCGACGATGTCGATCGTCGGGCTCGGCTGGGGGCGCGCGACGCGGACCGTCACCGTCAAACAGGGGATACGCGGCGAGAAGGAGCCGACGGTCTCCGTCGGCGCGCTCGCCGCAGACGAGATGCCGGACATCGGCGAGGGCGACCCGTCGAACATCCCCTCCGCGGCGGATCTGTTCAACCCGACCACGAGCGCCCGCGTCGTCCTGATGCAGAACGTCGTGCCGCTCCTCTCGACGGTCGGCGCGCTGGTGACGTTCACGCTGCTCTTCCGGTTCGTCTGGTAGCCGCGTCGGCGCGCCGGGAAGCGGGGCGCGTCGAGCCGGAGCCGCCGACTCTCGGTTCGGATCTACCGACCGAACCGCCGCTGTCGATTCTGGTAATCGAGGACCGCACGGAGATAGTCGCGCCGCCTGAAATCGCGCCAGTTCACGTCGGTGAAGTACAGCTCCGCGTACACCGACTGCCAGATGGCGAAGTCGGAGAGCCGCTCCGCACCGGTTTTGATGACGAGATCGGGCTCTTCGGGGAACACGAGCCGGTCCGAGACGTCGGCGGCGTCGATCTCGTCCGGATCGACGGTGCCGTCGGCGACGTCCCGTGCGAGCTCCCTGACCGCGCCGGCGAACTCGGCTTTTCCGCCGAGCCCCACCGTCACCCGGATCGGGGCGTCTTCGGCGTTCGGGGGTGACGAGTCCGGGTCGTCGCGGTCGGCGTCCGCCGGCCCTCTGACGACGAGCGGCCTCGGGGCGTCGAGCCGCCGTAGTTCGCGCGTGAGCGCGGGCACGACGGACTCGTCGAGGACGGACACCGAGACGGTGACGCGCGCCGCGCCGTACTCGAACGCCCACCGGAGCGCGTCGGCGAGGGTGTCGAACGCGCCGTCGGCGAGGAGATCGCGCTCGGTGATGACGATCGCGACGTGCGACGGCGGCTCGCCGTCGTGGAGGCGGTGACGGAGCGCGAGGTAGCTGTCGTACAGTCCCACGTCGAACTGATCCCGTCGGTCGGGTATAAATCGTCGGCGTCGGGGCGGCGACGCGGACGCTCGGCGGCGCGGCGACGCGGGCACGACGGCGCGGCGATCGCACGGAGCGGGCGTGCCGCGCGGACGACGAGGGGTTTAATTCGCCGTCGCTCGTAGCGTGCGCGATGGCAGACAGCTATCGCGGCGTGTTCGGCGCGATCCCCTACGCGATCCGACACACCGAGTCGTGGACCATGCGGCTGTACGGCGTCGTCGGCGCGCTGTCGGCCGGGTTCATCGCGCTCGTCGTCACGCTCGGACTCGTCGTGTGGATGGGCGAGACCGTCGGCGTCGAGAGCGGGACGTTCCTGTTCACGCGATCGCTTTTCGTGGTCGCCGGCTTCGCCGCGGTCGCGCCGCTCCTCGCCCCGCTGCTTTTCGTCGCGCGCCGACACCGACGGGACGATCCGGTCAGCGACGGCTACGACCGGAAGCTAGCGTACGGCGGGTTCTGCTTTCTGGCCTCGCTGTACGTCGGAATGATAATCTCCACGCCGGCCGACCTGCGCGAGCCGACGGAGTCGGTCGCGTTGGGCGCGCTCTACGCGCTGCCGCGGCCGGCGGCGGTCGTCCCGCCGGTCGCGGCCGCCGTCCTCGTGTTCGCGCTCCACTTCCGGCTCCGCGTCGGCGGGGACCCGGCGGCCGACGACGCCCCCGAGACCGACGCCGCCTCGGAGTAGCGGACGAGGTCCGTCCGCGGCTCGAAACCCCGAAGGGGCTCGGCGGCGTACGCCTGTGCAATGACCGACGAAGCGGACCGCGGCGACGAGACGGCCCCCGCAGACGAGTCGGACCGCGACGGCGGGCGGGATAGCGACGGCGACCCCGACGCGGCCGCCGGCAAAGAGAGCACGTTCCTCGTCACTCACGTCGAGGCCGACTCGGCGGTGCTGAAGGACGTCCACGACGGGCAGGTCCACACGCTGAGTTCGAACCCCGGGCTCGCCGAGGACGACGCGGTCGAGGCGACCGTCGCGCCGGACCCGCCGATGGAGGTGACCTATCGGGTGATCGAGGTGAGCGAGCGACGGAGCCTCTCGATGGCGGAGAGCGAGGAGCCGCCGACGGTCCACGAGCGCGACCTCGCGGCGGAGACGCCGACCGGCGAACTGGCTCGCGAGCCCCGCGCCGGTGTCGGCGAAGTCCACGTGCTGACGCCGCCCGAGGGGGACACGCGTGACGCGGTCGCGGACGTGCTCGCGGACCGCGAGGGGACCCTCGCTCGCGCGGCTCGGCTCGGCGTGAACCGCGTCGAGATACGGTCGGAACCCGGCGTCGTGAGCGTGCGATACCTGCCGTGAGCGTACGTGCGACGCGTCGGGCGGCGGCGCTCGCGCGCGCCCGAGTGAGAAGGCTTATTCGAGCCCGCCCGGGAATCGGTGATTATGGTAGCGATCGAGGTACCGGAGATAAACTACACCGAGTACTCTAACCGGCAGCTCGTGGCGGTCCCGCTCGCGGTCCTCGTTCTCGCGCTCGCGATCATCGGCGGGTGGTATCTCGCCACCGGCGCGCCGGCGGACCTCGGGTTGGAGTTCACGGGCGGCGTGGAGCTCCGGATAGCCGACGACGGCGGCGACGTGGAACAGCAGATCGAAACCGCATTCGAGCGACAGCCGGACTCGGTCCGGTCGATTCCCGCCGACGACGTGTACGTCGTCACCTTCCGCGCGGCCGACGACGACCCCGAGGGGCTCGCGAACGACCTCTCGACGCAGGCCGACGAGGCCGGGCTCTCGACCGAGGCGGTCGACCAGGTCTCGCCGAGCTTCGCCAGCGACACCGCACGCACCGCCGTCTTCGGGGTCGGGCTCGCGTTCCTCGGGATGAGCGTGCTCGTGTTCGCGCTGTTCCGGACGTTCGTCCCCTCCATCGCGGTCGTCGCCTCCGCGTTCTCCGACCTCGTGATCCCCGTCGCGGTGATGAACCTGCTCGGGATCCAGATGACGCTCGGCACGATCGCGGCGCTTCTCATGATCATCGGATACAGCGTCGACTCGGACATCCTGTTGAACAACTCCGTGTTGCGTCGGACCGGCGACTTCTACGAGTCCGTGAGCCGCGCGATGCGGACCGGCGTGACGATGACGCTCACGTCGATGGCGGCGATGATCGTCATGGCGGTCGTCGCGGCCGTCTTCGGCGTCGACCTCCTCCGGAACATCGGGATCATCCTCGCGGTCGGGCTCTGTGCCGACCTCATGAACACGTACCTCCTCAACGTCTCGCTGCTCCGTTGGTACAAGTTCGAGGGGGTGAGCCGCTAAATGCTCGAACCGGTCAAGAAGAACTGGCGCATCCTGCTCTTGGTCGTCGTCGTGGTCGGCGCGACCGTGGCGCTTTTCGCGCCGCAGTTCGGCCCACAGACCGCGCCGGGCGAGAACGCGACCGAGGCCCAACAGGGTGTCACGAACCTCCAGTACGGGCTCGATCTCGCCGGCGGGACGCGCGTCCGCGCTCCGCTTCTCGGTTACACCGCGACCGGCGTCGACTTCGGCGGCGACACGCCGGTGGAGGTCGAGGAAGCGGTCGCCGCGGAGCTCGACGATACCGGCGCTCGCAACGTCGGCACGTACGTCGAAGACGACGCTCGACAGGTCGAGGTCACCGACGCCTCGGTGAGCGAAGACCAGTTCCGCGCCGCGATGGAGGCGGCCGGGTACGCGTACGAGGACGTGCGGCCGGGAGTCACCCCGGAAACGCGTGATCTCGCCCAAGAGATAATCCAGGGCAAGATCAACGAAGCGGGTCTCTCGGGCGGCAGCGTCCAGCAGGTCCAGTCGATCACCGGACGGTACTTCATGCTCGTCGAGGTGCCCGGTGAGGGCCGAGAGGACGTCGTCTCGCTTCTCGAAGAACGCGGGACTGTCCAGATCGACATCGCGTATCCGACCGACAACGGCACCGCGGTCGAAGAGGCGGTGTTGATCCAGGACGACTTCGAGAACATCGGCACGGCAACGCAGCGCGAGGGGACGACGCAGTCGTACGTCCCGGTCACGGTCCGGAACACCGCGGCCGGCGGCGAGCAGTCGCCGGCGGCGGGCTTCCAGCAGGCGGTCGCCGACCGCGGGTTCCAGTCGGCGTATCAGACGGAGACCGACCGGTGCGAGTACAACACCGAGACGGGCGAGATCGGGAACGACAACCCGTGTCTCCTCCTCACGGTCGACGGTGAGGTCGTCAACTCGTTCGGGATGGACCCGGACCTCGCCGCCAGCATGGCGAGCGGCGAGTGGGCCGAGACCGGGAGCTTCCAGCTGACGACCGGCGACTTCGCGACCGCGGAGACCATCTCCGTCAACCTGCGCGCCGGTGCTCTCCCCGCCGAACTGGACATCAGCGGACAGGGGACATCGAGCACCATCTCGGCCGCACAGGGTGAGAGCTACAAGACCTACTCGCTGGTGACGGGGATCCTCGCGGTGTTCGCGGTCGCGGGCATGGTGTTCCTCCGCTACCGCGAGCCGGCCGTGGCGCTGCCGATGATCGTGACCGCGCTCGCCGAGGTGTACGCGCTCCTCGGGTTCGCGGCGCTTCTGAGCTACCCGCTCGAACTCGCGGTGATAGCCGGGTTCATCGCCGTGGTCGGGACCGGCGTCGACGACCTCGTGATCATCGCCGACGAGGTGATGAGCGAGGGCGAGGTGAACTCTCGGACGGTGTTCGACTCCCGGTTCCGCCGCGCGTTCTGGGTCATCGGAGCGGCCGCCGCGACGACCATCGTCGCGATGTCGCCGCTCATGGTGCTCTCGCTCGGCGACCTCTCCGGGTTCGCGATCTTCACCATCCTCGGCGTGCTGATCGGCGTGTTGATCACCCGCCCCGCCTACGGCGACATCCTCCGCCGGCTGCTCACGATCCGGTGAGGTCCCGTTCGGGACGCGCCCGCACCGCACACCCGCTCCCGTCGGTCCGGATCGACCGCTGACCGCTTTTTGTCGGCTTCGCTGTTTCACGTCCTCCCCTTCGCCGTCCGTGGTCGACCCTCGCTGTCGCGCCGTTCGCGGCCGGCTCTCCCTGCTCCCCTGAGGTCACTGCGCCGTCGGAGACTCCGCCGTGCCGTGTCCGATCGCCGGAGTGTCCCCGACGAGCATCGATCACCCACGATTCTGAGTGGCCAACCGACAAACTATTAGTTTAGACCAATCTAAACCGAGTATGCCGACCGACACCGTCGAAGACTATCTCAAGGCGATCCACCGGATCGAGTCGCGGACGGGACCGCCCGTCTCCACCTCGGCGATCGCGGAGGCGCTCGGGAAGGCCCCGGCGACCGTCACGAGCATGCTCGAAACGCTCTCGGACCGCGGTCTCCTCACCCGCGAGAAGTACGCGGGCGCGGAACTCACGCCGGCAGGCGAGGTCGCCGCGCTCGAAGTCGTCCGCCGCCACCGGCTCATCGAGGCGTTCCTCTCCGAACAGCTGGGATACGAGCCGAGCGAGGTCCACGACGAGGCCGACGCGCTCGAACACCACGTCAGCGAGGAGTTCACCCGTCGGGTGGAGCGCACGCTCGATTACCCGACCGCCGACCCCCACGGCGATCCGATCCCGCCCGCAGACCTGTCTACGCCCGAGACGTCCGGGACCGCGGTGCTCGCCTCGCTCGAACCGGGATCGCTGGCGACGGTCGCCCGGGTGAGCGACCGCGACCGAGACGTTCTGGAGTTCCTCTTCGACGCGGGCATCACACCGGAGACGACCGTCGAAGTCGTCGACGTCACGTCGTTCGGGATGATGACGGTCAGGACCGAAGACGAGGCCGAACACGACCTGCCGGAGGCGGTCGCCGAGCGCGTTCACGTCGCGCGGTCGCCCGAGGCCGCCGGAGTCGACGACGGCGTGGAGGCGGGAGGCGCATGACGGGGTACGCGGAGATCGTCGTGATCGCCTTCGCCGCACAGCTCGCGGTGCTTCCGGGCGAGAAGGTCCAGTTGATGATCGCCGGGCTCGCGACGCGCTACGACCCGAAGGTCGTCGTCGCGGCCGCGGGGTCGGCGTTCGCGGGCTGGACCGCCGTCGAGATCGCGTTCGGCCGGGCGCTTCAGGCCGCGCTGCCGCCGCTCGCGCTCGACGCGGTGACCGCGGTGCTGTTCTTCGCCTTCGCGGTCCTCTTGTATCGGTCCGCGCCCGCCCGCAACTCCGGCTTCGGAGACGCAGAGCGGACCGACGGCGGACTCGCCGCGTTCGACGACCTCTCGCTACCGGGTAGCCTCGACCGCTACTCGGAGTCGTTCGGCGGCTTTTTCCCCATCTTCCTCCTCACCGCGACCGGCGAGTTCGGCGACAAGACGCAGCTGGTCACGATCGGGCTCGCGGTACAGTACGGCGCGACCTCGGCGATCTGGTTCGGCGAGATGCTCGCCATCATCCCGGTGAGCCTCGCGAACGCGTACCTGTTTTCGACCTTCGCCGGCCGGTTCGACATGCGGCTCGCGCACTTCGGCTCCGCGCTGCTCTTCGCCTTCTTCGGTGCCGACACCGTGCTCTCGATGGCCACCGGATTCTCCGTCTGGGAGGCGTTCGTCGGCGCGGTCGGCGGGCTCGCGTCCGGGCTGTTCTGAGTCGGTAGGCGTTTGGTAGGCGGTCGTAGGCGTCCGGTAGGCGTCGCGGTTTCGCCCGCTCGACGGCCGTTGCGGTCCGCCCGCCCGGCGCAGCATGTTATATACCTGCGTCGCCTCCCTACGGGAATGGGACACACACGCATTCTAGTCGTTCTCGCCGTTGCGGCGGTTGCCATCGGTGCCGTCACCGGCGGCGCGGTCGCACAGTCTTCCGGTGACGACGCGGACCTGTACGAGTCGCTGGAGGAGATGGTCCCGGCGTACAACGAAAACGCCGACAGCGTTAATCTCGGCCCGGTCAGCATCGCCGGGACGAGCAATATCTACATCGAGGACGGGGACTCCGTCGTCACGTACTCGATGACGATAGACGACCGGAACCGCATCACGGACCTGTCCGAGAGCCCGGACGACGACGCGGTCCGAAAGATAACCACCGACCGCGAGACGATAGAGCGTCTCACTGCCGCCGACAACCCGGCTCGCGCGTTCCGCGACGCGGTCGCCAACGACGACATCGTCATCACCGGGGAGGACGGCCAGACCGTCGAGCGGATAAAGTGGGCGGTGATCAACGCGTTCAAGGGATTCTTCCTGTAGCGCGCGGCGATTCACGTCGCTGTCAGAACTCGTCTAACGCCGACTGCTCGGCGGCGGCGAGCAGGTCGTCGCAGGTCGCCCACGACCGGCGGGCGCAGTCGGGGACGTCGCCGGTATCGGCCACGTACTCGCGGAGAAACGACCGAGTCTTCGGGTCGCTCGGGTAGCCGCTACCGAGGGCGGCGTAGTCGTCGTACTCGGCGTCGATCGCGGCCATTCGTTCGTCGCGGGACACCTTCGCGACGACGCTCGCAGCCGCGACGACGGGGTCGTCCGCGTCGGCCCCGTGCGCGGCGGTGACGTCGATCGACGGGACCGTCCCGCGGTCGTCGATCCGCTCGTTCCCGTCGCGTTCTCGGCGAACGAACTCCCCGAGCCGCCGACCGAACCGCTCCTCGTCCGTGTCGCCCGCATCGGCGACGACGCGAACCGGCTCGCCGAGACCGGCCGCGACGTCCCCCGAGAGCGCGGTCCGTGCCGCTCGCGCTTGGGCGCGCACCGTGAGCGTGTTCATGTCGGTGTCGGGGCGGTCGATCTCGCCCGGCTCGACGAACGCGACGCCGATCGCGACCGTATCGAGCGCCGCGATCTCCGCGTCTATCGCCTCGCGCCGATCGGGTGAGAGACGCTTCGAGTCGTCCACGTCCGCCGGCAGGTGCGCCGGGTCCGCGAGCACCGCCGCGGCCACCATCGGTCCGAGCACGGGCCCCTTGCCGGCCTCGTCGACGCCGAGATACACGTACCGGTGGTCGTCGCTGAAGGATAAATACGTTCAGAAAGCGGTCGAGTGCGTCCGACGGCGGTCAGCTACTCGACGAGGACGGCGTTGACCTGTCCGGTCTGGCCGGGACGGGAGGTGACGCGGGCGCGGCCGGCGGACGTCTCGATGATAGCGCCCTTCGTGACGATGTTCCGGCGGGCGTAGTTGACGTTCGAGGGGTTCTCGACGACGTTCTCGATCGTGGCCTCGCTGACGACACCGTCGTCTGCGACCTGTGCGACGTTCGTCGAGAGCGCGCGGACCTTCGTCTCCGTGCCGCGGGAGTCGATGTACTGGACCCGCGTTTCGCCGACGGTCGTCTCGGCGGGCTCGCGGCCGAGCTGGTGGCGCTTCTTGTTCGCGGCGTGCTTGAGTCGTCCGCCCGTGCGCTTGCGTGTGGAGCGTCCTTGGTCTTTCATACAGAGACGAACAGCCAGCGAATACTTGAAGCGTTCGACTCGCACCGGGCTACACGGCCTGTCTCGCCGCCGACACGGCACGAACCGTTGTCGTCACGCGAACCGGGGAGCCGTCACGTGAACTGCCGCTCGAACGCGCGGATCCCGTCGTCGGTGCCGACCACGACGACCTCGTCGCCGGCGACGAAGCGCGTGTCGGGTCCGATGTCGGTGATCGTCTCGTCGTTCCGCTCGATCGCGATGACGCTGCAGCCGGTCGTCTCGCGGACGTTCGCCCGAGCGACGGTCTGCCCGGTCAGCTGCGGTGCCGCGGTCTGGATCACCTCGACGTGGGTGTCGAGCGAGAGCACGTCACGGTCGTCGAGGACGCGTGACGCACACAGCCGTCCGGTCACCGTCGCGAGCGCGAGCACGTAGTCGGCACCCGCCCGGTGCATCTTCGGGACGCTCTCGCTCTCTTCGACCCGCGCGAGGATCTCGACGTTCGGTGCCAGATCGCGGGCCACGAGCGTCGTGAACTCCGCCACCGTGTCGTCGGGGAGCGCGAGCACGGCCGTCTGCGCGTCCTCGATACCGGCGGCGGAGAGCGTCTCCGGATCGGTCGCGTCACCGACCACGTCGACGTCGTCGGCGTCCGTCTCGTCGACGACCGTCACCGGAATGCCGGCGTCGGTCAGGACTGACGTGACTGCGCGCCCCACCTGTCCGTAGCCGACGACGACCGTCTCGCCGGCACCGAACCGACGGGTCGAGGAGTTGCTCATGTCGACGAGCCGTTCGAGCTGGTCTTCGCGTCCGGAGACCAAGAGCACGGTCCCCGCCGACAGCGTCGCGTCCGGCGGCGGCGCGGCCTCGAACTCCCCGTTGAACCACGCCCCGATCACGTTGACGCCGGTTCGCGCGCCGATGCCGCTGTTGGCGAGCGTCGTCCCGGCGAGCCCGCTCCCGTGGTGGATCGACACCTCCGCGATCCGAAGCGAATCGCCGATCGGGACCGCCTCGTCCAGGTCGGTCTGCACCGCCGTGGTAACTTTCGCGGCGAGGCTCTCACCGAGCAGCGACCGCGGGGAGAGCACCTCGTCCGCGCCGGCGAGTCGGTGGTACCGCTCGCGGTCGGGGTTCTCGACGACGCTGATGACGCGAACGTCGGGCGAGATCTCCTTGGCGGCGAGGACGACGCTCGCGTCGACCTGGTCTGACACGTCGGTGACGAGCGCCCGGGCGCTCGTCAGATTCGCGCGCTGCAGCCCGTCGGTTGATTCGGGGTCGGCGCGGATCACGTCGTGATCGTCTTCGTACAGCGCCACCGCGCGGTCGGAGTCGGGCTCGACGACGACGTACGGGATCGACTCCGAGCCGAACTCGTCGAGCAGCGCGTCGGAGCGGGAGGTGTCCGCACAGACCACCACGTGGTCCGTGAGGCCGTCGTCGACCGCGCGGGGGACCGTCGTCGAGAACGCCTCTTGGAGGAGCGGGGTCACGACGACGGGCAACGCGCCGATGAGGAGCACCATCCCGACCAGGTCCATCACGGCGATGAACGCGTTCATCTGTTGGCTCTTCCACGGGGCGTCGCCGCCGAAGCCGGTCGTGGTGAACATCTCGACCGAGAACCGAAGCGACTCGACGAGCGTGCGTGGGTCGTTCTCGTACACCTCCATCCCCCACCGATAGGCGAGGGCGGTGGCGATCAAAACGGCGACGACGAACGCGGAGTACCCGACGACGCGACGCTTCCACGAGTCCATCGAATCGCCGTACGGAACCCACCCACTAAAACGGGACGTGTGCGCTCCCGCCCCGCTTCCGCGACCGAACGTCGAGGGTTTAAGATTCGCGGGCGTCGATTGGGGCACATGGTGCGGAACCCGCCGCGCGAGCGGGCCCCTCCGTCGGTCGACGAGGTGCTCGACGCGCTGGCCGACGACGCCGCGCGGCGGATCGTCACGGCGCTTTCCGAGCCGAAGACCGCGAGCGAACTCTCCGAGGAGTGTGACATCCCGCTGTCGACGACGTACCGCAAGCTCGAACAGCTCACGGAGGCCTCACTCCTCGAAGAGTCGACGGACATCCGCCGCGACGGACAGCACACGACGCGGTACTCGGTGGCCTTCGAGTCCGTGACGGTCGCCATCTCGGACGACGGCGACGACGGTGACGACTCGGAGCGCCGCGAGTTCGACGTGTCGTTCACGCGCCCGGAGCGAACCCGGGACGAACGCCTAGCCGACCTGTGGTCGGAGCTACGCGAGGAAACATGACTACGCACATCGACCTGCTCATCATCGTCGCAAAGACCGCCATCCTCGTGCTCGGTGGCAGTATCACCTACTACGCGCTCCGCGCGTACGGCCGGACCGGCGACCGGTCGCTTCGCGCGCTCGGTATCGGGTTCGGGATCGTCACCGTCGGGGCGCTCGTCGGCGGGGTGTCTCACCAGATAATCGGCGCCGACCTCGCCGTCGGCATCGCGGTCAACAGCCTGCTGACGGCGGTCGGGTTCGGGGTCATCGTCTACTCGCTGTACGTGGAGTGAGATCGGCGGTCCCCTCGGTGTGGCGTGTCGTCTAACGTTCGTGTCGCCGGCTCGCAGTCTCCGCGTCGGACGAGACGGCCACTGAACCCCCCGTTTCGGTAGCCTTTTGCGCCGTTCGACCGTCAGACGGACCAATGAGCGACGCACGCGAAGAGCTCTCCCGTCGGATCGCCGGCGAAATAACGCTCAGCGACGACCCCGGGGCGACGCTCCGGAAGTGGCGGACCGACTTCGACGTCTCACAGACCGAACTCGCAGACCAGCTCGACGTCTCATCTTCCGTGATCTCCGACTACGAGAGCGGCCGCCGCGAGAGCCCCGGCATCGGCGTCGTGCGGCGCACCGTCGACGGCCTCCTCGACATCGACGAACAGCGCGGCGGCGGGCGGCTCCGCCAGTACGCCCGGGTGCTCTCGGCGGGCTTCGAAAGCGACATCGTCCACGACCTCCGCGAGTATTCGACGGCCGTGTCGCTCGAGGCGTTCTACGACGCGATGGGGGCCACGGAGATCGCGCGCGGCGACCAAGACCACGTGAACGGCCACACCGTCATCAACTCGATCGAGGCGATAACGCGGCTGTCGAGCGAGGAGTTCTACCGGCTGTACGGGCAGTCCACCAACCGGGCGCTGGTGTTCACGGGAGTCACCCGCGGCGAGTCGCCGCTCGTCGCCATGCGGGTCGTGAGCCCCACGCCCAACGCGGTCATCCTCCACGGCATCGAGGACGGCGAACTCTGGGAGCACGCGGCCGACCTCGCGCGGGTCGACCAGTTCTCTCTCGCGACCTCCACGAAGGACCTCGACGCGTGCCTTGCCGACCTACAGGCGCTTTGAGCCGAACGCGGAACGACCGGTAACTGCGCGTCCGCCCCCCGTCACTCGTGGTGGTGGACCCACTCTTCGGTCGGCACGAGGTCGGACCCTCCGCACGCCCCGCAGGCCTCCGGCGCTTCGAACTCGTGTTCGCCGGGGGCGATCTGCGTGGGCGTCCCGGCGTGGGTCACTTGACAGCTCTCGCATACGAACTCCTTGACGTTCTCCGGGCTGTGTGCCATGCGAAGCCACCACACCCTGTTTTCATAAATGTGCTGACCGCTGTCGGGCGGAATAGGGCGTCGTCGACGGCCGCGGCGCGCCGCACCGCGCGTCACCGGGTGTGAGAATCTCGCGGTCCGAGTGCCACGTGTCGTCAGAAAGCGGCGGATCGGCGAAGCCAGGGCAGGGAGTTGAACCCCGGAAGTCTCGATTACAAGTCGAGTGCATGAACCACCCATGCTCCCCTGGCGCAGGCTGGCGTACTCGGTCCACCTATGAGTGCGTGTCGCTTTCGGCGAGCGGTTTCGTCAGCTCGACGCGGTGCGGCTCGTAGCCCCGATCCGCGTAGAAGTCGCGGGCGAGGTCGTTGTCCGCGAGCGCCTCCAGCGCGACCGCGTCCGCGCCCGCCTCGCGCAGCGCCTCCTCGGCCGCGTCCAGCAGTTCGGTCCCGATCCCCTCGCCGCGCCGACCGGGAACGACGAACAGGTTACTCACCGTCCCCCGCGTTCGGTCGCGCTCGTACCCGTTCCGGTCGAGCTCGAAGCCGACGAAGCCGACGACCTCCTCCCCGGAGCGAGCGACGAGCAGCTCTTCGGTGACCGCGGCGCGCGCGACCCACTCCCGGACCGCCCCCCGGTTCGCCTCCGCCCGCAGGGTCGCACCGTAGCGGCGCTGTCCCGCGGCGAGCGCGACCCAGAGGTCGGTCACCGCGTCGGCGTCGTCGGTGGTCGCGGGGTCGACCCGGACCCGATCGCTGTCGGGCATCATCCGTGGTTCGGCGCGGCGCGTGTTGAGCCTATCGCCGGGGGACGCGGCGCGCTCGTTCCGGACCGCTCACGCCTCCCGACACTCCGGACAGACCGCCTGTCCGTTGGCGGTGACGAGGTCCGGAACGAGCGCGCCGCAGGCCTCGCACACGCCCTGCGTCGGCGATCCGTCGGCGTCCGTGGTCGACGCGTCCACGGCGGGGTCGGTCCCGCCGTCCGCGTCCGGCGACCGCGTCCGCATCCGACGCGACTCGCCCGGCGACTGCTCGCCGAACGCACCGCCCGGTGCGGCGTCGCCGCTCCGAGGCGTCCTCGCGGCGAGCACGTCGCCGGCGGTGACGACGCCGACCGCCTCGTCCTCCTCGACCGCCACGACGCGATCGACGCCTTCGGCGACGAGCCGCTCCTCGACGGCCGCGAGCGCGTCGTCCGGCGCGACGGTCGGCAGCGGCGGTCCCATCGCGGACCCGACGGTCCGCTCCACGGCCGCCTCGACGTCCGCATCCGCCGACTCCGCGTCGAGCAGCACGCCGAGCGCCTCGCGGCACGCGAGCCGACCGACCGGTCTGCTCCCGCGGACCACGACGAGACAGTCAGTCTCCTCGGAGACCATGAGGTCGGCCGCCGCCGCGAGCGAGTCGGACTCGCTCGCCCCGAGGAACTCTCGGTGCATCACGTCCCGAACCGTGGTGTCTGTTCGCATACTGCGTGGCTCGCTCCCGATCGGCTAAAAACTGCCCCCGGTACGATTATACGAACCCGCCGCGTAGCCTGGGGGTTGGGACCTCGAAAAAGGAGGCTTCAAACCCGCCCCCGTCCGATCGCGAACATGACCGTGCCCTCGTTCGTGATCGGGATCGCTGGGGGGACGGGCGCGGGCAAGACGACGGTCGCCCGTCTCGTCACCCGCGACCTCGGCGACGACGTCACCCGCATCCCGCTCGACAACTACTACGAAGACCTCACGCACCTCGACTTCGAGGAGCGACAGTCCGTCAACTACGATCACCCCTCGGCGTTCGAGTGGGACCTCCTCCGCGAGCACCTCGAAACGCTGCTCGACGGACGCCCCGTCGAGATGCCCCAGTACGACTTCGAGGTCCACAACCGGAAAGCCGACACCGTCACCGTCGAGCCGACCGACGTGATCGTGCTCGAAGGGATCCTCGCGCTGTACGACGAGGACATAAACGAGCTGATGGATCTCCGGCTGTTCGTCGAGACCGACGCCGACGTGCGTATCCTCCGGCGGATCCGACGAGACGTGATCGACCGCGGCCGCGACTTAGAGGGCGTCATCGAGCAGTACCTCTCGACGGTGAAACCGATGCACGAGCAGTTCATCGAACCGTCGAAGAAACACGCCGACCTGATCATTCCGGAGGGCGCGAACAGCGTCGCGGTGAACCTCTTAGAAGAGAAGCTCCGCGCGGAAGTCGACGGCGAGTCGGGAAGCGGCTGGGAGCGCGGGAGCCTCGAATCGGCGCTGGGTGAGAAGCGCTCCTCGGACCTCGACGGCGACGAGTGAGTCTCAGTCGACGCGGCTCGACCCGTCGTCGCGTTTCGTCTCACCGCTCGGTCTCCTCGCCTCCCCCGCTTTCGCGGCCGCCTACCGCCGCCGGCTCGCCACCCGCTCTTCTGCGGTCTCCGCGCTGACGACCTCATAAAGCGTCGCCCGCCCACCGTCGTCTTTCGGCCGCAGGACGCGCCCGAGCCGCTGGGTGAACTCCCGCTCGCTGCCCGACCCCGAGAGGACGACGGCGACGTTCGCGTCGGGCACGTCGACGCCCTCGTCGAGCACGTTGGCCGCGACGACTCGGCTGTAGGTCCCGTCTCGGAACCGCTCTAACGTCTCTCGGCGCTCCGCCGCGCTCGTCTCGGCGGTGATCGCGGGGAGGAGGAACCGCTCTGAGAGCCGATAGACGAGGTCGGTGTGTGCGGTGAACACGATCACGCGGTCGTCGCGGTGCCGATCGAGGATCTCCCCGAGTCGCTCGACCTTCCGCGTCGCGTTCATCATGACCGCGCGAGCGTCCTGCTTCGCTAACAGGGCCTCGCGGGCGGCCGGGTCGTTGCCCGAGCGCTTGACGAGCTCCTGATAATCGCTCCCGCTCGTGAACGTGATACCGGCGTCGCGGACGTACTCGACGAACGTGCCCTGTCTCTCGTCGTAGCGCTCGCGTTCCTCTGGCGTCAGTTCGACTTCGATCCGACGGATGTCGTAGGGTGCGAGGTGCTCTCCGGCGAGGTCGTCCGCGTCGAGCCCGTACACGCGGTCGCCGAGCAGCTCCGCGACGGTCTCGTGAGCGCCGTCCGGTCGCTCGAACGTCGCCGTGAGCCCGAGCCGAGCGGGCGCGGCGAGCAGCCGCGCCACGTCGCGGTACCCCTCGCCGCCGAGGTGGTGGACCTCGTCGAAGACCACGAACTCGAAGGCGTCTCCCACGTCCTCGGCTTTCAGGTACGCGGAGTCGTACGTCGACACCGTGATCGCCTCCCGTCGCTGTTCGCCGCCCCCGAACCGGCCGATCGGAACGTCGAACTCCGTCTCCAACTCCCGCTGCCACTGGTCGAGGAGATCGACGGTCGGGACCACGACCAGCGTCGGGACGCCGAGGTCGACCATCGCGCGGATCGCGATCACGGTCTTTCCCGCGCCGGTCGGGAGTTCGAGCACGCCGCGGTCGCCCGCCTCGTGCCACGCGTCGAGCGCCTCGCGCTGGTACTCTCGGAGGTCGTAGTCGGTCGTGAGGCCGTCGCCGAGGCAGTCGGCCTCGGCGGCGCGGTCGCTCGCGTCGAGCACGCGGTCGTCGACGCTCACGCCCGCGACCGCCAGCGCACGGCGGATCGCGGCGTAGCGGTACGCGGGCGCGCGGCCCGTCTCCGATCGCGGATCGGCCTCGACGCCGGGGAGCGGGGGAAGCGGCTCGGTCGCGTCCGCGCCGGCGTCGACCCGGATCGTCCCGTCCTCGTAGGTGAGCCGGACGGTCATCGGCGAGTGTTGCCGTCCGACTCACAAAGACGCACCGTTCGGCGTCCGACCGCCGGCGTCGCGCCCCGGGCGCGGATCGCGGACGCCGGCTCGGCCAGTCTCCTACTCGGAGATGGTCGTCTTCACGATGCTCACGGGCGCGGTCGACTGCCGCGAGACGCGCTCCGTGACCGACCCGAGCATCCGGCGGTAGCTCCCCGACCGCGTCTTCGAGCCCATCACCGTCAGATCGATGTCGTTCCCGTCGATGTACCGGAGGATCTCCTCGTGCGGGTCCCCGTACACGAGCTCTGTAACCGCCTCGACGCCGGCGTCTCCGGCGTGGTCCGCCACCGCTTCGAGCGCCGTGCGGCCGCGCTCTTCGAGCGTCGACTCGGCACCTTCCGCGCCGTCGACGAACTCGTCGCCGGAGTACGCGTTGACCACGCCGCTGTCGACGACGTACAGCACGTGAAGCGTCGCGTCGTACCGATTCGCGGCGTCGATCGCGTGGTCGATCGCGCGGTCGACGCCCTCGCTGCCGTCCGTCGGGAGCAGTATTCGATCGTACATGGGTGAGGATTCGACACCCCGGAGAATAAATCGGTCGGCGGTTCTCACGCCGTGCACGGGGACGAGACGAGTCCGGATCTGCACCGCTGGCTCGTCTGCGGTCGTTCAAATAAGATCGAGCGGTGGTCGAGCGGTCGGCCCGAGCGGTGGTCGAATCGTTCGCCGCGCGTCGGACTGTCTCAGATGACGCGGTTCTGCAGGTAGTCGAGGTGTTTCGCGTTGTAGACGATCTTGACCTCGTCGGTCGCCGGGCTACCGATGCAGGTCAGGCGGACGTTCTTCTCTTCGACCTCCTCGTCGGAGAGGATCTGTTGCATGTCCATCTCGATGTCGCCTTCCTTGACGATGGACGCGCAGTTCGCACACGCACCGGCGCGACACGAGAAGGGCCAGTCGTAGCCCTGCGCCTCGGCCGATTCGAGAATGTACTCGCCCTGATTGACGTCGAGGGAGCCGTAGTCTTCGGCGTCGAGGTCGGCGTCGGCGGCCTCCTCGAAGAGGTCGTCGTCGTCCATCGACCAGCCGTGGTCGTCGAGCACTTCGTAGTTGAGGTATTCTACTGTGGGCATCATCTGCCGGTTTGGTGCCCACCTCATTAGGCTTTGCTGTTCAGCGTGTTCTGTGTGAAAATCGAGGCCCCGAAGCGAGACGAGACCGAGTCAGCCGCGTTCGGCCGCCTCCGACCCGAACCCGAGCGGTACGCGCACGCGATTCCGCCCGCCGCCTCCGTAGCGGCCGCAGGCCGTCTCGCTCGGACGGGCCGACGACCGACGGGCGAGTCACTCGTCGGCGTCGTTCCCGGCCGGGTCGTCGCTCGGCTCTCCATCCTCGGGGTCGAACTCGTCGACCGGGGTCACGCTGTAATCGACGGTGAGGGTGTCCTTCGTCGCGCGGACCTTCCCGACGAACGCGGATATCTCGTCGAGACTCCCTTCGAGCACGAAAAGCTCCATGCAGTAGCGCGACCCGACGTGGCTGTGGAAGTTCGAGGCGACGATCCCCTCGTGCTCGTGTCGGAGCCGCATCATCCGCTCTTCGACGCTCGTCGTCTCGTAGTCGAACAGCACGGTCACCACGCCCATGAGTTCCCGGTCGTCGAGCCGTTCGTCTTCGAACTCGCCGAGGAGGCTCCGAGACGCCTCGCGGACGACCTCGCTGCGACCGGTGTAGCCGTGCTCGTCTGCGAACCCGTCTATCCGCTCCAGTAGCTCCTCCGGCATCGAGACGCTGACGACCGTCATATAATAACTGACTGCATAGATATTATTAACCTTTGAGGTTCGACTCGCCCGTCGTCGTCGCTCGCCCGCCGTCGACTCGGTCGGTGAGCCACGCGTAGTGATCGAGGAGCGCGCGTTCCCCGGCGTCGGTGAGCGCGTACACGTCCGCGATCCCCTCGGTGTGGCGGTCGAGGAAGCCGGCCTCGACGAGCGACGTGAGCGTCCCGTAGAAGGATCCGGGATCGATCCGCTCGTCGTAGTGCGATTCGAGCCGACTCTTCAGCGACTGCGCCCGCAGCTCCCCCGCGTCGTACAGCAGGGCACACAGGTCGCGGCGACGACCGCTGTGAAGCCACTTCGTCATGGGCCGCGTTTCGCGCGGGTCCCCTCGACCGTTTCGGTCGACGACCAAAGCGCCCACCCGCTGTCCGAGGAGTTCTAACCCGCCAAACATACACCACAGTATATTCGCCATCACGACATCTATTTCTAACTAAATGAGGATATATTAGCTATTTGTATCGTAATATTCCTTGTAGTGTGTAGTAACGGAAGTTTCATCAGTCTCCTATCCGTGGGGAGCGTATGCACACCACGATCGAACGGGTGATCTGTCGCCACCGGTACGAGCGCCGTGCGGTCGTCATCGATCCGGACGAGGTCGTCGAATCCTGTGCCAAGTGCGGCAAGGAGCGGGTCCGGTCGACCGCCGGTTCGTAACGCAGACCGGCCGCGTCTCTGTCGCGGACCGGCCGCGCCTCCGTCCGAGTCGTGCGGCTGCGGCGCGCGACACGTCGACCAGCGCAACACGACGATCGCGCGGCGGGACGACCGCGCGACGGACGCCGGATCAACCCCACTCCGCTCGTCCGCCGGTCGGTCCGGTATCACCCACCCGGGCGATAGGGGGAAATGTACGGAACTCCTACCCGGGGTATGCTCGCGCTCGTCGGGTTCCTCACCCTCGTCGCGCTCGTCGGATTCCACGTCCTGCTCGCCGGGGTGACGACTCGGTTCTTCCGTCTCCGCTTGTCGACCGCGTGGGGCTCGGTCGTCTACACGATCGTCTTGACGCCGATACTGCTCTTCGTCTCCACGCTGTTTTTCACCGGCGTGCTCAACGTCGGCATCGGCCTCGATCTGGGTAGCCCGACCATCGTCTTCGGGCTGCTCATCGTGCTCCCGATCGTGCTCGGCGTGGCGATCGACTACCTGTACGTCCCGTCGCCGGAGGAGTACGAACTCCCGGAGACCCGGTGACGACGGCCTACCGCTCTCCCGCGAGTTCCGCCACGACGTCGCCGACCCGGTCGCTCACCGCTGACGGCGACGCGGTCGCGTCGACGCGGTGGAACCGGTCCGGCTCGGCGTCGATCAGTCGTTCGTAGTTCTCACGGACCGCGGCGAGGTAGCCGTCCTGTTCGAACTTGTTCGTCCGTCCGGAGCGCTCGGCCGCGGTCCGCGCGTCGAGGTCGAGGTATATCGTCGCGTCCGGCGGCCGCGAGAACGGGTCGTGAACGTCGCGAATGTACGCGAGCGGTCGGTCGATGTCGACGTCGCTCGCGGCGAGCGTCGCCGCCTGATACGCGAACCGCGAGTCGGAGTAGCGGTCGGAGATCACGAGGTCGCCGTCCGCGAGCGCGGGCTCGATCGTTCGAGAGAGGTGGTCCGCGTGGTCCGCCGTGTAGAGGAACAGCTCCGCGAGCGGGTCCGCGTCGTCGGCCTCGATCGACCGGTAGACCGCGTCGCCGTACCAGCTGTCGGTCGGCTCGCGGGTGAACGTCGCGTCGGGGAAGCGGTCGCGAAGCGCCTCCCACGCGGTCGTCTTGCCGCTCCCGTCGATCCCCTCAAGCGTGATAAGCATGCGTCGCGCTCGGACGCGCCGGGGAATAAACGACTGGGGTTTCGGAGGGACGACGTCGTCCTTTTTAGTGTACCGGCGGCAAACCGCCGGCATGGTCAGCGACTCTCCCGGGCCGCAGCCGCCACGGAGGCACCGATGGTAGCCGTCGCCGTCTCAGTCACCCGCGTGGTCGCTGCGCTCGTGTTGGTGGTGTTGAACGGCTTCTTCGTCGCGAGCGAGTTCGCGTTCGTCCGCGTCCGCTCGACGTCGGTCGAACAGCTTGCCGAGGAGGGCCGCGCCGGGTCCGGCGCGCTACAGGACGTGATGACGAGCCTCGACGACTACCTCGCGGCGACGCAGCTCGGGATCACGATCGCGTCGCTCGGACTCGGATGGATCGGCGAGCCCGCGGTCGCCGCGCTCATCGAGCCCGTGCTCGGTCCGCTGCTCCCCGAGAGCCTCGTCCACCTCGTCGCGTTCGCGATCGGATTCAGCGTCATCACCTTCCTCCACGTCGTGTTCGGCGAGCTCGCGCCGAAGACGATCGCCATCGCGCAGGCGGAGCGGGTCGCGCTGCTTTTGGCCCCGCCGATGAAGCTCTCTTACTACCTGTTCGCGCCCGGGATCGTCGTGTTCAACGGGGCCGCGAACTGGTTCACGCGGGCCATCGGCGTCCCGCCCGCGTCCGAGACCGACGAGACGCTCGAAGAACGGGAACTCCGGCGCGTGCTGGCGCGCTCCGGCGAGGCCGGTCACGTCGCCGACGCGGAAGTCGAGATGGTCGAGCGGGTCTTCGAGCTCGACGACACCGTCGTCCGCGAGGTGATGGTTCCCCGCCCCGACGTGGTGAGCGTGCCGGTCGACGCCGACCTCGACGCGATCCGGACGATCGCACTCGACGCCGGCCACACGCGCTACCCGGTCGTGGCCGACGAGGACGCCGACCGCGTGGTCGGCTTCCTCGACGTGAAAGACGTGCTGCGCGCCACGGAGACCGGCGACGAATCGGTCACCGCGGGCGACCTCGTGCGAGACGTGATCGTCGTGCCGGAGACGACCTCGCTCTCCGACCTCCTCGTCCAGTTCCGCGCCGAGCACCGCCAGATGGCCGCCGTCGTCGACGAGTGGGGGGCCTTCGAGGGGATCGCCACCGTCGAGGACGCCGTCGAGGCGCTCGTCGGCGACCTCCGCGACGAGTTCGACGCCGGCCGCGGCGACCACACCATCCGGAAGGAGGCCGAGGGGACCTACGAGGCCGACGGCTCCGTCTCGCTGTCGGTCGTCAACGAGACGCTCGGCACCGACTTCGACGGGAACGGCTACGAGACGCTCGGCGGGCTCGTGTTGGACCGTCTCGGCCGCACGCCTGACCCGGGCGACGCCGTCTCCGTCGGCGGGTACGGCTTCGAAGTGACCGCGGTCGACGGTGCCCGCATCTCGACCGTCCGCGTGACCCGGACGGACGTGGAGGCCGGGAGCGGCAGTTCCCGAGGCGAGGCGACCGACGGCACTGACGAAAGCGTCACCGCCGGCGACAGCGGCGTGACTGACGACAGCGACGCCGACTCCGGCGACGACAGCGACGCCGACACGACTCACGACAGCGACGCCGACTCCGGCGACGACAGCGACGCCGACACGACTGTGTGACACCTCGCCAACGCGGGGGAGTATTTTAGTCTCGCGCGGTGACGGTGCGTGCATGATCGATCAGATCCTGTTTCCGACGGACGGGAGCGAGGGAGCGAGAGAGTCCTTCGAGCACGTCCTCGACCTCGCCGCCGACCACGCCGCGACCGTCCGCCTCCTCAACGTCGCCGACACGACTCACGACAGCGTCACGCGGATCGGAGGGGAGGTCGTCGACGTACTCGAACGCGAGGGGAAGTCGTTCGTCGACGACCTCGCCGACCGCGCCGCCGACCGCGGCGTCTCGGCGACGACGCACGTCGCACAGGGCGGGGTCGAAGAGACGATCGTCGCGTACGCCGCAGAACACGACGTCGACCTGATCGCGATGTCGACGCGGGGTCGCACGGGGCTCGACCGCCTGCTGCTCGGGAGCACCACCGAGCGGGTCCTCAGGCAGTCGGACGTCCCGGTGCTCAGCGTTCGCCCCGCCGACGCGACGCCGCGGTACCCGTATCGGAACGTCCTCGTCGCGACCGACGGGAGCGACCACGCCGACGCCGCGGTCGAGCGCGCCGCGGCGCTCGCGGCCGCCACGGACGCGACGGTCCACGTGCTCTCGGTCGTCGACGTCGGTGCCGTCGGGAGCGAGGCGTACTCGGGGGTCGACGCGCTGATCGACGACGCGGAGGAGACCGTCGCGGCGGCGTCGGCCGCCGCCGCGGCCGAGGGCGTCGAGACGGTGGAGGCCGTCGAAGTCGCCGCGTCGGCCGCCGGCGGCATCCGGTCGTACGTCGCCGACCACGACGTCGACCTCGTCGCGCTGGGGACGCGCGGGCGGACCGGCGTCGAGCGGTACGTCCTCGGGAGCGTCGCCGAGCGGACCGTTCGGACCGCGCCCGTGCCGGTGTTGACGGTTCCGCGACCCGACCGACCGAGTGAGTGACGCCCGACCGAGCAACGCGAGCGACGCCCGACCGCGCTCACGCGATCGCGGCCGAACCCGTCGACTCCGCGGTAGGTTTACGGGGCTTCCGCCCGTCACGAGTCGTATGAAAGTGTTGGTAGCCGGCGGAACCGGGTTCATCGGATCGCACCTCTGCCGCGCGCTCGCGGACGGCGGTCACGAGGTGACGGCCCTCTCGCGGTCGGCCGACGACACGCCCGGCGACGTCGCCGCCGCCGTCGGGGACGTCACCGACTACGACTCGATCGTCGACGCGGTAGACGGACAGGACGCCGTGGTGAACCTCGTCGCGCTCTCCCCGCTTTTCGAGCCGAAGGGCGGAAACGTGATGCACGACCGGATCCACCGTGGCGGCACCGAGAACCTCGTACGAGCCGCGGAGGAAGGCGGAGCCGACCGGTTCGTCCAGCTGAGTGCGCTCGGTGCCGACCCGGACGGGGCGACCGCTTACATCCGCGCGAAGGGCGAGGCCGAGGCGATCGTCCGCGACAGCGACCTCGACCACACGATATTCCGCCCCTCCGTCGTCTTCGGCGACGGCGGCGAGTTCGTCTCGTTCACCAAGCGGCTGAAGGGAATGTTCGCGCCCGGCGTCCCCCTCTACCCCCTGCCCGGCGGCGGGAGGACCCGGTTCCAGCCGATCCACGTCGAGGATCTCGTCCCCATGATCGTCGCGTCGCTCGAGTCGGACGACCACGTCGGCGAGGCCTACGAGATCGGTGGCCCGGAGCGGCTGACGCTGCGCGAGGTGACGGACCTCGTGTACGAGGCCGAACAGAAGGGGGTCACGATCGTGCCGCTGCCGATGCCGCTCGCGAAGATCGGGCTCTCGGTGCTCGGCGCGGTACCGGGATTCCCGATGGGGCCCGACCAGTATCGGTCGCTGCAGTTCGACAACACGACCGCCGACAACGACGTCGGCGCGTTCGGGGTCGACGCCGGCGAACTGACCACGCTCGCCGAGTACCTCGGCGTCGAGTGACATGACGCGGGTGCCGTGCGCCGCCGGAACGACCGAGACGAGCCGAGAGCGTCGGCCTCGCTCGCGGATACGGATCTCAGGGCTGGTAACGGCAACCGAAGGCTTAAATACGAGTTTACAGTCTGTTGTTTCCAAAGGCCGAGAGAGCACACGATGAAACTTGCAATGATCGGATTCGGACAGGCGGGGGGGAAAGTCGTCGACAAGTTCCTGGAGTACGACAAGCGGACGGGCTCGGAGATCGTCCGCGCGGCCGCGGCCGTCAACACGGCCAAGGCGGACCTGATGGGCCTCGAACACATCACCGAGGAACAGCGGGTACTCATCGGGCAGTCCCGGGTGAAGGGCCACGGGGTCGGCGCGGACAACGAACTCGGCGCGGAGATCGCCGAGGAGGACATCGACGAGGTACAGGGCGCGATCGACTCGATCCCGGTCCACGAGGTCGACGCGTTCCTCGTCGTCGCCGGGCTCGGCGGTGGGACGGGCTCGGGCGGCGCGCCGGTGCTCGCGAAACACCTCAAGCGGATCTACACGGAACCCGTCTACGGGCTCGGTATCCTGCCGGGCAGCGACGAGGGTGGCATCTACACGCTCAACGCCGCTCGGTCGTTCCAGACGTTCGTCCGCGAGGTGGACAACCTGATGGTGTTCGACAACGACGCGTGGCGACAGACCGGCGAGTCCGTGCAGGGCGGCTACTCCGAGATCAACGAGGAGATCGTCCGACGGTTCGGAATCCTGTTCGGCGCGGGCGAGATCCAGCAGGGTCAGGAGGTCGCAGAGAGCGTCGTCGACTCCTCTGAGATCATCAACACGCTCTCCGGCGGCGGCGTCTCGACCGTCGGGTACGCGGAAGAGGAGGTCGAGGAGCGAAGCTCCGGCGGGCTGCTCTCTCGGCTCCGAAACGACGACGACGAGGACGAACTCGACAGTGCACACACCACCAACCGGATCACGAGCCTCGTCCGCAAGGCTGCTCTGGGACGGCTCACGCTCCCCTGTGAGATCGAGGGCGCGGAGCGCGCGCTGCTCGTGCTCGCCGGGCCGCCGGAGTACCTCAACCGGAAGGGGATCGAGCGCGGCCGCAAGTGGCTCGAAGAGCAGACCGGCTCGATGGAGGTCCGCGGCGGCGACTACCCGTACCGCGGTGCCGGGTTCGTTGCGACCGTCATCCTGCTCGCGGGCGTCACGAACGTCCCGCGGATCAAGGAGCTCCAGCAGGTCGCCATCGAGGCGCAGGACAACTTAGACGAGATCCGCGAGGAGAGCGAGGACAACCTCGACGAGCTCGTCAGCGACGGCAGCGACGAGCTGGAATCGCTGTTCTAGGGCGACCCTCTCGATGGAGGTCCTCGTTCCGTTCTCGACCGACCGCCCCAAGTCTCGACTCTCTTCAGTCCTCGATCCAGCCGAGCGCGCGGCGTTCGCCAGGGCCATGCTCGCGGACGTGCTCGACGCTGTCAACGCCGCCGGCGGGGAGCCGCGGGTGCTCGCGACCGGTCCGGTCGAGCCCGAGACCGAGTGCCCGGTCGAGGTCGACGACCGCCCGTTGACGCGCGCGGTGAACGCGGCGCTATCGGACCGGCGCACGACCGCCGATCAGCCCGTCGGGATCGTCATGGCCGACCTCGCTATCGCCACCCCGTCCGCGCTTCGGGAGCTGTTCGACGCGGTCGAGCGAGCCGCTGACGTCTCGATCGCTCCCGGGCGCGGCGGCGGGACGAACGCGCTCGCGGTCGACCACCCCGAGTTCCACGTGGACTACCACGGCGCGTCCTACCGCGACCACCGACGGATCGCAGACGAGGTCGACGCGACCGTCAGCGCGATCGACTCCCATCGGCTGGCGACCGACGTCGACGAGCCCGCGGACCTCGCGGAGGTGCTGATCCACGGCGAGGGACGGTCGGCGGCGTGGCTCCGCGAGGCGGGATTCGCGCTCGACGCGTCCGGTGGCCGGGCCTCGGTCGTTCGGAAGTGAGCGTCCGGGCGCTCACCGCCGTTTCCGTCGGTACCGACAAGTGAGTGACGTCCCTTCCACACGTCAGAGCGTATGCCGAGGCGCATCGAAGAGACGCTGTCGGACCGGTTCGACGTCGACGTGGGGTACTGAAGACGAACGCGGGGCCCCTCGTTTCGACGGGGTCGGCGAAAGGACCCCGACTGACCATCCCGGCCCGTCGGGACGTAACCGGAACCGGTGTCGTCGGGAGATCCGCAACCGCGATCCTTTTTGAACGTCGACCGCGAGTAGCGCCCGTGTTCGCCGGAGCGGACGAGTACGACGTCGACGTCGCGGTCGACGAGCGGGCGGTCGAGCGGCTGCTCTCGGTTCGGCCGGACGACGTGGACACCGCCGATCGGCTCACGTTCGCCCGAAACGTCTTCGTGCCGCTGACGACCGCGTGCCGGTACACCTGCACGTACTGCACGTACTACGACGTGCCCGGCGAGGCGTCGCTGCTCTCGCCCGATGAGATCCGCGAGCGCTGTCGCGTGGGTGCCGACGCCGGCTGCACGGAGGCGCTTTTCACCTTCGGCGACGACCCGGACGACCGGTACACGGAGATCCACGAGCGGCTGGACGAGTGGGGGTTGGACTCGATCTACGACTACCTCTACCGCGCCTGCGAGATCGCCTTGGACGAGGGGCTCCTCCCGCACTCGAACCCCGGCGACCTCACGGAGACGCAGTTCGGCGACCTGCGCGCGGTGAACGCTTCGATGGGCGTCATGCTGGAGACGACGGCCGACGTCGACGCGCACAGCGGCGGTCGTCGAAAGACGCCCGGACAGCGGCTCAACACGATCCGCGCGGCGGGTCGGCAGGGCGTCCCGTTCACCACGGGGATCCTCGTCGGGATCGGTGAGGACTGGCGCGACCGGGCGGAGAGCCTGCTCGCCGTCCGCGAGCTACACGAGCGACACGACCACGTTCAGGAGGTGATCGTCCAGAACGTCGTCCCGAACGAGCGGTCGGACTTTTCGAAGCCGGACCTGTCGACGATGCGCCGGACCGTTGCGATGGCGCGAGCGGCGCTTCCTCCGGACGTCTCCGTGCAGGTGCCGCCGAACCTCTCGCCTGCGGCCGAGCTCGTCGACTGCGGGATCGACGACCTGGGGGGCGTCTCGCCGGTCACGGACGACTACATCAATCCCGAGTACGCGTGGCCGGACCTCGACGGGCTGCGCGCGGTGGCCGACGCCGGGGGGATGCCGCTTCGCGAGCGCCTTCCGACCCACGCCCCCTACCTCCCGACCGACAGTCGGCCGTCCGGTGTCGATCCCGCCCCGCCGCCGACGGGCCGCGACGACTGGCTCTCGCCCGCGGTCCGTTCCCGAATCCGCCGAGACGACGTGCACGGACGCCGGCTCCGCGGCGTCGCGCGCGGCGACGGACCGCTCGCCGCTCGCAGCGACTGAGACACCGGAGCGCACCGAACATAAACAACCGCGGAGCCAGTAGCTTCTTTATATACTCTCTCGAATGATGCGGTGATGGTACCACTCCAGTTCGGGCTGACG
This sequence comes from Halorubrum salinum, assembly GCF_024494575.1. Classification (GTDB taxonomy): domain Archaea; phylum Halobacteriota; class Halobacteria; order Halobacteriales; family Haloferacaceae; genus Halorubrum; species Halorubrum salinum. Next base: position 465,315 of record NZ_JANHDO010000001.1, read on the forward strand.
GGGTTGGCGGCAGCGATCGCCGGAATCCTGTTCACCGTGTTCTTGTTCGTCGCGGGCTTTCTGGCCGTGCTGTTGATCGGCAAAGTCGTCGCGATCCCCGCGGTCGAGCGGACGCTCCGCTCCCGCGGGTTCGACGAGGCCGTGTTGAGCCTCGGGTCGAGCGTCGCGAACGCGGTCGTCTGGGTCGCCGCGGTCGCGATCGGGTTCACGATCGCGGGTTACGGCGCGTTCCTCTCCGCGTTCGCCGTCTTCGGCGGCGCGCTCGCGCTCGCCGTCGGCTTCGCCGCCCAAGACCTGATCGGCAACTTCGTCGCCGGCGTGTTCATCCTGAAGGACAAGCCGTTCGAGGTCGGCGACTGGATCGAGTGGAACGGCAACGCGGGCCGCGTCGAGGACATCGACCTGCGCGTCTCGCGGGTCCGGACGTTCGACAACGAGCGGGTCACGGTGCCGAACGGCGACCTCGCGAACAACGCCGTCACGAACCCGGTCGCCTACGAGACGCTCCGACAGAAGTTCGTCTTCGGTATCGGCTACGACGACGACATCGACGAGGCGACCGACATCATCGTCGACGAGGCGGCGGAACACGACGAGATCCTCGACGATCCCGCCCCGTCGGTCCGACTGACCGAGCTGGGCGATTCGGCGGTCGGACTGCAGGCGCGGATCTGGATCGCCGATCCCGACCGCGGGGACTTCGTCCGCGTGCGGTCGGAGTACGTCACCGCGGTGAAAGAGGCGTTCGACGACGCCGGTATCGACATGCCGTACGTGCACCGACAGCTCACCGGCAGCGTCGAAGTCGTCGAGACGGTCGCAGACGACGAGTAGCCCGGTCCTTCCGGTGGCGATCCGCTCGCCGGCCGCCGCTTCGCCGCGTACGGAACCACTTTTCAGCCACCACTCGAAAGTACCACCGATGAATCCCACCGAGTGGCGGACGTATCTAGTGACGCAGTCGAGCCGATCGGCCGGCCGCGACACCGAGGCGATCGTCGAGGCGGCGATCGACGGCGGCGTCGACGCCGTGCAGCTCCGCGAGAAGGGTCGGTCGGCACACGACAGATACGACCTCGGCCGGCGGCTCCGCGAGGTCACGGCGGCGGCGTCGGTGCCGCTGATCGTCAACGACCGGATCGATCTCGCGGCGGCGATCGACGCGGACGGCGTCCACCTCGGACAGTCGGACCTCCCCGTCGAGGTCGCGCGTGAGCGGCTCGGATCCGAGGCCGTCGTCGGCTGTTCGACGTCGACGATCCCGGAGGCCGAGGCCGCGGAGGCGGCGGGCGCGGACTACCTCGGCGTCGGCGCGGTGTACGGAACGGTGTCGAAGGACGTCCCCGAAGAGAAAGACGGGATCGGGACGGAGCCGGTGGCGGCGATCGCGGACGCGGTCGACGTCCCCGTCTTCGGGATCGGCGGCATAACCGCCGACAACGCGAGGCCCGTGATCGAGGCGGGCGCGACCGGAACGGCGGTTATCTCCGCGATCACCGCCGCGGACGACCCGACGGCCGCGACCGCGGCGCTCGGCGAGGTGATCGGCGATGCCCGGTGAACCGATCGACGCCGACCGCGTCCGCGCGACGCTGTCTGCCGTCCGAGCGTCGGCACCGCTCGTCCATCACCTCACCAACGAGGTGACGACGAGCGAGACGGCGAACGTCACGCTCCACTGGGGCGGTCTCCCCGTGATGGCCAACGCCCCGGCCGAAGCGGGCGACATGGCCGCCGGTGCCGACGCGGTCGTGCTCAACACCGGAACGGCCTCCGTGACGGACGTCGACGCCATGATCGACGCCGGGACCCGCGCGAACGAGAACGGCGTCCCGGTCGTGCTCGATCCGGTCGGCTACGGAGCGACGCCCCACCGCGTCGAGTCGGTCAGTCGCCTGCTCGATGCGGTCGCGTTCGACGTGATCAAGGGCAACGTCGGCGAGATTCGCGGACTCGCGGGCGAGGAGGCGACCGTCAGAGGCGTCGAATCGGTCGGCGAGAGCGACGGAGCCGCTTCGGCGGCGCAGGCGCTCGCCGCGGAGACGGACGCGGTCGTCGTCACGTCCGGGCCGACCGACGTCGTCGCCGGCGACGGAGCGGCCTACGAGCTGGCGGTCGGTCACGAGCGGATGGGATCGTTCGTCGGGTCGGGCTGCATGCTCGCGAGCACGCTCGGGACGGTGGCCGCGGTCACCGACGCCTCCGAACCACCGGTCGACTCGACGCGAGAGGCTGCGCTCGTCGCGTGTGCGGCCTACGGGCTCGCCGGCGAGCGCGCCGCCGCGTCGGAGCCCGCCGGGCCGGCGAGCTACCGGACGGCGTTCATGGACGCGGTCGCGTCGCTCGCGGACGACCCCCTCGACGCCGACGTCGAGTCTCGCCTGTCACGGGTGTGACGTACTGACGGGGCACTGGTCGGACGCGGTGCGGTGACCGATAGCGAGGGCGAACAGGCGGTGCGTGTGACGGACGGGCACGTCGATCGTCCGATCCGCGCGAGACCGCACCGCACACCCGCGTTCCCCCGCGCGGTGGCCGAGGCTGGCACGGGCGGGATGGCCGCGGCACCGGTGATAAGCTAGCGGGTCGCGGCCTTCCACTCGCGGAGGCCGAGCCGCTCGCCGTCGAGGTCGTCGTCGTCGGCTTCGGTGGCGGCCCAGAGAAAAAGCGGCGCGACGCTCCCGGGGTCGCGAGCGCGCTCCTTACCGGTGAGGTCGGTGGCGACGAGCCCCGGATCGACGACGCCGACCGTCGCGTCGAGGTCGGCCGCGAACCCGCGTGCGACCGCCTCGGCGGCGGCCTTCGAGACCGCGTACGCGCCCATGCCCGGGGTCGAGTCGTGCGCGACGGTGCCCGACGGGACGATGATCCGGGCGTCCGCGGCGAGGTGCGGGGCCGCTTCCCTGATCGTCGCGAACACCCCCCGGGCGTTCGTCCGCATCGTGTCGTCGTAGTCGGCGTACGACAGGTCGTCCACCGGCTTCTCTCCCGGCGCGCCGTGGAGGACCGCCGCGTTCGCGAACACCACGTCGATCGGGCCCGCCTCGCGGGCGACTCGCTCGAAGAAGCGTTCGAGGTCGAACTCGTCGCGGACGTCGGCACGGGCTCCCCAGGCGGTGCCGGCGGGGTCGGATCCGTCCTCCTCGTCGGCGGAATCGGCCCCGTTCAGTGCCGCAACGGTCCGATCGACCGTGCCGCCGTCGCGCCCGGAGACGGCGACGAACGCGCCCGCGTCGACGAACGCCTCGGCGACCGCCCTCCCGATCCCGCTCGTTGCGCCGGTGATCGCGACCGTCGGATCCATATGGTCGTCGTAGGGGCGTCGGCGACTTAGGCGTACCCACTCGCCCGGTGGAATCGAGACCGACTCTGATTCGCGACGCGCCCGTCTGGCCGGTCTTTATACTTCGTCCGAGCGTACGAATGTGCATGGACGTGGCCCCGGATATCGACGCCGCGGCCGGCGAGTCCGTCGTCGTGATCGGCGGCGGATTCGGCGGCCTCTCGACCGCGTGTTACCTCGCAGACGCCGGCGCGGACGTGACCCTCTTGGAGAAGAACGAACAGCTCGGCGGACGCGCGAGTCGGCTCGAAGCCGACGGGTTCCGGTTCGACATGGGGCCGTCGTGGTACCTGATGCCCGACGTCTTCGAGCGCTTCTTCGGCCACTTCGGCCGCTCGCCCGAGGAGTTCTACGAGCTGGAGCGGCTCGACCCGCACTACCGCGTGTTCTGGAAGGACGGGGACCGGGTCGACGTGCTTCCGGACCGCGAGGCGAACAGGCAGCTGTTCGAGGAGTACGAGCCCGGCGCGGGCGAGGCGTTCGACGCGTATCTCGAGGAGGCGGAACGCACCTACGAGATCGGGATGGAACACTTCGTGTACGAGGACCGCCCGCGGCTGCGAGACTACGTCGACAAAGACGTGCTCCGGTACTCGTGGGGGCTCTCGCTTTTAGGCAAGATGCAGGGGCACGTCGAGGGGTACTTCGACCACCCCAAGCTCCAGCAGCTGATGCAGTACACGCTCGTCTTCCTCGGCGGCTCGCCGCACAACACCCCGGCGCTGTACAACCTGATGAGCCACGTCGATTACAACATGGGCGTCTACTACCCGGAGGGCGGGATCGGCGCGGTCGTCGACGGGATCGTCGAGCTCGGCGCGGACCTCGGCGTGGAGTACGTCACCGACGCCGAGGTGACGGGGATCGAGGGCCGCCGGGGCGCGTTCGCGGTCGACACCGCCGCCGGGGACCGACACCTCGCGGATCTCGTCGTCTCGGACGCCGACTACGCGCACACCGAGCAGGAACTGCTCCCGAAACACAAGCGACAGTACAGCGAGGCGTACTGGGAGTCGCGGACGTACGCCCCCTCCGCGTTCCTGCTGTACCTCGGCGTCGAAGGCGACGTACCCGAACTCGCCCATCACACGCTCGTGTTGCCGACGGACTGGGACGGGCACTTCGCGCAGATCTTCGACGAGCCGTCGTGGCCGGACGACCCCGCCTACTACCTCTGTGTGCCCTCGAAGACGGACGATACGGTCGCGCCCGACGGGCACAGCAACCTCTTCGCGCTGGTCCCGATCGCGCCGGGGTTAGAGGACACTCCCGAGCTTCGCGAGGAGTACCGAGAGCTGGTGCTCGATGACATCGCGGCGAACGCCGACACCGACCTGCGCGACCGGATCGTCTTCGAGGAGACGTTCTGCGTCGACGACTTCGCCGACCGGTACAACAGCTATCGGGGGAGCGCGCTCGGGCTCGCACACACCCTGCGTCAGACCTCGCTGCTCCGGCCGCCGCATCGCTCCGAGGCGGTCGACGGGCTCTACTTCACGGGCTCGACGACGACGCCCGGAATCGGGGTCCCGATGTGTCTCATCAGCGGCCAACTGACCGCGGAGTCGATCTCGGACTCGATCTGAGCGTGGGTGATCCCGTGACCGACACCGACGCGCCGACGGTCGCCGACGAACGCGGGGAGGGGCTCGCGGACCTCCTCCGGTACCTGCTGGTGTTGTCGCGCCCGCGCTTCTGGCTGTACCTCGCCGGTCCCGTCGCGGTCGGGGTCACCTACGGTATCGGCGACGTGAGCGGACTGTTCACACCCGTCACGGTCGGGCTCGCGGCCTACTTTCTCGTGCCGGCGAACGTCTACCTCTACGGCGTCAACGACGCGTTCGACGCCGACATCGACGAACTGAATCCGAAGAAGGACGACCGCGAGGCGCGCTGGCGGGGGTCCCGAACCGTCGCGCTCGCGGTGGTCGCGGCGGGGGTCGTCGGTCTCGTGACGTTCGCGATCACCCCGCGGGTCGCGTGGCCGTACCTCGTCGGCTTCTTCGCGCTCGGTGCGGCCTACAGCGCGCCGCCGCTGCGGTTCAAGACCACGCCGTTCGCGGACTCCGTCTCGAACGGGCTCTACATTCTCCCCGGCGCGGCCGCGTACGCGACCGCCGCGGGGGCGCACCCGCCGCTCGCGGCGCTCGCCGGCGCGTGGCTCTGGACGATGGGGATGCACACGTTCTCCGCGATCCCCGACATCGAGCCGGACCGCGCCGCGGGGATTCGCACGACTGCGACGCTTCTGGGCGAGAGTCGGACGTACGCCTACTGTCTCGGCTGCTGGACCGCCGCGGCGGCCGCGTTCGCCGCCGTCGACTACCGACTCGGCGCGCTGCTCGGGGTGTACCCGGTCTTCGTCGTCTGGGTCGCGACGTCGTCGGTCGCCGTCGACCGCGCGTACTGGTGGTTCCCGGCGCTGAACACGGTTATCGGGACGCTGCTCGCGATGGGCGGACTCTGGCGCGTCTACCCGATCACGGAGGCGCTCGGATGACCGACGAGAGCGGGTCGACCGCGACCGACGGGACCGCACCCGACGGTTCCGCCTCGTCGACCGCGAGCGACGCGTCCCCGCAGTCCGCCGCCTCGCGGGCGGACGCCGTCCGCGCCCGGCTCCCGGAGACACGGAAAGGGGCTCAACGCCGCCTCGACCGGCTCGTCCGGGAGAACCGGTTCACCATCGCCGTGTTGTTCCCGCTCGTCGGCGCGGTCGCGCTCGTCGGCAGCGCCGAGGGATGGGTGCCCGATCCGATCGCGTTCAACCCGTGGTTCGTGCTGTTCGGCGTGCTGGTGATGCGCTCGCCGCTCGCCGTCGGCGTGCTGCCGTCTATCGACCGTCGCGCGCTCGGCTGGGTCGGCGTCCTCGTCGCGTACACCTACGCGATCGAGTTCGTCGGCGTCGCGACCGGGTGGCCGTACGGGGGATTCGAGTACACCGTGAGCCTCGGGCCGATGCTCGGCGGCGTGCCGCTCGCGCTCCCCGTCTTTTTCATTCCGCTCGTCGTCAACGCGTACCTGCTCTGTCTGTTGTTGCTCGGGCCGCGGGCCGAGCACGGATGGCTCCGGCTCGCGACCGTGATCGCCGCCGTCGTCGCGATGGACGTTGTCCTCGACCCGGGCGCGGTCGCGCTCGGCTTCTGGGACTTCGGCGGCGGCGCGTTCTTCGGCGTGCCCCTCTCGAACTACGCCGGCTGGGTGCTCTCCGCGACGGTCGCGGTCGTCACCCTCGACCGGGCGTTCGCGCTCTCGGACCTCCGCGCCCGCCTGCGCGACTGCGAGTTCATGCTCGACGACATGGTGAGCTTCGTCATCCTCTGGGGCGGGATCAACCTCTTTTACGGGAACCTCGTCCCCGCCGTCGTCGCCGCCGCCTTCGGCGTCGGTCTCGTCCGCGCGGACCGGTTCGACGCCCGCCTGTTCGTCCCGTGGGCGTGAGCGGTTCGCCCTGCGGGCGCGAGCGCCGCCGTCTGGCTCGCTTGACATACGTCTCGTCGTCACCGGCCGCCGCCACTCGAAACCGCTTATATATCGCCCGTTCATCGATCGATCCATGAGCGTCCGCGCGGCCGCCGTTCCCCGGACGGCGGCGGAGGGAGCGAGATGAGTCGCCTCGCCATCGAGTACGGATCACACGATCGGGTCAGGGAGATAATCGATCGCCTGACCTACTGTACGGAGCACGTCAGCCGGTCGTTCGACGGCTGGGACGAGCCGCACGCCAAGGGCCCGGGGCTGTACTTCGCCGTCGTCGCGGACCGCGAGTACGGCGCGTACGCCGACGCGATGGGCGACAATCGCTGGCCCCGAGACGGCTGTCGGTCCGTCTTCGAGGAGGACGAGTTCGTCGACGCGGCGGAGGCCGTGAGCCTCGAACAGGACGGCGGCATCGTCGTCGCCGCCGACGGCGAGATCGAATCGCAGATGGTTCGGTTCCGCGATCTGGGAACGCGGAGCGGCGAGTCGGACCTCGTCGACGACGTGAGCTACGAGCCGTGGATGGGGTCCAGACACATGAGCGCGATCGAGACCTCGGTCCGCCCGGAGGTCGTCGCGACGGTCACCCTGAGCGAGGAGACGGGCCGCGTGAGCATCTTCCGCGACGGCGACGCGGAGTCGCTGGAGCGCGACGAGCTCGGCGGGCCGTGGCGCGTCGACTGACGGGGCTTTCTTCGACCGGGCTGCGGGCGGGTCTCCGCCCCAGCGCGCCGCCGTCGACCTCGGCGAAAACGCACGCTTACGACGGGGTTTTACCGCCGGGTTTCCTACCGTGCTATATGATGGCACAGATCGGGTCGGGACGGGCGGTCTCCGACGTCTCCCCCGTCGCCGGCAGTAGCGCCAACAGGCTTATTCCCGAACCGGGTGCAGTTACTGGTATCTCCAGCGAGGAAGCATGAACGAAGTTCAACTCGAAGTGGCGAAGGCGTACCCGAACGATTCGGGGCGCGGTATCGCCCGACTCGACCCCGACACGCTGTTGCACCTGAAGCTCTCGCCCGGCGACATCATCGAGATCGAGGGCGCGGAGACCACCGCCGCGAAGGTGTGGCGCGCCGACCGACAGGACTGGAACACGGACACCGTCCGCGTCGACGGATTCACCCGGCAGAACGCCGACGTGGGCATCGGCGAGCGCGTCACGATCCGGAAGGCGGAGGCGGAGAAGGCCGACAAGCTCGTCTTGGCACCGCCGGAGGAGGCGTCGGTCCAGTTCGGCTCCGACGCCGCAGGCATGGTGAAACGCCAGATCCTCAAGCGGCCGGTCGTCGAGCGCGACATCGTCCCCGTGATGTCGAGCACGAACCACCCGTTCATGCGGTCGCCGGGGCAGGCGATCCCGCTCATCGCGGTCGAGACGGAGCCGGAGGGCGTCTGTCTCATCACCGAGGACACCGAGGTCGAACTGCGAGAGGAGCCGATCTCCGGCTTCGAGAAGACCGGCGGCGGGATCACCTACGAGGACATCGGCGGGCTCCAGTCTGAGATCCAGCGCGTCCGCGAGATGGTCGAACTGCCGATGAAACACCCGCAGATATTCTCGAAGCTCGGGATCGAGCCGCCCCAGGGCGTCCTGCTCCACGGCCCGCCCGGCACCGGGAAGACCCTGCTCGCGAAGGCCGTCGCCAACGAGACGTCGGCGTCGTTCTTCTCCATCGCCGGCCCCGAGATCATCTCGAAGTACTACGGCGAGTCCGAACAGCAGCTCCGCGAGATATTCGAGGACGCCAAAGAGGAGAGCCCGAGCATCATCTTCATCGACGAGCTCGACTCGATCGCGCCCAAACGCGAGGACGTCACGGGCGAGGTCGAGCGCCGCGTCGTCGCCCAGCTCCTGACGATGATGGACGGACTGGAGACGCGCGGGCAGGTGATCGTCATCGGCGCGACGAACCGCGTCGACAGCGTCGATCCCGCGCTCCGTCGTCCGGGCCGGTTCGACCGCGAGATCGAGATCGGCGTCCCCGACGAGGTGGGCCGCAAGGAGATCCTCCAGATCCACACCCGCGGGATGCCGCTGTCTGACGACGTGAGCTTAGATCACCTCGCCGACGAGACGCACGGCTTCGTGGGAGCCGACATCGAGAGCCTCACCAAGGAGGCGGCGATGAAGGCGCTGCGCCGGTACCTCCCAGAGATCGACTTAGACGAAGAGGAGGTGCCGCCGAGCCTGATCGACCGGATGATAGTCAAGCGCGACGACTTCTCGGGAGCGTTAAACGAGGTCGAGCCCTCGGCGATGCGCGAGGTGCTCGTCGAGCTTCCGAAGATCTCGTGGGACAACGTCGGCGGGCTCTCCGAGGCCAAACAGCAGGTGAAAGAGTCGGTGGAGTGGCCGCTCTCCTCCCCGGAGAAGTTCGACCGGATGGGCGTCGACGCGCCGAAGGGCGTCCTGCTGTACGGTCCCCCCGGCACCGGGAAGACGCTGATGGCGAAGGCCGTCGCCAACGAGACGAACGCGAACTTCATCTCGGTGCGCGGCCCGCAGCTGCTCTCGAAGTGGGTCGGCGAGTCGGAGAAGGCGATCAGACAGACCTTCCGCAAGGCCCGGCAGGTGAGCCCGACGATCATCTTCTTCGACGAGCTCGACAGCCTCGCTCCCTCGCGTGGTCAGGAGATGGGCAACAACGTCTCAGAGCGCGTCGTCAACCAGCTACTGACGGAGCTCGACGGGTTAGAGGACATGGGTGACGTGATGGTGATCGGCGCGACCAACCGCCCCGACATGATCGACCCCGCGCTCCTCCGGTCCGGTCGGTTCGACCGCCTCGTGATGATCGGGCAGCCGGACCAGGAGGGCCGCGAGCAGATCCTCGACATCCACACCGAGAACACCCCGCTCGCGCCCGACGTGAGCCTCCGCGAGATCGCGGAGATCACGGACGGCTACGTCGGCTCCGACTTGGAGGGGATCGCCCGCGAGGCCGCCATCGAGGCGCTGCGCGACGACGACGACGCCGAGGAGGTCGAGATGAAACACTTCCGGCGCGCGATGGAGTCGGTGCGGCCCACGATCAACGAGGACATCCTCGCGTACTACGAGGAGGTCGAAGAGCAGTTCAAGGGCGGCGGCGGCGAGTCGCTCCGCGACACCGGCGGCCGGATCGGCTTCCAATAACGACTCGTCTCACGCGGTGAGGTGTTTCTGCGCTCGACCGCGACTGTCGCTCCGCCGGCGGAATCGCTTGCGTTGCGGTCGTCGACCGGTCTACTCGTCGTCCGTGTCGCACACGCCGAGCGGGAGCGCCTCAGTCGCCGCGTCGTCGGCGTCGAGCCCCTCGTAGGCGTCGTCGATGAGTCTGGCGAGCTGGGCCTCCGGAGTCACGCCGCGGGCGGCGGCGAGCGCCGTGAGCCGCTCGTACTGCTCGGACGGGACGGACACCGTACCATCGTTCATACGCGAACTGGATGTCGGAGCTACAAAAGCGTTGTTCGCCCCGGCCCGCGCGGCTGGGCGGCTCTCTGACCGGCTACCGCCCGAGGTCGGCGTGTGCCGACGACAGGTGCCGCGAGCCGAGCGCCGCGAGAAGCGAGAGTTCGCCGGCGAGCGCACAGACCGCGATCGCCTCCGCGAGCGCGTCGCCGTTGCTCCCGGCCGGATCGCCGCCGCCGCGCACTCCTAAGATGTCCAGCCCGGCCGCCTGCGTCGGGAGCGTCGTGCCCCCGCCGACGGTCCCCACTTCGAGGCTCGCTATCGACACCGACGCGTAGAGGTCGCCGTCGGTCGTCGTCTCGGCGGTGGTGATCGCGTTCGCGCCCTCGACTACCTGCGCCTCGTCTTGACCCGTGGCGAGGAACATCGCCGCCACCGCGTTGGCGACGTGGGCGTTGAAGCCGAGCGATCCGGCCTTCGCGGACCCGACGAGGTTCTTTCGCGTGTTGATCTCCGCGACGGCCTCCGGGGTCGTGTGGAGCCGATCCTCGACTATCTCGCGGGGCACCTCCACGTCGGCCGTGACGGAGCGCCCGCGCCCCTCGACGGCGTTGACCGCGGCGGGCTTTTTGTCCGAACAGAGGTTCCCGGAGAGCGCGACGAGCGACGCGTCGGTCTCGTCTTCGATCCGGTCGCAGGCCTCGCGAGTCGCGATGGTCGCCATGTTCATGCCCATCGCGTCTTTCGTGTCGTAGCGGAACCGCAGGAAGACGTTGTTCCCGACGACGTACGGCGTCACGTCGAGGAGTTCGCCGTGGCTCGTCGTCGACTCGGCCGCCTCGCGGAGGACGTCCTCGCTGTCGCGGACCCATTCGACGAGCGCCTCGGCCTCGGCGACGTCGCGGACCCGGAACACCGGCGCGCGCGTCATTCCGCTCTTCGTCACGCGGGCGGTCGCGCCGCCGGCGTCGGTGACGACGGAGCAGCCGCGGTTGATTGAGGCGACCAGGGCGCCTTCGGTCGTCGCGAGCGGGAGGTACCGCTCCCCGGAGAGCGCGCCGCCGTCGATCGCGACCGGTCCGGCGACGCCCATCGGCACCTGCACCGCGCCGATCATGTTCTCGATGTTCGAGCCGTGCGCGTCGGCCGCGTCGAAGGCGTACTCGCCGAGCGCGTCGGCGTCGGCGTCGGCCGTCTCCGCGACCAGCCGCCGGCGGGCGGCGGCCGCGGTGTCGGCGTCGGCGTGCTCCTCTATCTCGTGAAACCGCACGTCGCCGTCGCGGACGCGGTCCGCGAGCGACGCCGGCGAAGGGTCCGTCATGGACGACCCTCCTCGCGGCGTATGCTAATGGGTATCGGTTCGGCGGGGTCGCCGGGCGGTCCTACCGGCTCACGAACTCCGAGAGCCGTTCCCGTATCGAGTCGCTGCCGAGCTTGAGGTAGTAGGCGTCGCCGCCGTCCTCGTAGTAGTTGTCTATCCGGCGCACGACCTCGAAGCCGAGGTGCTCGTAGAACCCCAGCGCGGTGTCGTTCGTCGTGCGGGCGTGACAGGTGACGGAGCGGTGTTCCGCGGCGACGTCGGCGACGAGGCGTTCCGCGTGGCCCTGGCCGCGGTAGTCCGGATTGACCGCGAGAAAGAGCACGTAGCCGTCGCGGCGGACGGAGGCGAACGCGACGAGCGTGTTCCGCTCGACGAGGAGGTGCGTCGTGGACCGGCGGTAGGCGTCGACGAAGAACCCTCGACGCTGTCGCAGAACGCCCTCGTCGGCGCGGATCCGCTCTTTGAGATCCCACGCGGCCGAGGCGTACTCGGTCTCGCCGGGCGGATCCGTCCGTTTCTCTACGGTGACGCTCACTGCACGCATCTAACAGTCCTGTGGGATATAACTCCACCGCCACCGGGGTCCCTCGCGACGGCCGGCGTCCGCGACAGAACTGTTTTGTCGCGGTCGGTCGTGGTGACGCGTATGTTCGAGGAGACGCCGCCGGGGCGGAAGCGGCTCCGACGGGCCTTCGTGACCGGGATCGCCGTGATCGTGCCGGCGGTGATCACCCTCGCCGTCTTGGGGTTCGTCTTCAACGCCATCTACGACTATCTCGACGCCTTCTCCTCCGCGGTCGTGCCGCTCTCCTCGCGAGTCTCGGTCCCGCTCTTCGGATCGATCTCCCGACAGCTCGTCGTCGAGGTCGCGACGCCGCTCGTGTTCGTCGCCTCGCTTCTCGTCCTCGGGATCGCCGTCGAATCGACTCGGTACGGCGAGCGGGCCGTCGAGTACACGCACTACGCGATCGAGCGGGTCCCCGGCGTCGGGTCGGTGTACCGCGGGTTCAGGCAGATGAGCGACGCGATGCTCGAATCCGACGAGGGGAACTTCCGCGAGGTGGTCTTAGTGGAGTTCCCGACAGAGGGGACGTACACGCTCGCGTTCGTCACGAGCGCCACGCCCGAAGCCGTCTCGGGGCCGACCGGAAGCGACGAGATGCGGACGCTTTTCATGCCGATGGCCCCGAATCCGGTCATGGGCGGCCACGTCGTCTTCGTCCCCGAAGACCGGATCGTCGAGGTGGACCTGAGCGTCGAACAGGGACTGCGCGCCGTGGTGACGAGCGGCGTCGCGTTGGAGGGCGCGGCCGAGGACGTCGACGGCGTCTCGGCCGAGGGAATGCATGCGACCGACACGACGACCCACCTGCGGGACGGTCTCGACTCGGACTGGGAGATGGCGGCGGCAGCCGGCGACGCGGCCGAGTCGACGGAGGACGTCGACCGCGGTTCGACGGGGGGAGTCGGTCGCGAGTCGACGGACGAGGACGCGGCGGGGCCGGGCGGTGACGACGCGACAGAACCGGATAGTGCCGACGCGACCGGCCGAACGGACACGACCGAAGGCCCCGACCGATGACGTACGCCCTGCGCGACCACACCGCGGACGTCGCCGTCGAGGCGACCGGTGACTCTCTCTCGGCGCTGTTCGCGTCCGTCGCCGACGGGCTCACGGCGGCGAGCTGTGAGTCGGTTCCGGAGACGGGCGACCGCTTCGACCTCACCGTCCGCGCCGAGAGTCCGGAGGCGCTGCTTTTCGACTACCTCGACCGGCTGATCTACGAGCGAGACGTGCGAGGCGTGTTACCGGCCGACCATCGGTGTTCGGTCTCCGGCCTCCGGGAGGACGCGACCGGCGACGGAACTGCCTCCGGGAGCCGCGGCGAGCGGGACGACGACGCGTGGACGGTCGACTGCTCTGCCCGCGGCGTCCCCCTCGAGGACGTGACGGCTCGCGAGATCAAGGCGGTCACCTACTCCGAGATGACGCTCGAACGACGCGGCGACGAGTGGTACGCGTACGTCGTCTTCGACGTCTGACAGACCGTCTCACGCTACGGGCGGCCGCTCCGCTCGACACTCGTGGCGGCTCCGTCTCTCCGCGCCCGTCGTCGACCTATACTCTCCCGTTCGACCATTTATCCACACGGAGCCCCTTGTCTCGGCATGGCACGCACCCGTCTCGCCCGTCCGGCGACGGTCCTCGCCGCGGCGCTCGTCGGCGTCTCCCTCGTGCCCGGCGTCGCCTCTGCGCACGTGCGGTACGTCACCTCGACCGAACAGGTCGGGGAGGGGTTGGCGTTTCTGACCGCCGCGCTCGCAGACCCGGTGAACGTGGCGGCGCTCGCGGGCGGTGGTCTCGCGGCCGCGGCCGCCGTCGTCTCGTACCGCCGCGTCCGCGTCTTCGACCGCGACGTCGCGGCGTTCCGGACCGTGATGGCCGAGTACCGAGACCTCCTCCCGTGGCTGTTGCGCCTCGGGTTCGGACTCCCGCTCGTCGGCGCGGGCTTTGCCGGGTACTTTCTCAATCCCGTGGTCGACCCGCTGATCGGCGGCGGCGTCGACCGCCTGGCACAGATCCTGATCGGCTTCATGATCGTCTTCGGGTTCGGCACCCGCGTCGCCGCCGGCGTCGGACTCCTCGCGTACCTGATCGCGCTCCCCGTCGCGCCGCTTCTCGTCTACTCGCTGGAGTGGATACCCGGCTTCCTCGCGTTAGTGCTCGTCGGCAGCGGCCGCCCGAGCGCGGACCACGTGTTCGAGCGCGTGGCGTCGACGCCCGGGACGTTCTACAGCGAGGTCGACCCCGTTCGACGGGTCGTGGAGTGGGGAACCGACCGCCTCGATCCGCTCGAACGGTACGTCCCCACGGTCGTCCGCGTCGGGATGGGCGTCGGATTCATGTTCCTCGGTCTGTTCGAGAAACTGCTCGCGCCGGAGATGGCCCGGGGCGTGGTCGAGCAGTACGGGCTCTCGACGGCGACGCCGATCCCCCCGGACCTGTGGGTCCTCGGTGCGGGGTTCGGCGAGATCGCCATCGGTGCCGCGATCGCCGTCGGCTTCTTCACCCGAGCGTCGGCGATGGCCGCGCTGTTCGTGTTCACGCTCACGCTTTTCGGCATCCCCGACGACCCGGTGTTGGCGCACATCGGGCTGTTCAGCCTCGCGTCCGCGCTGCTCATCACCGGCTCCGGACCGTACGCGCTCGACAATAGACTCTCGGACCCGCGGCGCGCGCCCGACGATTCCGGGGCCGAGGGCGCAGCGCGGTCGGCGCGCGCCGCGGACGACTGAACCGGGGCTGTTCGGTGACCGCGTGGCGATCGTCCGCGGACGACCGTCCGCGCGACGGCCGACCGCGCGAGGGCCGCCCGCGGGACGTAACGCTATTCCCCCGTCCCGGCGAACGCCGGCGTATGACTACCCGCGAGATCGACGGGATCCGACTGGAGAAGGTGCGCGAGCACGTCTGGGAGATCCCGCGCGAGGGCGACATGAACGTTCCCGCCCGCGTCCTCGCCAGCGAAGCGCTCTTAGAGGAGATCGGCGAGGACAACACCCTCGAACAGCTGAAAAACGCGACGCATCTCCCGGGGATGGCCGAGCCGGCGCTCTGTATGCCGGACGGCCACCAGGGATACGGGTTCCCCGTCGGCGGCGTCGGCGCTATCGACGCCCGGACCGGCTGTATCTCGCCCGGAGCGGTCGGCTACGACATCAACTGCGGCGTCCGGATGGTGCGGACGAACCTCACGTACGACGACCTCCGCGGCCGCGAGGAGGAACTCGTCGACGCCTTATTCGAGGCGGTTCCCTCCGGGCTCGGCGGCGGCGGCGTGATAGACGGCACCGCGGACGCCATCGACGGGGCCCTAGAGCGCGGCGTCGAGTGGGCGGTGGAGGAGGGGTACGGGATCGAAAGCGACCTGGCGCGCTGTGAGGACGAGGGACGACGCCCCGACGCCCGCCCCGAGTACGTCACCCAGAAGGCGAAAGACCGCGGCCGCAACCAGCTCGGCTCGCTCGGCTCCGGCAACCACTTCCTCGAAGTACAGCGGGTCACCGACGTGTTCCGCGAGGGCGTCGCCGAGGCGTACGGGCTCGAAGAAGACGGGATCGTCGTCCTGATCCACTGCGGGAGCCGCGGGCTCGGCCACCAGACCTGCAACGACTACCTCCGCCGGATCGAAAAGGAGCACGCAGACCTCCTCGACGACCTCCCCGACAAGGAGCTCGCCGCCGCGCCCGCCGGCTCGGAGCTGGCAGAGGAGTACTACGGCGCGATGGGCGCGTGCATCAACTTCGCGTGGGTGAACCGCCAGCTCATCACCCATCAGGCCCGCGAGACGTTCGGCGAGGTGTTCGACGCCGACCCGATCGCCGACCTCGGAATGGAGCTGCTGTACGACGTGGCACACAACATCGCCAAAAAAGAGGTCCACGAGGTCGGCGTCGACGCCGACGGGCGGCCCGCGGTCGGCGACGCGGCCGTCGACCGCGCGGAGCGCGAACTGTACGTCCACCGGAAGGGCGCGACGCGGGCGTTCCCCGCCGGCAACGAGGACGTGCCCGCGGCGTACCGCGACGTCGGCCAGCCCGTCATCATCCCCGGGAGCATGGGCGCGGGCTCGTACGTGCTCCGCGGCGGCGACCGGTCGATGTCGGTCTCGTTCGGGTCGACCGCCCACGGTGCCGGACGCCTGATGAGCCGGACGCAGGCGAAACAGGAGTTCTGGGGCGGCGACGTGCGCGACGACCTCGAAGCCGACCAGCAGATATACGTGAAAGCGCAGTCGGGAGCGACGATCGCAGAGGAGGCACCGGGCGTCTACAAGGACATCGACGAGGTGATCCGCGTCAGCGACGACCTCGGGATCGGTGACAAGGTCGCGCGGACCTTCCCCGTCTGTAACATCAAGGGCTGAGTCAGGGATCGCTCGCCGACCGCACCCGTGCGGTGTCAGCGCTCGCGCTCGGCCGCCCGTCCCAGGTGTTCCTCGACCGCGTCGACCTTGCGGTCCGCGCTCTCGTCGCTCGTCCGTTTGTCGTCCACTTTCAACACCGTGGAGACGCGGTCACCGTCGACGGCGTCGTGCGCCGCCGCCGCGGCCGCGAACAGCGTGTCGGCGTCGTCGGCCTCGATCACCGTCCCCATCGGGTTCGTCTCGTAGCTCACGTCGAACGCGTCGAGCGCGTCGACGGCCTTCGCGACCTCTTCGGCCATGCTCCCTTCTATCACCGGCGCGACGCTCAACAGCGCGATGACGGTCATACGCGGCGCTCCGTGTCGCTCTTACTTAAAACACGCCGCGGAGGAACGACAGCTGGTGGCCGATCGCGGGCTCGAAGTCGTCGCCGAGCACGGAGAAGTGGTCGGCGGGCATCGAGACGACGGTTCCGCGAGTGAGCGTATCGCCCGCGTCCGCGACCGTCTCGCGCTCGACGATCGGGTCGTCGGTGCCGGCCACGAGGAGCGTCGGCGCGCGGATCTCCGAGAGCCGATCGACCGGCCGGTAGCTCGCCACGCGGAGCAGCGACCGCGCCGGCGTCTCGTTTCGCCACCGCGAGTCGCGGTCGACCAGATCGAGGTACCCCCGCTTCGTTCCCTGCTCCGTGATCGCCGCGAGGTCGGCGGCGTCGCCGACGATCGGGACCGTGCGTCCCCGCCCGAACCGGGACCCGACCAGGTCGCGGACCCCGGCGACGCCCGCGCGAAGCAGGTACCGCGCGCCGCGTCGGCGAGCGATCGCCCGACCGTCGAGCATCGGGACGAGGCCGATCACGGCGTCGACGTCGGTGCGGTCGGCGGCGAGCGTGAGGGCGTGTGCGGCCGACAGCGACGCGCCCCAGAGAATCAGCCCCCGGCCGACGGCGTCGACACGGCGCGCCCGATCGATCGCCGCCGCGTAGTCGGCGCGCTGTGCCGCGGGCGAGACCGCCTGTGAGTCCCCGTCGGACGCACCGAACTCGCGGTAATCGAAACACAGCGCGGCGTAGCCGGCGTCTGCGAACCGCTCTGCGACCGCGGGATAGCCGAAGCTCCGCTCCGCGCCCAGCCCCGGTGCCAACACGACGACGGGCGGGTCGTCCGGGTCGCCGGCGGGGAGATACAGCGTGCCCCGGCACGTCTCCCCGTCCACGTCGAAGGCGACCTCGCGGGTGGCGAACCGTTCTCGCGGCGGACGCTCGAGGCGTCGCTGCGCGCGGTTGATCGGGTTCCGTCGCGTCACTGTCCGTCTCCCTGCCCGGCTTCTGCCGGTTCGTGTTCGCCGTCGCCGTCCGCGTGCGTCAACGTCTCCAGCACGCGCGTCGAGAACTCGGTCTCCGATATCTCGTACGCGATGAGCGCGTCGAACCACTCCGCCTCGGCGCGCCACGTGCCGAGGACGTCTCCGGGCGAGCGGATCACGGTGCCGTCGACCGTGACGGGGTCCCACGCGTCGGCCTCCGCGCGATCGATGAGCGCGTTGAGCGCGCGACCGATCTCGCCGTGGTGAACCTCGCGGCCGGGGAACGCAGTCATGTACGTCAACTCCAGCGGGTCGTCCCCGTCGATGCGCTCGACGTTGATCCCGTAGCTCCGGAGCGCGGACTCCACGTCGTCCGTCCGGTCGTCGTCGGTCATACAGGACCGTCGGTCGGCCGGGATAAATCGGTACCGGCGTGTGATAGACGAGCGCAAAACGCTGATCGGCGTTCCGAAAGCCGCGGACGGGGAAGCCGCCGAGAGGCGGCTATCGATTCTGTCAGAGGCACACGATTTCCCGTGCGGCCGGCTAGCAGTAGCCTTCGAAAATATATAAACTCTCTGGCGAATTATCAGAATTTGATCGCCCGGCTCCGAGCCTCCCGTGTCGCCCGTTCGCCCCTCGTCGCGGTCACCATTTATCACCATCGCGGAACAGGGTCCGATATGCTCCGGAGGGCGACCACGGCGCTGGCACGGTCGACGGACGTCACCGGCACCCTCGTCGTCGGCGGACTGTTGACCCTCTCGACGTGGATCGTCCTTCCGCTCTGGCTCGTCGCGACGCTCACCACCCCGCCGGCGGCCGTGGCCGGCCCGTTCGTGCTCACGCCGGCGCTCGTGGTCCGCGGCTACTTCGTCCGGATCCTCGCCGACGGGATCGAGAACGGCAACGCCGAGGGTGCCGCGTCGTTCGTCGCGTGGAACGACCTCTACCGCGACGGCGTCAGGTCGCTGCTCGTGAGCGCGGTCCTCCTCGCGCCGCTCGCCGTGCTGCTCGCGACGGCGGCCGTCGCGGCCGCAGCCTTGCGGTCCGCGTCCACCGACCTGCGACCGATCACCGTCGCGATCGAGGGCGCGCTCGGGCCGAGTGGATCCACCGCGATCGCCGCCGCCGCGGTCGGACTCCTCGGCGTCCTCACCGCCGCGTACCTGCTCGCGTACGCGTACGTCAGGCCCGCCGCACTCGCCGCGTTCGCCGCCTCCGGCCGCCTCCGTGACGGCCTCCGACCGAGCCGGATCGTCCGCGTCGCCGGGTCGGGTCGGTACGCGGCGGCGTGGGTCGTCGCGACGGCGACGCTCGTCGCGGGATACGCGCTCGCCGGTCCGCTCGCGCTGATCGTGATCGGCAGCGTGGTCGTCTTCGCCGTCCGGGCGATCGCTCACGGCGTGTACGGCCGCGGCGCGCGAGACGCGCTGTCGGGACACCCGGCCGGGCCCTCCGGTATCACACGCGTCGGTTCCGGTGACGACTCCCGCCCTCCTCCCGCAGTCGCTGCACGTGGCGCGCCTGCGTCCACCGGGACAAGCTACCGCTCGTCGCGGTCGCTCGGCGACGGCGGTTCGCGGTCGCGCCGAATCGAGGCCTCCCCGGCCGTCCAGTCCGGGCGGACCGTCCCGATCCGCCGTCGCGAGTCCGCCGACGGACCGGGCGATCCACGGGACGAGAGCGAGGGGGGCGACGGTCAGAGCGAGACAGTCGACGCCGGCTTCGAGTGGGTCTCCGCGGACCGTCTGAGCGGTGGCAAAGACAAGAGTTGATACGAGCCCGGGCGAACGGGCGGGCATGCGAATCTCCGATCGGGGCTACGGCGAGGAGGGGCGCGAGCGGCTCACCCTCGTCCCCGAGAACGTCGACGACCTCTGGCATCTGGCACACGTCCTAGAGCCCGGCGACCACGTCGAGGGCGACACCACCCGCCGGATCCAGCGGAACGACGACCAGATGCGCGACACCGGCGGACAGCGCGAGCACATCTTCGTCACGCTCGAGGTCGAAGACGTCGAGTTCGCTCGGTTCGCCAACCGGCTTCGGGTCTCGGGCGTCATCGTCGCCTGCTCGCGCGAGGACCAGCTCAACGCCCACCACACGCTCAACGTCGAGGAACACGACGAGATCACGGTGGAGAAACACTTCAAGCCGGACCAGACCGAGCGGCTGGAGGAGGCGACGGAGGCCGCGGAGAACCCGGACGTGGCCATCGCGACCGTCGAGGAGGGGGCCGCGTACGTCCACACCGTCCAGCAGTACGGCACCGAGGAGTACGCCTCGTTCACCAAACCCACCGGGAAAGGCGACTACTCCCGCCCGCGAGAGGAGCTGTTCGCCGACCTCGCTGACGCGCTCGCCCACCTCGACGCGGACGCCGTGATCCTCGCCGGCCCGGGGTTCACGAAGACGGACGCGCTCGACTACATCGAGGAGGAGTACCGGGATCTGACGGACCGGATCACCACGGTCGACACCTCCGCCGCGGGCGACCGCGGCGTCCACGAGGTGCTCAAACGCGGCGCCGTCGACGAGGTGCAAAAGGAGACGCGGATATCCAAGGAGGCGAGCCTCATCGACGACCTCACCGCCGAGATAGCCCAAGGCGCGAAGGCGACCTACGGCCCCGAGGACGTGGCCGAGGCCGCCGACTTCGGCGCGGTCGAGACGCTGCTCGTCGTCGACGACCGTCTCCGGACCGAACGACAGGGCGACGGGGACTGGGACATCGACGTCAACGACGTCATCGAGTCGGTCGAACAGCAGGGCGGCGACGTGGTCGTCTTCTCCTCTGAGTTCGCGCCCGGCGAACAGCTCGCGAACCTCGGCGGAATCGCTGCGATCCTGCGGTACCGGCTCCAGTAGCACGCCGAGACGTCGTCGCGTCGAACTGACCTCAGCTCCCGGCGCGGAGGTCCCCCACCGTCAACACGCGCGTCCCGACCGGTCGCTTTACGAACTCGCCGACGTCACGCCCGAACAGCTCTCCGACTCCCCGTTGAGCCGCCACGTCGAGGAGTCGCTGGTCGATCCGACCGTCGATAACGACCGCGCTCGGGGCGACGTCCGCGCCCTCGACCGCGTCGAACGCGTCGTCGACGGAGACCTCCGCGAGCACGCCGAGATCGTCTCCGAGGAGCCGAGCTCGCCCGCTCTCAGCGTCGACGATCTCCTGTACGTGCTCTTCGAGCGATCGCGGCTCGCCGTCGGGTGTGTTCGGCTCGTCGCCTGCACCGTCCGGATCGCTGTCGGCGGCGGTCGTCCCGTCGCTTCTCGCCTCGTCGTCGACCGCAGTCGGTTCGTTTCCGGGAGCGGGAGCCGCGCCCTCGGCGACCGTCTCCCCGCCCGCGTCGGCGTCCCCGCTTGCGTCGGCGTCCCCGCTTGCGTCGGCGTCAGCGTCACGCTCCGCGTCGTCGTCGACGTCCTCGTCGGCGTCCTCGGCCTCGTCGACGTCCCCGTCCCCGCCGTCGCTCGAACCGCCGTCCACCGGTCGATCGCGCGCGTGGTCGCCGCCGCGTCGCCGGGATCCGTCCCCGGTCGCGTCCGCGGTAACGTCGTTCGGCTCGTCGGGCGCGCCCGCCTCGGCCTCGCTCTCTGCGGCCCCGTCCGCATCGACCGACTCGACTGCCCCCGCCCCGACCGCGGTACTGCCCGTGTCGCCGGCGGTCTCCGTCCGGGGCTCTGCCTCGACGGCCTCCCGGAGGTTCGGTTCGTCGGAGAGGCTGCTGTACGGAACCTTTCCGCGGAGCGCGTCGAACACGGTGCTGCGGTCGAGATCCTCGACGGACTCGCCCGGCGGAGCGAACGCGACGTAGTCGACGTCGCCGACCTGTGCCAGTTCGCGCAAGATCAGTTCGCCGCCGCGGTCGCCGTCGAGGAAGGCGGTGACGGTGCGGTCGGCGGTGAGGTCCGCGACCGCGTCGGGGACGTTCGTCCCCTCGACGGCGACCGCGTTCTTGATCCCGCAGTCGAGGAGGGTCAGCACGTCCGCGCGCCCCTCGACGACGATGACGGCGTCGGAGTCGCCGACGCGGGGACCGGCCGGAAGCCCCCGGTAGTCGACGATCCCCTCGACGCGGGCGGCCTCGCGGACCTCTTCGAGGATGTCGTCGCTCGCGAGGCTCGTCTCGTCGAAGCCGCCGGCGATCAGCTCTTTCGCGCGCTCGACGACCTCGCGGCGCTTCGCCGCCCGGACGTCTTCGATGCTCGTCACCTCGACCGACGCCCGACACGGTCCGATGCGGTCTATGGTCTCCAGCGCGGCCGCGAGGATAGCCGTCTCGACTTTATCGAGGCTCGACGCGACGGTGACCTCGCCGAACGACTGGCCGTTCTCGGACTCGACGGCGACGTCGATCCGACCGACGCGGGAAGACTCCTGGAGGTCTCTGAGGTCGAGTTCCTCCCCGAGGAGCCCCTCCGTCTGTCCGAACACCGCGCCGACCACGTCGCTCCGCTCGACGACGCCGTCGGCCGCGATGGTGGCGTGAATCAGGTATTTTTCTGTGTCTTTCATGATGGTGAATGGTGATGATCGGGCGGCACAAGCCGCCCGTGCGTGGTTGTGTCCCTCGCCGAAAATAGTTATCGCACTGTCTCCGTCGTCGCCGATTGAAGAAAATTATTCTGCGAAGTACCTAATCGAATCTCATTAGTAGAATTTATGGGCATAGAACCAAATTCGATCTGTATGGTGCGAGAGCAGAGAGATTTCCTGTGGATACCGACGTTCGCTGTGCTCGTCGCCTTCGCCGTGCCGTGGCCGCTGTGGGGCGTCGACCTGATCGTTGCGGGACTTCCGGTGTGGATATGGTGGCACATCGCGTGGCTCGGGCTCTGTACGCTCCTCTTCACACGCTTCGTCCGGAGCGGGGCATGGGAGCGGGGCATGGGGCTCCACGCGTCGTCGAGTCCGGCCGCAGAGAGCGCGAGCGAGCCGTTCGGTCGAGGTGACGAGCCGTGACCCTCGGTCTCTCGCTCGGGGTGGTCGTCGGCTACCTCGTGATCGCGCTCGCCGTCGGCCTCGTCGCCTATCGCGTCTCCGAGACGACCGCGGAGGACTACTACCTCGCGAACCGGTCGATAGGGACCGCGGTCCTGCTTTTCACCACGTTCGCCACGCTGCTGTCGGCGTTCACCTTCTTCGGCGGACCAAACCTCGCGTTCGCCGCCGGGCCGGAGTGGCTGATCGTGATGGGAACGCTCGACGGCGTGTTGTTCGCGGTGTTGTGGTACGCGATCGGGTACAAGCAGTGGCTGATCGGCGACCGGCACGGGTACGTCACGCTCGGGGAGATGCTCGGCGACCGGTTCGGCTCGACCGGACTCAGGGCCCTCGTCGCGAGCGTGAGCCTGCTGTGGCTGTTCCCGTACGTCATGCTCCAGCAGATGGGCGCGGGCGAGGCGCTCGTCGGACTCACCGGCGGCGCGGTCCCGTACTGGGGCGGCGCGGCGCTCGTCACCGCCTTTATGATCCTCTACGTCGTGCTCGCCGGGATGCGCGGCGTCGCGTGGACGGACACGATCCAGGGGCTGTTCATGCTCTCCGTCGTGTGGATCGCGGCCGTCTGGATCGTGTCCGCGGTCGGCGGCGTCGGCGCGGCGACCGGCGCGATGCTCGAGGCGAGACCCGAGTTCGGGAGCTTCGGCGGCGGGCTCTACTCGCCGGGGTTCATCGTCTCGACCGCGATCACCATCGCGTTCGGCGTGACGATGTTCCCGCAGATCAACCAGCGGTTCTTCGTCGCGGACTCGGGCGAGACGCTGAAGCGGTCGTTCGCGCTGTGGCCGGTACTCGTCCTCCTGCTTTTCGTCCCCGCGTTCATGATCGGCGCGTGGGCGGCGGGGATGCCGGTCGACGTGCCAGACGGCGCGAACGTGCTCCCGGTCGTGTTGAGCGAGTATACGCCCGCGTGGTTCGCCGCACTGGTGGTCGCCGGCGCGATGGCCGCGATGATGTCCTCGTCCGACTCGATGCTGCTCTCGGGGTCGTCGTACTTCACCCGCGACCTGTACCGTCCCCTGATCAACGCCGACGCGTCCGAGCGCCGCGAGGCGTGGCTCGCCCGGATCGGCGTCGCCGCGTTCGCGCTCGCCGCGTTCGTCGCGAGCCTGTTCCGGCCCGGCACGCTGATCGAGGTCGGCGACACGGCCTTCTCCGGGTTCGCGCTGCTGGCGCTCCCCGTGATCTGCGCGCTCTACTGGCCCCGGACCACCCGGAGCGGGATGATCGCCGGGGTGCTCGTCCCGCAGGTCGCGTACCTCGCGGTGGTGCTGTCGGCGGTCGCCTCGGCCGTCCCGACGCTGCCGCGAACGGTCGCCGGCGGCTGGGACGTGGCGCTCGGGCTGATGGTGCTTTCAGCCGTCCTCACCGTCGGCGTCTCGCTCGTGACCGCGCCGACCGCGGAGAGCGACGCCTCGCGGTTCGCCGTCGCGGGCGACTGAAGCGCGGCGGGCTCGCGGGCCACGCTCGGCGGCCGGTCGAACGACAATAACCGGCCGCCGACCGACGGCTATTCGTCGCCGCCGACCGCACCGAGGGTCGTGCTCAGATACGTCACGACGAATCCGGGAAAGGTGCGCGAGGCGGAGCGGTACCTGACGGACGGCTCCGTCAGCCAGCTCGACTTCGATTACACGGAAGTACAGGCCGACGAACTGGGCCCGATCGCGGCCCGCGGCGCGCGGGAGGCGTACCGCCACGCCGGCGAGCCGGTCCTCGTCGACGACGCGGGGCTGTTCATCGAGGGGTTCGACGGGTTCCCCGGCCCCTACTCCGCGTACGTCGAGGAGACGCTCGGCGTTGAGCGCGTCCACGAGATCGCCGCCGACCTCGACGACCGACGGGCCGCGTTCCGGTGTACGCTCGGCTACTGTGACGGCGAGGCGTTCGCCGCCAGCCCCGACCCGGTCGACCGCGGCGACCGCGACGCGGCCGCGGCCGCCGGACCGACGACGGACGACGACCCGGCATCGGCGGAGGCGCTTCCGGTCAAGCTGTTCGAGGGGTACGTGCCCGGACGGATCGTCGCGCCCCGCGGCGACGGCGGGTTCGGGTACGATCCGATATTCGAACACGACGGCGAGACGTTCGCGGAGATGGACACGGATCGGAAGAACGCGGTCTCACACCGGGGTCGCGCCCTCGCGAAGTTCGCGGAGTGGTACGCGGACCGATAGCTCGCGGTCGCGCGGCCACTCGCGGTCGCGCAGCCGCTCACGGCCGATCGGCCGTCACGAAAACAGCGGCTTCGCCGGACGGCGTCAGTGCTCGATGTACTGCGTCTCCCACTCGATCCGGGCGTCGATCTCGCGCTGCCCGCGTCGCGTCAGCGTGTAGTAGTTCGTCCGCCGGTCGCGCTGTCCCTTCTCCACCAGTCCCTTCTCGACGAGGGTGTCGAGGTTGGGATAGAGCCGGCCGTGGTGGATCTCCTTTTCGTAGTAGTCTTCGAGTTCGTCTTTGATCGCGAGTCCGTGCGGCTCATCGAGCCCGGCGATCACGTAGAGCAGGTCACGCTGAAAACCTGTGAGGTCGTACATACAACTGCCTATACCTTCAGTTTGCGAATAAATAAATACATCGTTATAAATAGTCACTATCGCTGGTATCGGCCCGCGCTACCCCGCGATTCCACCACCTACGATATATCAGAAAAGCAACTACCGTCTGCGGTTCGACGGTCGAACTCGCTGCGATCGTCGTTTATGAGAACTGATATACTCGTGTGAGCGGCCGCTCACTCGGCGCTCTCGTTCGGTAACTCGTCGGCAGAAAGAGGCACTCCCGACGCGGAAAAAAGCCGCGTCGGGCGTGCCGTTGGTCCCCGCTGACGCTTCGGCCCTCCAGACGAAGCGTCACCCGACGGTAACGGACACGGAGTGATAAACCTGACGAGCACGCGCTACCAGTGTCCGCTCGCTCACACGTTTGCGGAGCCGAACGTGTCGCGGTCACGAACACACGTATTCGGCCGTGTTCGGACGGACACGATCCGGCGGGCGGCCGCCACGAACGGTAACGTCTATACGTCGACCGCGGGTACAACGCGAGAGCATGGACGATCGGACGCGAGAGTATCTGGAGGGGCGGTTCGGCGACTACTATCGCCACGCCTCGCCCGCCCTTCCCCCGGACGCGAACCTCCGCGAGTGGGGGCACATCCCGTGGACTCCGGGGTCGGGCACGACGATGGTGCGCCATCAGTCGCTCTTCGACCTCGGTGACGTCGACACCTTCTTCGCGGACAACGCTCCGCGGCACGCGTACTTCTCGGCCGCCCGCTACGACGACCCGGGCGCGTCGACGATGTCGAAGAAAGGGTGGCGGTCGGCCGACCTGATCTTTGATCTCGACGCCGACCACCTCCCCGGCGTCGACCCGGAGACGACGAGCTATCCCGAGATGCTGGCGGCCTGTAAGGACGCCCTCTGGCGGCTGCTCGACTTTCTCGAAGACGATTTCTCCTTCGACGACCTCACGATCGTCTTCTCCGGCGGTCGGGGGTACCACGTCCACGTCCGCGACGACGGCGTCCGCGATCTGGACAGCGAGGCGCGACGCGAGATCGTCGATTACGTCCGCGCGATCGACCTCGACACGGAGGGGTTGATCCGAACGGTGTCGGACCGCGGCACGACGAAACGCGTCCTCCGCACCGAGGGGGGATGGGGCGCTCGCGTCCACGAGGCGCTCGTCGCGTACGCGGACGACCTCCGCGAGATGGACGAGGCGGCCGCCCGCGAGCGGCTGATGGAACTCGACGGGATCGGCGAGGGGCGCGCGGAGACGATCCTCGGCGCGTTCGAGCGCAACCCGACCGCGGTCCGCGAGGGGAACGTGGAGGCCGGCGGCCCGGGTGTGCGCCGGCTCGTCTCCGCGCTCGCCGCGCGGGTGGCCGCGACCGACACCGCCCCGATCGACGAGCCGGTCACCACGGACACCAGACGGCTAATTCGGCTTCCGCGAACGCTCCACGGCGGGTCCGGACTCGTCGTCACCCCGATCGACCGCGCGGATCTCGACGACTTCGATCCGCTTCGGGACGCGGTTCCGGAGCGGTTCGTCGGCCGCGAGATCCGGATCGAGAGCGACGCGGATCGGACGGTAGAACTAAACGGCGAGAGAGTGTTAGTCGAATCCGGTAGTAACACCGTGCCCGAGTTCGCGGGGGTCTTCCTGATGGCCCGCGGCGAGGCGCGGAAAGCCTCCGAACGATGAACCTCGACGAACTCAGATCGGCGCAGGCCAAGGAACGCCGCAAGGACAGCCTCCAGCACCTGCGGGACTCCTTTTACGACGACGTGGCCGCCTACGTCGCCGACCTGCGCGCGGCCCGCGACCGGCGCGCCGAGCAGGTCGAAAAACCGTTCTCCGACGACGACGTACGGCGCATGTCCGACGAGGTCGAGACCGCAGAGGAGGTCGCAGAGGCCCTCTACGAGCGCCGCGTCGGTAAGGTCGTCAAGCTCGCCTCTTTCGCGGCGGCCGACATGCCCGTCGAAGACGAGGGGATGACGACGGAGGAGCGCGAGCTGTTCGACGACCTCGTCGATCGGATCGGCCAGAACAAGTCCCGCGTGCTCGACGTGCTCTCCGGCGACGCCCCGCCGTCGTCCGACTCGGATGCGGCGACGCGGTCCGCTGATCCCGACCCCTCGACCGCGGCCTCGACAGCCGCCTCGACTGACTCTGACCTCCCCTCGGCGTCGGACGACACCGACGACAGCGCCCTCGCGGGGGCGATGGGTGGGTCCGCCGACACGGCCGGCGGACCGCCGCTCGACGACGCCCCCTCCGCTGACGCCGGCGACGCCGGCGATCACGCCCGCGACGACGCCGACGCTCCCGCGGCCCCTTCCGAAGCGACGTCCGCCGTCGGGACCGAGGATCGGCCGCCGGCCGACGTCGCCGGAAGCGACACGTCCCGTGACGACCCCCCCCGCGACGCCGCGGCCGACGGCTCCGGGGAACCGTCCGCGTCCACTGGCCCGACTGAAGTACCGCCGGAGCCTGCCCCGCCGGGCGCGCCGGGCGTGGAGGAGTCGAACCCGCACGCACCCGACTCGGTCGCGCCCGGCAGCGACCGGAAGGAGGCTCCCGACCGCACTAGCGACGGGCCGACGGCGCGCGACACGCCCGCGCACGACGACCGCACGACCGTCAGAATCACCCGGGACGTGGGCCCGATCCTCGGCGTCGACGACCGGGAGTACGACCTCGCGAGCGAGGACGTCGTGACGCTGCCGGCGGAGAACGCGGACCCCCTCGTCCAGCGCGACGCCGCGGAGCGACTGGACTGACGCGACGGGGTCGGTTCCCTCCTGCGACGTCGACCGACGGACACTAACGCCGAGAGCGACTACTCCTCGGCGATGGAGGTCGAGTTCCTCGGCGGAGCCCGCGAGGTCGGTCGGAGCGCCGTCCTCGTCGACGACGCCCTCTTGCTCGATTACGGGCTGATGACGGGTGACCCCCCGCAGTACCCGACCCGCGACCCGGAACCCGACGCGGTCGTCGTCTCGCACGGACACCTCGACCACGTCGGGGCCGTACCGGCGCTTTTGAAGGGCTCGCGCAGGCCGACGATACACTGGACGCCGCCGACCGCGGAACTCGCACGAACCCTCGCCCGCGACACGCTCAAGCTCCACGGGAACAGCCCGCTCTGCCCTTTCTCTGCGGAGCACGTCGCGCGGCTCGGCGAGGTCGAGGCGCGACACGGGTACGCGGAGCCGTTCGTCGTCTCGGCCGGCGGTCGCGAGTACGAGGTGACGCTTTTCGACGCGGGCCATATCCCCGGTTCCGCACACGTGCTGGTGGACGACAGCGTGGGACGGAGTCCCACGGGCGATCGGACGGAGTCCGATAGCGGAGCCACCCGCCTCCTGTACACCGGCGACTTTCACACCGACGACCAGCGACTGGTGTCGGGGACGACCGCCCGACCCGACGCCGATATCGTGGTCTGCGAATCGACGTACGCCGACGTGCGCCACGAGGACCGGGAGGCGGTCGAGACGCGCTGGACCGAGCGCGTGCGGACGACGATGTGGGAGGGCGGGACGGTCGTCGCGCCCGCGTTCGCGATCGGCCGGACGCAGGAGATGCTGCTCGTCGCCGACGCCGCCGACGTGCATCCCTACGTCGACGGAATGGGCGTGGACGTGACGCGGATGCTCCGGCAGCACCCGTCGTTCCTGCGCGACCCCGAGGCGTTCCGTCGGGCGACGGGCGGGGCCCGGTTCGTGACGGGCCGCGACGGCCAACGCGAGCGGATCGCCGGCGACAACGAACTGATCGTCACCACGTCGGGGATGCTCGCCGGCGGCCCGGTCCGATCGTATCTCCCGAAGATCCGCTCGAATCCGACGAACGCGGTCACGCTGACCGGCTATCAGGTGGAGGGAACGCCCGGCAGAGAGCTACAGGACCACGGTCGGATGGAGCTGAACGGCCGGGTGCGCCCCGTGAGCGCGACCGTCGAGTCGTACGACTTCTCCGCGCACGCGGACCGAGACGGGCTGGAATCGTTCCTCTCTGACTACCCCGACGCGCGGCTGGCGATCGTCCACGGCGACCGCTGCGAGTCGTTCGCGGCCGATCTAAAAAACGCGGGATTCGACGCGAGCGCGCCCGAACTCGGGGACCGGATCGAGGCGTGAGGCGGCGGTCGCCGTGGCCACTGCGGCCGAGTCAGGCGCCGCCGTCGGTGTACGCCCAGTCGTCGAGCACGCGCTCCGCGGTCGCGTTCGCCTCGGCCGGAGAGGGACAGCAGCCGTCGACGACCTCGTCCGAGAGCGCTCCGGCGAGCGCGTAGACGGCGGCCCCGTCCGCTCGGTCGGCGACTCGCTCGAACGTCGGCCGGTACCCGGCGGCGGCGCGCTGTCCGGTCTCGTCGAGCGAGGCGTCGATGGCGTATTCGAGCTGACGAACCGCTTCCTCTGGTTCCATACCTACCGATCCGACCCCGGTTCACTTAAACGTACTCTGATTCATAACTGAGTTAATAGTGGTGCCGGCGGGGTGTCGCGGTGACGCCTCGTAGATCGACGCGCATACGCGTCGCGAGCGCCGAGGGCACCTATGACCGACGCAGACGAGCGAGCCGCCGTCGCGGAGCGCGCGGCCCGGGCCGGGGCGCGGGTCGCGGACGAGCGGTTCCGGAGCGACATCGCGGTCGAGACCAAAGGCGAGGTCGACGTGGTGACGGAGGCCGATCGCGCGGCTCAGCGGACCGTGATCGAAGCGATCCGGGAGTCGTTTCCCGACGACGCGATCGTCGGCGAGGAGGAGGACGAACGCAAGACGGTCCCCGACGAGGGCGCGGCGTGGGTGATCGATCCGATCGACGGCACGAACAACTACGTCAGAGACATCCGGGTGTGGGCGACGGCGGTCGCGGCGGTCGTCGACGGCGAGCCCGTCGCGGCCGCGGTCGTCGCGCCGGCGCTCGGCGACGTCTACACTGCCGACGCCGAGGGCTCGTACCGCAACGGCGAGCCGATCGCGGTCAGCGACGTGAGCGACGAGCGGCGGGCCACCGTCGCCCCGACGCTGTGGTGGGAGTTCGATGCCCGCGACGAGTACGCGGCGGCCTGTGAGGCCGTCGTCCGTCGGTTCGGCGACATGCGACGGCTCGGCTCGGCCCAGATCACGCTCTCGACCGCCGCCGCCGGCGGGCTCGAAGGAGTCGTCTCGAACCTGCGCGCCAACCCGTGGGACTCCGTCGCGGGCGTGTTCATCGTCCGACAGGCCGGCGGTCGCGCCACGGATCTGGAAGGCGACCGCTGGCGACACGACTCGACCGGCCTCGTCGTCTCGAACGGGGACCTCCACGACGAGGTGCTTGCGACCGCGAGAGCGGTCGAGGAGTCGACGTGATCGGCCACGGCCTCGGGCCCGACGGCTCCGGATCGTCGGCCGACGCGACCGGACGGTGGACGGTCGGTCAGCCGACGTAGTCGAACGCGACGGCGAGGTCGTCGCCGCCCCAGAAGACGAACCGGTATCGACCGGCCACGAGGTCGGGACAGACGCGGAGGGCGTCGGCGTGTGGTCCCCCCTCGACCAGCCCCGAGTCCGTCATCTCGAACTCCCACGCGAGCGTCTCGCCCGGTTCGACGCCGAGCGCCTCGTCCGTGTACCCGAACAGTGCCTCGCCGTCTGTCCCTCGGACCTCCGTCCAGCCGTCCGTCGTGCGAACTTCGAGGTTGTACTTGCCCTGATTGCCGACGTACGCCAGACGGCCGGAGACGTTCGTCAGTTCGATCCGGAACGGATCGCCGCGGGCGAGCGGCCCGTCGGCGGAGCTGGGGCCGTCTCCCGCCTCGTCGTCCGTGGTCACGATCCGCAGCGCGAGCGGACCCGCAGCGTCGTCGGTGTCGCCGTCGTCGATCCCCCCGCCGCCGCCCCAGTTGACCGCGCCCTCGTACGCCTGCGGGTGTCGCTCGAACCCCTCTGTCTCGCAGTCGAACGAGGCGGGAATCACGTTCGGTTCGCCGTCCGGGCGGACGACGCCGGGCAGCGCGCCGGGGTCGATCACGCCGTCGGCGTCGCGTACCGTCCCCGTCTCGCCCCAGCCGTCGGTGACCCGCAGCCGCACCGACTCCGGACGCGGGTCGGACTCGGCGCGCACCATCGCGGCCGGATAGGTGATCGCCTGTCCGCAGGCTTCGTTCGCCGCCGAGGTGTCTTCGACCCGTGCGCTCGCGGTCAGCGTCCCGTCTTCGATTGCGACGTCGTCGAACGACAGTTCGTCGTGACACGTCGTGGGGCCGACCGACTCGACGTACACGACGACGGCGCGTTCGAAGTCGGTCTCCGAGACGAACTCGCGCGTCTCCTCGGACGCGTCGTCGAGCAGCCAGTTCGCGTCCTCCGCTGCCGCGATGCGCGTGCAGAACCCCCGCCGCGATTCACGGTCCCACGCCGGGCCGGAGAGCGGCGATTCGACCTGCCGAACGGTCGCAACCGGGGACCGTGCGCCGCCGTCACCGCCGCCGTCGCCACCGCCTCCATCGCCACCGCCGCCGTCCCCGTCGTCACCGCCCCCGCACCCGGCGAACGCGCAGACCCCTCCGGCCGCGACGCCGCGGAGCGCCAGTCGGCGCGTGATGTCGATCATGCACCGGCCTACGCCGCGACCGAATAAGTGTCTCGTGTACGGACAAGCCGCTCTTTGTCCCACGCGCGTCGACGAAGTATAACGGACGCAAAATGAGCTATAAACAATTAAATGGGTTCTACGGGCGTTGTGAAACGTCCCGCGACCTCCGAGAAATGAGATAAAAATCCCCGAACCCTCGCCCGGCTATATGTGGGTCCCCGACGTAGCGTGAACCGAGCATGTCAACCCCCGCTCCCACTCGTCTCGCCTCCGGTCGGCACGTCGCCGGTCTGATGACCGGCACGGTGAAGGCGGTCGCCTTCTGGGCGGCCATCGTCATCCCGCTCGCGTATCCCGCGCTGCTGTACGTGGGTCTCGACGGGACGACGGGACTGTGGTTCGTCGGACTGCTCGTCGCCAACGTCGTCGCGCTCGCACTCGGCCACGATCACAAGCGCTGATCGACGGACGGGACGCAGTCGACGGACGGATCGAGCGACACGCCCTCCACGGCCCTCCGACGATCCCTCCCGCACGCCCTCCGACGATCCCTCCACGGCCCCGCCCGTATCGGTCTGTCAGTGCGGCTCAGCGTTCGCGTCGATCGACTCCGTGCCGACCCGTCTCGAAGCGCTTACCCACGGTCCGACCCGACTGCGGGTATGACCGACGAGACGCACGTCGAGTGGCGCGACTGGGGCTCCGAGGCGTTCGCCGAGGCCGACGACCGGGACCGTCCGGTGCTTCTGTCGCTGTCCGCGACGTGGTGTGAGGGCTGTCACGAGATGGACGCGGTCACGTACGCCGAACCGCGGATCGCCGCCAACGTCAACGAGGGGTTCGTCCCCGTCCGCGTCGACGTCGATCGCCACCCGCGGGTGCGCGAGCGGTACAACATGGGCGGGTTCCCGACGACGGCCTTCCTCACGCCCGACGGCGAACTGCTCACGGGCGCGGGCTACCTCGACGTCGACGGGATGCGACAGGTGCTCGAATCCGTCCGACAGATGTGGTCTGAGAAGGGCCGCGGGGCGGGCCGCGTCCCCCGCGCGCTCGACGCCGACCTGCCGCCGCGCGGCGATCTGACCGACGCCGTCGAGAGCCACCTCGCCGGGCAACTGGAGGTGAAGTACGACGAGGAGCACGCCGGCTGGGGGACGGACGCGAAGTTCCCGCTCCCGAGGACCGTCGAGTTCGCGCTGAAGCGCGACCGCGACCGCGCGCTCCGCACGCTCGACGCGGTCCGGGACCACCTCGCGGACGAGGTCGCCGGCGGCTTCTTCCGGTTCGCGGGCACCCGCGACTGGGGCGACGTGGCCTACGAGAAGCCGCTCGACACCAACGCCGCGGTGACTCGCGCGTTCGCGAACGCCTACCTCTACACCGGCGACGAGGCGTACCTCGACCCCGCGCTCGACGCCGTCTCCTTCCTCACCGACGACCTCTGGACCGGCTACGGGGTCGGCGGGAGCCTCGGACCGGGGCTCGGCCGCGCCTACTACGCCGCGCCCGCCGAGGACCGCGCCGATCTCGACTCGCCGCGCCGCGACCTCACCGTCTTCGCGGGCGGAAACGCGCTGGCGGCCGACGCGCTGCTCGCCGTCGCCGCTTACACCGACGACGACCGCGCCCGCGAGTACGCGAGCCGGATCCTCGACGGGCTCGAACGCGACCTGATCGACGCCGATTCCGGAGAAGTAACCCGCTACCGCGGCAGCGACGAGGTCGGCGAGTCTGACCTGCTCGACGACGCCGCCCACGTCGTGAGCGCGTACACCCGCGCGGCGGGGGTGCTCGGCGAGGGGGCGGCCGTCGCCCGTGCGGTCGCGGACAGAGCTATCGACCGACTCCACGTCGACGGTTCGTTCGTCGACGGCCCGCGGTCGGGTGCCGGTCTGCTCGACCGCCCGTTCCGGCCGCTCGACGGGAACGTTGAGATGGCGACCGCGCTCTCCGATCTGGCGGTACTGACCGGCGAGGAGCGGTACCGGGCTGTCGCTCGTGAGACCGCGGAGTCGTTCGCGGGCGCGACAGAGCGGCTCGGCGTCCAGGTTGCCGGCTACGGGAGCCTCGTCGGCCGACTCCTCCGGGGGACGACGGCGATCGCGGTCGGCGACGAGCCGGGGAGCGACCTCCACCGCGCCGCGTGGCGCGTCGCCGACCACGAGAAGGTCGTCGCGCCGAACGCCCACCTGGACGGGTCGCCTGCTCCAGAGACGGTTCCGGAGGGGTCGGCGGTCGTCCTCGCCGGCGACGCCGTCTCGGAGCCCGCCGAATCGCCGGACGCGCTGCTGGAGCGGGTGGCGAAAACCGCAGAGTAGGTCGGTCCGGCCTCTCGCCGGAGACGCCTACGCGACGTCCAGTTCGTCGCGGAGGTCGCCCATCCGGACCTCGCGCTCGGCGTGGGCGTTGTGCTGGTGGATCGACTCGTCGTTCGACTGTTTCATGTGGATGACCGCGTCGTCCGGGAGGTGGTCGAACTCCGAGACGGTGCCCTCGGCCAGAGCGCGGACGCAGTCCTCGACGAACTTCGCGTCGGCGTGCGCCTGGTACGTCATGTGGTCCTCGTCGGGTCGCTTCGCCATGTTGTAGATGCGCGCGCTCATCGAGTCGCGGGCGACGTCGATCAGGTCGCGCAAGTCGATCTCGGGGTGGCCGTCGGTGGTCACCGTCAGCGTCGCGTGGCCGCGCTGTGAGTGTCCCGGCTGCGGGACGGCGTCTAAGAACTCCTCCGTGGTCTCCTCGTCGACGCCGAGCTCGGCGAGCTTCTCGCGGGCTCGCGACTCGCTCATCCCCTGTGAACAGGGACAGACGGTCATCCCCGTGACCTCCGCGCCGATCTCCTCGCGGGTGCCCTCCTCCGTCGCGGTGGCGCTCGCGACGATCGTCGCCGTGCTCTGGGTCTCGATCTCGGACGCGGGCGTGTCCTCTCTGGTGACGAGTTCGGCCGACATCGACACCTCGGCCGTCGTGGTGTAGTCGTGTTTCTCCAAGAGCCGCTCTGCGGCGTCGCCACAGACCTCCTCGACGCGGTACGCCTCCTCGCGGGTGATCTCCTCTAAGATCTCGTCGACCGTCGCGAGGTTCCGGGACATGTCGATCCCCTTGCGGCCGCTCGGCAGGTCGACGAACACCTCGAACTCGGCCATGAGGACGATCGGACGGTCCCCGTTCCGCGAGATTTTGACGAGCTTCTCGACGCCGGTGACGCCGACCTGCGAGAGCCCGACGGTCACGTCGGGCGACGACGCCTGTACGTCCGGCAGCTGATGACTCATTACGCACACGGTAGGGAAGTCACGGGATTAGCCCTTTCGAAAGGGGGGCTCCGTTCGGGTGTTTCGGGCGTCGGCACACGGGTTCGAGCGGAATCGGTGTCCGAGATTTTCGGCACCGAGCGCGGCGTCGCGAACCAGCACGCGTCGGTGTGCGATCGGCTCTCGACCTCGACCCGTAACGCACCATTTATAACCGCGGCAGCGGAAGAGAACTCAAGACCATGCCGAGTTCCAATGGGCCCCAGAAGGCGACCCGCGACAAGCTTTCGAACAAACCTCGCGACCGCGGCACGTCGCCGCCGCAGCGAGCGATCCAGGAGTTCGAGGAGGGGTCGCAGGTCCACCTCAAGATCGACCCGAGCGTTCAGAAGGGACGCTTCCACCCCCGATTCGACGGCCGCACCGGGACGGTGACGGGCAAACAGGGCGCCGCGTTCAAGGTGGCGATCCCAGACGGCGGCAAGACGAAGACGCTCATCGTCCGGGCCGCCCACATGAGCGCCCAGCAGAACTGAGATGACGATATTCAAAGAGAAGGTAGACGAAGAGTACGTCACCACGTCGGAGGCGAAAGAGATCCTCGTCGAGATCGAAGCCGAGCGCGCGGAAGACGAGGACCGCGATCTCCGCTACGAACTCGCCCGCGCGATCGAGCACGTCAACCGGTTCGCCCACCTCGACGCCGACGAGTCCCGCGAACTCGTCGAGGAGCTGGCGGAGCTAGAGCAGATCGACGTGCCGACCGCCGTGAAGATCGCCGACCTCCTGCCCGAGGACCGGACCGAACTCCGATCGGTGTTCGCACAGGAGCGCTACTCGCTCGACGGCGACGAGCTCGACGACGTCCTGAACGTCGTCGCGAAGTACGCCTGAGCCGGCGGTCGCCGACCCCCTTTCTCGCTGCCTGTCGCACAGCTTCTCGAAGTGACGCACGCGACCGGGTACAGAACCGTTTCCGACCGCGTCAGTACACAAGCTCGCCGTCGATGAACTGCCGCGTGCGCTCGTCGGAGGGATCCTCGAAGACGACCTCCGTCGGAGCCATCTCGGTGACCCCCTGATCCAGTAACACCGCGACGCGGTCGGCGACCCGACGCGCCTGATGCATGTCGTGTGTCGCCACGACGACGCCGATGTCCCGGTCGCGCGCCGCGTCGATCGCCGATTCGATGACGGCGGTGTTTCGCGGATCGAGGTCGGAGGTCGGTTCATCGAGCAGCAGGACGTCGGGCCGGTACGCCAGCGCGCGAGCGAAGGAGACGCGCTGTGCCTCGCCGCCAGAGAGCGACCCGGCGTGCTGGTCGAGCGCGTCCGCGAGCCCGACGACGTCGAGCGACTCGTGGACCGCGTCGGTCGTCGAGTTCGCTCCGACCAGCGACGCGACGCCGTTTCGGAGCCGGTCGCTCCACGGTCTCCGGACTCGGAGCCCGTACTCGACGTTGCGGGCGACGGAGGCGTCGAAGAGGCTCGCCTCCTGAAACACCATCCCGACGCGCCGCCGCAGCGAGAGCCGCTCCGACTCGTCTGTGTCCCAGACGCTCGTTCCGTCGAGCGTGACGGTTCCCTCGTCGGGTTCGACAGACAGCGCGAGCAGCCTGAGAAGCGTGCTCTTCCCGACGCCCGAGGGACCGATGACGGCGACGACCTCTCCCGCGTCGACGTCGACGGAGAGGTCGTCGAAGACGGGGTCTGTGCCGTACGCCTTCGTCACCCCGGTCGCGCGGAGCATCACGGCTGTACCCCCCGATCGCCGAAGCGGACGACCACGGCGTTGACCGTCAACACGAGCGCGACGAGCACGGCCCCGAGGACCATCGCCGTCTCGTACTGTCCCTGTCTCGCCTCCAACTGGATGGCGGTCGTGAGCGTCCGCGTCTTCGAGATGCCGTCCGCGCTCGTGATGTTCCCGCCGACGATGAGCACGGAGCCGACCTCGCTTATCGCGCGGCCGAACCCGGCCAAGACGGCCGTCGCGATGCCGTACCTCGCTTCCTTGACGACCACGAGCGCGACGTCGAAGCGGGTACCGCCAAGCGCGCGCGCGGCGTCGCGAACGGACTCGTCCACGCCGGTGACGGCGGCGAGGCTGATCGCCGTGATCGGGGGCGTCGCGAGCACGAACTGTGACATGATCATCGCCTGTTTGGTGAAGATGAGTTCGAGCGAGCCGAGCGGCCCCTGATTCGAGACGGCGAACAACACGACCAGTCCGACGACCACGCTCGGGAACCCCATCCCGGTGTTGATGACCGACTTCACGAACTGCTTTCCGGGGAAGTCGGTGAGCCCCACGACGATCGCGACCGGAATGCTGAACAGCGTGCTCAACGCCACGGCGGCGAGGCTGACGTACAGCGAGACGTAGATGACACTGGAGACGTACCCCTCCCTGAACGGCGACTCGAAAAGCGCCGGCACGAACGGTACTATCGGGTCGAGCGGCACGCTCACTCGTCAGTGGACTCGCTACTCCAGCCTTCCGGAACGTACTGCTGGAAGTCGGGGTTCTCCGAAACCGCCTCCGGGAAGAACAGCTGTTCGCCGTTCACCTGGTACTCCGAGATGGCGTCTTGCACGTCGGGACTCGTGATCCAGCCGATGTACGCCATCGCGAGGTCGTAGTTCGCGTTGTCGTGCACGCCGGGGTTGACGGCCATGATCCCGTACGGGTTCGCGAGGATCTCCGGGCCGTCCTCGATCGGTCCCTGAACGAGGATCGTCAGGTCGATCTCCGACCGCTGGGAGATGAACGTCCCGCGGTCCGAGAGCGTGTACGCGCCCTGCTGGTTCGCGATGTTCAGCGCCTCGCCCATCCCCGTCCCGGTCTCCTGGTACCAGTCGCCGCCCGGGTCGGTGCCGGCGGCCTCCCAGAGGTTGAGTTCCTTGGTGTGGGTCCCGGAGTTGTCGCCGCGCGAGACGAACTGGGCTTCGGCCTCGGCGATGGCCGTGAGCGCGTCGGTCGCCGACTCCATCCCCTGAATTCCGGCCGGGTCGTCTTCGGGCCCGACGATCACGAAGTCGTTGAACATCAGGTCGCGGCGGTTGATCCCGTACCCGTTGCGCATGAACTCGTCTTCGAGCCCGCGGGCGTGGACCATCACCACGTCCGAGTCGCCGTTGCGCGCCGACTCTAAGGCCGCGCCGGTTCCCTGTGCGACCGCGTCGACGGACACGTCGTACATCTCCTCGAAGTCCCCGTGGATCTCGTCCAGTAGTCCCGTGTCGTAGGTGCTCGTCGTCGTCGTGAGCGTGAGCGTCTCGCCCGCGACGCCCGCCTCGTCGCTGGCGTCGCTCTCTCCGCCGTCGCTCCCGTCCCCGCTGTCGGTCCCGTCTCCACCGTCGCCGCCACCGGATCCCCCGTTCGACTGTGAACATCCAGCCGTGCTCGCGACCGCCCCAGCGCCGATCGCCGCGATGAACTGCCGCCGTTGTATCGTCATAGACACACCGTTGGACTGATACTAAATATAGCTTCTGCTGGACCGTCACGACGTGCTCCGAAGCGCCCCCGAATCGACGGCTTCCGTCGGGGTGGACTCTCGTTTTGCCCTAGCGCCGACGGCGGGACGACCGTCGGCGATCGACCCCGACCGATCAATGACCCCGAACGTGTTCGCGACGGTCGACACGTATCGGGGACGCCGACGGTCACGTGCGATGTCAGAACTCGACGTCAGAGAGATTCCGCCGAACGAGCGACACGACCGTATCCACGACGCCTTCGCGGACGTAGATCCCGGCGAGTCGCTCACGATCGTCAACGACCACGATCCGAAACCGCTCTTCTACGAGCTGTCGGCCGAGGTGCCGGCGTTCGACGACGAGGGGTACGCCGTCGAGCGCGAGGGTCCGGAACGGTTCGTCGCCGAGCTACCGAAGGTCGCGACGGACGGGTCCGCCGACATCGTCCGAATAGACGCGCTCTCCGGCGAGCCTCACGCGGAGGTGTTCCCCGGACGCGAGCCGAAGACGGTCCGGCTCGCGCTGTCGGCCGGCGAGGGGGTGCCCGCACACGACCATCCCGGGAGTGCGGTGCTGTTTCACGCGCTTGAGGGGTC
The DNA here is from genome assembly GCF_024494575.1 of Halorubrum salinum. Taxonomy (GTDB): domain Archaea; phylum Halobacteriota; class Halobacteria; order Halobacteriales; family Haloferacaceae; genus Halorubrum; species Halorubrum salinum. The sequence goes on from NZ_JANHDO010000001.1 coordinate 504,536, forward strand.
GTTCGACGTGCGCGTCGACGACGAAACACACCGCGTCGAGGCCGGTGAACTCCTCCGATTCGACGGCGATCGAACGGTCGAGCCGACCGCGCGCGAGGACGGCGCCGCGCTCATCGTGCTGACCGAACGGTCTGATTCGTAATCACCGGCCGCGCGTGGCGCGTCACGCGCACCGAAGATGCGCTCCGGCCCGAACGTGTTCGTCGCGTTCTCGCAGGCCGGATCAGCGCATGGCCCGTTACAAACACGACACCACAATCACCGACCGACTACATGACGAACGATACGCGACTCGACCGACGACGGTTCGTACAGGCGACGACTGCCGCCGGCGCGACGCTCCTGCTCGCCGGATGTTCCGGTGGGGGCGACGGCGGTGACGGCGGCGACAGTTCCGGCGGGAGCGATGGGAGTGACGGCGGTGACAGCTCCGGCGGGAGCGACGGTTCCGGCGGCTCCGGCAACACCGCGTACCTCAGTGAAGAGCCGGACTACGGCGGCTGGTTCGATGGCGCGAACAACTACGACCAGACGGTCGACGCCACGGGACAGGACGAGGTCACCGTCGACGTCGGCGCGGGAGACGGTCTCTCGTTCGGTCCGGCCGCGGTGGCGGTGAGCCCGGGGACGACCGTCGTCTGGGAGTGGACCGGCGAGGGTGGCGGCCACAACGTCGCCGCCGAGTCCGGCGACTTCGAGAGCGAAACGGTGAGCGAAGCGGGTCACACGCTCGAACATACCTTCGAAGAGTCGGGGATCCACGAGTACGTCTGCACCCCCCACGAGGCCGTCGGCATGAAGGGTGCAGTCGTCGTGCAGTGACGCCGCCGACGGACTGAGCGGTTGCATCGTCGTCACTCTCCTTTTTTACGGCGCGCGTGACGGATTCGACGACTGCGATCCGTCGGTTGCGACGCGGTATCGATCGTCACGTCGGGACGATCTGTCTCTGCGTCTCCTCACTCCTACTTGCGTCCCGAACGTGTTCGCGCGCTTCCTATCGTATCGCAAGCCGCTGGACCAGCTATATGGGTGACCCAGCAACCGCCAACTGTCGCGAGAACACGCCACTCGCGGAGACCACCTATGTCACAGGACACACGACGGTCCACGGACGCGGGAGAATCGGACGGCCAGCCGACCGGCGACGACGGCTTCGACTCGATGCTCCCCGGACTCCGCCGGCGAGACTTCATGAAGGCCGGCGCCGCGATCGGCGGGCTGAGCGGGCTCGCGGGCTGTACCAGCCTACTGAGCGACGAGAACACTGTCGACGGGGCAGCGTCGGCTAGCGGGGTCGACAACTCCGTCCCGCCGGGCGAACACGATGAGTACTACGCGTTCCTCAGTGGGGGCCAGCAGGGCGACGTGCGGGTGTACGGCCTCCCGTCGATGCGCGAACTCATCCGCATCCCGGTGTTCAACCGGGACGCCAGCCAGGGCTACGGCCACGACGACGAGAGCCAGCAGATGCTCGAAGAGTCTGGCGGATACACCTGGGGCGACACGCACCACCCGCGGATCAGCCAGACCGACGGGGACTACGACGGCCGGTTCGCGTACGTCAACGACAAGGCGAACGGCCGGATGGCTCGCATCGACCTGACGTACTTCGAGACGGACGCCATCGTTGACATCCCGAACCAGCAGGGGACTCACGGTGCCTGCGCGCAGTTGCCGGACACCGATCTGATATTCGGCGTCGGAGAGTTCCGAACGCCGATCCCCAACGACGGGAGCGGTGAACTCCACGACCCCGACTCGTACGGCTCCGTCCTCGCCGCGATCAACCCCGAGTCGATGAACGTCGAGTGGGAGGTGCTCATCGACGGCAACATGGACAACGGCGACGGGAGCAAAGAGGGTCGGTACTTCTTCACGAGCGCGTACAACAGCGAGGAGGCCGCGACCGAATCGGGGATGACGCGCGCCGACCGCGACAACGTGAAGGCGTTCGACATCCCGCGGATCGAGGCCGCGGTCGAGGCCGGCGAGTACGAGACGATAAACGAGGTGCCGGTCGTCGACGGTCGGCAGGACAGCCCGCTCAACCAGGGCGACGAACCGATCGTCCACTACATCCCGACGCCGAAGAGCCCGCACGGGGTCAGCGTCACGCCGGACAACGAGTACGTGATCGTCAGCGGGAAGCTCGACCCGACCGCGTCGGTCATCGACATCGACGCGATCGACGAGGTCGACGACCCGACGGACGCGATCGTCGGCCAGCCGAAGCTCGGTCTGGGACCGCTCCACACCGCCTACGACGGGCGTGGCCACGCGTACACCACGCTGTTCATCGACTCGCAGGTCGTCAAGTGGGACATCGAGGAGGCAGTCGAGGCAGAGGCGCGCTCGGAGAGCCCGGTCATCGAGAAAATCGACGTGCACTACAACCCCGGCCACCTGATCGCCGCGGAGTCGTACACCGAAAACCCCGCGGGCGACTGGCTCATCTCCCTGAACAAGCTGTCGAAAGACCGGTTCCTCCCGGTCGGGCCGCAACACCCGGAGAACGACCAGCTGATCTACATCGGCGACGACGAGTCGGGGATGGAGCTCGTGAAAGACTCGCCCGCACAGGCCGAGCCGCACGACGCGTCGATCTGCCACAAGTCGAAGCTCGATCCGGCGAAGACGTACGACCCCGACGACCTCGAACTCGACTACACCGACGAGGGCGAGGAGACGATGGAGCGCGTCGAAGAGGACCGCGTCGAGATCGAGATGTACTCGACGCGGAACCACTACGGCTTCCAGGAGATGACGGTTCAGGAGGGTGACACGGTCGAGATGCAGGTGACGAACATCGAGACCACGAGCGACATGCTCCACTCGGTGGCGATCCCCGAACACGACATCAACATGCGGGTCGCCCCCCAGGAGACGCGGAAGGCGACGTTCACCGTCGACGACCCCGGTGTCTACTGGATCTACTGCGCGCACTTCTGCAGCGCGCTGCACTTAGAGATGCGCTCGCGGCTGATCGTTGAACCGGAGGGATAAGCCATGACATCGTCGCTCGCGCGGCTGGCCGAGATCCGACGCGCGCTCCCGCTCGCAGCGGCGGCGCTGCTCGTCGGCGCGCTGCTGGTTCCGGTGTGGCAGATCACGCTCACTGCGCCGCAGTATCCCAGTCAGGAACTGCTCATCGAACTGTACGCGTACCCGCGTCTGGGCGGCAACTTCGCCGAGGTACAGGGGCTCAACAAGTACGCCGGGTTCTACTACCCGGACCCGGTGTACGTCGACCCGAACTACGAGGTCCAAGAGGGGGCCATCCGCGTTCCGGAATGGCTGCTCGGACCGATCGTGTTCGTCGGCCTCGCGCTCACCGGGGCCTTCGTCGCGTTCGCGCCGACCGTCCGAAAGCTCAAGGCCGGACTCACGGCGCAGTTCGTCGGGACGATCGCCGTCTTCGTCGGCATGTTCGCGTTCATCCAGTACCGGCTCTACCAGGCCGGCCACGCGCTCGATCCGGACGCGCCGTTGCGCGGCATCGACGGGTTCACCCCGCCCCTCTTGGGTCCCTACGAGGTCGCAAACATCAGCGGCTTCGCGTGGTTCGGTCCCGGCGGGTACATGGCCGTCCTCGCCGCCGTGCTGCTCGCGGTCGCGTACCTCGCACGAGACACCGAGGCGACGGTCGCCGAACTCCCCGCGCTAGCCCGAGCGCTCCCGGGCGAGATCCGAGACGCGCTCGCGCGTCGCCGCGACGGCAGTCCCGGTTCGAACCGCGGCAGTGACGGCTCCGATCGGAAGCGTAGCGACGACCGCGACGGGGGGAGTCATGCCGGGTAGCCGCGCCGAGACCGGCTTCCTCGCCGCGGCCTGTGTCGTCGCCGCGCTCGCGCTCGTGTTGCCGGTCGCCGCCGGGGCCGCAGACGCGAGCGCCTCCACCGCTGACGCCGGGCGTGCCGCGAACGGAACCGGCGCTGCCACCGGGTTCGACGTGCCTACCGACGTCGCGGCGACCGACGTGACCGCGCCCGGCCACGACGGCACCGCGACCGTCGACGGCGAGTCGTTCGAGTCCGCACAGGCCGCGATAGACGCCGCAGCGCCCGGCGAGACGGTCACTCTCGACGGACGGTTCGACGAGCGCGTCAACGCGAGCGTCGACGGCGTGCAGCTCGTCGCGGGCGCGGACGGGGCCGTGATCGACGGCGGCGGCGAGGGACGCGTTCTGACCGTGAGCGGCGAGAACGTCACGGTCTCCGGGGTGTGGGTGCGCGGGTCCGGCAGCGACCTCGGTACGGAGGACGCCGGCGTGTTCATCGCGGGCGGCGACGCTCGGATCGAGTCGGTCAGGATCACAGACACCGCCTACGGGATCTGGATCGACGGGGTCGACGAGGCCGTCATCGACGACGTGCGGATCGACGGCCGCGAGGAGGTCTACCCCGTGACCAACCGCGGCAACGGGATCCACCTCTACGAGACGAACGGCACCGTCGTCCGCGGCAGCGAAATCGCGAACGTTCGCGACGGGATCTACTTCCAGTGGGCGACCGAGGTGCTCGCCGCGAACAACACGATCCGGGACGCGCGGTACGGCGTCCACTACATGTACTCGGACGACAACCGCCTCGTCGACAACGTCGCCGCCGATAACGGCGTCGGCTACGCGCTGATGGTGAGCGAGGGGCTCGACGTGCGGAACAACGTCGCCTTACGTAACGGCGGTACGAGCGGCCACGGAATCATGGCGAAAGACATCGAGGAGTCGACGATCGCCGGCAACCATCTCGTCGCGAACCGGCACGGCCTGTACCTGTACAACGCGCAGGACAACCGGGTCGTCGACAACCTGCTGTACCACAACGGGGTCGGGGTCCACAGCGCCGCCGAGAGCAACAACGCGGTCGTCGCCGGCAACAGCTTCGTCGCCAACGACCGCGCCGCACGGACCGCCCGCAACTCGCTCGCCGTCTGGAACGGGACCGACCGCGGCAACTACTGGTCCGGTGCGCGAGTCGCCGACCGCGACGGCGACGGGACGAGCGAGATCCGCCACCGCCCGATCGGACTCGTCGAGAACCTCGTAGACGCCCATCCGCAGGCGGCCGTCTTCGCCGACAGCCCGGCGTTCGAGGCGGTTCGGCTCGCCGAGAGTTCGTTCCCGGTGATCGAGTCGCCGGGTATCGTCGACCGCCGTCCCTTGGCCGAGCCGAACCACGACTGGCGCGTCTACGCCCCGGACGACGAGGCGGCCGAGCCGAGAGGTGGAGAGACGACTACGACGGCGAGCGACGACACCGACCGCGGCGGGAACCGAACCGCAGACACGGAGGGACACCAATGAGGATCGACGCCACTGACGTTCACAAGACGTACGGGGACGTGACCGCTCTCGACGGCCTCTCGCTGTCGATCCCGAGCGGATCGACGTTCGGTGTCCTCGGCACCAACGGTGCCGGGAAGTCGACGCTGTTCCGGCTGCTCGTCGGCCACGATCGCCCCGACGCCGGCACGGTCGCGGTCGGGGGCACCGACGTGACGGACGACGGCCGTCGGATCCGCGAGCTGGTCGGCTACCTCCCCGAACACGTCGGCTTCCCCGACGGGCTCACCGGTCGCGAGGTGCTCGGTTTCCACTCGCGGGTCCGCGGGCTTCCCCGTGACGGCCGCGTCGCGGACGCGATCGACCGCGTCGGTCTCGCGCCGGAGGAGGCCGACCGCCGCGTCTCGGGGTACTCGAACGGGATGTGCCGGCGGCTCGGGCTGGCGTCGGTGCTGTTGCCCGACCCCGACGTGCTCGTCTTGGACGAGCCGACCGCCGGGCTCGACCCTCGCGGCGTCGACGAGTTCCACGCCATCATCGAGGAGGTCACGTCGTCGTCGGACGCGACGGTGGTTTTCTGCTCGCACGTCCTCCCTGAGGTTGAACGGCTCTGTGATCGCGCAGCGGTGCTCCACGAGGGCCGAGTTCACGCGGCCGGACCGATCGACGCACTCGCGGCCGACGCTGCGGACGACGACACCGGCGCGGCGAACCGCGCAGACGACCGCCACCGCGGCGGTCTCCGCGCCGCGTTCCGCGCGGCCGTGACAGACGCGTCCGCCGATGAGCCGTCGGAGGTGGCACCATGACGGGCCCCGTCGACCCCGACGAGAGGGCGTCGGACCGACGGACGCCGGACGAGCGAGAGTCTGCTCCCGACGAGACGGGGACGCGACCCGACGGCGGGCACGCCGGCGCGACGGTCGAGGCGTCGACGACGCCGGTGACGGCCGCGAACGCCGCGGCGGTCCGCGGTTCGGTTCGGCGGGTCCTGACGGTCGCCGTGACGGAGTACCGGCTCGCGGTCCGGAGCCGCTGGGCCCTCGCGCTGACCGGGCTGTTCGTCGTCTTCGGCGCGATGATCCTGACCTTCAGCGGCTCCGCGCTCGGTCCCGACGGGGCCGGGCGGGTCGTGGCGTCACTGACGAGTCTCGCCGCCTACCTCGTCCCGCTCGCGGCGCTCGCGCTCGGCTACGACGCGGTCGTCGGACGCGAAGACGAGGGATGGCTCGCGGTCACGTTCTCGCTTCCCGTGCGCCGGAGCGAGGTCGTCGTCGGGACGTACCTCGGGCGGCTGGCAGTGCTCGCTGGGGCGACGGTCCTCGGATTCGGGTTCAGCGGCGTCCTGATCGTCCGCGAGTTCGGGATCGGCGCGTGGTCCGCGTTTCTCGGGTTCCTCCTCGGCGCGGTCGCCGTGGGATCCGCGTTCCTCGCGGTCGCACTGCTTTTGTCGACGGTCGTCCGCGAGAAGACCCACGCGCTGGGCGCGGCGCTGCTGGTGTGGGTCTGGTTCGTCTTGATCCACGACCTGCTCGCGCTCGGATTGGTCGCCGCGTTCGAACTGCCGGACATCGCGCTCACGGCCTTCGTGCTGTCGAACCCGGTGAGCGCGTTCCGCGTGCTCGTCTTGAGCGGGCTCGGCGCTGCGGCTGGCGGCGGCTTCACCGCCCTCCTCGTCGACAGCGGGCTCTCGACCGCCTCTATCACGTTCGCGCTGATCGCGTGGTGTCTCGTCCCGGTCGCGGTCGCGGCGCGGTTTGTCCGTCGACGGCGGCTCTGATTTTCCGGGTCGTTTCACTCGACCGGGTCGGGTCGCGTCACTGGACGCGATCGACGCCTTCGGGGCCGTCGTCGATCGATTCAAAGTCGACCGGGCGGCGCGGGAGGTCGTCGACGAACTCTCGGACGACGGTGCGCTCGACGCGCTGGAGCACTTCGCTACAGGTCGATTTGGCGATGCCGACGTGGTCGGCCACCTCGGTGAGCGTGCATTCTCGGGGGACGTCGTAGTAGCCGCGGTCGACCGCCTCGAAGAGGACTTCTCGCTGGCGCGCCGTGAGAGACCCGCCGGGGTTCACGCGCTGCTGGACGTAGTCGACCTCGAACTCCGCGCCGACGTCGCGGAGCGCGTCGCCGAACTTCGCCACGCGTTCGTGCGGGCCGGTGATGTCGACGCGGGCGACGCCGTCACAGATCTCGACGGGCATCTCGATCGGGACGCCCGCTCGGCGCGCAACCGTCTGTAACAGCGGGACGAGTGCCGCTACTTGGAGCGTCAGCATGCCGTCGTCCTCGGCCATCACCGAAACGTCAGTGATCGTGTCGTGTTCCTCGACCGCGTCGAGGATCGGGTCCACGTCGTCGGCGGTGACCCGAACCAGCGCGAACCCGCCCCCGTCGTCGGGCGTCGCGGTCAGCACCTGAAACCGCGCGTTCGGGAACTCGCGGGAGATGTCGCCGACCCACGGGCCGTCCGGGATGTCAACTCGGAGACGTGCCTGTGCCATGGTACCGCTTCGTCGTCGCGGTGGAAGTACCTTCGGCTCCGCAGTTTCGTCGCTCGTTCTCGGCGATACACGGCATCGAGCGGCCGTTATCCGTCCGACTCGCCGCGAAGCGCACCCGGTGCGTGCTCGACCACGACGCGCGCGACGTTTGCGACGAAGAGCGCGACACCGAGGGCGACGAGGACGAGTCCAGCGCGGACGACGAGACCGATCGACGTCGCGACGGGAACGCTCCCGACGCCCGCACCGCCTGCGATGTCCAGACCCCCAGCGACACCCGCCTCACCGGCGACACCCACAACGACCAGCAGGGCTCCTGTGAGCGTACACCACAGGTCCGTCCTAGCGATCCGCGCGTCGTAGAGGTCGTCGATCATCGGGACTTGTTCGAGTCCAACGCGGTCCGCGTACCGCTCCAGCCAGACGATGAACGGAACCACGTGGTACAGCGTTCCGACAACGACGAAGCCGACGAGGGCCGCGAACAGCGGCAGCCCCAGCGTCGGGTGGCCGAACCGGACCGCGGCTCCCGTCGCACTGTCGGTCCACGCGAGCGCGGCGCTCGTCGCCCAGGCGACCGCGGCGACGCCGACCACCGCGTACCGAGAGACCATCGGCGTCGTCGCTCCCGAGGCAGCGAGGACGCGTCGCAGCAGCACCGCGCCGGCCAACCCCGTTCCGAGCGCGACCGCGACACCACCGACGGTCGCGACGCCTTCGACGCCCGTCAGCCGTCCGCCAGCGAGGACGAGCACGCCGGTCGGCGCGGCGACCGACTCCAACTGCGTCGCGACTCGATCGACCGCGGTCGGCTGCTCTCGCGTGAACATCGGACCGAGCTGATAGAGCGCAGCGACGACGGTCGTGAGTACGCCGCCGAGTACCGCGAGCGTGACGTGCGCGTCCGCGACCGCGGACCGGGAGAGCCCGCCGGAGCCGACGACCCCGGCGACAGCGTCCGGCCACCCGAGCCCGGTCGCCGGAAACAGTCCGTACCGATAGTCGATCGCGAGGAGCCACCCGAGCGACGCCGCCAGCGCGAGGTAGCCGACCGCGGCCGCGAAGTGCCTCTCGGTGACGTCGAGCGGGCGCGCCCGCCACAGGGTTGCGAGCAGGTTCGCGGCGAACGCCCACACCCCGGCGAGCAGCACGGTCGCGAACGCGGCGGTCGCGGCGGGCCGTCCGATCCAGAGCAGGCCGGCGAAGCCGGCGACGCCCACCGCAGACAGCGTCAGATCCAACGACGCGAGGCGGTCGGAGTACAGCTCGACACCGGCCCACACCGGGACGAACTGCGTCATCGCGCCGAAGATGGTGATCCCGACCCATCCGGCAAACAGCAGGTGTGCGACCGCGACGCCGTCGAGTCCCGCCGCGAGGAACGACCCGCCGGTCGCCGCGAGCGACCCCGCGGTCGAGCCGACCCCAACGGCGGTCCCGAGAGCGAGGAACCCGAACCCGACGACGAAGTGTCGCAGCGGGATCGTCGTGGGGGGCGCTGCGTCCGTCGAGAGATCGCCTCGCAGATCCTCCATACCGAACGGATCTCCCTCGACGCTCCTCAACCCGTCTCCGAACATATTCGCCTGCCCGGAGATTCGAGAGGGCCCGCTGAACATGTTCGTCACAAGCGACCCGGTGATGGGACGCGTCGTCTCACACATGGGATCCGAAACCGTCGATTCGACGGCGATCGAACGGGCGGTAGCCGAGCGGACGGACGCGCCGACCGGAGGTGAGACCGAGTCTCTCGACGTCCGCGAACTTGGACCGCCCGAACCGCTCCGGAAGACGCTAGAACGGATCGAGGCGCTCCCGGAGGAAGGGGTCTTGCTCCAGTACAACGACCGGTCCCCGAAGTTCCTCTTCCCGCGGCTCGACGAGCGGGGGTTCGCGTACGCCGCAGTCGAAACCGACGCGACAGACGCGGTCGTCACGGCGATTTGGCCCGACGGATCCGAGGGGGTGGAGTCGTGAGTCTCCTCGGCGGGTCCGAGCCGGAGTTCGATCCGGTCGATGCATTCACCCCCGACCACCTCCCGGAGCCTGGACCATTCGTCCGGGAACACGACGTGTTGGCCGGTGCGCGCCACGCCACGGTCCACGAGCACGTCACCGACGCCTTCGAGGAGCACGACGTGTACGACGCCACCTTCGGCTACAACCTCGCCCGGCTCAGTCTCGACCCGAGGCATCCAGACGCGGGGTTCCGGTACGCCGAGGCCGCGGACAACGGGAGCGACGACGTGGTCCTCCGCGTCGAGTTCACGCCGACGACCGCGTTCTGCCCGCAGGCGGAACCGCTCGCGGTGGGGGCGCTCCGGGCACTGCGTTCGACTTCCGAAATCACCCACGACGCGGTCGAACTCCGGATCGCCGAGCGGGCCGACAACGCCGACCAGATCAACGAGCGGCTCGCGACGCTCTCGGCCGATGGTCCCTGATGCTCCCCGATGGTCCCCGATGATCCCGCGGCGGGTGCGGAGGTCGACACCTCGCGACGCGAGCGGGTGGTCGCTCGGACGGAAATCCGCGTCTCGCTCCGCCCTGAGGAACACGTTCGGGGGTCTGCCCAAAGGGATCGGGGCCGTACTGCGATCTGACAATGTTCGACGACATCGACCCGACTCGGCGGCCGCTCGTCCTCGTCTGGGAGGTGACACAGGCCTGCGGGCTCGCCTGTCGCCACTGCCGGGCGAACGCCCGTCCAGAGCGCCATCCCGACGAACTCACGACCGCGGAGGGAAAGCGACTGCTGGAGGACGCGGCCGAGTTCGGTGACAACCAGCTGATCGTGCTCTCCGGAGGCGACCCGCTCGTCCGCGACGACCTCATCGAACTGGCCGCACACGGCGATGATTTGGGTCACCGGATGACGATCACGCCGAGCGGAACCCGGTCGTTGACGCCGGATCTGGTCTGCGCTCTCGAAGCCGCCGGGATCTGCCGGATGGCGCTCAGCCTCGACGGCTCGACCCGCGAGCGCCACGACGACTTCCGCGGCGAGGAGAGCTTCGAGGACACGATGAGGGCCGCGCGCGCGGCGCGTGACGCCGGGATCCCCCTCCAGATCAACACCACCGTTTGCGCGGACACGGTCGCGGACCTCCCCGCGATCCGGGACCGCGTCCGCGAGTTGGGTGCGGTCCTCTGGAGCGTCTTCTTCCTCGTCCCGGTCGGGCGCGGTCGCGTGCTCGATCCCGTCTCACCTGAGCGCGCCGAGGAGACGATGGCGTGGCTCCACGAGGTCTCCGAAGCCGAGGCGTTCGGCGTCAAGACCACGGAGGCACCCTTCTACCGACGGGTCGGACTCCAGCGAGCGAGCGCGGGAGAGACCGACAGTGCCGCCGAACGCCGCGGCGGGATCACGGCCGGCCGCGGGTTTGCGTTCGTCAGCCACACCGGCGAGGTGTATCCGTCCGGGTTCCTGCCAGCCTCCGCCGGCAACGTCCGCGATCGGGACCTCGTCGACGTGTACCGGAACGCCGACCTGTTCGAGTCGCTACGCGATCCCGACGCCTTCGCCGGGAAGTGCGGAGTCTGCGAGTTCCGACAGGTCTGTGGCGGCAGTCGGTCCCGAGCGTACGCTGCCACCGGCGACCCGCTGGAGAGTGACCCGCTCTGTTCGTACGTCCCCGAGGAGTACGACGGTCCGCTCCCGAACCGACAGACGACAACCGGAGAGCGGAGTGAACCGGCGGAGTGACGCAGAACGGCTTTCTTTTCACGGAGAACCGAGGAGAACGCCTCGCGCTTCAGCGCGGGAGATGTCTAGCTTCGCCAAACGCCGATAGACTCGGTACACTCGCCTATCGAGCCCGACGAAGCTACGCTTCGTCGAACAACTCCTCGCCCTCCACCATGTGCGCCTCGACGGCGTCCATGTCGAGCGTGACACCGAGCCCCGGCTCCTCGGGGACCTCGATGTAGCCGTCCTCAATGACGTCCTCCTCGACGAGGTCCTCCCACCAGCCCAGTTCGTAGGAGTGGTACTCGATCGCGAGCGAGTTCGGAATCGACGCGCCCACGTGAGCGGCCGCCATCGTCGCCACCGGCGACGCGACGTTGTGCATCGCGACCGGCACGTAGTACTGGTTCGCCACGTCCGCGATCTTCCGCGTCTCGCGCATCCCGCCGACCTTCGGCAGGTCGGGCGCGACGATGTCGACCGCCTGGTTCTCGATGAGCCGGCGGAGCTCGGTGACGCGGTAGCGGTTCTCGCCGACCGCGATGGGCGTGACGGTGTTTTTCGTCACTTCCTCCTGCACCTCCAGATTCTCCGGCGGCACGGGGTCTTCGAGCCACCACACGTCGTACTCCTCGATGGCGTCGGCGAGCCGCTTCGCGGAGCCGCCGGAGAACGTCCAGTGGCAATCGAAGGAGACGTCGGCCTTGTCTTTGACACGCTCCGTGACCTTCTCGACGATCTCCGCCTTGTGGCGGATCTCGCCGGGGCGCAGGTGGCGGTTCGCGCGGTCCTTCTCGTGGCCGCTCGGCACGTCGAGGTCGAACTTCAGCGCGTCGTAGCCGAGTTCGTCGACGACGCGCTCGGCCTCGTCGGCGCACGCCTCCGGGTCCGCCTCGTCCTCGGTGTGACAGTCGCAGTAGACGCGCATCCGGTCGCGGTACTTCCCGCCGAGCAGCTGGTAGGCGGGCACGTCGAGGATCTTGCCGGCCAGATCGTGTAACGCCACCTCGATCCCGGAGATCGCGGTGACCGTGACGCCCTCGACGGAGCCCTCACCGGACATCTTCTGGACGAGGTGCTCGTAGAGCCGGTCGATGTCGAGCGGGTTCTCGCCGATCACGAACGGCTTCATGCGCTCGATGAGCTCCGGCACGCCCGCGCCCCAGTACGCCTCACCCGTGCCGACGACCCCGGCGTCGGTGTACACGCGGACGAGCGTCCACGGGAAGTTCCCGTCGACCATGGTGGTCTGTACGTCCGTGATCTCGACGTCGCGGCCGCCGCCGCGCGACCCCGTAACACCCATCGTTCCCGCGGAGAGCTCCCGCATCGTGTACTCCGCGTTCGGGTCGTGAAGCGACTCGTAGTTCCTGCTCATGGCCCAGTTGTTTATTCGAAACAGGGTAAACGTTTATGTTCGACCGCCGGGCCGCCCGCCTCGGACGCGAAGATAGGGAGCTTTTCAACGACGCACCCGCAACGGGGTGCATGGTCGAAATCACCGATTCGCTGGCGTGTCTCTTCACCGGCGAGATCGAAGAGCGCGACGGCGAGCACGTCGTCACGGTCCCGTCGTCCGAGATCGAACACGGCACCCTCGAACCGGGCGAGTCGTACCGCGTCGCGCTGATCGCACGGGAGGCGTCGGAATCGCCGGCCTCCAGCGCCGGAGGCGCGGCAGAACCGACGTCAGGCCGGTCTCCTTCCGGAAACGGCGCGAGTCCGACGACGTCGCAGTCGTCGACCGACGCCGCGCCGTCCGGCCCTCCGGTGTCGGAGGGTGACGTCCGCGAAGTGACGATCGAGACGCTCGGCGACAAAGGCGACGGGATCGCCAAGATCGAGCGGGGATACGTCGTGATCGTTCCCGACTCCGAACCGGGCGACCAGCCGACGGTGGAGATCACGAGCGTCCGCGAAAACGTCTCCTTCGCCGACGTCATCGACGAGTAAGCGATCCCCTCGCCGTTCGCCTCACTCTCGCAGGCCGTCTCGCTCCGGCGGATCGCTCCGCGCGAACAGCTTGCGGAGGTGCGCCGGCGAGAAGACGGAGGTCGGTCGGTCCATGTGTACGCCGATCTCGCCCGACAGCGCCCACAGCCCGGCCCGCTGGACCGACTCCGGCAGCGAGTAGCAGGTGCGGATCGCGTGGCCGAGCCGGATCTCCGTGCCGAGTTCCTCGCGCCATCCCGTCTCGTAATCGGCGAGCGTGTCGGGATCGGTCGGGTCGATCGTCTCCGCGGCCACGTCCGCCGCGGTCATCCCGTACAGGATCCCGCCGCCGGTGAACGGCTTCGTCTGCGCGGCGGCGTCGCCGATAAGGAACGCTCGGTCGGTCGTCACGCGATCGGGCGGGCCGATCGGGATCGCCCCCGAACAGAACCGGTCGGTCGTCACGCCGTAGGCGTCGGTGAGGTCGTCGAACCGCGCCGAGACGTCCTCGCCCGGCGGCGCGGCGAGCCCGTACTCCACCCCCGCGTCGCCGCGCGGGATCCGCCACGCGAAGAACGTCGGCGCGGTGAGGTGCACGTCGACGAGGTCGCCGTCGTCCGGGTCGTCGTCGAACGCGAGCACCCCGTGCAGCAGCTCGTCCGGCTCGGGGAGGCCGAGCGACCGCCGGACCCGCGAAGTGGGACCGTCGCAGCCGGCGACCATCCGCGCCTCGAAGCGCTCCGTGCCGCCGTCGGCGACGCTCACCTCGACGGTCACGCGGTCCGCGCGTTCCTCGACCGAGACGACCGTGTGCCCCTCGCGCACGTCGGCACCCGCATCGCGGGCCGCGTCCGCGAGCGTCCGGTCCAGCTCGACCCGGTCGATCACGTTCGAGACCGGCTCGGGCTTGTAGAACGGGTACGCTCGCGAGTCCGGGCCGCCGACGTGGAACCGCGCGCCGTACACGCGGTTCTGGAGGAGCCGCTCTCGGGCGTCGTCGGGGACGAACGCCCAGATGTCGTCGGAGACGTGTCCGGAACAGGCCAGCGGCTCGCCGACCGTCCCCTTCTCTACGACGAGCACGTCGCGGCCCGCGGCGGCCGCGCGGCGGGCGAACCGCGAGCCGGGGGGACCGGCACCGACCACGACGAAGTCGTACATGTCCGGACGGTCGTGACGACGATACATAACTGCGACGAGCCGGACTCCAGCGCGCGATCGGGGCGTGCGCCGCGAGTCACTCCAGCCGCGCGAACAGGTTCATAACGTACGCCGTCCGGAGCATCTTCGCTGATTGGCCCCGATCGAACACCAGCTCGTCGTGATCGAGGACGTGCGAGAGCACGTCGGCGGAGGCGTGCTCCGGCGCGGCCGCGATCCCGGCGTCGTTGGCGGCGGCCCACTCCATCACCCGGAGGTCAGACTTGCTGTCGCCCATCACGAGCGCGAAGGGGTCCGTCACGTCGAGCACGTCGAATGCGGCCTCTACCCCGGCCACCTTGTCGAGTTCCAGCGACCCGATCTCCGCGGCGTCCCCCCGGTAGTACGCGACGTCGATCTCGTCGAAAAGCGATGCGACGGGATCGGGGATGGAGACGGACGCGTCCGGCTCGTCGGCCGCCGGCTCGATCCCCGACGCCTCGAGCACGTCGCGGATCTCCGGGTCGGCGGCCGCGTAGTGCGCCCGCGCCCACGCCGCACCGCGGTTCGCGCGGCCGGTCGGGTCGTCGCCTCCCGTGTCGTCAGCTGGGGCGTCGCCTTCCCTGTCGTCGGCCGAAGCGTCGGAACCGTCTCCGACCCGTTCGGCGACCGCCGCGCCGAGCGCGTCGAGCAGGTGGACGAGCCCGTCGTCGATCACGGCCTCGGCGTCCGCGCTCCCCGTCTCGAAGTTCGGCTTCAGCGTGACGTTGAACTCGTTGCCCTGGAGGTGACAGCCGCGCCGCACGTTGTCCGGCGCGGCCGACAGCGCGCGCGTCCGGACCCGCTCGAATATGCTCCTGACGTCCGCGCCGAGGTCCTGATACAGCAGCCGCTTCGTCTGTGAGCCGTGACCCGGCGTGAACACGCCGTTTCCGGCCTCGTAGACGATAGAGAGGTCCCCCGAGTGCACCAGTTCGTTGCCGAGCCCCTGAATCATGAACCCCTTCACGTTCTCCAGCGTCTGGCCGGTACAGATGACGATCGGGACGCCGGACTCGTGTATCTCCGTCAGGATGTGGAGCGTCTCGCGGGGGATCTCGTTGTCGGTCTGTCCCGCCGACCGAAGCGTCTCGTCGACGTCCAACACGAGCGCGTTGACGGCGCGGTCGTATCGCGCGAACAGGTCGAGCGCGGTGAAGGCCGTCTCTCGGTCGGCGCGCGCCGCGGTCTCGGCGAACGTGCTCCCGGCGGGAAACGACTCGCGGATCTGTCGTTTCAATCGGTCGAGCTCGTCGCTGACCTCTTCCCAGTGATCGAGCGCCACCCGCGAGTCGACCGGCGGAAAGAGGTCCACGAACGACTGGTACTCTCGCAGCGTCTCCACGTCGAACTCGTCGTACAACCGATAGAGGAGATCGTACCGCTCCATAGCGCCCCTGCGATCCGGACCGCGTAAAACGTGCCGTCTCGCGGTCGGGTGGGCCGGCTCAGTCGAATATCATTGTGGTATGTCAGCTAGTAGCACGTGTTCTGTGGCGGTCGATTCACCCGAACTGAGAGGGCTGTCTGGTGTCACCGCGTCTGACGTCGACCGGTACTTTCGGGAAGTTGAAATAAGCGTTATGTGCGGCGCTCCCGTCGTTCGCGTAATGATTGTACCTCTCGATGGCGGCCGTCGACGGCTGGGCCTGACCGGCCGGTCGGTCGGCCGTGTCTCCCGGTCCGGTCGGCACGACGCGACCGGAGGAAATGAGACCTGATCGACCAGTCGTTCACGTCGGCGATCGTCTCGACGCAGCGTGGGCGGTGCTACCTGCGGACACGATATCACTTTCCCCGGCCGATCGCTCGGATCTCGGCGACGACATCGCGGCGGCGGTATCCACGCGGACGACCACGCCCGACGGCACGCGCGAGGACGCGGCGGAGACCGCGACGGACTCCGTCGTGGTCGTGCGCGTGGGGACTGCGGCCGGCTCCGCGCCCAGCCGACTCGACACCGACACTGCGACGGTGTTGCGCTCGGTCAGAACGCGGTTCCCGGAGGCGAAACTACTCGCGTACTCCGCCGAAGACGACCCCGACGCCGCGATCGACGCCAGCCGGTTCGGTGCCGAGTACGTCTCCGGCCGCCGGCTTACGGCGGACGACGAGACGCTCGAAGCGCGCATCGATGACCGATCGTCGCCCGCGGCGACCGGCGGAACCGCGTTTCTCGAACCGTTCGTCCGGATCGTCTCCGACCGGACGACGGGGCTCGAAGCGAAGCTCGACGCGCTCTTGGACCTCGGGCGAGCGCGCTTAGACCTCTCGGTCGGCTACGCGTCCCGGACGACGGAGGACCGCTTCACCCTCGACCGACACCGCGGCGGGTCCGCGCTCGTGGAGTCGCTCGTCGAGCGCGGCGTCATCGACGCCGACGGGTCGCTTCCGCTCTCGAAGACGTACTGCCGACGAACCGTCGGAACCAGCGACGGACTCGACGATTCGGACAACGGACCCGACGATTCGGACAACGGACCCGACGACACGCGCGACGCGTTCGGCGGCGACACCGACGGTGATCCCGCCGGCGACGCGGGCGGCACGGTGGGCCGCGCGTCCGGCGGATCGGACGACGCCACGGTGGACGCCGGGAGCGGATCTCGCGGCGTCGTGGCCTTCACGGACCCGGATGAGGCGGGGTGGGACGGCGACCCGGCACACGAGCTGTTCGGCCTCGGGAGCTACGTGGGCGGCCGCGTCGTCGTCGACGGCGAGGTGTTCGGGACCCTCTGTTTCGTCGACGAAGACAGCCGCGAGCGTCCGTTCACCGAGGACGAACTCCTCTTCGTCGAGCTTCTCGCCGACTGGCTCGGCCGGGCGATCGAGCGGCGAGAGGACCGCGAGCGGCGCGAAGAGGCCGTCAGAGAGCTTGAAGACACGCTCTCGCGGATCGACGACGGGTTCTTCGCGCTCGATACGGAGTGGCGGTTCACCTACGTCAACGACCGGGCCGCAGAGCTGCTCGACCGGCCGGCCGACGACCTGATAGGCTCCGTCGTCTGGGACGAGTTCCCCGCCGCGCTCGGCCGGGCGTACGAGACGAGCTACCGACGCGCCATGGAGACGCAAGAGACGGTCTCGTTCGTGGACCACTACGCGCCGCTGGACCTGTGGACCGAAGTGACCGCGTATCCTTCGCCCGACGGGCTGTCCGTGTTCTTCGCGGACGTCACCGAGCAGCGGCGGCGCGAACAGACGCTCGAACGGCTCCTTCGGACCGCAGAGCGGATGCAGCGCGACCCCGACCCCGAGAGCGTCGCAGACCGTCTGAACGACGCCGTCGACGACATCCTCGGGTTCGACATCGGCGGGGTTCGGTTCTTCGACGACGACACCGAACGTCTCCGGCTCGTCTCGACCGGCGGCGACAAGGGCGACGCGTACGCGGATCGCGACCCGAGAGCACCTGGCGGCGGCGTCGCGGGGGCCGCGTTCGAGACCGGTGAGACACAGACGTACGACGACCTGAAAGCCCGCGACGACGACCGGGAGTACCACGGGATCCGATCTGCGATCGGCGTTCCCCTGGGCGACCACGGCAGCTTCGTCGTCGGGTCGACCGAGCCGGACGCGTTCGACGACTCTCACGTCTCGGTAGTGGAGCTGTTAGCGATGAACGCGACGGCGACGCTCGACGCCCAGCGGAGACAAGAGCGTCTCCGGACCTACGAGAACGCCCTGCAGAACGTCGACGACATGGTCTGTGTGCTCGACGGATCCGGCGCGGTCACGTACGCCACGCCGTCGTTTATCGCGTGGCTCGGCGTCGACGAGGACGAACTCGTCGGCTCGTCGCTCTGTACGGTGCTCCCGGACCCGGCCGCCGGCCGCGTCGCGGGTGCGCTCGACGGGCTCGTGGCTCGCGACGCGATCGACGCCGAGGCTCACGGGGGCGAGGACGGCGACGGCGCGAGCGACGCCGGCGGCACCGACTCCAGCGGTACCGACGCCGAGAGGCGGCGGATCGACGTGACGATCGGCGGAGCAGACGGGGCCTTGGAGCGACACGGCGAACTGCGCCTCTCGGCGCTTTCCGGTGGGATCTCCGGAGCGGTCGTGTCGCTCACCGACACGACGGATCTCCGGCGGACGCGGACCGAACTCTCTCGCGAGCGTGACCGGTTCGATCGGCTGTTCGAGCGACTTCCGGACCCGGTGATGGAGGTGTCGCTCGAATCCGAGGAGACGGTCGTGACCGGGATCAACTCCGCGTTCGCGTCGCAGTTCGGACACGACCCGTCGACGTTGCGGGGCCAGTCGACTGACGCGCTGGATATCATCTCCGATCGACGCCACCGCGACCGAGACGGCGGTGCGGACGCGGCCGCCTCGGCCGACGACGATCCGGCTCCCGCGGAGGCGAAGACGCTCGATCAGCGCGTCCGGGAGGAGGGGTCGGTCACGGCGGAGGTCACCCGGCAGACGGTCGACGGGCCGAGGGAGTTCCTCTTCCGAGGCTTCTCGTACGAGACGACCGACGGCCGCCGGGCGTTCGGCATCTACACCGATATCACCGACCGGAAGCGGCGGGAGCGATACGTCCGCGTCATCAACCGCATCCTCCGGCACAACCTCCGGAACGAGCTGAACGTCGTCTTCGGGTTCGCGAGCGAGATCGAAACCACCACCGACGACGAGCGTATCGCCGACTTCGCCCGACGGATAGAGACGACCGGGAAGCGGCTCTCCGAGCTCGCCGAGGGCGCGGCGACGATCAAACGCGTCGTCGAGGACGGGATCGTGGCCGACCCCGACGCGGTCGCCGTCCGACCGGCCGCGGAGGCCGTTCGAGACCGGTACGCGGAAGCGTACCCCGACGCGCGCATTTCGGTCTCGGTTCCGGGAGACGTCGAGATACGCGGCGACGAGCGCTTCGAAGACGCCCTCGACCAGCTCGTCGAGAACGCGGTCGCACACGGGAGCGCGGGTGCGCCTCGGGTCGAGATCGCGGCCGACCGCGACCCCGCGACCGGCACCGTCACCGTTCGCGTCGCCGACGACGGCTCCGGGATCCCCGAGCCGGTCCGCGCCGTGATCACCGGCGACGCGGAGGTGACACAGCTCACGCACAACACGGGGATCGGGCTCTGGATCGTCGCGTGGATCGTCGAGTCGTACGGCGGCGAGATCGCGTTCGATCCCGGGCTCGGCGGTGCGGGGACGACCGTCACGCTGCGGATTCCGGCCGCCGAGTGACGGCCGATCGCCGGGGCACCCCAGCGGCGAGGTCGCCGACGCGGACGCGAGGCTCGGCGGTGCGTCGCCGGTGGCGTTCCGACCGGTTTATAATCGCCCGCGAGCGCCTCTCCAGTATGATCGACGACGAGCGACGACGCGACCTCATCGCCGCGCTTCGGGCGGCCGACGCGGTCAGGTTCGGCGAGTTCGAACTCTCACACGGGGGGACGAGCGACTACTACGTCGACAAGTACCGGTTCGAGACGGACCCGGAGGCGCTGCGGCTCGTCAGCGAGGCGTTCGCCGACGAACTCGCCGAGACGGACGCAAAGCTCGCCGGCGTCGCGCTCGGTGCGGTGCCGCTCGTCGCCGTGACCGCCGCGGAACTGGCCCGACCGTACGTCATCGCCCGCAAGCAGACGAAAGAGTACGGCACGGCCAACCGGATCGAAGGGAAGCTGGAAGACGGCGAAGAGGTCGTCGTGATCGAGGACATCGCGACAACCGGCCAGTCCGCCGTCGACGCCGTCGAGGCGCTGCGCGAGGCGGGCGCGACGGTGAACCGCGTGCTCGTCGTGGTCGACCGCGAGGAGGGAGCCGGAGCGCTGCTCGCCGACCACGGCGTGGAGTTAGAGTCGCTGATATCCGCCTCGGCGCTGTTGGCGGAGCGCGACGCAGACGAGTAGCGGCGGCCGACAGATATCGAGACCGAGCGTCCCGCCGCCGTCCGCGATCGAAACGCATAACAGCGGAACCGGCCAACCCGAAGACGAGCCGAGGTAGCCTAGCCTGGCCAAGGCGGTAGATTCGAAATCTACTGTCCATTCGGACACCGGAGTTCAAATCTCCGCCTCGGCGCTTTTCCAGTTTCCACCCGTCGAGTCGCTTCGCCGCGTTCTCTCGCAGCCCTCAGTCGCTCTCGCGAGCGGAATCGATCGTGTGCGCACTGATCCGTCACAGGGGAAAGACCCATACCCCGACGCCGCGTCCCCCGAGTATGCCCGACGCGACGCTGTACGACCGGCTCGGCGGCGAGCCGGCGGTCGGGGCGGTGGTCACGGAGTTCTACGACCGGGTGCTGGCCGACGACGACGTTTCACACCACTTCGAGGACGTCGACATGAGCGAGCAGCGCTCCCACCAGACGAAGTTCCTGAGCGCGGTCACCGGCGGACCGATGCAGTACGAGGGCGACGACATGGAGGCGTCCCACGGGGGCATGGGTATCACCGCCGCAGAGTTCGACGCGGTCGCGGGACACCTCGACGACGCGCTCCGCGAGTTCGACGTCGACGACGCGGACCGCGAGGCCGTACTGGAGGCCGTAGAGGGGTTTCGCGACGACATCGTGGAGGCGGGGTAGAGACGTCGACGCCGCGCTCACCGCTCGCGATAGCGACTCTCGACGCGGCTACGGCTCACTGCCGAGCGACTCCTGTTCGGGTGTCGGGCCGCCGCGAAGCCGACGACGGCGCTTGTCGTAGGCCGCCTCGAGCTTCGCGTTCGTCGCCCGGGAGACTAAATAGAGGTCGGCGTCCCCCTCGTCTCGCGGATGCGCGCTCGCGATCCAGACGTGGCCGTCGCCCGTAGAGAGGTCGTCTGCCCACCGCTCGGCCGCGGCGCGGCTCTCGAAGGCGTGGCGGCTCCCGTCCTCGAACACCAGCCGCCCCACCTTCGCGTTGCGCTTGCGGGCGGACGGTTTGACCGCGACGACGACGCTCACGGGTTCGATTGGAGCGTCATCGATTAAAACCCCCGTCAGACGGCCGGGGCGAGCGAGCAGTTCAGTCGTCCGCGACGGCGCTCGGTTCCGTGCCGGTCGCGTCGGCCTCGGCGGCCAAGAGGCGGTCGAGCCCGTCGACCATCCCGACGACGCTGGCGCGGGTGATGTCCGCGTCGGTCGCGGAGACGCTCACCGACCGGTCGCCGCGGGAGAGGTCGACCTCGACGGTGACGACCGCGTCGGTGCCGCCCGTGATCGCGTCGACGTGGTAGGAGTCGAGGTCGAAGGAGACGCCGGTCGACCCGTCGGCGTCCGCGGCGTCGCCCGTCCCGTCACCGCCCGCGAGCGCGGCCCGGACCGCTTCGAGCCCCGCGTCGACCGGCCCGGCACCGGTGCCGGACGCGACGCGCTCGTCGTCGCCGACGCGGAGGCGGACCGACGCCGTCGGGAGGTTGCCGCCGGAGGTCGCAGAGAGGTCGACGAGTTCGACGTGGCGGTCGCGCTCGCGGCCCTGCACGTCCTCGGTGATCGCGAGCAGGTCGGCGTCGGTGACGCGCTTTCCGCGGTCGCCGAGCTCCTTCACGCGGCTCACGACCTCGCTCAGCTCGTCGTCGTCGACGGCCACGTCCTGCTCCGCGAGCGCGGCCTTGACTCCCGCCCGTCCGGCGTGTTTCCCGAGCACGAGTCGCCGCTCCCTGCCGACCGTCTCCGGCGGGTACGGCTCGTACATCGTCCCGTCCTTGAGGGTGCCGTCGGTGTGGATGCCCGACTCGTGCGCGAAGGCGTTGGTCCCGCAGACCGCCTTGTTCGGCGGGAGCGCGACGCCGGTCGCCTCGCTCACGGTCCGACAGAGCCGGTAGAGCCGTGCCAGCTCGACGGTGTCGACGTCGTACGAGCGGTCGAGCGCGATCGCGACCTCTTCGAGAGCGACGTTGCCGGCGCGCTCGCCGACGCCCATCACCGTGCCGTGAACGGTGTCGGCACCGGCGCGCAGCCCCGCGTGGACGTTCGCCATCCCGAACCCGAGGTCGTCGTGGGTGTGGAGGCTCGTCGGACCGAGGTCGGCGAGCCGGGAGACGACCTCGGCGGTGCGCTCGGGGTCCGCCGCGCCGACGGTGTCGCAGTAGCAGATCCGGTCCGCGCCGGCGTCGAGGCCCGCGCCGAGCAGCCGTTCGAGGTAGTCGAGGTCGGCCCGCGAACCGTCCTCGCCGAGTACCTCGACCCACAGCCCGTGGTCTTTCGCGTACTCGACGAGTTCGACCGTCGTCTCGACGACCTCGTCGCGGCTCGACCCGACCTTCGTCTCGACGTGTTTGTCCGAGGCGGGAACGACGAGATTCACCCCGTCGACGCCGCAGTCGAGGGCGTGGTCGACGTCCGCTTTGACCCCGCGAGCGAAGCTCGTCACCGTCGCCGAGAGCCCCTCTGCTGCCACTCGACGGATCGCCTCGCGCTCTCCCTCGGAGGTACACGCCGAGCCCGCCTCGACGAGGTGGACGCCCGCCGCGTCGAGTTCGCGCGCGATGTCGACCTTCTCGTCGGGCGAGAGCGAGACGCCCGGCATCTGTTCCCCGTCGCGCAGGGTGGTGTCTAAGAGCTGTACCTCGTCGAGGGTGGTGAGTGGTGTCTGAGTCAAAAGCGGATCCGTAACTGTGTCGGCTGTCTCGGGGTCGGTGCCGCCGCGGGGCGGGCGTGCCCCGGAGTCGTTATCGTCGGAGAATTTCGCGGCCAGCCGCCGTGAGGCGACTTCCTCTATCCCCCGAACGATCACGATCGTCTCGTGTCATTCGTGTGCGTGCCGACGCGTCA
Source organism: Halorubrum salinum (assembly GCF_024494575.1). Lineage (GTDB taxonomy): Archaea > Halobacteriota > Halobacteria > Halobacteriales > Haloferacaceae > Halorubrum > Halorubrum salinum. The sequence continues at coordinate 527,842 of NZ_JANHDO010000001.1, forward strand.
CACACTGATAAATGGTCGGATTCCGCCGACGGCGGCGAGCGCCACCGGATCTCGACGAAAGCGACGGCCGACGGCAGATCTCGACCGGTTCGACGCGCTCTCGGCCGCGGCTCGCGGGTCACCCCAATAGCGAGCGCAGCGATCGGCGGCCTGTCCCGCACTGATCGCGGTACTCACACGCCGAACAGCGGTCGTCGTCGACGCGAGGCGGCGGCCCGTCGATCGCCCGGGCGGCCCGCAGCGCCCGGCGGTAGGCGGCCAGCTTCCGGCGCGTGAGCCGGACCGAACGAACGACGCCGACGCTGGGGTACTCGACGAGCGCGCGCGGCACCGTCCGCTCGCGCTCCCACGACAGCGCCTTCGCGGCCGCGACGGCCCTGACCGCCTGCGGCTCCCAGACCCCGTTCTCCGGCGGCTCGCCCGGCGAGACGATCACCGGCGTCGGCGGACCGTCGTCGTCGGGCGTATCGACGGCACCCGTGCCGCCGTCCGCCCCACCGCCGTCCGCCCCACTGTCCGCGAGCACCTTGTGGACCCGCCCGTGGCAGTCCTTACCCGCACAGAACGCCCGCGTTCGGTCGGGGTCGACGAGGCGGTCGTAGTCGTCGCGCTCGCGAAGCCGCGAGAGGTTCCGCCGGTAGGCGGCCGGCGACCGCCGGATCGGGAGCCGGCGGAGCGTCGCGTCCGGCGCGCCGACGAGAGACGGGTACCGGTACGCGAGATCGATGCGAGCGCTCGCCTCCGGCGGGACCCGACGCTCGTCCGCGCGCCGCACGTAGTAGAGCTGCCGCGGACAGTAGGCCGCGCGGGCCACGTCGCTGAACGAGATCACGGCGGGACTGTGCCCGTTTCGGTGATAAGGTGACGGCCGGACCGAACGAACGCCGCTCGCGCGACGGGTGGTACGTCGTGAAAAACATCGACGACCGACCGATCAGCGTCCGCGGCGGAGCTCTTCTATCAGCTGTTCGATGAGGGCGGACTGTCGTTCGAGCCGCTCGGACTGCGTCTCGACTTCGCGGCGGAGCGCGGCGACCTCCGTCGCGAGGTCCTCGCCCTCGACACCGGCGCTCTCGAAGGGTGACTCGTCGAACGCGTCGGACTCGATCCGTCCGGTGTCGTCGGACGCGTCGGAGACGGGATCGTCGAGCACGTCGGTCGCGGTGTCCGTCGAGGGCGCGTTCGCCGATTCGGTCGCCGGGTCGCCGTCGTGTCGCGGTTCGGTCGGAGCGTTCGCATCGGCGTCCGCCGTCGACCCCCCGGTCGCGTCCACCACCGGGTCGACCGACGGCTCCGCCCCTTGGGCGTCCGCCGTTTCCGTCGGTCGGTCGCCCCCCGATTGCGTCGTCGCTCCGGCCGTCGAACCGGAGTCGGAGTCAGCCTCGCCGATACCGCGTACCGCCTCGTCACGGGCGTCGACGTCGTGCGCGGCGTCGGACTCGGCCTCGGCCTCCGCGTCCGCGACGGGCGACGCCGACAACGGGTCTGGACCCTCACCGAAGTCCGTGGTGCTCTCGGCGCTGTCGGGCCCTTCGCCGGCGTCGTCCGCGTCCGCGGCGACGGTCGCCCGGAACTCGCCGAGGCTGTCGACGCCGTAGAACGAACAGACGGCGTCGACGAGCGTCTCGCGGACCGCCCGAGCGGACTCGTTCGGGGCCTTGAACCGCTCCGAGCGGCTGTCGAGCGCGAGCACGACGGCGGTCGCGACCGTCCCCTCCTCGAAGTCGAGGTCGGTGAGGTCGGCGTAGTGGAACTCCTCGAACTCCTCGTCCCAGACGACCGACCCGATGTGCTTGACGAGTCGGTCGCTGGTGACGACGAGCGTCAGCTCCGAGAACCGGAACGTCCGGACGACCGACTCGCCGGGATCCGTGACGCCCGTCGCCGAGAGGATGCCGGCGAGGATCGGGTGGAGCACGTCGTCGACGCGCTTCGCCGGCACCGATATCGTCTCGTCGCCGTCGAGGCCGTAGCTGAGCGTGAGTTTCGCCTTGCGGCGGCCCGAAGAGACCGCGATTCGCTCGACGTCGTGGGAGTACTCCGCGACCGACTCGTCCGACAGCAGCCCGTCGCTGCGGTACACGAGCGTCCGCGTCGGCGTGACCGCGAGCCGGTCGTCTCCCCCGAGCGAGACCTCGGCGACGACGCTCTCGTCGCCGACGGTCTCGGCGAGCAGGTCGGGAAGGCTCATGTCGCGGATATCCGCCCCGCCCGGCATAAATCCGCGGGGTCCGCGGCGGGAGACGCTCCCGAATGCGCTCGTCGCGTCGTCGGCCTCGAACACGAGCGAACCTCTGTCACCGGATCGCACGCGTCGAACGGATGGGAAGGTTAAAGAGTATCATGGCGGTACGGAGACGTGAGGCCGGGTGGCTTAGCTGGACATAGCGCCGCACTCATAGGGTTCAGAGATTCGGTGCGGTGACGCCTTGGAAGCGTCCGCGTCCTTCCCGTGGCTCCGCCGAGCCTCGGACCTGGGACATGCGGAGATCGTGGGTTCGGAGCCCACCCCGGCCATTCCGTTTTTCCCGACACCGCCTTCGTCAGCGGAGCCGAGACGCCGAGAGCGCCTTCATTATCACCGGGAAGACGACGAAGAACGCGAGGACGCCGCCGAAGGTTCGGAGGAGCACGAAGAGGACGTCCCGCGGACCGAGAGCGGTGAGTCGACCGCCGGAGACGAGTATCACCACCGTCACCGAGAGGAACGTGAGCGTCCAGAGGACCGCGCCGAGCGCCTTGACGCGACCGCCGCGGAGGCCGGTGGCCGGTCCGTCGATCGGCTCGTCGTCACCCGGCCGCGGAGCGGTCATGCCAATCAGTTGACGCTCGATTGGTAAAGGTCATTGTGTTTGATACCACGTGCCATATCCGACGCGACGGAACGGGGCGGCGCGCGCCGGCCGGCCGAAACGCCTACCACGCCGCGACGAGACGGCGACGGTATGCACGCGCGTGACCTGATGGTGACCGACGTGAAGACCGTCGCTCCCGACGACGACGTGGCGGACGCGTTCAAGCGATTCGCCCGGCACTCCTTCAGCGGGTTTCCGGTGGTCGACGACGGTGGGCACGTCGTCGGCGTCGTCACCGAGTCCGACCTCGTCGACCTGTTCGAGCCCGACGACGAGACGCTGTGGATCCCGATCGGACTCCCGCCCTTCGTCGACACCCTCACGTACCAGATAAAGCCTCCGTGGGGCGACCTCGACTTGGGCGTCGACATGGTCCGCAACGCCGACCGCCCCATCTCCGACGTGATGAGCACGGACGTGGTGACGGTCACTCCGGAGACGGACGTCGACGAGGTGCTCGACCTGCTCGCGAGCGACGATCCGAACATCAATCGCGTTCCCGTCGTCGACGACGAGGGGACGCTCGTCGGGATCATCGCCCGACAGGACGTCGTCCGGGCGTTCCGGGACCGCCGGCTGGACTGAGGCGAGCGGGATCGCCTGGAACGGGGCCGACCTGATCCAAGCCGACCCGACCGCCGTCCGCGGTGGCGGTTCGGTCGGTCCCGCGGTTCCGCGGCGTTTTTTTAGCCGCCCCGGGTAGCGAAGGACATGGACGACGAACTCCGCGAGCGCGTCGAGGCGGCGGGCGAGACCGCCGCGTTATACAACGCGCTCAAACACGACAGCGACCCGGACGTGGGCGCGATCATGGGGCCGCTCATGGGGGAGAACCCAGAGTTCCGCCCGCACGGCGACGAGATTCCGGGGATCGTCGCCCCCGTGGTGAACCGAGTCGCCGCGATGGACGAGGCGGAGCGCCGCGACCGGCTCGGAGAGCTGGCTCCCGATCAGCTCGACGAGTTGGAGGCCGAAGACGAGGGGGACGAGCACGTCCTCCCGGACCTGCCGAACGCCGAGGAGGGCGCGGTCGTGATGCGCGCGGCCCCCAATCCGAACGGCCCGTGGCACATGGGCCACGCGCGGATGCCCGCGGTCATCGGTACGTACAAGCAGCGGTACGACGGCGAGTTCGTCTGCCGGTTCGACGATACCGACCCCGAAACGAAACGCCCGGACTTGGACGCGTACGACGCCATCTTAGAGGACATCGACTACCTCGGGTTCGAGGCCGACCGCGTGCTGAAGGCCTCCGATCGGCTGGAGACGTACTACGACCACGCCCGCGAGTTGATCGACCTCGGGGGCGCCTACACTTGTTCGTGTTCCGGCGACGACTTCTCCGAGCTGAAGAACGCGGCCGAGGCGTGCCCGCATCGCGAGAAGGACGCGGAGACCGTTCACGAGGAGTTCGAGGCGATGATCGCGGGCGAGTACGACGCCGGCGAGATGGTCCTCCGCGTGCGGACCGACATCGAGCACAAGAACCCCGCGCTGCGCGACTGGGTCGCGTTCCGCATGATCGACACGCCGCACCCGCGCGAGGAGGCAAGCGACTACCGCTGCTGGCCCATGCTCGACTTCCAGTCCGGCGTCGACGACCACCTCACCGGTGTCACCCACATCATCCGCGGCATCGACCTCCAGGACTCCGCGAAGCGCCAGCGGTTCGTCTACGACTACTTCGGCTGGGAGTACCCCGAGGTGCTCCACTGGGGGCACGTCCAGGTCGACGAGTACGACGTGAAACTCTCGACGTCGACGATCAAAGCGCTGATCGAGGCCGGCGATCTGACGGGCTGGGACGACCCGCGCGCCCCGACGATCCGGTCGGTCCGCCGCCGCGGAATCCGCGGCGAGGCGATAGTCGAGTCGATGATCGAACTCGGCCTGTCCACCTCGGACGTCGACCTCGCGATGTCGTCCGTCTACGCCAACAACCGCGACATCGTCGACGACGCGGCCGACCGCTACTTCCTCGTGCGCGACCGCGACGACGACCCGGCGGTCGAACTCGACGTGGTCGACGGCGACGCGCCCGCGCCCGCCGCTGGCCACCCGCCACTGCACCCCGACTACCCGGACCGCGGTGACCGCGAGGTGCCCGCCGGGCGGGTCGTCGTCGAGTCCTCGGATCTCCCCCCCGAAGGCGAGCGCGTCTGGCTCAAGGGGTACGGCCCCGTCCGGTACGACGGCGACGAACTCGCGTTCCTCGACGCCGACATCGACGTGGTCCGAGACGGAGACGTGGACGTGATCCACTGGGCTCCGGCCGGAGGGAGCCGCGAGACGCTCTTACGGACGATCGAGGGCGACGTGCGCGGGTACGCCGAGCCGGCGGTCGCGAACGCCGCCGTCGACGACGTGGTCCAGTTCGAGCGCGTCGGCTTCGCTCGGATCGACTCGTTCGACCCGGCCGCGACAGACGAGGCCGACGGGCCCGACGGCTCCGAGGACCTGCTCGCGTACTACGCGCACCCGTAGGCGCGCTCGCGACCGGCGCTTCGAGCCGGTCGCCGACCGCCGTCTGCCCGCTCGCGGGCCGCTGACGTCTCTCGGGCTTTCGTCCCGCGTCGCGGAGTTTATACCCCCGAGCGGCGAACCACGTCCAAGATGGCCATCGACCCGAACTTCGAACAGAACCGCGAGCAGGTCGGCGAGGAAGACGGCGTCGCCGTGTGGGGCCCGGTCGAGCCGCCGGAGAAACAGGGTATCCGGGGCACCCACGTCGCGGTCGATTTCGACATCTGTCTCGCCGACGGCGCGTGTCTGGAGGACTGTCCGGTCGACGTGTTCGAGTGGGTCGACACCCCGGGCCACCCGGAGTCGGAGCGGAAGGCGAGCCCCGCGGACGAGGACCAGTGTATCGACTGCATGCTCTGTGTCGACGTCTGTCCGGTCGACGCGATCGACGTCGACCCCGGCCGCGAGAACCGAATCTGATCGGCCGGCTCGCGTCCTACGTGCCGATGTGAGTCACTCAACGGGCTGAGACGCAGAAACGTATCCGCAAGCGACTGCAACTCTCGATGACATCTCGGAGATGTCGCGTACTCATGTGTCATAGAACGGCAACAGAAGTGTGACCATGCTGCCCCTGTTGTCTCGCTCTCGGAACTGGATATCTCCGTCAATTCGGGATACGATCCGTTTGACCAGCCACAGACCCATTCCGCTACTGTGGGTGACGTCATCGATTTCACTGTCTCCCGCAATCACACGTCGTTCGCTTGGCGGAATTCCCGGACCGTCGTCTGCAACCTGAATCTCGACGGTTGCCTCGTGTTTCGTCACCGTTATGCGCACCTGCGGCGAGCGGCCGTCACTGTGAATAACCGCATTTTTGACAAGTTCTTCTATCGCTCGTTGCACTTCCGGAATCGACAGCATCTGTAGATCTGTCGGCACCTCGACAGATATTTTGGCGTCGGGGTGTTCCCCGAGAACTTGGTCAACGACGGCGTCAACGATCTCAGCGAGGTTGATGTGCGTTGGATCGGCCGGGTCTGAAAGAAGTTCGACAATTTCGCGCTCTTTGTTAGCTTGTTCGAGAATGCGATTTGCGGATTCTTCGATCGTCGTCGATAGCTCTGCGATTTCATCTGGTGCTTGGTCGTCGATCATCTGTGCGTGACCCAACACCAGATTCAGTTCATTTTGGATATTATGCCGCAACATCCGGTCGAGCGACGTGAGATGTTGTTCTCGCTCAACCTGCTCAGTCAGGTCACGCATCGTGGCAACGACCCCCTCGACGTGCCCGGTGTCATCTGTAAGCGGGTAATATCGAATATCGAAGACTCGATCGGACCGATGGGAGCGTGTGCGAGTCATCCGATATTGAACTGCCTCACCGTCTAACGCGCGCTCGAGATTCGGTTCGGCCGTTTCGTACGTTTCCGTCCCGATGGCATCAGCGAGTGTCATCTCACTCAACGACTCACTACCGAGGTCGTGGAAGTCACGGTATGCTTCATTAGCAAATAAGTAGCGTCGCTCGTGATCGATTGCAGCGATCAACTCATCAGCACCTTCAATGGCGCGTTCGTACTGCCGAAGTTGGAATTCGTCTTCTTTCTGGTCAGTGATATCTTGCTGGATAGCCACATACGCCTCAATATCACCGTTACTGCGAGTGAGTGGTGCTATCGTCTGGTGTGCATAGTACAATTCACCTGATTTCTTTTGATCGTGGATCTCTTCTTCCCAAACGTGCCCACGCGAGATCGTCGCCCACAGCCGATCGTAGTACGTCGTAGACATCTCGCCAGATTTGAGAACGCGGGGGTTCTGGCCGACGATCTCGTTGCTATCGTACCCGGTAATCCGCTCAAACGCCGGATTGGCGTAGGTGATCACACCGTCCGGATCGGTGATGTAAATCGCGTGTCCGGCCGCCTCGACCGCTCGCTGGAAGCGACGCAACATCTGCTCATACTCGACTCGCTCCGTTACGTCCTCTTGGAACCCGACGTAGTGTGTGACCTCGCCCGTGTCATTGGTGATCGGTGCAATCGTCACGCGATTCCAGAACTCGGTTCCATCAGCACGGTAGTTCCGCAGTTCGACGGCCACGGATTCTTCGGCGTCGGCGGCGTCACGTATCTCCGCTATCTGGCCGGGGTTGGTGTTTTCACCTTGGAGGAACTGAAAGTCCTGACCAAGCGTGTCGCCTTCGTCGTACCCGGTTAATTCATGGAACTTGTCGTTCGCGTAGATGAGTGGCTTATTCGACTGTGTGGCGTCAGCAACCGTGATCCCGATGGGCGCTTCGTCGATGACCTGATTCGTGAGCCGCAGTTCGTTCGCTTGGTCTTCCTGTTCGCTAACGTCTCGTAGGATAAGCACGACTGCCGGCGTCTCAGTCCACGTGACTCGGGTTGCTGTTATCTCGACCGGAACGGTCGTTCCCTCGGCGGTCATCAACTTCCCGCCGCGGTGATCGAGCGTCTCGAGTCCCGACTGAACCGCAGCGAGGAGGTCATCGATAGGCGTCGTATCATCTGCAACAAGAAAGTCTGAGACGGAGCCGGTTGACGTCTGGTCTTGCGCGTCGTGAATATAGGATGCTCCCGTCTCGTTGAGATACGCTACCGCCCCGTCTCGGACAACTGCAATAATATCGTTTGCGGCGTTGAGGAGCGTTTTCGCTCTCTCTTCTGTATTGACAATGCCGCTCTGGTCGCGGTAGTATCGAACTGCGTTTCGGATGAGTGTCGCGAGCTGCTCCCATTGGTTCTTGTGACGCTCTTTGATTAGGTAGTCAGTGACACCCGCAGAGATGGCGCGACTGGCCACCATTTCGCTTCCCTCGGTCGTGAACAGAATAAACGGAAGCGTTGGGGTCCTCGCACGAACAGCTTCGAGAAACGCGATCCCGTTCGTGTTCGGCAGGTCGTGATCGCTTACAACACACTCGATATCTGTCTGTCTCTCCAAGATCTCAATTGCCTCCTCAACCGACGCCGCAGAGACAAGTTGTATATCACCGTGCTCTGGGAGTGCAGTCGCACAAGCGGCAGCGAACTCGTCGTCAGCCGCGACTGTGAGTATTTTTGTCATAAATACGTTGGTTTGTTATGACTTTCTGCGGGCGTTCTTTCAGTCAAACTATCACCGCTCCGCGTTCTTCGCTGGTAAGCGTATTGATCATCGCATCCCGCGACAGTTAGTATCAAATAGAATTCATATCTTCGTCTCTGCTAGACTCTTCCGAGAGTCACCGCGCGTATCGCGGAGAAGTAGTCACACGCCTCACCGAGTCCTCACCACACGAGAGCAGTTATTATTGCCGTGCCGAAACTCGGCCGTTAGCCGAGACACGCTACGCACTGTTTTTAAGTCTAAACGGACCCCAGGTTGGGTATGCTCCGGCTCGCGATGACCACCGACGCCGAGACGTTCGAGCGCGTGCGCGAGCCCCTCGCCGACCGCGGTATCGAGGTCGAACACGTCCGAGCGAAAGAGCGCGCGCTGGTCGCGTCGACGGGCGGCGCGCGCGACGGTCTCGCGACGATCGGTGACGACGTCCATAGCGGGGCCGATACCCGTGACGGGGAGGACGCCCGCGGCGAGTTCGACGGTTTCGACGTCGGCTTCGTCTACCCCTCTCGCCTCATGGAGGGTGCCGTCGTCGACTGCCGACTGGGGGTTCCGTGGGTGAACGGCCGCGACGCGGTGGTGACCTCGCGCAACAAGGCCGGCGTGGTCGCCGCGCTCGACGATGCCGGGATCCCCACCCCGCGGACGACGCTGGTGTCGAACCCGGTCGACGAGTCGGTCGTCGAGGCGGCGGCGGCCGACCTCTCCTACCCGATCGTGGTCAAGCCGAACTCGGCGACCCGCGGGGTCGGCGTCGCGGTCGTCGACGACCTCGACTCCCTGCTCGGCGTCGTCGACTACCTGAATCTCGTGCACGACTACCGCGCGACCGGCGACAAGTCGTACCTCCTCCAAGAGTTCCTCTCGGACGCCGCCGACTACCGAGCGATGGTCGTCGACGGCGAGTACGTCGGCGGGGTGCGGCGAACGCTCCCGCCCGAGGCGACCGAGGCGGGCCGGTGGAAGCACAACGTCCACCGCGGCGCGGAGGCGGTCGGCGTCGACCTCGATGCCGAGGCTCGCGACCTCGCCGAGCGCGCGGCCGCGAGCCTCGGCATCGATTACCTCGGCGTCGACCTGCTGGAGACGGACGGGCGGCTCGTCGTCAACGAGACGAACGCGCGTCCGACCGTCGACGCGGCGACGAAGTACGAGTCGGGGTTTTACGACCGGCTCGCGGCGCTGATACGGCGGACGGCGAAGAGCGACGACGGGTAGCGCCGGCCGCGGAGCGGTGGCCGGCTACGAGAGGTCGATAGACGCGGAGTCGTCGTCGCGGTCGAACTCGACCTCTAGGACGCCGTTGTTGAACGTCGCCTCGGCGGAGCGCTCGTCGACCGGGACGGGGAGATCGACCGTCTCGTCGTACTCCCGCCGGTCGGAGACCGCAGAGATGGTGAGCGCCTCGCCGTCGCACTGCAGCGAGAGCTCCTCTTTCGAGACCGCCGGGAGGTCGGCGATGAGTCGGACGCCGTCGTCGGTCGTGTACGCGTCCACGTGCGTCTCGGAGCCGAATCCGGCGTCGTCGCCGGGTCCCGCGCCGGCGCTGGCGTTGGCCATCTCGTTCATCATCCGTTCGATCTCCTCGAAGAAATCGCCGAACGGATCGTCACGGTCGTCTCTGTCCATACCGCACGTGACGCGGGTAATCCCGATAAGCCTTCTGTCGGTCGCCGTATTGACCCGGTTCTACGGCGCGGCCGGCGGTGATCGATACCGTTCGTAACAAATACGAACGTCTGTGACGGATACAGCCCGACTGAGTCGGTTTTAAGTGTCTGCGGGTAGCCTATTTCGGATATGAGTAAATCGTATCTCGCTGCGGGCGACGACGTGAGCGACGACGAGGTCGTCCGCGTGGGGCTCAACGGATTCGGACGAATCGGACGGAACGTGTTCCGCGCGGTCACGGAGAGCCCGCGGATCGAACTCGTGGGCATCAACGACGTCATGGACTTCGACGACATGGCGTACCTCGCGAAGTACGACACCGTCATGGGCCGGCTCGACGGCGTCGAACGCGACGGCGACGCGCTGACGATCGGCGGCACGTCGGTCGACCTGTACAACGTTCAGGACCCCGCCGACCTCCCGTGGGACGAACTCGACGTCGACGTCGCCTTGGAGTGTACGGGCGTCTTCCGCACCCGCGAGGACGCGAGCGCGCACCTGGAGGGCGGCGCGGACACCGTCATCATCTCCGCGCCCCCGAAGGGAGACGACCCGGTCAAACAGCTCGTCTACGGCGTCAACCACGACGAGTACGACGGCGACGACGTGGTCTCGAACGCCTCCTGTACGACGAACTCCATCACGCCCGTCGCGAAGGTGCTCGATTCGGAGTTCGGCATCGACGCCGGGACGCTCACGACCGTCCACGCGTACACGGGCTCCCAGAGCCTGATCGACGGCCCGAAGGCGAAGACCCGCCGCGGCCGCGCCGCGGCGGAGAACATCGTCCCGACGTCGACCGGTGCCGCGGGTGCCGCCCAACAGGTCCTCCCGCAGTTGGAGGGCAAGATCGACGGGATGGCGATGCGCGTGCCCGTTCCGACCGGCTCCATCACCGAGTTCGTCGTCAGCCTCGACGAGACCGCCACCGCCGAGGAGATCAACGCCGCCTTCCGCGACGCCGCCGACTCGGGGCCGCTCGCCGGCGTCTTGGGGTACACCGACGACGAGGTCGTCTCCTCGGACATCGTCGGGCTCCCCTTCTCCAGCTACGTCGACCTCCGGTCGACGAACGTGATCGCCGGCGGGAAACTGGTGAAGATCCTGACGTGGTACGACAACGAGTACGGCTTCTCGAACCGGATGTTGGACATGGCCGCGTACGTCCACGACGAGGCGTGAGCCGTCGGCGCACGCGCGGTCCGCAGTTCGACGTCGCCCCGCCGCAGCACCGCCGATCGACCGCCCGGTAACCCACCACTAAGTAGCTCACCGTCCTTCGCTCACTCATGTCCACGTTCGCCACCATCGACGACCTGCCAGCCGACTCGCGCGTCCTCGTTCGACTCGACCTGAACTCGCCGATCGAGGACGGGAAACCGCAGGACAACCGCCGCTTCGACCGCCACGCCGAGACCGTCCGCGAACTCGCCGAGGCGGGCCACCGCGTCGTCTGTCTGGCCCATCAGGGCCGTCCCGGCCGCGACGACTTCACCACCCTCGCGGGCCACGCCGACATCCTCGCCGACCACGTCGGCCGGGCGGTCGGCTTCGTCGACGACACCTACGGCGAGGAGGCGCTGGCGGCGATCGACGGGCTCGACGCCGGCGAGATACTCCTCTTGGAGAACACGCGGATGTGCGACGACGAGCTGCCGGAGGAGAGTCCCGAGACGAAAGCCGAGACCGAGTTCGTTCGGACGCTCGCGGGCCACGCCGACGCGTACGTCAACGACGCCTACTCGGCGGCACACCGCGAGCACGCCTCGCTGGTCGGCTTCCCGCTCGTCCTCCCGTCGTACGCCGGTCGCGTGATGGAGACGGAGTACGAGGCCAACACCGCCATCGCGACCCGCGAGTTCGACGGCCCCGTCACGATGGTCGTCGGCGGGACCAAGGCGACCGACGTGATCGGCGTGATGGACGCCTTAGACGACCGGGTCGACCGGTTCCTGCTGGGCGGCGTCGCCGGCGAGCTGTTCTTGCGCGCCGCGGGTCATCCTGTCGGCCACGACCTGGAGGGGATGGACCTGTTCGACGAGCAGTGGGAGCGGAACCGCGAGCTTATCGAGTCGGTGCTCGACGAGCGCGGCGACGCGATCCGGCTCGCAAGCGACCTCGCGTACGAGGGCGAAGACGGCGGCCGCGCCGAGGTCGCCGTCGAGGATATCGACGAGAAGCGCGAGGCGTACCTCGACGTGGGCGCGGCGACGGTCGACGGCTACGAGCCGCCGATCCGGGAGTCCGACGCGGTGTTCGTCAAGGGGGCGCTCGGCGTCTTCGAAGACGAGCGGTTCGCGGACGGCACCGTCGGCGTGCTCGACGCGATCGCCGAGACCGACTGCTTCTCGGTCGTCGGCGGCGGCGACACCTCTCGGGCCATCGAGATGTACGGACTGAGCGAGGACGACTTCTCGCACGTCTCCATCGCGGGCGGCGCGTACATCCGCGCGCTCACCGGGGAACCGCTCCCGGCGGTCGAGGCCCTGGAGGCCGCGGCGAACCGGTAGCGAGAGGAGCCGCCGGAACCGGGCCGACGGGGCTGGGCCGACGGGGCTGGGCCGACTAACGCGGTGTCGACGCGCGCGACGAGTTACTCCTCGTTGAGGTCGAGGTCGAACTGCTCGTTCTCGGAGACCGCGTTCAGGACGACGCTCGTGTTCGATTCGCGGATGTCCGCGTCCGTGAGGATCGCTTTGATCTGGTCGTTCATCCCGTCGGTGTCGGTGAACTTCCCGATCGCGATCACGTCGTAGTCACCGGTGACCTCGTAGACGCTCACCATCTGTTTCTCCTTGCGGAGCTTCTCCGTCACGTCGGGGAGCGCGCTCCCCTCTACCTTGAGCTGGAGCACCGCCGTCACGTCGTAGCCGAGCTTGTCGTAATCGACGATGGGCGTGTAGCCGCGGATCACCCCCTCGTCTTCGAGGTCGCGCAGGTGATTCGAGACGGTGGTGACCGACACGTCGAGCTCGTCGCCGAGACTTCTGAGACTCGCGCGGCCGTTGCTGAGAAGCGAGTTGACGAGTTTCGCGTCGAGGTTTTCGTACGTCATCACACCTAATCACGCGTTCGGGGGTTTATAATTTTACGAATGTCCAGCATTCTTGCGCGACTGGCGGTTCATGCGCCAAGCGATAAGGCCTTTATACTGGCAGATAACGAATGAGACGTCCAGAACATGACGGACGAACACGCGAAACCAGACGGCGGTCTAACGGCGAAAGAACAGGCGGTACTCGACGAGATCGAAGAGGAGAACGTCGACTTCCTCCGGCTCCAGTTCACCGACATCCTCGGCGTCGTGAAGAACGTCTCCGTGCCTGCCCATCAGGCCGAGAAGGCGTTCACCGAAGGGATCTACTTCGACGGCTCCTCTATCGAGGGGTTCGTGCGCATCCAGGAGTCGGACATGCGGCTCGTCCCCGACCCCGACACGTTCGCGGTGCTCCCGTGGCGCAGCGACGGTGACGGCGACAGCGGGGCCGCGCGACTCATCTGTGACATCGTGACGACGGAGGGCGAACCGTTCGTCGGCGGCCCGCGTCAGGTGCTCAAGAGCGTCCTCGAGAAGGCGGACGACATGGGGTACTCCGTCTCCATCGGCCCGGAGCCCGAGTTCTTCCTGTTCGAGAAAGACGAGGACGGCAACGCGACGACCATTCCGCACGACAACGGTGGCTACTTCGATCTGGCTCCCAAGGACCTCGCGAGCGACGTCCGCAAGGAGATCATCTTCACGCTGGAGGACATGGGCTTCGAGATCGAGGCCTCCCACCACGAGGTCGCCGAGGGCCAACACGAGATCAACTTCAAGTACGACGACGCGCTCACGACCGCGGATAACATCGCGACGTTCCGCGCCGTCGTCCGCGCGGTCGCAGAGCAGCACGACCTCCACGCGACGTTCATGCCCAAGCCGATAGCGGAGATCAACGGCTCGGGGATGCACAGCCACATCTCGCTTTTCGACGAGGACGGCAACGCCTTCGCCGACGACGACGACGAGTTCAACCTGAGCGAGACCGCCTACCAGTTCATGGGCGGCATCCTGAACCACGCGCAGGCGTTCACGGCCGTCACGAACCCGACCGTGAACTCCTACAAGCGGCTGGTGCCCGGCTACGAGGCACCGATCTACGTCGCGTGGTCGGACACGAACCGCTCGGCGCTCGTCCGCGTTCCCGACGCCGCCGGCGTCTCCGCGCGCTTCGAAGTCCGCAGCCCCGACCCGTCGTGTAACCCCTACCTCGGGATGGCGTCGCTCATCGCCGCCGGGCTCCACGGCATCGAAACCGACGCCGACCCCGGCGAGCCGGTGCGCGAGGACATCTACGAGTTCGACGACGAGAAGCGCGAGGAGTACGGCATCGACACGCTCCCGCCGAACCTCGGCAAGGCGGTCGAGGCCCTCGAAGCCGACGACGTGATCCAGGACGCGCTCGGTCCCCACACCTCCGAGAAGTTCGCGGAAGCGAAGTCACAGGAGTTCAGCGAGTACCTGACTCAGGTCTCTGGGTGGGAAGAGGACCGCTACCTGGAGACGTTCTAAGCTTCCGGTACGAGCGGTTCTCTCTCTCTGTATCTCTCTTTTCGACCGGCGCTCTCGGCGCGAACCACTCGTCAGCGTCCGCGCTCCCGATGCGATCGACTCCGGTCCGGGCGGCGGCGTGGACGGAGCGCGTCGCCGATCAGCGTCCGAGGAGAGCCGCGTCGCGGCCGCCGTCCGCCACGGCCGGTAGCGCGACCACGGCGACGACCGCGGCCGTCGTCGCGACGAGCGTGACGAGGAGCGAGTCCGCGAGCGCGTACGCCCCGACCCACAGCGCGCCGGTGACCGCCAGCGCGGGGACGACGATCCGAACCGGGACCGCGGGTTCGTCGCCGTCGACGAACCGCCAGCCGACCGCGCCGCCGACCCCGGTGGCGATCCCGATCCCCGCCTCGACGACTTCGCCGGTGTGTCCGGCGGTGACCGCGAGCCCGGCGGCGACGACGGAGAGCACCGCGGCAGACAGGAACGCGGGAGTCGGGTCGAGAACGGCGGTCGGGTCGCGAGACGCGGCCCCCCCCGAACGGAACCGAGGGTCGCCGGCGAGCCGGAGTCCGCCGGCGACGACGCCCGCTCCCACGGCGACGCCGACGATCACGTCAGCGAGGTAGTGGACCTTGATGACGACCCGCGAGGCGGCGACCGCGGCCGCGACGACGGCCGCCCCGAGGAGCCGCCGACGGCGCGTCCAGACGCGGTCGTACAAAAGCGCCAGCGCGCCGTACGCCGCCGCGCCGCCGGTCGCGTGACCGCTCGGGAAGCCGAACCCGTCCGAGAGCACCTGCGCTCTGAACCATCCGGCGAGCGCGTTCGGGAGCCACGTCGGCACGTCGGCCGGGGGCATCGCTCCCGGTGGCCGCGGCACCGCGAACCACGCCTTGCCGACGGCGACGACGGCGTACGCGCAGGTGACCACTGCGATCGCCGTCGCCCCGGCGCGGCGCGGCGAGCCGGCGGCCCCCTCGCCGGCGAACCAGTAGCCGAGCGCGAGCAGGGCGAAGAGGAACCACGGGTCCGCGAGGTGAGTGACGGCGGCGAAGGCGACGACCACGAACTCCGGGAGCGCGTCGACGGCGGCGGTCTCGCCGACACCGCGTTCGGCCGGGACGAGTCCGGTCACGCCTCGACCACCGTTCGGCCGGAAGCTCCGATCGTCATTTCCGGTCGCGTGCGTAGTCGAGCGCCTTTCCGGGCGTCTCCAGCACGTTCAGGCCGATGCCGACGATGATAAAGAGGGTGTACAGCCCGAGCGTCGACAGCCCGAGGATCACCATGGCGGCGATGGCGTAGAGGCCGTCGAGCAGGGAGAACGCCCCGAGCGTCAGCACCGTTCCGTACAGCAACACGAGGTACGGTCCCCAGCCGCGGGCGTGCCCGCGGCGCATCCGGCCGCGAACGTACCGCTTCAACTCGGCCTCGACCGCGGGTTTGTCGACGGTTCGCTCTTCGACGTCGTCCTCGAACTCGTCGAACTCCGCGCGGAGCTCGCTGAGTTCCTCTCGCAGCGCCGCGACGTCCGGGGCCCCGCGCGGGCGCTCCTCGTCGCCGGTGCCGGCGGCACCGTCCGACTCGCCGTTCATACTCGGGCGTCGGTCGCGAGAGTGTTGTAACTGCCGGTCCGCGCCGTGGCGGGGCGGGAGGCCGTCCCGGTCCGGTCGACGAGTTCCCTGCGGGGCCTCTCCGGGGCGATCGCGGTCGGCGAGCACGACGTTGACCACGCCGCCGAGGACGACGACGACGGCGGCGAGGTACAGCCACGTGACGAGAAGCAGGACGCCGCCGATGACGCCGTACACCTGATACTGACCGGCGCTCGCGGCGTACACCTGAAAGCCGGCCTGTAGGAGCGTCCACCCGACCGCCGCGAACACCGCACCGGGCAGCGCCTCCCGAACCGACACCGAGGGTTCCGGAAGCAGGTAGTACGGTCCGAGGAACACCACCACGAGCACCGTCGGGAGCGCGAGGAAGCTCGCCGCCTCGATCGCCGGGACCGCGTCCGCGGCCGCGACGAACGCGCCGACGGCGACCATCGTCCCGATGCCGACGCCGACGGCGAGAACGACCGCGACCGCGTCCACGACTTGCTCCGCGAGGGTCGGGAGCTTCTCGACGCCGTACAGCGTGCCGAACGCGGTGTCGAGCCCGCGGAACACCTTCAGCGTCGACCAGAGCAGGACGGCGAGTCCCAGCACGCCCGCTCCGGTCCGGCCGCCGGCCGACGAGACCGCCGCGGCGACCGCGCCCTGTCCGGCCGGCGTGAGGAACTCTCCCGTCGCCGCGACGAGCCGGGCGGCGATCGTCTCGCCGAACACCGCGCTCGCGAGGACGACGAGCAACAACAGGGCGGGGATCAGCGAGACGAACGCGTAGTAGGCGATCGCGGCGGCGAGGAACGTCACCTGCCGGTCGACCGCGACGGCGGCGACGCGGCGAACGGTGTCGACTGCGGCTGTCGCGTGGCGGGACACACGGCGTGATTCGAGCGATCGCGACAAAAGCGGGAGGGTCTCAAGGAGGGTAAAGAGATTCAGTCGCCGGCGTCGTCGCCGAGGACCGCCTCGCGCATCTCCGGGATCGACGCCGTGCTCTTGACCGCCGTGCCGCGGTAGTGCGCGCGGCTCGCCTCGTGGCCGGCCGCGCGCAGGTGTTCGACGAACTCGTCCATGCCTATCGCGGGCTCGCCCCACTGCTTGTAAAGCCGGTGCTGGTCGTAGTGCGTCGGCGTGTCGATCTCGCTCGCGACCCTATCGAGCAGCTTTCGCGCGCGCTTCGCCTCGCCCATGTCGTCCGTGACGCGGTCGCGGACCGCGCGCGAGAAGTCGGCGTCGGCGACGGGACCGAGCCAGATCGGACCGGCCGTGAGCACGCGGTCGCTCCCGCAGACCGGACAGGCGTCGACGGGGTCGGCGATCAGCCCGGCGGTCGGCTCGCGAAAGAGGCAGTCCTCGCAGTGATCGACGTAGCCGAGTTCGTCGAGACAGGCGTCGGCCGCCCGCGCGCCGGACTCTAACTCGAGGTACGTCCGCGCGTAGTGACGCGAGACGTGCGAGAGGATCGGCTTCGCCGCCTTGTCGTAGCGCGCGGCGGTCCGGACGAGCGCCGATATCAGGGTTCGGAGCCCCATCTCGGGGTGGTAATCGGTGTTGCGGGGGACGGCCCCGTACTTGCGGATCCCGCTCTGCAGGTGCGCGCCACACAGCGGCGCGGTGTCGGTGGCCGTGACGCAGATCAGGTTCCGGCCGTTCGCGAACGCGGCGTCGGCGAAGGGGATCGGGGTTCCGTACGGGTCCAGATCGACGACGTCGAACGGCCCGTCGTCGTACAGGAGGGCGTTCACGTCGCGCCGGACGGTCTCGCCGTCGAGGCCGTTGTCGGCGAGGTTCTCGGCCGCGAGGTCGACGGCGTCGGGGTCGACGTCGGCGCAGGTCACGTCGTACCCTTCCGCGGCGGCGCGGACGCCACGAATGCCGGAGGCCGCCATCGCGTCGAGGTACGAGGCGGCGCGCGGCTCGCGGTCGCGATACGCGCGAAGCGCCGCGACGGTGACGTCGCGGTTCAGCTCCTGTGTGGGGTTGAAGAAGACCCCGCCGCCGGTCCCCTCGCTCGCCCCGTCGCGCGCTTCCGGAACGGAGACGGTGACGCCGCCCTCCTCTATGTCCATGCTCCGCGTTCGCCCATCCGGCACAAAAGGACCGCGCTCCGAGACCGAGCGCTCGCGGCGGCCGAGACGCCGCTCGCGTCGTCGCCGTAGAAGCACGGCCATTTTAGCCCGTCAGCGCGGATAGCAGGTATATGACGCCCAACACGCCGAAGCGGCGAGTAGACATCGAGACGCTCCGACGGCCGAGAGCGACGGGGCGGGACGCCGGTACGGAGGGGTGGTAACGATGGCGAGTCCCGCCCGCGTGGACGCGCTCACAGACATCGCGTACGGCGCGTTGATCGTGTTGTCCATCGCGCTCATCGCGACGTTCGAACCGAACAACGTCGGCGTCGCGTTCGGCATCGGTGTGTTCGTGTCCTACGTCGTCCACGTCGTCTGGAAGATGGCCCGGTTCGATCCCGACTGGATGACCCGCGAGGTCGCAGATCAGGTCGGCAAGGAAGTGGAGAAGACCGTCGGAGACACGGTCAACAGGGAAGTGGAGAAGACCGTCGGAGACACCGTCGACAAAGAAGTGACCGGTAAAGTCGAGGAGACCGTCGGCGAGACGGTGGAAAAGACCGTCGGAGAAACGGTCGAAAAGACGGTCGGCGAGAAGGTCGAGGAGACGGTGGAGAAGACGGTCGGTGAATCGGTTGAGAAGACGGTCGAGGAAACGGTCGGCGAGAAGGTAGAAGAGACGGTCGGTGAGAAGGTCGAAGAGACGGTCGGTGAGAAAGTCGAAGAGACGGTCGGTGAGAAGGTCGAGGAGACGGTGGAGAAGACGGTCGGTGAATCGGTCGAGAAGACGGTCGAAGAGACTGTCGGCGAGAAAGTCGAAGAGACGGTGGAGAAGACGGTCGAGGAGACAGTCGGCGAGAAAGTCGAAGAAACGGTCGAAGAAACCGTACAAAGCGCCACCGCGGAAGATGAGACGGACGACGCGGAGAGCGAAGACGAGGACGAAGACAGCGAGACTGACGGCGACGCGGCGGACGACAGATCACGATAAAAAAGACGCGTAGATCGTCGAGACGAACATCGGCGTTTCCGCGGGAGCGATCGGGAAGCGGTCACGGGTCGACGCGCGCGATCCACGCCGACGGGTCGTCGATCTCGGCCGCGGTCGGAAGGGACGCGGGGCCGTCCCAGACGGCGCTCGCGGCCTCGATCCCGCGGGCGTCGGCGACGTGGGCGAAGAACGCCGCGCCGCGCTCGTACTGTCGGCGTTTGAGCCCGAGGCCGAGCAGTCGGCGCGCGAGTCGCTGTACCGGGCCGCCGTCCCCGCGCCGGGCGTCGAGCTTCCGGCGCAGGTCGGCGTACTCGCCGTCGAACGCGCGGTCCATGAGCAGCTCCGCGTACCCCTCGACCGCGGTCATCGCGGTCTGTAGCTCCGCGAACGCGGCCGGGTCGAACCCGCCGGCGGAGAGCCCGTCGACGCCCCGCTCGACGCGAGATTCGAGGTACTCGGGGAGCCACGGTGCCGCGCCGAACTCCGCCGCGTGCGTCACCTCGTGGAAGGCGATCCACCGCCTGAAACGCGGGAGTTCGACGTCGAGCGTCGCCGCGACGCGGACGATGTTCGGGTGGACGAAGTACAGCCCGTGGTCGGCGTCGGGCTCGTCGGCGAGCAACAGGGGGTCGTACTGGCCGAGCACGTTTCGCGCGAGGAACCCGAGCGCGAACGCCATCGAGCCGGTGTTGGCGACGCGAGAGAGGTCACGCACCGGCTCCCACGCCCCACCGGCCGCGCCGTTCCCGAGCCCGGCGGCCGGTCGGCCGCCGGAGCCGCTCGTATCCCGATGGGTCGCGTCCGAATCGACCGCGTCCGAATCGGTCGCAGCCGCCTCGATCGGAGCCATCACCCGCCGGAAGGTGTCTGCGCTCGCGTCGATCCAGTGGTGGCGGTTCTGCACTTCGATCGTCTCCGGCACGTCGAAGTCGATCCCCGCGACGTCGCGGAGGCGCGCGTTCGCGTCGCGAACGTCGGTCGCGTAACCCTCTCGATCCGCGCCGGTGAGCGCGAGCGACCCGGGATCGGTGCTCGCCTTCGCGGCCGCGGCGGCCCGGTCCCAGTCGACGACGCCGGAACCGGACGCCTCGGAGACGACCCGGACGCTGCGGAGAATGTCCATACGAACGAGAGGGGGAGCCGCCTCAAATCCCTTGTGTCGGTGCCGGCGGCGAGCGCAGACCGGCACGGAGACGCCACGCGTCACCGGTGCGAGCGGCGGATCCGGCGGTTTATTGTTGGTCCCACGACAGCCACCTCCATGAACCAGCCACAGCGGGCGTTTCTCGACGACCTCCTCGCGACCGCCAGCCCGTCCGGGTTCGAGACGGCGAGCCAGCGGGTCTGGACCGAATACGTTCGCGAGTTCGCCGACGACGTATCGACGGACGCGTACGGCAACGCGGTCGCCGTCCACGAGGGCGACCCCGACGCGCCGACGCTCGCGTTCACCGGCCACGCCGACGAGATCGGGTTCATCGTTCGGGACATCCTCGACGACGGCTATCTCCGGATCGGTCGGATCGGGGGGTCAGACCGCACCGTTTCGAAGGGACAGCACGTCACCGTCCACGCCGACGAGCCCGTCAACGGCGTGATCGGTCAGACCGCGATCCACCTCCGTGACGCCGGCAACGAAGAGCACGAAGACATCGCGGGCCAGTTCGTCGACATCGGCGCGGTGGACGCCGACGAGGCCCGCGAGCACGTCGAGATCGGCGACCCAGTCACGTTCTCGACCGCCGCGACGGAACTGGCCGGCGACCGGATCGCTGCACGGGGAATCGACAACCGAACCGGAACGTGGGCGGCCGCAGAGGGGCTCCGTCGCGCGGTCGACGCCGAGGTCGAGCCGACCGTCTACGCCGTGTCCACGGTCCAAGAGGAGGTCGGACTGCAGGGCGCGCGGATGGTCGGCGTCGACCTCGACGACGTGGACGCGTTCGTCGCCGTGGACGTCACCCACGCCACCGACAATCCGGACATCGACAGGGAGCATCGGGGCCCGGTCGAACTCGGATCCGGACCGGTGGTGAGCCGCGGGAGCGCGAACCATCCCGCCCTCGTCGACCTCGCCACGACCGCCGCGACCGACGGCGACATCGAGGTGCAACTGCAGGCGGCGGGCACGCGGACCGGCACCGACGCGGACGCGTTCTACACCGCCCGCGGCGGCGTCCCGTCGCTCACCGTCTCGATCCCGAACCGCTACATGCACACGCCGGTCGAGGTGATCGACACCGGTGACCTCGACGCGGTCGCCGACCTCCTCGCCGCGATCGCTGCCGGCGCACCCGACGCGACGCCGCTCGCCGTCGACGTGTGAGCGGTCAGGCGGGGCGTGAGCGCCGGCCTCTGTCACGGTAAACCGGGGCACGGAAGCGGCGAAACGGAACTGTTTTACAATCTCTCTTCGTACCGACGAGTGCGTAGAAGACGCGCTCTGGTGGTGTAGTCCGGCCAATCATATCACCCTCTCACGGTGATGACCTGGGTTCAAATCCCAGCCGGAGCATTCTCGTTCCGTTCTCAATTCTAACGACAGTTTTCGCAGCCGGCGGTCCGACAGGCGCGAGAGATCTCTGAACCCCTCCCGCCGTGCGTTCCCGCGCACTCCGTTCGTCGTTCGCACCAGATCGGTTAGTGTCGGCCGACGCCTACGCCGGGTATGGACGCGCTCGCGACGCTTCTCGCCCCGCTCCGCCTGGAACCGAGCGCCGCCGCGACGACGTGTGAACCGACCGGAACGATCTATTCGGCGGAGCCGCTGGGCCTCGTCGTGTTCGCGCTCGTCGGGCTGCTCGGCGGGGCCCACTGTATCGGCATGTGCGGGCCGCTCGTCACGACCTACGCCGACCGCATGCGCGGCGACGCCGACCGTCCCGGAACCGGTTCGCGCGCGGATCGGCTCACGGTTCGACACGTCCGCCAGCACGCCCTGTTCAACCTCGGTCGGACGGCCAGCTACGCCGTCATCGGCGGGCTGTTCGGCCTCGCGGGGAGCGTGGCGTTCGTCAGCGCGCGGACGGTCACGACGATCGCCGACGACGTGCACGCGCTCACCGGAATTCTCATCGGCGGCGCGATCATCGCTATCGGGGTGAGGTACGCGCTGCGGCTGCAGCTGCACGCGCTTCCGGTTCCCGGCCTCTCGGCGGCGACGGGGGCGGTCACCGAACGGCTTCTTCCGCGCGTCGACGCGTGGGTCGGCGGCTGGCGGATCGTCGGCCTCGGAGCCGTTCACGGGCTCCTCCCGTGTCCGCTGTTGTACCCGGCGTTCCTGTACGCGTTCGTACAGGGGAGCGCCGTCGGCGGGGCGGCGGCGCTCGCCGCGCTCGGCGCGGGAACGGTGCCGGCGATGTTCCTCTTCGGCACCGTGTTCCAGTCCGTGCGCGTCGGGACGCGGATGCGGCTCCACCGCGTGCTCGGTGTCGCCTTCGTCGCGCTCGGGTACATCCCGCTTCAACACGGGCTCGCGACGATCGGCGTGCCGCTGCCGCACCCGCCGATCCCCTACTACTCGCCGTTCTGATCCGGCGCGTTCGACGGGCGCACCAGACGCGTTATGGCCGGACGGCGTCTGCGATCGGGTATGGAACGCCGGAGGCTGCTCGGGAGCGTCGGCGCGCTGACGGCGGCGGCGACCGCCGGATGCACGGCGCGGCTGTTCGGAGACGACCCAGCGGGCGTCGTCCTCGACCCACAGGAGGACCAGATCGCCGACAGCGAGGACCTCTCGTACCCCGCGTACGGCCAACCGCTCCCCGCGTTCGAACTCACCGACCCGATCGCCGATATCACGATCGACAGCGAGGCGCTCAACCGGACCGCGCTCGTGACGGGCGTGTTCACGTTCTGTCCCGTCGAGTGTAGCATCCTCCTCCGTCGGCTGGTGGGCGTCCAACACCGGATCGCGGAGGCGGGGCTCACCGACGAGACGCTCTTCCTCCCGATCACGTTCGATCCCGAGCGCGACGACGAGGCGCAACTGCGGCGCAACGCCGAGACGATCGGCGTCGACCTCGCGGCCGGCAACTGGCACTACCTCCGCCCGGAGAGCCCGGAGCGCGCGAAGACGGTGGTCCAAGAGCGGCTGGGAATCGGCTTCGAGCGGACGACCGAGCGCTCGCGGATCGAGGGGTACGACTTCACCCACCTCGTCGTGACCCTGCTCGTGAACCCCGACGGTGTCGTCGAGCGCGCGTATCGCGGCGAGCGGATCGACCGCGAGCGCGTCGCGGACGACGTCAGCACCGTCGTCGAAGCGTTCGCCGATCGCTGACGTCGCCAGCCGATCGCAATCGCCATTCATCGACCGCAATCGCCATCTATCGCACTCCACCGCCAATCACCACCGATCGCCGCCCGGTCGTTCCCATGCCTGGTTGTCACATGAGGGCAACACACATATCCGTCGCCGTCTCACGGCCGGTATGAACGTCGACGTGGTGGTGTACGACGGCTTCGACGAACTCGACGGGATCGGCCCCTACGAGGTGTTCGATCACGCGTTCGCGGTCGACGCGGCCGATGCAGGCCGCGTCCGGTACGTGACGCTCGACGAGCGCGAGACGGTGACGGCGAGCCACGGGACGCGCGTCGGCGTCGACGGCGCGCTGCCGGATCCGACCGCGGCGAACGCCCCCGACCTGCTCGTCGTCCCCGGCGGCGGGTGGCGCGCGCGCAACGAGGAGGCGAGCGCGTGGGCCGAAGCGCAGCGGGGCGACCTGCCCGACGCGCTCGCCCGGTACCACGACGCTGACGTGACTATCGCCTCGGTCTGTACCGGATCGATGCTGTTGGCCGAGGCGGGCGTCACCGACGGACGCCGGGCGGTCACACACGCGTCGGCGCTCGACGAACTCCGCGAGTCAGGCGCGCGGGTCGTCGACGCGCGGGTCGTCGACGACGGCGACCTGATCACCGCGGGCGGGATCACCTCCGGGATCGACCTCGCCTTGTACCTTCTCGAACGGGAGTTCGGAGAGCCGACCGCAGCGCGCGTCGCGACCGTCCTCGAATACGAACGGCGGGGAGACGTCGCCGGTCCAGCGTAGGCGAGCGCGTCGAGAGGCGCGGGAAACTCCGAAACCGCTCTCCCCGTCAGTCGCCGCCGTCGTCGGGGAGCGGTGCCGCGTCGCTCGGGCTCTCGCCCGCCTCGTTGCTCGTCGTGCCGCCGTCGGCGTCCACGGTGATGACGGTGCAGTCCAGCTCGCTGCGGAGGAACGAGTCGATGTCGGGGTCCGAGAGCAGCTTCTGGACCATGCGCCGCCAGCGACCCGCCTGTTTCGAGCCGATGACGACGACGTCCGCTCCCTCGGCGACTATCTCTTCGAGGATGGTCTCCTCGACGAGGAAGCCGCGGCGGACGACGTACCGGGCGCGGTCCAGTCGGCCCAGTCGCTCTTCGACCGCGCGCTTGAGGTCGCTGCGCGAGACGCCCCCCGAGTTCTGGTACAGATCCACGTGGAGGACGGTGAGTTCGGCGTCGCGCTCTTCCGCGACGCGGACGGCCTCCCGCAGCGTCGCCTCCGAGTGAGACGACGGTGGGTATCGAACGGGGACCACGACGAGGGTCATGTTGGAAGCGTTGCACACCGGGGATAAATACGCTGTCGGTGACGTTAAAAGGTAAAGTGGCTCCCTCCCGGAGAGGCGGACATGGCCGACGAGGAGATCGACGACGTGGACACGGCGATCCTGTACGCGCTCCAGGAAGACGCACGGAACATGTCGTCGGGCGACATCGCGGAGCGGACCGGCACCTCGGACAGCACCGTTCGCAAGCGAATTCAACGGCTCGAATCCGACGGCGTGATCAAGGGGTACAGCGCGAGCGTCGACTACCAGAAGTCGGGGTATCCGCTCAGGATGTTGCTCTACTGTACCGCGTCGATCGTGGAGCGCGGTGACCTGATCGACGACATCCTGGCCATAGACGGCGTCGTCTCGGTCCAGGAGCTGGTCACCGGCGAACAGAACCTCCTCGTGACCGCGGTCGGCGAGACGGACGGCGACATCACCCCCGTCGCACAGGCGCTCATCGACATGGACCTCACCGTGGCCGACGAAGTGCTCGTGCGCACACACGAGACGACCCCGTTCGGGAAGTTCGACTCCGGGGACCGCACTGCGGACGGTTCCCAGTCGGCCGAAGACGCCTCGTAGTCCGCCGACGACACACCGGCGTCGGCCGAAGACGCGCTTCTCTCAGCCGGACAATCTATCCGCTCACCCGCCAGAGGACACGCTCTCGGGTGACGTGGCGACGGCCGTATGCGACACCACCCACAAAACCATAACGTTCTATAATGGGAAAATCACGAACGGTTTGTGAATACAAACAGATTTAATACGCGTTCTGTTATTAGAGGCAGGTAGAAGCGACCAGATGCGGATTCCGGATCCGCCTCGCTCACAGGCGCTGGTCGTCCGATGGGCTACACGATGTCAGGACACAGCTCGAAGCCGACGGTCGGAGCACTTCCGGACACGACGGCGGAGTCGCCGCTCGTGCCCGTCGTACTAACGTGGCTCGTGTGGTCGCTTTTCGCGGCGAGCGTCGTCGTCCTCGTCGCTCGCGTTCGGACCGAGGGCCCGTGGGGCGTACCCGGCGTGGTCGCCGTCGACGGCCTGACGGCCCTGATGTGGGTCGTCGTCACCTTCTTCAGCGGGATCGTCCACAGCTACTCGCGCCGCTACATGGCCGGAAGCGCCCACGAGACGGGCTTTTTCCTCGGGGTGTTCGGATTCACGACCGCCGTGATGGCCCTCGTGGCTGCAGACCACCTCGTCCTGTTCGCCGGCCTGTGGCTGGCGATGGGGCTCGTGATGGCGAACCTCATCGGAACCCTCGACGGCTGGGATCAGGCGCGGGCCGCCGCACGCGTCGCACGCCGGTATTTCCTCGCCAGCAGCGGGCTGCTCGGTGTCGCGCTGACCGTGCTGTGGTGGTCGACCGGCGCGACGTCGGTATCCGGCGTCGCCGCTGCCGCCGACGGCCTCGGGGGGCCGGCGTGGCTCGTCGCCGCGGCGGCGCTCCTCCTCGCCGCGATGATCCAGTCCGCTCTCGTCCCGTTCCACCGGTGGCTGCTCTCCTCGATGACGGCTCCGACCCCCGCCTCGGCTCTGATGCACGCCGGGTTCGTCAACGCGGGCGGCATCCTGCTCCTCCGCTTCGCGCCGGTCGTGACCGTCGACGCCACGTTCATGCTCGCTGTCGTGGCCGTCGGCGCGACGAGCGCCCTGCTCGGAAAGCTGCTCAAATCCGTTCAGGCGGCGGCCAAGAGCGAGCTGGGCTGTTCGACGGTCGGACAGATGGGATTCATGATCATGCAGGCCGGCCTCGGCTTCTTCGGCGCGGCCGTCACGCACCTCGTCTTGCACGGATTCTATAAGGCGTACCACTTTCTCAGCGCGGGCGCACAGGTCGAACACACCAGTCCGGCCGACGAAGACGCCAGCGGGACGAGCCTCGCGGGCGCCGCGGTCGTCCTACCGACCGGCGTCGCGGGCGGCGCGCTGTTCGCGGTCCTCACCGGGAAGGGAACGAGCGTCGACAGCGGCCTCCTGCTCGTGGTGTTCGTCGTGCTCACGACGCTCCACGCGGCTCGCAGCGCCGTCACGCACACCTCCCTCTCCGCGAACGCCCGCTACGGCGCGGTCCCGCTCGTCTTTCTCCCGGCAATCGCCGTCTACGCGCTCGTCTACGAGGCGATCTCGGGCGTCCTGTCGGGCCTTCCGGTCGTCGCGGCTCCGACCCAGCTGAGCGCCGCGCACGTGCTCGTCGCGGCCGTCTTCCTCGCCGTCTACGTCGCGATAGAGACCGGCGTCCACGAGCGGAGCCAGCGCCTCTACGTCGCGCTGTTGAACGCGAGCCAGCCCGTCTCAAGCACCGTTTTGACCGCCACGGAGAACTACGATGAGCACTGACCACACGATAGCGGACCGTATCGACAAAGCAGCAGCCACCGTCGGACCGATGTGGCCGATCCACTCGTTCGTGACGGCCAACCCGCTGTCCGGCTTCGAGGACGTGCCGTTCGGGGAGGCCGTCGCGCAGGCGTCTGCCCTCTTCGGCGGCCGCGGGTACCCGAGTCCCGAGACGTTCCGGGCGGCCCTCGATCGCGGACAGATAGATCCCGAGGCCCTCCGGGCGGAACTCGCAGAGCGCGGCTACGACGCCGACCCCGAAACCCTTCTGGACCGGCTTGAAACCGGGGCTCACGCGGAGCGTCCGGACGCCGACGCCGGCGCGGAGCGCTCGGACGCCGACCGGGTCGACCGCGTGCTGACGAAGTGGCTGTCGGCGTTCCTCGACGAGGGACAGGCGAAGTGGCCGATGCCGAACCGCGAGGACGGGTTCTACAGCGCCTTCCGCTCGGTGGCCGCGATCGACGGACAGATTCCGGACGGCGAGCATATCGCGGAGCTTCCGTCGTCGCCGATCGACGCCATCGACGCCGTGCTCGACGCCCACCCCGAGAGCCAGTTCGTCCCCATCTTCGAAGAGCAGCTCGCCGCGCTCCCCGGCTGGACCGGTCTGATCAAACAACGCGCGGCCGACGGCGGCGCGTGGCAGTCCGCGCATCCGATCACGCTCGAAGGCTACCTCGCGGCCCGGCTCGCGCTGTCTTCCGCCTTCGACGTCGACATCGAGCCGTCGGTCGGATCGGACGACCCCGAGACCCAGCCGGACGACGCGCTCGCGGAAGCGTTCCTGAGCGCGTGGGAGGCGACGTACCGCGACGACCTCGTCGACCGCGTCGCGGACGAGAGCGAGGCTCGTGCCGCCGACGAAGCCGTCGCAGAGAGCGACGCGGACGGTCGTCCCGACGCGCAGCTCGTCTTCTGTATCGACACGCGCTCGGAGGTGCTCCGCCGTCACGTCGAGGCGACCGGCGAGTACGAGACGCACGGGTACGCCGGCTTCTTCGGGGTCCCCGTGGAGTATCAGGAGTACGGCTCCGACGTGTCGGTCGACGCCTGTCCGCCCATCCTCGACCCGCAACACCGGGTTTCCGAAGTCCCGGTCGACAGGGACACACAGACGACCCACGACCGCCTCTCGAACCTCCGCGAGGCCGCGGGCGAGGTGATCGAGACGCTGAAGACGAACCCCGCCACCGCGTTCGGCTTCGTCGAGAGCGCCGGAAGCGGGTACGGGCTCGCGCTCGCGGCCCGCACGCTCGTCCCCGGCCGCGTCCGCGACGCCCTCGAAACCGCGGACGACGCGACGCCCGACACCCACGAGTTCTGTGACCAACTCGTCCACCACCAACACACCTACGCCGACGACCTGCCCGTGGGACTGACCCGCGACGAGAAGGTCGAGTACGCCGCCACCGCCTTCGAACTGATGGGCTGGGAGGCGTTCGGCCGGCTCGTCGTCTTCACGGGTCACGCGAGCGAGACGGCGAACAACCCGTACGGTTCGAGCCTCGACTGCGGCGCCTGCGCCGGCAACCCCGGCGGTCCGAACGCCCGCATCCTCGCGGCGATCTGCAACGACGAGGCCGTCAGGGCAGACCTCCGTGACCGCGGGTTCGATATCCCCGACGACACGGTCTTTCTGGCCGGTCAACACAACACGACGACGGACGAGGTGGACCTCTTCGACGACGGCGTCCCCGAGAGCCACGCGGACGACCTCGACCAGCTGCGTGCGGACCTCGCGACCGCCCGGGAGAACGCGGCGGCCGAACGTCTCGAATCGATGGGTGCGGACGGCTCGACGGGCGTCGCCGAGGCCGAACGCCGCGCCGCCGACTGGGCCGAGACGCGTCCCGAATGGGGACTCGCCGGCAACGCCGGGTTCGTCGTCGGCCCGCGCGACCTGACGAGCGGCCTCGACCTCGACGGTCGCGCCTTCCTCCACTCGTACGACTGGTCGACGGACCCCGACGGCGACGCGCTCGAAGCGATCCTCACGGGGCCGATGGTCGTCACCCAGTGGATCAACGCCCAGTACTACTTCTCGACGGTCGACAACGCCGTCTACGGCGGCGGGTCGAAGGTGACGCAGAATCCGGTCGGCAACGTCGGCGTGTATCAGGGCAACGGCGGCGACCTGATGACCGGACTCCCCTCGCAGTCGCTCTCGGTCGACGACGACACGCCGTACCACCAGCCGCTCCGCCTCTCGACCGTGATCCACGCGCCGGTCGACCGCGTCGCCGACGTCTTGGCCGCTCACGAGGAACTGAGCGAACTCCTCGACAACGGCTGGCTCTCTCTGACGGTCGTCGACCCGACGCAGGACCACCGCGCGTTCCACTACGAGGAGGAGTTGGAGTGGACACCGGCGTCCGACGCGGTCGATGCGGAGACGGCGACACCGACTGCGCCCGCCGTCGCGGACGACTAGGAGCGGACGGCGTCGACAGATTCAGGGCTCACAGTCGGTCACGGATCGACCGGAACGGAAGTCCGCCCTCCCCGAAATTGAAACGCGCGAGACTCCCTACGGTCGTCTCGCTGTTCCCCGCTCGCTTCGCTCGCGGGGACGGGGGACAAGTCGATCTACAGTCGGTCGCGGATCGACCGGAACGGAAGTCCGCCCTCCCCGAACGCATGATCTCTGCCGTTGCTACCCGTCGCTAGCCGCTGTAGTGCTCGTCGGTTCATATGTCGAAGTACCTCCGTCGCTGCGCCGCTTTTTCGCGCTCGCTGCGCCGATCGTAGTGCTTGTCGAGAACGTCGTCGCTCGCGTTGAGCCGGTCCTCGACGAGATCGCGTTTCACGTCCGCTCGCCGATACGCCGTGACCCGTCCGCTCCGCACGTCATGGGGAGCCCGCGCAGACGGACAGCGGCTCATGTAGCCGCTCTGCGTGAACTCGCAGGTGTCCGGGTCCTCGTCGTGGGGACACTCCTCTCCGCGCCAGCAGGGCCGCGTGATGCGATAGAGGTTGTCCCTGATCGACGAGGTGCTCATCCGTCCGTATTTGGTCGACAGTAGCGGCTGTCGGCCGTGTTCGTCGGTCGCATCCTTCCGCGGGCCGTCGATGAAGTCGCGAAGGACCGTCGCCACCTCCTGACTGATCGCGTTCCAGCGGGTGCCCGGTCCCTTGTTCTTGAGGGGTGTGCCGGTGTCCGGTCGGTGGACGAAGTGAACCGCCGGCCCCTCGCCTCGGGCGCGGCTCCCGTCGAGGTCGAGGTCGCCGAGATCGAGCCCGCGGAGCGCGCCGGTCCGGCAGCCGGTATGCCACAGCATCAGGAGGATGACGTGGCGGCGACCGGCGTATTCGTACTTGTCGAGGAACTCCAGAATCTCGACGGCGCGCTCCGGATCGAGCGTGCTGTCGCTCACCTGTTCGTCGCGGCCGGCGACCGGCAGCGGGAGCTTGTCCCAGAGTTCCGGCTCAACGGCGTCGATCGTCGCGCAGAACCGGAGGAACGCGCGGACCGTCGCGAGCGTCCCTCGGAGGGTGACGGTCTCGATCTTCTGTCCGGAGTAGCCGCCGTCGCGACGCCAGACGCGGAACTCGTAGAGGTCGCGGCCGGACAGTTCGTTCATGTTGGTGAGGCCCACCTCGTCGGTCCACGCGACGAAGGCGCGGAGGTCGTAGAGCTGGGACTCGCGGGTGTTCTCGCTGATGTCTTCGCGGCCTCGCAGGTACAGGTCGACGGCCTTCGCCGGCTCGATCGGTTCGAGGTCCGTCACTCGTCGACCACCTCGTAGTCGGTCTCGTGGCCGGTCTCGTCCTCGTGGCGGAGCGCGGCGCTCGCGGCGACCGTCTTCGAAGACTTCACCTCCTCAAGCTCGCAGTCCCGGCAGACGATATGTACGCGGGTCACGCCGGTAGCACCTCGCCAGTTCGAAACTCGGTGCCCGAGATACCCGCCTGTCGGCGCGCCTTGTCGATCAGGGCCGCATCCGTCGCGAGCACGCTCGCCTCCACCTCCTCGACATTCGTCCCGCGGTTGGACCGGAGCGTGACCGTGGCAGACCGCGTCATCTTCTGTTCTCCACCGCTTGCTTGACGGTCCCGCCGTCGAGACGATCCGCCAGCACATCGCGAGCGTCGAAGTGTGTCCGAGATCTTCTGTTCGGAGGCTTTTCGTCACTCGCGTGCGATTCGCCAGAGGGGGCGCGTGGGGAGTCCTTAGGCAGAGTCATCACGCGGCCCCTTCATCGATTTCTAACTCGATACCGCCGAATCCACCACGCTCTCGCGGAGCGCAGCGGTTGGGATCGGTATCGAACTTCTCGACGTAGTCCTCGACCGCTTCTCGGATGATCTCCGAGACGGTGACCGTGTCGCCCGGTTCAGAGAGCTGGTACGCGATCCGGTTTAGCTCCATCTTCCGGCGATCTGTAAGCTGTACGTTCACGCGGGTTCGTGAGTTCCCGCTAGCATTTGCTTGCGCCATGCATCTACCCTGTAATTCTGTATTACAATAAAACTGGTGTATGGTAATTCAACAACACGCCTCCAACGCCAGTATTACGGTGTTACAGTAAGACTAGAACACATGGGACAGACAAGCCTCCGTTTGGACGACGAACTGGAGGAGCAGATCGAGTCTGAGCTATCCTACGGGGATAGCAAGAGCGAATGGATTCGACATGCGATCAAGATGCGCCAGCACGTAGACCCAATTCTTGACGAGGCATACGAATCCTACCAGCGGGAGGAACGACTCGAACTCGTTGAGGCGGCCGTGCGGAAGGAGGTCGACCGACGGAAGCGGGAAGTTGGGAACGGGAACGGAGGGGGTGGCCGGTGACGCTGATCGAAGCCTATCGCGAGGATCTCCGCGAGCTTGTTGCTCGGCTCGACGAGAACGGAGTGTTCGCTCCCGGCGAGCGCGAGGCGTGGGACGAGGGAATCGACGAGGCCGACGAGATGAACGAGCTGATGATGACGGGCGAGTCGCTCCACGAGGCGATGGCAGACCGCGAGGGCGTCGACGAAGTCGTTGGCGAGCATGCGGAGAATCAGACGCAGGCGTTTGTGTAGTATAAAAGCTAAAACATACCTGATATTTTATGATAACTAATATAACCCTCTCCCGAATTCTGTCAATATAATGCCTCCTCGCAATGAAGAAGTGCGAACAGCACTTGAGATGGTCCCGATCAATATTATAAGAAACATCATCGATGAACGCGATATAAGTTTTACAAGTCGAAAATCAAGTGAGCTAATTGAACGGCTACTACAAGACGGCTGGACTGACGAACAATTTGAGGAGTTGAAACACAGACTCGCTAAAATCGAACTTGAAAGGCAGCCATACAGTAGATATGTATCTGAGTTGAATCATATCAGCTCAGGACTAGACGATATACCGGAACACGAACGGGTCGAACAAGTTCTTCTAAACGAAGAATCTGATTTTGATGATGATAATAAACTGGTTGAGCCGGGATTCGAGATCTCGGAGGCAAACGGAGATGTGGTAAAGGGAATTCATTGGACAGAGTCTATCAACTATTCTTTGACTCCAAGAAACGAGATTAAAAAACAGCAGACGCTTTACGAAACTGGTTTTGAAATTAATTTTGAAAATGACGCTGTTTTTGTTGACTGTACAAGAACAGCCAAAGCTTCGGGATTACTTAGCAAATTTGATTCATTAGGTATAGAGACAACTTCTGTTGGACATAGTGAATTTAGTAATCTCCGGGCGAATGACCTTGTTCAGGAGTTTGTAGACGACCTCAATGAGAGACTGGTTGAAAAACATAGTCAACGGACCGTTGGGGTCGATGATCCTCTCGTGTTAGAAATAGATCTGGTGAATCTCCTACTCGACGAAGCTAATCTGAAGGATGTGAAAATTGGAGGCAGAACGGACATAATGGAAAACGACGAAGTGCGTCGATTTAGGGATGAACACGATTCCAGAATTGTCCGGTTGGAAGGTGAGTTCCTCCTAGATGGAAAATGGTACTCGTTCAAAAGCGGATACACCGATAGCATGGGGCAGGTTAGTGTTGAAAAGAAAGGAAAAGTCGAGGAGAGACCTGATTTGGTCCAGGAAGCTTTTGATTTCTTATTTGAATCCTACGAGGATTATTTCGTAGACATCTAGAATGGCGAGAGATCTTCAATTTGAGGTACAGTATCTACTCTCGTTAACATTGGTTGTATTTGGACTGTTGTCTGCCGACGCAATCAGCCGTTCTATAAATAACTGGATAGGTTTGAGCGTTGTTTTGCTCCTTGCAGTTTATTTCTCTTTGTTTAACATACTCTATTCGTTTGAGCAATCGACATCCATAGAGATCGATTTTATCAGGAAGATGAATCAGTATGCAAGACCGGTGTTACTAGTATTATCTGCCATTTTTGCGTATTTTGTCGCTCACACCATTGCAGCGGTCGTATTAGACATCCATTTGATAGCTGGCATTTTCACATCCAGTAAGCAGCAAATCATTATTAAGTACGTCGTGCCATTTGCTCCTATAGGGGTGATAACCATGGTAATTAATCTGTTCCTCGTTGGGCCAATAAAGAAATATGAGGACATCACTACCAAGGTTATCCCCAACTCGATCCGCGTCTTTCAATCGCAATCAGGCACACAACCGCTCACAATTAAAATCGAAAATGATGGGGAAGAGACAATCCCATGGGAGCTATCAATAGAAACCCCAGAAGACGTGAGTTTGAATGCAGATGCAACGAGAGACGGGGAATTAGAACCTCACAGAGCGTTTCGAGAAACGTTCGAGTTATCGCACAGCGCAGAAACCCGACGAAGTGACGTGCTCAAGGTGAATATTGATTTTGAGGATGCCTCACGTCAAGAAGAAGTCGAACTGCGGCTAGAGTTCTGATCCTAAGCCACTATCGGGAATCACTGTCTCCTTCAATTTGCCGTACTACTGGATAGACTACCAGCTTCCACACCTGATCGAGTGGCGTCGGGAAGCCGGTCATGTGCTCGACCACGTCGTCGAGAGCGACGAGCAGACCGATGAACGCGAAGCCAGCACCCGTCGCCGGGTAGTAGGGCCAGATCGACGCGAAACCGAACAGCGCCAGCGCTACGCCAACGTAGAAGTGATGCGGCGCGAGGGCGTCCCCGTCCGGTTCCTCCTCCGGGTCGAACAGCTCACTCATCGGTCGCACCTCCGTCGACGCCCTCGCTCGCTGCTTCGAGTGCTTCCGTCTCCTCCATGCCCGGCGGCGGCTGGTACGGCAGTTTCGAGGCGACCACGCGGCCGAATCCGTTGATCCGCTCCATCGCGTATCCGCCCGGCGTCGCAGCGCCGGCCATGTAGGCGATCAGGACCGCCGCGGCCACCGGGAGGTTCCCGCCGACTGCTCCCGCGATCGCGTCGATCACAGGTAGCCCTCCTCCTCAAGCACTTCGCGGTTCCGGAGTGCCATCTCCATGAGCCCGTTCCACGCCTCGTTTTGATCCGAGCCGTAGACCGTCCGCTCAAGTCGCTTGAAGCCGCGATATATCGCCGCTGTGAACGCGGCTGTCGCGCATGCTGCCGTCGCCGTGATCCCCGCCGCGACGGCGATCACGAACTGCACGGTCGGCGTCATCCGGGGACTACCCCCTGCACCGCGGTGATCGCCGGTCGCAGGTAGGTGTAGGCGACCCCGGCGAGCACGACCGCGCCGAGTCCCCACGCCCACAGCGGCACGATCTCCCAGATCCGATCGAGCAGCGAGAGCCCCGCATCGGCCGCGGCGTCCGCCGCCTCCTCGCGATTGTCGGCGTGCCACTCAGTGAACGTGAGGCCGCCCAGATCTGGCGTCTCTGTCGGGTCGGCGTCCACCCCCGCGCCGGTCGCGTCGAAGAGCGGCACCACCCCCAAGACGTTGCCCGTGTCCACGTCGATCGTGGAGCCCTCTCCGGCGTCCGTGAGTTCGTCGCCGTCGAGCCGGCCGCTACGGCGCTCAAACTCTTGCGGGAGTCGGGTGAGCCGCTCCCACGCCGACATCTCCTCCCACTCCTGATCGGTCCAGGGCTCGCTCTCGCTCATCCGTTCGACTCCACGTAGTAGACCGCCCCACCTCCCACTGCTAGGAGCGCCACGAGGCCGAGCACGGGCGAGAGGCCGCCGCCTCCGGACGAGCCACCAGCTTGGTCCGGAACCGGCAGCGACGCCATCAGCGCCGCGATACGCTCCTCGAAGTTCGCCGGTAGCTGCTGCTGTGGCTGGGGCTGCTGTTGCTCCTGTGCGCCGGCCATCGCCTCCAGCCGGCTCGTGAGGGCGTCCTGTTCCTCGCTGTCCAGTTCAAAGCCCTCCGGGGCCATGAGGGTCTGTTCGCCCTCCTCGTTCTCGCCGAAGAACACTTCGCCGTACTGGTCGTTCGTGAGCGTTACCGTGTCCTCGGAGTCGACGCCGGCCATCCCGCCGCGGTCGAAGTCACCGTAACTGTCGGCGGTGATCTCCACGTCTTGCAGCCGCTCGGGGAGCGTCCACTCTTCGGCCTCCGAATCCGTCGCGGTGCCGTCTTCATCGGCGGCCGCGGCATCGCCGAAGAACCCGGACAGATCATCCGTGTCGTAGTCGTTTGTCATGTCGTTGGTTGTGTTGTTGCTGGTTGCCTCGCTCTCCGTCTCATCGCTCGCGCCGGTGTCGATCGGCGTGCCGGCGCTGGCGTCCGAGTAGAACCCTGCTGGCCCCTCTGATGTGTCCGACGGGTCGCCGTCCGAGCCGCTGCCCGTCGAGTTACCGGACCCACCGCCCGACAGGTTGCCGAAGTCCTCTTCAAGCCAGTCGGACGGGCTCTTGTCCTCGAACGTCAGATCGTAGTCCACATCTGGCGTGGGCGGAGTGGATACCCACCCGCTGCCGCCACCCGAGTCGTCCGAGCCAGAGTCTGAGCCACCGAAGCCGCTGCTCTCGTCGTTATCGGGGCTGTCCGTGGACCCACCGGACGGGTCCGCGGCGGGCGCGTCGTTGTAGAAGCCAGTCGGACCCTCGTTGTCGTCATCATCGTCTGAGCCCGGCGCTGTTCCGCCGAGTCCCCCATCGTCGTCGGGGCTGTCCGTCGACCCTCCGGACGGGTCCGCGGCGGCTGCGTCGCCGTAGAAGCCAGACGGTCCCGCGGCCATCACCCACCCCCGGACGGATCGCGTCCAGTCAGGACGTGCCAGATGAGATCGATCTGCGTTTGGAGATCGTCGGCTGTCCGGGCGTCCTGAAACTCTTGGTGTGTCGCCGCCGAGACCTTAGTACGGGTGACTGCGGGCGGCTTAGGCGTCGACTCGCGCACCTCAGATGCTTCCTCGAACTCTCGGGTAGCCGCGAGTTGGCCGGCCTCGTCCTCGTGGATGATCCCAGCGTTACCCAGTTCGGTGATGAGTGCGCGGACTCGTTCGTCGGTGAGTTGATCTCTTGTAGCCATTTTAGATCGGATGTTGGTGGTATCCCGAGGGAACTACGTGGATCTCAACTGTGACAGAGTAGTCCTGTGGAGAACTATACGGGTTATCAATCTCTAACGCGCCGCTGCTTGCCTCTACTGCTCCGAAGTTCCGTGTTCCTGATTTGCCCGATGTTCCGTATTCATTTCCGCCAGCAAATACAGCAGACGCACCGGTATCTGTCCCCTCAAATGTACCGTCCCATCTGATTGCGTCGATGATTTCGGTTGAGAAGTAGAAATTCAACTTCTCCGTGTCGTAATCGTATAGCGTTCCCGAGTCACTCAATTGCTGAATGAACCCGCCAGAAACCCCACCGTTTTGCGTGGCGTTTGGTGTCTCGAAGTGACTCGGTGACTGTCCGCCGAGCTGATCGGCGTTGTCTGCGTTGCTCGCCACGTCGGCGACATTAGCCTGATTCGCCTCCTCAACGGCCACGTTGCTCCCGTCGACGGCGGTGCGGGCGTCCTCATCCGTGTAGGGCGGAGAGGTCAGCCCCGTCATGCGTCACCTCCGGCGAGTATGAACGCCGCCTTATCGTCCGTGGTCGGGCACCGGATCGCGATCTGGTCGGTGTTCGTGACCGGGATGCGGAGGCCCTGCGCCGCCCGGAGCGCGACATGCTGGCCGTCGGCGTCGCCGACGAACACGAGGCCGTCGTTCGTCGCTGCCCCCTGCACGAGCACGTCCTGCCCGTCAGGCACCGAGTACGCCGGGAGAGTGACCGCGGTGTCGTCGTTCGGCTGTACCAGTCCGGTCGTGAGTCCGTCTCGGTTGCCGAGCGTCGCCGCCATCCGCTGCTGCTCGGTCGCGTTGGCCGGGGGCTGCAACTCTCCTTCCCCATCGTCGACGCGGGTCAGTTGCTCCACGTCGGCCGTGGTTTCGAGCACCATTACTGCTCGACCTCCCCAGTTCGCTCGAAGCCGATCGGTTGGATGTGGTAGACGCGCTGAATGTCAGACAGGTTCGACACCGTCACCTCGATCTTCTGGTCGAACTCCCACGCCGGCACGAAACAGACCGCGAGATCGTCGATGTCGGTCGGCGGGATCGGGGCCGGACCGTAGATCTGATCCTCGTCGAGAGTAACCTCATACGTACTCCCCGAATACTTCGAGATCGCGAGTATCGGTAGGATGAACCCCTGATTCGTCCGTTGCGAGGCGGTGAACGTCACCGTCGCCTGCTCGTCGGTTCCGAGTTCGACGCCGACCGGTTCGTTGAGCGGTACATCGCCGGGGTTGGGTTCTGGAACGATCCTCATCGGTCACCCTCCGTCGCTTCTTCGAGACGAGCGCGCTCCTGCTCGTCTATCTCGGTCTTCTCGACGTTCGTCTCCACTCGGCCGCTCATGCCGTCCCTCCGTTCAGCGCGAGGTAGAGGAATCCGAGCGTCCCGATTGCGCCGATCAGGTCAGTCAGGAGTTCCAGATCGCGGCGAGACCACCGGGTACCGGCGAGCCACGCCGACAGCGGGCTCTCTGTGGTGGTCGTCTCGACTGATTCGCCTCCTCCGGTGCCCGTGATCGTCGCCATAGGGCCGTTGCTCATCGGCGGGCTGTCCCACGGATCGCCGCCTTCGACTGTCGCCGAAAAATCCATGATCGAGATACCCCTACCGGTTGCCCATGTCGGTGCTCACGGCGCTTCGAAGACCCGGAACCTCCGTGTTGGCCTTCTGCGCCGGCACCTGGAGCAGTGCGTTCGTCGGCTCGGTGCCATCGCCGTCCGGGTCGGTCCATCGGACCTGATACGGAGCCCTGATCCGCGCTTCCAGCTCCATATCGGTCGCGAGATACCGCTGGAGTTTCGACTCGTTGAGTTCGAGAAACTCGGGCTGTTCGGCCTGATTCGCGTTGTGTATCAGGCCGAGGTTCGCGTCGTAGACCTGCTCGTTGCCCTCAACTTTCGAGCCCGGCAGCTTCTTGCGGAGTTCGAAGCTCGCCGCGTTGCCGGCCACGTAGTAGACGTGGACGGTCGCGACCGAACCGGGACCGGAGACGGTGATGCTGTCGGCGTCATGGTCGACAGACTTCGGGCTCCCTTGATAGTCGCCGCCGAACCAGACGACGACATCCTGCGTGTCCGGCGACTCGATGAGGTCGTAGGTCAGATTGAAGGACTGATCCGACCCGTCACCGGCGGTCTCGAACGACTGATACGCCGGAATCACCAGCCGGATCGGGTTGCTCCGTCCGGTCTTGAGCCCGTGCGCCGTGTTCGCGGTGAACGCCGCGATCTCCGACATCGACCCCTGCGAGTTGGTCGACGTTTCGAACTGGCGCGGCGAGAGCGTCGTCGAACGGCGCGGCGTCTCGGCCAGTCGGTCCATCACGTCGGACATCTACCGCGACCCCTCCTTGACCGCGTTCGTGTCGAAGTAGAATTCTGACTGCGACCAGTCGATCTCCGCGGCCGACTCGGCGGAGACGTAGAACGAATCCACGTCCCGCACGTCGTGGAACGGGGCTGGTCCGGTCTCGCTCGACGCTTCCGGGAACTGGAGTTCGATCTTCGCGTTGTCGATGTTGTCCACGTCCCGCTGGGTCGTGAGGTCGTTCTGGTTCCAGAAGCTGATCT
This sequence comes from Halorubrum salinum, assembly GCF_024494575.1. Lineage (GTDB taxonomy): Archaea > Halobacteriota > Halobacteria > Halobacteriales > Haloferacaceae > Halorubrum > Halorubrum salinum. The sequence continues at coordinate 567,105 of NZ_JANHDO010000001.1, forward strand.
GTTTCACCTCCTCGCTCACCTTGTGTTCGTCGTCGCTGCCGGCGCGGCCCAGCTCGAACTTGATGAGCGTGTTCGTCGGGAGCGGGTCGCCGTTCGCGTCGCGCAGCTTCATGTAGACCGGAATCCCGATCTCCGAACCGCGCTTGATCTGGTTCAGAAGTCGAAGGAACGTGCCCCGGTCCGGGTCGAGTTCGAGGATCGGCGTCGCCCGGTCGATTCCGGCCGCGTTGGTCTTCGGCTCGACGGCATCGGCGGAGTCACCGTTACTGATGTAGATGTCCGCCATCAGGCGAACACCTCGGTCAGCGCGTCACGCACACCGAACCGTTCCATCAGCGCGAGCAGGATCGCGACGCCGCCGCCGACCTGCATGTGTCGCTTCGTCCGCCCCTCGATCATCGGTGCGTATTCAGCACCCGCGATTACCGCCACACCGCCGAGTTCGGCGGGAGTGTTGAATCCGGCGACCTGATGGCCGTCGGCGACGTATCCGAGCGATTCTCCCACGAGGACGCCGCCGCCGACCGCACCGGCGTCCATCATGAACTGCTGATCAGCCAGCTTGTCGAAGCCAGCCGTTACATCATAGGCCATTGCGACCGGTCCGAAACATGGTTCGCTTGTGATAGGCCGCCCCGCTGAGTTGGCCGCAATCGGTTTTAGATGAACTTTGTTGGTGGATTCTCTTTTGAAGATGTTCTACTGATAATCCTCGCAGAGTTACATCGGAGTTCGCGGTTCTCTCATGGAGGTATAAGTCCGAGCGGAGGCGGTATCGCGTTCGATGATGGATGTGGCACGGCTATTTCCACATAGTCAGAATAACAAATTGTTGATAGATTTGTTTATACCTCGCCACAGACATGATTTAGATATGGATTGGCCGGATACATTTGCTACGAAAAAGGACATAAAGCGATTAGAGGACCAAGGCCATACAATTGTTCCATATTCTCTCGAAAAAGGTCAGGCTTCTCCAGTCGTATTCGCGGCAATAGTGTACTCTGAAAATGAAGAACTCGTATCAGGTTGGTACTACCACCCGAAGCGTGGAAAGTGGGTCGAAGAGGACCGTATAGAGTCAGATAAGGTAATATCTCTGAAAATAGGCGTGTTTGAAGGAGGTATGAATGTATTTGGGGAACCGGGAAAGGAGGCAGAAAAGATCCGGAATTCAATAGGAGACACTCTCTACCGTTACTTAGGTGACTATCCATTCATATACAATGAAGAATCAGCGCAAGCCCTTCAACCAAGTAGTAATGCGGGAAATTGTGACTGTTCAATTAAACAATCGGAAAATTTGGTAGTATCAAATCTTACTGTCAACAATGGTGATGATGTTACGTTTGTCGCCTGTGGAAAGTGCGGAAAACCATATGCTATTCAAGACCAATCAGATTCTATTCTGATTGAAAAAGCTCTCCAGCTTGATTGGGTATTCCCTAATGACCTGCCTGCCGCAGCTACAAGTTCTGGGAATTGTACATTTTATCACGTGGATTCCTCTACGACAAAAAGAACACATTCTGTGGTGGCCGCACTGGTTGGCGAAGTGGGTTCCGAGACCCAGTTTTCACAGGATTATAATGCGAAATTGGACGAGTTCTTTCTCATAAGTGTGGCAGAAAAAATAGTCGGATACCTGTCGTGGCATACAAAGTACGACAAACCCAGTATAACACAACTCTATGTTCGCCCTGAGGCAAGGGGAAATGATTACGCAAAAACAGCCATAAGAGAGTGGTGTGACTACATCACTGGCAGCTTGGCCTATGCCGAACATATGAATGAGGCTAGCCGCCCAATCTTCCGTGAATTAGGACTTCTTAAAAACGGAGAATCAGAGTTTGCGGTGAAAGAATTCACCGGCGTCGATGCGCAGAAAAGAATGATGGATACAAACTTCTACCGTGCGTATCCCACTGAGGCATTCCCTGATGAGTTCGGTGTTAATTAGTACTCTTCAACGGCAATCTGCTTCGAACTATATTGTGTCTGAAAAGAGGAACTCAATAGTACATCTCTGAGAAAAAGGTGAAAATCAGCGCTCCCGAGGGTCGTCATAAGGGAGACCGTGCTGCCGGTAGAGCAACATCAAATCCTCGACGACTCTGGTTCTGGCGACTTCGTGGCCTCGAATAGCCTCGATCTCTGCTTTTACCTCGCGGAAGCTGTCTGCCGTCTCTCCGTAGAGAGCTACCTCTTCGCTCGGTCGGGTCACAGTCCCACCTCGATACGCTTACCCTCAGCGCCAACATGGTCGCACTCCGGTTCGTAGCGATTCGACTCGACACGCTCAATCTTTCCAGAGTCGTCTGAGTAGATCCACTCAGAGTTAACCGTCTGCGGCTCGCCATCCGGTCCCGGCTCGACCCACTTCCGGACGGAGATCGCGTCTTCATCGGGGGCGTGGAGTTCCTCTGGTAGGTTCGGAACCGACTGCCCTCCCGTGTTGTGTGCTTCTTTGGGGTACTCCAGTACGTCTTTCACCGCGTTGAGGTCGTTCCCGGACTGGTAGCCGCCGAGGAACCGCGCCGTGCAGTTGCCAACCACCTTCTTACAGAGTTGCGCGAGTCGCTGGGTCACCCAGATCGACGACGTAGCCGACCCTCCCTCGGTCCGGCCGTCGGTCGCGAGGTCCTGTATGTCGTCGGGGTAGCCCTCTCCCTCCGGAGCGATCCCGTGCGCCTCGTCGATGACGATCAGCACGTCGTGGTTCGACCGCCGGCACGCGAGGATCACATCGCGAGCAACCTCCTGCCAGTCGTCTTTGCTGACGTGGCGCCCGACGACGAGTGCCTCGTTCCGGTCGATCATGTCGCCCCACACGTCGGGGTCGAAATGGTCTCTCTCGCGAGGGCCGGCGAACCAGTGCGCCGCGAGTCCTGGTCCGGTCTCTTTGCTCACGAGACCTCGGAACTCGTCGGACGTGTCGAGCACGACCACCCGATCGTAGGTGTCGCCCTTGATGTTCTTCTCGGCGAGAGCGTGCGCCAGCCATCCTTTGCCCCATCCCGAAACGGCTGATACCAGCATGTGCATGGGTTATGCCTCCCGTTCGGCGAGGGCCCGGATCGCCTCTGTGTGCGTCTCGATCGGTCCGGCGACGAGCGACTGTAGTATCCGTGCCGGGTCGCGGTCGACCACCTCCGTCTCGAACTCGTTGAGGCCGAGCCCAAACGTCTCCCGAGTGTACACGTCGGCGAGGTCTCGGTCGGTGCGGTCTGCGACGCTGTCTCCAGCCTTGTTGCGGTACTTCTGTGCCCACGCTTCGATCTGGGCGTTCCACTCGTCGGCGTCGCTCTCGGCGAACTGGTGCGCTTTGTCGGTGTTCTCCAGCTCCTCCGGCGCGACGTGGTCGACGTAGAGCCCCCACAGGTCACCGGTCTGCTGGGCGACGATCGCGTCGACGAGCTGGCCGACGCGCTCCTCGGTGGCCGGCGGCTCGTCGAGTCCGAGGGCGTCGGGGTCCGCGCCGGTCGCCTCGACGAGCGTCCGCATCGCCTCACGTTGCTCGTGTTCCATCGCCGCGAGGGTCGCAGCGTAGGTCTGGATCTCTTTCTGCATCATCTGTTTCAGCGCCTTCTCCTGCATCCCGCCCAGCATCAGGCGCTCACCCCTTCGCGAACCGTGCCGACGAGGTCGCCGGCCACGTCGCCCTCCTTGACCAGCACGGTACCGCAGACGATCGCCGTCGACAGGAGAAGCGCCTGCTTGTCGCTCATCTCCTCCATGCCGCCCATGTCCTCAACGACTGCGTCGAACTTCGCATCCAGTTCGACCGGCTGCTGGGTCGCGAGTTCGGCGACATCCTCGGAGGTCATTTCCGAGGGCTCGCCGCTCATCTCCTCGGTGATCTCGGGAAGGAGCACGGCGAGGATCTCGACATACATCTCGCCCCACGAGTTTCCGTCCGAGGGGGTCGACGAGGGGGTATCACCCCCCTCGTCATCTCCTTCGTCTTGAGTATCGCCGTCCTTGGTCGCGTCGGGCGATTCGGACCCCTCTTCGGTGGGGATGTCGTCCTCCTCTTCTTCTTGGATCTCCTCGGTGACCGCCGAGAGATTCACGTCGGCCCGTTCGTCGTCGTCGATCGGCGGCCGTTCGTCCCCCTCGTCGTCCCCTTCCTCGGGGGTATCGTCGGCGTTGGTAGGGGTCTCGTCGTCGGGCGATTCGTCCGGGTCGGCGTCGTCGTTGGTAGCGTCGTCGGTCATGTTTCTGTCGGCGTGAACTCCATGTCGTCTGTATCGGTGCCTTCGAGGGGGACTTCACCCGTCGATTTCTCCCATCCAGACGCCCCTTCGGGGCCGACTTCATGGGTATCGCCGGGGTTGGTTGCGTCGGGCGATTCGGTACCCTCGTCGCTGGGGCCCGACTCCCCCCCACGCAACAGTACCGCGACCGCGAGGGCACCAGTACCCAGCACGAGGGCAGTTCCGAACCCCATTCCTTCCCCCTCTGAGGGGTCTGTAGAGTGGGTATCTGCGCCCTCTTCGCCAGTACCCTCCTCAGAGGGGTCCAAATCGCCGCCTTGGGAGGGATCGTCAGAGGGGGTCTCTGCGCCCTCCCACTGCGCGGCGTATTCGTCCTCTTCGTCGGGCGATTCGGTACTCCCATCAGAGGGGTCCGGATCGCGGGTATCTGTGCCCTCTTCGCCAGTACCCTCTTCAGAGGGGTCCGAATTGCCCCCTTCGGAGGGGGTCTCGGTGGGGGTGTCGTTCCCCTCGTTGTCCCCTTCGTCGGCGGAGTCCTCCTCGTCGAGACCGTAGGCCGTCGGGTACCAGTCGTGATGTCGCCGGTCGGCCGCGGCGTTGACGTGCTCGTCGTCCTTCCGTCCGTGGAGGTGCGACCGGAGACCTTGCGGGGTCCCCTCGTAGTCGCACCCCTCGATCTTACAGGCGAGTTGAGTCATGCTTCGAGATCTCCTGCGGTGATGGGTCGATCGCCAAGCTCGTCGAACGAGAGCGCGTCCTGACCGAACTGGCGACGAACTTCGTTAATGCCAGCAGCAGCCTCCTTCGACTCCGCGATCCCGGTCCGATACTGGTCCCAGAGCTTTGAGAGCGCCCCGTAGGCTTCCCCGGTCATCGCCTGCGGGTCCTCGCCAACCGTGTCGTCGGCGGTCTCGGTGAGCTGCTCGGCCTCGTCTCGGTCGAGCCCGCACGATTCGACCAGGAACTCACACGCGTCCCAGTCGCCGCTTTCGCAGTAGTCGAAGGCGTGGCCGCACTCTTCGCCTTCGACACGAGCGGCGGCGTCGGCTTCCTTCTGGAGCACTTCTGTTTCGGTCGGTCCGTCGCTCACGTCTGCACCGGTCTGCTGCTGTCGGACCTGTTCGATCCGGCCAGTGTTCTCGTCGGCTGTGAGTTCCGGATCGTAGTAGGCTTCCCAGTCGTTGATCCCTGCGTCGAGGAACGCGGCCTTGACCGTAGTCGCCTTCCGGTAGTTGTTCGATCCCGTGAACGGACCGACGCGGCGTTTCTCGCCGTCAGTGAGTTCGACATGCCCGGCTCCGCCTTCGCGGTCGGCGCGGCCATCGGCTGCGATCCCGCGGATCTCTGCCTCGACGTCTTCGGGAACGTCGTCGGCGAGCTCGACTTTCGCGAACCGCCGATCAAATCGACCGGTCAGGTGTTCGGCGTGGTCGTCGCGGATCGCGTTCGCGTCGGCACGAGTGCCGAACTCGACGACGGTCACGCGGTGCCCTCCGCGATGTCGCTCCCAAGCGGGTCGAACCTGAGTGCGGGGCAGAGATCGCCGTCGTCAGTCCGAGCCTCCGCGGTTTCCGCCATCTCACTGTCGTCGCTGCCGGCGAGCCCATCCGGGATCACCAGCGCGTCGCGACCATCCACGTTGAGATCGACATACCCGGTCGGGTCGTCCCATCGGGGGTGCGGAAGTTGGTAGGCGGTCGCTCGGCGGTAGATCGCCCGGAGGCGGACGAGCGCGGTCCGCTCGCCGTCTCCTTCCGGCTGGAGGGCGAGCGACGCGCCGGCTTCACAGACGCGCATCACCGATCACCGCTTCGATCAGGGCCACAGCACCGATACCCAGCAGCAGCCCCTTTGCCGCGCTCTTGTAGCTGTCCAGCGTCCACTTGGCTTCTGACGAAAAGTGCGAGCTTCGAGATGCTTTCACCGCTGCGACGTAGGCCATGAACGAGGTGTAATCGTCGAACTCGTCAGCACGATGCCAGTAATCAAAGTACGGAGCCGCCTCTGGATCGCCGTTTTTGATCGCTTCTTGCGCTTCTTCGAACTCTTCTGGTGTCGGTAGGTCAGTTGAGACCATACCGACAGATTGGGCGACTACGGTATGTTTTTTGTTACTAATTGAATAGTTGAATAAAATAAGAGCGTGAGACAGTCAGATAGTCGCGCTTCGGATCTGTATAATAATCATTTCTGACTGAACTGGGTAGGGTTCTGTAGAGTCGGTAGTTATGTCACCAAGGTATTTTGTGGCGTGCATTCGTACCGCTCATATGAGCAAACCCTCCCAAATTGTGGATATAGAATATGATGAGTTACCATCAGAAGCAATGACGAAAGAATTTGATCTCTGGAATGAGGAATACACTATAGAAGCTCTAACGGATTTAACAGTATCTCAGATTGAGGGGAGAAAATTGCTATTTGAGAATAGAGAGCAGAGACTTCTTTCAGAACACAATCCCGGACGTCATATTAAAGAAAATCCGATGATTGCGCGAAGCCAAGGATGCCCAGTCTACACACCCCAGCAATGGGAGGAAGCTAAGAAGATGATTCGTCGGGAGGCGGAGAGAGTGAAACTCCGGTTCGATAGGGCGAAAGGGATTGTCGAAAAAGAGGAGAAAGAATCAAAACAGAATTGGCTGGTGGAATTATTCGACTCGATTTTGCCTGACGAATTCAGTATCCGATAGCTTTCTCGATTTTAGACGCGGTCGATGTGGTCGTAGACCTTCTCGGTGGTTTGGATCGTCGCGTGCCGAAGCCGGTTTCGCACGTCGTAGAAGCTGTGGCCCTCCTCGACGTTGAGCATCCGGTAGGCGACGCTGTGCCGGAGCGTGTGAGGTGTCACCTGCTCGGCGTCCCCTCGGCCGTGGAGCGTCATCGGTTCCACGCCGGCGGCGACAGCAGCCGCGGTGACGACGTTGCGGACAGACTCGGTGGTCATCCGGTCGGACTGTCGCGACGGCCAGAGCGCGGCGGTGTCCTTCCAGCGGCCGGCGAGATACGTCCGGAGTGTCCGAACGGTCTCGTCGGCGAGTTCAATCTCGGTGTAGCTCGGCGTGCGGTCGGTCGGGTAGTCCTTCTGTAGGTCGGCCGGGAGCGCAAGCACGCCGTCGTCGAGGTCGACGTGGTCGGCCACGTTGAGCGCGACGCACTCGGCGACCCGCAGGCCGGTGTCGTAGAGCGTCGCGATCAGCGCGTCGTTGCGAGCGGCGAGGTACGGCGCGCTCGCTTCGACAGTCGCCGAGCGCATTCGGTCGACCTGTTCCGGCTTGAGCCAGACGGTCGCTTTCTCTTGAGTTTGGGTTTTCATTATTCGGGATGTTTCGAGGTAGTTGGTTTATAAACGGGTCAGGGTGGGAAGGCTGCGAGTTTGGGTTTCTGTATAGAGAATCCAAAACTCGTCTTAGGCGTTGTCACAGTCTCGCTCTTCTTGATGAGTGACACAAGGAGTGTGATCCACAACGCTATTGTTTCAAATATCCTTAACAAATATTTATTATGAATACGGATGGGCCTTGTTAATGGGTCCAATGCATGGCACACAATGCCACAAATCAGGCATCGGAGGTGGAGTATTACCAGAAAGAATCTACTGAGATTGTCTGTGAGCTGTTGGCTCGTGATTTGGTGCCAGGAGCCAAGCGAGATGAAGTTCAGCACCTGTTGGACGCGGGAGAGCCGGGGAAAGCGCTTCATCTTGCCGTTTTTAAACGTGATCGGTAGCGGGTCTGAATCGGCATAACCGTCGCTGAGATGATCTCCGGCCCGCTCGGTACTGCTATTAACTAATTCCTGCTGGTGAACGGAGTTGACCGCGTTGTTCATCGGCTTACCTCGACGTACTCGACAACGTGCGCCGCGTTCGTCTCATCGTGGCTGACAAACCTATCCTCTCCCGGTTCGACGTGGATCCGCTCGCTGTGGTCACACGACAGACACGTCACCTCGTAGATCCGGTGTCGCCGGCGATCGGCCTCGTCCTCAACATCTCGCTTCCCGCGGAGGTCGACGTTCGGAGCCGCCCCGACGACGCTAGCCTCGTTACGCATCGTTGCCCTCCAGCAGACCGGCCTTCCGGCAGCACGCCTTGCAGTCGTCGCCCTCGCTGTAGGTGTCACTAGCCTCAACAGGCTGGTTCGCGCTTCCGAACGCCCAGCTCCCGCAGAGCGATTGATGCCCGTCGAAGATGTGCCAGCGCCGGGCTCGGAACGGTTCACCCCACGCCAGCCCTTCGAGGTCGTCAGTCATCGCTCACCTCGTCGCTGTCGCGGTCCCCGTCGACGAACGCAGTGGCGGTCCCGCACCGCGGACACGTCGCGATTCGCGTCTTCCGATCACCCTCGACGGTTTCCTCGACGAGCGTCGCGATCCACTCGTGACCGAGCAGCCAGCAGCGCAGGCTACGCATCGCGGTCACCTCCATCGGTCCGCACGGTGTTGGCGAGATCGGCGAGTTCGGCGGGCTGTCGGACCACCAGCACGCCCCAGTTCGGTTCCACGATCTGCTTGTTGCCGACGCGTTGGCGTTCGAGCGGGAGGATCACGCGCCGCTTCACGCTCCCCTTCGGGATGTTGAGGCGGTTCGCGACCCGGCTCATCGCGGTGTCCACGTCGATCCGCGACTGGAACGGCGAGGCCTCGTCGCAGAGCACTTCGTAGCCGCGGCGGACGACCGGATCGTCCGGGAGGTACGCCGCCACGTTCGCCTCGTTGCCGTCGCGGTCCGCGTAGGTCTCGCGCAGCGCCGCCCGGATCGCTTCCGACCGCGATCCGTGCTCGTCCGCCGCGTCGTCGAGCGCGTTGAGGAGGTCGTCGTCGCTCACTCGCGCCGTCACGCGCTTCCCGCTCGACTCGGCGCTCATCGACTCACCTCGCTTTCGGCGGCGACGCTCGGCTCGGCCGTCCACGCGCTCCGGCGCGCGCGCCGCCCCCATCTCGCTCGCGCAACGCTCGTGCATGAGGGGGGACGCCGTTCTGACGACGCGCCCCCGTCTGTGTGACACGGACCGATTCCGGCAGTAGTGTTCTTGTTACCCCCGAACACTGCGGAACCTGTCTGTGTGACACCACCGACGTTTGTCACACGGATCACCTCGTTCATCGGTCGACCCCCTCGCCGAGCAGCCGGCGATCGTCGGTGACTCCGTCGAGACGGGCGGCGGTGCCGCCGTCGGCGCGAGCCTCCTGCTCGTGCTCGTGAACCTTCTCTCGGGCTTTCCGGAGTCGGTTCGACACCGTGCCGGGGCTGCTGTAGCCCTGTTTGCGCTGGTACTCTCGGACGCCCATGTCGCCGAGGTCGCACCGAAGGTACGCGTCGCGCTGCTTCTCCGTGAGGTACGGGTAGCGGCGTTCGGCGGGATCGACGGCGTCGAGGTCGCAGATCTGGATCGCTCGGCCATTGATGTCGGTGTGCTTCGTGCCTAGCTCCGTGCAGGACCATGCGGCCTTACGGACGGCGCAGAGGTGGACGCAGGGGCCGTCGTTGTACTCCCAGCCCTTGCAGTCACAGAGGCCGACGTGATGGTCTCCTTCGCGGGCCAGAACGACGTGGTGCCATTCCTCGCCGTTGGGGCTCTTGACGCGGTAGCCGAGACGGCTGATCACTTCGATGTCCGACTGATAGGGAACCGCCTTCGTCCAGCTCGTGTCTGTGCTCCCGGCGAGCCGGTCGAAGTTGATCGACTCGCCGATCTGCGTGTCGACGCGGCCGAACGCTTCGAGTCTGCTTCGAGATTCGGAGCGGCTCATGGCGGCGAGCACCCCCGAACGAACGCACCGACGCCACCCGCATGTCTGTCGAGGATATGGTTCCGAACGGACTCAACTACGTCACTGGCCGAGACGGCTTCCTCGCGGATATACTTCGAGTCGACGGTAACCTCTGTGCCCTCGACGGTCGTCTCGGTCAGAACGTTGACCTGGTAGAACTCGTCGCCTCGTCTTTCGTAGCCACTCCAGCCAGCGCTGTCGCTCCAGAGTTGGAGACGCGCGTCGCAGTTCTCGTTCTCGACCGGCCGGAAGAGTTGGCCGATACGGACTGTCTCGATCCGCTCGCGTTCGATCTCGACTACGTCGCCGTCGAGGTCGACAGCGATCTGCACCTCCTCGTCGCTGTCGCGTTCTGCACTCATGCCGCACCCCCGTCCACTACGAAATTCGCAGGACTGCGCCGGGGGCAGTCATGCGCCTCGTTGCACTCCGATTTTTTCGGGTGTCTTCTGAAAACCCGAACGAGCCGCTCACGTCTTCTACGCGGAGATTGCTCTAAATACGGAGTAGAGGCGCTTTCGCCGTAAAATTCGTATCCGCCCTCCCCGAATTGAACGGGGGACAAGTCGATCTACAGTCGACTGCTCTACCAGGCTGAGCTAAGGGCGGTCACTGAATCGTAGCCGCCGGATCCAACTTAAGGGTTCTCTTTCGCCCCCGGTGTGAGCGGCCGTACCGCGGTTCGATCCGACGACGGGACGGTCTTCGATTTCACCGACGAACCGTCGACGGTCCCGCGCGGTTTTTAAGTCACTCGCGCCGGGAGCGGGCGTATGGCCGACGGCGACGACAGACAGGCGACGTTCGGGTCGGACGGCAGCTTGGAAACCGACACGACGCCCGACGCGACCGGCGAGAACGACTTCGGCGAGCCGAAAGAGCCGAACGAGACCGACGGGGGATACAACCGATACGCCGTCTCCAGCCTGCTCCAGAAGGCCGTGAGACGCTCCGACGAGGAGGTCGCCGCGTGGGCCGCGTGGGAGCTGGCGCGCTCCGGCTACGCGTGGAACCTCTGGGACCGCCTGACGCTGTACGTCGTCGAGGACCTCCGCGCCGGCAGCGAGGTCGCGCTCACCATCCAGCGCTACGAGGAGCTCGCCACCGAGCGATGGGAGCCGGCCGAGTGGAAGGGGCGACTCTGTGCGATCCACGCCGCGCTCGCCGCCGCGCGCGCGCAGTCGACCCGCGAGGGACCGAACGCGGACGAGTACTTCCGGGCCGTCGCCGAGCGCCGCGCCGACGCCCGCGAGCGCGGCGAGGAGCCCGCCCACGACTTCCCGGTCGGCGACCTCGAACCGGGCGGCGAGTTCGACGCGGTCTTCGACGGCCACACCGGCGAGGGGTCTCGGCTCGGCCGCGGAACCGAGTTCTTCAAGACGCGCGGCGCGCGGGTGGGACCGGAGGGCGAAGGCGAACACAGCGCTCGGTGGCAACGGCTCGCCATGCTGCTCGACGGGGACCACGACTACACCGAGGCGGAGCTCGACCGCGCCGTCGAGCCGGTCGACCCGGACGACCCTTGGACCGACCCCGAGGCCGTCGGAGAGGCGAGCGACTCGGACCGGGACGGAACCCGGGGAGACCGAGCGACCGAGACCGAGCCGAGCGACACGGCCGACAGCGACTCGCACGGCTCGCTCTCCGACTTCTCCGAGTGATTCTGACTCGACTGTCCGCCGGCCGAGCCTCGTGGTCCGCGGAGCGGGCGCACACGCTCGGAGTTCAACCCCGCGGGTGGCCGCTTCCGCCAACACTTATTGACGCGAGAGCGATAGGTCGGCCATGGTAGACGTCGCAATCGTCGGCGGTGGACCGGCAGGACTCAGCGCGGGACTGTTCGCGGGGAAGAACGGCCTCGACACCGTCCTGTTCGACACCGACGGCACGTGGATGCACAAGGCACACCTGTTCAATTACCTCGGCGTCGGCTCCGTGGGCGGAAGCGAGTTCATGGCGACCGCCCGGCAGCAGGTCGACGACTTCGGCGTCGACCGACACCAGGGCGAGGAAGTCACGGACGTCTCGGCGGCCGACGGCGGCTTCACCGTGACCACCGAGGACGGAGAGTACGACGCCGACTACGTCGTGTTAGCGACCGGCGCGAACCGCGACCTCGCGGAGTCGCTCGGCTGCGAGTTCGACGGCGACCTCGTCGACGTCGGCGTCTCGATGGAGACGAGCGTCGCGGGCGCGTACGCGACCGGCGCGATGGTCCGCGCGGAGGAGTGGCAGGCGGTCATTTCCGCCGGCGACGGCGCGGCCGCCGCGCTCAACATCCTCTCGGCCGAGAAGGGCGAGCACTACCACGACTTCGACGTGCCCGACACCGCGAGTTCGGTGTTCGGCGGCCTCATCGACGACGAGTAGCGACGACTGCGCGACCGGTCCTTTTAATCCGCCGAATCGGGCTGTCCGACGGGCTCCGGCGCGTCGCCGGCCTCGATCGCGCGCCGCGTCGCCTCGTCGAGTTCGACGAGATGACAGAGCGGGTTCCCCGGGTAGACCACCGGGTTCTCCAAGAGTCCGATAAGAAGACCGGTGAACGGCGCTTCGACGCCGACCGCGTCCTCTTTGAACGGGTTGGTGATCGTCGCGATCCGCTCGCCCTCGCGGACGAGCGAGCCGCTCTCGAAGTGCGTGTCGACGATACCGCCCGAGTCGGCGCGCAGCCACGTCTTCTCGCCAGCGCCGGCGACGATCGTCCGCCACCCGGGCCAGCGAACCGTGTCGGCGGAGAGCAGCTCGTACTCCGCGAACACCGACCGGACGCCGGCGAGCGCGTCGTCGATGAGCCCGCGCTGGAACCGATGCGCCTCGCCCATCTCTATCGTGATCGTGGGAATGTTATCGGCGGTCGCCTCACCGCGGAGCGTGCCGCTCGGGCCGTCGCTGTCGATGATCACGTTCGAGCCGAACGCCATCGCGAGCCGGTGGACGCCGTCGTGAGTCATATCCCCGCGGACGTGGAGCATGTTGGTCCGGCCGCGGGTGGAGGTGTGGAAGTCGAGCCCGACATCGCAGGGCGCGATGAAGTTCTCGTATATCTGGTGAGCCATCCGCTTCGAGCTGGTCGACCCGGCCTTTCCGGGGAACGAGCGGTTCAGGTCGCGGTCGTAGACCGGGAGGTAGCGCTGCTGGGCGATGAATCCGGGGACGTTCAACACGGGGAGACAGACGAGGGTTCCGGCGAGAGAGGAGAGGTCCCACTCGTGGGCGACCTCCCGGACGACCTCGATGCCGTTGAGTTCATCGCCGTGGGCGGCCGCGGTGAGGAAGACGGTCGGACCGTCGCGCTCGCCGTTGACGATCGTCACGGGTATCCGGACCGGGTCGCCGAGGTACGTCTCGCTGATTCCGTAGCGGATGTTCTGCGTCTCGCCGGGCGACACCGCGCCGCCGTTGTACGTGAACACCCGGTCGTCGCTCATGTCTGAGCCGAGCAGGGGGCGGGGTATATATATGGCGACCGCGAGACTCAGCGCTGATAGCCGCCGGAGCGATCGGCGCGCCTTTTAGGTCGGCCCGCGCAGGCACACGCATGAGTTCGGACTCGGTACGGGTTGGTGTGTTATCGCTACACAACAGTAAGGAAACGAAGGCGATCTGCAACGCCGTCGAGGACTTAGGCCACGAGCCGGTGTGGCTCCGCGAGGAGAACGCCGCGATAAGCGTCGAGGACGGCGACGTCTCGGTGGAGCCCGCCGTCGACGTCATCGCAAACCGCTTGCTGTTGTCGAACACCGATCAGCCAGCGGAGCTTCTGGGACTCGCGACGACCTTCGAGCGGATCCGGCCGATGCTCAACGAGCCGGACGCCGTGCTCGCCGCGATCCACAAGTTCGCGACGGCCGCGACGCTCGCCGACTGGAACATCCGCGTGCCGGACGCCCTGCTCGCGCTCTCGAACGACCGGCTCAACCAGGGCCGCGAGCGCTTCGGCGACGTGGGCGTGTACAAGACCGCCATCGGCACTCACGGCGGCGGGACGTGGAAGGTCGATCTCACGGAGCGCGTGAATCCCAAGGTGGGGAACCGGCAGGCGTTCCTCCAGAAGCTCATCGACCGCGACGACGCACAGCACCGCGACTTGCGCGTGTACATCGTCGGCGACGAGATCGTCGGCTCGATGTATCGCTACGCGCCCGAGGGCGACTGGCGCACGAACGTCGCGCTCGGCGGTGCGGTCGAGGACGCCACCGACGACATGCCCGAGGAGGCCGCAGAGACCGCCCTCTACGCGGCCGAGGTGATGGACCTCGACTACGCCGGCGTCGACCTCGTCGAGGGGTACGACGGCTGGTACGTCCTCGAAGTGAACCCGACGGCCGGGTTCAAGGGTCTCTACGAGGCGACGGGCACGAGTCCCGCGCCGCACATCGCGAAGCTCGCGATCGAGACGGTCGGCGGCGAGGTCGACGACGACGCGGTCGATCGGATCGCCGCGACGCTCGACGACTCGCGGCCCTCGTGTGCGCCGGTCCCGAAGACGACGAGCTCCGAACAGCCCGACATCGGCTACATCGAGGAGGTCGTCGTCACGGGTACCTCCGGGTCCACGCAGGCGCTCGCGAAGTCGGACACGGGCGCGACGCGAACCAGCATCGACACCCAGCTCGCCGCCGAGATCGGTGCGGGCCCGATAAAGAGCATGACGCGCGTGAAATCTGGGAGCGTGAAGGGCGGGAAGGCCCGGCCGGTCGTCGACCTCGTTATCGGCATCGGCGGGAACCAACACACGGTCACCGCCAGCGTCGAGGACCGCGGGCACATGGAGTACCCCTTGCTGTTGGGCCGCGACATCCTCAGCGATTACCGGGTCGACGTGCGCCGGCGCGCGGACGCCGACGAGACCGAACGCGGCGAAGGCGGCGAGATACTCGAGGAGGAGTAGCGGGAGAGGCGTCGGACGCAGACGCCGACTCACGCGGACGCCGACGCACTGTGAGATAGATCACCCTTCGATCGCCGCGTCCGATCGCGTCAGAACCCGACGTGGGAGGTCGACCCCGGTCCGTCGTCCTCGTCCGCCGGCCCGTCGCGAACGTAGTCGTAGTCGTCGTCGGTGAGGTACACGACGCCGTCGTCGACGGCGACCTCGACGGCCGGCAGGCTCGTCCCCGCGGCCTCGCCGTTGTCACAGTCGCCGGAACAGGCGTCGAACATCGACCCGTGTTTCGGGCAGACGATCTCGCCGTCGCGCATCGCCGCCCCGTCGCCCCGATCGAGCCGCTGGGTCTCGTGCGGGCAGACGTTCACCCACGCGCGAACCCCCGGCGTTTCCTCACAGCGAACGAGGATCACCTCCGTCTCGTTGGTGAACCCGTCTTCGGCCGTGAACAGGTGTGACCCTCGCTCGGGTACCGCCGCGAGGTCGGCGATCTTCGTACCGGTCATCGACGGGACCGAGGCTCCGGTACACCTAAAACGTGTTCGTGAGCCCACTCGCGGCCGCCTCCGATAGATTTTACCGGGTAGTAAGAGAACGTCAGGTATGAGTCACTTCGATCGAGCGACCGGCGCCGAACCGCGGGCGGCCGACGCCGGGTCCGAGTCCGACTCCCACGCCGAGCCCGGACTCCGCTCTGAGCCCGGCACCGAAGCCGAACCCGGCCGCGAGTCCGCCGGCGACGAGGACGACGCACCCGACCTCGCGGCCGGCCGGCGGACCGAATCGCGACTGCCGCCGGCAGAGGCGTTCGCCGCGCTCGGAAACGACACCCGCGTCGAGATCTTGGAGGCGCTGTTGGAGCTGGGGGCGGACGACGCGCCGGTCAGCTTCAGCGCCCTCTTCGAGCGGGTCGATCTCGCGGACAGCGCCAACTTCAGTTACCACCTCGATCAGCTCGCCGGGCACTTCGTGCGGCGCGGCGAAGAGGGCTACGAGTTTCGCTACCCCGGTCGGAAGGTCGTGAGCGCCATCTTCACCGGAACGCTCACGGAGCGCGCCCAGCTCGGTTTCTTCCCGGTCGACGGGGCGTGTTACGACTGCGACGGCGACCTCCACGGCTGGTACGTCGACGACACGCTCACGATCGGCTGTGCCGACTGCGGGACCGTCCACGTGAGCTACCCGTTCCCCTCCGGCGGCCTCGACGACCGGTCTGCCGCGGACTTGCCCGAGGCGTTCCACCACTACGTCAGACACCACTACTGTCTCGCCGCCGACGGCGTCTGCCCGGAGTGTACCGGCACGGTCGAGACGACGCTCGTCGCCGACCCCGACGAGTCGGCCCTCGACGTCGCCGTCGAGCACGTCTGTACGCGGTGCCGGTACCGACTGCGCTCGACGGTCGGGCTCACGCTGCTCGACCACGCCGAGACGCTCGTGTTCCACGCGAACCGCGGCGTCGACCTCAACACCGAGCCGTTCTGGGCGTTCGACTGGTGCGTGAGCGACGCGCGAACGACCGTCGTCTCCACGGACGACGAGCCGCTCCGCGTCCGGCTGGCGCTGCCCTGCGGCGGCGACGAACTCCGCGTCGTCGTCGACGAGACGGGCACGGTGGTCGAGACGACGCTGGCCGAATGACCGGGGCGGCGACTCACTCCTCAGCGTACAGCGAGTCCAGAATGAACTCGTCGATGGCGGCGCGGGCCTCGTCGGGGGCGTCCTCGTGACCGAGCGCCATCCGCCGGCCGCGGGCCGCGTGGATCACGTCGGTGATGAGTTGGCCCATCCGATCGGCGTCGACGGGGACGAACACTCCTCGTTCGATGCCGTCCTCGACGACCTCGACGATGCTCCCGCGGATGCGGTCGTAGTGCTCGTTGAAGATCTCGCGGTGCTCGCCGTCGTTTTGCGCGTGGGTGTACAGCTCGTGGTACACCTTCATCCGGTCCCAGTGGGAGAACTCCTCGAACTCGGGACCGAACAGGCACTGGTCGATCCGCGCGTCCAGTTCCGCCCGCGGGTCCGCGTCCGCGTCGACCTCGACGCTCCCCTCGTACTGGTCGATGACGTACTCCAGAAACGACGACAGCAGGTCGTACTTGCCGTCGAAGTGGTAGTGGATCACCTGTCGCGTGAGGTCCATCTCCTCGCCGATGTCGCGCATTCGGAGGTCGGTGTACCCGTGCTTGCTCAACGCACGGAAGGTGGCCTCCATGATCACCTCCTCGGTGTCCTTCGCGGAGACCGCGTCGGGGGAGTCGCTCATACCTGACCTGTGCGGGTGCGAGGTATAATACGATTGCTGTGCGCGAGACCGAACGCGCCGCGACGCGGGGGATTCGCCCCGAGTGCGCTCTCTTTACCATGCGGTAAATTTTTACCCTCTTGGGCGAACGATACACCCGCGCATGACACGAACAATCATCCAGAACGGGACGATCGTCTCGCTCGATCCCGACGTGGGGGACGTAGATGGCGGCGACGTGCTGATCGAAGACGGCGAGATACTCGAGGTCGGTCGCGGGCTCTCGGCCGAGAACGCCGAGGTCATCGACGCCTCGGACCACATCGTCATCCCCGGCTTCGTCGACTCGCACATCCACCTCGCGCAGACGCAGGTCAGGGGCATCGCCGGGGACTGGTCGCTCATGGGCGAGTACTTCGACCACATGCTCGGGAACATCACCGGGCTCTACCGGCCCGAGGACATGTACCTCGGCGGGCTCTTCGGCGCGTTCGAGAAGCTCCACACCGGGACGACCACGGCGCTCGACTGGTCGTACCCGAACACGCTCGAACACGGCGAGCGCGCCGTCGACGCGCTGAAGGACGCCGGACTGCGCGCGGTGTACACGTACGGGCCGCCGGGCGACGACGCGGCGAAGTGGTGGTACGAGAGCGACGTCGGCCTCCCCGAAGAGAACATCCGCACGCTCTACGACGAGCAGATCGCGGACGACGACCGACTCTCCCTGGCGCTCGGCCTCCGCGGACCGGACTTCTGTACCCCCGAGACCGCCCGCAGCGACCTGGAACTGGCGCGAGATCTGGACGCGCTCTCGTCCATCCACATGGGGGCCGCGCTGTGGCCTTCCTCCGTGTACGGCGACGACTATCAGGGCTTCGGGGCCATCGAGGACATGCTCGGCCCCGACGTCAACGTCGCGCACGGCAACCACTTCTCACAGGAGGACATCGATCACGCCGTCGAGCAGGGCGTCTCCTTCTCGTCGACGCCGGAAGTCGAGATGCAGATGGGTCACGGCATTCCCGTCACCGGCAAGGTGATCGAGGCCGGCGGCCGCCCGACGTGGGGGGTCGACGTCTGTTCGAACATCAGCGGGGACATGAGCAGTCAGATGCGGATCGGCATGCAGGTCCAGCGGATGTTCGACAACCAGGCGGTCTTAGAGGGCGACGAGGAGGTCACCGAGGTGAGCATCTCCGCGCGCGACACCCTCGAGATGGCGACCATCGAGGGCGCGAAGGCGCTCGGCTTAGACGACGAGATCGGGACGATCACGCCCGGCAAGCGCGCGGACGTCGTGCTGGTGAGAGAAAACGACTTCCTGACGGCCCCGTCGCACTCGCCGGTCCAGACGGTCGTGTTCCAGTCCGACACCTCGCACGTCGACACCGTTCTCGTCGACGGCGAGGTCGTGAAACGCGACGGCGAACTGACGAACCCGAAGGTCCGCGAGGAGTTCGACCGCTTCGTCGAGTCCGGCTGCCGGCTGCTCGATGAGGCGGGACTCGAGTTCTGAGACCCGCGCGACCGACTGAACCTACCACGACATCACGACACTGACTCAATGCAACTCGGACAATATCACACGACAGACGCGGACGAACCGTGGTGCGGCGTCGCCACTGAGGACGGCTCGATCGTCAGCCTCTCCGAGGCGGGCGCGGCCGCGGGCATCCACCTCCCGGACGCAACGACCGACCTCCTCGCCGAGTGGAACTGGCGACGCAAGGCCGAACTCGCGGTCGAGCACGCGGCGGAGACGGGCGCGGGCGTCTACGACGCCGACGCCGTCGACCGCGCGGCCCCGGTGACGAACCCGCAGAAGGTCGTCTGCGTCGGGCTGAACTACCGCGACCACGCCGAGGAGGGCGACAACCCGATCCCGGACGAACCCGTCCTCTTCTCGAAGTTCCCGACGACGGTGACCGGACCGGAAGACACCGTCTCGTGGGATCCGGACCTCACGCAGAAGGTCGATTACGAGGCCGAACTCGTCGCGGTCATCGGCGAGGAGGCGCGCCGCGTCGACCCCGACGAGGCGCTCGATCACGTCGCCGGATTCACGGTCGGCAACGACGTGTCCGCGCGCGACCTCCAGCACGGCGACGGCCAGTGGGTCCGCGGCAAGAGCCTCGACTCGTTCGCGCCGATCGGCCCCGAGATCGTCACGACCGACGAGGTCGGCGACCCGCACGATCTGGCGATCAGCGCGGACGTCAACGGCGAGCGACTTCAGGAGTCGTCGACGTCGAACCTCATCTTCGGGATCGACGAACTCGTCTCCTTCTGCAGTCAGGCGTTCACGCTCACGCCGGGCGATCTCCTCTTCACCGGCACGCCGCCCGGGGTGGGCGTCTACCGCGAGCCCCCGGTGCTTCTCGGCGACGGCGACACCGTCACCGTGACCGTCGATGGCGTCGGCGAGTTGACGACCGACTTCGCGTTCGACTGAGCATCGCCCGCCGACTGACGGCTCGCTGTCCGTCGACGCGCCGACTCACTCCTCCTCGAACCCGAACACCGTCCGCGGGTTCTCGACTACGACCCGTCGGATGTCGTCGACGTCGATCCCGTAGCGGTACAGCTCGAATATCGCTCGCTTGAGCGCGAACGGGTCGGTCCGGAGGACGTTCGCGCAGTCGGTATCGACCATGATCCGGTCGGAGCCGTACTCGTCGATGGCGTCGGCGACGTCGGCGGCGTCGACGCCGACCAGCCACGAGTGGCCGATGGTGTAGCTCAGGTAGCAATCCGTCTCCTCCATCAGGTACCGCGTGTTGTTGCGGTCGGCGTGGGAGGCGACGACGCGCTCCTCGTCGAGGCCGGCGTCGCGGGCCGCCGTCACGTCGAGTTTCACCGATTCGAGTGCGGGGTTCTCGCCGTCGAGGACGGGGTCGGCACCGAGCCCGGCGTTCTTCTCGTAGCCGGGGGTGACGCCGAGACCGTCGCGGTACGACCGTTTCGCGTCCGCCGACGTGTTCGGCGTGTGGAGGATCACCGGGAGGTCGTGGTCGCGAGCCAGTTCCATCTGCGCTTGCACCACCGCCCGCTGTTCGTCGACGCTCCAGCCGCTGACGTGCTGGGAGGGGACCACGCCGGTCTCGCCGACCGCGATCACCTCCTCCAGCGCGCAGTAGTCGTCCATCGCGGCGAGCAGGTCGTCGGGGTTCTCGATGCGGACGCCGGTGTGGACGCCGAGCCCGAGCTTGGCCTCGAAGAAGTGGTTGCGCTCGATGGCCGTCCGGCGGTTGATCGCGTCGTCCCACAGGAAGCGGATGTCGTCGGCCTCCACGGGCTTGTACGGGGTCCAGTGGTATCCCGAGGCGACCATCAGCATCGAGCGGCAGCCCGCGAGCGCGTACCGCTCCCGGTCGTCCCACGAGAGCGTGTGCGCGTGGTTGTGGATGTCGATCCACGGGAGCGTGAGCAGCTCCCGCGGGAGGTCGACGGCGTCCACACCGTCTCGTTCGTCGAGGTAGGCAGCGTCGGTCGGTCGCTTCGTCGCGTGCGGCGTCGGCATGACTCGACCTTTGTCCCCCCGGCCACTTAGCGTTTTACAGCTTGGTAAAACTTTTAGTAGGCGTCGGACGCACGTACGCGTGTATGACACTGTTGATCGGGACAGACGACGGGCTGTACCGGGTCGGCGACGTGCCCTTCGAGCGGGACGAGCCGGAGCGGGTGCTCGACTGCGAGGTCGTGACCGCGGTGAAGTCGTGGGACCACACCGAGGGCGTGTTCGTCGCGTCGTCGACCGGCGCGTACCGCTCCGCCGACGGCGGCGAGACGTGGGAGGACCTGGGGGTCCCGCTCGGCGACCGGTTCTGGCACGCCGGACAGAGCGAGGTGTGGTCGATCCTCGCGACCGCCGACGGGGCGCTGTACGCCGGAACGAACGACCCGTACGTCTTCCGCTCCGTCGACGGCGGCGAGACGTGGACGGAACTGAAGGGGTTTCGCGATATCCCTTCGCGCGGCCACTGGGAGTCGCCGATCGACCCGCACTACGCGCGACTGCGCGCGCTCGAAGCCGTCCCCGGACGACCGGAGCGGCTCATCGCCGGCGTCGAGGCCGGCGGGATCCACCTGAGCGACGACGCGGGGCAGACGTGGCGCGACAAACGCGACGCCATCGTCGACGACGTCCACCAGGTCCTGCCCGTCTCCGAGGACGTGTGGCTCGCGGCGACCGGCTATCTCGATCACGACTTGGAGAACCTCGGGCTCGGCCACGCGGTCGGCGAGGGCGGCCTCTGGCGCACGACGGACGCCGGCGACTCGTGGACCCGGCTCGACCGCGGCAGCGACTTCTCGTACATCCGACGGGTGTTCGTCCACGACGGGCGCGTCTTCTTCTGCGGCGGCGAGGAGGCCCCGCCGGCGTGGGTGAACGACGACCACGAGGTCGCGCTGTTCGAGTCGACGAACTTCGGCCGCGACTTCGAGCGCGTCCCCTTCCCCGGCGAACCCCACGAGACCATCGAGACGTGGGCGGTCCACGACGGCGACGTGATCTGCGGCTCCGGCCTCTTCGACGTGCCCGATCAACGCGACGACGTCGAAGGGCGGATCATGCGCCGCGTCGACGGCAGCGACGGCGATGGCGGAGGAGCCGACGGCGACGGCCCGGCCTACGAGACCGTCGGCCGCGTCGACGCGAACGTCAGCCGGATGGAGGTGGTGTGAATGAGCGACGATCAGGCGTCTGAGGAGACCGCGTCGGCGGAGGCGGCCGGCGGCGACTCCGCCCCCGACGCCCCCTCGCTGCTCGGCCGATCGCTGTACGGCGGCGTGCTGGCGTACATGGCCGTCGACGGGTTCAAACACAACGACAAGCGCGTCGAGATCGCCGAGGAGAAGGGCGTTCCGATGCCCGAGATCGCCGTCCCCTTCGTCACCGGGATGCTGCTCGTCGCCAACCTCGGGATCGTGCTCTGGCGGCTGCCGCGCGCGGCCGCGGGCGCGCTCGCCGTCTTCTTCCTCGGGACGACGCCCGCGATCCACGACTTCTGGAACATGGAGGGTCAGGAGCGACAGGGCAACAAGATCAACTTCCTCAAGAACCTCGCGCTGCTCGGCGGCGCGCTCGTGTTCCTCGAGGCGGCCGACCGCGACGCGAACGATAATTCGGGCGACGACTGATCGCCGGCGGCTACAGCACGTACGGGCCGCGTAACTGGATCGGTTCGTCGTGCGGTCGCCCGGCGACGGCGACGACGCGGAGGGTATCGGTGTCCTCGCCGTTTTCGACCCGGACCTCGCGAGCTTCCGTGACGGGGAGCACGTCGCCCTCGGAGAACACGTCGCCGTCGACGGCCCCCGCACCGGCGACCCCGTAGAGGAAGCCGGACCAGCCGTCCGGCACCGACCACGTCCACTCGTCGTCGACGCGCGCGTCGAGGTACGTCATCGGCGTCCGGAGGTCGATCGGCGAGCCGTCGCCGACGACGGTGGTGACCGTCGCGCCCTCGGGCGTCTCCGTGGGCAGTTCGGCGGCGCTCGCGTCGACGTAGTCCGCCTCGGCCTCCTTCTCGCTCCGCGGGAGGTTCACCCAGAGCTGGAGGCCGCTACACGCGTCGCCGTCGGCGGGGAACTCGGAGTGGCGGATGCCGCCGCCGGCCGTGATCCGCATGGCCTCGCCCTCGCGGGCAGTGTGTTCGACGCCGAGCGAGTCGGCGTGGTCCATCCCGCCGTCCAGCATGTACGAGACGATCTCGAACCCGCGGTGTTCGTGCATCGGGAACCCGGTATCCGGGTCGATGTAGAACCGCTCGAACAGTACGAACGGGTCGAGACTGCTCGGATACGCCTCGGTGGGGAACGCGCGAGTCGAGTTCACGCCGGTCCCGTGTCGCACCGGCCGGCCGGCCACCGGCCCGTCGCTCGCGGACCGCTCGTCGGACGCCGCATCTGATGTCATACGTCATCTGAGGGGTCTGTGACGGATAAGTCCCGTGGAGCCGGTAGTCAGAAACTGACACACTGAATATGAACTTCTATACAACAGCGTTCTACAGCGTATGGAGGCCTACTTAATTGCTTTTTTGTATTAGTCGATATTCTTACTGAAATCCGTTACGGAGAACGTTCATAGTGGTCGGCGACAGACGATACGATGTCGACATGAGCTACGAACTCGATCCGCTGCCGTACGACTACGACGCGCTGGAGCCGCACATTTCCGAGCAGGTGCTCGAATGGCATCACGACACCCATCATCAGGGGTACGTGAACGGGTGGAACGCCGCTGAAGAGACGCTCGAAGAGAACCGCGAGGCGGGCGACTTCTCGTCGTCTGCCGGCGCGATCCGGAACGTCACGCACAACTCGTCGGGCCACATTCTGCACGACCTGTTCTGGCAGAACATGAGCCCCGAGGGCGGCGACGAGCCCTCGGGCGAGCTCGCGGACCGAATAGAGGAGGACTTCGGCTCGTACGAGGCGTGGAAAGGCGAGTTCGAGGCCGCGGCCTCGGGCGCGAGCGGCTGGGCGCTGCTGGTGTACGACACGTTCTCGAACCAACTGCGCAACGTCGTGGTCGACAAACACGACCAGGGCGCTATCTGGGGCGGTCATCCCATCCTCGCGCTGGACGTGTGGGAACACTCCTACTACCACGACTACGGCCCCGCCCGCGGCGAGTTCGTCGACAACTTCTTCGAAGTCGTCGACTGGAACGAACCCGCCGCCCGCTACGAACAGGCCGTCCAACTCTTCGAGTAACGAGTTCGAGTCACCTACCCCCGACGGCTGCGACTCAGGTATTCTCCCGTGGGCGGTCCGGGCGACTCTCGCCGCCGGACCGATTCGCGTGCGTGCAGTTTTTCGCCAGCACTCAGACCGGCAGCAGCGCCGCCCCGGCGGCGGCCGCGCGCTCCAGTTCCGGGCCGTACGCGATCACGATGTAGAGGAGCGACAGGAGGATGCTGTTGTACAGCGCGTGCATCAGGGCGACGACGACGAGGTTCCCGGTGTACTCGTACACCGCGCCGAACAGGAGGCTCGGGAACACCAGGAGGCCGATCGCGATCGCCACGCCCGACGCGCCGCCGCCGGACAGCGAGATCACGTGTGCGGGGGCGAACACCGCGCTCGCGACGACGATGGCGGGGGCCGCCGGCAGCGACTCGCGCAGGCGGCTCTGGACCACGCCGCGGAAGAGGAACTCCTCGCAGGGGCCGACGACGAGGAACATCGCGAGGACGATGGCGGGGATGATAGCCGGGTTCTGCATCGCCACCGCCGCGCCCTGGTTCTGTGCGGGCTCGACGCCCGAACTCGCCACGACAGCCGACAGCGTCAGCGCGACCGCGAACGTCGCCACCGCCCCGACGACGGCGATCACGAGCCCGAGGAGACTCGGGCGCTCGATCCCGAGGTACGCGACGATCCGCGCCCGATCGAAGCCGCGGAGCCGCAGGTACGCGAGGCCGGTCCCGACGAACGCGACGTACTGTCCCACGACGAGCGAGAGCGCGAGCGAGACGCCGAGCGAGAAGCCGCCGACCAGCTGGCCGACCTGCGCGAAGACGAGCGAGACGGCGACGTACGCGAGGACGCCGAGCACGCCCACGCCGACCGCCGAGCCGACCGTCCTCGGGAGAGAGTCGCCGCCGATCGGTGGGCCGTCATCGGCCGGAGCGGCGCGGTCGGTCGGCGCGGTCGCGTCAGTCGAAACGGAGGCCTCGGTCGGTGAACCGCCGTCCGCAGGTGGCCCGCCGTCGGTCGGGGACCCGCCGTCCGGCGCGCTCGCGGGCGAGCCGTTCGGATCGCCGCTGGAGGGATCGGTCATTACCCGCGGTAGGAACCGGTCACGCATAGGCCTGTTCGTCGATACGGCGTCCCGCGTCCGCGGCGAGGGTGAACTGCACGTCGTCCATCGCGCGTCTCTCCGCCGATCGCCTCCTCGTCGCTCGTTCTCCCTAGCTCACCGCCGGGTCAGCTCGTACCACAACACGGCGGTCACGGCGCGTCCGTCGCGGATCCCGTCGTCGACGACGGCCGCGAGGAGGTCGTCGTAGGGGACCGTCTCGACCGTGATCGACTCGTTGTGATCGAGGTCGCGGTCGGCGGTCGGCTCACAGCCCGTCGCGAGGAAGTGGTGGTGGACCGCGTTCGCCATCCCGTTCGTCGGCTCGACCGTCGTCAGCCGCTCGAACTCGGCGGCCTCGTAGCCGGTCTCCTCGGCGAGTTCGCGGGCCGCGGCGGCTTCGAGGTCGGCGGCGTCGCCGTCGGGATCTCCGGCGTCCCCGGGGCCCTCCGCATCCCCGGGTTCGATCGTCCCCGCGGGGAGCCCGCGGTTCACCCGCCCGACCGCCTGCCGCCACTCGTCTATCACGACCACGTCACCGTCGGGGGTAAAAGGCAGGACCACGACCGCCGGCGGCTCGTCGACGTAGTGGAAGCCGTCGGTCTCGCCGTCCGGGAACCGCACCTCGTCGCGGCGCACGTCGAAGCCGGGACAGCGGTAGTCGATGTCGGTGTCGAGCGTCTCCCACGAGAGGTCGGCGGCGGACTCGTCCATGGATCGGGATCGACGCTCGGGGCTAAATAGCCGCACGCTCGCGGAGCCGCTGGATCGAAAGCGCCGCACCGGCCCCGATCACCCACGCGAGCGTCCCCAACACGAGTGCCTGCACGCCGAGGTAGACCAGCCCGTCGAGGTCGAACAGGGCGACGAGCCGCTCCGCGAGCGGTCGTCCGGGGAGACCGAGGAGGTAGTGGTTCGCACTGTAGCCGAGCAGGGCGGCGTAGACGGTCGCCCACGCGGCGATCAGGCCACCCCGGCGAACCGCGAGCCCCGCGGCCGCGAGGACGCCGACGGCGGCCGCGTGTCCCGCGAGGAACACGACGCCGCCCCCGATCTCGAACGCGCCGACCGCGTAGGCGACGAAGACGAGCGCGAAACACGCCGGCGGCGCGGCGAGTCGCGGGTCGGGACGCGGGCGATCTCGCGGGGGACCGAGGAGGAGCGTACGGAGGGAGGACACACTCGGCGATGACCGCGGCGGCACAAAAAAGTCGGTTCGACGGGCGGTTCCGCGACCGTCTGTATCAGTCCCACTCGTCGAGTGAAGCCTGTCCGTCTCCGGAGCGTCGCGGCCGAGCGTCGCTCCGGTCGTGTCCCTCGCTCCCGACGCTCGGCTCTGCGCCGACCCAGTCCGTGAGCTTGTTCCCATCGACCCCATCGGTTGACCGGGAACCGAACGACTCCGTTTCGCCGCCGGACCGATCGGCCGCATCGAACCCGGCGAGCGTCGCCTGATCGCTTTCCGCGAAGTCGAGCTTCGACACGCGGACGCCGAGCTTGCGGACCCGCACGTCGGCGAACTCGTCGAGGAGGTCGAGCGCAACCTCCTCGACGAGGTCGGGGTCGTCCACGGGGCCGGGGAGGCTCCGGGCGCGCGTGTTCACCTCGAACGGCGGTTCCACGACCTTGATCCCGATAGTCCGGTACAGACAGCCCCGTTCCCGGGCGCGGCGGGCCACGTCGGCCGCCAGCGCCGACACCGTCTCCCGCTTCGTCTCGCCGTCGGCGGTGGCCGGCAGCGACGACTCCCGCGAGAGGCTCTTGGGGAGGCCGGTCGGCGTCACGTCTCGGTCGTCGTCGCCGCGGGCGCGGCGGTACAGCGCTCGGCCGCGGTCGCCGAGTTCCGCGGCGAGCCGCTCGGGGTCGGCGGCGGCGAGGTCGCCCGCGGTCTCGATCCCCATGTCGGCGAGCGTCCGCTCCGTCACGGGCCCGACGCCGTGGACGTCGGCGGTCGGGAGCGGCGCGAGGAAGTCGGCGACCGACCCGGGCGGGACGACCACGAGCCCGTCGGGCTTGTCGGCGTCGCTCGCGACCTTCGCGGCCGACATGTTGGGGGCGACCCCGACGCTCGCCGGCACGCCCGCCTCGCGTTCGATCCGCGATTTGACGTGGCGGGCGTACCCCTCCGCGAGCGTTCTGGCGTCGGCGGGACCGGCCGCGGCGCTCGGGGGCGGCGTGCCGTCGTCGTCGGTCCCGCCGCCGGCGACGGCCCACGAGGTGCGGTCGGTGACGTCGAGGTACGCCTCGTCGATGCTCACCTCCCGCCGCGTGTCGGCGCAGTCGCGGACGACCGCCTTCACCTCGCTCGCGACGTCCTTGTAGAAGTCGAGGTCGACGGGGAGATATCGGCCGGTCTTCCCGGGGTCGGGCGCGTCCGGGTCGTCGGGGTCGGCGTCGGCGCGCCGGGGGAGCCGCTCTAGCGCCTCGGAGATCGGCATCGCGCTCTCGACGCCGAACGCGCGGGCTTCGTAGCTCGCGGTCGCGACCGCGCCGATCGTCTCGCCCGCTTCGTAGCCCATTCCCACGACGACCGGCTCACCGGCGAGTTCCGGGCGGCGCAGTCGCTCGCAGGAGGCGTAAAAACAGTCCATGTCCACGTGCAGGACGACGCGGTCGCTCGCGTCGTCGGTGTCCGCGGCCGTTCCGGGGAGCGTCCCGCCGCTCATCGAGGTCTCCTCCGCGCTCGTCGTCCTTAAGCATCTGCCACGCGACACCCGCCACGCGCGGCGAACGCGCTCGACGGACGAGAACCGCCCGAACCCGGATCCAGAACCGATACTTCGGCCGATATTCGTTTATTATCGGCGGTACTACCGATCGGTCATGCCCGAGCAGATCGACGTGTTGCACGTCGACGACGACCCGTCCGTGCTGGACCTGACGTCGGCGTATCTCGACCGCGAACTGGCGTCGGTGGCGGTGACGAGCGTCACGGACCCGACCGAGGCGCTCGACCGGCTGAGCGAGGGAGCGTTCGACTGCGTCGTCAGCGACTACGACATGCCCGGCATGGACGGGCTGGCGTTCTTCGACGCGCTCCGCGAGCGCGACCGCCGAGTCCCGTTCGTGCTCTACACTGGGAAGGGGTCAGAGGAGATCGCGAGTCAGGCGCTCAACGCCGGCGTCACGGGCTACTTCCAGAAGGGCGGCCCCGAGCAGCTCCGGCGGCTCGCGAACCGCGTCGACCAGGCGGTCGAGGAACACCGGACGCGGGCGGTCGCCGACCGCTACTCGACGGTCATCGACGCGCTCGGCTACCCGGTGTACGTCGTCGACGAGACGGGCGTGTTCACGTTCGTCAACGAGCCGTTCGCGGCGCTCACCGGCTACGACCGGGAGGAGATAATCGGCAGCACGCCAGACCTGATCAAGGACTCGGAAGCGGTCGAAGAGGCCGAGCGGCGGCTCGGGAACGTCCTGTCGAGCGCCGGTCCGGACGTCGAGCACTTCGGCGTCGACATCGTTCCGAAGGAGGGCGAGCCGATCCCGTGTCGCGACCACATGGCCGCGCTCCCGTACGAGGGCGACTGTTTCGAGGGGAGCGTCGGCATCCTGCGGGACGTCTCCGACGAGCACGAGCGACGCGAGGAGCTGGAGACGAAGACCCGCGCGCTCGACGAGGCACCGGTCGGGATCACGATCACCGACCCGGACCTGCCGGACAACCCGATGGTGTACGTCAACGACCGGTTCGTCGAGATGACCGGGTACGGCCGCGATGAGGCCGTCGGCGTCAACTGTCGGTTCCTGCAGGGCGACGACACGGACGAGGAGTCGGTCGCGCGGCTCCGGCGGGCGATCGACGCCGGCGAGCCCGAGACCGTCGAACTGCTGAACTACCGCAAGGACGGCACGGAGTTCTGGAACCGCGTCAGCATCGCGCCGATCCGCGACGACAACGGACGCGTCACGGAGTGGGTCGGGTTCCAGGAGGACATCACGGCGTTCAAAGAGCGCGAGGCCGCGCTAAAACGGCAGAACGAGCGGCTCGACTCCTTCGCGGGGATCGTGAGCCACGACCTCCGGAACCCGCTCAACGTCGCGCAGGGGCGCGTCGATCTCGCGGCCGCGGAACGCGACGGCGAAGACGAGCACCTCGCGGCCACGGCCGACGCGCTCGACCGCATCGAGACGATCGTCGACCACACCCTCACGCTGGCCCGCGAGGGCGAGTCGGTCGGCGACCCGGAGGCCGTCTCGCTCGCCGCCGTCGCCGCCGACAGCTGGGACACGGTCGACACCGGCACGGCCGCGATACAAATCGAGACGGACCGCGAGGTACGCGCCGACCCCGACCGGCTTCGGAACCTGTTCGAGAACCTGATCCGCAACGCGGTCGAACACGCCGGCGACGGGGTCACGATCCGCGTCGGGGACCTCTCGGACGGCTTCTACGTCGAAGACGACGGGCGCGGCGTCCCGGAGGAGATCCGAGACGACCTCTTCGAACCGGGCGAGAGCGGCGTCGACGGAAACACCGGGTTCGGGCTCGCGATCGTCCACGAGATCGCCACCGCACACGGGTGGGACGTGTCGGTGACGGACGCCACCGCCGGCGGCGCTCGGTTCGAGATCCGCGGCGTGACGCGCCGTGTCGACACCGTCTGACGGTCGCCCGAACCACCACCCAGCCGACCGGTTCGCGAAGCCGCACCCCTGGCGTCGGCCCGCGAAACCGGATCGATTCTCGGGGGTCCACAAGCGCCTTTGCTTCGCCTCCCGAACCGCGAGTGAATGGGGCTACTCTCGCGGGCGGCGGCGACCGACCGGCGTGTCATCGTGCTGGCACTCGCGCGGATGGTCGGGGCGGCCGGGAACTCGTTTCTCATCGTCGTGTTGCCGCTGTACATCGCCAGCGATCTGATCGACGTCGACGCGCTGATCGGCTCCGCGGTCGGGGTCGGTCCGGTCGCGGTGACGCTGACCGAGCCGCTTCTCATCGGAATCGTCCTCTCGCTTTTCGGCTTTCTCAACAGCTTCTCACAGCCGTTGACCGGGCGGCTCTCCGACCGGATGGGCGTCCGACGGCCGTTCGTACTGGCCGGAATCCTGCTTCTCGGGACTGCGAGCGGGCTGTACACGGTCGCCGACGCGTACTGGCACCTCGTCGTGCTCCGGGCGGCACAGGGGTTCGGCGCGGCGCTCATCATTCCGGCGACCGTGGCGCTCGTCAACGAGTACGCCGCGAGCGACAGCGACCGCGGCGGGAACTTCGGCGTCTACAACACGTTCCGGCTGCTCGGCTTCGGGTTCGGACCGGTGCTCGCCGGGGCCGTCGTCGAGGGGGGACCGTACGACCTCTCGCCGGTCGGGCTACCGACGCTCGACGGGTTCGACGCCGCCTTCGTCGCGGCCTGCGCCGGAGCGTACCTCAGCTTCGTCTTAGTGTTCCTTCTCGTCCGCGACGCGGCGGACGCGAGCGAGGCCGGCGACGACCTCTCGATCCGGGTGCGCGGCGAGGACCGCCTGCTCGACCCCGTGTTCGCGCTCGGGCTGGCGACCGTCGCGATGGGGCTGTGTATCGCGATGTTCGCCACCCTCCAGAATCAGGTGAACGTCCGGCTCGACCAAGCGCCCGTCTGGTTCGGGATTCAGTTCGGCGCGGTCACGATAGCGAACGTGCTCCTACAGGTGCCGGTCGGGCAGGCGAGCGACCGGATCGGTCGGCGGCCGTTCCTGCTCGCCGGCTTCGTGCTGCTCGCGCCGACGACGCTTCTGCAGGGGATCGTCACCGATCCGATCGTGATGACGCTCGTTCGGCTCGGCCAGGGCGTCGCCGTCGCGTTCGTGTTCGCGCCGTCGCTCGCGCTCGCGGGCGACCTCGCGAGAGAGGGCGAGTCCGGAACGACGCTGTCGGTGCTCACGATGGGCTTCGGGTTCGGCATCGCGCTCGGGCCGCTCGCGTCCGGCTGGCTCGTCGGCTTCGGGTTCGTCGTTCCCTTCGCCGTCGGCGCGGTGCTCGCGGCCGTCGCACTCGTCGGCGTCGTGACGCAGGTCGACGAGACGCTGGGCGCGGGCGACGAGCCCCCCGCCTCGGCCGCGGACTGACAAGATAATACCTCCACAACCACAACACCACCCCGTGTCCCGCGACCGCGTCTACTGCGTCGACTGCCGCGAGCCCATCCCGAGCGACGCGCGGATCTGTCCGCACTGCGAGGCGGTCCAGCCCTCTCCGCTCGTCGACGTCGGCGTCGTCGTCGCCGGCGTGTTCGCGTTCGTGTTCGGCGTGATCCTGACGGTGATGACCGTGGGAACGACGCGTATGCTCGGGTTCGTCCTGATCGTTGTCGGCTTCGGCCTCGGCGTCGGCGGCTACACCCGTCACATCGATCGACAGGCGGGCAGGCGGGCGCGGTGACCCCTCGCCGCGATCGCCCGTGTGGCTCACGAGACGCGATGCGCCTCCGGCACCGGCGGCTCCGCGCCCCCGACGCCACCGCGGCAGTGCTGTCCCGCGACAATTTAAGTTCGATGGGGGGCCACGTCCGCACATGATCACGCCACTCACCGCCGGACTCGTCCTCGCCGGGCTGTTGCTCGCGTTCGTCGGTGCCGCGGTCTCCGTGTACGCGGTGACGCTGACCGGGATCCTCGTCGGCGGCGGAGCGGGCTACGTCGCCGCGCCGAGCCTCCTCGGCGTCGTCGCGGTCGACGGCGTCGCCCTGACCGGCGGGGCCGTCGCGGTCGGTGCTGCGGTCGGCGGCTTCCTCGCGTACGCCGGGCTCTCGTTCGCGGTCGTCGCCATCGGCGGGCTCGTCGGCGGGTTCGCCGGGCGGTTCGCGGTCGGCCCGACCTACGCGGCCGACGCCGCCGGCATCGAGGGGACGCTGCTCCTCGTCGGCGCGACGCTGGCCGGCGTCGCGGTCGGCGCGCTGGTCGGCTTCGTCGCGAGCCGGACGACGCTCGTCGTCTCGACGGCGTTCATCGGGGCGGCGTTCGCCTCCCGGTCGATCACGCCCACGAGCCTGGAGGCGGCCGCCGCGGGGCCGACCGTCGAGCCGCTGCTGTTCGACCTGTCCGCGCCAGCGTTCCTCGCCGTGTTCGTCCTCGGCGGGCTCTCACAGCTCGGGCTGTTCAGGTTCGGGTACGTGACGACGTTAGTCGGGCTCCTGCCCGGCGCGCGGCGGTGGACGGCGGGCACCGAAGAAAGCGAGCGCACCTGACCCGCGGCGCTCACGGACCGCGGGACCGCTCGCCGCCGTGATGTCAACTCAGACGGTGGGGTGGGCGGCCGATCAGGCCGTTTCGTCCGGTTTCTCGACTGTGACCCGCACTTCGTCGTCGGTGACCTCCTCGATCCGATCCGGGTGGAGCGGGAACTCCGTCGCGTCCGCGTCGACGCCGCCGAGTTTCGATCGGGTCTGCTCCGAAAGCGCCGGGTCCGACTCGACGTACACCGTGTCCTCTGTCACCTCCGACACCGTTCCGACTGCCTCGTTGTTCGCCGCGACGACTCGCTTGCCTTCGTCCGCTGAAGTCGGCTGTGTTCGTGCCATTGCGATCGGGCCATCGCCTCCCTCACGGGTTGTTATCATGACCATGTCGCCAGGGTAATCGCCATCGGTGCGTCTCAGTTCGCGGCCACGTAGTTACGTCTCGCTTGGCGGTCGCGTATCACTCGTACTCGTAGAATCCTCGCCCCGATTTCTTCCCGAGCTCGCCGGCGGCGACCTTGCGCTTCAGGAGGTACGCCGGCTGGTAGCGGTCGCCGAGCTCGTCGTGCAGCGTCTCGCTAGCGTCGAGCACCACGTCGAGGCCGATGTGGTCGGCCAGTTCGAGCGGCCCCATCGGGGCGTTCGTCCCGAGTTTCATCCCGCGGTCGATGTCCCGCTTCTCGGCGACTCCCTCGTCGTACGCGCGGACGCCTTCGTTTATCCACGGCATCAGGATGCGGTTCGTGACGAAGCCGGGCTTGTCGTCGGACTCCCAGGTCGTCTTGCCCAGGTCCTCGGCGAACGCGTGCGCGAACTCGGCGACGGCCGGATCGGTGCGTTCGCCGACCACGACCTCCACGCCCTCCATGACCGGAACGGGGTTCATGAAGTGGAGTCCGACCACGTCGCTCGCGCGGTCGGTCGCGCTCGCGATGGCCGTGATAGAGAGCGTCGAGGTGTTCGTCGCGAGCGCCACGTCGTCGTCGGTCACGCCCCCGAGGTCCGCGAATATCTCGCGTTTCACGTCGAGGTCCTCGACCGCGGCCTCGATCACGAGATCGGCGCCAGCGAGGTCGGCGAGGTCCGTCGTCCCGGCGATACGGTCGCGGATCGCGGCCGGCTCCTCGTCGAGTGCGCCCTTCGCGTCGAGCCGCGACAGACTGTCGTCGACGCTTTCGAGCCCCCGCTCGACGTACTCGGTCTCGACGTCTCGCATCGCGACCTCGTAGCCGGCCGTCGCCGCGACCTGTGCGATCCCGCTGCCCATCGTGCCAGCGCCGACGACGCCGACGACCTCGATCTCCGAGAGCGTGCGCATGCGATTCACTGCCTCACTCTGCGAGGTAAGCGTTGCGGGACGGGCGGCTGTGAAGACGCGCAGTCACCCGTCTCGCGGCGCGGGCGTTCGCCCGTCAGAACCGCTCAGCGGGACGGTGACCGTGGCGATCGTCCCGGTCGGTTCGGCGGGCTCGAAGTCGACCGAACCGCCGATCGTCTCCGTCCCCCACTTCACGAGCCAAAGCCCGAGCCCGCTCCCGTGGCGGAGGGGTGTCTCGGTTCCCGAGTCGAGGATGTCCAACTCGTACTCGTCGATGCCCGGTCCGTTGTCGGTGATCTGCACCACGGCCTGATCGCCCTCGACCCACGCGGAGACGCTCACGCGCCGGTCCGAGCCGACGTTGTGCACCGCGGCGTTCTCGATCAGGTTGTTCACCACGACCGCAGCGCCGTCGGGTACCGGTGCGTCCTCGGTTGGACGGTCCAGTTCGAAGGCGACGTCGGGGAACGCGTCGCGGGCACCGGCGAGACAGTCCCCGACGAGCGAATCGAGCGACGACTGGTTCCACTCGCCGACGGCGTCCTCGAACAGGTCGATCGCGTCCCGACCCTTCTCGCTGAGTTCGACGATCCGCATGGTCCGCCGCTTGATCGTCTTTGCCGTCTCGTCCGCGGTGCGCTCGGCGTACCCCTGGATGATGTTCGCTTCGGTCCGGATGTTGTGTCTGAGCACTCGGTTGAGCACCTTCAGCCGCTGTTGTTGCTGGAGGTAGCGCGTGACGTTGTGGAGGGTGAACACGTATCCGAGCGTGTGGTCGCGGCGATCGGTGAGTTCGGTCATGGTCACGTCGTACGACTGAGACGTCGACTCGGTTCCGACGGTCAGGAAGTCGCGGCCGCCGTCGGCCTGTATCGGCCCGCTCACCGGGAGCAGCTCGGACGCGGACGCGCCCAGCGCGCGGTCCGCGTCGACGCCGAGGATCGCGGCACCCGTCTGGTTGATCTCGACTATCGTGTCGTGACCGTCGACGACGATCGCGCCCTCGTGGATGTGGTCGAACAGGAACTCCTTGGCGCGCCACGTCGGGGCCGGGTTGGCTCCGAACATTCGGAACCGCCTGATAGCGCCGAGATACGCGACGCCGGAGACCGCGAACGCGATCGGCGTCGGGTCGATGCCCGCGGAGGGGAGCGCGCCGGCGTTATAGAGGACGTTCGTGGCCCACGGGGTCGTGATTCCGACGAGCAACGCGGCGCTCTGCCCGCGGAAGGCGGTCGCGCGGCTCGACACCAGCCCGAGTATCGGGACGATCCCGAGCACGCCGAGCAGGTAGGTGTACGCCGCTGCGACGCCGTACCAGACACCTCCCTGTTCGGCGACGACCGCGCCGTCCGCGGTGACGCCCGCGGCACGGACGTAGAGGAGCCCGTGGTACTGTTCGGTAACGGCGAGACACACCGTGAGGACCGGAACGACGGACAACAGCGCGACGTTTCGCCGCGTGATGTACTGGTCCCGGCCCGTGTACTCCAGCGCGAACAAGATCCACGCGACGGGGACGATCATGACGCCGATCCAGCCGAGTTTCGTCCACGTCAGCGTCCCGCTGACCGACTCGGCGGAGAGGCTGAAGATGATACACGTCGCCCACACGGACTGCCCGCCGAGCAGCCACACGAGGGGGGTCGCGCCGGGGTTCGGCCGTTCCCGCCACGCGAGGATCGCGGCACCGCTCCCGATGGCCACCGAGCCGAACAGGAGCGGGACGACGACCGTCGTTGGGGGGAGCACGTGCGGAACACACGGTACCGGAGTATATGAATCACCCGGCGAGCGGCAGCAAAAAAGCGGATTCGGGGCCTCGAAGTGGCCCTTCGGTCTCTCGCTTAGAGTCCGGCCGTCGAGACGAGGAGCAGCGC
The DNA here is from genome assembly GCF_024494575.1 of Halorubrum salinum. Taxonomy (GTDB): domain Archaea; phylum Halobacteriota; class Halobacteria; order Halobacteriales; family Haloferacaceae; genus Halorubrum; species Halorubrum salinum. The sequence continues at coordinate 602,404 of NZ_JANHDO010000001.1, forward strand.
GAACACCACGAGGTGTTTCGACTCGCCGGCGATGGCGAGCCGTCCGGGCGCGTTCGTCCGACCGACGAACCACGCGAGGACGAGCGCGTAGCCGAGCCCGACGAGGATCGCTCCCGCGAGCGCGACCGTGAGGGGACCGAACGCGAGCGTCAGGACGACGAACGCGACGAGGAACAGGTCCAGCCCGTACAGTGCGTGTCGCGTCCGTCGGATCCCGAAGACGACGGGGAGCGTCGAGACGCCGTCTGCGGCGTCGGCCTCCACGTCTCGCACGTTCGGGATCTCCGTGTTAACGAACGTGTCGACGAGGAAGTAGACGAACACGACCCCGGAAAGCGGCGTGATCGCGGCCTCGGCGAACGCCAGCGGGAGGCCGACGACCGCGATCGCCCACGCCGAGGCGACCATCGCCGAGTTCACCACGAGCACCTGTTTCAGCCGTTTGAACCGCCGCCCGAGCGTCGGGAACCAGTCGGAGGCGTAGAGGATCCAGAACCCTCCGGGAAGGAGGGTGATCGCGAGCGCGACCGGGCCGCCGGTGATCGCGAGCGCGATTGCGACTCCGTAGGCACCGGCCGTGAGAAGGGATAGCGCTTCGCGGTGGCGCGTCACGAACGCGCTCCGCTCCGGCGTCGAGAGCGCGTCGCCCTCGGCGTCGGCGATCCTGTCGCCGGCGTACACGGAGAAGGTGACGAGGCCGACGACGACGGGGGCCGGACTCAGCGGCAGCGACAACACCACGTGAACGGTCAACACCTCGACCATCGCGATGAACACTAGGTAGGCGGAACTGTACGTCAGAACGTCTTTGATCCGGGAACAGGCGTGCGCGAGCGACGCGGACACCTCGCCGCGCCGCGAGACGATGTCGTCCGCGTGCGCCGCCGGATCGTTCGTTTTGCTAGCCATGGGTTCGACGGCGACCACTCACCGGACGCCCCGGAGGGCCGCCGTGTCGAACGTGTGACCCCGAATTCCTCAATGGGTGGGTCGGTTCGGCTGCGGAAACACTGAACGCGCCGCTTGTCGGCCGTTTCGCGATCCCCGTCGCTCCGGATCCCCCGGCCCGCCGTCGCGGGGACCGCCACCACGGCGAGTGCCCGCCGCGGCCAGCGCGATGGCACCGGGGAGCGCCGCGATCGCAGTCACATCACGAATGTTTCACGTTCCGTGTTTATTTACTACCCCGGTAGTTGTTGATCGCGGCCGCTGCTGGTTGGGCGGTGTTCGAGCCTTGTTACCGCTCGTTTCGTCCCCCGACGGTTCGAATCGACCATAGGCCTTTTTGGTAATGTGACTGGAACTACGGGTGATGCTTCCAACCGCCGCCGACACCATCTCACGAGACGGGAAATCGCTTATCCTCGCGTACGACCACGGGCTCGAACACGGCCCGGTCGACTTCGACCCGAATCCCGACACCGCCGACCCGGAGCGGGTGTTCGAGCTGGCGACCCACGACGCGGTCACCGCGATCGCCGTGCAAAAGGGGCTCGCGGAGGCGTACTACTCGGACTACGAGGACGCGGTATCGCTGCTGTTGAAGATGAACGGCACCTCGAACCTCTGGATGGGAGAGCCGGACACGCCCGTCAACTGTTCGCCCGAGTACGCCGCCGAACTCGGAGCCGACGCCGTCGGGTTCACGCTCTACGGCGGCTCGAACAACGAGATCGGCATGGCAGAGGAGTTCCGCGAGGTCCACGAGGGGGCACGCGAACACGACATGGGCGTCGTCATGTGGGCGTACCCCCGCGGACAGGGCGTCCGAAACGAGACCGACGACAGGACGATCGCGTACTCCGCCCGGATCGCTCACGAGCTCGGCGCTGACATCGCGAAGGTGAAGTACCCGGGCTCGCCGGACGCGATGGCCGAGACGGTCAGGATGTCGGGACGAACGGACGTCGTCATGTCCGGCGGCTCGAAGACGAACGACGAGTCGTTCCTCCGCACGGTCGAGTCCGCGATGAACGCGGGCGCGTCCGGCCTCGCGGTGGGGCGGAACGTGTTCCAGCGCGACAATCCGACGGCGATCCTCGACGCGTTAGAACTCGTCGTCTTCGAGGGCGCGTCCACGGAGGAGGCGCTCTCCGAGACCGACGCGGGAGCGTGACCGATGGACGACGCTCGCGACGCCGAGGGCGGCGCTGAATCGGTCGTCGACGCGGTGTTCGACGCGGTCGCGGCCATCGCTCCCGAGATCCGCGCCGCGCTCCCCGGCCGCCGCGTCGAGAGCGGCACCGAGAACGCCTCCGGCGAGACCGTGATGGCCGGCGACCTGTACGCCGACGAGCTGCTCGGCGAGGCGATCACCGCGGTCGACGGCGTCGGCTCGTTCGTCAGCGAGGAGCGCGAGACCGCCGTCGACGCCGGCGGCTCGGTCGGTGACGGCGCGTACGCGGTCGCGATCGACCCGCTCGACGGCTCCTCGAACCTCCGGTCGAACAACGCCATGGGGACCGTCGTCGGGGTCTACGACGCCCCGCTGCCCGCGACCGGGCGCGACCTCGTCGCCGCCGGCTACGTGCTCTACGGCCCGATCACGACGATGGTTATCGCCGACGAGTCGGGCGTGCGCGAGGAGGTGGTCGAATCGGACGCCGACGGAAACGACGCCGCCGACAGCGGGGTCACCCGCACGGTCGTCGAGGACGACCTGCGGCTCCCCGCCGACCCCACCGTCTACGGCTTCGGCGGTCGCGTGCCCGACTGGCCCGACGACTTCACTGCCTACGCCCGCGAGATAGAAGACGAGCTGAAGCTGCGCTACGGCGGGGCGATGGTCGGCGACGTGAATCAGGTGCTCACTTACGGCGGCGTGTTCGCGTACCCCGCCCTCGTCGACGCGCCGGACGGGAAGCTCCGGCTTCAGTTCGAGGCGAACCCGATCGCTTACATCGTCGAACGCGCGGGCGGCGCGGCCTCCGACGGCAGGATCGACGTCCTCGACGTCGAGCCCGAGGGGCTCCACGACCGCGTTCCGCTGTACGTCGGCAACGAGGCGCTTATCGAGCGTCTGGACGCCGCGCTCTCGGACTGACCCGCCCGCAGACGCCGCCCCGGCCGCTACACCGCGCCGATCCACCCGACACCGACGAGGTCGGCGGCGCTTCCGATCCCGAGCGAGACCGCGATCCCGACCGCCAGAAGCGCTCCCGCATACACGGCGGAACCGACCAGCGACGCCGCGGCGAACCGCGGAGCGGAGACCGACGAGGCGTTCGCGGTGGGGACGGCGAACCACCCTCGCGTCCCGGGGACCGCGTTCGAGGCCGCCACCGCCGGTAGTCCCCACCGGTCGAGCCAGCGGCCCGCCCCGTCGAGCGTGTCGTCGCCGAGCGAAACGAGCGGAAGCGACGCGGGGTCGGCGTCGTATCGGCGGACGGCCGCGAACACGACGGATTGGCCGACGGTCGCACCGATAACCGCCGCGGCGAACACCGGCACGACCGCGACGGCCTCGACGCCGACGGCGACGACGGACGCGACGAACAGCGTCCGCGCCGGGAGCACCTTGCCGACGAGCGCGCCCTCCAGCGCGAACACGGCGAAGACCGCGACGGCCCCGTAGCTGTCGACGAGGGCGAGCGCAGTCGCGGCGTGAGAGCCGAACACGCCTCTTCTCCGTGGTCACCACGTATAGAGACATCGTGAGAACTGCTATCTGTGGCCACCGCGCTATGGACTCGACTCATCTGATCCGATCTGATCCCGCACACGGGGGGCCGTGAGCAGCGAGCGGGTCCGGGGCCGCTACCGCGGATATATGTTCGTCCCGACCGCGATGTCACCCATGATCGATCTCGGCGTCAAAGCCCCCGATTTCGCGGCCCCCGCCGCCCGCGCGCTCACCGCCGACGGCGGCGGCGCAGCGCAGGTGGAGCTGTTCCGGCTCGTCGACGCCCACGAGGCGGTCGTCCTCGCGTTCGCGCCCGCGACGTTCGTTCCCACCTGCACGGCCGCGCTCGCCGCGGTCAGGGACGCGGGCTGGGCCGACCGCGACGACCTCGCCGTCGTCGCCGTCACGGGCGACTCGCTGTACGCGGGATTCGCGTACGGCGACCGATTCGACCTCTCGTTTCCGGTCGTCTCGGACTTCCACGGGCAGATCGCCGAGTCGTACGGGCTGCTCGCCGAGTCGTGGGAGGGCCACGCCGATATCCCGCGCCGAGCGACCGTCGTGGTCGACGCGGACTGGACCGTCCGGTTCGCCGAGGCGGCCGTGGACCCTCTCGACCGCCCCGCGCCCGCGCCGGTCGAGAACGCGACCGCGATGCTCCGCGAGTCGGGCGTCGACGTCGACCGCCCGCGCGTGAACTACGACGGGCCGTGGTGAACGGGCCGTGGCGAGACCCCCGGAATCGCTCACACCACCGATCTCACACTTCACACCTCCGGCACAGCCGGCGCGCGCCGAGGAGCGCCCGACGGGCGCGAACTCGACCGCGCGAGGGAGTTGCGAGCGGTGCGAGGTGCGAACGAAGTGCGTACCTCGGTACGCGAGCGGCGAAGCCGCGAGCAGCGAGCAACGAGGCTGGGGAGGTGTGAGGTGCGGTTCGGTGCGGTTGCAGTCCGGATGGGGCTCTGTGCGTGTCCGGTTCATCGTCCTCGATCGGGGTCGGACCGAGGTCAGATCGGGGCGACCGTTCTTTGTGTCTCACGAAGACACACACATACACGATGCCCTCCATCCTCTCCGACCTCGTGTTTACAGAGCCGTCCGGCCGGGGCAACGCGCTCGTCCAGTTCGCGGGAGCACTCGCGTTCCTCGGACTGTACGGTTACTCCGGACTCGCCGGTAACGCCGGGTCGAGCGGCTGGTTGCTCGTCATGGCTCTCGGGGCAACCCTGGCCGGAATCGCCGAGTCCCTCCCGAGCCACCGGCACCGCACGGCCGGCGTCCTTCGCCTGACGGCGATCGCCGTACTGCTGTGTCTGCTCGTCGCCGTCGTCTTCGCTCCGGAGTTCGTCGTCGAATAGCGTTCACACTCTCGGTGATTGCTCTCACCGCGTTCGAGAAATGCACCGGCCGAGATTCCCGTGAGCGAAGCGAACGGGTGTACGGGCGATGCGCGATCGTAGGGAGTGCACCGGCCGAGATTTGAACTCGGGTTGCAACCATGGCAAGGTTGCGTGATACCACTACACTACCGGTGCGTGCTTCGCAGTCGATCATAGCCAGAGTGAGAGATATAAGCGTTCCGAACGCCGGATGCCGACCCTCGCCGCAAGCGTCATCCGACTGTCCCTCTACCGTTCGACACGAACCGACGACCCCCATGACGAACTCCGACTCCTTCCCGCACGCCGATAGACGCACCGCCCTCCGAGCGACCGCCGGCCTCGCGGCGCTTTCCGTCGCCGGCTGTCTCGGCGGCGGCGCGAACGGCAGCGACGGATCTGACGGCACAGCGGACGGCGACGCGTCGGGGGACGGCGCGTCCGCAGACGACGGAGTCGACGTCGACTACGCGGTCGAGCGCGTCGCGGAGGGGTTCGAGAACCCGTGGGGGATCGCCTTTCTGCCCGACGACGGACGGTTGCTGGTCACCGAGCGCCCCGGCCGGCTCTCGCTCGTCGACCCCGCGGACGGCTCGACGACGTCGGTCGCGGGCGCGCCGGAGGTCTTCTCGCGCGGGCAGGGCGGACTGCTCGACGTCACGATTCACCCCGAGTTCCCGGACGACTCCCGGGTGTACCTCACGTACGCGGCGACAGACGACTCGGGCGCGGCGGCGACGCACGTCGGGAGCGGTCGGCTCCGGCTCGACGGTTCCGACGCGCCGGCGCTCGACGGGTTCGGGTCGATCCGCGTCGCGGAGCCGTTCCGCGACTCCGAGTTGCACTTCGGATCGCGGGCGACGTTCGGCCCCGACGGCGCGCTGTTCGTCACGGTGGGCGACCGGCGGGACACGGAGTTCGGCCCGGGCCACGTCTCACAGGACCGGTCGAACGAACTGGGGTCGACGCTCCGGCTGACCGCAGACGGCGACCCCCATCCGGACAACCCGTTCGTCGACGACTCGGGCGCGCGCGACACGATATACAGCTACGGCCACCGCAACCCGCAGGCGATGGCCGTCCGGTCCGAAACCGGACGGATCTGGCAGTGCGAGCACGGCGAGCGCGACGGCGACGAGATCAACGTCATCGAACGGGGCGGCAACTACGGGTGGCCGGTCGCCAGCGAAGCGTGTAACTACGGGACCGACGAGCGCGTCGCCCCGAGCCACCGTGAGCGCGGCGACGTGGTCGCGCCGGTCCACTACTGGCCCTGCGGATCCGGCGGCTTCCCGCCGAGCGGCGCGGTGTTCTACGACGGCGACGCCTTCCCCGAGTGGCGCGGCGACCTGTTCGCGGGCACGCTCGCCGCGCAGTACCTCGGTCGATTCACCGTCGAGGGTGCGGGCGCTACCGACGCCACGGTGGTTGAGCGGGAGCCGCTGCTCGCCGACCGCGACTGGCGCGTCCGGGCGCTCGCGGTCGAGCCGACCACCGGACACCTCTTCGTCGCCGTCGACGCCGCGGACGCGCCGGTGGTCCGAATCGTCCCGGCCTGAACCTCGCGGATCCAGACCACACTAGCCGAACTGTCGATCCGTGCCACGCGTTCGCTCGATCGCGAGGCCGAATCACCTGTCAGGGGCCGTGTGAACGCTCCACAGCCCGGAAACGGGACCGCTACCCTTTTACGATGCCGTCCGAAATCGAGGGGTACAGTCTCGCCACGATGCGTACCGAAGACGGACTCACGATATGCGTTCCGTCTTCGGTCGTCCGGGAGGCCGAGGACGATCGCGAGGCGACTCGCAAACTCGGCTACGTCGCCCGTGCGGCGGCGGTGTTCCGGGCGGATCGACTGGTCGTCTTCCCCGACGGGGAGGGCGAACGGCGACGGGGTGGCGAGTACGTCCGGACTGTGCTGGGGTACGCCGCGACTCCGCCGGGGCTCCGAAAGGACCTCTGGGGGGAGCGCGACGAACTCCGGTACGCCGGCGTGCTCCCGCCGCTCCGCGTGCCGTGGCGGACCGGCTCGACCCCGAGCGGGGAAGAGTCGAAAACACAGGGACTCGTGACCGAGGTCGGACCTGAAGGCCGCGTCCGGGTCAATTCCCCGCTGCGGGAACACCCGATCTCCCTGCTCGTTCCCTCCGGAATGGAGGTCGAGCCGGGAGAGCGCGTCACCATCAGGGTCTCTTCGAGAGAACCGGTCCGCGCCCGCATCACCGGGAAGCCGGAGGACGGTTTCCAGGTCGTGGCCGCGGACCTATCGGAAGCGCTCGCCGGCGACGGACTGACCGTCGCCACGTCGCGACACGGGGAGGAACTCTCCGTCTCGCGGCTCGGCGACGTCGTCTCGGACGCGCGAAAGGCCGGCGGCTACACCGTCGCCTTCGGTGCGCCCGAGCGGGGGCTTCCGGAGATGCTCGGGCTCTCGCCCGACGACATTCGGGCGGCCGTCGCCGACGGCCGCCCGGTCGAACCCGATCCGGGGTTCGACCTCTGGCTGAACACGATCCCGGCACAGGCGAGCGAGGTCGTCCGGACGGAGGAGGCTCTGTTCGTGACTCTCGGCTCGCTCACACTCACGGAGTAAACACATGCCACAACCAAGCCGACCACGAAAAGGCTCGCTGGGCTACGGCCCGCGGACCCGCGCCGACAGCGAGGTGCCGCGTATCCGTTCGTGGCCAGACGACGACGGAGCCCCCGCGCTACAGGGCTTTGCCGGCTACAAGGCCGGGATGACGCACGTCGTCATGGTCAACGACGAGGCCAACTCGCCGCGTGAGGGGATGGAAGAGTCCGTCCCCGTCACGGTCGTCGAGACGCCGCCGATGTACGCGGTGGCCCTGCGCGCCTACGAAGAGACGCCGTACGGACAGAAGCCGGTCGAAGAGGTCTGGGCGACCGAGTTCCACGAGGAACTCGACCGCGCGCTCGACCTCCCGGCGGAAGACACCTTCGAGGAGGACGCCGACGCGCTCCGCGAACTGCTCGACGACGACGTCGTCGACGACGTTCGCGTCATCACGCACACGGCTCCCTCGGAGCTTTCGAACGTACCCAAGAAGAAGCCCGACGTGATGGAGACCCGAGTCGGCGGCGGCTCCCTGGAGGAGCGCGTCGACTTCGGGCTCGATCTCGTCGCGGAGGGCGGCGCCCACGAGTTCGGCGACGTCTTCCGCGCGGGACAGTACACCGACGTGTCGGGCATCACGAAGGGGAAGGGGACGCAGGGTCCCGTCAAACGCTGGGGCGTCCAAAAGCGGAAGGGCAAACACGCCCGCCAGGGATGGCGGCGTCGGATCGGCAACCTCGGTCCGTGGAACCCCTCCCGCGTGCGCTCCACCGTTCCCCAGCAGGGGCAGACCGGCTACCACCAGCGCACCGAGCTCAACAAGCGCCTCATCGACTTCGGCGAGGGCGACGACGCCTCCGTCGACGGCGGCTTCGTCAACTACGGCGAGGTCGACGGCGAGTACGCGCTGATCAAGGGCTCGCTGCCGGGACCGGACAAGCGCCTGCTGCGCTTCCGCCCGGCCATCCGGCCGAACGACCAGCCGCGCCTCGACCCCGAGGTCCGGTACGTATCCACCGCATCCAACCAGGGATAATTCATGAGCACAACAGTACACGACCTGGACGGCGGGGACGCGGGCAGCGTCGAGCTGCCGGCGATCTTCGAGACCGCGTTCCGACCGGACCTCATCGGTCGAGCGGTCGCCGCCGCACAGGCCAACCGGAAGCAGGCTTACGGTGCCGACGAGTTCGCCGGGCTGCGGACCCCCGCCGAGTCGTTCGGCTCCGGACGCGGGCTCGCACACATCCCGCGCTCCGAGAACGTCGCCCGCCGCGTCCCGAACGCCGTGTCGGGGCGCGCCGCGCACCCGCCGAAGGCCGAGAAGGACCAGTCGAAGAAACTGAACGACAAGGAGCGACAGCTCGCCATCCGGTCGGCCATCGCGGCCACCGCCGACGCCGAGCTCGTCGCGGAACGCGGTCACGCGTTCGACGAGGACCTCGACCTCCCGCTCGTCGTGAGCGACGAGTTCGAGGACCTCGAAAAGACCCAGGAGGCCCTCGGCGTCCTCGAAGCGGTCGGCGTCGACGCCGATATCGAGCGCGCGGAGGAGGGCCGTTCCGTTCGGTCCGGCCGCGGGAAGACCCGCGGGCGCAAGTACAGTCAGCCGAAGTCCGTTCTGGTCGTCACGAGCGAGGAGCCGTCCCGCGCCGCCCGCAACCTCGCGGGCGTCGACGTCGCGACCGCAGGCGAGGTCAACGCGGAGGACCTCGCGCCGGGCGCGCACCCGGGCCGACTCACGCTGTGGACCGAGAGCGCCGTCGAGGAGGTGGCCGAGCGATGAACTCGATCATCGAGCATCCGCTCGTCACCGAGCAGGCGATGAATCAGATGGACTTCAAGAACAAGCTGGTGTTCGTCGTCGACGTCGACGCGACCAAGCCGGAGGTCCGCGACGAGGTCTCCGAGCGGTACGACGTGCGCGTCGTCGACGTGAACACGCAAGTGACCTCGAAGGGCAAAAAGAAGGCGACGGTCACGCTCTCCGAGGACGACGACGCGACGGAGATCGCGTCGCGCATCGGGGTGTTCTGAGATGGGACGACGAATTCAAGGACAGCGGCGCGGACGCGGCGGCCCGACGTTCCGGGCCCCCTCCCACCGCTACAAGGCGGAACTGTCGCACAAGAAGCTCGAAGACGTGGACACGGTCACCGGCGAGATCGTCGGGATCGAACACGACCCCGCCCGCTCGGCTCCGCTCGCGGAGATCGAGTTCGAGGACGACGACCGTCGGCTCGTGCTCGCGCCGGAAGGCGTGCGCGTGGGCGAGACGATTCAGGTCGGCGTCTCGGCGGAGATCAAGCCCGGCAACACGCTCCCGCTGGCGGAGATCCCGGAGGGCGTTCCGGTCTGTAACGTCGAGAGTAACCGCGGGGACGGCGGGAAGTTCGCGCGCGCCTCCGGCGTGTCGGCGACGCTTCTCACCCACGACCGCGACGTCGCGGTCGTCCAGCTCCCCAGCGGGGAAGTCAAACGGCTCGACCCCCAGTGCCGCGCCACGATCGGCGTGGTCGCCGGCGGCGGTCGGACGGAGAAGCCCTTCGTCAAGGCCGGTAACAAGCACCACAAGATGAAAGCGCGCGGGACCAAATACCCGCGCGTGCGCGGCGTCGCGATGAACGCCGTCGACCACCCCTTCGGCGGCGGTGGTCGCCAACACCCCGGCCAACCGAAGTCGGTCTCGCGGGACGCCCCGCCGGGACGGAAGGTCGGTGACATCGCATCCAAGCGCACCGGACGAGGTGGCAACAAATGAGTTCAGATTACCGCACCGGCCGCGAGGGCAAAGAGTTCGCCTACCGCGGTCACTCGCTCGACGAGCTGCAGGAGATGGACGTAGACGAGGTCGCGGAACTGCTCCCCGCACGCCAGCGGCGAAGCATCGTTCGCGGGCTCGGGACCGAACAGCAGAAGCTGCTGGAGACGGTCCGGAGTCGCGACGAGGAGACGACGGCGGACGACCCGATCCGGACGCATCTCCGCGACATGCCGATACTTCCGGAGTTCGTCGGCGTCACCTTCTCCGTGTACAACGGACACAGCTTCGAGCGCGTGCAGGTCGAACCCCAGATGATCGGGCACTACCTCGGTGAGTTCCACCTCACTCGAAGCACCGTCGAACACGGTCAGGCCGGCATCGGCGCGACCCGGTCCTCGAAGTTCGTGCCCCTCAAGTAACCCATGGGAATCAATTACAGCGTCGAGGCCGACCCGGAGACCACCGCCAAGGGGATGCTCCGCGACCGGCCCATCAGCGTGAAGGACAGCAAGGAGATCTCCCGGGAGATCAAAGGCGAGACTGTCGCCGACGCAGAGGAGTTCCTCCAGGAAGTCATCGACGAGGAGACGTCGGTGCCGATGCGCCAGCACAACGCCGGCGCGGGCCACCGCTCCGACATCGACGGCTGGGACGCGGGACGGTACCCCGAGAAGGCCGCCAAGGACTTCCTCAAACTCTTGGAGAACGTCAAGAACAACGCGGACGAACAAGGGTTCGACGGCGACGCGATGGTCATCAAACACGTCGCACCGCACAAGGTCGGCGAACGCCCCGGACGCAACCCGCGTGCCGCGGGCGCGACGCAGTGGAACACCACGCTCGCCGACGTCGAGCTCATCATCGAGGAACCGGAGGCTGACGACTAATGGCAGACGAACACCAATTCATCGAGGACGGCCTGCGCCGTTCACAGATCAACGAGTTCTTCGCGGACGAGCTCGGCCGCGCCGGTTACGGCGGCATGGACGTCGCTCAGACGCCGATGGGGACGCAGATCGTCCTGAAGGCCGAAAAGCCCGGCATGGTGATCGGGAAGGGCGGGAAGAACATCCGTAAGATCACCACCGAGCTAGAGGATCGCTTCGACATGGACGATCCGCAGATCGACGTTCAGGAGGTCGACGAGCCCGACCTGAACGCCCAGATCGTCGCGGACCGTCTCGCGAACGCCCTCGAACGCGGCTGGTACTTCCGGAAGGCCGGCCACACGACGATCGACCGCATCATGGACGCCGGCGCGTTAGGCGCTGAGATCGTCCTCTCCGGGAAGGTCACCGGCGCGCGCTCGCGCGTCGAGAAGTTCAACCGCGGCTACATCAAGCACAACGGTGAGCCCGCGGAGGAGGTCGTCGACCACGGTCAGGGCGTCGCGGTGATGAAGCTCGGGACGATCGGCGTCAACGTGAAGATCATCCCGCCGGGCGCGCAGCTTCCGGACGACTTCGACGTCCGCGAGGACGCCGAGGTGCCGGAGGTCGAGCAGGCGGCGGCCGACGCCGACGAAGGCGTCGAGTCCCTCCTCGAAGAGGAGCCCGAAGAGGTGCCGGACGTCGGCGCCGACGAGGACGTCGACGTCCCCGACGAAGACCCCGCCGATGTCATCGACGAGGAGGTCGTCGAGGAGGTCGTCGAGGAGACCCAAGAGACGGCCGAGGACGCGACCGATGTCGCCGCCGAGGAACCGGTCGGCGACGCGGACGCGGACGACGTCGACGAGCTCGATGAAGAGATCGAAGAGGAGGCCGCGGACCTCGTCGCAGAGATGGAAGCGGCCGACGAAGACGAGGAGGACGAATAATGGCTATCCTCTACACCGAGGAGATCCGCGACATGACCGCGGCGGAGCGGCAGGTCGAACTCGAAGAGCTCGAGACCGAACTGCTCAACTCGAAGGCGCAGCGGGCCGCGGGCGGAATGCCCGAAAGCCCCGGTCGCGTCAACGAGCTGAAGAAGACGATCGCGCGGATCAAGACGATCCAGCAGGAAGAAGACGACTTCGACGACGAATAACGATGATCTCTCCCGACACCCTCGTACGGCACGAACTCGTCGGCCTCCCGGTTCGGGTGGTCGACGCCGACAGCGACGCCCACGTTGGCGTCGCCGGTCGCGTGTCGTCCGAGACGTTCGGAACCCTCGTGGTCCGAACGGCGTCGGGGGACAAACGCGTGCCCAAGTCGGGCGCGACGTTCGAGTTCGGTGTCGTCGATCGACCGACCGTTCACACAGATGAAGCCGCCGACGACGGCCAGTCGTCGGGGTCCGCGTCCCAACTCGGGTCGGATACTACGGGGGTTCGCCCCCGTCAGTCTGGCCCGTCCGGGCCCACGGGCGTCGTCGACGGTGACGACGCGGGGCCGGCGAGCCGACAGGGCGAGTGCAAAGACGTGGTCTACGCGACGGTGGATGGCGATCGGTTGCGGTATCGACCCGCCGAACGCACCGAACGAGGTGTCACACAATGGCGATAGGAATCGACGTACCCACGCCTCCGGAGCCAGACAACCCGGAGGATTACGACTACGAGAAGTGCCCGTTCTACGGGCAGCTCTCCGTCCGCGGCCAGACCCGTGAGGGAACGGTCGTGTCGACGGATATGGAAAAGACCGTCATCGTCGAGCGAGAATACGACGTGTTCGTACCGAAATACGACCGGTACATGAAGCGTCGCTCGCGCATCCCGGCTCACGTGCCGGGCGTGCTCGACTCGCTCGAAGTCGGTGACGAAGTGAAAATCGCGGAGACGCGACCGCTCTCGAAGACGAAATCACACGTCGTCGTCGAGAACCTGACGGGTGATCTGTGATGGAGGCGCTCAAAGCCGACGTCACGCAGGGGCTCTCGAAGGGCTCTCTCATCACGTGCGCCGACAACACCGGCGCGCGCGAGCTGAAGGTCATCTCCGTGTCGGGCTACTCCGGCACGAAGAACCGCCACCCGAAGGCAGGTATCGGCGACAAGGTGACCGTCTCGGTCACCAAGGGAACCCCGGAGATGCGGCGGCAGGTGCTGGAGGCGGTCGTCGTCCGCCAGCGCAAGCCGATCCGCCGTCCGAGCGGAACCCGCGTGAAGTTCGAGGACAACGCGGCCGTCGTTATCGACGACCTCGAAGAGCCCCGGGGCACGGAGATCAAAGGCCCCATCGCTCGCGAGGTCGCCGAGCGATTCGGGAGCATCGCCTCGACCGCGACGATGATCGTCTAATCATGACGAACCAGCCACGCAAACAGCGAAAACGGTCGGAGACCGCGCCGCTCCACGAGCGGCAAAAGCAGGTTCGGGCCACTCTCACGGACGACCTCCGCGAGGAGTACGGCCAGCGGAACGTCCGCGTCAACGCCGGCGACACCGTCGAGGTGCTTCGCGGCGACGCGGCCGGAACGGAGGCAGAGGTCGTCTCCGTCGACTTGTCCGCAGAACGGATCACCGTCGAGGACGTCACCGTCGAGAAGGCGGACGGAGAGGAAGTTCCCCGTCCCCTCCCGGCGAGTAACGTCCGGGTGACCGATCTGAACCTGGAAGACGATCGCCGGGAGGCGCGGCTCCAGGAGGATAACGAATGACGCGACATCAGAAGCGACTGGCAGTACCGAACTCCTGGCCGGTCGAGCGCAAGACCGACACGTTCACCGTCAAGGCCGACGCCGGCCCGCACGGTGAGGCGGGCGTTCCGCTCGTCGTCCTGCTACGGGACGTGCTCGGATACGTCGACTCGACGAAGGAGGCGCGCTACGCGCTGAACAACGACTCGGTCCTCGTCAACGGGGACGCCATCTCGGACGAGCAGCGTCCGATCGGGATGTTCGACATCCTGGCGTTCCCCGAGCGCGGGGAGTACTTCCGCGTCTTCCCCGACGAGGGCGGTCGGCTCGCGCTGACTCCCGTCGACGAGGAGGCCGCCGGAAGCCGGCTCGGAAAGATCACGAACAAGACCGTCGTTCCCGGCGGGGACGTCCAGCTGACGCTCCACGACGGGACGAACGTCCGCGTCGACGTCGGCACCGAGTACGACACCAAAGACTCGATCGTCGTCGACAACGAGTCGAAGGAGATCGTCGCCCACTTCGAGTACGAGGAGGGCGCACTCGTCACCGCCGTCGCCGGCCAACACGCCGGTCGCATCGGCGAGGTCGACGAGATCGACGTGACGCTCGGGTCCGGGTCCAACACCGTCACCGTCGGCGACGACGCCGACGGCTACGAGACGGTCGAGGAGTACCTCGTCGTCATCGACGAGAACTTCACCGGCGACGACGCCGAGGAGGCGGGTGATTCGGATGAGTGAATCCGAGAGCGCCGCACACGAGATGCGCGAGCCGTACCTCGAGAAAGTCGTCGTCCACATGGGCGTCGGGCAGGGCGGTGAACCCCTCGCCGACGCCGAGGAGATCATCGAGGAGATCACGGACCAGCAGTCGGTCCGGACCACCTCGAAGCGCACTATCGCCGAGTTCGGCATCCGCAAGGGCGACCCGATCGGCGTCAAGGTGACGCTGCGGGGCGAGGACGCACACGCGTTCTTAGAGACGGCACTGGACATCGTCGACGTCGACCAGAGCCAGTTCGACGACACCGGCAACCTGAGCTTCGGTGTCGAGGACCACACCGACTTCCCGAGCCAGGAGTACGATCCCAGTATCGGGATCTACGGGCTCGACGTGACGACGACGATCGTCCGCCCCGGCTACCGCGTCTCCAAGCGCGACAAGGGCACCACGTCGATCCCGGCCAGCCACCGAATGACCGCCGAGGACGCGGCCGCGTTCCTCGAAACGAACTTCGACGTCGAGGTAACGGCATGAGTGAAGCGAACAACGAGACGGGCGAACACGCCGCAAAGCGCACCGATTCCCGGCACACCTGCCGGCGGTGCGACCGCGAGCAGGGACTCGTCGGCAAGTACGATATCAACCTCTGCCGGCAGTGCTTCCGCGAGGTCGCCCGAGACATGGGATTCGAGAAGTACAGCTGAACATGACGGGAAACGATCCATTCACCAACGCGCTCGCCGGCATGGACAACGCCGAGAGCGTTGGCCATCTGTCGTACACGGTTGAGCCCGCCTCCAACATCATCGGCTCCGTCCTCGAGGTCCTCTACGACCGCGGGTACGTCGACGGCTTCGAGTACGTCGACGACGGGAAAGCCGGGAAGTTCGAGGTCGAACTGAAAGGCGCGATCAACGAGTGTGGCGCCGTCAAGCCCCGCTATTCGGCGGGCGCAGACGAATTCGAGAAGTGGGAGAAGCGATACCTCCCCGCCCGTGACTACGGGACGCTCATCGTCACGACGAGCCACGGCGTCATGAGCCACTACGAGGCCCGCGAAGAGGGCATCGGCGGCCAAGTGATCGCATACGTCTACTAACAATGAACAGAGTCGAAATCGAGATTCCGGACGACGTCTCCGCAGAGACCGACCACCTCGAACTCACCGTCGAGGGTCCCAACGGGAGCGTCACGCGACGCCTCTGGTACCCCGACGTCGAGGTCACGGTCGAAGACGGCGTCGTCGTTGTCGCCTCCGAGAACGAGGACGCGAAGACGAACGCCACGGTCGGCACCTTCGAGAGCCACGTCGCCAACATGATCCACGGCGTCACCGACGGATGGGAGTACACGATGGAAGTGTACTACGCCCACTTCCCGATGCAGGTGACCGTGGAGGGCGACGAGGTCGTCATCGAGAACTTCCTCGGAGAGCGCGCACAGCGACGCACGCCCATTCGCGGAGACACGGACGTACAGATCGACGGCGAGACGGTCACGCTTTCGGGCTCCGACAAGGAGGCCGTCGGGCAGACCGCCGCCGACATCGAACAGCTGACGAAGGTGACCGACAAGGACACGCGCGTCTTCCAAGACGGCGTGTACATCGTCGAGAAACCCACCGGAGGTGCCTAACCGATGGCAGACGAACTGGAAGACATCAGCGGTGTCGGTCCCTCGAAGGCGGACGCGCTTCGCGAGGCCGGCTACGAGACGGTCGAGGACGTGAAGGCTGCCTCTCAGTCGGAACTCTCCGAGGTCGACGGCGTCGGGAACGCGCTCGCCGCGCGTATCAAAGCCGACGTCGGCGGCCTGGAGGTCGACGAGGAGGCGGACGCGGAGATCGAAGACGAGACCGATGAGGAGGAGGCCGCGGAGGCCGAATCCGACGAAGCGGTCGAGACGGAGCTTCGCCCCCGCGGTCACGCCGACAAGACGCCGGATCTGGACGACGAGACCGCTCGCGCGCTCGCACAGAAGCACCGCGAGGGGAAACCGCAGTTCAACCGGCAGGACTACCACAAGAAAAAGCGGATCCCGACGTCGTGGCGCAAGCCGCGAGGCGGGCTCTCCAAGCAGCGCCGTCGCATGAAAGCGAAGGGTCCGGTCGTCGAGGCTGGGTTCCGTTCGCCGAAAGCCTCGCGCGATCTGCATCCGAGCGGCTTCGAGGAGGTCCGCGTGCACAACACGGACGACCTCGAAGGCGTCGACGGCGACAGGCAGGCGGTGCGGATCGCCTCGAAAGTCGGTGGTCGCAAGCGCGAACTGATCGAAGACGAGGCGGAAGAGCGCGGCATTCGCGTGCTCAACCCGACCTATATCGAAGTGGAGGTCGACGATGAGTGACCTGAAAGCGCAGAAACGACTCGCAGCGGACGAGCTCGACGTCGGCAAGGGCCGCGTCTGGCTCGACCCCGAGGCACAAGAGGAGATCGAAGACGCGATCACCCGCGAGGATATCCGTGACCTGATAGATCAGGGGACGATCCGCGCGAAGGACGCGAAGACGAACTCTCGCGGTCGGGCCCGCGAGCGCGCGGAGAAGCGCTCGTACGGCCACCAGTCGGGTGCCGGCACCCGGAAGGGGCGATCCGGCGCACGACAGAACACGAAAGACGACTGGAAGGCGCGGATCCGCGCACAGCGCGCCCGCCTGAAGGAACTCCGCGACGACGAGGACGTCCTCGACGCAAGCGAGTACCGCACGCTCTACAACAAGGCGAGCGGTGGCGACTTCGAGGACGTCGCGCGACTGGAGGCGTACATCCAGACGCAGTACGGTTACGAGGTGACAGAGTAATGGCGACAGGACCACGATACAAGGTGCCGATGCGCCGCCGCCGCGAGGTCCGGACGGATTACCACCAGAGGTTGCGCCTGCTGAAATCGGGCAAGCCTCGCCTGGTCGCTCGGGTGAGCAACGCTCACGTCAGGGCGCAGCTGATCACGCCCGGATCCGACGGCGACGAGACCCACGCGGCCGCCTCCAGCGAGGACCTCGCGGAGTACGGCTGGGACGCCCCCACGGGCAACCTCCCCAGCGCGTACCTTACGGGGTATCTCGCGGGCGCTCGCGCCGTCGACGCCGGCCTCGACGAGGCCGTCCTCGACATCGGGCTCAACACGGCGACCCCCGGCAACAAGACGTTCGCAGTACAGGAAGGAGCGATCGACGCCGGCCTCGAGATCCCGCACAACGACGACGTGCTGGCCGACTGGTCGCGTACGCGTGGCGAGCACATCGCCGCGTACGACGAGCAGCTCGACGAGCCGCTGTACAGCGGCGATTTCGACGCGGCCGACCTACCCGAGCACTTCGACGACGTGCTCGCGACAATCCAGGAGGACCATGAGTAGACACAACGACGGCTGGGAACCGCGGACGCGGCTCGGCCGCAAGGTACAGAACGGCGATATCTCGTCGATGGAACAGGCGCTCGACTCCGGGCTCCCGCTGAAGGAGGCCGAGATAGTCGACCAGCTACTTCCGGGCCTCGAAGACGAGGTGCTGGACATCAACATGGTCCAGCGTATGACCGACTCCGGCCGGCGCGTGAAGTTCCGCTGTGTGGTCGCCGTGGGCAACCGCGACGGCTACCTCGGGTACGCGCAGGCCCGCGACGATCAGGTCGGCGGTGCGATCCAGAAGGCGATCGACGTCGCGAAGCTGAACATCATCGAGGTGGACCGCGGCTCCGGCTCCTGGGAGGACCAGCCCGGCGGCACGAACTCCCTCACCCGAAAGGCCGAGGGGAAAGCCGGCTCCGTCACCGTCGAGATCAAGCCCGCCCCGCAGGGGCTCGGGCTGGCGGCGGCAGAGACCGTTCGGAACATCTTGGAGCTCGCCGGCGTCGAGGACGCCTGGACGAACTCCGACGGCAACACGCGCACGACCGTGAACCTCGCGAAGGCGACGTTCAACGCCTTAGAGAACGCGGCGCAGTCCCGCACTCCCCAACACGCGCGAGAAGTCCACTACGACGAGGTGAGCGAGTGATGCAAGCGATCGTGCAGCTCCGCGGCGACGTGAACCTCGAATACGGCGTCGAGGACACGCTCGACATGCTGAACGTCGGGCGCGTCAACCACGCGACGTTCGTTCCGGAGACGGACTCGTACCGGGGCATGATCACGAAGGTGAACGACGTCGTCGCCTTTGGCGAGCCGAGCGTCGACGCGGTCGCGCGGACCATCGCGCGCCGCGGCGAGCCGCTCGACGGCTCCGCCGACATCGACGACGAGTGGATCGACGACAACACCGACTTCGCCGACCTGGACGCGCTGGCCGAGGCGCTCGTCGACGAGGAGACGTCTCTGCGAGAGCAGGGCCTCTCGCCGACGCTGCGACTCCACGCCCCCCGCGGCGGTCACGAGGGCATCAAACACCCGGTGATCGAGGGCGGCGAGCTCGGGAAACACACCACCGAGGAGATCGATTCCCTCCTGGAGGCCATGCGATGACGAGCAAGAAACGCAAACAGCGTGGGTCTCGAACCCACGGCGGCGGAACGCACAAGAACCGACGCGGTGCCGGTCACCGCGGCGGTCGCGGCGCGGCCGGCCGCGCGAAACACGAGTACCACAACTACGGTCCGCTCGGTAAACACGGGTTCAAGCGCCCGGAGGACTCTCAGACGGACGTCCTCGAAGTCAAGGTCCAGAAGCTCGACGAGGACGCGGCGCTGTACGCCGCGGAGGGCCTCGCCGAGGAAGACGGCGACGCGTACGTCATCGACGCGCGCGACGTCGTCGACGACGGCTACGAGGCCGACGTCGTGAAGGTGCTCGGCGGCGGACAGGTCCGCCGCGAGCTTCGCGTCACGGCAGACGCGTTCACCGCTGGCGCGGTCGAACTCATCGAGGAGGCCGGCGGCGCGGCGACGCTCTCTGAGCGCGCCGAGGCCGCTGCCGAATCAGAAAACACTTCAGACGACGAGGCCGACGAGGCGTAATCATGAGCTGGAAGGAGGCCGCCGAACCGGTGCTCTCGCGGATGCCAGTCGTGGAGCGGCCGGCGGGTCACGTCCCGTTCAAACGGAAGCTCACGTGGACGGCAGGTGTCCTGATCGTCTACTTCTTCCTGACCAACATCAACCCGTTCGGGTTGGCGGTCGGGCAGGGGTCTGACTTCTTCGGGCAGTTCCGGTCGGTCCTCGCCGGCTCGTCCGGCTCGCTGCTGCAGGTCGGTATCGGTCCGATCGTCACGGCGTCCATCGTCCTGCAGCTTCTCGGTGGCGCAAACCTGCTTGGGCTCGACACGGACGACCCACGCGATCAGGTGCTGTATCAGGGCCTCCAGAAGCTGCTGGTGATCATCGTCTCCGCGCTCACCGCTGCACCGATGGTCTTCACGGGAGAGTTCCTCCCGGCAGACCCGGCCGTCGCGCAGTCGCTCGGCATCGGCGTGTTCGGCGTCGAGCTGCTGATATTCGCCCAGATCTTCGCCGGCGGTGTCCTCATCCTGTTCATGGACGAGATCGTGAGCAAGTGGGGCGTCGGCTCCGGCGTCGGGCTGTTCATTATCGCCGCGGTCAGCCAGCAGATCGTCGGTGGCTTCTTCAGCTTCTCGGCGCTCGGTGCGAACGGATTCTTCGCCAACTGGTACGCGCTCATCTTCGGCGGCAACCCGAGCACGCTGTCGCCGTTCACGAGCGAGGGGCTCCAGAATCTGCTCTTCGATCCGGGTAACATCCTCGCGCTGTTCACGACGCTTTTCATCTTCGGAATCGTCGTGTACGCCGAGTCGGTTCGGGTCGAGATTCCCCTGTCACACGCCCGGGTAAAGGGTGCCCGCGGACGCTTCCCGGTGAAGCTCATCTACGCGTCCGTCCTGCCGATGATCCTCGTTCGCGCGCTGCAGGCGAACATCCAGTTCCTCGGACAGATCCTCTCCTCGCAGTGGGCGGGGATGCCGGCGTGGCTCGGAGAGTACAGCCAGCAGGGCCAGCCCATATCCGGGCTGTTCTACTACCTGAATCCGATCCAGACGCGGAGCGAGTGGATGTGGTTCCTCGGCGAGATCCCGGCGAGCGTCGAGCCGTGGATGATCGCCGTTCGGCTCGGGATCGATCTAACCTTCATGATCGTCGGCGGAGCCATCTTCGCCATCTTCTGGGTGGAAACGACCGGGATGGGCCCGGAAGCGACCGCACAGCAGATCCAGGGCTCCGGGATGCAGATTCCCGGCTTCCGTCGGAATCCGCAGGTCGTAGAGAAGGTGATGGAACGGTACATCCCGCAGGTGACCGTCATCGGCGGTGCGCTGGTCGGGTTCCTCGCCGTCATGGCGAACCTGCTCGGCACCATCGGCGGCGTCTCCGGAACCGGCCTGCTGCTCGCGGTCTCCATCACGTACAAGCTGTACGAGGAGATCGCCGAGGAGCAGTTGATGGAGATGCATCCGATGATGCGCCAGATGTTCGGAAACGAATAGCATAGACGCCGCCACTCGCGGCACTGCGCTGCAGCGATCTCATTTTTTGAACCGCTCGACGACTAGCGACCGAACTCTCGACTACTGCTCGGCGCGTCTACCGCCCGTCGAATCCGCCGAGCTACCGGTACCCGTTCGCGATGCTGTCCACCGTTCATACCACTTTAGGCCGGCCCAAAACGAAATACTCTTATTTATTTAGGCTGGCCTAAAATATATGGGAGACGATCCGTCGGATCGCGGGAGAACAGACGCGGGACGGTCACGGACGTACGATCCCGGGGCGGACCCGTCAGCGCAGGCGGAGTCATCTCAGGACGACTGTGGATCTGCTATGCTGGCCCGCGCGTGGGTCATCGCCGCACGGTACGGTGACCCGACAGCGTACGGGATCCCGGAGCCTCCGTCGATGTCCGTCTCGGAGACGGACGCCGGCGGGATCGCGCTGTCGACGGCGGCTGGAGCCGATCCGTTCATCCGAGCCGGAAACCCAGTTCCGATCCAGAGGTAACGGGCGGATCCTCTCTGTATCCCACCCACGATGGCCAGACCCACGCTCGTCGACATCCGCGACAGAATCCACGCGCTGGCGAGCGAGAGCGGCGAGTTCTCGCTCGTCTGTGCGCGGTACGGTGACCGACCGGTTCCCGCGGCCGAACTGCGCTTCGACAGCCGCGCCACGGCGCGGGTCGCCGCCCGCGAGACGGAGAGATACCGCGCGGCCCTCCGTCGATACGACCCGCAGCTACCGTACTACGACGTGATCGTCCGTCAGGAGTCGACGGACGTTACAGGCGTCTCTCGGGTGTCAGCGCCGTGACTTCTGTCCGGACACACGTCCGTCGGGCGCTCGGTCGCGTCGCGGACGAACGCGAGCACCTCGCGGAGAAGCGGGCGGCCCTCGACGAGTTCGGGCGGGCCGTTCGCGACCTCGGCGTCGACGTCCCGAACCCATCTGCGACCCGGTCTGACACCCCAGCCGGTGACGCGGCGGCCGCCGCTGCGCCGGCGGTTCGAGGGACCGAACCGGGGGCAGACCGGTGCCGTTCGGTTCGCGACGCGTTCGCCGAGACCGTTCGTCCCTACAGCGTTGACGACGTCGAGACGCCCGAGCCGCTGGTCGAGACGATGCGTGCGGAACTCACAGACGACTTGGCTGCGGCGCTCGCGCCCGGCTCCGGCGGACAGTTCACTCCGATGACTAAACGCGCCGTCCTCTCGGCGGTCGCGGACCGCAAACGGGAGCTGACGGTCACGGACCGAGCGCTCGACGCGGAGGCGCGGTCGCTTCGGTCGGCGGCCGACGAGATCGAGACCGTCGTCGGGTGGCTCGTCGAAGCCAACGAGACCCCGCTTTCGGGACTGGATTTCACCGAACTCCGAGCACGTCACAACGAGCTGAGGGGCCATCGGACGCTGTGTGCGGAGGTCTGTCGCGAGCGGCAGGAGTTCCTGCACGGGACCACGAGCCTAGACGCCGACGTGGGGATCACACACCGCTCGCTGGTCGAGTACGCCTACTCGGAGCTGTCCGTGTCTCACCCGGTCTTGTCCACGGCGACGCGGCTCATCGCACTCTGTGCCGAGTGTCAACGCACCGTCCGCGACCATCTCGTTCGCCGGGTCTGACGTGTCCGGTGGATCCGCCGATCCGCGGCACTCGGAGGTCGGGAGACACTCCGCCGGGTTGATACTCGCTCGCGCCGTTGTGCGACCATGAACGCGGGCGCAATCGCGGACGCCGCTCGGACGGCGGGGTGGGACGTGTGGTAGGTCCCATGTCCGACGCCGAGCGCGAGGCGGGGAACCGCAAGATCAAGGCCGGCTTTCTGCTTCTCGTCGCGGTATCACCGCCGCTCATCGCCCTCCAGTGGGGAGCGACGCCGACACAGCTGGTCGTCGCGCTCGCCGTCGGTGTGGTCCTCGGGCTGGCGCTGGTGTGGTATCTCGGTCGGCTCGCAAAAGAGTTTACCGGGGGGAAGCGCCGTCCGAGACGCAGGTAGCGGCGGGACGGCCCGAACTCGCCGAGAGCCGGGCGGGCACCGAGACAGAACGCGTGACTCGGAGGCTACTGCGACCGCCGCTCCGGCGTCGCGGTCTCGTCTCCCCGAATCGTGACGACGTCGCCCGCTCGGTCGGCGGCGACGGACCGTGACGACGACAGCGGCGAGATACTCACTTCTCCCTCGACCGCCGCCCGCCGGTCCGACCCGGGGTCGTCGGGCACGTCGCCGCGGAGGAACTCCCGCCAGAACCGGTCGCGGAGCTCCATTCCCATCTCGCCGCGTCGTTCGTCGAATCCGCTCTCGCCCGCCTCAGTCTCACCGGGGCGGAACTCGATCACGTCGAAGCCGCGAGCGGGCTCGGTCAGTCGGTATGTCGGCTGAGCGGCGGCCTCGTCGTCGGCGGCAGGGGCGTTGACGTTCAACACGTCCGCGCCGAAGGGGAGCCCGACTTCGCCGTCGGAGCGCGTCGCGTCTTCGAGGATGTCGGAGACGACCTCCGCAGCGAGCGCGAACGCGTCGGTTCCGAGCGTCGGCGGAACGGGGAGGTTTCCGCGATCGTACAGCGACACCGCGACCGCAGGCGTCCCGAGGAACGACGCCTCCATCGCCGCCCCGACCGTCCCGGACTGTCCGAGGATGTGCGCACCGATGTTTGGTCCGTGGTTACAGCCGGAGACGACGACGTCCGGATCCAGGTCGAGGGCGACGTCCGCGACGGCGACGCAGTCGGCCGGCGTCCCCTCGACCGCGTAGCCGGCGTCGGTCTCTTCGTACTCCACCGTCGCGTCCCACCACGAGCGCGCCCCGCCGACCCCGGACTGGTTGGTCGCGGGCGCGACGACCGTCACGTCGTACTCGCGCGAGAGCACGTCCGAGAGCGCGCGGAGTCCGACGGCGTCGATGCCGTCGTCGTTGGTGAGGAGGACCGTCGGAGTCATGCGAGCCACTCGGCACGGAGGAGTCAAAACGTCGCCGGTCGAGCCCGGGGGTTTCAGTCGGCCGTGACGTGCGGCGTCGACTCCGCGAGGTCCATGACCTCGTCGAAGAAGCCGAGCGAGTCGTGTGGGCCGGGGTTCGCTTCGGGGTGGTACTGACGGGTGATGATCTCCAGTTCCTCGTTGTCGAGTCCCTCGACCGTGTCGTCGTTGACGTTCACCTGTGTCACGTCGAGCGGGCCCGTGTCCTCGACGGTGTAGCCGTGGTTCTGCGTCGTCATCACGACCTTGTCGGTCCGGAGGTCCTTGACCGGCTGGTTGACGCCGCGGTGGCCGAACGCCATCTTCTCTGTCGATCCGCCGAGCGCGCTCGTTATCACCTGCTGGCCGAGACAGATGCCGGCCATCGGCAGTTCGCCCGCGAACTCGTCGACGACCTCCTGTGCGGCGACGAAGTTCTCGGGGTCACCCGGGCCGTTCGAGACGAACAGCACGTCCGGGTCGACCGCGGCCACGTCCTCGGGGGTCGCGTCGTACGGGAGGACGTGGACGTCCGCGCCGCGCTCCGTGAGCGACGAGATGATAGAGCCTTTCGCGCCGCAGTCGAGGAGCGCGACGTCGGCCGCGCCGCCGCCCTCGGTGACGGTCGGCTCGGAGACCGACACCTGCGCGCCGATGTCGACGTGGTCGCTCATCGGCTTGCAGGCTTCCATCTCCTCGACCGCGTCCTCGGGGGTCGCGTCCGGGCCGGCGGCGATGCCGCAGGCCATCGCGCCCTCCTCGCGGACGGTGGTGACGATCTCGCGGGTGTCCAGGTGGTCGATCGCCGGGACGCCCTCCTCGGCGAGCCAGTCGGCGACGTCGTCGGTCAACTCGCGTGCGACCGCCGCGCGAGGCTGGACCGACGATGATTCGAACCGCTCGGTTCGGACGCCGTAGTTTCCGATCAACGGGTACGAGAACGTGAGGACTTGCTCGGCGTAGGAGGGGTCGGTGAGCGACTCCTCGTAGCCTGTGTACGCGGTCGTAAACACAAGTTCGCCACGGGTGCGCCCCGGCGCACGAGCGCGCGCTTCGAGCACGCGTCCGTCGGCCAGCGCGATATAGGCGTCCGACATTACGAGATACGTACGCGTATAGGCTAATAAATGCGTCGTTCGAAGCTGTGTTACGATATTCGTAACGAGTAAGTCACCGGCGAAAGTGTGTGACGTATGGACGACCTCGACCGCCGGATCCTCTCTATCCTGCGCCGGGACGCGCGAACGCCGTACACGGAGATCGCAGATCAGGTGGGTACCTCGGAGGGAACCGTGCGCAACCGCGTCGACCGCATGACTGACGAGGGGATCATAGAGCGGTTCACCGTCACCACTCGGACGGGGAACGTGAAGGCGATGATCGAGATCTCGGTGGAGATGAACGTCGATACCGCCGCGGTCAGCGATCGGATGGTCGACTGGGAAGAGGTCGATTTCGTCTGGCAGGTCTCCGGCGAAGACGACATCGTCCTCGTCGTCGACGCCGTGGACACGCGCGCCGTCAACGAACTCATCTCGCAGGCACGAGAGATGGACGAGGTCAAATCGACGAAGACTCGCCTGATCCTCGACGAGCGGCTCGGCTGAGCGCGGTGAGTCTCGGAACGTCGCCGCTCGGTGACGTCTGTCCCCGCGGCGGCGTCCGTCTCTTCGGCCGGGTTCCGCGGCCGGAGGGCTCCGCCGATCGCCTCGCTCAGTCGTCTTCGAGCGCCTGCGCGATGCGCTGAAGCTGTCGCGTCGCGTCGCGGACCTCGTCGCGGAGCTGGCGAACCTCGCGGACGAGCTCCTCGTTGCCGGCCTGGTCGCCTCCCTCCTCGCCGCGGCCGCCCGGCCCGCCGCCCATGCCCGGCGGACCGCCCGCGCCGCCGGGACCGCCGCCGCCCATCATGCCGGACATCATCTGTGCGAAGGGGTTGCCGCCGCCACCGCCGCCCATGCCCGGCGGACCGCCGCCACCGCCGCCCATCATCTCCTCGGGACTGGGACGGTCGCCCTCCTCGCGCTCCTGTTCGCGTCGCTCGCGGATCTCCTCGACGCGCTCGCGGAAGGACTTTTCCTCTCCGTCGCCGGCGTCAGCGTCCTGACTCGCGGCGTCGCCCTGTTCGTCGCCGGTCTCGGCGTCTTCGGCGTCGTCGTCTGCCATGCGAGGAGGTTCGATTCCCCGGCCGAAAAGGGTTGTCGCTCCGGGCTCCGCGCACCTCCCGACGAGAGCGACCGGAGTCACCCCGGATCCGCGTTCAGGCTCGGACCGGTGTCTGACAGTTCGGACACTCGGTCGTCTCCGTGTCGCGACCGATGGCCGGTACGTGATCGCCGCAGTTCGGGCACCGGGTCCGCGTCCGGGCGTACTCGGTGCTCGACCGGACGGGCGTGTGGTCTGTCCCATCGCTCATGCGTGCGTGTGACTGACTCACGTGATATATGGCTTGCCTATATACCCCCTAAAACACCGCATACAATATTGAGGCCGGCGACGCGAACGGTCGCGACGACACCGCCGGCGACGACGCCGACAGCCGCGACGGCCGCGACGACGGCGATCGCACCCTTCTCACTCGTGTCCGGACACCCGAACCGGCTCGTACGGCTCTTCCAGCCAGTCCATGTCAGATGCGGACAAGTCGATATCGAGTGCCTCCACGGCGTCTTCGAGGTGTTCGACGGTCGTGGTCCCGACGATGGGGGTGTCGACGCGGTCTTTGTGGAACAGCCACGCGAGGCCGATCTGCGCCATCTTCACGCCCTTCTCGTCGGCCAACTCGGCGACGCGTTCGTTGATCGTCGGGCCGCCGCCCTCGCGGTAGGGGTGCTCGTAGAGATGCTCTTCCGTCTCGCCGCGCAGCGTGGCGTCGACGTCCTCGTGCGGTCGCGTGAGGTACCCGCGCGCGAGCGGGCTCCACGGCATCACGCCGACGTCCTCTTTGTCACACAGCGGCAGCATCTCGCGCTCCTCCTCGCGGTACGCGAGGTTGTAGTGGTTCTGCATCGTGGCGAACCGCTCGTACCCCTCGCGCTCGCTCACGCGGAGCGACTCGGCGAACTGGTGGGCCCACATCGAGGAGGCACCCGGATATCGGACGTCTCCGCGGCGGACCGCGTCGTCGAGCGCCGCGAGCGTCTCCCCGATCGGGGTGTCGTAGTCCCAACGGTGGATCTGATACAGGTCGATCGTGTCCATCCCGAGCCGGTCGAGGCTGTTCGCGAGTTCCTGGTCGAGCGCCTTCCGCGAGATCCCCCCCGAGTTCGGGTTCGACTCGTCCATCTGGAAGTACGCCTTCGTGGCGACGGTGAACTGGTCGCGGTCGTACTCCGCGAGCGCGTCGCCGAGGACGCGCTCCGAGGCACCGTTCGAGTACATGTTCGCGGTGTCGAAGAACGTCACGCCGAGATCGATCGCTCGGTCGATCAGCTCGCGGCCCGCCTCCTCGTCTAAGACCCACTCGCGCCAGTCGGGGTCACCGAAGCTCATGCAACCGAGACAGATCTTCGAGACGGTCATGCCCGTGTTCCCGAGCGTCGTGTACTCCATACCCGGTCCACGACTGCCCGGCACAAAAATGCACTCGGGTGGGGACCTCACCGCTCGCTACCGGTGTCTCGGACCCCGATCCGACTCACCGGTTTCGGAACGACGCCGTGTAAACGAAGAACGCTCCGGTGAGAATGACGAACGCGAGGAAGGTGACGAGCGCGAGGACGTTCGCGACCGGGGCGAGCGGAAACAGGAACTCCGGGCCGGTCGTCGCGAGCACCAGCACGGCGAGGAGGGCAGCGATCAGCCCGAGCAGCCAGTTCGTGAGGACGTTGTCCATGCGGTCGACTCTCCCGGACGCGGGATAAAAACGCGGGGTATAGGCGGTCGTCTCTACGCTCCCTCTGACGCGGGATATCGGCAGTCGCATCCGCCTCCCGATGAGGGGCTGCCACCGAACCGGCCGCGGTCGAGACCGAGTCGGCCGCCGCGGGGCCGGCTCAAAACTCCTCGACGTGCGGTCGGAGATCCAGTTCCAGCGTCCACGCCGAGCGGTCTTGGGTGACGAGGTCCCAGTAGGCGTCCGCGATCGCGTCGGGATCGAGGAACGACTCGGGATCGTCTGCGCCCGACGGCGGGGCGATCTGCCCGTCGATCACGGTGTGAGCGACGTGGACCCCTTCTGGACCGAGTTCTCGGGCCATCGACTCGGCGAGCCCGCGAGCGGCGAACTTGCCAGCGCTGAATCCGGCGGCCCCGCCGCGTCCCCGGACCGCGGAGGTCGCGCCGGTGAAGACGACCGTCCCGCCGTCGCCGTCGAGCATGTCGTCGATAGCGGCCTGTACACAGCACAGCGCCCCGGTCGCGGACACGTCGAGCGCGTGCTCGAACTCCGCGAGCGAGATGTCGCGGACGCCCTTCCACGCCCCGCCGCTGGCGTTGAAGACGAGCGCGTCGATCGGACCGAACGCGTCTCGAACCGTCTCGAAGGCGGCGTCGACCGCGTCCGGGTCGGTCACGTCGGCCGCGACGGCCAGCGCGCGCTCGCCGAGGTCCGCCGCGACCGATTCGGTGTGGTCGGTCGAACGCGAAAGCAGGGCGACGCGACACCCCTCCTCGTGGAAGCGACGCGCGATCGACTCCCCGAGGCCCGGACCGACGCCCGCGACGACTGCGGTTCGTGGCATGGTCGAGCAAGGGTCGCCGGCGACAAAAGCGTGCGCTCGCCGGCGAGCGAGGCGACGCCTCCGACGACGAGAGCCCCGACCCGTAGGGTCGCCCCCGAAAGCTATGTCTCTCCCGTCCGTAGCCGGCGCGTGAGCGACCGGACGACCCTGTGGCTGCTCGGCGACCAGCTCAACCCCGACCTCGACGCGCTCGCCGACGCCGACGAGGTCCTGTTGATCGAAGCGCACGGGTTCGCCGACCGGAAGCCGTACCACGCGCACAAGCTGACGCTCGTCTTCTCGGCGATGCGCCACTTCCGCGACGACCTCCGCGACCGCGGACACGAGGTCCGGTACGTCCGCGCCGAGTCGTTCGGCGAGGGGCTCGACGCGTTCCTCGCCGACCGAGGCGGGAACGGTTCGGGGGCCGATACCGACGCCGACCTCCGACTCATGCGCCCCGCGAGCCACGGGGCGGGCGAGCGGCTCCGAGAACTGGTCGCCGAGCGCGATGCGACCCTGACCCTCCTCGACAACGAACTGTTCTGGACGACGCCGGCAGCGTGGCGGGCGTGGGCTGACGAGTCGGCAGACGCCGCCGACGCGCCGTCGGGCCGCGCCGTCGGGACCGCGATCAACGACGACGGCACCGCGACCCGCACCTATCGCCAGGAACACTGGTACCGACACGTCCGCCGCGAGACGGGCGTGCTGATGGACGACGGCGACCCCGTCGGCGGCGAGTGGAACTACGACGACCTGAACCGGGAGACGCCGCCGGACGACTGGACCCCGCCAGAACGGCCGCGGTTCGAGCCCGACGAACTGACCCGCGAGACCCACGCGTGGGTCGTGGATCGATTCGACACGTGGGGGAACGAGTCGATCGACGGGACCGACGACGAGCCCGGCTTCGCGTGGCCCGTCACGCGCGAGGAGGCCGACCGCGCGCTCGATGCGTTCGTCCGCGAGGGTCTCCCCGCGTTCGGCCGGTACCAGGACGCCATGGTCGGCGGCGAGCCGTTCCTCGCGCACTCGCTGCTCTCGCCCGCGATCAACCTCGGGCTCCTCGACCCGCGCGAGCCCGTCCGCGCCGTCGAGGCGGCCTACGAGGCGCGCGGCGCCGAGCCGGGGGCGTACGACCCCGCGCACGGGCGCGACGGCGGGACGGCCGAGACCTCGCTCGGCGACTTCGGCGGCGGTCCCGGTGAGAACGACGACGGCTCCGAGAGACGAGGCGACGGCTCCGAGACACGAGACGCTGACGCGGACTCGTCCGCCGACCTCCCGCCCGTTCCGCTCAACGCGGCGGAGGGGTTCGTTCGACAGGTGCTCGGCTGGCGCGAGTTCGTCCGCCACGTCTACCGCGAGGCGATGCCCGGACTGGCGACGGCGAACCGGCTGGACCAGACGCGGGACCTCCCGCCGGCCTACTGGGACGGCGAGACGGACATGCGGTGTCTCTCCGCGGCGGTGGGACACGTTCGCGAGCACGGGTACGCCCACCACATCGAGCGCCTGATGGTGCTTTCGAACTTCGCGCTGCTCTACGGGACCCGACCGGCCGCGCTCAACGAGTGGTTCCACCTCGGGTTCGTCGACGCCTACCACTGGGTGACGACGCCGAACGTCGTCGGGATGGGGTCGTTCGGCACCGACCTCCTCTCCTCGAAGCCGTACGCCGCCTCCGGAAGCTACGTGAACCGGATGAGCGACCACTGCGCCGACTGTCCGTACGCCGTCTCCCGAACGACCGGCGAGGGGGCCTGCCCGTTCAACGCGCTCTACTGGGACTTCCTCGCAGAGCACGAGGAGGCGCTTCGCGGCACCGGGCGCATGGGGCTGATGTACTCGCACGTCGACGACAAGGGTGACGCGGAGTGGGCGGCGATCCACGAGCGCGCGAGCGAGGTCCGCGCGCTGGCCGACGACGGCGAGTTATAACTCGCCGGGAGCGTCACTCGAACAGGCTGTCCACGGTGCGAACGAACCGGTCGACGATCCGGTCCGGGAGCGACGGCGACACCGTATCGAGCAGGTCGGCCGTCCGTTCGGGGCGAGCGAGAGAGAGGGTCATCGGGTGGTCGGTCGACTTCTCGACGACGCCGCGCTCGGTCAGGTTCGAGACGTGCCACGACACCGTGCTGCGCGCCAGATCGAGGTCGTCCGCCAGATCGACCGGACGCGCCGGGCCCTCGGCGTGAAGCCGGACGATGATTCCGCGGGCGGTCTCGCGGCGGAGGAACGCGATCACCGCCCGTTCCCACGGGTCGAACTGCGGGTCGAAGTAGTGCGTCTGTCCGGCGATCCGCTCGGCCGCGACCTCGCCGTCGCCGACCAGACGCCGCAGGTGGTACTGCGCCTGTCCGGTGGCGATGTCGAGGTCGCGACTCACCCGATTGAAGTGTACGCCGGGGGTCTCGCGGACGTGTTCGCGGACCCGGGCTCTGGTGTCCGGCATCGGTTGTCGTCGACGCTACCGGTCGCCCGAATAAAAGGCGTCCGCGCGTTCTCCGCTCGTGAGACCGGCCGCGCTCCGAGGCGATTGCGCCCCTCGCGAGGCGTGGCTTCTTGTCCATCGCGGCGCAAGCCGTACGCACGCGTGAACTCGATCGCGGGGTCGACGGCGACCGGTAGCTGGGGCGTAGAGGGATCGCTTCCGCTGCTCGTCGTCGTCGCCGTCGCGGGGGTCGGGACGGGCGCGCTGTTTCTCGTGAGCCTGCTGGCGTATCGCCGCCGGCGATCCCCGCAGTACCGGCTGATAAGCCTCGCCGTCGGCGCGCTCTTGGCCCGCTCCGTCGTCGGCGCAGGTACCGTGCTCGGCGTCGTTCCGATGCCGGTCCACCACTTCGTCGAACACAGCCTCGACTTCTTGGTGTCGGCGATCGTGTTGTACGCGGTGTACGCGTACGCGCCGGGCTCGGTGCCGGAGACGGCGGAGACGCGCGCCGAGACGGACGACCCGTCCGACGACTGACGCTTGGCCGCGTCACTCGTCGGAACGGACTCGCTCTATCGCCGCGTCGACGCGTCGGCCGAGGGCGATCGACGCGCCGCCGCCGACCGCGCCGCCGAGCGTCCACCCGGCGAGCGACGCGAGCGCCCGACCGGTCGGAACGAAGTCGGTCTCGGGCGCGAAGGCCACGCCGATCACGTGCTCGAAGACGAGTCCGCGGAAGGCCCCGTTGGGCGTGAGCGCGAGTAGGTCCGGCGTCGCCGCGGCCGAGGTTCCGGCGGAGAGAGACTCCAAGAGCGCGAGGTCCCCGCCGAGAACCCCGCCGACGAGCACGAGCGCGCCGAGCGCGATGGCGCTCCGACGGCTCGACGCGATCGCGGAGACGCCCGCCGCGACCGACAGGTACGCCGCGCCGAGTCCGAACACGAACGCGAGGAACCGCACGTACAAGAGCGGCGAATCCACGCCGGCGTGCGTGGCGAAGATACCGGTGTCGGGGGCCGCCGTCAGGCCGACGTACACGCCGACGAGCGCCGCGGGACCGCCGACCACGACCGCGAGCGCGACGAGCCGCGCCAGCAACACCCCGGCGACGTAGCTCGCGACGCCGACCGGGTACGTCCGGATCACCGCGAGTTCGCCGGTCGCCGCGTCCGCGAGAAACGCGCGGTAGCCGAGCACGACCGCGGCCGCGGGCACGAGCGCCTCGACCGGCAGGAGCAGGTCGACGATCGCCGGGACGAACCCGGTCGCGCCGCCGCCGCCGACGGCGACCACCCCGAACAGCGCGACACCGAGCCCGACGGCGAGCGCGGCGTACCCCGGCGTTCGCGCCACCGTGGCCAGTTCGCGCCGGAACACGGTGTCGACTCCGCGCAGCCGGGCCGCGAGACCGACGCGACCGCGCTTGGGCCCCGTCATCGGTCGGACACCCCCGTCACGTGGACGGACCCGTCGGTCTCGTCATCGCCAGCGGGAGCGGCCGACTCCTCTCCGGTTCCGTCTCCCCGCCCGATCGCGACGCGGTACAGGTCGTCCACGCTCTCGACGTCGTAGTCGGCACGCAGCCGATCCAGCGGGCCGGCGGCGGCGATCCGTCCGCGGTCGACGACGACGAGGCGGTCCGCGTGCGCCTCGACGAGTTCGAGGTCGTGAGAGCTGATCACCACGGCGGTCCCCTCGGGCGCGCGCTCGGCCGCGGTCCGGAACGCCCGCTCGCGCATCGTCGGATCGAGGCCGCTCGCGGGCTCGTCGAGCACCGCGACGGAAGGGTCGCCGAGGAGCGCCTGGGCGATCCCCAGCAGGCGGCGCATCCCGCCCGACAGCGACTCGACGCGCTTGTCCGCGGCGTCGGAGAGCCCGACCCGTTCGAGCGCGGCGTCCGGGTCGGCGTCGACGAGTCGCCCGTAGAACGCGAGCGTCTCTCGCGCGGTGAACCCGTCGCGGAACGGCACGCGCTGCGGGAGGTAGCCGATCGGTTTGCGCGCGCCTGCGCCGCCGTGGCTGACCTCTCCGGTCGTCGGCTCGGTCACGCCGGCGAGTATGCCGAGAAGCGTCGACTTCCCGGAGCCGTTCGGTCCGACGACCGCGGTGACGCCCGGCGAGACGGACAGCGAGACGCCGTCGAGCACCGTGACGCCGCCGTAGCTCCGGGAGACGTCGGACACCGACGCGAGCGCGTCCCCGTCGGCCACGGCGTGGTCGCTCACGCGGCCACCTCCGCGGTCGCGTCGTCCGGCTCCGCGGTCCCGTTGTCGGAGCGTCCCCGCCAGTCGCCGTAGACCGGCCCGCCGTCCGGGTCCGTCGCGGCCGCGGCGCGCTCTGGAGCGTGCGGCTCGGGGGAGGGTGCGGGGTCGAGGATACCGCCCGTGCGGGCCCCGGGAACCGTTCCGCGGAGCCGGTCGAGGAGGGTCGCCGCGGGGGACTCGCTCGCGAGGATCGCCGCCGGCTCGCGCGCGAGCGCGGCGTCGACCGGCGCGGTCGGTCGGTAGGCCCGCTCGCCGGGCGCGGCGAGGCCGAGTTCGGCGCTCACGTCGGCCCCCTCCCAGTAGTTGCCGCGGTCGTCGTCGGCCCAGACGCGGAGCGCGCCCGGTCCGGCGTCGGCGTGGACGTCGTTGCCGACGAAGTCGTTCGCGACGACCCGACTCGACGGGACGACGGTCGTCGCGCGCGCACCGAGCCCGTTGTTCGCGGCCACGTTGTGCTCGTACAGCGACCCGCGCGCGCTCGTCGAGAACCCGAGATCGTTGTCGGCGAGCGTGTTGTACCCGACGTACGTGCGCGTTCCCGACGCCTGTATCCCCGCGCCGGAGTCCCGCACGTCGTTGCCGACGATGGCGTTGCCCGCCGGCCGCGTCATCACCGTGATCCCGCCGAACGTCTCGTTCCGGAACGCGTTGTCGGCGATGAGCGTCTCGCCCGTGTACATCAGGTGCGTCCCGTACCGGTTGCCGGCGAAAGAGGAGTCCCGGACGACCGACCCGTCGGCGCGGTGGAGGTACACCCCGTCGCGCCCGCCGACGAACGCGCTGTCCGTCACCGTCACGCGCGACTGCATC
The DNA here is from genome assembly GCF_024494575.1 of Halorubrum salinum. Taxonomy (GTDB): domain Archaea; phylum Halobacteriota; class Halobacteria; order Halobacteriales; family Haloferacaceae; genus Halorubrum; species Halorubrum salinum. Next base: position 636,609 of record NZ_JANHDO010000001.1, read on the forward strand.
CCGACGATACCCATGAATCCGTCTTGCCACTCCTCGGTCCCGTCGACGCGGAGTCCGCGGACCACGGCGTCGGACCCCTCGCGGAGGAGCAGCCCGCTTGCCTCGGTGTCGATCGTCACGTCGTCGACGAAGAGCCCGGACGCGCCGATCGCTTTCACTCCGGCGTCGCCGTGCCCGTACCCGAGCCGGATGTTCGTGTCCCACGCCTCGCCCGCCTCTGGCGGGCGGCTCGCGGCCTCCGGGTCCCGCGTCTGCGTTCCGGTACCCGAAATCCGCAGTCCGGTGACAGAGACGTTCGGCGCGCGGACGGTGAGGACCGACCCGTTCCCGTCGCCGCGAAGCCGCGTCGCCCCGCTCTGTGACCCGTTATCGACGCCCGTTCCGCCGCCAGACACCGTCACCGACTTCGTGATCGCAACCGTTTCCTCGTAGGTTCCGGGCGGAACGACGACGGTCGTGTCCGGCGGCGCGTCGTCGACCGCGGCCTGAATCGTGGGTGCGTCCTCACCGACGACGACCGAAACCGGACGGTCGCTCCGGCGCTCCGCGGACGCGATTCGCCGGTCGGCTTCGCTCCAGCGTCGCGGGGCCGTCTCCCGCACGACCGCCGCGGTGTCCGTGTCGAACGAGCGGCCCCGGAGCGTCTCCCACCCGATCACGGCTCCGCCGTGGTCGTCGACGAAGGCCGCCGCGGCGTCTCGGTCGCGAAACGGTACCACGGTCTCGCCGGCCGGCGAGCGCGCCGCGCTGCCGACGACGTAGACCGCCTCGGACGCGGGCGTCCACTCGCCTGCGAGCTCGGCGGCGAACAGCCCCTCGTCGGTGACGCCCGGGCGGCTCGAATCGAACGTCTCGACGTAGGCCGCGATCGGGTAGCCGAACTGGCGTTCGGTGCGGTCGGCCGCGAGCGCCGACGCGAACGACTCGACGCCGTTGTAGCCGACCACGTACTGCAGCTGCGAGTAGAACACCTGCACTCGCGGGAGCGTCGCGTCGCCGGCCATGAGCGCGTCCGTCTCGCTCGAGAGCCCCAGCTCGACGACGTCGTCGTACGCCACCGGCGACGGCGCGGCGTCGCTCGGGTCCGCGGCGAACGCCGCACCCGTCGCGACCGCGAGCGCGAGCGCGAACAGGAGGAGCGCCGCGAGCGCGCGCCCGGACCGGTCGCGGTATGGATCGAACACTGCTTGCGGTGACGTTCGTTCCCCGTCCGTTTAGCCGATCTGGTTCGTTCCTCGAACGGGCCGCTGAATGGCTTCCGAGGGTCTAAGACCGACGTATCCCTACTCGAACGCGTGACAGACAACGACGCCTCACCACCGGAACCGGAGCGGTCGACCCCGATTCGAACGGCAGTGTCGCGCCGCCGCGCGCTGGCCGGGGTCGGCGGCGGACTCGCCACGGCGGCGGCCGGGTGTCTCGGCGGCTCGAGCGGGACGAGCGAGTCGATCGCGCCCGTCTCGATCGCCGACGATCAGGCCTGTGACCAGTGCGGGATGATAATCGCCGACCACCCGGGGACGGTCGGACAGGTCCACTTCGAGGACGACGAGCCCGAGGGCGGCCGACCGGCGCAGTTCTGCAGCGGCACGTGTACGTACAGCTACCGGTTCGACGCCGAAGACGACGGCCGGACGCCGCTCGCCACGTTCCTCACCGACTACTCGACCGTCGAGTACGAGGTGTACGACGAGGGGTCGGACACGCTGCTCTCGTCGCACACCGGCGAAGACGCGTTCGCGCAATCCACGGCCCTCACGGTCGTCGCTCGGAGCGAGATCGTCGGCGCGATGGGTCCGGATCTAGTCCCGTTCAGCGAGGAGACGGACGTCGAGTCGTTCGTCGCCGAGTACGGCGGCGAGTCGATGGCCGCGGCGGAGGTCGACCGGGCGACGCTCGACGCGTTGTAGCCCCGCTCGACCGGCGACGCTACTCGGCCGCGCCCCACTTCTCGACGCGCTTCGGCCGGTCGGAGACGGCCATCACGTCGATGTCGTCGTCCGCGTGCTCGATCGCTTCGAGCGCCGCCTTCGCGGATGCGTACGTCGAGAAGTACGTGATCTCCTCTTCGACGGCGCTCTCCAGCAGCTCGCGCTGACGCGAGACGATGAGGTCGATCTCGCCGTGTTTCGCGGCCTCTATCAGGTCCGTCGCCTCGCTCAGCTGGAAGTGCTCCGCGTACCCCTCGACGAGCGCCTCGCCCGCCTCCGTGTCGGGGTCGGGGAACTCCTCGGCCGAGAGGTCGACGACGGCGGTGCCGGACTCGGGGATCGGCTTGCTCGTCGCGTCCTGCGCCTTGTCGTACGCCTTCCCGAACGACCGGGCGGTGCCCATGACCTCGCCGGTCGATTTCATCTCCGGGCCGAGCCGGGGGTCCGACCCCGGCAGGCGGTCGAACGGGAGGACGACCTCCTTCACGCTCAGGTGCTCCGGGATCTGCTCTGCCGCGTCGAGGTCGGCGAGCGAGACGCCGTCCGTCATCACCTTCGCCGCGAGCTTCGCTATCGGAACGCCCGTCGCCTTCGAGACGAACGGGACCGTCCGCGAGGAGCGCGGGTTCGCCTCTAACACGAACACCTGGCTTTCTGCGTCGTCGTCGTGAACGCCCGTCACGGCGAGCTGGACGTTGAGCAGCCCGACGGTGTCGAGCGCGCGGGCGATGTCCTCCGTCACCTCGCGAACACGCGCGAGGGTGTCGTCGTCGAGCGAGCGGGGCGGGATCATACAGGCGGAGTCGCCGGAGTGCACGCCGGCGCTCTCGACGTGTTCCATCACGCCGCCGAGCAGCACGTCCTCGCCGTCCGCGACGGCGTCGACGTCCAGTTCGACCGCGTCGGCGAGGAACTGATCGACCAGGATCGGCTTGTCGGGCGAGACCCGGACCGCCTCCTCGATGTACTCCTCCAGCTCCGCGTCGCTCTCGACGACGCGCATCGCGCGCCCCCCGAGCACGTAGGAAGGACGGACGAGGACGGGGTAGCCGATCTGGTGGGCCAAATCGAGCGCCTCGGCCTCGCTCGTGGCGGTTCCCCCCTCCGGCTGGGCGACGCCCATCTCGTCCATCAAGACGTTGAAGCGGTCCCGGTCTTCCGCCAGATCCATCGCCTCGACGCTCGTGCCCAGCACCTCGCAGTCGAGCCCGCGGCGGTCGATCTCCGCTTTGAGCGGTTCGCCCACGTTCACGGAGGTCTGTCCGCCGAACTGGACCATCACGCCGTCCGCGCCGGTCGTCTCTATCACGTCTGCGACCTCCTCCGCGGAGATGGGCTCGAAGAACAGCCCGTCGGAGGTGTCGTAGTCCGTCGAGACCGTCTCGGGGTTGTTGTTGACGACGTGCGCGTCGATGCCGAGTTCGCGGAGCGCGCGGACCGCGTGGACCGCGCAGTAGTCGAACTCGACGCCCTGCCCGATCCGGATCGGACCGCCGCCGACGACCACGACGCTCTCGACGTCGGGGTCGACGCGGACCTCGTTGGCCGCGCCCGCGGTGTCCGCGCCCTGCAGGAACTCCGGCAGCCGCGCGGAGTAGTAGTACGGCGTGGACGCCTCGAACTCGCCCGCGCAGGTGTCGACCTGCTTGTACGTCCGGTCCGGAACCTGCGTCTCGACTTCGCCCACGTCGGCGTCGACGCCGCCGGCGGTCGCGGTCGCCGCGATCTCGGCGTCCGTCCGACCGACCATGGCGGCATCGGTGAAGTCGCCCTCAGCGGCCGCGGCCGTGCCGTCGGCGATCTTCTCGAAGCGCTCGACGTACCAGCGGTGGATCCCCGTCAGGTCGATCACGTCGTCGACGCCGTAGCCGCGGTCGAACGCCTCGAACATCGCGTACGGCCGGTCGGGACTCGGGCGTTCGAGGTACTCCGACTCCAGCTCCGAGTCGGAGACCGTCCCGAAGTCGACCGCGGGGTCGTACTCCGAGGAGCGGAGCGCCTTCACCATGCTCTCCTCGAACGTCCGCCCGATGGACATCGCCTCGCCGGTCGACTTCATCGCCGTTCCGAGTTCGAAGTCCACGTCGTCGAACTTGTCGATCGGCCAGCGCGGCACCTTCGTAACCACGTAGTCGATCGCTGGCTCGAAGGCGGCCGTCGTCTCGCCGGTGATCTCGTTTTCGATCTCGTGGAGCCGCTTGCCAAGGGCGACCTTCGCAGTCACGCGGGCGATGGGGTAGCCGGTCGCCTTCGAGGCGAGCGCGGAGGAGCGAGAGACCCGCGGGTTCACCTCGACGACGCGGTACTCGCCGCCGGGAGTACCGTCGTCGTGCCACGCGAACTGGATGTTACAGCCGCCCTGGATCCCGAGTTCGCGGATGACGCCGAGCGCTGCGTCGCGCATCTCCTGGTGGCCGTCGTCCGGGATCACCTGCGAGGGAGTCACGACCGTCGACTCGCCGGTGTGGATCCCCATCGGGTCGATGTTCTCCATGTTGCAGATGATGATACAGGAGTCGTCGGCGTCCCGCATCACCTCGTACTCCAGTTCGACCCAGCCCGCGATGGACTCGGTGATGAGCACTTCGCTGTTGCGCGAGAGCCGCAGCCCCTTACGGACGCGCTCGACGAGCTCGTCGAACTCCTCGACGACGCCGGAGCCGGAGCCGCCGAGGGTGTACGTCGTCCGCGAGATGACGGGGAGCCCGCCGACCGAATCGACGGCGTCCCGGACGCGCTCGCGGAACGCCTCCTCGTCGAAGTCCGTGACCGACTCGTCCTCGCCGAGCGAGATGGTCGTCGACTTGGGTACCGGCTGGCCGATGTTCTCCATCCGCTGGCGGAACAGGTCGCGGTCCTCCGTCGCGTAGATGGTGTCGAGCGGCGTCCCCATCACCTCCACGTCGTGCTCTTCGAGGATGCCCTGCTCGGCGAGTTCGGCGGTGACGTTCAGCCCGGTCTGTCCCCCGAGCCCGGCGATCACGCCGTCGGGCTGTTCGATCCGGATGACCTCCGCTATCGCCTCCGGCGTGATCGGCTCGATGTAGACCCGGTCCGCCGTCTCCGGATCGGTCATGATAGTCGCCGGATTCGAGTTCACCAGGACGACGCGCGCGCCCTCCTCCTGAAGCGCGCGACACGCCTGCGCTCCGGAGTAGTCGAACTCCGCCGCCTGTCCAATCTGTATCGGTCCGCTACCGATGAGCAGTATGGTCCGGTCCTCGCTCATTGAGCGGACGGAATACGTTCATCGTAATAAGGCCGACGATAGAATACGAATCTCGCAGTGACTTTGCGATTTTCGCAAGGTACGGTGTGACATGTTGCGGCGATGCGACGACACGCGTCGTAGTGTGACCCGCGGCGGCCGCCCGCGGCCGCATCAGGCGTCGAGCGCGTAGCGGTACGGCCGGTCAGCGATGACCTCTATCTCTCCGCGTTCGGCCCACCGCCCCAGCACGGTCGCGACCCGATGGGGACTGTCGAGGCCGTCGCGCTCGTCTACGAGCGCGAGGATCTCCCGCGCCGTGAGCGGCTCGTCGGCGGCGTCGAGCACGCCGCGGATGCGCTCGTACCGGTCGAATTCACCGGTTCTCATACGTCTTACGTACGGTCCCAGAGCATATAGGGTTCAGTGAGACACGAGTCGGACAACTGTCTGACACGCCTCCTGAAACGACCGTTTCCGCTCGTTTCAGTCGGTTTCGCTCGCACCCGCGGCGGGGACCGTCAGGCGTACGGGTCCTCGGCCTCGAGGTCGCGTTCGGCGCGGTACTGGTCGACGAACTCGCTCACGTCGAACTCGACCATCTCCGCTTCGAACGCCGAGAGCGCCTCGTCGTCGTCGGCGTGGCTCACGGCGTGTTCCATCAGTTCGACGACGAGTTCGACGACGATCTCGTGGAGTCGGCGGGAGTCGAACGCCGTCACCCACGCCATCGCGTAGCCGACGTCGGCGTTCTCGGTCGCGTCGTGCGCGACGACTTGGTCGGGAAACTCCTCTAACACGACGCCGAGGAGGTGCGGCGTGTCGAACTCCGGCATCTCCTCGCTCGTCGTCTCGATCGCCTCGCGGAGCACGTCGACGAGGAAGTCGGGGAGGAAGCGCTCCGGGGGGTGGACGTCCATCACGACCGCGTGCGTCTCGCCGCAGTCGCACGCGAACTCGCGCATCCCCAGGTCCAGATCGCCGACGCCGATCGTCTCCCCGCACGGCAGCTCCAGCGTGTTCTCGTCGCCACCGGGGACGCGCGGCTGGGACATAGACGCACTTGGCCGCTCACGGGATTAAAATGCGCGGAACGGAACGACTCGTCGGAGGCCCCGGATACGGGTCGTCCGCTGCGACGACGCGGCGATCAGTCCGCCGCGGACGCCGTCCCGAGGTACGCGTCGTTGATCTCGTACTCGCCGTCGTCGTTCTCGACCAGGTACTCGCCGTAGTAGGGGACGCGGTTCGCGACGACCGCCTCGAACGTCTCGGCTATCTCCTCGCGGGTCATCTCGCCCATCGACCGGAGGTCGTCGTTGCGGTTGAGACACCCCTTCAGGTACCCCTCGTGCGTGACGCGCACGCGGCCGCAGTTCGCACAGAACTCCTCGTTCTCGACGGGGTCGACGATCTCGACCATGCCGCCGCCCTCTCCGTCGGCGTCCTCGCCGACGAAGTACCGCTTGCGGTCGTGCATCTCGCGGTGCTCGACGCGGTCGGCCTCCGCCGCGAGCCAGTCGTGTACGCGCCCGATATCGATGTTCCACTCGGGCTTGCCCGTGAGCTCCGGCATGTACTCGATGAGCTGGAGCTGGAGTCCCTCGTTGTCGGCGACGTGCTCGACCATCTCCTCGACGTAGCCCGCGGTGTGCGAGAACACGACCATGTTGAGTTTCACGGGGTCGAGCCCGGCGTCGACCGCGGCCTTCACGCCCTCCAACACTCGCTCGTACGCGCCCGACTTCGTCACCTCGGCGAAGTCCTCGGGGTCGAGCGCGTCCTGCGAGACGTTCACTCGGTCCAGCCCGGCGGCTTTCAGGTCCGCGGCGCGCCCCGGCAAGAAGGTCCCGTTCGTCGTCATCGACACCTCCATCGACTCCGGCGTGCGCTCGATTATCTCCTCTAGATCCTGTCGCAACATCGGCTCGCCGCCGGTGAACTTCACCGAGTCGACGCCGTACCCCTCGACGACCTCCAGGAAGCGTACCACGTCGTCCGCGCTCATCTCCGACTCGCTCGGCTCCATCGGGCCGCGCGTGTCGCCGAGCCCCTCGTTGTGACAGTAGACGCAGTCGAAGTTACACCGGTCGGTGAGCGAGATCCGCACCCCTGTCACCTCCCGTCCGAAGTCGTCCGCGAGCGGCCCGTTCATGTTCACACGAACCCGCTGGGATCGCTTAAATATCTGGTTCGATCGGCGGGTGAGGAAACCGAATTCGGTTATCTTCTCCCGCCGTCGTCGACGCCGACCGCCCCCAGCGCCTCCCGCGCGTACGCCGTCGCCACGTACCCGAACACGACCGCGACGAGCGCGAGCGACCCCCACACGAGCGCGGCGAACGCGGTCGGCCCGAGCGTCGCGAGCACGGGCGGCGTCACGCCTCCTCACCCCCGTCGATCCGATCGGCTTCGGCGTCGCCTTCGCCGGGGCCGTCGCCCCTCCCGTTGACGTCGGTGGGCCTGCCGCCCCTCCCGTCGCCGCCCTCCGCGGCTACGCCCCCGTCGGTCATCGGGCTGTCGAGCCGTCGGCACTCCGCGCCGAGGGCTCCGAGATCGGCCCCTTCGCCGCCGACGACGTGGGCGACCGCGGTGGCGGCCGCCGAGACGGTCGTCGCACCGGCGAACGCGACGAGGAACGACGGGGTCGGCGTCGGACCCGGGAGCGCCGCGAGCGCCGGCGCGAACTGCGGGAAGTACGCGGTGCCGACCGTCAGCCCGGCGAGGCTGGCGGCGACCGCGCCGCGGTCGGAGAGGCTCGTCGACCAGAGGCCGGCGAGGAACGGGACGAAGACGGCCGCCGCGACGAGGTCCGCGGTGAGGAACAGCGCGAGCACGCTGTACCCCTGTGCGCCGACGACGGCCGCGCCGATCGCCACGAGTGCGGTGAGCAGGCGGCCGGCGCGACCGAGCGGTCGCCCCTCGGCGTCGAGCACCCGCGCGAGGTCGACGGTGACGAGGCTCGCGATGGCGGTACACATCGTGTCGGCGGAGCTCGCGACGAGGAGCACCGCGAGGACGACGACGGACAGCGCCACCCACTCCGGGAACGCCTCGACCACGAGGAGGAAGAAGGCGACCGACGCGCCGCCGTCGGCGGTGAGCCCGAGCGCCGCGGAGGCGATCCCGAACAGCCCCGCGAGAAGCACCAGCGGGACCACGGCCACCGCCGCCACGGCGAACCCGCGGCGGACCGACTCGTCGTCGCGGGCGGCGTACACGCGCTGCCACACGCCCTGATTCAGCATGTTCGCGCCGAGCACCGCGAACGCGACGTACACGCCGAAGGCGACGCCCGGGCCGAACGTCGGGTCGAGAAGCGTCGGATCGGCCGACGTCGCGGCGGCGTGAAGCGACCCCGCACCGCCGAGCGCGATGACCGCCCCGGCGAAGCTCACTGCCAGAAGCGGCAGGATCACGATCGCCTGTAGGGTGTCCGTGAACACGCTGGCGACGAGGCCGCCGTACGCCGTGTACAGCAGGACGAACCCGCCGATGAGCGCCGCGGTGTACGCCTGCGGCACCTCGGCGACGAGCGAGAGCGCCGCGGCCACGCCGGTCAGCTCGGCGGCGAGGAACACGGACATGTAGAAGATCGAGACGGCGACCACGAGCGCGTACATCGACCGCCCGTACCGCGCGAGCGCGAACTCCGTCAGCGAGTGGCCCTCGGGGAGCAGCTCCCGGACGCGCAGGCCGACGGGGACGAAGAGCAGGAACGGGACCGCGCTCCCGACGGCGTAGCCGAGCACCGCGGGGAGCCCGCCGAACGCGGCTCCGGCCTCGGCGGGAGCCAGCAGTATCCACGCGCCCATCACGCTGGCGACGAGGGTGGCCGTCGTGGCCGCCGGACCGGTGGTCGACCGCGCCGTGACGTAGTCGTCGAGGGTGCGAACGCGCCCGCGGGCGTGGAGCACGCCCGCAACGGTGAACGCCCCTAGCGCGACGACGGTGACCGCCAGCGCGAGTTCGGTCGAGACCATCAGATCTCCTCCGCCGCGTACGCGGCGTCGAAGAACGCGACTTCGAGCGAGACGGTTCGGCCGAACAGGCCGGCGACCCGCTCGCGCCGCCGCGGGGACAGCGACGGGCCGACGCGGTCGAGCTCCGCGCGCAGGAAGTCGACGAACGACGCGAACGGCGGCGCGGCGTGCAGCTCGATCCACTCGGAAAAGAGCGGGTCGGCGGGGCGGTCGTCGGCCTCTCGGGTCGCCCACGAGAGGTAGATCCACTCCGCGGGCACGAGCACCGCCAGCGTCTCGGCGTACCCGCCCTCGCGGCGGGCGCGGCCGAGTAGATCACGGAACGCCGCGGTCGGCTCCGCGAGGACCGGGTCGGTCCGGTCTCTCCCCGGAACGTCGTGCGCGTCGAACGCGCGCTCGAAGAAGTCGTTCTCCGCGTCGGTGAGCGTGTCGAGGAACGCGACGTAGCGGCGTCGCGCGTCCGTCGACGGCGCGTCCGCGAGCGCGACGGCGAACGCCGCGGTCAGGTCCTCGACGACCGCGTAGTCCTGCACGACGTACCGCGCGAACGCGTCGCGGTCGAGGGTCCCGGCACCCAGCTCTCGCGTGAACCGGTGGTCCGTCGCCGCGCGCCACTCGTCTTCGACCCCGTCGCGGAGGGTCGCGGTGAAGCGGTCGCTCACGCCGCCCACCCCTCGTCGGCGTACGCCATCTCCCAGAAGGCCAGCTCGAGGCGGGCGCTCGTCAGGAACGCCTCCCGCATCTCGTCGCGGTAGCCGGGGCGGGCGGCCGCGCGGTCGTCGACCAACTCGCGCAGGGCCGCCGTCTCCGCCCGAAACGCCTCGCTCGTATACGTCTCGATGAACGGCGTGTACCGGTGGTCTCCCTCCGCGATCTCGGCCATGTGTTCCGCGACGTCGAGGTACCCCTGCATGCACGGGAACAGCGCCGCGACGGCGACCGGGACCGGCCGCTCGTGGGCCGTGCGGACGAGGAAGCTCGTGTACGCCTCGCAGGTCGGCGTCTTCTCCGTCTCCGCGAGGTCGGCCTCGCTCACCCCGTACTCCGCCGCGAACGACCGGTGAAGGTCGAGCTCCTCGGAGAGCACGGCGTCGCCCCCGCCCAGGAGCGTCGCCATCGCCGACTCGTCGCGCGCCTTCGCGCCCGCCACGGCGTAGGTCCGCGCGTAGTCGAACAGGTACCGGTAGTCCTGTTCGAGCCACCGCCGGAACGCGACCGGATCGAGGTCGCCCGCGGCCAGTTCAGTGACGAACGGGTGATCGAGCTGTGCGGCCCATATCTCCGCGCCCGCGTCGAGCAGGTCGTCGGTGAACGCCATGAAAACCCCGTGGTATCAGCGACTAATATAACTACTGTATACCACGCGGGCCGTTCGGTCTCTCTCGGCCGCTCCGAGCCCGCGCGCCGTCGGACCCTTTTAGGAGCCGGCTCGCGTTCCGTTCGCTATGTCGCTGCAGTTGCCGAGCGAGATCGTCGTCGAGCGGTTCCTTCCCACCGTCCGCGTGTTACTCGCCCGCGCGCTCGACGAGCGGGGGTTCACTCAACAGGAGGTCGCCGATCGCCTCGGCGTCACGCAGGCGGCGGTGAGCCGCTACGTGAGCGGTGACGCCGCGATCGAATCCCGGATCGCGGAGGACCCCCACACGCAGCGGACGGTCGAGACCGTCGCGGACGGGTTCGAAGCCGGGGACATCGACGAGTACGAGGCGCTCGCGGAGCTGTCGGCGCTGGTCGACGAACTCGAGGACCGGGGACCGATCTGCGCGATCCACGAGGAGGAGATGCCGGCGCTCGCCGGGCTCGGCTGTGACCTGTGCGTTCGCGGCGACGACGACCGGCTTCGAGCCGAGCGGGAGGCGCTCGCCGACGTTCGGAAGGCCGCGCGGCTGTTCGCCCGCACCGAGGGGACCGCCCGCGTCGTGCCCAACGTCGGGACGAACGTCGGCACCGCCCTCCCGGACGCGACCGACCACGCGGACGTCGCCGCGATCCCCGGCCGGATCTACGAGATGGACGGCCGGGTCGAAGTGCCGGCGAACCCCGAGTTCGGCGCGTCCCGTCACGTGGCCGGCACCGTCCTCGCGGCCGCCGCCGTCGACCCGTCCGTGCGGGCCGCGATCAACGTCCGCACCGACGACGCGCTGCTCGCCGCCGCCCGCGAGCGCGGGTTCGATCCGCTCCGGGTGGACGCCGACTACGACGACAGGAACCGGCGGCTCCGGGAGCGGTTCCGCGAGGACGGCGTCCGGCCGGTCGTGTACCACGAGGGGGCGTTCGGCATCGAGCCGGTCACCTACGTGCTCGGGTCGACCGCCGTCGACGCGGTCCGGCGGCTCGCCGATCTGATCCCGGCCGACCGCTAGCCCCCTTCTCGGCCGACCGCTAGATTCCGACCGCTCGCTCCTCGCCGTCCGAACACCGGGCGGCCGCGGCTCACACCTCGACGACCAGCCCGTCTCTCGCGACCTCGACTTCGCCCGAAAAGCCCGCGTCCCTGACGCCCCGTGCCATCTCGCGCTCGCGGCCTCCCGTGTGCGGGTACAGGTGCGAGAGCAGCAGGCGGCCGACGTCGGCGTCGGCGAAGGCGCGGCCCAATTCGGTCGGGTTCGGGTGGTTCGACACGTCTGTCCCGTCGGGGAACGAGCAGTCGTGGACGACCAGTTCGCTGCCGTCGGCGAACGACGCCAACCCCGCGAACGCCTCCGTGTCGCCCGATATCGCGAGCGGTCCGCTTTCGCCCGGCACGTCGGCGCTCGGCGGCGAGAACCGGTAGGCGAGGCCCTCCATCGAGTGGCGGGTCTCGCGGGCCGCCACGTCGAACCCGGCGGCCGAGAACGACCGCGACGCGGACACCTCTCGGACCGACAGGTCGATCCGGCCGTCGAGGTACCCGTGGACGTCGAACAGCCCGTCGACGAGCGCCTTCGTCCCCGTCGGCCCGACGACCTCCAAGTGGTCCGCCCCGGCGAGCCACCGGGCTTTCACGAGCGGTAAGAGCGCTGCGACGTGATCGAGGTGGTGATGGGTCAACAGCACGGTCGAGACGCCCTCGTAGCCGGGGTCGGTCTCCGCGAGCCGGTGGAGGACGCCCTCGCCGCAGTCGACGAGCAGCGTTCGGCCGTCGTCGGTGAGGAGGTAGCCGGCCTGCGCGCGGTCCGGAACCGGCATCGCGCTGCCGGAGCCGAGCACGGTGAGTTCCATGCCTCGACCGAGGCCGCAGACGCCTAAGTGCCCCACGGTGGGCGACCGGGCCGGCCGTTCGCCCACCGCGGGCACCAGAAAAAACCAACCTGATAATCGGAGACGAGGGTACATATACCGACTCGCGACTTCGGTCTCTATGAGCAGTCAGCGTGTCGCCATCGACGACGACGTGCGCGCGACGGTGCAGGGCGACGAACTCTTGGACGACCTCGGTATCGACGACGCGGAGATCGACCGGCGGAAGCGTCACACGCGGTTCGACGAGGACGACGAAGCGAGGCTCGAATCGATCGCCGCCGACCTCGATCCGGTCGCAGACGACATCGTGGACGACTTCTATCAACACATCAGCGAGGACCCTCAGATAGAGCAGATCCTCGACCGTTCGTCCATGCCGATGCCGGCGCTCGTCGCGGGGCAGCGCCGCTACCTCGACCGGCTCGTCGCCGGCGAGTACGGCCGCGACTACTTCGCCGACCGCGCCCGCGTCGGGCGGCTGCACGACCTCCTCGGGCTCGGTCCCGCCGCGTACCTCGGACAGTACTCGGTGTACTACGAGGGCCTGTTCGACGTGCTCGCCGAACGGGCGGTCGCGGGGCGCGGCGAGCGCGCCGACGCCGTCAGCGACGGCGGCGTCGACGCGGTGGGCGGAGCGAACGGGGGACCGGACGCAGCGGCGGGGACGACCGACGCCGCCGATACCGAAACACCGTCCCGACCGGACGCCGCCGAGGCGGTCGAGACGTTCAAGCGCGAGGCGCTGTCGGTGCTCAAGGCGTTCTTACTCGACCAGCAGCTCGCGATCGACACCTACGTCGACTCCTACGCCGCGGAGGCCGAGCGGGAGGCGCGCAGGCAGCGCGAGCTCGCACGCGACGTGGGCGAGCGGATCGGCGAGCCGGCGCGAGCCCTCCGAGAGACGACGGCGGAGGTCGCGGCGGAGAGCGACCGGATCGACGGCCTCGCGCGCGAGCAGTCGGAGCGGATGGACCAGCTCTCGCGGGAGGCGAACGAGATGACGGCGACGGTCGAGGAGGTGGCGGCGACGGCCGACGAGGTCGCGACGACGAGCGACGACGCGGCCGATCTCGCCGGCGAGGGCGTCACCGCTGCCGAGGAGGCCGCGGACGCGATGGAGGAGATCGAGGAGGCCACGGCGGAGGTGCGCGAGGAGATGGACCGGCTGCAGGCGCGGGTCGACGAGATCCGGGGCGTCACCGACGTGATCGGCGACGTGGCGGACCAGACGAACCTCCTCGCGCTGAACGCCTCCATCGAGGCGGCGCGCGCCGGCGAGGCCGGGTCGGGGTTCGCGGTCGTCGCGGACGAGGTGAAGTCGCTCGCACAGGACGCGAGCGACCACGCGGCCGACATCGAGGAGACCGTCGACGAGGTGGCCGAGAGCGGCGACGCGACGGTCGACGAACTCGAACGGACCGCGGACCGCGTCGAGACGGGGACGGAGCGGGTCGACCGCGCGCTCGACCGGCTCGCGGAGATCGAAGACGCGGTCGTCGACGCGTCGGACGGGGTCGCCGAGGTGTCGGAGGCGATGGACTCGCAGGCCGCCTCCGTCGAGGAGGTGGCCGCGATGGTCGACGAGTCTGCCGACTCCGCCGAGGCCGTCGCCGACGGCGCGAGCGAGATCGCGGTCGCGACCGACAGCCAGCGCGAGCGCGTCGGAGACATCGCCGACGCCGCGGACGACCTCGCCGAGTGACGGTCCCGGCCGCGGGCCGCTCCGGCCCGGCCCGTCGCTCTGACTTGCCCCGTCGCGTCGCCGCGGCTCTCCCCGGCCTGCCGCGCCGTCGCGGCCGGCCACTCCGCCGGACCAGTGGTGGCCGACCCGCTACTTGATCAGGAACACCGGGACTGTCGCGTCGTCGGCGACGCGGTCAGAGACGCTCCCGAGCGACTGGATCCGCTCGCGCGGGGACTTCCCCTCGGGGCTCAAGACGATCACGTCGGTCTCGTTTTCCTCGGCGTAGGCGACGATCTCAGTGTCGGGCGTCCCCTCGACGACGTGCGTCTCCGCGTCGAGTCCGGCCTCGCGAGCCCGGTCGGCGACGCGCGCCACCGCCGCGTCCCCCTGTGATTCGAGGTCCGCGACGATCTCGTCGTGGAGGTCGCCGGAGTTCGCGGTGACGATCCGCCGGTCGACGACGTACAGCGCGTGGACCGTCGCGTCGTGGTCGCTCGCCAGCCGCACCGCGTGGTCGAGCGCTCGGTCGACCGCCTCGCTACCGTCGGTCGGCACCAGGATGTCGTCGTACATGTCTCCCGATTCGATCCGGGGACAAATAACGGTACGCCAACGGGCCCGTCCTGCGGGAAGATCGGCCGAGGAAAACCACTATCGGGGTGGGGCCGCCACACAGGCCATGCCCACCGAAACCGAACGAATGCTCGCCGGCGAGCCGTACGACCCCACCGATCCGGCCCTCGTCGCCGACCGCGAGCGCGCTCGCGGGCTGGTCCGGCGGTACAACGCGACGACCGAGGCGGAACGCGACCACCGGCAGACGCTCCTCGACACGCTGTTCGACGCGGGCGGGAGCGAGGCCGTCGTCGAGCCGCCGTTCCGGTGTGACTACGGCTACAACGTCTCCGTCGCCACCGACTTCTTCGCGAACTTCGGCTGCGTGTTCCTCGACGTCGCCCCGATCCGGTTCGGCGACCGCTGTCTGCTCGGTCCCGGCGTCCACGTGTACACGCCGACGCACCCGATCGACCCCGACGAGCGCGCGACGGGACGCGAGCGCGGAGAGCCGGTGACCGTCGGCGACGACGTGTGGATCGGCGGCCGCGCCGTGGTCACGCCCGGCGTGACGATCGGCGACGGCGCGGTCGTCGCGGCCGGCTCCGTCGTGACGAGCGACGTGCCAGAGCGCGTCGTCGCGGGCGGAAACCCGGCACAGGTGATCCGCGAGATCCCCGACGAAGCGGCCTAATCCGAGCCGAGAGAGCCGAGCGCTGCGGCGAGCGGAGCGGCGACGCTGACGACGCTACACCCGCGCTCTATCGTGTCGGTCCCGACGAGGCGATCGACGCCCGCGCTCCGGAGTTTCGTCACGGCGTTGGCCGCGAGCATGGGATGGACGCAGGCGGCGATCACGCCCGCCGCGCCGCGGTCGGTCAGTACCGAGACGGACTCGCTCATCGTCGACCCGGTGGCGATAATGTCGTCGACGACGACCACGTCGCGGCCGGCGACGGGCGCGTCCGACGGGGAGACCTCGACCGCGCCGGTGTCGCGGTCGCGGTGCTTCTCGAAGTAGTCGACCTCACCGGTGCCGTGGGCGTCGCGTACCGTCTCCGCGACGTCGACCGCGCCCTCGTCGGGCGCGAGAAACAGCGGGTCGGCGAGGTCGTCGGGGAGCGGGTCGGCGAGGACGGCCGCGGCGTCGACGATCTCCACGGGCACGTCGTAGAACGCTGCGACGTCCCGTTCGTGGGGGTTGACGAGGACGACGCGGTCGGTTCCGGTCGAGATCGCGCGCGCCATCGCGCGCGCCGAGACGGGCTCGCCGTCGCCGAACGACTGGTCCTGTCGCGCGTATCCCATGTACGGGACGACGGTGGTCACGTCCGTCGCGCCCGCCTCGCGGACGGCGTCCTGTAGCTGGAGCAGTTCGACCCACGCGGCGTCGGAGTCGGTCGCGGCGACCACCGTCGCCGACTCCCCGTCGAAGTCGGGGACCGCGGCGAGCGACTCGCCGTCCGGGAACCGGTCGTACGTCGGCGTCGCGAGCGGGTTCCCCGTCTCCTCGGCCAGCGCGGCCGCGAGGATCTGTGAGCTGGATCCGGGTACGATCATGGTCGCCCGTATCCCGGACACCGGTAAACCAGTTTCCTTACACCGACGACGCGGCGCTCCGGTTGCGGGAGACGCCGGGCGAGCCAGACGTTCGCACACGCCAGCGACCCACGCACCGGCCCCACAGGGGCGGATATTTACGCGTTGGACGGGTACGACGCGGTAATGAGCGAATCCGGAGACCCGGTCGGTCTCCCCTGTCCGGCGTGTTCGCCGGGCGAGGAGACCGTCCACGAGGTGTTACGCCCCGGCGGACAGGCGACCGTCCGCTGTACCGACTGCGACCACACGTACAAGACCGAGATACCGGAAGAAGAGACCGTCGAGCTGACGATCGTCGTCTCACAGGACGGCGAGTCGTTCACGACGCGGATGGACGTGCCCGCAGACACCTACGTCGCGACCGGCGAGGAGTTCGTCGTCGACACCGACGACGCGCTGATGCAGGTGCGCGTCACCGGGATCGAGGTCGGTCCCGAACAGCGCGTCGAGGAGGCCGACATCGAGGACGTCGAGACGCTGTGGACGCGCGCGGTCGACAACGTCGCCGTCGCGGTGACGCTACACCCGAAGGACGGTGCCGCGGACCAGACGCGCTCGCTGCGCGTGAACGTCCCCGGCGACTACGAGTTCACCGTCGACGAGACGGCGGAGTTCGGCGACGAGGAGTTCACCGTCGAGGGGCTCCAGATCCGCGAGGACGCCCCCGAGTACCGCCACGAAAAGCTCGACCATCCCGGCGACTTCGCGTACGCCAAGGACCTCAAGCGCGTGTACGCTCGCGACGAGAGCCTGACCGCGTGGTCGGCGTGGTGATCACGTCGACGTCGATGCGGTGACGAGGCCGGCGCGCAACACGGCGACCGCACCGACGATGTCGACGTGACTGCGGCCGACCCCGAGCACGCGTACGGGCGGCCGACCAGCCCGAAATCGTGCCACGCGTCCGCACGGAAGGCTGCAAGCGCTGCCAGCAAAGTGTAGTTATTAATTATGCGGGTCGTCTGGCCGCGTATGGCAGAGATAGCCATCGAGTACGCCGCCGGCAGTCGCCTCCAGCCGGAGGCCGAGACGGCCCGACGCCTGATCGACTCGTACCTCGGTGATCGGCCCGACGTCGACGCGGTAACGCTTTCGCCCTCCAGTGACTCCGTGTTCTGTGTCAGCGTCGAAGGCGACCGCATCTGGTGTACGGACCCCCGCGAGTGGATCGACGCGATGGAGGCGGTCACGGCCGCGCGGCGACGCCTCTCCGAGGTCTCGTGAGAACGGGGTCACCCCCGCTCACCGCTCCGCCGCGCTGACCGCGTGCGCGAAGACGAACTCGCGGAGGAGCTTCCCGCCCAGCGCCGCGGCTTGCCCGTCGTCGCGGTCGTTCACTTCGACGACGTCGAAGCCGACGGCGCGCGGCGCGACCGTCCGAACGAGGTCGCGGACCGTCCGTGGGGTCAGGCCGAACGGCTCCATCGTCCCCGTCCCCGGCGCGAACCCGGGATCGAGGCCGTCGATGTCGATCGAGCAGTACACCGTCTCGTCGGCGAACGGACCGGGTCCGTCCCCGTCGAGCGCGTCGGTCCACTCGCGCGCGTCCTCCGGAGCGACCACGGTCACGTCGGCCTCGTCGGCGCGGTCCCACTCGGCCTCCGAGCCGGTGCGCGCGCCGACGATCACGGCGCGGTCGACGCCGAGGTCGTCGAGGGCCCGCCGGGTGACGCACGCGTGGTTCAGCGGATTCCCGTCGTAGGCGTCCCGCAGGTCGAGGTGAGCGTCGCAGACGACGAGCACGTCCGGGTCGGTCGCGGCGACGCCCGCGTGCGTGACGGTGTGCTCGCCGCCGACGAGAAGCGGGACGGCGTCGTCGTAGACGACGCTTCTGAGTTCCGCGGCGAGATGGTCGAGGTACGCCTCGACGTCGTCCCACGGCCGCACGTCTCCGGCGTCACAGACGCCGTGAGCGGAGAAGCGGCTCTCCGTTCTGCGGTCGTAGTCGTCGAACGTCTCGGCGAACCGCCGGACTCGGTCCGGTCCGAACCGGGTGCCCGGCTGAAAGGTGGTCGTCGCGTCGAGGGGAGCGCCGACGACCACGTAGGAAGCAGCCTCGCGATCGGTCGTCGCTCCCGGAAACATCGGCCTCGATTACCCGACGACCTTCCGCTGGCCCTCGTACTCCAGGTACTCGATGTTGTCGTCGGAGGAGAAGTCCTCGCCCTCGGGGATGCGCATCGTGAACGTCTCGTAGGTGTCCAGGTCCATGACCTGCGCGTCGTCGCCGGAGACGGAGACGACCTGCCCCTGCTTCCGCTGGATGATCGGCACCCAGACCTTCGCGTCGACGGGCTGGGAGAGCGAGCGCTTCTTCTCGTCGAAGACGCCCTTCCCCTCGACGCGGGCCTTGGCGCTCCCGTGTTTCCCGGGTTTGGCGGTGCTGTAGTGATTGATCTTGCAGGGCGAGTCGTCCATCATGACGTAGCTGCCCTCCTGTAGTTCGCGAACCTGCTTCTGCTCTCGCGGCATGCGCGAACCTTCCTCCGGCGCGGGTATAAACGGTTTGGAACGCCGCCGCGACCGTTCTCGTCGTCAGGGGTCGAGTTCGTCGACGTACGTGTCGTCTTCCTCGTCTTCGTCGTCGACGTTTCCGTCCGGCGGCACGAACGACCCCGTGTACAGGTAGCTCGCGACGAACAGCACGATGAATCCGACGCCGACCGCCGCGGTCGTCCGCACGACGATCGGGAAGTCGACCCAGTAGAAGAAGCGGTCGGAGATCGCCATCGCGATCACGGCGACGAACAGCAGCTTCTGCTCGTCGGTCGGGTTCCGAACGAATCCGACCACGTCGGCTTTGAGCTCGCTCAACAGTCCCATCAGGCCGCACCCCCGTTCGTCGCGGTCTCCCCCGTCTCGTCGATAACGCGGTCGACGCGGTCGAGCCCCTCCTCCAGCTCCGCCGTCGGCAGCCCGAACCCGATGCGGAAGCGGTCCGGGAACCCGAACAGGTTCCCCGGCGCGAGCACGACGCTCGCCTCCGAGACGACCGTCCGACAGAACGCCTCGGCGTCGGCGAAGCCGTCCGGCACCGTCACGAACCCGTTGACGCCGACCGGGTCGTACCAGTCGAGGCCGCGGTCCGCGACCCAGTCGGCGACGACGTCTCGGTTCGTCTCGGCGAGCTCGCGGTTCTCGGAGAGGATTCGGTCCTCGCGTCTGCCGAGCGCCTGTTCCGCGACGTGTTGGCCGAAGATCGACGGAGAGATCGTCGTGTAGTCCTTCCACTGCCACGCCCGTTCGACGACCGGCTCCGGACCGGCTATCCAGCCGAACCGGAGCCCGGCGAGCCCGTACGCCTTCGTGAGGCTCGTCGTCGAGATCCCGTGTCGGCCGTAGCTCGCGACCGGCGGTTGCGGGTCCTCTGCGAGCAGCCGGTACACCTCGTCACAGAGCAGGTACGCGCCGTTCTCGACGGCGACGTCGTATATCGCTCGCATCGCGTCCTCGTCGTGATACCGACCGGTGGGGTTGTTGGGGTTGTTCACCACGACGACCGCGGTGTCCTCCCGGACCGCGTCGGCGACCGCGTCGGCCGAGAGCTCCCACGCCGGCGGCTCCAACTCGACGCGCGTCACCTCGCCGAACGCCTCCGGGACGGCGTGGAGGGCCTGATACGTCGGCGTCACGACGACCGCGTGGGTGCCGGTGCCGATCGGGTCGTAGTCGCCGCCTCCTCCCTCCCCGACGCCCGCTTCGTCGCCGAGCAGCGACGCGAACGCGAGGAAGTTCGCCTCTTGGGTCCCGCACGTGACGAGGACCTCGTCGGCGCTGCGCCCGTATCGGTCGCCCACCGAGGCGCGGAGGTCGGGGTCGCCGTTCGTCGGGATGACGTAGTCGAGCCGACCCGGATCGAGGTCGAAGCGGCTCGCGTCCAGCGACCGAATCCCGCTCTCGGCCAACATGATATCGGCCTCGTGTTCGTGTTCCGCGAACCAGCGTTCGAGACCGAACGGGTCGATGCGCATACGACCGCTCGGAGCGGCGCGAGGATATGTGCTACGGTCTCTCGCGTTCGCGAGCACCGTTCGATCGACCGAGGCGGCACCGCTCGGGCGTCGGACGCCGTGTCGCGTCCGTCGCTAGCAACAGAACATGAACGGATAGACGAGCGCGACGCGGTCGCCGTCCGTCAGCTCCGTGTCGAACCCCCGTTCGTTCTCGTTGAAGCGGCCGTTCACGAGGATCCGGGCGTACGCTATCGTCTGCTCGCCGACCGGATTCTTCGTCCACGTTCCGGGGAGCTCCTCCGGCGTCGGTGCCCAGCCGCTGTGTGTCGCGTCGGCCTCCGTCTCCGCGATGAGCATCTCCTGAAGCTCGGGATACTCCTCGAACAGGTCGTCGAGGAACGCACGGAGCGTCTCCCCGGCGAACGCGTACTCGAACTCGTCTTCGCCGAGTTCGGTGCGGACGTGGCCGGTGCACTTGACGGTGACCGTGGTCGTCGCGTCCGTACTCGACGCCGATTCGGGACCGTCCTCGGTCCGAGGGTCGGTCGCTTCCCGTGTCGCGGTCATGCCGATCGATACGCGACCGAGCCGGGTAAGCCGCCGCGCGAACATGTTCGGTGCGTTCCGTCGTCCGCCGCACGCGACCGTCTCAGGGCCGGTCGCTCCGATTCGACCAGCTCGTCGCGTCGGCCGCGAGGTCTCGGACTTCGCGCCGGATCTGTCCGTAGTTGTCGGCGATGTCCTGCGTGGTCGCTATCCCAACCGGTCGCATGTCCTCCGTGACGACGAGCTTTTTTACCCCCTCCGAGCGCATTCGGTCGGTCGCGGTCCGGAGCGTCGCCGACGGCCGGATCGTCACGACCGGGCTGGTCATCGCCTTCCGTAGCGGAATGGCCGAAAACGGTTCGTCGGCGGCGTATCCCGCGTGGAGCACGTCGGCCTCGGTCGCGATCCCCGCCGGCGTCCGGCCGTCGACGACGATCACGCTCCCGACCCGGTTCCGGAGCATCCGCTCCGCCGCCTCCCTGACCGACGCGCCGACGTCGCAGGTGACCAACTCCGTCGACATCACCTCCTCGACGAGCATGCCCGTCCGTACTCGCGGCGCGCACTTGGTCGTACGGGTCGCGTCGGGCGTCGGCTCTCGGATCCCGGCCGACCCCACGACGCGCCCTTTAACCGGCTCCCTCGCGCAGATGGGCACATGTTCGAAGACCGGCCGGACCGCGACGCCGAGGTCGTCCTCGTGGGACGCTCGAACGTCGGCAAGTCCACGCTGATGCGCGAACTGACGGGCCACGACTTCTCGACCGGCGGCAAGCCGGGCGTGACCCGCCAGCCGAACCACTTCGACTGGGCCAGCGAGGGGTTCATGTTCACCGACCTGCCCGGGTTCGGATTCATGTCGGGCGTGGAAGACGAGCGCCGCGAGCAGATCAAGACGGACATCGTCCAGTACCTGGAGGCGAACGCGGAGCACATCCTCGCGGGCGTCGTCGTCATGGACGGAAAAGCCGCGGTCGACATCATCGACCGACACGCGGAGCGCGGGAACGTCCCGCACGACGTGGAGATGTACGGCTTCCTCGAAGACGTGGGCGTCGAGCCTATCGTGGCCGTGAACAAGACCGACAAGATCGACGATCTCGACGAGCGGCTCGACGAGATCTGCGACCGGCTCGGACTGTTTCCGCCGTGGCAGCAGTGGTCCGACCGGATCGCCCCGATCTGCGCGAAACGCGGCGACGTCGAGGCGCTGGAGGAGTGTCTCCAAACGCGCTTTCACGAGCACAACCGGGACGACCTGTTGAAGTTCGTCTCGTAGGTGTCTCCCGTCGTCCTCGTCGAACGCCTTCCGTTCTGTCACTCTCAGATATCGAACAACGGTTCCTGTCCGGACTCACGACGGCGCACGGTCGATTTCGATTGCTCGATCGCCTCCCGTGAGCCGTCCTCGACCCCCACAAGCTTATGCCCGGCCTCGCCGTGGCCCCGGACATGACTACGCCATTCGCCGAGCTCGCAGCGTCGACGCCCCTCCAGGCCGGGATCCTCGCCAGCCCGACCGGACAGCTGCTCGCCGCGCTCGTCGCCGCAGCGATCGTGATCGTCCTCGGGAAGTTCGTGTTGAAGCTCGCGTGGCGACTCGTCACGATCGGCATCGTCGTCGTCGCCGCCGCCTACCTGCTGACGGTCCTCGGCATCATCTGAGGCGGCGAAACCGGCACGAAACGAGAAAACGCGGCCGCGAGGCCGGTCGGTAGAGAACGGTTCCGGAGCGGGCCTACTGGAACGCCGCGCCGGGCTCGGCTTCCGTGCGGTCGACGTCCGACCGCTTGAACTGCTTTTCTATCTCCTCGTAGCGCTCCCGGGTCTCGGGGGTGACGCTCGGGTTCACCTCCTGTAGGGCGTCCTCGAAGTGCTGCATCGTCACGCGGACGTTGCCGACGGACTCGCCGACCTCCTCACGCGAGACGCTGCCGATGAACTCCCGCGAGGCGTTCATCGACGCCTCCCGAGCGACGGCCTCGATGTCGGCCCCGACGTACCCCTCCGTCTTGCGGGCGAGCGCGTCGAGATCGACGTCGTCGGCCAGCGGCTTGTTCCGGGTGTGGACCTCCAGGATCTTCCTGCGCGCCTCCTCGTCCGGCACGGGGACGTGGACGTGGCGGTCCAAGCGTCCGGGCCGGAGCAGCGCGGAGTCGATCAGGTCCGGGCGGTTCGTCGTCGCGATGACGACCACGTCTTCCAGCGATTCGAGCCCGTCGAGCTCCGTCAGCAGCTGGGAGACGACGCGCTCGCCGACGCCGGAGTCGCCGGAGTTCTTCCCGCGCTCGGTCGCGATCGAGTCGATCTCGTCGAAGAACACGATGGTCGGCGCGTTCTCGCGGGCCTTGCTGAACACTTCGCGGACGCCCTTCTCGGACTCGCCCACGTACTTGTTCAGCAGCTCGGGCCCCTTGATCGAGATGAAGTTCGACTCGCTCTCGTTGGCGACGGCCTTCGCGAGCAGGGTCTTCCCCGTGCCCGGCGGGCCGTACATCAGGACGCCCTTTGCGGCCTGCATGTCCAGCTCCTCGAACACCTCGGGGTACTCTAACGGCCATTGGATCGTCTCGCGGAGCCGCTCTTTGGTGTCCTCTAAGCCCCCGACCTGGTCCCAAGTGACGTCGGGGACTTCCACGAACACCTCGCGCAGCGCCGAGGGTTCGATCCCCTTGATCGCCTCCTTGAAGTCGCTCTCGGTGACCTGGATGGAGTTCAGCACGTCCGCGTCGATCTCGTCGCTCTCTAAGTCGAGCTCGGGGCGGATGCGCCGCAGCGCGTGCATCGCGGACTCCTTCGCCAGCGACTCGAGGTCGGCTCCGACGAAGCCGTGGGTGTTCTCGGCGTACTCGTCCAAGTCGATCCCCTCGACCAGCGGCATGTTCCGCGTGTGGACCTGCAGGATCTCCTTGCGGCCGTCGCGGTCGGGGACGCCGACCTCGATCTCGCGGTCGAAGCGACCGCCGCGACGGAGCGCGGGATCGATGGCGTCGACGCGGTTGGTCGCGCCGATGACGACGACCTCGCCGCGCTCTTCGAGCCCGTCCATGAGCGAGAGCAGTTGGGCCACGACGCGCCGTTCCACGTCGCCACCGGCCTCCTCGCGCTTGGGCGCGATGGAGTCGAGCTCGTCCATGAAGATGATCGCGGGCGACTCCTCGGCCGCCTCCTCGAACACCTCGCGGAGCTGCTCTTCTGACTCCCCGTAGTACTTCGACATGATCTCCGGGCCGGAGATCGTGTGGAAGTTCGCGTCGATCTCGTTGGCGACGGCCTTCGCGATCAGGGTCTTCCCCGTGCCCGGCGGCCCGTGCAGGAGGACGCCTTTCGGCGGGTCGATCCCGAGCCGCTTGAACAGCTCCGGGTGCCGCATGGGCAACTCGATCATCTCGCGGACCTGCTCTAACTCGTCGTCGAGCCCGCCGATGTCCTCGTAGGTCACGTCGGGGCCCTCGCTGGCCCCGTCGGACCCGTCACCGCGTTCCGCTATCTCCTCGGCGGCGACCTCGGAGATCGAGATATCGGTCTCGTCGGTGATGACGACGGTGCCGCCGGGGTGCGTCTCGGCGACCTTCATCGGCACGGCCTGCGACTGACCGCCCATCAGGCCGAAGCCCATCGAGGTGCGGATCGTCTGTCCCTCGGTCACCGGCTGACCGGAGAGCTTGTCCCGGATGAACGGCGCGATCTGACCGCGCACCCGAAGCTGGCTCGGGAACGCGATAGTCACGGACTCCGCGCGGGAGACGTCGACGGACTCGACCGTCACGCGGTCGTCGATCCCGACGTTCGCCTCCTGACGGAGCCGACCGTCGATGCGGACGACGCCCGTGCCGTCGTCTTCGGGGTAGCCGGGCCAGACGCGAGCGATCGCGGCTCCGTCTTGCCCTTCGACGCGAACGATGTCGCCGCCCGAGAGCCCGAGCTCGTCGGCCGCGACGCGGTCGATCGCCGCGAGGCGGCGACCGGCGTCCTTCTGTTTCAGCGGTCTGACGGTGAGATTCATCGCTCGCCCTCCACCGTGATCACGCCGTTCGCGACCGAGACGGAGTCGGCCGTTCCGGGAAGGTCGAACTCGGATTCGACCGGCTCGCCGGACCCCTCGATCACGACGATCGCCGTCTCACCGACGGTGTCGACTGAGACGTTCTCGGCGTCGGCGCCCAGATCGGCGGCGACGACCCAGCCGTCCTCGTACTCGTACCGACGAAGCAGCGCGCCGTCGCCGGCCGATTGGGTCTGTTGGTGATTCATCCTAACAACAAGTTAGGCGCAGAAGTATTTAAATCTGTCGCGTAAAACCGCAGGACGTGAGCGAATGAGATCTGTACCGGTAGTGTTGCGGTTCGACGGTGACTGCGATGCGCGGAGCTGCGCTCGGCACGGACGGTCCCGCCGCACCCGGCGGCCGGACGCTTATCATCCGACGCGCGGGAGGGTTGGTCATGGAACGCGTCACGCATCACGCTCGCGCGACGGCCTACCGGGTCGCGGACCCCGGAGGGGACGGCCCGACGGTCTGTTTCGTTCACGGTAGCGGCGGAACGAAAGACGTGTGGACGGCGCAAGCCCGAGCGAGCGGGCGGTTTCGAACCGTCGCGCTCGACCTGTCGGGACACGGCGACAGCGAGGACGTGGACACGGCGGCGGGAACAGAGACTCTCGCCGCGTACGCCGACGACGTCGTCGCCGTCGCCGCGGAGACGGACGCGACCGTGCTCTGTGGCAGTTCACTCGGCGGGGCCGTGGCGCTGCGCGTCGCGCTCGACCGCGACCACGCGCTGGACGGACTGGTCCTCGCGGGCACGGGCGCGACGCTCGGCGTCGCTCCCGAGCTACTGGACGCGCTTTCGACCGACTTCGACCGGGCGATCGATTACCTACACGACCCCGACCGCCTCTTTCACGACGCGCCGCCGGAGTACGTCGAACGGTCGCGCATCGCCATGCGGGAGTGCGGCCGCGAGGTCACGGAGCGCGATTTCTGGACCTGCCACGCCTTCGACGTCCGCGAGCGCCTCGGCGAGATCGCCGTCCCGTCGCTCGCGGTCGTCGGCGAGCACGACGCGCTCACGCCGCCCGCGTCCCACGAGTACCTCGCCGACCGGATCGGCGACTGCGAGTACGCGGCGATCGACGACGCCGCTCACCTCGCGATGCTCGAACGGCCCGCGGCGTTCAACGCCGCGCTGTCGGCGTTCCTGCGGCGCGTGCGCTCCTCGCCGTAGCCGTCTCGGAAACTGACGGCACGTGACGCGGGAGGTTACGAGCAACGGAAAACGCGGGCGAAGAACGCTTGAGAGCACACGGGTCGTCGACGACCCGTGCGCGCTGCGCCTCGAAGACGGTCCACACTGGACTCATTGCGGTACCGCTCGGCAACTGAACACAGTCGATATCGGTCTCCGATGGCCTTGATACTCACCTCGTGGTATGTGTTACCACCTCACAGTATATAAAATGATCGGCAACGAGGGCGAGGGAACCAGCCGGTACGCTTTCGGTGGTCGGCGTCGAGCGGTGGTCCATGGGTACCGACGGGGACGACGCGGGGCGCTCCGCCGCCGACGCGGCGAGATCCGACGATGGTTCGGCGGCTTCCGTCGATGAGGGGTCTTCGGGGTCCGGTGATCGACTGGCGGACGGCGGTGATAGATCGGCAGATCCCACGTACGCTCCGAGCGACCCCGACATCAACGATCTGCTCGCGAAACTCGACGCGCTCCGTGACACCGTCGACGAGGGGCACGAGCGGGAGAAGGTGCGACAGACGATCTCGCTCGTCGAACGAATGCCCGGGAGCGCGGCGTTCACCACCCGGATCACCAAGTACACCTCGCGGGACATGGCGGAGGCGTTCGTCGGGGCGGTCCTCTTTTCGCTGCCGCTGCTCGTCGAAGGAGGCGTCTTCGAGATCGCAGCGTGGTTCGCCGCGACCGCGCCGGGTGGCGTTCCGGTCTTTCTGATCGCGCACGTCTGCTTCGTCCTCGTCATGACCGCCGGTCTGCTCTATTTCGCCGACTTCCGACACATCGAAGTCAGACACCCGATTCTCGGCGTTATCCCGCGCCGGTACGCGGGCATCCTGCTCGTCTCGCTCGTAACGTCCGTGTTCATGCTGCTTCTCTGGGGTCGACTCCACGAGGGGGGGCCGACTGCGCTCGAACAGGTGGGCCGGGTAGCGGTCGTCTGGGCGGCCGCCGCCTTCGGTGCCAGTCTCGGGGACATCCTTCCGGGCGAGTCACAGGGCGAGGACATCTACGACATCGACTTGGACCTCGACTTCGACCGCGGCGGTCGCGAGCGGGAGGACTGACCGCTCCGGGAGCCCCGTCACCCCCGCCTGACCGGTCGGCCAGCCGCGCGATCGATCCGCGTTTTCCACACCTTTTTCGCCGCGGCGACCCTACGAGAGTTCATGTCAGCGTTACGCGACGCGCTCCGGGACCTCCCGGACGCGGTGTTTGCGGATCTGCTCGAATCCGACGAGGGATACGTTCTCGTCGTCGACCTCCCGGGGGCAACCGCGGAGACGACCGAGGTACTCGCGGAGGACGGGCGGCTCGTTATCGAAGGCCGGCGAGAGAAGGCCGTTCCGGACGGCTTCCGCTACGTGCGAGAGGACCGTCCGCTGTTCCTCGACGCCGAGTTGCCACTTCCCGCGGACGCCGACGAAAGCGGGGCGGACGCGGAGATGGACCGCGGCGTCCTCGAAGTCACCATCCCCAAGCGGAGCGACGACGCCGCGCGCACTATCCCGATCGACGAGGGAGACGGGGACGGCTCCGACCGTGACGCCTGACGGGTGGTGACGCTGGTCAACCTTCGCGCATACTGGCGATTCGTCGTGGTCATGCGGCAGTTCTCGCCGCTGATCGTCGCCTACTGGCGGGACCGGAAACGGTACCTCCTGTTCGGCGGCGGTCGCGAGGTCGACACGGAGACCCAGCGGGAGCGGGCGGCGATCCTCCTCGACACCCTGCTCACCCTCGGCCCGACATTCATCAAGCTCGGCCAGCTGCTCTCGACGCGGCCGGACATCCTCCCGCCCGCGTACATCGAGGTGTTGGAGGACCTCCAAGACGACGTGCCGCCCGCCCCGTGGGAGGAGTCACGGACCGTACTCGAAGACGAACTCGGCCCCGTCGACGACGTCTTCGACGACTTCGACCGGGAGTCGATAAGCGGCGCGAGCCTCGGTCAGGTGTACACGGCCCGATACGACGGCGACCCGGTCGCGGTGAAGGTCCGCCGCCCGGGGATCGAGTCGCTCGTCGAGGCGGACCTCCGGACCATCCGCTGGTCGATCCCGCTCGTCAAACAGTTCACCGGGAGCGGACGGGCGTTCTCGCTCGAGAACCTCGCCGACGAGTTCGCGAAGACGATCCGCGAGGAGATGGATTACGAGCGAGAGCGGACCATCCTCGAAGAGATCCGCGGCAACTTCGCGGACGAAGACCGAATCCGGATTCCGGACACCTACGAGGCCGTCTCGGGCCCGCGCGTGCTCACCATGGAGTACGTCCCCGGAACGAAGATCAGCGACATTGACACGCTCGACGACGCGGGGTTCGACCGGAACGCCATCGCAGAGACGCTCCAAGAGGTGTACCTCCAGATGATAATCGAAGACGGGGTGTTCCACGCCGACCCCCACCCCGGTAACCTCGCCGTCGACGACGACGGCACGGTGATATTCTACGACTTCGGCATGGCGGGTCGCGTCGAGCCGTTCATTCAAGAGAAGATCGTCGACTTCTACGTCGCGGTCGCCCGACAGGACATCGACGCGATACTGGACACGCTGATCGCGATGGGAACGCTGTCGCCGGACGCCGACCGCGAGGTGATGGGGAACGTGATGGAACTCGCCATCGCGGACGCCAGCGGTGAGGACATAGAGCAGTACCAGGTGAATCAGATAATCGAGCAGGTGGAGTCGACGATATACGAGTTCCCGCTGCGGCTCCCCCCGAACCTCGCGCTCGTGTTGCGGGTCGCGACGGTCGTCGAAGGGGTCTGTGTTACGCTCGACCCCGAGTTCGACTTCATCTCGACGGCGACGGAGTACCTCCGAGACGAGGGGTACTACGAGGAGACGGCACGGAACCTCGCCCAGCAGGCCGGACAGCAGGCCCAGCGGACCGCCGAGGCGCTGTTCACCGTGCCGCCGAAGGCAGACGACTTTCTCGACCGAGCGAACCGCGGCGACCTCCACGTCGACGTCACGATCGAAGACGACTCGAAGGTCCTCGACAAGCTCGCGATGCGGATCGCCTACTCCGTGCTGCTCGCGGTCGGCGTGCTCTCGGCGACGATCCTCTACTCGTTCGCCGAGGAGTGGCGGCTCGCGGCGGTCGTCCTCGTGTTGGCCGCGCCGCTCGCGGTCGCCCTCTACCGGTCGTTCCGAAAGAAGCGCGGGATCCGCGCGCGGCCGCAGTTCACGCGACAGGGAATGAAAAAGCGACGCGAGGAGTGAGAAGTCGGCCGGGTCCGTGACGCGGATCCGCGGGACCGACGTCTCAGGCGGGAGGTCGTCACCCCGGGTGAGAGATCTGCTCTTCAGGTCGTCACGACCTGTATCGGCACGAGCAGGAAACAGAGCGCGCCCAGCGCGAACGTCGCGATCCCGACGGCGATCCGGGGCCATCCGAGCCGCGTTTCGTCCGTCGGATTCGCCGGTCCGTTGTACGCGATCACGAGCGAGAACACGCCCCAGAACGCCCACAGCCCCACCGACTGGTCGATCCCGAATCCGCGCCAGAAGTAGAGGTACGCGGCGACGGTGAACAGCGCGGCGGGCACGAGCGACGCGATGGTCTCCTGTCGCGGTCCGACCATCGCGCGGACCATGTGACCGCCGTCGAGCTGCCCGACGGGAAGGAGGTTGAGGAGGGTGAAGAACATCCCGACCCAGCCGCCGATCACCACCGGATGCGCCGTCAGGCCCGGGTCCTCGTACGAGGTCGGCTGCCCGAGGAGGTCGGCGATGATCGACAACAGCGGCGGATTATTGAACTGGATGACGGTGCCCGAGGCGTCGGCGAGCGCCGCGGGGACCCGGATCGGATCGAGCGAGAGGCCGATCGCGGTCACGACGACCGTCGCGACGAGCCCCGCGATCGGCCCGGCGACGCCGATGTCGAAGAGCGCCTTCCGCGAGGGCATCCGTCCCCGCATTCGGATCACAGCACCCAGCGTGCCGAACGGGAACACGAACGGAATGACGTACGGTAGCGAGACGTCGACGCCGTGGTACCGCCCGGCGACGTAGTGGCCCAGTTCGTGCGTCATCAGGACGCCGAGCACCGCGACCGTGAACGGCCACCCCTGCAGGACGGAAAGCGGGTTCGCCGTGATCTCTCCCCATCCGACGTAGAACCATCCGTACGCCCCGACGAAGAGCGTCGACAGGACGGTCGCGACGAACATCGCGAGGTTGACCCACGGGACCCCGTCTCGGTCGTGGCCGAACGGCGTCGCGACGACGACGTGCCGGCCGTCCACCACGTCGACGTCGACGTCGTATCCGGCCTCGCGGAACGGCGGGACCAGCTTCCGCACCAGCGTCCGCTCCGGAACGTACGACTCGCCCACGTACCGGACGCGACCGTCGTCCCGATGGACCTCGTCGACCCGGAAGAACGTCCGCAGCGGCTCCGGACGCGGCGCGTCGGTCGTCGCCGACGCCCTTCCGTCGTGTTCTGGCATCGTCCGTCGTAACTGGTCGTCCAGTATAAACCCCGCGTCGGACGACGGTCTCTTGGCGGGGGAGCCGACGCCCACTCGCAGCGGTATCCGAACGGCGCGCGTGGTAGACGTGTCCGAACAGCGCGTGCGGACTATCGAAAAACCGCGACACCGGCAGTCTTCACGCTATCGGGAGGAAGACGAAAAGCGAGTCTGCTGGGAGGAACGACGCGGCGGGGACGCGCGTGAGCGCGCTGTCGTAGTGGCGGTCTGCCGGTCACTCGGTGGCTATCGGCGACGTTACGCCGGCTCGATGCGCCACGTCGTCGCGCCCGTGTACGACCACTTCTCGACGGTGAGCTCGGTGGCCGAGTCGCGGAGCTTCACCATCAGCGCGCCGATCTCCTTCGGGGAGAGGTCGACGTCGTCGGCGATGAACTTTCCTTTGAAATACATCTCGCCTTCTTCGGCGCGATCGAGCAGGTACTGTTTCAGCCGCTCTTCTTTGCTGCGGTCGTCGGCCGTCGCGTTCGTGGAGGGGTTTGCAGTCGCGCTCATGATACACTCACGTCTTGCCCCCGGAAGGTGTTATAAAGCGGCGACCGTTGAACGGTGTTCAGTAGCTTTCAGGGCGTTTTACGCGGAGCGACCGGTCTAAAACGTGTCTGACGGACCGTTTACAACGCTCGCAAACGACGTTAGACATTTTACAGAGCCAGCAGAGTCTGTCTTTTAGCGTGAGGTCCGAGCGTGCAGTTATGCATTTCATCTGACACCATAGGCGCACGATTGCGGTGAATATTGCTTCGATGCGGCTAGGTGCTCCTCGCTCGCGTCCGGGCGATCTGTTCGTTTCCGCTTTTCGACCCTGAACGAATCGCGTCCGCCGGTCGAATCGAGGGGGCGCTATCACTCGCGCTGGTGGACCCAGAACGCCTCGGCTTCGGTGGTCTCTTTTTTGAATATCGGGACCTCGTCTTTGAGCCGATCGATCCCGTCTTCGACCGCGCGGAACGCCTCTCGGCGGTGTCCCGCGAGCACGACGACGAACACGATGTCTTCACCTGACTCTATCACGCCCGTCCGGTGGTGCATGCGGACGTCGAAGACACCGTCGCGCTCGGTCAGCTCCGCGGCGATGGCGTCCATTCGATCGCGCGCGACGCCCTCGTACTTCTCGAAGGCGAGGTGGGTCGTCCGGTCGTCGTCCGCGCCGTCGCGCTCACGAACCCGCCCGGTGAACGTCGCGATCGCCCCGGAGCGGTCGGCGCGTGAAGACGCCTCCACTCTTCGAACCAGCGTCTCGCGGGTGATCCACGGTTCCGCGTCGTCGAGGTCGACGACGAGCCGGTCGAGCGCGACGTCGTCCGCCGAGGGTGCGGTGGCGAGAACCTGACCCGGAACGTCGTCGGGGGAGACACCGTCGCCGAGGAGGACGGCGGGCACGCGCAGGCGCGACTCGCCGAGCACGAGGAGGTAGTCGTGGGCGGGGGCGAGGTCGTCGAGCATCTCGTCGAGGCCGTCGACGCGCCCGGAGCCGGACCACGACCCGTCCGCGTCGAGCGCGATTTCGGTGTCGTAGTCGGGGTCCGTTCGCGTCGTCGACGCGGTCCGAGCGTCGACGGTCCCGCCGTCGGTCGCGCTCTCGTCCGTGTCGTCTCCGCCAGCATCGGATCGCTCGCGACGGTCGACGACGGCCACCCGTCCGTCGAGCCGATCGGCGAGGGCCGCGGCGAGGGCCGCGGCGTCGGACCCGAGGATCGATATCGGCTGCATACTCGGTAGCGGTGTGCGAGCGGCTTAGGCGTTTCCCGGCGGCCGCGTCCGGGCTTGATAATCCTTAAGACCGCGACAGGGATATTCGACGGTAATGAGAGTCGTCGTTTCTGTCGGCGGGAGCGTGCTCGCGCCCGATCTCGACCCGGACCGGGTGGCCGCGTACGCCGACGCGATCGAGCGGCTGGTCGCGGCCGACCACGAGGTCGGCGTCGTCGTCGGCGGCGGCGGCGTCGCGCGCGAATACATCGAGACGGCACGCGCCCTCGGCGCGAACGAGGTCGAACTCGACCAGTTCGGCATCGGGACGACCCGACTCAACGCCCGGCTGCTGATCGCCGCGCTCGGAGAGACCGCGGCCGTCTCGCCGGCGACCGAGTACGACGAGGCGGCGGCCGGGCTCCGCCGCGGCGAGGTGTCTGTGATGGGCGGGATGACGCCCGGACAGACAACCGACGCCGTCGCCGCCGCGTTCGCCGAGTCCGTCGACGCCGACCTGCTCGTGTACGCGACGAGCGCCGACGGCGTGTACGACGCAGACCCCAACGCTGACCCGGACGCGACGCAGTTCGCCGAGATGTCGCCCGCGGAGCTCGTCGAGGTCGTCCTCCCGATGAGCCGCGACGCCGGTGCCTCCGCTCCCGTCGACCTGCTCGCCGCGAAGCTCATCGACCGCGCGGGGATGCGCGCGATCGTCCTCGACGGCACCGACCCGAGCGCCGTCGTCGACGCCGTCGTCTCCGGCGACCACTCCGGCACCGACGTGATCCCCGTCGGCGGCGACGAACGGGCCGACCCCGTACGCACGGAGCAGTCATGACCGACCGCGACGCCACTGGCGGACCGAGCGACTCCCCGCACATCCTCTCTGATCGTCCGGCGGTGGGCGAAGGTGAGGAGGCCGACGGTGACGACGGGGACGCGCTAGCCGGCGGCGAAACTAGCGATGGTACGGCGGGCGACGACTTCCACGCGTTCTGGGCCGACGTCGTCGCGGACGAGATCGAGGCGCGCGGCGTCGACGATCCGGTCGTGATCAAAGGCGGCGTCTCGCCTTCGGGCGTGGCACACCTCGGGAACTTCAACGAGATCATGCGCGGCTACTTCGTCGCCGAGGTGCTCCGCGACCGCGGACACGAGGTCAGACAGGTGTTCACCTCCGACGACAAAGACCCCCTCCGGAAGATCCCGCGAAAGCTGGCGAACGCCGACGGCGAGATCGTCGGGCTCGGCGAGGTCGACGCCGGCGCGCTCGGGCGGAATCTCGGCAGGCCGTACACCGCGATACCGGACCCGTTCGGCGAGCGCGAGTCGTACGCCGCCCACTTCGCGGCCCTGCTCGAAGCCGACGCCGACCGGCTCGACGTCCCGGTCGAGATGGTGTCTAACACCGAGTTGTACGCCGACGGGACGTTCGACTCGGTCACCCGAACCGTCCTCTCCGACCTCGACCGCGTCCGAGAGGTGCTCTCTGCGTACCAGGACAAAGTCGACGGGGAGTACGTCCCGTTCAACCCCGTCTGTGCCGAGTGCGGGAAGATCACGGAGACGGTCACCGGGGTCGACACGGAGAGCGAGACGGTCGAGTACGTCTGCACCGACATGGCGGTCGGCGACGAGACGATCGAGGGCTGCGGCCACGAAGGGACTGCCACGTTCCGCGAGGGGAAGCTCCCGTGGCGGCTGGAGTGGCCCGGTCAGTGGGACGTGCTGGACGTCGACTTCGAGCCGTTCGGAAAGGACCACGCCGAGGGGTCGTGGCCCTCCGGGGTCGACGTCGCTCGTAACGTCCTCGGGATCGAGCCGCCGGTGCCGATGGTGTACGAGTGGTTCACGCTCAACGGCGAACCGCTCTCGTCGTCCGCGGGCAACATCGTCACCGTCCCGGAGCTGTTGGACCTCCTCGAACCCGAAGTGCTGCGGTACTTCTTCGCGCTCCATCCGAAGAAGGCCCGAGACCTCGACGTCGAGCGGCTCGATCAGCTCGTCGACCGCTTCGACCGCTTCGAGCGCGCGTACTTCGGCGAGGTCGACGACGAGGGGCTGACAGCCTTCGCCGAGCGCGCGTACCCGTTCGTCGTCGGGCGTCCCGAGGACCCGCCGACCGAGAAGCCGATCCGACTGCCATACACGTTCGCGGCCGTCCTCGGGATGGTCGACGACCCGGCGTTCCGCGAGCGGCTCGCCCGCGACGAGGGACACATCCCCGAGGATGCGAGCGACGAGGCGATCGCGGCCGCCCTCGCCCGCGTCGAGAAGGCGCGGAACTGGGCGGAACGGACGGAAAACGAGTACGACTACCGGCTTCAGACCGCGCTTCCGAACGTCGACTTCGACGACGACGTTGCGGCCGCGCTCGACGACCTCGCCGATTTCGTCGCCGCCGGTCACGACGGCGAAGCGATACAGAGCGAGATGTACGAGACGGCTCGCGACCACGGGATCGAGGTCAGCGACTTCTTTTCGGCCGGATACCGGCTTTTCTTCGACGACACGCAGGGGCCGCGGCTCGGCGAGTTCCTCGGCGAACTGGAGCGCGAGTACGTGGTCGAGCGGCTCCGACGGGAGGCGTAGATGGCCGAGGACCGATCGCTCGACGAGTTCGCGGGCGCGGCGGACGCCGATCGAGACGACGGACACGGCGATCGGAGCGACGCGGACACAGCGCCGGAGAGCGGCGAACAGAGTGAGACGGACGCCGAGCCGGTCACCGCGACCGCGACGTGGACCGCGGACGGTGCCGACTGCGACCGGTGCGGCGAGCCGATCAGTCGTCGCTGGCGCGACGGCGACGCGCTCGTCTGTGCCGACTGCAAGGACTGGTCTGGATAGCGGAAAAGACGCGAGGTCGGTGCTCGGTTACTCGCCGTCGACGATGACTTCGACGGGACCGTCGTCGTCCGAGTCGGCCGCGTCCCCGTCGCTGCCGCCGGCCCCGCTCTGCGTCTGCTGGTAGTAGAGCCCGCCGGCGACCGCGAGGACGATCCACGACCGCCAGTTCGCGAGGTTCAGCGTGTAGCCGATGCCGAACGGCTTCTCGACCAGCATGCCCTCGTCCGGCTGCCAGTGCGACGAGAGGAGTCGACCGAGGCTCGGTCGATCGAAGTTGTACGGGATTCCGAGAATCTCACCCGACGACGGTTTGTCTGCCATATCGGTGAATCGCCCGCCGGCCATATAAATCGTGGCGCAAGCCGTCGCGCGTCGGGGGAGATCTCGGAGCCGCACGCCTCCCGCTCACCGGGACCCTCGGCCGCCGGCGTCTCCCGCTCACCGGTACCGGCCGCGCCCCTCGACGTCGCGGAGACGGTCGAGGACGGTCGGGTCGCCGACGGCGGCGTACCCCGTCTCGAACGCGTCGATCAGCGCCTCCGGGTCGGTCGCAGTCGCCCGGACCGACCCCTCGAAGACGTGGAGGTCCATCGCGTGGTCTTCGACGTGACCGGTGTGGTAGCCGAGTCCGAAATCGATGAGCGCGGTCCGCGACGCCTCCGGGGCCGACCGCGGCTCGTCCGCAATTCTGACGTTTCGGGTCGTCGGATCCCCGTGGACGATCCCGGCCTCGTGGAGCGTCGCGAGGTGACGCCCCGTCGCGCGCACCCACGCCTCGCCGTCGTCGAGGGCGGCCGCGAGGTCCCGGTCGCCGACGTGCTGGAGCGTGAGCGTTGCGTTCGGCACGTCGACGTCGTACACGAG
Organism: Halorubrum salinum; assembly: GCF_024494575.1. GTDB lineage: Archaea > Halobacteriota > Halobacteria > Halobacteriales > Haloferacaceae > Halorubrum > Halorubrum salinum. Next base: position 672,455 of record NZ_JANHDO010000001.1, read on the forward strand.
CGGGGTCGGGACGCCGGATCGGCGCGCCTCGCTCGTGATCCGCGCCTCGGAGACGGTCCGGTCGCGCCTGATCGAGCGGTCCAGCTCCGGGTGTCGATACCGCTTCGGAACCCGGCGCTTGATCACGCGGTCGCCCCCGTCACCCGCCTCGATATCGACGACCGCCTCCGCTCCCCGGCGGTCGGTCACGCGAGTCTCGGCCGCGTCGACGCCCTCGCCGACGGCGACCGATCCGTCGTCGCGCCACGTCACGGGCACCTGATCCGGACGGAAGTTCGGATCGACGGCGGAGTCGGCGATCGCGACGGCGTCGTCCGCCCGCGCCATCTTCGCGCCGAGGACGGCGATCATCCCGGCGTTGTCGCGGAGGAAGCGCGGCTCGGGCGCGTGAAAGTCGGCTCCGCGGTCTTCACACATCGCCGAGAGCATCTCTCGCAGCCGGTCGTTCTGGGCGACGCCGCCGCCGAGGACGAGTTCGGTCGCCCCGGTCAGAGACAGCGCGCGCTCGGCGACCTCGGTGAGCATCGCGAACACGTGTTCTTGAAGCGAAAAGCAGATCGCCTCCACCGACACGCCGTCGTCGTACGCGTCGTTGGCCGCGGAGCTGATCCCCGAAAACGAGAAGTCCATCCCCTTGACGACGTACGGGAGATCGAGGAGGTCGTCGGGGCCGTCCGAAGCGTGCTCCGCCGCGTACTCCGCGGCCGCGGCCTCGACCTTCGGTCCGCCGGGGTGGTCCCATCCGACGTGGCGGGTGAACTTGTCGATCGCGTTGCCGACGCCGGCGTCCATCGTCTCGCCGAGCACGCGGTAGCGACCGTCGTGGTAGCCGAGGAGGTGCGCGTTCGCCCCGGAGGCGTTAAGACAGACCGGGCTGTCGAACCCCGAGCGATGCCTGCCGATCTCGAGGTGTGCCACCATGTGGTTCACCCCGACGAGGGGGACGTCGAGCGCGCCCGCGAGCGCCCGCGCCGCGGTGCCGACCGTACGGAGGCAGGGGCCGAGCCCGGGTCCGCGCGAGAAGGCGACCGCGTCGACGGCGTCCGGGCCGTACTCGTTCTCCGCGGCGGTCAACACCGCGTCGACGACCGCGGGGATCGCCTCGGACATGTGTTCCGCGGCCTCGCGCGGGTGAATGCCGCCGCTGTCCGGCTCGTAGGGGTTCGATTCGATGAGAACAGCGTCGGTCTCGGCGTCGTACAGCGCGGCGCTCGCACACCACGCGGTTCCCTCGATGCCGAGAACGCGCATTCGGCGGAGCGTTAGGCCTCTTCGGCGTCCGCGTCGCCCTCGCCGCCGATCTTGTTGCGTTCGAGCATGTACTCCTGTTCGACGTCGAGCGCGTCGGCCGCGGAGTCGTACACCTTCGCGTAGCCGACCGTCTTGCGCATGCCGAACTTGGTGTCTAGCTCGTGGACGACGACTTCCTCGGAGTCTTTGTCCAGCTTGGCCGCGAGCGAGTCGCGGACCGAGAGACGGGAGGGCGTCGCCTCCTCGTGGGTCGTCTCGAAGCGGATATCGGTGCGGTGCAACATGGGGTTCTCCTCTTCGGAGATGATGTCGACGTCCATGGTCAGTTACGCGTATATCCCCCCGAAAGCTGTAAAAGGATTTCGAAGCGGGGGTGTCGCGGCGGATCGACGGTTATTATCTGTCGTCCGGATCGACGCCGAGCGCGTCGTACGCCGCGTCGACGTCGCCGTCGAGCGCCTCGAACAGCTCGCGAGCCTCGGCCCGCGTCTCCGAGGTGACCGGAACCCGGACCATCCCCTCGCCCGGCTGTCCGTAGACGACGCTCGCCCCGTTCGACGCGGCGAGGATCGCCGGCAGCGTCGCGAGGTCCTCCTCGCCCGTCACCTCGATCCACGTCGGTTCGTCGTCGGCCAACGCCGTCGCGAGCGCCGAGAGCAGCTCCGCCGACAGCGACGCCGCGGGGTTGCTCACGGAGACTCGTCGGACCTCCGGGTCCGCGAGCGACGCCTCGATCTCCTCGTCGACCGCCTCGCGCTCCGTCTTCCCGTCGATGACGGCCACGTCGGGAACGCGCCCGGCCGCACGGAGGTGATAGGTGACCACGTCCCCGACGGCGATGATCGGAGCGTCCCTCACGGTCGGGTCGGCTGCGGCCCGATCGGCCGCGGTCGTCTCGGCGTGCGCCGCGGCCGTCTCCGCGGCCTCCGCGAGCAGCGCGTCGGTGTCGGTCGTCACCGGGCCGAGGGGGTCCTTGAACGCGTCTCTGAGTGAGTCTGGAAGGGTGAGCATGACTGGGCGTGTGGTCGGCTTTCGGCGTGTCCGTCCTACCGGACCTTCAGCGCGTACGAGCCCGCCTTCGTGACGTTCATCTCTTCGGCGATCTCGCTTTCCTCCGGCCGGGTGATGATGACGTATCCCGCCCAGTCCTCCGTCAGCGACGACGACCCGCAGTGCTCGCAGGTCTGTGCGTCGGGGTCGTTGACGTGGTGACACTCCCGACACGCGAGGCGGTCCTCGGCCATCAGTCGGCCTCCTCACCGGTCTGTTCGCGGTGTTTCCGCTGTCCCTCCAGCCACTCGTGTTTCCCGAGACCGGGCTGTTTCGCCGTGAGCCCGATCTTCGAGTCGCGGGGGTTGCGCTCGTCGATGCTCTTCGTCACGACGCGGACCCGGACGGCGTCGTCGACGCCGAGCGTCTTATCGGAGTCCGAGGAGGCGAGCTGCTGGTTCGCCCCGTCGAACGTGAGGTACTCGTCCGTGATCTGCGAGACGTGGAGCAGCCCGTCGACCGGACCGATACCGACGAACGCCCCGAACTCCACCGTCTCCACGACGGTACCGTCCGCGACCTCCTGCATGTCGGGGTCGTAGGTGAGCGCGTCGAACTCGGCCTCGTAGTAGACGCCGGGCCGGTTGTGTAACACCGCCCCCTCGCCGATGTCGTGGACGTTGATGACGCTCACGACGCTGCCGACCTCCTCGTCCATCCGTCCTTCCAGTTTGTCCTGTAGCAGGGCTTTCACCCGCTCGTCGGTGACGTCCGCCAGGTGTTTCGGCGGTACCTCGACCGTATCCTTGAGTCGAACTCGTTTGTACATAGTGTTGGTTGTCCGCGTCCGCTAGGGTTCCGTTATCGCCAGTGTGTTCCGACCCCTTAAACCGATTACTGGTGCGTCCGCCTCCAGCACCCGATTCGCCAGCGGTCGATCGTTGGTGACGACGCCGTCGATCCGGCCCTCGGTGACCAGCTCGACGAGCGCGTCGTCCGCGTACGTTTCCTCGGTCTCTACCGTCTCCGCCCGCGCCGCGAGGTCCGCGCCCACGCTCGCCGCGGTCGCCTCCGCGCCGTTTCCGGCCTGCAGTCCGTCCAGTTCGGCGACGACGGCCGCGGGAACGACCGCCTCGTAGGTCCCGAGGAGCCGATCGAGCTCCTCGAAGAGCCGGACGTTCGCCTCGACCGGAGCCATGAGCGCGCTCGCGTCGAGCGCGACGACCGGCGGGGCCGCGTCCGCACCCGCCGAGGCGTCTGCCAGGAGCGAGCGGGCGGGGTCTGTCACGTTACGAGAGCGTCCCGACGCCGATGAGCCGCCACCGCGCGCCGACGCGTCGGTTGATCGCTATCTGTGCGCCCTCCTCGGCGCAGACGGGGCGTTTGAGGCTCACCTCGCACTCGCCGTCGCGAGCGCTCGTCACCGCCCCGACCGTGGTGGCGGTGCCGACGGTGAGCATCAGGGGCTCGCCCGTGCTGATCTCCTCGATGTCGCTCTCGCCGCTCTCGTCGTCCTCCTTCCCCACGACGCGGTCGAGCAGATCGACTTGCATCTCGAACTCGTTGCGGGTCGGCGGGAGCGTTCCGGGCTCGCCCGCGACCTGCCCCGCGAGCGCGTCGCCTTTCGTCAGGCTCGGGTCGAGCCCCGTGCCGACGCCGAGCAGGCCGCCCGGGCGGGCGCTCTCGACGTCGTTGCTGCCGGCCTGCAGCGAGCGGACCGTCGTTTCGAGCGGCCGCCACTCCGTCTGGCCCTCCTCGTCGACCTCGCGACCGGGGCGGATCTCGAGGCCGTCGCCGACCGACAGCTCGCCGCTGACGAGCGAGCCGCCCACGACGCCGCCCTTGAGGTCCGCGGCGGTCGCGCCCGGGCGGTTGATGTCGAACGATCGGGCCGCGTACATCCGGGCGCTCTCGCCGGGGTCGCGGTCCGGCGTCGGGATCTCCGTCTCGATCGCGTCGATGAGGAGATCGAGGTTGACCTCCTGTTGGGCCGAGACGGGGACTATCGGCGCGTCCTCCGCGACGGTGCCCTCGACGAACTCCTGGATCTGCTGGTAGTTGTCGACGGCGCGGTCGCGGTCGACCAGATCCACTTTGTTCTGTGCGATGACGACGTTCTCGATCCCGATCAGGTCCAGCGCCATCAGGTGCTCTTCCGTCTGTGCCTGCGGGACGTCCTCCGTGGCGCTCACGACGAGCACCGCCCCGTCCATGATCGAGGCTCCCGACAGCATCGTCGCCATCAGCGTCTCGTGGCCGGGCGCGTCGACGAACGAGACGGTTCGGAGCGGCTCGCTCTCGGAGCCGTCTTCGCACGTCTCGTCGACGGTGTAACACTCGGGCGCGTCGACGCCGGGGCAGCGGCGGAACGTCGCGTCCGCGTAGCCCAGTCGGATCGAGATGCCGCGTTTCATTTCCTCGCTGTGCTGGTCGGTCCACGATCCGGACAACGCCTGCACGAGCGTCGTCTTCCCGTGGTCGACGTGACCGACGAGACCGATGTTCACCTCCGGTTGTGTGTTGGCTTCAGTCACTGTTGGACCTCCTAACGGAGCAGTCTTACCGGAAATTCGCCCCGTGCGAGTGATAAAGTTGCTGTTATAGTGGCGATGTTCCCTACGGCCGCGTCACGACCGAGTCGCGCATGTCCGGACCGGACGCCCGGGTGAGCCCCACGACGAGCGTGACGGTCATGACCGCGAGCAGTGCCACCACGGCGAGGAAGAACCCGGTCACCCCGACCCGCGTCAGGAGCGCCGTCCCGAGCAGGTCGCCGCCGACCGCGGCGAGGAGGGCGAGTACCGCGAGTCCGAGCAGCCGGTCCTGTGATGTCGTTGTCATACGAACCGCTTGGGGCCGGAGCGGGTTAAGCCGCACTCGACACCTGTCGGTACGTCTCACGCTCTCACACGCCGCCGATCGACGCCGTCGGGGCTCCGCTCGCCGCGGGCGGCGACTCCGTCCGACGCGACTTTACGCCTCACGGTCGTAGCCGCTCTCGACATGGGATACGCGTGCCCCGTCTGTGAGACGCCACAGCGCGACGGCGAGCACCTCGCACATCATCTCGCGTTCACGGCGTTGCTCCACGGCGACGACCACGCCGCGTGGCTCGACGAGCGCGTCCCGGACTGGGCCGACCGCGATCCAGCCGGGCTCGCGGCCGAGGTGACACCGCACGCCGAGGAGGCCGAGTACCACGAGGTGTTCGAGGACACGGCCGACCGCGGGCGACCGAACGTGGACGTCGGCGCGCACGCGGACCCAGGACACGGGCACGGCGGACACGACCACGCGCACGGCTCCGCCGCGAGGGACGGCGTGGTCGACGAGACCGACGCGACCGACCCGGAGACGGCCGAGGCGCTTCGGGAGGCACGAGAGATGACGCGGAAGATGCTCGACGAGTCGGACGACGGTGGCGGCCGTGACTCGGAAGGAAGCGGCGGCGACGACTCGAACTCGTAACGGAACGCCCTTTTCGCTTCGGAGTCGAGGCGCGGTATGCACACCAGAGGGACGTTCGCCCCGGAGAGCCGCGCCGACGCGCTCGAACGCTACGAGGAGGTCGGTCCGGTCGCACAGGTCGTCGTCCGCGAGGCGACGAAGGCGATGGAGTTCGACGCCGACGAGTACGACGAGCGCGTCACGCCCGAGGTCGTCCAGACCGCCCGCGACGCCGCCTTCGCCGAACTGCTCGCGGTCCACGTCGGCGACGACGGCGAGTTCGACGCGTGGCTCGCGGACAGCGAGTTCGACGACGAGGACGTGGTACGGATCGGCTCCGAGAACGTCGAGAACGTGGTGTGGCACCCGATACCGTTCGCCGACACGGTGATCGCGGCGACGTACCAAGAGGAGCCCGACGCGGCCGCGAGCACCCTCCGCCGGAACGCGTTCGGGCGCGTGTACCGCGAGGAGTTCTACGAGTCCGGGCGCTAGCGCGGGTATCGGCGCGTATAAAAACAGAAACCGAGGGCGTCGGAGTCGACCCGACGCGGCCGCGACGCCGGCGCTCAGGCGAGCTCGTCGATCTTGTCGACGACGGCCTCGGCGAACTCGCTCGTCGCGAGCTTCTCGCCGCCGTCGATCTGGCGGTGGAGGTCGTAGGTGACCTGTCCGGATGCGATGGTCTCCTCGACGGCGTCGCGAACGAGGTCCGCGGCGTCGTCCCAGCCGAGGTAATCGAGCATCTCGCGGCCGGAGAGGATCATCGCGGTGGGGTTCACCTTGTCCTCGCCCGCGTACTTCGGCGCGGAGCCGTGAACCGGCTCGGCCAGACAGCGGCCGTGGCCGAAGTTGGCACCGGGTGCGATGCCCAGACCGCCGATCTGCGCGCCGGCGGCGTCGGACATGTAGTCGCCGTTGAGGTTCATCGTCGCGATGACCTCGTACTCGTCCGTCCGGGTGAGAAGCTGCTGGAGCATGTTGTCGGCGATGCGGTCGTTCACGACGACGGTGCCCTCGGGCTGTTCGCCGTCGTGTTCGTCCCACAGCTCGTCCTCGGTGATGACGTCGTCGCCGTACTCCTCCTCTGCGACCTCGTAGCCCCAGTCGCGGAACGCGCCCTCGGTGAACTTCATGATGTTCCCCTTGTGGACGAGGGTGACGGTGTCGCGGTCGTTGGCGACGGCGTAGTCGATCGCCTCGCGGATGAGGCGCTTCGAGCCGAACTCCGAGATCGGTTTGACGCCGATCCCGACGGGGCCGTCGTGGATGACGTCCGCGACCTCCATGTCGTCTTCGAGGAACCTGCGTACCTTCTCTACCTCGTCGGTGCCGGCCTCCCACTCGACGCCGGCGTAGACGTCCTCCGTGTTCTCACGGAAGGTGATCATGTCCATCGCCTCGGGGTTTTTCACGGGCGACGGGACGCCTTCGAGGTGGTAGGTCGGCCGGACGTTCGCGTACATATCGAGCGTCTGCCGGAGCGCGACGTTCAGCGAGCGGAAGCCCGCGCCGACGGGCGTCGTCAGCGGGCCCTTGATCGCGACGCGGTGACTTCGGATGGCCGAGACCGTGTCCTCGGGGAGGTTCTCGTCGTACTTCTCACGGGCGCTCTCGCCCGCGTAGACGCGCATCCACGCGATGGAGCGGCCGGTCGCCTCCGCGGCGGCGTCGAGTACCTTCTGTGCTGCCGGTCCGACGTCGGTGCCGATCCCGTCGCCGTGGATGATCGGGATAATGGGATTCGACGGGACGTTCAGCTCGCCTGTCTCCTCGTCGGCGAGCGTGATCGCCTCGCCGTCTTCGGGGACGTCGACCTTATCGTAGCTCATGAACGTTCGTGGATTCTTGGGGGCGCTTAAAGTGCCTGCCGCTTTGCCGCTGGCGTCAAATTCGCCGGAATCGAACGGCGAGACCGGGCCCGACTTCAGCGGCCGAGAGGGCGGCCACGGGCGGTCAGACGCGTCGGACACGGCGGACGCGCCCCGGCGACCCGGTCACCGGCGGTCACACCGCCGCTCTCCGAGCGACGCGACCCGCGTCTCGCCGTCGACGACGTCCACGGAGACGAACGAGACCTCGACGCGTTCGACCGCCGCGTCCGCGCGTCCGCCGGCGCGGTCACAGAGGTGCCCGAGGAGGTGACGGGTGCGAGTCGGCTCCGGCGAGTCCGCGAGCAGCGTGAGGAACTTCCGCCACCGCGCCGTCGGATACGCGCGGGCCTCCGTCGGCGGCCTGTCGGCTGCGACGACGTCGCCGTACAGGGCGTCCACCCGGTCGCCGTCCGCGGTCGCGGCCGTCGCGAGCACGAGCCTGTCCGTCGTGGGCGGGTCGGGTGCGAACATGTCCCACCCGCTCTCTGCGGGGTCGCTCACCGCGGCGACCGGCTCCGGCGTCGCGACGACCCCGATAGCCAGTGCGTTCCAGCAGAGCAGCGCCGCGAGCAGGACCGCGGCGACGACCGGCGCGGCTCGCCGGCCGGCGGCGGCGACGCGACGGGCCACCGATCCCGGTCCGCTCGGGCCCGACCGCGGCGCTCGGACCACCCCTCCGACACGCGTCGCGACCGGAGCGACGCGCCGCTCCGCCCGGTCCCACACCGCGGGCGGGAAGAACGGCAGCAGTCCGACGACGGACACGAGCGGAAACACCCCGATCTGGAGGACGAACGGCATCGCGAGGTGCCCGGCGACGAAGACGCCCGCGAGCGCCGCTCGGAGCCGCCCGGTGGCGAGGACGAGAAGCGGCGAGGCGGCGAGCAGCCCGAGCCAGCCGTAGGTGGCGACCGAGAGAAGACCGGGGACCTCGGGGACGAGCCCGCCGAGCGGCCCGTGGAGGTACGTGAGTCGGAACACCCGCCCGACTGCCTCGCCGGTGGTCCACGCCGCGCCGCGGAGCTTCACGATCGCGTTCGACGCGTAGACCACGACCGTGACGGTCAAGAGCAGCGTCGACGCGGGACCGACGAACCGGTCTCCGGCGCCGCCGGATCGGTCACCGGTTCCGCTCGCGCCCCCGTCGCGTCTGACCGCGTCGATCGACCACCGCGAGCCGAGCGGACACAACAGGCCGACGCCGAGCAGGTGTGCGAGGAGGAGGTCGCCCGCGTTGAGCACGAGGGGGTTCCGCGCCTGCAGCGATAACAGGAGCGCGAGCGACGCCGCGGCCGCGAGCCGGGTCCGGTGGCCGACCGCGAGCGCGGCGGCCGCGACGCCGGCCAGCGCGAACAGCGCCGCGACCGCCAGCGGGCCGTCGGCGAGGGCGTGAAGCGAGACCCGGGCGGCGAGCGGGTACGTCTCGGCCAGCGCCGCGCGCGGAAGCACGCCGGCGTCGGTGTAGAACGCCGTCAGGTTCCGCGCGCGGAGCCCGAGGTCGACGAGGAGGACGATCCCGAGCCCGATCCGGAACGCCGCGAGCGCGCGCCGGCCGACGCCGAGGCGGTCGCCGGCCGCGGCGCGCAGGCGGTCGATCGCCGACCCGTTCGGTCCGTCGTCGCTCACAGTGCTGGTCTCTCCGAGGCGCGGAGATATGTCTTGCGGGGACGGGGTCGCGGGGGACGCCCGACCCGTGGCCGCTCTCCGGCACCGCTCGTCGAGCGCGCCAGCGCGGAGCCGAGGATACAAATCCGGTCGCCGCGTGCGTCGGGTATGGTCACGTTCCTCGCCGGCGGCACGGGGACGCCGAAGCTGCTCGAGGGTGCGACGCGCGTGTGGGACCCCGACGAGATCGCGGTCGTCGCCAACACGGGCGACGACGTCGAGCTCGGCGGCCACCTCGTCTGTCCGGACGTCGACACCGTGCTGTTCGCCGGCGGCGGCGTCCTCGACCGCGAGACGTGGTGGGGGATCGAGGGCGACACGACGGAGACCCACGAACAGCTCCGACGGCTCGCCGACGAGATGGGGATCGAGGCGGGGCCGCGGTACCTCGACGCCGACGCGCAGACGGCGGGCCGCGAGATAGCCCGGTGGCGACGCTTCTCGGCCGTCGGCGAGTTCATGGAGATCGGCGACCGCGACCGCGCGGTACACCTCACGCGCACGGGCCTCCTCGACGAGGGGCACACGCTCACGGAAGCCACCCGGACGCTCGCCGACGCCTTCGGGCTCGACGTCGACCTCCTCCCGATGTCCGACGACCCGGTCGCGACGCTCGTGTCCACCGCGTCCGGTGAGACGCTCCACTTCCAGGAGTACTGGGTGGCGCGACGCGGCGAGCCCACAGTCGCCGACGTGGAGTTCCGCGGTGCCGACGCCGCGGCACCGACGGACGCGGTTCGGCAGGCGCTCGCGGACCCGGTCGTGATCGGTCCTTCGAACCCCGTCACGAGCATCGGGCCGATGCTCGCGCTCCCCGGTTTCGAGCGCGCGCTCCGCGAGACACCGGTGGTCGCGGTCTCGCCGTTCGTCGGTGACGAGGTGTTCTCCGGGCCGGCCGCCGACCTGATGGCCGGGACCGGAACCGAGCCCTCGACCGCCGGCGTCGCCGACACGTACCCGTTCGCGGACGCGTTCGTGCTCGACGAGGACGATCCGACGTCCCTCGATCGGCACGTCGAGCGCACCGACACACAGATCGGCGACGCCGACGACGCCGAGCGAGTCTCTCTGGCGTGCGAGCGCGCGCTGGCCGCGGTCGACGCGGGCGGCGTAGGCCCCGGCGGCGACCTCGGCCGCGTCGGAGACCGCTCCACCGACGACGCGGAGGTGACGGAGCGATGAGCCCCCGGGTGGTCGACCTCGATCCGCCGTTCCTCGCCGCCGCGAGCCTCAGCGGCGCGGCCGACGCCGGCTGGGCCCGGCGGGCGGCCCCTCACGTCGACGCCGCGGTGCTTGGCGGGATCGCGCTCGACCCGCCGAGCCGATCGGCCGCGCGGGCCCTCGTCTCCCGCGACCGCTCGGAGTTCCTCCCGGACGACCCGGTCGCGTGGATCGGGCGTCAGCTCGACGCGGTCGCCGACGCTCCCGCGGTCCCCGGCGTCAACGTCCGCAGCGCGACCCTCGATCCGATACGGGAGGCGGCCGCGGTCTGTGCCGACCGCGGCGCAGTCTGTGAGATCAACGCCCACTGCCGCCAGCCGGAACTCCGCGAGGTGGGCTGCGGTGAGTCGCTGCTCCGCGACACGGACCGGCTCGCCGAGTACGTCGCGGCCGCCGCGCAGACGGGGGCGACGACGAGCGTGAAGGTGCGCGCGGAGGTCGAGGGCGTCGACCTCGTCGACGTCGCGGACGCGGTCGAGCGCGCGGGCGCGGACTGGCTCCACGTCGACGCGATGGACTCGGAGCGGGTCGTTCGCGACCTCGCCGAGCGAGGCCCGACAGTCCTCCGAACCGACGCGGCGACGCCCCAAACCGACCTCACCGTGATCGCGAACAACGGCGTCAGAGGCCGAGAGACGGTCTCCGAGTACGCCGCCCACGGTGCAGACGCCGTGAGCGTCGGCCGGCCGAGCGAGCGGCCCGCGGCCCTCGCGCGCGTCGCGGACGCGGTGACGGCGTGGCGAGAGGGGTCGCTGTCGGGGGCCGATCCCGAGGAGCGATCGGAGGCGTCGCCGTGACCGCAGACGGCGGTCGCCCACCGGCGCGAGGCGGCTCGTCACCGGTCGATGACGCCGTCCTCGCGATGCTCCTCGAAGTCGCCGGGACGCCGAAACCCGGCAACGTCGACCGGCGTCGCGACCTCGCCGACCTCCGATTCGAGTCGTTCCTCGGCGGCGCGGTCGGAGCCCGGAGCGGCCTCGAACTGGCCGCCCGCGACCGAGAACGCGAGGCGGCAGACGGCGACCCGAGCGGCGAGGCTCCCGACGGGGCACCCGTCGGCGCCGCGTTCGAGCGCGCCGTCTCCGGGATGGTCGACCGCGCTGGAACGAACACGCAGTTCGGCTGTCTGCTGCTCCTCGTCCCGCTCGTGCGGGCGACCGCGATCGGGGACCTCTCGCCCGCGGGCGTCGACCGGGTGACCCGGGACGCGACCGTCGACGACGCCGTCGCGTTCTACCGGTCGTTCGAGCGCGTCGACGTCGCGGTCGACGATCCACCCGCGGACGCGGACGCGCTCGACGTGCGCCGCGGCGGCGACGCGGAACCGGCGCTCAGGGAGCGCGGGGCGACGCTGCGAGACGTGATGGCGCTGTCCGCGTCCGCGGGATCCGGGTCGGGGTCCCCCCCGGGCGAGCGCGTCCCCGACCGCAACGCGCAGGAGTGGGTCGAGGGATTCCCGCGGACCTTCCGCGCGGCCGAGTGGATCCTGACGGACGACGGCCCGCTCGCGGACCGCGCGGCTCGGGCGTTCCTCGGCCTGCTCGCGACGGAGCCCGACACGCTCGTCGCGACGAACCGCGGTCCGGACGTCGCTCGTGACGCGATGGCGCGGGCGGCCGCGGTCGTGCGCGGCGACGGCGCGGAGGGAGAACTCGACGGCCCCGCCGACCGCGAGACTGGACCGCTCGCCGGTCCGCCGACTCCCGGTGCGGTCCACGCGGTCGACCTCGACGACGCCGAGACGCTGGCGGACGCGTTCGTCGAGGAGAGAATGAACCCCGGAACGACCGCCGACCTCACCTGTGCGGCGCTGTACGTCGCGCTCAGACGCGGCGCGGAGGTCGCGCCGTGACCGACGGCGCTTCCCCCGACGGCTGGCCCGTCCGGCTCCGCGGAGTCACGGAGTCCGTGGTGACGACGCTCGGTCCGAACGGTCGGTGGAACGCCGCGGCGCTGGGACTCCACGCGCCGGACGGCTCCGTCGAGGCTTCGGGCGGCTCCGTGACGGCGCGGACGTACGGGCGAACGCGGACGTGGCGGAACTTCACCGAGCGGGGCGGCGGCGTCGTGCAGTTCACGACGGACCCGCGGACGTTCGTCGACGCCGCGCTCACGGTCCACGAGGTCGACGACCCGGTGCTCGCGACCGCCGACGCGTGGGTCGAGGTGCGCGCAGAGCAGGTCGCAAGCGAGACCGACGGGGAGACGACGATCCGGACGTGGGAACTCGATCCGGTCGAGAGCGCGGTGCTCGCCGAGCGCGTTCCGACGGTGAACCGCGGGTTCGGCGCGGTCGTCGACGCGACGGTGGCGGCGTCGCGGCTCGACGTGCCCGGCTTCGACGAGGGGGCGCTCCTCGACCGGCTGGCGTACTTCGCCGACGTGGTCGAGCGCTGCGGCGGACCGGCCGAGGGCGAGGCGTTCGCGCGGATCCACGAGGTCACCGGGTGGCGCGACCGGTCGCCCGACGGCGAGTGACTGACCGGGGCGATCGGGACCCCGCCTGCCGACACCCGCCTCGCGGCCGCTCGCGGCGGAACGAACCCTTTTAGTTCGCCCCGAGGGTACCGCTCGGTATGGCCATCAAACCCAAGTACATCAAACAGCTCGGGAACGTCCTGTTAGAGCAGTATCCCGACTCCTTCAACACGGACTTCGAGACGAACAAGGAGAGCGTCACCGCGCTGACGACCGTCGAGTCGAAGGGCGTCCGAAACCGGATCGCCGGCTACGTCACGCGGAAGAAGGCGCAGGCGGCCCAGCCCGCCTAACGGCGGTTCGTGTTCTGCGGCGACGACTCGAAACGACCGGTGAGCCGCTGCTCCGCTGCTTCGGCGGCCGACCGCTTATGGCTCCGCCGGCCGACCGCTTATATCCGAAAGCGCGGCCACCTCGGGAGGATGGACGCACTCGTTCGACCCGTCGTCGACCCCGCCTTCTCCGCGGCCGCGCTCGCGTTCCTCGCGGGCGGCGTCGCGCTCGGGACGGCGAGCGGGCTCGTGCCGGGGCTCCACGCGAACAACTTCGCGCTGCTTCTGGCCGGGCTCGCGCCCTCGGTCCCGGGCGACCCCCTCCTCGTCGGGATCGCGATGCTCGCGGCCGGCGTCGTGCACTCGTTTCTGGACATCGTCCCCGCACTCGCGCTCGGCGTGCCCGACGCGGCCACGGCGATCGCCGCGCTCCCCGGCCACCGGCTCGTGCTGGCCGGTCGGGGACGCGAGGCGCTGCGGCTGTCCGCGGTCGGATCCGCGCTCGCCGTCGCTCTCGCGGTGCCGCTCGCGGTCCCGATCACGTGGGCGATGGTCCGCGGCTACCCCGTCGTCCGCGAACACCTTCCTCTCCTCCTCGCCGGGGTCGTCGTCGCGCTCGTGCTCACGGAATCCTCGAAACGGGCCGCAGTCGGTGGACTGGTCGCCTTTCTCGCGAGCGCCGCGCTCGGACTCGCCACGCTCGACGTCGACCCCGCGGCACCCCTCGACGCCGGGGGGATCCTCGCGCCGCTTTTCGCCGGACTGTTCGGCGCTCCGGTGCTCGTCGACGCGCTCGGCGGCGAAGGCGTGCCGCCGCAGGCCGACGCGCGGATCACGATGTCCCCGCGCGACCTCGGCGTGAGCGCGGGGGCGGGGTCGCTCGCGGGCGCGGTCGTCGGATACGTTCCGGGCGTCTCGGCCGCTATCGCCGCGGTCGCGGCGCTCCCGGCGGTCCCGCGGTCCGAGGGCGACCGCGGCTTCATCGTCGCCACGAGCGGCGCGAACACGGCGAACACGATTTTCGCGCTGTTCGCGCTCGCGGCGCTCGGCACGCCTCGAACCGGCGTCACCGTCGCAATCGACCGGGCCGAGGTGCCGCTCGCGCTCCCGATCCTCTTGGTCGCGGCCGCGACCGCCGCGGTCTGCGGGTTCGCGCTCGTGGTGCTCGTCGGCGACGGATACCTCCGTACCGTCGGGACCGCGGACTACACGCGGCTGTCGGTCGGCGTCTTGGCGCTCCTCGCGGCGATCTCGTTCGCGTTCGCCGGCGTCTTCGGCGTCGGCGTGTTCGCCGTCGCCGGCGTCCTCGGACTGTTCCCGCCGCGAGTCGGCACGCGGCGGGTGCACCTGATGGGCGTGCTGATCGGTCCGCTGATCGTGGGGTGAAACGGGCGGTCGCGAGCGGCGCGTACGACGGATCCGGCACGAACCGCGGTACCGCGTGACAGCCGATCGGATCCCGCCGAGGGCAAAGAACAACGGTTAAAAGTCGCGCGGTGGTGGATCGGGTATGAGCGAGAGCGAAACGCAGGGCGCCCGACAGTGCGTCTCCTGTGGCATCCAGGTCGCCGGTATGAACGCCGCGCGCTTCTCCTGTCCGGACTGCGGCGCGACGATCCACCGGTGTGCGAAGTGCCGGAAGCAGAGCAACCTCTACGAGTGTCACGACTGCGGCTTCCGGGGGCCCTAACATGGGCGACGTCGCCGCCAAGATCAAGGTCATGCCGGACAGCCCCGACGTCGACCTCGACGACCTTCAGGACCGTCTGGAGGAGTCGCTCCCGCAGGGCGCGAAGATCCGCGGGTTCCAGCGCGACGACGTCGCGTTCGGACTGGTCGCGCTCCTCCCCACGGTCATCGTCCCGGACGGCGCGGGCGGCACCGAGGCCGTCGAGGAAGCGTTCACCGAGGTCGACGGCGTCGAGTCCGTCGCCGTCGAGAACGTCGGCCGGCTCTGAGCCGGTCGGTCACGCAGGACGCGTACGCCGAGAACGATCCGTTTTCTCCGCACTCGATTCGCGTCGAGCCACAGCGCACGCGATCGGAGACGAGCGGACCGGTCGCTGCCTCACGCGACGTGTCCGTCGACCCACGCCGTCAGGTCGTCGCCGGGAATGAACCCCTCCGCGCGCCGCGCGACGGGTGCGCCGTCGACGAAGAGCACGAAAAGCGGCACGCTTCGCACGTCGAACCGCTCGACGAGCGGCGGGTCGTCGCGGGGGTTCACGAGCGCGACGTCGACGTCGACCGCGCGTGCGACGTTGCCGAGGACGGGTTCCATGCTCGCGCAGATGCCGCACCCGTCGGTGTAAAACTCTACGAGCGCGGCGTCTCTCTCGGCGACGAACGCGTCGAGCGCGTCCTCGTCGTCGAGGGAGACGGGGCGTCGATCCCCCTCGTGGCCGGACGACTCGCCGCTCTGAGTATTGGACGTCATACCCACTATTGGGCTCCTGAACGCATAAACCTCTCCTCGTACGCCGACCTCAGCGAGCCGAAGACGCCCAGATCTCCGGAAGACGCGCGTACACCGTCGCGTTGCGTCGGAGCGCCTCGACCGTGATGTGTTCGTCGACGGCGTGGGCCGTGTCGGTGCCGAACCCGAACTCGACCGTGGGGATCCCGGCGTGTCGAAACGTCTTCGCGTCGCCGCCGCCGGTGGCGCTCCGCCGGTAGACGCGGCCGTCAGCGACGGCCGTCGCGGCCTCGGAGACGGCCTCGACGAGCGGGCTGTCGAGCGGCTCTCGGCTCCCGACGGACCAACTCGCGTCCGCGACGGAGACGCGGGGGAACTCGGCGAGACAGTCGCGGATGTCGGCGAGGACGTCCGCGGTCTCGACCCCGGCCGTGAGCCGCACGTCGAGCCGGGCGGTCGCCGCGTCGGGAACGGTGTTTATCGCCTCACCGCCCTCGATCGTCCCGAGGTTCACCGTCGGATGCTCGAACAGCTCGCGGGCGGCGTCCGCTCCGAGGACGGGCTCGTAGTACTCGACGGACTCCGCCACTATCGGCCGGACCGTCGGATCGAGGTCGAGTTCCCGGGCCGTGAGCCGAGATCGCACGAGCGACGTCGCCTCCCAGAGTCGGTCGATGGCGTTGTCGCCGAGCGCCGGGCGAGAGCCGTGCGCGGCGGTCCCGGCGGCTCGGAGCGTCAACCAGATACTGCCGCGGTCGGCGACCGTGACGGAGCGACGCCCGCGCGAGCAGGTGGTCTCGCCGATCACGCAGGCGTCGGGTGCGATCCGACCGAACGCACCGCTCTCGACGAGGGTATCGACGCCGGCCGACCCGCCCGTTTCCTCGTCGCTCGCGACCGCGAACGCGACCGAGACGGGCGGGTCGCGATCGGCTAAAGCGAGCGCTTCGCCGGCCGCGAGCATCGCCGCGAGCGGCCCCTTCATATCTGTCGCGCCGCGACCGTACAGCCGCGCTTCGTCGCGTTCACCGAACGGATCGCGCGTCCACGCGCCGGCGTCGAACGGAACGGTATCGACGTGACCGTTGTACAGAAGCGTTCGGTCGCGGTCGCCGGGCAGCGTCGCGAGCACGTTCGGCTTTGCCGGGTCGGTCACGGCGCGCTCGGTGTCGAATCCCGCCGCCGCCAACAGCTCCTCGACGTAGTCGGCGATCGCGCGGACGTCGCCCGGCGGATTCTGGGTGTCGATCGCGATCAGATCCGTCGCGATGTCGACGACGCGGTCGGTCGACGGGAGCGGTGAGGAATGTGACACGGTGGGCCTACCGGTCAGTCGTCGCTCGGGGCCGCGCCGGCCGCGTCCGTCGTGTCTCGGCTCCGCCAGACGCCTTGGGCGTACGCGCCGATGAACATCCCGGCGATCGCGTAGAGGATCGGCCAGTTGCCGACGCCGAGACTCGCGTACGCCGCGCCGGGACAGATGCCCGAGAGCCCCCAGCCGACGCCGAAGATCGAGCCGCCGACGAGGACGTTCCGATCGAACGGCTTCAGCCGGCGGCCGTAGGCGCGGCCCGTGAGCGGTGCCGACGCGCGGAGCTTCGGCATCGTCCAGAACGCGAGTCCGGCGACGATCGAGCCGCCGAACATCACGAACAGCAGCCCGAAGTCGGTGAACGTCAGGAAGTCGAGGACGACTTCCGGACGGGCCATGTGGCTGTATCCGAGTCCGAACCCGAAGATCAGGCCCCCGACGAGCACCAGCGGCATGAACAGGGGATGTCGGCTCACAGTCCCACCCCCAGCGCCGAGACGACGTTCGCCGTCACGATCGCGACGACGAGGAACGTCGCCACGCCGGCGAGCGAGGTCCGCGAGACGGACCCGACGCCGCAGATCCCGTGGCCGGAGGTACACCCCTTCCCGACGCGGGTACCGATCCCGACGAGGATACCGCCGACGAACAGCCGCCACGGCGAGACCCGCGTCGTCCAGCCGCTCCCCGCGATCGACCACGGATCGCCCTGATAGACCAACGCGTAGACCGCGGCACCGCCGATGATGCCGGCGGTGAACACGAGCCGCCAGTCCCGCGAGGAGACGTACTGTGTGAACCGCGACCGTTCCGAGACGTACGACAGGGTCGATTCGAGGAACGTGCTCGCACCCGCCGTGATCCCGGTACCGAGGTAGATCAGGGCGGTTCCGAGCCCGACGAACAGCCCGCCTATCGCGTACCGCGAGACGCCGTTCGGGAACAGCGCGTCGACGGTGCCCTGGCCGAGTAGCTCGGCGACGGCGGCGTCGATCACCGCCGATCACCCCGCCTTGCGCTCGGCGACCGGTCGCCGCGGGTCGCGAGTGGGGACCGAGTCTGCGTCACGGAGTGACGGACGCGTCTCACGGTCGGATCAGTCGTCGCTCGTGAGTGCATCTTGGCTCGCGGCGCAGTTGTTCGGGCCGAGTTCGAGCGTGAACGCCTCGTCGTCGTCGACCGCGTTCTGGCCGAGGTTCGTCGCGATGATGTCCTCGTAGTTGGCCGGCCGCGGCGGCATGTCCGCGAGGACGATGTCGACGAACTCGTCTTTCTCGACCGAGAGCGCGTCCATCCGCTCGCGGAGGTCGCCGATCGGTGCGGTGTAGGTGCCGTCGGCCGCGGGCTCGGCCGCGTCGCTGAAGTGTGCGCCGCCGATCAGCACGTCGTCGTCGAGCGCGAGCACGCGCTCTTGGAGCGAGTCGTACAGCGTGCGAGCCGCGTCGGGCGCGCCGTCGTCGCCCTCCTCTAAGTCGGGGCGGGCGACGCTCTCCGTGAACAGGCCGTCGCCCGTCGCCAGCAGGCTGTCGCCGAGCAGGTAGGAGGTCATCCCGGTCGTGTGGCCGGGCGTGAACACCGTCTCCACGGCGGCGTCGCCGACCGCGAACTCGTCGCCGTCTTCGGTCAGCGTCACCGCGTCGGTGTACGTGACGCCGCGGTCGGCGGCGGCCGCGGGCAACACCGCCTCGACGCCCTCGTCTGCGAGGTCGCGGAGCCCCGAGATGTGGTCGGCGTGGACGTGGGTGTCGAACGCGTACGTCAACTCGACGCCGAGGTCGGCGGCGTCGGCGAGGTAGCGGTCGGTGAACGCCCGGAGGGGGTCGACGATAGCGGCCTCGCCGCCGTCGTATAGCAGGTACCCCAGACAGCCGCTGGAGGGGCGCTGATACTGCAGCAGGGTCCCGGGACCGTCGTACCCGGTGACCTCGTGGGCCTCGTATATCGAGGCCCAGCCGTTCATCCCGCCTTCGAGGTGGTCGACGTCGTAGCCGCGGTCGGCGAGCGCGCCGGCGACGTACTCGCTCGCGCCGCCTTTCGCACAGAGCACGGTGACGTGCTCGTCGTTCGGGACCTGATCGAGAATGTCGTCGTCGATCTCCTCGTCGAGGAAGTGGAAGTACGGCACGTTGATCGAGTCCACGTTCTCACCGTCGATCCGCCACTCCTCGTAGTCGCTCGACATCCGCGCGTCGAGCAGCGTCACCGATTCCCCGTCGTCGATGCGGGCCTTCAGCGTCTCGGGGGCGATCGAGTCAACGTCTGCGTCCGGCGTCGGGAAGTCCATCTCGTCTGGGTCCATGTACACCCCACCATAACGGAAGCAGCAACTTAAGAGTTTGTATAGTAATTCACTATATACACAATATTAGTGGGCCACCCAACAGCGTCCGAGCGAGTCGGCCGATCTCGACGAGCGAGGATACGAGCTAACAAATCGTCACAGTTCGCGCGCGAGCGATGACGCCACAATCTGTTGTCTCCTCGTTCAGGAGAGTCAGTCGTTCACGCCGAGCACAAGAATCGACACACTTATACCGATCTGAACAGTATTGTGGGGTAACCCCAACATGGGGAACTAACCATGAGTACGGAAACTGCAGCCCAGACGCTGGACGTGAAGGGACAGAACTGCCCGATGCCGGTGATCAAGACCCGCGGTGCCTTCGACGACCTCGCTCCCGGAGAGGTGCTCGAAGTAGTCGCGACCGACTCGGGAAGTATGAGCGACATCGCCGGCTGGGCCGACTCGACCGACGGTGCGGAGTTGGTCGAACAGGAGGAAGCCACCGAGGGGGGCGAGGACGTGTACAAACACTACCTCCGCAAGACCGAGTGAGATGAGCACGGACACATCCGCGTCCGCAGACGGCGACGACGCGACGGACCCCGGCTCCGAGCCAGCGCCCGAGACGGTCGCCGA
The DNA here is from genome assembly GCF_024494575.1 of Halorubrum salinum. Classification (GTDB taxonomy): domain Archaea; phylum Halobacteriota; class Halobacteria; order Halobacteriales; family Haloferacaceae; genus Halorubrum; species Halorubrum salinum. The sequence continues at coordinate 692,301 of NZ_JANHDO010000001.1, forward strand.
CCTACGCACGCGCATCGACGACCTCGAGTCCGAGGTGTCCGACCTGCGCGCCGAGGTCGACGACGACGGCGCACAGAAGATGGTGATCATCGCCACGAAGGGTACGCTCGATATGGCGTACCCGCCGCTCATCCTCGCGAGTACGGCCGCCGCCTTCGGCTACGACGTCACCGTCTTCCACACCTTCTGGGGACTCGAGATCCTCCACGAGGAGAACTCGAAAGACCTCAAGCTCAGCTCCGTCGGCAACCCCAACATGCCGGTGCCGAACGTCATCGGCGCGCTCCCCGGGATGGACCGGATGACCACCCGAATGATGCGGAACAAGATCGCGGACAACGACGTCGCCTCGATCGAGGAGCTGATAGAGACCTCGCTCGCGAGCGGCGTGGAACTGCAGGCGTGTCAGATGACGATCGATCTCCTCGGCTACGACGAGGACGACTTCTACGACGGCGTCACCACGGGCGTCGGGGCCGCCTCGGCGTTTCAGGACATGGTCGACGCGGACATCCAACTCCTCGTCTAGCGTTCGGACTCCTCGTCTAGCGTTCGTCTTTTTTACGAGAGGTCCACCGGCTCCGCCGCCGCCGCGCTCTCGGCCAGCGCGTCGAGCACCCGCATGTTCGCGACTGCCTCCGCGCCGCCGGTGCGCGGGCTCGCGCCGTCGGCGACGCGGTCGGCGAAGTGCTCGACCTGCAGGCGGTACTGGTCCACCGGGTCGAACGTCTCGACGCCGCGGCGACCGTCGACCTCGTAGGTCACCTCGACGCGATCGTCCGCCGGCGCGTCGAACGCCCGCTCGACCTCGATCCAGCCGTTCGTCGCGTCGATCCGATATCGCTGAACGAGCTGGGTGTCGAAGCCGGAGGCGACCCGCGCCGACCGGCCGTCGGCGTACTCCAGCACGCCCGCGAACTCCGTGTCGACGCCGGCGTCGCGAGTGTCGTTCGCGTGCCCGTACACGCGGTCCGGCTCGCCGAGCACCGCCCTGACGAGCGAGACGGGGTAACACCCGACGTCCATCAGCGACCCGCCGGCGAGCCCCGGGTCCAGCCGCACGTCGTCCGGACGGTCGTACAGCGGGAACCGGAACGTCGCCGTCACCGTGCGGACGTCGTCGAGCGTGCGCTCGGCGAGCGCTAAGGCGCGTTCGGTGCGGGGGTGGTAGCGGTACATGAACGCCTCCATCAGCGTGACGCCTCGGTCGGCGCAGTGATCGACCACCGTCCGCGCCTCCTCCGCGTCGACCGCGAGCGGCTTCTCACAGAGGACGTCGAGCCCCGCGTCGGCCGCGCGCTTGGTCCACTCGGCGTGGAGCCCGTTCGGGAGCGGGACGTACACGGCTTCGAGCGCGTCGTCCGCGATGAGGGCGTCGTACGAGCCGTAGCTCCGCGGGATCGATCGGTCGGCGGCGAACCGCTCCGCCCGGTCCGGGTCGCGCGAGGCGACCGCACCGACCGAGTGGTCGCTGGCCGCGATGGCCGGCACGACCGCAGTGCGGGCGATCTTCGCGGTCCCGAGCACGCCGAAGGTGAGGCCGTCGTCTGGCGTCGACATACGCAGACGGGGACGCCACCGGTCAAAAAGCACCGCGGATCGGCCGAGCGCGCGGCTCGCCTACCGCGCAGGCCGCGTCGAGCGCCGCGGGACGGCGTCAGTCCCCGTCAGCCGCCCGCGACCGCCCGATGGCTTTCGAGATGGCGATGACGTAGCCCAGCCCGTACTGCACCTCCGGATCGCGGACCGAGCGCGCGAGTCCGAGCGCGCCGACCCGGTCGGGGTCACTGCGCTCTGCGGCACCGACGCCTTCGAGAAGCGTCGTTGCGCCGTCGCGGACGTCGTCGCCGGCCGCGGTGTCCGCCACCTCGCCCAGCGCGGAGCCGGTCTTCGCGAGCGAGCGGACCATCTCGTCGTCGAGGGCGTCGCTCGCGAGCGACCCGACCTGTGCGACCTCCGCGAGGTCAGCTAACGCACCGCTTCGCTGGAGTTCGACGAGCGTCTCCAAGGCGTCGCGAAGCTCGTCCCCGTTCGCGCCGACGGCCTCCGCGAGCGCGACCGTCTCGTCCGTCGCGAGCCCGTCCGCGGACTCCGCGAGCGTCGAGGCCGTGCCGGCGAGTTCGACGACCATCTCGTCTGTAAGCGCGCTCTCGCCGAGCGCCACGACGTCGAGGAACTCGTTCACCGCGTCGAGCCGCTCGACGAACGCGGCGACCGCCTCGGGGTTCTCCGCGACGATCGACTCGAGGTCGGCGCGGTCGAGTTCCTCGGCGTCGAGTTCTCCCCCGTCTCGGCTCTCGCCGTCAGCGTCCTCCGCGCGCGACTGCCCGTCGTCGGCGTCGTCGGTGGCGTCCGACATCTCAGAGCAACCCCCGTGCGGTGAGCCAGTAGGACTCGTTGTACGCCAGCTTCGACCAGTGGAGCTTCTCTGACGGCGGCGCGGGCGACGGCGGATTCTCGTAGTCGAACTCGACGTACGAGGCCGAATCCATCCCGGTCTCGATGAAACACAGCGTCTTGCCGTCGTACGTCTCCGTCGCGGGCCGCCCCCGGATCTCGCTTTCGAGCCGCTGCGCCACGACGCCCGCCTGGTAGTGCGCGACGCTGCCGGCCTTCGGCACGCCGGTGGTCGCGGCGTCACCGAGCGCGTACACGTCTTCGGCCTCGTCGGCCTCCAGCGTGTGTTTGTTCACGTCGACCCAGCCGCGGTCGCCGAGACCGGCCTCTTCGACCACGTCGACGCCGCGGTGCGGTGGGATCGCGGCGAGCACGTCGTAGTCGATCTCGGTCCCCTCCATCGACGTGACCGTCCCCGCCTCCGGATCGATCGCGTCGGCGTTGAAGAACGTCTCCACGTCGATCCCCCGCTCGTCCATGATCGGCTCGGCCCACTCGGCGATGTGAGGGTTGCCGTGGACGCGCTGGATCGGATAGGTGTAGGTGATGTCGACGTCCTCGCGAAGCCCGCGCTCGCGGAGCCAGTCGTCGGCCATGAAGACGAACTCCAGCGGGGCGGCGGGACACATGTGTGGCGTGCCGATCACGCTCAACACGAGGTGTCCCTCGGTCATCGAGAGCAGGTCGTCGCGCAGCGCGAGCGACCCCGACTCCGAGTAGTAGTCGTGACCGCCCTCTTCGAGCCCGGGAATCTCCGTCGGGGCGAGCGTCGATCCCGTCGCGACGACGAGGTAGTCGTACGCGAGAGAGCCGGGACCGTCACGGAGTTCGAGCCGCTTCCCGTCGGTGTCGATCCGGGTCACCCGGTCGATTCGCAGGTCGATCCGGTCGTCGACGAGCGACTGCAGCGGCCGGCGGGCGTCGGCCGGCTCGCGCTTGCCGAACGGGACGTACAGCCAGATCGGCTTGTACACGTGGTCCGGGTCGTCGTTGATCAGGGTGACCTCGACGTCTCCGGCGTCGATCTCCGGACGGAGCCGCTCCGCGAGGTTGTTCGCGAGCACCGCCCCGCCGGTGCCCCCGCCGAGGATAGCGATGCGATCGGTCACGTCAGGCCACCTCGACGTAGAACTCGTACTCGTCGCCCGATTCGTCGACAGCGAGCAGCTCGTTGTCGGTCTCGTCGACCCACTCCGAGACGTCGGTCAGCGACTGGTCGTTGTCGCTCAAAAGCCGGATCACGTCGCCGGACTCCGCGCCCCGGACCCGGCTGATGAGATCCATGAGCGGCCCCGGACAGGCCGCGCCTCGGGCGTCGACGGTGTCGGTGGGTTCGATATCGGTAGTAGGCATGGGTACAGTCGGACCTTCGTGCTCCACGGATATAGTATTGTATAGTCGTTCCAAAATAAGAATAATTGCGGACGCCGACACGCGGGTCGGACCGGTCGAACGAACGGTGGGGCGGAATCAGTCGAGCGCGGCGAGCGCTTCCGCGGCCTCGCGGGCCGCCCGCAGGTGGTCGCGTGCGCGTCGCGGGTCGTCCGTGGCCTCGGCCTCGCGGGCGAACCGCACGAGCGTCCCGGTGAGCGACTCGCGCGCCTCGTCGACCGTTCCGGCTCCGCCGCTCTCGGACCGCTCGGCCGCTCGGTCGCCCTCCGCTCGCCTCGGGGACGGCTCCTTCCCACTCCCGGACGCGCCGCCGCTGTCGCGCGCCCGAGACGCCTCGGACGGATCGCCGCTCCGTCCCCTCGCGGCTTCGTTCGCTCGCGTCCCCGTCCGTGGCTCGGTGCCGATCGGCGGTGCGGTCGCGTCGACGCCGCCCGAAGCGGTCTCTCCGTTCGCTGGCGTCTCCGGTGTCGTCTCCGCGACGTCCGCGCGGGGCGTGTCCGCCGGTTCGGTCCCCGTGGTCTCCGGTGACGACGGGACATCTGTGTCCGCGGTCGTCCTCGCGTCGCTCTCCGTGTCTCTCTCCGTGTCGCCCCGATCGCCCGCCTGACACGTCGGACAGAACTCCCGACCGTCGTGTCTGAAGATGGGGTCGCCGCACTCGTCGCAGTGGCGGTTCGTCATCGTCGCGCCTTGCAAGAGCAACTCCGACATCCGCTGGGTGTGCTCGCGCTTCTCGTCGTCTCTCGCGAACTTCTCGCGGAGCTTCTCTCGTTCGGCCTCCTTGTCGAACCCGTCGCTCATGTCCGAACGGACGTGGCTCACGAGCAAAAGTTCCGTGGGCTCGGGATGGCCGACTCCGGCAGCTCGGCTACTCCTCGGTCTTCGTCCGAGTGCGGTCCGGGTCGAGTTCCCCGCGGTGGATCTTCGTGCCGTCCTGGGCCACTTGCCGCCCGAGCACGGCGCACTTCACGCGCATCGGCGAGATGTCGACCCCGAGCATCTCGGTGATATCGTCGGTGTCGAGCGCGTCCAGTTCCTCCACCGACATGCCGTGGAGCCGCTCGGAGAGCATGCTCGCGGAGGCCATCGAGATGGCGCAGCCGTCGCCGGTGAACCGCACCGCCTCGATCGCCTCGCCCGCGTCGTCGAGGTCGATCTCCATCCGGATCGTGTCGCCACACGAGGGGTTCTCGCCGACGTGTGTCACGTCCGGATCCTCAAGTTCCCCGTAGTTGCGCGGGTTTTTGTAGTGATCGAGGATCTGCTGTCGGTACATGTCCGAGCCCAGTCCCATATCGGTCACGAGTACGCCGGTGTGAGCCAAAAGGGTTCCGTCGGGCGCGGGAGGACCGGCGTGAGACTGCGACGAGCCGACTACTCCTCCGACGACGGCGGTCCTGCAGACGGCCCCCGTGGCGGAGCGGACGATCCCGGCCCCGCCGTGGTCTCCGTATCTGAGGGTCGCGCCTCGGCGACGAGCTCTCGGAGCCGGTCGAGGATGCGGTCGTACTGGCCGCGTTCCGGTCGCTTCGAGAAGTAGCCGTCCGCGCCGGCCGCGAGCGCCCGCGCTCCCGTTTCGACCTCCCGACACGTGGTGTGGAACACGACCGGTGCGTCGACGCCTCGGTCCCGGAGTCGCTCGACCAGATCGACGCCGGAGGCGTCCGGAAGTCGCTGCTCGGTCACGACACAGTCGACATCGTCGGCCGCGTCGAGCGCCGGTCTCATCCCGTCGACCGACCGGACCGTGAACCCCTCGGTGAACCGCTCCGCGAACGTCTCGAACAGCTCCGCGGAGCGCGCGTCCGGCTCGACGTGAAGCAGGACGACGGGACCGGTCCCTTCGGTCGGGTCGTCGGCGGCCGTGTGCGTATCCGGTCGGGCAGCGGCTGCGGTGGGTGACGGCGTAGAATTAGTCATGATATGGTGATCTCGGTATGACGCCCTCGGGCGACGGGGCGGACCTCGTCGCGCTCCCGCCCTCGCCGAGCACCGCGAACGACACTCGCCGGAAGCCGTCGGCTGGAGCGTCCGGAGACCGGTCGTTGTCCGCCGTTCCGATCGGCGTCATCGTGGCTCACCAGACGCGCGCCGCACGGGTATACGGTGGAGATACTCACCCCGGATTAATCCGGATTAAGCGCGTTTAACCGTCTGAGTGCGGGCGAAGAGCGGCCTGAGAGGAGGTGGATCGACGAAGGTGAGGTGTCAGGCGAACAGGTCTCGCGCCTCACCGACGGCGTCGACCAAGGCGTCGACTTCCTCGACGGTGTTGTAGACGTAGAAAGACGCGCGCGCCGAGGCGGAGATTCCGAGCTTGTCGTGGAGCGGCTGTGTGCAGTGGTCGCCGGCGCGGATCGCGACGCCGTAGTCGTTCAGGATGCTGGAGAGGTCGTGGGCGTGGACGCCCTCCACGTTGAACGAGACGAGTCCGCCGCGGTCGTCGCCGGGGGGGCCGTAGATCTCGACGCCGCCGAGCGCGGACAGCTCGTCGTAGGCGTACTCGGCGAGCAGGTTCTCGTGAGCTTCGATCCGCTCCATCCCGATCTCCTCTAGGTAGTCGACCGCGGCCGCGAAGGCGATCCCCTGTGCGATCGAGGGCGTGCCAGCCTCGAACTTCCACGGGAGGTCCTCCCAGGTTGACTCCTCGAAGGAGACGCGCCGGATCATGTCGCCGCCGTAGAGGTACGGCTGCATGGAGTCGAGCAGTTCCTCGCGGCCGTACAGTGCGCCGATCCCGGTCGGTCCGCACATCTTGTGCCCGGAGAAGGCGAAGAAATCGACGCCGAGGTCGGTCACGTCGACCGGGCGGTTCGGGACCGACTGCGCGCCGTCGGCGAAGATCAGCGCGTCGCGGTCGTGCGCGAGGTCGGCCAGTTCGCGGATCGGATTGATCGTCCCGAGCGCGTTCGAGACGTGGACGACGGAGACCATCTCGGTGTCGTCGTCGATCAGCTCCGCGGCGTGGTCCATGTCGAGTCTGCCCTCGTCCGTGACCTCGATGAACCGGACGTCCGCGCCGGTCCGCTTGCCGATCTGCTGCCACGTCACGAGCGACGAGTGGTGTTCCATCTCGGTGAGAACAACGTTGTCGCCCGGGTCGAGCTCTTCGAGCCCCCACGCGTACGCGACGAGGTTCATCGCCTCGGTCGTGTTCTTCGTGAAGACAATCTCCTCGCGGCCCGCGGCACCGACGAAGTCGGCGACGGTGTCGTGCGCTTGTTCGTAGGCGACCGAGGCCTCCTGGCTCAGCTGGTGGATCCCGCGGTGGACGTTGGCGTTGTAGCCGCGGTAGTAGTCCGCGATCGTGTCGACGACGGGATCGGGCGTGTGCGAGGTCGCCGCGTTGTCGAGGTAGACGAGCGGCGTGTCGTCGCCGTCGCCCTCTCCGGGCGTCTCCGGATCGCCGCCGACCCGCCGATCGAGGATCGGGAAGTCGGCGCGGACCGCTTCCACGTCGAACGGGTACTGTTCCTGAACTCCCATTGTCCGATGTGGGGGCCCGAGCACTAACACACCTTCGGTCCGGTACGTGTTGCCAGTACCGCTGATCCGGACGAGCGCGTCCGTACCGGGTCCGCGACGGCGAGGTGGCTCCTCGGAACCCGTACTGCCGCTCCGCCCCGTACTGCCGCCCCGCCCCGTACCTCACGCCTCCCCAGCCTCGCGGCTCGCTCGGGACTCCCTCCGGTCGTCCGCGTCGCTCACCGCGTCCCTCGCGGACGGTCTCGCGGTCGCCGGTGGCGACCGCTCGCCGGCGCGCCACCACACGGTGCGTGACCGATGTGTGACGAGGGTCACGTCGCGGTCCGCCGTTCCGCCCGCGCGTCGGCGTCACGGCCGAACTAGTGCCCTTTTGAACGCGGGGGGCCTCCGTTCGGGTATGACCGAGACACTCAGGCTCGCCACGCGCGGATCGGACCTGGCCCTCGAACAGGCCGGGACCGTCCGCGACGCCTTGTCGAGCCGGCGGCGCGACGTGGAGATCCGGCGCGTCGAGACGCGCGGCGACCAGATCCCGGACGAACTGATCCACCGTCTCGGCAGGACGGGGGCGTTCGTCCGCGCCGTCGACGAGGAAGTGCTCGCCGGCGACGCCGACCTCGCGGTCCACTCGCTGAAGGACGTTCCGACAGAAGGGATGGACGACGTGGTGATCGCGGGCGTCCCCGAGCGCGCCCCGGCCGGAGACGTGCTCGTCCACCCCGACGGACTCGGCGTCGAGGACCTCCCGTCCGGAGCCGTCGTCGGCACGGGATCGCTCCGGCGGACCGCCCAGCTCAAGGCCGCACGGCCGGACCTCGTCGTCGAGCCGCTCCGCGGCAACGTCGACACCCGGATCGAGAAGCTGCTCGCGCCCCGGCTGCAGGCGGAACACGAGCGTCGACTGATAGCCTCCGGCGAGGCGCGCGCGCTGACTGCCGAAACGGGGGGAGATAACGCTTCCGGCGAGGGAACGTCCGAGCCGGACGAGCCGAACTGGGACGCTCTCGACGACGACGCGGGAGACGGCGGCGCGGGCGAGAGCGAGGGGGACGCAGACGGCTCCGACGAGGAGTTCGAACGCCCCGTCGAGGAGTGGTTCGACTCCCTCTCAGAGTTGGAACGCTCGGCGATGGAGCGCGATGTCGAGACCGAGTACGACGCGGTCGTCCTCGCCGAGGCGGGGCTCCGCCGCTCCGGGCTGTTTCACGAGGTCGAGACCACGCGGCTCCCCCGCGAGGAGTTCGTCCCCGCCGCCGGACAGGGCGCGATCGCCGTCACCGCGACCGATTCCGACGTGGTCGAGACGGTTCGGTCCGCGATCGACCACCCGCGCACGCGGGTCGCGGTCACCGTCGAGCGGACGATCCTCGGCGAACTCAACGGCGGCTGCGTCGCGCCGATCGGCGTCTCGGCGCTCGTGCAGGGCGAACACGTCCACACGCGGGTCCGCGTGCTCTCGACGGACGGGACCGAGGAGGTGGCCGACACACGCGACCTGCCGATCCGCTCGCACGCGAAGGCCGCCGAGTCGTTCGCGGCGGACTTGGCGGACCGCGGGGCGGCCGACCTGATCGCGGCGGCGCGCGAGGAGGCGGAGGCGGACGAGGAGACCCTGGCGGAGGCGGACGATGAGTGACGAGTTGGCCCCCGGCACCGTCTACCTCGTCGGCTCCGGGCCGGGCGATCCCGACCTGCTGACGGTGAAGGCGGCGCGGCTGATCGAGTCGGCCGACGTGGTCCTTCACGACAAGCTTCCCGGCCCGGAGATTCTGGGCGAGATTCCGGAGGAGAAACGAGAGGACGTCGGCAAGCGCGCCGGCGGCGAGTGGACCCCGCAGGAGTACACCAACCGCCGGCTGGTCGAACTGGCCCGCGAGGGGAAGTCCGTCGTCCGCCTCAAGGGCGGCGACCCGTTCGTCTTCGGCCGCGGCGGCGAGGAGGCGGAACACCTCGCCGACGCCGGCGTCCCCTTCGAGGTCGTCCCGGGAGTGACCTCCGCCATCGCCGGACCCGCGGTCGCCGGGATACCGGTCACACACCGGGATCACGCCTCTTCCGTCTCCTTTGTCACCGGCCATGAAGACCCGACGAAGGACGAGTCCGCCGTCGACTGGGACGCGCTCGCGGCGACCGGCGGCACCATCGTCGTGTTGATGGGCGTCGGCAAGCTCCCGGGGTACACCGCGGCGCTGCGCGAGGCCGGGCTCGGCGGCGACACCCCCGTCGCGCTGGTCGAGCGCGCGACGTGGCCGGAGATGCGCGTGGCGACGGGCACGCTCGACTCGATCGTCGAGGTCCGCGACGAGGCCGGGATCGAGCCGCCCGCGATCACCGTGATCGGCGACGTTGCGGCGACTCGCGACCGGGTGGTCGCGTTCCTGCAGAACGAACTCGACGAGCCCGCCGGGGGTGACGCCGCGTGAGCGACGGCGACACCTCCGACACGCCCGGGGACGGCGACGACGCACCCGAGGTCGGCGACGCTCCCCGCCCACGCGTCGCCGTCTTCCGCCCGGCCGACGAGCGGATCGACGACGCCGCCGCGCTGCTGGAGTCGCTCGGCGCAGAGCCTGTCGCGGACCCGATGCTCGCCGTCGAGCCGACCGGCGCGGTCCCCCGCGAGGCCCCGTTCGTCGTCCTCACGAGCAAGACCGGCGTCGAACTCGCGGCCGAGGCGGGCTGGGATCCCGGCGACGCGACGCTGGCGGTGATCGGTCCCGCGACCGCCGACGCGGCTCGCGAGGCCGGGTGGACAGTCGACGTCGTCCCCGACGAGTACACGTCGGCGGGGCTCGTCGCGGCGCTCGCCGACCGCGTGGCGGGCGAGCGCGTCGAGGTCGCGCGTTCGGACCACGGTAGCGACGTGCTCTTGGACGGGCTCCGCGAGGCGGGCGCGGAGCCGACCGAGACGGTTCTGTACCGCCTGACGCGCCCGTCGGAAGCCGGTGAGTCGGCCGAACTGGCCGCCGCCGGCGAGCTCGACGCCGCGGCGTTCACCTCGTCGCTCACGGTCGAGCACTTCCTCGACGCGGCCGCGGAGCGGGGCGTTCGTGACGCGGTCATCGGGGGACTCGACTCGGCGATCGTCGGTGCCATCGGCGCGCCGACCGCGGAGACGGCGGCCGACCGCGGGATCGACGTCGACGTCGTCCCCGATGACGCCGAGTTCGACGCGCTCGCGACCGCCGTCGTCGACGCGGCGACCGAGTGAACGGACGGGCTACCGGTCACGTCGCCGACCGCGACCAGACCCCTGCCCCCTCTAGCTCTCAGAGTGGATACCAGCTTGGGGAGAGTCTGCCACGGGGCTCAAGTGGATGACTGCGGGCCCTGAGTCCCGGGTGCGCCGGTTCGGCTCGCAGAACGTTTCTTCTAATATCGATATTGATAATGTGTTCCGCGGATTTATCATCCGGTAGGAAAAAGGGCGGACATGGAACCGAGCGAGCGCTGGGCGCTGCGGGTCGACGACGAAGTGATCGTCGTCGAATTCCCGCACGGGACCGGGTTGAGTCCCGACGACGCCGAGGCGCTCCTCGACCGGTGGCGGACCACCACTACCGACCGGCCGATCGACGCCGTCGTGATCGTCGTCCGAACGAGTCGTCCGTGCTCGGACGCCGGCCGGCGTGCCCTTCGAGAGTCCGCGCAGATCGCGGTCGCTCGCGGCGTGGAGCGGTTCGCCGTCGTCGGCGAGCGCTCGAAGCGCCGGTACCTCAAACGGACGATCGACATCGACGGGGTCGACGTCGAGGCGTTCAACGACACCGCCGCCGCCCGCGGGTGGGCGGAGAGTCCCTCTGCGGCCGCGCCGTCGGTCGACACGTCCACGTAGGCGATTTCTGTGGTCCGGCGTCGTTTCTCGACGCGTTTCCCGACGACCGACTCGAACGTGTCGGGACGGTGACCGTGGTCTCGCTCCGGCTCCCTCCGTCATACTCCCAGTGGCCGCTTCGGCGACTCACCGCGAGGCCGTGTCGATACCGGCCGTCTCGACCACCCGCTTCGCGTGGCGGGTCGCGCGCTCTCTGACGGCCTCGGCGTCGGTCCCGACGTGTTCGCCGTCGGCGTACCGCACCTCGCCGTCGACCATCGTGAACGTCACGTCGTCGCCGTGCGCGGCGTACACGAGGTGCGAGAGCGGGTCGTGGATCGGCGTGGCGCGCGTCCGGTCGGTGGTGAGCCCGATCACGTCCGCGCGCATCCCCTCCCGCAGCGTCCCGAGCCGATCGAATCCGGCGGCACGGGCACCGTTCGTCGTCGCCATCTCCAGTGCCGTCACGGCCGGGAGCCGAGTCGGGTCGCGAGCGTCCACCTTCCCGAGGAGGCTCGCCTGCCGCATCTCGGTGAAGGGGTCGAGCGTGTTGTTACAGGGCGGTCCGTCGTTGCCGAGCGCGACCGTGATCCCGCGGTCGAGATAGTCCTGCACCGGAGCGATTCCCGAGGCGAGTTTCATGTTCGACGAGGGGCAGTGCGTGACGACCGTGTCGGTCTCGGCGAGCACCTCGCGCTCCCGTTCGTCCGTGTGGACGCAGTGTGCGAGCGTCACGTCCGGTCCCGTCAGTCCCACCTCATCGAGCCAGAGGAGGTTCCGTTTCCCGGTGTCCGCCTCGACCGCCTCGATCTCGTCTTCGTTCTCGCTCGCGTGGGTGTGGATCGTCACTCCTTCGTGGCGGTCCGCGAGGGCGCGACAGCCGCGGAGACAGGCCTCAGAACAGGTGATAGCGAACCGCGGCGTGACGGCGTATCGGATCCGACCGTCGGCCGCGCCGTGGTACTCGCGGACGAGCGATTCGCTCTCCGCGAGCGCCGTCTCCGTGTCTTCGAGGAGCCCGTCGGGCGAGTCGCGGTCCATGAGCACCTTCCCGAGACGTGCACGGATCCCCGTCTCGATCGCGGCCTCGAACGCCTCCGCGGCGTGGTGCACGGAGAGGTGGTCGACCACCGTCGTCGTTCCCGACTCCAGACACTCCAAGTAGCCGAGCTCGGCGGCCGCGCGCGTCGCCTCGGCGTCCATCGCGGCCTCCATCGGGAGGACGGCGTCGAACAGCCAGTCCAAGAGCGCGGCGTCGTCGGCGATCCCCCGTCCGAGCGACTGCACCGAGTGCACGTGGCCGCCGATCAGTCCCGGCGCGACCATGTCGCACTCGCGGCGGTCGTGGTCGGGGTATCGGTCACGGAGGGTCGTCGCGTCGCCGACGGCGGCGATCGTCCGCCCGTCGACGACGACTGCGCCGTCGGTCACGACGGTCTCCGGATCGACGACGACGGTCCCGGAAATCAACATGTCCGGCCGTTTCTGGTGGCCAACACAGATGAGTCTGTTCGTTCGCGGTGCCAGCGTCAGTCGCGCGTGCCGGCGTGCGGTCGAACCGCTCGCACGATCTCGTCGACGTCGTAGGTGTCCTCGGCGACGTCGAAGACGACCTCACCGTCGGCGCGGACGACGAACACCCCGTCGTCGCCGGTCACCAGCGCGACCTCGTCGATCGACTCGCCGAACTGCCGGAGCACCGCCTCGGCGACGTCTCTGGCGCGGTTCAACATCCCGCAGGGAACGCAGTACTCGATCTCGACGCGGGTCATGGGGCCGCGTTGGACCCCGAGCGGATTAAACGCGCGGTGTATGGCCACCGGATCCGTCGCCGATCACGGGCGAGTCAGACCAGCAGCGCGTCGAACACGACGGCGAACAACAGCAGCCCGAGGTAGGCGTTCGAGGCGTGGAACGCGCGGAACGCCGCGGCCTCCGTCTGTTCGTAGTGCAGCCGAACGACGGTCCAGAGGAACACCGCACCGAGCGCGACGCCCACGGCGGCGTACAACACGCCGAGCGGATCGGCGGCCGCCGCGAGCGCGACCGCGGCGACGAGCGTCGCGCCGAGGTACCAGACGATGTGCCGTCGGGTCGCCGTCTCGCCCCGAACGACCGGCATCATCGGGAACCCGCCGCGTTCGTAGTCGTCTTTGTACGCCAACGCGAGGTTGTAGAAGTGCGCGGGGGTCCACAGGAAGATGACGAGCGCGAGCAGCAGCCCGCCGCCGCCGACCGTCCCGGTCACCGCAGCCCAGCCGATGAGCGCCGGCAGCGCCCCGGCGGCCCCGCCGATGACGGTGTTTTGGACGGTGTTCGGCTTGAGGACGAGCGTGTAGACGACGCTGTAGAACACGATGGCGACCAGCCCGAGCGCGGCGGTGAGCGGGTTCACGCTCCAGAACAGCCCGAGCGAGACGACCGTGAGCAGCCCGCCGAACGCGAGCGCGTTCGGCACGGGAACGAGGTCGGTCGCGAGCGGGCGGTCGCTGGTCCGCTGCATCCGCTTGTCCACGTCGCGTTCGAGGACGTGGTTGAACGTCCCCGACGCGCCGATCGAGAGCGCGCCGCCCGCGAGCGTCGCGCCGACGGCGTACGGAGTGAACCCCGACCCGCCCGCGAGCGCCATCGCGGCGGCCGCGACCAGACAGAGGAGCCACATCAGCCGGGGCTTCATGAGTCGGAAGTAGGCGGCCGCGGTCGCTCGCAGCCGCGGCAGCGTGGCCGTCGGTATCTCCGGCTCCGGCGCGTCCTCCACCGGCGGGAGGTCGTCCGTTCCCAGATCGAAGTCGACGGGGGCGTCGTCATCACCCGTTTCCGCCTCTAGCCACCACGCGAGCCCGGCGAGAACCGCACCGAATATGATCACGCCAAAGAGCAGGTGGAGCGGGCCGAGGGCGGCCGGAAGCGCGCCGGTGGCGACGAGCGCGCCGACGGCCGCCTGTACGGGGTACAAAAGCAGTGCGCCGGCGAGGGCGGCACGGATCCGACGGCTCACGCCCGTCCGCCACGCTAGGCCGGCCGACGTCACGACGAGGACGCCGACGACGGCCGCGATCAGGCGGTGCCCGAGCGCGATCCACCCGCCCGGAGACGCGGGGAGTCCGGTCCCGTCGCCGCAGGCGGGCCAGCCCCCGCAGGCCGCCGCGGCCTCGGTGAGCGACGTGGTCGCACCGACGACGAGCAGGAGGTACACGCCCATCGCCGTCGCGGCGAGGACCGCGGGGAATCGGTCGGGTATCGTCACGGAACAGGCTTAGGAACCGATCCATATATGTCCCGCGCTTCGGCGAGTCACGGGCGCTCGCCGGTCGCCGCTCCGTCACCGTCCGCGGTCCGCCGTCGCAGGATGCGGTCGACGATGTCGCCGCTCGATAACACCTCGCCGTCGTACCGAGGCTCCCGGCTGGTGGCGCGCTCGACACGACAGTCGATCCCGCGGTCGGCGAGCGCGCCGGCGATGTCGGCCTCGTCGTGGTGCTGGTCGAACCCCAACACGATCACGTCCGGGTCGAGTCGCTCGATCGGGACGAACACGTCCTCGGGGTCGCCGAGGTGCGCCTCGTCGACCGCGTCGAGCGCGTCGACCATGTCGCGCCGCTGTCGGGCACACAGGATCGGGTCCGGCTTGTGGGTGACGTTCGTCTGTCGCGCGACGATCACGTGCAGCTCGTCGCCGTGAGTCGCCGCGTCTTCGAGGTAGTGGACGTGGCCCGGATGCAACAGGTCGAACGTCCCCTGCGCGACGACCCGCGTCATCGAAACCACGAGAGGAACCCGCGGTCGTCTCGCCGCTCGTCGCCGAGTTCGCGGTCGATGTCCTCCTGTGTGAAATCGAAGAAGTGCTCGTCCGGCACCTCGACGTCGAGGACGTCGAGCGTCGTCTGTCGGCCCTCGTTGTCGAACGCCTTCCAGTCGCCCCAGCCGTAGGGCGCGCCGACGATGATGTGGACGCGCCCCTGTCCGAACGTCGCGAGGTCGGCGTCGCTCGGACGAAGCGCTCCGTTCGGATGCGAGTGGACCGAGCCGACGGCGCGCATGTCGTTCGGCTTCATGTGGGTACGAACGCTCGCGCTCGTCGGGTTCGACTCCGTGCCGGGGATGACGAGCACGTCGGTTATCACCTGCCCGTCACGGTCGACGTCGAGCTTGCGAGCGTCGTCCGCGCGGAGGAACCCCATGTACTCGTTGGGGTGGCTCTCCTCGCTCGCCTCGAGGATGAACTCCAACGCCTCTCGGGCGATCCCGAGGAGTTCGTCCGAGCGGAACAGTCGCATACCAGAACGCAGTCGCCGTCGCCTCATAGGGATTCCGGACCGCCGACCGCGGCGACGACGGGACCGGTGGCGGGGTCGCTCCCGCCGCGCAGACGCGAGAGAACAAGCTTAACCCCGGCCGTTCCCGATTGACGCGCATGAGCGAGAACACCGCCGGGAATTCCGGCACGCGAGGCGATTCGAGCCTCGAACCTGACGCCGAGACGGCAGAAGGGGCGGCCGACACTCGGCCGGTCGTCTACGACTTGGCACCCGACTGTACGCTCGAAGACGCGGAGGTCGACGCGCTGTACCACGCGGAAGTCAACGGCGTCGTCGACTACGGCGTCTTCGTCGACGTCTCGGACGCCGTGAGCGGCCTCGTCCACGAATCGAACCTCGACGACGACTACGCCGTCGGCGACCGGCTCGTCGTCCGGCTGACCGAGGTGAAGCCGAACGGCGACGTCGCGTTCGACGACGCGCACCTCGACGACTACCGGACCGAGACGGTCTCACACGAGCCTTCGGTCTCACGCGTTCACGGGCTTTCGCCGGGCGACGAGGTCACCGTCGAGGGGGAGGTCGTACAGGCCAAACAGACCGGCGGTCCGACCATCTTCGCCGTCGCGGACGCCACCGGCGTCCTCTCGTGTGCCGCCTTCGAGGAGGCCGGCGTTCGGGCGTACCCCGAGGTCGCCGTCGGTGACATGGTCCACGTCTCTGGCACGGTCGAAACCCGCGAAAACGCCCTTCAGCTGGAGGTAGACTCCCTGAGCCGGCTGCCGGACGACCGCGCCGCGGACGCCCGCGAGCGATTCGAGGCCGCGCTCGACGACCGCGCAGAGCCCGCCGACATCGACCCGCTCGTCGAGTGGGAGGCGTTCGAGCCGATACACGAGGACCTCCGCGAGCTGGCCCGACTGCTGCGTCGGACCGTCCTCGCCGGCCGCCCGATCCGCGTCCGGCACCACGCCGACGGAGACGGAATGTGCGCGGCGATCCCGGTCCAGCTCGCCTTGGAGGGCTTCGTCCGCGACGTCCACGAGGACCCCGACGCGGCGCGACACCTGTTCAAGCGGCTCCCGAGCAAGGCCCCGTACTACGAGATGGAGGACGTGACGCGCGACCTCAACTTCGCGCTGGAGGGGCGCGCCCGCCACGGACAGAAGCTCCCGTTCCTGCTCATGCTCGACAACGGGTCGACGGAGGAGGACGTGCCAGCCTACGAGAACCTCACGCACTACGACATCCCCATCGCGGTCGTCGACCACCACCATCCCGATCCGGAGGCCGTCGAGCCGCTGCTCGACGCGCACGTGAACCCGTACCTCCACGACGAGGACTACCGGATCACGACGGGCATGATGTGCGTCGAACTCGCCCGGCTGATCGACCCGTCGATCACGGAGGAGCTTGAGCACGTCCCCGCTGTCGCCGGACTTTCCGACCGCTCGAAGGCCGAGGCGATGGACGACTACGTCGACCTCGCCGCCGAGGCCGGCTACGAGAAGTCCGACCTGCTCGACATCGGCGAGGCGCTCGATTACGCCGCCCACTGGCTGCGCTACTCCGAGGGGAAGACGCTCGTCAACGACGCCCTGAACGTCGGCTGCGAAGACGAAGCGCGCCACGAGGAGCTGGTCGAGTTCCTCGCCGAGCGCGCCGAGCGCGACGTCGACCGCCAGCTCGCCGCGCTCGACGACCACGTCGAGCACGAGCGGCTGGCCTCGGGCGCGCACCTGTACCGGATCGACCTCGACGAGTACGCCCATCGGTTCACGTACCCCGCCCCCGGGAAGACGACCGGCGAACTCCACGACACGCGCGTGAAAGAGACCGGCGACCCCGTCATCACGATCGGCTACGGGCCGGACTTCTGCGTCCTCCGCTCGGACGGGGTGCGGCTCGACATCCCGAACATGGTGACCGAGCTGAACGAGGAGCTGCCCGAGGCCGGCGTCTCCGGCGGCGGCCACCTCGTCGTCGGCTCGATCAAGTTCGTGAAGGGCCGCCGCGGTGCGGTCATCGAGACCCTCGTGGAGAAGATGGCGGACGCGGAGATCGACGAGGCGCTCTCCTCGACGGCCGCGCTCGACGACTGATCGCGGTCGGCTCGACCGCGCCGCCGGCGGTCCGCGTCCCAGTTCTCGCTCACGCGAACCGCACCTCTCTGCGGGCCGCCGCTCCCGCTCCGACGGTTGCGACGCCGAATCCCGCGAGGAGCCCGACCGGGAGGTGGACCCCGCCGCCGCGCCAGTCGGCGGCGTACGCCCGAGCGTAGAAGTCGGCGACTCCCGCGTCGTCGACGGCCAGCAGCACCTCGCGGTTCTCCGTCGCCGCGGCGTCGTTCCAGTTGAGGCTGCCGACGATCGCCGCGTCGTCGACGACGAGACCCTTCGCGTGGATCTTTCCGTACCTCCCCCGCGGCTCCGAGACGGCGACCGCGATCGGCTCGGGTTCGAGCGTCGCGACCAGCTCTCGGTTCTCCTCGCGGTCGTACCACGCACCCGAGAGGAGGAGGTGGACGTCGACGCCGCGACCGGCCGCCCGCCGGAGCGCGCGGACGATCCGGTCGTTCGGTCCGCCCGTCCGCGGGACCACGGCGAGGACCCGGTCGTCCGCGGCGTCGATCCGGGCGACGATCCGATCGGCCGCGTTGCCCGGGGCGGTGAGAAGCGTCACGTCGGCGCGGGCGGGCGCGGGCGGCTCGAACCGCGTAGGGTACGTGTCGTTCGCTCGTCCCGAGTCGTGGAACTCGGTGTCCGCCTTGAACTCCCTCCACGGGCGAGCGTCGACGGCGGCGGCGTCCGCGCGAAACAGCGCCGAGAGGTCGTCGGCCGCGGAAGTCGGACGATTCGATCCGGATCGGGTCCCAGCGTCGGCCGTCGGCTCGGCGACGACGCCCCACCCGCGGTTGGTTCGCCCGCCCGTGCCGGACGCTTTCCAGTTCTCTGTGAGCACGACCGCGCGGTCGTCGGCGACCGCGTACTTGGCGTGGTGAAAGCGGAACCGCTCCGCGTCGCCGTCGAGGATCCGGACCTCGACGCCGGCGGCGACGAGCCGGTCGACGAGGCGGGCGCTCCGTGCCGAGAAGCCGCCAACCGGCGAGCCTTCGAGCAGGACGCGGACCGCGACGCCCCGGTCGGCGG
Organism: Halorubrum salinum; assembly: GCF_024494575.1. GTDB lineage: Archaea > Halobacteriota > Halobacteria > Halobacteriales > Haloferacaceae > Halorubrum > Halorubrum salinum. Next base: position 710,798 of record NZ_JANHDO010000001.1, read on the forward strand.
CGTCGACGAGGCTCTCCGCGACACGGTCCGATTCGAGGGTGTACCCCGCGAGCAGGAGCCGATCGTCCGCACCACGCAGGGCGCTCACGGGGAGGTCCGAGCTGTCCGGGAGGACGAACGGAGTCACGCTCGCGTCACCGATCCGGACCGGGGCCCTGGGGTCGTACCCGCGGGGACGCCACTCGCCCCAGTCCGCTCGCCAGCGGTGTCCGTCGCTGACGCGGCCGTACTCGACGACGTCGACGGGAACGCCGTTGTGCCGGAGTTCGATCCTGTCACCGGACGCAGACAGCGGAAAGTACCCGTCGAGTCGGTGGAGGTCGACCGGTCCCCGGTCGGCGGCCGCCGGGCCGTCGGTCAGGAACCGGGCGCTCCGTTCGGGGTCCGCGGACAGCGCGACGGTCCCGCTCGCGTTCGACGGGACCGACGCCTCGTGGTGACCGTCCGAGAGCGACCAGTTCCCCCGCGACGGGAGGGCGACGACGAGGTACTCGCCGCGGTCTCGGTCGGTCGTCGGATTCGGGTACAGCTCGACGATCGCCGGCGCTGCCGGACGCGCGGACGCGTTGTGTGTCGCGGCGTCGCCGGCGTCTGCGGTTCCGCCTGCGGTCGGTTCGCCGACCGCGGTCGCGGCGACCGACGGGACACCGGAGACAGCGACGCAGACGAGAAGCGCGAGCACGACGAGGGGCGGGTATCGCCCGGCGACGCTCGGACCGATCGGCGGGTGGGAGCGCACGTCGTCGGTTCCCGCGGCATCAGATAAAAGACGGAGGGGACGGAACGTCCGGCGTTACGCGGCCGCGGCCGCCGCGTCGAGCGAGCGTTGGGCCTTCTCGCCCTCCGTCGAGACGACGAACGAGTGTTCGTCCGCGTGGTCGGCGACCGCTTCGAGCGCCTCTCGGGTCCCGATCTGTCGGAGCGCCCAGCCGGCGGCGGCGCGGAGGTCGTCGCCCCGCTCCTCGGCCGCGAGCACGTCCGCGAGGGGATCGACGGCGCGGGTGTCGCCGATGAGACCCAGCGCTCTGGCGGCGAGCGGTTGGACGAGGTCGTCCGTGTCGCTGTCGGTCGAGAGTCGATCCGCGAGCGGCTGGACGGCCTCGGAAGCGCCGATCTCGCCGAGCGCCTTGAACGCCGCCTTCTGCAGCTGCGGGTTCGAGTCTTCGGGGACGAACTCGACGAGCGTCTCCGTCGCCTCCGTCGCGGCCATCTTCCCGAGGATGCGGATGGCGAACTGGTCGCGCTTCTCCGCGCGGCCGAGCAGCTCTTCGAGGGAGGCCTCCGTCTTCCCGCGCTTCCCCATCCGTTTGAGCGCTTCGAGGCAGTGGCGCTCCATGAACTCCGAGGCGAGCGAGTCGAGCGCGAGCAGGATCATGTCGACGTTGCCGCGCGTCTCGTGTTCCTTCAGCGCGGCCCACTCGACCGGGTAGTCCTTGTAGTGGCCGAGCACGTCGTAGTAGCCCTGCGCGCGGAGCTGCTCGTGGGTCTCAAGGTCGTCCCACTCTTCTGCGGCGTCGAGACCGTCGGTGAGGTCGTCGGCCGCGGCGAGCAGCGCCGAGATGGTGTCCGCGTCGTCGTCGGCGTCGAGGTCCGCGTCGGCGACCGCGTCGGCGACCGCGTCGAGCGCCGTCGCGAGCGTCTCGATCGGGACGGCGTCGGCCGGCTCCCCGGAATCTGCCGTCTCTTCTGCCCCGGTCGTCTCCTCTGACTCGGCGGCGTCGAGAACCGCGTCCGCGTCGTCGCCCTCCTCCACGTCGACCGCGTCGGCGGCGGCGTCGACGAACGCCCGAACCGCGTCGGCCGCGTCGGCGTGGCCGTCGGCGGTCCACTCGGTGTCGTCCAGCGTCGCGGCCGCCGCCTCGATCTCGTCGACGACGTCCGAGCCGTACGGGCCGCGCGCGTCCTCGACGCCCTCGCGAAGCTCCGCGATCCGCGATTCGAGGTCGCCGCGCGGATCGTCGGTGTCGTCGTCTTCGTCCGGTTCGGGAAGGTCGGCCTCCTCGACGCCCGCCTCTGCGTCGTCGAGGAGCGCGTCGACGTCGTCGAGGTCGGCCTCGGTCTCGGCCTCGTCGAGATGCGCCTCGATCTCGTCGAGGTACTCGTTCAAGGACTCCTCGGTCGGTTCGTCGGGACGCGTCGGTGCGGCGGCCTCCGTCGACTCGCCGGCGTCCGCCGCGTCCTCCGCGTCGCCCGGGGCGTCGGCCTCTCCGGAGGCGTCGGCCGGGTCGTCGTCGCCGTTGCTCATACACCACAGACTGCGCGCGTAGTCCATTAAGACGTTTCCCTTCGCGGGCGGGGGAGCCGAGCGGTCGAGCGACCCCGCCGAGGCCGACTGTGGACCGAAATACGAGTTCGGTCCGATCTCCCCCGGCGATCTGCGTCGGCGAACTGCTGTGTGTCGCACTACCGTTTCATTCTACAAAATTTTGTTTTCAACTATTCAAATATCTATTCTATATGTGAGAAGTTTTAAGTGCGTAACGCGCGTACGTGTAGTCACACAATGAGTACGCAAAAGCAGGCCCGTCAGCGCTACGGAGAGGTTCACGAGAGCGACGCGCTCCGCGTTCCCGAAGAGAAAGCGGAGCAGCTCGTCGACGCGCTCAACAGCGATCTCGCGGCGACGTACGTCCTCTACCACCAGATCAAAAAGCACCACTGGCTCGTCGAGGGCGCCGAGTTCCTCGGGATCCACGAGTACCTCGGAGAGGTCGCCGCCGACCTCGAAGAGGGTGCAGACGTGCTCGCGGAGCGCGCGCAGGCGCTCGGCGGCGTGCCGCTCTCCGGCGGCGCGAACTACGAGGAGCACGCGCCGGTGAGCCCCGAGGACGCCGACGCGTACGACATCCGCACGTCGCTGGAAAACGACCTCGAGATGTTCGGCGACATCACGGAACAGCTCCGCGAACACATTCAGCTCGCGAACAGCCTCGGCGATTACAACACCGAAGAACAGCTCCGCGAAATCCTCGAAGACGTCGAGGAACACGGCCACCACATCGAGCACTACCTCGAAGACGACACCCTCGTCACCGAGCAGACGCTCCAGTAACGCCGTTTCGGTCCCCCTGTTCGCAGATTTCCACACACCGTTAGGCGACGGGGTCGTCGTGCGCGGTCACCCCCTCGCTCCGGCGGCAGTCGACACGCGTCTCACGACGCGGTTCGGACCCTCTCAGCGGCGGCGGAGCGCGTACGTCGCGTAGCCGACGGCGGCGAGGAGCCCCACAGACAGGAGGCTCCCGAACACGGCCGGCGAGACGCTGACGTACTCGCCGAACGGATCGGTCAGGGCGAGCACTCCGACGGTGAGCACGACGGCGATCAGGATGCCGACCGCGCCGAACACTTTGAACGCCGCGTCGAGTCTGGGCTGTGCCGCAGTGGTCGAGTGGCTCATACCCAAGACTACGCGAGCCACGTATAAAGCACCACCACGGGATTCTCACGGAGAGAAAACGAGGTCGGCGGTCACTCGCGGTAGCCGTCGACGATGGCGACACCGGAGGACGCGCCGATCCGGACCGCACCGGCGTCGAGCATCGCAGCGGCCTCCTCGTAGGAGCCGATCCCCCCGGAGGCCTTCACCGGGAGGTACTCGCTCATCAGCGCCACGTCTGCGACCGTCGCGCCGCCGTCGGCGAACCCCGTCGACGTCTTCACCATGGCGGCGTCCGCGTCGACGGCGGCCTCGCAGGCGCGGCGCGTCTCGGCGTCGGTCAGGAGCGCCGTTTCGAGTATCACTTTCACCGGGATCGGCACCGCGGCGACGACGTCGGATATCTCGGCGGCGACGACGGCGTCCGCGCCCGCCTTGAGCCGGCCGACGTTGATCACCAGGTCGATCTCGTCCGCGCCGTCGTTCCACGCCGCGACCGCCTCGTCTCGCTTCGCGCTCGGCGCGTGCTGGCCGTGGGGGAACCCCACAACCGTGGCGAGCGCTCCGGACAGTCCCCCTTCCGAATCGCTCACGTAGTCCGCCGCCTCGGCGACGTAACAGGGCGGGACACAGGCGTTCATCCCGCGGTCTGCGGCCTCGTCGAGGACGGTCTCGACGTCTTCCCACGTCGTTTCCGGGCCGAGTACGGTGTGGTCGATGCTGGCGGCGAACTCGTCGCGGTCCATACGCTCGGAGACAGTATCGCGCCTAAAAGACGTACGGGGTACGGCGGAGGCACCTCGCGCCCCGAACGGTTGGATTCAAGTCCGCCGCAGGGGAACCGGGTGGTATGCAACCGGGAGATCGCGTCCGCGTCGACCGCGGGGACGTCACGAACGAGGGCGTACTGCTCCCCTCGACGACTCGCGACCACCTCGTCGTCAAGCTCGACGGCGGCTACAACGTCGGTATCGATCGGACCGAAGCCGACGTGGAAGTGCTCGAATCCGGTGCCCGCGACGTCGACGAGGGCGCGGACGCCGGCGGGGGGGAGGCCTCCGAGATCACCTTCGACTCGGATCTCCCCACGATCTCGCTCATCTCGACGGGAGGCACCATCGCGTCCACCGTCGACTACCGGACCGGGGCGGTCACCGCGCAGTTCGACGCCGAGGACGTGCTCCGGGCTGTTCCCGACCTCGCGGGGCGCGCGAACTACCGCGGGCGGGTCGTCGCCAACATCCTCTCGGAGAACATGGACCCGTCGATCTGGCGAGAGCTCGCGACGGCCGTCCGCGAGGAGATAGAATCGGGTGCCGACGGCGTCGTCGTGATGCACGGCACGGACACGATGCAGTACTCCGCGTCCGCGCTCTCCTTTATTCTCGATTCGCCCGTCCCCGTCGTCTTCACCGGGAGCCAGCGCTCCGCGGACCGTCCCTCCTCCGACAACGTGATGAACGCGGTCTGTGCGGTCGAGGCCGCGAAGGCCGACCACGCCGAGACGCTGGTGTGCATGCACGCGACGCAGTCCGACGACGCCTGCGCGCTCCACCGCGGCACCCGCGTCCGGAAGAACCACACCTCGCGCCGGGACGCCTTCGAGACCGTCGGTGCCGAGCCGCTCGGGCTGATCGACTACGAGGCGGCGGCCGAGGCGGGCGCTGATGGCGAGGCGGCCGACGACGCGATCGAGTGGAACCGCGAGCCGATCGCGCGCGGCGAGGCCGCCGACGGGGACGACGAAAACGGCGACACGTCGGCCGAGGTCGGCTTCTACCCCGACCTCGACGCCGACGTGGAACTCGTCAAGTTCACCCCGGGAATGGACCCGGCGGCGTGGGAGTACCTCGACGGGAAAGACGGCGTGGTGATCGAGGGAACCGGTCTCGGCCACGTCCACACCGACCTGATCGGCCGGATCGCGGACCTCGTCGACGACGGAGCGGTCGTCGCGATGACGAGCCAGTGTCTCGAGGGTCGCGTGTGCGACCGCGTGTACGACACGGGGCGCGACCTGCTCGACGCCGGCGTCGTCGAGGCGGGAGACACCCTTCCGGGCACCGCGAAGGTGAAGCTGATGTGGGCGCTCGCGAACGCCGACGACGCGGCCGACGCGATGGGACGCGACCTCGCCGGCGAGTTGACGGAGGAGTCACAGCCCTGGCGATGACGGCGGACGCGGGGGAGACGGACGGGAGAGACGCCGCGACCGGCGACGCCGACCTCGTCGTCCGCGAGGCCCGCCCCGGCGACGCGGACGCGGTCGCGGCGTTCACGCGCGACACGTGGGGCGACCGCTCCCCCGACTACATTCCGCGCGTGTTCGCCGAGTGGGCCGCGAGCGACGACCCCGACCGCGGCACCTTCGTCGCGGTCCTCCCCCCGACGGCGGTCGACGCGACGGCCATCGACGGACGAGAGCGGGAGGAGACCTTAGTGACGGGCGGGGGAGACGGCGCGTCCGCGGACGGCGATCGCGAGGCCGTCGTCGGCTGCGTTCAGGGCGTCTTGCTCTCGGAGTGGGAGGCGTGGGCGCAGGGGATCCGCGTCGACCCCGCGGCGCGCGGCCGCGGAGTCGGGACCGCGCTCGCGACGGCGGCGCTGGAGTGGGCCCGCGAGCGCGGCGCGACCGTGTGTCGGAACATGGTGTTCTCGTGGAACGTCATGGGGCTCGGACAGTCGCGCGCGGTCGGCTTCGAGCCCGCCACGGAGTTCCGCTTCGCGGAGCCGGAGCCCGACGCGGGGGCGCTCACTGCGCGCTCCGACTCTCCGCCGCACGCGCCGTCTCGGATCGGCGATCCCGACCCGAACGCGGCGTGGGCGTGCTGGACCGACAGCGACGCTCGCGACCATCTGCGGGGGCTCGCGCTCGACCCTGACGAGCCGTGGGCGTGTTCCGAACTCACCCGCGACCGGCTCGCGGCGGCGGCCGCGGACGACCGGCTGATCGCGGTCGGAGACGACGGTGTCGCCGGCTTCGCGGTCCGGGCGCGGACCGCAGAGCGCCCCGTCGACGACGGCGGTGACGCCGACAGTGACGACCCCGAAAGAATCGCGGAGTACGGCGTCGCCGCGTGGCGCGACGTCGACGCGGCCGGGGCGCTCTACGCTGCCGTCGCCACGGACGCCGCCGCTGTCGACGCTGATGCGACCCGCGTGCTGATTCCAGAGACCGCAGAGCACGTGAGCGACACCGGCGCGAGCCGCGTCGCCGTCGCGGCCGAACCCGACTTCGTGATGCGCGCGGACCTCACCGGCGCCGGCGACGGCGCGTAGTCGGGTGGCGTGACCGAGGCCTAACCGACGGCGCTGGAGGTCGAAACACCGATTCGGTCGCAGAACCGTCATCCTCTTTCCGATACGGGCAGTCCGAGTCGGTATGGACCCGGTGACGTTCGCGACGCTTCGGTCGCTGCTCTACTACGGGGCGATCTACGGAATCGTGCTCGCAGTGGCCGTCTGGATCTACCGAGACGCGAAGGCCCGCGGAAGCGATCGGGCGCTCGCGTGGTGTCTCGCGACGCTCGCGTTCACCATCGTCCCCGTGCTGGCGTATCTCTACGTGTATCGGGGAGACGGTCCGACCGAGGACTGACCCGACGCCTCCCGTCCGTTTATATACGCTGACGCGGAACAGCCGACGGATGCCCTCCACCGGACGCCTCGCTGTCGTGAGCCCGCTCGCTCGCGGTCGCCGTCCCCGTGCGCTCGCGGTCGCCACGGCGACGCTGATCCCGCTCGTCGGGGTCGTCGCACTCGGCTGGAACGCCGCCGCGCTCGTCACGCTCTACTGGTTCGAACTCGGGATCGCCTCGTTCTGGGCCGTCGTGCGCGGGCTGTTCGCCGGGCGGCCGTCCGAGTTCGAGGCCGGGACGCTGATAGCCGACCCCCTCGCCGCTCGCCGCATCTCGCTGTCGATACCCCGAACGGACGCGCAGATCTGGCTCTCCTCGGTGCTCGTGCTCCCGGTCGCCGCGGCGGTCCTCGCCGCGGTCTGGGCCGTCGTCGGAACGCTCACTGTCGGCGTCGTCGTCGACGGCGGGCTCGCGCCGGACGCGCTCGATACGGTTGCGCTCGCGACGATCGGGCTCTTCGCCGCGGAGGCGGCCGCGACGGTCGTCGAGTACGGGTACCGCGGCGGATACCGCGAGCACAGCGCACAGACGGCGATACGGGGCGTGTTCGCCCACGGGATGGCGATCTTCTTCGGCGCGATCGTCATCGTCACGCTCGTCGGGGCGGCGACCGTCGGGACCGAGGCCCCGCTGAGCGCGATCGATCCGGACGCGGTCGGCCTGCCGGTGCTCTGCGGCGTGATCGCCTTGAAGCTCGCCGTCGACCTCGCGGGGCTGTACGGCGACCGGCTGGCGGCGTTCGACGAGTCGTCGTCGCTCGATTTGGGATTCTCGTACGATCCGCCGGAGCCGGAGCCGGTCCGCGATCCGCTCGCCGAGCGCTCGCGGACGATTCGGCTGTCTCCCCGCGGCCGCGTCGCCGGCGCGGTGTTCACGGTCGGCAGACACTCCGGGCTCTGGCTGCTTGGCGGATTCCCCGCCTGCGTCGGGTTGCTGTTCGCTATCGGCCGGGAGTGGGCGACCGCCGCGGCTCTCGGCGGGGTCGCCGTTGCGGTTCCCGTCACGGTCGCCGCGATCGACCACGAGCTTCGATACGGGCTCGTCGAGTACCGCGTCGGGGACGACGCGCTCGTCGCGTACGACCGACTGTTCGGGACCGCGCTGTGGCGGATCGAACCGTGGGACGAGACCGACCTCCGACTGGTCCGAACGTGGCTCGACCGCCGGCTCGGAACCGGGACGGTCGTGATCGATCTCGGCGACCGCGAACGTCAGATACCCCTACTCGCCGACCCCGATCCCGTCCTCGACGTCTTCGACCGACGGGCGATGCGGCCGGCGAATTGACGCAGTCGGCGAACTGACGCAGTCGGCGAACTGACGCAGTCGGCGAACTGACGCAGTCGGCGAACTGACGCAGTCGGCGAACTGACGCGGTCGGCGAACTGACGCGGTCGGTTGCGTCGTGGGGCGTGTTACTATTCACCGCGATACTGCGGGTGCGTGTCGCCGACGAGCCGCTCGAACGTCCGGACGACGAGTTCGTGGACTCCGACGAGCACGACCACGCTAACGGCGATGGCTCCCACCTCGATCGGCGTCGTGAGCAGCCCGAGCGAGACGATGAGCGTCGTGGCGCAAGCCGGCGGGTGGACCGCCCCCGTCGCGATCATCGCCCAACTGGTCGCCACGAGCGAGAGGGTCGCGCTCGCGACGAGCCGGAATCCCGTCGCCGAGAGGGCGGGCGGCGTCTGGATCAGCGCCGCCCCGTCGGCGACCAGCCACCAGGCCGCGACGCCGGCGACGACCCCGAGGAAGTGGCTCCCGACGACCCGGGCGGCCCGCTCCCGCTCGGCGCGCCGGTCGAACGCGAGCGCGAACGCCGACGGGCCGAGGCTGGGAAAGACGAACGGCTGTCCCGTCGCCCACGCGACCGCGGCGAGAACGGTGAAGAGGAGACCGGCGTACAGGCTCGTACCGACGCGGCGACGCATCGCGACGGAGTCGGCGGGCGGCGCGGAAAGGCCTCTCGAAGTATCGGTCGCGATAGCCGAACCCGAACGCCTAATTACGCCCGTACCGCGGGTGATGACATGTTCGCGACGCTGCCGGACGCCCTCCGACTGCTCGTCGTCCCCGTCTTCGCGTGGGCGGCGATGCGGGACGTCCGGACCCGACGCCTCCCGAACCGGCTGTGGCCGCCGCTGTACCTCTTCGGGGCGCTGCTCTTACTCTGGGAGGTCGCCGCGCTGTGGCCGCTCGCGGGCGTCGAGGGGCGGCTGTTCCTCGTTCGGGCGGCGATCAGCCTCTTTTTCGTCGCGCCGCTCGGCTACGCGTTCTGGTATCTCGGTGCGTTCGGCGGCGCGGACGCGAAGGCGCTCATCGCGCTCGCGCTCGTCTTTCCGACGTTCCCCGCCTACGAGATCGCCGGGTCGACGTTTCCGATCGTCGGCACCCAGCTCGGCGTCTTCTCGCTCACGATCTTGACGAACACGGTCCTGATCGGACTGGCGTATCCCGTCGGGCTGGCGGCTCTCAACCTCACCCGCGGTACCGTCTCGCCGACCATGTTCCTCGCGCGCCCGGTGAGCGTCGATTCCCTCCCCGACCGACACGGACGGCTCTTCGAAGACGAGAGCGGGGTGACGCGGGGCGGGCTCGACCTCGACGCGCTCCGGATGTACCTCCGCTGGCGGGGAATCACGCTGGCGGATCTTCGCGCCGACCCCGAGCGGCTGCGCGATCCGGACAGCGTCGGTGCAACGTTCGATCCCACCGACGGCGGCACACACGTCGGCCCGCGGACGGACGGCGGCGTCACGGAGTCGCGGGACGAGGATGCGCGCGGCGGCGACCCGTGGGCGGCCGAGCGGTTCCTCGACGAGATCGACCACGGCGCGTACGGCACTGACGCCGACACGCTCCGCGGGGGACTGGCGGCCGTCGCGCACGCGGACCGCGTTCGCGTCTCGCCCGGGATGCCGTTCGTCGTTCCCATGGCCGTCGGGCTGCTCGTCTCGCTGACGTACGGCGACGTGTTGTTCGCGGCGCTCGCCGCGGTCGGGGTGGTGTGACGGGTCCAGAGAGCGCGGATCAGTAGCTTGAAAACCGCGCCGGCCGGATCCGGGCACATGGCGCTCGAAAAGGCGGTAGACTGTCCGTCGTGTGGGGAGTCTCAGCAGTTCTATCGGACCGCGGCGATGACGCTTCACCTCGGCGAGAAGACGAAGTGGCGCTGTCCGGAGTGCGGCTACGGGTTCATCGAGATAAACGGAATCGACACGCTCGCTGCCTGACCACGCGATCGAGTCCGGCGGGTCGCTTCCGTCTTCTGACGCCGGCCGTGCCCCCGACCGCGGTGACGCTTTCTGATAAAAAACGCGACGCGAGAGTGAACGGCCGCGCGCGTCGTCAGACCGAGCGGTCGCCGATCAGTCGTCGGCGCTCTCCGGCGTCGCGACCGGGTCGCTCTCCTCTTCGCTCTCCGACTCGTCGCCGGTCGTGATCGGGTCGCTCTCCTCTTCGGTGAATCCGGCGGACTCCTCCTGGCGGGCCTTCGCCTCGGGGTCGAAGCGCGCCTCGATGTCCTGATACCGCGGGACGAAAGAGAGCTCGTGGTGGCTCTCGGTCTCGTGACCGAGGTAGCGGTCTTCTAGATCCCACTGGGCCTGTTCGGCGTTCTGGGCGATGTTCTCCATGTCCTCGTAGACGGCGTGTGCCCCGGAGTGGAGCCCGTACAGCGTGATGAAGATGTACTGGTAGCCCAAGTCGCCGAGTTCCTCGAACGTGAGCGGGTCCTCCTGCTCGCTCCACGCGAACGACGAGGAGTAGTTGAAAGCGAGGTCCAGGTCGGGATGGGTCTCGTGGATCTCCTCGGCGTAGCGGATCGCGTCCTCGCGGGACGGGTCGGGCATCTCGGGCCAGACGAGGTCGACGCCGGCTTCGGCGTAGATCCGGCCGCGCTCGACGTGTTCGTCCCAGTCGCCGTTCGCGGAGCCGTACGCGTCCGTGCGCGCGATGATGACCGTGTCCTCGCTCTGCTTCGCGTCGACCGCGGCCTCGAAGCGCGAGCGGGCCTGCTCGCGGGAGACGATCTGCTTGCCGGCGATGTGGCCGCAGCGCTTCGGCGAGGTCTGGTCTTCGATGTGGACGGCGGCGACGCCGGCCTTCTCGTACTCGCGGACCGCGCGGCGGACGTTGTGGACGCCGCCGTAGCCCGTGTCACAGTCGGCGACGACCGGCAGGTTCGTCGCTTCGACCATTCGCTTCGCGTTCTCGACCATCTCGGTCATGGAGACCATCTCCAGGTCGGGGAAGCCGAACTGGCCGAGGACGGTCGAGTAGCCGCTCATGTAGGCGGCGTCGACGCCGGCCATCTCGGCGAGTCGAGCGTCGAGCGCGTGATAGATCCCGGGCGCGAACGTGTAGTCCTGCTCGGCGAACTGCTCGCGGAGCTTGCGGCCGGCCGGGTTGTCGATGTCTCTGGCGTAAACGTCGTCGTCGAGTTCGCTTGGATGCATGGATGTCACTCGCTGTCGTCGTCGAATCGGTCGATCGCGCGTCGCGTGAACGTGGTCGGGTCGGGTCGCGGGCCGTCGCCGGTGCCCGTCATCGGAGTCGGGCTCGCGTCGGGCCGCGGGCGTCGAGAACGAGTCGCGGTCATCGGGCACCCCCGTCGGCGCGCGTCCGGCGGGTCGGACGCAGGTCGGGGACGAGCGGCGCGTCCCGCTCGCCGTCGGCCGGCGGCGGGGTCTGACGGCGGGTCGTCCCGCCGGCCGGAGTCGGATCGATCGCGGGCCGCGTCGTCGGTCGGGCGTGCGGGACGAGCGGCGCGCCGGCCTCCTCCGTCGCCGGGATGCGGCCGGGAATCTGTGGGGAGGTCGCGTTCGGCCGCCCCGCGGCGTCGTCGGTGCCGGACGTCTGCCCGTCTCGGGTCGTCGTCGATGTCTGGTCGGTCGGTGTGCGAGTCGTCGTGTCGGTCGTGTTCGTCGTGTCGTCAGGGGTTGTCATCGGGTTGGGGTGGAGTCGGTGGGCGTCTGGGAATCGGCGTGTCTGTGCGTCGGTCCGTGCCGTGTCCGCGTACGGGTACTGACATTGCACTCGGCACGAGCAGGTGGATGGTAATAAACATAATGATTGATAATGATAATATTCGTTAATGTGTTTTACTCCCTTAAATGAATCTTGCTAACAAAAGACACGGATCGGACCGATCCCTTCTAATCCGCGCCGGTCGTGGACTCGACACTGTGAACGAGCGAGACGCGCTCCGGGCGCTCGCGGTCGACCTCCCGCACGCGGGCGACGACGCGGCGGTCGTCGGGGACACCGTCATCACGACGGACATGCTCCACGAGCGGACGGACTTCCCGCCGGGGACGAGCAGGTACACGGCCGGCTGGCGCGCCGTCGGCGCGTCGCTCTCGGACGTCGCCGCGATGGGTGCCGCCGCGACTGCGGCGGTCGCCGTCTACGCCGACGACGAGTTCGACGAAGGGGACCTCGACCGGTTCGTCGCCGGCGCGGCGGACGTCTGTGACGCCGTCGACGCCTCGTACGTCGGCGGCGACCTCGACACGCACGCGGAGTTCACGACCGCCTCGACCGCGATCGGGACGCTCTCGGAGAGCGGCCCCGTCACGCGCTCCGGCGCTGCGCCGGGAGACGCGCTCTGTGTCACCGGCGAGTGGGGACGCTCCGCCGCGGCCCTCCGGCTGTTCGAGCGGGGCCGCGCCGACGACTCCGTGACCGCTGCCGACTCCACAACCGCCGTCGGCTCGGCTGACGACGACGTCGAGCGCGCGAACGACCTGTTCCGGTTCACCCCGCGCGTGGCCGACGGGCTCGCACTTGCGCCGCACGCGACCGCGATGATGGACTCCTCGGACGGTCTCGCGCGGTCGCTCCACCAGCTCGGGGAGGCGAGCGAGGTCGGGTTCGCGCTCGACCGCGACGCCGTCCCCGTTCATCCGGCGGTCGACGAGGTGACCGACGACCCCGCGGAGCGGTTCGAACTGGCCGCGCACTTCGGCGAGGACTTCGAGCTCGTCTGTGCGGTCCCCGAGCCGGCGGTGGACCGCGTCGAGTCGGCGTGCCCCGGATCGCTGGTCCGCGTGGGTTCCGTCGTGGCGGCCGACGACGGGATCACGGCCGACGGCGACCCGCTCCCGGACCGCGGCTACACGCACGGGACGGAGTGATCGGCGCGCGCGGCGAGAAGAGAGGCGGTCGCCTCGTCGACTCAATCATCGCTCCGTTAACTCAGTCGTCGAACGACAGCCTGACCGCCTCTCCGGCCTCTGCGTCGCCCGCATCGACCGCGCGGTCGTCCTCCGTGAAACCCGCGTGGAGATGGTCGTACGTCCGGTCTATCGCCTCGACTATCACCTTCGTGTCGGCGGCGACGGGCATGAAGTTCGTGTCGCCGTCCCACCGCGGCACGACGTGCGTGTGGAGATGGTCGACCGAGCCGCCGGCCGCCGACCCGCCGAGGTTCCGCCCGGTGTTGACGCCGTCCGGGTCGACGTCGCGGCGCATCGCCTCGATCGTCGCCGCCTCCAGTCTCGCGTGGTCCGCGAGCGTCGCGTCGTCGAGGTCGGTGATGTCTTCGGTGTGCTCGCGCGGGATCACCATCGCGTGTCCGGGGTTGTACGGCGCGTTGTTCAACAGGACGTAGTTGCGGTCGCTGTACGCGACGATCCGCGCCTCGCGGTCGGAGTCCCGTTCGGGGAGCACGCAGAACGGGCAGCCGTCGATCGGGTCGTCGTCGCGCTCGACCCACTCGATCCGCCACGGCGCGTAGATCCGGTCCATTAATCGAAGTCGTGGATGCCGGCGGTCGTCACCTCGACGCCGTCGTCGGTGACGAGAAGCGTGTGCTCGGCCTGACTGACGACGGCGTCGTCCGCCTCCTTCAACACGGGGTACCCCTTGATCGCGTTCGCCTGCTTGAGCCGTCGAAGCGCCATCCCGACGCGGTCTCCCTCCAGCCACCGCGCGGCGAAGGGGAGGTCGTCGAACGCTTCGATCTCCTCCAAGGCCTGCCGCGCGCGGCGGTCTCGCACGCTCGCGGACCCCGTCTGCTCGAAGATCTCCTCGTCCGTCCCCTCACCGACCTTCCCCCGCCCGTCCGTCGCGAACGGCTCGATAGCGACGGCCTGTCCGGGCTCCAGTTCGACGGAGCGGTCGACGCCGCGGTTCGGCACCGTCGGGCCCGTGTGCGCGTCGTACCGCTCGACGCCGTGCCCGGAGAGGTTCAACACGGGCGTGTAGCCGTAGCCGCGGATCACGTCCTCTATCGCCTGTCCCACGACCCCGACCTCCACGCCCGGGCCGGCCTCGTCGACGGCGGCCTCCAGCGCCATCTCGGCGGCCTCGACGAGCTCCGGGGTGCCGGTGTGGTCGACCGTGACGGCGGCGTCGGCGATGTAGCCGTCGACGTGGACGCCAACGTCGAGACAGACCATCTCCTCGCCGAACGTCGCGTCGTCGTCCCGGCCCGGCGTCGCGTGTGACGCCTCCGGGTCGACGCTGATGTTCACGGGGAACGCCAGACCGGCCCCCTGCTCGCGGACGAAGTCCTCGGTCCACTCGGCGACTTCGAGGTGCGTCCGCCCCGGTTCGACCATCTCTCGGGCCTCGTTCATCGCCTCGACCAACACCGCGCCGGCCTCCCGGTAGCTCTCGACCGCGCCGTCGTCAAGGGGTCCGTGACTCATGCGTTCCGGTTCGACGACCGTCCGCAAAGAGGTTGCGGAGGGAGGCTACGAGTCCGCGGTACGGCGTCGAATCACTCTCCCGTCGCCCGATCGGGGTTCAGTTCGTCGGCCGCCGGAAGCCACATCCTCACCCGCGTTCCCCGCGGCTCTCGGGTGTCTATCGACAGCTCGCCGCCGGACTGCGAGACGATCCAGTGGACGAGCCAGAGCCCGAGTCCGCTCGCGTGTTCGAGCGGCGTCTCGCGCTCCTCCGAGAAGACCGTTCGCTCGACCGTGGGGATGCCCGGGCCGTCGTCGTCGACCGCGATCCGATAGCCGTCGTCGACGGCGTCGACGCGAGCGTCGACGACCGGCTCCGCCCCGTCGTTGTGGACGACGGCGTTCTCCAACACGTTCCGCACGGCGGATTCGAGCAGCTCGTCCGCGCGGACGACGGCCGTCTCCGGGACCGAGACGCTCACGTCCGCGTGCGGGAACGCCGATTCGAGCGCGGCACAGAGCCGCGGGAGCAGCTCCGCCAGGTCGATCGTCGCCCGTCCGGCGTCGTTGTGGAGCGCGACGTCGATCTCGCGGGCCTGGTCGCTGAGGTGCGTCAGCGTCTGCACCTTGCGGTCGACGATGTCGAGGTACTCCTCACCCTCCTCGTCGACGTGGTCGCGCAGGAGGCCGGCGTACCCGCCGATCACGTTCGCGTCGTTTTTCAGATCGTGTCTGAGAACGCGGTTGAGAACTTGGAGCCGCTGTTCGTATCGGCGGCTCTCCGTCACGTCCGTCGCCGTGATCACCACCTCGTTCGTCTCCTCGAACAGCCCCTCGACGGTCGTCTCGAACTGCCGCCAGTTCCCGTTCACGTGGAGGAGTCGATGGTCGACCGTCTGGGGTTCACAGGTCTGGAAGGCGCGTTCCAACGCGCGCTGAGACGTCTCGCGGTCGTCGGGGTGAACGAAGTCGATCGCCGGCCGCCCTTCGACCTCCGCGGGCGAGTGTCCGAGCAGCCGTTCGACGGAGGGGCTCACGTACCGAACGAGACCGTCCGTGCCGCACACGGCGATGACGTTCGGCGACTTCTCGATGAGCGCCCGATACCGGCGTTGAAGCGTCTCCCGCGCCGTGACGTCGCGGAACAGCAGAACGGTCCCGCCGCCGGCCGACTGCCTTCCCTCGCCAGCGGTGATGTCGTGCGGCGTCACGGTGAGGATACGCGGGTCGCCGCCGCGGTCGACGGTCACGCGGGTCTCGGAGACCGCCTCCGACGCTCGCGACCGACCCTCGCCGTCCGCCCCGCCGCCGTCGACCGCTTCGACGACGCCCGGAGCGTCCTCGAACGCGTCGTCGATGCGGCTCCCGACGGTCGCGGACGGGAAAAGCGCCCGCGCAGGACCGTTCACGTCGACGATCCGGCGGTCCGGCCTGACGACGACGACGCCGTCGGAGAGGTTCGCGAACACGACGTCGCGGGCGACGGGCGAGAGATCGAAGAGGCGGTATCTGAACACGACCCAGCCGAGCACGAGAGAGGTCCCGGCGAACGTGATCGGGGTGTAATCGACGAAGGCCGTTCCGAACGCTCCCCACACGCCGAGCACTCCCGCGGCCATCGGTGCGACACCGGCGACGACGAGGAGCGCGGCCTGTCGGCGGAACACTCCGCCGCGGGTGAGCGCGACGGAGCCGAGCACGAGGAACGTGAGAATGTTCACGAGATACGTGTACGCCATAAATCCGATAAGCGCCGGCGTCGGGAGGAACGTCAACACGAGGTAGCCGTTCGAATCGGACAGCGTCGGCGATCGATAAAAGAGGGGATCGGCACCGAAAGCGAGGATCGCGCCGCCGACGACGAGCGGGACGGCACAGAGGAGCGCGAGGCGACTCGGCCGAAACCACTCCCGCCAGTCGACGTACGCGAGCACGAACGCCGGCCACGCGACGGCGAGGACGGCGACGCCGATCCACACGAACCGGTTCCAGAACAGCGTTTCGGCGAGCGTCGTCGCAGAGAGCTGAGCGGCGTACGCCAGCGCCCAGAGGCCCGCACCGACGGTGACGCCGACGAAACTGGAGATGAGTGGCTTCCCGCCTCGCAGCCGGTTCTTGAGAGCGTACCCGGCGAACCCGAAGGACGCGAGCGCCGCGACCAGCAACGGCGCGGTGAACGGCGTCGGTTGCCACTCCATGGGTACCGTCCCGAGGACGGTGGCGAGTAAAAAGGAACCGGACCGAACGTCCTAACCGCTCTCGGACGGGAGACGGCGTATGCTCGAACCCGGAGACGCCGCCCCACCGATCTCGCTCACGGACCACCGCGGTGACACCGTCACCGTCGATCCGACCGACGCGCGCTATACGGTCGTCTACTTTTACCCGCGCGCAGACACGCCGGGGTGTACGACCGAGGCCTGCGGGTTCCGCGACGAGTGGGACGTCTTCGCGGACGCCGACATCGCCGTCGTCGGCGTCAGCGACGACCCGGTCGCGGATCTGGCGTCGTTCGCCGACGACTACGACCTCCCGTTCACGCTCCTCTCGGACCCCGACGGCGAGGTTGCGCGCGCCTACGACTCCTACGGCGAGAAGAACATGTTCGGAAACACCTTCGACGGCGTGTTCCGAAACACGTACGTGCTCGATTCGGACGGCACCGTCGTGCTCGCGTACGAGGGAGTCGACCCCGAGGAACACGCGGTCGAGATAGTCGAGGACGTCGAGGCGCTGGACGGCTAGGCGCGCGAGCGCAGCGGGACGGCTAGAACAGCCCGCCGACGCGCGCCAGCAGCTTCGGCGCTTCCGTCGCGATCGCGTGTCGTTTCAGCAGGCCGAAGCCGACGACGATGACGGCGAACCCGGCCACCGTGAGCGGCGTGACGGGCTCTTCGAGCAGCAGCGCGCCGGTGACCGTTGCGACCACGGGCACGACGTACGAGACGAGGTTGATCTCGAAGGCACCCAGCCGGCCGAGAAGCGTGAAGTAGATCGTGTACGCCACCGCCGACGCCAGCAGGCCGAGGAAGCCGAGCGCCGCGAGCGCTGGAAGCTCCGTGGCCGGAAGCCGCTGTGTCTCGCCGAGTCCGAGGCTGAGCCCGTGGATGAGCAGCGCGCCGAATCCCATCGCCCAGCCGGTGAGCGCGATGCTGGAGAAGCTCGTCTCGACCGTGCGGAGGCCGACGCTACCCACCGCGACCGCGAGCACGCCGACGGAGATGAGCCCGACGCCGATCGTGACGCCGCCGGCGAGGTTCGACGGATCCGGCTGCGCGACGAGCCCGACGCCGACGAACGCCAACACGACGCCCACCGCGCCCCGCGCGTCGAGGTTCGTGCCGCCGATCCAGAGCGCGGCGACGGCGGCGGTCGCGATCGGGACCAGACTGTAGGTGATGGCGGCGATCCCGCTCGTGGTGTACTGCTGGCCGACGAACAGAAGCGAGTTGTTGACCGCGACGGAGAGGCCGCCGCTGAACCCGATCGCCGCCAGGTCGCCGCGGGTGCGCGGGAGCGGCGACGACTCGGTAAACAGGACGTACGAGAGCAGCGCGACCGCGGCTACGTCGAACCGATAGGCGGCGTACAGTATCGGCGGGTAGTAGTCGAGGCCGACCTCGATGGAGACGAACGACCCGCCCCACAAGAGCGCGAGCAGGAAGAACAACGCGACGTCTCGGTATCCGGACACGCGCTACCGGACGGCCGCCGCGGGTAAAGCCGTGTCCGTTTCACCGTCGGGGCGGTCGGGTGGCGGCCGTCCGCGTTCGACTCGGGCCGCTCAGTAGCCGCGGACGATCAGGTAGTCGGCGAGGTCACGGAGGAGTTCGCGAGAGCCGCTCTCGGGGAGCACGTCGAGGTGCTCCTTCGAGCGCGCCGTGAGGTCCTCGGCGGTCTCGCGGGCGTAGGCGATCGACCCGGCGTCTTCGAGCGCGGCCACCGCGTCGTCGATCGCCGCCTCCGTCACTTCGTCGGGCGTGTCGGCGTCGACGAGCCCGTCGACGTCGACGCCCTGCTGGCGGGCGTGGAGCGTGATAAGCGTCTCTTTCCCCTCGACGAGGTCGGAGCCGCGCTGCTTGCCCAGCTCCTCGGAGGGGACGGTCAGATCGAGCACGTCGTCTTGGATCTGGAACGCTCGGCCCGAGTCGATCCCGTACTGGTACAGCGCCTCGGCGACCTCCTCGTCGGCTCCGAGCAGCACGGCCGGCGTCGCCGCCGACGCGCCGTACAGGACCGCGGTCTTCAACTCGACCATCTCGAGGTACTCCTCCGGGAGGATGTCGTCGCGCGACTCGAAGGCGACGTCGAGCGCCTGCCCCTCGCAGATCTCGGTGCAGGTGGACGCGAGCATCCGCATCGCCTCCAGTCCGTTCGCCGGGTCAGCGCCGGTCTCGGTCATGAACTCGAACGCCTTCGAGTAGAGCGTGTCGCCGGCGAGGATCGCCGTCGATGTGTCGTACTGCTCGTGAACGGCGGGCACGCCGCGTCTGAGCGCGTCCTCGTCCATGATGTCGTCGTGAATCAGCGTGAACGACTGGATGACCTCGATGGCGACCGCCGCGCGCATCACGTCGACCGGCCGACCGTCGAGCGCCGGGAACTCGCGGAACTCGGTGCTCAGCGGTTCGACGCCGGTGACCGCCTCGGCGGCCAGCGTCGCCACCGTTGGGCGGAGCCGCTTTCCACCGGCTTCGAGGATGTACCGCGTCGCTTCGTAGAGGCGCTTCGGCTCTTCGACCGGCAGCTCCTCGTCGATAGCGGCGTTGACCAAGTCGCGCCGCTCGCGGATGGCGTCGAGCACCCGCGCCTCCTTCGTCTCGCTCGTCATTCGACGAGCTGGATGACGCTGCCGTTCTGCGTGACGTGAACGTCACGGCCGAGCTTGTACCCCTGCGACTTCGCGAGGTCCACGTACGGCGAGCGACCCTTCAGCGTCTGGTGGCCGGGGATCAGGTGCTGGGGCTGGAGCGCGTCGAGCATCTCGTAGTGCCCCTCCTCGCGGAGGTGGCCGGAGACGTGGATGTCGTCGTAGATGCGCGCGCCCTGCATCCGAAGCAGCTGTTCGGACTGGTAGCGCTGTCCCTCGTTGGTCGGCTCCGGAATGACGCTCGCGCTGAAGACGATCTTGTCGCCGTCGTCCATCTCGTACGGCGTCTCGCCGCGGCCCATGCGGGTCAACATCGCGCGCGGCTCGCCCTGGTGGCCCGTCACGATCGGGAGGAAGTTGCCCTTCCCCTCCTTCATGATGCGTTTGAACGCGCGGTTGACGGACTTCCGGTGGCCGTACATGCCGATGTCGTCTTGGAAGTCCACGAAGTCGAGCCGCTCTGCGGTCCCGGAGTACTTCTCCATCGAGCGGCCGAGCAGGATCGGCTGGCGGCCGATCTCGCGGGCGTACTCGACGAGCGTCTTCACGCGGGCGATGTGTGAGGAGAACGTCGTGGCGACGATACCGCCCGAGTAGTCCTCCATCGAGGTCAGCGTGTCCTCGACGTGCTTTTTGGCGTACGACTCCGAGGGGGTACGGCCCTTGCGGCCCGCGTTCGTACAGTCCTCGATGTAACAGAGGACGCCCTCGTCTTGGCGGCCGATCTCGCGGAACCGGTCCATGTCGATCGGGTCACCGATGACGGGGTCGTGGTCAAGTCGTTTGTCGAGGCCGTAGACGATCGCGCCCTCGGGCGTGTGTAAGACCGGGTTGATCGCGTCGATGATCGAGTGGGTCACGTTGACGAACTCCATCTCGACCTGCTCGGAGTCGCCGATCGCCATCGTGCCGCCCGCCTGCATCTTCACGAGGTCGTTGTCGACCTGGAACTTCCCCTCGTCTTCGATCTGCTGGCGAACCAGTTCGATCGTGTACGGGGATCCGACGATGGGTGCGTCGTAGCGGTGCGCGAGCTTCGGGATGCCCGCGATGTGGTCGAGGTGACCGTGCGTGGGGACGATCGCCTGCACGTCGCCCTCCAGTTCGCTCATGACGCGGTCGTCCGGGATCGCGCCCATGTCGATCAGATCGAGGCTGTGCATCTTCTCGGTCTCCACGTTGTCGTGGATGAGGACCTTACTGAGGTTCAGGCCCATGTCGAAGATGACGATGTCGTCGCCCGCGCGAACCGCCGTCATCTGTCGACCGACCTCTTCGTACCCGCCGAGTGTCGCAATTTCGATTTCCATGATTTGTTGATATCGAGCGCCTGATCGGCGTCGATCACTGAAACCCCGCAAGGAGCCGTTCTGCGCTACGTCCGACCGTGCGTCGTTGAGGCCCCGCTACGGCCGAGTCGCCGCTGACTCACCGTGTCCCGCGGGAGTGTGGTGCTCGCAGATACAGGTGCCCATCTTAAAAACACCCGGGTTCGGCCGCGCTGACGGCTCCGCGAGGGGGCCGGACGGCGAGGGTCGCCTTCTTCCCGGTATTTTTAATAGTGCCACGGGCCGCGTACAAACAATGAGTGGACGACCCCTCGACGTGCTCGAAGCGTCGCTCGAGGAGCCGGTGACTGTACACCTCAAAGACGGCACGACGTACTACGGCGTCTTGGCCGGCTACGACCAGCACATGAACGTCGTCATCGAGCCCGAGGCCGACGTGGACGACCGCGTCGACGACGACCTCGACGGCGAGTTCGCGGTCGCGATCGAAGACACAACGATTATACGCGGCGATAACGTCGTCACCATCAAAGCATGACCGGCTCCGGAACGCCCTCTCAGGGGAAAAAGAACAAGACGGTTCACGTGAAGTGCCGCCGCTGCGGCGAGAAGTCCTACCACGTCAAGAAGGAACGCTGCTCGTCGTGCGGCTTCGGCGACTCCGCCTCCCGGCGTGACTACGCTTGGCAGTCGAAGTCCGGCGACAACTGACGACGGTATCTCGTTTCTCGTTTCGTCCCCTGCCGATTCGTAGCCGTGCGTCCGGCAGTCGGGCGTCGAAGCCGTGCGTTTCGGTCGCGTACGACCCCGCCGGGAACCCAATCGTTTCCCGCACCGATGGCCGAGTGTGCCCATGGACCTCTCCGCTGTCGACCTCTCGCCGATCCCCGCCGGCGGGACCGCAGCCGACGCCTTCGAGAACACCGTCGCGGCCGCGAGACAGGCCGAGGACCTCGGCTACTCTCGGTTCTGGGTCGCAGAGCACCACGGCCGCGCCGAGCGGCTCGCGGGCACGACTCCCGAGGTGTTGCTCGGGCGGCTCGCCGCCGCGACCGACGAGATCCGGATCGGGAGCGGCGCGGTGCTTCTCAACCACTACAGCCCGTTCAAAGTCGCCGAGGCGTTCGGGACGCTCGACGGACTCGCCCCGGGACGCGTCGACGCCGGGCTGGGCCGGGCGAACGGCTCGCCGGCGGCCGACCGTGCGCTCGGCACGGAACGGCGGGTCGAGAATCCGAACGAGGACCACGAAGAGCGGATCCGCGCGGTCGCGAACCACCTCTACGACGCGTATCCGGAGGGCCACCCGTACGCCGATCTCTCGGTTCCTCGCTCCGGCGCCGCGCCGCCCGCCCCGTGGGTGCTCGGGTCGAGTCCGGCGAGCGGCGAGATCGCGGGGACGCTCGGGCTCCCCTACTGTTTCGCGGGGTTCATTCGCCCGGGGTTCGCCGAGCGCGCCGTCGCCGCCTACCGCGAGGCGTTCGATCCCGGAACGCTCTCCGCGAGCCTCGATTCGCCTCGCGCCATGCTCGCGATCAACGCGGTCGCGGCGGACACCGACGAGGCGGCCGCGCGACGACGCGCTCCCGCCGAGGCCGTCTACCGCCGGATGCAACGCGGGAACCTCGGCGACCGCACGCCGTCGGTCGAGGAGGCGATCGACGAGCTGGGCGGGACGCCGGACCCGACGCCGGCGACCCTCGACGCGGACGAGTGGCCACGGTCGGTCTCCGGGAGCCCGGAGACGATCGCGGCGGTCCTCTCACAGCTCGCCGGTCGGATCGACGTCGACGAGGTGATGATACAGCACACGGTGCCCGACCCTCACGCGGCCCTCGAATCGCACGCGATGCTGGCCGAGGCCGTCGGGGTCGACCCGCGGAGCTGATCCCCCGCCGCACGCTCGTCGCCCGCTACTCGTCGATCTCGTCGGCGAGGTCGCCGGCGACACCGGTGTAGCCCGCGGGCGTCAGCGCCTTCAGCTCCCCGCGGACGTCGTCGTTGACGTCGAGGTCGTCGAACAGATCGCGGAAGTCGTCGAGCGTTACCGACCGCCCGCGGGTGAGTTCCTTCACGCGCTCGTAGGCCTCGGTGTCCCCCTCGCGTCGGAGGATCGTCTGGACCGCCTCGCCGATCACTTCCGGCGTCGCGTCGAGTTCCTCGCGCATCACCGCCTCGTTCGGAACGACCTTCGAGAGCCCGTCTCCCGCCTTCGAGTAGCCGATGAGACAGTGTGCGAGCGCCGCGCCGACGTTGCGTTTGACCGTCGAGTCAGACAGGTCGCGCTGGAGCCGCGAGCTCGTGACGTAGTCGGCGAGGAAGGTGAGGTCGGCGTTCGCCTTCGAGAGGTTCCCCTCGCTGTTCTCGAAGTCGATCGGATTGACCTTGTGCGGCATCGTCGACGAGCCGGTCTCACCCTCGACCGTCCGCTGGCCGAGGTAGCGGTCCGAGACGTACAGCCACGCGTCAAGATCCAAATCGAGGAGGACGTTGTTGACTCCGCGGAGCGCGTCGAAAAGCGCGGCGAGGTCGTCACAGGGGTTCACCTGCGTCGCGAGCGGCGTGTGTTCTAAGCCCAAATCGCGCACGAACGACTCGGCGAACGCCCGCCAGTCGACCTCGGGATACGCGGCCGCGTGGGCGGCGTAGGTTCCGGACGCGCCGGCGAGCTTCCCCGAGAGGTCCCCGTTCGCGACGACGACGCGGCCGAGCGCGCGGCCGAGCCGGGCGGCGTACACCGCCATCTCCTTGCCGAAGGTGGTCGGCGTCGCGGGCTGGCCGTGAGTGCGCGCGAGCATGGGCGCGTCGCGGTGGTCTCGTGCGAGTTCGGCGAGCGCGTCGCGCACCTTGCGGATCGCGGGGACGACCACTTCGGTCACGGCCGACGCGAGGAGCAGTCGGTGCGCGAGGTTGTTCACGTCCTCGCTCGTCAACCCGAAGTGTATCCACGGATACAGCGCCTCGGCGTCGCCGATCGGCGAGTCGGCGCTCGCGGTCGCGTCGTCGCCGTCTCCGGACGCCGCCAGTCGGTCGATCCGGACGCGCAGGAAGTACTCGACCGCCTTCACGTCGTGGTTGGTCGCGGCGTACCCCTCTGCGCCCTCGACTTCGAGCGCCTTGATCAGCCGCGCGTCCTCGGCGGAGAACGCGTCGTATATCTCCCGGAGCGACTCGCGTGCGGCCTCGTCGAGCCCGATCGGCGTCGCGTCGAGGTCGGCCAAGGCGATCAGGTACTCGACTTCGACGCGGGTCCGGGCGCGCATGAGCGCGGCCTCGCTCGCGTACGGAGAAAGCGGCGCGGTGCGGGAGGCGTACCGCCCGTCGAGCGGCGAGACCGCCGCGAGCGGGTCGGAGCGAGACAGCCCGGAGATGGTGTCGTCGTCCGTCGGTTCGGAGCGATCGGTCATGTCCGCGAGTGCCCCCGGAGCCAGCAAAAGCGTGTCGATGGCGACCCACCGGGATCGGTGTGAATCGCACAGATGTGGATAAGTTCGCCGCACAAATCGCCCCGACACCCGCGTCTTATCCGCGAACGTGGATCTATATCCGCGACGGACCGCAATCGATATACCCGATCGGTCGGTCCCCTCGTGTATGAAGATCGCCGGACTCGCGAGCAACCGGGGGCGGAACCTCAGACACATCGCCGACGTCGCGCCGGGGGGCGCGGAGCTGTCGGTCGTCCTGACGAACCGGGAGCAAGCGCCCGTTCTCGAAGCCGCGACGGAGCGCCGGATACCCACCGAGGTCGTCGAGCGGGAGGACGGGGAGTCCCGTGAGTCCCACGAGCGCCGGATCGTCGACCGGCTCTCGGGATACGACATCGATCTCGTCTGTCTGGACGGCTACATGCGCGTCCTGACCGACGAGCTCCTCGACGCCGTTCCGACCACCTTGAACGTCCACCCCTCGCTTCTCCCGTCGTTCCCCGGCACCGACGCCCACGAGCAGGTCCTCGACGCCGGCGTTCGGACCACGGGCTGTACCGTCCACGTCGTCACCGAAGCGGTCGACTCGGGCCCGATCGTGACCCAGGAGCCGGTCCCCGTCTACGGCGACGACGACGCCGAGTCGCTGAAAGACCGCGTGCTCCACGACGCGGAGTTCACCGCGTACCCGCGGGCGGTCCGGTGGTTCGCGGAGGGACGGGTGACCGTCGAGCGGAGCGAGGACGGAGAGGCGGTCGACGCGACCGTCGACGGCGACACGGGCGGCGACTTCCCCGAGCGACGGTTCGTCTCCGAGGAGCGCGCCGCCGAACTCCGATACGGCGAGAACCCTCATCAGGACGCCGCGCTGTACGCCGACGACGGCTGCGAGGAGGCGAGCGTCGTCGGGGCTCCGCAGCTGAACCCCGGCGCGAAGGGGATGGGGTACAACAACTACAACGACGCCGACGCCGCCCTCGATCTGGTCAAGGAGTTCGACGACCCCGCCGCCGCCGTGATCAAACACACCAACCCCGCGGGCTGCGCGACGAGCGACACGCTCGCGGACGCGTACGACCGCGCGCTCCGGACGGACGCCAAATCGGCGTTCGGCGGCATCGTCGCCCTGAACCGCGAGTGTGACGCCGACACGGCGACCGCCGTCGCGGACTCGTTCAAGGAGGTCGTCGTCGCGCCGGGCTACACGGAGAGCGCGCTCGACGTGCTCACGGAGAAAAAGAACCTCCGAGTGCTCGACGTCGGGGCACTCGGAGACGGCGACGACCGCTTCACCGAGCGGTTCACCGAGAAGCCGATCGTGGGCGGGCGGCTCGTGCAGGAGCGCGACCGCCAGTCGCCGACGGCCGACGATCTGGAAGTGGTCACCGAGCGCGAGCCGACCGACGAGCAGTTGGAGACGATGACCTTCGCGTGGAAGACGCTCAAACACGTGAAATCCAACGGTATCCTGTTCGCGACCGGCACCGAGACGGTCGGGGTCGGCATGGGTCAGGTGTCGCGCGTCGACGCGGTGACGCTCGCGGCGATGAAATCAGCGAAAGACGCCGACGGCAAGTCGGCCGAGGGCGCGGTGATGGCCTCTGACGCCTTCTTCCCCTTCCCGGACGCGATCGAGGAGGCCGCCGACGCCGGTATCGAGGCCGTGATCCAGCCCGGCGGCTCCGTCAACGACGAGGACGTGATCGCCGCCGCCGACGAGCACGACATGGCGATGGCCTTTACCGGATCGCGCTGTTTCCGACACGACTGACGGCTCGCCGGTCACTCGCCGTCGGGGTCCATCCCGCGGATCTCGAACCGCGCGCCGCCCTCGTCGCTCTCAGTAACCCCGATCGTCCAGCCGTGCGCCGCGA
This sequence comes from Halorubrum salinum, assembly GCF_024494575.1. Lineage (GTDB taxonomy): Archaea > Halobacteriota > Halobacteria > Halobacteriales > Haloferacaceae > Halorubrum > Halorubrum salinum. The sequence goes on from NZ_JANHDO010000001.1 coordinate 736,913, forward strand.
CGACCTGACGGATGATCGCTAGCCCGAGGCCGGTGCCGGACTCCGCGGTGGTGTACCCGTCGGAGAACACCTCCTCGCGGTCGCTCTCCGGGATTCCGTCCCCGTCGTCCGCGACGTAGATCCCGGCCCCGTCGTCGAGTTCGCCGACGGTCACCGTGACCTCGTCTCCGCCGTGTTCGACCGCGTTCCGAAAGAGGTTCTCGAACACCTGCTGGAGCCGGCTCCAGTCGCCGTAGAGGTCGCGGTCGGTCTCGACGCGCAGGGTCGCACCGTCGGCGTCCACGAACGACCAGCACTCGCGGACGAGATCGCCGAGCGCGATCGACTCGCGCCCCCCGATCGTCTGCCCCTCGCGGGTGAGAAACAGCAGGTCGTCGACGAGCGACTCCATCCGGTGTATCGCCTCCCGGCACCGCTCGAAGTGCTCCGGGTCGCCGGTCTCCTCGGCCAGTTCGAGGTATCCCTCGACGACGCCGAGCGGATTCCGGATGTCGTGTGAGACGATCCGCGTGAACTCCTCCAACTGATCGCGCTGGCTCTGGATTCGCTCCGTCGCCTGCGCGTGGAAGATCTCGTAGCCCACCCACTGCGCTAAGAGCTCTACGAACGTCTCCTCGTCCTCGGAGAACGGTCGGTCCCGGGGCTCGGTGTCGGCGAAACAGAACGTTCCGTACACCTCGCCGTCGACGAGCACCTTGGCACCGATGTACGCTTCGAGTCCGAACTCCTCGTAGGCCGCGTCGTCTTCCCACCCCTCGACTCTCGCGTGTTGGACGGTCAACGCGCCGTCGATATCGATCGTCTTCCGGCAGTACGCTCGCGACAGCGGGCAACTGGAGTCGGGCCGGAGCAGGTCGTGGTCCCCGCGCGCCTCGATTATCAGCTGCGTGTCGCCGTCGATCTCGGTGAGGAATCCGACCTCGACGCCGAGATACTCCCGACCCAGGTCAAGCAGGTCCGGAACCTTCCCCTCGAAGGATCGTTCTTGGTCCGCGGTGATCCGGTACATCCGGCGGAGCACGTCACCCTCCGATGGCTGGGCGTCACTCATCGTATCACAATGCTATAACGATCCACCGCACCCCCGGCTATTAAATCAGCCGGGACCGCTAGACACCTCCGTTCCCGCGCGACGAGAGCCACGCCAGCGCCGCGTCGAGGTCGGTCTCCGGCGGCGAACAGGCCTTCCCCTCACACACGTACGCAGTCGGGTCGTCGGCCTCTGCGTCGCGGTTCGCCCAGATCGGCGGAGCCGACTCCATACCCAGCCGGTCGAGCCACTCGTCGAGACCGTCCGCGGTCGGCGGCCGCGGCGAGACGAGCGCTCCGGGGAGGTACCGTTCGCCGAGCGTTTCGTTCCACTCGTCGGGGACCGTCTCGGCCGCGATCGTCACCTCGATCCCACCGGTCCGGACCCGTTCCGCGGCTCGAACGAGCGACACGTGCTCCAGCGGGCTCGCGCGGATTCTGTCGGCGTGCGTCGTCACGACGGACTCCGCCGTCTCCGCGAACCGGCGGTCGGTCCGGAACCCGTCGAGCATCGCCAGCGTCTCCGCCGCGACGCCGAGGCTCGACGGCGTCGACCGGTCGGTGAACTCCTGCGGCCGCGCGAAAAGCGATCCGGGACCGTCGTCGGGCTCCCCGTCTACACCCTCGTCGTCCGCGTCCGACTCCGGATCCCGCGTGAAGTAGACCGTCCCGTCGTCGGCGTCGTAGAAGTCGGCGACGATCGCGTCGGCCAGATCCAACGCGAACCCGAGCGGCTCCGGGTCCCCAGTGACCCCGTACACGTCGAGCGCGCCGCGCGCGAGAAACGCGTAGTCGTCGAGGTATCCCGGACCCCGCACGTCGCCGTCGAGCCAGCGCCGAGCGAGTGTTCCCGTCTCGGCGTCGTAGAGTTTCTCTCGGCAGAAGTCGAGCGCGTCGCGTGCGATCGCGGCGTACGGGTCGCCGAGCGTGCGACCCGCACTCGCGAACGCCGAGATCGCTCGCCCGTTCCACGAGGCGAGGACCTTCTCGTCGCGGGCGGGACGCGGTCGCGACTGCCGCGCCTCGAAGAGGGCGACGCGCGCCTCGGTCAGAACTTCGCGGATCTCCTCGGGCGACCGATCGCGATCCTCGGCGAGCGCCTCGACCGGGGCCGCGGCCGTCGGGACGGTCGTGCCGCGCTCGAAGTTCCCTCCCGACCGGATCCCGAACCGCTGTTTGGCGATCGACGCCGCGGGTTCGTCCAACACCGCGTCGACCTCGCTCGGCGTCCAGACGTAGAACGCGCCCTCCACGTCTCCGCCGTCTCCGTCGTCGCCGCCCGTTGAACCCCCGCCGGTGCGCGCCGTCGGCGGCCGGCTCCGGGCGTCGAGCGTGCTGAAGAACCCACCGTCCGCGTGCCGAAGCTCGCGATCGACGAACCCGAGCGTCTCGCTCGCGATCCGGGCGTAGGCCGGATCCCCGGTGAGCCGATACCCGTCGAGGTAGACCATGGGCAGCTCGGCGTTGTCGTACAGCATCTTCTCGAAGTGCGGGACCGTCCACTGCCGGTCGACCGCGTAGCGGTGGAATCCGCCGCCGATCTGGTCGTACACCCCGCCCGACGCCATCCCGTCGAGCGTGCCGGTCGCGGCCGCGAGCGCGCTGTCGCGACCGCTCTCCGCGTACGCCCGGAACAACAGATCGATTCGACCCGGCATCGGGAACTTCGCGCCGCCGCTTCCGAACCCGCCGTGCTCCTCGTCGTAGCCGCGGACCGCGGCGGCGGCAGCCTCTTCAAGCAGCTCCGAACCGGGCGGGTCGCCGCCGATACCGTCCGGGACCGACTCAAGTTCGTCGCGGGCGCTCGACGCCCACTGCTCCGCTCGGTGGCGCATCTCCTCGCGCTGGTCGGGATCGCGCCAGGACTCCGCGATCTGTTCGCACAGGTCTCGGAACCCGGGCTGGTTCCGGCGCGGCTCCGGCGGGAAGTACGTACCGACGTAGAACGGCTTCCCCTCGGGGGTACACCACGCCGAGAGCGGCCACCCGCCGCCGCCGGTGACGAGCTGTGAGACCGTCATGAACGTGCTGTCGACGTCCGGGCGCTCCTCGCGGTCGACCTTGATCGGAACGAACTGCTCGTTGAGGATCGACGCGACGGACTCGTCCTCGAAGCTCTCTTCGGCCATCACGTGACACCAGTGGCACGACGAGTAACCGATGGAGACGAACACGGGCACGTCGTGTTCGCGGGCGCGCTCGAACGCCTCCTCGCCCCACGGCTGCCAGTTGACCGGGTTGTCGGCGTGCTGTCGGAGGTACGGGCTCGCCTCCTCGTCGAGGCGGTTCCGTGCCGTCGGCTGTGACATACGCGCGGTTCGACCCGGCGCGGCAAAAACCCGTCACACCGGTCCGCACACCAGTCGTCCCGTCGAACGGCTATCCACGACGGTGCATATATTCGTGCAGATAGAGAGTAACGTTTACACTACCGTGCGGTAACCCGTCGAGCATGACGGAGACCGTACTCCTCGTCGGCGGCGGCGGACGCGAACACGCGATCGCCCGCGCGGTGGCCGACGACTGCGCGCTGTACGCCTGCGCGAGCAACCGAAATCCGGGAATCAAGCGGCTCGCAGACGGGTTCGAGTCGATAGCCGAGACCGACGCGGCGGCGATAGCCGACTACGCGACGTCGGTCGGCGCGGACGTGGCGGTAATCGGTCCGGAGTCGGCGCTCGACGCGGGCGTCGCCGACGCGCTCGACGACGCCGGCGTGTACGCCTTCGGTCCGCGCGCCGCGGAGGCGCGGCTGGAGACCGACAAGGCGTACCAGCGCCGGTTCATGGACGAGGAGTCGATCCCGGGCTGTCCCGATTTCGCGGTGTTCGACGACATCGACGAGGCCTGCGCGTACATCGACGAGTACGACGGCGACCTCGCCGTCAAACCCGTGGGACTCACCGGCGGCAAGGGCGTGAAGGTCATCGGTGATCAGGTGACCGCCGAGGAGGCGAAGGCGTACCTCCGCGACTCCGAGTACGACCGCGTCGTGCTCGAAGAGCGACTGGTCGGCGAGGAGTTCACCGTGCAGGCGTTCGTCGCCGACGGGGACCTCCGGACGACGCCGGCGGTCCAAGACCACAAGCGCGCCTACGAGGGCGACGAGGGGCCGAACACGGGCGGAATGGGATCGTACACCGACACGGAGCCGTCGCTACCGTTTATGAACCCGGGCGACTACGACGCCGCGGTCGACGTGCTGGAGGCGGTCGTCGACGCGCTTCCCGCGTACAAGGGCGTCCTCTACGGACAGTTCATGCTCACGGACGAGGGGCCGAAGGTCGTCGAGTTCAACGCTCGCTTCGGCGACCCGGAGGCGATGAACACGCTCCCCGTCTTGGAGACGCCGTTCCTCGACGTGCTCACCGCCGCTCGCGACGGCGATCCGCTGCCGGAGCTCCGATTTTCCGGCGAGGCGACCGTCTGCAAGTACGCCGTGCCCGACGGCTATCCGACCGATCCGGACGCGGGCGCGAAGATCGCGGTCGACGAGACGAGCGTCGGCGACGCGCTCCTCTACTACGCCAGCGTCGACGAGCGCGAAGACGGGCTGTACACGACGACATCGCGGGCGTTCGCCGTCGTCGGCCGCGGCGACTCCATCGCGGCGGCGGAGGCCGAGGCGGCAGACGCGCTCGCCGCCGCCGGCGACCGCGTCCGCATCCGACACGATATCGGGACCGCAGACCTCGTCGAGCGGCGGATCGAACACATGGACGAGATCCGGTCCTGAACGGTCGCGGCCGGGCCGCCTCCGGCGGACATTTCAGAAGTTCCTAGCCGGCGTCTCGGGCACCCTTCCCGTCGGCTGGCGAACAGGCGATCCTCGCGACGGCACCACGGCGGTGGATCGCACGCCCGTCTCGGCCGACCGTGGGTCGGAGTTCCGTCGTGTGCGCGATGGCCGCGGCATGGTACTTGAACGATCGCCGGGGCGGGTTCCGCGGCAGCGACTCTTTTATCAGAGCCGCACGAACGTCGCGTCGTGAGCGACGACGCCGACGCGACGAACTCGGAGGAGAGCCGGCCGGACGAGACGGCCGCGGGCGCTGTCCGCGCCGACCGTCTGGATCGCTTCCCGACGCGAGGGCCGCGCAACTCGCTGTGGTCGTGGCCGGACGCGAAGTCGCCGCTCGCGGTCGTCCGCAACTACGTCGTGATCGTCCTCGCACGGATCTGTCCGAGTCTCCGGCTCAAAAACTGGCTGTTACGCCGGATCGGCGTGACGGTCGGGACGGGCGTCTCGTGGGGGCTGGAGTCGACACCCGACGTGTTCTGGCCGGAGCGGATCGCGGTCGGCGACGACGCGATCGTCGGCTACGACGCCACGCTGCTGTGTCACGAGTTCCTCCACGAGGAGTATCGCCTCGGCGACGTGGTCGTCGAGGAGCGGGCGATGATCGGAGCCGGCGCGGTCGTTCTCCCCGGCGTCACGATCGGCGCGGGTGCCCGCGTCGCGGCCAACTCGCTCGTCGCCGAGGACGTTCCGCCGAACGCGACGGTCGCAGGCGTTCCGGCGGAGGTCGTCTCGCGGGCGGACTCCACCGACTGACCGCGAACTACTCGGCCGCGTCGCCGCCCGGTCCGTCGGTCGCGTCGCCGTCACCCAGGTCGCCGTCACCCGGGCCGTCGCCGGATTCGGCGGCCGCCTCCGCGTCCGTGATGTGCGCTTCCGTGCTCACGCTCTCTAGGTCGACGCCGACCTCCCGGGCGACGGCGTCGAGGACCGCCCGCTGTTCGGCCATCTCGTTTTCGAGCCGCTGTACGCGCTCCGAGGTGTCGAGCACGGTCGACTGGGTCTGTTCGACCTCCGTCCTGAGTTCGTTTATTTTCTGGTACGTGCGCTCGGCCTTGTCTGCGAGCGTCTGGATCTTCTTCGCCGTGTCGCCGAATCCCATACCGGTCGGTGGACGCCGCGGTACCTGTGCCTTTCCTTCGCTCGTCGCCGTGTCCGGGCAGTTCGGAGCGCCGTCGTCGGCGCAGCGTCGGTGGGCTTTTGCCCGAACCGCCCGTCGTATCGGTATGCGCGTCGACCGAATCCTGTTGACGAACGACGACGGTATCGACGCCGTCGGGCTCCGCGCCATGCAGGACGCGCTCTCGGCCGACTACGACGTGGTGACCGTCGCGCCGACGGCCGACCAGTCGTCGACCGGGCGGACGCTCTCGGAGGGGGTCGCCGTCAGCGACCACGAACTCGGCTACGCGGTCGACGGAACTCCGGTCGACTGCGTCGTCGCCGGGCTCGACGAGCTCGTTCCCGACGCCGACCTCGTGGTCGCGGGCTGTAACGAGGGCGCGAACCTCGGCGCGTACACCCTCGGCCGGTCGGGGACCGTGTCGGCCGCCGTCGAGGCCGCCTTCTTCGACGTGCCCGCGGTGGCGACTTCGATGTACGTGCCCGGCGACGAGGACTGGTGGAAACGCGAACTGGAACCGGCGGAGTTCGCAAACGCGACGCGGGCGACGACGTTCCTCGTCGACCGGGCCGGCGAGACGGGGATATTCGACCGCGCCGACTACCTCAACGTCAACGCGCCGATCGCGGAGGCCGCGTCGGTCGGTGCCGACGGCGGCGCCGTAGAGGGCGACGGCCGTGACGCCCGCGCGCCGATGCGAGTGACCACGCCCTCGGAGTGGTACGGGATCGAAGCCACGCGGAACGGCGACGGACGCGTCTCCTTCTCCGACCCCATCTGGGGCCGGATGACGGCGGCCGACGTCCCGGACCCCGTCGGCACCGACCGACGCGCTGTCGTCGACGGAGAGGTGTCCGTCTCGCCGCTGTCGGTCCCCCACGAGGCCGCGTCTGACGCGGGACTCTCTCGACTCGCCGACGCGTACGGCGGGCGCTCGTGACTGCTACGGACGCTGAAAACCGAGACCGGCCTACTCCTCGTCGGCGCTGACCGTGACCTTCGCCTCGTTGACGACGCGGTCGCCCATCTCGTAGCCGGGCTCGTACACCTCGTGGACCGTCCCGTCCGGCTGGTCGCTCTCGACGCGGAGCATCACCTGATGCCGGGCGGGGTCGACATCGGAACCGGGCTCGGGGTCGATGGGTTCGACGCCCTCGTCCGCGAGCACCTCGTCGAACTTCTCTAGCGTGGACTCGACGCCGGGACGGAGGTCGCTTCCCTCCTCCTGATCGAGGGCGCGAAGCAGGTCGTTGCGGACCGGCGTGATCCGCTCGACGAGCGACTCGGAGGCGCGCTCGCGGATGTCCTCCTGCTTCTGTTTAGCGCGTTGCTTGTAGTTGCTGAAGTCGGCGCGGACGCGCGCGAGCTTGCTCGTCAGCTCGTCTATCTCCTCCTCTTTTTCGAGCAGTTCCGCCCGGGTCTCCGCCAGCTCGTCCTCCAGCGCGGCGACCTCTTCGGCGAGGTCCTCGTCGTGTTCGGCGACCGCGTCGGCGAGCGGGTCGCTATCGACTTCGTCCCCGTCTTCGCTCGGACCGCCGGCCGTCGCAGCGGCCGTCCCGTTCGATCTCGCCGCGTCTCGCGACTCGTCGGTGGCGGCCGCGGACGCGTCGGCCTCGGCGTCGTCCGGGGACTCGACCTCGACGTCGACGGCGTCGTCGTCGCTCATGTCCGATCGAAGTCGGTCGGCGGGCATAAGCGTTGCAGAACCGGACGGCGACGACTCGCCGGTGTATTTAGGTCGCGACGCCGAAGTGGGCGTCATGACCGCGCCGAACCGGAACACGCTGTGGGCTCGCGCCCTCGTGGACGAGCTCGTCGCCGCGGGCGTCGACGCCGTCGTCGTCTCGCCCGGCAGTCGGTCGACCCCGCTGACGACCGCCGCTGCCCGCGCCGACGACCTCCACGTCTTCTCGCAGTTGGACGAACGCTCGGCCGCCTACTTCGCTTTGGGTCGCGCCCGCCGGACTGGTGAGGTGACGCCGCTTATCTGCACCTCGGGCACGGCCGCCGCGAACTACCACCCGGCCGTGATGGAGGCCGACAACGCCCGCGTCCCGCTGCTCGCGCTCACCGCCGACCGACCGCCCGAACTGCGCGACTCGGGCGCGAACCAGACGGCGGACCAGGAGAAGCTGTACGGCGACGCCGTCCGGTACTACAAGGACCTGCCCGAGCCGGCGGCGGCAGACCGCGCGCTCCGCTCGCTCAGAACGACGGTCGCCCGCGCCGTCGCCGCCGCCGAGGGGACCGACGCCGGACCGGTCCACCTCAACGTCCCGTTCGCGAAGCCGCTGGAGCCGACGCCCGCCCCCGGCGACGTGCCCGACGACCTCGACCCCGTCGCCGCGTCGGGTCGCGAGGGCCCGTACGTCGACGTGACGCCCGGCGCGCCGGAGCCCGGCGACGACGAACTCCGTCGGCTCGCCCGCGACCTCGGAGACGCGGACCGCGGACTGATCGTCGCGGGGCCGGCCGACCCGCCCGGCCTCGACGCCGAGGCGGTGACGGCGCTGTCGCACGCGACCGGCTTTCCGATCGTGGCCGACCCGCTCTCCGGGGTCCGGTTCGGCGGGCACACGCGCGTCGCGCCCGTGATCGGGGCGTACGACGCGTACCTCTCCGAACCGCTCGCCGGTGACGGGGGCTCGGCGGCCGCGAGCAGCTGGGACGACCCCGAACTCGTCGTGCGGCTCGGCGCGTCGCCCACCTCGAAGCGCCTCCGTAAGTACCTCGCTTCGACCGGTGCCGATCAGTATCAGGTCGATCCCGCCGGCCGGTGGCGCGAGTCCGAGTTCGCCGCGACGGACCTCGTGGTCGCCGAGCCGAATCGCCTCTGCGCGCGGCTCTCGCGGCTCGCGGGCGGTGGAGACCCCGCCCCGGGGTGGCGCGCGCAGTGGGAGGAAGCGGACCGCGCGGCGCGGGCGGTCCACGCCCGCGAGCGCGACACCGACCGCGCGGTGGACGATAGCGCGGTCGACGGCGAGGGCCGCGGGTCGCCCGACGGCACAGCCGAGGGAGTCGACGACGGCTCTCCAGCCTTCCACGAGGGCGACGTCCTGCGCGTCGTCGCGGACGGCCTCCCGGACCCGGCGACGCTTTTCGTCTCCAACTCGATGCCCGTGCGAGACCTCGACCGGTTCGTCGGCCCGTCGACGGCGAGCGTGACCGCCCTCGGAAACCGCGGCGTCTCCGGGATCGACGGGATCGTCTCGGCCGCGCTGGGGGCGGGATCCGCGACGACGGACGACCTCACGCTCGTGGTCGGCGACATCGCGCTGTATCACGATTCGAACGGCCTCCTCGCGATCGATCGCTGCGACGTCGACGTGACGGTCGTGCTCGTCAACAACGACGGCGGCGGGATCTTCCACATGCTCCCGATCGAGTCGTTCGACCCGCCGTTCACGGGGCAGTTCAAGACGCCGCACGGGATGGGCTTCGAACCGATGGCCGACCTCCACGGGCTCTCGTACGCCCGGGTCGAAGCGCGGCCGGACGAACGCCCCGAGGGCGACTCCGAGCCGGTTGCCGAGGAACTCTCCGCGGCGTACGCGGCGGCCCGCGACGCGGACGGATCGCACCTGATCGAGGTTCGCGTCGACGCCGAGGCGAGCCACCGGACCCGCGACCGGCTCGAAGCGGCCGTCGAGGGCGCGGTTCACGGCGGGGACTGACGACCGACCGCCCGGTCGGATCGACCGCTCGCCGCCTCGGACCGGCGTAGACGACGCGCATAAGTCGCGGCTCCGCCTAGAACGCGTCGTGCAGGTCGTCGGCTACGAGACGGGCGAGGGGCTCTACGTCGAAAGCGGCGGCGCGGTCGAACTCGTGTCTGCCGCCGCCGGCGAGGAACTCTCTTTCGGCCTCGGCGACCGCCGCTGCGCCGGGACGGTCCACGAGGGCGAACACATCGCCTGCGACGCCGACGACGCCCCCTACTGTGAGGACCACGGCCACGTCTGGGTGTGCGCCCGCTGTACGGGAACGTGCCTCAAAGACGAGATGGACTGCCACGAGGAGCACGCGATGTACCTCGCGGCGTTCGCACCGGACGTGTTGAAAGTGGGAGTCACGCGGCTGTGGCGGCTGGAGACGCGACTTCGCGAGCAGGGCGCGGACCGGGCGGCCCACGTCCGGACGTTCCCGGACGGCCGGGTCGCTCGCGAGGTCGAGGCCGAACTGGCGACGCGCGACGACCTCGTCGACAGGGTCCGCGTCCCGACGAAGGTCGACGGACTCGGACGCGAGGTCGACGCGGCGGCGTGGGAGACACTGCTCGACGGCTTCGATCCCATCGAGCGGTTCGCGTTCGACTACGGGCTCGACCTCGACGAACGCCCGGTCGCCGAGACGATGGCGGCCGGCACGGTCCGCGGCTGGAAGGGCCGAGTGCTGGTGCTCGACCGCGGCGGCTCGACGTACGCGGTCGACGCGCGCGACCTCGTCGGCTACGAGCTCACCGAGGACGTGCCCTCCCGCGAGCTGCAGTCGAGCCTCGGCGCGTTCGGTCGGTGACCGGCGACGGGAAACGAGGCTTTAATTCCGCGAGCGCGTCAGGGAGAGCCGTGGACCCCGACCGGATCCCGACCGAGTTCCCCGCGCCGAGCTTCCGCGGCGCACAGCGACAGGCGCTCGCGGACATCCGCGACGCGTTCGCCGCCGGCAACGACGTCGTATTGGTCCGCGCGCCGACCGGCAGCGGCAAGTCGCTGCTCGCGCGCGCCATCATGGGCGCGGCCGACACCGTCGAGGAGACGGCGCCGAGCGAGGCGACCGGCGCGTACTACACCACGCCGCAGGTGTCGCAGATCGACGACGTCGAGGCCGACGACCTCCTCGACGACTTGGCGGTCATTCGGGGGAAATCGAACTACGACTGCATCCTCCCCGGCGAGCACGACACGCCGGTCAACCGCGCCCCCTGCGTCCGCCAGCGGGGGTTCGACTGCTCGGTGAAACACCGCTGTCCGTACTTCTCCGACCGCGCCATCGCCTCCGGGAACCGATACGCCGCGATGACGTTAGCCTACTTCATGCGAACCGCCGGTTCGGAGGTGTTCCGCAAGCGCGATGTCGTCGTGATCGACGAGGCCCACGGGCTCGCGGAGTGGGCGGAGATGTACGCGACGATCGACCTCTCGCCGGGGCGCGTCCCGGTGTGGGACGAGGTCGGCGTCCCCGACGTGGCGGCGGACGCCGGCCCCGAGGAAGACGCCCTCGACCGGACCGCGCGCTTCGTCGAATCGCTTCGCGACACCGCTAAGCGGGCGAAAGACGAGCTGACGGGGCGAGCGGAGCTCGACCGCGAAGAGGTCGCGCGCCGGGACCGGCTTCAAGAGCTCGAAAGCGAACTCGGCTGGTTCCTGGAGGACTACCGTGACCCGGAGTCGCCGACGACGTGGGTCGTCGACCAGCCGGACGGCGAGGGGTCGGCGATAGCGATCAAGCCCCTCGATCCCGCGCGGTACCTCAGACACACCGTCTGGGACCGCGGGAACAGGTTCGCCCTGCTGTCCGCGACCATCCTCTCGAAGGACGCGTTCTGTCGGGGCGTCGGCCTCGACCCCGCGAACGTCGCCCTCGTCGACGTCGAGCACACGTTTCCCCTCGAAAACCGGCCGCTCTACGACGTGACGCAGGGGTCGATGACCTACGAGCACCGCGACGAGACGGTGCCGAAGATCGCCCGCCTGATCGTGCGCCTGATGGCGAACCATCCCGACGAGAAGGGACTCGTCCACGCGCACTCGTACGACATCGCCGGGCGGCTCACAGAGCTGCTGGGCGAGTTCGGCGTCGCGGCGCGGGTGCGCCGGCACGGACGCGACGACCGCGACGCGGAGCTTGCGGCGTGGCGGGCGAGCGATAAGCCGTCGGTGTTCGTCTCGGTGAAGATGGAGGAGGCGCTCGACCTCCGCGACGACCTGTGTCGGTGGCAGGTGGTGTGTAAAGCGCCCTACCGCAACACCAACGACTCGCGGGTCGCCCGCCGGCTGGCCGACGGGCAGTGGGCGTGGTACCACCGGACCGCGCTCCGGGCCGTGATACAGGCGTGCGGGCGCGTCGTGCGCGCGCCGGACGACCACGGTGTGACCTACCTCGCCGACGACTCCCTCCTAGATCTCTTCGACCGCGCCGAAACCGACACCCCGCCGTGGTTCCGCGACCAGATCGACGCGATGACGACCCCGTCGCTGCCCGAGTTCGATCCGGCGGCCGCCCTCGCCGGGATCGACGCCGAGCCGTCGGGGCCGTCCCGTGCGGGCCGGCGGCGCGGAGGGGGCGGCCGCCCGACGGACGCCGCCGCGAGCGGTCGGACTCGCGACGCGGGACGCGCCGGTGCGTCGAAGTCACGGTCGGAAAGCGGCGAGGGCGGCGACGCCGGAAGCGACGACGCTGGCGGAAGCGGTACGACTCGGTCGGAAACCGACGCCGAGCGCCGGCGGAATCACCCGCTCTCCGACGTCTGGGGCGACGGCTGACGCTGTCTCCCCCCGCTTCGATCGCCCGCATCTCGGGGGACGGACGTCTCAGAGCAGTGAGATGCCCCACGCGACCATCGAGCTCATCATGAGGAACGCGAAGAACAGCGCGATGAGCTGTTGTCTCTCCATACGCTCCGATCCGTCGCAGACGCTGATAATTCCTGCGGGGTGGACCGGGGATCGCCCGCGGCGCGGACCGCTGAACGCCCGTGGTACGGTAGTGGTTATACCTCACGACACTGATCGATCGTCAATATATATCGTATAAGGTGTATCAGGACCATGAATGAAGTAGTAACCTTCATAATCCCTCATTCCCCTACTGGAGGTATGGTCACACACGGGCTGTCGAGTGCGCTGACGCTGTACGGTTCGCGAACGCTGACACTCTCGCAGGCGGCCGCGCAGGCCGGTCTCAGCGAGCCGGAGTTCATCGACCAGCTAGAGCGCCGCGGCATCGACGTCCCCGACTCGGAGCGCGCCGCCGCACTCGGTGAGGAACCGTCGGTCCACGCGGACTGATCGACAGTCCGTCTCTCTCCCCAGTCTCCTCGCCCTCCCCGCCCTCCCCAGTCTCTTCGCTCTCCTCGCTGCCGCGCAGATCGCCTCGATCAGTCGCGATGGCTACGGGACTGCGCCCGTCTACGCCTCGGGGACGAGGTGGACCGTCCCGCCGTGTTCGAACGCGAGGACGGTGTCCGCGTCGTCGTCGACGAACTCGGGATTCGGGACCGTCTTCGCTTCGTAGGTGGTCGGATCGAGCACTTGGATAGCGTTCTCGTCTTCGACGGTCACCACGGTCGTCTCCGCGGCGTCGTCTCGGGTCCCGAGCCGCGTCGCGTCGGGTGCCTCTGCGTCCTCGAACTCGGAGGTGTACGCCTTCCCGGTCGCGAGCCGGACGCCCTGGAGCCGGCCCGACACGCTCGTGACGAGCACGGGGCCGCCGCCGTCCTCGGGGTCGAGTATCTCCCCTTCGGCGTACCGCGGGAGGCGGACCGCGAACGTCACGCGGTACACTTCGTTGCCGTCGCCGTCCTCGGTAACGAGCGTGGGATACGACTCGAAGCTGCCGCCGAGCCGGTCCGTGATCCGCGTGGCGACGTTCTGGGCGAGCCGGTTCGACGAGAGCTTCACGTCGGGGCCGTCGTCGGTCTCTTTCACTTCGGTGATGAACGCTTCGCGGTCGCCGTCGGCCTCCTGTTTCGCGACGTACGACTCCGCGATCGTCAGCGCCTCCGCGCGCTCTTCCGGCGTCAGGTCGCGCTCGTCCGCGCGGATCTGGACGATCCCGGCGTAGTAGCCGCCGGCGATGCGTCCACAGCGGTCGCAGGTACCCCGAGATATCTTGACCGGAACGGTGACCTCCGCGGAGCGGAGCGTCCCGCGGACGACGCCCGAGAAGCGACAGTGCATACGGATGGCGTTCTCGTCGACTTGCTCGGGCTCGACGCCCCACTCCACCTCTTCGGCGTCGACGTGAACGCCGAGCCGTTCCGCGACCTCGTCGACGGCGACGTCGGTGTAATCGCGTGCTCCGACGTCTCGCCACGACTCGCCGCGCCGGACCGCGCCGCACCCGGAACAGACGAGCACCTCGATCCGGTCCGGGGCGTCGACGAGGTCGAAGTCCTCGAAGTAGCAGTCATCACACAACAGCGCGTCCCGTCCGCCCGGATCGCCCGGCAGCGGTTCGCGCCGCTCGGCGACCGCGTCACCGCAGCGCGGACAGAACTCCCGCGATTCGCTCATTGCCGTGAGATACGTCGAGGAGCCGTTTAAGCGGCGCGGACCGGGGCCACCAAGCGGTGGCGAACGGACCGACGGCCACCGACCGCGTACCCCATCTTCCAGCGCCGCCGACGCCGATCCCTCCGAAATCGTTTTTCGCGCGGGCCGTGAACGGGCGAGTATGAGCGAGAACCCCGACGACGAGCGGCTACAGGAACTTCGCGAGGAGAAGATGGAAGAGCTTCGCGAGCGGAAACAGCAGGGCGGAACGGACCCCGAAGCCCAGAAGGAGGCCCAAGAGCGCGCGGACGCACAACAGGAGGCGGTGCTCAAGCAGTACCTGACCGACGGTGCGCGCCAGCGACTCAACGCGGTCGAGATGTCCAAACCGGAGTTCGGCGAGAAGGTGAAACAGCAGGTCGCCGCGCTCGCACAGAGCGGCCGCATCCAGGGGCGCATCGACGAAGACCAGATGCGCGACCTCCTGAAGGAACTCCAGCCCGACCAGCAGAGCTTCGACATCCGGCGGCGATAGATGGAACTCGCGCTGCTGTACAGCGGGGGGAAAGACTCGTCGCTCGCCGCCCATCTGCTCGACCGATTCTACGACGTGCGGTGTGTCACCGGTAGCTTCGGGCTCACCGACGACTGGGAACACGCCGAGCGCGCGGCCGCGGAGCTCGGCTATCCGTTCGAGCGGGTCGACCTCGACGACGAGGTGGCCGCGGCGGCCGCAGAACGGATGATAGCGGACGGGTATCCCCGCAACGGAATCCAGCGCGTGCACGAACACGCGCTGGAGGTGGTCGCGACCCGAGACGTCGACGCCGTCGCCGACGGAACGCGCCGGGACGACCGCGTGCCGACGGTCTCGCGCGCGCAGGCGCAGAGCTTGGAGGACCGCCACGGCGTCGACTACATCTCACCGCTGTCCGGGTTCGGCCGTCACGCCGTCGACCGCCTCGTCGAGGCGACCTTCGACGTCCAGCAGGGACCGAGCGAGGAGGTTCCCAAGGCCGACTACGAGGACGAACTCCGGACGCTCATCGCCGACGAGCACGGAGAGCAGACGGTCGACGAGGTGTTCCCGGACCACGACCAGACCTACGTGCACGGCCGGAACGGGTGATGCTGTGACGGCGGCAGCGAGTACGCTCCTGTAACCGTCCGTCTCAGCGGCTGTGATGACCTCTGCTCACTACCGCTGTGTGACACGACCGCCGGTAGCGTTTTGTCTTGGTGATATGTATCACACCACATGCCAGTGACGCGCCCGCTTGACGGTATCACCGTCGTCGAACTCGGACAGGTCGTGGCCGGACCGTTTGCGGCGATGACGCTCGGTGACTTGGGTGCCGAAGTGATCAAGATCGAACCGCCGGAGCGCGGTGATCTCGCTCGAAGCGTCGAACCGTCTCCGGAGTATTTCGACACGGTAAACCGGAATAAACGGAGCGTCGCAGTCGATCTGAAATCCGAGGCCGGGCAAGCGGTCGCCCTGGATTTGTTGACCGAGGCCGACGCGTTTATCGAGAACACCAAGCCGGGGCGTATCCACACGTTCGGCCTCGATCGCGATGCAGTCCGCACTGTCAATCCGCGCATCATCTACTGTACGATAACCGGGTTCGGCGCTGACAGCCCGTATGAAGACGTTCCGGCCTTCGATATGATCATCCAGGCGATGAGCGGAATCATGGGCTTGACCGGGCGCGAGGGAGACCCGCCCCTGTGGTCGGGACTTCCGAGCGGCGATCTCGCCGCATCGATGTACGCAACGCAGAGCGTCCTTGCGGCGCTGTACGCGCGAGAAACCGGACAGATCGACGGCGAGTACGTCGAAGTTCCCATGCTCGATGCGGCGATCTCGTGGCTGTGTTCGCGCGCGGCGTACACGTTCAGACACGACGAACCGCGCCCTCGAACGGAGCGGCACACCGGGATGGCACCGTTTGGCCCCTTCACGTGTGAAGACGGACGGATCGTCGTTGCAGCGGGCACCGATCCCCTTTGGCGGGGGCTCTGTGGCGTGATCGACCGCGGTGACTTGGCCGAAGACGGCCGGTTCGACTCGATACCAGATCGGCTCGCCAACCGACCGGCGCTGATCGATGAACTCGACGAGACGTTCGCCGCGCAGTCTCGTGACTATTGGCTCGAACGGCTCCACGAGAGACAGATACCCGCAGCACCGATCTACGACACGAAAGAGGTGTGGGAGGACGAACACGTCCTACGACGGGGTCTGCGAACGGCCATGTCTCGACCCGGGGCTCCGGACGCGGAGGTCATCGCTCCGCCGGCGCGGTTCGAGCGACTCACGACAGACTATCGAGACCCGCCGCCGTCGCTCGGCAGCGACACCGACGCCATCCTGTCCGAGGTCGGGTATGACGCAGCCGAGATCGACGCTCTCCGTTCGCGGGGTGCGGTTGAATAACCGGGAGATCGACCCCCGCGGGAACGAGACCGACGACGGATCGCAACCCGGTGGTATCAGCCTCGAACCGGCAGGGCGGCTCAGGGCTTATCCGTCTCGTTCATCCAGTTGATCGCCGCTCCGACGCCCTCCTCGTCTCGTATCTCGAAGAATTTCTGTCCGGGACCGGTCTGATGTGACAGGGTCGCAAGATACCCGCTGTTTCTGACCGCCGGGCGGTATCCTTGCATCTCGACGACGTCATTGAGCATGTGTTTGGTGATCTGGACCGTCGCGCTGGGGGTTTTCTTGATCGCCGCGACCTCTTCTAGTGCCTCGTCGATCAACACGTCGTGGGAGACGATTCGGTTCACCATGCCGATACGCTCGGCTTCCTCGGCACCGATCGTTTTGCCCGTGTACAGTAGTTCCCGAGCGTGCTTGATGCCGATGACGAACGGGTAGATAAGAGACAGCGACATCCCGCCCATCCGGACGCCCGGATAGCCGAACGTTGCGCGATCGCTCCCGAGCGTGATGTCACAGGTCAGGGCCAGATCGCTTCCACCGGCGAGCGCCGCACCGTTGACCGCGGCGATCACCGGAACGGTGAGTTCGTGAATCGCCGTGAACAGCGGAAGGACACGCTGTTGGCGCGCGAGGCCGTCTTCGACGGTCGGTGACCCGTCCTCGCTCGTGCCGCCGGATTCGGAGAGGTCGTATCCGGACGAAAAGGCATCTCCGTTTCCGGTTATCACGACGGCACGAACCTCCTCTGTCGCCTCGGCGGCTTTCACTGCGTCCGTGAGTTCGGCGACCAACGCCTCGCTGAGGGCGTTCTTCTTTTCGGGGCGATTCAGTCTGAGAAGCGCTGCTCCGTCTGTGACTTCGTATTCCACGAGCGGATCGCTCGACATTCTCTAGTGATTTTCACCTCGCTTAATGAATACAGCGGTGTGTTCGATCTTGTCTAGCACGATCGGTGGGCGGCGGGCCGTCGCCCACGAGAGCTTCAATACAAACCGAGACCGGCTCTCCGATAGCGCGGCCGGGGTCGCGACATCCCGGTCGATGTCGCAGCGGTTCAGCCGACGGCGACCGAACGGATCAGTTCCCGTCGGTCGTGTCCGGAACGTCGACGTTCCCGGCGATGATCTCCTCGCGGGCGTCGGCGACCGCCGTGGCGATATCGTCCGGCACCTGATCGCCGATCTCGTTCCCGTATACGCACTCGACGCCGTCGGACTCCAGTCCGAGCGCGACGGTCTCACCGCCCTGATGCTCGCCGTCGATGACGTTCGCGATCGACTCGTAGACCGCGGTGTCGACGCGCTTCACCATCGACGCGAGGATCACGTCCGCGAACGACTCCTCGGTTATCGACTGGTCTTGGTCGACCCCGAACGCGAACCGGCCCTCCGCTTGGGCGGCCTGGAAGACGCCGACGCCCGTCGCACCGGCGGCGTGGTAGACGATGTCGGCACCGCTCTGGTACATCGAGAGCGCCGCCTCCTGTCCCCCGGATGGGTCGGCGTAGCTGCCGACGTAGCTCGTAGTGACGTCGACGTCGTCCGACGCGTAGTCGACGCCGGCCTCGAAGCCGGCCTGGAACCGGCGGATGACCGGACTGTCGATGCCGCCGACGAACCCGACGTTCGTCGAGTCGGGGTCTGTCTCGCCCGCGCCCGCGGCGAAGTCCGTCTCGGTCAGACGTGCGGCGAGGACGCCCATCAGGAACGATCCCTCCTCCTCGCGGAACAGATAGCTCGCGACGTTCGACTCTTCTACGGTGGTGTCGACGACCATGAAGTCCTGATCGGGGTACTGAGGCGCGGTCTCGGAGAGCGCGTCGCCCTGGTTGAACCCGATACAGGAGACGAGGTCGTACGCCGGGTCGGTCGAGCTCGCGTACCGCTGTTGGAACCGCCCGAACTCGCCCGCGCCGTCCGGTTCGGCCTCGTTGTACTCGATACCGAACTCCTCTTCGGCCTGCAAGAGCCCCTGCTGGGCCGCGTCGTTGAACGAGTTGTCCCCGAGCCCGCCGTCGGAGTAGACGATGCCGACCCTGGCCGGAACGTCGTCTGCGCCGTCCGCGCCGTCTCCGTCGCTCCCGTCGGAGCCATCTCCGCCGCCGCCGTCGCTTCCATCAGAGTCGTCTTCGTCGTCGGAGCCGTCGCCGCTCGGCCCGCCACTGCAGCCGGCGAGCCCGGCCAGGCCCGCCGCGCTCGCCGCCTTGAGAAGTCGCCGCCGATCGATCTCGGATTCCATGTCACCTACAACGGAGCGCGAGCGAGCCATAAATTCGTCGCTCCGGGCGTCTCGCGGGCGTCATTGGCCGCGTCTCTGCCGACATGCGTCTGCATCCGCGGCCCGACGCACACCTGCATCCGCGGCCCGACGCGGCCGCCAGCGTCACTCCACGTCCGTCGCGTCAGCGACCGCTCCGACGGCCGTCTCGACGACCGCTTCGGTCTCCGCGATCAGCTCGTCGACGGCGTCGCTTTCGGCGTACACGCGGACGTACGGCTCGGTCCCCGAGGGACGGACGAGGACCCACGAGGCGTCCGGGAACTCGAGGCGCACGCCGTGGTCGGTGTCGACGTCTGCGTCGGGGAACGCGTCGGGGAGGGCCGTTTCGAGCCGCGCCATCGCGTCGGTCTTAGCGTCGTCGGGACAGTCGACGCTGACCTTGCGATACGGGCGCTCCGCGATCGGTTCTCGGAGCCCGTCGAGCCCCTCGTCGGCAACGAGCCGAGCGATCACGGCCGCGGACGCGACGCCGTCGATCCACTCCCCGAACCCGACGTGAACGTGCTTCCACGGCTCCGCGGCGAAGACGACACGAGTGTCGTCGCCGGTCGCCGTCGCCGTCTCCCGCACGGCCGCGATCCCCTCGTGGAGGGCTCCGAGCCGCACGCGCTCGACCCGCCCGCCGGCCGCCCGGACGCGCTCGTCGATCCGACCCGAGGCGTTCGGCGTGGTGACGACCACCGGGTCTGCGGCGTCGCTCTCGCGGGTGTACCGCTCGGCGAGCATCGCGAGGACGGTGTCCTCGTGGACGACCTCACCGTCGGCGTCGACGACCACGATCCGGTCCGCGTCGCCGTCGTGACCGATGCCGAAGGCGAACCCCGCGTCGTCTCCGCCCTCGCCGGCGTCGTTGGCGTCGGCGACGAACGCACGGAGGTCGGCGAGCGTCTCCGGCGTCGGCTTGCTCCCGCGACCGGGGAAGTGGCCGTCGACGTTCCCGTTGAGGGTGACGACGTCGGCACCGAGTTCGCGGAGCACGGTCGGCGTCGCCGGCGCGCTCATTCCGTTTCCGCAGTCGACGGCGATCCGGAGTCCGTCGAGGTCGGTCCCGAACGCTTCCGCGTACTCACACACCGCGTCGAGATAGCTCGCGAGCGTGTCGACGCGCTCCGGGTCCGTCCACTCGTCCCACGCCGCCGGCGACGAGCCCGCCTCGACGCGCGACTCGACGGCGCGCTCGGCGTCACGGTCGAACTCGCT
Source organism: Halorubrum salinum (assembly GCF_024494575.1). Taxonomy (GTDB): domain Archaea; phylum Halobacteriota; class Halobacteria; order Halobacteriales; family Haloferacaceae; genus Halorubrum; species Halorubrum salinum. The sequence goes on from NZ_JANHDO010000001.1 coordinate 757,006, forward strand.
GCCGTCGCGGAACAGCTTGATCCCGTTGTCGGCCGGCGGGTTGTGCGAGGCCGTGAGCATCACGCCGTAGCGCCCCTGCGAGGCGTACGCGAGCGCCGGCGTCGGTAGCTGACCTGCGCGTTCGACCGCGACGCCGCCCGACGCGACTCCCGCCTCCATCGCGGCCGAGAGCGCCGGGCCGGTCACTCGTCCGTCGCGCGCGATCACGACCTCGGGGGCCGGATTCGTTGCGGCGTCGGTGGCGTCCGTGTCCTCCGTGGCGTCCGCGTCTCCGCCGTCGCTCTCGTCCCCGCCGTCGGCGACCGACTCGCTCTCGCGCACCGCTGCCGCGACCGCCCGCCCGACGGCGAGCGCGAGTTCGGGGGTGACCCGTTCCGTGGCGCTCCCGCGGACTCCCGCGGTTCCGAACAGTTCCATGGTCGGAGTGTCGCGGGCGAGTCGTTAGAAGTCGTCGGTCGCGAGCGGGTCACAGTGGGTCGCGGCGAGTCTGGAAGCGGGCGGAACCGGCGGCCGTGGTAGTTACAACGCTCGCGGACGCACGGCCGACCGATGACCGATCGAACGCGAGCACACGTGCACGTCTCCGGCCGCGTCCAGGGCGTCTACTACCGCGCGACCACCCGCGACACCGCCCGAGAAGTAGGGGTCGACGGCTGGGTCCGCAACCTCGACGACGGCCGCGTCGAGGCCGTCTTCGAGGGCGAGGAGGCGGCCGTTCGAGAGATGGTCGACTGGTGTGAGACCGGGAGCAAGGCGGCCGAGGTCGACGAGGTCGACGCGACCTACGGGGAGCCGAAGGGCCTCGACGGCTTCGAGGTCAGATGGTGACTGCTCGGCCGAGCGAGCGGCTACGGCCTGACCGCGTCTCCGGGGCGGTCGCGGACGCCGAGCGCTTCGAGCGCGCGCAACACGATCACCGCCTCGACCACGTCGCGCTCTTCGGTGTACGGGTCGTCGACCGCGTCGAGAGTTGCTTCGGCTTCGCGCTCCAGCCGAGACTCTAGCTCGGTCTGATCCGTCTCGGCCTTCGTCGCCGACAGCAGCGCCTCGTGGTCCTCGCGGAGGTCCAGGGAGACGTGCGCGGCGTTACACCGCGAGAGCGGGTGAGTGTCCATCTCGACGGCGAGGTCGCGCACGAGGTCCCAGTCGTCGGCACAAAAGCGGAGCGTCACCGTCCCCACCACGTCGCGCCACGCGATCGGTTCGCCGTTCTCCATGAGCCGGAGCGCGCGCGGCGGCACCGCGATCCGGGTGTGGGTGTCGTCGCGGCCGCACAGACAACAGGGAGTGTTCTTCAGTCCGGCGTACACGGCGAGTCGTTGGGGCCGGACGGTGGTGTGCGTTTCGCCGGCAGAAACGTCGGTCAGGCGTTACACTCGGCGAGCCACTCGTGGGCCCACTCGTCGATCTCCTCGAAGACGGGCGCGAGCGACTCGCCTTTCGGGGTGAGACTGTAGTAGGTCGCCACGGGCGAGTCCTCTTCGAGTCGGCGGTCGACGAACCCCGTCTCTTGGAGGTCGTCGAGCACGCGCGAGAGGGTGCGGGCGTTGGCGTCGGTCTCGCGTTTCAGCTCGTTGAACCGCGACTCGCCGTTCAACAGCTCGTGGAGGACGACGAGCCGCCAGCGCGATCCGATCTGTTCGAGCGAGTCGACGACGGGACACGGCGTCTCCGGGGGGGACGCCGCGTCCGACCCGGACGCGGCGTCGGCCGTCTCCGTCGGATCCCCGTCGGCGAGTTCTGGTGAGGACATCGGTGTTACCTGCTTACCCGATTGTCCGGGAATCGATATATAGGTTACGTCCGTATACGTAGTTACACGATGTTAGCTGAAATCACGACGCTACCGCTTCAGTTCGACACGCCCTTCGCGGGCGAACTGTTCCTGCTCGGTCGGGTCCTGTTCGGCGCGACGCTCGCGTTCATGGGACTGAACCACTTCGGTGACCTCGACACCATGGCCGGCTACGCCGAGTTCAAGGGGCTTCCCGCCCCGCGCTTCTCGGTCGTCGCCTCGGGCCTCCTCCTCGCGCTCGGCGGGGTCGGCGTCGCCGCCGGCGCGTTCCCCGTGCTCTCGGCGGGCGCGCTCGCCGCCTTCCTCGTCGTCTCCGCCGTGACGATGCACGACTTCTGGTCGGTCGACGACCCCGAGGAGAAGCAGAGCGAGATGACGAGCTTCCTGAAGAACGTCTACGGTGCGGGCGCGGCGCTCGCGCTCCTCGCCGTCGGCGGCACCGCGTGGCCGTACGCGCTCGGCGTCGGTCTGTTCTGAGCCGGCGGGGCGCTCTTCGTCGCTTCGGACCGCTCGCCAGTATCACTAACTGACTCCGCGACGACTCCCGACACAGGATTCATGACCGACGCGCCACCCACCACCGGCTTACACCACGTGACGAACATCTGCACCGACATGGACGAGACCGTCGCGTTCTACGAGGACGCCCTCGGCTGGCACACGGTCAAGCGGACCCAGAACTACGACGACCCGGGGACGCCGCACTACTACTTCTCGTCCACGCCCCAGGGCGAGCCCGGCACCACCGTCACCTACTTCGAGTATCCGAACTCGCAGGGCGCGCCGGGGCCGGGCGCGAGCCACCACTTCGCGTTCGGCGTCGACGACGAGGCGACGCTCCGCGAGTGGCAGACACACCTGCGCGAGCGGGGCGTCCGCGTCTCCGAGATCAAAGACCGCACGTACTTCAAGAGCATCTACTTCAGCGATCCCGACGGGCTCGTCTTCGAACTGGCCACGGAGGGGCCGGGATTCACTCGCGACGAGGAGGAACCGGGCAGCGACGAGATCGACCCGTTCGAGCGGGGGTACGAGCGCTGATGGCGGACGAAGAGGGAGGCACCCGCCGCGCGGGCGACGACACCCACCGGAGCGGCGGGCCGGACGCCTTCGGATCGCCGTACCGGCTGCTCTCGACCGCGGTGACGCCCCGACCGATCGCGTGGGTCTCCTCGCGCGGGCCGGCCGGTGAGAACCTCGCGCCGTACAGCTTCTCCACGGTCGTCGCGGTCGACCCGCCGGTCGTCGGATTCGCGCCGGTGGCGACCGAGGCGAACCCGAAGGACACGCTCGCGAACGCGCTCGAAACCGAGGCGTTCGTCGTCAACGTCGTCACCGCCGACCTCGTCGAGGCGATGAACGCGTCGAGCGCGACGCTCGACGCCGGAGACAGCGAGTTCGACCACGTCGGGATCGAGCGCGTCGAGGCGGCTCGGGTGGACGCGCCGCGGGTCGCCGACGCGGCCGTCGGACTGGAGTGCGAACTGTACGACGCAGTCGAGGTCGGCACCTCGACGCTGGTGCTCGGTGAGGTCGTCTACGCCCACGCCGACGAGTCCGTTCTCACCGACGGCCAGATCGACGTCGATCGGCTCGACACGGTGGGTCGGCTCGCCGGCGAGTGGTACGCCAGCACCGACGACCGATACGAGATCGAGCGGCCGCCGTAGCGGCCGCGAGACGGTCGGCGTCGCGTTCGGCGTCGCGGCCGACCGGCGAGCACGGCGGGCCGTTCGCTCCGCCGTCCGACCCGCTCGCGGACGCGTCCGTCAGTCGTCCCAGCCGCGGCGCACCGGTTCCTCGCTGGCGTTGACGTTCGAAAGCAGCCACTCGACCGCGGCGTCGATCGCCGCTTCGTCGGTCCCGGTCACCTTCAGGCGGTTGTGGTCCGCCTCGCGGTCGGGGTAACAGCCGACGGCGACGTCGAAGCGATCCATGGCCGCCTCCAGCGCCGGGACGATGTTCGATTCGGGTTCGACCGTGTAGAGGAACCGCGACCGGCGGTCGCCGGCGAACTCGTCGGAGACGGCGCCGAACATCGATTTCAGCTCGTCGGGAATGCCCGGCATGACGTAGACGCCCTCGACGACACAGCCCGGGGCGAGTCCGGCCTCGTTCAGGAGCGGCCTGCTCCCGGTCGGGATCGCGGCCTCCGCGTCGACGTCCACGTCGACGTCGCGGTCGGGGATCCGCTCGCGGACGACGGCGAGTCGACGTTCGACGGCCTCTCGCGTGAGGTCAGTCGGGGCCAACTCCCGGCCGAACGCGTCGGCGACGGCCTCCATCGTCACGTCGTCGGGCGTGCTCCCCAGTCCCCCGGTGACGATCACGGCGTCGAAGGCGTCGGCGTACTCGCGCGCCCGGTCGGCGATGACCGGCCTGTCGTCGGGGACCGAGAGGATCCGGGGAACGGCGACCCCTCGGTCGCCGAGCTCGGTCGCGAGCCAGTTCGCGTTCGTGTTCACCGTGTCCCCCGAGAGCAACTCGTCGCCGACCGTGATCAACGCGACCTCCATCGGACCCGTGTACGACGCCGAGACGGATGTGCGTTTCCCGTTCGCGTCCGCCGTCCGCGACCGTCACGTGTTCGCTATAGAGGGCTCAATACCGCTCCCCAGCGCCCGATACGCCTCATATACACGCTTAGGTGGGCGATCCGCGAGGCGTGGGGTATGACCACGGCCGACGGTACACGCCCGACGGGCCTCGGGGCGCTCGACGACGCCCGAGAGGCGATTCGGGTCGAGCGGCGTCGCGTCGGCGACGAGCGGGAGGCGTTCCGGGCGTTCCGCACGCGTGTCGGATCGATCTCGTCGGAGCCGATCGATCCGGGCGACGGCTGGGACGCGTCGGCACGCGGTGTCGCCGGGGGCGGCGGTCCCGAACGGGTTCGGAACGTCTCCGGGTACGCCGGCGTCGCCGACTCCGGAGAGCCGATCGACACGCGCGCGCCGGCCGGCTCCGGGCTGGTCGGGGTCAGGGACGCGTACGTCGAGACGGTGATGTCGGTCCCCCACTACGACGTCGAGTACGACGACACCTACGAGCGGAGCGTCCGCGAGGAGTTCGGTCCGGAGCTCGGCTTCGCGCTCACGCGGACCTCGCGGTTCCACGCGGAGTACAAGCGGTCGTTGGTCGACGCCGTCGACGCGGCGATCGACGAGCGCGAGCGGTTCCTCGACGTGATCGACACCGAGTCGGAGTCCGTCGCACGCGCCGAATCGCGGCTCGCGGCGATCGCCGACGAACGCGAGGCGATGGCCGAGGAGGTGCACGCGGACGCGGACTTCGGCGCGCTCGACGCGTGTCGCGCGCGAACGGACGCCCTCACGTCCGACTGCGACCGCATCGCCGCCCGGCGTCAGCGAGCGATCGCCGACGCCGAGCGCGCGCTCGCGCTCGCCGACGACGCCGACGTGCAGACCTACCTGTACCAGGACCTTCCGGTGACGTATCCAGTCCTCGCGGCGGTCGGTGACGTCGGTGACAGGCTCGACGCGCTTCGTCACTCGATCGAGCGGGCGGCGGCGGGCGAGACGTGAGAACGGCGGACGGAGCCTGCTCCACCGATCGACAGTCGAGGGGCGGTCAGTCCGCGGCCGCGCTCTCGTCGCCGCCGAGTCCCGCGTCGCTCGGCGGGCGCAACAGGAACGTGGCGAGGCCCGCGGCGATGGCGAGCGCACCGCCGAGCGCGAACGTCGGCTCCCAGCCGAACCGGGCGACGAGGTAGCCGGCCACGGTCCCGGCGAAGACGCCGCCGCCGACCTTCGCCGTGTAGAGGACGGCGTAGTTGCCCGAGGAGTTCCACGCGCCGTAGTAGTCCGCGACGATCGAGGGGAAGAACACGTACAGCGGCGAGGAGAAGAACATCGCCGCCATCACGAGCGCGACGAACGGGATCCCCGCCTCGGCGCGGCCCGCACCGATGAGGCCGAGCCTGAACACCCCGGCGAGGACGAACGAAACGGCCATCACCCACGTGCGGTCGAACCGGTCTGACGCCTCGCCGAGGATCATGCGCGAGACGCCGGCGGCGACGGGGAGGAGCGTCGCCGCGGCGGTCGCCACGACCGCGGCCAGTCCGAAGTGGTCTGCGAACCGCACGACGTTGGCGGTGACGATGAGGTCGGCCCCGGCGGTCGCGATGAACATGGCGTAGAGGAGCCAGAACTGCCACGTCGAGAGCATCTCTCGGGTCCCGTAGTCGCGGCCGCGAAGCGACGCCGCCACGCCGCTGTCGTCGGTCGCATCGGCGGGCTCCGAGACGACCTCCTCTCCGCCGTCTCCGACGTCGCCGGCGTCGCTGTCTTCGTCGCTGTCGTCGTCGAGCCAGTCGTCCGGCGGGTCTTGGAGGAGGTACGCGCCGACGAGCGTCACGAGGAGGATCGCGACGCCGAGGTTCCGGAGGACATCGGCGTAGGCGCCGACGGTGGCGTTCGCGCGGACGTACGGGACCACGAGCGCGCTCCCGCCCGCGAACGCCATCGTTCCGATGCCGGTGGTGAGGCCGGTGCGGTCGGGGAACCACTTGACTGCGGTGTTGACGGCGACCGTGTAGACGATCCCGACGCCGACTGCCCCGAGCGAGTACAACAGGTACAGCTGCCAGACCGCGGTCGCGTACGCGAGCCCGACGTACCCTCCACCGGCGAGCACCGCGGCGAGAAACGTCAGCGTCTTCGGCCCGTGTCGGTCGCGCCACTTCCCGGCGGGAAACTGCGAGAGCGACTGGAAGACGACGTAAAACGAGAACACCGCGCCGAGCGCCGGCAGCGCGATGTCGAGGTTCGCCGCGAGCGGCTGCTCGATCGAGGACCACACGTACTGGTACGGACTCACCGCGGCCATCATCCCCGCCGCGGCGAGGATCTGCCACCACCGCGAGAAGCCGAGCGTGTCGGCCGCGCGGCGCGCGTAGTCGACGCCTCCGTCGGTCTCTCCGTCAGCCATCGGTTCGCTCCGTCGCGTCGGCGGTGTGTGTGGATATCATGTGGCCTCCCCTGTGACGGTCCGCGTCGTTCCGGTACAAACCGACTCGCCAGTTAAAACGCGCCGTTGCAGTCGTTCTTGCCGTCGCGGTCGCGAACGGATGCGATGGTATCGCATCTCCCCCGATCGGACTGCGATCGTCGAACAATATCCGTGAGAAATTCCGTATCGATCTCGATCGAGACATAGATAATGATAATCGTTTATCCTGTCGAAAACCGTTAAGAGGCGGCCGCTCCTACGCGTATTCGAGAGAATCCGGTGCTCGCCGATCGGCGAGGCCGGCACCGACACCATGTCAGCCGACTCAGACGCCTCCGACTCGCCGAACAGCCCATCGACCGTCACGCACTCGCCAGCAGCCGCGCCCTCGGGGTCGGATTCGGCCGGATCGCTCTTCGACCGCGTGCTCGTCGTCACCGCGGACACCGACGCCGGCCGTGCCGCGGTCGACGCCGGCGTCGAGATCGCGGCCACCCACGGTGCGAGCGTCGACGCCCTGTACGTCGTCGACACCACGGAGCACTGGGACATGGCGGTCGAGCGACACGAACGCGAGGGAGAGACGCTCGTCGAGGCGGCCGAGTCGCGCGGCGCGGCGGTCGGCGTCGACGTGGACAAGTGGTTCCGGTACGGGACTGCCCACGAGGAAGTGCTCGATTTCGCCGCTTCCCACGACGCCGACCTGATCGTCGTCGGCTCCGCGCGCCGGACCGGTCTCGATCGGCTCGTCCACCCGGAGACGCTCCCGGTGAGAGTGCAGCGTGCGGCGTCCGCGCCCGTGTTGGTCGTCGGCGCGGACGACTGAGTCGGAAGCGGACGGGTCGGGTCGAAGACGATTCGGGCCGAGGACAGAGTCGGTCCACAATCCGCTGTTCTGCTCGGAGCGGGACGACGCCGAGACCGGCGTGTGTCCGCCCCGACGCCACCGGTTAAGTGAGTGTGACACGTACGACGGACGTGACTAACATCGGCATCGTCGGCGCGGGGGCGGCCGCGGCGGCCGCGGCGTTCGTCCTCGCGGACGCGGCTCCCGACGCCGACGTGACAGTGCTCGAAAAGTCCGGCGGACTCTGCGGCCGCGCGGCCACCCGCCGACACGAAGACCTGACCTACGACTACGGCGCGAACTACCTGAAGTCGGACGACGACCGCGTCGTCGAACTCGTCACGGAGACGCTAGACGACGAGGGGCTCGCCGACATTGACGAACCCGTGTACACCTTCGACGCCGACGGCGCGGTGTCGCCCGGCCGCGACGCCGACGATCGGAAGTGGAGCTATCGGGGCGGGCTCACCCAGATCGCAAAGCGACTGTTCGCGCGGACGGACGCGACCGTCCACCGCCGCACCCGCGTGGAGACGGTCCGTCAGGTCGGGAGCGACACCGCGGCCGGCGACGACGATACCGGTGAGGCCGGCGACGACGAGAGCGCTGAGGACGCTCGTTGGGAACTCGTCGACGCGGACGGAGAGGCGTGGGGGCCGTTCGACCGGCTCCTCGTGAACCCGCCGGCACCGCAGACCGCGGACCTCCTCCGGACCGCGGAGTGGGACTCGCCGGTCCGCGATCGGCTCGTCGACGCCGTCTCGGCCGTCGAGTATCGCACGATCTGGACCACGGTGGCGCGCTACCCGTTCGAGATCGACGTGCCCTACTACGGGCTGGTCAACGCCGACAAAGACCACGCCGTCGGCTGGATCTCCCGCGAGGAGTGCAAGGCGGGGCACGTCCCCGACGGCGAGACGCTGCTCGTCGTGCAGGCGAACGACGACTGGTCCCGCGCACACTACGACCGCGACCCCGCGGAAAACGCCGCCGAACTCGCCGAGCACGCGGCCGCGATCGTCGGCGACGACCGCCTCTCCGACCCGGACTGGACGGACACGCAGGGGTGGCGCTACGCGCTGCCCGAGTCCGGGGTCGACACCGACCCGGTCGACGCGGCGCGCGGGTCGGGGCTGTACCTCCTCGGCGACTGGGTCGCCGGCGAGTCGCGGCTCCACGCGGCGATCGGCAACGGGCTCGACGTCGGAGAGCGCGTCGCCGACGGCTTGTGACCCCGTGGCGTCGGTCACCCGTGCGGCCTGTCGACTCGCCCGCTTGCGAGACGCGCCGACTCCCCCGAGACGTTTATCCGCGCCCGCCGGCGACTCCCGACATCGCATGGCCGAGCCGATCCTGAAGTGGGCGGGCGGTAAGCGACAGCTGCTCGACGAGCTGTACGCCCGGTTCCCGGTCGACTACGACCGCTACCACGAGCCGTTCCTCGGCGGCGGCGCGGTCTTCTTCGATCTCGAACCCGCGGACGCGACCGTCAACGACGCGAACCCGCGGCTCGTCAACTTCTACGAACAGGTCCGCGACCGGCCGGACGCGCTCGTCGAGCGGCTGCGGTCGTTCGACGACCCCGAGTCCGAGCCGGACCCCGACCTCCCGTACGCCGAGGAGACGGCGCGAGGCCGCTCCGTCGAGAGCTACTACTACCAGCAGCGCGCGCGGTTCAACCGCCGGCCGTACGAGGGAGAGTTCGACCCGCTCCAGGAGGCCGCGCTCCTGTTGTACCTCAACCGGACCTGCTACAACGGGCTCTACCGCGAGAACGCTGACGGCGGGTTCAACGTGCCGGTGGGCCGGTACGCGAATCCCGACTGGGTGCAGCGCGACCGGGTTCGGGCCGCGAGCCGCGTGCTGACCGACGCGTCGGTCCGAAACGAGGACTTCGCGTACGTGCTCGACGCCGCCGAGCCGGGCGATCTCGTCTACTTCGACCCGCCGTACGAGCCGATGAGCGCGACCGCGAGCTTCACCGAGTACAGCGCCGATGGGTTCGACCGCGCGGACCAGACGCGACTGCTCGAGGTCGCGAGCGACCTCGACGACGCCGGGGTGTCGATCGTGGTGAGCAACAGCGGAGTCATGTCCGAGCCGTACGCGGAGGCGGGGTTCCGCGTCGACATCGAAGACGCCACGCGCGCCATCAACAGCGACGGAGCGAACCGCGACGCGGTCGACGAGATCGTCGCGACGAACGTGCCACCGAGCGAGCGCCGGGAAAGCGGTCAGCGGGAGCTTCCGGAGTTCTGATCCGCGCCGGCGACCGCATGGGGCGGGCTTTTTCACCACCCGTGACGACGACTCGGGTATGACCGATCTCGACATCGACCTCGTCCTCGTGCCGGTCGACGGCAGCGAGGAGTCACACGAGGCGGTCGACTACGCGATCGCGGTCGCCGCCGAGTACGACGCGAGCGTCCACGCCCTGTACGTGCTCGACGAGGACGTGGTCCGCGCGATCGACCACGGCGTCGTCGACGAGGCCGACGTGGCCGACGACACCGAGGCGTTCACCGACTCCGTGGCTCGTCGCGCCGAGGCCGCGGGCGTCCCCCACAGCAACTCCATCGCGTACGGCTTCTCGATGAGCGTGAAGACCGTCCATCCCGGCAGCGTCGTCCTCGACACCGCGGAGGAGCTCGACTCCGACTTCATCGTCGTCCCGCGCGAACCCGTCTCCGGCGACCCCGGTGAGGTGCTCGGGAAGGCGGCCGAGTACGTCCTCCTGTACGCGAGCCAGCCCGTCCTCTCCGTCTGATGGGCGGGTTTCCGCTCGTGCCCGCGGGGACGACGCTCCCGCCGCTGCCGCACCTGATCGCCGTCGCGCTCGCGGTCGGCGCGGTCGCCGGGGGGCTCCGTCGCCGCCGTCCGGCGGTCACGGACCGTCACGTCCTCGCGCTCGCCCCGTGGATGGCGCTCGGCTCCGCCGCGCACGTGTTGTACGTCGTCGACGCGCTCCCGTCCGCGCTCGCGCCGTTCGCCGGGTCGCCGACCGTCTACCTCACCGTGGGCTCGCTCGCCGGCGCGACGTGGCTCGCGAGCGCCGCGATCCGGCCGCAGCGCGTGCCGACCGCCCTCGCGGCGAGCGGCGCGTCCCTCCTCGTCCCGGTCGCCGCGCTCGCGCTCGCGACCGGCGTGTCGCCAGACGGCGCGTTCTGGTCCGGCGCGTCGCTGGCGCTGACGCTGCCGATCGCGGCCGCGGCGTGGAGCGGCCTCACTCGCCTCCGTCCCGAGGCGGCGGTCACCGGCGGCGTCGGCGCGCTCGCGGTGTTCGGTCACGCGCTCGACGGCGTCTCGACCGCGATCGGTACGACGCAACTCGGGTTCGGCGAGCGGACGCCAGTCTCCCGGTTCTTACTCGAGCTTGCCGGGCTCCCCTCGGTTCCCGTTCTCGGCGAGGGATGGCTGTTCCTGCTCGTCAAGCTCGTCGTCGCGAGCGGCGTGACGTGGCTGTTCGCGGCGTACGTCCGCGAGACGCCGGCCGAGGGATACCTGTTCTTGGGGTTCGTCGCGTCCCTGGGCCTCGGTCCCGCGGCGCACAACCTGCTGCTGTTCGCGGTCGCTGGTTGATGTTGTGGACGGTCGAGTGAGTTCCGGAGTCACCACACCGCGAATGCGAACGCCGCGGTGACGCTTCCTAACAGGACCGCCTGCACGAACGACCCCGAGAGGACGCCGATGACCGCGATCAGCGACCGTCGGACCGCGAGGCGCAGATCGTCGGAATCCTCCGCGAGGCTCGCGAGGAACACGGTTCCGCTCAGTCCGGCGACGAGCCCGATCGGACCCATCACGAACAGCAACGCGACGCCGACGAGGGTGCCGACGGCGACGCTCCGTGTCGATGCCCCGCCGAGCCGCCCGGAGACCGCTCCCGACAGTAGTTCCACGGCAGAGGCCAGAAGAGAGACCAGCACGAGCGCCAGCAGAGCGACGACGCTCGGTTCGGCGAATCCGGTGGTGTACGCGTATCCGATGAGAGTCAGCGCCGCGAGGATGCCACTCGGCACGAACGGAACGAACGAACTGCCTGTCCAGACGACGAGCAGCGCGATCGCGATCGCGGCGGCGGAAGCCATACGAGAGCAACGTCGCGCGAGTGCAAAACCGTTCACGTCGAACGGGATTCGAGCACGTCGAACGGGATTCGAGCACGTCGAACGGGATCAGCGTGGGGTGAGCCGGGGCCGAGCCGGCGGCGATTCAGTCCTCTTCTTCGACGACTTCCGGGTCTTCGATCGCCGACTGCAGCGAGTCGAGGCCGTTGACCCACTCGGAGACGAGCCCGTACTCCAGGTCCTCGACGAGGTCGATATCGAGCGTCTCGCCGTCGATGACCCGAGTGCCGGCCTGCACGACGTAGCCGAGCGCGGCGTCGATGTCCTCTTCGGCCTCGGCGTCGGCGGCCGCGCGGACGAACTCGCTCACGTCGCCCTCGACGACGCCGCCGACGACGTACTCCTCGGCCGCGTAGAAGACGGGGACGAGCGAGGTCTGGACGCCGTCGATCAGCATGACCTTGTCCTCGTCGTCGAACGAGACCTCCGCGAGGACGATCTCGCGGATGTCGTGGACCTCGGAGACCGCGCGGTCCTCGTCGATGCGGCCGTCGTCGTACGCCGCGAGCACCTTCACGACGGCGATAGCCGCGTCGTCTTGCAGGTTCAAGAGGAGCCGAGCCGAGTCCTCGTTTTCGGGGTCGAGTTCCTCCTCTTCGAGCCTGTCGAGCCAGTTCTGCCAGCGTTCGTCGGTATAGAACGTTTCGACGGCGTCGTCGTCGGTCATACCGCGTACGTCGCTCGGATTACTCAAATGCCTTTCCTATCGACCGCCCCGCGAGACGGCCTCACACCCGCTCGACGGCGGGATTTTCAACGGTTCACTCCAGCGCCGCCTCGGTGTCGATCCCGTACACGGCGGCGGGCGTCTCGACGTGTGCCCGCCGGACAGCCCCGTCGTACCCCCGTTCGAGGAGCCAGCGAACGCGGCGCGGGACGGTCTTCGGTCCGAGCACCATCCCGGGGCGGTCGGGGTCGTCGACGAAGTCCGTCTCCATCAGGAACGGCTCGCCCGACTCCGCGGCCCGTTCGAGGCGATCCTTGTCGCTCATCACGCTCGGCGTCGCTCCCGCCAGTTCGCCGGCCGCGTAGTGTTTCACGACGCGTTCGGGGGCCATTCCGGACTCCTCCGCGACGGCGGCCAGACCGGTCAGGTCCTCGGTGGCCTCGGTGTGAAGCTGCACGGCGCAGTCGCGCTCGGCCCCCAGCTCGAACGCGCGTCTCGTCACGTCGTTCGAGGCCTCCCAGACCGCGTCGCTCACGTCGTAGTGCGGCCGCCCCGACTTGAGCGCGAGCGCCTCGCCGTCGGCGACGAACTCGCTCGCGACTTCCAGCCCGCCCCGCATGAGGTCCCGCGCCTCGCCGGGCGTGAACTCCCGCTCGTCGACGAGTCGGCTGATCAGCCCCGGATGGACGCCGAGGACGGGCCACGCCCGACCGGGAAGCGCGTCGGTCGCGCGTTCGACCACGTCTATCGTCTCCTCGAAGACGGGCCGGAAGTCGGCGGGTTCGTCGGGCTCGACCCCGAGGAGCCACGAGGGCTTGTTCACCACGAGCAGGTGGGTGCCGCCGAGCCGTGCGAACTCTTCGACGGCCTCGATCCCGCGACCGTGCCGCGGGTCGAGGTGGAGGTGGTTGTCGAGCACGGGGACGTCGAGATCGTCGGTCATGCGTCCAAGTGGAATCGGGCAGCGGTTATATACACCGACCGCGAGGCGACGGTTCGACCGCGAGGCGACGATTCGACCGGCGAGGGGCGCGTCCTTACAGCGGATCGGAGAGCAGCGCGGCGTCCTCGGGCTTCAGCCACTCGCGGTGCGCGTAGTAGACGACCGCCACCGGCGGAGCAGCCAGCGCGGCGAGCGCGTACAGCCACTTGAAAACGCCGAGATCCGCGACGTTCCGCTCGGCGAGCGAGAGCGCGTCGAGGAGGATCGCCGCGGTCGCGAGCGGCGCGAGGAGGTACCCGTGGGCGAAGGCCGCCGCGGCCCCGGCAGGGCTGCCGGCGGCCAACAGCGCCCGGTCGAGCCCGTACGCGACCGCCCATCCGACGACGGCGACCGCGAGGAACCGAAGCCACGGGCCGTCGAACCGCCGGTCCGCGGCCTCGTCGCTCGGACCGCCGTCGGGACCGTCAGACATCCGTTCGGCGCGCGTGTGCACGCTGGCAGTGAGGGACCGAACGGTAATCAACGTCCGGATCGGCGAGATGTGAGTACCGAGATGGTCGCGGCGACCGGACCGAGACGCCGGTCACTCCGCCGACGGGTCGTCGAAGGTGCCTGCGGTGAGGTACCGCTCGCCGCTGTCCCAGAAGACGGTGACGACGAGCGGCTCCTCGCCGGCGAACGCGCCGGAGTCGCGGAGTTCGGCGGCGACGTCCTTGGCCGCGAGGTTCGAGGCCCCGGAGGACTGGCCGACGAGTATCCCCTCCTCGCGCGCGAGCCGACGGCACTCGGCTTCCGCGTCCTCGATGTCGACCGTGTGAACCTCGTCGAGGAGGTCGATGTCGAGGTTCGGCGAGACGAACCCGGGACCCATCCCTTGGAAGTCGTCGACGCCCGGTTCGCCGCCGGAGAGGACGGCGTTGTCGCTGGGCTCGACCGCGTCGATCCGCACGTCGGGGAACGCCTCGCGGAGCCGGCGTCCGGTCCCCGTGATCGTGCCGCCGGTGCCGACGCCGGCGACGAGCGCGTCGACGGTGCGGTCGCCGACTTGATCGAGGACTTCCGGCCCGGTCGTCTCGTAGTGCGCGAGGGGGTTGGCGGGGTTCTCGAACTGCCGGAGCTGGACCATCCCGCGCTCGCGCTCCAGCTCGTCGGCCCGGTCTTTCGCCGCGGAGATGTCGCCGTCGACGAGTTCGACGGTCGCGCCGTACGCGCGCATGAGACGGCGGCGTTCGACCGACTTCCCCTCTGGGATGACGAGCGTCACGTCGTACCCCTTCACCGCGCCGACCACCGCCAGTCCGATGCCGGTGTTGCCGGAGGTTGGCTCGACGATGCCGTCGCCCGGCTCCAGGTCGCCGGCCTCCTCGGCCGCCTCCACCATGTACAGCGCGGGGCGGTCCTTCGCCGATCCGCCCGGGTTACGCGACTCGATCTTCGCGGCCACCGTCGTCTCCGACGGGGAGTCCACGCGCACGAGCGGCGACCCGAGCCCGTCGAGAACGTCGTCGTTCATTACTCGCCCGAAGACGGCCGACGCTCAAATGCTCGACGGACTCCGGCAAGAGGCGCGACCGTCCGAAACGAGCGGTCCGGCCGCGGGGTTCGGGCGGGTTCACTTGCCACCGGCGCGTCGTTTACAAGCCACGGCGACGTATCAGCCCCCATGACGCTCGAAACGCTCTCGCCCGGCGACGCGGACATCGAGGGGCTCGACCAGGCAGTGATCGACGCGCTCGCGGCCGACGACTACCGATTCAAGGTGTGGGGCGGCGACTGGTGTGGCGACTGTCAACGGCAGCTGCCGGCGTTCGCCGCCGCGCTCGACGCCGCCGGCGTTCCCGACGACCGGATCGATGAGTTCCCGGTCACGAAGGGACCGGACGGGAAGGAGGGACCGCAGGTGGAGGCGTACGGGATCGATCTCATCCCGACGGTCGTCGTCGAGACCGCTGACGGAGAGGAAGTCGCTCGGTTCGTCGAGGAGGCCGAGGGATCGATCGCCGAGGAACTCGCGCGACAGCTCGCGGACGCGCCCGTCTCGCATTAAGCGACTCGGCCGTCACCGGGACGACTTACTCGCCGTCGCGCGTCGGTAGGTCCGGCTCGAAGGCGGCCGCCTCGACGGCCATGTCGAGGACGGTATCGACGTTCTCGTCTTCGGTGACGCTCATCGTCGCGTCGACGGACTCGGCTTTGACCGCGTCGTACCGGTCGTGTTTGTTCGCCACGGTGAGGAACGGGACGGCCTCCCCGAACAGCTCTCGGACCTCCTCGCGCAGTTCGAGCTGCACGTCGAGCGGGTAGCCGCAGTCGCCGGAGGGGTCGAGCACGAAGACGACGACGTCGGCGAGGTGCTCCAAGGCGCTCACGGCCTGTCGTTCGATATCGTTGCGCTCGTCGGCCGGCCGGTCGAGCAGCCCGGGGGTGTCGACGATCTGGTAGCGGATGTGGTTCCGCTCGAAGTGACCGATCTGGACGCCCTTGGTAGTGAACGGGTACTCCGCGATCTCGTTGGACGCGCGGGTGACGCGGTTGACGAACGACGACTTCCCGACGTTGGGGTAGCCGGCGATCACGATGGCGGGCTCGTCGGGCCGGACGTCCGGGAGCACCTTCAGCTGGTCCCGTGAGTCGCCGATGTACCGCAGGTCGTCTTCGATCTGGTCCATAACGTCCGCCATGCGCGCGAACGCCTGTTTGCGGTGTTTCCGCGCGGTGTCGACGTCGGAGTTCCGGATCTTGGAGGTGTACTCGTCGCGCAGGTCCTCGATCTGCCTGCTCGCCCACATCACCTGCGAGAGCGCCTGCCGGAGGCGGTCCACGTCGACGATGGCGTCGGCCAACTCGTAGTAGAAGGGGTCGACGTCGAACCCGAAGTCGGGCCACGAGACGACGACGTTCTCGAGGTTGTCCGAGAGCACGTTGCCGGCGGTCCGCAGCATCGACTCTTGCGCCTCGTGGCCGCGCTTGGCGCGGCCGGCGCGCGCCGCCCGCGAGAACGCCTTGTCGACGAGTTCCTCCGAGCGGGGCGTCGTCGGGAGGCCCTCAAATATCATGTTGGCGGCTCTTGCCCACCGACGCGTATAAGACCGTCCGTTCGTCCACCGGCGCGACACGGCGGCACACGGTCGGACGCGCGAAGAACGGGCTCTGTGCGGCCGCCGGGACGCCCCGGCCGCCAGACCGCGGCCACGGCCTCGATCTGCTGAGACGCATGAACGATTATTATGCTTTTTGAGCATATTTCGAGATATACTTATGCTTCAAAAGAATATATGCGTCTATGACGAACGCGTTTACCCCCACCACGTACGACGACCTCGACCCGGACCGCCGACCGAGTCTCGCGGCGGCGCTGGTTCCGATCGTCGCCGTCGTGGCGTTCCTCGGCGTCGGGTCGGCCGTGTTGGGGCTCGACCCGCACGCCCCGCTGCTCTGGAGTATCGCCGCGGTCGGCGGGTTCGGCCTCTGGCTCGGCTACGACTGGGACGAGCTGTTCGACGGCATCGCGAACGGCCTCGTGATGGGCCTGCAGGCGTTGTTGATCATCTTCACGATCTACGGGCTGATCGCCACGTGGGTCAGCGCCGGTACGATTCCCGGACTGATGTACTACGGACTGGAGATCCTCTCGCCGACGACGTTCCTCCCCGCGGCCGCGATCGTCGCCGCCGTCGTCGCGTTCGCTATCGGGTCGTCGTGGACCACGGTCGGCACGCTCGGCGTCGCCTTCGTGGGAATCGGCGCCGGCCTCGGCGTTCCCGCACCGATGACGGTCGGAGCCGTTCTCTCCGGGGCGTACGCGGGAGACAAGCAGTCGCCGCTCTCGGACACGACGAACCTCGCCGCGGGCGTGACGAACACCGACCTGTACGCGCACATTCGACGGATGCGGACCGGCACGGTCGCCGCCTTCGGGGTCGCAGTGCTCGGATTTCTCGCGCTCGGCCTCCGCGCGAGCGGCGAGATCCCCGTCGGTCGGATCGCAGAAATTCAGGGCGCGCTCGGCGAGACGTACGCGATCACGCTCGTCGCGTTCGTCCCGCTCGCCGTCACCTTCGGACTGGCGCTTCGCGGGCACGCCGCGCTCCCGACGCTCGTCGCGGGCGTCTTCGCCGGCGTGTTCACGACGGTCCTGGTACAGGGAGCCGGGTTCGTCGCCGCGTGGGACACGTTCATGTACGGGACGGCGCCCGAATCGGGCTCCGACCTGGTGAACGACCTGCTCGCGACGGGCGGGCTCACCGGCTCGGCCTGGACGATCACGGTCGTCGTCGCCGCGCTGTCGCTCGGCGGCATACTGGAGCGCACGGGAGTCCTCGCGGTGATCGCCCACGCGTTCACGTCGGCCGTCCGGAGCGCGGGCGTCCTCGTGGCCGGAACGGGGGCCTCGGCGATCGTCATCAACGCGCTCACCGCCCAGCAGTACATGAGCATCGTCCTCCCGAGCGTCACGCTCCGGAACACCTACGACGAGTTCGGCCTCGACAGCGACCAGCTGTCCCGCGCGGTCGAGGCGGCCGGAACGCCGACCGGCGCGCTGTTCCCGTGGCACGCCGGTGCGGTCTACATGACCGGCGTCACCGGCGTCCCGACGCTCGAGTACGCGCCGTACTTCCTGTTCGCGTTCTTGTCGCCGCTCGCACTGTTCGCGATGGCGGCGACCGGCTACACGATCGAGTCGGCGTCGACCGCAGGCGCAGTCGAGACGTCGGTCGAGGACGCGCCCCGATCGGCGGGGACGGGATCCGCCGGAACCGCGACGGACGACGACTGACGGCCCGGACCGGTCGAACCGGCGGGGCGGTCGCCACACCCGCAGTTCGGTAGGTTTACCGCCGTCGCTACACCCCAGTTCGAACATGAGCCTAGAGGTCGCCGTCGCCGCCCCGTTCAAACAGCGAGCGAAAGAGCGGCTGGGCGAGGGCGAGTTCGTGGTCGCGCTGTCGCTCGACCGCGACTGGTTCTCGCCGGACCAAGCGAAGCGGCTCGTCGACGTCGCCGTCGGCCGCGGGCTCCTCGACGCGGTCGACGGCGACCTGGTGACGCAGTTCGACCCCGACGACGTGGTGATTCCGGAGGGGTTCACGCCCGACGAGTCCGTCCTCCGCGAGCAGTCCACCTTCGAGACGGCGCTCGACGCGATCGTCTCCGCCGGTGTCGAAAAACAGCGCGCGGTCGCCGGCATCAACGAGCGCCAGCGGACGCTCGCGGTCACCATCGAGGCCGCCGCGGTGCTGTACGCGAAAGAGCACGGTGCCCCGGTCGAGCGTCTCGTGGCCGACGTCCGAGACGACCTCGCGCGAGGCGGCGGAGGCGGGGACGAGGAGGGAGCGATCGGCGGTACCGAGACCGGATCGGACGAGCCGCCGGAGGGCGCGTGATGGTCTCGGACCGCCTGACCGACGGCGTCCGGATCGCACAGCTTCTCGCCTCCGAGGTCTCGGGCGACGGAGGACGGCTCCGCGACCTCGCGCTCGCGGACGCCGACCCCGACGTGGAGCCGACGGCCGACGGCGCGCTCGCCTATCGGATCGGTCTGGACGCCGGGGACGGACGCGACCGCGCGCCCGTCGCAGACGTGTACGTGCAGCCCGACCGCGTCCGGATAGAGTTCCGGGCGGCCGTCGAGGAAGCGGCCGACGCGGCCGCGGCCGCCGACCTCCGCGTCAGGCCGAAGGCGGTTCGACCGCCGCGGACGCTCGTGTTCGTCGAAGACGGCGCGCAGGTCAAGCGCGCGCTGCCGGTGCTCGCGGCCGCCGTCGACGCGGTTGAAAATCGGTGACGCGCGAGCCGAACCCGCGGCGAGGCGTCTCTTCAGTCCGACTGACCGCCGTCGCCCATCGCGACGGTTCGCGCACCCGACGCCGCCGGGTCGTCGGGGGAGTCCTCGCCGACGTCGAACTTCCGGAGCAGCGCCCGGAGCCGGTCGGCCTGTTCGGCGAGCGACCCGGCCTCGGCGGTGGCCTGTGACATCGCGGCGAGCTGCTCGTCGGCCGCCTCGCTGACGTCGTCGGCCTCGTCCGCGGTCGACCGGCTGATACCAGCCACCTCCTCGACCATCGACACCGTCTCCTCGGTGCTCGCGGCCTGATCGTCCGTCGCCTTGCTGATCTCGCGGATCCCGTCGTCGGTCTCGCTCGCGTTGTCCGCCACCTCGGCGAAGGCGTCCGCGGCGTCCCTGACGGCCTCGGCACCCTCTTCCATGTGCTCCTCGGCGGTCCGAACCTCCTCGACCGTCGCCTGCGTCTGCGCCTGCGTGCCGGCGATGAGCTCTTCGATCTCCTGGGCCGCCTCCTGGGTCTCCTCGGCGAGCTGTTTCACCTCGTCGGCGACGACCGCGAACCCGTCGCTCCCCCCGCCGGTACCGCCGGCGCGGGCGGCCTCGATGTTGGCGTTCAACGCGAGCAGGTTCGTCTGCTCCGCGATGTCGCTTATGAGGTCGACGATCTCGCCGATGTCTTCCATCCGCTCGTCGAGGACTCTGACCTTTTCGGCCGTCTCGTCGATCGCGTCCTGTGACCCGCGGACGCTGTCGATCGCCTCGCTCGCGGTGTCCTGCCCCTCGTCGGCGATCGACGCCGTCTGCTGGGCCGCGTCCGCGACGGTCTCGGTCGAGGACGCGACCTCCTCGATGGTCGCGGAGAGGTTGTTCATCTCCCCCGAGACCTGTTCGAGCATCTCGCGCTGCTCGTCTGCCCCCTCCGCGATCTCCGTGACGGACCGGCTCACGTCCTCGCTGCGCGCCTCGGCCGTGTTCACGCCGTCGACCGTCTTCTCGCTGGCCTCGGACACCTCGCCGGCGAACGACTGGACGTCCTGCATCGTCGCCTCGATCTCGTCCATCATCTCGTTGAACGCGGCACCGATCTGCTCCATGGCCTCGCTCTCGCTTTCGGCCTCCAGTCGGACCGTGAGATCGCCGTCGGACGCGCGGTCCATCATCGCGCTGTAGTCGTCGGCCTTGGCTTCGAGGTGCTGATTGAGCCACTCGACCTCCTCGCGACGCTTTTCGACCTCCGCTTTCGCCTCCTCTACGTCCTGTATCTCCGACTTCTGCTCTGCGACGAGGTCGAGTTGACGCTGTGCCTCCTCGCGCGACTTCTCGATGGAGTACCAGTTGACGATCAGCGCGCCCACGAGCCCGAGGACGAAGAACGCGTGAATGCCGCCCCAGATGATCGGGTTCTCGATCGCCGCGGTGTGGTTGTAGACGAGGCTCGAATCGATCAGGCTGAACGCGCCGTGGCCGATCGCGACGTACGCGACGCCGACGGCGAACGGGACCCAGTCCTCGTACAGCGCGAGCACCGCGACGAACACGAAGAAGCTGAAGTGCGCCTCGATGTAGCCGCCAGACAGCTTCACCAGCGCCATCGAGACGGTCATCAGGCTGAACGCCGTGAGCACCGTCCGCTGTCGGCGGCTGAGCCGGGACACGTTCGCCAGCGCCGCGGAGCCGAGGATGATGGCGACGAAGCCGCCGAGCATCCAAAGCGGCGTTGCGGGGATCTGCGCCCCGGTGATCGATTCGGTCCCGCTGTACAGCCCCAAGGCGACGAGGAACGGCACCTGCACGAGGATCGCCAGCAAGATATTCCGGTGACGGCCCGCCCACATCTCCTCGGGCATCGAGGTGCCGTCCGGGATGTACCGGACGACCTCGCGTACCTTCTCCCCTATCCCCTGCGGTTGGCCGGTCGTCGTTCCCGACGCGACCCCTGACTCTACCATGGGTGACATCGACCGATTCCGGCAAAGAAGGTTCTCCCCCGAATATCTCGTCTGATACTGCTAGAGCCGCTCTCTCGCCGACAGCCGGTCGAACCGCGGCCGCCGAACCGTCCCTCCGTTCGGGGTGTCGTCGTCCGCCGATTTCGTATCGTCCGGCGATTTCCCGCCTCCCTCAGCGAACGATTTTAAGACCGGTCGGGCCGGAGTACGCCCGTGACGCTCGATCCGATCCACGTCGAGAACATCGCGCGGCTCGCGTACGGTATCGCGAGCGACGTGGACACGACCGACCACGACGACCTCGCTGTGCGGGTGTGGGACGAGTGGCTTCCCGGCCTCCGCCGCGACGGCCGCACCGTGATCGAGCCCGTCGGCGACCACGAGCGGCGACGAGCGCCGATCGACGACGCCGCCCTCACCGAGCGCCCCTTCGAGACGGTCCACGGGCTCGACTCCGGGACGATCAACCCCACGACGTTCAAGAACGGGCTCGTCGTCGACGTGGCTCACGCCGCGATGGCGAGCGAGCCGACCGATCTGGAGCTCCACCGCGACCGCACCATCGTCGCGACCGTCCACGCGGGCGACTCGACCGCCGACTTCGACGGGGACTGGGCCGAGCGCGACGAGGGACACACCCGCCAGCGCGTGCTCCACGCGCCGCGGGTGAACCGGTACGCCGAGGGCGTCGTTCACGCGCTCGCGTTGTACCTCGCCGAGGGCTCTCACGCGCTCGACCACGCCGACCGGGTCGACGACCTGCTCGTGCTCGACGGCCCCATCTATCCCAAAGAGCTGTTCACGTGGGACGACCGCAACCCGGAGCTCGGCGCGCTCGCCCGCGAGGCGAAGCCCCGCGCGGTCGTCGAGAACTACGTCCGGCTCGTCGAGCGGTTCGTCGAGCGCGACGTGCCGCTCGTCGGCTTCGTTAAGAACCCCTCCAGCGGGACTATCGTGCGCGCTCTCGCCCGCGAGGGCGTCGAGCCGCCGTGGCCCGACGACACCGCGCTTTTCACCCGGCTGCTGGAGCGGCGCGACGACGCCGGCGGCGGACCGGTGGACGCCAGCGGGAACGGAGCGCCGGGCGAGCCCGACGCGAGCGGTGATTCCGGCGAGCGCGTCGACGACGAACTCACCTTCACCACCTGGTTTCACAGCCGCGGCGGGGCCGACGAGACGATGGCCGCCGACCGCGACGCGCTCGGTATCGACCGCGAATTCGACTCCGAGCTGTACGAGCCGACGTTCATGGTGCTGTACGACCCGCGAACAGACGTGACCTACAAGCTGGAGGCCCCGTACGCGTTCACTCGCGACCGAGACACCCGCGAGCGGCTCACCCGACAGGTGCTCGCCGACGTGGCGGCGTCTCGCGGCCCGCCGGCCGCCGTGGCGAAGGCCGACGAACTGGCGCGGATCGCGGCCACGGAGAAGTCCGCGCTCCGGCGGGCGTTCGAGGACCGATTCGACAGCGAGCAGCAGTCGACCTACGACGACCACCGGTGGGGAAAAACTCCGTTGTGACGCCCTCTCGGCGCGCTCGCACGCCCGCACCGCGGCACGCACTTCATCGCCGCACGCCCCGCGTCACAGCGCGCCCCAGAGGAGCCCCGCGAAGATGATCGCGTTGTACAGCCCGTGGGCGAGCCCGGGAACCAACACGTTCTCCGTCCGCTCGTAGAGCACTCCGAGGACCGCACCGAGGACGATCGTCACGCCCATGTACGCGACCTGCTCTGGAACGGTCCCCTCGACGCTCCCGTGAAGCGCGCCGAACATGACGGCCGCGATCAGGATCGCCGGCGCGGCGTCGAACGACCGCCGGAGTCCGCCTTGGACGACACCGCGAAGCAGCAGCTCCTCCGCCGGGCCGACGAGGAGGATCGAGACGACGATCATCGCGCCGTAGTACGCGACCGGGTCGCCGGCGGCCACCGTCGCCGGGTTCCGTCCGGTTCCGAGTCCGACCGCTCGGAGCCCGAACAACAGCCCGATCTGGAGGCCGTAAAGGAGGACGGCGGCACCGGCAACGATCCCGATCTCGCGAGCCGACGGCCGCGAGACCGAGACGAGCGTCCGCTGGTCCGTGATCACCAGATACCCGAGCACGCCGGGGAGGAACCCGGCGAAGCTCACGGCGGTCTGGAGGAGCGCGAACGCGTTCGTGTCCGCGGTGACGACGCCGACTCGCAGCGCGAGCGACGTGACCAACTGCGTGATCAGGCTGGTGAGGACGAGCGCGAACACGAGCGCGAACACCGCGCTCACCACGTGGACCAGTCGATCCACCGGGACCGGGAGGTCGTCCGTCATTGCCGTCCGTTGGACACACCGCGTGTTAGTCGCTCCGGAACCGCTCGTCCGTGAGCCGTCAGGACCGCTCGATCCGAAGCTCCCGCTTGTCGGCCACGGCGTCGGCCTCCGGGAAGTCGCCTCCACCGAGCAGCCCTCGGGCCGCCTTCTTCCCCCACTCGACCGCCGGCTGCGTGAACGTCGAGACGCTCGCCAGCTCGCCGTAGAGCACGCAGGCTGCCTCCATGCCGTACAGCAGCTCGCCGAGACTCCGTTCGTCGACGCGGTCGATCTCGACGCGGATGTTCGGAACGTCGGCGGCCGCGAGGCTCGCCTCTGTCGCCTCGAACTCCGCGTCGAGCAGGTCGCCGAGCGACGAGCCGCCGAGGTACGCGAGTCCGTCGAGGTCCGTCTCCGGAATCGCCGTCTCCGCCCGCTCCGCGGGGCGGACGAGCGAGACGAGCTTGTCCGGCGGCCCGGCGCGGTACAGCTGCAGCTGCGAGTGCTGGTCGGTCGCGCCGAGCGCGCGAGCCGGCGTCTGCCCGAGTCCGTCCTTCCCCAGACTCTCCGCCCACAGCTGCGCGAACCACTCCGCGAACGTCTCCAGCGACTCGGCGTACGGCATCACGGCGTTCGTGAGCGCGCCGCGCTCGGCCAGCGCGTACGCGGTCGCGCCGTACGCGTACGCGGGAGACTCGTACAGCGAGCCCGCGAGCGCGTCCATCCCGTCTCGACCGCCGGCGAGCACCGCCTCGATGTCGTGGCCCTGCAACGCCGGAACGGTGAGTCCGACCGTCGAGAGCGCAGTGAACCGTCCCGGAACCCCGTCCGGAACGTCGAGCGCCGGCAGGCCGTGCTCGTCGGCCAGAGAACGGAGGTTCCCCTCCTCTCCGGTGGTGACGATGGTCCGTTCGGTCCAGTCGACGCCGGCCTCGGTCATGGCCTCCCGGACGACGAGGAAGTTCGCGAGCGTCTCGGCGGTCGTCCCCGACTTCGACACGACGTTGACGACGGTCTCCGAGAGCGGCAGCTCCGAGAGCAGCGTCTCGACCGCGTCCGGATCCACGTTGTCGAGGAAGTACGCGTCGACGTCGCTCTCCAGCGCGTCCGCGATGGCCGCCGCGCCCAGCGCGCTCCCGCCGATGCCGACCGTGAGCACGGCCGCGGGCCGGTCGAACTGGTCCGCTACCGCGCGGATCGCTCCCGGATCCGTCGTCTCCGGAAGCGTCAGTGCGGCGTATCCGAACTCGTCCGACTCCATGCCGGCCGTGATCCGGTCGTGTGCGTCTGCGACGCGGTCGTCGAGTCGGTCGAGCGTTTCCTTCGTCACTCCCGGTGTCGTCTCTACCGTGTTGCCCAAGTCGACATCCATACCTCACGTGGCGGGCGACCGGGACTTAAGCGTGGGTCTCTCTCGGAAGAACAGCTATCGGCTACTCCGAAACGCGAAACGTTCGCGTGGTGTCTCTGTCGCCACGGACGACGGCGACTTCGACGAGACCCAGCGAGGTGAAGATGCGGTTCCAGTCGCGGTAGTACAGCGGGGTGTCTTCGTCGACGTAGTTCACGTCCGAGTCGGACGACGTATCGCGCACGGGCTCCTCGATCTCCGCCGTGACGAGGACGGAGTCGGTGATTCGAGCCACCTCCTCAAAGACCCACTCGACGTCGGGGTGGAGGTGCTGTAGCGTCTCGACCGAATACACCGCGTCAAACTGTCCGTCGTCGAACTCCTCGATGATCTCCTCTATCGGGCCGCAGTGAAACGTTCCGTCGTCGGCGAGTGTGGGATACGTTTCCCGCATCGTGTCGAACGCCTCGGGGTTGATGTCGACGCCTGAGAGGTCCTCGAAGCCGCCGTCGGCGAGATGCTTGAGATGACGACCGGGCCCACACCCGAGTTCGAGAACGGCCGCGTCTCGGGGGAGGTGCTCGGTGAGAATCTCGCGAACCACCGTACTCGTCTCGTTCGGACCGTAATGAGCGTAGTACGTTGGTGAGTATTCGCCCGCCCGGTCTGCCCACGCGTTTCGGACGGAATTGAGATCCACACGTATCAACACGAGTACCGATGTAAAACGCCGTCGAACGCCTCCTGATGTCCGACGGGTGAACGTGGCGGAACTCGCTCGGACCTGACTCAACGGCGTCAGTCGCTCCGGCGAGCGTGAAATCGGTGCAGCATCACCTCGGCTAACGCAGATCGGGAGACGGCGGGGACTGCCGGGGTAATCCCTGTCCGGACAAGCCACTCGGAGACGCGATACCGGTGTCTCTAGGGACGCAAAACGGCGAAATCGGGTGTCTGGGGAGTCCCAGCCAACCAATCTCGAACGATAGGTGCCCTGACGCGAACACGCACCCGAGGAACCGCATCCGAGCGCTGAGGAGAAGGGCAAGTACAGGTCTGATGTCTAATCTAGAGGGTGCTTTCTGCAGACTCAACACCAGCGACTTCGAAGCGTGCACCTCCCTCGGTCCCGCTCGTAACCCGTATGTCCCATCCATGAGCCTCAGCGATTCGCTGTACGATACTCAGGCCAAATCCAGTTCCCTCTGCATGTGTTGAATATCCCGGTTCGAACACAGACTCACGGTCATCGTCCGAGATCCCTGGACCGTCGTCCTCAATATAGAATCCATCATCCAATCCACCGACTGCTACGGTCACGTCATCTCCACCGTGTTCGACGGCATTTCGAATGAGGTTCTCGAAGAGCTGTTTGAGACGAGACGCGTTGGCTACGACTGTTCGGTCAGCCTCGATAACCAGCGAGGCATCACCCGTCTCAACGGTCTCCCAACACGTTTCGACGACTGGTGCGAGATCAGCGACCTTGGTATTACTCACAGCCTCTCCCTGTCGGGCCAATCGAAGCAAGTCCTCGATGAGAGTCGTCATCCGGCTGTGCGCTTGCTCGATAGCGTCCAAGTGTGGACTCTCACAGGTGTCCTGAGCCAGTTCGAGATGTCCCGTTGCGACGTTCAACGGGTTTCGAAGATCATGTGAGACAATGCTTACAAACTCCTCTAAGCGCTCGTTGGCCCGCTTTACCTCTTCGCGCTCCGTCACATCGATGTACATCGCTACTGTGCCCACGATCTCGTCCGACGCATCCCGACGGGGAACCGCTCGTAGCAACGTTTCGACGACCTCGCCGTCAGTAGCAATCAACTCACGGGGCTCCCTGGTGAACTCGCCTTCCAACGAGCGCTTGTATCCGCCATCGTCGAGCAGTGCCTCCTGAGAGTCAGGCGTGTAATACTCTGCGAGTTCGGTTCCAGTCAGGCGTTCCTTGTCGACCTCGAGCGTGTCTGCGAAGCCAGTGTTGCAATCTTCGATAACGGGCCGACCGTTCTCTGCTCGCGTAACGACCGCCATGACAGGTGCCTCCTCGAACAGCGTCTGGTACTGCCGTTCAAGCTGGGACGTTAGCTCTTCGAGTTCCGCAGTCTTCTGTTCGAGTTCGCGCTGGTACTGCCTCGACTCATCGACGTCAAGGTGAATACCGACAGCCCGGATCGGGTCGTCATCCGTATCCCGTTCGGTGATCTTCCCCACATCTCGAACCCACTTCCACCCCCCGTCCGCAGTTCGCATCCGATGTTCGGTATCGTAGTACTCCGTTCGCTGTCGGATATGCGCGTCAAGCGCAGCTTTGACGTCATCGAGATCATTCGGATGAACGCGCGTTTCCCACGCACGGAGGTGTGGGTCGATCTCGTCGAGAGTGTGACCAAGCATCTCGGCCCACTGGTCGTTGTACTCAACTTCGTCGGTGGTCATATCCCAGTCCCACACACCGATATTTGCCCCTTGGATCGCGAGTTCGAGACGAGTCGTGGTTTGTTCGAGGCGTTCCTCTCGCTCCTTGGTTGCGGTAATTTCGCTCATACTCACGACGTATCCCCCGAGTATGGTCGCCATCTGAGTGCTTCGCCTCGCTTCAAGCCAGATCCACGATCCATCTCCTCGGCGATAGCGAAACTCGGCGGAGACAGTCCCAGCGTCATCGGATCCGGAAGTCTCTGTGAATATGTTACGGACCGTCTGTCGATCCGACGGGTGGACGTGTTCAAACAGATTCTGTTCAATATCGTCACGAAGGATGTATCCAGTAACACGCTGAACCGATGGGTCTTCGTACAGAATCGCTCCCGACTCATCCACGACAAGAACGCTGTCAGGGAGATTCTCCACGAGTCTTTGACATTGTTCTTGTGACAAATCCATTATTGTCAACACAACTCAAGGACTGCTTAAGAATCCTCGCATTCAACGACTGTGAGCGATTCCGCGTCGTTGAGTTGCCGAGCCGGACCGTGCTCGTTCCCGTCGACGACGGCGACGACGAGTATTAGGCGAGTGAGGTGTCGAGCGACACGAAACGACGACCGGCCGAACCGCTTACGAACCTACCACGAGACACGAAACTATGACAGAGACAACCGACGACACGACCGATCAGATCGGAACGGACCGGCTGAACGACCTCGCCGAAGAGCACGGGATCGACTCGAGGCGGTGCGCGAGCTGGTCGAGACCGCGGACTCGGAGTGCTGGGAGTGCGGGCGGAGCACGGACGAGATAGAACCGATCGGCTCTGTTGACATCCTCTGTCAGTGATATGTTCTTGTAGCCACGCTGAATACGGTGTGCGAATGCGGAACAGTCGACCCTCGTGTTGGTCCTCTGGCTAGGTGGACAATCCGACGGTTAATAACTCCGCGTGTAGATGTCTTCTAGCATGTCGTTACCCCCGTTTATCGACCAAGAATCAGGTGAACTGGACCTCGGACAGATTCGAGCAGAGGTCTTCCCACTTGCCGGGCTGATCCTGTTGTTCGGGGGACTCGCGCTGCTCGTGTTTCTACTCACGCTACTGGCCGCTGGAAACTCGATACTCGGTGCATTTCTCGTCGTCGTTACGCAGTTTATTCTCGCCGTCGGCATCGGCATCGTGTCGATGTACGTCGTCGCGCGTGGAATACAACTTGCCGATGGGTAAGAACGATCTCGGCGTTCGGGCCGGTATTTTTGCCGAGGCAGCTCTGTTGAATTCCTTAGAAACTGATGCGAACTGCGTGAGATACGGAGTGTGTAGGCAGCAGAGGGAATCAAACTGAGTCAGTTTGCCAGCCGATGAACTTCTCGAACCCGTATGTGAATCCAAGGAATATCACGGCGAACACGAACCAACGAAAGGCATCGAACGTACCTGTAAACGCGAGGACGTTGAAGATATACGATAACGACGCTCCAACAAACGCCGCTACATACAGGTTACGCCGGTTGTCCATACTGAACGCTCAACAGGACGTGAATTAATTCTTATCCTACCTATGCTAGATCGTAGCAACCCGATCAATTGAGTTTCACCGTCTAGTGCCGTGAGGTATACGCGCTAGCTCTGTTGAAATACTTAAGAACTGTAGAACTGGCGTGCGAGATACAGAGGGGGTATACAGCACAGAGATACTGTTGCAGTAACTCGGGCCGACACCGGGAGTGCCACGGTGCCACACGGAAAATCAGCGTAATTCAAGGTGGAGCCTCCGACCTCAAGGAGCGACTGAAGGGAGCGAGTAGGGTAGGGTAGTTTACCTCACACTCTTTGACAGCTCCGCCCCCGCCTTGAACTTCACATCCTGCGACGCCCGACTCGCACTCATCAAGTGAAGAACCGGTGCATCCACCGCCACATGCGTCACAAACCGATAATTCTCTCCCGACTCATTATCATCCCCAGTCGCCCTCCCGCCCGGCCGCTTCCGAAGGAGAATGTCGTTACCCTGTGACTCCGAAAGCACTCCACGCTGAACCAACTCATCGACCGTTCCAGAATCAATTCGCGCCCCCCGCCAAGCACGCTCACCAGACACCGACCGCTTCACTAAGTCACCG
Source organism: Halorubrum salinum (assembly GCF_024494575.1). Taxonomy (GTDB): domain Archaea; phylum Halobacteriota; class Halobacteria; order Halobacteriales; family Haloferacaceae; genus Halorubrum; species Halorubrum salinum. The sequence goes on from NZ_JANHDO010000001.1 coordinate 786,287, forward strand.
AACCCATCACCATCACTGTCAAAATCGAAACAGCACTCCATACCAATCACCTCCGTCGGACCAGCCATCGACAACACCGTCACCGACTCCTCATACAACGCAGCATCATCGATAACCCACCCACCCGTGTACACGAGTTGGTCGTTGCTCTCACACCGCTGCACGTACAACAACGCAGGAAACGGCTCCGGACACCGCGGCGGCTGCACCATCACCTGAGACACCAACACACCCGTCGACGAACCAGACCCCGTCGTCCGCGCCCACACACCCGGCCCACACGGGTCATCATCCGCAGCAACGCACACCGTCTCAGACGCACCCTCAGCCGCCGGAGGCGTATTGATCACCGTCACCCTCCCATCCTCACCCCGAACGGCCTCAAGACCCCCACCAGTCGCCACCGGCCCCGTCACCTCCGAAACGAAGTGAGGCGTCGTCCCGCACACCGCACCCGGGTACACGCCAGGGTCTGTATCATCACAATCACCACCACCACGCGACTTCGTCGAAACGCTATTCGAGAGCGATTCGGGGGGACCAGAACTGCCCATCAGGTAGTTGATGAGCCGCTCCGGCGTCACCTCCTCACGAATGCTCCCATTCCCACCCGGAACCTCCGCATCAGGCAAACACACCGAGAACCGCTCAGCAACAATCGGTTCACCACCCAGATACGCGACGAGGTCAGCATCCTCCTCAGAACCGTCACCGACACCATCACCATCAGAATCTGAATCCGTATCCCCCGCCTGCGTCTTCCGCTTGTTGCTCCGCGACGAATTGTAGTCCTGAGCCATCACCGCAGAAGACGTAACCCACCCCTCCAACTCGACATCCCCAAGCTGCCCGGCAGACACCGTTGGAGCCAACCGACTCACGTGCGGGCTCCCCGGAGCCATCATAAACGTGACTTCCGTGTCATCATCATTCCAGTCTGTCCCTGCGAACACTGCCGCAGGCGACGAGCCCGTGTTCGTCACTGACGACGCAACTTGATTCAGACAGCCAGCGAGTCCCCCAACTACAATAACCCCGCTCGCTGCGAGTAGTGACCGACGGCTGACGGTCGTACGTGGCACAGTATCTCGGTGGCTGTTGCGTCTCTCTGAACACATAATCAAACAGTAGAGGGCACGCGCTATCATAAATTTTCTTATACTTGTGACTTGTTAACAGGAAATTCGGAGGCCGACTCGCGCTCTGTATTCATCACGGCTCCAGGAACGTATCACCGGTTGAGGATTTCAACAGAGCCTACGCGCTCTATATTCAGCACAACCGAGAGAACATATAACCGATTAAGGAGGTCAACAGGGCCGCTGAGGCGATGTTTTAACACCCTGTCGTCCTACCGGATGGGGTATGGCGTAGTCATCTATCCGGATCGCGACGGATCTTCACGCCGAGCCGCATATCGAGGGGCAACGCGTGACCGTTCGACGAATCCAAGGGCTCGTCGAGGAAGCAGGACGCCCCGCCGAGGAAGTGGCCGGGCAGTTAGACCTCGATGCCGCCGAAGTCTACGGTGCCCTCCAATACTACCACAGCCATCCGGATGAGATGCGCGAAGCCGAGCGCGAGCAAGCCGAACGAGAGCAGCAGGCCCGAGAGGACGGCGCGAAGACACTCGCCGAACTCAAAGAAGAGCGTGCGTAGACCGGATGGAGTATCGGATTCTCGTCGACATCTCGACGCCGACAAGCGCGGGTCGATACCGGTACTGTACTACGGCGACGACACGATGGACACGTACGAGATCGCGGACCGCGTCGACGAGCTGATTACGTGGGTTCCCGATCCCGAGGATCTTCCGCCGGTTACGAGTTTGACAGAGTGGGAGTAGCCGGCGTCGCACGTGAGGCGACCTGACAAGCTTCCTTCTCGGGGTACCGTCCACGCCCATTCCGTGTTCTATCGGCGAAGAGGGTGCCCTACGGCCATCCTATAGGTTCCACGTGCGGAGCGATTACAGAAGAACTCGCGCTCCTTCTCGGCGGTGAAGGTCCCGGAGTAACCGAGGCTCACGCGCCGACACCTCCGGCTCCGCACGCCGCTGTACGGGACGGACCCGCGTTCGGTGACCTGTTCGGATTACGATTTAGGTCCTCCTTCTCAGGAGTGTTAGAATACCGAAATTGGGTGGCTGGGGAGTCCCAGCCCACCAATTCCGCACGGCCAGAGATCGTGCGTGCAGTAGGTGGGCCAACACGGGTAGCGGCTGAATGATCGGCGATGCCCCTCTTCGGTCGGAATCGAATTTGTCTCGTCGAAAGTCGCGTTCATGGTCAGAAATCCTCCGGCAAGTAGTCGGTCCGGCGGTACATCCGTTCGCGCTTGCTCGCCTTGTCGTAGTGCGTTTCCATCGTCTTCTCAGTCATGTCGACCCGGTCGCCAAGGACCGCTTTCGGCGTTCCCTCGTCGAGATAGGCCGTGACCGATCCTGTCCGGATCGCGTGCGGCGACCGCGAGGATGGACACTTACTCGCTTTGCGCGCCTCGGTCGCCTCGCACTCGTCAGGGTCGCGATCGTGGGGACACTCGACCCCGTACATACAGGGCCGGGTGATCCGGTACATATCCTGTTTCACTGTTCCGCGGGCGACGCGGCCGTGCGTCGTCGTCAGGATCGGAGCGCGATCGTAGTCGTCGACCACATCCTTCCGCGGGCCTTCGATGTACGCGATCAACGCGTCTCGGACCGAGTCATGAATCTGAACATCGCGCTCCGACCACTCGCCGTTTTTCAGCGGTGTCCCACTCTCAGGCCGGTGACGAACTTCGAGAACCGACTCTTCGCGATCGAAGTCGCCCAAGTCGAGCGCCCGGAGCCCACCGCGTCGCATCGACGTGCGCCATAGGAGTAGCAGCTCGACGTGCTCCCGCGAGGCGTACTGATACTGCCCCAGGTATTCGATTGCGGCCTCGGCTGCTCCCTTCTCTAGCAGATCGTCGTTCGACTGTTCCGACTTCGGGACGCTCGGGAGGATGATCTTCTCGTGAAGCCCCTCCTCGACGGCCTCGACGTTCGCACAAACACGGAGGAACTGCCGGAGCGTCGAGAGTTGACCCTGAAGAGAGATCGTTTTGAGCCCATCCTCTTCGCGGCGCTTGATTCGGTAGTTGTGGAGATCGAGCCCATCCAGCTCCGCCATGCTCCGTATCCCATTGTCTTCGCACCACTCGACGAACTGATCGACACGATATCGATGAGATTTGAGCGTCGACGTGCTCACTTCCTCGCGTCGCTGATCGAGGTAGAGATCTCGCGCGACCGACGGCGGTATCTCTTGAAGACCGTCGTCGCTCACTCTGATCCCTCCGTTTTGTCGTCATCCTTGTTATCGCACATCGCAAGCTGCTCTGCGATCCGACGTGCGTGTCCGCGATTCTTGTCGGTCATTCGTTCCTCCAACACCGCTGATTTCCACGGTGTTTCTGAAGGCCGCGAGCCGTCCGCCAAACCGTACCACACGAACACACGAATCGGCCTTCCCACCGGGTAAGACGTGTCTGACTCATGCGGGGTCCATCCATCCCGCAGTGAGTCGATCCCAGCAGTCGACGTGAAGTGCGTACGAGTCGATCCGAGTGAACGACTCTCGTCCGGGCTTCTCTTCTGCGTCGACCCATCTGTGATAGTCGTCCGGCTCGAATCGACCGCCACAGATCGCACAGTAGAGGGTCATCATGACGTTCCCTCATCATCGAGATCGCGGTCGTAGGGACCGAGCGGCGTCACGAGCCGAACTCGCTCACGAGATAAGAGCGCACCCGTCTTGCGATCGCTCAGTGCGTAGAAAACGCCGTCGGCGTCGTCGCTCGACGCGCATTTCTGACACCAGAAATGGTGATTCGTGGGTTCCCACGAGCGGTGTCCGCGAGGGCACACGTATCGCCACCTGTCCTGCCGGTCTTCGATCCGCACGACTTCTTTCGGGACCATCGACTCAGGCCGACGGACGGTCGTTAAAAAGAGCCGATCCTGACGCGCGGAGTGAAACTGAAAGTGGTCGCCTCCGCTGCTTGTGTTGCGGTTCCTCGATCGATCGGGGATTTCAAGCCCCCGTGCGTTGTGTCCGAGCATGGCTTTCGTGGCCTAGACACGGAAGCCCACGCGGACCCGCTGTCTCCAGCAGCGGGGTCCGCTTTTGCGAACAACGGGACCCATCGAGGAGCGACGGGCCCGCGAGAGTGCTTCCGTATCAGACACTCACGGATACAGGGTATTTAATTTTGATGCTGTTCTCTATCAGTACCAAATGAGAAGTCAATCAAACACCGGAGATTACCACACAACTAAGACCTGCCTGACGGTATTTTCAGGCCATGAGGCCCGTGGTGAGTTGGATGACTAAGTCCGATGATGCTATCCTAGAGCTTCTCGACGAGTGCGGGATAGCGATCCCTCCCCGGGCGATCGCGTTCAACATCGAAAACGTGTCACGACCCACAATCGACAGACGGCTTCCGAAACTGGAAGCAGCGGATCTGGTCGAACGATACGACGATCCACAGGGATACACGCGGATCACGGACCGCGGGCATGCCTACCTCGCGGGTGAACTCGACGGCACCGAGCTAGAGTGATCCGACTCCGCGAGCCGGCGAGCAGCTGCCGCAGAGATCGTCACTCGGCCGTCGCCGACGCTCACGGGTTCGCCGGTCACATCAGTTAATACATCACGAAGGTCGTCCAGATACGCGCGTGACCGGTCTTCCTGAATGACTCGCGTGTCTTTCGTCTCGTACGTGAGCGCGCGGTGACTGACGTAGATTCGGGCGAACGATTCACGAACTGGTTTCGGTACGTCCCACACGATCTGCGGGAACGAGTCGAGCCCCGCCTTCTCTCCGACCGGGGCACCGATCGCGACGAGACAGCGACCGAGCACCGACGCGTCGCCGGCCGGAACCACCTCCGTCGCGCGGTTGTCTACGTCGGAGTTGCGGGTGAGAATACCGATATCGAGCGTCTCGAAGACCGAGCGCACCTCATCGGTCGTTACCGAGTCGTCGACGGCTATCGCGGGGACGAACGTGTCGTTGATGCTGCCGCCCGCGAGGACGTGCGCGAGGAGGTCGACGAACGCGGCAGTGGTCGCCTCGTCCGGATCGAGCCAGCCGTGACCGATCGCCGTCTGGATACCTCGAACAGAATCTGGCGTGCTACCGTCGAGCCATCCTCGAACGCGACCGGGAGGAAGGTCGAGGGCGTTTCCGACGCGTGTTCGGCCGTGTTTCGGGTGTTCTGCGGCGTACTCGCGGACGCGGCGATAGTCGAGGACTTTCTGCCACGGGTCGGGGTACTCGCGGTCGCTGTAGGTCCGAGCGAGGGCCTGCGCCGTGGGTGACATACCCACGAGTCAGGGCAGAAACACCTTGAACGTAGCGGGATAGTTTTCAACGCTGAGATTTTGATCAACACGTACATATACCAGATTCGCGTAGTATCAAGTAGCCAGCAACCCGACGGACGCGACCGCGGTAGGTCGTACTCGCGTCTTCGGCCGACGCTGGGTGCAAACCATGAAACTATTCAACCAAAACACAGCGGACGACCGCGCCGTGAGTCCTGTTATAGGGGTTATACTTATGGTCGCAATCACCGTCATCCTCGCGGCCGTTATCGGGACCTTCGTTCTCGGACTCGGCGATCAGCTAGGCGACACTGCGCCGCAGGCGAGCTTTGATGTCGACGAGGCTACTGCCAACACAGCTGATGGCAATGTTAGTCTCACTCTCACGAAAACCGGTGGACAAGACCTAGATGCAAGAGACTTAGTATTGAGTGTTGACGGCACACGGTCCAACAACAGTGTCGAATCTGGACTGAGTTCGAATACGTGGCAGACTGGCCAAGCAGTGAGGTTCACTGACGAGGGTGACGCTACGAGCTACAATTCAGGTGAGAGGGTCACGGTCAGATTGATCCACGACCCATCCGGAAACGCGATTTACTCGACGACGCTCACAGCCGAGTAACTCGCGTCTGAATTCACCGCCACCGGCTTTCTATTTGAGTCCTGTACCGCAACCCAAGCACATCGGTGTTGAACTGCTGGATCGTCGCGGGGGCCAGTTCATCGCGGGCGGTGCAGATGTTTTCTTCTGACTGAATCAGGTGTGCGAGAGCTGCATCAATAACGACACTCATCGGTGGATCGTCGTCGGGACCACTCGCCACGATCTCGCTCGCTTTTTCGAGTTGACGCTCGCGTTCGTCAGTGAGCTTGAGACTTGTTCGACGGCTCATTCATAACTCTCCGTATGCACGGGGGTCACTATCCCGATGATCTGCGGTGACTGAACCCCTTCGCGTTCAAATAGTGGGGAGTGATCACCGGAATGATCACTATGCGAACCCCGCCCGACCCACCTCGGTTTGATGCACCTCTTTCGGTTGGTACCGCTCGCGAGGTGCATAGATCGAGGATCGTGAATACATCTGCGTCGAACCCCACGGGGTCGGTCTGAGATCACCACTGCACGGGGATTCATCCGTGAACACGCTCCGGGAGTTCCGGGATTCCGTCATCGTCGATAGCGCGGACCACATACACGCCGCGACCGAGTCGCTGGACGTGCATATGCTGGTCCGTCGGTATCTCTCCGTCGTCGAGAACTCCGTCCAGGTCTAGCTCGCCCTTGTCGAGTGTCACTCGGGGCGTTCCGTCGCAGTCTACGAGCTTTCTCAAGGCAGACATGGCCGTCGCAGGCACGGTGGGGTACAAAACAGTACCGGCGTATCCACCGCGTGCATACGGGATACCCACAAAACTCGGGTATAAACGTCCCGCCGTGGCCGTCTCGCGCGCATGGCGAAACTGCAATTCGACGCGCTCGACGCTTCCCTCCTCGTTACGGGAATCGCGAGCGCGTTCATGCTCGTCGGTATCGCGACGTTCAACCTATTCGACGTGGACTTCGCCGCGACGGTGTTCGCTCCGGCCGGTCTCCCGCTATCGACAGCGTGGGTGCTCGGCTACGGAAGCATCGTCGGGACGATCGTCACTAACGAAAACACCGAGTTCAACACTCTGAGCGACGACATTCAGGGTCTACAGGGGTACTACCTCATCGCGGCCGTCGCGACGCTCGCACTTCCTATCGCGTTCGTCGTCTTCCCTGACTCCGTCGGGGCGTTCTTCGAGAGCAAGGACCTGTGGGGCGTGCTCTACGTCGTCGTGGTCACGAGCGGTCAGGCCGCGCTGGGGTGGATGCTATGAGTTCGATCTGGGACGGAGAGGATACGATCGCTGGCGCGATCTGGATTCTCACGTCGATCGGCGCGGTCAACTGGGGCCTCGTGGAGTTCGGAGACTACAATGCGGTTGCCGAGCTGGGCGCGGCCGTCGGCGAACCCGCCGTCGCGACCGGCGTCTACGCGGTCGTGGCTATCGCGGGCGTGATCACGCTCGCCGACCACATGGGTGTCTACGACGTGACGGACGTCGTCGACAGCTTCCGGGGTGATGACTCGTGAACCGCAACACAAGCGCACGGCTCGCGGTCGCGCTCGTCGTACTCGTAGCCGGGCTCGGGCTCGGAATCGCGGGCGTCGCCGCACAAGACGACTCGACGACGCTCGTCGACGAACCGATCGATCCGACGAACGAAACACAGTCGATCTATCTCGACGCGACCGGCGTTGAGGACATGAACGGGAGTTCGCCGGTGAACGTGACCGTGACCGTCGAAGGGCTCACAGAGAACGAGACCGCGGGCAACGGGACGCAGATCGACACGGCGACGCTCTCGGTCGCGAACGGCTCGACCGAATCGTACGATTACGCGCTCGCTGAGTCGGATCGTGACTACGACGAGCTGCGACTGACCGCTGAGACGGCGACCGTCGACGACGCGGATCTCATCGCGTCGACGGACTGGGGGACGCTCGAACGAGTGAGCGGCGGCGCGGGGCTCGGTCTCGGCGGTGGCTCCTCGACTGGGCTCCTCGTCGCGATCGTCGCGATCGTCGGCTTCCTCTACTTCCGTGAGGACTGATTCATGACCGCAACACAAGCAGATCGGCGGATGACTCGACGGGGGGTAATGCGAGCGACGGCCGTCGGGATCGGCGCGGCGGCAGGAATGGGCGCGGTCGGATCGACGGCGGGGACGGTCGAAGCGATCGACTGGAAAGACGCGGGAACAATCGCGGCGAGTGGACTCCTCGGCGGTCCGGTTGGGCTCGCGTGGGCAATTCGTGAGGTGACGGTTTCTAACTCGGAGCCGCTCGATGAGGGCCTTACTCCCGATGCGTACAAGCAGGCAGTCCTTGAGGCAGGGAAAGCCGCTCAAAGCCGAAATGCGTCGACGATTATAGACAACCAAAATCTACTGTCGGGCGCAGAGAATATCGCATACACCGAAGGCAAAATAGCGGCTCTCGAAGCATTGAACAATCAAAAAAGCGAATCTGAGGTATTGTCTGCGGCCACTACCGCGGTCGATTCTCACGCGACAATTGTTAAGAAGAATCTGTTAAAATCGTGGAACGAATCGGTCAATCAGGTTGAATCTCTGAATAGTCGCGCGTCCGAATTCACCGATGTTGATCCGCCTCTAACCTTACGCTGGTCGATTGATGGGGGTTCCGCTGGTACCAGACCAATCCTGCACAATACTGTTTCCCATACGCTCCCGGATGGCTCTACGTTCGACCTAGAGCAGATCGAGGGTGAAGATGAAGGATACAAACTGAGTCCTGTGTCTGCTTCGTCTGAATCCGTCGGAGTTGTGTTCGTAGGAGCCAGTGGTATCGATCTTCTCTATCTGGAATTTGCTGATTGGGGTTCTATATTCGACTCCATGACGAGCACGTTCGAAAACGTTCGATCTGGTATCTCCACATGGGTCAGCAGCGTTTACGGCGACGTTCAGAGTGGAGAGATAGAAATATCGGAACTGATCACTCCACAAGATCGCGCGGCGATGCTTTCAGAAGAGGAATCGGAAGCGCAAGCGATCGCAGATCTGGCCGCGCTGAATATCCCAGTTGACTCCGAGCGCGAGGCAACGGTAACGGTCTCAGAGACGGGAGCAACGCTCACGGGGACGCTCGGGCTGACGGACTCGTCGGATGGACCGATCGAAGCGGGAACGACGTACGATCCGAGCACCTTCGCGGGCGACGTGTATCTGACGGCCGACGTGAGTCAAATAACGGGGACGTGGGACGCCTTCGAGACGGGCGTCGACGGCGGGACGATCACTCTCACGAGCGAACCCTACGAGGGGACGGTTCTGGACGTGACGACAACGGCAGGCGAGACCATCTCGATCCCGGCGAGCGACTGGACCGACAACGGGGACGGGACGTACTCGTACGACGCGAGCGGCGACCTAGAGACGGCCATCACCGAGGTTCAGTCAGTCGGGTATGCGTCCGCGTCGAGTGAGACAAACTACGAGACGATCGAACTCTCCAAGACGTTCACCGTCGACGCGCTCACGAACCGAGAGACCGGCGAGGAGGAATCGACGGCGACGTTCGACTCGTCAGAGCCGCAGACCGACTCGAACTACATCACTCAGGAGGAGTGGGACCAGCTCGAAGCACAGAATCAGGAACTCATAGACAAATACGAGGAGTCACAGAACGACGGCGGCGGGGGCGGAGCCGGTGCGGGCTTCTTCGATGGAGGCTCACCGGACATCGGTCTCATCGCCGCGGTGCTCGGCGGGCTCGGCGTGGTGTACGCGTTGTTCGTCGACGGCGGAGGTGGGTCGTAGCATGGTCAACCCGCTGACGCCGTACCTGTCGATTGTCTCGTTCGCGGTTGAGCCCGTCCTGAAGCTCGGCTTCGCCGCGGTCGTCGTCGGAATCGTGATGATAGCGTTCGGCTACGATCCGATCGGGCTCGCGTTCAGCGCGATCGAGTCGGCCGTTCGCTCGGCGATACCGGGTATCTGACCATGCGCCGAATTCTGATTCTTTGTGTTGCGGTGAGCCTCACAGCCGCTTGTGTTGCGGTCGGCGGAGCGGCCGCGCAGGGGACGAACGAGAGTGACGCCGATCCCGGTCTCGAAACGAACACGTCGGTCAACGTCGCGGAGCCCGAGACGTACGCCCAGGAGATCGACGCACAGACGCGTCTCGTCTCGTGGGAGTACGATTACGACCGCGACGGCTTCACGCTGTTATTCGAGACAGACGACTCGACACGTATCACGCTTACTGAAGCGGTCCAGTTCGGTGAAGGGTCCGGTTCCGGCCGGATCTACCAGCATCGACTCCCGGAGGGTCAGACCGAGGTGTTCGTCGCGGTCCCGCTCCGAGCGGGGCAGGCGGCCGTGACCATGACCACGCCCGGATCGATAGCGAACAACCGGTTCAGCTACGTCTCGACGGGACAGACGAGTCCGAACCGTCCGCCGATCGACTACGAGCGAGCGCAGTTACTCGTTATCTTGTCGGCGTTCGGCGGAGCCGGCCTCACGTATCGCGTCGTGAAGTACCGTCGCGAGGACGAACAGAAGGAGGTCGAGCAGATCCTATGAACGTCGACAACGCGAGCGGATGGCTCCGTGAGAACAAGATCCTCGTCGCCGGGCTTGTGTTGCTGTACGTCGCGGGAGCGGAACAACTGGGGTACGCGTACGTGTGGGAGATCGACGGCTTCGGCGTCGTCGCGACCGCGGGCGTCGTGGTCGCCGTCGCAGGATACATCGCCGGTGGCTACGTCGCCAATCTCCTTCCCGACGAGGAGGGAATCTATCTCGTCGCGTTCGACGCGAGCGACGACACCGGCGGCTCAGTCTACGAACTCAGCGAAGACCAGTTCGCGGACATGGAGGTGTTCGCGGGGACGCTGTTCGAGTGGCCGGTCGCCAAGCGCGTGTACGAGGTTCGCGAGTATCGACCCGAGGATAACGTCGCGGTCGCCAACTGGCGGGAGTCGGTCGCCGGTTCACAGCTGGCCGGCGACGTGAACGTGGCCGACGCGTTCGACCAGATCGCGGAACTCCGCGACGAGTTCGAGCGGGACGCGCGTCGAGGGCGACGTATCAAGCGACGGCTCCGGTCGATCACGCGGACGATCGACCGCCGTCGGCTCGAAGACCAAGAGGCGATACTCGATCCGACGCTGACGCCGTCGTTCGACGACGAGGAGGCGACGATCTCGGCGGTTATCGCCGACGAGCTACCCGAGGACCTGAAACCCGAGAGCATGAAAGCCGGAGACACTCCGAACACCGAGACGAACGGCCACGGCGAGACGATCGGCTTCGAGCTGCTAGACGAGGCCGAGGCGCTGGAGGTGGACGATGTCTAGGTTCCAACCCCGCCGGAGCGACCCGTACGGCCCATCCGATGATTCCAACTGGCAGGTGTTCTTTATCACCCTCTCACACGGCCTACTGGTGATTATCGGGTGGTCCGTTATGTCGGGAACGCCAGAAGGGTCGGCACTCAGTACCACCGCCGGCCTGCTGCTGATCGTCGCGATGGTCAACGGAGTCGGGTGGCTAATGGAACTGTTCAATCGATCCATGCTGAGAGTCGAAACGAGGGGGTACGATGAGCGATAAGTCGTCGGCGTACGCGGCGGCTGAACTCGGCTCGAAGCTCCGCGGCGAGGACCCGGGCGAGCACGTCCGCTCGTACGCGGGACTCATCGACGACCGGCAGACGCTCCGCGTGCTCAACTACTACGACGGGCTCCTCGACGAGCCGATCGAGGAAACGCGGATCGGCCGGCTCATCATCTCGAACGCGGCGACCGAGACGATCGACGGTGCGGTGCGCCACGGCTCGGTGTCGCAGATGAAGTCGGCGACCGGGCTCACGGGCCAAGAGCGCGAGGGCGGCGACCTGTACCGCGACGCCGCGGAGGAACTCTCACACGAGGGAGCGATCGGGCTCGTCTTCGGCGCTCCGGGAAGCGGGAAGACCGCGACGACGCTGGACGTGGCGATGGCGTGGAAGATTCGAACGGGCGGCGCGCTCATCGGAAACACGTCGTGGGATGGCTTCGACCGCGTCGTGCGCTCCGACCGCGAGATGCTCGAAGCGATGGCGTCGATCAAAGGCCCGGTGCTCGCGATCCTCGATGAGATCGCACAGGAACTCTCGGGGTTCGGCTCGGGGAACAAGGCGGCCGAGCAGTTCTCTGATTCGTTGCTTTTCATCCGCAAGAAGGAGGCGAAACACGGTCCGCATCCGAAACGCGGGAGCGTGCTGCTCGTCGGGCACACGCGGACGAAAACGGCGAAATCGATTCGTCGAGTCGCGTCGCTCGCGATCGAAAAGCCGTCGCGCTCCGATCCCGGCCGGGCTCGGCTCTTGGAGAGCGAGGGCGGCAAGGACGTATGGGACGATGCGGCCGACTACAAGGGTCTGACCGACACCGCAGAAGACTACCCGGAACACGAGCCCAGCGAGTTCGAGATCGAACTCGTCGACGACGGCGACGACGGTGAGGCGGTCGACGCCGATTCGGTCCGGCGCGAGGAAGCCGTGAGCAAAGCGATCCGCGCGGTGGAGAATCACGGCATGACGTACGCCGAGGCGGGCGATCTCGTGGGATACTCCGCGGCGTGGGTGTCGGACCGCATGGCTGAATACAGGAACGGCGACCACGGCGAGGTGGTGAACGATGCTGTCGCGTGAATCGACAGACGCGACGGCGGTTCACTCGTTCATTCAGACGCCCGCCCCGGCGCATACCTCTGTTTATACGCGTGCGATCCGGGCGGGGTGTGTGTATCCGCGGGGGCCCGCGCGGCCGGGGTTCGATCGATTTTCGATCGCCGACGCCGATCATCTCGACATCCAACCGCAACCCAAACGAGGATCGTCGTGAGCTACGATCCGGCGATCGTCGGTCGGTACGGGAAGCTCGTCGAGCTGTGGGCGACGAATCGCTACCCGCTGACGTTGGATTATCCGGTCGTGGACGGGCTCAAGTTCGACGCGAGCGACGAGGACGGCCGCCCGTGGGATGTGAAGGGCTCGATGACGAACGGCGTCCGACCGACGTTCAAGTTCTGGGAGGACCAACACGAGACGCTCGCGGACGCTGACGGTGGGTATGCGCTCGTGTGGTACCGAGCGGAGGGACGAGAGATAACCGTCGTGTCGTCGCGGACGATTCGCGCTCGGGATTTAGAAATCACGAACTGGACAAACCCCGGCGAAACGCACTATCGGAGTCACTCGCGGGAAGCGCAGATCCCTTCCAAACGACTTCGAGATGCTAAATAAGAGCAATTCTAGTATTTGAGTGGGTTGAGTATAGCTATGATTCTGTTTCTATATCTTTCCCAACATCTACACCTTTGATATATGCAAATCCTATTATAAGAAGAACCATGATTAATGCAAACCCGAGTGGTATTCCGTTTTCGCTTGGTAGATCCAATGACAGTAAAAATTTCAATATACTTGATATTACAAGGAATGCTGTTGTAGCCGGTCCAGCGAAAACAGTCATAATCTTGGTAAAATCTTCGTCATTCGGGATGGCCGGAGAAAGATGCATAACAAGCGCGAAGAGGGCAGTGATAATAACAATCACTGGATAGGGCAACAAGATACCAATCTCTCCTAGTGACACCCCTTGCTCAAACGTGAAGAAGATCGATTGTGAGAATATCCCTATGAAAAATCCTGTTGCGAAATTTATATGTATGCTGTTCTGCTCCCTCAGAGACCGCCCAATATAGTGGCCCGTTCCCAAACCGGCAGCTGCTAGTGTGAATGGCTGGATATACTGATTGAATAATTGTGTCTCAGACACAGTGCCCTGAATAGCTATTCCGATTACTGTAGCCACTAAAACTAGTAGGAATCCGCCAACAATCAATAAAACTCGATCAAAGATGGATAGGTTCTTTTCAGACATATCTCACATCAGGTAATCATATGGTATAAATCATGTCATGGAGACAGTACAAATCCGTGATTCAAAACCTGTCGAATTTTACAGCGGTTCTTGTTCTGTAGCCGATTGGGTTTCTGTGATCTTCGTGGAAACGGTGCAGGTACCTTAGCTGTGTGGCCTTAGCCACACCCCTAACTGTCGACCGACCCCCCGGTGTCGGTTCGGCGGCGACGAGCAGCTCGTCGAGCCCAGATCTGCGCTTGTGTTGCGGTCGAGATCGTCGCGAAGCCGTCGGTCGAGAGGGTCGATCGAGGCGGAAACGGCCGCAAAAAGAGGTGCAGAGTAGTGTTGCCACTCACGAGAGGCCGCGCTACCGGAGGGTTTGGCCCCTCCCCCACGCGCCTCGCGCCGGCCGGATCTTCGGTCCCGCGTCGTCGCGGTAGTGCGTCACCGCCTCTTTCAGCCGCTCCGGATCGCGACCCGCGTCGGTCCAGTACCGCTTGAGCCGAGTGACAAGTTCCGACCACGATTCATCCGCGAGGTTCCCCATCCGCACCCGGAGGTTCGCCTCGCGCTCGTCGATGTGAATCCCGTTCGACTGGCAAAACGCGATGAGTTCGTCCGTGCGGTCATCGAGCGACGCACGCTGCGCGTTTTCGACCGCGTGCGCCGCCGTGCTCACGGCGTTTCTGACGCCCTCACGTGCGTCGTCAACCGCCTCGACAACCTGCTCGGCGACGTAGTGCGACCGCAACGCGACCGAGCCCTGCTCGCGCACGACCATGTCCTCGATCCGCCGGAGCCCCCGCCGCACGCTGTCGGGGTGCCAGTCGTGTTCGTCCGCGATATCCGTGGGCGACACGTCGCCGCCGTCGGAGACGAGCGTTTTCAGCGAATCCCATTCGACCGGCGAGAAGCCGTCGGCGAGCTGGCGCACGACGACGTTCCGCTGGTCGCTCTCGACGCGTTCGAGGTTCAGCGGAAGCACGCGAGACCGGTCGACCGTCGCCGGCTCGAAATACTCGTCCTCGACGAACGTTCGACCGCCCGAGTCATCGTCGAGCGGCTGGGTCGGGAGTCCCGCCTCGTTGAGCGTCGCGAGGACCGCCTCTTCGAGTTCCGTCGAGATCTCGTCGTGGTCGATCGGCCGGAGCGTCTCGTCCCATCGTTTCACTTGATACGCCGCTTCGACCTTCGGGTGCGCGAGCGGGTGATCGTCGGGAAGCGACTCCGCTTGTCGAGAGTAGTAGTGTTTGATCTCCTTCGGTATCCGGTGGTCCGGGAAGCACTCGCGCGTCCGCCTCGGTCCGAGCGTCACCGTGTGCATATACCCGGATCGCTCCGTGTCGTCCTGTTTCAGTTCGCGGTATCCCGACCGGTCGCTTTCGAGGAGATGGCCCATCCGCGCGAGCGGTCCCTCGCGGGCGTGAACCGGTCCAGACACGTCTCTGTGGAGACGGACGTACCGCGCGGCGTCGAGCACGACGCTGTACTCTTCGCGACGGTTCGCGAAGTGCATCGGATCGAGCGTCACCGCGCCGGCCGCGCGGTGGATGATCGTCTCGATCATGTCGAACTCGACGTTCGCCGCGTTCACGCGGACGTTGACCGCGTCGCCGAGATCCCAGAGCGGCCGAGCGACGCTTTTCCCGCTCTTGGATTCAAGCCCGCGCCACCGCGGCTGAATGTGTGCTTTCACCTTGCGCTCGCCGATCTCGTCGTCTGCGGCGACGGCGTTCAGCCGGAACTCACGAAGGGTGTCGAACTCGACGGGCGTCCCGTCGGGTGTCTCGCCGCCGTCGGGCGGGGCGAGCCCGGATTCTTGGTACGACAGCGTGACCTGCCACCGCTCGCCGTCGAGCTGGAAGCTCCCGCGTCGGCTCCCGGTCGCGTCACAGAGGCGCGCCGCACCGAACCACGCGCTGAGTCCGCTATAGACGTAGTTCGCCATGTACTCGTGCGGGGCAGTCTCGACGGCCTTCATCGCGATGGCACCTCTCTGTCGAGATAGCATCCGGCACACTCGGCTCGGTCTTCGGAGCGGACTCGAACGGAGGGGCGAACGCGCCCGCACGTCTCGCACGCACGGCTCACGCGAGCACCATCACGAGATTGACCGCGGCGACGAGCGCGCCGATCGTGGCGAGTCCGAACCCGATCCACGCGGGGGCGTCGACGGCGTCGGCGGCTGTCGGCCACGCGGCGGCCGCGACCGCAACACAAGCACAAATACCGACGACGGCCGCGAGGTCGCCGAACGCGAGCAACTCCCGAACGATCGGGTTCGCTTCCGCATTGGGACCGACCGCTCTCGCTGCAAGGACCGTCGTTACCCCGTCGAGGACGCCGTGCGACGTGAAGATCGCGGCCGCTTCCCCTGTGCGAGAGTCACACCCGATCGAAAGACAGTTTTCACGGCTGCCTGCTATTTCTTTACTGCCGGGGTACGAGGTGTGACTTGTCAGAGGCGCACTGGTCTGCCCGATTCTTTCGTTCCGGTCGGAACTCACGGGGACCGCCCCCGTTTGGCGTCGCGTTCCCAGCGGAGCCGAGCCGCGTCACACACGGAGTTACGCGGACCGCGAGCCGGATCGTACAGCTGGCTCGCGCGAACGAACGGCGTCATCCGGAGAGCCCTCCGTTCCACGGCTCGCCCGCGTTTCGGGACGGGCTCGTTTGTGGATCCGGCGTTGGCACGTCCTTCCCGGCGGCACTCCCCTCACAGATCCGCACCCACGAGTCGCACTCGGGACACCGGTGGGCACGATCGTCGTCGTCACCGTGAACGCGAGCGAAATTCGGCGGGAGGTGTGCGTCACAAGCGAGGCAGTTGCTCCGGCCACTGTGAGATCGGAGCAACATCATGCCGACACCACCTCGGCCAACGCAGATCGGGAGACGGTGGTGACTACCGGCTTAATTCTTGCCCGGACAAGACACGCTAGCGGTGCCTCTAGGGGTGTGAAACGACGAAATTGGGTGGCTGGGGAGTCCCAGCCCACCAATTCATTCGGGCGGAGCCCGAATTCAATTAAGGTGGGCCAACACGGATTTGAACCGTGGACCTCCCGGTTATCAGCCGAGCGCTCAACCTGACTGAGCTATTGGCCCAGGTGAGCGCATTCAGTCGTTGCGCGGGTAGGATTTTAAGGGTTTCCTTTCGATCGTCACCCTGCCGTCTCGCGTTTTCGGCCGGAAGCTGTCGCGCCGTTTCTCGCACGTAGAGCCGTCAGTCGGTCCGCTTCGACCCGTCGTCTTCGACGGTGTAGTCCACGTCGACGACGTCGTCGGCGTCGTCGTCGTGCGTCTCGTGTCCGTCGTCGGGACCGCCCGATCCGCCACCCGCCGCGTCGCGACCGGTCGGGTCAGTCGATCCGGCGACCTCGTCGGCGCCGAACCCGCCGCTACCGCCGCTGTCGCCGAACCCGCCGCCGAAGCTCCCACCCATCGTGAATCCGCCGCCGTCGCCGGGGAACCCTCCCACGTAGACGTTCCCGGTGGTGAAACCGCCGGTCTCGCTGTCGAGGTACGGGACCACGACGTATTTTTTTAGTGCCACGCGGAGCGGGACCCGCGAGAGCGGGAACGCGAGCAGGAAGCCGACCGCGTCGGTGACGAGTCCCGGTGTGAGCAGGAACGCACCGGCGGCGATGAGCAGCCCGCCGTCGAGCAGTTCGTCCGTCGGCGGCTCCCCGCGGGCGAGCTTCCGTTGGACTCGCGCAAGCGTCGCGCGTCCCTCAGCGCGTAAGAGCAGCATTCCGAGCACGGCCGTCAACACGACGAGCGCGACGGTGGTCGGCCAGCCGAACTGCTCCGCCACGACGATCAAAAAGAGGGCGTCCACGAGTGGGACGACGAGTAGCAGCGCGAGCAGCGTTCGCGGGCGCATACCACGGCGTTCCCGCCGGGGACTCATAGCCCTTTTCGTCCTCACTCCCGACCGCCACGGCTTTGAGCGCCCGGTCCGACCCGAACGTATGAATCTCGTCGGCGCGCTCGGGCGCGACCCCCCGGATCGGGAGTCGTTGCCCGGGTGGCTCGCGCCGCTTCCGACGGCGCTCGAAGACGTCGCCTTCCGGTTCGTCTGGGTCATCGTCGCGATCAACCTCGCCGGAACCGCGTTCGGCTTCTGGTACTATCGGTTCCAGTTTCGAGCGCTTCCGGCCGAGATGTGGCTGTTCATCCCCGACAGCCCCGGTGCGACGCTGCTCATCGCCGCCGCGCTCGCGGCGTGGGCCGTCGGTCGGTCGAGCGACACCCTCGCCGCGCTCGCCTTCTTCGGGAACGTCAAGCTCGGGCTGTGGACGCCGTACGTGCTCGCCGTCTTCTATCCGCAGTTCCTCGCGAACTCGGGGCCGGCCATGTACGCGTTCCTCTTCGTGAGCCACCTCGGGATGGTCGTGCAGGCGTTCGTCCTCCACCGGATCACCGACTTTCCGCTGAAGTCGGTCGGCGTCGCGACCGCATGGTACACGATAGATCTACTCATGGACTACTTCGTTCCCGTGACCGGCGGCGTGACGCACACGTCGCTGCCGTACGCCGACTCGATGCCGTGGTTCACGACGACCGTTCTCCAGGTCGCGGCCGGCGGCGCGGTCGTGTTGACCGTCGTGCCGCTGTACTGGGCGCTGGCGACGCGGGTCGCGACGCTCCGGCGGTGACGGACCGCGAACCGAACCCACCCCTCGTGAACCGCGTCGGTCCCCGTTTAAGTTCGTTCGGGACCTCATGGGCGACATGAGCGTCTACGAGCGGATCGCCGAGGTGACGGTGACGATCGAGTCGGTCGGTCGCCGCCAATACGTCAGCGACACGACGAGCGGCTTCGAACGGACGACCACGGAGTTTCGGCTCGCGGGAGACGGGGTCGTCGGCCGCGGCGAGGACGTGACCTACGAGGCCGAAGACCACGACGCGCTCGCCGGGTCCGACCCGATCGACCTCGAAGGCGAGTGGACGATAGACGAGCTGTCGACGCACCTCGACGACGTCGACCTCTTCCCGTCTCGCCCGCCGACGCAGCCGCACTTCCGGCACTACCGACGCTGGGCGGTCGAGAGCGCCGCACTCGATCTGGCGCTGCGCCAGCGCGACGAGTCGCTCGGCGAGCTCCTCGGGATCGAGCCGGACCCCGTCCGGTTCGTGGTTTCGACCCGTCTCGGTGACCCGCCGACGACCGACCGCGTCGAGGAACTGCTGGCGCTCGACGAGGACTTGGAGTTCAAGCTCGACCCGACTCCGGAGTGGCCGGACGAGGTGTTCGTCGCCCTTCGCGAGACGGACGCCGTGCGAATCCTCGACCTGAAGGGCTGGTACGAGGGGACGGACGTCGACGTCGAGGCCGATCCGGAGCTGTACCGCGACGTCTTCGCCGCCTTCCCGACCGCCGTCGTCGAAGACGCCGCCGTGACGCCGGAGACGCGAGCGCTCGTGGAGCCACAGGCGGACCGACTCTCGTTCGATTACCCCGTCGACGGCGTCGAGAGTCTGCGCGGGCTGCCCGTCGAGCCGGGGTGGTGTAACATTAAGCCCTCGCGGTTCGGCACGCTCGAATCGCTGTTCGAGACGATCGACTACTGTTTAGAGAACGACATCCGGCTGTACGGGGGCGGGCAGTTCGAACTGGCGAGCGGCCGGACCGCGATCCAGACGCTTGCCGCGCTGTTTTACCCGGACGCGCCGAACGATGTCGCTCCCGGGGCGTTCAACGACCCCGAGGCGTCGCCGCCGTACCCGACGAGTCCGATCAAACCGCGGTCCGACGCCGTCGGCTTGGAGTTCTGACTCGGGGCGGCAGTCGGCGCAGGGGGAGAGAGGTCGTCGGCAGCGAGGAGATCGCCGACGGCGCGAGACCGCTCCGATCAGTCGTCGTCCGCGGCCGCGTCGTCGACGCCGCCCGTCGCCGCGCCGTCTCCCGACCCGTCGCCGTCGGCCGCGGTCGCCGCGTCGTCCTCGATGCTCGGCGGGTACTGCCCGCGGTCGAGTTTGAGGTCGGATTGCGGCCGCGCCATGCAGGTGAGCGCGTACGCTTCCGCTTCCTCGTCGGTGAGCCCGCGCGCGGCCGGTTGCGTCACCTCGCCTTCGAGTATCTCCGCAGAACAGGCCAGACACATCCCGACGCGACAGGAGTACTCCTGTGCGATCCCCGCTTCGATACACGACTGGAGGATCGTCTCCGTATCGGCCACCTCGATCGTCTCACCGGTGCCGACGAACTCGACGGTGTACTCGGTCATGCAGCGGAGTACCCACCGACCCATCAAAAAGGGATCCCCTCGATCTCGTCGGCGGCGTGGTGACGAACGCGTTCGTCAGCGCGTGTCGGATCCACTCGTCTGACCCACCAGCCGCGTCGCGGTCGCTTTCCAGCGGATTGCCACCTCGTCACCGGGGGTCAGACCCAGCCGCTCCGCGCTCTCCTCGGTCATCAGCACGCGGAAGACCACGCCGTCGACACCGACCCGCGCCGTCGCCACCGTCTCTCCGGTCTCGGTTCCGAGCACCTCCGCGCGCAACCGGTTTCGAGCGCTCGTCTCGTCCGGATCGACTCGACCGTCACCCGCGTACACGGTCACCGCGTCCGCGCCGACACGGACCTGTACCGAGTCACCGGTCTCCACCCCGTCGTGGAGACCCCGAACCGCACCGACGGCGGTGGCGACGGTGGCCAACTCGCCGTCGACGCTCCGCACGGTTCCGTCGATCACCGTTTCGGGGACGGTCGCGGTCGCCGCGAGCACGGCCTGCAGCCGATCGTACCGATCGAGAAGCCTCCTGCCGGCGGTCGTGAGCCGACTCCCGCCGCCGCCTGACCCGCCGCGCGTTCGATCGACGAGCGTACCGAACGCGTCCTCCAACGCCTCGATCCGCGAGAGCGCCCGGGCTCGCGACCGACCCAGATCTGACGCGGCCGCCGCGACGGACCCCGTTTCGTGGATCGCGCCGAGCAGCGCGGCGTCACGGCCGTCGAACTCGACGTCGTCCTCGATGAGCGCCGCTCGGCCTTGTCCGGTCGTCCCGCTCATAGAAGGGTGATCGCCCCGCGGGGTGTTGGCGTTTTCCCTCCCCGCTCAGTCGTCGAGCTCTTCGGTGACCGAATCGGGCGGTGCGTCGAACTCGGCGGCCGCGTCGTGGTTCGGCGCGAACGCCCCGGGCCGGTCGGGAATGGTGTCGAACTCGGGGTCGAAAAGCCGGAGCGCCGTTCGGATGGTCTCCCAGTCGTCCTCGCCGGCGGCGTCGCGCAGCGATCGCGTGGGGGCCGCGAGCAGCTGTCCGACCAGCGCGTCGGCCATGTCCTCGACGGTCTCGCGCTGGGCGTCGGTGAGTTCGCCCTGCGACTCCAGCTTCGAAACGGCGCGGTCGACCTCGCGGGCTTTCACCCGGTCCGCGCCCGCGTACATGGCCGAGATCGCGTCGTCGGCGCGCTTTCGCTTGTACGCCTGGAGGATCCTGTCGAGTTCCTCGTCGATGATCTCCTCGACCGTCCGCGCCTCCGCCTCGCGGCTCTCGCGCGTCCGCCGGGTGACGTCTTCGAGCGCGTCGATGTCGTAGAGCGTCACGCCAGGACGGTCGCCCGCCGCGGGGTCGATGTCTCGCGGCTGTGCGATGTCGATACAGACAGTCCGGCCCGCGTCAGCGAGGTGGTCGGGGTCGACCACCGGTTCCGTGCTCCCAGTCGCAGAGATCACGAGGTCGGCGTCGGGTATCACGGCCGGAAGGTCGGCCAGCGATACCGCATCGGCCGGCGTGTCGACCTCCTCCGCGAGGAACTCCGCGTTCGGCACCGTACGGTTCGCAACCACGATATCGGAGACCGGCGTGTCGTCGAGCGTCCGAGCGGCGAGCATCCCCATCTCGCCGGCACCGATCACGACGGCGGACCCGCCCGTCAAGTCGATCTCGGTCGCGGCCAGCCGGACCGCCGCCGATCCGAGCGAGACGACGCCCTCGTTGATCGACGTCTCGTTGCGGGCGCGTTCGCCGACGTGGAGCGCCTTCGTCACCGCGTCTTTCAGCACGGGACCGATCCCGCCGGCGGACTTCGACTCCTCGTACGCCTCGCGGAGCTGTCCGATGATCTGGTCTTCGCCGAGCACGAGCGATTCGAGACCAGACGCGACCCGCATCAGGTGCTCTAAGCTCTCTTCGTGGTCGAGGCGGCGGACCGCGCCGCCGCGTACCTCCGGCGCGAACGACTCCAGCGCGACCGCTCCGTCGATGGTCCGATCGGTGACGACGAACGCCTCCGAGCGGTTACACGTCTGGAGCGCGAACGCTTCTTCGACGCCGTCGCGCGCGAGCAGGTCAGAGACGGTGGCGCGGACGCCGTCGCCGCCCGCGGCCTCGATCTCGTCGACCGTCGCGCGGGAGTGGGCGACGCTGACGCCGGTGATGGCTCCCGTCTCGTTCATCGGTTGAGTACCTCCTCGATCACGGAATCTGCCTCTTTCCGACCGTAGGATCTCCCCTTTTGTAAAGCCTTCCAAACCCCGTCGGATCGCACGACTCGACGGATCGCCTCCCGTCGCGTTTCGGGGGCGATGTCCCGCCGTTTGAGCTCCGTCCGAAGCTCCCCAGACAGCGACGCCATGGCTCCCGCACCCTCGATCTCCGTCTCGATCCGCTCTCGGAGCGCCTTCGCGAGCGCCGGGCTCGCGCCGCCGGTCGAGAGAGCGACCCGAACGGGACCGTCCTCGACCGTCGCGGGGACGACAACGCTGTTCGCGTCGCGGGCGGTATCGGGCTCGGTCGAGACGTCCGTTCGGTTGACCATGATGTCGCGCTCGTCGGCAGCCGTCTCGACGGCCGCGTTGACGGTCTCGTCGTCGGTGGCGGCTACGGCGAGCACCGGATCGAGCCGGTCGATCCAGTCGCCGACCGCGTCGGCGTCGGGCGCGGCGCGGACGAGTTCGACGCCGGGACGATCGGCGTCGGGACGACCGGCGTCGTCGGTACCCCTCGCGAGCGTGACCAGCCGATCGGCGAACGCGGGACTCACGACGACGACGCGCGCTTCGTCCGCGAACCGCGACGCCTTCCGCGCGCCGACGGAGCCGCCGCCGATCACCAGAACCGTCTCGCCGGCGAGGTCGTGATACAGGGGGATCACGACGCGATCACGCCGTGTTGCTGTCCGCGCGGTCGGCGATGCGAATTCCCGTCTTCTTCAGGATGCGCGTCGAAAACAGCGTGTCCCAGTCGTCCTCGCTCACGTCCCAGTATTCCGCCATCAGGTCTCTGACCTCCGCGATCCGACGCTCGCTCTCGGCCTCCGTCCGTCCGTGCGTCATCGCGAAGAAGTTGTACTCCCAGACCCCGGCGTGACGCGGGCGCTCGTAGCAGTGGGTGACGAATGGCAGATCCGCGATCGCCGGGCCGACCTCGTCGAGGGCGTCTTCGGGCACGTCCCAGACGGTCATGCCGTTTTCCGTGTAACCGAGCGCGTAGTGGTTCGGGATGACGCCGACCCGCCGGACTTTCCCCTCCTGTTCGAACCGTCGTATCGTCTCTATCACCCAGTCGACGTCGGCGTCGATCGCGGCCGCCACGTCGGCGTACGGGGTCTCCGTGATCGGGAGCCCGCCCTGAATCTCGACGACGAGATCGCGTTCGGCGGGAGTCAGCGTCGTCCGATCGGTCGGGGACACGTCCGGCCCGAGCCCCGACAGGTCGACGTCCCCGTCGGCGACCGGCCCGTCGACGAGGAACTTCGCGCCGACGTGGAACTCCCGGAGCTTGGGGAGGTTGTACGTCTCCTGACCGGTCGCCGCCTCGATCTCCGCGAGCACCTCCTCGACCCGGTCGGAGCCGTCCTTGTCCGGGTCCGGGTGGTCGGCGACGCTCACGACGAACCACATGTTGAGGTGCGGGTGCTCGCGCTCGTAGTTGTGCGCGACCGCGGTGAACTCGTTTACCGTCTCCGCGACCGCCTCGTAGCGCTCTTCCGGCGCGTGCATCGCGACGAGGGACGCCGCGCCGCCGATCGCCTCGGCGTTTACGAGCGCGCCGAACCGCGACAAGATCCCCTCCGCGTCGAGGTCGCGGACGCGCTCGCACAGCTCCGCCCCCGTCACGTCGACGCCGCGCTCTCTGAGCGCCGCCGCGGCCGGCTCGAAGGGCCGTTCCGTCACCGGAAACCCTCCCTGGAAGGCGTTGATGATCCCGCGGTCGAGCGTCGTCAGGTCCGCGTCGACCTCTCTCATGTCTCCGGATCGGAGCCGAGCGAGAATAAGCGATCCGACCGCCGGGCCCGGTAGTCAGCCGTCGAGGTTCCGTGCGATGTCCGACAGCGATGACCTCGGTCCGCGGTTCGCGTCGTAGACGGCGCGCTCTCCCGGAATCCGGAGCCCGTACAGCTCGCCGGGGACCACGACGTCGAGGACGACGCTCTCGCCCGGATCGCGGCCGTTGGCGTCGAGCCACGCGACGAGGCGGTTGTCTCCCTCGCCCGGTTCGCGCGCGAGCCGCCGGTTGTCGTACGCGCCGCGGATCAGCCGGCCGCGGCCGTCCGCTCGCACGAGCGCGTACCGCTCCTCGCGGTCGAAGACGAGCCGGACGACGTCGCCGTCGGAGAGATCGAGCGACTCGCAGGTGCCGGACTCGACCCGTCCGGCGAGCGCGTCGTCGTCCGGGAGACGGACGCAGGGACGGCGAGTGCCGCCGCTGCGCGCGAGCGAGACGCGTATCGAAGCGACGCCCTCGTCGTCGGAGGGAACGCGGGGCATCCGCTGGACGTTACTCGTCGTCCGCCGCGTCGTCGTCGCCCTCGCCGAGCGCCGCCGCGACGTCGCCGCCGTCGACGACAGAGACGTTGATCTGTGCGACGTCGTCGTCGATCTCGCGGCCCCGGACCGTGATCCGCTTGCGCTCTCCCTCGCGGGACGGCTTGAACCCCACGCCGCCCTCCAAGAGCAGTTCCTTCAGGCGGGTGCCGGAGACGTCCTCGCGCATCGGCCGCCCGGTCTCGTCGGAGCCGCCCGTGATCTCGACGGTGTGATCCGAGAGTCCGACGGCGTCGCCGCCGATCTCGTCGCCGAGCTCGCGTCCGAGGAATCGGTTCGCGTCCTGTCCGTCGACTTCGCGCTGGAACGTCTCGCCGGTCGCGGGGTCGGCGATGACGACTTTGAATTCGGCCATGCGCGAACCGAGACCCCCACGAATAAAAAGCACGTCGAAACCGTGATCGAAGGGAGAACGCCTCGGAACCGTCACTCGACGCGTGAGACCACTCGATCCGAGCCCGGCCCTCTCCCGGCGACGCGACCGTCACTGAAGTCGTGACTCGACCGTCACCGACCGTCGGAAACCCGTCCGGTCCGACGCCGGCCGTTCCCTCACCGCCCGTCGACGAACGCGTCTTCGACGGCACGTCCGACCACCTCGGGGTCCGCCGGACCGCCCGCGGCCGCGACGCTGCCGACGCTCGCCGGGTCGAACCGAACCGAGAGGGCGTCGTAGACCGGTTCCGTGACGGCGGCGATCGCGTCGGCGTCGGTCGAGGTGACGACGACGCACCCGGAAACGAGCGCGGCGTCGGCGCGAACCCGCTGGGCGAGTCCGGCGAGTTTCCCCCCCTCGGCGACTCGGATCGAGTGCTCCCCGGGACAGAACGACGCATCCGGTTCGCCGGCGACGACGTCCGCCCCGAGTCCGCTGAGCGCGCCGATCACCGCCTCCGTCGCCCGCTCGTAGCGATCGGTTATCGACGCCGAAGCGTCGGCTGTCGGAACCGCGTGCGAGAACGCCAGCGTCTCGCCCGGGTACGCGACCGCCCGGCCGCCGACCTCCCGTTCGATCGGCTCGAACCCCCGAGATTCGGCTATCCCCGCCGCGCGGCCGAATCCGTCGTCTCGGGCGTCGCGGCGTCCGAACGCCATCACGCCGGAGGGGCGCCACACGGAAACCGCGGGAGTGCCGCTCGCCGCGCTCGCGAGCAGGTCATCAGCCGGCGAGCGAGCGGCAACCGGAGGGTCGGCGCGGCTCCGAAACACGTCCATACCCTCCGATACCCGCTGGCACCTGAAACGCGTTGCGGGGGGACGCCGTATGACGCAAGGGTTTTGCTGGGGTCGTCCGAGTCATCAACGGATGAGCGATCTCGGCGCGCTACCGGTACAGGCGTACCTCGTCGCCTGCCTGCTCGCCGGAGTCATCGGCCTCTATCTCGGTCGCGTGGCGTGGCGCGACCGCAGTGAGCCGGGCGGAACCGAGGTCGCACTCTACCTGTGGTGTAGCGGGGGTATCTCACTGTTGTACGCCCTGCTTGTGGCGAGCGGGAGCGAGCTGGTGATGGTGGTCGCGCTCAACCTCGCGACGCCGCTCGTCGCGGCGATCCCCGGCATCTGGATGGGGTTCGTCCTCGCGTTCTCCGGCCGGGACCGCTGGCGGACGGACGATCGGATCGTCGCGGTCGCGGCACCGGCGTTCGTCTGGGTGCTGACCGTGTGGTCGAGCGCGACTCACGGGCTCTCCCGACGGTCCCTCCGCTCCGTGGTCGAGGGCCCCTTCACGCTCTTGGGCTTCGGGCTCGGCCCCGCAGACTGGGCGTTCGTGCTGTACGCCTACGGGCTGTGTCTCGCCGGCGCGCTGGTCGTGGTCGACCTGTACCACCGGACCGGCAACCGGTACCGACTCCAGACGTTCGTCATCCTGCTCGGTACCGTGTTCCCGTTCCTCGCGGGGGCTGTCACGGTGGTCGACGTCGGGAGCTACGCGAACTTGGCGTGGTTCCCGTCCGCGCTCGTCGTCCACGGCGTCTTCCTGTACGGCACCGTCTTCTGGCTCGGCACCCTCGACGCCGCGGTCGTCGCCCGCGATACCGCCGTTGAAGTCATGCAGGATCCCGTCGTCGTCACCGGATCTGACGGACGGATTCGCGACCGCAACCCCGCGGCGGAGGAGATCCTCCCTCCCGACGCGCTCGGCGGATCGCTGTCGACCGTGTTCCCCGACCTGGAGATCGGCGTCGAACACCCGATCACGATCGACGGCAGGCAGTTCGATATCCAAGAGAACCCGATCACGGACCCCCGCGGGACCGACCGCGGACACGTCTTTCTGTTTCGCGACGTGACCGAACGCGAGCGGCGCCAGACGGAGCTCGAACAGCGCGAAGCGGAGCTGCAACGGCAGAACGAGCGGCTCGAAGATTTCGCCGGCGTCGTCTCACACGACCTCCGGAACCCGCTTGCGGCGGCGACCGCGGCCGTGGAACTCGCCAGACACGGCGGGGGAGACACCGACGCGGCGCTCGACCGGGCGGCGGACGCTCACGAGCGGATGGACGATTTGATCGAGGGACTACTGTCGCTCGCGACGGCGGGAGAAGCCGTCGACACGCTCGATCAGGTGTCGCTCGACGCCGTAGTCCGGCGAGTCTGGTCCCGGCTCGAAACCGCGGAGGCGACGCTTTCGGTCGAGGGTGCGGACCCGACAGTGCTCGCCGACCGCGACCGCCTCGAACAGCTCCTCGCCAACCTGTTCCGGAACGCGATCGACCACGCCGGCGACGACGTCTCCGTGCGCGTCACCATCGAGCGGGGAGCCGACGGCGTGACGCTGGCCGTCGGCGACGACGGTCCGGGCGTCCCCCCCGATCGTCGCGAACGCGTGCTCGATCGCGGCGTCTCGCTCGACGGCGGAACGGGACTCGGGCTGGCGATCGTCGCCGACATCGCCGATGCACACGGGTGGGACCTCGCCGTCGAGGCGTCGAACGCCGGCGGCGCTCGGTTCGTGATATCCGGCGTCGAACCGGCAGACTGGGCTGATCGCGCGGATCCAGACCGGAGCGGCTGACGATCCGATCCCGGCCGTCGGTTCCGACGCGTACTTGCCGCTCGGACCCCACGTCGGGACGACGATGGCGATCTCTCTCGCACCGGGTGCCCTCGGCAGATACCGTCGGTTCTCCCGGTTCAACTCCCCGTACCGCGCTCACGACGACGGGAGCGCGATCGACCTCTATCCCGTCGGAGCCACCGCGCCGTCGCCCGTCTCCGGCGTCGTGCGCGAGACGCGGACCGTCGGCTGTCCGGATCGGACGTACGCGGCCGACGAGGACCACCTGATCGTCGTCGATCTCGGCGAGGCGTGGTGCGAGAGGGCAGGAGCGACGCCCGGAACCGTCGCTCGGATCCTCCACGTGGTCCCGGCGGTCGAGGCGGGTGACCGCCTCGCCGTCGGCGATCGGCTCGGCGATCTGACGCGGTCGGGCTTTTTCGGTCGGTGGGTGGACGACCACGTTCATCTCGGGTTCCGATCGCCGGAAGCGAATCCGATCAGGGCGAGCGGGTCGCTCCCGGTGACGGCCGCCGTCGACGTGGAACCGGTCGCGTGGGACGGCACCGGCGTCGTCGCAGAGCGCGGACCGACGCACGTGGTCCTCGACGAGCCCTCACACCCCGCACCCGGAGAGCGGTTCGCGGCGATCGCGAGCGACGAGGGAGTTCCGCTCGACGGCGGACTGACGCACTACGCGGGCGGGGGCGCGTTCGGCGAGCAGCCGCTCGGTGACGGGACGACGCTGTCGCTCCGTGGCAGCCGAGTCGGCGTCGCTCGCGGACGGGGCATCGAGTGGGACGACGTGGCGATCGTCGCGAACGGAGAGCGCGTGACGGGGCTATCGCTTTTCGCCGCGCGCGACGGCGTCGGCGCGAAGGTCGTCTGGCGAGACCCCCCGGTCGGCGTGGGAGACGACGTGCGGATCGAGATCACGCCGGACGACGATCCGGTCCGGCTCGGCGGTCGGTGATGGCGAACAGCCGGCGCGGCCGCTGTCTCGCGGCGGTGCGCCGGGCGACCGTCTCGGCCGCCGCGAGCGGGACGTCAGGTCACGGGACGCGTGGCCGCGGCATGGGATATAGAACATCGCTCTCGTCGCGCCCGTCAGGCGTCGGTCGAGCGGTCCCACGAGTAGCCGGCGAGCGCGCCGACGGGATCGTCCGTGCCGGGGTCGTCTAGGACCGCCGCGAGCGCCTGCACCGCCTCGCGCTCGACGCGGTCGGGCGCGGCGCGAACGACAACCGACTGCGCGCCGAGGCTGACGAACTCACAACCCAACCGGTCCGCCGTCTCTCGGAGGCCGATCCCCGCGTCGGCGTCGCCAGCCATCACCCGTCTGGCCGGGCTCTCGAAGGCGCGGACCGCGCGCTCGTACCCGTCTATCCGCGACGTGAGATCCGCTCGCGATTCCGACCGCTCCGCCGCGAGTTCGCCGAGCGCGTCGTCGAGAGTCCGCCGGAGCCCGGAGTCGGGCGGGCGGTTCACGAACCGGAGATCCTCCTCGACGAGCGAGGCGAGCCCGTCGACGTTCGCGGGGTTCCCCTCGGGGACGACGAGTCCCCACTCGCGGGACCAGCCGCCGAGTTCGACCGAATCGACCTCGCGGTCCGTCGGCCCGGCGACGACGGCGACGTCCGGGACGCCGTCGCGCAGCCGGCGCAGTCCCTCTCTGGAGCCGACGGGGAGGTACCGCGGCGCGTCGAGTCGGTCGAGCAGCCGGTTGAGCGCGGGGTCGTCCTCGCCCGCGCCGAGCAGCGACGGCGGGCGAACGTCGGGCGAGAACAACTGGACCTCGACGGTCTCTCCATCGCCGAGGACCTCGGTGTCGGGGTCGACCGCGACGACGCCGTCGGCCTCGACGAGGCTCGTCGTCGCGCCCGATCCCTTGTCGACCGGGTAGACGAGCGGCAGGTCTCCCGAATCGAGGTCGAGCAGTCCGACGGGCATCAGCCGGAGTCGGCCTTCGCCGTAGCGCTCCGCGACGCCCATCCGTCCCTCGATCGTCGCCGTGGCGGGCTCGGGCTGGCCGGCGGCCTCGCGGATCGCGGGCGCGACGAACGTCCGGAAGATCGTGAGCGCGGAGACGGGATAGCCGGGAAGCCCGACGTACGCGGACTCGCCGGCGTCGCGTCCGTCGTTCGAACCGGTACCGTCGGCGTCGACGTCGGAAGTATCGGTGTCGAGAGCGTCGGCCTCCGACCCGCCGCGGTCGATCCGTCCGATCAGCATCGGCTTGCCGGGCTTGACCGCGACGCCGTGGAGGAGCAGGTCGCCGCGCGCCTCGATCACGCGGTAGATCACGTCGACGGCGCTGGCGGAGGTAGACCCGGAGGAGAGCACGAGGTCGCACTCGTCGGCCGCCCGCCTGAGGAGGCGTTCCATCTCGTCGTAGTCGTCGCCGGCGTGCGGGTAGAGGACGGGCTCGCCGCCGGCCTCCGCGACCCCCGCGGCGATCGTCGTGGAGTTCACGTCGTAGATCTCGCCGCGGTCGGAGTCGATCTCGTCGCCGGGGCGCACGAGTTCGTCGCCCGTCGAGACGATCCCCACCCGCGGTTTCCCCTCGACCGGGACCTCGTCGACGCCGAGCGCCGACAGCAAGCCGATCTCGCGGGGAGTCAGTCGCGTCCCCGGACCGAGCGCGCGCGCGCCGGCGGCGATGTCCGCACCGGCGCTCATCACGTTGTCCCCCGGGGCGACCGCGGTTCGGACCGCGATTCGGTCGGGCGAGGCGTCGCCGTCGTCGCTCCCCGCGTCGCCGTCGCTCCTCCGCACCTCGTCGGTCCGCTCGACCATTACCACGGCGTCGGCCCCGTCGGGCATCACCGCGCCCGTCGAGATCTCCGCGCAGGTCCCGGGCTCGACGGTCACGTCGGGGGCTACCCCGGCGTGGACCGCACCGACGAGGTCGAGTTCGCCCGGATCGACCTCGTCCGCGCCGAACGTGTCGCGGGCGCGGACCGCGTACCCGTCGACCGACGCCCGGTCGAATCCAGGCACGTCGATGGCGGCGTCGATCCGCTCGGCGAGGACCCGCCCGCGGGCGTCCGACAGCGGGACCGCCTCCGACTCGGGCGTGAGATCCAGCGACTCGATCGCCTCGCGGGCGGCCTCGGGAGTGGCGAGATCGCGGAACTCGCGGCGGTCGCTCACGGCGTCACCTCCCAGAGCTGCACGTCGACGGTCGCTCCCGCTTCGATCCCCTCGCGCGGTTCGGGGACGACGACCCAGCCGTCCGCGAGCGCGACGCTGGAGAGTATCCCCGAGCCGCTGGCGCGGGTCGGCGTGGCGACGGGGAGATCGGCGTCTGCGTCCTCCCCGTCCGCGGCGTTAGCGTCGCTCTCGCCGGGCGAGAGGCCGCCGTCGCCGTCCTCGATCGACACGCGCGCGAACGTCCGCGTACCGGGCTCGCTCGGGACTTTCCGCGCGAGTCGAGCACGCCGGGTCGGGAACGGGTCCGCCGTCGTCCCGCCGATCTGCTTTTGAATCGGCCGGAGGAACTGCGCGGCGTTGACGATACAGGCGACCGGATATCCCGGGAGCGACACTACCGGCGTGTCCTCTGCTCGTCCGAGACAGACGGGGTGGCCGGGCTTGAGCGCGACGCCGTGGACGAGCACCTCGCCGATCCCGGCGACGACCTCTGGAAGCAGGTCGCGCTCGCCGACCGACGACCCGCCCGTCGTGACGACGACGTCGGCGTCGAGGTCGCGTTCGACGGCGGCCGCGAGCGCGTCCTCGTCGTCGGTGACGATCTCGCGGTAGCGCGCCTCGCCGCCCCAACGCTCGACGAGCCGCGAGACGGTAAGTCCGTTCGTCTCGATCACCTCTCCCGGGCCGGGGTCCGACTGCACCAGCTCCTCGCCGGTCGGGATCACGGCGACGGTCGGCCGCTCGTAGACCGAGACCGAGTCGATACCCACCGACTTCAACAGCCCCAAATCGGAGGGACGGAGCGTGTGGCCGGCGTCGAAGAGCCGTTGTCCGGCGGCGACGTCCTCGCCGACTTCGCCGACGTTCTCCCCGACCGCGACGGCGTCGAACGCCTCGATCTCGTCGCCGACCGTCTCGGCCTGCTCGACCATCAGGACCGCGTCTGCCCCCTCGGGGACGGCGCTGCCGGTGTGGACTCGCGCGGCCTCTCCCGGTCCGATCGCAGCGACGTCTCCCGGCTCCGCGGTCCCGTCGCCGGCCGTCCGCAGCACCGCCGGCGATCGAGACGACGCGCCGAACGTGTCCTCGGCGCGGACCGCGTAGCCGTCCATCGCCGCCCGTTCGTAGCTCGGGACCGGGGCCGGAGCGTCGACCGGCTCCGCGACCACTCGCCCGTCGGCCGAGGGGAGGGGGACCGACTCGGTCCGGCCGTGCGGCGAGACGGCGTCGAGAAGCGTCGATCGCGCGTCCGCCACCCGGGTCCGCCGCTTGAACCCGGACTCGCGTCTGTCGTGGCTCATGTCGTGTCGTTTCGGGCCCGCGTGCAAAAACCCCGCTCTCCGGGCGGGTTCGTCTCGCGTCGCGGTGGTCCTCCGGGCGTCGCGGCGGTCGCGTCGACGCACGCCGCGTCGGTTTCGGCGGCCCTTCAGGTCACCCACGAGAGCACCCGCGCGGCGCGGTGGGCCCCCTGAGCGACCGCGACGCGGACCGTCGAGACGAGGTCGGCGGCACCCCGCGCCGCGGCGGCCGCGCCTCGGCTCGCGCCGGTCGCGGCGTAGTACCCGGTCTTGCGACCGGCCGCGCCGACGTAGTGTTTCGCGGCCATCCGGATCGGCGCGCGTCGGCCGTCGACGGTCGTCGTCCCGTCGCGGATCGCGTCGAGCACGTCGTCGGCCGTGACCGCGGTGACCGAGTCGCGGTCGGCTATCTCGACGTCGGTGTACGCCCGCCCGACGTACTCCAGGTGATGGGCGTCGCTGGCGGCCACGCCGGGGTAGTCGTGGTCGGCGGCGAACCGCCGCGCGCGCCGGTTTCTGTACCCCGTGAACAGCCACGCGTTGAACACCTCGACTGCGTCGACCTCGTCGACGCCGCCGGCCCCGTCTCCGATCGCGACGCCGTCACCGGCCCTCGCCGCCGAGTCGCCGGCGTCGTCGGGGACGGGGATGTTGCGCTGTCGCACGCCGTGGCGCGACCGCTGGAAGGGGTGCGGGACGATCGCGACGCCGCCGTGCTCGTGGATCCACGCGACCGTCTCGGCGTACGGCTTCCGGCGCGGCGGCATCCGCTCCACTCCGATCGCGAGGAGGTGGCCGTGCGCCGTCGACACCTCGACTCCGGGTATCCCGATCAGCCCGTACTCGTCGGCGATCTCGGCGGCGCGCTTCGACTCGCCGATCACGTCGTGGTCGGTGATCACGACCGCGTCGAGGCCGATCTCCGACGCGTGTTCCAAGATCAGCTCTACTGGCTCGTGGCCGTCGTAGCTGTCGTCGGAGTGGACGTGCGGGTCGATCGAGACGGTGACGCCAGACACGTCGCCCCGTAGCGCGCGGAGGTATATAAAATCGGGAACGCGGCTCGCGTCGACCGCCGACGGGCGGTCCGACCCTCTCGACTCGGTGGGAACCGTTAGGTGTTCCCGGCCGAACACGGACCTATGACCGATCCGACCGACGCGGGTGCGAACGCGACGAGCGGGGAAAACGCGGACGGAGCCCCCGACGACCGCGCGTACGTCGAGCGCGCTATCGGCCTCGCCGAGGAGGCGGTCGCGGCCGGCGACACGCCGTTCGGCGCGCTGCTCGTCGTCGACGGCGAGGTCGTCGCCGAGGACCGCAACCGGACGCGGAGCGACGACGACGTCACCGCCCACCCGGAGCTGTCGCTCGCACGCCGGGCCGCCCGCGAGCTGTCGCCCGACGAGCGGGCGCGCTGTACGATGTACGCGAGCACCGAGCCGTGCCCGATGTGTTCGACCGCGGTCCACTACGCCGGGATCGACCGCGTCGTCTTCGGCGTCGCGGGCGCGACCCTGAGCGAACTCTCCGGGGACGTGGTCGAGATCTCCTGCGAGGAGGTGATCCGACGCGCCGGCGGCGAGACGACGGTGGAGGGCCCGATCGCGGAAGACGCGGCGATGGCCGTCCACGAGTCGTTCTTCGGCGGGAGGTAGCGCTGGACGCACCGACCGCCGGCGGACGGTCCCGTCGACACGGCCGCCACCGACGCGGCGCGTCGGGACCGGTCACCGGCCGCTTATATCGCCGGCGGCCGTACCAGAGCGAGGAGATGAGCTACCCGGTCACCTACTACTGCCCGCGCTGCGGGACCCTCGTCGAACTCGACCGCGACGGCTACCTCGCGGACAAGTCGGTGACGCCGTACCCCTTGGAGGGGTGGGGGTACGTCGCGCCGACGGAGCCGTTCGAGGACGCGGCGGACGCCGACGGCGTCAGGTTCGTCTGCGGCGAGAGCGACGGCGTCGTCTGGGACCCGCACGACGGCGTTCGGGGGACCGACGCCGGCGGCGACGAGCCGGACCGAGAGCCGCGCGAGGACGCGGTCGGCTGCGGCGAGCCGTTCTACCTCTCCTTCGTCCGCTACGAGGAGGGCCGCGAGGTCGACCCGCGCGCCGAGACGGAACTCGTCGAGATCGATCCCGATCCGCGACCGAGCGGACCGCGCGGTCCGGGCGGTCCCGGGCGGGCGAGGGACTCCGACGGCGGCTTCTGGTGATCGAATCGAACCGCGGCTCTCGGCGGCGAACTCCGCGTGGTGTGCCGCACCGGACCGAGAGATCGGACCGCCGGACCGCCCGTAGCGTTATCCCGATGACCCGCGTTTGTGTACGCATGCCGGACACCAAGTCGGGTCGGGAGAAGCAGGCGCGAAAGGCCGAACGGCGACGAGCACGACAGGACATCGCGGAGGCTCGCGAGCGCGCCGACGAGACGGAGCCCCCGGACGACGCGCCGACGGCGTGTTACCGCCGGGGGTGCGACGAACCGGCCGCCTTCTCCGTCACCGAGCGGTATCTGGAGGACACGGGAAAGGGTGCCGTCGAATCGACCGCGCTGCTCTGTGTCGACCACACGGTCGCGGAGGGGCCCGCGAACCTGGACCGCGCCTATGACGAGTACCTGTTCGAAATCGAACCGATCCCGGGCGTCGACGTCGAGGACGTCGCCTGATCGGGAGCTAGTCGTCTGATCGGGAGTCCGTCGACAGGTCGAACGATCGTCGAGATCGTCGAGATTTCCGTCCCGCATCCGCCGGCGGCGACGACAGACAAACCCCTTAATGGGCGAGCGAGAAGGGGCGGTATGGAAAGCATCAACCGGACCGCGATCGAGCTCGTCGACGAGGCGCTCGACTTCTCCGGCGAACTCGACGTCGTCGGCTACGAACTCGACAACGGCGCGACAGTCGTCGATTTCGGCGTCGACGCCGCCGGCGGCATCGAGGCGGGACTGCTCCTCGCAGAGATCCAGACCGCCGGGCTCGCGAACCTGCGGACGCGCATGGGAGAGGTCGCCGACGCGCCGCGCCAGTACGTCGAACTCTCGACGGACCACCCGGCGATCGCGCTGCTCTGCTCGCAGAAGGCCGGCTGGGAACTCGCCACCGACGACGGCTTCGAGGGACTCGGCTCCGGTCCCGCCCGGGCGCTCGTCGGCCGCGAGACGGAGTTCGAGCGCGTGGGGTACTACGACTCCTCCGAGTTCGCGACGCTCGCGGTCGAGTCGACCGCGCTTCCGACGGAGTCCGTCGCAGAACACGTCGCCGACCTCGCAGAGGTCGACCCGGAGGGGGTCTTCCTCCCCGCGTACGCCACCGGCTCGACCGCGGGATCGGTCGCGACCGCCGCGCGCGCGGCGGAACTCGCCGTCTTCCGACTGCTCGAAGTGGGGTACGAGCCCACCGACGTGCTCCACGCCTCCGGCTCCGCGCCGATGGCTCCGGCCACCCGCGACGAGGACCTCGCGATGGGACGGACGAACGACGCGCTGGCGTACGGCGGCGAGGTGCACCTGCAGGTCGCCCGCGACGACGACCGCTTCGAACAGATCGTCTCGACCGCCCGCGACGAGTACGGCACGCCCTTCGTCGAGGTGTTCGAGGAGGCCGACTGGGACTTCTACGAGGTTGACGAGCGCGTCTTCGCGCCCGCGAAGGTCACGGTCGACGTCCTCGACGGGCCGGTGTACACGGTCGGCGAGACGGACGAGGAGCTGTTGGCCGCGTCGTTCGGCTACCGCTGACCCCGGCGATGCGCCTCAAGCCGGTCCCCGAACCGCCCGACTCGCTCGACGTCCTCCGCGAGTACCAGCGCGCGGTTCCGCTCGTGCCGGGCAGCACGGACGACTGCTGTGCGCGCCTCCGCGACCGCTGCGGCCTCCGCGACCGCCAGACCGCGAACGACTGGCTGGCGTTCCTGCGGGCGCTCGGGCTGGTCGAAGAGACGCCGCGGGGGTTCGTCCGGACCGACGCCGAGCCGACCGCGAAGCGCGTCCGCGAGGGGCTTCGCGACGGCGTCCTCCTCGTTCCGGAGGCGCTGTCGGCCCTGAAAGCGGCCTCGCCAGCGGACCCGCTCACGCCCGACGACCTGTTCGCGGCGACCCGGGAGTCGGTCCCGCGTCACGACCGCGCCCGCGACCCGGCGTGGGAGGCGACGTGGCGCGAGCGCGCCGACCGGCTCTTGGGCTGGCTCGCGCTCGTCGATCTGGCCGAGCCGGCCGCGGCCGCCGAGAGTCCGCACGGAGGGGACGACGCGACCGCGTACCTCGCCGGCGACGCGGGCTGACGCGCCGGTTCGAGTCGGACAGCGTCGGTCCGTGACAAGCCTTTTACTCGGAGCCGGAGAGGATGTCGCATGGGACGATTCGACGAGCGGGAGTCGCCGCTCTCGGTCCGCTACGAGCCGGCGAGCGTGAAGGACCTGCTCGTGGAGATGAAAGACACCGCCGAGCTGCTGATCGACCTGTCGTACTCCGCGGTCCTCCACGGGAGCCCGACGGTCGCACACGAGGTCGTCGAGCTCGAACACCGGATGGACGTGCTCCAGATGCGCGCGCGGATGAGCCTCATGCTCGCCGCCCGGAGCCCCGACGAGGCCGAGACGCTCGCGCCGGTGCTCGGCGTGGTCGGCGCGGCCGACAAGATCTCCGACGCCGCCGGCGACATCGCGAAGATCGTCACGGAGGAGATCGGGCTCCCGGACGCGATGCGCGGCGCGCTCACCGAGGGCGTCGAGACGCTGGTCCGGGGAACCGTCGCGGACGATTCCGGCTACGCGGGGCGGACGCTGAAAGACATCGACCTGGAGTCCGTGACCGGCGTGCGCGTCATCGCGATTCGCCGCGAGGACGACTGGATCCTCAACCCCGGTCCGGAGACCCGCCTCGAAGCCGGCGACGTGACGCTCCTCCGCGGGCCGGAGACGGGGGTCGCCGAGGCGTACCCCGAACTGGCCCGAGAGCCGTTCGAGCCGGACGAACCGGTCGAGCCGGCGATCGACGACTTGGAGCGCGCGGTCGACTCGATCGTGTTGATGAAGAACCTCTCCGAGCTGGCGGTCGATCTCGCGTACGGCTCCGTGCTGTTCGACAACGCGGCGCTCGCAGACGAGGTGAACAACTTAGAGATCGAGGTCGACGCTCTCCAGTCGCGGTTCGAGGCGTGGACGCTTCGGGCCGCCCGCGAGGCCGAGGACCCCGTCTCGCTCCGCGGGCTGATCCACCTCGGCGTCGCGACCGAGGAGATCTCGGACGCCGCCTTGGAGATCACGGAGGGCGTCGCCCGCGACATCGGGGTCCATCCCGTCGTGGAGATGGCGGTCCAGGAGTCGGACGAGATCATCACCCGAACCGTGGTCGAGGCCGGCAGCGCCCTCGAAGGGACGCGGATCGAGGAGGGGATCCCGGCGACAGACATCTCGACGAGCGTCATCGCGCTCCGGCGGCCAGAGGAGGGGTGGCTTGTGGGCCACGACATCGACACGACGCTCCGCGCCGGCGACGTGGTGCTCTCGAAGGGGACGCGCACCTCGGCGGCTGAGTTCGAGGCGCTCGCGGCGTGAGCGACCCGGAACCCGCGGAGGGGACGCGGCTCGTCCGCGCGTACTACGACGCGCTCGACGCGGGCGAGTACGACCGGCTCGCGGGGCTGCTCGCGCCGGCGTTCGTCCAGCGGCGCCCCGACCGCACCTTCGAGGGACGCGAGCGCTTCGTGACGTTCATGCGCGACGAGCGGCCGATGACGGACACGACCCACGCCGTCGACCGGGTCTACCCCGCGGGCCCCGGCGTCGCCGTTCGCGGCCGGCTGCTCGACGCCGACGGAGGGACGTTGTTCTCCTTCGTCGACGTCTTCGACGTCGCGGACGGCCGGATCACGGCACTGGAGACGTACGCGGCGACGGACGAGTAGCGGGCGGTCCTCGGCGAGTAGCGCTCGCTCCTCGATTCGGCGGGCGCTCTTCTGTCGGACCGAATATGACGTGGCCGCGGCTAGACGTTGTAGAGCGACCGCCGCTACGGCGCGGACGTT
Organism: Halorubrum salinum; assembly: GCF_024494575.1. GTDB lineage: Archaea > Halobacteriota > Halobacteria > Halobacteriales > Haloferacaceae > Halorubrum > Halorubrum salinum. The sequence goes on from NZ_JANHDO010000001.1 coordinate 824,386, forward strand.
GAAAGGCGACCGCCTCGCGCGAACGCGAGACGACCGGTGTGTCGCACGCCGGCGGCCGGTCACGTGAGTCTCGGCCGTGCCGGTATATAAGCCCTCGTTCACGCGACCGGGGATTCCCGGCCGGCGAGCGGTATCCGGCCGAGTCCGGACTCGATCAGTCGGGCCGGTGGACCTCGCCGTCGCGCGAGTCGGCGTCCTTCCGGCGGAGCGCGGCGGCCGCGTTGTTGGCGTCGTAGCCGAAGAACACGTCCTTCGCGTACGTCTCAGCGACCTCGGCGGCGTGGATCAGGTCGTCGACGTCGACTTCGACCGCGTACAGTTCGAGCGAGAACGGCGTCTCCGGCGGCGCGCCGTGCACGTCGTAGTCGCCCCCGAGCCGCGACCGGAAGCCGCGAGCGATCGTCTCCAGCCAGTAGGTCGTCGCGTACTCGGTGTCGTACAGCGGGACGACGAACTCGTCGACGTGCTCCGCGAGGCGGTCGGCGTCGAGCCCCGCACGCGCCCGGAGGTGGCCCGGATACGGGTCGGGATACAGCGTGAGGAGCAGCCGGCCGGGAACCAGCTCGGCCGCGTCGGCGACGAACTCGGTGATGACGTCGGCGCGCCAGTCGGCCCACGCCTCGCGGTCGCTCTCGGCGAACAGCCGCTCGCAGCGGTCACAGCGACAGAACCCCTCGCGCGGGAACCCCACGTCGTCGAGGCGCACGTCGTCGTTCTCGGCGGCGCAGTCCTCGATGATCTCCAACAGGCCCTCGCGGTACTCCGGGTGCGTCGGGCAGATGTACGCCCAGTCGAAGTAGTCGCGGTCGCGGGTCGCCGGCTCGCCGCGCTCGTCGACGGGGACGAGGTCCGGATTCTCGCTCGCTGCGGCGTTGTCGCCGAAACACGACACCATGTTCACGGCGTTCGGGAGCGGCGCGGCCGCCCGGCCCGTGACGTCTTTCACCTCGTAGAAGCCGAGGTCGAACGGCTCCATCTCGACCTCGTCGGCGTTTCGCGTGACGACCCCGTACATGGGCACGGCTACGCGGTTGCGGGGTAAAAGCGGCGGGTATCCGCCCGCCGGAGGGAGTCGGACACCGATGCGGCCGAGCGGGTCTGCGAAAAGCGGTGCGAGCGCGTCAGACCTCGACCGGCTCTTTATCGCCGGCGAAGAGGAAGTAGGCGAGCGCGACGAGCGACAGCACGAGGACGAGCTTCAGTTTCTTGCTCATACACCGATCATCGAACGGGGGTCGCTAAAATCTACCGGCGTCGGCCGCGACCCGGCGGACAAACCGGTCGACCGGCGCGGCCGGAACGAACTAGACGTCGATGTGTTCGGCGATGTCCGTCCGCAGGATCGTCGAGCAGTAGTCACACCGGACGCCGTCGGCGACGACGTCGAACCGGGTCTCGACGGGCTCGCCGGCGTTGGTGATGCAGTTGCGGTTCGGACACGAGAGCACGCCGGTCACGCTGTCGGGCCGGGTGACGCGGTTCTTCTCTGCAACCTCGAACTCGCGGATGATGTTGATCGTCGCCTCAGGCGCGATGAGCGAGAGCACGTCGACTTCCGACTGCGAGAGTTCGCGGTCCTCGACTTTCACCACGTCTTTTCGCCCGAGCCGGTCGGAAGGGACGTTCATCACGACCGAGACGCCGAGCCCCTCGGAGCCGTCGATGCCGAGGATGGCGAGCACGTTGAGCGCCTGCCCGCCCTCGACGTGGTCGATGACGGTGCCGTTGCGGATCTTGGAGACGCGTAACTCGTGGTCGCTCATCGGTCCACCTCCGGACCCTCTGGGGCCTCCGCGTTCTCGATCAGGGTGTCTAAAAGCGCCATTCGCACCGGGATCCCGTTGTGCGCCTGCTCGAAGTATCGGGCGTGGTCGGTCCCGTCGATCTCGGGTGCGATCTCGTCGACCCGCGGGAGCGGGTGCATCACGGAGAGGTCCTCCGCGGCGTCTTCGAGCGTCTCGGCGTCGATCCGGTACTCGCCTGCGACCCGGTGGTACTCGTTCTCGTCGGGGAACCGCTCCTTCTGGATTCGCGTGACGTACAGCACGTCGAGATCGGGGAGGACCCCGTCGAGGTCGGTGTGCTCGCGTATCTGCGCGCCCGTCTCGTGGAGGTCGAACCGGACCGAGCGCGGAAGTCGAAGCGACTCGGGGCTGATGAAGTGCTGATTCGCGTCGAACTCGGTGAGCGCGGCCGCGAGCGAGTGGACCGTGCGCCCGTACTTCAGGTCGCCCATGATCCCGACGGTGAGGTCGTCGAGCCCGTGGTTCTCGCGGATCGTGTGGAGGTCGAGGAGGGTCTGTGAAGGGTGTTGACCCGCGCCGTCACCCGCGTTGACGACGGGCGTCTCGACGTGTTCGGCCGCCAGCGTGGCCGCGCCCTCGCTGGGGTGTCGGAGCACCAAGGCGTCCGCGTAGCCCTCGATGACGCGGACGGTGTCCGCCAGCGATTCGCCCTTCGAGACGGAAGAAGAGTCGACGTCGCCCATGTCGATCGTGTTCATCCCGAGGCGCTTCGCCGCGCTGTCGAAACTCATCCGGGTGCGCGTGCTCGGCTCGAAAAAGCAGAGCGCGAGCACGCGTCCGGCGTGCCGGTCCGCGTAGGCGGCGGGGTCGTCGGCGACCGCCCGGGCCCGGTCGAGCACCGCCTCGATGTCATCCCGCGAGAGCTGTTTCGCGGTGATGAGGTGGTCCTGACGCATCGTCGAAGAAGGGGATGGGCACGCTCTTGAATCTCCCGGCTCGGACCGCGACGAGGCTGCCCACGTCCGTGCGGATCGGGTGACCGCGGGGCTTCGAGATTCGAAAGGAGAGGGGCAGACGTCGCCGACGCCGTCGGCCGGACACCTAAGCCCGTCCGGTCCCAAGGCCGTCACATGTCCGAGAACGACCCGGCCGATCTGCTGCCGAACGACCGCGTGAAACAGGCCGCCGTCGACGGCGACGTGACTCAACTTCATCGCGGGAATCAGTACGGCGAGGCGGGCGACACCTTCGCGGTCGACGGCGTGACTTTCGAGTTGACCGAAGTGACGGAGCGCACGCTCGGAGACATGACGGACGAAGACGCGAAACGCGAGGGATCGCCGTCGCTCGACGCCTACGAGGAACGGATGGTCAGCGCGCACGGCGGACACTTCGAGTGGGACGACGACGCCGACGTGGTGCGCCATCGGTTCGAGCGCGTGGACTGACATCTCGCACCGCCTGCGGTGGTACCGCTGGTGGCCCGCGTTGTGACCGCGTCTGTGTGACCGTATTGTGACTGCGTCTGTGTGACCCGTATTTTGATCGCATCGGTGAGCAACTGCCGAATCGAGTTCGCGCGTCGGTGCGCCGGTCGACGTCGAGCCGGACCGCTCAGCGGTCCCACCGCCTCACATTTCGGTCTCGTCTGAACACCGCCCGTATTTTATCATTAGAATGTGACACGTGTGCGAAAGGAGGGGGAACCGGCTTCACAGGCGGTCGTCGATTTGCGCGGCCGACACGGAGCGTCGATCGCCGATAGCGCGGTTCGATGGTGCCAATCAATCCCCCCTTCTGTTCCAGTGAAATAGCGCCACAGTGCCGCGATTTTCTCGATATTGAATCAGTTTCACCCCGGTCTGACTACGCTTATGTGTGCAGAACCCGTTCGTTACCGACGAACCCGATCCAAGCGTCAGACGCGCGGAACCGATTTGCATAACTGAACAGACACGTATCCACCGAAACACCTGTCGGGTTCGGACATCCGAACGTACAAGAGTCCGCCTCGCCAGTACACCAACACTACGATGATTCATATCCCACACCGACCGATCGGGGTGACCGTCGAATGAGCAGCGACGGCGTCGCCGCCGACGAACTCGAACTGCCGATCAAACGAACCACGGGCGAGACGATGGAAGAACGCCTCACGGCCAACGCCTACCACAACATCCTCCCCGCCCGCTACCTCCGGAAGAACGCCGACGGCGAAGCGATCGAGGACCCCGAAGAGCTGTTCGACCGCGTCGCGCGAAACGTCGCGCTCGCGGAGGCGGTCTTCGAGGCCGAAAAACAGGGCGTCGAGATCACCGTCACGCCCGATCAGCTGAAGCCCGACCACCCGCGGCGCGACGAGCTCGCCGAGGACGTCTTCGGCGCGGGCGTCACGGCAGACGACGAGGCGGAGACGACGCTCACCGCGCACAACGTCAACAAGTTCGCGTACGACACGGTCGTCCCCGAGCTCCCCGACAGCGTGCGCGACCACGTCGAGGCGACCGCGGACCGGTTCCGCGACGGGATGGAGTCGCTCTCGTTCATGCCGAACTCGCCGACGCTGATGAACGCGGGCGACGAGCTACAGCAGCTCTCCGCGTGTTTCGTCGACTCCCCCGGCGACGACATCACGGACATCCACCAGACCGCCAAGGAGGCGGCCGAGGTGTTCCAGTCCGGCGGCGGTATGGGATACGCGTTCTGGAAGCTGCGCCCCTACGGCGACTCCGTCGGCTCCACGGGCGGGATCGCCTCCGGCCCGATCACGTTCATGCGGACGTTCGACCAGATGTGCGAGACGATCGCACAGGGCGGCGCGCGCCGCGGTGCGCAGATGGGCGTCATGCGCGTCTCACACCCCGACGTCATCCAGTTCATTCACTCGAAGAACAAAGACGTCTCGCTGGCCCACTCGCTGCGGCTCAACGACCCCGACGACTTCACGCACAACTCTTTCGCGGACGCCCTAGAGGAGGCGCGCGAACTCATCGACGAGGACGGCCGCGTCCCCGAACACCTCCGGAACGCGGTCGAGGGGCACCTCTCGAACTTCAACATCAGCGTCGGCGTCACGGACGACTTCATGGAGGCGCTGTACAACGACGAGGAGTTCACCTTCACCAACCCCCGCACGGAGGAGCCGCACGTCGCCACCCCCGAGACGAAGGAGATCTACGACATGTTCGGCCTCGGCGAGCACGTCGAGGTCGGCGAGGAGCTTTCGATCCCCGCACAGGAGCTGTGGGACGACATGATCGAGGGCGCACACGAGAACGGTGAGCCCGGCGTCATCTACCTCGAACGGGTGAACAAGGAGCACTCGTTCGACGTCGAAGAGTACCCGGACCACCGCATCCTCGCGACGAACCCGTGCGGCGAGCAGCCGCTCGAAGAGTACGAGGCCTGTAACCTCGGCCACATCAACCTCTCGACGCTCGCGGCACAGGACGCGCCGGACTGGCGCGTCTGGTCCGACGAACACGCCGACGAGTACGACTCGCGGGAGGCTGCGATGTCGGCGTTCTTACAGGAGGCGATCGACTTCGAGGAGTTCGACGAGCGGATCGACTACGGCACCCGGTTCTTGGAGAACGTCGTCACGATGTCGGACTTCCCGGTCGACAAGATCGAAGAGAAGGTCCGGGACATGCGAAAGATCGGACTGGGGGTCATGGGGCTCGCCCAGCTGTACATCCAGCTCGGTATCCGGTACGGCACCGAGGAGGGCAACGAGGTCGCCCGCCAGCTGATGACCCACATCAACCACGCGTCGAAACAGACCTCCCACGAGCTCGCGACGGAGCGCGGGACGTTCAACGACTGGGAGGAGTCGAAGTACGCGAACCCCACCGAACACCGCGATTGGTTCGAACACTACACCGGACTCGACGCCGACGAGTGGGAAGACGGGTTCCCGATCCGCAACCACAACACGACGACGATCGCGCCCACGGGCACGACGTCGATGATCGGCAACACCACCGGCGGCTGCGAGCCCATCTACAACGTCGCCTACTACAAGAACGTCTCCGACGACGTGCAGGGCGACGAGATGCTCGTCGAGTTCGACGACTACTTCCTCCGAACCTTAGAGGAGAACGACGTCGACGTCGACGCGGTGAAGCAGGAGGCGCAGGCGCAGATGGCCGAAAACGAGTTCGACGGCGTGGACGGGCTCGACACCGTGCCGGACGCCATCGGCGAGCTGTTCGTCGTCACCGGCGACCTCTCGGGCAAACAGCACGCGGCCGTCCAGTGCGCCTGTCAGCAGGGCGTCGACTCCGCCATCTCGAAGACGTGTAACTTCCCGAACGACGCCACCGCCGAGGAGATGGAAGAGGTGTACCGCTACATCTACGACCACGGCGGGAAGGGCGTCACCGTCTACCGCGACGGCACCCGCTCGAAGCAGGTGCTCACGACGCGCGCGAAGAACACGGAGTTCGCCGACGAGAGCGAGGCGGCGGAGACGATCGTCGAACAGATCGGCGAGGTGTTCGGCGGTATCGAGGCGTTCCTCGACAACGAGGACGTGCAGGCGGCGATCGACACGGAGATCGCGGACCTGCTCGAAGCCAGCGAGCAGCCGCAGATCGACTACAGCGAGCGCAGTCCCCGTCCGGACTCGCTGTCGGGCGTGACCCAGCGCGTCGAGACGGGCTACGGCAAGCTGTACGTCACCATCAACGAGGACGAGAACGGCCGACCGTTCGAGCTGTTCGCGAACATCGGCCACTCCGGCGGCTACACCAACTCCTTCACGGAGGCGCTCGCGAAGGTCATCTCGACGGCGCTCCGCTCGGGCGTCGACCCCGAGGAGATCGTCGACGAGCTCCAGGGCACTCGGAGCCCGAAGGTCGCGTGGGACAAAGGCGAGCAGATCCAGTCGATCCCCGACGCGATCGGTACCGCGCTCCGGCGGTATCTCGACGACGACGTGGACAAGGGAATTCCCCAACAGCAGAGCCTCGACGACGTCGGGACCGACGCCGCCACCGAGCCGCCGAGCCAGACCGACGGCGGCGCAGTCGACGCCGGGCCGACGGTCGACGACGCCGGGCCGACGGGGACCGCGGTCCCGGACGGACCGAGTTCCGACAGGGCGGACGAGTCCGACGACGCGATGCAGGAGCTGATCGCCGCGGGCGAATCACCCGAATGTCCCGACTGTGGCGGCATGAACCTCTACTACTCCGAGGGCTGCAAGACGTGCGAGTCGTGCGGCTGGTCTGAGTGTTGATTTCGTCGCCGCCGACACGATAATCCGGCGGCGGCCGCCGGGTTCTCGCGGGCGAGAATCGAGACGCGACCGCGGAGACACTGGCGTTTTGACTGGTGAACTGCGAAACGGTTTTTTTATCGGTGAAAACGGGTGGCCTCTGCACTCATAGGGGTCGTCATCGCTGGTGCCGAGGCAGCTCGGGGCGGTGCATCGTCATCGGCCGGTCGCACGTAGCCGCTCTCCGGATAAAAGGGTATTCGGCCCCGTGTCAGTCGCCGCCGTGACAGGAGCCGGCGTAGGCGTTCCAGCGGTCGGTCCCGTTCGGGAGTCGGACCGTGCTCGACGGATCGAACATCGCTGCCGCCGTCCCCGTGTTCGTCGTCTCGGCCGTCTCGTCGGTCGTCGCGCGCGTGCTCGGTAACTCGGGCCCGCCGGTCGGGTTCGACTCCGAGCTTGCGTTAATCGTGTACTACGGGTGGCACACTCTCCCCGACGAACTGCTATGTAATAATTGTTTATGTTCGTTTATCCGGGAGGCGGCGGGGGCGCTCCCCGGCCTCGCGCTTATACTCTCAGACCACGAAGCGCGTGTCGATGCCCGAAGAGCCCTCCCGTGGCGGGCAGTCAGTCGAGCGATCGGACGGTCGCGACGCCGGCGGTGAAGACGTCGACCACGCCGGCGTTCGGACCGGCGAGGCCGACGGATCCGGTGGAACCGCCGTCACGTCATCGCCGGTCGACGAGTCGGTGCAGCGCCGCCTGCGCGAGGCGTACCTCAACGACGAGGCGGGCGTGTTGGTCGTGACCGAGGTTCGATCCGCCGGCTCCGAGGTTCACGTGGAGTTTCGGCCTCCACACGGCGGGTCGGCGCACGTCGAGCGATTTCCAGCCCCGCGAGACGGCTCGCTGACGGAATCGGCGGCGTTCCTCGAGTTTCTCGAGTCGGCTGGCGTCTCGCCGCTCGGCGTCGACGAGATTGTCGGCACTCGCGTCCCGGCGACCTACGACCCCGACGACGGGTGGCAGATCGACCGACGCTACGGTGGAGACCGAACTGCGACCGAACCGCGGTCGCTCCGGCGGTCGCTGACGGCCGTTCGGGCCCGAGCCGCGTCGTGGGTGTGGCGGTATCGGTACTGGCTGTTCGCGTTGCTGCTAGTTGGCGGAGAGATACTGTTCGTCGTGGTCGTCGTGCTCCTGTACACCTGACCGGTCGCCCGGCCGGTCGGCACGTGACGGCTTCGACAGACGCCTCGGCCCGCGTCAGCGGGATTACTGGATGTGACCTTCGCGACGGAGTTGGTCGGCGTCCTCCTCCGTGTAGCGCCACTCGACGTTCGCCTTCTCGTCCTGCCAGTCCCACGGTTCTGCGAGCACGACGTCGCCCTCGCTGATCCACGTGCGGTATTTCATGCGGCCGGGTATCCGGCCCATACGGGTCTCGCCGTCGACACAGCGCAGTCGGACGTGGTTCCCGCCGAGGTGCTCCGTCACCACGGCGAACACTTCGTCGTCGTTGGGCATTCGGAGGTTCCGACGCCCGGATTCTTCGCTCATACAGTGAGTAAGACGGTCGACCGTATAAGTCATGGGAGACGCGTGTGCGCGTTCCTCATGTGGTACACAGACGCGCGGTCGTTCGCGGTCCGAGCGTCGCCTCCGACCGCAGCGCGCGCGAGTCGACGGCTCCGGCGGACCAGTCTCACCGCGGTCGCTCGACTGCGCGCCGTTGGACCATTCCGTGCGGAGAGACGAGCGAAGCGTTCAAACCGCGCGGCACCGATCCCCTTCGCATGAAAGATATGGAGTCCATCGTCCTCGACGACAACGAGGAGGCCCTCGCTCCCGCGGTCGTGATCGCGACGGTCGCCCTGCTGGCCGTCTTCGCCGTCGGATTCGTGATCCAAGCCGTCGGTCTCGTGGTGTGACGCCTCGCCGCCGCGTCTCGCTCCGGCCCGGCCGCTTTTCACTCACGACCGCGAGTCGGTCCGCATGAGTCGTCGGGTTCTCGTCGACCTACTCGACCGCAACGACGACCACGTCGCGTCACTCGGCGCCGACGCACTCTCGGTACACCGTGACGGGCAGCGCCCGCCCGTCGTCTCCGTTTGCTGTTCCGATTCCCGAGTCTCACAGGAGGGGATGTGGGAGGCGGCTCCCGGCTATCTCTTCACCGTTGGTAACATCGGGAACCGCGTGACCGCCGTCGTCGACGGAGAGCGGGTGCTCTCCGGCAGCCTCGCGTATCCCCTCCGTCACACCGACACGGACGTCGTCGCCGTCGTCGGACACACCGGATGCGGGGCCGTCGGGGCGGCCCTCGACGCGGCGAGAGGTGGAACGCTTCCGGCCGATCCCGGCGTCCGATCCGACGTCGAGGACCTCCTCCCGATCGTCCAGCGGGGACTCGACGCGGCGGTGTCCGAGACCGCCGCCGCCAGCGTCAGAAACCAACTGGTCGAGTACAACGTCCACGAGCAGGTCGCACTCGTCGGCGGAAGCGACGCGGCCGGCGACGCCGACGTGTACGGGTTCGTCTACGACTTCCACGGCGCGTACGGTGACCGAGATGGGACGACTTACCTCGTGAACGCCAACGGCACTGGTGGGGTCGATCGGCTTCGCGGTCTCGTCGACGACTCGCACGCGGACCGCGTCTCCACCCTATTGTGAGCGGCCGGATCCCGCCTCGAAGTTTCACACCGGCGGTCCGACGGAGCGTCGCATCCGACAGCCGTATGCCGCCGCCGCTCGAACCCCACTCCAATGGACCGGCGCGTGCTCTTCGCGAGTCTCATCTTGTTCGCCGGCGGTGCGGCCGGCGTCGGCGTCGCGCTCTTCGCGTTCGTCGGCGTCGACGACGGCGCGACAGAAGCCGAGGTGATCTGGGAATCGGACCCCGTGGCCGGTGACGACGGCAGCGGCGCAGTCGTCGCCACCATGGACGGCGACCCGCTCGTGTTGCAGTCGGTCGCCGTGAACGGCACTCGGTCGGTGCGGGCCACCGCCGTCGGCGGCGGCGTGGAGTGGACGTCGCCGGTCGGGGCCGGAACCGGGGGCGGCGCGGTATCTGCGGACGGTGACGGCGGCGAGGCCGTCGAGGCGATCGAGACGAGCGGGCTCGTTACGGGTACGCTCGGCGGCGAACAGATCGTCGCGCTCACCACGGATTCGGGGTCGCTCGTCGTTTTCAACGCCGGTGACGGCTCCGAGCGGTTCGCCGTGGACGTCGGCGGCCGGAGCGGGGCCCGTCCCGCGATCGGCGACGTGGACGCCGACGGCGACGCCGAGGTCGTCGCCGTCTCGACGAGCGGCGGCGTCCTCGTCGTCGACGACGGCGGCGATCCGGTCTTCGAGACGGACGTCGGCGCGCCGATCGAGCGCCGACCGCTGGCCATCGACTTCGGCGGGAACGGCGCGAGCGGCGACGGTGCGACGAACGGCGTCGCCGTCGCCACCGCCGGCGGCGAGGAGAACTCGGTCAGACTGCTCGACGCCGACGGCGACGTGCAGTGGACGGCCACACCGGGCGTCACGCCGCTGAGCTGGCGGCAGGCGGACAGTCAGAACGGCCCGGTCCTCGCGCTCGGCGGAACGAACGGCAATCTGGAGACGCTGTCGGTCGCCGACGGCTCGACTCGGTACGAGATCGGGCTTCAGGACCTCCCGGTCGCGGTGGGGGACGCCGGGCCGGGACGCGTCTACGTCAGCGGCTCCGGCAGCGTCTGGGCGGTCAGTCTCCTCGACGGCGAAGTATCGTGGAAACAGCAGTACGGAGGCGACACCCGCGTGAACGCGCCGTCTCTGGGCGCGGTCGACGGCGACGACGAGGCCGACCCAGCGGCGATAAACCGCGAGGGGGAACTGCTCGTGTTGAACCGGAACGGCGGCGTCACCGCTCGGGGAAGCGTCGATGCGGTGGTGTACGCGAGCCCGCAGTTCGCCGACGTGACGGACGACGGAACCGACGAACTCGTCGTCGTGACGGAGACCGGGAAGGCGGTCGCAGTCGACGTGAGCGACAGATCGGCCGGCGCACGGAACGCGCTCCGGCTTCCGTGAGTGTGGAGGAGGGGACGCTGGTGAGGTGTGGAGGAGGCAGACGAGAGAGTGAAGTGTGGTCTTTTTAACCGATCACAGATGGCAGATCCGGTGACCGCGTAGGATAGACGATGATAATTCACCGGAAATACGGTGTGTTATCGCTGCGATACCTCTCGGTATGCGGTCGAGGCGTTCGAAAATCGAACCGGTCGAACGGTCGCCGCGTTACTCGTCCTCGTACACCCACGCGGCGGTGTCGAGGCCGTAATCGACGAGTTCGTCCTCGTCGAAGAACAGGTCGATCTCGCGTTCGTTCGCGCCCTCGTCCTCGTGGTCCGACGCGTGGATCACGTTGTGGCCGAGGTCGAGTCCGAAGTCGCCGCGGATCGTTCCCGGGGCGGACTCGGCGGGGTCGGTCTCTCCGACCATCGCACGGACCTGTCGAGTCGCGTCTGCGCCCTCCCAGACCATCGCGAAGACCGGTCCGGAGGTGATAAATTCGACGAGGCCGTCGAAGAACGGCTTGTCCTCGTGCTCGCCGTAGTGGTCGTGCGCGAGGTCCTCGTCGATCTGCATGAACTTCCCGCCGACGAGCTTCAGCCCGCGGTCCTCGAACCGCGAGACGACCTCGCCGATGAGACCGCGCTGCACGCCGTCCGGCTTCACCATCACGAAGGTGCGCTCGTCGTGGTGGCTCATCTACTCGCCACCCTGATTGTGTCCTTCCTCGGTCCACTCGAGGTCTCGGGCCTCGCGGCCGAGGAGGTAGTTCTTCTCCGCCTTCGAGTCGACGAAGTGGAGGATCTGGCCGTCCTTCTTGACGTACATCGTGCCCGTGCCGGGCTCGATCTCTTCGCCGGTGTAGTCGCAGGTGCGTGTCTCGACCATTGGTTATCGGCCTCCGATGGAGTCTGCGTCGCGCTGGGTCTCCCGGAGCTGGAGCACGTCGCCCATGCGGACGGGGCCCAGGACGTTCCGGGTGATGATCCGGCCCTGGTTCGATCCCTCTTGGATGCGGCACTTGACCTGCATGGCCTCGCCGTGCATCCCGGTCTTGCCGACGACCTCGATCACCTCGGCGGTGGTGGAGTCGCCGGTGCCCTCTTCTGCGCTCATGGGTGACTATCGAAGCTCCGCGACCTTCTCGCCGATGTCCTCGACGTCGTCGTCGGCGTCGCCGGCGTCGACGACGGCGGCGGCGGCCGAGCCGACCTCGAGGCCGGCAGCCTGTCCGACCTCGTCTTGGGTGTCGACGAAGACGACCGGAATACCTTTCTCGTCGGCGAGTTCGGGGAGGTGCATCACGATCTCCTCGGGGGAGACGTCCTCGGCGACGACGACGAGGTCGGCGTTGCCGCGCTCGACGGCTTTCGTGGTCTCGTTGGTTCCTTTCTTCACGGTACCGGTGTCTCGGGCGACCTCGAGCGCCTCAAGGGATCGCTCGGCGAGGTCGGCTGGGGTTTCGTAGTCTACGTAAACGGGCATATGTTGGTCTCCTCTCCTCCGTGTGGGCTCGCGTGTCCGTCCCGTGGTCGGTCCCTAACGGAACGGCACATCATCAACCCCACAGAGGCTGTGACCCGACGTAATCCGGACATCCATAAAAGCGCTTTCAATATCTCGCGGGTGTGCGACCGGGGATCACCCTCCGTTCGCCGGCTCCGCGCTTTTTAAGCGCCGCTCTCCCTTTCGCTCGATCAGCGAATGGCTCGTCTCGTCCACTACTCCGACATCGAGAACGTCTTCGACGTCCCCGAGCGAGCGGCCCGCCTCGCCGGACGGATCCGCGCGCTCTCGGGCCCCGACGCCGCGGTCGTCGCGACCGGCGACACGACTGCGCCCGGCGTCCTCTCGCTCGTCGCGACCGGCCGGCAGATCATCGACTTCTACGCCGCGACCGACACGGCGCTCGACACGTTCGGCAATCACGAGATAGGTCACACTACCCGTTCGGAAAACAGAATACCCCCTGAATGGCTCTGCTAATAATGTCCTTTCTCAAAGGACAAGATACGATATAGACCACAATTCTAGATAATACTTGGAATCTAGGATTGTAGGATGGTTTTCGGTTTCACCCTAAAATCACCATACGGCGGGGGGATTATGGTTATATCTATACTTTGTTAACCGAAAAATAGCCTACAAGATATGAGGATAGTATAATATTTCAGAGAGTTAGGATAATTACGTCTGTTGTGTTGATAAGGATAACACAAGATAGGGTGATTAGCTCAAAGTCGGTCGAACCCTGTTTGATGCAATTGGAGGGTAGGGTAGGAGGGGATAGATCGTTATCCAGCTACAATCAGACTCATTTCTCATTCTGAACCTAGCTGATAGACTCATTTCTCTTCTATCCTCATACAAAGCACATAGCAGTAACAATTAGAGACTCTTCTATTCTGTAAGTGGTTTGTATCCTCTTAGGGTAAGAATCGCTTAGAAGACACAGAGCTTTGTTCTCTAAGAGATTGAGAGGATCGTTAAGAGATAGGAGACTAAGACAATAGCAGAGAGTGAGACAATTATTAGACAATTTATCAATTCTTTTGCTTATTGATTAACTTCTTCAAAGTATTAGCAGAACTTTACTAACTTTGTCCATAAGTTGATGACTTTGATTATTTTCAGCTATCTTATGTCAAATATTAGGAGCAAAAGGGGCGGATATTTGAAGCTCAAAATCACCCTGAAAGACTGTATATATCAACTTGTGAACGATAAGCCGACTTAACACCCTTTAGAGGCTCTGTATTAGGCAAATTCAAAAATGGACTTTCAAAGTTTGTCGAAATATTGCATTGCAATAAAACCGGCAAAAACCTCTGCTAAAATTTATGAGAAAAATATCTGTGAACACAAAAGCCGGGACCGTATGCCTCTGACATTCTGTAACATCATCTGATTGATTTAATTGTTACTCATAGTATATTTTTACCTTTTTGCCCAAATAAACAATATAGAAATCCTGTATCTCCAAACTGTAGGGGTTCAGAGTTTAGAATCCTCAAATATATTCGGATTAATTATAAAGATTTAAACCTTTGTAGATACTAAATTACGTTGTAAGCATGGCTGAATCATATACGGCGGTTTCGGTAAAACCCGATACTAGACAAGAGCTACAGATTCTCAAGGCCAAATTAGGCCATAGTAGCTATGACTCTCTGGTTAAAGAGGAATTGTTAGATAAGCAAAATGAAGTAAATGAGGATTGATTTAATATGACGACACAAGGAGCGGGATTTTGTAAGGCAGAGAGAACCGGACGAAATAACAATATCATTACTCCCGAAGGTAGCAGTAACGGACGATCCACGGGAGTAGCAGAGCTTAGTTCGCACGAGGATTTAGAAGAGGCTCAACTTTCAGAGGATGAGGTAGTAGTAGAACTTGAAGAAGGTGGGAAGATTCGGGAGTTAGATGAAGAAGAGCGATTTATCAAAGTAAAGACGGATTCTTTATCTTCGGATCGGCTTGAAAAGTTCTTTACAGATGAGGAAATTGAAGAGCTACAGGAAAAGAAGAGAACCTTAACGGGCGATTCAGAGCCTGAAAAGGACATAGATGAGGTATGGGAAAATATCCGCGAAGGTGTGCGAAAGCATAACAAAGAAGTCGCTAAGAACAAGAAGGAGCTAGAAAAGAAACGGCTCAAGGAGGCATACCGTGATCCGGCGCTAGACAAGAAAATGAAGAACATGACCGGTGAACAAATGCAGAGGGTAATGTCGGACGACTCTAGTTCTACAGTCGATGAAGAAGAGCTTCAAAAATCGTTAGCAGAGGTGGATAAGAAGTATGAATCAATGCTGAATGAGTCTGAACCCGAGATTAACGATCCTTCTAATGAAATTGAAGAGCTTGATAAGGGACTTGAGGCTTGGAGAGAGAAAGGAGAATCTAAGCCATACTGGTACGATTTTGTTGAGGATTTAGAGCAAAGTCGTGAAGATACAATGTATGAGAGTGTCGGACCAAACTCAAAGCGGGTAACGACCCAAGATTCAGAGCTTAAACAGGCTCTTCGTAATCCAGAGGATGAACCCAATTGGACCGGATCGGTTGAACTTGTCGAAGATTCAGGTTCGACAGTTATAGCGGTTGTTAGTGAGGATTGAATCATGGCTGATTGTCCAAGATGCCAGACTGATATTGAGGTGACTAACGACGATCTTAATCTCTCTTTTCTTGGAGACGCTAAGATATGTATGACAATCGTAACTGATTGTCCAAGTTGTGACTTCAATCGCGGCTTTAAAAATTATCTAACAAAATGAGCATAGTTACCACAGACTCCTACTTTACATCGACTGTAGACGACTCTCACTTAGATGAGATAAAGGAGGATCTAAAGAGCGATAAGGAGCTTATTGGATACTCTCACAACGACTTGGAGGGAACCGTTACGGTGATTGTCGATATATCACAATTTGGAGAGGATACCGACTTACGGTATTACCACTAGGATATGAATGAAAGTGACCCACCGGGCAATTTGGTTTTTATTAAGTGGGTCATGTTCATCTAAACAGCCAAATAAGTTAAAACTTTTGATTTATCTTCAATAAAATTGGTCATTTGACGATGAGATAATATATTCACTAATGTACACGATCCTTCATCGGAGAGTATTTCTACCCAATATTGTATTATCGTCTTTAAAAAGCTTTATTAAGTTGAAGATACAAATTAATATACGTAAGCTCTGAACGAATGTTTGAATGCGGTCGAAGTATCTAACGATATTTTGTAAATTAAAACGGATTGTGGTACCAACACAATCCGGGAGATGGAAGTTATGGAAACTTACAATTCATATTTATCTACCTGTAAAGAAAAAGGTTTCGGTGTTAATCGGCGCATTGATTCACAAATACAGAAATATCTAGAAATATTCGGTGAAACCCCGGTATTCAATTCAGTAAGACCGGGCGAAAAAGCCGGGTTCAAGAATTGGGATAATTCTGATAAGCTCAAATCAGCAAATGAGATCGGCTTTCTGTTATCTCGACATCGTAATATCGGTATCAGATTAGGGATTGAGACTGAACGAGGCTATACTGTTTGTTTCGACAAGGAGAGTTACGGTGATATACCTGATAATCTTCTACAGTCAATCTCGAAACTAGCAGTAGCTTCTTGGGATAGTCAATCGGGCGGAGACAATAATCTGCTAACAGTCACACAAGATGCGTATGAGCATTTGGACCAATTCAAACAAAAAGTGACATTTGAAGGTGAAAAACACGATCTTGAGCTTCTTACGTCGGGATATGCTTTGGTTCCACCTTCAAAGATTGACGACAATCACCAATACGATGAATTAGAGACTAACCCCGAAGCTCCTACAGTCGGGATTGATAGTGTAAAACAGCTATTGACCCATATACCCGTTTCTGAAAAGAGTGAGAGTGATAGCACTAACCAGAGCGAAAACGCTCCTACAGCTGTAGAAATCGATACTATACCCGACTCTTTCGATCACAGAGAATACTTTGAGAACAATATACCGGGTAACGACTCTTACCTAGAACGACTGGATACCATGCTACAGAATGAAGAGGTAGCAGAGCTATGGTATGGAAACTATGAAGATCGCTCTAAGGGTGAACTACAGTTACGCTCTTACGTCGCATGGTATTTCCATGCTGATACGAAAATGGTTCAGTATATTTTTGAAAACGAATTACCCAATTGGCGCGAAGAGCCTTTGAAATACGAATTGAACAAACACCATGCGAAAGACGTGATAACAGATATTGAAGATTATATCAATAGACCATACTATACGACGGGTATTTCTTTCACACTATGGAACCAATTAGCAAAACAAATCCATGAGAACGAAACTGTTACTGTAAATGAATTACAGGGAAGATTAGTAAAAGCCGAAAGTGATTCGGTGGATTCTTATAAAGAACGAACGATCCAACACGCTTTACAAACATTAGTTCAGAAAGATATAATTAATAGAAAGTCCAATTGTGTGTATGAGAATAAGAGAATCGATAAAGAATATCTGGATACACTTAACGAATTGATTGATAACTATGAACCTACTAAGTTAGTGTATAATAATGTATAGTATAAGTAAACACTATAATACATGTCCCATAATGTTGCGCTTTTTTCTAAAGTGCTTAGAGAAAGCGTCTATCGGTCGTTTAGAGAGAACAATTTTCGACCCTTTATATACCCCCTATCATGAGTGAACTAGATTACCGTGAAGTAGCTAAAGAAATCGATGAGGATCGACCGGACGGGTTCAGCGTATCAGCTATTCACGTCAATTTTGAAATCATGGACTTGGATATTCAGGATAGGGTAAGAGAGAGGGTATGTGATAGGCTGAAAGATACTGCTACCTACTACCTCAATGACGACTTAGAGATTGTTCAGGATAGCAGTATAGACGACAAATGGACTTACGATATTGTCCATCAATGTGGTACTGAACCCATGTTTGACGCAAAGAACGACGAATATTATTGTCCTATCTGTAAGGACGAACAATCTGTATTTGATTACTAATGAGTTTATCAGTAAACAATAACGACGATGGAACCGACATTAAACTAATTCGCTGTGCTATTCAGGATGAGGATCTTATTGATTCTTTTGAGGATTATACTTACGACAAAAATTATAATGAGAAAATGCTAGTTGAGGTAGCACTTGGCAAATTCTTGGAGGATGAGGGGTATCTATGATTGTATCAGCATTATCTTCTATCGGCTTTGGACTTGGAGCGACTTTGCTATTATTCGGTTCAATACTCTGCTATACCGTGTTTTTCGGTGATAGGGATTTTGGTAATAGTCTGATACCTATGGCTCTGAGCTTCGGATTTTTGAGTATTGGATTAAGTCTGTTATATGGTGTAGTGATCTAGGCACTACAACCTGTCAAAAAACGATTTACACCGTTCGTATATATCTGAATTACTTTTCTTGGCGTATTTTTTGAAGGGGGTTCTATGCTCCGGAGAGAGATTAGGGCTGCTAAACAGAATTGGTGTTATATTTTCAGGGTCCGGGATACGGGTAGTGACTATAGTATTTGTTCGCTCTACACTCAAATCTGAAATATCTTGTTCGACATTTGATTGATAAATGCTAAGATTATCGTAAATATGGTTTAGATTGTATTCTGTGGGTGTAAAACATAACTCAAATGTAGTATGGTGATACGGTTCATAAGATTCGTCTTTGAAAAAATATTCTCTCATTTTATTGAATTGTCGTATAATCTCATTAGCCCCTGTAGATCCACGAATAGCAGATTCAGACTTAATTTCATACACAAAACAACTCCCGTCGCCAAGTTCAGATTTTGTTTCAATATATAAATCCGCAACTCCACGATTTCCGTAGTGATTATAATGCGCTTCGGGATATACTTTACATTTATAATCAATATCTTCCGTATTATCTAACTCTTCGGTTGATTGTTTGTGATATTCAATTAACGCAGATACAATCTCATCCTCTGAAATAGTCATGTAGGTAACTAAGATTAATCACTACTAAAATACTATGGCTTCAAAAGCGCAACATTATTGCCAAAATCGCATGAAGAGAGCCTGATAACACAATGGGGGTTCGTTTGGTATGCTCTCCGGATATTTTTACGTTTCAGAGCTTCTATCTGCTATATTCTATTTTAATTACTATTCGTTATTTTTCTATTTCAGAATATAGATCCGTACTGTTAGGGGATTCAAAGTGTTGTTATCGTTATTATTGGGTTTTATTAATGGGTAATAATTTGTAAAAATGGCGGGTTGACTCTCTGAAACAGTCATTTTCAGGGGATATAGAATACCCTACCCCAAAATCCACCGGAGCGACGTATCGCCTCAATCCCCCTTTAAATACTATCTTTAGACTTATTTAAGCCAAAAATCAGATATATCAAAATCTCAAAACGAAATGAAGGGAGTTAGAAGTGCCTTTTTGTCCAAAAATATCCAAAAGAAATGAACAAATACTTAAGTTAGCAGGTACAAAATGGTGCAAGGGCAAGATTTCTGTCCTTTCGTCCGAACACTCGGGCGATAAAACAAGCCTCTTCCCTCTCTTCAAGCCGGCTTAGACATGACCCAAGGCCTTGGGGGATAATACAAGGCCCATGTTAGGTAGGAGGGTCTTGGCGTCTTTTTCTGTTTTGGTAACACGACTCACGAAAGCCATTTATTTAGTATGCTCGAAGGCGCAAATAGATGAGTGATTTAGAAGAGAAAGCAAAGGAGTATGAAGAGGATCTTCGGGTTGTAGCTAATGCTGATTGTAGTGCATCATGGATAGCACAGACGATCTTAGAGCGTTTCGACATGGACAAAGGGGATACAACGAATGAGCCGAAAGAATCGATTAGCGGTATCTCTGAACCGTCAGAAACAAAAGAGAGTGTATTTGCTTATTGATCCTTAACCTCCTTTGCTAACGCTTTCATTAGTTCAGGATCACTCGTGATTTCTTCAAGCATTTGCTCTTTAACAGTATCTAACGATTCTTCTTCTTCATTTTCCACCTCTCCTTTCGCTTCATACATTGATTCCTCTATTTGTTCTTGGGTAGCCTTTGCGTCCGGTGTATACATCATACCACAGACTGAACAAGCCACATCGTCGTTTTCTAACGGTTCACCGCATATGGTACAAACCGGCGGTGTTAATGGACTATCCTCTTCTTCGGGTTCACGGTATCCAGAATCAATTTCTACAGTCTTTATCCGATCGTCGTCAGTCAAATGGCTGTATGTCGATTCCATAACTGAACTATCCGGTCCATGTCCGATTAGCCAGCGAATTTGATCGTTATCTAACCCATATCGTTTCTTAGCGATAGTAACAAAATAATGTCGGAAATTATGCGGATTCATGGGTTTACTGATTTCAGCATTTTCACCGATTTTCTTAAGTCGTCGTCTAAGCGTCCCCCTATGGAGCATATCACCGGGTTCAGTATCTGGATTATGATTATGGATATTAGTTAGCAGATAAGCGTCCGGATCGTTCGGACATGGGTGATAGTCCATATACCTTCTTACAGAGGCTTTCGCTCCAAGGAGGGGACGTTTACCCTCTGCGTGTTTCAAACCGTCTACAGAATCATTCAGGTAGAATATACCCTCTTCAAGATTCACGTCTTTTATTCGGAGAGTTTGGATCGCTCTGATTCTTTGTCCGGTGTTAATCAGTAGTTCTAGAAGACATCTATCACGAGGGTTCGGACAATTTTCTCTAAGCTCTTGAATTTCGTCCGACGTGAACATATCCCGTTCGTCTACTTTGCTATCCGGTGAATCGATTAAGGTGATTTCCTCTGGTTCGACGTTAAGATCCTCGTGGTAGTTGTATAAGCTTCTCAAGGCCGATTGATACAATCTTACTGTAGAATCAGCATATCCGCCGTCTTTGATTTCAGGATTATCGCCGGACAAGTGTTGAGACATTAGCTCATTTATTTGTTCAGTAGTAGCCTCTGCTAACGTCGAATCTTGGAGCCTAACTGAACTCCATGTGAATCTACTACAATACGATTTCAAAGTAGACGGCTCTTTGCTAGACTCTCCCGCCGGTGGGCTATGGCTCTGAACCTGATTGTCGAAAGCGTCTAGAAATTCAATTATTAGCTCATAGTCCTTTGTAGGTAGTTTACCCTCTTCTTTGCGTTTCGTTAGCCTCTCGCGGGCTACCTCATAGTCATGTCGCGGGCTATCGTTAGCCATATTGTCCATTCTAAGCGCGAATTAGATATATTTTCCGAACGTGTTACTCAACATATTCACGAGTTCGATTACGGGCCCGACGCGCTCCGCGGACTCGTCGCCGACGCCCCTGCCACCTTCGTCTCCGCGAACGTCCGCGACGAGGACGGGGAGCCGTTCGGCCGACGCGAGGGGGCCGTCCCGTGGACGACGCTCGCGGTCGGAGACGCGACGATCGGGTTCGTCGGCGTCACCGACCCCGCGACGAGTTCGCTGAACCCGATGGCCGCCGACCTGTCCTTCGACGATCCCGTGACCGCCGCCCGCGACGCGATCGCCGAGATGCGAGCGGCGATCGCCGACGACAGGGACGGACCGGTCGCCGACGGCGAGGACGGCGCGGCTGCACCCCCGATCGATCACGCGGTCGTCCTCTCGCACCTCGGTGCGGGCGACGACGACCTCGCCCGCGAACTCGACGTCGACGCGGTCCTCGGCGGCCACGTCCACAGCCGCCGCAACGAGGTCGTCGCGGGCACGCGGTTGGTCCGCCCCGGCGTCAACGGCGAGTCGGTCGCGGAAGTCGAGTTCGGGAACGGCGGCACCGCGACCGGCGTTCCGACCGCGACGCTCCACGAACCGGACGGCGCGGACCCGGTCGAGGGGCTCGCGGCCGCCCTCGAAGAGCGGATGGCCGCGGCCGACCTCGGCGAGGTGGTCGACCGTGTGAACGAGCCGATAGAGCGGTCCGGACCGGTCGTCCACGGCGGGGAGTGCCGGGCCGGAAACTTCGTCGCCGACGCGTTCCGATGGGCGCTCGACGCCGACGTGGGTCTGTCGAACGCCGGCGGGCTCCGGCAGGGAGACCCGCTCGCGGACGCGGTGACGAAGGCCGACCTGATCAGCCTGATCCCGTTCGAGGAGCCGGTCGTACTCGCCTCCGTGACGGGCGCGGAGCTTCACGACGTGTTCCGCGAGATGGCCGCGCCGGACGTCGACTTCGGCGAGGACGACTGGTGGCACGGGCACGTCGCCAACGCGCGCGTGGTCTGGGACGCCGACGCCGACCTGGTTCTGGAGGCGACCGTCGGCGGCGAGCCGATCGACCCCGAGCGGCGGTACACGGTGGCCGTCTCGGAGTATCTGCTGCACTCCGAACACGAGTTCCCGACGCTCGCGCAGCGCCACCGAGTCGACGAGGGCCCGATCCAGTACGAGGCGCTCGCCGCGTACGCCAGAGCGGAGGGGATCGACCCCGCCATCGAGGGTCGGATCGAGATCCGCGGTCGGCGGCCGGCGTCGGCGATCACCGGCGGGGACCGGTAGCGAGCGGGGGCGTCGTGACGGGGTTCCGAGCTCACGCGTTCGCGAACGGCTCCCAACCCTCCCACCGGAGCAGCGTTTCTGCGCGGTCGGCGTCGGCCAAGAGCACGTTCCGACGGTCCGGGAGGGCCTCGTCGGCGAGCTCTCGCGGGAGCGCGAGCGTCCCGCTCGGCACGTCGTCGTCTCCGGTGACCGGTATGTGGCCGCCGTCGAGTTTCATCACGAGCGGCGCGTCGAGTCGCTCTACTCCCTCGCCGTCGGCGTACAGCTGCTCGTTGACGCGCTCGTGGTCGACCCGCTGGATGACGGCCCGCTCGCCGTCGTGGGGCTCCACGTACAGTTCCCCCAGGTAGTAGCCGCTCGAAAATCGCTCGAACATTCTATGCATGGTAACGTCTGGCACGATGCGTAATAAGTGTTGCCGGGCTCGACGCGGCGACGGTCGAGTCGCGGTTCCGCGCCGCGTCACACGAGCGGTCACAAGAGGTTTATCCGTGGCCGGAGAGGCACCCGACGATGCCCTCCCAGAACGACGACGACGAGACGGAGTACTCCGTCTTCGGCAACGACGCGGAGAACGCGATCGATCAGTCCGACGACCGGGCCGACCCGGAGGCCGCGGGACTCGGCGACGGCACGAGCGGCTGTCCGAAGTGCGGCGGCGCGGAGACCGAGGTCGACGAGATCGCGACGAGCGGCACCGGACTCACCAAGATGTTCGACGTACAGAACCGCAAGTTCCAGGTCGTCTCGTGTGCGAACTGCGGCTACTCGGAGCTGTACAAGGGACAGTCGACGGGGAACGCCATCGACTTTTTCATCGGCTGAGACGCCTTCTCGACGCGGTGGACGCGGCCGCCGCGCGCCGCCGCGCCGTCGCTTCGGCCGACCGATTTATCCCGCTCCCCGATGCGATTCCGACCGTCTATGGTCTCCCTCCGACCCCTCTCTACGGTCCCGGTGATCGGCGTCGCCGCCGACGGCAAGACGTATCGGAACCTCCTGTACCTCCTGATCGCGGTCCCGCTCGGGTTCGTTTACTCGGCGCTCGTGACCGTCGGCGTCGGGTTCGGGCTCGTGCTTTCGGTCGTCCTGGTCGGATTCGCGCTCCTGTTCGCGACGCTGATCGGGGCTCGGCTGCTCGCCGGCGTCGAGCGGTCTCTCGCGAACGCGCTCTTGGGGACCGACCTGCCGCGCCCAGACGACCTCTCGGACGGCGGGGGTGGGACGCTCGCGGGACTCAGGCGGTACGTCGACGCGCCGTCGACGTGGCGGAGCCTGGGCTTTCTCTCGCTGAAGTTCTGGCTCGCCCTGCTCGCGTTCGCGCCGGTGTACCTCCTCGCGAACGCCCTCCCGCTCGTGGCCGCACCGCTCCGGTATCCGTACGACGTCGAGTTCGGCGAGGTGAACGGCGAGCCCGTCACGTGGGCGATCGACACGCTCCCCGAGGCCCTGATCGCGGTGCCGCTCGGAGCGGTCGGCGTGCTCGTCGCGCTCCACGTCGCGAACGTCATCGCGTACGCGGCCCGCCGGATGGCGGTCGCGCTGCTCGGCGATCAGCGCCGGTCCACGGCGGGCGAGGCGGCGTGACCGCGCGGGATCGTCCCGTCCCGCGCCCGCTCGTCCGGTCCCCAGCACCACTCCGGAACCACCCGCGGCTTTTTTTCTCCCTGTCGCGTCGGGGCAGGTATGGACATCGGACTGGTCGGCGAGGGGCCGGCGGTCGACGCGGTCGAGGCCGCGCTCGGCGACGTCGACGTGAACGTGATGCCCGTCGAGGCGGGCCTGCTGGACGGGTTCGACCTCGCCGTCGTCGTCGACACCGCGGGGTCTGAGACGTTCGCGGCTGCGAACGCCCGTCTCGATCGGTGGGTCGCGGTGGAGGTCGGCGGCGTCGGCGGCGTTCCGCTCGACGCGGTCGACGCCGCGGTGACCGTCTTCGAGACGACCTGCTACGACTGCCTCCGTGCGCGCGTGGCGAGCGGCGACGCCGAGCCGGCGACAGAGACGCGCGGAACGCGGTCGGCCGTCCGGTACGCCGGGGCGCTGGCGGGCCGCCGCGTCGTCCGCCGGCTCTCCGGGGACCCGGTCGCGGACACGGTCGTCGAGGTGTCGGGCGGGGAGGCGTCCGGCGGCGAGCGGACGCTCCTGCCCGTCCCCGGATGCGACTGTGGCGACGATCCGGGCGACGCGCTCCCGCGGGAGGGCGAGGGGCGGTCGCTCTCGGCCGCGCTCGACGCCGCCGAGCGCGCGGTCGATTCCAGGGTCGGGCCGATCGCTGACGTGGGAGAACAGGCGTCGTTCCCGGTCCCGTACTACGTCGCTCGCGTCGCCGACACGACCCCGTTCTCAGACGAACGCGCGGCCGAGTTCGGCGGGGGCGTCGCAGCGGGCTGGGACGCCGCGTTCATGAAGGCGCTCGGCGAGGGGCTGGAGCGCTACGCCGCCGGGGTCTACCGCGAGGAGGCGTTCACGCGCGCCGCCGCCGCGAACGTCCCGAACCCCGTCTCCCCGGACGCGTTCGTCCGCCCCGAGGACGCGGCCGAATACGCCCGCGACGACTGGCTCCCGTGGGCGATCGGCGAGCACCTCTCGACGGGCGAGACGGCGAGCCTCCCGGCGGAGTTCGTCCACTTTCCTCCCCCGGAGAACCGATACCGCCCGGCGATCACGACCGGACTGGGACTCGGGAACACCGGCCCCGAGGCGGCGCTGTCGGGGCTCTACGAGGTGATAGAGCGCGACGCGACGATGACCAGTTGGTACTCGACGGCCGACCCGCTGGGACTGGCGGTCGACGACGACGAGTTCGCGGAACTCGAGAAGCGCGCCCGCGCCGAGTCGCTCGCCGTGACGCCGCTCCTCGTGACGACCGACGTCGACGTGCCCGTCGTCGCCGTGGGGGTCCACCGCGAGGGCGACTGGCCGCGGTTCGCCGCCGGCTCCGGAGCCGACCTCGACCCGGCCGCCGCCGCGCGGAGCGCGCTCGCGGAGGCGCTCCAGAACTGGACCGAACTCCGGTCGATGGGCGAGGAGACCGCCGCCGAGCAGGGAGCAGCAATCGGCCGGCACGCCGACTTCCCAGCGGAGACGCGGGCGTTCTTCGACCCGGAGACGACCGTCCCGGCCGCGTCGATCGGGGAGGAGACGGCGTCGGGGGAGGCGGAGCTGTCGGCCGTCGTCGAGCGCGTCGAGGCGGTCGGCCTCGACCCGTACGTCGCGCGCGTCACCACGCGCGACCTGGCCGCGCTCGGATTCGAGGCGGTCCGCGTGCTCGTCCCCGGGGCACAGCCGCTCTTCACGGGAGAGCCGTTCTTCGGTGACCGCGCGAGCGACGTCCCGCGGTCGATGGGGTTCGAGCCGGATCTCGACAACGAGTACCATCCGTTCCCGTGAGGCGGGCGGGGATCGGATGGCGGCGTTTCTCCTCCTCACGGCTTGCCCCATCCCCACAGCTTGCCCCATCCCCCCGGTTTAAGCCGCTCGCGGTCGCCCGGAAACCATGGACGTCATACCAGACGCGGACGTCGAGGCGACCGAGGCCGTGAAGGGTGTCTTCCTCACGCAGGGGGCCGTCGGCGAGGAGACGAGCATCCAGCGGTTCGTGATCGAGCCGGGCGAGAAGGTGCCCGAGCACGACCACCACCACGAGCAGATCGGCGTGGTCACCGAGGGAACGGCCACGTTCGTCGTCGACGGCGAGGACCTCGTCGTCGAGCCCGGCGACACGTACGTCATCCCGGGCGGCGAGCCGCACGCCGCGCTCAACCGCGGCGACGAGACCGTCGTCGGCTACGACATCTTCGCGCC
Organism: Halorubrum salinum; assembly: GCF_024494575.1. Classification (GTDB taxonomy): domain Archaea; phylum Halobacteriota; class Halobacteria; order Halobacteriales; family Haloferacaceae; genus Halorubrum; species Halorubrum salinum. The sequence continues at coordinate 850,249 of NZ_JANHDO010000001.1, forward strand.
GCCGCGGGCGAACCCCGACTGGCAGGAGTGACTCGGCCGCGTCGCCCGCGGGGCGACCACGAGACGGGACGGGACGAGACGGGCTCGACATCAAAACAGCGACTCCAACTCTCCGTCGCTGTCCAGCAACGCCGCGAGACGGGTATCGCTGTCGTGGGTGATCTCACCGATATTCTGCTGGGCCTCGATCGCGACTTGCTGGAGTTCTTTCACCCGCGGGACGTTCGTGACGCCGCCGAGTAGCACGACCGCCGCGACGGTCCCCCTCCCCCGCCGGGGGTAATCCCCGCCGCGAACCTCCATCGATCCGGTCTGTTCTTCGAGCCACTTGCGGCCGTGCTCGATTCCCTTCCGGTTGAGGTATTCCGGCGGGCCAGCGACGACGAGGAGGGCCCGCTCCGTCCCGTTCACCTCGCACGGGAGGGTGAGTCGGCCGAGCGTCGCCTTTCGAACGAGGCTCGTGATGCGGGTGAGCGTCTCCGTGCTATCGACGTCGTCGGCGGCGTCACCCCGCAGCCGGGAGAGCAGTCCGTTCCGTTCCGGCTCGTCCACCTCGACCTCGGCGTACCCCACCGAGGATATGCCACCGCCCTTGAGCGTGTTGATGATCTCCGAGGAGTCGACGACGCTCTCTGCGACGTCGCTCCCCTTGGTCACCTCACCGGCACTGAAGAGAACGCCGAACCGCTGCACCAACTCCTCGTTGATCGCGTCGAACCCCTCACCGACGGACTCTCCCGACGTTCGCCACGCGTCGTTGTCGAACAGCATGAGGTTGTCCACCTCGTCGACGAACGTCTTGAGCGACCGCGCGGCGTTCAGGCTGTATATCCCTCCCTCGTCGCTTCCGGGTAAAATTCCCAACCCGTAGACGGGCTCGGTGTAGATCTGCTTGAGGTGCTTTGCGATCACCGGCGCACCCCCCGACCCCGTTCCCCCGCCGAGCCCCGCGACGACGAGGAACGCGTCGATCTCGTGGACCGGAACCGAGTCTAGGGCCCCTTGAATCTCGCCGATGTCCTCGTCGGCGACCTCGGCACCCAGTTCGTTATCCGCGCCGACGCCGTGGCCCTTCACGCGCGATTGCCCGATGAGGATCCGTCGCTCCTCGGGAAGCGTCTCGATCCCCCCGAGATCCGACGTCGCCGTGTTGACGGCGATCGCCCCGCGAACGATGTCCGCGCCCGTCCGGGCGTCGTACGCCAGAAACGCATCGAGTACCTTCCCACCTGCCTGTCCGACCCCGATCAATGCGAGTTTCATGTGAACATACCGCATTTCGATACGCGTCGCAGTCTGATAAAGGGTAGAACGGTGAACTACCTTATCGGGCGGTGGCCGTTCGCGGTACACTCAGATCGCGCAGCCGACTTCGCGGTACACTCAGATCGCGCAGCCGACCTCGCGGTACATGTAGTGAGTCATCGCGTAGACGCCGAGGATGATCCCCGCGCCGGCCAGAAAGGAGTGGACGGACAACAGCGCGACCCCCGAAAAGAGGTTCGCGATGTTACAGCCGGCCGCGAGCCGCGAGCCGACGCCCATCAGGAGCCCGCCGACTGCGTAGTTCGGGACGCGGTTCAGCTTCGGCTTCCGCACCCGGAAGTCGCCGGAGGCGTACGCGGCGACGAAGGAGCCGACGACGAGAGAGGCGATCATCACCATGTCGATGGTGACGGAGATGTTGCCGTCGCGGAACAGCACGGAGCCCCAGTAGTCGACGCTCGCGACGTCGTAGCCGACGGCCGACAGGAGATACCCCGCCCAGCGCGCCTCGCTGCCGGTGATCGCCCAGTGGCCGTGGACGACGAACCAGAGGCTCGCGACGAGCGCCATCGCCACGCCCGCGGTCCGGGCGTCCCACGAGTCGCGCAGGCGGACCTTCACGGGTCGGTCGTCCTCGTGGAACCCGCGGAGGTACGCGACGGTGCCGTCGGCGATACCGCGAAGACCGAGCGCCACCGACGAGAGCAGGCGCGAGCCGCCGACCGACGCCTGCGCTCGCGCGTCGGACGCGACGCCCGAGCCGCCGGACGGGTCGTCGGGGAGCTGACTTCGCCCCTTCACGAACGCGTACGCCAGCGTACCGACGGCGACGGCGAGCGCGCCGGTAACGGCCGGCGGGAGCGGCGACGAGAGGTACAGCGTTCGTCCGTCGAACGGGTTCAGCGTCTGGAAGTAGTACGTCTCGGCGACGGGGAACGCGAACGCGAAGAGGACGTAGCCGACGAACATGAACAGGAGCACGAGCCAGAACTGGAGGTATCCCTGTCCGGCGCGGTACAACGTCCCGGACGCACAGCCGCCGGCGAGGGTCATCCCGAGGCCGAAGACGAACCCCCCGAACAGCGAGCCGAGCCCCCACGCTGGCGTCCAGAAACCGCGGAAGTAGCCGAACGTGGCCTGCAGGCTCCAGAACACGGTCATCACCGCGATTCCGGCGAGCAACCCCTTCAGAACCCGCGTGTCTTTGAACGCGACGAAATCGCGGAAGGCGCTGACGAAGCAGAACCGCGCCTTCTGTAACAGGACGCCGAACGAGAGCCCAACCGCGACCGAGACGGCGACGTAGGCGACGGGCGAGAGCAGCATTACCCGAGCACACCGGTCCCGCACGTAAAGCGACGCTGGACACGGTGAATCCCCCCTCGAATCGGAGTTGGAGGCAAAAACCACTGGTTTTCCTCACACGGGGCAACGACGGGGGCGTTCGGGGGTGCTTTAGGCCTGTACCGCGTGGTGATGGGTATGACCGACGACTGCGGATGCGGGACCACCGGCGCGGCCGCGCGTTCGTCGGAGCCCCGCCCCTCGAAGGGGGGCGACCTGGCCAACGACGACCGAACGAACCCGTTCGCCGACGGGGTCGACCGCCGCCGGCTGCTCCAGACGACCGGCGCGGTCGGCGCGGCGACGGCCCTCGCCGGCTGTTCCGGCGACGGCGCGGGCGGCGACGGGCCGGCTCCGACGGTGTTCGTGTTCAACAACGGCGACCGCACCGTCAGCGTGATCGACGCGGCGGCCGACGAGCTTCTCACGACGTCGTTCCTCGGTACGACCGCCTCCTTCCCGGCCAACCAGTACTCGACGGGCACCGACGCCGACTACGACGTGTCGTGGCTGAACGTCTCCGGCGGCGTCCGGGCGTTCGACCAGCGCACGTTGGAGGAAGTCGCGTACGTCGAGACGGGATACGGTCCGAACTACCCGAACCTGACGCCAGACGGCGACCACCTGCTGATCGCCTCCGGCGGCACGACGGGGATGGACCCCGAGGGCGACGCGAACCACGCGATGTTCCGCGTCGACGCCGACCGCGACAGCGACACCTTCGGCGAGGTGACCGCCGAGATCGAGACCGGCTACGTGGGTCCGTGTGACATGACGCTCGGTCCGAACGGCGACTACGCGTTCGTCGTCGACGTCGCCGACGAGGCGATCCGCGTGCTGAGCGTCGACCCCTTCGAGACCGTGACCCGCGTCGACGCCGGCGAGCCGGTCACGGAGGGGAACGTCCTCCCGTTCATGTGTACCGCCTCCTTCGACGGGGAGCTCCTCCTCGTCGAGAACGGCGAGGGGACGCTCGGCGGCGATCCCGAGGTGCCCCGCGAGGGCTCCGAGAGCGTCTGGGACGTCTCCGACCCCGAGAACCCGGAGGAGATCGCGAAGATAACCCGCGACGACGGCCTGCCCGGCGCGCCGATCACGAGCGAAGTCGCCCCGGACAACACGGCGGCGTACCTCCTCATCCCCGGCGAGGGCGTCGGCGTGATCGACCTGGAGGCGAACGCCTACGAGACGACGATCGACGTCGGCGGCAGCGCCATCTCCGCGGCCTGGGGACCGAGCCGAGAGAAGCTGTACGTCCCGGTGCAAGACGCCAATCAGGTCGCCGTGATCGACCACGCCAGCCGCGACGTCGTCGCGACGGTCGAGACCGGACAGGCGCCCACCGGGGCGGTCGCCGGGACCGTTCGTCCGGAGGGCGACGCGGTGGAGAGCATCCGGGCGTCGCTCGCCTCGCTCGGGATCGCGTTCGGCGACATGGAGGCGACGTACTGCATGGACGACCACTGCTACTGCGGATGACCCGAGACACCGACCCCGCCGCCGACCGACCTGCGGACGCCGACGGCCCGCCCGCGGACACCACCCGGCGCGGGCTCCTGCGGGCCGCGGCCGGAGCGACGGTCGCGGGCGCGGCGAGCACGGCGGGCTGTCTCGGCGTCACCACGCCGGCGAACGTCGCCGCGCAGTACGAGGTCTCGGGGAACGTCGCCCACTTCGTCGGTCCCGAGTGGCTGGCGGACAACCGCGAGGACGCCGTCGTCCTCGACGCGAGAAGCGCGGAGCGGTTCCGGACGGAGCGGATCTACGGTGCCCGACGGGTTCCCTTCGACGCGATAACGAGCCGAACGCAGACCGATGCCGGCGCGGTTCCCGACACCGACGCGATCGCGGCCGCGTTCGGCGAGGCCGGCGTCGCGCCCGACGACGACGTGCTCGTCTACGGCGCGAGCGTCGGGTCGCGGGTGACCCGCACCGCGTTCGCGCTCGCCGCCGCGGGCCACGTCGGCGACATCAAGGTCCTCAACGGCGGGCTCTCCGGCTGGAACGGCCGGATCGGAACCGGCTCCCGGGGCGCGCCGACCGCGACCGACTACGCGCCCGACCCGGCGGCAGAGACGTGGGTCACCCGCGACTGGCTCGCGGAGCGCGTCGGGGCGACCGACGGCGACGGACCTGGGCTCGTCGACACCCGCGTGCCCGAGGCGTACCTCGGCGCGCCCGGGTCCGACGCGCTCGATCCCGACCACGACCGGCACGGCCACCTCCCGGGCGCGCTCAACGTCAACTGGGTGGGGAACGTCGCGGGGAACCGAATGACCGAACCCGGACGGCTGGTCCGGCTGTACGAGGTCGACGCGGAGCTCGACAGGGACGCCACCGTCGTCGTGTACGGCGACGAGAACGTCGATCCGACGTCGACGTGGCTCACCCTCCGGGCGATCGGCTTCGAGGACGTGCGGCTGTACGACGGCGGGTTCGGCGAGTGGGCGAACGCGGACGGCGACCGCGGCCGCTACCCGGTCGAGACCGCCACGAGCGTCGTGATCGAGACGGAGGGGAGCGTCGGCGGCGGCGACGACAGCGGCGACTTCTCCTGTACCGGATGACCGACGAGGGCGGGCCGGTCGCCGACGGCGACCGCGCTCCCGACGCGGCCGACGACGACCGCGCTCCAGACGCGGACGCTGCCCGTGAGCGCGGCCGATCGGGGCGTATCGCCGCCGTCGCCTGCGAGGGCGCGGACGCGCTCGCGCTGTTCGCGCTCGACACCGGCGAGCGGCTCGGGACGGTGCCAGTCGGCAGTCACCCCGTCCACGCGGCCACCGCCGCCGGGCGAACGATCGTCGCGACCATGGGCGAGCGCGCCGTCACCGCGGTCGGTCCGGACGGCGCGGTGACCCGGATCGAGACGGGGGTGCTCGGTCCCTCGCACTTCGCCGCCGCGGACGGCCTGCTCTTCGTCTCCTGTTCGGCCGGAGACGCGCTCGCCGCGGTCGACCCCGTCGAGTCCGCGCTCGTCGGCCGCGTCGCCGTCGGCGGCGAGCCCCACGAGGTCGCCGTCGACCCCGCCGGCGAGTACCTCTACGCCGGCAGCCGCCGAGACGGCGTCGTCGACGTCGTGGACGCCGCGGCCCGCGAGCGGGTCGCGTCAGTCGACGTCGGCGAGGAGGCGCGCGTTCAGGGCGTCGCGCTCTCGCCCGACGGACGCCGCGGGTACGCGATCGACCAGCGCGGGGCCCGAGTCGTCGCGTTCGACCCGGCGGCCGCGGCGGATGACGGGGGCGACTCCGGCCGTGATCCCGCGCCCGACGCGGTCGTCCGAGGAGCGGCCGTCGGCGACGACCCCTACGACCTCGTCGCGACCGACGACCGCGTGCTGGTCCCCGGCCGCGAGGCGGGGACGGTCCACGAGTTCGGTCCAAACCTCGCACTGACCGCGGTTCACGAGGGGTTCTCGCGGCCGGTCGACGCGTTCCGGATCGGCGGCGACTGGTGGGTGCTCGACGCGGCCGATTCTCAGCTTCGCTCGCTCGACGGCGACGCCGGCGCGACCCCGGCACCTGGCCTCGTCGCGACCCGCGTCGGCGACCGGCTGCTCGTCTCCCACTACGACGACGACCTGGTCTCGCTCGTCGACGTCGAGACCGGTCCCGTGTGGACCGCCGAGTCGCCGGCGTACCCCTTCGGTTCGGTCGTGATCTGACGCCCGGAAGCGACCCCGACGGCCACGCGCAGAGCGTCACAGACGTCGGGAAACGCTGCCGGTGTCCGGGGAACGATCACCGCACCGCCCGTGCCCCGGATATGAAGGTTGCGTACGTCTTCGCGACGGCCGGACAGACCATCGACTACGTGCTCGGCGACATGATCCTCCCGCAGCTCGAGGCCGGCGCTCACGGTGCAGACGTCGTCGGCATGTTCTTTTTCCACGACAACACGTACGCGCTCCGGGAGGACGACCCGCTGGGGCAACGGCTCGCGGACGTGGCGGCCGAACGGGAGATGCTCCTCATGCTGTGTGACCAGTGTGCGACGCGGCGGGGGCTCGCGGAGTTCGATCACACGGACGAGCACGGGCGCGACCACTACGAGGCGACGAACACGGTGGAGGGCGCGACGGTCGGCTGCTTCCCGGACCTGTACGAGGCGCTCGGCGAGGTCGGCGTCGACCAGGTCATCACGCTGTGAAGGCGGGGATCGATCGGGCCGTCACGCCGTGAGGGCGGCGACGGCGGACCGTCACGCCGTGAGGGCGGCGACGGCGGACCGTCCCGCGGCGTCGGCCTCAGATCTCGAAGTCGGGCGTGTCGAACGCCCCCTCGTCCGCCCCGATGTCGTACCCGTCGATCGCGGCGAGCGCGATGTCGAGCGTCGTCTCGGCGTCCCAGCGTCCCGTGTTGATCGCGAGGTCGTAGATGGACCGGTCCGACAGGTCGATCCCGTAGTACGACTTGTAGCGCGTCTCCTCTATCACTTCGCGAACCTGCATCTCGGAGGTCATCTCCTCGCGGCTCGCGGTGCGGTCGGCTCGCACCTCGTCGGGGGCGTCGAGCCAGATCCGGACGTCGGCGCGGTTGCCGGCGATCCAGCCGGCGAGCCGCGATTCCAGTACGAACGGCTTGTTCGAGGCACCCCACTTCTCGGCTATCGTCCGGAGCCGCCGGTCGAGCGCGCGGTCGATCTCCTCGGACTCGCCGGTCTTCGCGATCAGCTGTGAGAGGCTCATGTCCCGCTCGGCCGCGATCTCGCGGAACAGTTCGCCGCCGGAGACGTACCCGCAGTCGAGCGCCGCCGCGATCCCCTCGACGAGGGTCGTCGCCCCGCAACCCGGCGGCCCCGAGACGGTGACGAACAGGTTCCCATCGATCTCGCGGTCCACTCCCGGGGTTCCACTCATACACGCGCCGTGACGGCGGGCGGGCGGATAAACCGGGCGGTTCACGCAGTCGTGCGTGCCGAACGGTACCATTCCGCGACGGCGGGCGGCGTCGCGGCGGGCCGTGCCGCGGTGTGTGAGCCGTGCCAGGGTGGACGGCTCGCAGCACGTCCCGAACGCGAGCGGCGGACCCCGCGTCAGTCGTCGCCGGTCTTCGCGGGCTCCGGTCGCGAGAGCGGTTCCCCGTCGACCGGCTCGTCGGGGTTCGCGTCGATCGCCGCGGGCGAGAGCCCGAGCTGGGCGTCGACGTCGACGTCCTCGCGGACGTGGACCGTGCCGCGGTGGATCGCGATGGCGTCGGCGAGGTGGAGCCGAACCGCGTCGAGAAGCACGTCGGCTTCGAGCGGCTGTCCGCGACGCTTGATGTCGTCGACGCTCGCCCCGGCGGGGACGTCGAAGGCGCGCTGAGCGATGACCGGCCCCTGATCGAGGTCGGTCGTCACGTAGTGCGCGGTGACGCCGGCGATCCGGACGCCCGCGTCCTTCGCCTGTCGGTACGCCTCCGCGCCGGGGAACGCCGGTAACAGCGAGGGGTGGACGTTGATGATCCGGCCCTCGTATCGGAAGACGACCTCGGGCGATAAGATGCGCATGTAGCGGGCCAGCGCGATGAGATCGACGTCGTACTCGGCCAACAGATCGAGCAGGCGCTCCTCGTCGGTGTTTCCGTTGCCGTCGCCGACGTCGTAGAAGGGCTTGTCGTACCGCTCCGCGAGCGTCCGGAGATCCCCGCGGTTGCCGATGACGACGGGGATCTCCGCCTCGCCGTCGTCGGCCAGTTCGCCGTTGGCCTCGGCCTCCAAGAGGGCCTCGGGCGCGTGCGTCTCCTTGGTGACCAAAAGCGCGATCCGGCGGGCGTCGCGGTCGCTCGGGAACCGCACCTGGATATCGACGTCGAGCTCGCGGCCGAGCTCGGCGAGCGCCCGGCGGAGCTCGCCGCGCGACGTCTCCAGTTCCGAGGCGTCGACGCGGGTCGTCATCCGGAAGACGCCCTCTCGGACCGCCTGGTCTAAGTCCTCGATGTTGATTCCCCGCTCGAACAGCAGGGAGGTGACCCGCGCGATGAGTCCGGTCTTGTCTCCTCCGACGACCGTGATCTCGGTCAGTTCGCGGGTCATGCGACGATCACCTCCGCGGGTTCGAACGGCTGCATACACCCCCACCAGCGGCCGGAGAGGGTTGTCCCTTTCGCTCCGGACCGGCCGAGGACACGCACGAACGACCGGAATAGATCCACGAATATGTATATAAAAGCCGTTCCAAAACGGTTTTTACACACGACTCCGCACTACCGATAATGACGGCATACACCGCGACGGTGACGGTGCGGCTGAAGCGGGGCGTCCTCGATCCGGAGGCTGAGACGACCCGAAAGGCCCTCGAACGCCTCGGTTTCGAGCTGTCGGACCTCCGGTCTGCGGACCGGTTCGAGCTCGATTTAGACGCCGCCGACGCCGACGAGGCGGCCGACCGCGCCGGCGAGATGGCCGAGCGACTGCTCGCGAACCCGACGATCCACGACTACGACGTCGCGGTCGCGGAGCGATGACGGTCGCCGTCGGCGGGACGACGCCGCTCGTCACCGACGCGGACGCGGTCGCGGCCGCCCACGCGGGGTGGTCGGCGTGACGGTCGCCGTCGTCCAGTTCGGCGGCTCGAACTGCGACCGCGACGCGGTCCGCGCGCTCGCGCACCTCGGCGTCGACGCCGAGCGCGTCTGGCACGCGGACGGCCTCCCGACTGACGCGACGGGTATCGTCCTCCCGGGCGGATTCTCCTACGGCGACTACCTCCGCGCCGGCGCGATGGCCGCCCGCGATCCGATCATGGAGGCGGTCCGCGAGGCCGCCGCCGACGGCGTCCCCGTGATCGGGATCTGCAACGGAGCGCAGATCGGCTCGGAGTCCGGACTCACGCCCGGCGCGTTCACCACGAACGCCTCTGCGCGCTTCCAGTGTGAGCCCGTGTACCTCAGAGTCGAGCGCGCCGACACGCCGTGGACCGCCGCCTATGACGAGGGACAGGTGATCGAGGTGCCCATCGCGCACGGCGAGGGCCGCTTCGAAGTGAGCGAGGACGCCCACGACGACCTCGTCGCAGACGACCGCGTCCTCTTCCGCTACTGCGACGCCGACGGCGAGACCACGGACGCCGCCAACCCCAACGGGTCGACGGACAACATCGCCGGCGTCCTCGGCGACAGAGAACACGTCGCGGTCCTCATGCCGCACCCGGAGCGCGCGACGCTCCCCGACCTCGGCCGGAGCACGGACGGGGCGGGCATTCTGGAAGCCTTCGCCTGATCCGTCCGATCTGGACTTGGCCGGCCGATCTGCGCCCGTCCGAATCGATCAGCGCTCTGCGCTCTGCTCCGACCGCGCGGGTATCGTCTCGCCGTCGTCGTCATCGTCGTCGCCGCCGCTTTTCGTCGTTTGTTCCAGTTCTCGATCCAGCGCGCGCTCGAACTCCGCCTCGGAGAGTTCGCCCTCGGCGTACCGCCGCTTGAGGCGCTCGATCGGGTCCTCTTCCGGTGTGGCCGCCGCGTCACCTCCGTCTTCGTCGGCCGAACGCTGCCGAACGGCGACGTACGCGATCACGAGGAGCGCCGCGACCGTCAGCAGCACCAACGGGAGCGTCGTCATCCACATACCGCCCATTCTGCCCATACCACCCATACCGCCCATTCCGCCCATTCCGCCCATACCACTCATACCACCCGTCATTCCGGCGAGGCCGCCTATCGCGCCGAGCCCCGCTGTGCCGGCGGACTGTCTCTCCGTGAGTCCGCCGTCATCGATAGTCCCACCGGTCATACGCGAGCGTTCGTCGCCCGCGCTCAAATACTCGCCGCAGATTCCCGGATGATCGCACTCCGGAGTGGATTCGTCGGTCTGACGGACGGACCCGAACCTACGTGACGACGATCGCCCCTCGCTGACCGATGCCACGGTGGGGCCGGCAGGCGTATCGGTACACGCCCGGCTCGCCGAACGTGTGCTCGAAGTGGACGCCCGGTGCGACGCTGATCGAGTCCGTGCTGACGTCGACGTCCTCGAACGCGATATCGTGTCCGCCGCCGTTCCCGGTCCACCGCCAGCGGACGGTGGTGTCCGGCGATATCTGCACCGCGTGCGGGTCGAAGGCGAAGTGCCCGCCGTTGCCGTCAGCCCCGGTCGCGATCTCGACGAGCGTCTCGCCCGTTCGGTCCGTGATAGTTCCGTCGTACTCGTTCGTGTCCGCCAGCCACTCGTCGACTGCCGGATACTCGCTGGACGGGACCGGTTCGGCGACGACGACGCCTTTCATTCCCGCGTCGGCCTCCGGTTCGCTCACGTACCGATAGGTCCCCGCCGTCTCGAACGTGTGTTCGAACGTCGTTCCCGCGCCGCTGACGGGCGAGCCGCTGTCGAACGTTCCGTCGGCGGCGACGACGTTGTGCTCGCGATCCTCGGTCGTCCACTCCCACGTCACCGTCGTCTCCGGTTCGATTTTGATCGCCGGAGGCGAGAACGACTTCGAGCCCGACACGTCCAGGTACACGGTCGGCGGGTCGTCGAACCGGAAGTCGCGCACCGTCGGCGTATGCGGGTCGTTGGCGGTGACGAGCCACTCGTCGAGCGACTGGTCGGGGTCGATCGTCTCAGCTACTGCGTCGCCGGATCGGACGTTCCCGAAGCCGACGAGCGCACCGAGACCGACGGCGGTGCTCGCTCCGAGGAACGTTCGTCGGTTGCTGGAGGGCATGTGCACGTGACCGTTGGACACACGTATAATAAAAAGCGATTCCTGTTTTATCTCAGTAAAAATCGCTGATACGATCCGCTCACACCGCCGTCCGTCGCCGTTCTGAAACTCACACGTCGGTCGAGCCTTACCCGCATAGATGGGTCAGGCCTGTTCGAATACACGCGGGGGGTTCTTCGAGATACGCTCTCGTCTCGGGTCGGCTCGGGTACTTTCGGCCGCAGACGGAACGCGAGTCGACCGGACGACTACGGGTCACCCGAAGCAAGCGACGGTCGTCAAAATATCGCGCTGGCTCACTTGCAACCAAACGACTAAGTCGCCTACTCGCTAACGCGAATCATATTCGCAAAGTGATATCTGTGTGTGACACTCGGCTCCGGTGGGCGGCGACGATACTCGTCGGTATCGCTCTCCTCGGAGGCGTCGCGGCCGCGCCGGCCAGCGCCGCGGCCCCGGACGTCACCTTCGTCGAGTCGAACGTCGAGACCGATACGACCTGGACGCCCGCGGACGGGCCGTATCGGATCGTCCGGTCCGTCGAGGTCGAGCCGGGCGCGACGCTCGCGATCGAACCGGGGACCGAGGTGCAGCTCGCGGAGGGCGTCACGGTCACCGTCAGCGGCTCGCTGCGGGCCGACGGCACGGCCGCCCGTCCGGTGACCTTCGGGCGGACCGCCGGAGCGGATCCGGACCGCCGGTGGGACGGCCTCCGCTACAACGGGACGGACGACTCGCGTCTCACGCTTCACAACACCACGCTTCGGGGCGGCACCACGGGGATCGCCGCCGCGAGCGACGCGGGCGAGGTACGGATCGTCGACTCGACGGTCCGCGACTTCACGACGGCGGGGGTGGGCGTCGCGGACGCGACGCTGACCGCGCCGCGGATCGCCCTCGTGCGGTCGACGGTCCGCGACGTCGACGGCCACGCGCTCGCCGTGACTCCCGCGGACGGGGCGACGGAGCGCGTCGAACTCACCGCGGCCAACCCGACGCGAGCGGAGACGACGCGGAACACGCTCGCGCTCGACCCGGGCGTCGGGGTCTCGATGGACGCGCTCCGGCTGCGGTATCCCTCCGACGGCTCGGTCCAAGGGGTCAGCGCCGAGACGCTCGGACGCATCGGCCTCGATGCGGACCGCGACGGCGAGATCGACCGGTCGCTCGGCGGAGCGGTCGCGGGCGTTTCGACCGACGGCCGGCAGATGGAGATCGCGTTCTCGCGGACGGTCCGGGTCTCCAGTAGAGACCGGTTCCTCGTCGAGTACGACGGCGTCGTAAACCCGAGTACGCGAGGCGTGTATCCCGTCGACGTGCGTCCGCTCGACGACGGTGTCCCACAGTTCTCCGACGGCGCACGTGCGGCGTACGTCGTCGGCGAGGACGTGGAGCCCTACGCGTCCGAACCGAGCGCGCCGACGCGCGTCAGCAGCCTCACCGTCGCCGAGTCCACGCTCCGAGACGTCGAGGGTGCGGGCGTCTTCGCCGCCGCCGACACGGTCACTGGGATACGGGTCACTGAGACGCGGATGACCGGAGTCGGCGGCGACGGCGTCGCCGTTCGGGGCGCACAGAGCGAGCTCCGCGTCCGCGACTCCGACTTTCGAGTCACCGACGCGGGCGTTCAGGTCGACGCTCGCACGCAGACGTCGGTCCACGCGGTCGGCAACCGGGTGACGCAGTCGACGAGCGGGATCCGGATACGGCAGTCCGAACGGCGCGAGCGCGTGTCGACGCAGGTGACGCTCCGGTCGAACGTCCTCTCGGAGAACGCCCGCAGCGGCTTCGACGTGCGTTCGACTACGAGTCAGGGCGACCTCCACGTCGAGAACAACACCGCCCGCGGGAACGGACGCGACGGGTTGCACCTCGGCACGTGGGCCGTCCGTACGGGCGAGATAGCGGGCAACGACGTGCGCGACAACGGCGACGACGGGATCGCGGTCGAGAGCAGCGTCGTGACCGACCTCGCGGTGTCGGACAACGAGGTCGTCGGGAGCGACGCCGCGGGTATCGCCGTCCGGACGCGCGGCGGGGCACACGACCTCGCTGTCGGCGACAACACGGTCGCCGACAGCGGCGGACACGGCGTCGCCGTGACGACCGATCTGCTGATCGATTCGGTCGGCGTCGCCGGCAACCGCCTCGCGAACAACGGCGGTGCCGGCCTCCTCGTGTCGAGTCCGATCACACATAACGGGACGCTCGACGTGACCGAGAACGTCGTCGCCGCGAACGCCTACGGGGTCGCGACACGCGGCGTGGTCGACGCCACGATCGCCCGCAACGACATCGTGTTCAACACCAACGCCCACGCCGAGCCGGTCGCGATCGACGGCGTCGACCCCGGCACGGGCGTGTACGTGGCCGAGGGCGACCGGGGTGCGATCCTCGACACCAACGGGTTCGCGGGACGGATCGAAGACCGCGTCGCGAACCAGCGAGTCCGTCGCCAGATCGAGTTCGCGCGGTTCTGGAGCGAGGACACGGTCGTCGTGCTTCGGACCGACGGCGTCAGCCACACCCGTGCGGCGGAGGCGGGCGCGCTCGACGTTCGACGCGTCACCGACGCGCTCCCGACCGCCATCGGCCTCACCGGCACCGAGTCCGCGGGCGCGGGCGTCGCCGTCGTCGACAACGACATTCACGGCCAGCGTCGGGGTCTGACGGTCGACGTCGAGCCGCTCATCGCCGCGAACGCCACCGCTCGGTTCGTCACCGACGCGGTCCGCACCGTCGACGCGGAGTCGAACTACTGGGGCGACGACACCGGCCCCTACCACGCCTCGATCCTCCCCGAGGGAGGCGGCGACACGGTCGTGACCGCGGCGGGCTGGGTCGACGTCGTCCCGTTCAGCGAGACGCCGAGCGGTCGGCGCTACGTCCGCCCGACGCCGCGGCTCGATGCGCCGGAGCGCGCGGCTCCTTCGGCGCGTTTCGAGGTGTCAGGCGCGGGTTCGACGATCGACACGGGGCGCATCGGACGGTACCACTTTTTCACCGACGGGACGGCCACGGATCCGCAACCGACGCCGACGCGCCGCCTCGTGATGCCCGACGACCCGCTCACGGTGGGTCTCGGGGTCGAGAGCGAGCTGGGCATCGACAGCGCGTCGACGGCGACGGCCGAGGTCGCGGTGGCGACGACCGGGACGGCACTCTCAGACGGGTCGCCGGCATCGTCGCCCGAGTCGCTCCTCTCTGCGCTCGGATCGCCGCTCGGAGTGCTCGGTGCCATCAGCTACGTCCTGGCGCTGTTGTTCGGCGGGCACGGACTGGTGCGGACGTTCGGGAGGCGGCGGCCCCCGCTCGACGGCAGGAAGGTTCAAGCGCTCGCGCTCGCCGGCGTGGCGATCTGGCTCGTCGCCGGCGTGCTCGGCTCGCCGCCGCTCGTGACGCTCGGGGTCGTCGCGGCAGTGCTCTGGGCGGGCCTCACGGGCGTCTCGTACCTCGTGGTGAGTCAGTTCTTCGCACAGTAGACCTGCCGTCGTCGACGGACTGGCAAGCCGAGGGGACTCGGCGGCTACGGTCGAGCGAACTCCGGAGGTATCTGTCCCGCGTCGATCCGGAGCAACTTGTTCCGGTGCGTCAGTTTAAGACCCCCGAGCGATAGGGGCGAGTATGAGCGAGCAGCAATCCCGACCCGACGAGGACGCGGCCTCGCGGGGACGCGGCGACGCGGACCGATTCGCGGGCAAGAAAGACGCCGACCTCCGGAGCAAAGACGTCACCGAGGGCGCGGAGCGGGCCCCGCACCGCTCGATGTTCCGGGCGATGGGGTTCGACGACGAGGACCTCTCCTCGCCCATCGTCGGCGTCCCGAACCCCGCGGCCGACATCACGCCGTGTAACGTTCACCTCGACGACGTCGCGGAGTCGGCGCTCGACGGCATCGACGCCGCCGGCGGCATGCCGATCGAGTTCGGCACGATCACCATTAGCGACGCCATCTCGATGGGGACGGAGGGGATGAAGGCGTCGCTTATCTCGCGGGAAGTGATAGCCGACAGCGTCGAACTCGTCTCCTTCGGCGAACGCATGGACGCGCTGGTGACGGTCGCGGGCTGTGACAAGAACCTCCCGGGAATGCTGATGGCGTCGATCCGCACCGACCTCCCGAGCGTGTTCCTCTACGGCGGGTCGATCATGCCCGGTCAGCACAACGGCCGCGACGTGACCATCGTGCAGGTGTTCGAGGGCGTCGGCGCGTACGCCGAAGGCGACATGAGCGGCGAGGAACTCGACGAACTCGAACGGCACGCGTGCCCCGGCGCGGGCTCCTGTGGCGGGATGTTCACGGCGAACACGATGGCGTCCATCTCCGAGGCGCTCGGGATGGCCCCGCTCGGCTCCGCCTCCGCGCCCGCCGAAGATCAGGAGCGCTACGACGTGGCCGAGCGCGCGGGCGAGCTCGTCGTCGAGTGCATCGAAGAGGACCGCCGCCCCTCCGACATCCTCTCGCGGAAGTCCTTCGAGAACGCGATCGCCTTACAGACCGCGATCGGCGGCTCGACGAACGGCGTCCTCCACCTGCTCGCGCTCGCGGGCGAGGCCGACGTGGACCTCTCGATCGAAGACTTCGACGAGATATCGCGGCGCACGCCGAAGATCGCCGACCTCCAGCCGGGCGGCAACAGCGTGATGAACGACCTCCACGAGGTCGGCGGCGTCCCCGTGGTGCTCCGTCGCCTGCTCGAGGCGGACCTGCTCCACGGCGACGCGGAGACCGTCACGGGCCGGACGCTCGCCGAGGAGATCGAAGAGTTGGAGGCACAAGGGAAGCTCCCGGACGACTCGGAGATCGACGCGGACTTCCTCTACACGGTCGACGAGCCGAAGGAGGCCGAGGGCGCGATCAAGATCCTCACGGGCAACCTCGCGCCCGAGGGATCGGTGCTCAAGGTGACCGGCGACGACGCGTTCCACCACGAGGGACCGGCGCGCGTGTTCACGAACGAGGAGGACGCGATGGAGTACGTCCAGTCCGGCGAGATCGAGTCCGGCGACGTGATCGTGATCCACAACGAGGGACCGACCGGCGGCCCCGGCATGCGCGAGATGCTCGGCGTCACCGCCGCCGTCGTCGGCGCGGGCCACGAGGACGACGTGGCCCTGCTGACCGACGGGCGGTTCTCCGGCGCGACCCGCGGCCCGATGATCGGACACGTGGCTCCCGAGGCTGCCGTTGGGGGCCCGATCGGTCTCATCGAGGACGGCGACGTGATCACCGTCGACATCCCGGAGCGTGACCTCTCCGTCGACCTCTCCGAAGAAGAGCTGGCCGAGCGCCGCGAGGCGTTCGAGGCACCCGAGCCGCAGTACGAGGGCGGGATCCTCGCGAAGTACGGCCGCGACTTCGCCTCCGCGTCCGAGGGCGCGGTGACGAATCCGCGGCTCACGCGAGACCTGTAGCGGCGACAAACGCGTCCACCTGCGCGATGCGTCGCGACCGCGACGCGTGGAACGCGCCCGTTCTCACTCCGCGGTACCGCCGTCGGTCCGTGCGGTCCGGACCGACTCGGCGCGCCAGACGTTGCTCCGGCGGCCGGCGCGCGACAGTTCCATCTTCACCACCGACCCGACCGGCAGGTCCGCGACGCGCTCGCGGGCGTCCTCGTCGGCGTAGTCGACGATGTGGTACGTCTCGTTCCGTGGATGTGCACGTACGGTGGTGCATTCGTGATCGTTCTGTTCGGAAATGACGGTGTACGCGTTTGACTTCGACATCATACTCCGTAATAATTGGAAATACTATTTCAAAACTTCGTATATTCACTACGTGTATCGATCAAGATCTAATACGGATATAAGGTCGTTATATTCCGATCCGACGTGGAGTTCGGCGGCGACCGACGAACGGCGGGCTCCCGGCCTCGCGTCGCGCGCCGCCGGCAATCACCATCCATATCTTCGCGGGTCTCGAATCTGAGCCATGGATCAAGGCGGCGAGACGGACGCGGACGCCGGCGGCGTGGCGCTGTTCGTCGACGGACCGAACGTACTGCGCGAGGAGTTCGACGTGGATTTAGACGACGTGCGGCGCGCGGCCGAAGCCGAGGGGCCGCTCGTCACGACCCGGTTGTACCTCGACGAGCACGCGACGCCGGGGCTGATTCAGGCCGCGGAGGCGCGCGGCTTCGAGGTCGTGGTCACGAGCGGGGACGTCGACGTGAAACTCGCGGTCGACGCGGCTCGGTTCGCCGCCGAGGGTCGGATGGCGACGCTCGCTATCGCCTCGCGCGACACGGACTTCAAACCCGTCGTCGAGACGGCGAACGGGTTCGGTATCCGGACGCTCGCGATCGCGCCCGGCGAGTTCGGCCGATCGGACGCCCTGCGAAACGCCGCGAACGGGTCCGTGACTCTCGACGGCGACGTGGAGTTCGGGACCGACGCGGCCGCGGAGACCGTGGGGACTCCGGAGACCGACGCAGCTGCAGAGGCAGACGCGACCGCGGAGGCCGAAGAGCGTGATGCGACTAGAGGGGGCGACGCAGCCGAGGGACCGGGCGTGGGCGGAACGATCCACGAGGACCGAACCCGCTAGCGACGCGGTCAGACCCGACGTTCAGAGCGGATCCGACCGAGGAGCACCGCGCCGATCCCGCCCGTGGCGGCGGCGACGCCGCCGAGTCCGATCGCGGTCGGAACGAGCCCGATGCGGGCGATCGCGGCGTCGACGGCGAGGCGGAACCATCCGAGCTCGGGCACGGCGATCACCGCCTTGGCGCGTATCCACTCCTCGCGGACGACCGGCGCTATCCCCGCGCTCTGGTCGTACTCCCCGTTGGCGTCGCCGTAGGTGATGTACCCGTCGTGCGGGGCGGGACAGGCGTCGAGTTCGGCGCAGTCGCCGTCCAGAAGCGCCGGATCGGCGCGGTCCGTCCAGTCCTCGCCGGCCGAAACCGGGAACGCGACGCGGTGGAGGATCGGCCCGAGACCGTCCCCGGGCGGGTCGAAGACGACCACGTCGCCCGCGTCGCCGAGCCGGGTCGGCGCGCCGGGAGCGACGTGTCCAGTGACGCCGTCCCACGGGAAGCGGTCGGTCGCCGTGACGACGACGAGGTCACCGCGCTCGACTTGCGGGGCCATGCTCCCGCTCTCGACGGCGACGAGCGGGGGCCACGCGCCGACGACCGCGGCCGAGACGAGCGCGACGACGAGGACCGCGACGGCTGGACCGAACGGTCCCGATCGGTCTCCCTGCACGTCGCTATCGGAGGGACCGGTCGGCTTTGAGGCTGTCGGCGGCGTGAGCCGGACGCGTCACCGTCGCCGGACCCGATCTGCGGTGTCCCGCCCGCTCACGGTCCGCCGACGCGGCGCGCCCCGAGGCCACTGGGTTAAAGAGACGTGCCGGCGAGTGTGTTCGCATGACGGACCGACAGCCGCCCCTCCACGGGACGCACGACGCGCGCGGCGCGAAGTTCACCGACTTCGGCGGGTGGCAGATGCCCGTCGAGTTCGACTCGATCCGCGAGGAACACGCCGCAGTGCGGGAGTCGGTCGGCGTCTTCGACGTCTCTCACATGGGCGAGATCGAGGTCTCGGGCCCGGACGCGGCCGCCCTGCTCGACCGCCTGACGACGAACGACGTGACCGCGCTCGACCCCGGCGACTCCCAGTACGCCGCGATCACGAACACAGAGGGGATCATGCTCGACGACACGGTCGTCTACCGGCTCCCCGACGGTATCGAGGCGGGGGCCGCCACCTCGGCGCTCGCCGACGTCGCTGCGGATCCCGACCCCGACCTCGACGACACCTCCGGCGATCCCGCGTACCTCTTCGTACCGAACGCGGGTCACGACGACCAGATGTACGACCGCTGGGTCGCCCACCGCGACGAGTGGGGACTGGACGCGGCCGTCGCGAACGCGACCGACGACTGGGCCATGCTCGCGGTGCAAGGTCCGGAGGCGGCGGCCGCGCTCGACGACGCGACCGGCGGGGGCGCAGTCACGGGCCTCTCGAAGTTCGAGGCGACGGCGGCGGCGGTCGCCGACGCGCCGAGTTGGGTCGCACGGACCGGCTACACCGGCGAGGACGGCTTCGAGATCATGTGCCCGGCCGCCGACGCCGCGGCGGTCTGGGAGGCGTTCGTCGGGGGGGAGGCGAGCGACGGACCGGCACAGCCGTGCGGGCTCGGCTCGCGCGACACCCTCCGCATGGAGATGGGCTACCTGCTCTCCGGGCAGGACTTCGACCCCGAAGGCGAGCCGCGGACGCCCTACGAGGCCGACATCGGATTCGTCGTCGACCTCGACACGGAGTTCGTCGGCCGCGACGCGCTCGCGGCACAGCGCGAGGCCGGCGTCGACGAGCGGTTCGTCGGGGTGCGCCTCCTCGACCGCGGCGTTCCGCGCGGCGGCTACGCGGTCACCGACGGCGACCTCACGCGGATCGGACGGCTGACCTCCGGCACGATGAGCCCGACGCTCGACGAGCCGATCGGCCTCGGCTACCTCCACGAGAGCTTCATCGAAGCGGGGGCGGAGGTGAGCGTCGTCGTCCGCGGCGACGAGAAGCGCGCCGAGATAGTCGTCCCGCCCTTCCTCGACCGGTAGTCGGAACCGCCGGGGGTGAGCGTCGCCCCGTTCGCGTCCCGGCCGCCGAGGGTAACAGTGAATAGCGAACGGCTGATAGGAGCACTCGATGGAAGAGTCCGTCGTCGCCGACTTCGTCGGCCGCGTGCACGCCACCGACTTCGGGAGCGGCGATCCGGTGAGCGGTCGCGTCCTGTTGAGCCAGCGCCGACTCGTGCTCGCGACGGACGACGGGAAGGCGACGATCCCGCTGTCGTCCGTGTTCGACATCGTGGTCGGCACGGTGCCGGGCGACCTACAGTCGTTTTTCAAAGACAGCGTCACCGTCGCGTACGAGCGGAACGGCGCTCGGAAGAGCGCCCTCGTCGAGGGAGAGCCGGACGACATGGATCGGTTCACGCGGCTGCTTTTCACCGCCCTGCTGCGGAACGTGACCGTCACGGTTCGCCACCCGGCGCAGATCGGCGGGCGCGTCACCGACGCCGAGGACCACACGGCGTCCGTCTCGCTGTCGCCGGGCGCGATCGGGTTCACGAACTGTCCGGAGCCGTTTCGGGTCGACCTCTCGACGGTCATCGACTACGAGCGCACGGACCGGACGCTCGGCGGGACGCGGCGGCCGGCGCTCGTGTTTCGACACGTCCCGGACACGCAGACGGTCACGTCGATCGCGACGGTCCCGAACGGGCGGACGCTGAACATCCTCGGCCGGTACATCAAGTTGGAGTACGAGGAGGTGAAAGAGGACGTCGAGTCGTTCGATCCGACGGAAGAGCAGCTGGAGATACTCGTCTCGATCTACTCGGCCGGCGGCGAAGCGAACATCTCGGACGTGGTGACCGGCGACGTGGCCCAGACGTCGATGATCTTGGAGACGCTCCGCGAGGAGTCGCTCGTCGTCGACGGGGAGTCCGGTGCCGCGCTCACTCGCAAGGGAAAGATGATCGTCACGTCGTATCTCGAGTCGGTCAACTCCTGAACGACGCGCGTCCGCGCCGACACAGGGGCAACGTTCAAGCTACTGGGGACGAAGGTGATTCACATGCCAGCCGACCGCCGCAGGCACCGAACGAAACTCGACGCCGCGGCCCGCGACCGTGGGATCGATCCTTCCGGGATCGACGCCCGCGCAGACGCGTCCGGACGATCGCCCGGGCCGCGAGTCGCGCGCGTGCCGGAAGCGCACGACCACGACACGTTCGCCGTCGACGGGATCGACACCGACCGGAGAGAGCGACTCCTCGAGGCCGTCCTCGCGGACCGCGAGCGCGTGAGCGCCGTCTCCGCCACGGCCCGAAACGGTACCGTCGGGATCCACCACGCCCCGTCGCTCTCGCGCGACGATCTCAGAGAGACGCTCGAATCGCTCGGCTTCGTCGTGAGCCCCGGCGACGCGGCCTTCGAGACGCGCCGGGCCTCGCAGTTCGCGTCCGCGAGGGTCGCGGTCGCGGTGCTTTTCGGACTGATGGTCGCGACGCCGTACATCGCGGTGTTGTACCCGACCCGCGCCGAGTGGCTGTTTTACGATCCGGTGACCGTCCAGTACCTGCAGTCGATCCTCGACTCGCAGATGGCGACGCACTTCTTCGTCAACCTCGGCGCGCTCTCCGGAATCGCGTTCCTCGTCGCATGCGGCCCCCGTATCCGCCGGGCGATCGGCGCGCTCGCGGCGGGCCGGGTCACGAACGACGCGGCGTTCGTCGGCGGCGTGACCGCGCTGTTCGGCTACAGCACCCTCGCCGCCTTCACCGGCTTCGAGGGAACCGTCCACTACGATCTCGTCGCCTACGCGGTCGTCGCCGTCACCCTCTGGACGCACTTCGGCGTCGACGAACCCGCCACCGACCCGACGGCTTCCGAAGAACCGGCCCCCGAGGTCGCGAGCGAGGCCGACGAGGAGCCGATCGCCTTGACCGACGGCGGGCGATAGGCTCGCGTCACGCCTCGTCGACTCGTACCACGTCTCCGACCGCGATCGTGTCCCCGACAGCGACGGTGTCGCCCCACGACGTCTCGGGGACGACGGTGTTGACCATCAGCCGGAACGCGTGGTCGAACCGGTCGCCGTCGAGCCACGCCGGGCGCGTCTCGCGGCGCTTGCGGACGAACCGCCCGCGGAAGCCGTCGATCTCCGTGCCCGTGTCCGGGTCCCGAGACGGCACGACGCAGCGCTGACAGGGATTGACGCCGAGGAGTTCGGTCTCGCCGGCGGTGAACCGGACGCCCTCGCCGCGGTCCGCGAAGAGCCGGTCCTCGAAGAAGGCGGGACAGTCGGCGAGCACCACGTTCGGGCGGAGCCGGCGGCGCATCTCGGTCGGGTCGGCGACCTCCTCGAACCATCCGGTGACCGTCTCTAGGGTCGCCCGCGAGACGACGGTCGGGCCGGGCGCGGCGCGGTCGTCGGGGAGTCCGCCGTCCGGCTCGCGAACGAGATCGACCGGATATCCGAGGTACTCGCCGACCCACGCCGCGAGCGCCTCGCCGTCGTCTGGGAGGGCGAACCGTCGCTCGGCGGCGGCGACGCCCGTCTCCGGTCGCGCGGGCCGGTCGAGCGTGACCGCCGTCGGCGTCGCGTCGGGCCCGTCGGCCAGCTCGTAGCTCGCGTTGAGCCCGTGGACGGCGGGCTCGCGCTTCCCGTTGACGTAGCCGCCGTCGCCGCCGACCGAGGCCTCGTGAGGATCGACTCCGGCCTCGACGAGCGCGTACGAACGGTCGCCGCGAAGCGCCCCCTTCGGGCCGAGTTCGGCCCGGTCGATCGAGACGCCGTCTACAGACTTCAGCGGATACGCGACGAGTTCGCCGATACGCACCATGCGCCGGCTTCACGCCAGCAACGCAAAAAGGGTGGGTCCGATCGGGCTCGCCGTCGGCCGGCGATTTCCGGCGGGCTAGGCGGGCTACTCCTCGTCGCCCGCTACGTCGTCGTCTGCCGCGTCGTCGGCCAGTCCGGTGGCCTCGAACGCTTCGGTGACTTCGCCGCCGGGAACGGTCCGGTACCCGTCCTCTGCGGTGATCGTCGCGACCGCGAGGTCGGAGGGGTCGAGATCATCTTCGTGGGCCGCGAGCGCGGCGATCCCGAGTTCGACGCCCTCTCGGAGCGAGAGGTCCTCGCTCCACTCGTCTTCGAGGTGCTCTTGGATCGTCTGGCGGCCGCCGCCGATCACGGTCGCCTTCCACTCGTTCGGCGTGCCGGAGGGGTCGGCCGCGAACAGGCGCGGCTCGCCGTTGTCGATTCCCCCGATGAGCAGCGCCGCGCCGTACGGACGCGTGCCGCCGCGCTGGGTGTTCTCCTGGATGTGGTCGGTGACGAACTTCGTCAGCGTCTCGACGCCGACCGACTCGCCGTACCGGAGGCGGTTCCCCTGTGACTGGCGGCGCGCGAGGTCGATCAGCTGGCGAGCGTCGGCGACGTGGCCCGCGCTCGCGGTGCCGAGGTGGTCGTCGAGCTTGTGGAGCTTCTCGATGCTCTCCGCCTCCATCAGCGTCGACGACGCCCGAGACATCGCGACGAAGACCACGCCGTCCGTGGTCCGGACGCCGACGCTCGGCGCGCCGCGAGAGACGGCCTCGCGGGCGTACTCGACCTGGTAGATACGGCCGTCGGGCGAGAACAGCGACGTGCCGCGGTCGTACGCCTGCTGGTCGTTACCACCCATCATCGTCGATCACCCGCTCTCGCGGTGTCACGCTGGCTCATTACCTCCCATTACGTCGGACGACTGAAAAAGCATCCGTAACCGGTACGTCCGACGCGGGGCCGAGCAGGTACGTCAGATTCGGTTTGAACGTCGGCGGCGGCCGACGCGCTGCGTCCGATCCCCGGCTACGACGGATATATGCCGGTCGGTCCCGTAACAGGGACGACATTGACTCCCACACGAACGACAGCCGCGCTCGTGGCCCTCCTCGCCGTGGTCGGAGCCGTCGGCGGAGCCGCGGCGGTGCCCGACGCTCGGATCACGATCGACGCGGTCGACGCGAGTTCGAACGAGCCCGCGGTCGGCGAGCGGACGACGCTGAACGTGTCGATTTCGAACTCCGGGGGGAGCCCGGCGGCGGCGGACGTGACGAGCGTTCGGCTCCGCGACGCGGACGGCCCCGCCGATGTCCGAGACGAGGCGACCGGTGTCGGCGCGCTCTCCGCCGGCGACGCGACGGACGTCGAGCTTCGGACCACGTTCGAGGAGCCCGGCGAGCACCGACTCACGGTCGAGGTCGTCGCCGATCAGGAGGCGGTCGACGGCGAGGACTCGGCGGAGAGCGTCACCGTCTCCCGCGACGTCGTCGTCGACGTGCAGCCGGCCGCGGTCGACCTCGCCGTTCGCGCTCGCGCGCTCGATCCCGACGACCTCCGGTCCGACGAGAGCGATCAGGCCGGGAGCGGCGGCGTGAGCGTCGGCGGTATCGAAGGCGTCTTCGGCGGCGGTGGCGACCTCGACGCGGGCGAGAACGCGGAGTCGGAGCCGCTCGCGTCGGCCGAGTCGCCGATCGAGGTCACGGTCGTCAACACCGGGACGTCGACCGCAGACCGCGTGAGCCTGACGGCGGTCGGCACGGCGGTGGACGCTCCACCGGGCGGTGATGACGCGTCGAACGACGCCGAAGACGCCACCGTGGAAGCCGGACCGTACGCGATCGACCCCGTCGCGCCCGGCGAGGAACGCCGCGTCGTCGTCGACCTCGGGCCGCTCGACCGCCGGTCCGACGTGACGATCACGGCCGCGTTCCGGTCGGGGACAGACGCGCGAGACGGGGTCGGCGCGGAGCGGACCGCCGAGTCGACGGTCCGCTACCCGACTCGGGGCGGGAGTCCGACGGTGACCGACGCGACCGTCCAGACCGGCCCAGACGGGACCGTCGCCGTCGACGCCAACCTCGCGAACGCCGGGACCGGAGAGATCGAAGGCGTCGTCGTCTCGGTCGCCGGCGCGGACGGCGTCTCGCCGACGCCCGCCGGAGAGGAGTACTTCGTCGGCACGGTCGGTGCGAGCGACTTCGTCGCCTTCGATCTGGAGACGACGGCGAACGCCTCCGTCGCCGACGCCGTCCCGATCCGGATCGCGTACACGGAGCGTGGCGTGCGCTACACCGAAACCGCGGCCGTCGCCCTTCCGGAGTCGGCGGGGAGCGGAACCGAAAGCGGCGGTGACAGTGGCGCGGTCGGGACGCTCGGGTCGCTCGGCGTCGGCGGGATCGGCGCGATAGGCGTCGCCGGGATCGCCGGACTGGCCGTCGTCGGGGGCGTGGCACGCCGACGCGATGTATAGCCTCGAACTGCGCGACGTGGTCAAGCGGTATTCGAGTGGCGGCGAGCCGGTCGTCGCGCTCGATCACGTCGACTTCGCGGTCTCGCCCGGTGAGTTCGTCGCCGTCGTCGGCCCGAGCGGCTCCGGGAAGTCGACGCTTCTCAACGTGCTCGGGTTGCTGGATGACCCCACCGACGGGCAGCGGCTGTTGAACGGGACCGACGTGACGAACCTGTCCGTCGCCGAGCGCACGACGGCGCGAAAGGAGTCGATCGGGTTCGTCTTTCAGGACTTCCACCTCCTCCCGACGCTCTCTGCGGTCGAGAACGTCGCGCTGCCGACCGCGTTCGACCCCGGCGACGCGCGCGACCGCGCGGCGTCGCTCCTCGACCGGTTCGGCCTCGGCGATCGGCTCGACCACGGGCCGTCTGAACTCTCCGGCGGACAGAAACAGCGCGTCGCGATCGCCCGGTCGCTCATCAACGACCCCGCCGTGCTTCTCGCGGACGAGCCGACCGGAAACCTCGACACCGAGACCGGATCGGCGATCCTCGCCGAGTTCGAGCGCGTGAAGTCGGAGGGCGTCGCCGTCGTGGCGGTCACACACGACCCGCTCGTGGAGGAGTACGCCGACAGAGTCGTCGAACTCACGGACGGCGTCGTGGTCGGCGGCGTCCCTGCCGAGGCCGACGCCGACGTCGGCGGTCCCGGCGATGACGGCGTCGACGACGCGAGACGGATCCGTCGTTCGACGGCCTCGGGTGATCGATGAGCGACGCCGGCAGATCGCCGCGCGGCGCCGACCGATCGGGGTGGGTTCGCGGCTGGCGGCCCGCCGTCTCGATGGCCGCGCGGAACCTCCGACGGAACCGAACGCGGACCGTCCTCGCCGTGCTCGGGGTGTGTATCGGCGTCCTCGCGGTGGCCGCGCTCGGGATATTCGGCAACGTGCTCGCGCTCGGCGCGGACGACGCGATCGGTGACATCGGGACGCAAGTCGTCGTCTCGCCGAACGCCGACGCGGGCGTTCAGTCGCTCTCTGAGGCCGACGTGACCGCGATCCGCCGGGCGGTGGACGATCCGTCCGTCGGCGATCCCGCGGTCGTCCCGCTCTACTCGGACAACGCCGTCGTCGCGGGACAGAGCGCACAGACGTTCGCGACGGTCTACGGCGTCTCCGAGCCCGGGCTCGCGTTCGAGGCCGCCGAGGGAGAGCTTCCGGAGCGCCACAGACAGGGCGCGATAGTCGGCGCGGGCGTCGCCGAAGAGTTAGCGGTCGAGCCGGGCGACACCGTCGAGATCGCCGGGTCGCAGGTCAGAGTCGTCGCGGTGCTCGCAGAGAGCCAGACGTTCAGTCCGGTCGCGCCCGACGACGCAGTCTTCCTCCCGGAATCGGCGTTCGCCGCGGACGGGTACGCGCAGGCGCTCGTCGTCTCCGAGTCGGGCGCGACGGCGCAGGCCGCCGCCGACGCGATCCGCGAGGACGTCAACGCCCGCGAGGAGCGCGTCGACCTGTTCGAACTCGCCGCCGTCGTCGACGAGATCAACGGCTTCTTCGACCTGTTGAGCACGTTCCTGCTCGGTCTGGGGGGCATCTCGCTCGTCGTCGCCGGCGTCTCGATCCTCAACGTCATGCTGATGAGTACCGTCGAGCGCCGGCAGGAGATCGGCGTGATGCGCGCGGTCGGCGTGACGCGGCGGGACGTGTTGCGCGTGCTGCTCGCGGAGGCCGGGCTCATCGGCGCGGCGGGCGCGGCCGCGGGAACGCTCCTCACCGTGGTGCTCGTCGCCGGCCTCGTCGCGTCGACGCCCGCGGTCGACGCGTCGCTCGTGCTCGATCCGACGAACGGCTACTACCTGCTGCTCGCGCTCGCGTTCGGTGTCGGCGTCGGGATCGTCAGCGGCGCGTACCCCGCGTGGAAGGCCGCGAACGAGCGCCCCGTCGAGGCACTGCGGAGCTGATCGGGGTTCGCGAAGCCCGGTGCGGCGGCGCTCCCCTCAGCCCGCCCAGCCGCCGCGCATGTCGTCCGTCACGCGGTCGCGCCACGTCTCGAACGCGTCGCGGCAGTCGGGCGCGTCCTCGACGTGGCGGACGAACCCCGCGCCGGGAGACGCGAGCTCCGCGCCACAGAACGGACACCGTCTTGGCTCGATATCGGTCTCTGCCGAAGCCATGGTATGTTGTATCACACCATGGAACAAAAGTGTTGTCTCGATCAGCATTGATCGAAGATAGCACCGATCTGTTCACCGCCTCGCCGAGAGACAGAGCAAATACGCATCCCTATCCTGAGAACGCGCCGCCCTCAGTCCGCGGTCCGTTCGTAGGTGACGAACGCGAGGCCGTCACCGTCGGCAGCAGCGTCGCCGGTCGCGGCGACCTCCCGGTCGACCGCCGCCCACTCGTCCGCGTCCCAGTCCGGGAAGCGCGTGTCGCCCTCGGGTCGCTCCGGGACCTCCGTCAGCACCATCCGATCGGCGCGGTCGAGGAACTGCTCGTAGACGGTCGCGCCGCCGATCACGTACACTGCGTCGACGCCGCGGTCCGCGGCGTCGGCGGCCGCGCGGGCGACCGCCTCGTCGATGTCGTTCGCGACAACGACGCCCTCGGGGAGGTCGCCGTCGTCGAGGTCGCGCGTCGTCAACACGACGCTGGTGCGGTCGGGGAGCGGCCCGCCGATCCGATCGGCGATGCTCTCGTAGGTCGCGCGGCCGACGATCACGGGGTGACCCGTCGTCAGTCGCTTGAAGTGAGCGAGGTCGGCGGGGTAGTGCCACGGCATTCCGCCGTCGTCGCCGATGACGCCGTTGTCGGCGACCGCGGCGACGAGGACGATGTCGAGAGCGGCGGCGGCCGCATCCACGTCGTCGTCGCCGCTCTCGTCGGCGGCGTCGTCCCCCATCACTCTGCGACCGCGAACGAGATACCGTCCGCGGAGTCGTAGTCGACGACCCGCACGTCGTCGTGCGTCAGTTCGTCGAGCGGCTTGTCCGCGATCTCGATCCGCGGGCGCGAGCGCGGTTCCCGCGAGAGCTGTTCGAGCAGTCCCGGAACGTGGTCGTATCCCTCCTCGCCGTCGGCCTCGTCGGGTGCGGTCCGTTCGACCCAGCTCTTCACGTCGAGGTAGTCCGCCTTGCTCTCGACGGCCGCGAGGCGGTCTTGAACGTATTTTAGGTTGTTCGCGTACCACGTGCCGCGCTCCCCGCGGCCGCAGTAGACGTGGGCGTCGACGACGGTGTGCCCGAACTCGCCGACTTCGAAACCGGTCCGCTGGGCGAGCGCGTTCGCCAGCAGCGCGTACGCTGCGATGTTAAACGGGACGCCGAGCGCGATGTCACCGGAGCGCTGCGTGAGATGGAGGTTGAGCCGGTCGTCTTGTACGTTCACGACGAACGTGTAGTGACACGGCGGCAGCGTCGAGGTCGCGGCGTTGGCCGGGTGCCACGCGTTCACCACCATCCGGCGAGAGCGAGGGCTCTCTTCGAGCGTGTCGAGGACGTACTGGATCTGGTCGAACGTCCGGCGCTCGGTCCCGTCCGGAGCCTCCTCGACGGTCACCCACCGATGGGCATCCTCGGGCCACGTCTCGCCGGGCAGTGCGGCGTCGTCGTCCGGAATCGGATACCGACGCCAGAAGCGGCCGTACGCGGTGTCGAGGCGTCCCTCGTCGTCCGCCCACGCGTTCCATATCTTCGTCTCCTCGCGGAGGTTCCGGACGTGTTCTTCGCCGGAGAGGTACCAGAGAACCTCGTGGATGAGCGAGTTCCAGCGATAGCCGTCCATCTTCTTCGTCGTCAAAAGCGGGAAGCCCTCCGCGAGGTCGACGGTGTACTGCCCGCTGAACGAGGCGATGGTGTCGACGCCGGTTCGGTTCGGCTTGTACGTGCCCGTCGAGAGCGTGTCGTCGACGAGGTCGAGATACTGTTGCATGATGTGTCGGGTCGTCTCGATACGGATACCGCCGCGGTACCCCGAGACGGCTGGCTCTGACGACCGAACGTTCGGTGGTGTACTAATACCTTCGAGACGCCCTCAGTCATCGTTCGAACCAGCCTCTGAGTCGAGTATTCTGACGCGTCTCTGTCCTCGTTGTATGTCGAATGCGGGAGAAGTGGGCCGGCACGAATATTGAATCACGGTCGCAAATCGGAGATTTGCTCCCTGATTCAAATTCGCACCCAGCAGTTTCACGCCCACTACGGACTCCTCGCTAGCGCTCGTCGTTGCGAAGTGGGGTGAAAATGGGCCGGCACGAATTTGAATCGTGGTTACGGCCACCCGAAGGCCGAAGGATACCAAGCTACCCCACCGGCCCGCACTCGTGAGAAGGCCGTTGGACGGTTTAATCTTTCCGAAAGTCGGGAACCGCCGGCGGCCGTGCGGGACCAGACCGCTCACGTCTCGTCGCTCAGACCTCGAAGTACCGGTCCACGTGCGCCCGACAGCCGGGGTTGAACGCGACGCCGCAGCGCGGGCAGGCGTCGTCCGCGTCGAGGAACACCCGCGCGGGTAGCGTCGCACGACAGCGTCCGCAAAGCGCCGCGGATTCGTCGAACCGGTCGCGCGGCCACGGCTCGGCCTCGTGGTTCGTCACCGCGTCGTGGCAGGCGTCACAGGGGTAGTACGCCTCACAACAGCCGAACCGGAGCGCGACGACGTCGACGGGCGAGTCCCAGTGAGCACACCGCGTCTCGGAGTCGACAGCCACGCCCCGGAGCGGGACGACGAACCGCCCGTCTGTGTCAGGGATACGCGTCGTCCGCCGGTCACTGTCACCGGTGTCGTCCGCGGTGATATCTCGGCCGTCGGTCTCAGTACGATTCGTATCCATCGGTGTCGAGCCAATTGTGCGCGACGGCGATCGTGTCGTCGGCGTGGAGCAGTTCCGGCCCGACGCGGACTCGCCGGTCCGCGACGTCCGCGATCAGCGTGGCTTCCCCGTCGGTGAAGTCCCGATGGTCGGAGAGCACGAACACGGGGTCGGCAGGGGGAGAGGCGTCGACGAGCGGGTCGCCGTCCTCGTGAAGCTGCACGACCGTCCCGCCGTGGCCCACCCCGTCGGATTTCGTCTCGCGGTCGCCCGCGATCCTGTCGAGGGTCGCGTCGAGTCCCATCCGCCGGAGCTCGACGCCCGGTGAGACGTCGGCCGGCATGTGTCCGATCGCGTCCGGCTTGGCGGCGAGCGCGTCTCGAACGCGCGCGGCGACGTTGCGCTCGTCGGGATGGAGGTGCCGGAGGGTGTCGGCGTCGAAGGTGACGGTAAGCTCGTCGGCGACGACGAGGTGGACTCGAACGTTCTCGCGGATCCCGTGCGAGAGGAAGACGCCCGTCGAGACGCACCGGCACAGCAGATCGAGTCGGCCCGCACCGGGGATGTCGGACAGCGAGATCGCGTCCGGATCGGTCGGAACCTCGTGGCCGACGACGACGAACTGGCGCATACGCGGGAGTCGTCACCGATATTCATAAGCGGTGCGACCCGACGGCCGCTATGAGCGTCACCGGAGTGTGTCAGATATGTGAGGCCGCCCCCGCGAGACACGGCTGTCCGCGCTGCGGCCGCGCCGTCTGCGATGACCACTGGATCGCGGAGGTGAGCGCGTGCACTGCGTGTGCGGCGGGAAGACAGCAGTAGCGCGAGACGGGCCGACAGCGGTGAGGTCCACGTGCAGCGAATCCCGAGTGACGTTACCTACCGATGCCGGTTCAGCCGCTTTTTGAGCCGCTTCGCCGCGTCACCGGCGGCTCCGACGTACGTCCCCTCGTCGTCCGGGCGGCTCGACTCCTCGCCGGCGAAGATGATCCCGCGCGACGAGTTCACCAGCCCGACGTCGACGGACGCGTCCCGACGGGCGGCGAGCCCGTGTTCGACCGCGGCCTCGGCGTCGCCGCCCTGCGCGCCCACGCCGGGAACGAGGAACGGGATGTCGGGGACGATCTCGCGGACCTCGGCGAGCTCTGCGGGAGCGGTCGCGCCGACCACGAGACCGACGTTGTCGTTGCCGTTCCACACGTCGGCGAGCGCCGCGACGCGCTCGTAGAGGGGTTCTCCGGAGGCGAGTTCGAGGTCTTGGAGGTCTTCGCCGCCGGGATTCGACGTGCGACAGAGCACGAACACGCCCTTGTCGGCGCGGTCGAGGAACGGCTGGAGTGAGTCGCGGCCGAGGTAGGGATTCACCGTGATCGCGTCCGCGTCGTCGAGCGCCGCGGCGTAGCGACGCGTGGTGTTGCCGATGTCGGCTCGCTTGGCGTCCAAGAGCACGGGGACGCCTTTGCCGTGGGCGTAGGCGATGGTCTCTTCGAGCGCGCGCCAGCCGTCGGCGTCCTCGTAGAAGGCCGCGTTCGGCTTGTAACAAGCGGCGTGCTCGTGGGTCGCGTCGATGATCCGGCGGTTGAACGCCCACCGCGGGAGGTCGGCGTCGGCGACGAACTCGGGAAGCCGGTTCGGGTCGGGGTCGAGTCCGACCGAGACGACGCTGTCGGCGGCCGCGATCCGGTCCGCGAGCGTCTCGAAGAAGCTCATGTTCGGTGGTGCGGGCGGGGAGGCGCTAAGCGTTGTGTTCCGCTCGTCGCGGGCGAGGCCTCCCGGGAGACGGGACCGACAGCCGCAACGCCGATACCGGTGGGCGACCACGACCCAACATGAGCTTCGGCGAGTGTTTCGGGCGGGCCGCCGGTCGCGGCGTGACCACGGAATCGATACGCACGGCGGTCGAGGACCACCGATCAGGCGGAGCGGAGCGAAGCGACGGTGCCGACGCCGACGGGGACGCCGAGTCGGCCGACCCCGAACCGAGTCCCGCCCGCGTTGTGGCCGACGCCGACGTGCTGGCGGCCGATCTCCTCGCCGGGGGCGACGCGCGGGAGTCGCTCGATCGGTTGCGGTCGCACTCGTGGACGACGCTCGTCGCGAGCGATCCGCTGCTCGACGACGCGACGGCGGTGATCGGCGACCTCGCGGACGCGGACCTCGCGAGCGACTGGCGGGCCGCGGTCGAGTCGTGGCGCGAGCCGGTCGCGCATCCCGCGGGCGACCACCCGGCGCTGGCGTCGGCCTACCGCGGCGGGGCGATGCAGGTCGTGAGCCTCGATCCGTCACTCACGAACCCGCAGGCCGCCGCGGGCCTGCGCGACCGGATGCCGGTGAGCGTCAGGGAGCCGCGGGCGTTCGCGGCCGTCTTCTCGCCCGATCGGCTCTACCCCGAGGTCGTCGGCGGGGAGTATCCCGGTCCCGACCGCGACCCGCGGTCGCTCGAACCGGTACAATGAAACGAGGCCCCCTCCGAGCGTGCCCATGAGCGACACGGACGCTCCCTCGTCGTCGACGGACGGGTCCCCGTCGGCGCTTCGCGAGGGCGACGCTCCCCATCTCCCCGCCGATCTCGACGCGGTCCGGGAGGCCCTCGTCGAGTGGTACCGGACGGACCACCGCGCCTTTCCGTGGCGGCGCACCGAGGACCCGTACCCGATCCTCGTCAGCGAGGTGATGAGCCAGCAGACGCAACTCGATCGCGTCGTCCCGGCGTGGGAAGACTTTCTCGACCGGTGGCCGACGCCGGCCGACCTCGCCGACGCCGATCGCGCCGACGTGGTCGCGTTCTGGTCGGCTCACTCGCTCGGCTACAACAACCGCGCGACGTACCTCCATGAGGCCGCAGGACAGATCGAATCCGAGTACGACGGCTCGTTCCCCGAGACACCGGAGGAGCTACAGGAGCTGATGGGGGTCGGCCCGTACACCGCCAACGCGGTCGCTTCGTTCGCGTTCAACAACGGTGACGCGGTCGTCGACACCAACGTGAAGCGGGTGCTTCACCGCGCGTTCGACGTCCCGGACGACGATCCGGCGTTCGAACGAGTCGCGTCGCACGCGATGCCGACAGGCGAGTCACGCGTGTGGAACAACGCGATCATGGAACTCGGCGGCGTCGCCTGCGGGAAGAAACCGCGGTGTGACGAGGTCGGCTGCCCGTGGCGCGAGTGGTGTCACGCCTATCAGACGGGGGATTTCACCGCGCCGGACGTTCCCACCCAACCGAGCTTCGACGGGAGCCGTCGGCAGTTCCGGGGGCGGATCGTCAGGCTGCTCGGCGAGCACGACGAGATGGCACTGGATGCTCTCGGCCACCGGATCCGCGTGGACTACGCTCCGGACGGCGAGTACGGACGCGAGTGGCTCCGTGGACTGCTCTCGGATCTGGCTGACGACGGGTTGCTTGCGGTTGAGGAGACCGGGGAGGAGACTACCGTCCGCCTTCGGCGATAGCCGCGAGGCGCTCTGTAAGTCGCCGGAGCCGACAGCGTCCGGCGAGTGTCGCGTGGCCCGACAGGTTCCGCCCGTGTTTCGACTATATTGGGCTATGATCTCATGCCCGCGTCTCCCAATTTCCCGTCTTCAGCGGTCCGATCTGCGGCGACGTGTTTTTGTACGTCCGGCGTGCGAACTACGCTAACACGATGCCACGCGAACAGTATCAGACGAAGTTAGAGGAGCTCCGCGACGACGTGCTCTACATGAGCGAGGTCGTCGCCGAGCGGCTCCGGATGGGCCTCGATGCGCTCGAACAGCAGGACGCCGAGCTTGGCGAGAAAGTCATCACCGGCGACGCCGAGATCAACGACCTCTATCTCGAATTAGAGGGACAGTGCACGGACCTGATCGCGCTCCAACAGCCGGTCGCGGGCGACCTGCGATTCATCGCGGCCTCGTTCAAGATCATCACCGACCTCGAACGCATCGCCGATCTGGCGACGAATCTCGGCGAGTACGCGAAAGCCGCCGACCGCGAGGTGTTCCCCGACGTCGACGTTCAGCGGATCGGCGACGACACGCTCGACATGCTCGAGGAGGCGATGGCCGCGTACGCGGAGTCCGACCCCGACCAGTGTTACGCGGTCGCCGAGGCGGACGACGAGATCGACGCCGCCTGCGAAGCCGCGAGCGACCTCGTCGTCCGCGACCTCATCGAGCGCGACGA
This sequence comes from Halorubrum salinum, assembly GCF_024494575.1. GTDB lineage: Archaea > Halobacteriota > Halobacteria > Halobacteriales > Haloferacaceae > Halorubrum > Halorubrum salinum. The sequence continues at coordinate 884,274 of NZ_JANHDO010000001.1, forward strand.
CCTCCGGGCGGCGGGCGACGGCGACAACGACGACGACACCGAAGCCACGATGCAGAACGTCTCTCGGCTCCTGTTGACGATCCGCGACCTCGAACGCGTCGGCGACCACGCGGTCAACATCGCCGCGCGCTCGCTGTACATGATCGAGAACGACGACGAACTGCTGTACTGACGGCGCAGACGAGTTCCCCGCTCTCCCGTCCGCTCGATCCCCGCCATCGCGGCCTGCCAATCTCGACGGCTACATATTCCGCCCCGCGTAGGATCGCGTATGCCCGTCCACTCCACGGAGATCGAGGTTCGGTTCCGCGACATCGACGCGCTCGGCCACGTCAACAACGCCGTGTACGCGACGTACATCGAGCAGGCCCGAACGGCGTACTTCCGCGACGTGCTCGACGCAGACCTCTCGCAGGCGTCGACCGTGCTCGCGTCGACGTCGTTCGACTTTCGGCAGTCGGTCGAACTCACCGACGAGACGGTGACCGTGCTGAGCGACGTCGACGAGATCGGGCGATCCAGCGTCTCGATGAGCTACGAGATCCGCGTCGGAGGCGACGACGGCGATCTCGCCGCCGAAGCGGAGGCGACGATCGTCAGCCTCGATCCGGAGACCCGGGAGCCGACGCCGGTCCCCGAGCCGATGCGCTCGAAGCTGACCGCGTACCACGGGCTCTGAGTCGTACACTGCGTGGGATCTTTTCGGTCGAAAGATCCCGAACAGAACGGCGTACCGCGCGGCCCGCGTGACACCCACCTTCTTGACTCCCGGCACCGATCTACTCGTATGTCCATCCGACTGTACGCACTCGACGGGTGTCCGTGGTGCGAGAAGGCGGCCGACGCGCTCGACGACGCGGACGTCGAGTACGAGACCGAGTGGGTCGACGCGCTTCACTCCGACCGGAACGAGGTCAAGCGGGTCAGCGGTCAGCGCGGCGTCCCCGTCATCGTCGACGAGAAGCGCGGCGTGACCATGTCAGAGAGCGCGAACATCGTCGAGTACGTCGAAAAGAGCCTCGAATGACGATCTACACCGGCCGCGGCGACGAGGGCGAAACCGACCTCAGAGACATGAGCCGCGTCTCGAAGGCCAGCCCGCGGATCGAGGCGTACGGGACCGTCGACGAGGCGAACGCGCTGATCGGCACGGTGCGTCCGACCGGCCACGACGACCTCGACGAACTGCTGGAGACGGTGCAGAACCACCTCCACGTGGTGCAAGCCGACCTCGCGAACCCCGACCCGGACCCCGACGACCCGGCAGTGACGAGCGATCTCGTCGAGACGCTCGAAGCCCGGATCGACGCGTTCGACGAGGAACTTGAGCCGCTACGGTCGTTCATTCTTCCCGGCGGCGGCGAAGTCGGCGCGCGGCTCCACCATGCGCGGACCGTGACCCGCCGCGCTGAGCGTCGGACGGTCGAACTCGCTCGCTCGGAGCCGATAAACGAGACGGTCGTCACGTACCTCAACCGACTCTCCGACCTCTTGTTCACGCTCGGACGGGTCGCCAACGCCCGCGACGGAGAGCCCGAGGAGTCGCCCTCGTACTGAGCGACCGCGCTGATCTCGCCGTCACCGCAGTTGTGAACACTCTGAACCGCGTTCGACCCCGGCCGCACGCCACAAGGGATTTATCTGTCCTTCACCAAAGGGCAGATATGAGCAAACACTTCGAAGACGCACGATACTACCTCGGCCGGGCTGCCGAACACGCGAAAGAAGGTGTCAAAGAGGAACTGGAGCCGGTCGAAGCGCGAGTGAAAGAGCTGGTGGGTCGAGAGGAAGACGAGCCGGAGCCCGAGCCGTCGCGGCTCGATCGGATACAGGCGGATCTCAAGGAGCTAGAGGAGCGTGCGGAGGGCGAAGCCCGCGAAGCGGTCGCGTCGGCGCGCAAGCGCGTTAAAGAGTACCGTGGACACGACGCGGCAGCAGACGAGTAAGGCGTACTCTGCGGAAACTCTCACCGAACGATCCTCTCGCGGCGCGTAATACCCGTATAAAGTAACCCTTAAGTCGCGAGGTCGGATACCTCGACACGAGCGGGTTGGTGGTCTAGCCAGGTTATGACGGCTCCTTCACACGGAGCAGGTCGGCGGTTCGAATCCGCCCCAACCCATACGCTCACTTCGTTTGTGTGAAGTAGTAAACCGCCAGACAGCGGCACGGAGGTCTCTACCCCTGATTCCAACCCACCAAGTCTGCGGTCAGTGGTGTCCAAACTGCTGGATGTGTTTGGCTTCAGTAAGAAGTAGTGCACGCGCCGGTTCGAGAACCGAGCGTACCGAGACGACCGTTCGCACGTTTGACGTCCCCACAAACGTGTTCGGCCGCGTTGCATGGGTGTGGGAACCTGCGAAACGCGTTCGGGTAGTGGATCGTAGATCGCTGTATGGCCAAGAAGACGGACCGGGCTCCCGAGAATGGATCGCGTTCGACGGACGGCCGGCGGTTCGAGGTCTTCGTCCGCGAGGCGGAGGCCGACCCGCTTCGGCACGTCGGCACCGTCGAGGCACCGACGCCGGACGCCGCCCACGAGGAGGCGGGTGCGCTGTTCGCGCGGTACGCCCGCGACATCTGGGTGTGTCCCGCAGACGAGACGCATCGGTACGCCGCCGAGTCGCTCGCCGACCGTTGCGGTGACATCGGCGACAACGCGCCCGACGCGGGGGGACGGCGATGATCTCCGTCAGCAAACTGCTCTGCGGGCTCGACGCCGAGAGCGACGGGCTTCGGTACGACGCCGCCGCCGACTCCTCGAAGCCGCAGATCACGGCGGACAAACAGCGGCGGCCGGTCGTGGTGTGGAACACGACGAAGCGGTGTAACCTTTACTGTGAGCACTGTTACGCCGCGGCCGACTGCGAAGGCGCGTCGAACGAACTGTCGACCGCCGAGGGGAAGGCGATCATCGACGACCTCGCCGAGTTCGGGGCTCCCGTTCTCCTCTTTTCGGGCGGCGAGCCGCTCGTTCGCGAGGATCTCCCGGAACTCGTCGCGCACGCGGCCGACCGCGGGATCCGCCCGGTGCTCTCGACGAACGGGACGCTTCTCACCCGCGAGCGCGCCCGAGAACTCAAGCGGGCGGGACTGCAGTACGCCGGCGTCTCCGTCGACGGGCTCCCCGAGCGCAACGACCGCATCCGCGGGGAGGACGGCGCGTTCGACGCCGCGGTCCGCGGGATCGAAGCGTGTCTCGACGTGGGTCTGAAGACGGGGCTCCGGTACACGATCACCGAACACAACGTCGCGGATCTCGCCGGCGTGGTCGACCTCCTCGTCGACGTGGGCGTCGACCGCTTCTGTTTCTATCACCTCGATTACGGCGGCCGAGGCGCGGACATCTCGGACGTCGACCTCTCGCCGGACGCGACCCGCCGGGCGGTCTCCGACCTGTGTGACCTCACGCGCGAGTACCACGACGCGGGCGAGGAGATCGAGACGCTCCTCGTCGGGAACTACGCCGACGCGGGGTATCTCGTCGAGTACGCCGACCGCGAGCTGGGGACCGACCGCGCCCGCCTGATCTATCGCTATCTCGAACGTAACGGCGGGGATCCGACCGGCGAGCGCGTCGCCGACGTCGACCCCGTCGGCAACGTCCACCTCACGCAGTTCTGGCAGGGCTACTCGCTCGGGAACGTCCGGGACCGCTCGTTCGGCGCGATCTGGTCCGACGAGTCGAACCCGCTTCTCTCGGCGCTCCGCGAGCGCGAAGAGCACCTCTCCGGGCGCTGTGCCGACTGCGCGTACCAGTCCATCTGTCGCGGCGGGTCGCGCCTGCGCGCGCTCGCCGCACACGACGACCCGTTCGCGCCGGACCCGAAGTGCTACCTGACGGAACGCGAGCGCGAGGGCGCGGCGGCCGCGAGCCGGCTCGGCGACGAGTCGCCCGCAGACTGAGCGGGGGTCGGCGGCGTGGGGAGCTAGGGACGGTCCCCGTACGACCGGATCCCGCGTCGTTTATGTGCCGGCCGGCGGTGGTCGGAGACGACGTGCACGACACAGCGCGCGGGGTCGCCGAGCTCGCACGCCCGGGCAACTGCGTCGCGGCCGCGGTCCTCACGGGGACCGGTGCGTTCGTCGCCGGGATCGACGCGGCGGTCGGCCCGACCGCGGTCGCGATGGTCGTCACCGCGGCCGCCGTCGCCGCGGGCAACGCGATAAACGACTACTTCGACCGCGAGATCGACGCGATCAACCGTCCCGATCGTCCGATTCCGCGCGGTGCGGTGTCCCCGCGGGGGGCGCTCGCCGTCTCTGCGGGGTGGTTCGCGCTCGCCGTCGCGCTCGCGGCGCTTCTCCCACCGCTTTCGATACTCATCGCCGCCGTCAACCTCGTCGCTCTCGTCACATACACGACCGTGTTCAAGGGGACGCCGGGGCTCGGCAACGTCTTGGTCTCGTATCTCGTCGGCTCGACGTTCCTGTTCGGCGGCGCGGCGGTCGGCAGACCGACCGAAGTCGCCGTGCTCGCGCTCTTGGCCGGCCTCTCCACGTTCGCCCGCGAAGTGATAAAAGACGTCGAGGACGTGGCGGGCGACCGCGAGGAGGGACTCTCGACGCTCCCGATAGCGATCGGCGAACGACGGGCCCTGTGGCTCGCGACGGGCGCGCTCACCGTCGCGGTCGCCGTCAGTCCGGTTCCGTACCTCACGGGGACGTTCGGCGGCGTTTACCTCCTCGGCGTCGCCGTCGCCGACGCGGTCATGCTGTTCGCCTGTTACGAGAGCTTCGCAGATCCCGCGGCGGCACAGCGGCGATTCAAGTACGGAACCCTCCTCGCGACCGTCGCGTTCGTCGCCGGCCGCGCCGTCGTTCTGCTCTGAGTCGACCGGCGGCGCTCGACGGCGGCAGCGCCGCCGCTCTGCGAACGAGTACGAGAGAAACGCTCGACGGCGGACGGTTAGGTGACGGTCACGCGACGTTGAAGCCCTTGTCGCGGAGGAAGTCCTCCACGCGACCCGAGTGGTTCCCCTGCAGTTCGATGGCACCGTCCTCGACGGTACCGCCGCAGGCGAACTTCGACTTGAGGTCCGACGAGAGCGAACTCAGGTCGACGTCTTTCGGATCGAATCCTTCGATGACCGTTACCTCCTTACCGTACCTGCGCTCGTCGATGCGGATGCTGATCTGCTGGGACTCTTTCGCGACGTCCTCGCAGACGCAGAGTTCCTGGGGCAGTCCGCACGTCGAGCAGACTTCCGACATTACGGTCGAAGGTACATGGTGCCCGTATTAAATAGTGTCGGGAGGGTCAGGGGTGGTGGACCACGGCTCGTCCCGAACGCACGGACGGATCCCGGCTCACGCCCCGATCACGCCTCGCGGACGTTGCGACCGACCGGATCGCCGAACGACTCCGCGCCAGTGACGGGATCGCGCTCGTAGACGACCGATCCCCGGACGACGGTGAGCTCCGGGAACACGCCGCGAAGCCCCTCGAACGGCGTCCAGCCGCAGGCGCTGTGGAGCGCGCCGGCCTCTATCTCCCGCGGGTCGGCCATGTCGACCAACACGAGGTCGGCGTCGGCCCCCTCGGCGATCTGCCCCTTCGAGGGGAGGCCGAATATCGACGCGGGGTTGGCGGCGACGACGTCGCGAACGCGCTCCATCGACAGCTCGCCGTTGCGCACCGATTCGAGGAGCAGCGGGTACAGCGTCTCCACTCCCGGGACGCCGCTCGGCGCGTCCGCGAGCCCCTGCCGCTTCTCCGCGACCGTGTGCGGCGCGTGGTCGGTCGCGACCACGTCCACGTCGCCGTCACGGAGCCGCTCGAAGGCCGCGGTGCGCCGCCTCTCGGAGCGAAGCGGGGGGTTCATCCGGCCGAACGTGCCGAGACGGCCGGCGTTCTCTCGGGACAAGAAGAGGTGGTGCGGGGTGACCTCACAGGTCGCCGCCGCGCCGGACTCGCGGGCGTCGACGACGGCGTCGATCGCCTCCGGCGTCGACGTGTGTGCGACGTGAACCTGCGCTCCGGTTCCGGCCGCGGCGTCGAGCGCGCGCTCGACGGCGGCGATCTCGGCGTCTGCGGTCCGATAGGCCGACCACGCGTCGGCGGTCGCAGCGGTCCCCGCGCCGCCGAGGTCGCCGTCGAGGGCGGCCGCGTCGAACAGCGTCTCGTCTTCGGCGTGGACCGTGACGGGAACGCCGCGGCCGGCGGCCTCCGCGAGCGCGTCCTCGAACAGGTCCGGCGCGATCCCCATGTCGCCGGTCGAGTCCGCGAGGAACACCTCCCCGAGCGCGAACAGGGGGCGCTGAAAGAGGCTCTCGGGGTCCCAATTTCCGGTGACGCCGCCGTTGATCCCGTAGTCGACGAGCGACGCCGCGGCGAGGTCGGCCTTCTCGTCGAAGGCGTCACCGTCGACGGTCGGCGGCGAGGTGTTCGGCTGGTCGACGACGCAGGTGACCCCGCCCGCGGCCGCGCTCTCGGAGCCCGACCGCCAGGTCTCCTTGTGGCTCCCGCCCGGCTCGCGGAAGTGGACGTGGACGTCGATCGCGCCGGGCAGGATGTGGCGACCGCGGGCCTCGACGACGCGTTCGCCCGCCGCGGCGTCGAGTCCGGTCGCGACCGACTCGATCGTTCCGTCTCGGATCCGGACGTCGCGCACGCGCCCGTCCGCCAGCTCCGCGCCCGTGATGAGCATGCGTAGGCGCTCGCGTCGGGGTACATAAACCGTGGCGGTTCGGAACCGGTCGAGGTCGCCGTGACCGGAGCCGAAGCCGGCCGACCGTCCGGGCCGTCGACGACTCGGTTCCGAACCGCGCCGACAGACACCCAAAACGGTTTGTCGCGCGCGCGACCCAGTGTCTGGATATGGTCCCTCCCACGCTCGCCGTCGGCCCCACGCTCGCCGTCGACACCGCACTCGGCTGGCTCTCCGCGCTCGCGCTGTTCGCGGCACCGGGCGTCGCCGCCGCCGTCCTCTGGTCGCCCTTCCTGCTCGCGTCGCGGTTCCGCGCGCTGTTCCGTGCGCTGCCGCCCACGGGTCGGTTCGCGTCCTCGTACCTCGCCGTCGCGCTCGGGCTCTCCGTGCCGTACCTCGCCGGCGTCCTGCTCACCGCCGGACTCGTCGACTCCGCGGGGGCGGGCTGGAGCAACGCCCTCGTGGAGACCGCGATCGTCGGCGGGCTCTGTACCGTCGTCGTCGCGCCCGTCGTCGCCGTCGTCGGGCTCCCCCGGCTCGGGATCGACTGGGACCCGACCGGCTACGGCCCGTCGACGTGGGCGCTCGTCGTGGCCGCCGGACTCTGGTACGCCGCGGTCGCCGCGGTCCCGCTCTTCGCGCTCGCGGTCGTCTTCGCCCTTCCGGGCGGGTACTGACGACGGTGCGCTCTCGGAGCCGGTTCAGGATTCCGCGGGGCGCCCGGCACCGTAACGTTTTGTTGACTCGCGCGAGGACCGCCCGGGTATGCTCCCCGCACCCGTTCGATTGTTCTTCGTCGTCGTGCCCCTCCTCGTCGCCGCGGGCGCGCTGGCGATGGCCGCGTTCCCCCGGCGGCTGACCCGGTGGCAGACGCGCGGTCCGGACGGGACGACGCGGGTCGAACTCGGACGAACGCGTCTCCTGCTCATGCGCGTCGCGGGCGTCGTCGTCGCCGCGATAGCGCTCCTCACGGCGTTCGCCACCGTCGCGGTCATCCCCTGAAACGGCGGGGAAGCGGTCCCCGATCTGTCCGTTCGTCTTCGCACGACCGCCGGGGCGCGCGTTCGACGTTTCACAGCGGCTGCTGCCGACGCTCCGATACGGTTTTGGGGCGGCCGACGGAACCCACGGTAGATGCTGTCTCGACAGTTCGTCCGGGAGAACCCCGAGGTCGTCCGCGAGGCGCTCGACAACAAGGGCGTCGACGTGGACTTGGACCGAATACTCGATGTCGACGAGGAGTGGCGAGAGCTGAAAGGGCGCGGCGACGACCTGCGCCACGAGCGCAACGAGGTCTCCTCGACGATCGGCGAACTGAAACAGGCCGGCGACGAGGAGGCGGCCCAAGAGGCTATCGAGCGCTCACAGGACCTCAAAGCGGAGCTACAGGCGATAGAAGAGCGCGCCGACGAGCTTGAGGCCGAACTGGAAGAGGCCCTGCTCGAACTCCCGCAGGTTCCCCAAGAGGACGTGCCGGTCGGCGCCGACGAGTCCGAGAACGTCGAGGTGCGCCGCGAGGGGTTCGACGACCTGCGGAGCCTCCCGGACGCGGTCGACCCGCACTACGACCTCGGCGAGGAGCTCGAGATCCTCGACTTCGAGCGCGGCGCGAAGGTCGCCGGCGGCGGCTTCTACGTCGCGAAGGGCGACGGCGCGCGCCTCGAACACGCCCTGATCCAGTTCATGCTCGACGTGCACCGCGAGCAGGGGTACGAGGACGTGTTCCCGCCGATACCCGTCAACTCCGCGTCGATGCGGGGCACCGGCCAGCTGCCGAAGTTCACCGAGGACGCCTACCGCGTCGAGGGGACGAACGCCGAGGAGTACGACGACGACGACCTCTGGCTGCTCCCGACCGCGGAGGTCCCCGTGACGAACCTCCACCGCGACGAGATCCTGCTCGGCGAGGACCTGCCGCTCAAATATCAGGCGTACACGCCGAACTTCAGACAGGAGGCCGGCGAGCACGGGACAGAGACTCGCGGGATCGTCCGCGTCCACCAGTTCAACAAGGTGGAGATGGTGAACTTCGTCCGCCCCGAGGAGAGCGACGAGCGCTTCCACGGGCTCGTCGACGAGGCCGAGGAAGTGCTCCGTCGTCTGGAGCTACCGTACCGCATTCTGGAGATGTGTACCGGCGACCTGGGGTTCACGCAGGCGAAGAAATACGACATCGAGGTGTGGGCCCCGGCCGACGACATGGACGAGGGCCCCGAGGCGGGCGGTCGCTGGCTGGAGGTCTCCTCAGTCTCCAACTTCGAGGACTTCCAGGCGCGCCGCGCGCAGATCCGGTACCGCGAGGAGCACCACGAGTCCGCGGAGTTCCTCCACACGCTCAACGGCTCGGGGCTCGCGGTCCCGCGGATCGTCGTCGCGATCTTGGAGTACTACCAGAACGACGACGGGACCGTCACGGTCCCCGAAGCGCTACGGCCGTACATGGGCGGGACAGAACGCATCGAGGGACACGACCCCGTCGGCGAGTCGAAACTGGGCGACGGCGCGTGACGACAGCGGCGGCGACCGCCGACGTCTCGGCCGCGACGGCCGGTCAGTCCGCGTCTGCGGGCACGCCGAGTTCCCCCTTCCACGTATAAAACGCGATCACGACCGACGCCATGACGAAGCCGGTTCCGACGCCGAGGAGGATGCTCCCGCCGGTGGCGTACGAGACGGCCGCGAACACCGCACAGAACGCCACGAGGTACACGGCCGACTGACGGGCCGCAATCGACCGGTCGAACGTCTCGGGCAACACCATGCGCGAAGCTTGATCCGTTTCTGTATAGCTCTTTCCTCTCTAGACAGCAGCCAGCGCGGCCGACGTAATCCCGCCATCGACGCGACTCCGCCATCGACGCGACTCCGCCATCGACGCGACTCCGCCATCGACGCGGCGGACGACGAGGACCGAGCGCCCACGGCGGGCGTACGCCGACCGACTCCGGCGGGCGACCTACTTGTTCTCTAGGGCGTCGAGGATGCACGCGGCGGCGACGACGGCCTCCTTCGGAACGTCGCTCGCGTCGTCGATGGTGACGGTGTAGGCGTCGCGCAGCGAGAACTTCCCCTCGATGTCGCCGACGTGCCCGCCGTCGGCGTCGAATATCTCGTACTTGTTCGGGACGAGGTTCGCGAGGCCGACGAGGTGCCGGAGCGCCGAGAGCAGCTTGTTCTTCGATCGGATGGTCGCGAGCGGCGCTCCCGTCTCGGGGTCCCGGACCGTCCAGTTCTCGACGAACAGCGAGAACTCCTCGTCCAAGACGACGACCTCCTCGCCGGTGCCCGCGTCTCTGATCGCGTAGCTGCCGGCGACGTCCATGATCCCGCCGGCCTTCACGGTAAACGCGTCTTCGCCGTCGCCGGTGACGAACGGGAACTCCTCTTTCAGCTTGAACATCTTCTGTTTCCCGCGCAAGACGACGTCTCCGGCGCTGTCGCGGACGGCGTACTTGTTTCGGATCGCCGATTGTTTCACCTCGTACCGGTCGTCGGCGAGGTCGACCGTGGAGATGTCGTAGGCGTCCGAATCGGACGGGAACACGGAGGACTCTGTCATGGCCGCGACGACGGCGAGCGGTTGGAAAAGGCTTCTGCTGGGCTCCGAGTTCGACGCCCGCGGATGCCGCCGCGTTGAGCGCGCGTCACCCCTCAACGGCGTCGGTCGTCTCCGTCGCTCGGCGGCCGCGGCGTCGGTGGCGGACGTACTCCGTCAGGGTCCGGACGAGGCTCGTCACGAGGACTGTGACGCCGAGCCCGGAGAAGACGAACAGGAGACCGACCGCCCCCGGACCGGCCATCTGTCCACCAGAGACGACCGCGAACACCGCGACGAACCCCACCGTCGCGAGGATTGCGACCGCGGCTTCGAGGAGTCGAGCGCCCGTGTACGCCGGGTCGGCCGAGAGGCGGTCGCCCATCGGTTCGTCGGCGCGGCGGACCCGAACGGCCGCGAGGAGCGTTTCGACCGCGACCACGAGCGCCAGACAGAGTCCGACGAACGAGACGAGAAGCAGCGCCGTGAGCTGCTGATCGGGGACGAGCCGTGCGAAACCGAGCCCCCCGAATCCGAGCGTGCCGAGGGTCACGACGGTTTTGCCGGCCTGGAGGGGACGAGAGAGCGGGAACGAGCGGGGCATGCCAGCCGAAACGTGTCCGCGTCTCGGTATAACGGTTTATGCCGAGAGCCGTCTCGCCGCCCGACCGCTCGACTCACGGCGTCAGCCGACCGATCGAGAGCCACTCCACGTCGGCGTCGGCGATGTCGTTTCCGTCTCTCCTTCCGTCTCCGTTCCCGTTCTCGTCTCCGTTTCTGCTTCCGTCGATGCCGCCGCCCTCCACCGCCGTCAGCGCGAACACCATCTCCTTGCGGACGCCGCCGGCGAGCCGCACGTCGAGCGAGAGCTCGCGCGGCGAGAACCGGTGGTCCGGCTCGACGACGCGCACGAGGTGTTCGGAGTGCGGGAGGTCGTCGACGCTCTCCACGTCCAGATAGGTCCGGAAGTCGGCCCCGAACTTGAACCCGGTCTTCGGGACCGCGTCGGCCCCGCGCAGGGACCGGTAGACCGCGAGCCGGCGGTCGAACCGCGCGCCCTCAACGTCGCGGCCGCGCGCGACGACGGCGGCCGCCGGGTCGTCCGGGACCGGTTGGGGCGTGTCGCTGCCGGCGGCGTCGACGGACGCCGACAGCACCAGGCGGTCGTCGGCCGCCAGCGCAGCGGCCTCGACGAGCGATAACTGGAGCGCGCCGTCCACCGCGGCCGCGCGGCCCGTGAGCGGCTGGCCGTAGAAGCCGCGCTCGTAGAGGTCAGCGGGCGCGTCCCAGACGACGACGCGGTCGGCGAGAAGCACGCCGGTCACTCGCTCCGGCGGCTCGTACGCCGTCTCGCCTTCGATCGCGCCGTCGTCCGCCGCGAAGTAGGTGATGTCCGACTCCTCGTCGACGACCGCGAGGGTGCGCCCCGCGAGCCCCGCCGCCGGGAGCGACTCGCGCTCGCCGACGACCTGGACGGGGTACTTCACGTCCCCGGTGTCGGGCGTCGATCCGCGCTCGTAGGCGACGAAGTCGACCGCGTCGGCGACGGCGGCGTCCCCCCCGGGCCACGGCTCGCGGGCGGGCGAGAGGTAGAAGCCGCGGTCGCGGAGGTCGGCGTAGACGAGATACCGCACCGCGAACCGATCGGCGGCGGCCGCGCTCTCGACGAAGAAGCGCTCGAAGCCGACGGAGTCTCCGCCTTCGGTGAGCGAGATCCCGGACAGGTCGCCGCGGAAGAGCAGGTGAGCGGCCTCGACGCGCGAGAGCGCGATCTCGTCGCCGGAGAGCGGGCGGCCGTACCCCCGAGAGTCGTAGAATCGCTGGCGGGCGTCGCCTCCGACGTGCACGGACTCGCCGCGGAGATGCCCCGTGGGTTGCATGCTCGACAGCGGGAGCGGCTGAGGGAAGGCGGTTGCGGTCGGCGGTCTGCGGTCGGCGCTCGGCGGTCTGCGGTCGGCAGTCTGGGGTCTGCGGTCGACCCCACCGGACAGAGATAAGGGTGCGGCGGCCGCACCGACTGGTATGAACGAGACAGCCGGCCTCCGGCTCACGGTCCGCGCGGCCGAGAAGCGCGACGCGGGCCGGGGGATCGCTCGGCTCCCTGAGTCCGCCCGGCAGCGGCTCGGCCTCCTCAGCGGCGACACCGTCGAGATACGCGGCGACCGCACCGCCGTCGCGAAGGTGTGGCCCGGCGGCCCGGACGCCGCCGACGGCTCCGTCCTCATCGACGCCGACACCCGGGCGAACGCGGGCGTGAAGGTCGGCGACACCGTCACCGTCGGAGCGGTCGACGTCGAGGACGCCCGGCGCGTCGTGCTCGCCGCGCCCGCCGAACTCGCCGAGGTCGACGTGCGCCGCGAGGTCGTCGAGCGCGCGCTCGCCCGGGACCTTCGCGACCGACCCGTCACCGAAGACGAGGCCGTCCACGTCGAGCGACTCGGCGGGATACGGTTCGTCGTCGCCGAGACGGAGCCGGCGGGCACGGTCCGCGTCACGGACCGCACTACGGTGTCGGTGTCGTACGGCGAGGGCGGAGTCGACGGAGCCGCGGACGGCGAGTCCGACGCGGACGGCGCCGGCCGAGGGACCGGCGACGCGTCCGCCGGAGCCGACCGCCCCGGCGACTCCCGCGATCGGGCCGCCCCATCCGGGAGCGACCGCCGACCCGGGAAAGCCGATACCGCCCCCCCTGAGAAGCACGCGGCCGGTGCGACCTACGAGGACATCGGCGGACTCGACGAGGAGCTTGAGTTGGTCCGCGAGACGATCGAACTGCCGCTCTCGGAGCCGGAGGTGTTCACTCGGCTCGGCGTCGACCCGCCGAAGGGCGTCCTGTTACACGGCCCGCCGGGCACCGGAAAGACGCTCATCGCGCGCGCGGTGGCCAACGAGGTCGACGCGACGTTCATCACGGTCGACGGCCCGGAGATCATGTCGAAGTACAAAGGCGAGTCGGAGGAGCGGCTTCGCGAGGTGTTCGAGCGCGCGAGCGAGGACGCGCCGGCGATCGTCTTCTTCGACGAGATCGACTCGATCGCGGGGAAACGCGACGACGGGGGCGACGTGGAGAACCGCGTCGTCGGGCAGCTGCTCTCGCTCATGGACGGGCTCGACGCCCGCGGCGACGTGATTGTCATCGGCGCGACGAACCGCGTCGACACGCTCGACCCCGCGCTCCGTCGCGGCGGGCGGTTCGACCGCGAGATCGAGGTCGGCGTCCCCGGCGAGAGCGGACGCCGACAGATACTCGACGTCCACACTCGCCGGATGCCGCTCGCGGACGACGTGGACTTAGACCGGATCGCGAGCCGGACGCACGGCTTCGTGGGTGCCGACATCGAGGGGCTCGCCCAGGAGGCGGCGATGACCGCGCTTCGGCGCGCCCGGACGACCGACGCGGCCGCGCTCGACGACGTGACCGTGACGAAGGCGGACTTCGAGGCGGCCCACTCCGCAGTCGAGCCGAGCGCGATGCGCGAGTACGTCGCCGAACAGCCGACCACCGACTTCGCCGACGTGGGCGGGCTCGACGAGGCCAAAGAGAAGCTGGAGCGCGCGGTGACGTGGCCGCTCTCGTACGGTCCGCTGTTCGAGGCGGCCGACGCCGCCCCCCCGACGGGCGTCCTGTTACACGGCCCGCCGGGCACCGGGAAGACGCTTCTCGCGCGTGCTATCGCGGGCGAGAGCGGCGTCAACTTCATTCAGGTCGCCGGGCCCGAACTGCTCGACCGGTACGTCGGCGAGTCCGAGAAGGCGGTCCGCGAGCTGTTCGACCGCGCGCGACAGGCGGCTCCGGCGATCGTCTTCTTCGACGAGATCGACGCGATCGCGGCCGACCGCGACGGCTCCGGCGGCGACGGCTCCGGCGTCGGCGAGCGCGTCGTCTCACAGCTCCTCACCGAACTGGATCGCGCGGGAGACAACCCGAACCTCGTCGTGCTCGCGGCGACGAACCGGCGGAACGCGCTCGATCCCGCGCTCCTCCGACCGGGGCGGCTGGAGACGCACGTCGAGGTCCCCGCCCCGGACCGCGACGCGCGGCGGAAGATACTGTCGGTTCACACGGACGCGAAGCCGCTCACCGACGGCGTCGACCTCGACGCGCTCGCCGACGAGACGGAGGGGTATTCCGGCGCGGAGATCGCGGCGCTGTGTCGCGAGGCGGCGCTCGTCGCCATCGAGCGCGTCGCCGACGAGCACGGCGCGGCCGCGAACGACCACGCCGACGACGTCGCGATCACGCGGGCGGACTTCGACGCCGCGCTGGCGTCGGTCCGCCCGGCCGACGGCACGCGGTCGTGAGCGACGCCGACTCGACCGCTGCCGCCGCGCCGCTGTGACGGCCCCCGTCACTACCGTCAAACCGTCCCGGTACCGGCGGGGTTTTTCGTCGCCGAGGCGCAGTGACGTGTATGGAGCTGTTCGCGGTGCCCGACCTCCCGGAGATCCGGGAGGGTGACGACCTCGCGGCCATGATCGGCGAGCGCGTCGACCTCCGTGAAGACGACGTGGTCGTCGTCGCCAGCACCGTCGTCTCCAAGGCCGAAGGTCGCGTCTTCGACCTCGAAGACTTCCCTCCGAGCCCGCGGGCGACCGAGGTGGCCGACCGGCTCGCAGAGATCGCCGGCGAGGAGAGAGACCCGCGGTTCGCGCAGGCCGTCATCGAGGAGTCGACGGAGCTGATCATGGAGTCCCCGTTCCTCCTCACGGCGACCCGGTTCGGTCACGTCGGCGTCAACGCCGGCATCGACCGGTCGAACGTCCCCGACGGCGACCTGCTTCTCCTCCCCGAGCGCCCCTCGGAGAGCGCGGCGCGGATCCGCGAGGGGCTGGCGGCCGACCGCGTGGTCGTCAGCGACACCTGCGGTCGGCCGTTCCGCCACGGCCAGCGCGGCGTCGCGATCGGCTGGGCGGGGCTGCCGGCGAGCCGCGACTGGCGCGGCGAGCGCGACCGCGACGGCCGCGAGATGGGCGTCACCGTCCAGAACGTGATCGACGAGCTGGCCGCGGCCGCCAACCTCGTCGCCGGCGAGGGCGCGGGCGGCACCCCGGTCGTCGTCGTCCGCGACTGGGCGTTCGGCGACCACGACGGCTCGGAGAGCCACTTCCGCGAGGTCGAGGGCGACTTCGTCCGGCAGGCGCTTCGCGAGTGGCAGTTTCAGGCGTAATCACCAACCATGCTCGGAATCGAACTCACCCCCGAACACGACCTGCATCGCCTCGTCGACCTCGGCGTCCGCGCCGAGGCGGCCGGCTACGACGCCGTTTACTCGACGTGTCACTACAACAACCGCGACCCGTGGGCGTTCCTCTCGCAGCTCGCGACGGCCACGGAGACCGTCCGGCTCGGGCCGGGCGTCGCCAACCCCTACGAGACGCACCCCGTCACGCTCGCCTCGCGGGTCGCCACCCTCGACGAGCTCTCGGAGGGACGCGCCGTGTTCGGCCTCGGCCCCGGCGACCCCTCGACGCTGCGGAACCTCGGGCTCGAAGATCAGCGCGGGCTCCGCCCCGTGTTGGAGGCGTTCAAGACGGCCCAGCGGCTGTGGGCCGGCGAGCGCGTCGACCACGACGGGACCTTCGACGCGAGCGAGGCCGGGCTCAACTACGAGCCGCCGCAGGGCGCGTCGATTCCGGTCCACGTCGGCGGCGAGGGGCCGCACATGTGCCGGATGGCGGCGAAACACGCCGACGGCCTGCTGTACAACGGCTCGCACCCGAAGGATCTGGCGTGGGCCCGCGATCAGGTCGACGACGGACTCGACGACCGCCCGGAGAGCCGCGGCGAGTTCGACCTGATCGCGTACGCCGCGGTCTCTATCGACGAGGACGGCGCAGCCGCTCGCGAGGCCGCCCGGCCGCCGGTCGCGTTCATCGCCGGCGGCGCGGCTCCGCCCGTGCTGGACCGTCACGACATCGACGCCGACGCCGCCGCGGAGATCGGCGAGCACGTCTCCGCGGGCGAGTTCTCCGCCGCCTTCGAGCGCGTGACGCCCGCGATGATCGACGCGTTCTGTCTGGCCGGCACCCCCGAGACCGTCCGCGAGCGCGCCGAGTCGCTCGCCGAGCACGCGGACGGCCTCGTCGTCGGGTCGCCGCTCGGCCCCGACCTGGAGGCCGCCGTCGACCTTGCCGCCGAGGCGGTCGACGGGGCGTTCTGACCGTCTCAGCCTATCGATCGCGCACCCGGGAGGATTCTCACCGCGTAGGAATCGAGAATCGATCCTGAGAACTCCGCCACGACATTCATTACCCGCGTTCGCGGAGCCTCCGGTATGTCGACCACACGACAGCGACGTCCGGGGCTCCGCGGGCGATACGAGTCCGCGCTGTGGCGGACGATGGACCTCCTCGGCGTCGACGAGTCGATAGAGCGGAAGGTCGTCGCGGCGGTGGGGATCCAGTTCCTCGTCACCGTCGGGATCTTCCTCGCGCCGTTCGCGCTCTCGGGGACCGCCCTGTACGTCGTCTCGGGCGGGCTCTTCGTGGGCGCGGTCGTCGCGATCTACAACACGCTCCTCATCGTTCGCCGCGACTTCGTCGCGCCGATACGCCGGCTCGACGCCGGAGCCGACGCGATCGCCGCGGGCGACGTGCACGCGCTCGAATCTGACGGCGAAGGCGCCAACGCGGGCGGCCGCACGCTCGTCGGCGGCGACCAGCCGGACGAGATCGGCAACCTCGTGAACTCCTTTTCGGAGGTGCAGGCGTACCTCACGACCGTCTCGGCGCAGGCGGAGGCGCTCGCCGCGCAGTCGTTCGACGACCCCGCGCTCGACGAGGAGGTGCCGGGCGCGTTCGGCGAGTCGCTCTCGCTCATGGCGACGAACCTGGAGTCGTACACGACGGAGCTGGAGTCGCTCGTCGACGCGTTCGACGACGCCACGGAACGCGCCCGCGACGGCGACCTCACGGCGACGATCGACGGCGACGCGCTGGCGACGGACGAGGACCGGTACGCCGAGCTCGTCGAGAACTACAACCGGCTCGTCGCCACGCTCGGCGGCACCGTCGGCGAGGTCCAGTCGTTCACGGGCGACGTGGCCGCCACGAGCGACGAGGTGCGCGCGAGCATGGACGAGGTCGACGGCGCGAGCGAGGAGGTGGCGCGGTCGGTCCAAGAGATCTCCGACGGCGCGGCCGACCAGACGGCGCAGTTGGAGTCCGTCTCCGGCGAGATGAGCACGCTCTCCGCGACGGTCGAGGAGATCGCGGCCTCGGCCGACGACGCGGCGCGGACCGCCCGAAACGCCGCCGAGCGCGGTCAGGCGGGCCGCGAGGAGGCGGCCGAGGCCATCGAGGAACTAGAGACGCTCGAAGCCCGGATCGGCGAGACCGCGACGGCGGTGGAGAATCTCGTCGACCGAGTCGGCGAGATCGACGAGATCGCGGCCGTGATCGACGGCATCGCGGAGGAGACCAACCTGCTCGCGTTGAACGCCTCCATCGAGGCGGCGCGGGCCGACGGCTCCGGCGACGGGTTCGCGGTCGTCGCGGACGAGGTGAAGGCGCTCGCCGAGGAGACGCGCGCCGAGGCGGCCGAGATATCCGGACGGATCGACGAGGTGCAGGAGGCGTCCGCCGGGACCGCCCGCGACGTGGACGCGATGGAGTCGCAGGTGTCGGCGTCGGTCGAGACGATAGAGGAGACGCTCCGCGAGTTCGAGGGGGTCGTCGAAGACGTGACGACCGTCGACGAGACGGTCCAAGAGATAAGCGACGCGACCGACGACCAGGCGCGGACGACGCAGGAGGTCGTCGACATGGTCGACGAGATCGCGGCCGTCAGTCGGCAGACGGCCACCGAGTCCGAGAACGTGGCCGCGGCCGCGGAAGAACAGACCGCGACCGTCTCCGAGGTGACCCGCCGCGTCCACGCGCTCTCCGACCAGTCGGACGAGCTGCGGGCGACGCTCGACGGGTTCGAGGTGCCGAACGCGTCCGAGGTGCCGGACGCGGGCGACCCGTCCGCGAGCGCGACCGGCGGACCCTCCCCAGCGGACGCCGACGACTGACTCCGGGCCGTTACTCCGCCGGGCCGCGCCCGCCGAGCGACGGGAGCGTGACGCCGATCTCGCCGAGGAGCGCGCCGACCGCGGCGTATCCGAGCACGGCCACGGACGAGACGAGAAGCACCTGTCCGACGACGACGAGGAGCGCCGAGATCGGGTCGCCGGCACCCAGGATGAGGTCGTTCAGGAAGATGTCCACGAACCGTCCGACGTCGCCGACGAGCCGGGAGACGAAGTCAACGAGCGCTAGCATATCCGGCCGTTGATCCGCCGGGTACTTGGGTGTTGAGTTCGCGGCCGAATATCGACGGGGCGAGTCCCCGGTCGCGTCCTCAGGGGCGTAGTCTCACTCTCGGGACCGGCTCCCGGTCGCGACCTCTCGGCTATGCCGACCAGCGCTCCGCCGGATGTCGGTAACCGAACGCCTTACACCCGACCGACACGGATCAACTCGGCATGAACACGCTGTTTTGGGTCCTCACGGGGGTCCTCGCGTACTCCGCGGCCATGCTGTGGCTCGACGAGCGGGGGGTCCTCCCCGACTCGATCCGCGTCTCCGGTCCGATACTGACCCTTCGCACCCTCCGCGGGCGGATATTCCTCGACCGACTCGCCCGCCCGAAGCGGCTCTGGCGGGCGGTCGCGAACCTCGGGCTCGGCGGCGCGCTCGTCGCGATGGTCGGCTCGTTCGTGCTCATCATCAACTCCGCGCGCACGACGCTCGACACCGCTCAGCCGGCCGCGATCCAACAGCCCCAGAACTTCCTCATCATCCCCGGCGTCAACGAGTTCCTCCCGCTGTCCGTCGCCCCGGAGATCGTCGCCGGCCTCGCTATCGCGATGGTCGTCCACGAAGGGGCACACGGGCTCCTCTGTCGTGTCGAGGGGATCGACATCGAGTCGATGGGGCTCGTGTTCTTCGCCCTGTTACCCGTCGGTGCGTTCGTCGAACCCGACGAGGAGGCGACGCAGGAGGCCTCTCGCGGCGCTCGGGCTCGGATGTTCGCCGCGGGCGTCACTGCCAACACGGTCGTGACTATCTTGGCGTTCGCGCTGCTCTTCGGTCCGGTCGTCGGTGCCGTCTCCCCGGCCCCCGGCTACGCCGTCGGCGAGGTGAACCCGGGCTCGCCGGCGGCCGCGGCCGACATCGCGCAGGGCGACCGACTCGTCGAGGTCGCCGGAACGCCGGTCGACACCGCCGAGGAGTTCGAGGCCGCCCTCGCCGACGCCGGCGAGACGGTGACGGTGACCGCCGACGACGGCGACGGAGAGCGGACGGTCGAAGTCGATCGGAACCTCCAGATCGTCGGCACCGCCGGCGGGAACCCCCTCGGGATCACCGTCGAGACGGAACCGTACACCGTCGAGTCGGTGAACGGACAACCGGTGGCGACCGAGGGCGCGTTCGTCGAGGCGGTCGGCGACGACGAGCGCGCGACCGTGACGGTCACCGGCGGCAACGAGAGCGGTCCGGTGACCGCCGAGATACCGATCGGGGCGTACGCGCTCGCGGCCCAGGCGGACGGTCCCATCGCCGATGCGGGCGCGACGGTCGGCGAACCGATGACCGTCGTCGCCATCGACGGCGAGCGCGTCCACGACGACGGCGCGCTCTCCTCGGTGCTCTCGGAGCGTGACCCCGGAGAGAGCGTCGAGGTCGTCGCGTACGACGCCGACGGCGAGCGCGAGACGTACGACGTCGAACTCGACCCGCACCCGAACCGCGACGGCGGATTCATCGGCGTCTCGGTGTTCCCCGGTGCGAGCGGACTCGCGCTCGACGACTTCGGCGTCTCCGAGTACCCGGCGGGCGCGTACCTCGAACTGCTCGGCGGCGACGGCGGCGAGGCGGGATCCGACGGGGTCCCGATCGGCGGACTGAGCGGCTCTCCGCTCGGGCTCGCGTTCGTCGCGCTGCTTCTCCCGCTCGGGAGCCTGTTCGGACTCCCGTACAACTTCGCGGGGTTCACGGGGCACCTGACCAACTTCTACGTCGTCGACGGCGCGTTCGCGGTCCTCGGCGGCGGGACGTTCCTCCTGGCGAACGTGCTGTTCTGGACCGGCTGGATCAACGTCCAGCTCGCGCTTTTCAACTGCCTGCCGGCGTTCCCGCTCGACGGCGGGCGGATACTCCGGATGGTCGCAGAGGCGGTCGTCAGCCGGACGCCCGTCTCGAACCGCCACGCCGCGGTCCGCACGATCACGGTCTCCTCGGGACTGGTGATGCTCGCCGGGCTGGTCGCGATGATCTTCGGCAACCAGATCCTCTCGGCGCTCGGGCTGGCCTGATCGGCCTCGGTGCGGGCCGAACGAGTCCGAGACTCCGAGGGGGAAACCGGTTTCTCTCCGGGGCGAGACGGGGGCGTATGACCCACTCGCGAACCGTCGAACTGGAGGGCCACATCATCGACAGCGGGACGCTCCAGCGCTGCTTCGGCGCGGTGATGGATCTGGGCGGCTCCTTCGACGTCGAGCAGTTCGACGTGGGGAAACACGAGACCGAGGTGTCGTACTGTCGGCTGACAGTCACGGCCGACGACGCGGAGACGCTGCGGGCCATCCTCCACGAACTACACCAGAACGGCGCGGTCCTCGAAGATCCGAGCGACGTCGAACTCGTCGCCGCGCCGGCCGACAGGGTCGTCCCGCCGAACTTCTACTCCACGACGAACCACCCGACCGAGGTGCTGTACGACGGCGAGTGGATCGAGGTCGAGCGCATCGAGATGGACTGCGCGCTCGTGGTGGAGCCAGAACCGGACGCGGGCGGGAGAGATGCGGACGCGAGCGAGGAGGACCGAGAAGACGGTGCCGCAGACGGCCCGCGGGCGTACACGAAGGTCCTCAACGCGGTCGAGGAGGGGGACCTCGTCGCGACCGACCAGTCCGGAATCCGCGTTCGACCCCCAGAGCGTCCCCGGAGCGGAGGCGGCGCGTTCGGGTTCATGCAGGGCGGGGTCTCCGCCGAGCGGCCCTCGGAGTCCACGATCCGAGAGGTCGCGGAGGAACTGCGGGAGGTGAGCGAGCGCGGCGGGAACGTGATGGTCGTCGCCGGTCCCGCGGTGATCCACTCGGGCGCGGGCGACGCGCTCGCCGACCTCGTCGAGGCGGGCTACGTCGACGCGCTCTCGGCCGGCAACGGCTTCGCCACGCACGACATCGAGCGGTCGCTGTACGGCACCTCGCTCGGGATGGACGTCGAGACGCTCGAACACCCGCGGAAGGGGCACAAACACCACATCTGGACGATATCGGAGATCATCCGCGCCGGCGGGATCGCCGCCGCCGTCGACGAGGGGACACTCACGGAGGGCGTGATGTACCAGTGCGTCGAAAACGACGTCGACACCGTGCTCGCGGGGTCGATCCGCGACGACGGGCCGCTTCCCGACACGATCACCGACGCGATAGAGGCGCAGAACGCGATCCGCGAACAGGCTCACGAAGCGGACATCGTGATCATGCTCGCGACGCTGCTGCACTCCGTCGCGGTCGGGAACTGCCTCCCGTCGACGACGAAGACCGTCTGCGTCGACATCAACCCCGCGACGGTAACGCAGCTCCTCGACCGCGGCTCGGCGCAGGCGGTCGGCATGGTCACCGACATCGGGACGTTCGTCCCCACCCTCGCGGAGTACGTGTTGGAGGGCGCAGACGACACCGAGAGCGCGGCGTGCGACGACGCGGCGGAAGACGCCTGAGTCACCGCCGCCCGCAACCGGAGCGATCGACACTCGAAACCGTCCCACGCAGAGTCCCCGCGGCGCGAGAACGCCCGACAGGAGTTTTGTGTCTCCCGGGCGCACAGTCGAACATGAGCTATCTGGTCGCGACCGACGGATCGACAGAGGGAGACGAGGCCGTCAGATACGCGGCTCGGCAGGCGGTCGCGTTCTACGAGACGCTGGAGATCGTCCACGTGCTGACGCCGGAGTCGGAGCTCGTCGACGGCACGATCGTTCTCCCCGGCGAGGAGGCGGCCGTCGCGTCCGGTGAAGACGTCCTCGACAACGCTCGCGCCGTCGCGGAGGCGGCCGTCGGCGACGAGCCCATCGACATCGAGACACGACTGCTCACCGGCCGCCCGGCCACGGCGATCACCGAGTACGCCGACGAGTCCCCGGTTGACGCCATCTACGTCGGTCACCGGGGGCTCACCGAGGAGCGCGAGCAGGTCGTCGGCAGCGTCGCGAAGAGCGTCGTCGACAAAGCCGACGTTCCCGTGACGGTGATTCGATAGCCTACTCCGGTAAAACCGCCGCGAAGAGCCTCGAAACGCCTCTGTCCGGCCAGTTCGACGCCGACCCGGCGCGTCACAGCCGGCGGCAACGACCACCATTACCGTTCGTTCAAAGTCCGTGGGGTTCGTAGGAGAGAGCGATGACAGACGACGTACTCGTCACGGCGGACTGGGTCGAAGACAACCTCGACGCGTTCCAGGACGACGATTCGGACCTCCGGCTCGTCGAGATCAACAACCCGACCGTCACCGACGACTCGGACTACACGCCCTACGACGAGGGGCACGTCCCCGGCGCGCTGAACTTCCCGTGGGACGAGGTGTTCACCGACCCGACCGAGCGCGACATCGTCTCGAAAGAGGCGTTCGCGGAGCGAAACGGCGAGGCCGGCATCGACGCCGACACGACCGTCGTGGTGTACGGCGGCGGCCGCGTCCCCAACTGGTTCGCGCTGTTCGGCTACTGGATCTACAAGTACTACGGCCACGAGGACGTGCGCGTGATCGACGGCGGGAAGGGGTACTGGGTCGACAACGACTATCCGCTCTCGACCGACGAGCCCGAGTTCACGCCGCGCGAGTACGAGGCTCGCGGTCCCTTCGAGAGCGTCCGCGCGTACAAAGACGACATCGACAACGCGATCGAGGACGGCCTTCCGATGGTCGACGTCCGCTCGCCCGAGGAGTTCTCCGGCGAGGTCATCGCGCCCGAAGGGCTCAACGAGACCGCCCAGCGCGGTGGCCACATCCCCGGTGCGAGCAGCGTCCCGATCGGCACCACCCTGAACGAGGACGGGACGTTCAAGAGCGCCGAGGAGCTTCGCGAGCTGTACGCCGAGGCCGGCGTCGACGGCGACGAGTCGACGATCACCTACTGCCGCGTCGGCGAGCGCTCGTCGATCGAGTGGTTCCTCCTGCACGAACTGCTCGGTTACGACGACGTTCGCAACTACGACGGCTCGTGGACCGAGTGGGGCAACCTCGTCGGCGCGCCGATCGAGACGGGCGAGTAACCGCCGACTGAGCGACGTTCGCCTCACAGACGACCCCTTCTTTGCGACACCGCCGACACTGTCGACGTCGCCAGCGACCGCGACCCCCCGCGCGAGCCCGCTGTGCAAACGTATTTACTGTTGTGTGCTGTATTGTATCGTATGGAACAGAACGTCGGATCCGCGGACAAACGCGTCAGAACGGCACTCGGTGCGGTCCTCGGAATCGTCTCGCTGGGCACGCTCGCAAACGTCGTCCCGCTGCCCGATATCGCCGCGCTCGTCTTCGGCGTCGCCGCGATCATGATGCTCGGCACCGCCGCCACCGGGATCTGCGGGCTCTACGCGCTTCTCGGCGTCGACACGTGTCCGGCGTCTGCGGGCAGAAGGCGCTGAGCGGCCGACGAAGACGTCGCGTCGCCGTACCGGCCGATTCACGCCGGGTCGGCCTTCGTGACCTCGATCGCGACCTCGTCCGGATCGACGCCGATCCGGGCGAACTGCGTCCGGACGTGTTCTTTCGCCGCGTCGATCGCCGCGGACTTGGTGTCGAACCCGCGCGGCATCGGCTCTTCGAAGGCGACGCGGATCTCCTCGCCGTCGACGCGCAGCGCGGACCCGCCGCTCTCGACCTGATAGAAGGAGTCGCACACCCAGACGTACGGCGCGTCCTCGTCGGGCGCGCCCTTGTACGTCGGCGGGTCCTCGCCGCGCTCGAACACCGTCCCGGTGAGATCGGTCCCGCCGCCGCTGCCGCGAACGAGTATCATGTCACCGGTAGGGTCCCGACACTGAAAAGGACCCCCGCTCTCCCCCGCGGCCGGCGGTGGCGGAAACGCTTTCGGCGTGGCCGGCGGTGGGTGTCACATGACGCTGGAGGATTTCACCGAGTTCGCCGACGAGGACGACGAGGCCGCATCCTCGGGACGTGACGACGATCCGTCGACCGCCGTCGGCGACGCAGATGCCGACGCGGACGCGGCCCCGGACCGCTCCGCCGACGAGCCGGACTCCGACGCGGACAGCGGTTCGTTCGCGGCCTACGACGTCGAGCCCGCCGGCGACGACCGCGGGCTCGGCGTCGTCTCCGTCTCGCAGGGGCTTCGGGTCGCAGAAGAAGACGACGAGACGACGCTGAAGGCGTTCGTCACGACGGGCAACCGCGAAGCGGTCAGACTCGGAACGTACCTGTTGGTTCCGTATCCGGACGGCGAGCGACTGTTCTGTCGGATCACGGGACTGGAGTACGCACAGGAGTTCCAGTCCGACGACGCGACGGAGATCCACGCGCGCCGCCAGATGCGTCGCGACGACTTCACCGAGCGCGACTACAAGTTCATGGCCGAACTGGAGCCGATGTCCGTGATCTACGGCGACGGCGACGACATGAAACGCCGGATGACGGACCGGGTCCCGAAACCCGGCGCGATAGTCGAGGAGGCGGCCGACGACGCCGAGATCAAGACCGGACTCAAGATCCCCGACGAGGGCGTCTTCCTCGGCCACCTCTCGGTCGGCGGCGAGAAGGTGCGGACGGCGGCGGAGCCGCCCACGGTCGACTACCGCGTGAAAGACGACTACGCCGACGGCGACCCGCTCGTGTTCCGGCACACGCTCGTCGCCGGCGGCACCGGTTCCGGGAAGACCCACGCGTCGAAGAACGTCCTTCGGCAGTACCTCGATTCGGACCGTACCTACCCGACCGGCGACGGCCGGGAGTCGCAGATGGCGGTCGTCCAGTTCGACCCCCAAGACGAGTACTCGCAGATGCACGACGACAACCCCGCGATCGACGCCGACACCGCCCGTCGGCTGGAGCGCGAGGGGATCGCGCACGGCGGTCACGACGACACCGTCGCCCTCGTGCCCCGGGTCGCGAACGCGACGTATCCCGGTGAGGGCCACCGCGCCGAGCGCGTCGAGTTCACGATCCCCTTCTCGCTCGCGCGCGACATGCCGTGGCTCGTCGCCGGCTCCGGGCTCAACGAGAATCAGTACCCGGCGCTCTTGACGCTCCTCAAGCGCTTCTTCCGCGATTACGGCGACTCGGGCACGTACAGTCAGTTCCTCTCGTACCTCGACGACCCGGCGCTCAAAGAGGAGCTCGACGAGAGCGGCCGCGTCCACGAGGCGACGTTCGACGCGGTGAAACGGCGCGTCCGCGGGATTCCCGGCGGCGTGTTCGACCAGGACGCGAAGCCGATCACGGAGCTGGACCACACGCTCGTCCGCCCCGGCGGACTCTCCGTGATCCCGACGTACCACCTGCCGACCTCGCGACAGAAGGAGATCGTCGTGCTCGCGGTCGCGGGACTGCTCGTCGACGACAAGCTCTCGAACGACCCGAAAAGCGCTCGGATCGAGGAGACGCCGCTTCTCATCGGGATGGACGAGGCCCACAACTTCCTCTCCGACGCCGACAACGTGCAGGCGCGGAAGGTCGTCCAGACGTTCACGGAGGCCGCAAAACAAGGGCGAAAGGAGCGACTCGGCCTCTTCTTGATCACCCAAGACCCGCAGGACATCGCCGAGTCCGTGTTCAAACAGGTGAACACGAAGATCGTCCTCAATCTCGGCGACGAGGACGCTATCCAGAGCGTCAACATCCCGTCGAACCTCGCCGGGAAGGTGCCGTACATGGAGAAGGGCCAGATGGTCGTCTACTCGCCGGACAACTCCGAGCCGGTCGAGCTGATCGGCCTCTCGACGTGCGTGACCCGTCACGGACGCTGAGCGGAGACCGGTGTCGCGGCGGCGCTCTCGGAGCGTCACCGTTGCCACCGGCTCGGATCCGGCGGCATCCTTTTTGAGGCGACCGGACGAACCGCCCCCATGACCAAGCGAATCCTCGTTGCAATCGACGGATCGGATGAGGCGGTCGAGGCCCTGTCGTTCGCGGCCACGGAGTGGACAGACGCCGACCTGACGGCGCTCCACGTGATCAACCCCGCGGACTCGACGACCGGCGCGGAGGGCGGGTTCCCCGGTGCGGTCGACCAGTGGTACGACAGCGCCACCCAGCGCGGCGAGCGTATCTTGCGGGAGGCGACCGACGCCGTCGACCGCGCCGTCGACACCAGACTGGAGGTCGGCCGACCGACCGCGACCATCCTCGCCGTCGCCGGGGGCGAACAGTCGGTCGGAGACGACGAAGAACCGGAGCCGTTCGACCACATCGTTCTCGCGAGTCAGGGACGGACCGGGCTCTCGCGGGTGCTCCTCGGAAGCGTCGCCGAGGGCGTCGTTCGTCGCGCCGAGGTGCCGGTCACGGTCGTGCGATAAGTGGCGACGCCGTCTCCGGTCACTGACACCGGCCTCACCTAGTCGCCGGCTCGCTCGGCGGCGACGACCTCGCCCACCATGGTCCAGCCGTCGTCGTCGGGCCCGGACCGGCCGAGCAGAATCCGCTCGTAATCCTCCGAAGAGATCAGTCGGAAATCGGCCTCCACGTCCGCGTCCGTCCGTATCCCCTCGCCGCGGAACTCCCGCTGGAAGAACTCCGTCGAGGTGAACTCGAAGACGCCGGCGTCACCGTCGGCGAGTTCCAGTCGAACCGGGCGCGGCTGGACGTTGTGGATCCGCTTCGCGACGGGGTTGAGGTCGGGCATGATACCGGATCGGCGCGGTTCGGAAATAAACCCGCGGTCGCGCGCGGCGCGCCTTCTCACTGGCCTCCCGCACAAACAGCGTCGTCACGAGCGGCCTCGCGAGGGCCCAACGCCACCGTACGTGCTTAAGCCCTCTCGACGCGTCTGTATATGGGATCACCAATGATAGCCGAGTCACTCGATTACCTGCGCGACGGCGACAACGCCATCGTAACCGTCCTGATCGGCGGGGCGCTCCTGCTCGCGAGCCCGCTCGTCGTCCCGTCGATCCTCGTGCTCGGCTACGTCTCCCGCGTCCTTCGGCGGACGGCCGACGGCGACGATACTCCCCCGGTGTTCGACGCGTGGGGCGACCTTCTCATAGAGGGGACGAAAGGGTTCGTCGTCGCCCTCGTCTACTCGCTGGTTCCGCTCGCGGTGTTCGCCGTCGCGGCCGTCTTCGGAGTTGGGGCGGCCGTCATCGGATCGGGGGGCGGAAGCGGGAGCCTGTTCGGCGGCCTGATCGGCGGGGCGCTCGCGGTGCTGCTCGCGCTCGCCGCGCTCGCCGTCTCGCTCGTCGGACTGTACGTGACGCCCGCGGCATTGGCCGCCGTCGCCGACTCCGGACGGATCGGCGACGGGTTCGCGGTCGGGACGCTCTGGACCGTGGTCACGAAGCGGGCGTACGCGATCGGCTGGCTCACCGCCGCCGCGGTCGTCCTCGCCGGCGTGCTGGCCGTCGGCGTGCTCTCGGTGGTACCGGTTCTCGGGACGATCGCGGGGCTTTTCGTCCAGTTCTACGCGCTCGTCGCCGCGGCCGCCGTCATCGGTTGGACGTGGACCGAGGTGCGGCCCGTCGCGGCCGATTCGACGGACACCGAGCCGGCAGAGCGGCCCGCAGTCTAGCGGATTCAAACAGCGAACGGAACGAACGACAGAAGGAACCGCGCTACGCGTCGAGGACGTCGTCGTAGTCGCCGGCGTCGACGCGGTCGTCGAACGTCCGGGCGTCCTCGCCCTCGATGGTCACGCCGAGGGAGGCGCAGGTGCCGCCGACCTCCTTGGCGGCGTTTTTCGTGTCGTACGCGAGCAGGTCGCTCGACTTCTGCTCTGCGACCTTCTTCACCTGCTCGACCGACATGTCCGCGACGAAGTCCTTCTGCGGCTCGCCGGAGCCGGTCTCGAAGCCGGCTTCGTCTTTGACGAGTTCCGCGGTCGGCGGGACGCCGACCTCGATCGTGAACGAGCCGTCGTCGTCGTACTCGATCGTGACGGGGACTTCCATCCCGTCGAACGCGGCGGTCTCGTCGTTGATCTGGGACACGACGTCCTGTACGTCCACCGGCGTCGGTCCGAGCTCGGGACCGAGCGGCGGGCCGGGGTTGGCCTGCCCGCCAGGGACGAGCGCTTCGATAGTTCCAGCCATGTCCGTACGAACCCGGTGACGACTTTTAACGGTTGTTCTTTCGGGCAGCGGGCGATAGCGGTTCGCACACGCCCGTCGCCCGCGCTGCCGCCGGTCGCGCAGCCGCAAGCGAACTCGCCTTCCGCGTACTGATCGCTGGTACTGATCGCTGGCGCGGAGGCGCTAGCTGTCGCTCGCGAGGATAGAACAGTCAAAAAGCCGATACAACCTATCGAACGCCGCTGTCAGCGGTTACAGACGGGTGACGTTCGTCGCGCGCGGACCCTTGTCCGCTTCTTCGATGTCGAACTCGACTTCCTGACCTTCTTCGAGGTCCGGGCCGCCGACGTCCTCCATGTGGAAGAACACGTCCTCGTCTGCGTCGTCAGTCTCGATAAATCCGTAGCCGCCAGTGTCGTTGAAGAAGTCAACTTCGCCTTTCGCCATTGCGTCTGTATACGCGAGTGGACCACATAAAAGCCTTCCGCGAACACCTCCTGTGTGAGAGGCACACTCACGGTATCGACACACACGAAAACGCGTGAGCCCGCCGTGTTAGTAACTACTATACCACCCCAGTACCGAACCGTTAGATATGAGTCAGTCGTACAATCGAGGCCTCATCGAGGACTTCAGCCGCTGGCGGGAGTTCGAGGCCGGAATGTGGGCGTGGATCTTTCACAAGTTCACGGGATGGGTGCTCATCGGCTACCTGTTCACCCACATCGCCGTGTTGAGTACCGGAATTCCAGCAGCGGGCGCAAGCGAGGCCGTGCTAATGGCGGGTGAAGACGTGTACACGCAGACGATCGTCAGCCTGGAGGGGCTGCTCTTGGTGCGGATCCTCGAAGTCGGCCTCCTCGCTGTCGCCGTCTTCCACATGCTCAACGGAGCCCGACTCCTCCTCGTCGATCTGGGCGTCGGTCTCGACGCACAGGACAAGAGCTTCTACGCCTCCCTGATCTTGACGGGAGCGATCACCGTCGCGTCGGTGCCGACGTTCATCGGGGGTGCGTTCTGAGATGGCAGAGCGCTACTCCTCGTTCCAGTCCGGCGGGCGGATGTGGCTGCTTCAGCGCGTCACGGCGGCGTTCCTGCTCGTCGTGTTGGCGTTCCACTTCTTCCTGCTCCACTTCGTCCACCACGCCGACGAGGTCTCGTTCCTCGCGAGTTCGGCGCGGATGGAGACGCTGAGCTACTACTCCCTGATGATCCTGTTCCTCGTGACGGCGACGTTCCACGGAGTCAACGGCGTGTACAACGCGCTCGTCAACCAGGGACTCACCGGCACCAAACGGACCGTGATCAAGTGGACGCTCGTGGCCGCGAGCGCCGTGTTAGTGTTCCAGGGGATTCGGACCGCGAACGCGTGGGCGGGCGGCTTCCCACTCTTGTAAGGTAAGACAATGAGTACGCAGATACCACAACAGACGGACGAATCGAGCGAGACCGAGACCGAACCGGAGGCCGCCTCCAAAGGCGAGGAGCGACGAGCCGAAAAGCGTCGCCGGGCGGCCGAAGAGCGCGAGCGCAGACAGGCCGAGGAGGCCGAGAAGGCCGCCGCAGACGAGGAGACGGTCGAGCTGAAGGTGTTCCGGTACGACCCCGAGATCGAGGGGAAACAGGAGCCGCGGTTCGACACCTTCCACGTCCCGTTCACCAAGGGGATGACCGTTCTCGACGCGCTGATGTACTCGCGTGACACGTACGACTCCTCTCTCACCTTTCGGCACTCCTGTCGGCAGGCCGTCTGCGGCTCCGACGCGATGTTCGTCAACGGCGGACAGAAGCTCGCGTGTAAGACCCAGATCGCCGACCTCGAACAGCCGGTCCGCGTTGAGCCGCTCCCGCACGCGGACGTTCGGAAGGACCTGGTCGTCGACATGGAGCACTTCTACGAGCAGATGGAGGCGGTCGAACCGTACTTCCAGACGAACGAGTACCCCGACGGTGAACTCGAAGAACAGCGGCAGACGCGAGAGAACCGCGAGAAGGTGAAGATGTCCACGCGCTGTATCTGGTGTAGCGCGTGTATGTCCTCGTGTAACATCGCCGCCGGCGACAACGAGTACCTCGGTCCCGCCGCGATCAACAAGGCGTACCGGTTCGCCATGGACGAGCGCGAAGGCGAGGAGATCAAACAGAAGCGACTGGAGATAATCGAGCAGGAACACGGCGTGTGGCGGTGTCAGACCCAGTTCTCCTGTACGGAGGTCTGTCCGAAAGACATCCCGCTGACCGAGCACATCCAGGAGCTGAAACGCGAAGCGGTCAAGAACAATCTGAAGTTCTGGTGACACCGAGAGACACGCTCAAGGGACTCCGGAACTAATCACCGATCATATTACCAATGTACGAACACGACGTCATCGTGGTCGGCGCTGGGGGGGCTGGACTCCGGGCGGCGATCGCGGCACAGGAAGCGGGGGCCGACGTGGCCATGGTCTCGAAACTCCACCCGGTCCGCTCTCACACGGGAGCGGCAGAGGGAGGCATCAACGCGGCGCTGCGCGACGCCGACTCGTGGGAGGACCACGCGTACGACACGATGAAGGGGTCGGACTACCTCGGCGACGCGCCGGCCGTCGAGGCGCTCTGTCGAGAGAGCCCCGAGGAGGTCATCCGCCTCGAACACTGGGGGATGCCGTTCTCGCGCGAGGACGACGGGCGCGTCTCGCAGCGACCGTTCGGCGGCCTCTCGTTCCCCCGGACGACGTACGCCGGCGCAGAGACCGGCCACCAGATGCTCCACACGATGTACGAGCAGGTGGTCAAACGCGGGATCACGGTGTACGACGAGTGGCACGTGATGGACCTGGCCGTCACCGACGAGGACGACCCGGCCGACCGGACCTGCCACGGCGTCGTCGGCTACGACATCCAGACCGGCGAGGTCAGCGGCTTCCGCGCCGAGAACGGCGTCATCCTCGCGACCGGCGGGATGGGTCAGGTGTTCGATCACACCACCAACGCGGTCGCGAACACCGGCGACGGCGTCGCGATGGCGTATCGTGCGGGCGTCCCGATGGAAGACATGGAGTTCATCCAGTTCCATCCGACGACGCTGCCGTCCACCGGCGTCCTGATCTCCGAGGGCGTCCGCGGCGAGGGCGGAATCTTATACAACAGCGAGGGCGAGCGGTTCATGTTCGAACACGGCTACGCCAACAACGACGGCGAGCTCGCCTCCCGCGACGTGGTCTCGCGCGCCGAGCTGACCGAGGTCAACGAGGGACGCGGGATCGAAGACGAGTACGTTCACCTCGACATGCGCCACCTCGGCGAGGAGCGCATCCTCGACCGCTTGGAGAACATTCTCCACCTCGCGGAGGACTTCGAGGGCGCGGACGGGCTGACGGAGCCGATGCCGGTCAAGCCCGGCCAGCACTACGCGATGGGCGGCATCGAGACGAACGAGCACGGCGAGACCGTCATCGACGGGCTGTACGCGGCCGGCGAGTGCGCCTGCGCGTCCGTCCACGGCGCGAACCGCCTCGGCGGCAACGCGTTGCCAGAACTCATCGTCTTCGGCAAGCGCGCCGGTCGCCACGCGGCCGGCGAGGACATGGGCGAAGCCGAGATCGAGACCGGCCGGTCCGGCGACTGGGAGCCCGCGGACTACGAGTTCGAGGTCGAGGTCGGCGAGACGGGCGGACGCGGTCCGGCCGCCGCCGACGGCGGTGCCGTGGCGACGGACGCGGACGGCGTCCTCGCGGCCGCGGTCGACCGCGCACAGGAGCGAGTCGAGACGCTGCTCGCGCGGAGCGGCCGCAACCACGCCGAGATTCGCTCGAAGGTCCAGAAGACGATGACGGACAACGTCAACGTGTTCCGCGAGGAGCCGGGGCTCAAAGAGACGCTCTCCGACCTCCGTGAGGCCCGCGAGGAGTATCAGGACGTCGCCGTCTCGGACCCCTCTCGGACGTTCAACACGGACCTCATTCACACGATGGAGACCCGGAACATCCTCGACATCGCCGAGGCGCTCACGATGGGTGCGCTCGCGCGTCGGGAGTTCCGGGGCGCACACTGGCGCAAGGAGAACCAGATCCGCGACGACGAGAACTGGCTGAAACACACGCTCGTCTCGTGGAACGACGGCGAGCCCGAGCTCTGGTACAAGCCGGTCATCCTCGAAGGCGAGAACAAAGAGTACGAGCCGAAGAACCGCTCGTACTGACCGTCACGGTCGACGGCGATCCATCACGGTTCTTTCTGCGTCGTCGGTCGAAATTCCACGCTTGCACACGTGCCGATAGGTGTGTTTTCTGCTCGGTCTCGGCCCGAGATCGACGTGTTCTGTGCCAGACACGCCGGATCTCTACCGTCCGCAGTATTTCGACAATCGTTGAATAGGGGATTTATTATCGTCGAACTGTTTGTCCCGAGTAAGATGATGAAGACAGAACCGGCCCGCGCGGCTCCGGCGCTGCCGACGGACCTGCAGTCGCCCCGCGCGAAGCTCGTGTACCTGTACCTGACGACGAACGGCGACGCGACGGTCTCGGAGATGGGCGACTCGCTCGGCATGAAGAAGCTCTCTCTGTACAGCATCCTCAAGACCCTCCGTCAGGAGGGCATGGTGGACTGCGACGGCGACACGTACGCGTTGAACTAGCTCGCCGCGATCGGACGTGTCCCGCTTTCTGACCGACTAGTTCCTCTTCCAGCGGAGCGTTTAGGAGGACCGAGGACGCAGGGCGAGCGTGGACGCGAACCAACAGGAGTTCCGGAACCCGTTCGGGATGGACGTGGCGTGCGAGAACTGTCCCGAGCTGTGTGACGCACGCGACCGCGTCGTGCACGGGTACGGCGACGTCGGCGCGGAGTTCCTCGTCGTCGGCACGCGACCGACGGCGGCCGCCGAGGCCAACGGCGTCCCCTTCACCGGCGCGGGCGGCGGCGAGGCCGTCCAGTCGATCTTCGCCGACCTCGGATTCGTCCGCTCGCCGCCGGACGCGACCGAGCCGGACGTGCAGAACGTCTTTTTCACGGCGCTCACGCGGTGTCGCCATCCGGACCGCGAACCGAGCGATCGCGAGGTGGACACCTGTGAACCCTTCTTGAACGCCGAGATCCGCATGATCAACCCGCAGATCATCGTCCCGGTGGGCGAGCGACCGCTTCGGGAGCTGGCCGTCGAATACACGACCCGCCGACCGGACTCCTTCGACATCGAGGCCGAACACGCGACGACGATCCGCGGTCGGGGCTTCGAACTGGTGCCGATGAAAGAGCCGACCGAGATGACCGACGACGAGGCCGACGCGTTCACGACGCATTTGCGTCAGAACGTCCTGAGCCGCGACTATCGCCAGACGAAGGGCAGACAGAGCCGATAGAACCGGTCGAACGGTGTCGCCAGTGACAGACCGTCTGTGACAACTCAGTCTCCGGTGTCTTCGGGAGTGAGATCACCGAGGAGGCTGGTGGTCGCGTCGTCGCTGTCGGCTCCGAACGCGCAGTCGATGAGGATGTGTCCGCCGAGCAGCGCCGGAGAGATGACCTGGTCTGCTCCCGCCCGCCTGAGCTTGTTGACGTTCTCTCGCTGCGTCGCGGCGGCGACGATCCTGATCTCGGGGTTGAGCTGTCGCGCGGTGAGGATAGCGAGCGCGTCGCGGGCGTCGTCTTCGGTCGCGACGACGACCGCGCGAGCGCCAGAGATGTTGACCCGTTCGAGGGGCTCGACGTCGCTCGGGTCCGCGGTCGACACGGGAATGTCCCGGTCGGAGAGCCGTCGGGCCGCGGTCTCGTCCGTCGTCACCACCGCGAACTCGACGCCGCCGCGCTCGGTGAGTTCTTCGAGAATCGGTTCCGTCAGGTCCCCGTATCCTAACACGAGGACGTGGTCGTCGAGGAGGTCGATCTGTTTGTCAGTCATCTTTCCGAGTGCCTTGGAGAGTTGCGCCTCGATGGCGGGCGTGAGCAGGACCCCGAGCGCCACCGCGAACGCGGCGACGTTCATCACGAGCGAGGAGAGCACGAACAGCTGTGCGATGTCGGACTCGGGTCCTGCGCCGGGGTGAACGTCGCCGTAGCCGACCGTCGAGGCGGTGACGACGGTGAAGTAGAACGCGTCGACGATCGTTTCGATCCCCTCGAAGTCGTCGCGCAGCGCGTACGAGCCGACCGTTCCGTACGCGACGGCGCTCACGAGCGCCGCGCCCGCGGCGAGCTGCGTCGGCGACGGGGAGTATGGGCGGTCGAACCGACCGCGGTTGATCACGAGCGCCGGCACCGAGAGCACCGACAGGGCGACGAGCGGGAACGAGAGCACCGACGCCTGCATCAGGCCCTGAACCGCCGTCAAGGGGAGCAGTACCGCGGTCGAGTACCAGCCGACGCGGTAGCCGCTTCGGAGCGCGAATCCGCTACCGAGCATCGCGAAGCCGGTGATGGTTCCGGTGAACCCGACGGTCTGTCGGATCACGGCAGGCACGTGCCTAGCGAGCGGCCCGTCGACGCCGAGGCCGCCGATCTGAGCGAGCCCGGCGAGGATCGAAAGCAGCGCGACCGCGAACGTCAACGCGATCGACGCGCGTACGGTCACCCAGTCCCGGGTCAGCTCCATGTCCGCCCATCGCCGAGGCCGGACTTAAGTTTCGCGAGCCGCGCTCGTCGGCGCGTCGCGGCGATGTCCGAGCCGAGACCGCGCTCGACCCGCTCGCGGCGACACACGTTTAACGGCCGCGTCGGTTGGGTCGGTATGGCACTTCCCGTCGAGATCCTCTTCGGTATCTACCTCGGGGTCATCACGGGGATCGTCCCCGCGCTGGTGGCCGGCGTTCTCGGGTTCATATTCAAGTACGTCACCGACGTGACGATCCCCGGGCTCGGGGTCGTCGTCCTCTCGCTCGCCATCGCCGGCATCAACGGCGGGCTGCTCGCGCTCAACGACGAGACGATCCGCTCGTCGGAGCACGCGCCCGCGTTGCTCACGGCGATCGTCGTCGTCCTGATGATCTCTCTGTACGCCCACGCACAGGGCGACAAGCTCGGGGCCAGCGTCCCGAAGCGGATCTCTCTCAAGCAGCTTCGGGATCGCACCCTCTCTTCGGACGTGATCGAGCTAGTCGGCGGGCGCGGTCGCGTCACGGTCGAAATCACGGGGGAAGTGAACGACATGGAGGGGTACCCCTCGCTCCCGGCCGAGACCCGGCGCGAGATCGTCGAGGGCGAGTGGACGTTCCCCGCCGACCTCCCGCTCGTCGAGTTGGAAGACAGGCTCGCAGAGCGGCTCCAGACGGAGCTTCACCTCGCGGACGTGGCCGTTCGGATCGACGAGCAGGCGCGTGCGACGGTCGCCGCCGCGCCGCCCACCGGCGCGCTCTCGAAGCGGATCCCCGCGGGGAAACGCGCCGTGTCGGTCCCGGCTCTCGTCCCGACCGGGATCGCCCGCGGCGACCTCGTTCGCGTGGTCGCTCCCGACCTCACGGCCGAGGGAACGGTGTTGGCGGCGCGCTCCAGCGGAGCGGTGGACGCGAAGACGTCGGCGAGCGCGACCGCCGCCGCATCGGACGCGGACATCGGAGACGGGAGCGACGACGCGCGGACCGACGGGGGAGAATCGACCGCGGCGACCCCGGCTCCGGTTCCGGCGACCGCGCCGACGACGACCGGCGGGGAGGGTCGCGTGACCGTCGCCGTCGATCGAGCGGTGGCGACGAAGCTCGTGGGTGCCGACCGCGGGCGCGTTCTCGTGCTCTCGCGCGGCACGCGGCGGGAGTACGAACTGACGAGCCTCCTCCGCCGCGCTGGCAAGCGGTTCCGCAAGCTGTCCGTCGTCGCCGACGGCCCGCTCGACGGACACACGATCGGCGAACTCGAGATCCGCGAGACGTACGGCGTGGCCGTCCTCGCGGCGCGGCACGGCTCGTGGACGGTCGCACCGAGCGGGTCGCAGTCGCTGTCGGCCGGTGACGACCTGTTCGTCGTCGGGAGCCGCGACGCCATCGACGGGTTCGGGGAGGTCGCGCGATGATCCGCTCCGTCATCGTGCGGCTCGCAGTCCTCGTCGTCGACGGGCCGGCCATCGAGGTCGGGTTCGCCAGACCGCGACAGGCCGCCGTCGCGCTCGTCACGTTCGCGCTCCTCGCGGCTCTCGTCGCCGGCGCGGCCGCGTTGACGTATCGGTGGTACTTCCGCGACGCGATCCCCGAGGGCGTCGCCGCGCTTCTCGGCGTCGCCGTCGTGGCGCTGTACCTCAACACGACCTCGCTCGGGGCGATAGCAGCCGGAGAGAGCCCGGCGCTCTTCGAGCCGGAGAGCGCGTTCTTCAACGTCGTCGCGCTCGGCAGTGCGGCGGTCACCGCCCCGGTCGGTCGGTACGCGGGCGACCGGCTGGCGGTCGACGTGTTCGCGCTCTCGGGCGCGAGGCAGTTGGACGGCGAACTGAGCGGCGTGGTTCGGGCGGTCGGGCGGTTCACCGCCGTCACGCTGCCGGCGGCGGCCGACATCGATGACATCGACACGTACGACCCCGTCTCACCGGAAAAGAAGGACGAGTTGGCCGAGAAGACGCTGCTTTTCCCGAGGAAACTCCCCGTCGAGGCGCTCCGCGAGCGGCTCGTTTCCCGGATCAAAAGCGAGTACGGCGTCGGATACGTCGACGTCGACGTCGACGCGGACGGGACCGTCGAGTACTTCGCGGTCGGCTCTCGGGCCGCCGGGCTCGGGCCGACGCTCGCTCCCGGGTCGGCCGCGATCGCGATCGCGGCCGACCCGCCGAACAACGCCACGGCCGGCGACACGGTACAGGTGTGGGCGACGGAGCCGGAGCCGAAACGCCTCGCGACGGGGGAGTTACGCGGCGTCGCCGGCGACGCCGTGACGGTCGCGCTCGACGAGTCCGACGCGGAGGCGCTGACCGCGGAGTCGGGCTACCGACTCGTGACGCTCCCTGCGGAGCCGCAGGCCGACCGCGAGTTCGCGTCGCTGCTGCGGAACGCCGACGAGACGATGGCCGCGGTCACCGTCGCGGCCGGGAGCCAGCTCTCCGGCCGCACCGTTGGCGACGTCGAGACGGTCGTCGCCGCGGTCCGACCGGCCGCGGGCACCGTACAGCCGATCCCGCCCCGGTCGTACGCCTTCGACGCCGGAGACACGGTGTACCTCGTCGGCCGTCCGGACGCTCTCCGCCGGATCGAAGCCGACGCGGCCGCGCCCGGCGACGGAAGTGACGGCGATGGCGGTTCCGACACCGACGGCGGAGCCGAGGCGGCCGCATCCGGCGAGGACGGAGCCGCCGGCACGGCCGAAGACGGACGGACCGACGACGTCTCGGAGGGCGGGACGCAACGCTCTTGAGGCGTCCGCACGCGGTGTCCGTATGGAGTGGAAGCTGTTCGCTGACCTCGCGGAGATCGCCGGCGACCGCGTGATCCCGGTGGACGCGACCGCGGGCGACACCGTCGGCGACGCGCTCGACGACTTGCTCGACGCACATCCCGCGCTTCGAGAGCGCGTGATCGAGGACGACGCGGTCGCGGACCACATAAACGTCCTCCGGAACGGTCGGAGCGTCTACCACGACGAGGGGCTCTCGACGACCCTCGACGACGGCGACGAACTCGCGCTCTTTCCCCCCGTCAGCGGCGGCTGCGCCGACTGACGAACCGGTCGTTTCAAACGGTCGCCCGACACATTCTGACCCATGAGCGATAGCGACGCCGAGGGCGACGGGGCGGACGGCAGCGCGGCGGACGACGGCGCGGAGGCCGGCGGAGGCCGCGAGGAGCCGCCCCGCGAGGAGTTCCACGAGGACCCGGTCGGACACACCCGCGCGGCGGCGGGGATGACCGTCGGCGAACTCGTCGACGGGTACGGCGACGCGGGGATCGGCGCGGCGTCGGTCAACGAGGCCGGCGACGTGCTCGCGGAGATGCTCGGCGACGACGACTGCACCGTGTTCTGCTCGCTCGCGGGCGCGATGGTCCCCGCGGGGATGCGTCGGATCGTCGCCGACCTGATCCGCGACGGCTACGTCGACGCGCTGGTGACGACGGGCGCGAACCTCACGCACGACGCCATCGAGGCGATCGGCGGGAAACACCACCACGGACGCACCCACGACCCCGAGAAGACCGCCCGCGAGCACGACGAGGGGCTCCGCGACGAGGGCGTCGACCGCATCTACAACGTCTACCTCCCGCAGGAGCACTTCGCCGCGTTCGAAGGTCACCTGCGCGAGGAGGTGTTCCCGGCGCTGGAGGGAGACGGAGAGGGGGGAAGCGACCCAGTCTCCATCGCCGAGCTCACGCGCGAGCTCGGCCGCGCGAACGCGGCCGTCAACGAGCGCGACGACGTCGACGAGGGACCGGGCGTCGCCGCCGCCGCCTACGAGTGCGACGTGCCGATCTACTGTCCCGCCGTGCAGGACTCCGTGCTCGGTCTGCAGGCGTGGATGTACGCGCAGACTGCCGACTTCACGCTCGACGCGCTCGCCGACATGACCGAGCTGACCGACCTCGCGTTCGAGGCCGACGACGCCGGGTGCCTGCTCGTCGGCGGGGGCGTCCCGAAGAACTTCACGCTGCAGACGATGCTCGTCACGCCGCGGGCGTACGACTACGCGGTCCAGATCACGATGGACCCGGAGGCGACCGGCGGGCTCTCGGGCGCGACGTTAGAGGAGGCCCGCTCGTGGGGGAAACTGGAGAAAGACGCGCGCAACGCCTCCGTGTACGGCGACGCGACGGTGATGCTTCCGATGCTCGTCGCGGCCGCCCGCGAACGGATCGAGTGACTGCCGGTCGCGTCGAAGCCGCGGGGGAAGACACGCCTAGGCCCCGCTCGTGCGGGCGATCGCGTCCCCGATCTCCAGTCCGATCGCCAGCGGTTTTTTCCCCGTTCGGAGCGACCGATGGGTATGAGCGATCCCGAAACCGACGCGTCCGAGACGGGAGACGGCGACCCCGGACCGACCGTCGTCCTCCTCGACGTGTTGCCCAACGGGCGGCCGGACGACGACCGCCCGGCACACCGGAAGTCGCCGGTCGCGTACGGGCTCGGAACGGACGACTTCCGGCTGTACGAGCTCGCTCTGTCGGAATCGGCGGACGCCTCCGTGAGCGATCGGCTCGGTCTCGACGGGCCGGCGGTCGGTCGCTACCGCGAGGTCGAGTTCGACGATATCACGCGGAACGCGGCCGCCGAGATCGAGTACGCGGTAGACGACGTCGTCGACGCCGAGGAGCGCCGGTTCGTCGACTTCTACAACGACGCCGGACCGATCACGCTCCGGCTCCACCGGCTCAACCTCCTGCCCGGGATCGGCAAGAAGCTGCGGAACAACTTGCTCGACGAGCGGAAGCGCGGGCCGTTCGAGACCTTCGAGGAGGTCTCGGAGCGCGTCTCCGGGCTGCATCGTCCCCGAGAGGTGATAGTCGAGCGGATCGTCGAGGAGATCCGCGAGGACGACCTGAAATACCGCACGTTCGTCGGCACCGAGGAGTGAGGCGGTCGGGACCGAGCCGCGACGACGGTCCGAAAACGATTCGCGACGACGCGCCGGAAGCGGCTCGCGACGACGCCCCGAAACGGGACTTTTACCCGGAACGGCGGAGTAACGCGGCTATGACCGACACATCGGCGGGGCCGGAGGCGACGTACGGGGACCGAGACCCCGACGCGCTCGCGCGTCGCGCCGGGGAGCGGGCGAACCCCGACCGCGACCAGCACTTCCTCGTCGACGACCGCGTCCTCGACCGGATCCCCGGGTACCTCCCGGGCGACGCCGACACCGATCACGTACTGGAGATCGGCGGCGGCGCGGGCGCGCTCACCGACCGCCTGCTAGCCCTGATCGCCCGCGGCGGGAGCGACGGCGCAGCGCCCGGGTTCCTCTCGGTGATCGAACGCGACGCGACCTTCGCCGACTTCCTCCGCGAAGAGTTCGCGAGCGCCGTCGACGACGGGCTCCTCGACGTCGTCGAGGGCGACGCGCTCGACGTCGATCTTCCTCCCTTCACCGCCTGCGTCGCCAACCTCCCGTACGGCGTCTCCTCCGAGATCGCCTTCCGGCTGCTCCCCGAAAAGAAGCCGCTCGTCCTGATGTTTCAGGCGGAGTTCGCGGACCGGATGGTCGCGTCGGCGGGCGAGTCGGCGTACGGTCGGCTCTCCGTGTCCGCACAGCACTACGCCGACGTGGAGATAGCAGAGCGCGTCCCGAAGGAGGCGTTCGACCCCCAGCCGGCCGTCGAGAGCGCCGTCGTCCGGTGTACGCCGCGAGACCCCGACTACGCCGTCGGCGACGAGGCGTTCTTCCTCCGGTTCGTGAAGGCGCTTTTCACTCAGCGGCGGAAGACGGTCCGGAACGCGATCCGCAACACCGGCCACATCTCCGGACTGGACGAGCCCGAGGCCGTCGTCGACGCCGCCGAGGAGGACCTGCTCCGACAGCGGCCCGGAAACTTGGAGCCGGCGGCGTTCGCGGCGCTGGCGGAACTGGCCCGTGAACACGGGTCGCCGACGGAGGCGTGAGGACGGATGACGGTCGGCACCTCCGGACTCGCGACCGACCCGCAGAGCGTCCTCGCGGGCAACGTCGAGCGGCTCGCGGTGTCTGCGCTGATCGTCGCCGTCGTGCTCGCCGCGCGGTACCTCACCCGGCGGCTGAAGCGGCGTGACGACGAGCTGTCGTCGACCCGTCGCCTGCTGTTGTCGACGAGCGTCGCCGCCGTCACGGCCGCCGGTGCGATCGCGCTGATCGGGGTGTGGAACCGGAGCGGGGCGCTCCTCGAAGCCGTCCGGTCGGCGGCGATCGCAGACCAGCTGTCGAACGTCGTGCTCGCGGTCGTGCTCCTCGCCATCGCGTACGCGGTCACGGACTTCCTCGGCGGCGTCATCCGCGAGGTCGCGGCCGAGAGCGCGTCGATCTCCGACCATCAGCAGGAGGTGATCCTCCGGCTCACGCAGCTTTCGGTGTACACGGCCGCGCTGCTCGTGGTCGTCGGGCTGTTCACCGACAACGTCGGCGGGCTCCTCGTCGGCGCGGGCTTTCTCGGGATCGTGGTCGGGATGGC
Source organism: Halorubrum salinum (assembly GCF_024494575.1). GTDB lineage: Archaea > Halobacteriota > Halobacteria > Halobacteriales > Haloferacaceae > Halorubrum > Halorubrum salinum. Next base: position 925,717 of record NZ_JANHDO010000001.1, read on the forward strand.
GGCCAGACAGACCCTCGGAGCGGTGTTGGCCGGATTCGTGCTGATGTTCTCTCGACCGTTCGAGGTCGGCGACTGGGTCGAGGTCGGCGACCACGAGGGCACGGTCACCGAGATATCCATCATGAGCACCCGGCTCCGCTCGTTCGACGGCGAGGTGATCACGCTGCCGAACGACGACGTGCGCGCCGGATCGATCGTCGACCGGTCGCGGCGGAACCGCCTGCGGATCGAGATCGAGGTCGGCGTCGACTACGACACCGATATCGACCGGGCGTCGGAGATAGTCGAGAATGCGGTCGCAGGCGTGGAGGACGTCGCCGAGATGCCGGAGCCGAACGCCGTGACGAAGCGCTTCGCCGACTCCGCGGTCGTCCTCGGACTCCGTTACTGGATCCGCAACCCGAGCATGCGGAAGCGCTGGCGCACGCAGACCGCGGCGATGAGCGCCATGAAGTCCGCCCTAGAGGAGGCGGGAATCGTGATCCCCTTCCCGCAGCAGACGCTATCCGCGCGCGCCGAGGGCGCGACTGGGCCCCAGCTCGACGCCTCGGTCGAGGGGCGCGCGGCGGTGCGGGACGGCGACGGTGCGAGTGACGCGGGCGGCACGGCCGAGGGCGACGGTGCGAGTGACGCGGACAACGACGGGACCGACAACTCGGGCGACGCGGCCGACGACGGGGGATCCGACCGGTGACCGACCTCGCCGAGCGGCGCGGGCTCGACGACGCCGCCGTCTACCAGCCGGCCGAGGACTCCGGGCTGCTCGCGGAGGCGGCGCTCGCGGAGGCGAAGGGCCGCGTATTAGAGGTGGGGACCGGGTCTGGATGGGTCGCGGCGCAGATCGCAGACGAGCACGACCGCGACGTGATCGGCAGCGACCTCAACCCCCACGCGGCGCGGCAGGCCCGCGACCGGGGCGTCGAGGCCGTCGTCGCCGACCTCCTCTCGCCGTTTCAGCCCGAGGCGTTCGACACGGTGTGTTTCAATCCGCCGTACCTCCCGACTGACCCGGACAACGAGTGGGACGACTGGATGGAACACGCGCTCTCGGGCGGTGAGTCCGGGCGAGAGCTCATCGAGCCGTTCCTCGACGACGTGGGGCGCGTGCTCGCGCCGGACGGCGTCGTTCTCCTCTTGGTCTCCTCGCTGACCGGCTACGACGAGGTGCTCTCGCTGGTCGAGGAGGCGGGATTCGAGCACGCCGTCGCAGTCGAGGAGTCGTTCCCCTTCGAGACGCTCACCGTGCTCGCGCTCCGCCGCCCGTAGAATTACCATTAAACATAAATCGCATTAGCAAATATTATACGGCGGCATATCGAACCGACGATGATGACCGAACGAGTCGCGGCCACGCCGGGGTTGTATCCGCTCCCGGACTGGGCGAAAGAGACGCTTTCGGACCTCAAAGGCCACCAGAAGGGTGACCTGTTGAGCGGCGACGAGAGCGAGGCGATAGTCGAGCAGTACGACGAGGTTCGCGCGGAGTACGTCGACGACCAGTTGGACGCCGGCCTCGACCTGATCTCGGAGGGGCAAGGTCGCTGGGACGACATGATCGCGCACCCGCTGACGGTCCACGACGGCGTCGAGACCGGCGGGATCGTCCGGTACTACGACAACAACAACTTCTACCGCGACCCGCGCGTGGTCGACGACCTCGGCTTCTCCGGTGACGTCGCCCGCGAACTGGAGTCGGCACGGGATCTGGTCGCCGGCGGCGCGGCCGACGCATCGCTCGCGGCGACGCTCCCCGGCCCGTACTCGCTCGCCGCGCTCGCGACCGACGAACACTACGGCGACGAGGCCGAGTTCCAGGCCGCGATCGCCGAGTTCCTCGCCGACGAGGTGGAGGCGTTCCCCGCCCACGACACGCTGTTCCTCCTCGAACCGTCGCTGGTGACGGAGCCGCCCGCTGAGGGCGACGAGTCGACCGCGACGGACGCGATCGCGACGGTCGCCGACGCGACCGACGCCGACGTCGTCGTCCAGACGTACTACGGCGCGCTCGGCGAGAAGCTGTACGCGCACCTCGTCGACGAGGCGGGCGCGGACGCGCTCGGGCTCGATCTGGTCGCCGGTGACCGCGACGACACCGTCTACAACGTCCAGGAGTTCGGCTCGACCGACTCGCTGTCGCTCGGGCTCGTCGACGGGCAGAACACGCTCGTCGAGGAGGCCGAGACGATCGCGGAACGCGTCGAGTGGTTCGAGTCGCAGATCCCGGCCGAAGGATTCGACCGGACGTACCTGACGCCGAACACCGAGCTGTTCTACCTGCCAGCCAACAAGTACCGCGAGAAGCTTTCCGCCCTCGCCGCCGCCGCTGAGGTGCTCGAATAATGGCCCGAAACCCGTCTGCAAACCGCGAACAGTTCCGCCCGAACGACCACCCGAACGACGCGTTCCTCCTCTCGACCGTCGTCGGCTCGTACCCGAAGCCCAAGTGGCTGAACCGCGCGGACGAGCTCGTCTCCGACCCCGACTCGAAGTTCGACGAGTCGGACCTCGCGGAGGCACACGACGACGCCTGTCGGCTCATCACCCACGAGCACGAGCGCTCCGGGCTCGACACGGTCGTCGACGGCGAGATGCGCCGCAACGAGATGGTCGAGTTCTTCGCCGACCGCATCGACGGCTACGAGTTCAACGGTCCCGTGAAGGTGTGGGGCCACAACTACTTCGACAAGCCGTCGGTCGTCGAGGAGGTCGAGTACGACGAGCCGTGGCTCGTCGACGAGTTCGAGTTCACCTCGAACGTCGCCGAGAAACCGGTGAAAGTCCCGATCACGGGGCCGTACACCCTCGGCTTCTGGGCGTTCAACGAGGCGTACCCGTCCACCGAGGACCTCGTCTACGACCTTGCGGACCTCGTGAACGAGGAGGTCGAGAAGCTCGTCGAGGCCGGCGCGCGCTACATCCAGATCGACGAGCCCGCGCTGGCGACGACGCCCGAAGACCACGCCATCGTGGGCGAGGCGCTCGAACGCATCGTCTCGGGCATCGACGAGGAGGTCCGGATCGGCCTCCACGTCTGTTACGGCGATTACTCGCGTATCTATCCCGAGATCAACGACTACCCGATCGACGAGTTCGACGTGGAGCTGTGTAACGGCGACTTCGAGCAGATTCCGACGTTCACCGACCCCGAGTTCGAGCCCGACCTCGCGCTCGGCGTCGTCGACGCCCACACCGCCGAAATCGAGCCCGTCGAGGAGATCAAAGCGAACATCCGGCAGGGCCTCCGCGTCGTCCCGCCAGAGAAGCTCACCATCTCGCCCGACTGCGGACTGAAGCTTCTCCCCCGCGAGATCGCCTACGGCAAGACCGAGAACATGGTCACCGCGGTCCGCGAGGTCGAAGCCGAGATCGACGCCGGCGAGATCGATCTCGACAATCCGCTCGCAGACGACTGAGGCGGCGACTCGCTCGCGGCCGTCGACCGCGCCCCGCCGAGAGCGCTCTCGGCGACCGCGGGGATCGTGACACCATTTATACAAGCCCCTAGACCGCATCGCCGCTATGGACATCGGAATCACCGTCGGCGACGACCTCGACCGGCTCGCTGCGTCGTCCGATCGGTTCGACTTCTGTGAACTCGGACTCGGCGAGCCGACCCTCGTACCGGAGGATGCGGATCCGGACCGGGTCGCCGACGCGCTCTGCGGCCGCGACCTGTGCGTTCACCTGCCGTACAGTCAGCGGCTCGCGAGCTACGCGCCCGAGATCAACGACGCGATAGTCGCGTACCAGCGGCGGCTCTTGGACGGGGCCGGTGACCTCGGCGCGTCGAAGGCCGTCCTCCACGCCACGTCCGCCGACCGCGACGACGTGGAATTCCGCGAGGTCGCCGCCGATCAGCTCCGCCGCGTCGCCGACGCCGGCCGCGACGCCGGCGTCGAGGTCGTCGTCGAGAACGTCGGCCACCAGCACGAGGGGCTCCAGTTGTCCGTGCTCGCGGAGATCGCCGAGGACGCCGACGTACCGATCTGTTTCGACGTCGGCCACGCCTACATGGAGGGCGGGAACAAGGCGATCGAGCGGTTCCTCCGCCGCCACGGCGACCGCGTCTCGCACCTCCACTGCCACGACGTGCGCCGCCGCGGCGACACCCACCTTCCGGTCGGCGCGGGCGAGGTCGACTACGGCCTCGTCGAGACGCATCTCCCGGAGTTCGACGGCACCGTCGCGCTGGAGGTGTTCACCGACGACGAGACGCTCCTTCTCGACTCCGCAGAGCGCGTCGCGACCCGGCTCGGCGCGGAGTTTTAACCCCGCTGACCCCGGCGGTGAGTCCGAATTAGTCCGCCCCGCTCTCGCCCTCGCCCTCGCCGGTCTCTTCGCGATCGGTCCCGGAACCGTGGCCGTCACCAGTGTCCTCGTCGCCCGCGTCGTCGGCTCCCTCCTCGTCGCCCGTGTCGGAGGCGTCTTCCTCGCCGACCCGCCGCTTGATCGACTCCAGTTCGGACTCCACGTCGACCTCGGGGCTCGTCGATACGTCTTCGGCCGCGTCGCGGCTGTCTGCGTCTTCACCCTCGGCGTCCGGGTCGGTCACGTCGATCTGGACCGCGCCGTCGGTGTCGCTCTCGGCGTCGTCTCCGCGTCGGTTCCCGTCGCTCGGCGATGCCCTCTCCGCGTCGGCGGCGCGTCGAGTCTCGTCGATCCGCGATTCGATCTCCGCGGTGAGGTCGCGCGCGTCGGCGACGATCGACTTCGAGGCCGCGTCCTCGGGGAGATCCACCTCCGAGAGCGCCGTCCGTAGCTCCGCGAGCGACCGCGAGAGCCCGGCGGTCGCCCCGTCGCGTACAGTAGCGAGGCGGTCGCCGGCCGACGCCGCCCCCTCGGCGACGCTTCGCTCCGGATCGGCCAGCCGCAGGGTTCCCTGAAGCAGTTCCAGAGAGGTGATAGTCGTCTCCAGCAGGGCGATGATCGTCGGGATGGTGTACTGTTCGGTGAACCGCACGAGTTCGGACAGCCGGGGGGGACGCGGCGCTCCCGGTGGTCCGCGCCGGTCGCGCTCGGTTTCGCGGAGGTCTCGACGGAGGTCCGACAGGACGTCCTCAAGCTCGTCGAGCCGGTCTTCGAGGTCGTCGTCTCGGCGGTCGCGGGCACTCATACCCGCTCGTAGGCGGCGAATGACCAAAAACCCCGGCTGGGCGCGGAGCGCGGTCGGACGCGTATATAACCTTGCGCCGTGGCCGCGCTCTGTGCGCACGACCGCACGATCACTATACGAGCGAGGCCGCTACCGGCTGTCGTAATGGCAAACGCAGCGATAGTCGTCTTGGCTGGTACGGAAGGTCACGAGAGTCTCGGCCGCGTCGTGAACGCGCTTCAGGCCGCGACGGAGTTCGCCGAGAACGACGAGGACGAACTCGAACTGATATTCGACGGCGCGGGAACGACGTGGATCCCGGAACTGGAAGACGAGTCTCACGACTACCACGCCCTCTATCGGTCGCTCCGCGACGAGGTGTCCGTCTGTGACTACTGTTCCGGCGCGTTCGGCGTCGAAGACGCCGTCGACGACGCCGGCGTGTCGACGCTCGACGACCACGACGGCCACCCGAGCATTCGAGACTTGGTCGACGAGGACTACGAGGTCATCACCTTCTGAGCGACCCGCCTGACGCTGACGGCCGCCGGGATCAGTCGAAGCGACCCCGCCGGTACTGCACCGGCCACTCGACGTCCGCGCCGAGTTCGTGAGCCGCTTCGAGCGTCCAGTACGGGTGTCGGAGCAGCTCCCGACCGAGCGCGACGAGGTCGGCTCGGTCGTTTCGCACCAAGGCGTCGGCGTGGGTCGGCTCGGTTACCCCTCCGACCGCGGCCACTGGTACGTCCGTCTCCTCGCGGATCGCCTCTGCGTAGGGGACTTGGTAGCCCGGACCGGTGTTCGGCAACTGCTGGGCCGGGTGAATCCCGCCGCCGGAGACGTCGATGAGGTCCGCCCCCGCGTCGGCGAGCAGCGGTGCCAGTCGGACCGAGTCGTCGACGTCCCACGAGTCGCGCTCGTCGAGCCAGTCCGTCGCGGAGATCCGGACGAATACGGGCTTGTCGTCGGGCCAAACGTCGCGGACGGCAGAGACGACCTCCCGGACCAGTCGGGCTCGGTTCTCGAAGCTCCCGCCGTACGCGTCGGCGCGGTCGTTGGTGACCGGCGAGAGGAACTGGTGGAGGAGATACCCGTGTGCGGCGTGGATCTCGGCGATCTCGAAGCCGGCGTCGAGCGACCGCGACGCGGCGTCGGCGAACGCGTCGACCACGTCGGGGATCTCGTCTGTCGAGAGACGTCGGGTCGCGGCCGGTCCGTTCGACTCGCTCCGGTCACCGTCCGGGTACGGGTCGTCGGTCGCGGAGACGGTCTCCCAGCCGTCCGCGTCGTCGGCCGGGATCGGCGTTCCTCCCTCCGAAGGCGGGCGGTGTGACGCTTTTCGGCCGGCGTGTGCCAACTGGATCCCCGGGGTCGCTCCCTGCGAGCGGACGAACTCGACCGTCGGCGCGAGCGCTTCGGCGTGCTCGTCGGACCAGATCCCGAGACAGCCCGGCGTGATCCGGCCCCGCTCCTCGACGGCGGTCGCCTCGGTCATCACGACGCCCGCTCCGCCGACCGCGCGGCTCCCGAGGTGGACCCGGTGCCAGTCGTTCGCGAACCCGCCGTCCGCGGAGTATTGGCACATCGGAGACATCATCACGCGGTTCCGGAACTCGGTTTCGCGCAGCGAAAACGGCGTGAAAAGCGACTGCGTCATGTCCGACCGAACGGTCAGCGTCGGGTAATATGCTCCGATCACACCGGCGGATGGCTGCTTTCGAAGGAAATAGAACCCGTGTCGGCACGCGCCGTCCCCGTCTTGAGACGTCGCTTCCTCCCTCTTTAGGCCGACCGAAACCTATATCTCCGGGGGTCGCTGACAGACTGCCAATGAGTACCGGAGATCGGATCGGGCGCAGCGGCGACGGGCCGGCTGACGAGCGACCGGCCGTCGCGGCGAGCCGCTCGTCTCCCGACAGGACCGTCTTCACAGAGCAGGGAAACACCGACGCGTGGATCGCGACCGACCTGACGGTCGAACTCGAACGCTGACGGAACGCGGCGATGAGAACTGACATCCGGCCGGCTTCGCTCGCCGCTGCGCCTTTCTGAGTTCGAGCTCTCGGTGATCGCTCTCACCGCGTTCGAGAAATGAACCGGCCGAGATTCCCGTGACCGAAGCGAACGGGAGTACGGGCGGTGCGCGACCGTAGGGAGTGCACCGGCCGAGATTTGAACTAGGGAAAGACGGTCGGCTCGCTTCGCTCGCCGCTACGCCTTTCTGAGTTCAAACTCTCGGTGATTTCTCTCACCACGTTCGAGAAATGAACCGGCCGAGATTCCCGTGACCGAAGCGAACGGGAGTACGGGCGGTGCGCGACCGTAGGGAGTGCACCGGCCGAGATTTGAACTCGGGTTGCAACCATGGCAAGGTTGCGTGATACCACTACACTACCGGTGCGTGCTTCGCATCTACCGATTGGCCGGTGTGTTACTTAAACCTGTCACATTCGACCGACGGCACGCAGTCACCGGCCACAGAGTGACGTCTCGTCGCCCGGTTCGGCGGTCAGTCTCCGCGGCTCGCGGCGATCTCCTCGCGGTGCGTGGCGACGAGGTCGGCGAAGGCCGCCGCCTCCGCGCGCTCCTGCGTTCCGTCTTCCCGGCGGTCGCGCATGCGGCGCTTGATCGTTCGCAGCGCGTCCGGCTTGCCGGAGGCGATCTCGGTGGCGACCGCGCGAGGGTCGTCGACGACGCGGGAGACGAGCCCGGCCTGACGCGCCTCCTCGGCGTCGAGGACGCGTCCGGACAGGGCGAACTCCAGCGCGTCACCCTCACGCATCACTCGGGGGAGCCGGACGGTCCCGCCCCACGCACCGAACAGCCCGAACGAGACTCCCGGTTCGCCGAAGGTCGCGTCCGGGGTCGCGACGCGGACGTCCGACGCCAGTGCCATCTCGACCCCGCCGCCCCGAGCGGCTCCGTCGATACCGCAGACGACGACGGTGTCGGCGTCTGCGAGCGCCGACGCCGTCCGCTGGCCGCGACGCGCGAACTCGCTCGGGTCGTCCAGCGCGGCGACGGCGTCGAGATCGGCCCCGGCACAGAAGGCGCTGCCCGCTCCCCGGAGGTACGTCACCGGCGTCTCGGCGTCGGCGACGGCGACTCGGAGTTCGTCGAGATCGTCCGGCCGTAACGCGTTTCGGCTGTCGGGACGGTCGAGCGTTACGGTGCGGATGTCGTCGTCGTCTCGGACGCGGATCATGACCTCTCGTCTCGTTCGTTTCCAAAGGTCTTTGCCCCTCGCTCGACTACCGTACGGTGATGGACGATGCCTCGCGAGCGCGTGACGCAGCCCGCGAAGCGCTCGCGGACGTCGAGCCTGACCAGCTTCGCGAGGCCCTCGAAGACCGGATCCTCGACGCCGCCGTGACACCCGGAGTGCTGGCGCTTATCACCGCTCGTGCGATCGATCCCGACGTCGTCCTCGACGACGTCCTCGACCGCGCCGCCGGCGTCCAGCTCATCTACGAGGGACTCCGTCTCACTCGCGCGGTAGCGCACGAGGAGCCGTGGGTGACCGAACCGACACGGTCGTCGGACATCGACGCAGACATGGACGTTCTCACCGCCGACGTGCTCGTCTCGCGAGGGTTCTCGCTTCTGGCCTGCACCGACGCGGCGGGCGCGGCCGTGGAAGTCGTGCGCGCGTTCGGCCGCGACCAGACGCTCAGAGACCGCGAGGGGACGGACCCGGCGGCCGCGACCGCGCTCGATCGGAATCTGGAGGTCGACGCCCTCGAACTCGCCGTCGTCGCCGGCACTACCGCCGTCGGCGGCGAGACGCCCGAAGAGCTGCTGGCGTACGCTCGGGAGCTGGCAGCCGACTACGACGGCGAGTTTCCCCCGCCGGGACGCGCGCTCCCCGAGGCGACCGCGGACCGAATCGCCGACATCTCCGACCGTACGGTGAGCGCGACGGACCGGTGAGTCCGTGACGTATCCCCGTCGGTCTACGTCCGGGTTCAGATCCGGGGACGCGTCGCCGACGGATCGAAACCCCTAAAGTCGAATCGAAGCAACGACTGATTGCGCGCCTGGGTAGCTTAGCGGTAAAGCGCGTCCTTGGTAAGGACGAGAGCCCGGGTTCAAATCCCGGCCTAGGCTCTTTCTGCCGTACACTCCTCGTACATACACTTTTCCGGCTGCGCTCGTCTGAACGAAATCCGTTCAAGATTCGCTCGCTACCAGAACCTATTCGGTCCTGTGGGTCCTCCGCAGAGCTAACTCGTGACACGCGACGCCGGCCCGACGCCGCCCTCCGAACGGATCGTCAGCCTCGACGCGCTCAGAGGGTTCGCCCTGCTCGGGATCTTCCTCATCAACGTCTGGGTGTTCGCGATGCCGGAGTCGACGCTTCTCAACCCGAACATCTACGCCGATTCGGCCGTCTACGGCGAGTTCTCCGGCGCGAACTACTGGGCGTGGTTCGCCGGCCACGTGTTCGCCCAGTCGAAGTTCATCACGCTCTTCTCGGCGCTCTTCGGCGCGGGCGTCCTGCTTTTCATCGAGAGCAAAGCCGAAAAGGGCCAAGACGCGGTGCGGCTCCACTACCGTCGGACGGCGATCCTCATCGCGATCGGACTCGCGCACGCGTACCTCCTCTGGTACGGCGACATCCTCGTCGCGTACGGCCTCACCGGGCTGTTCGTGGTCACGCTGCGCGACTGGGACGCGAAACAGCTCGCCGGGCTTGCCGCGGTGTTTCTCGCCTTTGTCCCCGCGCTAGAGCTGTTCGCCGCCGTCACCGTGGGCGGCGAGGCGATCGCCGGCCAGTGGACGCCGCCCGAGGCTGCGCTCCGTCAGGAGGTGGCCACGTACCGGAGCGGCTGGATCGAACAGATGAGCCACCGCGTCTCCTCCTCGTTCCAGCGACAGACCACCGGCTTCATCGGGTCGAGCTTCTGGCGGATCGGAGGCGTCATGCTGCTCGGCATGGCGCTGTACCGGAACGGCGTGTTGACCGGCGAGCGCTCCGATCGGCTCTACCGGCTGCTCGTCGCCGGCGGCGGCGTCGGCGTCGCGCTCGTCATCGCCGGCGTCGCCTACATCGAGGCCAACGGGTGGAGCGCCGGAGCGGCGCTGTACTGGCGACAGTTCAACTACGTCGGGAGCCTCCTCCTCGCCGGCGGCTACCTCGGCGCCGTCACGCTCTACACCCGACGACGACCAGACGGTCCGGTGACGAACGCGCTCGCCGCGGTCGGTCGGACCGCGTTCACGAACTACCTGCTCCAGACCGTGATCGCGACCACCGTCTTCTACGGACACGGTCTCGGGCTGTTCGGGTCCGTGAACCGCGTCGAGCAGTACGCGCTGGTCCTCGTCGTGTGGGCGGTCCAGATCGCGCTCTCGGTGCTCTGGCTGCGCCGCTACCGCTTCGGCCCCGTCGAGTGGGTCTGGCGGACGCTCACCTACGGCGAGACGCAGCCGATGCGGAAGTCGGGGTAGGTCCTCGACGGCGAGGGCGTGCGTACCGCGGCGACCGCGGTCACCACACCGGCGCGAGAAGCAGTGCGACGGTGAGCGAAATGAAGAGCAGTTTCAACGCGGTGTTGACGGCGATCACTTTCGTGCCGAACTCGGCACCCCAGATCCCGTACTGGAAGGGGATCGACCGCCGGAACGTCGAGACGGCAAAGGAGAGGATTCCGCCGATGAGAAGCGTCGCCACGGCGGTTCGAGTCGTGAACGTCCCCGGCTCCGTCCCGGCGATGGTCACGGCACCGGCGGTCGTATCGAGCGTGTAGACGGCGATGACGGGAACGGCCTCGCCGGGGAGTCCGAGCACCCCGGTGATCGGCTCGGCGACGCTCGTCAGCGAGTCGACGTCGTAGTTGGTGACCAATCCGATCACGACGACGTACACGACCGCGAGCCGCGGGACGATCCGCCGGAGGGTCGACCACGACTTCTCCGCGGCGTCGCGGACGCGCTCGCGGGGCCCGCGGTCGTCGTCTTCGGGTCCGCCGGCGTCGACGTCCGCGAGGGCGGCGCGGTCCACGTTGCGCTCGGAGAGGAACAGCCCGCCCAACGCCACGCCCGTGATCGTGATCGCGAGGGCGATCCCGGCGCGCGCGGAGACGTACACCACGCCCACCTCGGTGCCGAGGATCGGGATCATCACGGGGACGTAGTAGGTGAACACGTGCTGGACGAACCCGAAGAACGTGTTGATGACCACGGCGACGAGCGTCGCCCGGTCGTCGAGCAGCCCCGACTCCCGGTACTCGGCGAGCGTCGCGTAGCCGGCCGTCGTCGACGCCGCGGTCGTCAGTATCGCCGTGCCGACCTCGTTCGGGAGGTTAGCGGGCCGGGTGAGCCACCCCGCGAGCCCGGCGACGTAGCGGACGAGTCCGAACGCGACCGCGACGTTCGCGGCGAAGACGCCGGCCGCGATGAACGCCGAGATCCGCGCCAGCCGCGGGGCGACCTCGGCGAGGAGCGAGAGGAGTTCGGCGACGACCGGTTGCACGGGTGTGTCCACGCGACCGGCGGTCAAATGGCCATCGGAACGGTCGGTCGCCGCGACTCCCGCGCGGGCGGCGTCGGCCGTCCGGCTCGCCGCGAACCGGGGCTCGCACGCCGGAGACGCCGCCCGCGCGGGGCTTATGAGTCCCCCCGCCGAATCGGCTCCCAATGGCACCCGCGGAAGACGACATCTCGATCGAAGAAAAGCGCGTGTACGCCGGGAACGCCGGGCGAACCGACGCGTATGTCGCTACGGAGACCGGGATCGTGAGAGTCGCGTTCTCGGCCGACAAGGTCGGCGCGTTCGACATGGTGACGCGCGATCCCGCTCGCGACGCCGCCGTCCTCCCTCGCGAGGCCGCGCCCTCCCTCCTCGGTGTCGCGTCTCCCGACGGGCTCCGCGTCTCCCCCGTCGGCGACGAGATCGACCCCGTCGGTGTCACCGACGAGCCAGCGGTCGCGATCGGCGTCGACGGAGGAACGATCGGCGACGGCGCGAGCGCCGGTGGCGACGCGTTCTACGTCGCCACAGCGGACGGGAGTGTCGACCGCGTCGCGGTCGAGACAACGGCGGATACGGACGCGGCGGACGACGGGTCACTCCCCGCGTTCACTGTAACGTCGACGCGGATCGGCGAGGTCGCCGAGCCGCGTGCGGTCGACGGTCCGCTCGTCGCGGCCGCGGACGGGGTCCATCGCATCACGGCCGACTCCGCCGCCGACTCTGGGTGGTCGCTCGCGTCGGTCGGGCTCGACGACGCGCACGACGTGGCGGGCGCGGGGATGCCGCTCGCAGCGACCGCGACCGGCCTCTACTGGCTCGGCAACGGCTGGATGACGGCGCGGGCCGGCGACGCGTCGGCCGTCGCGGCCGACGGCGACGGCCACGCGACGGCGGTCGTCGACGGCGACCTGCTCGTCCGAGACGACCGAAACAACTCCGACACCGGCGACGGCTGGGGCCCCGACGCGTGGCGCGAGTCGGAGCTTCCGGTCGACGAGGTGGCGGTCGCGCTCGGGTACGGTCCGGGCGTCGCAGTGGCGGTCACGGCGGCCGGCACGCTCTGTGTCGACGCGGGCGACGGCTGGCGACATCAGGTCATCGGAGTCCGCGACGTGACGGGCGTCGCGCTCGCGGAGCGGCAGTGACCGAGTCGCGCTCGCGGGCGGGGTTCCCGATGCGACACGCGCGTGTCGTGGCAGCGAACCGATCGACCGATCACGCCGTCGGCAGGTCGATCTCGTCGCCGTCGGCGTAGACGGTCGGGTCGCGGAGTATCCCGTCGAGGTGGATCGGCGCGTCGGTTTCCCCGCCGATCCCCGCGTTGTCGCCGATCGCGATGTGGACGGTGCCGGCCGCCTTCTCGTCTAAGAGGACGGAGCCGACCAGTTCCTCCACGCCGACGTTGGTCCCGATCCCGAGTTCGGCGAGCGTGTAGGCGGCGTCGCCGACGGACCCCGCCGCGGTCTCGACCTCGGCTCTGACCGCGTCGTCGTCGATGGCCGTGACGCGGCCGTCGTCGACCTCGAACCGCAGCGTCTGGCCCGCGTCGAGCAGACCGTGTGGCATCATCGTCCCGTCGACGACGAACGTCCCGGTCGCCGTCTCGGGGGCGACGAACACCTCACCGGCCGGGAGGTTCGAGAAGTCGCCCGGCTCGCGGACCGATCCGGTGTCCGCGAGCCACTCGCGGTCGTCGATCCCGACGGTGATGTCGGTGCCAGCCGGCGAGGTGACGCGGACCTCCGCGGCGTCGCCGACCTGCGCCAGCATCTCGTCGCAGGCGGCGTCGATCGCGTCGTAGTCGGCGTCGAGTCCGGTCGTGAACACGTCCTCTGTGATTCCGGGGAGCGTCGCGCCGCGCGAGCCGGCGTCGCACGCCGCGCCCCGAGCGCGGGTGTGGCTCAGGCTCTTCGTGGTCGGCGCGAGGAACGCGTCGCTCTCGGCCATCGCGGCCGCGACCGGTGCTGGCGGCTCGGTCCCGTGTTGCTCGGCGGGCGGATATCGGAGGATCGTCGCGTCGTCGGTGACGGCCGCCGCGGCCGCGTACAGCGCCTCGCCGATCGCCTCGCGCCGGTCGTCCGTGACCACGACGACGGACTCGCCTGCTTCGACGTTCAGACACTGTTCGACGGCCGTCTCCGCAGCCGGTTTGAGATCCGCTGGCATGCGTCCGGCTCGGTGACCGTCGGCGTTAGTCCTTGCCATCGGACGGCGGGGTCGCCGGTGCGCGTGCCTACGCGTTCTCCTTCAGGTACGCCCCGATGAGGCCGCCGAGCGCGCTCAACGCGACGGTGAAGCCGACGCCGATCGCGACGACGACGAACACGAGGACGAAGCCGCCGACGGCGACGCCGATATCACCGGTTAGCGGGAGGAAGACGAGCGCGGCGACGAGAATCACGGCCACGGGAAGCGAGGCGATCAGCCCGGAGAGCGCGCCGATCCGAATCCCGTCGCTGCTCTCGCCGCCTTCGAGGTACGCCGCGAGCGCACCGCCGATCACGGGCGAGACGCCGAGAAACGAGAGGCCGATCGTCGCGACCGCGCCGATGACCGCGTTGAGGAGGGTGTTGTCGGTGTTCACGTCCCTTCGGTCTCGCGGCGGCGACATACGCTTTGCGGGACGGCGAGTGGCGAAATGGAGAGCGGCGCGGGCGGAGAGTGTGCGGGACGGCGAGTGGAAGAATGGCGCTGTTCTGGACGGGGCGGTGCGGGACACGGGGACGCGGAACGACAGAGATCGGCCGCCTGCGACGGCGCGCCGAGGACACGCGAGTCGTGTGTCGCCGTAACACACTTAAGACCGGGCTCTGTACGGACACTCAGTGGCATCCCGACAGGGCGGGTCGGGGGACGCGGAGCCCCTCGGGCCCGGATCGACGGATCGTCGGACCGCTTCCACGGCCGCTCCCGCGGCTCCCGACACGCGACGGGACGACTCGGGAGCGCGCTCCCGGCCGGGCGTACCTCCTCGGCGTCGGTCTCGCTCTCAGCCGTATCCTGATCGCTCTCGCTCCTCGGGAGCGACCGAGACGCGGAGAGACGCGGTCGCCAGAACGCCCGAGGACCCGCCGCTGCGGGACCCGGGCCTGTACGCGCTGACGGATCACTTCCGCGAACGGCTCGAACAGCCGGGCCGGTACGTGTCGACGCGAACCGTGAGCGACGCGATCCGCCGCGGACAGCTCCGGTGGAACCGCACCGACGGCTGGCGGTTCGCGCTGGTCGACGGCGGGATCCGATTCGTCGTGGTCGTGGGCGATACCGAGACGAACTCGCCGGTCGTCGTCACCGGCTGGACCGAGGTGGCGGACCGCGAGGACGCCCTCGACGCCGCACGGTGGGACGCGGTCGACGTCGACACCATCGCCGTGCGGGCCGCGCTGAGCGAGTCCGCGTCGACGCCCATCCCCGACCGGATCCGGCCGCGCGTCGTGACACGCCCCTTCGTGGTGGGCGATCACCGACTCGAAACCGCCCCCGGCGAACCGTTCGTCCGCTGTACCGCCTGCGGTTGCCGATTCCGCTCGAAGGAGGCGATCACGTCTCGTCGGTGTCGGGATCGGGAGGCGGGGCGGTAGGCGGCGAGCGCCGCCGGCCGCACGCGCCTGACCCGTGTCGTGCTCCGGTCGGTGACGCTACCCATTTCCGCCTCGCGACCGAAGCGACGGCGATGACCGACGATTCCGGCGACGACGCCGGCGACGAGTCTACCGACGACGCCCCCTCTGAGAACGCGGATCCCGACGCTGACACGGATCCCTCAGACGACGCGGCCGTCCCCGCCGCTGCCGACCTCTCGCTCGCTCGTTTTCACGAGGCGCTCGAAGCCGAGGAGCGACCCGTCGCGACCGCGAGCGAGGTCGCGAGACGGCTGGGAACCACCCAGGCGGCCGCCCGCGACGCGCTCGCCGCGCTCGTCGACCGCGGAGACGTCGACCGGATCGACGTGGAGTCGGACCCGGTCGTCTTCTACCCGTCCGACTGGGGGCGATTGGCGACCCGCGAGCGCGTGGTGGCGTTCCCGGACCGGCGCGAGATCGTCGTCGACCGGCCGACGCAGTTCACCCGCGCTCGGCTCTCGCAGTTCGCGTACCTGGTCGACACGACGGGCACCGAGCCCGGCACCCGCGGGTACCTCTACCGGATCCGACAGGAGGACGTCTGGGCCGCGCCGTTCGAGGACGCCGACGCGCTGATAGCGAGCCTCCGCTCCGTGCTCCCCCGGCGGTACGAGCACCTCGAAGCGTGGGTCCGAGACCAGTGGCGGCGCGCGCACCGCTTCCGGCTGTACACCCACGAGGACGGCTACGTCGTGCTCGAAGCCGCGAGCGAGAACCTGATGGGGAACGTCGCCGACCAGCACCTCGACGACGACCACCTCCGCGCGCCGATCTCCGAGACCGAGGCGTGGGTGAACGAGTCGGCCGTCGCCGCGGTCAAGCGCACGCTCTACGACGCCGGCTATCCGGTCGAGGACGACCGCGACTTAGAGACCGGCGACCCCGTCGACGTCGACCTCACGACCGACCTCAGAGAGTATCAGGAGACGTGGGTCGAGACGTTCCTCGAACGCAAGTCGGGGGTGTACGTCGGGCCGCCGGGGTCGGGCAAGACCGTCGCCGCCATCGCGACGATCGCTGCCGTCGGCGGCGAGACGCTGATACTGGTGCCATCTCGCGAACTGGCGAGCCAGTGGCGCGAGGAGCTTCTGGCACACTCCACGGTCGACCCCGAAGACGTCGGCGTGTACCACGGCGGGACGAAGGAGATCCGGCCGATCACGATCGCGACCTACCAGATAGCCGGTATGGACCGCCATCGGAGCCTGTTCGACTCCCGGAAGTGGGGGCTGATCTGCTTCGACGAGGCACACCACATCACCGCGCCGGTGTTCTCGCGGTCGGCCGAGCTCCAGAGCAAACATCGCCTCGGGCTGTCGGCGACTCCGGTTCGTGAATCCGGCTCCGAAGAGGAGATTTACACCCTGATCGGCCAGCCGATCGGCGCGGACTGGGACGCCCTGTTCGACGCCGGCTTCGTGCAGGAGCCCGAAGTCGAGATCCGGTACGTCCCGTGGCGCGACGAGTTCGCACAAAACGAGTACGCCGCCGCCGACGGTCGCGAGCGCCGCCGAGCCGCAGCCGAGAACCCGGCGAAGGTCGACGAGATCCGATCGCTGCTCGCGACCCACCGCGGCGCGAACGCCCTCGTCTTCGTCGAGTACCTCGATCAGGGCGAGGCGATCGCCGACGCGCTCGACGCGCCGTTCGTCAGCGGCGAGACGCCCCACCACGAACGGCGAGCGCTGTTCCGGCGGTTCCGCGCGGACGGTGACGACGCCGACGCCGATCCGAGCGGTGCGGACGCCGACGCCGGGACGGACGGGGAGAGCGCCGACACCGGGACGGGCGGGGAGAGCGCCGACCTCGACGTCCTCGTCGTCTCCCGCGTCGGCGACGAGGGCATCGACCTTCCGAACGCCGGACTGGCGATCGTCGCGAGCGGGCTCGGCGGGTCCCGCCGACAGGGGTCACAGCGCGCCGGTCGGACCATGCGCCCCTCCGGCTCGGCGCTCGTCTACGTCCTCGCGACCCGCGGGTCGAGCGAGGAGGAGTTCGCCCAGCGACAGATGCGGCACCTCGCGCGCAAAGGCGTCCGCGTGCGAGAGACGAACGTCGCGGAGTGACGAACCGCGCCGGTGCCCGACCTCGCGCGTGGCGCGTGGACGCCGCCGCAGGTGCGTTTCACATCGCTGCAACGAACTCTTTATGTCCGGGCGAACGACGTGTCGTATGCGCAATCCGTGGGTTCACGACGACGTTCCCGACGCGGCCGGTAGCGGATACGACGGCAACGTCCGGCTCCTCGCGGGCGTCGTCTGGGGGGTGCTCGCGGTCGCGGTGGGCGGGTTCGTGCTCCTCTCGGCCGGCGGCGTCGTCGACGTCGGGACCGGGGGTGCCGAGCTACAGACGGCGGTCACGGCCGTCGTCGCGGGCGTCGCGTTCGTGCTTCTCGTTCCGCTACTGTTGAAGCTCCTCACTGTCTCGCGGCTGCTGGCGACGGTCGCGTTCGTCGCGTCGACGGCAGCGCTGGGTCGGTTCGTGTGGGAGCGCGAGGCGGGACGGATCGAACGGCTCGCGGCGACCAGCGACGCGCTCGCCGGCTCGGATGCGGTCGGCGGCTCGGCCGCGAGCGGCGCTTCCGCGGCGGCGACCGAACGGCTCGTCGACGCCCTCGACGTGCTGTTCGGACTGATCGGCGTCGTGTGAACGCCGGCGGGGATCGGTAGTTCCACTGTGGATCCGCGCGCTTTTTGCCTCCGGCACGGAGTTACGGGTGAATGAACCCGGCGGTCCACCTGGACGGCATCACGAAGCGATTCCCCGGGGTCGTCGCGAACGACGACGTTGATCTCACGGTCGAGCGGGGCAGCGTTCACGCCCTGCTCGGCGAGAACGGGGCCGGCAAGACGACGCTGATGAACGTGTTGTACGGCCTCTACGAGCCGACCGAGGGAACCGTCGTCCTCGACGGGGAGCCGCAGTCGTTCGACTCGCCGCGTGACGCCATCGACGCCGGTGTCGGAATGATCCACCAGCACTTCATGCTGGTCGATCCGATGACAGTCTGGGAGAACGTCGTCTTAGGCAACGAGCCGAAGGCGTGGGGGGGCCTCCGAGTCGACAAGACCGCGGCCCGCGACGCCGTTACCGAACTGAGCGAGCGGTACGGGTTCGACGTGGATCCCGACGCGACGATCGCGGACATCTCCGTCGGCGAACAGCAGCGCGTCGAGATCCTGAAGGCGCTGTACCGCGGGGCCGACGTGCTCATCATGGACGAGCCGACAGCGGTGCTCACGCCGCAGGAAGTCGAGGAGCTGTACGGGGTCTTCGAGGAACTCACGGACCAGGGGAAGACCATCATCTTCATCTCACACAAGCTCGGCGAGGCGCTCTCCGCCGCCGACGACATCACGGTCCTCCGGGACGGACTCAACGTCGGAACCGTCTCGGCCGCGGACGTGACCCGCGAGGACCTCGCGGAGATGATGGTCGGCCGCGAGGTGTTGATGGAGCCCGCGGCGTCCCCGCAGCCTCCGGGCGACTCGGTGCTCGAAGTGACCGGGCTGTGCGTCGACGACGACCGCGGCGTCGAGGCCGTCTCCGACCTCTCGTTCGAACTCAGGGCCGGCGAGGTGCTCGGCGTCGCCGGCGTCGACGGCAACGGTCAGTCACAGCTCGTCGAGGCAGTCACGGGCCTCCGAGAGGCGGCGAGCGGTGAGATCCGCTACCGCGGCGAGTCGATTCTCGGGACGACCCGTCGCGAACGGATCGACGGCGGCATGGCGTTCGTCCCGGAGGACAGACACGAGCGCGGGCTGGTGATGTCGTACGACCTCACCGAGAACGGGATCCTCGGGAGCCAACACGACCCGCCGTTCGCACGGGGCGGACGGCTCGACTGGCGGGCCTCGCGCGACCACGCCGAGTCCGTCATCGAGCAGTACGACGTGCGGCCGCCGGACGCGGAGGCGACCGCCGAGTCGCTGTCGGGCGGGAACCAACAGAAGTTCATCGTCGGCCGCGAGTTCGAGCGCGACCCCGACCTCGTCGTCGCGATGCACCCGACTCGCGGGGTCGACATCGGCTCCACGGAGTTCCTCCACGACCGCCTGCTCGACCTGCGCGCCGAGGGGAAAGCCGTGTTGCTGGTCTCCTCGAAGCTCGACGAGGTGCAGGGGCTCTCGGACCGGCTCGCGGTGATGCACGAGGGGTCGTTCTCGGGCGTCGTCGACCCCGCGACCGTGACCGAAGAGGAGATCGGTCTCTTGATGGCGGGGGAACCGCTCGACGACGACTCGGTCGAGCGCGCGGCCGTCCACGGCGACGCCGACCCGACGGACGGGGGTCCCGATGAGGATCCGATGGACGGGACCGCGGGCGAGGGGGTGGACGCGTGAGCGACTCCGGGCCCGGCTCCGGAACCGATCCGGACCGAGTGCCGTCGCTCGCGCGTCGGGTGCTCGCTCCGTTCGCCGACCGGAGCGTCGCGGAGCGGCTCGTGATAAGCCTCGCCGCGATCGTGTTGTCGATCGCCGTCGGCTTCGTTATCGTGCTCGTCTCCGGTCGCGTCGCCGAGTGCACCACCGCGGCGTGGACGATGCCGGTGACGGGCATGGGGTTCTGTTACGATCCGGTCGAGGTGTACGTCGTCCTGTTCAACGGCGCGCTCGGGTACCCCTTCGCGGTCGGCGAGCCGGGACTCCTGAACCCGACCTGGTCGCCGTTCAACCTCTCGTTCGGCCTGACCCTCTCGGAGACGACGCTCCTGATCTTCACCGGGCTCTCCGTCGCCGTCGCGTTCCGCGCCGGCCTGTTCAACATCGGGACGCAGGGCCAGTTGGTCGTGGGAGCGCTCGCGACCGCGCTGACCGTCCTCGCGGCCGCGCCGCTGTTGCCCGAGGGACCGGCGGCCGGGGTCGTCCTGATACTCGTCGGCACCGCGGCGGGAGCGGTCGGCGGGGGGTTCTGGGGCGCGATTCCGGGCGCGCTGAAGGCGTACGCCGACGCCAACGAGGTGATCACGACGATCATGCTCAACTTCGTGGCGGCGAACGTCGCGTACGTCCTCGTGTTAGAGGTGTTCCGCGCCGAGGGCTCGTCGGTCGTCGCGACGCGGTACGTCCCGGAGTACGCACAGATACGCCCGTGGCTGTTCTCTGACAGCAGCGACTTCGCCCTCGTGGCGCTCGCCGCGGGCGTCGTCTGCATCGCCGGGCTCTATTACCTGCTCGAACACACGCCGTTCGGGTACGACCTCCGAACGAGCGGGGTGCAGGCGGCGGCCGCCGAGTACGGCGGCGTGAACGCGAAGCTCACGACCGTCAGGGCGATGACGCTCTCCGGAGCCATCGGCGGTATCGGCGGATCGGTGTGGGTACTGATGTCCGAGGGTCGCTGGATGGCGTCGGTCCCGGACCTCGGCTTCGACGGGATCACGGTCTCGATCCTCGCGGGCAACAACCCGATCGGCGTGCTGCCGGCGGCGTTCCTCTTCGGCCTGCTGAAAGGCGGTGCCTTGGAGATCGGCTTCCAGACGGACGTCCCGACCGAACTCGTCGGCGTGTTACGCGGGCTCATCATCCTCTTCGTCGCGATGCCGGAGTTCTTCCGGATGATCGGCCGGTTCGTCGGGATGGGGTCCGGTGGGACCGGCGGCGTCGCGGCGACGTCGTCGGAGGCGGGCGAGGCCGCCACCGAGGGAGGTGAGACCGATGCGTAACGTGATTCAGTCCGACTACGTGCGGTCGCTCGTCGTCGGAACCGTCGCCGTGCTCGGGCTTCTCGGCGTCGCCGGACTGGCGTTTCCCGAGTCGGTCGCCGGCGACCTCGCCGGGATCGTCTTCTCCGCGAGTACGGCCACGTCGACGGCGCGGCTCGCGGCACCGATCGTGCTTGCCGGGCTCGGCGGCATCTTCGCCGAGAAGTCCGGCGTCATCAACATCGGGCTGGAGGGACTGCTGATCATCTCGGCGTTCGCGTCGGTGTACGTCGCGTCGCTCGTCGGGATCGGAAACGCCCTCTTCGGCATCCCCGGGATCTGGGTCGGATTCCTCGCCGGGATCGCCGCCTCGACGGCGCTTTCCGGCGTCTTCGGGATCGTCTGCATCGAGTTCAAAGCCGACCAGATCATCGCCGGACTCGCCGTGTGGCTCATCGCGTTGGGGCTCGCGCCGTTCATGTCGACGGTGTTCTTCGGCGGCGTCAACACCCCGAACCTCGGCGCGAACGTCGGCTGGCGGTACTCGACGGCGATGGTCGCGCTCGCGACGCTCGCCTCGTGGTGGACGCTCAACCGCACCGCGTTCGGCAAACACCTCCGTGCGGCCGGAGAGAATCCGCAGGCGCTCGACACCGTCGGCGTCTCGGTCTCGAGAGTTCGGCACGCCGGAGTGCTCCTGTCCGGCGTGCTCTCGGGCGTCGGCGGGTCGGCGCTGGCGCTGTCGATCGGTCAGTTCGTCGGCTCGGGCGAGACGATGGTCCAGGGGAAGGGGTTCATCGCCATCGTGGCGTACCTGTTCGGCAACTACAACCCGATCGGCACGCTCGGCGCGGGCGTGTTGTTCGCCGGCCTCGACGCGGTTCAGGTCCGCCTCCAACAGCTCGGGTACGCCGTCCCCGACACGCTAGTCCAGACGATCCCGTACGTCGTGGTGATCGTCGTGCTCGCTTTGGTCGGCCGGACGCGGATCCCGGAGGCGGCCGGCGAGCACTACGAGACCGAGGAGTGAGCCCAGGGGCGTCGGAATCGTCGCGGGGCGGTCGTGTCGCTGCCGAGGCGACCGAATCGGGAACAAAGAGTTTTGCCACCGGGGCGACCACGCACGTGGTATGAGCATCGACGAGTACGACGTCGTCGTGGCGGGTGCCGGCACCGCCGGCTGTTACGCGGCCGCGACGATCGCGAACGAGGGGCTCGACGTCGTGATCGTCGAGCGGAAGGACGCCGAGGAGGCGGGCCACATCGCCTGCGGCGACGCGCTCAAGGGCGCGGACGCCTTCCCGGAGGCGATCCCGAAATCGCAGTTGGAACCGGCCTTTACCAACACCGGCGTCGACCACGGGCGCTTCGAGATCCCGCAGGAGGACACCGTTCTCGAGATCCCCGTACCCGGCGAACTCGCAGTCATCGACCGCTGGGAGTACGGTCGACGGATCATCGAAGGCGCGGAGAACGCCGGCGTCGACTTCCACTACGACACCGTCATCAACGACGTGGTTCAAGCCGAGGGCGGTCGGGTCACCGGGCTGCGGGCCAAGCGGAAGGGCGACCAACGGACGTACGAGGCGGACGTGGTCATCGACGGTGCGGGGTCGCTGTCGCTGCTTCAGGACAAAGCCGACTTCGAGGGGACCACCTTCGACACGAACGTGCGGTACTCGCAGTTCTGTTCGGCCTACCGCGAGATAGTCGAGGTGCCGGAGCCGGTCGAGTGGGACGACGCGCTGGTGTTCAAGGCGACCGACCGCGCCGCGGGCTACCTCTGGTACTTCCCGCGGACCGCGACCGAGATCAACGTCGGGCTCGGCTTCCAGATGAACGAGGAGCCGATGCAGCTCGTCGAGGCGCTGAAACGCGACCTCCGGAACCGCCCCGAGTTCGAGGGCGCGGAGGTCCGCGACAAGCTCGGGGCCGCCCTCCCGACCCGCCGCCCGTACGACTCCGCGGTCGCGCCGGGGTACATGGCGGTCGGCGACGCGGCGGGCCACGTCAACCCCACCACCGGCGGCGGCATCGCCGGCGCGGCGTACGCGGGCAAGTACGCCGGCGAGCAGGCGGTGAAGGCGATAAGCGACGGCGACGTGAGCGAGGAGAACCTCTGGCGATACAACACCCGCGTCATGGACCACTTCGGCGGCCGGTACGCCGGTCTCGACGTGTACAACGTCCTCTCGACCGCGGTCGACGTCGACGACCTGATGGGGCTTCTCGCGTCGCTGCCGGGCGAGAAGCTCGCCGAGGCGCTGTACGAGGGGTCGACGTCGATGTCGTTCGGGCTGAAAGTGAAGGCCGCGATCCAGAGCTTCGGCTACTGGGGGACCATCCGGAACTTCTACCAGACGAAGTCGCTGGCGGACGAACTGCTCGACCACTACGACGCATATCCGACCAGTCCGGCCGCGATGGCGAACTGGACCAGCGAGCGCGACGCGATCATGGACCGCGTGTACGAGACGACCGGCGCGGACGCGAAGTACTGAAGGCGGTCGCGGCCGGACGGAGCGGGGCGGTTCCGCTCAGTCCCACGTCACCCATAACAGGAACGCGAGCGCGAGCGTCTGGAGCACGTGGACGACGACTCCCGCCCGCCACGCGAGCGGCGGCATGTCGGTTGCGAACCAGCCGGACAACACCGGGTGGAACGAGTAGATGTACACCGAAAGCGCGTTCTGTGCGAGCAGGAGCGCACCGAACACCGCCAGCCCGGCGGCGTGTTTCGAGCGTATCGCGAGGTAGTTGCGCGCCCAGATCCACGTGAGCGCGAACAGCATGGCAACGTTGAGCGCGACGCTGGCCCGCGCGACGTCTATCCAGGGCATCGGGGTAGTCGCCTCCGCTGCGGGAGCCCCGCTCCGATCGCGGGCGGGCCGATCATAACGGTCTGCCCTCTGCGATCTCCTCGACTAAGTCCCAGTGGCGCTGTGTCCCCTCTGTCGGGTAGTACACCGTTCCGTAGCCGTCGCCGGTGCGTTTCACCACGTCGTGGTCGCGGAGCACGTCCAAGTGGTGTCGCACCGTCGTGTAGTCCAGATCGAGTCGGTCTGCGAGCTGATTCGCGTTCCGGGGGCGCTCGTCTATCGCCCGGAGAATGCGGACTCGATTCGGGCCGCCGCGGGTCCCGGTGAGCACGTACCAGAGGACGGCCTCCATACCCGAACAGAAGGGGCTCGCGACGCCTAAACCTACCGCCAGCCCAGAAGAACCGGCGTCGGAACATGAGCGGTTTTCGGCTCATATTTCCCCCGCACCGACCCGTCGGATCGCGCCGGCGAGCACGTCGACGCCGACCGAGATGTCGTCTTCGACCACGTCGAATTCGCCCGTGTGGTGCCCGCCCGGATGGTCGGTCCCGATCCCCACGTAACAGGCGAGTCCGCCGCGGTCTTGCACCCGCTGCATCAGGTAGGTGGCGTCCTCGGAGCCGCCGAGGTCGCCGCGGTCGCGGATGGACGTGACGCCGTCGACGCCGGCGGCGACCGATCCGACGACGTCGGCGAGCGCGCCGTCGCTTTTCGCGCTCGGGGCCTCGCCCTTCGTGGCGATCTCTACGTCGCAGTCGCACATTGCGGCGGCCGAGGTGAGGATCCGGTCGGCGTGTTCGGACGCGTAGTCGGCAAGCTCCGTCGTCGCGCCGCGGACCTCGCCCTCGATGAACGACTCCTCCGGGATGACGTTCGTCGCCGTGCCGCCGCCGACGACGCCGGCGTTCACCCGCGTCGGGCCGTCCGCGTGCCGCGGAATCGCGTAGAGGTTCTGTATCGCGACCGCCATCGCCTGCACCGCGTTGCGACCCGCCTCGGGCCGCGCGCCGGCGTGGGCCGACTCGCCCGTGAACTCCGCGCGGAAGTGGCGAACCGCGAGGAACCCGTCGATCCCGCAGACGACCTCGCCGGAGGGATGGTCGAGGCCGACGTGGACCGCGAAGAGGTACTCCACGTCGTCGAGGTGGCCGGATTCGGCCATCGGTCTCCCGCCAGCGACCTGCTCTTCGCCGGGCTGGAAGAACACCTTCAGCGTGCCCGCGAAGTCGGAATCGAGCACCGCATCGAGCGTCGCGAGTCCGATCGTCGCGTGGGCGTCGTGTCCACAGGCGTGCATGTACCCCTCGTTCTCGGAGCGGAACCCCTCGGCCACCGGGACGTGGTCGGGCGAATCGGACTCGGCGATCGGAAGCGCGTCGATGTCGACGCGCAGTCCGATCACGGGACCGTCACCCCGCTCGGCGACGGCGACGCAGCCGGTGTACCCGCCGGACAGGTGGTCGACGACCTCCGGGTCCGCACCCGCCTCGCGGGCTCGCGCTTCCCACTCGGCGAGTTCGTCGTCGCCGGGGACGTTCATCCGATCGGCGGCCGCGAGCGCGTCGGGCCCGACGTGGAGCGCCGTCAGGTCGCGCTCGCGGAGCGCAGAGACGATTCGAGCGGTCGTGTAGAACTCACACCACGCGGGCTCCGGATGGCGATGGAGGTCGCGACGGAGCGCGCGGTACTCGGTACTACCGTGGTCTGCCATACCAACCCGGTCGCGGGGCTGGGGCTTAAATTCCAGAGGAGGATGTCGCCCGTGGTACCCTGATCAAACGTCGACCCGTCTGCGTCCGGCAGGCCTCCGTCACGGGTGACCGGAAGTCCGGTAGCGTCGCTTCGGCGGGTGTCTGAGAGGCCGATCAGTCCCGGCGATGTCCGAGCGGCTTCTTCTGGTCGACTTCGACTTCGACGTGGATCGAGTCCGGGAAGTCGCGCGCGACGAC
Organism: Halorubrum salinum; assembly: GCF_024494575.1. Lineage (GTDB taxonomy): Archaea > Halobacteriota > Halobacteria > Halobacteriales > Haloferacaceae > Halorubrum > Halorubrum salinum. The sequence continues at coordinate 951,322 of NZ_JANHDO010000001.1, forward strand.
GTCGCGCGCGATGTCGTCCGAGCCGTGGATCTCCATCGAGCGCTTGTACACGTCGTAGCTCCACGGCGAGAACTCGTCGCCGGCGCGGAGCCGTTTGTAGAGGGGGACGCGAACCGTCTCGGCGGGCGTAGCGTGGGGGCCCTTACACTCCGCGCCCTTGCGTTCGAGGGTCGACTTCAGCTCTTGGACGGTCTCTGCGAGCACGTCGCGGTCGCCGGACGCGAACGAGAGTTTCGTGACGAAGGTCATCTGGGGGTCGTGCGTGTGTGGTGGCCCGAAGAGTAAAAGCGCACCTACCTGTCCGGCGGTCCGCGACGTTCCCGCGCGGTTCCGGCCGATCCGCCGGGATGCGTACAAAAACGGGTGCGTGTCACCGGCTGCCCGCCGCGCAGATCCGCCGACGGCGGCTGAAACGCCCGGTGCGTTGATGAGTCCGACACCCTCTTTAGGGGTGGTTGCTTACCTGACGCTAATGACGGTCGAAGCGACAAGCGCTGGAGCCATCCTCTTCCGCGATACCCGCGGCGAACGGGAGTACTTGCTCCTGAAGAGCCGTCCGGGGGACTGGGAGTTCCCCAAAGGCGGGGTCGAGGGGGACGAGGAACTCCAGCAGACGGCGATACGAGAGGTCTCCGAGGAGGCCGGGATCGAGGATTTCCGGCTGATCGACGGCTTCCGGAAGGAGTACGACTACGTGTTCGAGGCGAACGGAAACACCATCCACAAGACGGTTCACCTGTTCATCGCCCGCTCGTTCGAGGCGAGCGCCGAGATATCGAACGAACACCGCGACCTGCAGTGGCGCGACTACGACCAGGCGATAAACACGATCACCCAAGACGGCCCCCGTGACATCCTCGAAGACGCACACGAGTACCTCGACGAGCGGAAAGACGAGGAGACGGACGAATATATCTGAGACGGCGCGATCGCCCGGAGTGATTCGGTCAGTGGGTCACAGACGGTTCTCCCGTCCTCGTCCGGAGCAAAGCGCCGGCGGTGTCTCCGAGCAGACCGTTTTTTGTCGACCGGCACCGAGCCCCGAGTCGTGACTCCCGACGCCGAGTTCGGCTACGAGCTCCTCGTCTGTCGGTACGCCGAACTGGCGTGGCACCCCGGCGACGGCCCGCGGCCGGTGATCGTCTCCCGCCAGCTCGGCACCCGCGAGCGCCGGTGGGACACGGTGGTGATCGAGGTCGATCCGGCGGCGTTCGCGGCGCGGCGGGCCTTCGGCGACCGGGCGATCGGCTCGGACCTCCTCCACGTCGTCCGGAACGCGCCCGCCGAGTGGGCGTGGTACCGCGACGCGCTCCCCGATCCCGGCTACCCGTGGCGCTACGTCCGCGAGGCGATCCATCGGGCCGCCGACCGAAATCTGATCGAGACGCGCCGGAACGGTAACCGGATACAGACCCGCCGGAAGCGACCGTACCCGGACTGGGTCCGACGGATCGTCGCGGTCGAGAACAAACCCGACCTGGACCGGTCCGCCGCCGATCGGCTCGCCGACCAGCTCTCACACGACGTCGAGACCTCCCTCGCGGACGAGGCCTGGCTCGCGACCGAGACGACGGGCGATCGGATCGAGCGCGCCCTGCTGCGCGAGATGCCCGTCGAGGTCGGCGTCCTCGCGACCGACTTCTCCGACGGCGTCGACGGCGCGAGCGGTGACGTCGCGTGGCACCCGAGCGACCTGTCGCCGGCCGGCGGCGACCGCGATCCCGACGCGGAGACCCGACGGCTGGAGATCGCAGAGCGGGCGTACGGGAAGGGGTGGCGGTCGTTCCACGACACGATGCGACCCGACTGCCGCCACTTCGAACTCCGCCGCGAAGGCAGGGCGCTCGTGCCGAACTGCGCAGCGAAGTCAACGCTCCCGACCGCGCGGGAGTGCTCGGGGTCGTGTCCCCAGTTCTCGCCCGAGCCGCCCCAGTGGCGAACGCGGGGGTGGCCGATCGGCGGCGGCCCCGGAAAGGGGATTCAGTGGCTTCTGGACCGCCGCCGGGAGCGCGAGCGCGACGGGATCTCGGGCGACGACGCGGTCGGTCGCGGCGGCGCGGGAGGAGATCGGGGCTCGGCCGAGCCCGACCGCGACGCCTGACGGAACGATTCAAGTGCGTATCGACGCGATCGGAGGTATGCGGTTCCCGAACCCGCCGCTCTCCGAGTACGCCACGACGACGGTGATCGTGGTCGCCACCCTCGCCGTCCTCCAGTACACCGGTCTCCTCGCCGACGGTTCGGGCGAGTTCGACCCGGTGTTCCTCGTCGTGGTCGCCGTGACGTTCCCGGTGTTCTCGTACCTGATCGCCGCCCTCGCCGCGAACGTTCGGTGGCTCCCCGAGTGAGCGTCGCGAGGTACGGAGCGCGCGCCGGTGGGGCGCCCGCGTCAGCGCCGCCTACGCCAGCGCCGCAGCCAGCTTCTCGACCGGGTGCGGCGGCTCCGGCGCGCTCGCGTCGCGCTCTTTCAGCTGCGTCCGACAGGAGGCACCGGGTGCGACGACCTCGTCCCCGTCGCTCGCGTCGACCTGATCGAAGAGCGTCTCGCCGATGGCCTTGCTCATGGAGTAGTGTTCGGCCTCGTAGCCGAACGACCCGGCCATGCCGCAACACGAGGAGTCGAGGGGGTCGACGCCGTAGCCGGCACGGCGGAGCACGCCGACCGCGTGGTGGTCCTTCTTCGTCGCCTTCTGATGACAGTGTCCGTGGTACGTGAGCGCCTCCGTGGGCGCGTCGAGACCCATCGTCTCGTCGAGGCGGTGCGCGTCGACGTACTCCATGATTCCGTAGGTGTTCTCCGAGACGGCCGCCACGTCGGCGTCGGGGACCGAACTGGCGTCGCCGTCGAGCAGGTCGTGATAGTCGGACTGGAGCATGACGGCGTCCGTCGGCTCGACGACGACCACGTCTTTCCCCTCTCGAACCTCGGGCGCGAGCGTCTCGACGGCGTCTCTCGCCGTCGCTCGCGACTTCTCTAGTAACCCCTTCGAGTGCGGGGGCCGACCGCTGCCGTCGACGTCCGGAATCCGCACGTGGCAGTTCGCGGCCTCCAACACCCGGACCGCGGCCTTGCCGGCACCGGGGTTCGTGTAGGTCGTGTACACGTCGGGGAACAACAACACCTCGCGGTCGGCCTCGGCTCGCGGGATTCCCGCGCCGCCGCGCGCGTCGAACCAGTCGGTGAGGCTCTCCGACCGGAACGCCGGGAGGTCGCGTTCCTTGGCGATCCCGAGGAGCTTCTCGCCGAGGAGCCCCGCGCCGGGCAGCTTGTTCGGGAGGTTCGACAGCGGCGCGAGCTTCGACCCGAGCGGGGCGAGCGACTCGAAGCTCCCCAGAAGACGGGTGCGGAGGTCGACGCCGTGTTCCTCGTGGTGGGCGTGTTCGACCTCGGCTTTCAGCTTCGCCATGTCGACGCCGCTCGGGCAGTCGACCTTACAGCCCTTACAGCCGACACACAGGTCCATCACCTCGGTGACGAACTCGTCGTCGGTGGGATCCTCCGGAAGCTCTCCGCTCATCGCTCCGCGGAGCATGTTGGCGCGCCCGCGCGTCGCTTGAATCTCCTCGTCTGCGGCGCGGTAGGTCGGACACATCACGCCGCCGGTCGTCTCCTGTCGCCCCCGACAGCCGCCGCAGCCGTGACAGAGTTCGACCATCCCCTGCATGCCGTTGTCGACCGCCCACTCCAGAGCGGGGTCGAACTCGGCGTCGTACTCGTACTCGGAGTCGAATCGCAGGTCCTCGCTCATGTCGTGGTCGCCGCAGACGTTCCCGGGGTTGAGAAGCCAGTCCGGGTCGAACGCGGTCTTCAGATCGCGGAAGGCGTCCCACAGGTCGTCGCCGTAGAGCTTCCGGTTCCACTGCGTCCGCGCGTGTCCGTCCCCGTGCTCGCCCGACACCGACCCGCCGAGCCGGACGACGGCGTCGGTGACCCGGTCCGCGATGTCGACCATCGCGTCCACCTCCTCGACGTTCTTCGTGTTGATCAGCGGGCGGATGTGGAGCACGCCCGGACCGGCGTGCGCGTAGAACGTCGCGAAGGTGTCGTTGTCTTCGAGGATCTCCTGGAACTCGCGGGTGTACTCGGGGAGGTGCTCCGGCGGGATCGCGCAGTCCTCGATGAAGGAGATGTGCTTCTCGTCCGTGGTGCGCGAGAGCAGGATCGGGAGCCCGGACTTGCGCATCTTCCAGAAGCGCTCGCGGTCGTCGGGGTCGTGCGCCTCCATCGCGTCGACGGCGCGGCGCGGCTGGCTCGTCGTCTCGGCGGCTCCGTCGTCCGGGGTCTCGATCGTCTCCGGGCCGCCCTCGGCCTCGGGCCCGACGCGGTCGGCGACCAGATCGGCGACCTTCTGTCGCCCCTCTTCGTCGCTCTCGGCGTAGAACTCGACTAAGAGGACGGAGTCGGTTCCGTCCGGCAGCATGCCGACCACGTCGGCGAACTCGGGCGTGTCCGCCGCGAGTCCGAGAAGCACGTCGTCCATCACCTCGACCGCCGAGGGGTCGTGTTCGAGGATCGGAGCCACGTCCTCCATCGCGTCGAGCAGGTCGTCGTAGGTGAGAAGCGCCACCGCCTTCGTCTCGGGGATCTCGACGAGCGAGACGGTCGCCTCCGTGACCGTCGCGAGCGTTCCCTCGCTGCCGGCCATGAGCCGACCGAGGTTGACGACGCCCTCCTCGCCGTACTCCCCGCGGTACTCCGCGAGCAGCCGGTCGAGGTTGTAGCCGGAGACGTTGCGTTTCATCTCCGGGAATCGCTCGTCTATCTCCGCGGCCTCCTCGTCCAGAATGCGGACGATCTCGGCGTGGATCCGGTCGAGGAGGTCGTCGCTGTCGGCGTCGGCGGACTCGCGCAGGTCCGAGACGCGCTCTTCTCCGAAGGTCGTCACGGTGCCGTCCGCGAGCACGACCTCCAGTTCCTCGACGTAGTGGTCCGTCTTGCCGTACTTCAGCGAGTGCGACCCGGTGGAGTTGTTGCCGATCGCGCCGCCGACCGCGGACTTGTCGCGCCACGCCGGGTCGGGCGCGAACTTCAGTCCGTCCGACTCGACGGCGGCGTTGAGGTCGCCGACGTACGCCCCGGCCTGCACCCGCGCCGTCGCCGCGTCGGGATCCGCCTCGAGAACCGCGTCCATCTCGCCGGTGAGATCGAGGACGACCGCCTCGTTGACGGTCTGCCCCGCGAGCGACGTGCCGCCGCCGCGCGGGAGCACCGGGACCCCCTCCTCGAAGCAGTACTCGTGGACCGCGGCGACGTCCGCGGTCGACTCGGGGATGACCACGCCGATCGGCGTCACCTCGTACGCCGAGGCGTCCGTCGCGTACATTCGCTTCGAGTACTCGTCGAACCGTACGTCGCCGTCGACCCGGCGGTCCAGCGCGTCGACGAGGTCCGGCCGATCGACCGCTCCCCCGGTGTAATCGAAGTTCCCCCCGTCCCGCGGGTCCGGCGTGTTGGTTGCCATGTGAGACTGTCACGGTCGAACGGTCAAAAACCTCCTGACGTCGGCGAGGGTGACGGGCGCGCTGTCGGCGGCCCTGCCCGCGGCGAGTGACGGGGAACGCGGCGAGACTCTCACGAACGATCGGCACAACACCCATATGCGTCCCCCCGAATCGTCCGATATGTCACTCGCCGACCGATCGACGTTCAAACGTCGGCTCGACGATCTCGGAGTCACCGTCAGCGAGGGCCCCGAGAGCGCGTGCCGCGATCTGATAGCCGAGGCCGCGGGCGACCCCGCCGTAGGCGTCTCGGACGCCCCGCTTCCCGACCGGGTCGAGACGGCCCCGACGACGGCCGACCTGCGGGCGGCCCACACCGGCGTCACCGACGCCGAACTCGGCGTCGCGGAGTACGGCAGCGTCGCGATCGAGGCCGACGCCGCCGGCACGGAGCCGGTGAGCCTCTTCGTCGACCGCCACGTCGTCGTCCTCCGCGAGCGCGACCTCGTTCCCGACATGCCGGACGCGTTCGACTGGCTCGGCCCGAAGACCCGCGAGGGGTCCGTCGACGTCGTGTTCGCGACCGGTCCGAGCGCGACCGCCGACATGGGCGGGCTCGTCCACGGCGCGCACGGTCCGAAGGAGGTCCACGTGGTGCTGCTTCGCGAGGACGGGGAGACGGAAGACGGCGGACCGGCGGGGACCGAAGGGGGAGACCGCGATGAGTAGCGACGCCGCGAAGGCCGACCGGATCCGCGAACTGATGGCGACCGAGGGCGACGCGGTCGCAGAGAACACCCGCGGGTTCAACGAGGGTCGGTACGAGTCGACGTCGCGGCTCGACGACTACGAGGAGCTGAAAGGCGAGGCGCGCTCGATAAAGGAGGACGCGATCGCCCGGCTCCCGGAGCTTATCGAGGAGGTGAAAGAGACCGTCGAGGCCAACGGCGGCACCGTCTACGTCGCCGACGACGCCGACGACGCGAACCGGTACATCACGGAGCTGACCGCCGAGGAGCGCGACGCCGACCGGCTGGTGAAATCGAAGTCGATGACCTCCGAGGAGATCGAGGTCAACGAGGCGCTCGAAGCCGAGGGCGTCGACGTGGTCGAGACCGACCTCGGCGAGTGGGTGCTTCAAGTGGCCGACGAGGCCCCGTCGCACATCGTCGCGCCGGCGATCCACAAGTCCCGCGAGGGGATAGCGGAGCTGTTCGAAGAGCGGTTCGACCCCGAGGACCCCCCGGAGACCGCGGAGGAGCTGACGATGTTCGCCCGCGAGCGGCTCGGCGAGCTGATCGAGGACGCGGACGTGGGGATGACGGGCGCGAACTTCATCGCCGCGGACTCGGGCACGATGATGCTCGTCACGAGCGAGGGGAACGCCCGGAAGACGGTGACGGCGACCGATACCCACGTCGCGGTCGCCGGCGTCGAGAAGATCGTCCCGAGCGCCGAGGAGTTCGCCCCCTTCGTCGAGCTGATCGGCCGGTCGGGTACCGGACAGGACGTGACCTCCTACATCTCGACGCTCACGCCGCCGGTCGATTCACCGGTCCCGGACTTCGAAGACGACGACGAGCCGCTCGCCGACGGCTCCGGCGACGACCGCGACTTCCATCTCGTTCTGATCGACAACGGCCGGCTGGCGATGCGCGAGGACGAGGAGCTGAAAGAGACGCTGTACTGCATCCGCTGTTCGGCCTGCTCGAACTCCTGCGGGAACTTCCAGAGCGTGGGCGGCCACGCCTTCGGCGGCGAGACGTACTCCGGCGGCATCGCCACCGGCTGGGAGGCGGGAATCGAGGGGCTCGACACCGCCGCCGAGTTCAACGACCTCTGTACCGGCTGCTCGCGCTGCGTGCCGGCGTGTCCCGTCGAGATCGACATCCCGTGGATCAACACGGTCGTGCGTGACCGGATCAACCGCGGCGAGGCCGATCCCGGCCAGACGGACTGGATGTTCGAGGAGCTGGTGCCGGACGAGGAGCCCGCGGGCCTCGACCTCGGCACTCGGATCGTCGGCAACTACGAGACGCTCGCGAAGTGGGGGAGCCGGACCGCACCGATAGCGAACCGCCTCGCCGACGTCGGGCCGCTCCGCGCGCTCGGCGAGCGCGTGGCGGGGATCGACCGCCGACGCGACCTCCCCGACTTCGCGAGCCAGTCGCTCGTCGACTGGTTCGAGGCCCGCGGCGGGGCCGCGGTGTCGCCCGAGAACGCGAGCCGCGAGGCCGTGCTCTACCCGGACACCGCGACCAACTACGTCGACGTCGACCGCGGGAAGGCGGCCGTGCGCGCGTTGGAGGCGATGGACGTGCACGTCAGGGTCCCCGACCTGCCGGGGAGCGGACGACCCCCGCTCTCGCAGGGTATGGTCTCGACGGCCGCGGCGAAGGCCGAGGACGTGTACGCCGGACTCGCGACCCACGTCGACGCCGGCCGCGACGTGGTCGTGATCGAGCCGAGCGACCTCGGGATGTTCCGCCGCGAGTACGAGAAGTTCCTCCCCGAGGCGTCTCACGAGCGCCTCGCCGACGCCAGCTACGACGTGATGGAGTACCTGTTCGGACTCTTGGAGAACGGCGGCGACCCGGCCGGTCTGCGCGCGCCGACCGCGGGGACCGGCCCCGTCGCGTCCGGGACGCGCGTCGCGTACCACCCGCACTGTCAGGCCCGGACGATCGGCGTCGGCGAGCACGCGACAGCCGTGATGGAGCGACTCGGCTACGACGTGCGGACCTCCGACACCGAGTGCTGCGGGATGGCCGGCTCCTTCGGCTACAAACACGACTACTACGAGCTGAGCATGGACGTGGGCGAACCCATCCGCGAGCAGTTCGGCGACACGGACCGGACGGTCGTCGCCGCCGGCACGTCGTGTACCGAGCAGATCGACGCGCTGCTCGGAGACGCGCCGATGCACCCGGTCCAGCTGGTCGCCCCGCGGGAGTGACCCCGCCGTCACCGGCCCGATCCGAGCCACACGCTCGGCCGGTCCGCCGGTCGAGCGCGCACCGTCTGACGGGCGTCGTTCGACAACGAACGCTTATTAGGCGCGCTCGTGACCGTATCGGATATGAACGCGGCTCCACAGGAGATCACGTCGCTCGTCGGTCGTGAGGTCTACTCGAACAACGGGGTTTTCGTCGGTGAGATCGAGGACGTGCGCCTCGATCTGGACGCGCAGGCGGTGACCGGGCTCGCGCTCGCCGAACTCAACCACGAGCTGTTCGCGGGGCGTGTCGAGCGGAACACGGGCGTTATCGTCCCGTACCGCTGGGTGCGCGCCGTCGGCGACGTGGTGTTGGTCAACGACGTCATCGAGCGGTTCGACACAGGGTCCGACGAGGAGGAGGCCGACCAGCCGCCGCGGTGAATACGCCCTCAGGCCGAACGGTCTCAGAACGGTAACGCGTCGCGAAGGGTCGATAAGACGCCGCCGCTCGTCCGCCGCTTCTCGTCGAACACGGGGTACACCGCGTCGAGGAGTTCCGTCTCGTTCTCGAACCGACGCTGAGGAAGCTCGTCGAGCACCGCGGCGAGCGAGACCGTTCGACCCGCGGCGTCGTACGGGATCTCCGGGTCGTCGAGCGCGCCGACGATCTCCTCGCTCGTCGCGGGGAACGACACGCCAGCTTCCTCGATCCGGGCGTCGAGCACGGCGATCCCGAACTCGATCGCCTCGGGTTCCGAGGATCCGCCGCCGGGTGGGCGTGCTGCCATCGAGACGGCTTACTCGCCCCGAACGCTTGAAACCCATGCTCTTTCGCGGGCGGGTCGCTTTCTCACTCGGGTACCGACTCCTCCGGCGGCGCGGCGTCGAGCACGGCGAGTTCGACCCCGTCGCCGGCGCGGTCGAACGCGGCGACGGCGTCGTCGTCGTACGGCGGGACGGCGACGAGCACGACCGCGGCGAGGTCGTCCGTCTTCGAGACGCCGAGAAACCCCTTCGGATGCGAGAGGAACCGCGCGCCGCCTCGCCCGACGGGCGTCCCGAGGTCGACGCCGAACACGGCGTTCACCGCGCCGCCGACGCCCGCCGGCGTGAAGTGTGTCAGCACCGGCGTCTCCGGATCGAGTCCGGTGGGTTCCTCGAAGTCGCCGGCGGGAGTCGACGAGAGGCGGAGGTTCGTCGCGGTCGGGTCGCGGTCGGCGGCGTGGTCGAGCAAGACCGTCAACAGGCCGCGCGTGACGTGGATCACGGCGAGGCGAGTCCGGCCATCGGATCAGATACCGATCGCGTCGCGGAGCGTCTTCGCGTACAGCCCCGGCGCTTTGCATCTGGACCCGGAAAGCGCGTCCTCGACCGCGATCGCGGCCCGCTCGTGGACGCCGACGCCGTGACCGACTAACACGCGGTCCGGGTCGCGTCCGGACAGCGCCGTCGTCGGGGGCGTGAGCCGGAGCATCGGGTGGACGCCGAGCCGCTCGCGGTCGCCCCGGAAGTACGACGCGGAGCCGAGCGACTCGGGAACGACGAGCGTCTCGCCGTCGAAGAACCCGACCTCCTGCCACGGCGGCACGGCGGTGTCGCGGACCCGGAACGTCTCGAATCCGGTGTCGGCCAGCCGAGATCCGAACCGCTCGACCGGCGCGTCGAGGTCGTCCGCGACCCCGGTCATCCAGTCGGCGACGTAGACGGGAACGTCGTGACGGTTCGCGATCGCCGCCGCGTCGCGCTTGTGGCGGTCGAGCCCGACGACGACGCCGGCGACGGTGCCGAGTTCTGCGATGAGGTCGTCGACGCCCGGCGCGTCGACCGGGTCGAACACCCACACGTCGCTCTCTCCCGTCTCGTCGTTCGAGACCGCGACGGCGTGGCTCGCGCGCTCCATCGTCTCGTTCGGATAGGCGATCCAGCCGACGCCGCCGTCGTATCTGTCGATCTCGTGGAGGTCGGCCTCGCCGTCCGCTTTCATTCCCATACCCGTCGTTCGGGCCGAACCCCTTTCAACCCGTCTCCGGCGGAAGGAGTCGAGGAACCGACGGGCCGCGGTCCCTACGCCTCCGTCTCGGCGACGAGCCGCTCGCGGATGTCGGTCGCGTCGACCGCAGCCCACGCCTCGACGTCGTACGTCACGTCCGCGAGCGTTTCCAGTCGGTCGGCGTCACCGCTCTTGATTGCCGCGACCGCGTCCGCGGAGAGCCGATCGAGCACCGCCGTAGAGAGCGCCTCGCGGTCGACGCTCCGCTCCGGCACGTCGAGGATGTGCGGGAGGTCCTCGGCGTCGGGCGGGAGCGACGGGAAGGCGGCGGGACCGACCGCGAGCGCGACGCGGTCCGACGAATCGACCGTCGTACCGGCGTCGTTCGCGTCCGGCGGCGCAACCGACTCCGGCGTCGACCCGGACTCCGCGAGCGCGTCCGGCGGCGCGGGGACGAGCGCGTACTCCGCGACGGCGACGTCGATGGCGGCCGCGATGGCCTCCTCGTCGACCGCCGCGCGCTGTTTGAACGCGAGCTCTGCGAGCGCCCGAGAGAGTTCCGCGCGCGTGAGCCACTCGAAGAGGTCGACGACTCCGGCGAGATCGTCGCGGGCCGCCACGCTCGGCGCGTCCTCCGCCGTCACGTCTCGTCACCCGGAGCTGTGTCGGGTGCGGTGTCCTCCGGCGTTCGATGGCCGTTCCGGCGCCGGCGTACGTCCTCGGCCGTCGCCCGTTCCGCGGCGGGAGCGGCCGTTGCGGAATCAGTGACGTCTGCGATATCGGTGCTCGCCGCCTCGGCGACGTCGGCGGGCGATATCGGCGCGTCCCTCCACGCCGGGAGCCGCGTGTCCGGCCCCGGCGGCGCGAGCGCGTCGGCGTACGTCTCGACCTGTGCGCGCTCGTCCTCCCGGTCGAACGCGAGCCCGTTGAACGCGGCGTCGGTCTCGTAGCCGCGGATCAGGTCTGCAGCCGCCTCGCGATAGCGGCTCGCGAGCGTGTCGTACGCGACCGAGACGCCGGCGTTCTCGACGGCCCGGAGCGTCGCCGCCCCGACGGCTCGGCTCATGTCCGCGAGCCCGGTCGGCCCGTCGACGGAGCGGTGGTCGTGCTCGTACCGCCCGAGGTCGACCTGCGCGCTGTCCGCGAATCCGGCGTGCTCGAACGCCTCGCCGAGCGTCCCGACCTCCAACCCCCACCCGCGCTGGAGCCGGAGCCGGGAGACGAGGTCGCTCGTCGCCGCGAACTCGCCCGCGAGCGCGTAGCGGAACGCGTCGAGGTACGCCACGACCTCCTCGTCGCCCTCGGCGTCGTCGGCGATCGCTCGCACGAGCGGGCGGAAGAACAGCCGGAAGAGCCGCCCGTACAGCGACCCGTCCTCGACGCGCGCGTAGTACCCCTTCGAGAACTCGTGGCCCCGGGCGAGCGGGAACAGCAGCCGGTCGACGAACGCGGGCGAGTACGTCTTCGTGTCGGCGTCGTGGACGACGACGTACTCCGAACCGAGCGCGCGGCCGAGCCCGAGCCACACGTCGCGTCCCTTCCCGCGGCTGCCGTCGAGCCCGTGGTCGCGGAGCAGGTCAGAGAGACGGGGGCCGCCACACCAGAGCGTCTCCACGTCGACGTCGAACCCGTCGAGCCAGCGGACGAAGGGCGCCACGCGTTCGGCGGGGGCGCGGAGGGGAACGATCACGCGGGCCGGCGCGACGGTTTCGAGCGCGGTCAGGACGCGCTCGGCCGCGAGCGTCCCGTACTCGCGTTCCGTCATCGGGACCACGACCGCCGCCCGGCCGGTGGGGGCGTCCGGCCGGTGGTCGGTCAACGCGTGCAGTGTCGTCACGCGCTCTTGGACGTACTCCATTGGAAGGAGACAGGGGCGCGACACCCTAAATAGGTGCGATACCCGCGGTGCGTTCCGGTCCCGGTCGACGCCGGATCCCGCGCCCTGCGACACGGTGTCGACGCCGGTCGGCCTCAGTCGACGCCGGTCAGCCTCGGACGACACTGGTCGACGCCGGTCGACTCCGGTCGTCGCTCTCAGGCCGCCGACTCCGCGCCGGCCGCGCCGCCCGGCACGCGGCCCGCTCGATCGAGGACCGCGTAGACGGCGACGAGGGCGACGAGCCCGCCGGCGAGCGCGAGGAAGACGGCGTCGTAGCTCACGCCGGCCTCGATCGCCTCGCCGACGACCCACGACCCGGCCGCCTGCGTGGACATCATCCCGGCCGAGAACACGGCGTACGCCGAGGCCCGCGACTCGTCCGGCAGCGACGCGAGGAGGTAGGTGTCGCCCGCGGGAAACAGCATGTGGATCGCGAACCCCACGACGACGCTCGCGGCGACCACGGTGACGACCCCCGACGCGAAGACGACGAACACGACGCCGACGATGAACGTCGAGACGATCCCGAGGAGGTACGGGACGTGCGGGAGCCGGTCGGCGAGGTCGCCGGAGACGAGGAACGCGGGGACGCCGGCGGCGAAGATCACCGTGAGCAGGTTGCGCGCGGTCGCCGTCGGAAGCCCCTTGTCGATCATGTACAGCTCGTAGAAGTTGAACAGCCCCTGCCAGACGAAGCTCGTGAGGCCCATCAACACGACGCCCGCGAGGATCAGCCTCCACTCGCCGCGCGCGGCGCCGAGGAAGTCCGTGTCCCGCGCGCCGGCCTCCGGGAGGTCGGTCCGGTTCGCGAGCGCGACGAAGACGAGCGTGGTCGCGGCGGCGACCGCGGCGAGCCCGTAGAAGGCCGCGCGCCAGTCGTACCACAGCGCGACGGTGACGATTGGCGCGGCGGCGACCGCGGCGAGCTGGCTCGCCATCCCGTGGACGCCCATCACCCGACCGACGCGGTCGGGGAACAGCTCCGCGACGAACGGGTTCGCGGCCACGAAGTAGACGCCCGAGGCGCAGCCGATGGCGAACGCGGCGACCATCAGCGTCGGCACACCGGGGGCCACCGCGACGCCGAGCGCGCCGAGCGTCACCACCGCACCGGAGACGCAGACGACGACCTGCCGCGAGATGCGGGTGAGCGCCCATCCGGCCGGGACGCGCGGGGCGGCCGACCCCAGCCACGCGAGCGTGACGATGAGTCCGGCGGTCCCCTCGCCGATCCCGAACTCGCCGATGAACTCACCCACGAGCGGGGCGAACACCACCCGCGCGAAGTTCACGAGGAAGACGAGGGCACAGAGCGAGCCGAACAGGCGAGTCCGTGACACGAGCGGCCTTTCTCGCGGTGTGAGACAAACGTTCCGAAAGGCCGCGACGCGTCGAGCTGGGTCGAGACGCGCGGGCGTCCGATCGAGCGGCAACGGGTCGCCACCGCCCGCACCGTCCGACCGACGTCGTACGGGGTTTTTATACAGCCACGCGATCAACGAGGATTCATGAAATCGACACGGAAGGGACTGCGGGACGGCGACCTGTTCAAGGACACATACGAGCGGCTCAACTGCGCCGAGTGCGAGATGGTCTTGAAAAAGAAGAACGATCCCGACGAAGTGTTCGCGGTCCGCGTCTGCCCGGAGTGCGGAGCGACGTACAAGGAACTCCGGTAACGGTCCCCGTCCCCGGATCGGTCGTCACCGCCGATCGCGACCCCGCCTTTGCGGCGGGAATCGGTCTCTCCCTCCCCTCGCCGTCACCGCTTTTCTCTCGAGCCCGGAACGCGTCTCGCAGCTTCACCGCCGCGATCTACTCGAACACCGCGTCGAACGCCGACGCGCCGAGCGGATCGAACGTGCCGGCCGCGACGTTCTCGCGGACGTGACGGAGGTCGGCCGTTCCGACGAGCGACGACGTGACGCCGGGCGCGCTCCGCGCGAAGTTGAGCGCGCGTTGAGCCGGCGTCTCGCCCGAGAGCGTCGCGTCGACGTCGTCCGGGATCGCGCCCTCGACCGCGAGGTCGCCCTGTCCGATGCTCGCGCTCGTCACCACCGAGAGACCGGCCTCGTGGGCGAATTCGAGCGCCGAGAGCGGACCGTCGGCGTCGGAACCGGGCGGGGTCGGCTGGTTCGCCCGCGTGAACGCGTCGGCCATCGCGACGTTGAAGGGGAGTTGGACCGCCTCGAAGCCGTGGTCGTCGTCCGGGCCGACGGCCGCGCCGGCGGCCTCGGCCCGCGAGAGCACCTCGGCGAGCGAGAGGTACCCCTCCGCGCCGGCGGGCACGCGGAACGCGTCCCACGTCGCGACGCCGTACGCGCCGACGTCCCCCGCGGCTCGCCGCCGCTCCAACAGCTCGAAGGCGGCCTCCAGCTGGTCGTACACCTCGTCTCTGGAGCGGGCCGCGAGCTGCGTCTCCGGGTTGTGCACGTAAAAGTAGTCGACCGCGTCGAGCCCGAGCCGCTCCAGCGACCGGTCGAGCGACCACGACAGGAACGCCGGTGCGATCGCGTGCGCGCCGTTCGCGAGGTGAGCCCGGTCGACGATACCCGGATCGAGGAACCGCTCGCGGACGTACGCGCCCGGGTCGTCGGGACGCTCGCCGTCGAACGGGAGGAACCCGCCCTTCGTCGCCACGACGACCGCCTCTCGGTCCGTCGGCGAGCGGCGGACCGCCTCGCCGACGACGCGCTCCGCGCGCCCGGCCCGGTAGTTGCTCGCGGTGTCGACGTGGTTCGCGCCGGACCGGAGCGCGAGTTCGATCGCCGCCCGGGAGGCATCGTCGACCGCGGCCGTCGGCTCGCCGAGGTACGTCCCGATCCCCACGCTCGCGGCCACGCCGGGGCCGAACCGCCTGAAGTACGTCCGGCCGAAGGCGTCGCCGAACGCGTCGCGGTAGTTCCAGAGGGCTTCGCGGGTCGCCATGCGTGTGGGTCCGGCCGTCGAAGACATAAGGTGCGTGCACGCGGTCGGTCGCCGTTCGGATGGGTCTCTGAACCGGAAATCCGGCGTCAGACGCGTGCAAGACGGCGACACAACGATTATACGTTATCCGAGAGTTCGTGAAACAATGGCCTCGCTCACCGACCACCTGTCCGACCTCGTCGAGGACGCGGACGCCGCGCTGCTGTTCTCGCCGACCAGTTCCTTCCACGACCGGTTCGTCGACGACGGCGGGGGCGACGACCCCGACGTCGTCGTCGTCGCGCCCGACAACGACGTCGACGCCGAGGTGTTCGTCGAGTTACCCCTCCCCTTCGACAACGTCAAAGACCGGATCCGGTTCGGCATCGAGGGCGCGATGGACGCCGACCTCGTGGCCGAGGGCGACGCGGTCGTCTGCATAGCGTCGGTGTTCGACGGCGGCTCCGACGCGGTGGTCCGCGTCACCGCCGACGAGACGATCCACACCGGCATCTACGACCTGTTCGTCAACTCCCGGGCCGAGCCGAGCGTCATTCGCGACGTCTTCGAGGTCGCCATCGAACTCGGAAAGAAGGGACAGAAGGGGAAGCCGGTCGGCGCGCTGTTCGTCGTCGGCGACGCGGGGAAGGTGATGAACAAGTCGCGGCCGCTCTCGTACAACCCCTTCGAGAAGTCGCACGTCCACGTCGGCGACCCCATCGTCAACGTGATGTTGAAGGAGTTCTCGCGGCTCGACGGCGCGTTCGTCGTCTCCGACTCCGGGAAGATCGTCTCCGCGTACCGCTACCTCGAACCGGGCGCGGAGGGCGTCGACATCCCGAAGGGGCTCGGCGCGCGCCACATGGCCGGCGGTGCGATCACCCGCGACACGAACGCGACCGCGATCGTGCTCTCCGAGTCCGACGGGCTCGTGCGAGCGTTCAAGGCCGGCGAACTCGTCTTAGAGATCGACCCGGAGGAGTACTGAACCGATGTCCACGGTCACGAGCGCGCTCGCCGGGGCGGTCGCGGCCGTCCCCGACCGGCTCTGGCTCGCCCTGTTCGTGCTCGCGTTCGGGCTCGTCGCGGCGTACGTCGTCGGCGTGATCAACCGCCGGCTGTTGACGAGAGCCGGGATCCCCGAAGTCATCGAGGGGACCGCCTTCGAGCGGACCGCCCGCGAGTTCGACACCTCCACGGTCCACATCCTCGCGCAACTGTCGAGTTACTTCATCGTCGCCGTCACGGTCATCGTCGCGCTCACGGTCGCCGACGTGAACTACCTCGAACAGTTCTGGTCCGGCGTCGCGGCCTTCCTTCCCCGCGTGTTCGTCGCCGTCATCGTCCTCATCGTCGGGATCGTCGTCGGCGACAAGGCGGAACTGCTCGTCGCCGAGCGGCTCCGAGGAATCAAGCTCCCGGAACTCGGCGTGTTCCCGCCGCTCGTCAAATACAGCGTGGTGTACGTCGCCGCGCTCGTCGCCCTCGGACAGGTCGGCGTCCAGACGCTCGCGCTCGTCGTGCTGCTGGCGGCGTTCGCGCTGGCGATCGTGTTGTTCGCCGCGCTGGCGACGAAGGACCTCGTCGCATCCGCCGCCGCGGGCGTCTTCCTCCTGTTGCGACAGCCGTACGGGGTCGGCGACGAGGTCCGCGTCGCCGGCGAGCGCGGGATCGTCCAAGAGGTCGACCTGTTCGTCACGCGCATCGAGGCCGACGGCGAGGAGCACGTGCTCCCGAATCACTCCGTGTTCCGCGACGGGATCGTGCTGATCCGAGAGTGACTGGCGCGAGGAGACGACCGGATGCGAGGAGCGAACCGAGACGCGTCGAGACGGTGGTCACGAGACGTGCCGTGTGATCCGTTCATACGGACCGTATGTTTATATATCTCTTTTCGTATTGGTCGTACGTTACCTCAATAGGCATATATACTTAAATAATTAAGATCGACCACGCGCTCCGGAACGCGGTCGACCACAACGATCGTGAGTCGCCGTCAGTCACCGTCTCAGTGGTCGACGAGGGGGAGACCGCGCAGGGAACGGTCCGTATCGCCGATGACGGGCCGTCGATTCCGAAGACGGAGATCGACGTCCTCTTGGAGGACGTCGAGACCAGCAGCACCTTTCACGGTACGAGCGTCGGTCTGTGGGTGATGCAGTGGTGCGTCGAGTCTCTCGGCGGCGAGTTGACGTTCGAGGAGAACTCCCCCCGCGGGAACGTCGTCTCCATCTCGCTTCCGAAGGTATCGGAGCCGCCGACAGACGACGGGTAATCGGAGACGGCGGCGCGGTCACGGCGCTCGGACGACAGGACGACGCCCGATCCCCGGTGCGCTTATCGCCGTGCGACCGTCAGGGTCGCGTATGGCACCGACGCTGGTCAGCGCCGCCGTCGGCGCGCTGCTCGCGGCGGCCTTGCTCGGGTCCGCCTTCGACCGCCGATCGGTCGCGATCGTCGTCGCGGCCGCGGCGGCTCCCGACCTCGACGCGGTCGCGAGCCTCGCCGTTCCGGGGGCGACGAACGCGCTCTTTCACGCGCTCTGGATCCCGCTCGCAGTCGGGGTCGCGCTCCGGTGGGACACGGCACACCGCGAGCGGTCGTGGCTCCGCGAGCGCGCGGTCGGGGCGACGGGCGACCGCGCCGTCCGGGTCGCGTGGGTGGCGCTGGCGTCGTTCGTCGTCGCCGGGATCGGGCCCGACCTGTTCTGGCGGGCGGGAGTGAACCCCTTGTATCCGGTCCACGACGCCTACTACCTCGTCTCCGGACGGCTCGTGTTCTCGACACAGGAGGGGATAGTCCAGACGTTCGTGACGCTCGGCAGAGAGGGCCCGGGCGTGCTCCCGATCGAACGGCTCGGTACGAGCGCGACCCACGCCGTTCCGACGTGGGTGAACCCGGACGGCCGACCGGGGCTCTCGCTCGACGCCGAGCGGGAAATCGCGCTCGTCCGGACCGGCTGGCAGCTGATCGTCGTCGCGAGCGCGGTCGCGATGCTCGCGGTCCGGTTCCGGGAGACGGACGCGGAGGTGACGCGCTGAATGCCCTCGACGGTCGTCCACGCCGGCTTCGCGCTCCTGTTGGCCGCCGGTCTCCTCGGAAGGCACTACGACCGGCGGGCGCTCGCGGCGCTGCTCGTGATCGTCGTGGTCCCCGAGGTGGACAGCTTCCTCGGCCCGTTCATGCCCGGCGCACACCGGACGGTCGGCCACACCCTCGTGTTCCCCGCCCTCGCCGCGGGGCTCCTCTACTACGACACCCGAATTCGGGACCGATCGCTCGTCCGGAGCCGACTCGACGACTTCGAGCGCGCGGACCGGTGGATCGCCGTCGCGTGGGTCGCGCTGTTCGCCCACGCGTTCGCGCACGTCGGCCTCGATTGGACGCATCTCGACGGCGTCAACGTCGCCTGGCCGCTCGTCGACCGGTTCGTCCACCTCGACGGGGAGGTCGTCTTCTCGACCGCCGAGGGGTTCACGCAGACGTTCGTGGAGGTGCAGGTAGATCCCGAAACGGGGCGGCGGGCGGTCGACGCCGGCGTGACCGGAACCACAGAGACGGTCCACGTGAACAACCCCGTCGAGCCACGGGACCCCGACGAGGTCACCGAGGAGCCGGTCGACCGCCGGTTCCCGGTCGCGAACGCGGGCTGGCGGCTCTACCTGATCGGACTCGGGCTGTTCACGCTCGCGGCGCGGCGGCTGCAAGGCGACGTGTGAACCCGCAAGCTGTGAAAATCGGCGCGAGGTTCGTCCGTCCGCGGCGCAGCGGCGTCGCCTACGGCGTGATCACGGCGCGGCCGTCGATCTCACCGTGTTCGAGCTTTTCTGCGACGGTGTTCACGTCGCCGAGGTCGTACCGGCTGGTGTGTAGATCCACGTCGCCCTGCTCGACGAGCGCGACGAGCTCCTGTAGCTCGGCGTACCGCCCGACGATGTTGCCGACGAACGAGAACTCGCCGTTCACCAAGGCCTGCGCCGGCTCGTGGATGTGTCCGCCGTAGCCGATGATGTGGTGGTCGCCGCCGGCGGCGGTGACGTCGGGCGCGTAGGCGGTCGTCTGGTCCGCGCCGACGAAGTCGAGCACCTGCGCGGCACCCGTCCCGTCGGTGATGGACTCGACTTCGGCGGGCACGTCGGCCTCCGTCGGGTTGACGAGGTGGTCGGCGCCGTACCGGTCCGCGAGGTCGAGCGCGGCGTTTTTCACGTCGACCGCGGTGATCCGCGCCGCGCTCATCGCGTCGAGACACTGGAGCCCGATGTGGCCGAGCCCACCGATGCCGATGACGACCGCGTGGTCGCCGGGGTTCAGTTCGCCGACCGCCTTCTTCGCCGCGTGGTACGCCGTGATGCCGGCGTCGGCGTGCGGCGCGATGTCGACCGGATCGACGCCGCCCGGCAGCGGGATCACGGAGCGCTCGCTGGTGTGGAGGTAGTCGGCGAAGCCGCCGTCGGTCGTCAGCCCGTTGAACGCGTCGTTCTCGCAGTACATCGTCTCGCCGAGCCGGCAGGGCCGACAGGTGCCACAGGTCTGTACGGGGTGACAGATCACCGCGTCCCCCTCGGAGACGATCTCGACGTCGTCGCCCGTCTCGACGACGGTCCCCGCGTTCTCGTGGCCCAAGGTCATCGGGAGGTCCTGCGGGACGTACTCCTCCCACATCCCCTCGATGATGTGATTGTCGGTCTGACACCAGCCCGCGCCCTCGACCTCGACTATCACGTCGCTGGCTCCGGTCGCGTGCGGCCGATCGACCTCGTCGATCTGCAGCCCCTCGGTCATGTCGTCCGTGTACTCGTGGAGTCGGGCAGCTTGCATGTGAGACACTGTCTCGTTTCCTCCTGCATAAACGTTCGTTATAGTCTTGTAATTATACTGAACGATCCTTATTGTTATGTGTGGTCGGACCACACACAGAAACGCATGTACGAGATGGACGGTGAGGAGATCTTCGTCATCGACGGGCACGTCCACCTGTGGGACGCTCGCACGGAGAACATCACGCACGAGGGGGGCGAGCAGTTCATCCAGTGTTTCTACGATTATCACACGGGATTCACGCCGGAGGAGAAGCAGTGGGACATGGAGGAGTACCGTCACTACGGCGCAGACCGGATGGCGACCGACCTGTTCGGGAACGCGGCGGCCGACATGGCGATCTTCCAGCCCACGTACCTCACGGAGTTCTACGACGAGGGGTTCAACACGACCGAACAGAACGCCGAGTTGGCCGAGGAGTACCCGGAGCGGTTCGTGTTGAACGGGAGCTTCGACCCCCGTGACGGCGAGGAGGGGCTCCGTTACCTCGAACACCTCAAAGAGGAGTACGACATCCCCGGCGTGAAGCTGTACACGGCTGCGTGGCGCGACGACTCGAAGGGGTGGCGGCTCGACAGCGACGACGCCTTCGAGTTCTTAGAGAAGTGCGCCGACCTCGGGATCGAGAACATCAACGCCCACAAGGGACCGACGATCCGCCCGCTCAACCGCGACGCCTTCGACGTGAAGGACGTCGACGACGCCGCGTCGTCGTTCCCCGAACTCAACTTCATCGTCAACCACGTCGGGCTCCCGCGGCTCGACGACTTCTGTTGGATCGCGGCTCAGGAGCCGAACGTCTACGGCGGCCTCGCGGTCGCGTCGGCGATGTCGACGAACCGGAAGCGGAAGTTCGGCGAGATCATGGGCGAGCTGCTCTACTGGCTCGGCGAAGACCGCATCCTGTTCGGCTCCGACTACGCGCTGTGGAACCCCGACTGGCTCGTCGATCAGGTGATGAACGCCGAACTCACCGACGAGCAGCGCGACGAGTACGGCGTCGAACTCGACGTCGACACGATGAAGAAAGTCATGGGCGAGAACGCCGCCCGGCTGTACGATATCGACATCGAAGAGAAGAAACGCCAGTTCCGAGACGACGCCGTCACCGAACGGTTCGACCTCGCCGACCACTACGGCGGCGACGCGGGGGCCGCGGCGGACTGATGTCTGGGAGCCGCACGGACCCCGGCGGCGACGCCGGTTCCGCCGACACCGGCGACACCGCCGACGCCGCGGAGCTGACAGACGGTCCGCGCGTCGTGGCGGTTCGCGACAGGCTCGACCGCGTCGAGGACCCCGAGCTGGCCCGGTCGATCGTCGAACTCGACTACGTCGACGCGATCGATATCGACGGCGGACGCGTGCTCGTGCAGTTCACCCTCCCGACCGCGTGGTGTTCGCCGGCGTTCGCGTGGATGATGGCGGTCGACGCCCGCGACGAGGTCGAGTCGCTCGCGTGGGTCGACACGGCGCGGATCGAGCTGTGCGACCACATGCACGACGAGGAGATCACGACGGGCGTCAACGCCCGCGACACCTTCGGCGAGACGTTCCCAGACGCCGACGGCGGCGTCGCCGAAGTCAGGGCCGCCATCGCCGACAAGGCCCGGGTCTCGCGACAGCGCGAGGCGATCTCGACGCTGCTCGACGCCGGCGTCGATCCGGCGCAGATCGTCGCGCTCGACCGCGACGACGTGACGTTCGACGGCGAGGCCGCGCACGTCGAACTCGACGGGCTCTCCGTCGTCGTCGACCGCGACCCGATCGAGACGTACGTGAACCGGGCGGCCGCGAGCGGCCACGTCACCGACGCCGGTGACACGCTGTTTCTGACGCCAGAGGGCGATCAGATCGCGCCCGACCGGCTCGACCGGGTCCAGAAGCGCGCCCGCCTCGCCGACGTCAACATGAGCGGACAGGGCGCGGTGTGCGACGCGCTCCACAGGGCTCGCCACGGGTCGGACGACGAGAGCGGGTAAGCGCGTCTCGGCTCCGCCCCGGTCACCGTATCGGGCCGAGCCCGCCGAGTCCGCCCCCGGCCGCGCCGGAACGACCGTCTTCGTCGGGCTCGCCGTGGCCGTCTTTTTGCAGGCCGTGTCGACCGCGGTCGGCCCACTCGTCGCGGCTCCAGCCGCACGCCGGACAGTCGCCGTCTCCCCAGTCGAACGGTTCGCCACAGCCGAGACAGGCGGTGTCAGTGTTCACAGGTCGCGATACGTTCCGAACGACAAAAGCGTTCACCGCGAGTTGGTCGACCGGCTTCGACGCGAACCGACGTCACCGCCCGAATCCGGTCGGCGGCTCGGCGTGACGGGAGCGGCGGCCTCGTCCCCGTCGGCTCGCCGCGTCGGCCTCCCGGGGCGTGCCGCTTCGGTCACTCCGTTCGCCGACGTGGTTGCGAGCCGTCGCGTACGCCTCCCGGACGCGTCGGAACGACTCCTCGTCGCCGCCCTGATCGGGATGCGTCTCCTTGACGCGCTCGCGGTACGCGCGTTTCACCTCGTCGCCGTCGGCGCCGCGGGGGACGTCGAGCTCGTCGAACGCGGCGGCGACCGGATCGGGGGCCGACGTGGCGGCACCTCCCCGCGTCCCCCAGTCGGGCTCGGTCACGTCGAAGGGCAACCGCCGGCCGAGCCCGCGTCCGGGCATCTCGTGTTCACAGAGCACCGTGTACACGCCTTCTCCCTCCAGTCTGAAGTAGTCGTGCGCGTCGAACGTGATGGCGACGTCTCGCTCGGGTAGATAAAAGGGAACGCCGACCTCGCCGAGGGCGTGGTCCTCGGTGAATCGGACGTCCGTCGCCGTCAGGTAGTCTCGGATCTCGCGGCGGCGGCGCTCGTCGCCCGTGTGCCGTCTGCCGTCGCTCGCCGTTCCGCCGGGAGCGATGAGTCTGTCGCCGAGGTAGAAGACGAGCGCGACGACGCCGGAGGCGACGATGCCGGCCGCGACCCCGAGGAGTACCCACGTCGGCAGCGCGGTGACGGATTCGACGACCACGACGCTAGTTGCGGCTCGCCGCGTATCAACCTCTCGCCCGGTCCGGGTCTGGACAGCCGCAACGACGCGGGCGAGAGGCGGCGAACAGCGCTCAGCGTCGGCGGTGGGCGGTCGGTCCGATCAGATCAGGCCCTTCGCTTCGAGCCCGTCGAGGATGTCGTCGACGAGCGCCTCCGCCGACTCGTACGGGAACTCCTGTTCGCCGCCGAGCTTCGAGGCGAGCTCCATCGCGGTGACGCGCACGTCTCCGGCCTCGAACGTCGTCGTCGGACCGTCGGGGAGCACCGGGACGAGGTCCATCTGGGATTCGACCGGGTAGTCCGCGCCGTCGAAGGCGTCCAGGAACTGTTCGCGAAGCTCAGATCTCACGTCGCTCATACACCCCAGTCCCGTGAGTGACCGCAAAAGCGTTGCGACACACAGAGCGGGCGTCTGCGAGGACTCAGTCGCCGGGGCGTCGTCCGCGCCCTCGCCGCGCTTCGGTCGTCGTCGGAACGCCGAGCCGCTTCAGTCGTCGTCGGCCCGCGGCGTCTCGGCGGCCGCCTCTCGGTTCGCTTCCTCTCGCGGCCCGCCCGCGTGCCCCTCGTGGGCGACGGCGGTCGCCATGAGTTCGGGCGAGATGGCGGGCACCTCGTCGTCGGCGACGGGGCCGTCTCGGGCGACGGACTCCTTCGAGCGGGGGAACTCGCGAAGTTCCTTGTGGATCGCGAGTCCGGCTTTCGCGCCCTGACCCATCGCGACGGGCACCTGATTGTGTCCGGGCGTCACGTCTCCGACGGCGTACACGCCCTCGACGCTCGTACGGCCGTGGTCGTCGACGTCGACCGTGCCGTCGTCGGTGAGGTCACAGCCGAGCCCCTTCGCGAGGCCGGTGTTGTAGTCGGAGCCGTACATGGGGAAGCCGCCGCGGTACTCGCGGGTCGTCCCGTCCTCGAACTCTAAGGCGTCGAGCCAGCCGGAGTCCGGATCGTTCTCGACGCCGACCACGTCCTCGTGAACGACGTCGACCGGGTGGGCCTCCAGCTGGGCGGCGGTCTCGTCGCTCCACGTCGGCTCCGCGCCGCGGGTCAGGAGGTCCACCTCGTCGGTGACGTTGAGCATGATCATCGCGACGTGGGCGGCCGCCTCGCCGTGGCCCATCACGTACACCGGCTCGTCGACGAACATGTAGGCGTCACAGTGGAGACAGTAGTGCAGTCCCTTGCCGGTCCGCGGGAGCGGCGGGTCGGGACGCTCGTCGGAGAACCCGGTCGCGAGCACGACGCGGTCGGCGCGAAGCTCGTCGTCGCCGACCGAGAGACGGAACCGACCGTCGTCGTCGCGGTCGATGTCGGTGACGAACCCGCGCTCGAACGTGCCGCCGTACGACTGCACCTGCTCGCGACCGATCGCGAGGAACTCGTTGCCGGAGGTCTCCTCGGTGACGCCGATCACGTTATGGGTGTCTGCCATCATCGCCGCTCGGCCCCCGCCGCGGTCGACGAGCACCGTGTCGTGACCCAGTCGCGTACCGTACAGCGCGGTCGTCAGCCCGGCCGGGCCGCCGCCGACCACCGCGATATCGTAGTCGTCGTCGGACGAACTCATTACCGCTAGTTGGGCGTCCTCCGGTTTAAATGGCGTCGTGCTGTGCGCGCGCCGCGACCAGCCCGCGGTCACGGTCGGTGGCAGTCGCGTCGAGATCCTGCCCGTCTTCGGTCCGAACGGAGGCCGTGCGGCGTACGAGACGTGGACGGCGTACGTGGCCCCGGCCACTCCGCCCGCGCCCGTCGGGCCGACGCCGTTCGGCTGGTTCCTCCTCGGCTGGGTCGCCGTCGTCGCGCTCGGCCTCCTGCTCGGCTGGGGGGAACACCGACTGCGGAGATCGCGCGCCGCGACCGCTCCGCGCCCCGGAAACTTATTTGCGCGCGCCGCGTTCGGTCGCTCAGTGCCCTCCCGTCTCGCTCTCGCCGCGGTCCTCCTCGTCGTCGGCACCCTCGCCGACGTGGGGTCCACGTACCTCGCCATCACCACCGGCGAGTACGTCGAGGGGTCGCCGGTCGGCGGCGCGCTCATCACCCTGTTCGGTCCGCTCCGCGGGATGGTGATCACCAAGGCCGTCGGCATGGTGCTCATCGGCGTCCCGGTCGCGATCGCGGGCGGCTCCCGCCGGCTCGTCGCCACGCTGATGTGCGGCGGCGTCGGGCTGCTCTCGATTCTCGCGGCCGCGCGGAACCTCCTGATGCTCGCCGGGGTCTGGTGACCCCGCTTCGTGATGCTCGCCGGGGTTGGTGACCGCGCTTCGAGCCTCGGACGAGAGCGACCGTGCGGTCACTTCCCCTGATAGAGCCGCTCTGCGGTCCGCTCCGGGAGCCCGGCGTCAGCGGCCGCCTCGGCGACGCGATCGACGTCGTAACCGACCCGTCGGAGGTCCGCTTCGTCGCTCGCGGCGTCGAGGACGGCGTAGGCGGCGTCGGGGTCGCCGTCGCGGGGCTGACCGACGCTACCGGGGTTGACCACGACGCCGCCACCGACCGAGCGCGCCCCCTGTACGTGGGTGTGCCCGAGCACGATCCCGTCGTACTCGCCCATGTGGCGGTCGAGCGATCCGAACTCCTCCGGGTAGACGTAGGCGTCCTCGCGCTCCGCCGCGGGGTGTGAGTGGACCAGCAGGTACCGCCCGCCCGCGACCTCTGCGGACCGCGGGAGCCCGCGGATCCACGCGAGCTGATCGTCGGACAGCGACGTCTTCGCGTGTTCGAGCCCCGCCTCGGCCATTCGGTTCGCCCGATAGCGCTCGGGCGTCTCGACCGTCCGATCGTGGTTGCCGCGAACCGTCGCCGCCGCGACGTCGCGAACGCGCTCGACGCACTCGGCCGGCCACGGGTTGTAGCCGACCACGTCGCCGGCACAGACGATCCGGTCGACGGCTGGCATGTCGTCGAGGACGGCCTCGAGCGCTGGCAGGTTCGCGTGAACGTCCGAGATGAGCCCCACCTTCATCGAGACGGGGTTCGCCGCCGAGGCCCGAAGAAGTTCGGGTCACCGGGTGAGAACGCGGGGTCATCAGCGCACCTTCGTCGACACCGTGATTCCGGAGCCGACCGGGAGGACCGCGGTCTCGACCGCGTCGTCGGAGCAGACGGTACCGACGTACTCGCCGATGCCGCGCGTCTCGGCGTCGACTTCGGCGTCCGGGAGCGGCGCGCCGTCCTCGAAGTGCGCCACGAGGTCGGCGAACTCGATGGGGCCGCGCGTGACGTTGTCCGCGACGATCACGCCGCCGGCCCGGACCTTCGAGAGGACCGCTCGATAGGCGTCGGCGTACCGGTGTTTCTGGTGGTCGATCAGGACGAGGTCGAAGGGGCCGTCGTAACGCGTTATCGTCTCCATCGCGTCGCCTACTTCGAACGTCACCCTATCGGCGTAGCCGCCCTCGGCCGCGAACTGCACGCCGCGTTCGGCCTCCTCCTCGTCGAATTCGGTGCAGACCACGGCGTCCGCGCCGCCGCGGAGGAACCAACTCGCGGAGTAGCCGAACCCGGAGCCGAACTCGAAGACGCGCTCGGCGTCGGTCAGCCGGGCGAGGAGCCGGAGCACCGCGCCAGCTTCCGGCCCGATGGTCGGAAACCCCCAGTCGTCGGCGAGGTCGGCCATCTCCGCCTGTATCGGCGTGTGGTCGGGCGCGGTCGCGGCGAGGAACCGCTCGACGGCGTCTGCGCGTGCGTCCATGCGTGCGAATCTACCGCACGATACTTGAAACCGGGCGACCGCTCGTCCCCCGCGTGCTCCGCCGTCTGCTCGCGGGCGAGCGACGCGCGACCTCGGCGCGCCTCGTGGACGTCGGAAGGGACGACGTCCGTCGATGAACGAGATTCTGAAAACTGTTAAGTCGCGTTCGCCACTCTGTCTCACTAATGTACGATCCTGACGAACTGGACGCCATCCGGGAGGCCAAAGAGTCGTGGGAAGAGGGGACCTACGGCGAGACCGTCGACCGGTTCGGCGAGCGGAAGGAGTCGTTCACCACCGACACGGGCGGTCAGGAGGTCGATCCGCTGTATACGCCCGCCGACATCCCGGACAACGACTACCGCGAGGACCTCGGGAACCCGGGCGAGGAGCCGTACACGCGCGGCGTCTACTCGACGATGCACCGCGGACGGCTCTGGACGATGCGCCAGTACGCCGGGATGGGGACCGCGGCGGAAACGAACGAGCGGTTCAACTACCTCATCGACCAGGGTTCGTCGGGGCTCTCGATGGCGTTCGACCTCCCGACGCAGATGGGGTACGACTCCGACGCCGCGATGGCCGAGGGCGAGGTGGGACGCTCGGGCGTCGCCATCGACACCCTCGACGACTTCGAGACCGTCTTCGGCGGGATCCCCTTAGACGAGGTGTCGACGTCGATGACGATCAACGCTCCCGCCGGAGTCCTCCTCGCGATGTACGTCGCGATGGGCGACAAGCAGGGCGTCCCCCGCGAACAGCTCCGCGGGACGATCCAGAACGACATCATGAAGGAGTACATCGCGCGGAACCTCTATATTTACCCGCCCGAGCACTCGATGCGGCTCATCACGGACATCTTCGAGTTCTGTGCCGCCGAGACCCCGAGTTTCAACACGATCTCCATCTCGGGGTATCACATCCGCGAGGCCGGCTCGACCGCGGCCCAAGAGGTCGCGTTCACGCTCGGAAACGGCATCGAGTACGTGCAGGCCGCCATCGACGCCGGGCTCGACGTCGACGACTTCGCCCCGCAGCTCTCCTTCTTCTTTAACGCGCACAACAACATCTTCGAGGAGGCCGCGAAGTTCCGCGCCGCGCGCCGGATGTGGGCGCAGATAATGGAAGAGCGGTTCGGAGCCGAGAATCCCAAATCCAAGCAGCTCAAGTTCCACACGCAGACCGGCGGCTCCACGCTGACCGCCCAACAGATCGAGAACAACGTCGTCCGCGTCGCGTACCAGGCGCTCGCGGCGGTGCTCGGCGGCACCCAGAGCCTCCACACCAACGGCAAAGACGAGGCGCTCGCGCTCCCCACCGAGCAGTCGGTCCGGACCGCGCTCCGGACCCAGCAGATCCTCGCCCACGAGTCGGGCGCGGCGGACACGATCGACCCGCTGGCCGGCTCCTACTACGTCGAGAACCTCACCGACGGGATCGAGGAGGACGCCTTCGAGATACTGGACGAGGTCGACCGCCGCGGCGGCATGCTGGAGGCGGTCAAGAGCCAGTGGGTCCAGCGGCAGATCCAGGACGTCGCCTTCGACCGGCAGGAGGAGATCGAGGAGGGCGAGCGGATCATCGTCGGCGTCAACGAGTACGAGGTCGACGAGGAGCCCGAGATGGACCTAGAGGAGGTCGATCCGGAACAGGAGCAGGCACAGCGCGAGCGCCTCCAAGAAGTGAAAGCCGACCGCGACGACGACGCCGTCGACGACGCGCTCGGATCGCTGCGCGAGGCCGCACGGGGATCGGAGAACGTCATGCCCCACATCGTCGACGCCGTGAAGGCGTACGCGACGGTCCAAGAGATAAGCGACGTGCTCCGCGAGGAGTTCGGGGAGTACAAGCCGGGACGGTGATCCGACCCGGGTCGGGGTTCGCCGTCAGTCCGCACCGCGGACGACGTGGCCGTACTTCAGCGTCGCGACGAACACCGAGCCGCCGACCGCGTTGCCGACCGTCGCGAGCGCGAGGAACGTCAGGTAGTCGGCCACGGTGATCGCGGGGGAGACGAACAGCCCGAAGAGCACCTCCACGTTGCCCGCGATCGAGTGCGGCAGGTGGAGCAGACCGATGGTCCCCGTCACGACGACGACCAGAATGAGTCGGCTCGTCGTCTCTTGGGCCGCCGCGATGAGCCACGCCAACAGTCCCATCAGCCATCCGGCGAACAGCCCGCCGACGAACAGCCACGGCAGGTCGTGGGTGACGAGTTTGAGCGCGATTTCCTCGAAGGCGGACGCCTCGACGACGCCCAGTCCGGGAGTCAAAAGCACCGCGAGCAGGGTGAAACACAGCCCGCCGACGAGGTTGCCGACGTACACCAACCCCCAGAGCCGCCCCAGCTCTCCCCACGACGCCTGCCGGTCGAGGACGGGGATCACCGCGAGCATGGTGTGTTCCGTGAACAGCTCCGACCGTCCGAGGATCACGAACACGAAGCCGACGGAGTAGACGGTCGCGAGGAGCAGTTCGGTCGTGAGGTCGCCGTACCCGCCCGGTGAGAGCGTCAGCACCACGGCCATCACCAGCGGTCCGAACCCGATGTCGAGCCCCGCGGAGAACCCCGACAACAGCAGGCCGGACCGCTCCCGATGGATCTCGTTGAGCGCGCTGTCGATGATCGAATCGAGGATGTTCCGAGACGTCGGCGTCGACGACCCGTCAGGGACGTCCGCGTCGGTGGTAGTGTCGTTCACGACGAGTCCGGTTCCCGGTTGCGGCCGTCGGCACCCAAGCCTTTCGTCCGTACTACAGGTGCGATGACCCGCGTTCGGCGGGCCTCTCGTTGCTTTTTATACGGTGGCCGCGGGATCCGCGACAATGCGATTCGACCACGTCGGGGTCGCCACGCGCGATGCGGCCGACCTCGCCGACCTGTTCGACGGTCTGTTCGACGCCCCGATCGCTCACGAGGAGACGTTCGACGGGATGTCTCTCGTCTTCCTCGAACTCGACGACGGCGGATATTTCGAGCTGTTGGAGCCGGCCGAAGCCGGGACGATAGCCGACTACTTGGAGCGCGAGGGTCCGGGGATTCATCACGTCGCGCTCGCGACGGACGACCTCCCGACGGCGCTCGACCGCGCCCGTACCCTCGGCGTCGATCTCATCGACGAGGAACCGCGGCCGGGCGCGTGGGGCCACGAGGTCGCCTTCTTGCACCCGGGCTCGACGGGCGGCGTGCTCGTGGAGTTCGTCGAGCACTGACCGCGACGCCTCGGACGACGACTTTTATCCGATACGGGGTCATCTCCGACCATGTTCCGCGACCTCTCGCGGCCGATCGAGACGGGAATGCCGACCTACCCCGGCGACCCCGAGGTGACGCTGTCGCCGGACGCGACACACGCGGAAGACGGCTACGCGACGAGCGAGCTGCGGGCCGGGAGCCACGCCGGCACCCACGTCGACGCGCCCCGACACACGCTGGCCGACGGAGAGCCGGTAGACGCGGTCGACGCGGGCTCGTTCGCGCTCGACGCCCGCCTCGTCGACCTCTCGGACGCCCTCGGCGAGCGCGAGCCGATCGCGGCCGAGACGCTACCCGGGTCGGTCCGCGACGAGTGCGACCTCCTCGTCGTTCACACGGGGTGGGCGGACCGCTGGGGAACCGACAGCTACCGCGACCACCCCCACCTGACCGAGGCGTCCGCGGAGCGCTGTCGAGACTTGGGCGTGGGGGTCGGCCTCGACACGTTCGGGCCGGACCCGACGCCCCCGGCTCCGACGGCGTCGAAGTCGGGCGATCCGTCTACCGGCGAGCCGACCGGCACGCCCGCAGGCGACGAGCCGACCGGCACGCCCGCCCACGACGCGTTGTTGGGAGCCGGACTGCCGATAGTCGAGAACCTCTGCTCTCTCGCCCGCCTGCCGGATCGATTCCGGCTGTACGCGTTTCCGCTCCGCCTCCGCGACGGCGACGGATCGCCGGTGCGGGCGGTCGCGGAGTGGGAGGCGTGACGCTCGACGCCGGACTGGGACCCGCCTCGCACGGGCGTCCCCGGGTGCGAGACAGACCAAACCCGTTTTAAGCGTCGGCGACGAACCGCGATTCAAGGTCGATATACATGGAGATGCCACGTCGTTTCAACACGTACTGTCCCAACTGTGACTCCCATCAGGAGCACGAAGTGGAGAAGGTTCGATCGGGTCGGGCGACCGGGATGAAACGCGACGCGCGCCAGCGACGCCGCGCGCTCGCGACGATCGGCAACGCCGGCGGGTACTCGAAGGTGCCCGGTGGCGACAAGCCGACGAAGAAGACCCACCTGAAGTACCGCTGCGGCGACTGCGGCAAAGCGCACATGCGCGAGGGCTGGCGCGCCGGTCGGCTCACGTTCCAGGAGTAAGCATGGCAGGAAGCTTCCACCGCGTCGCCTGCGGCGACTGCGAGAACGAACAGGTCGTCTTCGGCAAAGCCTCCTCCACGGTGTCGTGTGCGGTCTGCGGCACGACGCTCGCGACCCCGACCGGCGGGGAGGCCGAGTTCCACGGCGAGATCGTCGAGACCGTTGAGGCACGGTAACCGCCTCACTACCTCCGTATGAAGTACAGCGGCTGGCCCGAACCCGGCGAGTTGGTCGTCGGCGACGTCGACGAGATCGCCGACTTCGGCGTGTTCGTCGACCTCGACGAGTACGAGGACAAGCGCGGGCTCTGTCACATAAGCGAGGTCGCCTCCGGCTGGATCAAGAACGTCCGCGACCACGTCCGCGAGGGACAGACGGTCGTCGCGAAGGTGCTGGAGGTCGACGAGTCTGCGAACCAGATCGATCTGTCGATCAAAGACGTCAACGAGCACCAGCGGAAAGACAAGATACAGGCCTGGAAGAACTCGCAGAAGGCCGACAACTGGATGCTCATCGCGCTCGGTGAAGACGTCGACGACGACCGCTACACCGAGGTCGCCAACGCGCTCTTAGCGGAGTACGACACGCTCTACGACGCCTTCGAGTCGGCCGCGATCAGCGGGAGCGAGGCCCTCGACGCGGTCGACGTCGACGACGCGGCCGCGGAGTCGATAGTCGAGGCGGCCCGCGACAACGTCTCCGTCCCCTACGTCGACGTGACCGGATACGTGGATCTCGAATCCGCGGCGTCAGACGGCGTCGACGACGTGAAGGCGGCGCTCGAAGCGGCCGAAGGCAACGGCGAGATCCCCGACGGCGTCGACCTCGAAGTCGGCTACGTCGGCTCGCCGGAGTACCGGATCAAGGTTCGCGCGCCCGACTACAAGACGGCCGAGGACCAGCTCGAAGCCGCGGCCGACCGCGCCCGCGAAGCGATCGAGGCCGCGGGCGGTACCGGCGAGTACCACCGCGAGCGCCGCGAAGACGACGAGTAACTTCTCCGTTTTTCCGTGAAATCCGACATCCGCGTCTGTGCGAGTTGGGAGACCGCCCACGACCGACCGGTGTACGCGCTCGGCGACCGCTGTCCGGAGTGCGACGGGCCGACAGAGAACAGCGCGCCCGCGCCGTTCAGCCCCGAGGATCCGTACGGCGAGTACCGCCGCCGCGTTCGGCGGCGGGCGGCCGACCGGTAGCGGCGACACCCACTTTGCCGCCCGCGACCCCCCGCTCCGTCCGGACGAATAGCCACCCTCTTGTGAACGCCGCCCGGAGGGACTGGACATGGACGACATCGAGATCGACGCGGTCGCGACGCCGGAGCTCGACGATCCGGTGCTCATCGAGGGACTACCGGGCGTCGGCCACGTGGGGAAGCTCGCGGCCGAACACCTCCTCGAAGAGTTCGAAAGCGAGCTCGTCCGACGCGTGTACACCACCGAGTTCCCGCCGCAGGTGAACGTCGACAGTGACGGCGTCGCCGAGTTGACCTGTGCTGAGTTCCACGCGATCGAGACCGACGGCGCGGACCTGCTGGTGTTGACCGGCGACCACCAGGCCGGTTCGAACGCGGGACACTACAGGCTCACCACGACGTTTCTCGACATCGCCGAGGAGTTCGGCGCGAGCCGCGCGTACGCGCTCGGCGGCGTGCCGACCGGCGAACTCGTCGAGGAGTACACCGTGCTCGGTGCGGTCTCGGACGGCGACCTCATCGAGGGGCTCGAAGACGCCGGCGTCGAGTTCCGCCCGGACGAGCCGGCCGGCGGCATCGTCGGCGTCTCGGGGCTCGTGCTCGGGCTCGGCGAGCGTCGCGGCTTCGACGCCGCCTGCCTGATGGGCGAGACGAGCGGCTACCTCGTCGACCCCAAGAGCGCGCGCACCGTCTTGGAGACGCTCGAAACCCTGCTCGACTTCTCCGTCGACTACGAGACGCTGGAAGAGCGCGCCGAGGAGATGGAGGAGGTCGTCGGAAAGATCCGCGAGATGCAGGACGGGCCGGCGGTCCCCGACGACGACCTCCGATATATCGGCTGATCGGCCGTCGTCTGTGGCTCGCGCGTATCGATTCTCACCGATTCCGGCAGGGATAAACCCGATCCGGATCATCGTTCGTGTATGACAGACGTACGCGTCGCGGGAGTCGGGCTCACGCGCTTCGGGAACCACCCGGAGCGGACGGGGCGTGACCTCTTCGCGACCGCCGCGCTCCGCGCGTTCGAGGACGCCGGCGTCCCCCGCGAGGACGTCGAGGAACTGAACTACGGCAACTTCATGGGCGCGCTCGCCGAGCACCAGGGCCATCAGGCTCCGCTGATGGCGGAAGCGGCCGGCGTTCGCTGTCCGGCGACCCGATACGAGTCGGCGTGCGCCTCGGCCGGCGTCGCCGTTCGCGAGGCGGTCAGAACGGTCCGCGCGGGCGACGCCGACGTGGTGTTGGCCGGCGGGATGGAGCGCATGACGAACCTCCCGACTGCGGAGGTGACGGAGGGGCTCGCCATCGCGGCCGACGACCTCTTCGAGGTCCGCGAGGGCGTGACGTTCCCCGGCGCGTACGCGCTGATGGCGAACGCGTACTTCGACGCGTACGGCGGGGAACGCGAGGACCTCGCGCATATCGCCTCGAAGAACCACGCGAACGCGGTCCCGAACGAGTACGCCCAGTTCCGCTCGGAGGTGTCCGTCGAGGAGGCGATGGACGCGCCGCCGGTCGCGGAGCCGCTACACCTCTACGACGCCTGTCCGATCACCGACGGCGCGAGCGCGCTGGTGATCGTCTCCGAGGAGTACGCCGCAGACCACGACGTGGACGCGCCGGTGGCGGTGACGGGCGTCGGGCAGGGGACGGATCGGCTGGCGCTCGCTGACCGCGAGCACGTCGCGCGGACGCCCGCCGCGGACGACGCGGCGGAGACGGCGTACGCGGCCGCCGGCGTGGAGCCCGCCGACGTTGACGTGGCCGAGGTCCACGACTGTTTCACCATCGCCGAGGTGCTCGCGATCGAGTCGCTCGGTATCGCGCCCCGCGGCGAGGGGATCACGGCCGCCCGCGACGGACGCACCACCGCCGACGGCGACGTGCCGGTGAACCTCTCCGGCGGGCTGAAGGCGAAGGGACACCCCGTCGGCGCGACCGGCGGGTCACAGATAGCGGAACTGACCCGACTCCTCCGGGGCGACCACCCGAACAGCGAGCACGTCGCCGACGCGGAGGTCGGCGTCGCGCACAACGCCGGCGGGACGGTGGCGAGCGCCGTCGTGCACGTCCTGGAGGTGGCCGAATGAGCGACGATACGGCGGACGGCGGGTCGGTGCCGGCGACGAACGCCGGCTACGACGAGTGGCTCGACGCGGTCGCCGACGGCGAAGGGTACGCGCTCGTCTGTCCGGACGGCCACGGGTCGCTCCCGCCGCGCCGGGTGTGTCCCGAGTGCGGGTCGACGGAACTCTCCCGCGAGCCGCTCGCTGCGACGGGGACGGTCGAGACGCAGAGCGTCGTGCACGTTCCCTCGCCGCGCTTCGCCGAGGACGCGCCGTACGTGACCGCGATCGCCGACTTCGGACCGGTCCGAGTCACGGGCGTCGTGCGGGGGATCGACCCGGAGCCGGACGCGATCGAGGCCGGCGACGAGCTCGAAGCGTCCGTCGGGACGCGCGAAACGGACGGCGAGCGTATCGTCGTGTTTCGGCCGACGGACGAGGCGTGAGGCGTCGCGGGACGGCAGAGAAGGGAAGGAGGACTACTCGGTGACGAGCAGTTCGACCTCGTGGCCGTCCTGATCTTTCGTGAACGCGTAGCGGTTGTCACAGGACTCGGGGTCGCGGTAGTCCGGTGCTTCGCGGGTCATGAGCGTCTCCCACGCCTCGTCGAGGTCGTCGACGCGGACGCAGACGTGTCCCCAGCCGTCGCCCATCGTGTATTCGCGGCCGTCGTAGTTGTACGTCAGTTCTAGCTTCATCGCCTCCTGCGGGGCGTCGTCGGGTGCCACGAAGTAGTTCGCGAAGGAGTCGGCTTCCCAGCGGCCGGGGACCTCCGTGTGCTCGAACTTGCGGGTCCAGTAGCCGAGCGCCTCGTCGGCGTCCTCGACGCG
This sequence comes from Halorubrum salinum, assembly GCF_024494575.1. Lineage (GTDB taxonomy): Archaea > Halobacteriota > Halobacteria > Halobacteriales > Haloferacaceae > Halorubrum > Halorubrum salinum. The sequence continues at coordinate 986,453 of NZ_JANHDO010000001.1, forward strand.
GATCATCGTGTGGTCGATGCTCCACTTCGCGCCGTAGTCGCGCTTGACGATCTCGATCTCGTGGCCGTCGGGGTCTTTCACGAACGCGTAGCGGTTGTCACAGGACTCGGGGTCGCGGTAGTCGTCGACGCCCTCCTCCATCAGTTGGTCGTACGACTCCTGTAAGGCGTCCTCCGGCACGCGAACGGCGATGTGTCCCCACGCGTCGCCGATCTCGTAGGTGTGGTCGCCGTGGTTGTAGGTGAGCTCCAGGGTCGCCCCGTCCTCGTGCATGTCTTCGGGACCGAGATAGACGTTGGTGAACGTGTCTGCCTCCCATCGGTCCTTCTCCTCGTAGTTCAGGTGCGTCTGGTACCAGTCGAGGCTCTCCTCTAAGTCCTCGACGCGGATCATCACGTGGTCGAAGGTTCCGTCCATACGCCCTGATATCGGTCGCTCGCCTCAAAAGCGTACTGAAGCCGCGGACCGCGGAGGACCGACGCGGCTACGACCCGCGGTCGAACCGCTCTTGGTGGAGCGACTCGCTGTCGTTGAAAACGACGACACCCACGTGCGGCTCCTCGTCGACCGCGACGGTCGTCTCGTCGCCGGCCGTCACCTCGCCGCCGTCGGCGTCCCACGGGCGGAGCCCGTCGCTTCCGGGCTCGACGACTACGTCGATCTGTTCGGCCGAGACGGCGTCGCCGCCGGCGTGCGTGAACGTAACGTCCCCGCCGTCGCCGTCCGCGGCGGGATCGTACGCCACGTCGAACGTCGCCTGCGGCGGGATCACGTGTTCGGTCACGGTCCGAGTCCGGTCGCCGGCGGTCCACTCCACGGCGACCGTCGTTCCGGCCGACAGACCGCCGAGCGTGAGCGTTTCGCCGCCGGTCAACCGATCCGTCACGTCGGACGGCTGCACCTCGGCCGGCTCGCCGTCGACGAGGACCCGAAACGCGTCGGAATCGCGGTGGACCTCGCCGAGGTAGCGCAGGGTCGTCCCCGAAGCGCTCTCCCCGCCTTCGGCGCTTTCGCCGCCCGTTCCGTCCGCACCGCCCGCGGCGCGTCCCCCGTCTTCGACGACGAACCCGCGGCGGGGCGTCGCCGGGAAGTGTCCCACGGAGCTGGACGCCGCGCCGTTCTCGAACTCGGTGTGGACGCTGACGACCACGGTGTCGTCGCCGGCGACGCCGTCGACGGTGACCGCGTCGCCGGCCGTCAGCTCGTCGTGTTCGGCCGCGAACCGCGACTCGCGCTCGCTCTCTCGCCCTCGCGGCCCGTTCGAGCCGGTAACTGAGAGGCGCAGTCGGCTCGGATCGACCGGTCGGTCGCCGACGTACTCCACGGTCATCTCTTCTGCGGCGGCGTCGTACCGCGCGATCACGGCGTCGCGTGCCGTCGTCGTCCCGCCGAGGTGGTGCTCGCGCTCGCCGCCGACCCACACGAGCCGCACCCGCGAGAGGGGCGGAACGGGGGCGGTGAACGCGTCGTCGGGGCCGAACTCGTCCAGCTCGTCGGCGGGCTGTACCCCGGTCGGCTCCCGGCCGGCCTGTAGCTCTAGCTCCGACGCGGGGAGCGTTCGCCCGCCGCGGTGGCGCACCGTGACCTCTCCGGCGTCCGGGTCGTACTCGATCTCAGCGCGGGTGTTCGGGACGACCTCCTGCTCGGCGACGACGACCGGCTCGTCGGGCTCGCGCCACTCGACCGCGACGGCGCTTCCAAGCCGAAGCTCTCCGAGGACCAGTTCGTCCCCGTCCGAGAGAGAGTCGTGTTCGTCGGCGAACTGCGCGTCGGTCGGCTCCCCGTCGACCAGCGTCACGAACGCGTCCGCGGGGCGAGACTCCTCGCCGGCGTACCGTACGGTCGTACCCTCCTCGGCGCGCGAGTGGATCCAGACGTGCGGCGGCGACGCGCGGTAGTGCGCGAGCGACCCTCTCCCGACGCCCGGCGGGGTCTCCACGTCGAACTCCAGCCGCACGCTGTCGCCGATACTCACGTCGTCGACGACGACCTCGTCGCCCGGTTCGAGCGTGGCGTCGGTGAACTCCTCGCCGACCGTTCGGGCACCGCTCTCCCCGCGGTGGACCAGCCGGAGGTCGCTCGGGTCGGCCGCGCGCTCGCCCTCGTAGGTCAGCTCCAGCGTCTCGGCGTCCATGTCGTACGAGAAGGAGAACGCCTCGCGGTCGACGCGCTCGCTGGCGTACGTGTAGTAGGCGTTCTCGGCGGCGTCGAACCACCGCAGCGTGACGGTTCCGATCCGGCCGGTGTCGACGGTGAGCGCGTCGCCCGCCTCGAACGTCCCGCCGTCGAGGACGGCGTCGCTCACATCTTCGCCGTCGTGCCACACCTCGAGCTCGTCGGCGGGCACCGCCTCGCCTCCGCGGTGTTCGAACGTCACCGTGCCTTCCTCGCGGTCGAACCGCGAGCGAACGTCCGCGTCCGGGGCCGCCTCGCGGTCCAGTTCCGGCGGTGCTTCGACCGTGACGTCGACGAGTATCAGCCCGTCCGCCCGCGAGACGTCCGTCTCGACCGGTTCGGCGGGATCGACCGCGCGAACGAACCGTTCGACCGCGTCGTCGTCGGGCGACGCTCCCCCGGACCCGGTGCCGGACGCGTCGTCCGCAGTGCGGATGACGTAGGCGTTCTCGGCGGTTCCGTCCAGCTCGCGCAGGTCCGCCGGAGCCGTCTCGAAGCCGGCGGCGAACGCGTCGACGCCGCCCGGAACTCGCGACGGGAACGGCCCTCCGTCGGCGTCGGGGACGAGGAGCACCGTCTCGAACCCGCCGAGCCGCGGGAGCGCCGCCTCGCCGATCGCCGACTCCGCGAGCCGATCGACCTCGCCTGTGGCGGTGCGGCCGGCGATTCGAGCGGTCTCGATCCGTCGATCGGCCTCGTCCCCGCTCGCATCCGCCGCGCCGGAGGCGGCTGGAACAGCGGCGGCGGTGGCCGCCGCCACGCCTTCACCGGCGACGACGGCGGTGTCGCCGTCGTCGGCGAGCCGCCAGCCTGCGGGGAGTTCGTCCGTCGTCTCGGCGTCCGTCGCGGGGCCGGAACTCCCGCCGCGATCACCGTCGACGACGCTGCCAGCGTCACCGCTCTCGCCGACCGCGATCGTCTCCCCGAGTTCGACCCGGTCGAACGATCCCGCGGCGGTCAGCAGGCGGACTCCGCGGTCTGACGGCGTGACCGAGACCGTCGCCGACAGCGCGTCCGCGTCCACGCCGAGCGTCTCGGTCGCGGACCGAGCGCGATACGACAGGTCCTCGGTCGCGTCCGCGTCGACCCGGTCGGCGATGACGGTCGCGTACGTCGTCGACAGCGCCTCAGCCGCCGGCACGGGGAGGAAGGCGTCTGCGAACGGCGCGGGAACGTCGACGTCGAGGTCGGCCGGTGTGCCGTCCGGTGAGCGTTCGTCTCCGTCGACCTCCGGGTCGACGAAGCCGGTCAGCGCGGCGAGCGTCAGGGCGCTTCCACCGAGGAAGTCCCGACGGGAGGGGCGTACCATGATCGGCGGTACAGACGCGCGGTGCAAAAGGGTACGGGAGGGACAAATCGGCGTCGTAGTTATCGCGACCCGCTCGCCTCTCCGTCCGCTTTCGGCAGGCACTTCGCGCGGGAGTGCGACGTTCGGCGTGTGAACACTGGATACCTCTCGTACGCGCTGCTCGCGATGGGGGCGTACGCGTTCGTCCCGCCGCTCATGCGCGTCGCAACGACGGGTCCGAATGCGGTTCCGAGCGACGTCGCGGTCGTCCTCTCGAACACGCTTCTCGTCGCGATGGCGCTCGGCGTGCTGGCGTACACCGGTCAGGGATTCTCGACGCATCTCGGTTCGCCGAAGATCCCCTACGTCCTCGCAGCCGGACTGTTCTTGGGGATCGGTATCCTGGCGCTGTACCGCGCGCTCTCGCTCGGGCCGGTGAGCGTCGTGACGCCCGTCTTCGCGATGTTCCTCGCGTTCTCCTCCGTGATCGGGTTCTTCGTCTTGGGCGAGTCGTTCACCGCGCGCAAGGCGTTCGGGATAGCGCTCGCGGCCGCGTCGGTGTATCTCGTGTCCGGGACGTGACGACACCCCGTACGACGCCCGTGACGAAATCCCTATACTTCGCACGGAGGTAGCGTCACCCCCGCAGTGACCCGCCTCCCGAACCCGTTTCGTGCCGCGATCGTCTACATCGGTCTGGCCCTCGCCCGCGTCGGCCTGATCGACCGCCACCGTGTGGTCCGGACGGCGGACCTCGCGTGGCCGCGGATCGTCACGGGGATCGCCCGCATGTCGAAGAACGCCGTCGACGTGGCCATGGTCGGCGTCGCCGTCGGCACCAGCGCGGTCGCCGGCGTCGGCTTCGCCGGCCCGTACTGGGGGCTCGCGTTCGCGATCGGCGGCGGCGTCGCGGGCGGTACCATCGCCTTAGTCTCACAGCGGTACAGCGCCGAGGCGTTCGCGGAGCTCGGCGACGCCGTCCGGGCGAGCGTCCTCCTCGTCGTGGCCGTCACCGTCCCCGTCTCCGTGACCTTCTGGACGCAGTCGGCCGCGCTCATCGACGTCCTCAGTAGCAACGAGGCGGCGATCGCGTACGGCTCCGCGTACCTCCGGATCGTCGGCCTCGGCGTCCCGTTCGCCGCGTTGAACCTCGTCGGGAGCCGCGCGCTCGTCGGCTGTGACGACGCCTACACCGCGATGCAGGTCCGCGCCGGCGGCGCGCTCGCGAACATCGTCCTCAGCGCCGCGTTCATCTTCGGGCTCGGCTGGGGCGTCGAGGGGGCCGCCGTCGGAACGGTGCTCTCGAACGTCGTCGCGGCGAGCGCCTTCGCCGTCGGCCTCGTCCGCGGCAGCGTACCGGGTATCGGCGCGTTCCCGGTGTCTATCGACCCGTTCGGGTCGTACGTGAACCCGGACATGCTCAGCGACCTCGTCTCGATCGGGCTCCCCGTCGGCGCGCGCAACCTCGTGTGGACCGTCGCGGAGTTCCCGATGCTGGCCATCCTGGACGTGTTCGGCGAGAACACCGTCGCGGCGTTCGTCATCGCGCGGCGCATCTGGGGGATCATGAACACGCCGGGATGGGGGTTCGGGCTCGCCTCCTCCAGTCTCGTCGGACAGGAACTGGGCGTCGAGCGCGTCGCCGAGGCCGAGGCGTACGCCCGCGACATCATTCGCTTCTCCGTGGCGACGTACGTCGTCTTCGCGGCGCTTACGGCCGTCTTCGCGACCGACATCGTCACGCTGTTCGCGGAGAGCCCGGACAGCCCCGAGATACCGATCGCCGTGACCCTCGTGTACGCGGCCTGCGTCGCCGTCGTCTTTCAGGGCGTCTCGGGCGGGGCCGCGGGGCCGCTCGACGCCGCCGGCGACACGAAGATCCCCTTCGCGAGCCAGTTCATCGGGATGTTCTGCGTCTCGATCCCGCTCGCGTACGTCGGCGCACACGACGCCACGCCCGCGATCGACGTGCCGCTCGTCGGCGTGACGGTCCCCGAGATCGCGCTGCCCGCGATCGGGTTGTGGGGCCTCTATCTCGCGTTCCTCGCCGAGACGACGATCCCCGCCGCGATCAACTACTGGCGGTTCCGCTCCGGCAAGTGGAAGAAGATAAGCGAGGCGTACAGGCCCGACGCGCCTGCGGACGACTAGCAGAACCGGACGGTTACCCCGCGGAACCGCCGTCAGAGCCGCCGATAGAGCGTCCATCCGACCGCGAGGAGGGCAGCGGCGACGCCGAGGGCGAACGGTACGGAGCCGGTAGGTGCGCCGAACTGCCAGTCGAACTGGGCGGATCCGACGATCGCGACGATCGCGGCGATCACTCCGACGTACCGGAGGAGCGCGGACTGCGAGGACCGTCCGGGCATACGTTCCCGTTCCGTTGGGATCCAGTAAGTAGCTTGTCCCGCGCTACGCGGCTCGCGTCTCGCATCACCACGCGGCGCGCAACACGTCCTCGACCTCCTCGGGCGTGGCGTCGAGGCCGTCGGGGGCGCGGTCCATACACCAGTCGTCGACGACGTACTCGGCGACGGCCGGCAGGTCCGCCTCGCTCGTCTCCGGGAGGTCGCGAAGCCGCGAGGGGACGGCGAGGTCGTCGCGGACCGCGGCGACCGCCTCGACGACGCCCTCGGCGACCGCCTCGTCGGACCGCCCCTGGGCGTCGACGTTCAGTCCGGCCGCGAGCGCCCGTCGACTGCCGTCGACCTCCTCGAAGAGGTACGCGAGGACGTGGGGCGCGACGACGGCGTGGACGGCCCCCTGTTGGACGTCGTACCGGCGGGCGAACCCGTGACCGACCGCGTGGATCACGCTTATCTTGCGGTCGATCTGGACGAGCAGCGCGCCGACCACGGCGCGGTCCATCGCGGCTTCGGGGTCGAGATGAGCGCGATCGCCCGCGACGGCCGGCAGCGAGTCGGCGAGAAGCCGTAGGCCGTGGACCGCGGCCGCGTCGCTCACGGGCGTCGCGTCGGCGGCGTAGGGCGTCTCGATACCCTTGTCGAAGCCGTTCATCGCCGACCCCGCGAGCACCGACTCGGGGCTGGTCTCGAACAGCGCCGGGTCCGCTAAGTCCGCGATCGGCATCGGGGCGTCGCCGCTGACGGTGATCGGCTGCCCGGTCGGCGAGGCGTCGGCGGAGCGCACAACGAGCGACCCGCCGGTCGAGAGGTCGGCCCCCGCGAACGTCGTCGGGATCACGACGACCGGGAACGCGGGATCGGCGTCGAGCGCGAGCGGGCCGAGGTCTCCCGGCGACTCCTCCGCGGCCGCACGGATCCGGTCGAGGTCGCGGCCGTCCGCGGCGAGCATCGGGGCCTGACGCGCCGTGTCGAGGCTGCTCCCGCCGCCGACGGCGACGAGGACGTCCGCGCCCGCGGCCGCCCGCTCGTCGAGGAGCGCGTACGCGTCCTCGATCCGCTTGTCGGGGGTCGTGCCGTCGAAGACGCCGGCGAACCGGTCGCCGAGTCCCTCGCGGATCGGCTCCATGAGGTCGTCGTTCGCGCCCACGTTCGAGCCGCAGACGACGAGCGCGTCGTCGAGTCCCCGGTCGCCGAGGAACGCGCCGAGGTCCGCGGCGCGCCCGCGGCCGTACAGGATCTCACAGCCGTGATACCCGTGCTCGAACGAGTCCGCGATCGGTAGCATGGACGGTGGGTGGTCGGGCGTCGGCTTGTAGCTGTGGGAGTTCGATCGCCGGCGCGAGTCGGGGATCGGACGTGTCGGGAGCGGATCGGGCACCCCGGGACGGGCCCGCCGGTGGCGGTCGCGTCCGCCGCGTCCCAAAGAGCCAACCCGCTCGGGGCCGCACGCTTCGAGACAGCACCCCGCATGCACTCGTTTCCCCCGCTTCCGGACCTCACGGGTCCGAACGCGCCCGACGACCTCCTCGACGGCCACCTCTGGGTGCTCGAACTGATCGACGGGACGGGGCTCCGCTTCCGGATGGAGGAGTCGGGACTGCTCCGGTTCGGCGGTCCGGAGACGACGTACGCCGACGACGAGGACGTTCCGCTCGCGCTCCGCCCCGCGGTCCGTCACGTCCGCGAGGCGTTCGATCGGGAGGCGCTCCGGTCCGCGGCCGACGACCCCGCGAGCGTCACGTTCCTCGGCGTCGCGACCCACCGCCGCGGGACCGACTACGACTGGGGCCGCCTCCCGCCGTTCCTCGGGACCGACGTCCACTCGGCGGACGCGAACGCGTTCCGCCCCCCGGACGCCGTCGCGGCGATCTTCGACGGCGTGGGACTCACCGCCGTCAACGCCGTCGATCGCGAGGTTCGCGCCCGCGACTTCGACCCGACCGACTACCCGATCCCGCGATCGGCGTGGCGCGACGGTCGCGCGGCCGGCGTCGTGGTCCGAAACAAGCGCGGCGGGCGCGGGAAGCTCGCGAGCGTCGACCGTGACCACCGACCCGAGGAGACTCCCGCCGGTGACCTCGACGCCGACGCGCTCGCGGAGGCCCACGCGACGCCGGACCGGTTCGACCGCGTCGTCGCCGCGCTCGACGGTCGCGGCGACTCCGTGACCGTCGCCGACCTCGCGGACCGAACCGTCGAGTCGATCGCCCGCGAGACCACCGTCACCCTCGATGACGGGCGCAGCGCGGGCCCGGGGGCGTTTCGCGCCGCGGTCGTCGAGCGCGCGCGGGCGTACCTCGAGCGTCCCGACGGCAGACGAATCGACGGCGGCTGATCCGTCGCGAATCGACGGGGCGCTCTCACACGCCCGCGCGCGTGCGCCGGCTTTATAAGCTACCACTGACTAGCTCGGGTAAGTTCTATGTCAGAGCAGAGTGAGTACGGAGCCGGCCAGATCCAGGTCCTCGAAGGCCTCCAGGCCGTCCGTAAGCGTCCGGCGATGTACATCGGATCCACGGACGACCGCGGGTTACACCACCTCGTCTACGAAGTCGTCGACAACTCGATCGACGAAGCGCTCGCGGGCTACTGCGACGAGATCTCGGTCACTCTCCACGAGGACGGCTCCGTCAGCGTCGCCGACGACGGGCGGGGAATTCCCGTCGACACCCACGAGAAGTACGACCGCCCGGCGCTCGAAGTGATCATGACCGTCCTCCACGCCGGCGGCAAGTTCGACTCGAAGTCCTACCAGGTCTCCGGCGGTCTCCACGGCGTCGGCGTCAGCGTCGTCAACGCCCTCTCTGGGCGCCTGGAGGTCGAGGTGAAACGCGACGGCGGCGTCTACCGACACGCGTTCGAACGGGGCGAGCCCGTGGAGGGCGGCTTCGAGCGCGTCCGCGACATGGCACCGGACGAGGAGACGGGCACCGAGATCCGGTTCTGGCCCGACACGGAGATCTTCGAGACCACCGAGTTCGCCTTCTCGACGCTCGCGAGCCGCCTGCGCGAGCTCGCGTTCCTCAACTCCGGCGTCGCCGTCACCCTCTTCGACGAACGCGACGCCGAGGCGGTCGACGACGCCGGCGACGAGACCACCTTCGAGTACGAGGGGGGAATTCGGGAGTTCGTCTCGTACCTCAACGAGACGCGCACGCCGATCCACGACGAGGTGATCTACTTCGAGGACGAGGCCGAGGACATCCACGTCGAGGTCGCGATGCAGGCGACGGAGGAGCTACAGGGATCCGTCCACGCGTTCGCGAACAACATCAACACCCGCGAGGGCGGCACCCACCTCACCGGCTTCAAGACCGCCCTCACCCGGACCGTCAACGACTACGCCAACGAGCACGGGCTCGTCGACGACCTCGACGCGAACCTGAAGGGCGAAGACGTCCGCGAGGGGCTCACGGCGGTCATCTCGGTGAAACACCCCGACCCGCAGTTCGAGGGCCAGACGAAGACCAAGCTCGGCAACAGCGAGGTCCGCGGCATCGTCGAGTCCGCGACGCACGAGCAGCTCGGGACGTTCTTCGAGGAGAACCCCGACACGGCTCGCAAGGTCGTTCACAAGGCGGCAGAGGCCGCGAGAGCGCGCAAGGCGGCGAAGAAGGCCGAGGAGCTGACCCGGCGGAAGTCGGCGCTTGAGTCGACGGCGCTGCCCGGCAAGCTCGCCGACTGTCAGACCCGCGACCCCGAGGAGGCGGAGCTGTTCGTCGTCGAGGGCGACAGCGCCGGCGGGAGCGCCAAACAGGGCCGCAACCGCGAGAACCAGGCGATCCTCCCGCTCAAGGGGAAGATCCTCAACGTCGAGAAACACCGGCTCGACCGCATCCTAGAGAACGACGAGATCCGCGCGCTGATCACCGCGATCGGCGCGGGGATCGGCGAGGAGTTCGACATCGACGACGTCCGGTACAACAAGATAATCATCATGACGGACGCGGACGTCGACGGGGCGCACATCAGAACGCTCCTTTTGACCCTCCTCTACCGTCACATGAAGCCGCTCCTCGAAGCGGGCTACGTGTACGCGGCCCAGCCGCCGCTGTACCGCGTCCGCTACCGCGGCGAGACGTACGACGCGATGACCGAGGCGGAGCGCGACCGGATCGTCGAGGAGGAGTGCGACGGGAACCCGACGCAGGTCCAGCGGTTCAAGGGGCTCGGCGAGATGAACCCCGACCAGCTGTGGGACACGACGATGGACCCAGAGAACCGGCGGCTCAAGCGGATCAACGTCGACGACGCGGCCGCGGCAGACCGGATGTTCAACATCCTGATGGGTGACGCGGTCGAGCCGCGAAAGCAGTTCATCAAGGAGCACGCGACCGAGGCGGAGTGGGTGGACATATGAGCTCCGACGCTCCCGACGTCGATCCCGCGGACGTCCGCGCCGCGCAGGTGACGAACGCGCGCATCGAAGACGAGATGGAGCAGTCGTACATCGACTACGCGATGTCGGTCATCGCGGGCCGCGCGCTCCCCGACGTCCGCGACGGGCTCAAGCCCGTTCACCGCCGCATCCTGTTCGCGATGCACGAGGCGGGCGTGACGAGCAACTCCGCGCACCGCAAGTCCTCCTCCGTCGTCGGCGAGACGATGGGTGACTACCATCCGCACGGCGACAGCGCCATCTACGACACGCTCGCGCGGATGGCACAGGACTTCTCGATGCGGTACCCCTTGGTCGACGGGCAGGGGAACTTCGGCTCCGTCGACGGCGACCCGCCGGCGGCGATGCGCTACACGGAGGCGCGGATGTCGCCCATCGCCGAGGAGCTTCTGGCGGACATCGAGCGCGACACGGTCGATTTCACCGCCAACTACGACGACCGCTTGGAGGAACCGGAGGTGCTGCCGTCGGCGTTCCCGAACCTGCTCGTCAACGGCTCCTCGGGGATCGCGGTGGGGATGTCGACGAACATCCCGCCGCACAACCTCGGCGAGGTGATAGACGCCACGGTCGCGCTCATCGAGGACCCCGACTGCACCGTCGAGGACCTGATGGAGCACGTCAAGGGACCGGACTTCCCGACCGGCGCGAACATCGTCGGCCGGAACGCGGTCCACGAGGCGTACAAGACGGGTCGCGGTCGCGTCCGCGTCCGCGCCGAGTTCGAGGTCGACGAGGAGGGTCGGATCGTCATCTCGGAGCTTCCCTTCCAGCAGAACAAGTCTCGGCTCGTGGAGCGGATCGCCGAGGACGTGAACGAGGGCGCGATAGAGGGGATCCGCGACCTCCGCGACGAGTCCGACCGCGACGGGATCCGCGTCGTCGTCGACCTCAAGCGCGACGCGATGGCCGAGGTCGTCAAGAACCAACTGCTGGAGAGTCACCTCGAACGCACCTTCGGCGTCATCAACCTCGCCTTGGTCGACGGCTCGCCGCAGGTCTTAGACCTGAAGGAGACGCTCGAACACTACGTCGAGCACCGCCGCGACGTGATCCGGCGGCGCTCGGAGCACGAACTAGCGGAGCGGGAGGACCGCGCGCACATCCTCGAAGGGCGGCTGAAGGCGCTCGACAACGTCGACAGCGTGGTCGAGACCATTCAGGACTCCGACGACCGAGACGCCGCGAAGGCGGCGCTCGAAGCCGACTACGAGTTCAGCGAGGCGCAGGCCGAACACATCGTCCGGATGCAGCTCGGCTCGCTAACCTCGATGGAGACCCAAGAGATCGAATCGGAGTACGAGGACGTCGTCGCTCGGATCGAGCGGCTGGAGGCGATCCTCGCCGACCCGGACGAACTCGACCAGGTGATCGTCGACGAGCTAGCGGACATCAAAGCCGAGTACGACGACGAGCGTCGCACGAGCTTCATCGAGGACGTCGGCGACGTGACCCACGAGGACCTGATCCCCGAAGAGGAGTGCGTCGTCGTGATGAGCGAGGACGACTACATCAAGCGGATGTCACTCGACACCTTCCGCGCGCAAAACCGCGGCGGGAAAGGGATCATCGGCACGGGGCTGAAAGAGGGCGACCGCGTCTCCTCCGTGTTCGCCGCCAACTCTCACGACTACCTCCTCGTCTTCACCAACCGCGGACAGATCTACGAGCTGAAGACGTACGAGATCCCGGAGATGTCGCGAACCGCCCGCGGCAAGTCCGCGGTGAACCTCCTCGACCTCGACGGCGGCGAGGAGATCGAGGCGGTGGTGAACACCGACGACCTCGACGACGACGAGTTCCTCACGATGGTCACCCGCGACGGGTACATCAAGCGGACCGCAGTCGACGAGTTCGGGAACATCCGCTCGACCGGGATCCGTGCGATTCGACTGGAAGACGGCGACGAACTCGTCGACGTCGAAGTGACCGACGGCGATCGGGACATCGTCATCGGGAGTCGACACGGAATGGCGATCCGGTTCGACGAGGCCGACGCCCGCGCGATGGGCCGTACCGCTCGGGGCGTGATCGGGATCGACCTCCGCGAGGACGACGCCGTCGCCGGCGTCGCCGCGATCGACGAGGACCGGCACAACTGGGTGCTCACCGTGACCGAAAACGGCTACGGGAAGCGCTCGGACCTCGACGAGTATCGCCTGCAGTCCCGCAACGGCAAGGGGCTGATCGACATCAAAACCGGCGACCGAAACGGCGAGGTCGTCGCCATCGAGGCGGTCACCTACGGCGACCACCTGCTCGCGATGAGCGGCGAAGGCCAGATCATGCGAACCCGTGTCGAGGAGATCTCGACGGTGAGTCGCAACACGAAGGGCGTCATCGTGATGAACCTCGATCCGGACGACGAGGTCGCGTCCGTGGATATCGTCTCCGAAGCGGCGTACGCGGACGAGGTCGACGAGAACGCGGACACCGAGTGACGACGCGAGGCGCTCGGTAGCGAGTGTGCCGTCTACGACGCCTCTTCGACCGCCTCCGCGACCGCGTCGTAGTCTGGCTCTTGCCCCGAGTGATCGGCGAGCCAACGGTAGGTCACGACGCCGTCGGTGTCGATCACGAAGATGGCCCGTCGTGCGACGGTGTCGACGCCGTAGCGCTCGAACTCCTCGATCGCGTCGTACGCCTCGATCGCGCGGTGGTCGGGGTCGCCGACGAGCGCGAACGGCAGGTCGTACTGCACCCGGTAGGCTTCGAGCGCGTGCGGGAGGTCGGTACTCACCCCGAGGAGCGTGCAGCCGTCGCGGTCGAACTCGTCGCGGAACGCCTCCATCTCGTCGGTACAGGTGTTCGAGAAGGCGGCCGGGAAGAAGGCCAAGACGACCGGTTCGTCACCGAGGCGGTCGGTCAGTTCGAACGGTTCGATGTCGCCGTCTACGATCGAGGCGTCGAAATTCGGCGCGTCGTCACCGACATCTGTCATACCCTCCGATCGGCGGCGGGGCGTATCACCGTTTCGGCGGCGGCGAGCCGCCAGTGGTGACCGCGTCGTCCCGCTCCCCACGGATTCGCGTTTCGGGCCTCGGACCCATCGAGGCAAAAAGACTATAGTCGCCAGAGAGCTACGGCCGTGTAGAGATGGCAAGCGCGATACCACTGATCGGCGGCATTCCGGCGGGGCCGGAGCTCCTCATCATCCTGCTCGTCTTGGTCCTTCTGTTCGGGGCGAACAAGATTCCGAAGCTGGCACGGTCCACCGGACAGGCGATGGGCGAATTCAAGAAGGGGCGCGAAGAGGTCGAAGACGAACTGAAACAGATGCAGGGCGACGAGGAGGAGGCCGACTCGACTCTCGAAGACGACGACGAGGAGTTCGAGGACCTCGAAACCGAGAAAGAAACGAGCGCGTAGTTCCCCGCTTTCGACGCCGACCGATTACCGAACGCGGCGTTTTCTCCATACGATTCGGGCGCGTGGCCTAGCGGACAGGGCGAGAGGTTCCTAACCTCTCGATCGCGGGTTCGAATCCCGCCGTGCCCGCTCTTTCGCTTCGCTCAGTCGCGCGCACGGCTGACCCCCGCTCGCTCACTCCGTTCGCTCGCGGGGATCCCGCCGTGCCCGCTATCTGCGAACAGCGTGAGCAGTAGCGGGTCGAGTAATTCGAATCCCATCGGTCGCGCGCAGCGAGCACCGCACGCGGTTGTCCCGCGCGGAGTTATCCCACTCACAGACCGAGTTCGCGGCCGATCACGGCGCGTTGGATCTCGCTCGTTCCCCCGTCGATCTCCATCAGCTTCGCGTCGCGGTAGAACCGCTGAGGCGCGAAGTCGGTGGTGTACCCGTAGCCCCCGAGCGTCTGGACGGCCTCCTCTGCCACCTCTCGGGCGGCCTCGCTGGCGTCGAGCTTCGCGAGCGCCGATGCGCGAGTCACGTCGTCGGCGTCGTACCGCGTCGCCGCCCTGTGCGTGAGCAGCCGCGCGCGCTCCGTCTGTCGATGCATGTGGACCAGCTTGTCGCGGATCGCGTCGAACTTCGCGATCGGTTTTCCGAACTGCTCGCGCTCGCACGCGTATTCCTTCGCGGCCTCGTACGCCCCTTGCGCGAGACCCACGGAGAGCGCGGCGATAGAGATCCGGCCGCAGTCCATCGTTTTCATCGCCTGCGTCCGTCCCTCGCCCTCCTCGCCGAGCAGTCGGTCTGCGGGGAGGCGCACGTCGTCGAGGGTGACCTCACACGTCGGCGAGCAGTTGCACCCCATCTTCTCTACGGCCGCTGTCACTTCGAACCCGTCGTCGGAGTCGGGGTCGACGATGAACGTCGAGATGCCGTCGGAGCCGGCTTCGGGGTCCGTGACGGCCGTTACCAGCACCGAGTCAGCGACGTTCGCGTTCGTGATGAACCGCTTGGTGCCGTTGAGTACGTACTCGTCAGCGTCGGCGTCGTACTCGGCGGTCGTCTCGATACTCGACGCGTCGAAGCCGCTTCCGGGGTCGGTGAGCGCCCACGCGCCGAGCGCCTCGCCCGCGGCGAGCGGGCGGAGCCACTCCTGTTTCTGTGCGTCGGTACCGAACAGCTCGATCGGTTTCGCGCCGAGCGACGTATGCGCGGCGAACGACAGACCGATGCCGCCGGAGACGCGACCCAGCTCCTCGGTGACAACGGCGTACATGAGCTGGTCGCCGCCGAGTCCTCCGTGCTCCTCCGAGATCGGGATTCCCATCATATCGAGTTCGGCGAGGGTGTCGAACACCTCGGCGGGAAAGCGGCGGTCGTCTTCGACCGCTTGGGCGATAGGGCGGATCTCGGACTCGCAGAACTCCCGGACCGTGTCACGGATCATCCGGTGTTCCGCCGGCAACTCGAAGTCCATACGTGCGAATTGCTGGCATGAGGCATAAACAACACGAACGACCGTACCCGATCTCGGTAGGGTCGGCCGGCCGTCGCGAACGCTCCACGCGACGATGTTCGCGCGCGACGGTTAGTTTGCGTGTGACGACGCCCCCGCGTGACGACGCCACTTATCTGTCGTCGCCGCGTTCCGTTTCGGTATGGAACTCCGGCAGCTCGTTCGCGGTCGCGTCGACTGGCCCGACATCGAACGGGTCGTCCGCGAACTGGCGGACCGGTACGACCGCGACGAGATGCGAGTGCGCTTTCTCGACGCCGACAACTGGCTGTCGACGCCCATGGTCGTCGACGACGACCTGTTCGTGAAGGTGATCACGCGGCAGAACACGCTGGTTCACGCGCTTTTCACCACCGGACGGAACCTCGGGGCCTTCTCGGCGGGGACCGAGGGGTTCTTCGAGCGCCACGAGACTCCCTACGAGATGGCTCGCCACGAACTGGAGGCGACACGGAAGGTCCGCGACCTCGGCGTGAACGCCCCGGAACCCGTCGAAGCGTTCTCGGTGGGGGACCTCGGCGTGCTCGTGTTGGAGTACCTCCCCGAGTTTCGGCCCCTCGACGACCTCGGGAGCGAGACGGTCGCCGCGCTCGCGCCGGCGCTTTTCGACACCCTCCGAACGATCCACGACGCCGGGCTCGCACACGGTGACCTCCGTGCCGAGAACGTGCTCGTTCGCGACGGCGACCTCTACGTCATCGACGCGACGAACGTGAGCGGCGACGGCCGCGAGTCGGCGCGCTCGTACGACTTGGCCAGCGCGCTCGCCGCCCTCGAACCGCTCGTCGGTGCGTCCACGGCCGTTGACGCCGCGCTCACGAGGTACTCGACCGCGGAGCTGCTCGCCGCCCGACAGTTCCTCGATTTCGTCGCCATCCGCCCCGATCACGACTTCGACGCCGCGGCGCTGAACGGGGAACTCGAAAAGCGGGCGACTGCGACCGGTCCAAGCGGCGACGCGGCCGCCACGGGAGAGTAGTCCGACTTCGCGACGTCCAGTCGACACCCCACCGAGAGGTGAACTTTTACGCTCGCTCGCGAACGGTATACACATGGTAGACATCAACAAGCAGTACGTCGACGGCGAGTGGATCGCCGGCTCTGGCTCGCGGACCTTCGCGAGCGAGAACCCGGCGACCGGCGAGACGCTCGGCGAGTTCCGTCGGGGGACACCGGCCGACGTCGACCGCGCGGTCGAGGCGGCCGCCGACGCGTTCGGGCCGTGGCGTGAGCGCTCGCGGATCGACCGCGCCGAATACCTCTGGGACGTGTACCGCGAACTGCGCGAGCGGACGGACGAGCTCGGCGAGATCGTCACCAGAGAGTGCGGCAAGGAAATAAGCGAGGGGCGGGCCGACGTGGTCGAGGCCGCGCACATGGTCGAGTGGGCCGCGGGTGACGCCAGACACCCGAACGGCGACGTGGTCCCCTCCGAGATCGCTGCGAAGGACGCCTACATGCGGCGGAAGCCGCGCGGCGTCGTCGGCTGTATCACGCCGTGGAACTTCCCGGTCGCCATCCCCTTCTGGCACATGGCCGTCACGCTCGTCGAGGGCAACACGGTCGTGTTCAAGCCCGCCGAGCAGACGCCGCTGTGTGCCCAGATCATCGCGGAGATGTTCGAGGACGCCGGGCTCCCGGACGGCGTGTTCAACATGGTCCAGGGGTTCGGCGACGCCGGTGAGGCGATCGTCGAACACGACGCCGTATCGACGGTGCTTTTCACCGGCTCCGCGGAGGTCGGCCAGCAGATTCAAGACGCGCTCGGCGGCGTCCCCGGCAAGCGTGCCGCCTGCGAGATGGGCGGGAAGAACGCGGTCGTGATCACGGAGCACGCGGATCTCGACATCGCGGTCCACTCGGCGGTGATGTCGAGTTTCAAGACGACCGGCCAGCGCTGCGTCTCCGCGGAGCGGCTGATCGTCCACACCGACGTGTACGACGCGTTCAAAGAGCGGTTCATCGAGGTCGCGGAGTCGGTCGCCGTCGGTGACCCTCTCGATGAAGGGACGTTCATGGGGCCGCTCATCGAGCCCGAGCACCGCGAGACGGTCACCGCGTACAACGACCTCGCTCGCGAGGAGGGCGTGACCGTCCTCGTCGACCGGACCGACCTCGACGACGCGGCGATCCCCGAGGAGCACGAGGAGGGACACTGGGTCGGGCCGTTCGTCTACGAGGCGGACCCGGACGCCGACCTCAGGTGTACGAGCGAAGAGGTGTTCGGCCCCCACGTCGCGCTCCTCGAATACGAGGGCGGGATCGAGCGGGCAGTCGAGATCCAGAACGACACCGACTACGGTCTCGCCGGAGCGGTCATTTCGGAGGACTACCGCCAGATCAACTACTACAGAGACCACGCTGAGCTGGGGCTCGCGTACGGGAACCTCCCGTGTATCGGTGCGGAGGTACAGCTCCCGTTCGGCGGCGTGAAAAAATCCGGCAACGGGAACCCCTCCGCACGGGAGATAGTGGAGACGGTCACCGACCGGACCGCGTGGACGCTGAACAACGCGACGGATATCGAGATGGCACAGGGCCTCTCAGCGGACATCGAGACGACAGACGAGTAGGACGCTGCGACCGGCACCGCCCGGTCACGGACCGTCGCCGGCCGCGTGGCTCGGGGTCGCACGGAGGCGAACCCATTTCCGGCGGCCGTCGAACGGGCGGCATGGCACAGGCGCGCCTCCGTGTCGATCTCCCCGACGGCCCGTGGATCGGCGAAGTCTCCCGGGAGTTTCCTGGGGCGCAGATACAGGTACTGACAGCCACGCCCGGCGACGGTGCCGGGTTCGCGCTCGTGAAGGTCACCGCCGACGACCTCGACGAGGTTCTTGCGGCGGTCGAGTCACACGAGACGATCGAGGAGCTGTCGGTGATGTCGCGGAGCGACGGCGTCGCAACGGTGCAGATCGAAGCGCACGCGCCGCTCCTGATGGCCGCCGCGCGGCAGGCGGGCGTCCCGTCGAGATGCCGGTAGAGATAGCGAACGGGACGGCACGTATCGACGTCACCGCTCCCCACGAGCGCGTGGCCGAGTTCGGGCGTATGCTCCGCGGAGTCGATGCGAACTTCGACGTGGAGTACGTCCAACAGCGGCTGAACCCCGACGAGTTGCTCACGGACCGACAGCGCGAGATACTGCTCGAAGCCGTCGATCTGGGATACTACGAGGTTCCGCGGACGTGTACGCTGACCGAGGTGGCCGACCACGTGGGTATCCCGAAGTCGACCTGTAGTGAAGTCCTCCAGCGGGTCGAACGGACGGTCGTGCGGGAGTTCGTCGACGGCCTCCCGCGGACGCCGATCTCGTTCGACGCCGAGACGGCGCGAGACTCTTGATGCGGCTCGGTCCTCGTCTCCGACGATCCTCAGTCGTCGTTTGTCGCGATCCTCAGTCGTCGTCTCCGACGATCCCCTCGGCGACGGCCATGTCTTCGACGCTCGGATCGTCGGCGGACTGCCGGAGGACGAACCGCTTGCGGAGGAGGTCGGCGGCGTAGATCACCGTCCCGACGATGATCAGCGTGTCGCCGGGGAGCCGCGCCCAGAACAGCGTCTGAACGATCGACCGCTCGTAGAAGGCGAGGCTGCGGGCCGCCGCGTACCCCTCGGTGAACGCGACGTCGAGCTGGAGGAATCCGACGGGCAGCACCGAGACGAACACCATGAGCGCCAGCCCGACGTTCCAACACCAGAACGACGCGCGGAGCCACGAGCCGTCCCAGCGCTCGGGGTCGATCGACAGCTGGAGCATGTACGCGACCATCCCGAGCGCGAGGAATCCGAAGGCTCCGAACATCGCGGCGTGGGCGTGGCCCACCGTGAGGTAGGTGCCGTGCTCGTAGTAGTTGACGAGCGGGAGGTTGATGAAGAAGCCGAGGACGCCGGCACCGACGAAGTTCCAGACCCCGCTCGCGACGATGAACATGAACGGGAGCGTGTACGGGAATCCGTCGCCGGCGGTCATCGCCCGGTACTGGCCGATCGCCTCGTAGAGGATGAAGATCAGCGGGAGCAGCTCTAAGGTCGAAAAGACGCTCCCGATCGGCACCCAGTAGTCGGGCATCCCGATCCACCAGTAGTGGTGTGAGACGCCGATCACGCCGGTGCCCATCACGAGGAGCGCCTGCAGCATCACCGCCTTCTCGGCGCTGCGCCGCGTGAGGAGGTTCATCGACACCAAGGTGAGCCCGATGATCGCGACGATGAAGAACTCGAAGGCCCCCTCGACCCACATGTGGACCACCCACCATCGCCAGAACTCGGTGACGGCGATGTTGGTCGTGGGCGTGAACAGGAACCCGGCGAGGAAGAGCAGAGTGATGGATCCCCCGGCGTAGAGGATCATGTGCGCGAGCCCGTAGACCGGCTCGCGGTCGAGAAGCGGCTTGAGTCCCCGAATCGCCAACACGGCCCACAACAGGAACCCGGCGAGCAGGCCGCCCTGCCACACCTTCCCGACCTCCAGGTATTCGAGCCCCTCGTTGCCGAGAAGCCACCAGAGCTGACCGTCGAAGTAGCCGTTCGCGCCGAGCCAGATCCCCCCCATGCCGCCCCCGACGACCACGACGAGCGCGCCGAGCAGGACGTTCACGTACCGGCTCTGGTTGGTCGGCTCGTGGCCGGTCAAAAGCGGCGGGAGGAAGAGCCCAGCGCCGAGCCACGTCGACGCGATCCACAGGATTCCCAGGTCGATGTGCCACGTCTTCGCGATGGAGAAGGGGAGGAGCTGGAGGATGTGGACGCCGAACAGCTCTTCTATCCCGAAGAACCCGGCCCGTTCGATGTAGAAGTGCGCCAGTAAGCCGCCGAGTAACACCTGTGCGAGGAACAATCCGGCGGCGACCGGAACGAACCGGAGCGCCGCGCGCTGGCTCGGGAACACGCTCACGTCGCCCGGTTCCGGGACCGATATTCCCGCCGCCGACGGCTCCGGAAGCTTCACCGACTTGTAAAGGAGGATGGCGGCCCCGGCCGCGCCGACGAGGAGCACCATCGCGACCACGCTCCAGATCATCGCGGCTCCCGTGGCGTCGTTGCCGGCGGGGGGCGAGTAGGGCCACTCGTTCGTGTAGGAGTTGTCGCTGCCGGGTCGGTCGGTGTGCGAGAACCACGCGGTCCACAGCGCGAAGTCGGCGAACTCCCGAGCCTCCTCCGGCGACTGTATCATGTCCTCGGGCACGCCCCGGGCGTGGTCACCCTCGTGGTACCGCTCGACGTACGTCTCGGTCACCCGCTCGTGGGCGTACGCCTCGGCGGCGGAGTATTCGACGGTGTCGCTCCCGTCGTGCGCCTCGTCGAGGTCCTCGCGGACGGTCTGGGCCACCGCCGCTCGCTCGGCGGAGTCGAGGGCGTCGTAGGCGGCACCGTACTCCTCTCGCGCGTAGTAGTCGCGCATGTGCTGGGCTTTCAACTCCAGCGTCTCGGCGGTGTAGTCCTCGCCGTAGTACGCGCCGTTGCCGAGTATCGACCCGTGGTTCATCAGGCCGTACTGCTGGAACGCCGCCTTCCCGTCTCTGATCTCGCCATCGGTGACGATCGCCTCTCCGTCGGGCCCGACGACCTCCTCGGGGATCGGCGGGGCCTCTTGGTACGCGAGCCACGCGCCGGCACCCATGACGACCAGATTCAACAGGAACGCCGCGACGATTACCTTCGCTATCGTCTTCCGTGTGAGTTGCATCGTCGGAGCGTTGTCGCCTGACGGACAACCGATTTCGTGCCAACATGTTCGGACGCCGCTCCCGGAAGCCGAGAGCGTCTTGGCGCCCGACCACCCCTTGAACAATATAAGGTCTCGTTATCACCCCGTGCGAAGCGTTAATGCGGCGTTCGCTGCAATCGGGCGTCAACATGAGTGACCGTGACACGATGAAAGACGTCTCGCACACAGCACCGAACGACACTTCGGCTCACACCGTCTGGGAGCGAGGGCGCGTCCCGGGGGAAGCGGAGGAAGCGGAAGAAGAGGAAGAATAGCGGTCTCACCCGCCGGCTCCCGCGTTGCCTTCTTATCTCCTTCGAGCCGCGGTCAGTCGTCGCGATCCCCGTCACGCGGCGGTGCGTCCGGGTCTGGTGGGTCGGCGGGCGGCTCGCGCCCGATCATCGCGCGGAGCGACGACCACGCCTCGCTGCGGTCTGCTCCCTTCGAGATCTGCACGCCGTCGAACGTCGCCGTCGGGTGCCGGGTCTCGGGTCCGAGGTGGTCCATGTGCGCGGCGACCCACGTGAACCCGCCAGCGAACACCGTCAAGACGGCGAACGTGGCCCACAGTTCCGTCGGAGAGAGCCCGACCGCGCCGGTCACCACCCCCGCGACGACGTAGACGAACGCGAGGAAGACCAAGAGGACGGTCACGGTCGCGAGCAGGTCGTTAACGGCCATGACGCGGGCGTTGTAGTCGATCCACTCGGCGTAGCTGCGCAGCAACCGCTCGTCGAAGCTGGCCGGCGTCTCGTCGCACCTGTCCGGCGTCTCGTCGTGCGGGTCGTCGTCCGTGACCGCGTCGGCCGACGACGCGTCGGTCACCGGTCCGTTCTCGCCGTCGGCGCGTGCGCGTTCCGCGGCGATCAGGGCGTCGACGTCGGCGATGGTGAGTCCGCCGCGGAGGTCGGAGGCGGTGTACGTGACGGCCGCCAGCCCGGTCGAGACGAGCAGGATCGCGCCCCCCGCGAGCGTGAATGGGTTGAGGAACCCGCCGAGGTCGAACTCGGTCTGCACGACGATCGACCCGCCCGTGACGACGATCCCGATGAGAACCAGGTTCGCCTTGAGGATCTCGATGGCCTTGGTGTCGATCTCGCGGAGCCGCTCGACCTGATGGGAGAACGTCGTGCGCAGCTCCTCGCGGGCCGTCGCCGCGACCGCGGGATCGATGTCGGTTTCCCGCTCGGTGTCGCCCCCGCGTCCGGCGGTGCCGCGGCGGTCAGCGCCATCCCCGCCGTCAGCGGCTTCCACCGTCTCCCCGGCGTCGGTCATTACCGTCGCGTTCGTCGACCGGTCCCCTAAGGATACCGGCGAGCGTTCTCGCCGGCGATAACCGCGGAGGTGGGTTTAACCCGACAGAGGGTCGATCGCGACGCATGATCGAGGTGGCGGGCCTACGGAAGACGTACGGGGAGTTCGCCGCCGTCGTCGACAGCACGTTCTCCGTCGGAGAGGGAGAGGTCTTCGGCATCGTCGGCCCGAACGGAGCGGGGAAGACGACGACGCTCAAGGTGCTCTCCGGGCTCGTCGAGCCGACCGACGGCGACGTGACGGTCGCCGGCTTCGACTCCGACGACCCCGAGATGCGGCGGCGGCTCGGCTTCCTCCCGGAGGAGTCGCCGCTGTACGAGGAGATGACGCCGCGGTCGTACCTCCGGTTTTTCGCCGACCTCTACGACGTGCCGGGGGACGTCGCGGACGAGCGGATCGAGTCCGCGCTCGACCGGCTCCAGCTCGACCACCGCGAGCGCCGGCTCGGCGACATGTCGAAGGGGATGAAACGCAAGGTCGCCATCGCGCGGTCGCTCGTCAACGACCCGGACGTGCTCGTGTACGACGAGCCGGCCTCGGGGCTCGACCCGGTGACGACGGACTCCGTGCTGCAGTTCACCCGCGAGCTTCGCGAGGCCGGAAAGACGGTCGTGTTCTCCGCGCACAACCTCTATCACGTCGAGTCCGTCTGCGACCGCGTCGTCGTGATGAACGAGGGGCGAATCGTCGCTCGCGGGAGCGTCGACGGGATCCGCGAGCGGCACGGAGAGACGACCTACCACGTGTTCTCCGACGTCGCGCCGAGCCGAACCGACGCGCTCGCCGACCTCGCGGACGGTGAAGCGAGCGGCCTCGCGGACGACGAGGCGGGCGAGTCGGACGCCTCGCCGGCGCTCACGGTCGAGGTCGGCGACCGGTTCCGGACCGCGGTGCCGACGATGGCGGCGGTCGAGGCGGTCCGCGACGCGGTGACGGCCGCGGGCGGCGAGGTGGTCGACATCCGCACGCGCGAGCCGAGCCTCGAAGACGTCTTCCTCGACATCGTCGGCCGCCCGATGCCGGGGCGGTACACGGCCGGCACCGGCGACGGTTCCGCGGACGAAGAGACCGGCGGGCAGACGCCGAACGAACCGGAGGGGGCCGAGTGATCGACCGGCTCCGGAGGACGCTCCGGGTCGCCAGATGGGAGACCGCCCGCGCCGGCGGGGGCGTCGACCGCCGAACCCTGCTCGCGGCGCTCGCGCTCCTCCTCGTCGTGGGCGGCTTGGTCGGCGGCGGCCTCGCGGCCGGCGTCGTCGGGCTCGACGTCGACCGCGACGTCTACCGGGTCGCGGTCGACGACGGCTCGCCGTACGCCGACGCGGTCGAGTCTGCACCCGCGCTTACCGCAGTTCCCGTCGATGGCGCGTCGCTCGGCACCTCGGCGGATCTGATCGTCCGAGACGTCCGCGGCGTTCCGAGAGACGACGGGACGATCGGGGGGACGGCCGGAGGCGATTCGACCGTCGTCGGCGTCGTGGTCAGCGCCAGCGACACGGAGAAGGGCGCGGCCGCTGCGGCCGAGTTTCGGGAGGCCGTCGAGGCGCACAACGAGCGGCTGATGGCCGACGAGGCGAACGAGACGGCGGCGTTCCCGATCGCGGTCACGCTCAGGTACGTGAGCCGAACGAGCGGGGTCGACGGCGGAGCGACGCTCGGCGGAGGGGGATCGACGGACGGAACCGCGGGAGACGGAGCGACCGGCGGCGGTGGCACCTCCGACGGCGGGACGGCTGGCGGAGACGGGTCCGACTCGACGGGTGCGGTCGCTGCCGGCGGCGACGGCGGTGACGGCGACGACGGCGGCCTCGCGGTCCCCTCGATCGGAGGCGGGACGTTCGGTGCCGCCACGGTCGGCTCGCCGGGATCGATCTCCCCGCCGTTCCCGTTCGTCTCCCTTCTGCTTGCCTTCGTCTTCCTCGTGCCGATGAACTTCCTCATTCAGGCGTACGGATCCTCCATCCTCGACGAGCGGACGAACCGCCGCGGCGAGCCGCTCCTCGTCACGCCGCTGTCGCCGGTCGAAATCGTCGCCGGCAAGACCCTCCCGTACGTCGCGCTCGCGGCGGCGGTCACGACGCTCATCGCCCTCGCGGTCGGCGGCGGTCCGCTCTCCGTCGTCGCCGTGTTCCCGGTCGCACTGGCGTTCCTCGGGGCGACGTTCGTCGGCGCGATGTTCGCGCGGTCGTTCAAGGAGCTCACGTTCGTCACGGTCGGCGTGAGCGTCCTGCTCACGACCTACGCGTTCGTCCCCGCTATCTTCACCAACGTCACGCCGGTCGCGCTCGTCTCGCCGCTCACGCTCGTCGTCTTCGACCTGCAGGGCGAAGCCGTCTCCGCCGGCGACGTGCTATTCGCGACGACGCCGATGTCGATCGGGGCCGGGCTCCTGTTCGCGCTCGGGCTCGGCGTCTACCGCGAGGAGGACATGTTCACGCAGAAGCCGGTCGGACGGAAGTTCCTCGACGCGCTGGCGGTGCGGCTCGCACCGGTCGGCGGCGACGCTCACCGGGGGCGCGGGGCGGGAGCGCGGGGCCGCCTCCGCGCGCTCGCTCCGGTGGCGCTTCTCACCGCCTGTGCGATACCCTTCGTGTTCGTCGCGGAACTCATGGCCGTCGCGCTGCTCTTCGCGCTGCCCGTTACCGTCTCGATCCCCGTCTTGCTCGTCACGATCGCCTTCATCGAGGAAGTCGCGAAGAGCGTCCACCTCTACGCCGGGTTCGAGCGCGGCGTCTTCGCCCGGACCGACCGGGTCGCCGTCGCGGTCGGCGCGGCCTCCGCCGTCGGCTTCTTCCTCGCCGAGAAGGCCACCGCGGTCGTGCAGGCCGTCGGACTCACGGAGCTGTACGTGGGCCGCGCCGCCTTCGGGAGCGTCGCCGGCGTCGGGGGACTGTCCGTTCCCGTGCTGGTCGCGCTGGCGTTCGCGCCGCTCGCGCTCCACGGCGTCACGACGGCCGTGACCGCGGTGGGAGCGAGCCGCGGCCGGACCCGGTACGTCCTGACGCTCGCGCTGGCGACGCTGCTTCACGCGGCGTACAACTTCGCGGTGGTGAGCGTCCATGGGTAGCCGCCTGACGGTCGCCGGCCGCGAGCTTGCGGGGCTGCGCGCGGAGAAGACGATCCTGCTCGCGATCGGCATCCAGCTGTTCATCGCGGCGTTCTCGTCGTTCCTCGTCGTCGGGCTGGTCTCCATGTACGACCCCGGCGCGCTCGACGCCGCGGAGATAGAGGTGGCCGCGAGCGGCGACGCGGTCGACGGGCTCGAACGGGCCGCCGCCGACGTCGAAGGCGTCGGCGTCACGACGTACGTGGACGCGGGTGCCGCCCGGGACGCGTTCGACCGCAACGCCGCCGACGCGGTGGCGGTCGCGAACCGGGTCGACGCGGGGGACGGCGGCGGCGACCGGATCGCGGTACGGGTCACCGCGCCGGACGCCACGGTCGAGACGACCGTCCTCGTCGTCCAGCTTCGCGAAGTGTTGCGCGCCTACGAGCTCGACGAGCGCAGGGACCGCGCCGCGTACCTCACCGAGTCGCCGCTTCCACTGCCGGCGCAGAGCGGCTCAAGCCCGTACTTCACGTTCACGTACACCGTGTTGATCCCGGTGTTGGTGTTCCTGCCCGTGTTCATCTCCGGGTCGCTCGTCGTCGACTCGATCACGGAGGAGATCGACGAGGGGACGCTCGAACTCCTCCGCGTCGCGCCCGTGACGCTCGGCGAGATCATCGACGGGAAGGCGCTCGCGGCGGTCGCCATCGCCCCCGCACAGGCGCTGTTGTGGCTGCTGTTGCTCCGCGCGAACGACACGCCCGTCGCCAACGTTCCCACGATACTCGTCTTGATGACCGCGCTCACGGCGCTCGTCGTCGCGCTGGCCGTCGCCATCTCGGCGCTCGCGCCCGACCGCCGCGCCGCGCAGTTCCTCTACTCGATCGGCGTCCTCGCGCTCTTCGGCGGCGCGACGGCCATGGCCGGCGGCCCAGCGAACGCGGTCGCACGGCTCGCTATCGACAGCGCGGACGCGACGACCACGGCGCTCGTCGTCGCGTACGCGGCCATCGCCGCGGTCGCCTACGTCGGGGTGAGGTGGATCGTCGCCGAGAACGGGTTCGACCGGTGAACCGCGGCGGGACGGCTACCGGTCACGATCCGCGGACTGCGCGTTGCGATCCGCGACCTACGCGGTGAGATCTGCGATCACGTCGTCGACACGCTCGACCGCGATGTCGATGTCGTCCGCGTCCACGTCGCGGTGGGTGGTGAACCGCGCGGTGTGCGCGTCGAACTCGACGCACCCGACGCCGCGCTCCTCGCAGGCCGCGACGAGGTCGCTCGCCGCGACTCCGGCGCTCTCGGTGTCGGCGACGACGATGTTCGTGTCGGGCTCTGCGGCGTCGACGCCGTCGATGGCGTCTAACCCCGCGGCCAGCCGCTCAGCGTTGGCGTGGTCGTCGGCGAGGCGGTCGACGGTCTCTAACGCGAGCAGCCCCGGCGCGGCGATCATCCCGGCCTGCCGCATGCCGCCGCCGAACAGCTTCCGGACCCGTCTGGCCTCCTCGATGAACGCCGTCTCCCCCGCGAGTATCGATCCGACGGGCGCGCCGAGCCCCTTCGAGAGACAGAAGGTGACGCTGTCGACGGGCGCGACGATCTCGCTCGCGTCGACGCCGAGCGCGACCGCGGCGTTGAACACGCGCGCGCCGTCGAGGTGGACGGGTACGCCACCTTCGTGTGCCGCCGCTGCCGCCGCGTCGATCCGGTCTACGGGGACCGCCAGCCCGCCGCGGTAGTTGTGCGTGTTTTCGAGCGCCAGCAGGCCGGTGCCGGGCCGGTGGAGGTCTTCTGTCACGGTCTCTGCGCGCACTCGCTCTGCGGTCGGGACGCAGCGCGCGCCGGCGTCGACCGGCCGCGTCTGGACCCCCGAGAGCGTCGCCGCGCCGCCGAGTTCCCACCGGTAGATGTGGGACTCCCGGTCGAGAAGCAGTTCCTGTCCGGGGTCCGTGTGGACGCGGACGGCGATCTGGTTGGCCATCGTCCCCGAGGGGACGTACAGCGCCGCTTCGGTGCCGACCGCCTCGGCGGCGCGCCGCTCCAGTTCGTTGACTGTGGGGTCGTCGCGGTACACGTCGTCGCCGACCTCGGCGGTCGCGGCCGCGTCGCGCATCGCGTCTGACGGACGCGTGACGGTGTCGGACCGGAGGTCGATGAAGTCGTCGTCGGTCATTCGTTGTCGGTCGTTCGGCGGCCGGAGAGATATAGGTCGCGCTCGCGACGGGGCGGTCCGCCGGTCGGGCGGTGTC
This sequence comes from Halorubrum salinum, assembly GCF_024494575.1. GTDB lineage: Archaea > Halobacteriota > Halobacteria > Halobacteriales > Haloferacaceae > Halorubrum > Halorubrum salinum. The sequence goes on from NZ_JANHDO010000001.1 coordinate 1,013,873, forward strand.
GCCGGCGGGATCGGCAGCGGCGCGGTCACCTCCGTCCGCGGCGGGGCCGTTTCGTCGGCGGACACTTCTTATGGCACGCGGTCGATCCGTGTCGTATGGCAACGGAAGCCGCCGCAGACGACGCGAGCGACGCGCCAGACGCGTACGACGCACTCCTGGACCGCGTTCGACGCTGGAACGCGGTCGGGAGCGCGGCCGGCGTGCTCGGCTGGGACCAGCAGGTGATGATGCCCGAGGGCGGCACGCCCGCCCGGTCGAGACAGCTCTCGACGCTCTCGTCGGTCCGCCACGAGATGATAACGGACGCAGAGACCGGGGAGCTTCTGGACCGGCTCGCCGACGCCGACCTCTCGGACGAGCGGGCGGCCGTCGTGCGCGAAGTCTCGCGCGAGTACGAGCGCGCCGACGCCGTCCCGCGCGAACTCGTCGAGGAGATCTCCGAGGCGAGCACCGAGGCGCTGCAGGCGTGGGAGGCGGCGAAAGCCGAGGACGACTTCGATCGGTTCGCACCGCATCTTGAGAGACACGTCGAGTTGAAACGCGAGTACGCCGAGCACATCGACCCCGACCGGGACCCCTACGCGGTGCTGTTCGAGGAGTACGAACCCTGTCTCTCGATGGAGCGCACGGAGGCCATCTTGGAGGAACTCCGCGCGACGCTCGTGCCGCTCATCGACGCGATCCGAGAGTCGGACGCCGACCTCGCCGTCGACACCTTCGAAGGGCAGTTCCCCGAGGACGACCAGGAGGCGCTCGCGCGCGACGCGCTGGATCTGGTCGGCTACGACTTCGACCGAGGGCGGCTCGACGTCTCCTCGCACCCGTTCACGTCGGGCAACCAGTTCGACTGTCGGATCACGACCCGGTTCGACGAGTCGGACCCGCTCGGTGCGATCGGGTCGACGATCCACGAGTACGGCCACGCGCAGTACGCGCTCGGCCTCCCGAAAGAGCAGTTCGGCACCCCGCTCGGCGACGACCGCGACCTCTCGGTCCACGAGTCGCAGTCGCGCCTCTGGGAGAACCACGTCGGTCGGAGCCGCGCGTTCTGGGAGCGGTTCCTCCCGGTGTTCCAAGAGCGGTTCCCCGAGACCGCAGACGCGACCGTCGAAGACGCCTACGAGGCCGTCAACCAGGTGTACGAGGACAACCTGATCCGCGTCGAGGCCGACGAGCTGACCTACCACCTCCACATCGTCGTCCGCTTCGAGATAGAGCGTGACCTGGTCCGGGGCGACCTCGCGGTCGAGGATGTCCCCGAGGTGTGGAACGACAAGTACGAGGAGTACCTCGGGATCCGACCCGATACCGACAGCGAGGGCTGTCTCCAGGACATCCACTGGAGCCACGGCAACTTCGGCTACTTCCCGACGTACTCGCTCGGCTCCGTGATGGCCGCCCAGCTGTACGCGGCCGCAGAAAGCGAGATCGACGACCTCGACGCGAAGACCGCGGACGGCGAGTTCGACGACCTCCAGGAGTGGCTCGCAGCGAACGTCCACCGACACGGCTCTCGCTACGAGACGAACGAGCTCGTGGAGCGCGCGACCGGCGAGGGGCTGTCGGCGGACGCGTTCACCGACTACGTCGAGGAGAAGTACGGCGAGCTGTACGGGATCTGAGCCAGTCGGGCTCACCCCCCAGTGAGCCGTCTGTTTCGGGCGAGGTTGCTGTCGAAACGTGTCCGATTCACAATACGGAAAGAGGCGATCGCTCGGATGAACGGAGAACACGGAGACTCGACGATGGAGTTCCGCACGGACGCCCATATCGACGAGTACGTTCTCGGTAGAGAGGACGTGGGAACGTTCACGGCGTCTGGTGAGCGTCTCACGTACGCTCGTCCGGGCGATGCGTCTCCGACTGCCGTTCCGCTCACCGAGGTCGAGACGATCCGATTCGAACGGAACACCACCCTTCACCACATGCGGTTTCTCGGCGCGTGCACCGGACTTCTCGCCGTCGTTCTCACGGTCGTTCCGACCGCCGACGTGTACCTGAACGGTCTCCCCGCAACCCGACCCGAGGCGCTGCTTCTCGGATTCGTCTACGTGTTCGCTATTGGAGCGTGGCTCACGGCGTACGACTATCTCAACGTCGGGAACCACGACGTCATCGACCTGTACATTCGCACCACCGATGAGACGCACGTCGTCTGTGGGGCGGTTGACGACGCCTCTTTCGTCCACGCGTGCGAGCAACTGATTGCGTCGGACATCCCAACAACGAATCGGAACTCGAAGCTCACATCCGAGTTTTCGTGACCGAGTCCTGTTGAACTCCACCCGTTCGGCCGACGCCGAGCGCGGACGGCCGAGAGTTCGAGACGAGCGTGTAATCGGCAAATAACTGCGTCATACCGCAAAAAGGCGCTCAATAACTAACTTCGGCTCCTCCCCACCTGCGTGTGCACTATGCCACTCTATATGGACGTTCACAGGGACGTTGACGCAAGCGTCGAGGATGTCGTGGAAGCGCACAGAAAGGACGTCGAAACGCAGGAAAAACACGGTGTGAAATACCTGAACTACTGGGTTGACGCCGACGAGGGAGCCGTTTTTTGCCTCTTTGAGGGACCCAGCAAAGAGGCGGGTGAGGAAGTCCACAAGGAAGCCCACGGCCTCACCGCAGACGAGATATTCGAAGTCGAGCAGGGTGAGTGAGTACGCCCGCCGAGACGCCTAGCGCTTTGCTCGCGCGGTCTGACGACCGCGTCTGACAGGCGGAAACGTGTTCTCAGCCGTCATACTCCCAGCCGGAACCCGGTCATCATGGCGATGAGTCCGAGCATCACGGCCGCCTCGAACAGCCCGACGACGAGGTTCTTCTTCTCGATCGATTCGAGCCGGGCCGCGTCCGGGTTCGGCGACTGCGTCTCGTAGTACGCGCTGAGCTGGAGCCGGTGCGGGACCGCGAGCCCGAAGGCGAACAGTCCCCATCCCACGCCGAGCGCGGCAGACGACCACGTGCCGGAGAAGCCGTAGCCGAGCCCGAGGCCGTCCGTCAGCAGCGCGGTCCCCGAAAGCACCGTGGTGAAGGAGAACCCGACCAGAAAGAAGACCGCCTTGGGGACGAGCGTTCCCGTCACCGCGGCCGAGGCCTCCTCGCTCAGTCCACCGAGCGTCGGCCCGATGATCGCGGGGAAGATCAGCGCGAACCCGAACCACACCGCGCCGGCGGCGACGTGGGTGTAAAACAGCAGCGTGGTGCTCGACGCGAGCACGCTCACCGCCAGGACCGCGAGCGGGACGAGGAGACACCCCGCGGCGAACGCGGGGTTCGCGGCGTCGGCGAGGTGACGGATGCGGTCGGCGAGCCCCTGCTCCGTGATCCGACGACGCTCGTTCGTGACTGCCATGTCGGCAGATCACGAGAGCGAACAAAATTCGTTATGGTCGACACGATCGTTTCCGCGCGGCTCACCGCGGTGGCGGCGATGCCGGCGTGCCGCCGCATCGTCGCACCACCTCACTTCTCGATGATGCTCTCCTCGACGGCCTCGCCGAAGTGGCGCGCCACGTCCTCGTAGTAGACGAGCACCTCGTCGCCCGCTTCGAGGTCGGTTACCGCCGTCTTGCCCGCCGCGGTCGCGACCTTCACCGTCTCGGCGTTCTGGATGAGCGTCTCCACGCGGTCGACGCCGTCATCGGTCTCGACTTCCGCCTGAAGCCGGAACATCGGCCGCTTCTCGATTTTGACGCGCCCGACGATCGCCTCGCGGGTGTGGCCGTCCGTATCGACGACCTGCACTTCGTCGCCGCTCGACAGCTCCGCGAGGTAGTTCGTGCCCCCCTCGGGGTTGCGCACGTACGCGTGAACCGCCCCGGCGTTCACGCGGAACGGCCGAGACTCGACGTACGGCGACTCCGCGGTCTCGGCGTGGACGAAGAAGAGCCCGCGCGACATCGACCCGATCAGCATTCCCTCGTCGTCGTCCATCAGCGAGCCGGTGTCGATGCAGACGCGGTCCGCCATCCCCGTCTGCTCCACCGCCGTCACCTCCGCGTGTCGGAGGTCGAGCGTCTCGCGGTCGGCGGCGTCGCGGGCGTCGACCGCGCCGCGGATCTCGTCCGGCGAGTCGGCGTCGAGGAGGACGCCGTCGGCACCGATCTCAAGCGTCTCGAAGGCGGTCTTCGCCTCGGCGGCGGTGGTCGCGCCCGCGACGAGGTGCGTCTCCTCGCCGACGCGGGCGATCAGGTTCTCCAGCGGGATGATAGACCAGTCCTCGCCGACGATCACGGTGAACTCCGCGTCCTCGGCGGCCGCCTCGGCGAACGCCTCGTACTCGGTGCCGAGCACGCGGACGTACGCGCCCTGCGCGCGGTCGTCGCGGCGGCGGAGCGTCGACAGGTCCGCCGACCCCGACAGGTCTCCCGGCATGTCGATCGTCCCGTCGCCCTCGCCGCCCTTACCGACGAAGTAGGCGTCCGCCTCCGCGTCGCTCTCGGCGTCGTCGATGACGTCCGCCTCCGAGCGGAACGCGGCGACGTTCACGTCGCCCAGTTCGCGGACGCGTCCGACGTCGCCCTCGTCGACGAGGACCCAGTCCGCGCCGGCCTCGATAGCGGCCGTGATTCGTCGCTTGCGCGCCTCCCAGTCGCCGACGCTTCCGTCGGCTTTCACCCAGACCGTGCGTGTCATTGTCGAAACCTCACGGCGCGCGGGCTTGAAAACTGCGGAAGCCGCGACGCGGACGCGACGAACGCGTCTGCGGTCACTGGAACGGACACGGACGACGACGACGGCGGGTCAGCCTCAACGGCGTGGACGACGTACCTGCAAACATACATGTCGCTCCCAGCGGACTCTCATTTCGTCGACTTCGTCGACATCGACCCGTCGAAGTCGCTATCGCTGGCCGTCGTCGGGAACACGCGACCGAAACCGACAGAGCGGATGGTTCGATCCCTGTTCGAGCGGCAGCCGGTCGAGGTGGTGACCGGCGAGGGAGACGGGGTTGGCGAACTCACCGACGGTGACCTCGAACTGTCCGGCTCTCCGGAATCTGCCGAGTGCGACCGCGTCGTGCTCTTCGATGACGGCGAGATCGTCGCCGAGTCGCCGCTGTCGGAACTGGAGGCCACGATCTTACACGTCAACTCCGACCTGTACATCACCGGGGCCGTCGACGTGGATCAGATCGAACTGCCGGACGTCATTCGCGGGCTCGCGGACACGACGTTTCACGTCAGGGGCTTCCCCGAGTCGAACTCGGAGAAGCTCCCGCTCATTCTCATCTCGCGACACGTCGAGCGGCTCTCACACGAGCACGGCGGAACACACCGCGCGTCGTTCCAACGGCTCTCCCGGATTCACGACGAGCGCGGGACCGCGAACGTCTACCGAAAGCTCGGGGAGTCGGCGGCCGATATCCACGTCTACGGCGTCCCGGACTGGGTGCCGCCGCGCGAGGCGGGGCTGAAGCTCCACGGCGGGTACGAAGTCGACTACGAGCGCACGTGGTTCGTCGTTCACCGGTCGGAGGCCGAGGCGGCCGCGCTCGTCGCGATCGAGGTGGGAACGAACGAGTGGCTCGGCGAGTGGACGTTCGACCGCGACCGCGTCGAAGCGGTCGAGACGGCGATCAAAGAGAACCTGTAGCCGCCCGTTATACCTCGATGAACCCGCCCGCGGTGAGCGCCTCCTCGACCGTCGCGTCGTCGTGGACGACCGCCGAGACCGCCCGCGCGATACCTTCCGGATCGTCGTGCTGGAAGATCGACCGACCCATCGAGACGCCGGCGGCGTCGCCGTCCATCGCGCCGCGAACCATCTCGACCGTCTCGCGGTCCGTCCCCTTCGACCCGCCGGCGATGACGACCGGCAACCGAGTCGACTCGGTGACGCGCTCGAAGGAGTCGCCGTCGCCGGAGTAACCGGTCTTCACCACGTCCGCGCCGAGTTCCTCGGCGAGCCGGACGGCGTGGCCGAGCGACTCGGGGTCGCTCTCGTCGACGCCGGGGCCCCGGGCGTACGCCATCGCGAGCACGGGCAGACCGAGCCGCTCGGCCTCGCTGGTGAGTTGGGAGAGGCCCTCGATCTGTGACGGCTCGTAATCGGAGCCGACGTTGATGTGGAAGGAAACGGCGTCCGCGCCGGCCCGGACGGCGTCCTCTACCGTACCGGTGACGCGCTTGTCGTTCTCGTCGGGGCCGATCGTCGTCGAGCCGTTGAGGTGGACGATGTACCCCGCGTCGTTCTTGTTCGGGTGGACGCGCTCCGCGATGCCGCGCTGGGTCAACACCGCGTCCGCACCCCCCGCGGTCACGCCGTCGATGGTCGACTCGATGTCGACGAGCCCCTCGACCGCGCCCATCGTGATCCCGTGGTCCATCGGGACGATGAGGAACCGGTCGTTCGTGGAGATGCGCTGGAGTCGTGCTGTGAGTCCTGCTGTCATTGTGAGGTGAGTCGTTGTGTGAACGTGTGGCAATCGGAGGTAAGTCGGTTTCGTTCGGGGACGTATTGGCTCGAACCGGTCTGCCGACCGGTGCGGCGGACGGGCACGGCGAGCGCTCGGCCGTCTCAGCTCGCGTCGGGGGCCTCGGCGCGGGCGGCGTGGCCCCGCTCGGCACCCTCTTTCAGCTCTCGCGAGAGCGACTCCAGCCGCTCTGCGACCGCCTCGGTCGACAGGTCGTTCTCGACGCCGTCGGCGACGATGTCCACGAGCGCCGAACCGACGATGATCCCGTCTGCGCCGCCGGCGACGATGCGCTCGGCGTGCTCGCCGGACGAGATGCCGAACCCGACGGCCTTGGGCACGTCGTAGTCGGCGAGGCGGTCGAGGCTCTCCGTGGTCTGATCCGAGACGTCGTCGCGCGCGCCGGTCGTCCCGAGCCGCGCCTGCACGTAGACGTACCCCGACACCCGGCTCATGATCCGGTCGAGCCGCTCGCCGACGGTGGTGGGCGCGACGATGAAGACGAGATCCAGCCCGAACTCGTCGCACGCCTCGCGCAGCGGGTCCGCCTCTTCGGCGGGGAGGTCCGGGACGACGAGCCCCTCGATCCCCGCGGCGGCCGCGCGCTCGACGAAGGGGCGTGGCCCGGTTTCTTCATCATATTGATAAATGAGGTTGTAGTACGTCATGCAGACGAGCGGGGCGTCGACGTCGAGTCCCTCCGCGAACTCGAAGAACCGATCCGGCGTCATCCCGGCGTCGAGCGCGCGCACGAGCGCGCCCTGAATGGTCGGGCCCTCCGCGATCGGCTCCGAGAAGGGGAGACCGAGTTCGATCACGTCCGCGCCGCCGCGGTCGAGGGCCTCGACGTACGCCTTCGAGGCCTCGTAGTCCGGGTCGCCGACCGCGAGGTACGGGACGTAGGCGGGTCCGTCGGCGAACGCGGCGGCGATGGCCGCGGAGTTGCCGGTCTCCGCTCCCGCGTCCGCGTCCGGCTTCGCGTGCTCTCCCGTCATCAGATTCCCCCCGTGAACATCGACATGTCCGGTGCCTCGTCGATGTCGCGTTTGTCCGTCTCCTCGATGGCGGCGTCGAGGTCCTTGTCGCCGCGCCCGGAGACGTTGACGACGACCCGCTCGCCCAACTCCTCGTGGTGCTCCTCCAAGAAGCCGAAGGCGTGTGCCGTCTCCAAGGCCGGGATGATCCCCTCGGTGCGCGAGAGGCGATGGAACCCTTCGAGGGCCGCGTCGTCGTCGACGGCGACGGGGTTCACGCGTCCCTCGTCGACGAGGTAGGCGAGTTCGGGGCCGACGCCGGCGTAGTCGAGCCCGGAGGAGATCGAGTGGCTCTCCATGATCTGGCCGTCGGAATCCTGCAAGAGCTTCGTGCGCGCACCGTGGAGTACGCCCTCCGCGCCCGTGTACAGCGACGCGGAGTTCGGCGCGACGCCGGCCTCCTCGTCGACCTCCAGCGTGGAGCCGCCCGCCTCGACTGCGTGGAGCGCCACGTCCTCGTCGTCGACGAACGCCGCGAACGACCCCATCGTGTTGGAGCCGCCGCCCGCGCAGGCGACCACGTCGGTCGGGAGGCCGCCGGTCTTCTCGATCGACTGCTCGCGGGCCTCTTCGGAGATGACCGCCTGGAAGTCGCGGACCATCACCGGGAACGGGTGGGGACCGACCACGGAGCCGATCACGTAGTGGGTCGTCTCGACGGTCGTCGCCCAGTCGCGCATCGTCTCCGAGATGGCCTCCTTCAGGGTGCCGCGGCCGGCCGTGACCGGGTTCACTTCGCTCCCGTTGAGCTTCATCCGGAAGACGTTGGGGCGCTGGCGGTTGATGTCGCGCTCGCCCATGTATATCTCACAGGGCATATCGAGGTGGGCGGCCGCCATCGCCGTCGCGGTGCCGTGCTGGCCCGCGCCCGTCTCCGCGATGATCCGCTCTTTGCCCATGTACTTCGCGAGAAGCACCTGACCGAGCGCGTTGTTCAGCTTGTGTGCGCCGCCGTGGAGCAGGTCCTCGCGCTTGAGGTAGATCTCGCGGTCGTACCGCTCCGAGAGCCGGTCGGCCCGCTGGAGCGGGATCGGCCGCCCGCCGAAGTCCGCGAGCCGCTCGCGGAACTCGTCCATGAAGCCGTCCTCGTTGTTCAGGACGTAGCGCTCGTAGGCATCGGTCAGTTCCTCTATGGCCGGCATCAGCGCCTCGGGAACGTACTGGCCGCCGTAGCGGCCGAACTTCCCGTCGTCGCGGCCGCGCTCGCGACCGGGGCGTCGCGATGGCACCGCCGTGTCCGGTTCCTCAGCCGTTCGCGTGTCGGATTCGCTCATGTGGGTGTCTCCGTGTCCGCCGTCTCGTCTGCGTCCGGTTTCGTCTCCGCGCTCTCGTCCGCTGTCGCGTCCGCCTCCGTCTCTGCGCCCGCCTCCACGCGGGTCAGCGTTCGCGTGTTCGCCGTCACGTTCCCGTCCATGATCGCACTGCCGACGAGCAGCGCGTCGGCACCGGCCGCTCGCATCCGCCGGACGTCCGCCGGCGAGCCGATCCCGCTCTCGGCGACGAGCGTCACGTCGTCGGGAGCGTCGGGCGCGACCGACTCGAAGGTTTCGAGGTCGACCTCCAGTCTCGCGAGGTCGCGGTTGTTCACGCCGACGAACGTCGCGCCCGCGTCGACCGCGGCCGCTAGCTCCGCGGCGTCGTGAACCTCGACGAGCACCTGAAACCCGCGGTCGCGCGCGGCGGCGAGCAGGTCCGGGAGGTCGTCGCCGACGAACCGCGCGATGAGCAGGACCACGTCGCTCTCGACGGCGTCCAACTGCGACTCGGCGACGACGAAATCCTTCCGGAGCACCGGCACGTCGACGGCCTCGCGGACGCGTTCGAGGGTGTCGACGCTCCCGCCGAAGTGCTCCGGCTCCGTGAGCACCGAGAGCGCCGCGGCCCCGCCCGCGACCATCCCCTCCGCGAGCGCGACGGGGTCGTCCTCACGGGTTCCCTCCGTCGTCGGGCTCGTCGGCTTCACCTCGGCTATCACGGGCACGCGACCGTCGGCCTCGGCGCGGTCGAACGCGGCGCGCAGGTCTCGGGGAGCAACGTCTACGCGGTCAGTCCGTCCCTCGGCCGCTCGCTCCCGAGCAGTCGTCAGTATCGACTCGACCGCCGGGGCCAGCGCGGAATCATCCTCCATTAGTGTACACTAATGCACTCATCTGTGCATAAGGCTTGCGGGCGGCGGAGGAATATTCGGTACTGACGGAGCGCGTCGCGGATGCGGAGACGGCGGGTGACCCAGCGATTTAACCGTCGGGACCGCGGAGCCGGAGCCATGCAATCGACGGGCACGTCGGGCGTGTTCGCCCGACACTTCGAGGAGATCGGGCGCGCGGTCGAGGTCGGATTCGCCGGCGGCCGCGTGATCGCGGTCTCGTTTCCGGCCGAGACGCCGGCCGACGCCGAGGCGGACCACGGGCTGCTCGACCGGATCGGCGCGTACCTGCAGGGCGAACCGGCAGACGAGGGCGTCTCGACCGGAGATTCAGCCGGCGGCGGAGTCGGGCCCGCCACGCGCGGAGCCGACCCGTTCGACGACGTGCAGATCGGCCTCACGGTCCCGACCGACCAGCGGCGCGTCCTCGACGCGCTCCGATCGGTCCCGTCCGGCGAGTCCGTCTCGGTCAGTCGGCTCGCGCGGTCGGCCGGCTACGACGACAACGACGCCGACGACCTCGACACCGTGACCCGCGCGCTCAGCGAGAACCCGATCCCGTTACTGCTCCCCGACCACCGGGTGCAGGGCGGGCCGCACGCCACGCCGGGCGAGGTCCGAGACGTGTTGCGGCGGGTCGAAGGAGTGTAAGTCGCCGCTCGCGCGACGGTAATGGGTGAGACGAGAAACCGCGAAAAAACGGCCTGAGAGTGGCCTGCGGGCGTCATAGGGGGGCTGCGGGCGTCAGGGGGCGGCCTGCTTCGTCGAGATCAGCTCGATCACGTCGCGGTGGGAGAGTTCGTGGTCGGCCCCGACCTGTCTGCCGCTCCGGCAGTCGGTCCCGTGAAGGAGCCCCTCACCGATGTCCGAGTGGATGTGGAACGCGAAGTCCTCCGTCGTCGAGTCTTCGGGGAGGAGAAAGCAGTCGCGGAAGACGCCCTTCTCGTCTTTCGACCCGTTCGCGGAGCCGGGAAAGACCGCGATACAGCCGAGGACGTCGAAGATCGCGGCTTCGAGCGCGCCCTGGACGCCGGTCCCGTCGTACTCGTCGACGAACTCGGCGATCTGGTCGAGCCCGGCCGCCTGTTCGCCGGAGACGTCGCCGACGGTCTCGAACTGAGCGGAGCCGGGCGTGTAGTCGACGACGCCCGCCTCGTCCGCGTTCTTCAGCGCCTTCTCGGCGTGGGCGCTCGCGGGGACGAAAGATAGGTGGTCGTACTCGGGGTCGCTCGTGATTTCTTCCCAGTTCGCCTGCGCCGCCGGCGTGTCCATCTTGTTCGCGGCGACGACCATCGGCTTCGTGCGCTTTCGGATCTCGCGCGCGAGGTCGGCCCTGTCCTCGCCGTCCCACGTCTCGGGGTCGAGGTCGAGACCCTGCGCTAAGATCACCTGTTTCATCCGGTCCTTGTCGATGCCGAACGCCGACATCTGCTCGGCCAGTTCCTCCTCGATCGCGGCGTCTGCGCCGTGGTACCGCGTCTCGAACTTCTCTAAGCCCTTCTCTAACACGTCGAGGTACCACTCGTCGAGTTCTTCCTCTAAGAAGTCGATGTCCTCGCGCGGGTCGTGGCCCTCGGTGGTCTCGCCTTCGATGTCCGTCTTCCCGGAGAAGTCGACGACGTGGATCAACACGTCGGTCTCGTTGAGATCGGTGAGGAACTGGTTGCCGAGTCCGCGCCCCTCGTGTGCGCCCGGGACGAGCCCGGCGACGTCGACGAGCTTGACCGGGACGAAGCGGGTCCCCTCGCGGCAGACGCCGACGCTCGGCGTGCAGGTCTCGTCGAACTCGGGGGCGGCGCAGTCGACGCGGACGTACGCCTCGCCGACGGTCGGGTCGATCGTGGTGAACGGGTACGCGCCCTCGGGCACGTCGTTCATCGTCGCGGCGTTGAAAAAGGTCGACTTCCCCACGGAGGGCTTGCCGACGAGGCCGACGCGGTAACTCATTGGTCGCACTGCGCGAGCCACGGTAAAAAGCGATGCGAGACGCTCCGTGACGTGTGTACGGGTGACGAGGGGTGACCGCGAGCGACGGATCCGTCCGGGTCAGGCGTCCCCGTCGGACTGACCGGGCTCGCCCACCGCCTCGATGGGCAGGACGTTCTGAAGCGCGGCGAACGCGTCCTCGGCGCTCTCGAACTCGTGCTGATCGACGTCGGCGACGAGGTCGCCGAGATCGGCGTCTCCGTCGGCGAACAGCACGGTCGTCCCCGCGCACGATTCCACGAGGTCCGCGTGAGTCGCGGGGTAGGCGTAGTCTCGAAGCTCCTCTTCGACGCGAGAGAGCGTGATCTCGGTAGACATACTCGATACTGGTCGCCAGACGGCTTAACTGCGCGTGTCGGTGTGACCGTGGCGCGGCCGAGGTCTGCGATGAGTGAGCGAAGAACCGGCAACATTAGTGAAGAGTTATGCGTCATCGGAACCATGTGGTATGTGATTACATGTCGTTATACGACCGAATTCTCGTCCCCACCGACGGCTCCGCCGAGGGAGAGCGCGCGGTCGCGCACGCGCTCGACCTCGCGGCGGTTCACGGCGCGGCGGTTCACGCGCTGTACGTGGTCGACACCGCGAGCTACGCCGGCATGCCGATGGAACACTCCTGGGAGGGGGTCGGCGATCTGCTCCGGGACGACGCGACTGCGGCGGTCGCCGCGGTCGAGGAGCTCGCGGCCGACGCCGACGTCGACGTCGAGACCGCGGTCGTCGAGGGGTCGCCGAGCCGCGAGATAATCCGGCACGCGGAGGAGGCCGACTGCGACCTCGTCGTGATGGGGACCCACGGCCGCGGCGGGATCGACAGACTGCTGCTCGGGAGCGTCGCGGAGAAGGTCGTCCGCGGCTCGTCGGTCCCGGTGTTGACGGTGCGGCTCGACGGGAGGGTCCCGGACGGTCCGGGAACGGTCGCGGGAACCGCCGATAGGACGGAGTCCGAAACGGACGCCGACGGCGACGTCGCCGTCGACGGCGGTCCGACCGGCTAACGGTCCGCGTCCCTGAGGTGTTCGCAGTCGCCGGCGTGGACGCGCCGGGTCCCCTCTTCCGTCTCGATCACGAGCGCGCCCGGCGGCTCCACGTCGACCGCGGTACCGACGACCGGGCCCCCGGCGGTGTCGACGCGAACGCGCCGCCCGAGCGTGCTCGCGCGCTCGCGCCACGCCGGGAGGACGCGGTCCATCCGGTCGGACGTTCCCGCGAGCGCGTGGAACCGATCGAGGAGGGTCGTGGCGACTCGCTGTCTGCTGACGTTTCTCTCCGCCTCGGCGGCGAGCGAGGTCGCGTCCGGCGGTAGCGCCTCCGTGTCGACGTTGGCGTTGACGCCGACCCCGACGACGAGCCACGACACCCGGTCGGCTTCGCCCTCCATCTCGGTGAGTATCCCGGCCAGTTTGCGTCCGCCGCGGCCCGTCGCCGCGGCCGAATCCCCCGCGTCGCCGTCGCGGCCCCCGACGAGCACGTCGTTCGGCCACTTGATGTGGGCGTCGACGCCGACGGCGCGGCAGGCGTCCACCGCCGCGACGGCGGCCGCGAGCGTGAAGAGCGGCGCGCGCGCGGCGGGGGCGTCGGGGCGGGTCACGAGCGAGACCCAGACGCCCCCGCTCGGCGCGATCCACTCGCGGTCGAGCCGTCCTCGCCCGCCGGTCTGTTCGTCGGCCGCGACCGCGACGCCGTCGGCTCCGTCGGCCGCCAGCTCTCGCGCGCGATCGTTCGTCGACGGGAGGCTGTCGTGGTACTCGACGGCGTACGGCGCGTCGAGGCCGAACTCGATCCCCGGCCCGCAGTAGCCGGGGTCGTCTGGTGCGACGTACCCGGCCGCGGTCGATTCGACGGCGAAACCCGAGTCTCGGAGCCCCTCCACCGCCTTCCAGACCGCCGCCCGCGAGACCCCGAGGTCGTCGGCGAGCGCCGGGCCCGAGACCGGCCCGTCCGCGAGGGCGTCGAGGAGCGCGCGACGCGTGTCCATGCCGTCGGGGTGGCCGCCGGGACCGAAAGCCGTTCCGGCTGACGGGCACACAGCTATCCCTCCGGGCCGCCACCGATCCGTCAGCGAGACCGATGAGAAACCGAGAGGCGAGCGACCGAGACGCCGCGAGCAACCCAGAGGCGAGCGACACCGTCGATCTCGTCGTGCTCGACGGCGACGACCGCACTGAGATGTCCGTGGAGCGCGGCCGAAACCTGCGGCGCGTCCTGCTGGAGGCGGGGCTGTCGCCGTACGCCGAAGCGACGAGCCGGCTCAACTGCGGCGGACGCGGGATCTGTGCGACCTGCGGCGTCCGGATCCGGACGGGACCCGATCCCGAGCACTGGCACGACCGCCTCGCCGATCGGTTCGGGTACCCGCGACTCTCCTGTCAGGTGCGCGTCGACGCTCCGATGACCGTCGAACTGGTCGACAAGCGCGTGTGGGGCGGCCGGGAACCGAACGACGGGTGAATCGCGCCGCGAGACACCGGGTTTCCGGTGAAATGGCGGGCGGTAGCGATACACACGGACACCGCGCTTGACGGGGACAGCGATTCCGATCCGGCGCTCTCCGAATCGAACGCCGACGACGCGAGGCGTCGGCACAAGAGCCAAGGGCTCACGCCCGAACGCTCGGGTATGCAACCCTCCAAGGAGTCCGAGTCGTCGGACGAGGATCCGATGGACGACCTCGACGACCTCCTCGACGACGATCTGGCCGAGGGGAACTCGGGAACGTCATCCGGCGGCGTCGCGGTCGGCGACGGCGCGACCGACAGCGACACGACCACTGCCGGAGACGCGGCGAGCGGCGAGGGTCGGATCGGCGTGAGCGGCCGGTGGTTCTCCGCGAAGGCGTTCGCGCTCGCGCTCGCCGTCGTCGCCGTCGCGACGTTCCTCGTCGGCGCGATTCCGCTCGTCGGCGGCGCGATCGGCTCCGTCGGCGGCGTCTTCGTCGCGGCGTTCGTGTTCGGGGCGATCTCGTCGTCGCGACGGTACGTCGAGACCGGGCTGGCGGGCGCGCTGGCCGGTGCCGGAACCGCCGTGACGAGCGTCCTCGGCGTCGGGTTCCTCCCGATCGGTCTCGACTACCTCGGGCAGTGGGGCCCCTCGCTGCTCGCGATCGGCGGCGGGCTCGGGCTCGCGGTCGCGCTCCTCGGTCACTACCTCGGACGCGACCTGCGAGCGGGGCTGACTGCCGACCTCGGCGCGTGATCGACCGGAGCGGCAGACCGCGGACCGACTACCTGAGCAGGCTGTCCGCGTCTCCGCTGACTCCGACGTACGCGGCGATCTCGTGGCGTTCGAGCGCGAGGAAGCCCGCGAGGATCGCGACGAATCCCAACACGGCTTCGGCCTCGATCAGCTGTCCGAGGAGCGCCCAGCTTCCGACCGCCGCGACGACCGGCTCCGCGTAGCCGACCAGGTGCAACTGCGCCGGCCCTACCGTGTCGAGCAGCGCGAAGTAGATCAGGAAGGCGACGACCCCGGACAGCAGCGTGAGGTACGTCAACGACGCGACGGCGGTGGCGTTCCAGACGATCGCTCCCGGCGACTCGCCGAGCAGGCCCGCGCCGACGAACAGCTGCCCGGCCCCGAGCACCATCGCCCACCCCTGCAGCGCGGCGACCGGGAGGTCGGTGCGAAGCGGCCGGAGCAGCACCGCGCCGAGCGAGAACGCGACCGCACCGGCGAACGCGAGCGCGACGCCGAGGAGGGCGGAGCCTCCGAACCCGGACGCGACCGGGTCGGCGATCACGACGACGCCGAGGATACCGAGCGCGAACCCGCCGACCTCGACCGGGCCGAGCCGCTCTCCCGGAAGCAGCGCGGCGGCGAACGTCGCGGTCAACACCGGCGAGAGGCTCACGATGACGGCCGCGACCGCGCCGGAGACGTACAGCTCGCCGACGTACAACAGCCCGTGATACGCCGCGATCACGAACGTGCCGGCCACGGCCACGCCGAGCCACTCGTCGCGGCCGCGGGGGACGAAGCGGTCGGAGACGAGGACCGCGAACCCAAGCACGACGGCCCCGGCGACGGCGTATCTGACGCCCGCGAACAGCAGCGGCGGGAAGTAGTGGAGGCCGGCCTCGATGGCGACGAACGAGGTCCCCCACAGCGTCGCGAGGAGGAGGAACGCCCCCACGATCGATTCGGACGAAGAAATCGGTGATCGTAGACTCATTGGTTGTCAGTTCGAAATACACAGAGATAGTTAAACTACACTCTCGAATACTGCTGATTTTAGGATGGACAATCACGCATTTGAATACAGTGCAACTGGCTCTCGAAATGTGGAGTCGTTTTCGTACTCGACTCCAAGTATGTCGGTCGAAATATATACGGGTTCGTCACGCGAAGCGAGGGTATGGACGAGCGCGACGTGCGGTTGGTGAAGGCCATCTCCGATCTGGGCACTGGGAGCCCGGAGCGGCTCCACGAGGAGACGGGCATTCCGGTGTCGACGATCCACTACCGGCTGAACAACCTCCGGGAGGCCGGCGTGATAGAGAACGACCTGTACGACCTCGACCACGAGGCGCTGGGTCTCGGAGTGACCGTCATCGTCGAGGTGCTCGCGGACTACGACGGACCCTACGAGGAGTTCGCCGACGAACTGCTCGGGGTCGAGGGCGTCACGGAGGCGTTCTTCACGATGGGCGAGACGGACTTCGTCGTGCTCGCCCGGCTCTCCTCGTCTGACACCGTCGAACGGCTGATCAGCGACTTCGAGGCGATTCCCGAAGTCGAGCGGACGAACTCGACGTTCACTATCGCGACCCTGCGCGACGAGCCGCGCGCGCCGGCGACCTACGAGTTAGAGACGCTCGTGGACGAACTGACCGACTGAGGTTCCAGAAGCGGTCAGCTCTGCGTCTCGTCGAACTCGGACTCGCTCACCCGCACGACGAGCGTTCCGTCGGCGTCCCCGCGGTCGTGCGTTGGCGTCTCGCCCTGCGTCCGGCGCACGTACCGCGGGTCGACGGGCTCGCCGTCGACGAGATCGAACACCTTCAGTCGCTGGTCGGTCTCCTCCGGCGGCACCGCGCCGTCGCGTACCGCCCGCGCGAGGTCGCGAGAGAGCCACTCGTCGGTCGATATCGACGGCTCGCGGACGATCGCCTCGTCGGCGAAGCGCACGAGGTACCAGTTGAGGTCGTTCAGAAGCGAGACGGCCGCGCCGAGACTCACCGTATCGACCGCGAGGCTGTTCGCGAACGGCTCCTCGATGTCGTAGGTTGAGAGCGCGTCCCGCGCCGTCTCGCGGGACAGCAGCTCGTAGGTGAGATCGACCGCCGGATCGCCGAGGAGACACACCCGCGTCACACGTCGCCCGACTCGCTCGCTCGCCAAATCGGTTGCGGTCGGTCGGATGCGGTCGGTCGGGTGCGGATCGGTTCAGAACGTGGAGGCGTCGCCGTCGATGACGCTCCGCGTGACGTCCGTGACGTCGGCGAGCTCCCTGTCGACGATGGCGACGACGTCGTCTTCGATGTCCGCGAGGTCGACTCCCTCGGTGGTGACGATCTGCGCGTCGGCGACGTGCGGCTCGTCGATCGGTCGGCCGATCTGCGAGAGCAGCCGGACCTGCAGGTCGCGGATGCCGTCGACCTCGGCGGTGACCGACTCGGCGATCCGCGTCGACAGCAGGTTGTAGATCTTCCCGATGTGGTTGACGGGGTTCTTGCCCGAGGTCGCCTCCATCGACATCGGCCGGTTCGGCGTGATGAGCCCGTTCGCGCGGTTGCCGCGGCCGACGGAGCCGTCGTCGCCCTGTTCCGCGGAGGTGCCGGTGACGGTGAGGTACACGGAGCCCTCCTCGTAGTCGTCGGCGGTGTTGACGTCGACGCTGACCTCCCGGTCCGTGCGGTCTTCCGCCAGCTCCGTGACGAACTCCCGAACGTCGCTCACGGCGTCGTCGTAGTCGTCGAGCCCGTCGACGTACCGGTCGACCATCGCGGCCGCGACCGTGATGTCGATCCGGTCGCCCTCCCGTTTTCCCATGATCTTCACGTCGGGGCCGAGTTCGGGGTGCTCGTCGTGGTACGTCGTGTTGAGTTCGCGCTCCGCCTCGTAAACTATCGTCTCCGTCTCGGTGAGGGGTGCGTGGCCGACGCCAAAGGACGTGTCGTTGGCCATCGGGACCTGTTGGGTCTCCTCGCCGAACACGTCTTGGAGGTCACCCGACCCCTCGCCGAGCTTCACGTCAACGACGACGTCGGTCCCGTACTCCAGCTCCGGGATCGCCTCGGCGAGGTACTCGCGGGCGGCCGCCAGCGCGGTCGAGTCGACCGGGAGCTGTTCGCCGTCGTACTCCTTCGTGGCTCGGCCGACGATGAGCAGGTAGATCGGCTCGACCACCTCGCCGCCGCCGTAGGCGGGCGCGGCGCGGCCGGCGACGAGCTGCGTCTCGTCCGTGTTGTAGTGGAGCACCTTTCCGACGCGGTCCAAGTAGAGCTGTGAGAGCGCCCGCGAGACCGACTCCGCGACGCCGTCGCAGATCGAGTCGGGATGACCGATCCCCTTTCGCTCGACGATCTCGACCTCCTGGTCCTCGACCGCCTGCCGGTCGAGGCGGCTGACCTGAATGTTCCGGTCCATTGGCGAGTCGTACTCCGTCGGCGGCAGTATAACTTGCGGAAACCTCCGAGCACTCGTAAATGCGTGTGGGGAATATTGCGGCCGCTCGTTCAGTTCACGGCCTCGTAGGCGTCGGCCATCAGGTCGAGCGCCTCGCGCAGTTCGGCCTCGTCGGTCGCGTACGAGATCCGCGCGTGGCCGGCCCCGCCCTCGCCGAACGCCTCGCCGGGAACCACGACCACGCCGCGGTCGAGACACTCGTCGACGAACCCCTCCGGGACGCGGGGCATCGCGTAGAACGCCCCCTGCGGCGTCGGACAGTCGAGTCCGATCTCAGCGAACCCGTCCAACACGAGGTCGCGCCGACGCTCGAAGGAGTCGGTCATCTCGTCGACGATCGCGCGGTCGCCCCGCAACGCGGCCTCTGCGGCGTACTGAGCCGGAGCCGACGCGCACGCCTGCGCGTACTGGTGGACGCGCAGCATGCGCTCGACACGCGCTTCCGACCCGTACACCCACCCGAGCCGCCAGCCCGTCATCGAGAACAGCTTCGAGGCGGAGTTGACGACGACGACGTTGTCGCTCTCGGCGAACTCGATCGGCGAGCGGTGCTCGCCGTCGAACACCGTGTACTCGTACACCTCGTCGGAGACGCAGAGCACGTCGTGTTCGTCGGCGATCCGCGCGAACTCGCGGACGTCAGCCTCGGAGGAGACCGCACCGGTGGGGTTGCCGGGGGAGTTCACGACGAACGCCGCGGTGTCGTCCGTGATCGCCGCCTCGATCGCCGCCGGGTCGATCGTGAGGTCGTCGCGGAGCGGGACGGGAACGGGGTCGCCGCCCGCGAGCTTCGTCAGCGCGTCGTAGGAGACGAAGCCGGGGTCCGGGATCAACACCTCGTCGCCCTCGTCGACGTGCGCCTCTAAGGCGACGTGAAGCGCCTCGCTGCCGCCCGCGGTGGCGATCACGTCGTCCGGGTCGAGGTCGATCCCCTGGTCCGCACGGTGCTTCTCCGCGATCGCTTCGCGAAGCGACCGAGTTCCCTTGTTCTCGGTGTAGGCGTCGGCCTTCCCGGCCTCGATGGCGTCGACGGCGGCCCGCCGCGCGTGTTCCGGCGTCGGGAAGTCGGGCTGTCCGAGCCCGAGATTTATCGCGTCGTCGCCGGCCGCCTCGAACACCTCGCGGATCCCACTGATGGAGATCCGTTCGACTCGATCGGAGAACGTCGTCATACGCGTTCGGGGGCACCGCCGGCAGTTAGGTCTTGTTACGTCGGTTCGACCGTCGCGCTGCAGCCGATCACGGCGCGCGGCCGAACACCAGGTAGCCGGTGTGGCCCACGCCCGCGGTCGACGGGCGGGAGCCGCGGTCGGAGAAGTCCATCTCCCGCTGGATCGTTTCGAGCGTCTCGACGCCCTCGAACCCGGCCTCGCGGGCGGCGAGCGCGGCCTCGCGGGTCCCCTCGACGAACGGCGAGTAGACGGCGAGGCGGCCGCCCGAGACGAGCAGGTCGGTCGCCCGTTCCACGACCGCCGGCGCGTCGCCGGTGTCGAGCGTGAGCGCGTCGAACGGCTCCCCGTCTGCGAGGTCGTCGAGCGCTTCGGTGAGGTCGCCGGCACGCACCTCGACGCGGTCGTCGACGCCCGCGGTCTCCATGTTCGCGCGGGCGACCTCGGCGAAGTCGGGGTCGATCTCGTACGTGGTCACGTCCGCGCCTGCGCGGCCGAGGTAGGCGGAGAGAATGCCCGTTCCCGTCCCGGCGTCGAGGACGCGGTCGCCGTCCGAGATACCGGTGTGACCCATCACTAGTCCGACATCGCGGGGCATCATCGGTGCGCCCGTCCGTTCGAGGTGGTTGAAGAGATCCGGACCGCGGAGCTCACGGACGTCGAAGACGGTCCCGAGGTGGGTCTCGACGGTGTCGCCGCCGGCGACGTCTTCGGGGACCTCGATCACGCCGAGGTCGGTTCCGAACTCCTCGCCCGGCTCCAAGAGGTACTCCCGGTCGTCGTGGACCAGCAGGTACGCGGCGTCGGTCACGCCGAACCGATCACTCCAGCTCCGCGATGGCGGTCGCGAGGTCGCCGTCGGCGTCCTCTAGAGCCTCGCGGGCCTTCGGCTCCGGAACGCCGGCGCGCTCGGCGACGAGCGCCACGTCTTCCTCCGGAATGGCGTCGACCACGCCCGCGTCGCGCGCGGTCGGGTCGGGGTCGTCGCCCTCGACCGCGGGCGCGTCTCCGCTCGCGCTTCCGCCCGCCCCGGCGTCCGCGACCTCCTCGGGCGACCCCACGATCTGGTAGGTCTCCTGCCCCTGCGCGTCCATCTTGGTGACTTGGGCACCGTCGAAGACGAGGTCGCCGTCGGCCGTCTCGATGACGACCCGCTCGGCGTCGAGTTCCTCGACGTCGATCCCCATCTGTTTCATCATCTGTTTCATCTTCCGCGGGTTCATGCCGCCTCCTCCGAACATGGGTCCCGATTCGGCTGGACGACACAAAAAGGGTGACGACACGGGACGACGACGTGAGGCCGGCGTCGCTCTCTCGGTTCCGGTTCGCTCCGCCGGAGACGGCGGGTTGATACGTCCCGACCGCGACCCGTCGATATGTACATCGCCGACCAGACGTGGCCCGAGCTGCGCGAGTCGCTCTCCGAGGAGTCCGTCGCCCTCGTCCCGCTCGGGTCGACGGAACAGCACGGACCGCACCTGCCGCTCGCGACCGACCACCTGATCGCCGAGGCGCTCGCGACGGCCGCCGCCGAGGAGACCGGCGCGGTCCGCACGCCGACCGTGAACGTCGGCGTCAGCCCCCACCACCGCCAGTTCTCCGGGACGATGTGGGTCGACGCGCCGGAGTTCCGCGACTACGTCGAGAGCTTCACTCGCCACCTGACCTACCACGGGATCGACCGCGTCGTGTACGTGAACGCCCACGGCGGCAACGTCCAGCACCTCCGCGAGGTCGGTCGCCGGCTCCACGAGGACGGGGAGGCATACGCGATCGAGTGGATGTGGGACGAATCGATCCCGGAACTCGTCGACGACCTGTTCGAACACAACGGTCCCCACGCCGGCCCGAAGGAGACGGCGATGATCACGCACATCGCGCCGGACCTCGTCCGCGACGACCAGTTCGAGAACGCCCGCGACGACGGGCTCGTCGATCTCGAGGGATCGGACGCGCGAGTCCACGGCGCGCGGACGTTCTACGACTCGATCGACAACTCGGCGAACGGTGCCTTCGGCGACCCGACCGACGTGACGCCAGAGAAGGCCGAGCGGCTCTTCGAGGCCGCGGCCGACCAGCTCGTGCAGCTGACCGAGTGGCTCCGGGCTCGCGACCGCGACGAGCTGCTGCCGGAAGACCGGGTAGCGTGACCCTACCGGCGGCGAAGGGCCCTACCGGTCGAGCCCGTCAAGCGCCGCGTCGAGCGCGCCTCGGTCCCGGCCGTCGAGGACCCCGAACCGCTCTCCTCGGCGGCGTTCGAGCCATCGCAACAGCCGCTCGGCCCAGCCGAGCTTCTTCGCCTTCATCGGCCCGACGCTCGGGTCGTCGAACTCCCACCCGGGGAAGACGAGCCGACCGGCCCCGACGTGGTCCGCGAGGAACGCCGCGCGGTCGCCGTCGGTGAACCCGCCGAGGTTCCGGACCGGACCGACCGGGGCGGCCTGCGTCGTCGACAGCGTCCACGCGGACTCGAACCGCGGGAGCCACTCGCGGACCGCGGGGACGTTGTCGCCGTGCGCGTGCGCCGCGACGGGTACCCCCTCGCGGGTCAGCCTCGCTGCAGTCTCCGGGTTCTTGTCGAGGTCGGTCACCATGCAGTCGACGGTCACGCCGCACGCGAGGAGGGTGTCGGCCGCGGTGGAGGCGGCGACGACGACGTCGGCCTCGCGCGCGGCGTCGACCTCGTCCGTGAGGCAGGGAGCGGCACCCGCGATCGCGACGGTCTCCCCTCGCCAGTCGTCGAACCGATCGAGCGGGAACGGCGTCGACCGTGCGGCGGCGACGTCGCGCGCGCGCTCGTCGGCCTCGCGCCCGAAGCCGAAGTCTGCGAGAATCGCCTCGTAAGCCGGCTCGAACGTCTCGAAGTTCATCGTCTGTTCCCTCCACACGCGCGAGTCTGTGGCGACGCACAGCGCTGCCGCTCACGGGATCGAATATGGTATGGACCGGAGTAGCACAGAGTACCCCTACCCACGTGCCCCTCCGGCGTCCAGTGGATGGGTTGTCTGCACGACGGCATAAACTTTCTCTTACCTTGAGCCCGCGTCTATCGATTCGAGTGCGGCGTCGAGCGAGGCAGAGACACCGGATACGGCCGTTTGGACCGCACCGATCGCCGTCGGAGTTCCGACGAGAACGCCGCCCATCGCTTCCTCCCCCCCGTCTCCGGCTGATCGGCCGATCGAACGCCGGCCGCTCTGGCTTCCGCCGTCGGCCGTAGACGGGGACACAGCGACCTCGCGCTCGACTCCGGCGAGCGCGAACGCCGCGCGGGTCGCGGCGGCGTCCGCACCCGACCGGCCGTCGGCGTCGGAGCGCCCGTTCGTCTCGTACTCCGCGGCGGGGGCGGTCGTCGCGGCTCGGAGCGCGCCGACGGCCTCGTCCGTCAGCCCGCCGAGTTCGTAGGTGTGTACGACGGCGTCGCCGGCGACGGACCGGTCGGCGGCGAGTCGGTCGAGGTGGCGTTCGGCCTCGCGGACGGTCGTCACGTTTAGTTCCTCGACGGTGACCGCGTCGTCTCCTCCCGTCCCGGCCCGGCCGGTCCGCGCGCGGTCCCGAGTGAACTCCGCACCGACGAGCGCCGCGTCGCTCGTCTCGGCCACGTCGTGGGTGCGGATCACGTGTGCGCCGCGCTCGACCGCCATCGCGGTGGCCGCCAGCGAGACGGGAAGCGCCTCCTCGGTCGTCCGCCCCGCGATCGTCTTGAGGAAGCTCTTGCGGTTGATCGAGACGAGCAGGGGGCGACCGTAGCCGCGGAACTCCCGCAGCCTGTGGAACGTCTCGCGGTCGTCGGCGTGGGTCTTGGCCTCGGACCAGCCGCCGAAGGCGGGGTCGAGGATCGTCTTGTCGGTGAACCCGTTCCGCGAGAGCGCCTCGTAGATCTCGTCTACGTCCTCGATCGCGCCCGGTCGCTCCAGATCGGGCGGCGAGGCCATCTTCGAGACGGCGGCGTCGTGCTCGCGACACACCCGCGGCATCTCCGGGTCGGCGAACCCGCAGATGTCGTTGACCATGTCGAAGCCGCGCGAGAGCGCCTCGTCTGCGACCTCGTGGTAGCGCGTCTCGATCGACCAGACGGCGTCGCCGGCGGTCGATTCCAGGGTCTCGACCGCGGTGTCGAGCCGCTCTAACTCCTGCTCGGCCGAGAGCACCTCGAGGTCCTTGTTCGCCGATTCGAGCCCCACGTCGACGATGTCCGCACCCTCGCCGATCAGTTCCTCGTCGACGTACTCGGCCGCCTCGCCGGGGTCGTCGTACACGCTCGGGTCGTACGGCGACTCCTCGGAGACGTTGAGCACGCCCATGATCCGCGGCGGGTGGTCGTCGCCGATCCCGAGCCCCGCGGCGTCCACGTTTCGCATACCACAGCCACGGGCGCGAGCGACATAAACGGGGCGAGTACCCGACGCGCTCGCCGGGGATCGGCGACAGCGATTGTTTATAAATAGCCGGCGGTGCGATCGGCGCATGTCTGCGGTCGGCGCGTGCCTGCGAGGCCGCTCCGCGGCCGAGCAGCACCGCGCGAGGGAGTCGGCCGCCCTCCGCGTCGCTCCGGGCGGCCGACGAGGCTGGGGAGGCGTGAGGTGCTGTGCGGAGCGGTGGGGCTTTGGAGGAACTCGCTACGCTGACAACCGCGTATAACCAAACGAGGCGTTCGGCCCGCCCTCGACACGCCTCTGCTTATAACTCGAACGCCAACGAATCGCCGACGGTGACACCGTTGCGGTCGGTCCACTCGTAGGGGACCTCCAGCACGTACTGGCCCGATCCGGGGTACCGCTGGTCGTTCCCGTCCTCGTTCGGTCCCGGTTCCGGCGCGTGGTGGATCCGAGTGAGCTCCCGATCGGCGTCGGCGTAGACGATGTCGATGCCGAAGCTCATCTCGCGCATGACGTACGTCAGGCTCTCGCGGGGCGCGTCGTAGACGAACAGCATCCCCGCGTCCTCGGGCAGCGACTCCGCGTCGCTGAGTCCGAGGTATCGCTTCTCGCTCGTGTCTGCGACCGCGGCCGTCACCGTCTCTCGGATCTCCCCGTCCGGCCCCTCGACCGCCACGCGCGTCGCCTCGTAGTCGGCGTACGGACCGACGGGCCAGTCGGGTGTCTCGTCGCTCTCGCCCGACTCGTCTTCCGTCGGACCGTCCCCGACGCACCCCGCGAGTCCGCAGAGTGCGACGGCACCGGTCGCGGTCAGGTATCCCCGGCGTCGCATCGATACGGTAGAGGCGACACGCGCGTAAATGTCTCACGAGGTCCCTCGCACACTCCACGCGGGCGCTCACACGCACGAGTCCGCCGTTCGTTCCCGGAAGGACGCGCTTTTATCGCCGCCTCGCGTACGTTCGCGCATGGCGAAAGTGAGCATCGGCCTCCGCGGATGGCGGTTCGATGAAGACGAGATACTCTCCGACGACGAGGAGCTGAAGCCCCTCGACGAGATTCCCGAGGAGCCCCGCGAGCGACTCCTCAGGCTCGTCGCCCTCGTCGAGGAGCCGTGCGACGTCTGCTATCTCGACCACGGTGAAGAGGAGGTTCACCGGTGCAATCAGGCCGAGATCGTGTACGGCGAGCCGAACGGCGAGGTGCTGTTATGCCCCGAACACGAGCCGGAGTTCATCTACTGGTTCCGCGAGGAGGGAGGCAGCGAGCACGCCGGCGAACTGGAGTTCGGCGACCGGTTCCACGAGTGGGTCGCCGCGGGCAACGAGGCACCGGAGGGGTACGCCTCCGTCGAGCACGTCGAAGAGGACCCGGACGACCTCCCGGACCTGCCCGATCAACAGGACATCCAAGAGCGCGTCGAGCAGGACTTCGAGGGCGAGCGGATCGACATCCTCGAACTCGCCGGAGAAACCGACGACGAGGACGAACTGAGCGAAGACGACCTCACCGACTCGGACGTCGACCTCTCGACCGACTACCCGTCGAGCCGATGAGCGGGGCGGACGCAGACGAGACGATGACTTCGACGGACCGCGGGGGCGACGACGAGACAGACCGTTGTGAGAGCGACGACGAGACGGACCGAGATGGGACCGACGTCGACGCCGAGGCGACGGACCGCGACGGTGCGTCCGCACGCCGAAAGCCCGTCGTGGTCGTCGTCGAACCGGAGACCCCGGGCAACGTTGGGACGATCGCTCGGGCGATGAAGAACTTCGGACTCGACGACCTCAAGCTCGTGAACCCGCCCGAACTGGCGGAAGACGGCGAGGCCTACGGGTTCGCTGGCCACGCCCGCGAGGACGTGCTCCCGAACGCGGACGAGGTGACCTTCGAGGAGGTCGTCGCGAACTACCACACCGTCGGAACCACGGCGATCACCGGTGAGGACGACCAGAGCCACGAGCGGTTCCCGTTCAAGACGCCCGTCGAACTCAAGGAGTCGCTCGCGACCGTCGACGCGCCCACCGCGATCGTCTTCGGCCGGGAGGGTCGCGGACTCAACAACGAGGAGCTGTCGCGACTCGACGAGGTGTGTTCGATCCCGGCGGACGACGACTACCCCGTCCTCAACCTCGGACAGGCCGCGACGGTGCTGTTGTACGAGCTTCGCGACCTGACCGTCGGGGAGACGCAGTTGCCGGACACGGCAGTGACGCGCGCGCCGGAGGCGGACGTGGAGCGCTTCCACGGCTTCTTCGAGGAGTTCCTCGCGTCGACCGGTCAGCGCGAGCACGTGCGCGAGAAGAACGCGCTCTTGATGCGTCGACTGCTCGGTCGGGCGCATCCCACGGAACGGGAGATACACTCGCTTCTGGGCACGTTCCGCAAGGCGAACACCAAGTTAGAGCACGCAGACCACCTCGCCGCGAAGTACGACGAACCGGTGTATCCGAGGGAGTGAGACGGATGGACCCGCTTCACGACGACCTCCTCGCCGGCGTGCGCGACGTCTCGCCGCTCATGCTCGGGATCGTTCCGTTCGCGCTCGTGGCCGGGATCGCCGCCGTCGACGCGGGCCTCGGGCTCGCGGAAGCCGTGGGGCTGTCGGTGATCGTGTTCGCCGGCGCGTCACAGCTCGCCGCCCTCGATCTCATCGGATCGGGCGCGCCGCTGGCGGTCGTCGTCGGGACTGCGGTCGTGATAAACCTCCGGATGGTGATGTACTCGGCGTCCATCGCCCCGCACTTCGCTCGATACGCACGGGGGGTTCGAGCCGGGCTCGCGTACTTCCTCACCGATCAGGCGTACGCGCTCTCCGTCGCGGAGTTCGGCGCGAGCGACGACCGGAGCCGTGCGCTGTACTATCTCGGCGCGGCGGTGTCGCTGTGGATCGTCTGGCAGATCGGCACGGTCGCCGGCGTCGTGGTGGGCGCGGGCGTCCCGGACGCGTGGGGACTCACTTTCGCGGTCCCGCTCGTGTTCCTCGCGCTTCTCGTCCCGGCGATGAAGGACCGACCGACCACGGCCGCGGGCGTGACCGGCGGCGCGGTCGCCGTCGTCGCGGCCGGCCTTCCGCTCAACCTCGGACTGCTCGTTGGGGCGGTCACCGGTATCGTCGTCGGACTGCTGACGGAGGGGCGATCGCGATGACGGGGGGCGGCTTCGCGCTCGTTGAGGGAGCCCTCACGCGTGGCGTTCTCGGTCAGTGGCAGGACGTGTTCGGGGGATCGTCGGACGTGTGGGCAGCGATCGTCGTCATCGGCGTCGCGACGTACGGGTTCCGGCTCTCTTTCATCTACCTGTTCGGGCGGATCGACGAGGTTCCCCAGTCGGTGAAGCGCACGCTCCGCTACGTCCCGCCGGCGGTGCTCGCGGCGCTCGTGTTTCCCGATTTCGTAACACTGGAGTCGTCGCTGATCGCGACGCTCGCCGACGAGCGGCTGATCGCCGGCGCGGTCGCCGGCGCGGTCGCGTGGCGCACCGAGAACGTGTTCGCGACGATCACGGTCGGGATGGTCGCGCTGTGGCTGTTCCGCTTCGTGGTGTTCGCGTAGGCGCGGCCGCGGACGGATCGGAGGCCGCTCAGTCGATCCGATCCGCGTTCCGCGAGGCGACGGCGAACACGACGAGGCCACAGACCCCGGCGACAGCGAGTCCACGCTCGACCGAGACGAATCCCCGGGCCGGTGGCACCGCGTACGACACCGCGGCCACACCGAGGACCGCGTAGCCGACGGTCGAGTATCCGAGCAGCGCAGGTCGAACTGACGGCGTGTTCCAGAGAACGACCCACGCGGTGACGCCGGCAGCGACGCCGACGGCGACGCCGACGGGGAGGCCGACGAGCGCGGAGAACTCGATTCGTGACGCGAGCGCGCCCGTGAGGACGGCGCTCACGAGGAGGATCGTCGTCAGTCCGGTTCCGATCGCGGCGACGGGGCGAGCGTTCATGTACGACTCGTCGCCGGGCAACGAGATAAAGATCGAGCGCGCCGACGCGGGGAGCGGTTGTATCGCTAGGCGGCGACGTTCGTTCCCGATGCGCCGCTGGGAGAGTACTCCGACAGCTATCTCTCGCGTTCGGTCGCGCGGTCCGACGACTGCTCCGATGCTCGGGGCGTCTCCCGATCGGCGTGACGGTCGAACCGCGACACTTCGTCGGCCTCGCGCTCCCGCACTTCGGCGATCCGTTGGGCGGCGTCGGCGACCGAGTCGAGCGCAGCGAGGAGCCGATAGCCGAGGTACGGGCCGACCGAAAGCAGCGCCACCGCGATGAGTCCGAGTAGGATCTGTGCGGCGATCACGACGGAGTACGCGAGCGCAAGCAGGCTCACCGCGCCAAGCGCCGCGCCGACAGGCGTGGAGAGGGCTTCGGAGGGAGACAGCGGGTCGTGTGGCATACGCGGCGCTATCGACGGAACGTACCTAAAAATGGTGGACGAACGGTTCGGCGCGGCGGAGCGGTTCAGTCGTCGGCGGGAGCCGCGGAGTCGCCGGCGGAGACGCCGGTGCCCGGCCCGACGTCGATGTCGAGGTCCGCGAGCTTCTCGTCGGGGACGACGCCGTCGACCCAGCCGCGGGTCTCGTAGTACTCCGCTTTCATCTGGTCGAGTTCGACGAGTTCGCCCTCGCTCGCACCCGTGCCGGGGATGGCGTCCGGGTGCCCCTCGATGAAGCGGTTCGGCAGCGTGTCGTCGTCGCCGTCGAAGCCGGCGAGGTTGTTGAAGTACCGTTCGAGGTTGTAGACGCGTTCTCCGGCCTCGAACAGCTCGTCCTCGCTGATGTCGCGGCCGGTCATGCCGTTGTACTGGAGCACGTACTCTTCGATCCCCTCCGCGAACGCGCTGAACTTGCAGATGTCGAAGGAGTCGGAGACGGCGTGCAGGTCCTGGAAGGTTGCGGTGAGCTCGCCTTTGCCCTCCCACTCGTACGGATCGACCTTCTCCGGAATGCCGAGTATCTCGGCCGCCGGCGTGTAGCCGCGCAGGTGGCACGCGCCGCGGTTGGAGGTCGCGTACGCGATCCCCATTCCCTTCATGCAGCGCGGGTCGTAGGCGGCGATCGTCTGACCCTTGACCGAGAGCTTGTTTCCGTGCGCGCCCTTCGCGTCGGCGACGCGCTCTGCGCCCTCCGCGAGGAGGTCGCCCAGGTCCGACGAGCGGTTGCCGATCTCGTCGAGCAGGTCTATCATCGCCTCGGAGTCGCCCCAGTCGATGTGACCGACGCCGTCGAGTTTGCCCTCCTCGCTCATCTCCATCGCCATCGCCATCATGTTGCCCGACTCGATCGTGTCGATGCCCAGATCGTTACAGCGCTGGAGCATCAGCGCGATCTCGTCGCGGTCGGAGTGTCCGGAGTTCGGACCGAGCGCCCACGCGGACTCGTACTCGTACGACTCCGTGCGAACGTTCATGTCCTCGCCCTTGTGTGTGACGTCGACTTCGACCTCCTTCTTACACGCGACCGGACAGGAGTGACACGTCGGCTCGTCGACGAGGATGTTCTCGCGGACGTTCTCGCCGGAGACGCGCTCGGCGTCGATATCGGCCCCCTCGGCGTCGTGGTACTCGCCGGTCGAGGTGTACCGCGCGTTCTTCGTCGGGAGACCGTCCATCTCGTCGGTCGCGTTCATCAGGACGTTCGTCCCGTACATCGAGAGGCCGCCCTCGTTGGGCGCGGTCACGTCCGA
Organism: Halorubrum salinum; assembly: GCF_024494575.1. Lineage (GTDB taxonomy): Archaea > Halobacteriota > Halobacteria > Halobacteriales > Haloferacaceae > Halorubrum > Halorubrum salinum. The sequence continues at coordinate 1,043,333 of NZ_JANHDO010000001.1, forward strand.
CTCGCGGATGACCTCCATCGCCTGCTGGTAGCCCTCCTGGAACGTCTCCGGATCGGCGGGCTTCGGCATGTCGGTACCGCCCCTCACGACGACCGCCTTCACGTTCTTCGAGCCCATGACCGCACCCGTGCCGCCGCGGCCCGAAGCCCGGTCGTCCTCGTTCAGGACGCAGGCGTAGCGAACGCCGTTCTCGCCGCCCTGCCCGATCGCCATCACGGAGAGGTTCTTGCCGACGGAGCCGTCGACCTCCTCACCGAGCGCGTCGATCGTGTCGTGGACGCCCTGTCCCCAGATGTGGGAGGCGTCGCGTACCTCGACCTCGCCGTCCTCGACGAGGAGGTAGACGGGGTCGTCGCTCGCGCCGTCCAGCAGGATCCCGTCGAGGCCGGCCCACTTGAGCCGCGCGCCCGACCAGCCGCCGTGGTGGGAGTCGGTGACGGTCCCCGTCAGCGGCGACTTCGTCACCAGGGCGATGCGGCCGCTCATCACGGTCTGGGTCCCCGTCAGCGGACCCGTCATGAACGCGAGCCGGTTGTCGGGACCCAGCGGGTCGACGTCCGGGCCCGCGTCGAAGACGTACTTCACGCCGAGCCCGCGCGCGCCGATGTACTTTTTCGCGTCCTCGTCGTCGATTCCCTGGTAGTTGACCTCGCCCGCACCGAGGTCGACCTGTGCCACCCGGTCTCGGTATCCGCCCATTTCGGTCATGTAATGTTCTACCATTATATTAGGGCCGTATCGTGTTAGGTGTTGATTCGCAAATGTAACCGGAACCTATTACGGAACGCGATCGCCGAGCGCGCCCGTTCGATCCGATCCGACCAGTCACGTCTGGCGATTTCGGCCGGCTCCCGCCCGCGCGTGAGCCGAAGTTCCCACGGGAAGTTAACTCGTCTCAGCCCGCACCGCGCTGTATGTCGACGAACAGCCGTGGTCGGGGGACGAACAGTCACGATCCCTGGATCGTCGTCGCCGCGGCCGCGACGGCCGTCCTCGGCGCGTCGCTCCTCCCGATTCCGGACGTCGCGCTCGGGGGCGTTCCGCGCGGCGTCGGCGGTGCCGGCCCGCTCCCGGCGTGGGTGAGCTTCACCACGCCGTTCCATCTCGTGGGATACGCGGCCCTCGGCGCACTCGTCGCCCGGGCGACGCGCGTGTCACTGACTGTTCGTCGACGCAGCCGCGTTGACGGCGTCGCGACGGGCGGCGGACCCAGCCGTGTCGACAGCGACAGCGGCGGCGGACGCGTCGGCGGCGCGACCGGACTCGCCGTCGTCGCACTCGGGGTCACCGTCGCCGCCGCGGTCGGGTTCGGCGTGGAGCTCGCGCAGTCGACGATTCCGTGGCGATCGTTCGCGTGGATCGACGTCGGCGTCAACGTCGTCGGTGCGGTGGTCGGTGCAGGCGGCTACGCGATCCGCTGGACCGTGTCGGTCGCACCGCGGTAGGAGGGCTCGAACGGTCTTTCGCGCGTCTCCATCGAGCCCGGCGTCGAGCCGTGATGACGACACGGCTTTACGCGCTCGTCCGCTCCCTCCGACAATGAGCAAGCCGAGCCCCGACGCGTACGAGCAGGGGCGCGGGATGGACGCGCACAACGCCGTGATGCGCGACATCCGCGCCGAGCGCTCGGAGACGTACGACCCGACGGAGCCGACCCGCGTGTGGATCGACGAGGACAACACGCCCGACGGGGTCGTGAACTCCCTGACGATCATCTTGAACACCGGCGGCTGTCGGTGGGCCCGCGCCGGCGGCTGCACGATGTGCGGCTACGTCGCCGAGTCGGTCGAGGGCGGCAGCGTCGCCCACGAGGACCTCATGCGCCAGATCGAGGCCTGCCTCGACCACGAGGCGGAAAACGCCGAGAAGCCCGCCGAGCTGATCAAGATCTACACCTCGGGGTCGTTCCTCGACGAGCGCGAGGTGCCGGCAGAGACCCGTCGGGCGATCGCGGAGACGTTCGCCGACCGCGACCGCATCGTCGTCGAGTCGCTTCCGGACTTCGTGAGCCGGGAGAAGATCGGCGACTTCGCCGACCGCGGCATCGCCACCGACGTGGCGGTCGGACTGGAGACCGCGACCGACCGCGTCCGCCGCGACTGCGTGAACAAGTACTTCGACTTCGCCGACTTCGAGGACGCCTGCGCGGAGGCGGCCGCGGCCGACGCGGACTTTTCGGCGGACGTGGGGGTCAAGGCGTACCTCCTCATGAAGCCGCCGTTCCTCGCGGAGCCCGAGGCCGCCGCGGACATGGTCGACTCCATCCGCCGCTGCGCCGACGTGGAGGGCTGTCACACCGTCTCGATGAACCCGACCAACGTGCAGCGGTACACGATGGTCGACGAGCTGTTCTTCGAGGGCGGCTACCGCCCGCCGTGGCTCTGGTCGGTCGCGCACGTCCTCGACGAGACCGCCGACGTCGACGCGATCGTCGTCTCCGACCCGGTCGGGCACGGTTCCGACCGCGGCGCACACAACTGCGGCGAGTGCGACGACCGCGTCCAGACCGCGATCAAGGACTTCGACCGCAGACAGGACCCGAGCGTCTTCGAGCAGGTCTCCTGCGAGTGCGAGGCGACGTGGGATCGGGTGATGGACGAGGAGACCGCCTACAACATGCCGCTCGCGCGCTGAGACGGCGACAGGACGGTCGACGAACCGGGCGGACCCGTCCACGCCGTCCGGCCGCCGTGTCGTTTCATAGTTGATCAACTATCTTCGCGTTCGGATCGTGTGTGATCTATATATACCGATATATACGGATCGATCGGGTCGGACAAGACCCTTATACGTCGGGATACTCGGTCTAAACATGAATGCAGTCGCCAGCGGTCACCGGTCGGCCCGCCGGAAGTCGGTCCTCTTCTGTGCGGAGTGCAGCTTCGAGAGCGCCCTGAACGAGGGGTGGCTCGTCGTCAGCGACGGCGACGAGCGGACGGTCGTCTGCCCCGAGTGCGGCCACGTCGCCGACCACCGGCCCGAGCCGTCCGCGCCGACCTCGCAGTGCGCGGACTGAACGCGACGGGTCCCGAGTCGTCGGCCGTGTTTTTTCACTCGTCCGCGGGTGACCGCGCCGCGAGCGCCGGTATCGCGTCGAGCCGCTCGTCGTCCAGTGCCTCCCAGTCGATCCCGAGCGGTCGCGCGTACGGCGTCTCCGTCCGAATCGTCCGCTCTGGCGTCGCGATCAGGTCGAGCGGAACGTCGTGTGCGTCCGGCTCCGGGAGCGTGTCGTTCGGGTCCGCGTCGTCGGCGGCGCTCCCCGTGCCGCCGCCCCCAGCACCGCCATCTCCAGCGACCGCCGACTCGGGACCGTCGAGAACCGACAGCTCGTGCGCCGTCGTCGCGACCGTCGTGTCGACGTCCACCGCGTCAAGTTCGCGAAGGAGTCCCCACTCCAGGTCGCTGTACCCCTCTCCCTTCCCGATCCGCGCGCCGTCGGTCGTGACGCCGACCGACCCCGAGACCACGAGGTCGACGCGGGGGACCGCCTCGGGCGCGACGGGCGTCCCGTGCGTCGAGATGCCGGAGACGGTCGTGGCGTCGTCGACGGTTGGAGCGTCGACGGTGGCGTCGTCGCTCTCGGCGGCCGACTCGCCGCCGCCCCCGTCGCTGGCGGCGTCCGCGACGGCGAGGTCGTCGGGGTCGATCCGGAGGAACGGATCCGGGTCACGCAGCCGCGGCTGTGCGACGTAGAGCGTCTTTCCGGCCCGGAGCGCGGCCCGCCGAACCGGGAGTTGCGGCGCGTCGGGGTTACACTTCAGCGTGCGAGCGGCCGCCCACTCCGGCGTCGCAGTCAGCCGCTCGCACGCCGCATCCGCGCCCGCGAAGTTCGGAATCCGATCGTGCGGCGGAAACGGGAACCGGGCCTGGTCGCCCTCGTCGAACGCGTCCCAGACGGCCTCTCGGACGGCCTGCTTGTCCATATCTGAGCGTACGCCGGGAGCGGCATATACGCGGCGCTGCCGAGCGTCGCTCTCGCGGCCGTCGCTTCGTCTCGTTCTGCATCGATTCTGTGTCTGTATTCTCACGACGTGAAACTCGGTTCGGCCCTATACCTCCTTGCGGCGTGAACGCACAGCCATGACCACCGAATCCACCGACGCCGTCTGTGCGGGCTGGGACGGGAGCGAGTGCGAGGGGACGGTCCACTGTCCGCCGCGCTGTCCGCGGTTCGTGGACAAGCGGGGCGCGCGCTGGACGATCCGCCCGGCCGTCTCGGAAGACCTCGCACCGCTCGCCGAGATGTACGAGGGGTTCGGCCGCGAGGACCGCGCGCAGGGGCTGCCGCCGGTGGTTCGACGCCAGCGCGCGGAGTGGATCGAGTCGATGCTCGCGGAGGGGAACAACGTCGTCGCCGAGCGCGGCGGCGAGGTGCTCGGCCATGCGATGTACACGCCGACCGACGCGGACGTGCCCGAACTCGCCGTCTTCGTCCACCCCACGGCGCAGGACCGCGGGATCGGGACGGAGCTCTGTCGGCACGTGATCGCGAACGCCGCGGCGGCCGACCGCGACGCCATCGAACTCCACGTCGAGGCCGGAAACCGGATCGCCCGTAGCGTCTACCGCTCCGTCGGGTTCCGGATCGCCGAGCGGCGCGGCGATCTGCGGATGGAACTCTCGCTCGACGACCCGGTGGCGACTGCGGTTCGGCTGCCGCCGATAGCGCGTGAGAGATAGGCCGGCCAACGAGCCGGGAGCAGCGCCCGTACCGTGGATGGGGAACTATATTTAACATGTATTATTGTCTGGATTATCAATTAAATAGACTGAATACTGTTATGTTAGGCGCTCTAGACGACTGTATCTGGAATGGTAGTGTATATTCGATCCGTCGCGCAATTCGTGTTATGAGCCGTCCTACCAGCGTTCGTCTCCCCGAGATATTCGACGATCTGAACGTCGGTATCAATCTCCACGATACGGACGGCGGACGAATTCTCGACGCGAACACCCGACTCGCCGAGCTGTACGGGTACTCGGTGGCCGAACTCCGGTCGATGAGCGTCGGAGACTACACGGCACCGTCGACGCGATTCACACAGGAGGAGGCGTCTCGCAGGATCGCTCGCGCCGCGGCGGGCGATCCGCAGTCGTTCGCGTGGCAGATAGCGCGCTCGAACGGCGAACTGCGCTGGATCCACGTCAGCCTCAACGCGACCACAATCGACGGGGTTGCGTGCGTCCTCTCGGAGGTGCAAGACGTCACCGAGTATCGGGCTCGCGAGCGTCGACTGCGGCTTCTCAGTCGGATCGTTCGTCACAACCTCCGGAACAAGACAAATGTTCTCATGGGATACGCCGATCGGGTTCAACGAGCCGTCGAAGACGATACGCTCGAGAGAGAGGTTCAGACCATTCTGGACATCAGTACCGAAGTAGGGGGACTGAGCGACTCTGTCAAGCAGATCGAACGGATCGCCGAACCGGACGCGACGGAGCGGTCTCCGACCGACCTTCGGAGCGTTTCCCGCTCAGTTATCGACGACGTGACCGCGGAGTATCCCGACGCCGACGTTTCACTCGAAGCACCGACGGAGATATGGGCCATCGCGGACGAGGGTATCCGCTACGCGCTGGAGCATGCCGTCCGGAACGCGATCAAGCACAACGACCGCGACGTGCCGACGGTGACGCTCTCGGTCGGCTCCTGTGACGAAACGGGCCACGGGGTCGTTCGTGTCGCCGACGACGGGCCCGCGATCCCGGACGTGGAGATCGAGGTACTCAACGAGGACGTCGAGACCAGCAGCACGTACCACGGAGCAGGCGTGGGACTGTGGGTGATGCAGTGGTGCGTCGATTCGCTGGGCGGCGAACTCTCGTTCTCGGAGAACTCCCCGCGAGGCAACGTGGTCACTATCTCTCTTCCCAGGGGCGAAGTCCCAGACGACCGCAACGGTTAGGCGTTCCCGAACCGTTACTTCCGTAACCGTGGACGACGCCGTCGAGTGGCTGCGCGACCGCCCGTTCTACGAGGGACAGATAGCAGAGCACCGGCGACTGCCGGCGCGAGAGCCCGTCTTCCGGGACATCGACCTCGCGCCGCGGATGGCCGACGCGCTCTCGAAGGACGGAATCGACCGGCTCTACCGCCATCAGGCCGACGCGATAGCGGCCGTTCGCGACGGCGACGACGTCGTGCTCGCGACCGAGACGGCGAGCGGGAAGTCGCTCGCGTACACCGTCCCCGCCTTCGAGGCCGCGATGGATCACGGCGGCCGCACCCTCTATCTCGGCCCGCAGAACGCGCTGATCGCCGATCAAGAGGAGTCGCTCTCGGAGTTGGCTCGGGGGCTCGGCTTCGGCAGCCGGGTGTCCGTCGACTCCTACACCGGGCGGCTCTCTCGGAGCGAGAAGCGCGCGGTGCGCGACCGCGAGCCGACCGTTCTGCTGTCGAACCCCGACATGCTCCACTACGCGCTGTTGCCGCACGCGGGACGGCTCTGGGAGTGGTTTTTCGGCTCGCTGGAGTACGTCGTGATAGACGAGGTCCACAGCTACCGCGGCGTGTTCGGGTCGCAGGTAGCGCTGACTCTGCGCCGGCTCGCGCGGACCTGCGAGCGGTTCGGATCGAGCCCGCAGTTCGTCTGCTGTTCGGCGACGATCAACAACCCCGTCGAGCACGTCGCGACGGTGACGGGCCGTGACCCCGACGGGATCACGCTCGTCGACGAGGACGCGTCGGGACGCGGGCCGCGCGACTGGGTCCTGTGGAACCCGCCGGAGTACGACGGCGACTGGGCGGAACGGGGGAGCGGTCGACGCCGGTCGAGTCACACCGAGACCAAGCGGCTCTTCTGTGACCTCGTGACCGCGGGCGCGCAGACGCTGGCGTTCACCCGGGCGCGCCAGACGGCGGAGCAGTACGCGACGGACAGCGCGAGCGACCTCCGCGAGCGGGGCGAGCGCGACCTCGCCGGACGCGTGGGGGCGTATCAGGCCGCCCTGCCGGACGACCGTCGCCGCGAGATCGAGGCGGACCTCCACGCGGGCGACCTCCGCGGCGTCTGGTCGACGAGCGCGCTGGAACTCGGCGTCGACGTGGGCGGGCTCGACGCCGTGCTCTTGGACGGCTACCCCGGAACGCGGATGTCGGCACACCAGCGCGCGGGACGGGCGGGTCGCGGAGACGACCCCGCCCTCGTCGTGATGGTCGGCGGCGAAGACCAACTCGACCAGTACCTCATGACCCACCCGGCCGACTTCTTCGAAGCCCCGCCGGAAGACGCGATCTGCGACCCGGAGAACGACCAACTGCTCCCGAGACACGTCGCCTGTGCGGCCGACGAACACTGGCTCTCGCCGGTCGACGAGCGCCTGTTCGGTGAGTCGTTCCCCCGCGTGGTCGGAGCGCTGACCGACGACGGGACGCTCGATCGCCGGGAGACGGCACAGGGGCTCCGCTGGGTCCACGCCGGCTCGGCGAGCCCGCAGCAGTCCGTCAGTTTACGGACCGCAACGGAGCGAGAGATATCGCTCATCGACAAGTCGAGCGGCGAGACGATCGCGACGCTCGGCTTCGCCGACGCCCTGCGGGACGCACATCCCGGCGCGATCTATCACCAGCAGGGACGCACCTACGAGGTAGTCGACCTCGATTTGAACCGCGACGTCGCCGAGCTACGGCAGTCGTGGGCGGACTACTACACGCGAGTGCTCTCGGAGAAGGACATCGTCGTGAACGCGGATCGCACGGAGCGCGACCTCTCTGCCCGTCCCGACGTGCCCGTCCGGTTCGCGGACGTCACCGTCACGGAGCAGATTACGGGATTCGTTCGGAAAGACGCCGCGACCGGAGACTCACTCGGCGAATCAGCCCTCGATCTCCCGGAGACGACGCTACGGACGAAGGGACTCTACTTTCCGGTTCCCGAGGACGTCGAGGCGGAAATGCGAGCGAGCGGCGGGTCGGCGGCGACCGACGGCGGGAGCGAGGCGGACGCCTCGGCGGATCGCGACGCCGCGTCGGGCGGCGAACACGCCTTCAACGGCGGGATTCACGCCGCCGAACACGGACTCATCTCGCTTTTCCCCTTTCACCTGCTGTGTGACCGCGCCGACGTGGGCGGGATCTCGACGCCGTACCACGCCCACACCGACGGGCCGGCGGTGTTCGTCTACGACGGGTATCCCGGCGGCGTCGGGCTCACGCGCCGGGGACACGAGCGGATCGAGGAGCTGATGGAGCGAACGGCGCGGCTGATCGCCGACTGCGACTGCGAGGACGGCTGTCCCGCCTGCGTGCAGTCGCCGCACTGCGGGAACGCGAACGAGCCGCTGGCGAAGGTGCCGGCGGTCCGCCTGCTTGAGTCGCTCACGGGGATCGACGGCCCGGCGTAGTTCCGACCCCGCCCGCGGCGCAGTCAGTTTGCGGGCAGTGACACCCAAGAACCACCTGTCTCCGCCGCGTAGCACCCGGCGATGGGACTCGACCTCGACGACGCCGCGGACCCGGCCGCGCGGGCGATGGAGTGGCTCGTGCTCGGCGCGGCGTACTTCCTCCTCATCCTGTTTCTCATCGGCGTGTTCGACCTGTTCGTCTCGCTCTACCGACTGCTCGTCGCGGGGACGTTCACGGACCCGGCGGAGGTCGTGGCGCTGCTCGACAGCGTCCTCCTGCTTCTCATCATCGTCGAGGTGCACCGGACGCTCGTGGCGTACGCCCGCGGGCAGCCCGTCCTCCGGATCGTCGTCAGCGCGGCGATCATCGCCATCTCGCGCCGCGTGATCAGCTTCCGGCTGGAGGACTACGGCTCCGGTCAAGAGGCGCTTCTCGCCGCGGCCGCGATCGCGGTGCTCGTCCTCGCGCTCTCGGTCGGCTATTCCCTGCTAGACCGGGTGAGCGTCCCCGGTCGGGTCGAACTCTGACCGCGGACGCGCTCGGTTCGCACTCATCGCCGCCGACTCGGCCCCGGCTTCGCTCCGCGGTCCCGGTGGTTTCACGGTGGACGCGCCGCTGTAGATCGCATGGAGCTGTTCTGGCACCGGCGTGACCTGCGGCTCGCCGACAACGTCGGGCTCGCGGCCGCGGCCGACCGCCGTGGAGCCGAGGGGAACGCGGACGGGGACGTCACCGAGACCGACGCGGTCGCGGGGATGTTCGTCTTCGACGACGACGTACTCGCCCACGCGAGCGACGTCCGCGTGCGACGACTCCTCGACGGACTCGCGGCACTGCGGGCGAACTACCGCGACCGCGGCAGCGACCTCCTCGTCGCTCGCGGCGACCCGACCGACGTCCTGCCGGCGGTCGCCGACGCCCTCGACGCCGAGCGCGTCGTCTGGAACCGAGACTACTCCGGGCTCGCGAGGGAGCGGGACGCGGCGGTCCGCAGAGCGCTCGCAGACGCCGATATAGACCGCGAAGCGCACCACGACGCGGTGTTGCACACGCCGGACTCGATCCGGACCAACGCCGGTGACCCGTACTCCGTGTACACCTACTACTGGAAGAAGTGGACCGACCGCGAGGTCGACGATCCGGCGTCGACGCCGGGAGACGCGTGTCTCGTCGACCCGGAGCCGTTGCGGGCGGCTGTCGAGCGGCTCGGCGAGGGGGCGGTAACGGACGGCGGCGTCGCGAGCGACCGCGTCGCCGTCGGCGACCTACCGTCTCTCACGGCCCTCGGATTCTCGGAGCCCGACGCGGAGATCGGTTCGGCCGGGACCGCGGCCGCCCGCGAACGGCTCGACGACTTCCTCGACGAGGCGGTGTTCGCTTACGGCGCGGAGCGCGACTACCCCGCCCGGGAGGCGACCTCGCGGCTGTCGACGTTCCTCAAGTACGGCGAGATCGGAGTACGAGAGGTGTACGCGGCGACGGAGGCGGCGATGGAGAGGGCCGAAGGGCGGGTCGGAGACGGCGCGGGCGGGGGAGACGAGGATGATGGAAACGGTGCAGCGAGTGAGGGGGACGCCGACGGCGACGAGGACCCGGTCGCCGCGGTCGAGGAGTACCAGCAGCAGCTCGCGTGGCGGGAGTTCTACACGCAGGTGCTCTTTCACAACCCCGAGGTGGTATCGTCGAACTACAAGACGTACGAGGAGGGGATCGACTGGCGCGACGACCCCGAGGAGATCGCGGCGTGGAAGCGCGGCGAAACGGGGTATCCCATCGTCGACGCCGGGATGCGCCAGCTTCGCGCGGAGGCGTTCATGCACAACCGCGTGCGGATGATCGTCGCCTCGTTCCTGACGAAGGACCTGCTCGCGGACTGGCGGCACGGCTACGACCACTTCCGCGAGCGGCTCGCCGACCACGACACCGCAAACGACAACGGCGGCTGGCAGTGGGCGGCCTCCACGGGCACCGACGCGCAGCCCTATTTCCGCATCTTCAATCCGATGACGCAGGGCGAGCGCTACGACCCCGACGCGGAGTACATCAGAGAGTACGTGCCCGAGTTGCGGGGACTCGACCCCGATCTGATCCACGAGTGGCACGAGCTGTCGCCCACCCAGCGCGCGAACGCCGCGCCAGACTACCCGGCACCGATCGTCGACCACTCGGAGCGGCGCGAAAAGGCGCTGGCGATGTACAAGCGGGCGCGCGGCGAGGATCCGGAAGAATAATTGGACGGTGTTGGGGAACACGTCGTCTCTTCGACGACGACCGCCCCCCAAAGCCCCAGCCGCTCGCTCATAAATGACTGATCGGGCTCCGTTGAAATCCTATTCTTCAGACATATTCTCGCCTGAAACGTCTGGTCGCCGAAAAGTGCGTGTTGTTCGTAACGACGAACTGGTTCGCGTACACGTCCATCAATAGAGCAGTCGGACCTGAGCACCCTGATTGGACTGGATTTAGGTTGTGTTTGATATAGCGTAACATATCGACTATGTCAATGTATCTATATATGCTCGCGTAGCGTACAGTGCATATGGTATCGATTGTCGAACGTCGTCCAGTCGGATTCACACTCGGGCTCACAGCCGGTCTTATCGTGTTAACACTACTTGCACGGGCTGTCCTTGAGGTTGCAATCCCACAGTTGACGCTACACGGGATCGGTCTCGTTCTCAATTGGACCATCGTTGCAGGGAGTATCGTGCTCGTCACTTGGCTCGGTTGGTGGGACAAGATCCGACTCACAGCACCAGTCAATCGACGTGCAGTTGTCTATCTGCTCCCCTTCGCAGCTGTGGTCTTGGTCCCAGCTATGTTCGGCCTCGCAATCCCCGAGATCTCGCTCATTCAAGACCAAACCCTGCCACCGTGGGCCGCACTCGCCGTGATCGTCGTCGGCGTGGCACTGGGTGCCGCCATCTCCGAGGAATTGATTTACCGTGGGGTGTTGCTCCGGGCGCTGGAGCCTCGCAGCCGCCTGCTAGCTGTCGTACTGCCGGCCACGATGTTTGGTCTGGCTCATATCTCACAAGTCATCCTCGGGAATTCGCTGGCTGAGTGGCTTCCACAGATGCTACTGATCATTCCCTTGGGGATCGGCCTCGGCGCAATTGCCCTCCGACTAGAGAGCCTCTGGCCGCTCGTCGTCTGGCACTTCGCAGTTGACGTGACCGGGTCATTGGTAGCGACGACATCAGTGGTCTACGAACTGATCACAATCGGATTCGTCCTGCTTGCCGGAGTGATTGGGGTGTGGCTGCTCTGGCAGGACCGGCGATCGAGACACGATATACACCGTCAGCTTAGCACGAATGTCGACGAGATCGGTGCGCGAAAATAACAAGAGCATCTACAAGAGTTGACTCGAAACAAACGTGGGACGTGAGTCTCCTATATTGACCACAACTGATTCAAAATATATCTTTTTCTGAGGATTTCAACAGAGCCATTGATCGGAGATCGACTGTGACTACCTCCAAAGCCCCAGTCGCGACGGCTCGCGCGCCTTGCTGCGCGCCTCGCTCAGTCGCTGTCGCTCCTTCGCTGCGGTGCTTACTGCGGCGTGCTTCGCCCTCGCGACTGGGGCTTTGAGTCCCGCCCCGCACCGCACAGCACCGCACCTCACGCCTCCCCAGCCTCGCGGCTCCCTTCGGTCGCCGCGTCCAGCGAGAATCAAAGGTTCTCTGGCAGCCGGCGCGTAGCGCCGGCAACCTCGCGCGTGCGGTTCGCGGCCTGTCGGCCGCTCACCGGCACGCGCCGACCGCACCGCGGTTTCTATTCAAAACAGCGCCTCGCTCTCGTCGAGCAGGTGAGCCGGACCGCCGACCTCCCAGACGTCGGTGTCGATCCCGATCTCCGCGATCCGGCTTTCGACCTCGTCGACGTGGTCGGCCAGCGTGTTCACGTACACCGAGGCTCCGGTGTCCGTCGAGAAGTAGACGGGAACGCCCTCCTCGCGAAGCTCGCGGACCGCGTTGAACACGGCGATCGTCTCGGGCTGCCAGTACACCCACCCCGCGGGACCGGTCATCGTGGTGGCCGTGAGAGAGAGCGAGTCGTGTTCCGCCGTCTCGAAGATCCGGTCGAACTCGCCGTCGCGCAGGGCGTCCGTCATCTCGACGAGCTGGTCTTGCACGTGCGCGGTCCGCGCCTGCATCATGTGGCTCTCGGCCGCCTCGCGGTGGGCCTCCTCCGTCTCCTTGTACGCGGGGACGTGCGCGGCGACGATCCGGAGGTCCTCCTCGGGGTCGAAACCGTCCTCGCTCACGCCAACGTCGAGCCGGTGTGACCGGCAGTCGGCGTCGTTGAGGCCGGCGTCGAGACGCGAGTACGCGCCCGTGACCGCGCGCGCCGCGGAGGAGGACCCGCGACGCGCGACGGTGGAGACCTCCGGTAAAGTGAGGTCGAGTCCCGCAGCCTCGACGAGGGCGAGCGCCGCGGCCGCGAAGCCGGACGACGAGGAGCCGAAGCCGATGTTCGACGGGAAGGAGTTCTCGCTCTCCAGTCTGACCGCGGCGTCGACGCCGGCCAGCTCGCGGACGTGATCGACGACCATATCGATGCGCTCTGCGGCCCGCCCCGTCACTTCCTCGCCGCCGATGACGTAGACGTCCTCGCCCGCGTCGGGCTGCCACTCGACGGTCGTCGTCGTCGCGGTCGGTGCGGTACAGAGGCTGATGCTGTCGTGATACGGGAGTCGCATCTCGGCGTCGCGCATCCCGTGGTACTTGACGAGCCCCTGGATCGGGTGGGCTCGCGCGGTGGCCTTCTCTGTCATACCTCGGGAAGCGTCCGGCGGGGGATTAGTCGTTGCGATGGGCGAGAGGTGGGCGTCGCAAGCGCGATTCGACACCGGTTCGCGCGGATCGAACAGGACTGGACCCGGACGCGGCCCGCTACTTCCCCCAGAAGGGGTCCCGTTTCCGCTTGGTTTCGAGGTACGCCGCGAGCGCCTCGCGCTCGTCGGCCGTGATCTCCTCTTTCAGCTCCTGTTCTAAGATCTTCGCGTGTTTCTCCGGGACTTCGGTCCACAGCGTGTCTCCCTCCTCGATACCGCGGCCCACCGTGGGTCCGTCGATGGCGATACTGACGCGCTCGCCGGCGCGGGCCTCGTCCACGTCGTCGCCCTGTTTTTGAATCCCCGAGAGCTGTCCGACGCGCTCGAACTCGTTGCCCTCGAACAGCCCGACGTTGCGGTTGTTCTGGAGGGTACCGGAGATGATCTCGACGCCGACGACCGCGGGGTCGTTCTGCCGGAAGGTGTGATCGGGGAGGATGCGGAACCGCGAGGGGCGGACGACCTTGTCGAGCACCGTCTCCTGTTGGGCGCGCTCGCGCTCTTCGACGTAGGTCTCGTAGTCCTCGATGAGCTGGTAGATGACCTCGTCGGTGAACAGCTTCATGTCGGCGTTTTCGAGCTCCGTCTCCGCGTTCGCGAGCAGGTCGACGTTAAAGCCCAAGATCGCCTTGTGCTCCTCTTGGTTCGCGGTCTCGGCGACGGCGATGTCGCGCGGCGCGATGTCGCCGACCTCGGCGCGCAAGATCGGGACTTCAGCCTCGCGGAGGGCGTTCGCCATCGCTTCGAGCGAGCCGAGGGTGTCCGCCTTCACGACGACGCCGTCCTCGGCGGTCTCGACTTCGATCTCGGCGAGTTCGGCTTTCACCTCCTCGATCACGTCTTCGAGCGGCCGGTCGCGGACGACGCGGACCGGCGCGCCCGCCATCGCCTGATCGAGGTCCGGCGCGGCGATCTTCACCCCGGCCGCGGCTCCGACCTCCGCGACCTTCTCGAACTTCTTCTCCGTCCGGATCTCTTCGAGCGGGCGCGGGCGCAACAGCGCTCGGATCTCGGTGACGATCGGGTCCTCCTGTCCACCGACGACGATCGTGTCGCCGTTGCGGATCACCCCGTCGTACACGACCGTGTCGATGGTGGCACCGAACCCTCGCTCGTCTTTGACCTCCAAGACGGTCCCCTCGCCGGCCCCCTGTACGTCGATCGCCATCTCCTCTTTCATGAACCGCTGTGAGAGTCCCATGAGGACGGTGAGCAGATCGGGAACGCCCTCGCCGGTGAGCGCCGACAGCGGGACGACGCCGATGTTTTTCTGGAAGTCCTGCACGCGCCAGTAGAGATCGGCGGAGAAGCCGGCGTCGGAGAGCTGACCGATGATCTCGTAGAGGTTCTCGTTGAGCATCGACTCGGCGCGTTCGGACTGCGCCTCCAGGCTCCGCTGGATGGGCTCTCCGTCCTGCGGGTTCCACCCCGGCGTCGTGTCGATCTTGTTGGCGGCGACGACGAACGGCGTCCCCGTGCGCCGGAGGATGTCTATCGCCTCCTCGGTCTGCGGCTGGAAGCCGTCGTTGACGTCGACGACGAGCACCGCGATGTCGGCGAGAGCACCCCCGCGGGCGCGAAGCGTCGAGAAGGAGTGGTGGCCGGGCGTGTCGATGAAAAGCAGGCCCGGAAGGTCGAAGTCGGACGGGTCGATGAGTTCGCCCGCCATCCCCGAGATGGTGTCGAGCGGGATGTCCGTCGCCCCGATATGTTGGGTGATCGCGCCGGCTTCGCCCTCGCTGACGGCGGAGCCGCGGATCGTGTCGAGCAAGCTCGTCTTGCCGTGATCGACGTGGCCCAGCACGGCGACGATCGGCGTCCGAAGGGTGTCCGCGTTTGTGTGGTCGGTCATCAGTTATCGCCTCGAAAAGGTCGGTTACCAGTCGTTCCGCCCGGGCGTCAGTTAAGCCTTTCAAAACGCGTCCGTCGCTCGTCGGACGCCCCCGTGGCGTTTAAGACCGTCGGCCGGGACGTAGCGCACATGGTAGACATCCTCGCGGAGAACCTCTCCGGGAAGGCGGTGATGAGTTCGGACGGAACGGAGCTCGGCGACCTGTACAACATCACGATGGACCTCAAGTCGGGCGAGCTCAACGACCTGCTGGTGAGCCCGCACGAACAGCTCAGCGCGGATCGCCTGAGCTTCGACGTCGACGAGATGGGGCGTCTCAGAGTGCCGGTTGCGAACGTGCAGGCGGTGAAAGACTACATCGTCGTCGCCCGCTGATGGAAGTCCTCGACACCTCGGCGTTCATCCACGAGTACACCACTGAGGACGACGTCGTCTCCGTTCCCGAAGTCCACGACGAACTCACCGGCGAGGGTGCGCTCCGCTTCGACGCGATGGAAGGCTCCGGGATGACCATCCACGTCCCGGCCCCGGAAGTGATGGACAACGTGCGCCGCGCGGCGAAGGGCTCCGGCGACGCCGCCGAGCTCTCGGAGACCGACACCCGGCTGATCGCGACCGCGCTCGAACTGAGCGCGACGCTCGTCACCGACGACTACGCGATGCAGAACGTCGCAGAGCGGCTCGACATCTCGATCGAGGCGATCGCCCGCGACGGGATCACGGAGGAGCGCGAGTGGCGGTTCCAGTGTGTCGGCTGTAACCGCACGTTCGACGAGAACAGAGAGCGGTGTCCGATCTGCGGCAGCGACCTGACGCGAAAGAATCCCGCGTGACACCCGGCAGAGGGGAACTCAGTCTAAAAGGGGTACACAGTCCGTCAGTCCGCGAGTTCCGGGTCCGTCTCGATTGCGTCGGCGGTCACGGTCTCGCCGCGAGAGCGATCCGCCGCCCCGTCGGTGCCGACCGTCTCGCCCCGCGAATCTGTCGTTTCGGTGGCCGAGTCGGTCTCTTCACTACCGGCCTCGCCGTCGCCAGCGATCGGCCCGGTGAGCGTGTCCGTGTCGAGTCGCGGGATCCGGTCTCTGAGACGCCGCGAGACGGCGTGTGCCTCCGCGAGTTCGGCCTCGGCGACCGCCGTGACGAGCGCGGCCGCGCGTTCGGCGCGGGCGCGCTGCCACGACTCCTCCCTCGATTGATACGTTCGGATGGCTCGCAGGAACTCGACCTGTGAGAACTCCGGCCAGTACGGCGCACAGAAGTAGACCGCGGCCTCGTTCCCGTTGGCGTGCCACGGCAGGAAGTTCGAGGTGCGCTCGTCCCCGCCGGTGCGCACGATGAGGTCCACGTCGCGGACCGGTCGGTCGTAGAGCCGGTCTTCGACGACCCGCGCGTCGACGTCTTCGGGGGCGAGGTCGCCGTCGGCGACGTCCGCCGAGATGGCACGGGCGGCGTCGAGCAGCTCCGTCCGGCCGCCGTACGCGAGCGCCACGTTCAGCGTGAAGCGGTCGTTTCCGGCGGTGCGTCGCTCGGCGTACTCGACCGCCTCGCGCACGCGCTCGGGAAGTCGGGCCACGTCGCCGATCGCGCGGACGCGAACGCCCTGATCGTGGACGCGGTCGGCGTCGGCGAACTCGCGCAGTTTGGCTTCGAGCAGATCGAAGAGCGGTTCCAGCTCCTCGTCCGGGCGCTCGAAGTTCTCGGTCGAGAAGGCGTACAGCGTCAGCTCCGCGACACCGAGATCCGCACACCAGTCGAGCACCCGCTCCGTGGTGTCGGCCCCGGCGCGGTGGCCGTCGGGCGCGTCAGCGCCGCGTTCGCGTGCGTATCGGCGGTTTCCGTCTTGAATGATCGCGACGTGCGCCGGCACGTCTTCGATCTCGCGACGGAGGTGTCGCCGATACGCGCGCTCGACGACGCCGCGAAGCCGATCCAACATACGTCTCGACCGACACGACGGAACGGTATGTACTTTTTTGCTTTGCGGAGAGACGCACCGGTCGATGGACGCCGCCTACGTGTTTCGCGTCGCGTTCCGGATCGAGCCGCGCGCCGCCGCGATCGATCCCGATCGATTCGAGACGACGATGGAGATTCCAGCGCGCGCTCCGGGCGACGACGGCTGGCTGTTCTTCCGTGACCGGCTCTGGCGCGGCGAGGTCGGCGACGAGTCGTCGTTTCGACGGGTCGCGGCCGACCGCCTCGGGGTCGCAGGCAGCGAGGGGATCGAAGTCGTCTCCGTCGGTTTTCGGGAGCTACGCGTCGACGAGGCGTATCGAGAGGCGCTGCGGGCCGAGATCGGAGCCGACCTCGGCCGGTTCAACGCCGACGACGTCGACGAGGTCGTTCACAAGTACCTCGGGTCGTCGATACACGTCCGCGCTCCGTAGTCGAGATCGGTCGCACAGCTCCGAGATCCGCGGTCGAGATCGCCGTACAGCCTTTTGTGGCCCGGCGAGAACGCACGCGCATGCCGCCGCTCCGTCTTCCGCTGGGACTCGGGACCTCCGGGCTCGACGATCCCGACGAGTGTGCCGCGACCGTCGCCGACGCCCTCGCGACCGGCTACCGCCACGTCGACACCGCACAGATGTACGGCAACGAGGCGGCCGTCGGCGAGGGGATCGAACGCGCCTGTACCGATCCGACCGTCGACGTTCAACGCGAGGACGTCACGGTCGCAACGAAGGTTCATCCGACGAACCTCGCGCCCGAGGACGTCAGACGGACGGCGCGCGAGAGCCTCGATCGGCTGGGGCTCGACCGCGTCGACCTGCTGTACGTCCACTGGCCGACCGACGCGTACGACCCCGAGACGACGCTGCCCGCCTTCGACGAGCTCCGTTCGGCGGGAGTTACGGACCACGTCGGGGTTTCGAACTTCACCCCAGACCTGCTCCGGGAGGCCGTCCGGATTCTCGACGCGCCGATAGCGGCCCACCAAGTCGAGCGTCACCCGCGGTTCCGGCAGCCGGGGCTCCGCGCGCTCGCCGACGAGTTCGACCACCGGCTCGTCGGCTACTCGCCGCTCGGTAGGGGCGCACTGTTCGACGACGACGCGTTCCGTGCGATCGCCGAGCGGAGCGGCCGACCGCCGGCCGTCCTCGCGCTCGCGTGGGCGCTCGCTCGCGACGTGACGCCGATCCCGAAGGCCACCGGCGAGCACGTCACGGAGAACCTGCGCGCCGTCGATGCCGAAGTCTCCGATTCGATCCTCGCGGCCGTCGACGCGTTACCGACCGGCGACCGACAGATCGACCGCGCAGACGCGGCGTGGAACCGGTGACGGGAAAGCCGTGAGACAGTCTCATGCGGAAGCAGCGAGGGTTCTCGACGAGAGAAGTTCAAGCTCTCCTGACCCGGAATTCCCTCTCGTTCAGGCGGGCGTTTCGGTAGTCGCTCACGTGGCCGCGAGCCGGGATCGCAGTTCCGCCTCCGCTCGATCTGCGAGCGCGTCCATCGGCTCGCCGAGGTGGGTGGCCCACTGGTCGAGGAATCCGGAGCGTCCGAGCATCCGAACGACCTCGTATATCGGGCGGCGTTCCGCGAATCCCTCGGGCAGCCCGCCGGCGCGCTCGCGGTATCCGTCGTAGAGGGCGTCGGCGTACCGCTCTGGACCGGTGCTGTCGAACCCGTTGAGCAGTTGGTCTTCCGCTCGCACGAGGTCGCGCGCCGGGTCGCCCACGTGAGAAAGCTCCCAGTCGATCGCGGCGATCTCGTCTGCGACGAACAGGTTCTGCATCGCGACGTCCCCGTGGAGCAACGCCGCCGGTGCGCCGGTCAGGCGGTCACGGTTCGATTCGACGCAGTCGATGACGGCCTCGTAGTGACCGGCGAGCCGATCCGTCGTCCCGATCTCGCGGGTGCGCTCGATCGTCGACCGGAGGACGTCGGGCCACGGGCCCGGTTCGACGGCGAGGTGCCGGCCCGCGGTGTCGGGTGGGAGCGTCGAGTCGTCGGGGCTCTCCGCTCCGCCGCCGCCGGCGGCTCCCACGATCTCGCCGTGGCTGTCGAACCGCTCCGCGTGGAGCGTCCCGAGCATCCGTCCGACGCGGCGGAGGAGCGCTTCGCGGACCGGATCTTCCCTCTCGCGCGCGACTCGGACGTCGGCCGGGGCAGCGTCGCCGCTGGCCCTCTCGTCTCCGGCGGCCCCGCCTCTGACGTCGCAGTCCGCCGTTCCGGCGCTTCCGCCTCCGACGTCGCCGTCCGCACTCGTTTCCCCCGATCGGGCACCCGTGCCGTTCCACACGACCGAGAGTTCGCGGCCGGAAACGGGTGCAGTCACGAGGTACGGCGGCGACCCGTTCCGGTCGGCCGCGAGCACCGTCGGAACCCGAATCTGCCGCTCGGCCGAGACGTATCGCAGCACCGCCCGTTCGCGGGCGATCCTGGTTCCGTTCCCGTCGGTAGCCACCTTACAGAACGCTCGGCCACCGTCGGTGAACTCGACGCCGAACGTCTCGTTCGCCCCGTTCCACGAGGGGCCGACCCCGGACACCTCGGCGACGGGGCGGTCGGGGAAGGCGTCACTGAGAACGGCCGAGACGACCTCGTTCACGCCCGGAGTCACTCGTCGGTCTCGCGGTCGCGATCGATGAACTCGCGCGCGGCCGCACTGAGCCCCGACTTCGACGACGACCGATCCTCGGTCGTCCCTTCCGTTCCTGCTGTCTCGGGTTCCGTCTCGTCGGCTCGCCCCGCTTCTCCTCCGTTCGAGACGTGAGCGCGGTCGCCGGTTCGAGTGTCGTCAGTTCGAGTGTCGTCGGATCGTGCGTCATCCCCGGTGATGTCGGTCGGCTCGGCGTCCGGCGGATAGCTTCGCTCGGCGGGCGGAACGAACGCGGTCTCGACGGCGCGCACGATCTCGTCGACGCTGTCGTCGTCGAGCCGATCCGCGTACGCCTCGCGGATCAGGTCGGGGACGGCATACGCGTAGTGTCCCCGGCCGGCGTGGCGGATCAGACCCGCCCGGCGGATGGGTCGGTGTCGGCTGTAGGCGTGTTCGGTATCGCCGTCGCCGCCGGCGTCGATGTGCGCCGCGACGGGGTCGCTCACGCCTTCCCGCCGGTAGTGTCGGAGCATCCCCCGAGAGATGTCTGTGAGGTCGTCGATACGCCCGCGAAGCTCCTCGATCACCGCCTCGCGCGTGCCGAGTTCGACGGCGTCGTCGAACCGGAGCGCGCTTTCGGCTACGTCGCCGCGGGTGACCGGATCGACGTCGTCGCGGGCATCCCCCTCACCGCCGTCCGCGGACGAGGGGGACGAAGACGCCCCCGCCGACTGCGGATTCTCACTGTCGTCCTCGGGAGCGGGAGACGCGTCGCCGTCAGTGGTATCCGGGGCGTCTGCGTCGGTCTGGACGTCTCGGGCGTTCGGCTCGTCGCCGGTGGCGCGGTCCGGTTCCGTGTCCGCCGCGTCGTAGCCGTCGAGGTCGGTCTGAGAGCGGTCGGCGGCTGTCGCCGAGGCGACCGAGCGTCCGTTTCCGCCGCGGTACGGGGCTTCTGCCTTACCGAGCAGCGCCTGCGCGAACTGGTCGGCCATGTTGCTCAGGTCGCGAGCCTCCTCCAACTCGCGTTCGAGTTCGTGGATCCGCTGTCGCTTCTTATCGAGCTCCTGCCGGAGGTCCGCAAGCTCGGACTCGCGGCGCGCCTGCTCGTCCGAGATGGACTGGAGTTCGCCGACCAGATCGCTGGAGACCGACTTGAGTTCCGGGCGCTCGAAATCGTCGAGTCCCGGGGTCGCGCCGGCGTCGAACGTCTGCTTGCGGTGGAACTGGATCCGCCGGATCGACTCGTCCCAGTCGGTCATCAAGAAGGCCTCGCCGTCGCCCAGATCTTCCACGGCGCTCGCGTACTTCGATCCGAGGATGCGACCGACGACTTTCGTGTCGTTATCCCAGGTGAGGCGATGCCAGCAGAGCCAGTCGCACTGGGTGATGAAGTCTTTTTTCACGTCGGCGGGACGCTGGCTGATTCCCACGATCCCGAGGCCGTGTTTCCGGCCGCGCTTGCCGACTTTGATCAGCATCTTCCCCGTCTCGTCCATCCCTCCTCCTTCGGGAATATACTCGTGACACTCCTCGACGACGAGCAGGAAGGGCTTTTTCAGGCGTTTCTCTTTCGCGAACAGCTGCTTGACGACCTCCAAGAGCAGTTCGTTCGCGGTGTCCTCTTCGAGGTAGCCGGAGACGTCTAAGATGATCGGGACGTTCTCCTCTAAGGCGAGGTTGGCGAGCTTCTCGGCGTGTTCCGGCGAGACGACGATGTCGCACTCGTCGTCCGCGCCGGCGTGGAGAATCTCGTACTCCTCTTTTAGTCCGTAATACTCACCGTCCGTGTCGACGATCATGACCGGAAACCCGTTATCGAGGAGGTTTTCGATCACGACGGATGCCGTGTTGCTCTTGCCGGATCCGGACTTGCCGGTAATAAACGAGCGACCGGTGAGCACGTCGACGACCGGAAGCTCCACCGGCGATCCCGGCTCGGCGGTCGCGTCGCCGCCGATCCCCTCGCTGACGTCCGCGACGTGGATCGTCTCCTGCTCAGTCATATCAGTTACAGAGACCGCCCACCCAATAAACCCCGCCGGCTGTGGCCCCGCTCGGGTTCGGTCTCCGAGCCGACCGCGGTCGGTCGAAACACTCGCCGCCAGCGTTCGCCGGCCGGCACTGGTCGATCGAAGCACTCACGAACCACATCCGCCGGCCGGCACCGAGCGACCGACCCAGCACGAACGGACAAACGACTAAGAGCGTCCTCGTAGAGGTTCGGGTATGCGACTCGACACGCTCGGGATCGACGCCTCGGTATCGGTGTTGTTTCCGCCGGAATTCCTCGCGGATCAACTGTCAGACAGCCCGGTGGACGTCGTGATCGTCGACGAACCCGAGGACACCGCTGCCGACTCGGGAGACCTGGACGACACTGCCGGCGCGGGCAACGCGGACGACACCGTCGGTGCCGGAAACCCGGACGACACCGCCGACGCCACCGGCGCTGAGAACCGGCGGGAAGCGCTCACGGCGTGCGACGCGATCGTCACCTTCGAACACCGGGAAGCGTTCCTCGATCTCGACTGGATCCACTCGATTCAGGCGGGCGTCGACCGGTTCCCTCAAGACGAGCTCCAAGACGCCGGCGTCGCGCTGACCAACAGCACCGGGATCCACGGAGACGCGATCGGCGAGACCGTCGCCGGCTACCTCCTCGCGTTCTCGCGGCGACTCCACGCGCACATCGGAAATCAGGATCGGCGCGAGTGGAGTCAGCCGGAGTGGGACGAAGCGTGGACGATAGCGGGCGAGCGCGCGTGTGTGGTCGGGCTCGGAAGTCTCGGCCGGGGCGTCGTCGACCGGCTCTCCGCGCTCGGCCTCGACGTCGACGGCGTCCGCCGGACGCCGGTTCCAGAGCCGGGCGTCGGCCGCGTCCACACGCCCGCCGAACTGGAGAGCGCCGTTTCCGACGCGCGGTTCGTCGTGTTGACCGTTCCACTGACCGAAGAGACCGAGGGCATGGTCGATCGAGACGTGTTGGACGCGATGCGAGACGACGCGTACCTGATAAACGTGGCCCGCGGTGGCGTCGTCGACCAGTCTGCGCTCGTGTCGGCGCTCCGAGACGAGGCTATCGCCGGCGCGGCGCTGGACGTCTTCGAGGACGAACCGCTTCCGGAGTCGTCGCCGCTGTGGGAGATGGACGAAGTCATCGTCACTCCGCACTGCGCCGCGTTCACATATCAGTACGGCGAGCACGTGGGCTCGATCGTCCGGGAGAACGTCCGACGTTCTCGCGCCGGTGAGTCGCTGACGAACCGCGTTCTTTGAGCGCTGGGGTTCTTTGAGCGCTGGGGTTCTTTGAGCGCTGGGGTTCTTTGAGCGCTGGGGTTCTCTGAGGGTCGACGAAACCTCCGTCCGGGTCGGACTACAGCTCCGGCGGTCCGTGGCGACCGATCACGATCTCTTGTCCCTCGATGTCTTCGAGCGCGGCCACGCGACCGCCGATCTCGACGCGACCCGCCTCTGTTTCGACGACGAGGGAGGCCACCTCTTCCGTGTCTTCGAACGCGAGATCGACGACCCGGCCGCTGACCGTTACCGACTCGCCCGTCTCGATGTCGCGTCCCTCGACGCTCGCGTAGAACTCGGCGGTCTCCGAATCGTCGGCGGCTTCCGAGTCGGCGGCGGTCGCATCCCTGAACTCGCGGATGTCCTTGACTGCCCGCCGAATAGAGGCGTAACGCCGCGGGAACGGACGCTCCATGCCGTCCGCAGCGAGTGTCTCGGCGGTCGTCCAGAGGACCGTGCCGAAGAACCCCGATACTAAGAACCCGAGTGCGGAGCGGTTGAAGATGACACCGTACCGCTCGCGGTCGTCACGGAGGGCGTCCTGTGTCGCGTACACGGAGTACTCGCCGTCGGCGACGGCGAGGATCGGCGTCGTGATCCCGCGGCGCGCGCGGGCGATCGTCGCGACCTCGAGGTAGTCGAACTCGTCCGGATCGGGTGCTCTCGACGCCGGGGTGACGAGCAGTTCGACGCTGACGCCGTCAGCCACCTTGGCCGCGAGGTCGTCGCGGAACCGGCGGAGGAGTCCCGGCGTGAGCGACACGGCCAGCTCGAATTCGGCGCTCTCGATCACCTCTTCGACGTACCGAAGTATCGTCGATCGCGACTTCACCAGCGATACCGCCTCGGTCTCACGTGTCGGTGCGGTGTACCGTGCTTCGAGTTCGTCGACCATCTCCGTGAACGACGACCGCAGGTCGCCGAAGGCGTCTTCGGGATCGACAGCGACGATCTTCATCGGGCGGGACTCGCGGAGTTCGACGAGCCCGCGGTCGGAGAGGCTCCTGACGGTGTCGTACACTCGCGGTTGCGGGATGTCGGTCCTGTCCGCGATGTCGCTGGCGGTCAGTTCTCCGTGTTCTAACACCGCGAGGTACGCGTCGATCTCGTACTCGCCGAGGTTGAATCGGTCTCCAACGTGATCGAGCGTACCGCGGAGATCGTCTGTCATGAGCGCATCGACGGTCCCCTCTGGTATAGGTTTTTACTATGAGTCGAGTTGCACGCGTTTTCAGAGCGCAATTCTTCACTTGGTTTTTGACACTGACAGCCCGCACGGGTACCTCCGCTACATATACATCCGATCGTAGGTTCCCTCGGGCTCGCGCTCGTCGATCCGCTCGGCCAGGTCTTCGTAGTACTGACGGATCTCGGCTGCGAAAGCCTCCAGTGGTCCGGAATCTACCCCGAGGTCGTACGTGGCATCGATCGTGTCCACGAGTCGGACTGCCGCCTCGACGTCCGGAGCCTGTGCGTGAACCGGCGTGATGAAGACGCCGACGCCCAACGGTGAGTCTATGCCGTACTCGAGCAGCGACGCGTTCGTCCCGTCGAGAAACCCGGTCTCCATCGGCGGAACGGAATCTCCTTCGAGCCGGGCGGTGCGGTAATCGTCGGTCGCGACGTAGAACGTTCTGTGTGCGTCGGGCCCGTGTGGGATCGGGACGCCGGCGAGCACTGCGACCTCCGAGACGCCCTCGGCTTCGGTCCAGCCGAGGATCGACGTCGCCAGTCGTTCCCCGAGGATCGGCGGGACGAACTGCTCGCCAACGAGCACGGTCACGTCGACTTCGTCATCTGAGTACAACCGGATCGAGTGGCGCGGCCGCCCCTTTTCGAAGGGGGTGATCGAGGGAAGATCGGCGGTGCTCACGTGACCGATCTCTTCGAGTTCCAGATTTTCGACGAGATAATCGACGGCGGTGAGGCCAGCGAGCCCAAACGACGAGAATCCGGCTATGAGAACGTCGTTCGGTGATACCTCGTGGGTGACGTTGAACGAAGGACGTTCAAGCGGCGAGTGTGACATGCTTTGAATTCGATGGTCAGGATGTTAATGATTTCCCGAGCGGAGGTCTCGCCTTCGGGTGAGCGTTTCGGTCTCGATTCGATATCTCGCTCTCGGATTGATACCTCGCTCTCAGATCGATATCTAATTCGTACATTCACGAAAACGCCGTCCGGCGTATCGCGAGGCAGAAACGCTTTTTCCGATGGCCGACGGCGGGTTTGCCATGGCACGCCCCGACCCGGTCGGCCTCGTCGCGAACCCCGGTTCGCTTCCGCTTGCGGACTGGGTCGCTAGGCTCCCGTCGGTCCCGAGGGCAGCGTTGACGTCGCTCCCGGGATCAGGGCTGCTGATCGTTCTCGTGTCCGCTGCGCTCGGCGTACTCGTGTCGAAGTTCCTCGTTCGGCTCATCGGACGCCCCGTGGCGCGGCGCGTATCCCGACAGAGCGTCGCACAGACCATCGTTCGTGGTGTTCGGGTCGGGACGATTTTGCTGGCGACGCTTATCGGCCTGGGGATTGCCGGGTTTCAGTTCGCCGACCTGCTCCTCGGAACCGCGGTCTTCTCCGCCGTGATCGGTATCATCCTCGCACCGATCGTCGGGAACTTCATCAACGGGATCTTCGTCCTGGCCGATCAGCCGTTCGAGATCGGCGACATGATCCAACTGGAGAACGGGACGACCGGATTCGTCGAGGACATCACGATCCGATACACGAAGATATTCACTCTCGACAACACGTTCATCGTCGTTCCGAACGGAACCATGCGCGAGCGTGACGTGACGAACTACTCGGCCGAGGACGAACGGACACGCCGGACGATCGACGTGCTCGTCACCTACGAGAGCGATATCTCCGAGGCGCGTCGGCTCATCGAGCTGGGAGCGCGCGACTGCGACGCGGTGATCGACGGCGGACCGGACATTCGAGTCGGCATCGCCCGATACACTGCCAGCCCCGACTGCCGACTCCACGAATTCGGCGACGACGGGGTGCTGCTTCGACTTCGCTACTGGGTGAAAAAACCGTACAAGCTCGCGAAGGTGCAGTCAGACGTGAACACGCTGATCCGCGAGCGGCTCGCGGACGCTGACGTGGAGATGGCGTACCCGCACCGCCACCTGATCTTCGACGACACGTCCGGCGTGGCCCGTGTCGACGGTCCAGTCGAACCGGTCAGTGGCGACGCCTCCGTCGAACCCGAGCCGGCGACTGACGCTGCTGACGGAGGCACCGCCGACGGTGCCGACGGAAGTACCGCCGACAGACCCGCGGCCGTCGATGACGGTCGCGACGACCGAGATCGGGACGACCCCGTGACCGGCGACGGCAGTTGATCCGACACCCAAAGTACCCGGCTCGACATCACTCGGCGTGGGTTCGCGCGTCGCCGACCGACGCCACTTGGGACGGGGTCGCGTATCACTGTCGCGTCGAGGCTACAGTGCCCGTCGGTAGCTCGATGCGACGTGACGCGTGGATCGGAAGGGTGATGCACTGAGATACCCGAGTACGTGTCAGTGAGCGACGAGCCCTCCACGGAGTCGTCAGACTCGCGTCCGTCCGGTACGGATCCCGCTACGAAGACCGCGGGCGGTGACGAGACGACAGCCGGTGACGAGACGACAGCCGGTGACGGATCGGCACGCGGTAGCGATGCGGCCGACGACGGGGCGAGAGACCAGCGAATCCCGACGGAGTCGATCACGGAGGGTGGTCTCGTCGGACCGCTGTTCCACCTCGCGTGGCCGATCGTGATGATCCAGCTGTTACAGGTGATGTACAACGTCGCCGACACCCTGTACTTGGGTCGGTTATCGGCCGACGCGGTGGGCGCCGTCAGTCTCGCGTTTCCGCTGATCTTCTTGCTTATCGCAGTCGCTGGCGGATTCACGACCGCGGGAGCGATACTCGTTGCACAATACACCGGTGCTGACGGTGATCGGTCCGCAGGGCTCGTCGCCGGCCAGACGATCGTCACCGTCGCGGTTCTGTCGGTGTTCATCGGGATCGGCGGGTATCTCTACACCCGCCCAGCACTGGAGCTACTTCCGAGCGATCCCGAAACGGCGGCAGCGGTCATTCCACTCGCGGCAGACTACATGGAGGTCATCTTCGCGGGAATCCCACTGATGTTCGGATTCTTCGTCTTCTCCGCGCTGATGCGCGGGTACGGCGACGCTCGAACACCGATGGCCGTGATGGTCCTCTCCGTCTTGCTGAACGTCCTTCTCGATCCGTTTTTGATATTCGGATTCGCCGGCAATCCCCTGTTTCAGTGGCTCGCCGAAGTTCCGGTCGTGTCGGTTCTCGATCCGATAGCGGTACAATCGGCGGGGCTCGCCGCGACTGGATTCACCGGATACGGTATCGAGGGTGCCGCGATAGCGACAATCTTCTCCCGCGGAGTCGCTACCGTGATCGGCGTCTGGCTGCTGTTCGCGACCGATGTTGGACCGGCGGTCGATCTCACACACCTACGCCCAGATCTGGATTTCATCGGAGACATCTTTCGTCTCGGCCTCCCTTCGAGCGTCGAACAGACGACGAGCGCGCTGGCGATGATCACTCTCACTGCGATGATCGTGACATTCTCGCCGCCGGTAGTCGCCGCATACGGGCTCGGGAACCGACTCATCTCTCTCGTGTTCCTTCCCGCGATGGGGCTTGGGCGGGCGATCGACACGATGGTCGGTCAGAACCTCGGTGCCGGTCGAACCGATCGGGCGGGGCGGGCTGTCAAGCTCGCTGCCGGAACCGGGGCGGGCGTCATGTTTCTCGTCGCGGTCGTCGCCGTCGCGTTCACCGAACCGATCGTCGGCGCGTTTCTCGGCGAGGTCCCCGACGCGACGGAAACCGTCTCGTATGCCGTCGAATACGTTCGAATTCGGTCGGTTGAGTTCGCCTTTATCGGCGTCTCACAGGTCATCCTCGGGGCGTTCCGTGGTGCCGGAAACACCAAAATCGCGATGATCATCTCGATCCTCACGCTCTGGGTCGGTCGGGTCGCGAGCGTCGCCTATCTCGTCTTCGTCGCCGGATGGGGCGAAACCGGCGTCTGGGTCGGCATGGCGGTCGGAAACGTGCTCGGTGCAATTGTCGGTGTCGCGTGGTTCGCGCGCGGTACGTGGACCGAGCGATATATCGATGAGCCAACGCGCGACGCTCCGATCGGCAACGACTGAGCGATCGGCAACGACTGAGATCAGTGACGAGCACCGACGGCCAAACGGCATGGCTGAGCAGTTATCCTTGAACAAGACAGCGCGACTTGAACAAGACAGCGCGACGCCTGAGCAAGACAGCGTGTCAGATTAATGTCGAAAGAGGTGGATAGCGTCGTCATCACGGAGCAGACAAAACCGCGCTCCGTCGTTCTCGGGGAATTTCGTCTCGGTCTCGCTCGTGGAAAACAAGCGACTGAATGGCGCGTCACACACCGGACAGGGAATGTGGTCTCGATTCTCCCACAGACTTGTCGAACCGGTGTCTTTCAGTTGTTTGAGCGCGTGGCGGTGGTCATGAACGTCGAATTGTGGCATGGATCGGCGTCTGTTCGAGGGACACTCAATGTATCCCTGTAGGTATCAGGCTTGATTTTGTCTGCGTTGCCTAGGTAGACACCTTTGTGAGTTCATCGCGTGCCCGAGTGAGGGCCGCGTGCTCGCCTTCTCTGACGAACTCTCCGATGGCGTCCGCCGCATCAACGAGGGCATCGGCCTCAGCCGGCGACACGTCACCACCGAGTGCTTCGACACGCCTCGTACGGTCCCGAAGCTGCTCGATCACGTCCCTGACGATCTCCGGTTGGGGCGGGTCGGTACCGCTATCGTTCTCCGCGATCTGTCTGGGTGGGTCGGTTTCCGTCTCGCTACCGGTATGTGCGGCGTCGTTAGACGCCTCTCCGTCCTCATATTCGTCGGGATCCTGTCCGTTGGGATCCTGTCCGTCGAGAAACGTGAGGAGGTCGACCCGATACGCCTCGACCGAGTGCACCGCTGCCAGCCCACGTGCTTCTTGAATGGATTCGGGAACGTCGGCCTTCGGCGGACGAACACCGTCTTTTACACCATCTAAGAGGCTGAAAATATATTTCTGCTCGATGTCGGTCGGATCGCGCAACCGATTGTAGACATCTACCGCTTCAAGCAGTTCGCGTGCGGCGAGGTATACGGGGTCGAGCGGAAGCAACTCGCCCCCTCGGATAAATCCCCGCTTGCGCGCGTACTCGCGGAGATCGTCTTTTAGTTCTTCTACACTTTCGTCCGAAATCGTCTCACGCGCCTCGGCGAAGCGAGAGCGATGATCACTCAAGTCGAGTTCGACGGCCGTGTCGGTGTGTGCCGTTCGTTCGTCCAAACCGACGCTCCGTACGCTCCCACATGCGGGACACTTGACCGATCCCGTCTCGTAATACGACCAGTGCGTGCCACACTCGTGACACTCTCGCTCTCCTCGAATTTTCATACGGTGACATCGATCTCAAGGGGGTAAATGTCTGTGTGTGTTAGTGCGGTACAGTCACGTCTGTAGCCGTCTTGTCTGATTGTGAACGACACTGCTGTGAGCGATTCTTGACAGTCGCGGTGAACAATTCTGTCCCCTCGCTGTGAACCACCGACGGTCGAACCAGACCTGTTGGACGACCTCGTTTCACTGTTTCTTCACTGTCTCCCTCTATTGACTCTATTGAATGATTTTCGCGCCGATGATTTTCGCGCCGAACGATCGCTGAGCCAGTGACCGCTGAGTGAGTGATCCTGGCTGACGAGTTCAGCCGAGTGATCCTCGACGGAGCGGACGCCGCTATCGAAGCGTAGCGGTTTGGGTGGAGTGACACACCGTGTTTCCGGTGAAATAGGGGTGTCGTTGGGGTTGGGTTTGGGGCTGACCGCGGACCTAATCTCACGCTGCAACCACATCTATTATATACGAATCCTGTGTACCGTCCACTGACTCCAAACAGAGTCTCTGAGCAGTGGCAACAAATTGGGTTTTCACCGGAAACGAGCTTATTCTCCCAATCCTGTATAATGATTACAGGAAGCACTTGGGTTGACTCCACACTACGTGTCTGATTATTGGCGTCTGCTCGGAATAGCGGGCCGATCGGGTCCACATCTGTGTCCGGCAATATTTGCTTCCTTTGTGGTAGGGACAGATTTCCGGGAGGATATCACTCTTTCAGGAGGTAGTCTCTTTCAGAGATGCACCGAGTCGGGTACTACTCTGAGTTTAGGTAACACTGGAGTCTCAGGATGACACCGCGTTTCCGGTGAATTCGGTAGTGTTCAGATAAGCTGATTCGGACCAAATTTTGATTAACCCGGGTTCTGCACTCATTCTCGTCTCATTTGGAATTATTTTGTGCTTTGGTACAGCTTCCATCTCGAGACACTCGGATTGACCCCGTTCGAATCTCTGATACGATTATATATCTCCCTCGCCGCCATCTTACCCGCCGCTATCTTACCCGCCGCCATCTTACCCGCCGCTATCTTACCCGCCGCCATCTTACCCGCCGCTATCTCACACCCACCCCAACAACGCATTTCACCGGAAACACGGTGTGTGTCTCAAACGGAAACACCCTGCTCGAAACGGAATACATTTCACCGGAAACACGGTGTCTCTTCCATGGACGCAGCGGACGACCTCTTCACCAGAGAGGATCCAATATTCGCCAACAAGGAACTCCTCGAGATCAGTCATCTCCCCGGAGAGGGACGGATCGTCGGCCGTGACGACGAGATATCGAATCTCGCCACGGCGGTTAATCCGGCGATCTTCGGCCAGAGCCCGAGCAACGTTCTCATCTACGGGAAAACGGGCACCGGGAAGTCGCTCTGTGCGAAGTACGTCTCGAAACGACTCGTCTCGACCGCGGGCGAAGAGGGAGTTAACGCGACGTTCGCATACGTCGACTGCGCCCAGGACACGACCGAGACACAGGCGGTTCAAACCATCGCAGACGGTGTCAACGACCCCGACGCGACCGGGATCAACGTTCCGGACAAAGGCCTTTCGACGTCCACGTACTACAAACGGCTCTGGCGCATCCTCGATCAACGCTACGACGTCGTTCTCATCATTCTCGATGAGATCGACAAACTGGACGACGACGCCATCCTGATGCAGCTCTCGCGAGCCGGCGAGGCGGGAAAGATCACGGACTGCAAGCTCGGGGTTATCGGGATCAGCAACAAGATCCAATACAAAGACCGCATGGACGAACGGGTCAAATCGAGCCTCTGTGAACGCGAGTTCGTTTTCCCGCCCTACGACGCGAATCAGCTCAGAGAGATCATGCAGGCCCGTGCCGACGCGTTTCACGACGAGGTCCTCGAACCTTCGACGATCCCGCGTGCAGCAGCCCTCGCAGCCCGCGAACACGGCGACGCTCGAAAGGCCATCGACATCCTCAGATACGCGGGTGAGATCGCCCAATCGAACGGCGAGCCGACTGTCAGAGAGGGGTTCGTTACTCAGGCGCGCGAGCGCGCGGAAACAGACCGATTCCGTGAACTCATCCGCGGATCGACCCCTCACTCGCGGTACGTGCTTCAGGCGCTCGCACTGCTCTCGCTCTCTTCGGGTCGTCAAGACGGGTTCCGAACGAGCCGAGTGTACGAAATATACGAGAACATCTGTCGCCAAGAGGGGTCAGACAGCCTCTCTCTCCGGCGCGTCCGTGACCTGCTCAAAGAACACGCGTTCCTCGACATTATCGAGCAGTCGAAACACAGCGGCGGAAGCGCCGAGGGAAGTTACACGAAACACCAGTTGCTGGAAGATCCGAGCGTCGTCAAGGAGGTACTGACAGAAGAGTAGCCAGAATTGCCTCAGCGTCGAGTCTGAGACCAGCGTCGGGCCCGGGATATCCGATCTCTTCTCCGAACGAGAGACTCGTATTCATAACGACGCGACGGACGTGACGAAATCGACCGGAGCAGTGCTCAGACCGTGGCGTCCGACAGCGCGTCGGGCGGGGCGGTCCATTCGTTTGGCCGGCGGATCGCTTGCGGAGTCACCCGAGCAGCCCGAGCCCCTCGATCCGCTCGACGATCTCTTCTACCGCCTCTTCTGCATCGTCCGTGCGCTTGCCGCCCGTGATGACGATCTTTCCGCTTCCGAACAACAGGATCACGACTTCGGGTTCGTCCATCCGGTAGACGAGACCGGGGAACTGTTCAGGCTCGTACTCGACGTCCTCTAACCCGAGGCCGATCGCGAGCGCGTTGAGATTCAGATTGTGCCCGAGGTCGGCGCTCGACACGATGTTCTGGACGGTGATCTCGGGGTCGTCTTCGACGGGAATCTGCAGTCCGCGGAGCTTCTCGAAGATGATGCCGAGTGCCTCGTGAACGTCGTCGATACTCTTTGCGCCCGTGCACACGATCTTTCCGGACCGGAAGATAAGCGCGGCCGCCTTGGGCTCCTGCGTCCGGTAGACGAGACCGGGAAAGTTGTCCGGATTAAAATCGGCACCGGGAAGATCCTCTGCGAGCGCCTCTAAGTCGAGTTCCTGGCCGATCCCCGTCGATGCAACTACGTTCTGTATCTCGATCGAATCTGCAGGGTTCGTCATCGTTCGCTTTTATATGTGGGTCCCTCCCTTATAAACGCCCGTGGTATAAACGGCCGGATCGCTGGTCCGCGGTGTCATCTCGCTGCCGAGGTGCGTCAGTGTCGGTTTTGGCGAATGGCAACGGAGCTTGCTCGTCGCTGTTTTCCCTCGATGACCGCCGTCTCACCACGTGAGACACGCGTCCACCGGTTCTCCAACACCACCTACAGGCTCCCGACACCGGGGAAAACCAATCTGTCCTCTCCACTGCGATACCCCTCTCTGACGCCTGCCGGATCTTTCCCCGTTCGATGTTGTCTCCGCACGATTCGCACCAGACGGATTGCTATGAGAAAATAACAAAATTTTGGTATGTACTCGTGACGGCTCTCGACACGCGAGCACATCACAGTCAGTATCGCATTCGATCTCGGCTCTCCATACCGTGGCTTTCGTGGCAACCTCTCCCATTGAAACCGCATGACGTAGCGCCGATGGTTCGACGGGGTTAAATACAACCCGCCATTCGTATTGGATGCGAAGGTCCCACGGTGCGAGGGACACCGGCTGGCCGCTCGTCGGCCCGTCGAAGCGTTCCGACGTGCTTAAGTGTATAAGCCCGTTCGGTCAAGACGCGAAGAACGCACCGCGAATTCGGGCCGTTCAACTCGGCCCGGTTTCGCAGAGTCGGCTCGTCCGACTCACCAACATGAGGATTTCGCCCCCTGCGCTCCGGCGTAAGAGGAAATCTGATGTGAGCCGTGGTCGTTCGGTGTCATCCAGGTCGCTGGGTGCACTGGACACCATATCAGACCATGCAATGGTGTGTTGACAACGCGTCAACACCCGCCAACACCCCCTCAGTGCCGGGAACCAGGCACTGAGGTATACATTCCGGTTGATCCTGCCGGAGGCCATTGCTATTGGGATTCGATTTAGCCATGCTAGTCGTACGAGTTCATACTCGTGGCGAATAGCTCAGTAACACGTGGCCAAACTAC
>NZ_JANHDO010000002.1 GCF_024494575.1 Halorubrum salinum
GAAGCCACAATCATACGGCACTGACACCACACTCGCATGAGTTCAGGCGGTAACTGGATCGCACGTACACACGGTCGGCCGATCGCGAGATCGGAACCAACCGACACAGGGATCTCTCTATGGTAGAGAGTCTCGGTTCGAGTCCGAGAGTCGGCATGAAGGCGGCCAGAGCGGTGGGGCCACACCCGTACCCATTCCGAACACGGAAGTTAAGCCCACCAGCGTACCGGGAAGTACTGGAGTGAGCGATCCTCTGGGAACCGCGGTTCGCCGCCTACCCACTCATACGGGAGCACACTCCCACCCACGCCCAGCGACACCACGTCGCTGGGCTTTTTGTCTATGTAGAAGAGCGGACGCGCTAGTCCGCCCTTCCCGACCGCTAGGCTTAAACGCTCGACTGCGGTACGTTCGATAGCGCCAAGGTGGCAGAGTCTGGTCAGACGCAGCGGCCTGCAGAGCCGCCCAACGCCGGTTCAAATCCGGCCCTTGGCTTGATTTTCAGACGGACAGTCACGGCTGTGGTAGTACCGCGCCGGACCTAAGTCGCTCGTGTAGATTACAGATCGGCGGCGTCGAGCACTTCGTGGGGGACGTTCGTCTCTCGGAACTTGGTCGTGTGTTGTGACAGCTGGTCGGGGCCGACGACGAGGAGGAGGTCGACGCCGCGGACGGCGGCCTCCGTCGTGGCCTCGACCGTACCGAACCGGATGTCCGGCCGGATACCGGCACGCGTGACGAGAGCGTACGCCTCGGCTCCGGCGGTCGCGACGAGTTGGTCCCCCGAGTGCCACTCGTCGATGCGGCTTGGATCCACTGGAGTTCTGTCGGTGACTTGCGGCACGCGGACGACGGTGACGTATCCGGTCTCGTAGTCGACCACTCCCTCGAAGTCGGTGACTCCGACGGCTTCGCCGGGGTCTCCGCTCGTGACGGCCACGGCGCGTGCCGTGCCGCCGTCGGGGTCGGCGTGGAGGATTCCGTCGCGCATCACCAGTCCGACCTCTGTCCCCTCGTCGATGGAGTCGATCGCGATCGCGGCGTCGACCTCGACGCTTCCCAACACGTCGGAGGTGACACGCTCTAGGTACGCTTCGAGGTTGTCCGTTCGCGAGATGAGCCAGTCGACCCCTTCTTTCGTCACCTCGTATCGACCCCGACCGCGCTTGTCGACGTAGTCGTGTTCCACGAGGTCTCGGACGTAATCGCTGACTGCCTGTGAGGTCACACCGATCGTGTCTGCGATCTCGTGCTGGCTCACTGCGGGTTGGCGTGCGGCGATTTCCACTAACACCTGATAGCGCGTCGCGTCGCGCTTGCTGTCGAGGACCTCTGGGGGTGTGTCCCTGTCGGGATCTGCCATTGTCGGCCGTCGACGCTCTACAA
The DNA here is from genome assembly GCF_024494575.1 of Halorubrum salinum. Lineage (GTDB taxonomy): Archaea > Halobacteriota > Halobacteria > Halobacteriales > Haloferacaceae > Halorubrum > Halorubrum salinum. Next base: position 1,387 of record NZ_JANHDO010000002.1, read on the forward strand.
GTAAAATTGTACTGTCCCGGCGCGGTGGTTTCGCGTCCGCTCTGTGCTGTGGGAGCGGCGTCGATCCACCGTGGGATCGGATCGGTTCGAGTGGGTGCGCCGTTCCCACGGTGTGGCGATCGCGCTCGGCTTAGTAACCGTTATACACCGGGTGACCCATGCTGCAACTATGCAACGACGCGCTGTGGCCGTGTATGCCACGCTCTTCATTCTCATCGCGGGGGTGGCCGGCGTCCTCACCGCGACGGCTGAGTCTCCGGAAATAGCGCTCGAAAACCCAGATTTCGAGGTATCTGAGGGAGATACGATCGACGTGGACGACCGGACGTACACGGTAGCTAGCATCTCCGAGACCGAGGAGGGCGGGGGTGGACACGGCGGTTCGGCCACGACTGTGATCTCCGGCACGCTCGAACGCGAGTTCCAGACGCAGATGTCGGAGGCGTGGGCCAACGAGTCGACGGTGACGATCGACGACACCGAGTGGCGCGTCGAGATCTCGGGTGAGGACCCGAGCTCGTTCACGCTCGTCGAGGTTCTCGACCGGCAGGCGATCCTCGAGAGCGACGACGCGGCTGACAACGAGACGGTCACTCGCGACGACGGTGAGTACGTCGCGGTCACCGAGGACGGTGAGACGACGCTGGTTCCGGTCGAGGAGTACTTCCCGGCACCTGACGAGCGATCCCTTTCGACCGGCGATTCGATCGACTATCAGGACCGGACCGTGACGGTGGACGAAGTCACGACCGGTCAGGCGGTCGTCGTCTGGGAGGGGACACAGACCGAGACGATAGACGTCGGACAGGAGTCGATGGTCACGATCGGCGAGACCGAGTTCGTCGCACACTACCCGGACGCGTCGACGCTGACGCTCTCTACGGACATCGCCGCCTACGAGGCGCAGGTCGACCAGCAGGAGCAACACCAGCGGTACAACAACGGTCTCACGCGAGTGATCGTCCTCAGTATCCTCTCGACGCTGCTGCTCGCCGCCACGGCGTTCGTTCCGTCCCGATACTGAAACTCTCCCGTATTTTTCCTTAACTGCGCGTCTGTGCTCGATGCGATAACACCGGCGTCAGCCGATCACCCCTCCGTCTCGTCCGTATTTTTATGTATCCGTCTCGTACCCTGCGTATGAGCGACGACCACTCGACGCCGGTCACGACCGACCTCCCTGACGCACCGTTTCACACGACGGGCACCGACCACGTCACCGTCTGGGGGAGCAACGAGGCCGACACGATCGCGTTCTACCGCGACCTGCTCGGTATGCCGCTCGTGTTGCGGCAGCCGAACCTCGATGATCCCTCGCAGACGCACCTGTTTTTCGACACGGGCGACGGGCGGATCTTGACGTTCTTTGTGAGCGACGACCGTCCGTCTGCTCGCGGTCAGCGAGCCGGAACCGGCGCGGTCCACCACCTCTGTTTCAGCGTCGATCCGGACGAGTACGAGGATATCATGGCTGCGCTCTCCGAGGCCGGAAAGGGGTACAACGTCTTTGACCGCGGGATATTCCATTCGATTTACACGCAGGACAACAACGGGCTCGTCATCGAGCTGTCGTCCGACAAGTACGAGATCCCGGACGACAGGAAGGGCGAGGTCCTCGCGACGGCACAGCGGATACGCGAGGAGGACGGTGCCGACTTCGCTCAGGATCGACACATGGAGGCTGCCTTGGAGGAGCTGGGGCTTCCCGTCAACAAGTACGACCTTCCGGACGCCGACGCGGGCGTCGGGGTCTGAAAACGGGCCGATCGCTCGCGTCCGAGCCCCGTGCTTTTGTCGTCCGACGAGTCAACACGAATGTGACGTTCAGCATCTGTGTTCGCGAGCGATACACCGACGACGGTGGAACCGGACAGATCAGGTACGGTGTGGCGGCGACGGCTCGACTCCCCGGCGTCGGCACGCTCTGTCCGTTCGCCTCGGCCGACGGTGCGGTGGCGACGCAGTCGTTCGCCAATCCGGATCTCGGTCGGAACGGAGTGGAGTACCTCGCAGACGGTCTCGTAGTGGACGACGCGCTTCGGTCGCTGCTGAACGCTGACGACGGGCGAGAGAAGCGGCAGGTCCACGGCGTCGGTGCCGACGACGTCTTCGCGTTCACCGGAGAGGAGTGCCGAGACTGGAGCGGGCACGTCGTCGGTGAGAACTTCACCGTCGCGGGAAATCTGCTGACCGACCGAGACGTCGTCGAAGACGCCGCGGCTACCTACGAGTCGAGCGCACACGCCGACGCTCCTCTTGCGGGACGGCTGATCGACGCGCTCGCGGCCGGTCACGATGCGGGCGGAGACCGAAGAGAGGACCTCTCGGTCCAGTCTGCGGCGCTTTTGGTCACGACTACCGAGACGCTCGATATCTCTCCGTACTACAACGACCTCCGCGTCGACGCCACGGAGACGCCGATCTCGACCCTTCGTGAGACCTACGAGACGGCGATGCGCGGCTACGAGGCGGTGACAGAGAAGTACGCCGTCGCGTCGGGGGACGCCGAGTGAACGCCTTGCGGAAGCCCGTCTGATCAGTGGCTCGTCGGAAGCGTCACTTTCGCGAACACCGGGAGGTGGTCCGACGGGTATCGCCCTCGATCGTCGCGATCGGTTAGCGTCGCGAACGACTCGACGCCGACGGTGGGCGACACGAGCACGTGGTCGATACGCCGGCCGTCGATCAGCCGTGCGAAGTCCGTCAGACTGGTCGCCGGTCCGTGCCGGAGGTCGGCCGCCACGGCGGCGTCACGAAAGGCGTTCACGCCGTCCCGTCCTTCGTTCTCGCCCCCCTCGGCTTCGCCGCCACCGTCCGTTTCGGTGAGTATCTGGTGCGGGGTTGACCCCGGAGTGCAGTTGAGGTCGCCGACGAGCACGAACGGACGTCGGTGGTCCGCCTCGCCACCGGTCGCCGTCTCGCTCGCGTCGCCGGCGATCTCGGGGAGTCGCCGCCGGAGTAACCGCGCGGACGCCCGGCGGGCCCGGCCGCTCACGTGGTCGAAGTGCGTGTTGGCGACGAGGAACGAGCGGTGTCTGCCGCCGTCACCCGCCTCTCGGTCTCCGTCGCCTCGCGTCTCGCCGGGGCGGTCGCCGGCCGGTTGCACGCGCGCCCACGTTGCGATCCGCGGATGGGTTGCGCCCCAGTCTGTCGACGGCGAGCCGGGCGTTTCGGAGAGCCAGAAGGTCCCGTGGTCGGCGATCCGCCACCGGTCCGTGCGAACCCCGATCGGACATCCCTCGCCGTCGCCGCCGTCGTCGCGTCCGCGGCCGACGAGCGCGTACCCCGGAAGCCGCTCCCGGAGGTCGCGACGCTGCTCGGCGATCGGCTCCTGGAACGCAACGACGTCCGGCCGATGGAACCGAACGAGCCGTGCGACCGCGTCGCGCCGCTCGTGCCACGCGTCGTGGTGATCGTTACGGTTCGCGTAGCGGACGTTGTAGCTCACGATCCGAATCCCGGTCATTGTCAGTGCGGTGGGGTGGTGGGCGATTAAAACGTCCGGCGCGTCGACAGACGAAGTGCGCCCCTGCAGATCCGGGCGTACCTCCAGGTCGTGGCTACGCCGAGAACTCGTACAGCTCGTCGCCGACATGGTGGATCGAAGAGACGACCTTGCCGCTCTCGCCGGCCATCTCGTCGCCGTCGACCAGTGCCCGACCGACCGCGAGCACCTTGCCGTGGGTCTCCTCGGCGATCACGACCAGATCTCCCTCGCGAATCGCGGGGTCCGCTTCGACGATCCCCGGTCGCATCACGTCGGCGCCGTCGGAGACGAACGAGATAGCACCGGCGTCGACCGTGACGACGCCCGTCTCCGGCTCGTAGTCGTTCGCGCCTCGAACGGTGAGGAAGGGCTCGTCGTCGTCCACGTAGAAGACGGCCGGTTCGCCGTCGACCAACACGAGCTCGTAGTCCGCGTCGACGAACTCGACGAACTCGAAGGTGTCCCCGTCGATGTCCACGCCGAGGTGGTCCGCGACCGCCTCGCGGATCGCGTCGATGTCGTCGCTCCGGAGGTGATGCCGCGATTTCACTTGCATGGACGCTCTGTCGACCGCTCGGCCGATAAATGGTCCGCTCCACGCCGACTCTCGCCTCGTTGGACCGATCAAAACGGCCTTAAGCAACCTGTTCGTATCGACTCGTATGCTCAACCCACTGGCGATCACGTCGCTCGCGAACCCGCTCGCGATCGTTATCGCAGGGATCGCGACGCTGACCGTGGTCCTCGTCAGTTCGCTGAAGGGGACGGGGTGGGAACCGACGACGGACATCTCGGACACGGTCCTCGAACGGCGCGCATCCGCCGTACCGGAGACCGACTTCCCCGAGCCGGGCAACCGGGCCATCGGCGGCGGTGGCGGCGGCGGTGCGATTCCCGCCGGCGCGGAGGGAGAAGAGGGTGAACTCGAAGACGGGAGCGCTGCGAGTTCCGGCCCCGGTGACATCCCCGAAGACGAAGTCAAGTACTTCGACGTCGAGTTCGTCAAACAGGGCGAGACGATCGAGCTCTCGAACGACCAGCCGATCCTCGAACAGGGCGAAGACCAGGGCTGGGATCTGCCGTACGCCTGTCGGCAGGGACAGTGTGTCTCCTGTGCCGGCCATATCACGGACGGTCCGTCCGAGGACTTCGTCGAACACGACAACCAGCAGATGCTCGAAGACCCCGAGCTCGACGACGGATACACGCTGACGTGCGTCGCGTACCCCCGCGACTCCTTCAGCATCGAGACCGGCGAGGCACCCTAGCTCACCCGCCACCGCGGTGTCGAGCGCCTCTGGCTGGCCCACGTTTTCCGCCGGCTCGTCCCCTCAAACCGGTGTCTATCGTCCGGCGCGACACCCTTTTTTCGGCTCGCGTGAAGTACACGTATGTCTCTCATTACCCTTCTCGGCGGCGGGGTCGTCGCCGCGGTCGTCGCGCTCGCGTCCGTTCTCGTCTACCGGGACGCGACGCGAATCGGCGTCGAGGTCGGCTCACCGTTTCTGTGGGCCGCGCTCGTGCTCCTCTCGTCCGGAGCGAGCGTCGTCACCGCGGTTCTCGTCCCCGACGCTCCCCTTCCGGGCGTGCTCGTGTTGGCCGTCATGGGGCCGCTCTTGTACCTGCTCGAACGCGACGACTCGACGCACGCCGACGGACCGCCGGACCCGACACACCTCCCCAGCGGATCGGACTCCGACGACCCCGACGAGTGACCCCGCCAGCCGACGTCGACGTAACCCGCCGAATCGACGATGACACAGTTCGTTTCGCCCGCTCGGTGTGCTCGCAAACCGCAAGCTTCCATACGGTCGGGCTCCAACACGGGGCAATGAGCGACGAGAGCCTCGCCGAGCGAGTCGAGCAGTGGATGGTCGGTCAGATGCCGATCATTCAGATGCATGGCGGCACGAGCGTCGTCCGCGAGGCCGACCCCGAGACCGGCGAGGTCGTCGTCGAACTCGGCGGTACCTGCTCCGGCTGTGGAATCTCGAACATCACCGCGGACAACATCCGCCGCGACCTGATCATGGACTTCGAAGAGGTCACGAACGTGACCGTTCGGACCGCTTCCTCGGGCGATCAGGGCGCGTCCACGGTCGAAGGCGGGCGCGGCGGCGAACTCAAACACGAGACCGAATCCGCGAACCACTTCTGACCGTCCATCGCCTCCTCGGTGGGACTCAGTCGCCGATGAGCGGCCGTCGCCGGTAGACGTCTCGTTCGAGCCGGTCTGCACAGTCGAGACGCATCCGCCTCGCGTCCGTCTCGGTGAGCGATCCCCACTCACGCAGCTCCGCCGACAGCGGTTCGTACGCGTCCACGTCGAACCCCATCCGATCGAGGTACGAACGGACCGCGTTCGAGGCGAGCCCGTTCCGGACGCTGTCTTCGACGCGGTCGCGAACGGTGTCGAACGTCGGGAGGACGACGGCCTCGTCTCCGACGCCGTAGGGATCGCCGCCGACGTGGAGATCAGCGTCCCCGAGGCGCTCGACGATACCGACGACGTCGTCTGCCAACCGGACGATCTGACTCGGCAGCGCGGCGTCCGGCGAGCGCCACTCGACCGTTCCGAACTCCGCTCGGAGCTTGACCGGAGTCCAGACCGCGCTCTCGGGGGTAAAACACGATTCGACGGTCTCTCGTTCACAGCCGGCGACGACCGCCTCGGTGACGAACGACTCGTACCGGCGCTCGAGCCGCCTCGCCCACTCTTCCGTGTCATCGGTGTACGACCACAACTCCCCCTGCCGTGGGAGCTGATCGTAGGCCATCCACCGATACAGCATCGACCGTGCGCCCGTAGCCAACGACTCGTGCCCGAAGTGGGGAGAGGAGTTGACGAGCGCCAACGCCGGATCCAGGGCCGTGAGCGCGTTGAGCTGGTCGATCTCTCGTCCCGGGAGCTGCTCGACGTGGACGTGCGTACCGGCGCAGTGACGGACGTACTCGAACCGATCTCCGACGACGCGGTGCTGAATCCGCGTTCGTTCGCTCCCGAGGTCGGGTATCTCCCCGTCGTAGATCGGCGTCGCCAGCGGAACCAGCCTCTTGCCGAGCGCGTCGGCTCGCTCTACGACCCGGCCGAGCCGCTCGAACAACTCCTCGCGGAGTTCTCCTGTCGACTCACACGGCGTCGTCTTTACCTCCAAGAGCGGAACGACGAACTCCCGTTCGACCCCCGCCGACGCGTCGACGAGTTCGCCGGGGTCGGTTAGCCGTCCGTCCTCGTCTATCACCCAGTACTCGACCTCGACGCTGCGGAGTAGCTCTCCACCGCCGTCTCCTGTCGCCGATCCCCCGGTGGCGGTATCTGTCACGGGTCGATGAAACGCGCGTCGGTTCGATCACGGACGCCGCCTCGGTCATGAGTGGTATTACCTAGCATGGCTGCGGATCGGGCAGATAGCGTAATAATGTTTGTGCAAGAATATCTGGTAGATCCGTATACTCGTCATACTAATACACTAATACGTGATCGATACGGCGTGTCTTCCGACCGGCTCGATCCGCGCGCTGAAAGTGTCCCGCGATCGGCGTGTCCGTTTCGCTACAGGGCGTCTTCGAGCGCCGACGCGACGCTCCTGGCTTTCTCGGCCAACGGCTCCGGCGTGTCGCCGGCGGCGACCGACTCTCGGAGGACGTCGTCGTCCACCCGTTCGACGGCTCCGTTCGGACGTTTCACCACGTCCACGTGGAGGTCGACGTAGCGCGCGGCGTCGGGGAACACTTCGACCGGCGTACAGACGTTGACGTACGTCCCCCGAACCGTCCCGTCGCCGCCGCGGTACGTCGTCGGGTACCACCATCGGCCCTCCTTCAGGCTCGTCTCCGCGATGTCCCCGGCCTCGCGGTCGACGCCCAGTCCGTCGTAGGTGCCCCCGCCCGTCATCTCGCGCTCTACCGTGACCGACCCGTCGGCGTCGACCCCCGTCACCGTCGCCTCACCGAGCGTGACGACCCGCCCGTCGGGCTTGCCGTGGTCGATTCGAAGCGCGTCACCCTCCGTCGGGCCGAACGCGTCCGCCACGACTCCGAACGGGAACTCGGCGTCCGGCCCGGGCTCACAAAGCGCCTCCGCGAGGTCGACGCCCGCGGACGCGCTAGACGTTCCCGCCTTCACCCGGTGGTGTCCCGGCATCGTCGGGGTCACCTCGCGACGCGCGTCGTCGAGCGCGAACCGGCTCCCCCGTCCGAACCAGACCCACGTGCCGGCGTTCGGGAGGGCGCTCGGCTCGTCGCGGAGTCGGCTCGCGGCGTCGAGAACGCCGAGGCCCCCGGCCGCCTCGACGACCGAATCCACCCGTTCGGCCGCGTCGACGGCTCGGCGGAGGCCGGCCTCCAACTCGTCCGTCCCGGCGTCGACCGCGGACGGCTTCCACACGGCTCGCCAGCCCTCGGGCGGCTCCAGTCCGAGCAGGTCGACCATTCCCGCGAGTTCGCGCGCGGCCTCGTCGTTTCGGACGTCGACGCGAGTTCCGGACCCCGGTTCGAGCGAGACGAGATCGCCGCCGACCCGAAGCGAGCCGTCGAGGGCCGGCCGCTGCTCCGTCCACGGCGCGGCGGACTCGCGCACCTGTACCCGGACCGGATCCCCGGCCTCGACGTGATCGTCGACGTTCCCGTACGGAAGGTACCCCTCCGCGGTCTTCGGACCCCCGCCTCCGTCGCGTTCCGGTTCGCCTGTCCCGACCCGGAGACGCACGACTGCGCCCCCGCCGAGCGTCTCCGCCACCTCGCCGTCGAGCACCGTTCCGGGCGGAGCCGGGTCGTCCCACGCGAGCGCGTCGAGTCCGATCTCCGCGAGGAGGGCGCGAAGGTCCTCGACTGCCTCCGGGTCGCCGTGCGCCCCGACGCCCTGTCTGTCCGCGGTCGTCTCCACCCGAACATCGGGAGGTGCGGTCGGGAACTCCGCCTCGAACCGTCGGCGTATCGGCCCGGACGCATCGACGACCTCGTGGCCTGCCTCCAACAGCAGGCGGGTGATTCCGGTCGTGTAAATGCCGCGAACGCGGGCGTTCACGGTCACAACACCTCGCGGCTGCGGGCGAACCGGACGCGGTCGTGGAGGGTCCCGCCGAGCGACAGTTCGATCAGAACGGGCCGGCCCCCGTGTTCTCCGTCCGTGCCTCCGCTCTCGCTCCGGAGCACCCGACCGCCTTCGACCGGGACGCCCCACCCGTCGAGCGAGAGGTATCCCCGGAGGTCGCCGCCGTGAGTGAACAGGTCGACGGCGGCCGTCGGGTGTTCCTGGACCGACGCGGTGCTGTGTGACAGTTCCATATCCGAGTAGCACGGGCCGTCCTCGTCGAAGAACGCTCGCAGACGCTCGGCGTCCTCGGCGACAAGCTCGGCGACGCGGTCGGACGCCGCCGCGATCGCGTCGGTATCGAGCCCCGCCTCCCGGAGCGCCCGCTGGGTCCGGCTGTCGAAGTGCATACCCTCCGTTTCGGGCGCTCGCGTTTCAAGACTGTCGTCCGCCATCCGTTAAGTGCCTGTGGACGAAATCCGCGCGCATGTCCTCCCAGTCGGACCCGATCGAGTCGCGTGCCGACGACGACCGCGACCTCTACGACATCGCCACGTGGGAAGAACGAACGTCTCTCGACGGGCTCTCGGTCGCGTTACACTGGTTCATTACCCGCTCGGCCAAGGCGTTCGTGGTCCTCGTCGCGCTCCTCGGGCTCCTCACCGTACTCGGGTCGATCGGTCTCGGACTCGTCTTCGATCCGGCGGTCGCGATGCTCGTCGGGCTGTCCGCGGTTCCGGCGCTCGGGCTCGCCGCGTACGTCTACGTCTCGGACGTCACGAGCGGTGAACCCCTCTCGCTTCTCGTCGCGACGTTCCTGTTGTCGATCCTGACCGCCACGTTCGCGGCGATCCTCAACAGCGTCGCACAGCCGTACTTCCAGCGGTTCGGGTTCCTCGGCATGGTCGCGTTCTTCTTCGTCATCGTCGGTCCGATAGAGGAGACGGTGAAGCTTCTCGCAGTCCGGCTGTACGCGTACACCGACGCTCGGTTCGACGCGGTGATCGACGGGGCGGTGTACGGCGCGATCGCCGGGCTCGGATTCGCCGTCATCGAGAACCTCGTCTACATCGCGCAGTCGGTCGACCTCGGGGAACTCACGCTCGGAATCGCGGCACTTGGCGCGGGCGACGGCATCGCCGCGCTCCGCGCGCTGGCGGGGCCGGGCCACGTCATCTACTCGGCGTTCGCGGGGTACTACCTCGGGCTCGCGAAGTTCAACCCCGGCAACCGCGGGCCGATCGTAGTGAAGGGGCTGATACTCGCCGCCGTCATTCACGCGCTGTACAACACGCTCGTCGGCCCCGTCACGACGGCGATATCCGGGATCACCGGCATCCCGTCCGTCGGCAGTCTCCTCGTGTTCGTCCTCGCCTTCCAAGGCGCGTTCGGCTACGTGTTGTTACGAAAGGTGTGGCGGTACCGCGACGCGTACCTCGACACCCGAGACTCGGTCGATCCCGAGATGGAGCCGGAGCTCACCGAGTTCGAGAGCTGACCGGCCCGTTGTTACGGCGGGTTCTCGACTCGGGACCGGTCGCCAGTTCCGGCGGTGAGCGCGCTCGCGAGCGCGCCCTTGACGACGACCTCATCGCCGAGCGCGGTCAGCCTGATCTCGGGAACGTTGATGAACACCATGTCCGCGAGCTTCTCTCGGACGGGATCCAAGACGCGGTCGGGGTTGTTGAGCGCGACTGCCCCCCCGACGCTCACGACGAGCGGCGCGTACGCGTGAATGACGTTGGCGATTCCCATCGCGTTCCAGTGTGCGACCTGGTCTATCACGTGGTCGGCGAACGTGTCCTCGCCCGCGGCCTCGAACACGTCGACCGCGGTGAAGTCGGGGTCTTCCACCGGGAGCACCGTCTCGACGGGGTCTTCCTCGTGTAGTTCGCGGGCGTACTCCGGGATGTTGTTGCCGGAGCAGTACCCCTCCCAGTGGCCGTCGAGCCCGCAGCCGCAGGTCATGAAGCCGTGGGGGTCGACGGTCATGTGGCCCACCTCGCCGGCGTTGCCGTCCCAGCCCGAGAGCACGTTGCCGTCGACGGCGACGCCCGCGCCGATCCCGGACGAGATAGTGAGGTACACCATGTCGTCCGGGTTGCGCTCGGAGTGGAACCGCTCCCCGATGACGCCCGCGATCGTGTCGTTGTGGAGGTACACCTCTTCGGTGTCTAAAAGCCGTGAGACCGGGCCGACGAGCGGGATGCGCTCGACCGTGTCCGGGAGGTTCGCCGGACCCTGAACCACGCCGGCGGCGAGGTCGAGCGGCCCGATCGACCCGATGCCGGCCGCGGTCACCGTCGACGGGTCGACGTCGGCGTTCGCGCACGCCCCGCGGACGACGCCCAAAACCGCCTCGGTCACGGCGATCCCGTTCGGTCCGCGGGGCGTTCCTCGCGAGTCGCTCCCGAGAACGGTCGCCGTTTCGTCGCCGACGACCGCCCGAACGTTCGTCGCCCCGAGGTCGACGCCCACGTAGTGCATCGGGTAAACGGGCGAACCGGTATCACTTAAGCAGGACGCTTCTGGGGACCCGCGGCGTGCCGACGCGGCGGGTTAGGCCGTGACGTCTCGAACGAACGTCACCGGACAGGGAGCAGAGAGCATGACCTCCTGTGCGACGCTGCCGAACACGGCCTTTCCGGTCGGCGAACGCCGACGGCCGCCCACGACGACTCGGTCTGCGCCGACGTCAGTCGCCGCCTCGGTGACCTCGTCGGCGAGGTCACCGACTGCCCCCCGGACGGAGTAGCGCACGTCGGCGGCCGAGAGGGCGTCCCCGAGCGCGCGCGTCGTGGTGTGCCGTTCCGCGACGGCGTCCGGTATCGAGCCCTCGCCACCTCCGTCGACCCCGAGCTTCGCTCGGATGCGCTCGAACTCCGACCCGTCGAACACGTGGACTAACACCACCTCCGCGCTCGCCGGTTCGGCCACGGCGATAGCCTCCTTCGCGAGCTGTGCTGTCTGTGCCTCACCTTCGGTCCCGACCGCCAAGACGACCGTATCGATGCTCATAGGTTCCGTTAGTGCCCGATCAGATTAAAATGTGCAGTTTTTAACTCAGTTCTGAATAAATTTATTCAATCAATCCTGACAGTCTCGGCGGCCCGCGTCGCCGCCGATGTGGCGTGTCGCCTGAGCGGGCGTCCGTCCCGGCTCGCGTCCGGATGCCCGCCTCGGCTCGCGTCCGGATGTCCGCCTCGGCTCGCGTTCTGACGCCTGTCCGTCGAGATCGCTCGGCACACGCTTCGCTCGGTGCGGTTGCTGCGGCGAGAGAACAGATCCGACCGCCGAGACACCGGCCGACGTGAGTTCGTCTTAGTAGTCCGGCGCGTCGTCCTCGACTTCGCGCTTCAACGAGTCGCGCCGCGATTTCGCATCGCGGCCGGTGGCTTCGAGTAAGAAGTCGTTTTTGGCGTCGACGGCGTCGGCCGCGGCGTCGGCGTTGCCCTCCGCGATGACGTCTTCGGCTGGCCGCTCCTCGAAGTGGACCGCGAGTTTGTCCTTCTTACTTCCGTACTCGGCCGCACCGGCCACGATGCGCTCGAACACGGGGTTGTCGGGGTCCTCGACGACGTACAGTTCGTGGCCCTCCCACTCCTCGGTATCGCTGACTTCGCCGAAGTACTCCTCGATCGAGCCCTTCAGATCGGGCATTCGGTCTCCGAGATGCTCGCCGCGTCGCATCTTGTACTCCTTCATATCGGCACCGTTCGATTGGGGTGCCTAAACCAGTTTCGTCACGGGGTTCGCCGCCGCTGAGCGGTGTCTCGGCGCGATTCCGAGCCGTCAGATCGGTCGCTCGTCGATGTATCCGCGCTTGCACTCGGGACAGATGTCCCCCGCTCGCATGGAGTTTCCGTCGGCAGACCGCGTCATCTCGCACTCGGGACAGTAGTACTCCGTCGTCACGTCGTCGCTCGCCGTTCCGAGATCCGGACTCGAACCGTGGGTGATCGGTGCTCCGTCGTCCACCGCGGACCGGTCCGCACCGCCCGCCGCGCTCGCATCGCTCGATTCCGGTGCGGTCACGTACTCGACGTCCTCGTCTGCCGCCGCCTCGGCCGCCTCCGGAGTGAGGCCGCCGCCGAACTCGACGTTCCCGTCCGCGTCGCCGTCGTCGATCTCCGCGCTGAACCCCTCGTCTTCTCCCCGTTGCTCGGGCCACGGCGTCGGGTCCTCGCCCGCCGATTCCGCTTCCTCGACGTCCGGCCACGCGCCTCGCTCTCGCTCACCGGCTTCCGCCTCAGTCTCCTCGTCGAGGATAACGCCGTCGTCGCCGTCCGCGGCCTCGCCGGTCGCCGGTTCCTCCTCGGCGTCCGTCTCTGGGGACCCGGCCTGCTCCCGCGCTCCGTCGCCATCGTCGGCCCCCTCGTCGAGAAGTTCCGCATCCTCCTCGCTGCGTGCAGTTCCCCCGCTCTCGGTCGCGGCCGGCGCGTCGGCCGTCGGCTCCTCGCCGGATACGGCGTCGGTCGGCCCCTCGTCGATGATCACCGCGTCCTCTTCCGCCGCGTCGGCGTCTCCGAGATCGACAGCGCTGCTCGACGCGGCGGCGCTCGGTTCGTCGGCCGCTCCGCCAGCGGAATCGGTTGCTTCGGGCTCGCCCGTGCCCGCCGTCCCATCGCCCGTTTCGGTTCCGACGGCGGCCTCCTCGGCCAACTGCTCCATCGTCGTGACCTCGGTGTTTTCGCTGACGATCTGCGTCTCGCCGCAGCGAGCGCAGGTCTTCACCTCGGTGACGGTCGTGACGACCTCGTTCCCGTCTTCCTCCCGTTCGCGCTGTAGTTCGGGTTCGTCGAAGTCGTGTCCGAGCAGACACCTGAGTCCCATTATGCCACCTCTGCGGTGCCGAAGCGTAAAAAACGCCCCGTCCGGCGTCTGACGATCGGCACACGGTCTCTCACTTCGTTCCCCTCGTCGACACGACGTGACACAGACTCTTTGTGGGTCGCCCTCGTATCAGTGACCGTCTATGCCGACCGTATCCTATCAGGGCGAGGAGATCGAGTGCGAGAAAGGCGATATCTTACGCGACGTGCTCGCGGAGGCCGGCCTCTCCGTGTACAACGGGAAATCCGAGGCGCTCAACTGCCGCGGAATGGGGTCGTGTGGCACGTGCGCGGTCAAGATCGAGGGCGACGTCAGCGAGCCCGATAAGAAGGAAAAAGCCCGGCTCTGGCTTCCCCCGCACCACCCGAGCCACGACGTGCGCCTCGCGTGTCAGGCCCGCGTCGAAGGCGACGTCGAGGTGACGAAGGGCCGCGGGCTGTGGGGCCAACACGTCTGATCGCCCCGCCCGATCGCTGTGGCCGCCGCTCGGTGCGCGGATAACAACCCGCAACGGACGAGGTCCGCAGCGCGGGCAGAATGGTTCAGTATCGCGTGTCAGAGCCGTGTTCGGCGTCAGCCGGACCGACCCGCCTAATCGGTATCGGCTTACTGCCGAACGACGTTGGACGCGCGCGGGCCCTTGTCGGAGGACTCGATTTCGAACTCGAGCTCCTGTCCCTCTTCGAGGTCGGGGCCGCCGACGTCTTCCATGTGGAAGAACACGTCGTCGTCTGCGTCGTCAGTCTCGATGAATCCGTAGCCGCCAGTGTCGTTGAAGAAATCAACCTTTCCGGTCGCCATTGCAACTCAACGAACGCCCGCTTGGGGGATAAGGATTGCGAGTGTACAGTTACCACGACAGCTGCCGGACATTCGTGTTCCGTATTGGAACCTGAAGCGGCGGACAGTGAGTATTTATCGGACGAGGGATTCACAGACCGACCGTTCCCTCGATTCGATCGCTGAGACGAACCGAACCGACTATTCGCCACCGGCCCCTCAATCCGATCCAAACGCGTATCCTCGCTCGGCGTGAACCGATCCCATGTTCCGGTCCCTCCGCGAGAACGGTCCGGCGCTGCTCGTTCCCGCCGCGTGGCTCGTCGTCGCCGCGACGGTCCTTGAGATCGTCTCGACACACGCCCTGTTCGTCGCCCACGTCGTCATGAGCGTCCTCCTCGTCGCGTTCCTCGCGGCCTCTTGGCGGGACATGGACGCCGACGTGCTCCGTGCGTGGCGGCTCGTGGTTCTCGTCGGCACGCCGGTCACCCTCGCCGGCGTCGCGGGCTTCCTCGCGCTCTGGGGCGTCCCCCCGCGTGCGCTGTTCGCCCTCTCCGTTTTCGGGTGGATGCTGCTTCCCGCGGCCGGGTTCTTGTACACGGCTCGGCGGGTCGAAGTCGGCGCCCGGATCTACGAGGTCGGGGCCGCCTGCTGTGTCGCCGGTGCGGTCGCCGTCGTCGCCGCCTCGTCTCCGCCGGGAATCGTCGCCGGTCTCGCGCTCGTCGGCCTCGGCCAGACCGCCGGCATCCTCGACGCCACGCTTCGGTACTGAATGCCTCCCCCAAGCATATCTACCGTTCCGGGCCGTAGACGTTCGCATGGTCGAGGTCGGAACGGTCTACCTCGCAGTCATCGGCGTGCTGTTGCTCGCCGTGCTCGCACTGGGACTCCGCGTCCTCGGCGATATCTTCAACGAAGCGAGGGAGCGTCACCGCCGGCGAAAATCTGGCGATCTGGAGTCGCACACCGAGGATGAGACGTCAGTCCCCGGTCCGTCAACATCGCCAGACGAAGCCGCGGACACCGAGAGGGAAACCGGGGAGCGCGACCGAGATGGTGCGTCGGTCCCGTGTCCCCGATGTGGCGCGATCAACGACCCGGCGTTCAGCTACTGTCGTCAGTGCGCGTCGCGGCTTCGACCTACGGGATGAGTCACGTCCGCCTCCCCGATTTGAACGGGGAATAACCCAGAGAGCACACATCCTCACTCCGGCTGGTGTTCGGAGAAACACGAGCGAAACTGAACTCGAACACATTTCCCCGGCTGAAGCCAAAGACATGTACCTGAACGATAGAAAAAACGGGGTATCGGAAACCACACTCGGCGGCTACCGTTATCGGCTCACAGTACCCATTCGCTGGAGCGAGAACGTCGCTCGACGATATGAACGACCTCTCGGGGCGAAAGCTACACTCGGAAGAGCGACGACGGAACCCTAAGCCGATAACGACTCTCGGACTACTCGACGCCTCTGAACTCGAAGCGCGCGCCGCCGGCCGCACTCTCGACGATCTCGACGTCCCAGCCGTGTATGGCAACGATGTCGGCCACGATCGCGAGGCCGTACCCGCTTCCAGTCCTCGAGTTGGTGTAGCCGGACTCGAACACGCGCTCTCGGTCGGCGACGTCGATGCCGGGGCCGTCGTCCTCCACGTAGAACCCGTCCTCGAGCGGGCCGACCCAGACGTGGACGTCCGCTCCTCCGTGTTCGATCGCGTTCCGGTACAGGTTCTCGAACACCTGCCCGAGGCGACTCGCGTCGGCGCGGACGGTCTGCTCGACATCGACGTGTAGGGTCGCGTCGCCGACGTCGACGTTCTGCCAAGACGATTCGGCGAACGCCCCGAGCTCGATCGACGCGAGTTCGGTCGGCCGGTCGGTGTTGCGCGCCAGCGTCAGAAGGTCGTCGATCAGGACGTGGATCCGCTCGTGGGCCCGCTCAACGGCCCTAAGGTGCTCGTTGGTGTACTCCTGTTGTGCGAGTTCGAGCTGCCCCTCAGCGACGTTCAGGGGATTCCGGAGGTCGTGGCTAACGATGGTGGCGAACTCCTGGAGCCGATCGTTCTTCGCTTCGAGCTCCTGCTGTCGGACGATCATCTCGAGGTCCACTTCGACCATTCGCTTGAACTGCTGGAGGAGGTCGCGGTAGATTCCCTCGAACTCCCGCTCCTCATCGTCGAGGACGCAGATCGTCCCGAACACCGCGCCGCCGGGCCACTCGATGGGGTACCCGAGGTAGGACACCAGGCCAAACTCCTCTACATCCATGTTGTCCCGCCAGCGGTCGCTCTGCTGGGCGTCCGGGACGTGTAGCGGCTCCTGAGAGAGCACCACCTCTTCACAGTAGAGGCCGAGCATGTCCTCCGTCCCGCCGATCTCGTAGGGGTTCTCTGGGTTCCCGCTCGCCTCGAACACCTCGATGTACGGCGGGTCGATACGCATGATGAGCCCCGCCGGCACCTCGAAAATCTCGGCCGTGATGTCGAGCAGTTGTTGCCACTTCTGTACGATGTCCTCCGGGATCTCGAGATCCTTTACCTCGGGGTACGGCCGGTCTGACGCCGTCCCACTCGATTCGCCGTCCGTTCCCTGAGGCATCCTACATAAGCGAGGTGAAGCGTATATATTAAGATGCGGCACCGTTCTCTTCGTCTGACTCCCCTGTGATACGCTAAATGTGAAGTACGAGACGGACGACGGCTCGACCGGAACACGCGTGGAACTGGGAGCATTTTCACTGCTCACGACTCGGTCGCTGCGCTCCCTCGTAGGTTCGCAGGAAAATGCCGCCTCCCCGATTTAAAACGCGTGAGGCTCTCTCCGGTCGTCTCACTGTTCCCCGCTCGCTTCGCTCGCGGGGACGGGGGACAGCTCGATCTTCAATCGGGACTAACAAATGCGGATCGCGCCGAAAAACTATGCCGCCTCCCCGATTTGAACGGGGGACAGCTCGATCTTCAGTCGAGTGCTCTCCCAGTCTGAGCTAAGGCGGCTCGCACTCGGACCAACGCCGATTCGAGACAAAAGGATTTCGAAAGGCGGCAGGCGGATCGGGGGAACCGTACCGTCGACTCGCTTCACCGTCTTCCGATCCGTTTCGCTGCTGCTCGCGGAGTTGCTCGCGCCGCAGAAGTGGGACCGCCCGGATTCGAACCGGGGTCACGGGCACCCAAGGCCCGGAGTATACCACTAACCCACGGTCCCGTGCCCTTATCTACCCGCATCGGCCGCTAAAGCGTTTCGTTGCGTCTCGACCCGCGCGGACAGTTCGCACGCACCCCTGCCGGTTCGCCGCGGGCTCACTCCTCGTCGTCGCGAAGTTCGAGATCGGCGACGATCTGATAGGGATCGGTCCCCTTCCGGATCGAATCGAGCATGAAGAAGGCCTCGTCGGGCGCGAGAAAGTGCCTCGTGATCCCCCGACCGAGCGGCGTCGGCTCGAACCCGTCGATGAACTCCCATTCGAGCAGCTTCCCGACCGCGTGTTTCGTCGGCACGTCGCCGATCATTCGGTCGTTGAGCCGCTTCGCCTTCTTGCCCGCGACGACCACGTTTGCGAGCGTCTCCTCGACCGCCGCCGTCTCGTCGTAGTGGGTCGCCACGTCTTCCATCTCGCCTTTGAGCAGGGTGAAGGCGACCTCGTCTTCGGTGCGTTCCATCGAGTTGTGGTAGACCCCGTCAGGCTCGACGAGGAGGTACACCCGCCCGCGGTCGTGGTAGTCCGGGCGTCCCGCCCGCCCGAGCATCTGGGAGAACTCCTGTACCGAGAGCCATTCGATCCCCATCGCCAACGAATCGAAGATCACCTGCGAGGCGGGGAAGTCGACGCCGGCGGCGAGCGCCGCGGTAGTGACGACCGCCGACAGGTCCTGGTTCCCGAACTGGCGTTCCACCTGCTTGCGCCGCTTGTAGTCGAGACCGGCGTGATACGGCGCGGAGTCGTACCTGAGCTTCCGGCTGATCTCGTGGCATCGCCGGCGGGAGTTCGTGAAGATGATCGTCTGTCCCCGGTACCCCTTCGAGGACTTCGTGTCGAACTCCCGCTTGACGAGCTTGTCGGCGATGTCGGCTTTCTCGCGGCTGTCGGCGAAGGTGACGTGGCGCTCGATCGGGACGGGCCGCTCCTCGAACTCGATCAGCGTCGCCCGCAGCTTCTCGGCGAGCCACTCGGGATTCCCGACCGTCGCCGAGAGGTAGACGAACTGCGTGCCGTCGTACCCCGAGTGCGTCTCCATCCGGTCTTCGCTGTAGTACTTCAGCCGCGAGATGAGCCCGTCGAGCCGGTGGCCGCGCTCGCCTTCCTTCAGCGTATGGACCTCGTCGATGACGACCGTCCCCACGTCGCCGAGGTCCTTGCCGGTCCGGAGCGCGTGGTCTATCCCCTCGTAGGTGCCGACGATCACGTCGGCGTTCGGGTCGAATCGGTTGCCGTCATCGTTCACCCGGGAGGATCCGACGCGGATCGAGACGTCGAGCAAGTGGCCGTAGCGGTCCTCGAAGTCCTCGTGCTTCTGGTTGGCGAGCGCGACGAGCGGGACTAAAAAGAGGAGCTTCCCGTTTCCCTTCAGCGCGCGGTCGATCCCGGTCAGCTCGCCGACGAGCGTCTTCCCCGTCGCGGTCGCGCTCACGACGAGCTGGTCGTCGCCGTCGAGCAGACCGTTCCGCACCGAGAGGCTCTGTACCGGGAGCAGTTCGTCGAACCGTCCCTGGACGTGGTCCGCGAGATCGGGGTGGAGATCCAAATCGGCGGTCGACACCGGCGAGACGTCGTCGACGTTCGCAGACACCTCGTCGTACTTCGTGAGATCCGGGTCGAGACCGCCCTGTAACAGATTGACGATCCGATCTAAATCACCGGACTCGTACAGTAGCTCTTCGAGACGCTCCTCGGCCGCGCCCGTGAACTCGCCTTTGTACGACAGCTCCCGCTCCAGTTCCCGCCGAGCACAGTCTTGACAGATCAGCTCGTCGTTGTGCTCGATCGCGGTATCCGCCGTTATCGGTCCGTACCGTCCGTCGTTCGCACACCGTCGGCAGGTTCGCACGGTGAGCGCCTCCAGCTGGTAGCCGTCCAACATCGCTTCGAGGCGCTCGCGGTTCTCGGGGGCAGTCTGCTCTGATATCCGAATCCTATCGGCCGCACGCGCGAGGTCGACGAACTCGTCCGGTCGTCGGGGTTCGTCCTCCCCGTCGCGAACGACACGGAACTTCCCCGGTCGAGGTCCCGCGGACGTCTCCTTGAGTTCGAGCCGCCCGCGGAGCACCCGGTTACCGTCGCGGACGGCGACGACGGTGTAATCGCTCCGCGCCTCGTGGAGAAAGAGCGTCTCGACCTCGGCCAACTGCTGTGACACTGCCCGTCGATACGCGAGCGAGGTATTTCAGGAGTTCGGCTCGACGTCTCTCCGTCTCGCCGTCTTCCGAGTAGCCGTCGAGCGTGGCGAAAGCGCCGCTGTTCGGACGCGACCCGTGCTCGAAAAGTCCGAGCGGTCGTCTACGAGACGAGCAGCTTCTCGCCGCGCTCGACCGTGATGCGACACGGCGGCGAGAGCTTGTTGTACGCGCGGCGGAACGCCTCCTTCACCACGGGTGCCTGGTCGACGTCGCAGTAGGCGGTGAAGACGATGTCGTCTTTGTTGAGTCGCGCGGCGGTCCCGACCGGCTTACCGAACGCCTGCCGCATTCCGTCGGAGACACGGTCCGCGCCAGCGCCGGTCGCCTGCTTGTTCTCCCGGATGACCTGGTGGGGGAACTTTCGCAGCGTCATCTTGTAGTTCCCCTCGCCGAGTTCTTTGATGAGGTGGCGGTTCGCAGAGAGGCGCGCGCTCTCTAAGGAGCCGTGACGGATCTGGAGCTCCTCTTCGACGCGGAGGCTGATCTGGACGGGGTAGTCGTCCGGCTCCGCGGACAGGTCGCCCATGTTGTGCTGTGCGATCTTCGAGCCGGGGATACCCGTGATGTATTCGCGGCGGGTGTAGGACGGCTTATCGATCGTCCGATACATAGAGGCGGGTTTATCAGACATGGCTACTTGTCCGATGTAGCCTCCGCTGCGTCGATAAAGCCTTCGATACGGCGGCGTCGCACCGTCAGACCGGTCGGTCGCGGATACCGCCGTGCTGGCGTCACTCCGGCGACGGATCGAGCGCGACGTGGTCGAACCCTCTCTCCGCCAGCCGCTCTGCGGCCCGGTCCGTTACCGACGGTGCGACGAGGACCCCGCGAACCGCGAGACCGCGCTCTTCGGCTTCCACCTCTTCCTCTAGCGCCCGCACGTACCGCGCCAGCTGTCCGACGGCGTCCGGCCCCACCCGCCGCCGTTTCAGTTCGACGACGACCGGAGTGCCGTCGGCGTCGACGCCGAACACGTCCATCGGGCCGGCGCTGGAGGGTCGTTCGGTCGCTTTCGGCTCGAACCCCTCCTCGACGAGGTCGGGGCGTTCTAAGATTCGCGTTCGAAGGTCCTCCTCGCTGCCATGGAGGGTGAGGTCGCGCCCCCCGGTGACGGCCATCGCCGAGAGCTGTTGTACGTCCTCGAAAGCGACGGTGAGCGTCTCGGCTGGATTGGTTCTCGCAGAGACCACGCGGAGCCGCCCCTCGCGCACCGCGGCGCGGTGCTCGGATCCCGGCGGCTGCCAGTTGACCGGCTGGCGTCCCTCGTCGGTGTGGACCAAGGCGGCCCCGTCGGGTTTCAACACGAGAAGTCGGTCGCCCGCACCGAGGTCGGACGCGGCGCGTCCCTCGTAGGTGACCGAACAGCGCCCGAACAGGCTTATCAGGTCGCCGCGCTCGAAGGCGTCCTCCAGTTCCCACAGCGCCTCGCGGTGGCTCGGGTCGTGGACGCTGGTGACTGTCACTGCTCTCCGTACGCGTCTGTCGTTCAAAAAGGGAGCGCGTGAACGCCGGTCGCGTCGGTCGGGCGGTCGGCTGTTTATACCTAGCCGGGAGCGGATCGGCGGAGAACGTCTCCAAAGCCCCAGTCTTGAGCCCCAGTCTTGAGTCCCGTCCGCGCAGCACCGCCCCGAACCTCACGCCTCCCCAGCCTCGTCAGTCGCCTCCGCTTCGCTCCGTCGACCGACTCCAGCGAGAATCTTCGATTCTCTGGCAGCCAGCGCTACGCGCGGCGACCTCGCGGGCTCCTCGCGGCCGCCGGTGGCGGCCGCTCGGAAGCGCCCCACTGCGTCTGTCGAATAGATACTCCTGTTCAATAAATGCACAAAACGCCCGATCGACCGCTTAGGTCCCGTGCTCCCAGCTGTCCATATACTCGCGCTGTTCGTCGGAGAGCGCGTCGTGTTCGACGCCCTCCGCGGCGAGTTTGATCTCGGCGACCTCTCGGTCGAGTTCGTCGGGCACGTCGTGGACGCCCGGCTCGTACGCCTCGCCGTTCTCGGCCAGTTCGCGCACGACGACCGCCTGCACGCCGAAGCTCTGATCCATCACTTCGACCGGGTGGCCGAGGGCGATGGGCGCGGCGAGGTTGACGAGTCGGCCCTCCGCGATGACGTTCAGGACGCGCCCGTCCTCCATCTCGAACCCCTCGACGCCGTCCCGGACCTCGTAGCGGTCGACCGCGAGGTCGGCGAGGTCCTCCAAGTTCACCTCCACGTCGAAGTGACCGGCGTTGGCGAGCAGCACACCGTCTTGCATCTGTTCGAAGTGCTCGCGGGTGATCACGTCGCGGTTGCCGGTGGTGGTGATGAACACGTCGCCCGACTTGGCAGCCTCTCGCATGGGCATGACCTCGTACCCCTCCATGTGGGCCTCCAAGGCCTTCCGCGGGTCGACCTCGCAGACGATGACGTTCGCGTTCTGGCCGGACGCCTTCTTCGCGACACCCTTCCCACACTGGCCGTAGCCGCCGACGACGACGTCCTTGCCGGCCCACGAGAGGTTCGTCGTCATCGCGATGGTCGCGAGCGACGACTCGCCCGTGCCGTGGACGTTGTCGAAGAGCTGTTTCATCGGCGTGTCGTTGACGGCGAAGACGGGGTAGTGTAACTCTCCGTCGGCGTCCATCGCGCGCAGGCGATCGACGCCGGTGGTCGTCTCCTCGGCCCCGCCGACGATCGAGTCGATCAGATCCGGGTACTCCTCGTGAACGAGCTTCACCATGTCCATCCCGTCGTCGACGGTGATCGTCGGCTCGTGGGCCAGACAGGCGTGCATCGCGTCGTAGTACGCCTCGTCGTCGACGCCGCGGACCGCGTACGAGGTGATCGACTCGTGGGTGTCGAGCGCGGCCGACACGTCGTCGTGCGTCGAGAGCGGGTTACAGCCGGTGATCGCCACCTCGGCTCCGCCGTCCGCGAGGAGTTCGACGAGGTTCGCCGTCTTCGCCTCGACGTGCATCGCCATCGCGATCGTCTCGCCCGCCAGCGGCTGCGTCTCCTCGAACTCCTCGCGGAGCGCGTTCAAGATCGGCATGTGCTGGAGCGCCCAGTCCATCTTCCGGCGGCCCTCCTCCCGAGCCGCCTCCACGTCTGAGAGGTGCTGTGATACCGGCGCGTACGCGGTTTCGCTCATACTCGCAGTTCGCTCACGCCGCACTAAACCCTGCCGACAGGGACCCGACGAAAAGAATCTGTATCGTCCGCGATCCGGTCACATCTCGCAGGCCGCTCCGAACGCCGGTCTACGGCGGCCCGTTTCCGTTTCCGGGGCCGTTCC
Organism: Halorubrum salinum; assembly: GCF_024494575.1. Lineage (GTDB taxonomy): Archaea > Halobacteriota > Halobacteria > Halobacteriales > Haloferacaceae > Halorubrum > Halorubrum salinum. The sequence goes on from NZ_JANHDO010000002.1 coordinate 24,190, forward strand.
CGTTGCCGGCTCCGTTTCCGCTACTGGAGTCGTCGTCATCGTCCGCGTCGCTGTCGTCATCGTCTGTGTCATCGTCGTCCGCGTCGTTCTCATCCGCGTCGTCCGCATCATTTTCCTCGGCCTCGTCGTCATCCGCATCATCTTCCTCGGCCTCGTCGTCATCCGCGTCGTCCTCCTCAGCGTCATCTTCCTCAGCCTCATCGTCGTCCGCGTCGTCCTCCTCGGCCTCGTCGTCGTCCGCGTCGTCGTCACGATCGGGGCCGGCGTGGTCCGGGGGCCCGCGCCTGTCGTCTGCGTCATCGCCGTCGTCCGCGTCGTCGTCACTGTCCGGGCCGACGTTCTCGGGCGGCCCCTGCTCGCCGCCGTTTCCGTTTGCGTTCCCGTTGCCGTTGCCCGCGCGGTCCGGCGCGTTGCCGGGGCCGTCGCTCGCGTTCTCGTCCCCGTTGCCCGGGTCGTCAGGAGCGCCGGCGTCATCCGGCGCGTTGCCGGGGTTGTTCTCTCTCACGAAGTCCGAGACTGCGGCACCGATGCCGCCCTCGCGGTCGCCGATACGGTCGATGAAGTCACGGACCAGCTGTCCGAACGGGCCTCCCGAGGACGGCTCCTCCGCAACCGGTTCCTCGGCCTCCTCGACGGTCAGGTCAACCGTCGCCGCGATCGAGTCGTTCCCGACGGTCGCGGTCACGTCGACCGTGACGTTCTCCTCGGGCGCGGGCAGAGTCACCGTTCCGTTCTCGTCCGTCTCGTAGTCTCCCTCGCCGACGTACGTGACGTTCTGTCCGTCGGCCGTGGTGACGTTGACCGAGGCGTTCTCGACTCCGTCGCCGCCGTCGGTCACCGTGACTACCGGCTCGCCGTCGTCGATCGCCACGTCGAGCCCGAGTTCGGATTCGGGCTCGGCCGTCGCTTCGAGGTCGACCGTCGTCGACGCGCTCCGGTTGTCAGCGGTCGCTGTCACGTCGACCGTGACGTTCTCCTCGGGCGCGGGGAGCCCGACCGTTCCGTTCTCGTCGGTCGCGTACTCGCCCGCTCCGGCGTACGACTCGTTGGTCTCGTCGACGACGGTGACGTTGACCGTCGCGTTCTCGACTGCGGTACCGTTCTCAGTCACTGTCACTGTCGGTTCGCCGTCCGTGTCCTCGACGCTTACGCCGAGCTCGCCGTCGGCGGCCGCGACGCCGGCCATCGCGCCGAGCGCGACGACCGCGACCACGAGCAGCGCAACCGGTTTCGTCCCAATCGTTCTGTCGCTCATGTCCACTCGGGTCGTGCCGCCGGTATCACATAAAAAGGAAACTCCGTTAACGCGGTTTAATTCGGTTTGTGTCCCGGTTAACGCGGCTGTACCGGTGTTTTCAGCTAGCGGCGGTTAAACCGGAAGATCCTCCGGACTCGGCCACGGTCCCCCCCCCTCGATCGGCGACGGGTCACTCTGGCGCGCGAACCGGTCGGGCGTCCCGCGCGCCGTCGGCGGCGGCTTCGCGCCGCGGATCTGTGCTACCGCTGTGTTTTCCCGACGGTCGTCACACGCCCTCTTCGAGACGCCGGTATCGGTCGCGGAACCGGGACAGACAGGAGGAACAACAGAAGTGGTACACCTCGCCGTCGATCCGGGCCGTCTCGCCTTCGCTGTCCACCGTGTTCGAACACTCCGCACAGGTCAGCGCGAACTCGACCCCGTCGATCGAGGGCGTCCACTCGACCTCGTCGACGAGCGTGACCGTCCAGTCGTCGACCGCGAGCCCCTCGAAGATCCCTCCGAGCCACTCCCGGACGGCCTGCCCCCCGACGCGGGCGTAAAACCGGAGGTCGCCCTCGGCGGTGACGAACACGTGCTCGACGGCGTCGGCCTCGCGGAGGCGCTCCCGAGCCGACTTCCGCGTCTCAGAGTCCGAACCGGCCGCGACCGCGAGATCGACGTCGACCATGACGGGGACGCCGCCCCGGAGCTTCGTCCGATCGACGTCGACGGTGAACCCCTCGATGACGCCGGTCTCCTCCAGCCGGGTAACCCGATCGGAAACCGCCGGACCGGACAGCCCCACTCGCTCGCCGATCTCGCTGAACGGCCGGCGGGCGTCCGCGGCCAGAAGCGAGAGGATCTCCACGTCTGTCTCGTCTAAATCGCGCATATCGAAACCGAGACACGGCTTCCACAAGAATGTTGTCCGCGATACTTTCGAACCGAAACTCGAACGCCAGATAGAGCGGTGATATCGAAGCGACAACCCACAAAGCCCTCGCTCCCCTACCGAACGGCGTCATGGAACTGACTATCGCCGTCCGAGGAATGTCGTGTGAACACTGCGAACAGAGCGTCGAGGAGGCGCTGTCGGGCGTCGCCGGCGTCACGACCGCGCGCGCGGACCGCGAGCGCGACGCCGCGACCGTCGAGGGGGACGCCGATCCCGACGCGCTCGTGCGTGCGGTCGAGGACGCGGGATACGAGGCGTCGGCGTAGGTCACTCCGGTTGCCGGCTCGGCGGATGCCGGCCCGCGGACTAGCGGCCCGGATGGCTCACGGCCCGACCGCCTAGCGGTTCAGGGTGTGTATCGCCTGTCCGCGGGCGTTCTCCGCGGCTTCCATCACCGCCTCCGCGAGCGTCGGGTGAGTGTGAACCGTCGCCGCGACGTCTTCCAGCGTCGCGCCCATCTCGACCGCGAGCGCGACTTCCGCGATCAGCTCCGAGGCCTCCGGGCCGACGATCTGCCCGCCGAGCACGAAGCCGGTCTCCTCGTCCGCGACGATCCGAACGAACCCTTCGGTGTGGCCGGTCGTCATCGCACGGCCGGAGGCGTTGAAGGGCATCTCGCCGACGACGGGGGTGAACCCGGCCTCTGCGGCCTCGGCCTCGGTCATTCCCACGGTTCCGACCTCGGGATCGGTGAAGACGGCCGCGGGGACGGCCTGCCGGTCGAGCGCGGCCGGCTCGCCGGCGATCACCTCGGCGGCGACGATCCCCTCGTTCGAGGCCGCGTGGGCGAGCATCGGATCGCCCGCGACGTCGCCGACCGCGTGGATGTGTTCGACCTCAGTGCGCGTCCGGTCGTCCGTCTCGATGAACCCGCGGTCGTCCGTCTCGACGCCCGCGTCTTCGAGGTCGAGTCCGTCGGTCACGGGCTGGCGGCCGACCGCGACCAATATCTTGTCGACCGGATACGACGACGCCTCGCCGTCCTCCGTCTCGGTGTGGAGCAGGTACCCCCCGTCGCCGCCCTCCGACCACTCGCTCGCGCCCTCGCCGAAGTGGAAGGTCACGCCGAGCTCCTCCGCGCGCTTCCGGACGAGTCGCTTCACGTCGTCCTCGTAGGGGTCGAGGATGTCGTCGAGCATCTCCACGACGGTCACGTCGGCTCCGAGCTTCGCGAACGTCGTCGCGAGCTCCATGCCGATGTAGCCGCCCCCGACGATCCCGAGGCGGTCGGGCACCGCGTCGGCGTCGAGCGCGTCGGCCGAGCTCCAGACGTGGTCGTCCGAAAACTCGAAGCCGGGAATCTGGATCGGCCGCGAGCCGGTCGCGACGACCGCGTGCTCGAAGGCGATCGACTCCGACCCCTGTCCATCGCCGCCGTGTGCGACCCGGACGGTCGTCTCGTCGACGAACGACACCGTTCCCTCGACCAAGTTCACGCCGTTGGCCTTACAGAGCTTCTCGACGCCCCCGGTGAGCCGGTCGACCACGCCGTCTTTCCACTCGATCATCTTGCCGAGGTCGACTGCGGGGTCCGCGTGAACGCCCATGAACTCCGCGTTCCCGGCCTCGTGGGCCAGTCCAGCGCCCGTGATGAGCGCCTTCGAGGGGATACAGCCGCGGTTGAGACAGGCTCCGCCGTAGGCGTCCTTCTCGACCAAGGTCGTGTCGAGTCCCTCCTGTGCGGCGCGGATGGCGGCGACGTAGCCGCCAGGCCCAGCGCCGATGACCAGTACCTCCGTTCCCGTCGTGACGTCTCCGACTACCATTGTTCGTTGAGTAACAGCAGGGGTTCTTCTAGGTGTTCCATGACGGTGTTGACGAACTCGGCCGCGACCGCGCCGTCGACGACCCGGTGGTCTATCGACAGCGACAGCGGGAGTGTCGGGGCCGCGACGACCTCACTGCCGTCTCCGCGGCCGACCGCGTCGCCGCCCGCGACCCCCGCACCGCCCACACCGCCGCGGTCGCCCGTTCCGTCGCCGTCGCGCTCGCGCACGACGGGCCGCTTCTCGATGGCCCCGAGGCCCAAGATCGCGGTTTCGGGGTAGTTGATGATCGGCGTGGCGTACTCGCCGCCGATAGCGCCGAAGTTCGTGATGGAGAACGTACCGCCCTTCATCTCGCCGGGCTTCAGGGTCCGGTCCCGAGCGCGCGCGGCGAGGTCGGAAATCTCCCCGGCCAGCTCGAAGAGCCCCTTCTCGTCGACGTCCTCGACGACGGGGACCATCAGTCCCGCGTCGGTCGCGACGGCGACCCCGAGGTTGTACTCGTCTTTCAACACGATCTCCTCGTCGTCCTCGCGCAGCTCGCTGTTGAGGACGGGATACTCCCTGAGCCCCGCCACGATCGCCTTCATCACGAACGGCATGTAGGTGAGCTTCACCCCGCGCTCCTCGGCGACGGGTTTCAGCCGCTCGCGGGCCTCGACGAGCCGGTCGACCGCGACGGTGTCATGGTGGGAGACGTGCGGCGCGGTGTACTTCGACCGCTCCATCTGCTTGCCGATCGTGCGCCGCACGCCGCGGTAGGGGATCGTCTCCGCGCTCTCGACGGAGCCGGCAGTGTCGACGGGGTCGGCCGAACCGCCGGACGCCCCGCCCGTCTCGTTCGCCGCCCCGTCGGCCGGAGCGGTCGCCGAATCGGTCGCGTCGAGGTCGACCACGCGGGGCGACGGCCGAGCGGACTCGTCGCTCGTTTCGGCTCCGTCCGCCCCTTCCAACTCCAGCGCGTCGGCGTACGCCCGCACGTCGGCCTCGGTGACGAACGCCTCACCGTCTCGGGTCTCCTCCGTGGGCACGTCGTCGACGTCGACGCCCAGTTCGCGGGCGACCTTGCGGGTCGCCGGCGTCGCCAGCGTGGTCTCGCGACCGGCCGGCTCCGGCGCGGCCTGCGCGGTCCCGGCGGTTTCCGTCCCGCCTCGTTTCGTGACCGCGGTCTTCCTCTCGTCTGCGCCGCCGGGGGACCGGGGCGTCGGCGCGTCGTCGGGGTCGCCGACGACCACGTCACCGTCGTCTGCTCCTAGACCCTCCTCGGCGTGCGCCCGCACGTCGGCCTCGGTCACCCGGCCGCCGGGGCCGCTCCCGTCGACCGCGCCGATCGCCACGCCCAGTTCGCGGGCGAGCCGTCTGGCCGACGGCGGGGCGAACGCTCGGCCGGCGGTGACGGCGGGCTCCGTTTCGCCGTCGGAAACGGGCTCCGGCTCGTCATCGGACGCGGGCTCCGGCTCGTCGTCTGACGCCGCTTCTGTCCCCTCGTCTGCCGAAGATTCCTCGTCGGTCCCCTCCTCCTCGCCGACGCGGAACGAGATGATCACGTCGCCCACGGGGACGACGTCGCCCTCCTCGACGAACAGCTCCTCGACGACGCCGTCGTACCGCGACGGCACCTCCACGAGCGCCTTGTCTGTCTCCACCTCCGCCACCGGCTGGTCTTCCTCGACCCGGTCGCCGGGCGAGACGAGCCAATTGACGAGTTCGCCCTCCGCGACACCCTCGCCGACGTCTGGTAGCGTGAACTCTTTGACTGACATATTCAGAACTCCACCGCCTCCCTGATACCGTCCTCGATGCGCGCCGCAGTCGGGAGGTAGTAGTCCTCGAGCGCGTACAGCGGGTACGGCACGTCGAACCCCGTCACGCGTCCGACCGGCGCTTCCTGATACAGCAGCGACTCCTCTTGGATGAGCGCGGTTATCTCGCCGGCGAGCCCGCCCGTCTTCGGAGCCTCGTGGACGACGACCGCGCGGCCGGTCGCCTCGAACGCCTCCACGATCGCCTCCCGGTCGAGCGGGGAGACGGTCCGGAGGTCGACGACCGCACAGTCGATCCCCTCCTCGGCGAGCGTCTCGGCCGCCTCCAGGGTCGGCCGGGTCATCGCGCCGTAGGTGAACACGGCGACGTCGTCGCCCTCGCGCCGCGTGACCGCCTCGCCGATCGGGACGGTGTACGGCTCTTCGGGCACCTGCTCGCGGAACGCCCGGTAGATGAGCTTCGGTTCGAGGAAGACCACGGGGTCGGGGTCGCGGATCGACGCCGCCAAGAGCCCCTTCGCGTCGTGCGGCGTCGAGGGGATCACGACCTTGAGCCCCGCCTCGTGGGCGTACAAGGCCTCCTTCGACTCGGAGTGGTGTTCCGGCGCGCGGATGCCGCCGCCGTAGGGGGCCCGCAGCGTCAGCGGGACCGTGAACTGCCCGCGAGTGCGCGCGCGAAACCGGGCCACGTGCGAGACGATCTGGTCGAATCCGGGATACATGAACCCCGAGAACTGGATCTCGGGGACCGGCCGCAGCCCCATCGCGGCCATCCCGACCGCGCAGCCGACGATGCCCGACTCCGCGAGCGGCGTGTCGACGACGCGGTCGCCGCCGAACTCGTCGAACAGGCCCTCGGTCGCCCGGAAGACGCCGCCGTTCTTCCCGACGTCTTGGCCCAACACGAGCACGTCGTCGTCCTCGCGCATCTCGGTGTACAGTCCGTCTCGAACCGCCTGCACCAGGGTGAGGTTTTGTGTCTCGGTCATTCACTCCTCCAAGAAGGCCGCGTCGCCGCGCGACTCGCGGACCGCGGCGAGGTCTTCGTGCTGTCGTTCGAGTTCGGATGGGACCTCCGCGTACGCGTGCTCGAACAGCTCTCGCGGCTCCGGTCGCGCCGTCGACTCCGCCGCCGCGATAGCGTCTGCGACCCGCGATTCGACCGCGGACTCGACCTCGGCGACGCGCTCCTCGTCGAGCACCCCCTCCGAACGGAGGTACGCCTCCAGCCGCGGGATCGGGTCCTTCTCCCGCCACCGCTCGACCTCGTCGTCGTCGCGGTAGACGGTCGGATCGTCGGCGGTCGTGTGCGCGCCGAACCGGTACTGTATCGCCTCGATGAGCGTCGGTCGCGGGCGGTCCGCCTCGGGGTCGCGCGCCTTCTCGACCGCGGCCTCAGTGACTCGATACACCGCGAGCGGGTCCATCCCGTCGACCTGCACGCCGTCTATCCCGTACGCCTCCGCCTTCTGTGCCAGCGTCGCGCTCCGCGTCTGCCGTGCCCGCGGAACCGAGATGGCCCACTGGTTGTTGTTACAGAAGAACACCGTGGGAGTGTCGAACACGCCGGCGAAGTTGACGCCCTCGTGGAAGTCCCCCTCGCTCGTCGCCCCGTCGCCGAAGTAACAGCAGAACACCTCGTCGGTCCCCCGCAGCGAAGCCGCCCACGACGCCCCCGTGGCGTGGGGGACCTGCGAGGCGATGGGGACGGCGACGGGAAAGACGTTGACCCCGTCTTCGACCCGGTTCCCGTCCGGGTGGCCCATCCAGTAGAGCAGGGTCCGCTTCAGCGAGCGCCCCCGAACGAAGCCGGCGGCGTGCTCCCGGTAGGACGGAACGATCCAGTCGTCGTCTCCGAGCGCCGCGGCGGAGCCGACCTGCGCCCCCTCCTGTCCCGACAGCGGCGGGTACGTCCCCATCCGGCCCTGTCGCTGGAGGCTCACCGCCCGCGCGTCGAAGTGCCGGGCGAGCCGCATCTGGCGATAGATGTCGACGAGCGTCTCGTCGTCGACGTCGGGAACCTCGCCGACGACCGCGCCGTCCTCGTCGAGCACGCGGACCGGATCGTCGTACGGCCTGTCGAACACGCTCACGGTCGGACCCACCTGTTCATACGTAAACCCTCCACCGCCCGGGTATTATTGGTTTCGCACCGGGTTTGAGACGGACAGAAATAGCCCAGTGAAGTGCAAAAACGTCCAGCGAATGATGGAATAATCAGACCAACTCGAATGGTTTGAAGTGCGATCAGAGAGATTTCTGCCGACATCGGTGCGTACGGAGATACCCCGTCCGAACGCGACCGATGTAGACGAGTCTCAGACGGCGTGCGACTGCGCGCCGGCCCGCCGCCGCCGATACCGACGACACCGGCGGCGGACCCCGCTCATCCGAGCCGGAAGGAGGGCTCGTCCGGCTCGCCGTCGAGGTCCTCCAGTTGGATCACTTCCTCGTCGCCGTCTTCCAACTGCTCGCGGAGGTAGTTGACGTAGCGTTTGTGCTCTTCTAACTGCTCACGGAGGTGGTCCGCCTCCAGCTCCAGCCGCTCGTGCTCGCGGACGAAGCTCTTCGGGACCTCGATCTTCGGGGGGAACGACTCCCCGCTTTCGCCCATGCTATCCAGTTCCGCCTCCGGAACGACCCGGACCTGTCCGTCGTGGGCAACCAGCGTATCCACGTAGTCCCGGAAGACCGCCGAAAGCGAGATGTCCCGCTCTTCGGCGATATCGCGGAGGGTCTCGAACGCGTCCTCGTTGACGCGGAACGAGATCGTCTTGTTCTTGTTGCCCATTACCGGACCATTCGTCGCGCAGAATACTTAAACGTTTGTCAGACGGTCGCAGGATTCGCGTCGCGACCGACCCGAGAGCGGGCCAAACCTTCGATCTGGCCGCGAGGGGATTCGACCGGCCGACCGTTCACAGACCGTACGGCCGACGCGACACGCTTCCGCGCTACAGATCCGGCGTCTCTGCCGGTTCGTCGGCCGCGGAACCGCCGGATCCGTCTTCGCCCGCGGAACCGTCTCCGGCCAGCTCGTCGCCGTCGCTCTCGTCTAAGTCTTCGAGCGCAGACAGCGCCGCGGCCTTGTACGTCTCGGGGTCGAAGTCGTACTCCTCGCGGGCCATCCGCGCGTACTCGTTCCCGTCGTCGTCGAAGGCGGCGACGCGCTCGATGGTCCGGTTCGCGGTCTCTACGACCCACCGATCGCGGGTCGCGGCGTCGACTTCGGTGATCGACTCGGGGCGGACCGACACCCGGACGGTGCCGTCGTCGGTCTCGTACGTCCGCGGTTTCCCCACGACTGCGACGTAGGCGGGGGCGTCGAGCTCACGGAGCTTCGAGGCGGCCTCGGGCTGGTACTGGCCGGCGTACACGAAGAACGTGCCCGTCGGGTCGACGATGCGACCGCGCCAGTACTCCGAGTCCTCGCCGACGTCTTCCTTCTCGGTCAGCGTGCCGACGAAGAACACGCGGTTCGCCGACTCGCCCGTCGGTAACAGCGCGTACACGGGTGCGCGCTCGTCGTCGGACTCGGTGAACGTGAAGCCGGCGTCGTTGAACTCGGTCGCGAACACGCGGCGGGCGACCTCTCGGCTGGGTGCTGATTGGCTCATTCAGATCGACCTCGCTTCGATCAGCGCGCTCTCCGCGTCCACTTTCCCGGGCTCTTCCATCTCGTCGACCAGGACGTATCGGCGGAACGTGGGTCCGGTGACGCGGTAATACCGGCCCAACACGTCGTCGGCCATCTCCTCTGCGACGACCGTGGTGTCGAGCGCGTCCATCGCCATGTCTTTGGCTTCTTCGAGGGTCATGCCCGTGAGGTCCTCGGTCGCCTCGCGGTCGAAGATGACCTCGGTGACCGTCTCGCCGTCGTCTAACACGCCCTTGATCCGGAGGTCGAACTCCCCGTCGACCTGGCCGTGTTCGGAACACCGTCCGTTCTGAAGGACGCGAGTGCAGTCGTCCTCGGGACAGCGCTTGATCAGCCCGGACCCGGACTGGATGTCGACCAGTGCGCCTTCGACGGTGTCGGCGTTGTCACCGACCTCGATCGCCTCGTCGATCTCGGTGATCTGGGTCGTCCGGTTGAGCTTCACCGAGTAGCTCCCCTCGTACTCGTCCGTGACGACGTTCGAGAGCTCGTAGCACGCGTCCTCCTCCAGTTCGGGGAGGTCGGAGGTCTCGAAGGCGACGAACTTGATCGTGCCCGACTCGTCGCCGAGGAGCCCGACCTGCGAGATCGAGTCGCTGCGGGGCTCCCAGAGGTCGACCAGCTTCACGCGTACGTCGACCCACTGTTCGTCCTCGTCGATCTCGTTGACGAGGACCGACTCGCTGCTCCCCCGGCCGAGTTCGTCGCGCTCCATGCCGGCGTCTTCGAGGTAGCTGTTGGTGACGCTCCTGCTCGCCTCGTCGAGCGGCACGCGGTACTCGTCGACGAGCGTCTCAAGCCGTTCTTCGACGTCGTCGGGGGCCACGTCGAGGTGGTCCGAGAACTGTTCCGCTATCGCTTCCGCTTCCTGTCGCAGTTCGCTCATGGGTGTCTCCGCCTCCGGTCTGGTTTCACTGGGAGGCGTACGTCGGTTGGGTCCTCTTGGTATTAAAACGCCCGCCACCGCGGTGAAAGTGAATAGAACGGTGCGTTTCCGGCGTCTCACGGTTGTTTCGCGATCGGCCTCGAAGCCTCTTCGCCGTTCCCCGCGCCCGCGTCAGACGCCCGTCAGCCAGACGCGGGCTCCGTTTCGAGTGGAACGGTCCCACGCGAGACGGTCACAAGGTGGGCCGATCACAGGTACCCGTCGCGCTCGGCTAAAAGCAGTCCTTCGAGCGTCGCGTCGTTCGTCGGAGGCGAGCGCGCGAGTGACAGCGCCTCGTCGATCGGCACGGCTCGCGGTTCGAGGAACTCGTTGCTGTCGGCCTCGACGTCGACCGGTTCGAGCCCCTCGGCGACTACGTAGCCGCGCTTGTGGCGGAGCACGCCCGTCGAACACCACACCTCCTGTAAGAGCGCGGTCGAGTCGGGTGCGAACCCCGTCTCCTCGGCGAGTTCGCGCGCTCCCGCCTCGGTGTACGTCTCACCGGGCTCGACGATCCCCGCCGGCAGCTCCGACTGGGTGTTTCGCACGGTCGGACGGTACTGATCGACGAACAACACGTCGCCGTCGGCGACCGCGATCACGACGGTCGCGGGTGACAGCTCCGCCCAGTAGTACTTCTTCTCCGACCCGTCCGGCTGCTCGACGCGGTCGTATCCGCCGACGAACCACCCTTCGTCGTACTCGACGACGACCTCTCTCACCGGCCACTCCGGCTCGCCGGGCAGCGAGTGCGTGCGGCCGTCCGCGAACGCCGGGAGGTCCCGGAGGTCAGAAGCGGGCTCGCGGCGGTCGCGTGCGGGCGCGTCGCTCCCGCCGTCGTCGACGCTGTTCCCGCCTCCGATCGCTCCGTCGTCGCCACCGGTCACGGTCGAACCACCTCCACGCGGTAGGTCTCCCCCTCGTACCGGACCCGCGCCATCTCCGTCGTCGCGGCTTCCGGACGCTGTTGGACGAGCGATCCCATCTCGTCGAAGGGGCTGTGCGTGAACGGCTCTTTGATCCCGTACGGGCCGGTCTGGTACTCCGGAGAACGACCGTCGTCGCTCGTGAGCGCGCCCACGAGGTACGGATACCGGCGCTCGGAGACGTTTGTCACGTCGATCGCCGGCTCGTCGGTCTCGATCGGCTCGGCGGTGAGGTAGTAGGGGTCGCCGGTGCCGAGATAGCTCGGGAGCGCGCCCAGCGCGAGCAGCGCGACGACGACCAGCGCGATTGCGACGACGAGGTTCCGGGTGACCCGGCGCATACCCACCGTTGGCACCGCCGCGGAATACCGGTTTCGCCGTCGGCTGGCACCGCCGCGGAACACCGGTTTCGCCGTCGGCTGGCACCGCCGCGGAACACCGGTTTCGCCGTCGGCTCGTCGTCGTTCGCCCCAGTTCCCGATGCGTTTTAGCCGCCGGCGCTCCTTCCGGTGGGCATGGAGTACCGGTTCGAGCTGGCGCTCTGTGCCGCGCTCGAATCGCCCGACTCGGTCGTCGCGAGACAGCTCGGTGCCGGCGTCACGAACCCCGGCGGTCGGATCGTCGACGTCTGCGTGCTCACGCCCGGTCCCGGATTCGACCGCCGCGCGTCGATCACCGCCGACCGCATTCCCGACCCCGCGATCGAGGCGGCCGTCGGGCCGGGGGAGGCGGTCCCCGTCTCGGCGGCGTTCGACCTCCCGGCCGACCGCGCCGCCGCGGTAATCGACCGGGCGGTCGGCGTCGGCTACCTCGAACGCGATCGCCGCGACGGCCGGGCGGTCGTCCGCGCGACCGCACGGTACCCCGACGACTGGATCGGCTCGCTGACGGCGATCGAGAACAAGCCGGACCTGTCGACGCCCGGCGACCTGGCCGCGCAACTGCGCTACGACGTCGCGCTCGGATTATTCGACGAGGTCGTGCTCGCGACCGGCTCGTACGTCACGCGCGCGCATCTCAATCGAATTCCGGAGACCGTCGGAGTCTGGCGGTTCGATCCGGAGAGCGGCGACCGCGAGGTGGTTCGAGAACCGACCCGCCTCGACCCCGGCGCGTCGGGCGTCGAGATCCGCGACGAACGCGCGCTCCGAACGGACGTCGCGCTCGTCGATCCGGCCGAGAAGGCCCGCAAGCGACGCCGGATCGCCGAGCGCGCCTACGGGAAGGGGTGGCGACCGGACCCGCCACGGTGCGTGTACGCGCGGGCGACCGACGACGGCCGCCCCCACTGCGACCGCTTCGACCAAATCGTCGACCCCGGCCGCGACTGCGGCACGACCTGCGCCGCGTTCGAACCGGCCGACCCGCCGGCGCTCGATCGCGACCGGCTGCGCGACGCGCGAACCGCGTGGGTCGCAGATCCCGACGGAGCGGAGCCACGCCGACAGGCGAGCCTCTCGCGGTTCCGGTAGCGGTCCGCGGCCGCGCTCCGGTTCGCCCCACCGTCCGAACCGATACCGCGGTACCGTGTGACGTGAGAACTCTTATACGTCGACGGCGGAATCCTCTGGTATGGACGATATCGACGACGTGTTCGTCGCGCGACTGATGACGAGCGACCTCCACACCGTGACCCCGGACACACTCGTGGAAGACGCGGCCGCGGTGCTTCTCGACAACGACGTCAGCTCGGCGCTCGTCGTCGACGACGGGACGCTCGTGGGGATCCTCACGACGACCGACTTCGTCGACATCGTGGCCAAGAGCCAGCCGAAAGCCGAGACGACGGTCGAGCGGTACATGAGTCCCGACCCGATCACGGCGGGCGCACAGGACTCCGTCGCGGCCGTCGCGGCGACGATGATCGAACACGGCATCCACCACGTGCCCGTCGTCGACGGCGGTACCCCGATCGGTATCATCACCACCTCTGATTTCGCCGCGTACGTCTCTTCTCCGGAGGCCCCGTCGCCATAGTCCCCGAACTCCCGTCTATATTGCCGATATCTCTGACGCTAAGACTGCCGCCCCCGGCATATTTAAGTACACTCACCCGCTTTCGTCAAATGACGCTTCGCTTGGAGGGCCGAAGCGTCAGCGGGGACCTACTGAACGACGCGGCCGTGCCACTTTTTCCGGCACGGCCGCGCCGTTCGTTCCTTTCGACCGCCGAGCGATGCGGCCGTGTTCCGGCGTTTTCTCGATCAACCGGCTCCCGTCTCCTCAGAGGTTCTCTCTCTGATACGCGCCCGCGTACGTCTCTTCGTGGTCCGCCTCGGCCAACACCAACTGCGCGATCCGCGCTCCCGGCTCGATCTCGATCTCGTGTCCCACATCGAGGCGTCCTTCGCCGATTCCCTCGTAGCCCGCGTCCCACACCGCCGTGTCGAGCGTACACGAGTTCCGAAGCAGCGTCGACCGGGGGAGAACGAACCCGACCCGCTCCTCGGGTATCCGCACCGGCTCGCCGTACCGCACCACGTACGTCCCCGCGTCCAGGCGGTAGGCCCCGCCGTCGCCGCTCAGTTCCTCGCGTTCGCCGACGCGCTTCCCGTCGCGGCCGACGACTCCCGGCTCGGTTTGCTCGAAGACCGCGCCCAGCGTGAGGTCGACGCCGTTCGGCTGCCGCTGTGTGTCGTCGAGGTCGGCGTCGCCCGCTTCGAGCGCCGCTGCCACCGCCGCGCCTGAGTCGAACATACCCGCCCGGACCCGCGGGCGAGACTAAACCGTGTCGACCGCTCGATCCGTCGAACGCGGCACCGATCGTCGCCGCCCAGTTGCGGGCTGAGACAGCGATATTAGCCTTTATGGGCCTTAAACACTCGTTACGCCTATCTCTCTCGTGGTGTGTGATACCACACGCATTTCGGGTCGAAAATTGCTGGACCAGTCGATCTAACACGGTCGATCTCCCGGAAAACTCGCGGGTTTTATATCCACGGGAAAGCCAACTCCGGATGATATGGGACAAACGATTACGGAGAAGATCCTCGATGAGCATCTCGTCGAGGGCGAGCTGACGCCCGGCGAGGAGATCGGCATCGACATCGACCAAGTGCTTACCCAGGACACCACGGGTACGATGGTGTGGCTCCAGTTCGAGGCGCTGGAGATGGACGAGGTCCAGACGGAGCTCGCCGCGCAGTACTGCGACCACCAGACGTACCAGTTCGACTTCAAAAACACCGACGACCACCGCTTCCTCCGCTCTGCGGCCGGCACCTACGGCGCGTACTTCTCTCGGCCCGGCAACGGTATCTGTCATCAGGTTCACAAGGAGAACTTCGCCGCCCCCGGAAAGACGCTCCTCGGCTCCGACTCGCACACCCCGACGCCGGGCGGGCTCGGCCAGCTCGCGATCGGCGCGGGCGGCCTCGACATCGCCGTCGCGATGGGCGGCGGCCCGTACTACGTCGAGATGCCCGAGGTCGTCAACGTTCACCTCGAAGGCGAGCTTCCCGAGTGGGCGACCGCCAAGGACGTCGCGCTTCACCTGCTCGGCGAGCTGACCGTCAAAGGCGGCGTCGGCAAGATCTTCGAGTACACCGGCCCCGGTGCCGAGAACCTCACCATCCCCGAGCGGACGACGATCACGAACCTCGGGACGGAGCTCGGTGCCACCTCCTCGATCTTCGGTACCGACGAGAAGACGAAAGACTGGCTGGCGCGCCAGGACCGCGAAGACGAATTCGTCGAGCTCTCGCCCGACGAGGACGCGGAGTACGCGGAGACGATCGAGGTCGACTTAGACGAGCTCGAACCGCTCGTGGCCGCCCCGTCGATGCCCGACAACGTCGCCCCCGTCAGCGAGTACGAGGGAACCGACGTCGAGCAGGTCATCGTCGGCTCCTGTACCAACGGTGCCTACGAGGACATCCTCCCCAGCGCGAAGATGCTGGAGGGCCGCGAGGTCGCGAAACAGACCGAGATGATCGTCGCGCCCGGATCCAAGCAGGCCTCCGAGATGCTGGCCCGCGAGGGCTGGACCGCGGAGATGATGGCGGCCGGCGTCAACTTCTCCGAGGCGACCTGCGGTGCGTGTATCGGCATCGGTCACGTGCCCGCCTCCGACTCCGTCTCGCTGCGTACCTTCAACCGCAACTTCGAGGGCCGCTCGGGCATCGAAGACGACTCCGTGTTCCTCTGTTCGCCCGAGGTCGCAACCGCGGCTGCCATCACGGGCGAGATCGTCGACCCGCGAGACCTGGCCGACGACCTCGGCGACCTCGAAGCGCCCGGCCTGGAGATGGGAACGAAGTACGGTCCCGGAATGGGGCAGGACGACTCCGACATCATCTCGCCCGACGAGGCGATCGACGACGGACTCGTCAAGGGCCCGAACATCGGCGACGTGCCGCTGAAAGACGGGATCGACGTGGACGGCGGCGAAGCGCTCCTCAAGATGGAGGACAACATCACCACCGACCACATCATCCCGGCGACCGCGGACATCCTGAAGTTCCGCTCGAACATCGAGAAGCTCTCCGAGTTCACGCTCTCGCGCGTCGACGACACGTTCGCACAGCGCGCGCTCGACGCCGACGGCGGCGTCCTCGTGGCCGGCGAGAACTACGGGCAGGGCTCCTCGCGTGAACACGCCGCCCTCTGTCCGATGTACCTCGGTATCGAGGCCGTGTTCGCCCAGAGCTTCGCCCGCATTCACAAGGCGAACCTGTTCAACTTCGGTATCGTCCCGCTCGCGATCGACGCGGAGACGTACGAACAGATCGACCAGGGCGACGACATCGAGATCGTCGACGACGTGCCCGCCGGCGTCAACTCCGGCCAGACGGAGTTCACCGCGCGCGTGAACGACGACTGGGAGTTCACCGCCGAACTCGACGCCTCCGAACGCGAGCGCGAGATCCTCGCCGCCGGCGGCAAGCTCTCGTGGGTCAAACAGCAGCACCAGGGCGGTTCCGGCGCTGCCCCGGCCGACGACTGAGCACGCGCAGACCCGCGGTCCTCGCTATTTTTTAGTCACGCAGAGCGCCTCGCTCTCCTCGACGGTTGACTCTCAGTTCGCGTCGTCGCTTCCGAGAGCCGCTGCTCACGAAGCGGGTCAGCAAAAACGAAAACCACGACTTCGCCGGTACGCGGGAGCCGGCCTCAGCGGGCGGCGGCGGCGACGCGCTCGCGCTCCTCCTTCTGTGAGATGGAGTACGAACGTTCCGCGTCGTAGTCGGCGGCGGCGACCAGCTCGTTCGCGAGCGCGTCGGCGGCGGACGTGCTCGACTTGTACGTCGCGCTGGCGACGCCGTCGGAAATGAACAGCAGCGCCTGGTCGACGCGGCGCTGCGGTGCGACGTCGACCGCTTTCGGGACGGAGATGCCGCCGTACTTCAGGCGGACGGTCTCCTCGCGAGGCGCGGCGTTCTCCACGGCGCTGACGAGGATCTGGACCGGGTTCTCCTCGGTGCGCTCGTGGACGATGTCGAAGGCGTCGCGGACGATCCGCGTCGCCTGCTGTTTCTTGCCCGTGTTCTCCTCGGTCTGCATCAGGCGGTTGATCAGCCGCTCGACTAAGGAGATCTCCGACTTCTTGAACTGCTTTGACGCGTGGCGGCCCATCGTGTGCGCGATGGGCGTCACGGTCATATAGCGCTTCGTCGAGGGGTCGTCGTAGGCGATCTCGGTGACGTCCCACACGCCGAACAGCTTGGCGTTCTCGTTCGCGGCCTCGCTCGATGCGGGCGCGTCCGGGTCCGGCTCGTCGGCGGCGACGTCCTCTGTAGACGCCGCCTCGGACTCCTCCCCGCTCATCGGACGGGCTTCTCCGCGTTGCCGCGCACCAGTTCGATCATGGAGACGCCGTTGACCTTTTCGACCTTGTAGTTGACACCGGAGAGGTCGCCCATCGCGCGACCCTTGGCCCCACCGATCCCGGCGATCGTGACCTCGTCGTGCTCGTCGATGAACGAGATAGCGCCGTCACCGGGACAGAACGCGGTGACCTGCTTCCCGTTCTTGATGAGCTGGACGCGGACGCACTTTCGGATCGCCGAGTTCGGCTGCTTTGCCTCGATGCCGACCTTCTCCAGTACGATCCCGCGCGCCTGCGGGGCACCTTCGAGGGGGTCGGACTTCTTTTTGAGCCCGCGCTCGCGCCGAGCGTACTCGGAGTCGGACCAGCGGCGCTTCTGCCGGTCCTGCTTGAGCTTACGGGCCGCGTACTTGCCGTTCGCCATCGTACATCCACTTCCAAACGAAGGTACTTAAGCGTCGTCTTTCGACTCGGAGAAACGCCCGCAGATCGCTCGAACGGTACCTCTCGCCGGATCTGAGGCTGTTTCGTGGCCGAAAGACGGTCGCACAGAATCGATGAGCCGATAAGCGGCTGCGAGAGCGCGTCGTTTCCGTCTCGTCGATAGTCGGGCCGCTCGTCAGGTCAACTGGATGTCGTCGATGTCGTGGTGACGCTCCGCCAGCCGTCGCGCCGTCTCGATGTTCGTCCCGTCCGCGCCGATTGCCACGCCGCGGTCGGCGTCTTGCACCTCGACGTACGCGACCCGATCGTTCTGTTCGGAGATCGTCACCGCGTTCACCGCAGCCGGCGCGAGCGCGTTCGCGACGAACGCCTCCGGCGTGTCGGCGTCTTCGACTAACTCGATCGACGCGTCGAGCCGTCGCTCGGCTTCCTCGACCGTCTCGCCAGCCTGTCCGACCGCCGAAGCCATCTCGCCGGCCGGCACGAGGAACACGAGCCGGTCGCTCTCCACGAGGCAGTCGGTCGGAGCGACCCCCGTCAGCTCGTCGAACCGACCGATGTAGCGTCGCGCCTCGTCGGAGAGCTCGACGCGCATCAGTCGTCGCCGACGACCCGCGAGCCCATCCGGAGGTCGACGTCGCCGGTCCCGAGCGAGATCGGCTTGCCGGCGATGACGTTCTCTATGACCCCGTCGAGCTCGTCGTACTCGCCGTGGACCGCGGCGTCGAGCAGGTGGTTGACCGTCACCTCGAACGCCGCGCGCGCGAGCACCGAGTCCTTCGACCCGGATATACCGTGGCGACCGATCGACTCGATCTCGCCGTTGTTCGTCATGATGTCGGCGACGAGCATGAGGTGTCGAACGTTCACGTCGTCGAGCCCCTGCTCTTCGAGCGTGTTTTTCGTCTCGTCGATGATCGTCTCGCGAGCCGCCTCGACGCCGAGGTTGCGGTACACCTCGTGGATGTTGTTACACGTGGTTCGCGACGCGTCGACGCCCTCGATGGAGAGCGTGTCGCCGAACGCCGATCCCTCGGTGTAGAGGACGAACTCCTCTCGGCCGTCGATCTCCTCTTTGCGGATGACGACGCGCTCGATCTCTTCGATACCCTTGAAGACGATGTCGCGGAGCCGCTCGACGAGCTGCAGCAGCTCTCGGTAGCTCGGCTCGTTCGGGCCGAACTCGATCACCGTTCCCGACTGCCGGGCGTCGACGCCGAGTGAGTCCTCGATCGTCTCCGCGATGATCTCCGCGACTTCGGAGGGGTCCGAGTGCGTCGGCCACCGCTCCAAGAGGGTGTCGTCGTTGAGGTCGATCCGCACGAGCATGTCGGCGACGTTGGTCGACACGTCTCCGAGCGCGAGGATCCTGGTCGCCTCGATCGACCAGACGACCTCGTGGGCCTTCTCGCGATTCGTCGCGTACTCGCCTTCGAGGTGGACCGTCATCATCGGCGTGTCCGGCGTCTTCCGGGCGTCCACCAGCTCGATGAGCCGGGGGAGACCCTGCGTGACGTCGATCTCCGCGACGCCGGCGTAGTGGAACGTGTTCATCGTCATCTGCGTTCCGGGCTCGCCGATCGACTGCGCCGAGACGGTTCCGACTGGGTCGAGGGGGTCGACTCGCGTGTCGAGATAGCGGTTCTCGACGCCGGTCGCGATGTCTGTGGCCTGTTCGATGGTGACCTCGCCGGTTTCTGTTGCCTTCCGGTCTATCGCCTCGTACACCTCGCTTTTGAGACGCGGCGGAAGCTCGGTCGCCTCCACGACCGCTTCCATGTCGTCGGTGACGTGGTCGTATTCAGTCATCGGACTCCACCCCCGTGCCCGCGGCCTTGTTCAGGCCCGGGCCCGCGTGCTCCGAGAGGTTCGTCGGCGGTGCGCGCTCGCCGAGGAACCGGTCTTTCTCGTCGTCGGATTCGAACTCCGCGTCGACGACGCGGTCGACGATCTCGTCGACGTCGATTCCGTCGCCCTCGCCGGACGAGACCTTCACCGGCGACGTGCCGTCCTCGCCGAACTCGAACTGGACGATCCGGCCCGAGGTGTCCCGTACCGTTCCGTCGTACTGCGCCTCGAGTTCGGAGAGCGCGTTGATGAGCCGCCGCTGCAGGTAGCCGGACTTCGAGGTCCGGACCGCCGTGTCGACGAGCCCCTCGCGGCCGCCCATCGCGTGGAAGAAGAACTCCTCCGGCGTGAGACCGCCTCGATAGGAGTTCTCCACGAAGCCGTGCGCCTCCGCGGAGAGGTCGTTCTCCTTGTAGTGTGAGAGCGTCCGGTCCTCGTAGCCGCGGTTGATCCGCTCGCCGCGGACCGCCTGCTGGCCGACGGAACCGGCCATCTGCGTCAGGTTCAGCATCGACCCACGCGCGCCGGAGCGGGCCATCACGACCGCCGGGTTGTCGTCGCCGAAGTGCTGGTCCGCGATCTCGCCGGCCGAGTCGCGGGCCTTCCCGAGCGTCTGCATGATCTTCATCTCCAGCGTCTCGTCGACGCCGCGGCCGGGCAGCGACTCCAACTCGCCCGCCTCGTACGTCGCGATCAGTTCCTGAACGCGGTCGTACGCGCTGCCGATCGCGTCGTCGACCTGCTCTTCGGCCTCCGGCGGGATCGACTCGTCGTCGATCCCGATCGAGAAGCCGAAGTGCATGATCGCGCGCATCGCGAGCGACGCGATCTCGTTGATGAACACGCGAGAGCGCGTCTCGCCGTACTCCTTCGTGAGGGTGTCGACGACTTCGCCGCCGAACGCGCCCACCGCGTCCTCGTCTATCGTCCCCTCTATCAGCTGGCCGTTCTCGATGACGACCTCGTCGCCGGTCGACGACGTGAAGTGAAGCGACAGGTCCTCAGGGAGCAGTTCCGAGAACAGCGTTCGGCCCGTCCAGAACTCGTTGCCGTCGTCGTCGACGCCGTCGGCGTCCGGCAGCTCGTCGACCCGCGTCGCCCGGAGCAGGTCGAGCGCCTGCGTCTCCGTGAACTCGGGGTTCGTGTGGGTGAGCAGGTACGTCCCCGAGATGTGGTCCTGAATCGCGCCGATGATGTTCCCGCCGAACCGCGGCGAGAGGATCTGCTCTTGGACGCGCATCAACACGCGCGCCTCGGCGCGGGCCTCCTCGTTCTGGAGGGCGTGCATGTTCATCTCGTCGCCGTCGAAGTCGGCGTTGTACGGCGGACAGACGACGGTGTTGAGCCGGAACGTCTTGTACGGCATCACCACGACCTCGTGGGCCATGATGGACATCCGGTGCAGCGAGGGCTGGCGGTTGAAGATCACGATGTCGCCGTCGACGAGGTGGCGGTTGACCTCCCAGTCGGCTTCGACCTTCTCCGCGAGCTCCTCGCAGTTCTTCTCTGTCACCTTCAAGCGGCGGCCGTCGGGCCGACGCACGTAGTTCGCGCCGGGGTGCGCCTCCGGTCCGTTCCGGACGTACTGGCGCGCCTCCTCGACGTTGCGCTCGGTGACGTTGAGCGTCTGCGTCATCTCTTTTGCGACCCGGTCCGGAACCCCGACCTCGTTGAGCGAGAGCGTCGGGTCCGGCGAGATGACGGTCCGGGCGGAGAAGTTGACGCGCTTCCCGGAAAGCGAGCCGCGGAAGCGGCCCTCTTTCCCCTTCAGCCGCTGGCTGAGGGTCTTCAGGGGGCGGCCGGAGCGGTGACGCGCCGGCGGCGTCCCGCTGATCTCGTTGTCCACGAACGTGGTGACGTGGTACTGGAGGAGTTCCCAGAGGTCCTCGATAATGAGCTGTGGCGCGCCCGCCTCCCGGTTCTCCATGAACCGCTGGTTGATCCGGATGATGTCGACGAGCTTGTGGGTGAGGTCGTCCTCGGAGCGCTGACCGTTGTCGAGCGTGATCGACGGGCGGGTGGTGACCGGCGGGACGGGGAGCACCGTCAGGATCATCCACTCCGGTCGGGAGTCCTCGGCGTCGATGCCGAGCACCTCGAGGTCTTCGTCCGGGATGTCCTCGAACCAGTCGCGGATGTCCGAGGGCATCAGCTTGTTCATGTCCTCCTCGGTGAGGTCGATGTCGAGCGCCTTCTCGATGGCGCGTCGGTCCTCCTTGCGGGGGCGGAACTCGCCGGCCATGATCTCGTTGATCCGGTCGACGGCGATGTCCGTCTTCTCGGCGAGCTCCTGCGGTGAGGTTCCCGGGTCGTCCTCCTCCTCGTCGGGCTGCATCGCGGCCGCGATGCGCTCCGAGTACTCACCGGAGAGCACGTCTTGGACCTCGTAGTACGTGGTCGGCTTCTCGTGTTTGATGTCCGCCTGCGGCTCGCCGCAGAACGGACAGGTGCTCGCCTTCCGCGCCTGCCGGACCGCGGCCTTCAACACGTCGTGCTCGTCGTCGCCGAGCTCTTTCGCCCGCTCGTAGCGGTCGCGGAACTCGTCGCGCTGCGCCTCGTCTAGGGCGAGCCGTCCGCACTCGCGGCACGTCGAGCGGAGCAGCCGCCGGATGAGCTTCGTGAACCCGACGTGGATCACGGGGGCCGCCAGTTCGATGTGGCCGAAGTGGCCGTTACAGGAGCCGGAGTGCGAGCCGCAGGTCCGACACTCCAAGCCGGGGTCGATGACGCCGAGCCGCGGGTCCATGAGCCCCATGTCGATCGGATAGCCGTCGTCGTCGTACGTGTCGGCCGTGATCACCTTCGTTGCGGACATGTCCCGGTACGTCTCCGGGTCCATGAGGCCGAAGTCGATGCCGCCGAGCACTTTCGGTGTTTGCATTGACATTTAAATCGCGTCCTCCAGTTCGAGTTTCGGTCGGATGCCGAGGGCGATCATCTCGTCGAGCAGCAGCTTGAACGCGTAGCTGACCTCGAGCTCGTGGATGTCGTCCTCGTCGCCGGTCACCGGGTCGTACACGCGGCGCTGTTCGCGGTCCTCGACCGCGACGAGGCCGGTCTCGGCCGAGACGTGTACCGTCTCGGCGTCCGACGACTCCAGCAGCCGCTCGTTGAGCACCATCGACGCGCCGTGGCCGATGATCGTGTCGCGCTCCATCTCCCCGACGCGCAGCCCGCCCTCGCGGGCGCGCCCCTCGGTCGGCTGGCGCGTGAGCACCTGGACCGGCCCGCGCGAGCGGGCGTGGAGCTTGTTCGACACCATGTGGTACAGCTTGTGATAGAAGATCGTCCCGACGAAGATCTCCGCCTCGATCTTCTCGCCGGTGACGCCGGAGTACATGACCTCCTTGCCGGAGGACTTGAAGCCGTGCTCTTCGAGCCCGCCGCGGAGTTCCTCCTCGTCTTCGCCCTGGAACGGCGTCCCGTCGACGCGCGAGCCGCGCAGCGATCCGACCTTCCCGCCGAGCATCTCCAGCACGTGGCCGACCGTCATCCGCGACGGCAGCGCGTGCGGGTTCATCACGAGGTCGGGGACGACTCCCTCCTCCGTGAAGGGCATGTCCTCCTGCGGTGCGAGGTGGCCCACGACGCCCTTCTGGCCGTGACGGGACGCGAACTTGTCGCCCAGTTCGGGGACGCGCTGGTCGCGTACCTTCACCTTCGAGAGCTTCGATCCGTCTTCGCCCTCCATCAGCGTCACCGTGTCGACGACGCCGTCTTCGCCCGACCGCATCGTCACGCTCGTCTCCCGCCGCTTCTGCGGCGAGAGGCCGCCCATGTCGTCGGGCTCTTCGAGGAATCGCGGCGGGCTCGTCTTGCCCAAGAGCACGGACGACTCGTCCACCTTCGTCTCCGGGTTGACGAGGCCGTCCTCGTCGAGGTGCGTGTACGCGTCCTCACCGCGCGCTCCGCGGACGTCCTGATCGGGGATCTCGAATCGGTCTTCCTGACCGCCGGGGTACCGGCGCTCTTCGCCCTCGTACGTCCGGAAGAAGTGCGACCGCATCAGCGCGCGGTCCACGGAGCCCTGGTTCATCACCAGCGCGTCCTCGATGTTGAACCCCTCGTAGCTCATCACGGCGACGACGAAGTTCTGTGCCGCCGGCCGCTTGTCGAAGCTGATCTGGTCGGAGGTCTGCGTCTTCACCATCGCCAGCTGCGGATAGTGCAGCAGGTGCTGGCGGGTATCCGGGCGGATCCGGTAGTTGGCCGAGGGAAGTCCGAGCGACTGCTTCATCATCCCCGCTCCCATGGTGATGCGGGGGCTCGCGTTGTGCTCGGGGTACGGGATCATCCCCGCGCCGATACCGAAGACGAGCTGCGGGTCGATCTCGAGGTGGGTGTGGTCGTCGGTCACGTCCTCCTCGTCGACCGCGACGAGGATGTCCTCCTCCTCTTCCGCGTCGATGAACTCGACGTACCCGCGGTCGACGAGGTCCTCGAACTCGACGTCGCCGCGTTCCAGCGCGTCGATCTCCTCGTCGCCCAAGAGCGGCTCGCCGTTCTCGACGACGATCAGCGGGCGTCGTGCGCGTCCCGCGTCCGCGTTGACGATCACCTCCTGCGTTCGGTCTTTGACCGAGACGTTCACCATCTCCGAGACGTCGCCGCGTCGACGCGCCTCGCGGATCTGTTCGGCGAGAGCCTCCGGGTCCGCGTGCGTACCCACGAGACTCCCGTTGACGTACACTTTCGCTTCGCGTTCTGCCTGAGCCATGTTAGTCGTCCGCCGTCTGTCGTTCGACGCCCTCGATGCCGGGGATCCCCTCGACACCCATCGACGCCAGTTCTCGTTTCAGCCCCTGTTCGTCCTCGACGGTCTGTGAGAGCTCCATCGCCTGCGCGAAGTTCTTCACGAGACCGCAGTTCGGTCCCTCCGGCGTCTCGGAGGGACAGATGCGACCCCACTGGGTCGCGTGAAGGTCTCGCGCCTCGAAGTGCGGCTGCGACCGCGACAGCGGCGATCGCAGACGGCGAAGGTGCGAGAGCACGCCCATGTAGTCGGTCCGGTCGACGAGCTGAGAGACGCCGGACCGGCCGCCGACCCAGTTGCCAGTCGCGATCGGGTGTTCGAGCCGCTCTGTCAACACGTCCGAGCGGACGACCGTGTTCACCGTGAGCTGCCGGTTCCGCATGTTCGCGCGTTCGAGCTGGTACTTCACGTCGCGCGCCAGCTTGTTCAACGCGGTGCGGAACAGATCGCGCATCAGGTCGCCGGAGACCTTCAGCCGCTTGTTCGAGTAGTGGTCCTTGTCGTCGGCCTCCCGGCGGTCCAAGGCGAGTTCGAAACACGCCTCGGCCATCCGGCAGAGGTAGTACGCCTTGTTGATCCGCACGTCCTCCTCGTCGACGCCCTCCTCGTGGAGGTGCGGGAGGAGGTACCGGTCGATGACGTAGTTCGCCCGCTTGAGCTGGTAGTTCTTCCCCTGGCCCGAGGCGACCCGTTCGCCGAGCGTCTCGATGGCCTCCTCGGTCGTCTGAACCGAGGCCTCCTCCAGATTCTCCAGCATGAACTTCACGATCTCCGGGTCGTCAGAGACGCGGTGGACGATCTCTTCGTCCGATTCGAGTCCGAGCGCGCGGACGAGCGTGACGAAGTCGATCGAGCCGGAGACGGACGGGAACGACACTTCGAGCAGCCCTTCGCGGTTGCGTTCACAGAGCACCAGCGCGCGGTATCCACGGCGCTGCGAGAACGTCTTCGCGACCTGGATCTCGTCGCCGTACTTGGAGTCGTACTCGGCGAGGATCTTGTTCGGTGCCAGGTCCTCCGAGGTCATCAGCACGCGCTCGGAGCCGTTGACGATGAAGTAGCCGCCGGGGTCGACCGGGTCCTCGCCGATGTCGATGAGCTCCTCGTCGGAGAAGCCCGCCATGTTACACTTCTCGGAACCGACCATGATCGGCATCCGACCGACCTTGGTCTCCGTCGTGTCGACGACCTGCTCCGGTTCCTCTTCGCCCCCGCGCACAATGGACATCTCCATGAAGACGGGCGCGGAGTAGGTGATGTTTCGCAGCCGCGCCTCCTGGGGGTACAGCAGTTCCTCGGAGCCGTCGGCCTCTCGGACGCGCGGGGTGACCATCCGAACGTCGCCGAGTTCGACGTACACGGGCTCTTGGCCCTCCTTGTCGCCGATGTCGGTCTCGATCCGCTCTTTCTCGTCGACGACTTCCTGCATGCCGCGGTCGAGGAAGTTGTTGAACGATCGGAAGTGGTGTTCGGCCAGCCGTTCGTCGGAGAAATACTCGCGTGACACCACGCGTCGGTCTTGCCTGTTCATGAGACGACTAATCGGTATACTACGGCCTCCTCAGTCGTTCGGGAGTTCCGTGTGATCTTCACCACGTCGCCGACCTCGGCCTCGTCGGGGAGCGCGGGATCCGTGCGTTTGATTTTCGGGAGTTCCGTTCTCTTCACATCGTACTCCGCCAGGACCTCGTCGATCTCGTCTGCGTCGAGAAGGACGTGGTCCGGGACGAGTTCGTGTTGGCTTACGTCTACCATGGGTGGTGGTTATTGAGAGAAGCTATCACGAGATACTACAGTTTCGTATATACGCCAGCGCAATAAGGCTTGCCAAGCAGACGCCGTGCGCGGCTCACGACGACGGGGCGTGCGATACCTCAACACATGCGGGACGCACACAAAAGGGTACCGCCGATGTGGTCGTTTCGTTCCCCGCCGACTCGGCCGGCTCTCGTCGGCTGCGCCGCCGGGTGTGAACCTCGCTAGGACCCTGTCACCCGTCCCCACCGTCGCCGCCGATGACAAGCCTTATTTGCCAGACAGGGATACGAGTGAGTGCGACAAGCCCGGATGGTGTAGTGGCCCATCATACGACCCTGTCACGGTCGTGACGCGGGTTCAAATCCCGCTCCGGGCGTCCCCCACTTCGGGGCGCTGTCGCTTGTTTGCCCGGATGGTGTAGTGGCCCATCATACGACCCTGTCACGGTCGTGACGCGGGTTCAAATCCCGCTCCGGGCGTATTCTGTCGCCGCCAATCGACGAGCGAGGAGCAACGCCGACGAGCGAGTCGACCGGCGGCGACGAACGACTCGGTGAGCGTAGCGAGCCGTTCAGAACCGCTCGCAGGGGTTCGAACTAGCGAGTGAAACGAGCGGAACCGTTTCCACATCCCGTCCCGGCGGTGAATGCTACTACAGCCCCAAAAGCGACCGCGACTCCGCGACGATCGACTCCGTTTTCTCGTCGGGCTCGTCGTCGCCGCCGACGGGAGTTCGCCCGTCGTACGTCTCGTGGACCATCGAGACGCCCTCTGCCAGCGTGTCGAGACCGTAGCCGCCTTCTAACACGTAGGCGTCGGCGGCCCCGACGTCGTCGGTGATCGACCGAATACGGTCGGTCATCAGTGCGTACCCCTCAGAGGAGACGCGCATCCGCGAGATCGGGTCGTGTCGGTGCGCGTCGAACCCGGCCGAGACGATCACGAGATCCGGGTCGAACCATTCGAGTGCCGGCGCGATCGCTTCGTCGATGGCGTAACAGTAGTCAGCGTCGCCGGCACCCGCGGCGAGCGGGAGGTTCACCGTCGTGGCCTCACCGTCTCCCTCGCCGGTCTCTTCGAGCGCTCCCGTGTCCGGGTAGAGCCCGTCTTCGTGTATCGACGCGTAGAGGACGTCGCTTCGGTCGTAGAAGATGTCCTGTGTGCCGTTGCCGTGGTGGACGTCCCAGTCGAAGATCGCGACGCGGTCCGCGACGCCCGCATCGAGGACGGTCTGGGCCGCGACGGCGGCGTTGTTGAAAAAGCAAAACCCCATCGCGTCGTCGGTGACCGCGTGGTGTCCCGGCGGCCGGCCGATCGCGAACGGCGTGTTTCGGTCTCGCACGCCGTCCAGCGCCGTCTGCGCCGCCCACTGTGCCAGTCCGGCCGCGGTGAGCGCGGCGTCCCACGTCCCCTCGCTCGCGACGGTATCGGGGTCCCAGCTCCCTCCGCCGTCGTCGAGAAACGCCTCAAGCTCGTCGACGTACTCCTCGTCGTGGACGGCGACCACGTCCTCGCGCGCGGCGGGCTCGGCGTCGACGTACTCGACGCCGTGTCGTTTCGCCAGTCCGCGGCGGATCGCGCGGAGTCGGTCCGGGTTCTCGGGGTGTCTCTCGCCCGTGTCGTGTTCGAGACACCGCTCACTGTAGCCGAACCGCATCTACTCGAACAGTGCGAAGTACGTCTCGATGTCCTCGGCCTGTACGGTTCGCCGGTCGGCGTGGCGCGCGAGCGTGGCGGCCGCGCTCGCGACGTTGTCGGCGTAGTCCTCTAGGATATCCGCCAACGCGATCCGCGCGTCGACGCCGACGCGATATCGCTCGTCGATCCGCAGCCGCGCGATCCGATCGATTGGCGCGACCGGCAGCGTGAGATCTTCGCGGTCGATAACCTGTTCGACCCCGAAGTCCGACGCCATCAGCGTCTTTCGTCCATCCTCGGTTGCGCGTTCGGCCGCATCGATCGCCAGATCCGCGCCGTGTGACTGGATCCGACGGGCCAACTCTTCGGCGGCATCCGCGCTGACGCGGAGCTCCCCCGCGTTCCGCCGGATGATGCCGTCGATCGGCGCGAACGGCAACTCGACACTCATACACACAGTCGCGTCCGTGGACCGTATAACGCTTTCCGTTAGCCGTGTCTCCCGCGATCGGCGTCGATCCGTTTCACACCGATTCGCCTCACCGACCGATCAGAACACGTCCTCGCTTTGGATCGTCCCCTCTCGCTCCGTCCCGCGGACGGTGACCTCCTCGCCGAGCCGGAGGTTCGCGTCCGTCTCGATGCGTTTGGTCCGTTGACCGTCGTCTAACACGACCGGATCGCCCGTCTGGACGACCGTCCCGGTGAACTCGACCTCGTCCCCCTCCGCGCGCTCCGTCGTTGCGGCCGCTGCGCCGCCGTCGGCGGCTCCACCATCTGCGACGCTGTCAGCTGCCGTTCCGGCGTCCCCCTCGTCGGCAGCGCCGCCGAACGCGTCGAGGCCGGTTTCGCTCTCGCTCGAACTCCCGCCGCCCTCCGACCCGTTCGACGCCGCGCCGTCCGTCGTCGCGCTCGCCTCTCCGTCGAGCACGGCGACCGTCGACCGCCAGTTCGCCGACGCTTCGAGGTCGTCTTGCCACCCGTCTTGGATCTCCACGTCGGTGAAGACGACGCGGTCGGCCAGATCGATGTCGCGGTCGGCCTTGTCGCCCCAGAGTGCGACGCGGATCTCGCCCGTCTCGTCTTTGATACGGACGTTCCGGACCTGTCCCTCGCTGCCGTCGTCGCGGTCGAACGTCCGCTTCGGGTCCGTCTCGATGACCCCGCCGCCGATGTCGACGGTCTCGCCGATCTCCAGGCCGGCGATCTCCGTCGTCTCCGGGACGTACTCCACGTCCTCGTCGACGCGATCGACGGTCCCGCGATCGCCGACGTGTAGCTCCAAGTCCCCGTCGCGCTCGCGGACGTAGCCGTCGCCGATCTCGACGACCTCGCCGGCTCCGAACTCGTCTGCGAGGTCGGCCTTGTCGTCCCACAGGGTGACCCGGACTCGGCCGGTCTCGTCGCCGACGGTGAGGTTGGCGACCCGGCCCTCGCTGCCGTCGTCGCGGTCGAACGTCCGGACCGCGTCCGTGTCGAGAACCTGCCCGACGAGGTCGACGTCGGAGGCTCCGAGCGAGAGGTCCTCGACGCGGTAGGTGTCGAGCACCTGCACGTCGACCTCGGCGTCCTCGTCGGGCTCGACCTTGTCGGCGCTCACTTCGAGCCCGCTGTACCCCTCCTTCGGTCGGCCCATCACGCGGAGGACCTGCCCGACTTCGAGTTCGTCTTGGGCCGCCGCCGCCATGTCGTCCCAGAGCGCCACCCGGACCGAACCGGAGGCGTCGGCCACGTCGATGTTGCAGACGCGCCCCTCCTCGGCGTCTTCGTCGTCGCGGTCGAACGTCCGGACGTCGCCGATGGACGTCACCTTCCCGAGGAACTTCACGTCGTTCATGCCGGGTTCGATGTCGGCTATCGTGTCGGCCTCCTCGTCGCGGAGCTCGTGGGCGATGAGCATCGCGGCGGTCTCGTCGTCTGCGAGCCCGCCCATCTGCTCGACTTTGTCCTCCACGGCCGCCTCGAACTCCTCGAACTCGACGTCGGTGTCGAGATCCTCGTAGACGTCCTCTATCACTCCCATACGCGTACCCCCTCGGTTGTCGAGCCCGCCGATAAGCGTTGTCCTTGCCGGGGTCTCGCGGCCGAACGACTCTCCGGTCTCGGTCCCCTCCGCGGCGTCGTTCTCGCGGATCGAAGCCTCGTCATACCCGTTCGTGGTTCCCGCCGATACAAAAGGTGTGCAGTCCGGCTCCGACGACTCGTGCCCGCCGGCTGCCGCACCGGTCTCCGTCTCTGACAGCGCCCCGACCCACGGCGCGTGCGACCGTTCGCCACAGGACACACGGACCGTAACCGTCTTAAGTTCCACCGCGATACGTCGTATTGAGTCCTGGTAGGGTAGTGGACTATCCTCTTGGCTTGCGGAGCCAGGGACCGGAGTTCAAATCTCCGTCAGGACGTTCACCTTGCGGCTGTCTCACTTCGTTCGACAGCCGCTGCGTTCACGCCCTAACGTGCCCTGCGCTCGCTCGTTCGCGGCTTCGCCGCTCACCTTCGGGGGCTCCCTTCGGTCGCCCTCGCACCGCTCGCGCAGGACTCCGTCAGGACGTTTTTCGAGGCACCAAACGGCGAGCGTAGCGAGTCGCGATGTTAATCGTGCGGATGGAACCGGTTCATCGCCCGCTTGACCGCGCCGGCGTCGCCGACGAACGTGACGCGGTCGCCGCGTTCGATCACGCGGTCGGCCGACGGGACGTGGTTCTCCCCGTCTCGGCTGACGACGGCGACGAACGCCCCGTCGGGGATCTCCGAGTTGAGGTCTCGGATCGTCTTGCCGGCGATACCCCCGGCGGTCACGGCGACTTCCTGGACGTCGTGGTCGTCGCCGAGTTCGTTCATCCAGTGAGCCAGCGCCGGCCGCTCGATCTCGTCGTCGATCGCCACCGCCGTCGCCGTCGCCGAGTCGATCGGCGTCACGCCGACGCTCTCGAAGGCGTCGACGTTCGTCGGGTCGTTCACCCGGGCGTACACGGCGTCGACGCCGAACTTCGTCTTCGCGAGCTGGCAGGCGAGCAGGTTGATGTCGTCGTCCGCCGTCGTCGCGACGAACCGCTTCGCCTCGTCGACGCGCGCGCCGCGCAGCGTCTCCGCGTCGCTGCCGTCGCCCTCGTACACGGTGAACCCCTCCGCCCGCGTTCGTTCGAGTTCGTCGTCGTCGTGTTCGACGATGACGACGTACTCGCCGCGATTCTCCAGTCGTGTGGCGAGCGCTCGGCCGACCCGACCGCCGCCGACGATTATCGTGCGCATTGGTGTCACTCCGAGAACGTCGCCGATCTGTCGCGCGAGCCCGGCCTCGATCGCGACCGTCGCGAAGATGACGGCGAACACCGTCCCGACGAGAAGCTGCCCGGCCGCGAGGTTCCCCGCCAGCTCCAACTCGATCGCGAACAGCGTGGCCACGCTCGCCGGGATGATTCCGCGGGGACCGACGCTCGCGATGAACAGCCGCTCGGCCCGGGTGAACCGTTCGACGCCGGCGGTCGCGATGAACGCGCCGAGCGGCCGGAGCACCAGCATGATGACGGCCACGAGCGCGACCGCGCCGAGGCCGAGGCTGCGGATCGCGGCCACGTCGATGAGCGCGGCGAGCGAGATGAAGACGAACGACAGCACGATGAGCGTCGTGTTCTGTGCGAACCGCTCGATCTCCTCGCGGTTGTCGATATCGAGGTTCCCGAGCAGCATTCCGCTCGTCGCCGCGGCCGCGATCCCGGCCTCGGCGGCGACGACTTCCGCGGCCGCGAACGACCCGACCGCAGCCGCCAACACGAGGAACTGCGAGGCCTGCACGTCCCGCTCCGGGACGAAGTCGCTCTCCAAGAGGAGGTAGATTGTCGCCGTCGCCAGCACGCCCGCCGCCACGCCGACGCCGAACCGCTGGAGGAAGGCACCGACCGTCGCTTGGACGCCGAGGTCGTCGAGAAGCAGCGTCTCGAAGATGACCACCGCGACGATCGCGGCGGTCACGTCGTTGATTATGCCCTCCGTTTCGAGGGCGGTCGCGACGTGGTCTCTGACGCGGACGACGCCGAGTATCGGCGTGATGACGGTCGGTCCGGTCGCCACGAGCAGCGCGCCGACGAGCAGCGCGATCTCCCAACTCGCCCCCTCGAAGGTCCGGACCGCGACCGCCGTCCCGAGGAACATCACGAGGGCGCTGACCGTCACGAGCCGGAGCGACACCGTGGACGCGCGCCGGATTCGATCGAGCTCCAGGGCGAACGCCCCCTCGAAGACGATGATCGCGACGCTGAGGCCGACGATGATCTCCAGGCCGCTCCCGAACGTTTCGAGCGTCACGACCCCCAGCACTTCCGGTCCCAACACCACGCCGATAGCGAGATAAAAGATGACACTCGGGACCCGAAGGCGGTGCGCGAGCAGTTGCACCGCGAGCCCCGAGACCAGTATCGTCGCGATAACCGGCAGTAGGCTGCTCGACACGTCTACTTCGGTTACGTCGCTCCCGCTGGATAGGTGTACTGGTTGCTCACACGAACCGACGGCACGAATCCGTCCGGAGTCGCCTCCCACTCTCGTCCGTGCTCGACGCCCCCGTCAGCGCAGATCGGCGAACAGCCAGTTTGCAACCGTTTTATCTCAGATGTCTGTGTTACTTCCTCGTGTCTGCTCTATAATTCGACTACTATTCAATATATAATCTAATATTACCACGATGTGTGTCCTCTAAGTATATTCCCTCTGATGAAGACATTCGAGGAAGGTCTTTTATAATTCCATTATCACCGGATGAGTGTCGATATGAGCGGACAATCGCTTTGGAAACTCGCCAATCGCGTTGTATCTATTCAAAAATCTTCGGCCGTTCGGGGGATGCTCGAATGACGCACGAATCGCTGTCGCGGCGTTCGGTGTTGGCGTCCGGCGCGACCGCGCTCGGCGTCTCGCTCGCGGGCTGTTCTGGCGGCGGTGGCGGCGGTGGCGGCGGTGGCGGACCGACCGTGGGCATCCTCGAAGACCGGTCCGGGAACTTCCAGCTCAACGGGACCTCGAAGTGGCAGGCGACCCGGCTCGCGATCGAGGAGATAAACGAGAACGGCGGGCTCCTCGGCGAGCAGATCGAGATCGTCGACCCCGACCCGCAGTCAGACAACTCGCGGTACCAGGAGCTCACGGAGCGGCTCATCTTACAGGACGAGGTCGACGCGCTCTGGGCCGGCTACTCCTCTGCGACTCGCGAGGCCATCCGCCCGATCATAAACGAGAACGAGCAGCTGTACTTCTACACGACCCAGTACGAGGGCGGCGTCTGCGACAACACGATCTTCCCGGTCGGCGCGACCGCGCGCCAGCAGCTCGGGATCGTGACGCCGTACCTCGCCGAGGAGTTCGGCGAGGACATCTACATCATCGCGGCCGACTACAACTTCGGCCAGCTGTCGGGCGACTGGGTGAACGTCCTCGCACAGGAGAACGACTACAACATCGTCGGCGAGGAGTACATCCCGCTCGACGAGACCGACTTCTCGTCCGTCATCAACCGCATTCAGGACGAGGAGCCGGACTTCATCATGTCGATGCTCGTGGGAGCGAACCACGAGAACTTCTACGCCCAGCGGGCGACCAACAACCTCGAATCGATCCCGATCGGCACCTCGACCGCGATGGCGCAGGGCCACGAGCACATCCGGTACGACCCGCCGGCGCTCACGAACGTCTACGCCGGCGTGAGCTACATGGAGGAGCTGGGCGACCTCCGCGAGGGCGAGAACTTCGTCGAGGACTTCTACGAGCGGTGGCCGGACGCGAACTACCTCAACCAGGAGGCCCAGAACAACTACTTCTCGGTGTACCTGTGGGCGCAGGCCGTCGAGGAGGCCGGCACCTTCGACCAACAGGAGGTCATCAGCGTGCTCGAAGAGGGCCGCGACATCAGCGCCCCCTCGGGCGATCTCACGCTGGACGGTGCGACGCACCACATGGAACACGAGATGCGGGTCGCCCGCGCCGACGAGAACCACGACATCTCGTTCGCCAACAACGAGCGCATCGGGCCGAGCTTCCTCCGCGAGGAGGTCGAAGGCGGCGACGGCTGTGACCTCCGCGAGGAAGACAAAACGACCCAGTACGTTCCGAGCGATGTTTACGATGTCTGAGCGCGTCGCGAACACCGGCGACTCGAACCGTCGGCACGGAACTAGCGTGGGCCCACGCCCCGGAGGGACGCCGTGATCGCGGCGACGGCCGCCCCGCTGACGTTCTCGGCGTACAGCCTGATCGCGCTGCTGTTCCAGTTTCTGAACAGCTTCGGATTCATCGTCCTCGCGACCGTCGGGCTGGCGATCATCTTCGGGATGATGGGCGTGATCAACCTCGCGCACGGCGAGTTCATCCTGATCGGCGTCTACGGCACCGCGCTGCCGTTCCACGCGGGCGTGCCGCTCCCGGTCGCGATGATCGGCGGCGTCGTCGCCGCGACGGTGTTCGGCGTCCTCGTCGAGCGCACGATAGTCAACCGGTTTTACGACAGACTGCTCGACTCCATGGTCGCGACTTGGGGGCTTGCGCTCGTCGTCTCACAGCTGCTGTTGATCGTGTTCGGGTCGAGTCTCGACAGCATCTCGGCCCCGATGGGCAGCGTGGCGTACGGGCCGTTCTCGTCGTCGATCTACCGGAGCGTCTTCCTGCCGCTCGTCGCGGTCGCGGTCCTCGTCGGGCTCTACGCGCTGTTCACTCGAACCGAGTTCGGGATCAAAGCGCGGGCCACGATCGAGGACCCCGAGACCGCCCGAGCGATGGGGATCGACACGGACCGGATGTACACGGTCACGTTCGCCATCGGCTCCGCGCTCGCCGGGCTAACCGGCGCGCTCTACGCGCCCGCGCTGGGATCGATCACGCCGAACCGGGGGAGCACGTTCCTGGTCGAGGCGTTCGTCGCGGTCGTCGTCGGCGGGCCGTCGGTCATCGTCGGCACCCTGTCGGCCGCCGGCGTCCTCAGCGTCTTCAACGCGACCGGGAGCTTCCTGTTCGGGACGTTCATCGGACAGATGCTGCTGTTACTCGTCGCCATCGTCGCCCTGCGCGCGCTTCCGAACGGGATCTCCGGATACCTCGATGACTGGCAACAGCGCCGGAGGGCCGAGGAATGAGCGGCTCCCTCGACGGCGGCTCGACGTCGCTGCTCGGACGCGTTCGCGACCGGCTCGAAGGGCCGAACACGATCGGCGACTCGCCCGCGTTCTGGGTCGGCTTCGCGGTCGCGGTCGCGGCGCTCGCCGTCTACCCGTTCACGACCGATCCGTACACGATCATCCAGAGCTCGCGCTACCTCGCGCTCTCGTTTCTCGCCTTAAGCCTCTGTTTCATCTGGGGGTACGCGGGCGTGTTGAGCTTCGGGCAGGTCGCCTTCTTCGGCATCGCGGCCTACGCGTTCGGCATCATCGGGATCAACCTCTCGTCGACCGTGGGCGTCGGAGTCGCCATCGTCGGGGCGGTGCTCGCCGGGACGCTGAGCGCGGCGCTGCTCGGCTACTTCATGTTCTACGGCGGCGTGCGGGAGACGTACGTCACGATCATGACGCTCGTCGTCGCGCTGGTGTTGAACACGTTCATGGCCCAGACCGCGGGCAGCGAGTGGGCCGTCGGCGCGGCGCAGCTCGGCGGGTTCAACGGCATGACGGACATTCCGAGCCTCACGCTCGGCGTCGGCGAGACCGCGCTGGTGTTGGAGGGCGTCGGGCTCTACTACGCGCTGCTCGTCGCGCTCGTCGCGTCGTACCTCGGGCTCCGCGTCCTCGTCAACGGGCAGTTCGGGATGACGATGGTCGCCGTCCGCGAGGACGAGGCGCGGACCACGACGTTCGGTTACGACGTGCCGTTCGTGAAGCTCGTCGTGTTCACGATCGGCGGCGCGCTGGCCGCCGTCGGCGGCGTCTTCTACGCCAGTTGGGGCAACTACATCGACCCGAGCGTCTTCGGGATCGCCTTCGCCGCCCTTCCCGTCGTCTGGGTCAGCGTCGGCGGCCGGGAGTCGCTGCTCGGGGCGATCGGCGCGACGCTCGCGATAGAGCGCATGCGGACCGGGCTGTCGAGCGGGATCGGCCCGATCGGCTCCGAGTGGGCGCTCGTGATCGTCGGCGGGCTCCTGCTCGGCGTCATCCTCTTCTTACCGGCCGGCGTCGTGCCGAGGCTCGCCGACCTCACGGACGAACTGCGCGAGAAACGCTCCGAGCGGTCGCAGTCGACCGCGGCGACGGAGGAACCAACCGAATGAGCACACCACAGGACATCAACGTCAGACAGAAGCCGGCGGTCGCCGCGACCGGCGGCGCGACGAGCACGGTACTGGCCACCAAGCGACTCACCAAGAACTTCGGCGGACTGACCGCGGTCGACAGCGTCGACTTCTCGGTCGAGGAAGGTGAGGTGCGGTGTCTGATCGGACCGAACGGCGCGGGCAAGAGCACCCTGCTCGAACTGATCACGGGCCAGCTCTCGCCCAGCGGGGGGGACATCTACTTCGACGGGACGGACCTCACCGACATGGACACGCACAACCGGATCGACACCGGGATCAGCGTCAAGTTCCAGTCGCCGCACGTCTACGAGAACCTCTCCGTCGAAGAGAACCTCCAGGTGCCGCTCCAGCGGACGGACCGCGACACCGCGCAGGTGTTGGCCGAGACCCTCGACCGGATCGCGCTCGCGGACAAGCGAGGGGAACCGGCGAGCGACCTCTCTCACGGCGAGAAACAGCGGCTGGAGATCGGCATGGCGGTGACGCTCGACCCGACGCTCATGCTCCTCGACGAGCCCGTCGCGGGCATGTCGGTCGACGAGACGGCCGACATCGCCTCGCTGATCCGCTCGCTGCACGACGACGGGATGACCTTCCTCGTCGTCGAACACGACATGGACTTCGTCCGTCAGATCTCGGACCGCGTCACGGTGTTGAATCAGGGCGAGATCTTCCGGGAGGGACCGATAGAGGAGATCGAAGCCGACGAGGACGTCCGCCGGATCTACCTGGGTGAGAACGCGTGACGCTCGAGGTGGCCGGCCTCGACGCCGGATACGGCGGCACGCCGATCCTCCGGGACGTCGACCTCACCGTGAACGACGGCGAGATCGTCGGTATCGTCGGTCGGAACGGCGTCGGTAAGACGACGCTGCTGAAGGCGATCATGGGGCTTCTCGACCCCGAGGCCGGGACCGTCCGCGTCGACGGGACCGACCTCACCCACGAGCCCGCGGACGTCCACGCCCGCAGCGGCATCGGCTACGTGCCGCAGGGCCGCGACGTGTTCCCGGGGCTGACCGTGGAGCAGAATCTCACGATCGGCGAGGGGATCGGCGACAGCGACGAGACTCGCTACGAGCAGGTGTACGACTACTTCCCGATCCTCGAAGAGCGCGCGGACCAGGACGCCGGGACGATGAGCGGCGGACAACAGCAGATGCTCGCCATCGGGCGCGCGCTCGTCGGCGACCCCGACCTGCTGGTCGTCGACGAGCCCTCCGAAGGGGTCCAGCCGTCGATCGTCCAGTCGATCACGTCGGACCTCGAACGGATAAACGAGGAGTTCGGGACGACGATACTGTTCGTCGAACAGAACCTCTCCGTGATCCAGGGTCTCTCGGAGCGGTGTTACGCGATCGACCACGGGACGATCGTCGACGAGATCGACGCCGACGGCGTCCGCGACCGCGAGCGGCTCGAAGAGTACCTCGTCGTTTGACTCCCGTCGGTTCGCGACCGGTGCTCGCCGTTCGAACGCGTGACGAGCCGAACTGCGGTCCTCCCGCCGACGCGACCGCCGAGCCCGCGACCCGATCGATTAAAGTCCGCTTGTGCTAACCAACCGCTAGTGGATATGTTCGACCCGACCGCAGGCGACGGCCGCCGACACCGGACATGCGACCGCGGCCGCCCCGAGGGGCGAGGCGGAGGTGCGGCGTGTCCGACGTGACGCTCGTCGTCGTCGCCGGGACCACTGAGACGGCCGCGATCGACGGGATAAGCGCCGCCGGCGCCGACCCGGAACTGCGGACGCACACGCCGAGCGCCGACCTCGAGATCGTCGCCGACGGTCGTCCCGCGCCCGACTCGCCGGTCCCCGTCAGCCCGTCCGGCTGCCCGACCCCGGCGGTGATAACCCGGGCGGTCAGAGAGCGCGTCGGGTTCGACGTCGTCGGCGTCGACGCCGGACTCGCGGTCCCGACCGACGCGCCGGTCCGCGGCGTCGGTGCTTCTCCCGGCGGCGACGTGCGCGACCCCGAGCCGGTTCCGGACGCCGCCGCAGTCTTCGAGAACGCACGAGAAACGGCTCCCGAGATCGTCGCCGACGAGGACGGCCCGGGAGCGTCCGACGAGCTCCTCGTCGCCGAGACGATCCCGGGCGGCACGACCACCGCGCTCGGCGTGTTGACCGCGCTCGGCGAGCGTCCGGTCGTCTCCTCGTCGCTCGCGGCCAACCCGCTCGAACGGAAGCGCGCGGTCGTCGAGGAGGGGCTCGCGGCGAGCGGTCTCGCCCCCGGCGACGCCGCCGGCGATCCCCTCGACGCGGTGCGGCTGATGGGTGATCCGGTGCTCGCCGCCGCCGCCGGACTGGTCGTCGGCGCGCTCGACGCCGGGAGGGACGTGACGCTCGCGGGCGGCACCCAGCTGGCCGCGGTCGCGGCGCTGGCGCGCCACGCCGGCGTCGACCGCCGGCTACCGCTCGCGACGACGGCGTTCGTCGCGGACGATCCGACCGCGGACGTGGCGGAACTCGCCGGCGACCTCGATCTCTCCGTTACCGCCACCGACCCCGAGTTCGGGTCGAGCGACCATCCAGCGATGGCGGCGTACGCCCGCGGAGAGGCGAAGGAGGGCGTCGGCATGGGCGGCGCGCTGGCGCTCGCCGACCGCGCGGACGTCTCGACTGCGGCCGTGCGAGACCGCGTCGCGGCGATCACCGACCGGCTGCTGGCCGAGCGCGAGGCCGCGGACGCGGTCGGGGGCACGCGATGAGGGGAGTCGTCCTCGGCGGCGTCAGCTCGGGCGTGGGCAAGACCGTCGCCGCGCTCGCGGCGATCCGCGCGCTCTCCGACGCCGGCCACGCGGTCCAGCCGGCGAAGGCGGGGCCGGACTTCATCGACCCGAGCCACCACGCGCAGGTGACGGGGCGGCCCTCGCGCACGCTCGACCTGTGGCTGCAGGGCGAGGCGGGGCTCCGCCGGAACTACGCCCGCGGTGAGGGAGACATCTGCGTCGTCGAGGGCGTCATGGGACTGTACGACGGCGACAAGTCGAGCACGGCCGCCGTCGCCGAGGCGCTCGACCTCCCGGTGGTGCTCGTCGTCGACGCGAGCGCGGGCATGGAGAGCGTCGCCGCGACCGCGCTCGGCTTTCGGACGTACGCGGAGCGCGCCGGCCGCGACGTCGACGTCGTCGGCGTGATCGCCCAGCGCGCCCACGGCGGCCGGCACGCCCGGGGGATTCGCGAGGCGCTCCCGGACGAGATGACGTACTTCGGCCGGATACCGCCGCGCGACGACCTGGAGATCCCGGAGCGACACCTCGGGCTCCACATGGGCGAGGAGTCGCCCCTCTCAGAGGACGCGCTCGACGCGGCCGCCGAGGGGATCCGGACCGAGCGGCTCGTCGAAGCCGCCCGGGAACCGACGCCGGTCGCCGACTCCCCCGACGCGGCTGCGACCTCCGACGCGCAGGCGGCCGCCGGCGACCGCCCGCGCGTCGCGCTCGCCCGCGACGACGCCTTCCGGTTCGTCTACCCGGCTACCGTCGAACGGCTGCGCGAGCGCGCGACCGTGATCACCTTCGAGCCGACCGCGGGCGACCCGCTTCCCGCCTGCGACGGCGTCTACCTCCCCGGCGGCTACCCGGAGAACCACGCCGCGGCGCTGGCTGAGGCCCCGGGGCTCTCCGACGTCGCCGACGCGGCCGCGGACGGGACGCCGGTACTCGGCGAGTGCGGCGGGCTGATGACGCTCGCCGAGTCGCTGACGACCGTCGACGGCGACACGCACCGAATGGCGGGCGCGCTCCCGGCCGACGTGACGATGCGCGAGCGGTATCAGGCGCTCGACCACGTCGACCTGCTCGCGACCCGGGACGCGCCGACCGCCGCGTCGGGCGAGACGCGCCGCGGCCACGAGTTCCACTACTCGTCGGCCGAGGTCGACTCCGATGCGCGGTTCGCCTTCGACGTCGAGCGCGGGACCGGCATCGACGGCGAACACGACGGGCTGATCGAAGGCCGAACGCTCGGGACGTACTGCCACCTCCACCCCGAGAGCGGGGCGTTCGACGCGTTCCTCGACGGGCTGTGACGATGTCGCCCGCCTCCGATCTCGGCCCCGCGCTCGCCCCTCCCGCCTCTGCCCTCGCTTCGGTCGCCCCCGCGATCGCCGCGCTCGCGCTCGCCGTCGCGGCCGACCTCGCGGCCGGAGAGCCTCCGAGCCGTCTCCACCCGGTCGCGTGGTTCGGCTCGCTCGTCGGCCGCGTCGACCGCGAGTGGAGTCGCCCTCGCCTCGTCGGCGTCGCGGTCGCGGTCGCGCTCCCGCTCGCGGCCGCCGCGACCCTCGGCGGCCTCGTCGCGGTCGCGGCGGAGTTCGGCCCTCGGGCGGCCGGGAGTTCGGTCCTCGCCATCGCCGTCGCGGCCGTCGTCCTCTCCGCGAGCGTGAGCCTCCGGATGCTGCTCGACGTCACGACGGACGTGGTCGCCGCGACCGAGACGGACCCGGCCGCCGCCCGCGAGTCGGTCCGGGCGCTCGTGGGCCGCGACCCGTCGGCGCTCTCGCCGGCCGAGATCCGGAGCGCGGCCGTCGAGAGCGCGACGGAGAACCTCGCAGACGGGTTCGTCGCTCCGCTGTGGTGGTTCGCGGTCGGCGCGGCGGTCGGCGCGGTTCTCGACGCGTTCGCCGCGCCGACCGGAGCCGCGCTCTCGACCTCGCTCGTCCTCCCGCTCGGAGTCTCCGCCGCGGTCTGGGTCAAGGGGGTGAACACGCTCGACTCCATGCTCGGCTACCGGACGAAGCCGGTCGGCGGGGCGAGCGCGCGGCTCGACGACCTCGCCATGTACCTCCCCGCCCGCGCGAGCGCCGGGTGTCTCGCCGTCGCCGCGCTCTCGGTCGGCGGCTCCCCCATCGGCGTCCTCCGGCGCGCCCGCCCGTGGGCCCGCGAGCCCGCCTCGCCGAACTCGGGCTGGCCGATGGCGACCGGCGCGGCCGCTCTCGGCGTGCGGCTCGAAAAACCCGGGAACTACGCGCTCAACCCCGCCGTCGACCCACCGACCCCGGCCGACGCCGAGCGCGCGGCGCGGCTCGTCGCGGTGGGCGGCGGCGTCGCGGTCGCGGTCGCGGCCGGGTGGCTGCTCGCGCTCTCGGGGGTGACGGCGTGGCTCTGATCGCCGCTCTCGCCGCCGCCCTGCGAGACGCCCCCGCCGCGCTCCGGGGCGCGCTCGGCTTCCTCACCCGGATCCCGGTCGGCAGCGACGCGGCCGCGTGGGAGGCGTTCTCGCGGTCGCCGTGGAGCCTCCCGGCCGTCGGCTACCTCGTCGGCGCGCTCGTCGCCCTGCCGCTCCTCGCTCCCGTGCCCGCGCCGACGGCGGCGCTCGGGTTCGTCGTCGGCGTCTACGCGCTGACGGGGATCACCCACCTCGACGGGGTGGCGGACCTCGGAGACGCCGCGGTCGTCCACGGCGACGCCGACGCGCGCCGTGAGGTGTTGAAAGACGCCGCGCTCGGCGTCGGCGGCACCGTCGCGCTCACGCTCGTCCTCCTCGGACTCGCGACCGCCGGGCTGTCGCTAGCGCGGATCGCCGGATCGTCTCCCGTCACCCCGGTCGCCGGGTCGTCGCCCGCCCCCTCGGCCGCCCCGGCCGCCGCGGTCGCGATCGTCGTCCTCGCCGAGGTGGGAGCGAAGGCCGCGACGGCGACGCTCGTCTGCGTCGGCGACGCCGCCCACGAGGGGCTCGGATCGGCGCTCGCCGACGGGGTCGCCCCCCGCGACGCGCTCGCCGTCCTCGTCGTCGCGACCCCCGCAGCGGCCCTCGCGTGGGCGGCCGTCGGTTCCTCGGCCGTGGCTCTCGTCGCCGTCGCGTTCGTCGCCGCGTTCGGGGTGGCCGCCGCGCTCTGTCGGTGGAGCGCGCGGCGGCTCGGCGGGATCTCCGGCGACGTGCTGGGCGCGACGACCGAGCTGGCGCGCGTCGCCGCGTTACACGCGGGGGTGATCGCGTGGACGCGCTTCTGATGTGTGGCGGCCGCGGGACGCGTCTCGGCGGCGACGCGGAGAAGCCGCTTGTCACGGTCGCGGGGCGGCCGATGGTCGGCCGCGTGCTCGCGGCGCTGGCCGAGAGCCGGATCGAGCGGGTACACGCCGTGGTCTCGCCGCACGCGACCGCGACGCGGTCGCACCTCGCGGAGCGCGCCGCGGCGCGCGGAGACTCGGATACCGACCTCCGGATCGTCGACGCTCCGGGCGACGGGTACGTCCCCGACCTCCGGTACGCGCTTGGCGTGGGCGACGCCGCCGACGCCGAGACGGCCGCAGACGCCAAGACGGCCGCCGCCGCCGCCGACGCCGATATCGACACCGCCGATCCCCCAGTGCTCACCGTCGCCGCGGACCTCCCGCTTCTCGACGGCGAGGCGGTCGACCGCGTGCTCGACGCCGCCGAATCGGCCGCGTCGCCCTCGCTTACGGTCTGCGTGCCCGCGGCTCGAAAGCGCGACCTCGGCGTCAGCGCGGACGACCCGTTCGAAGT
Source organism: Halorubrum salinum (assembly GCF_024494575.1). Classification (GTDB taxonomy): domain Archaea; phylum Halobacteriota; class Halobacteria; order Halobacteriales; family Haloferacaceae; genus Halorubrum; species Halorubrum salinum. Next base: position 66,366 of record NZ_JANHDO010000002.1, read on the forward strand.
CGAGGGCCGCGCCGTTATCCCGGCGGGGATCAACGTCGTGGGCGGCCTCCGTGGCGTCGCTGGCGACGGCGCGGACGCGCCCGGCGACGACCCCCTCGACGACGCCGTCCACCTCACCGACGATCGCCGGCTCGCCGTCAACGTCAACTACCCGTCGGACGTCCGGATCGCCGAGGCGCTCCTCGCGGAGGGGCAGACGACTCGCTGACACGCCGTTTCCACCGACTGACTCACCACCCACGCCATGCACTTCGACCGAGCCGCCGACCTCGACCGCGCGCCCCACGGGAGCAGCGACGACCCCGACCTGATCGACTTCTCGGCGAACACGAACCCGCTGGTTCCCGACGGCGTCGAGGCCGTCTACCGCGAGGCGTTCGACGCGGCGCGAACCTATCCGCCGGAGCCGCCCGCAGACTTCCGGCGGGCGGCGGCCGCGTACGTCGACTGCGATCCGGACGCGGTGGTGCCGACTCCCGGCGGGCTCGCGGCGATCCGGCTCGCCGTGTCGCTCGCGGTCGACGACGGCGACACCGCCCTCGTGCCCGCGCCGAGCTTCGGCGAGTACGCACGCGAGATCCGGCTGCAGGGCGGTGACCCCGCCTTCGTCTCCCCGGAGTCGATCCTCGACGCCGACCCCGGGGACCACGCGCTCGCCGTCGTCTGCGCGCCGAACAACCCCACGGGAACGGACTACGACCCCGACTCGCTGGAGCGGTTCGCGGCGCGCTGTCGGGCGGCCGACACTCCACTTCTCGTCGACGAGGCGTTCCGCGGGTTCACCGACCGCCCCTCGCTCGCGGGGACCGACGGCGTGATCGTCGCCCGTTCGCTCACGAAGCTGTTCGGGCTCCCCGGGATCAGGGCGGGTTTCGCCGTCGCGACCGGCGACCTCGGCGCGGCGCTGCGCGGCGCGCGGCGCGCGTGGAACGTAAGCGCGCCGGCGCTCGCGACCGGAGCGCACTGCATGCGACGAGACGAGTTCGTCCGAGAGACCCGCGACCGCGTGCGGACCGAGCGCGAGCGGCTTCGCGACGCCCTCCGGACGCGGTACGCGGTCGCGCCCTCGAACGCCCCGTTCCTGCTCGTCGACGTGGGAGGTGGCGGCGATGACGGCGACGCCGCCGACCGCTCCGTCGCCGAGGTCGTCGCGACGGCCCGGGAGCGCGGCGTCGCGGTCCGCGACGCGACCACCTTCCGCGGGCTCGACTCGCACGTCCGCGTCGCGGTCCGCCGCCCGGCAGAGAACGACCGGCTGCTCGCGGCGCTCGGGGTCGACGCCGACTACGACGATGATCGCGACGCCGCCCTCGTCGACCGCGGCGACACCCCGTCTCGGGAGGTGGACGACGGTGTTTGACGCGACCGTCAGCGAGGGCGTCCTCCGGCTGCGTCGGCCGGGGACGCGCTGGCTCTCGACCGGCTGGGCCGGGGGACGATCCCGGGGGGACGCGGCCTACAACGTCTCGGTGCCCGAGGGGTTCGACCGGACCGACCTCGCGGCGTACCGCGACGATCGGCTGGCGCGAGCGGGGTTCGGCGGGAAGGCGAGCAACCGCGACGCCGACCACGACGATGATCGCGACGCCACTGCCGATCGCGCTGACCGCGCCGACCGCGCCGACCGCGCCGCCCCGCCCACGCTGTTCACCGGCGTGGCGATGGAACACGCCCGCGGCGCGCGCCGCGGTCCGGTCGTCGCGTACGCGACCGCCGGGCTCTCGAACCCGGCGACGCTGCTGATGGCTCCCGGAGACGACGCGACCACCGAGGCCGTCCGTACGACCGCGGCCGACCCGTCCCCCTCGGCCGACGCGGCCGAGTCCCCCTCGCACCGACCCGGAACGGTCAACCTGATCGTCGGGACGACGAGACGGCTCGCGCCCGGTGCCGCGGCGAATCTCGTCGCCGTCGCGGCCGAGGCGAAGGCGGCGACGCTGCTGGCGACGGCCGGCGTGCCGGGGACGACGAGCGACGCCGTGGTCGTCGCTGACGACCCGGCCGGCGATCTGGCATCCTTCTCGGGCAGCGCGACGCCGGTCGGCGCGGCGGCCCGCGTCTGCGTCCGCGACGCGGTCCGCGCGAGCCTGCGGTCGCGGTATCCGGACGACGAGTTTCCCGGGCCGCCGGCCGACGCCGAACACGGCGTCGTCGCCGACGGCCGAGCGGAGGTTTTCCACCCATGACGACAGACACACACGACGACGGTACCGACGACGAACGCCCCGACGCCCAGTCCCCCGGCGGCGGCGCGGCTCCGGAGCCGGAGCCGATCTCGCCGGCCGCGCCCGAAGAGTTCGGCCTCGTGCAGGCGTGGTGGGGCGACGGAAAGGGGAAGACGACGGCGGCGATGGGGATGGGGTTCCGGGCGGCCGGACACGGCTACCGCGTTCACATGCTCCAGTTCATGAAGGGCGGGGCGGACAGCGTCGACGCCGTCCGCGGCGAGTACAACGCCATCGCCGCGATGCCGGGCTTCTCCTATGAGAACGCCGGCCACTACGGCTGGCACGGATTACTCGACGGCTCCGCGGACGGCGAGCACGAGGCGAAAGCGCGGGCCGCATTCGAGCGGGCGGAGACGCTCGTCGCCGGCGCGCGCGAGGCCGACCTCTCGACTCCGTTCCCGCTCGACGGCGACCCCGACGCGGGCGTCCACCTGCTGATCCTCGACGAGATCCTGTACGCGGCCGACCGCGGGCTCGTCGACGCCGACGCAGTCGTAGACCTCGTCGAATCGAAGCCCGACGGGCTCGAACTCGTCGTGACCGGTAGCCACGACGAGCCGACGTACCTCGACGGCGTCGCCGACCTGATCACGAACGTCCGGAAGGTGGCGCACCCGTTCGACGACGGCCAGCGCGCGCGCCGGGGCACGGAGTTCTGACCGACGGTGACCCGCTGATGTCCGACCCCGATCCCGACGCCCGAACCGTCCTCGTCGCCGGCACGGCGAGCCACGCCGGCAAGAGCACGCTCGCTGCCGGAGTTTGCCGGCACCTCGCGCGTCGGGGCGTCTCTGTCGCGCCGTTCAAAGCGCAGAACATGAGCAACAACGCCCGCGTCGCGCTCGCGCCGGACGGCGAGTGGGGCGAGGTCGGCGTCTCACAGTACGTGCAGGCCCGGGCCGCACGAGTCCCGGCGACCACCGACATGAACCCCGTGCTGCTCAAGCCCCGCGGCGACGGCGAGAGCCAGATCGTGATCGACGGCGAGGCGGTCGCGACCGTCGCCGCCGGCGCGTACTACGACGACCACTGGGAGCGCGCGCGGGCGGCGGCGGTCGACGCGCACCGTCGGCTGGCGGCCGACCACGACGTGATCGTCGCGGAGGGCGCGGGCAGCATCGCCGAGATCAACCTCCACGACCGCGACCTCGCGAACGTCGAGTGCGCGCGGTTCGCCGACGCCGACGTCCTGATCGCGGTCGACATCGAGCGCGGCGGCGCGTTCGCGAGCCTCTACGGCACGCTCGAACTGCTGCCCGAGGACGTCCGCGAGCGCGTCGCCGGCGCGGTGATAACGAAGTTCCGCGGCGACCCCGCCCTGCTGGAGTCCGGAATCGACGAGATCGAATCGCGAACTGGCGTCCCGGTCGTCGGCGTCGTTCCCCACGACGACCCCGGCCTTCCCGCCGAGGACAGCCTCTCGCTGCCGGACGAGGCGGATACCGGAAGCGGTGACGGAGTCGCCGGTGCCGTCCGAGGAGACGACGACGGCGTTCCCGACGCCGAGGCGGTCCGGATCGCCGTCCCGCGGCTCCCCCACATCTCGAACTTCACCGATCTGGAGCCGTTGGCACGCGAGCCGGGTGTCCGAGTCGCGTACGTCCCGGTCGACGCCGCGACGACCTCGACTGACACCCCGGCGTCCCTGACCGCCGACACGGCGTCGCCCTCCGACGTCGACGCTCCGTCGCCGTTCGCCGACGCCGACGCCGTCGTGATCCCCGGCTCGAAGAACACCGTCGACGACCTGATCGCGCTTCGGGACGCCGGCATGGACGAGGCGATCCGACAGTTCTCGGGGCCGATAGTTGGCCTCTGTGGCGGGTACCAGATGCTCGGCGAGCGGTTGACGAACGCGGAGATCGAGGGGACCGGAGCGGTCACGGCGGTCGACGGCGTCGGCGTCCTTCCGATCGAGACGCGCTTTTCGACCGACAAGCGCGTCGAGCGGGTGACTCGTGACGTCGACACGGGGGGGACGGGTCCGATAGCGGGCGCGACCGGCACCGCGACCGGCTATGAGATCCACATGGGTCGGTCGTCGCCGACGGGGGCGGTCGCGCGACCGCTCGGCCCGGAGAGCGCGGCGACGGCCCGAGTCCTCGGCACGTACCTCCACGGTCTCTTCGAGAACGCGAACGTCCGGAACGCGTTCGTCGAGGCCGTCTTCGACGCGGCGGGACGGTCGCGTCCGTCCGGCCCTAACGCCGGCTCCGCCGACGCGCGGAGCCCGTACGACCGCGCCGCGGACCTCGTCTCCGAGCACGTCGACCTCGCCGCCGCGGGGATCGATCTCGGGTGACCGTGACCGGCCGATTCGCCTCCGGAAGGTATATTGTCTATAACGTCCAATACTGTGGCATGAGCGACAGTGCAGATGCGGGAGACGGTGACGGGGAACTGAGCGAGCGAGAGCGTATCCGCGAACGGAAGCTGCGGGAGCTCCGCGAGCGGAGATCGGACGATGACATCGACGAGGAACCCGGATCAGAGACGCCGAACCACCCGATCGACATCGACGGGCCGGCAGCGCTTCAGCGCACGGTAGACGAGTACGACGTGGTGCTCGTCGACTGTTATGCGGACTGGTGCGGGCCGTGTCAGATGATGGAGCCGACGATCGAGGCGCTCGCGCGAGAGAGCGACGCCGCGGTGGCGAAGGTCGACGTCGACGCGAACCCGCAGATCGCCCAACAGGTGGGGGCGCGCAGCATCCCGACGCTCCTCGTCTTCGCGAACGGCGAACCGACCGAACGCCTCGTCGGCGCACAGGATCGGGCGTCGCTGGAGTCGGCGATCGACGCGGCCGCCTGAATCGCTCGCGGCACTCTTCGCCACGCTCGTGTTCGACCGTGGCGAGGACGGCCGGTCACGGAACCCCTAAGAACGGAGCGACCCCACGATCGGTATGCACATCGCGATACTCGGCGGCACCGGCGACATCGGGCAGGGGCTCGCGCTCCGGCTCGCGGCCGACACGTCTCACAAGGTCACCGTCGGCTCGCGCGAGGCGGGGAGAGCCGAGACGAAAGCGGAGGAGTACACGACCGAACTCGACAGTCGCGGGCTCGACGCCGCGGTCGCGGGAGCGGAGAACGCGGCAGCGGCCGCCGACGCGCGCGTGATCGTCCTCGCTGTGCCGCCGTACCACGTCGGTGACACCGTGGAGGCGATCGCGGACGCCCTCGACCCCGGCGACGTGCTCGTTTCCCCGGCGACCGGCATGAAACGCGACGACGAGGGGTTCCACTACCACAAGCCCGGTGCCGGTTCGGTGACGAGGATCGTCGCCGACGCCGCGCCCGACGGCGTCGACGTCGTCGGCGCATTTCACAACCTCGCGGCCGCGCGGCTCGCGAACCTCGACGCCGACCTCGGGATCGACACGCTCGTGATCGGCGACGACGACGACGCGAAAGAGACGGTGATCGACGTCGCCGAGGGGATCGACGGACTGCGCGCGCTCGACGCCGGCGGGACCGCCAACGCTCCCGAGATCGAGGGGCTCACGCCGCTTCTTATCAACGTCGCCTCGAACAACGACGGGCTCCACGACCTCGGCGTTCGCTTCGAGTGAGGAGCCGGGCCGATCGAGAAGCCGGCCGTCTGCGTCTTCTCACCCGACGATTTCGTCGATCAGCTCTCGCGCGCTCCGACGGACGGCGGCGTCGCTCTCGACGGACGGCTCCCAGCCGAGGGCGGCCAGCTTCTCGATCGAGAGGCGCATCTTCGGCACGTCCCCGGTCCAGCCGCGGTCGCCGCCGGTGTAGCCGTACTCGGGGTCGACGCCGAGTTCGTCGCTGACGATGTCGGCGATGTCCGTGACCGAGGTCGTGGTCCGCGTCCCGAGATTGTAGATGTTGAGGTCGTCGTCGGCGTGCTCGACGACGAACTCCATCGCGTCGACGCACTCCGTGACGTGCATGTACGACTTCTCCTGGCGGCCATCGCCGAGGATCTCCAGTTCGGTGGGGTCCGCGTCCAACTTCTCGATGAAGTCGGGGACCACGTTGCCGCGCTGGCGCGGGCCGACGATGTTCGCGAAGCGGAACACCCACGACCGGATCCCGTAGGAGTGCGCGTGCGTGGAGATGAGCGCCTCGTCGGCGAGCTTCGAGGAGCCGTAGATGGAGATGGGTTCGAGCGGGCCGTAGTCTTCGGGCGTCGGCCGCGGTGCCTCGCCGTAGACGGTCGACGAGGAGGTGAACGCGAGCCGGTCGACGCCGACCTCGCGCATCCGATCCAAGACGTTGTAGGTCATCTCGGAGTTCTCCTCGAAGAGGGCGCGGTCGTCGTCGTAGTTCGTGTCCGTGTACGCGGCGAAGTGGAAGACGACGTCGAGGTCTGCGGTGACCGCCTCGGCGACGTCGTCCGCGTCGGTCATGTCGGCCTCGACGAAGTCGGCCCCGTCTGGCACCCGGTCGCGGGTGCCCTTCGAGAGGTCGTCGGCGACGCGGACGGTCGCGCCGCGGTCGAGAAGGCTGGCGGCGAGGTGGCTCCCGACGAGCCCCGCGCCGCCCGTGACGAGCACGTTCGAGTCGGCCAGGTCCATAGGCGTCCGTGCGGCGGTGTCGAATAAGTACGTGTGGAATCGGAACGGGGATTCTCTGGCAGCCGGCGCTACGCGCCGGCGACCTCGCGGGCTCATCGCGGGCCGACGGCCCGCCCGGAGGCGCGCCACCGCGTGGGAGATCGCTTTCCGACCCCTCACAGCCCCTCTTTACCGCCCTCCTGCGTGAGGATGACGATCATCGAGAGGCCGGAGATGACGAGCAGGATGAGCGTGGGGACGACCGCGTACTGATACAGCGCGGTCGCCTGCGCCCGCCAGATCTGGGTCACGATCGTCTCGAACCCGGTGGGGCGGAGGACGAGGGTGACGGGCAGCTCCTTCATCGTCGTGAGGAACACGAGCGCGGCACCGGCGACGATCCCCGAGCGCGTGAGCGGGAGCGTCACGCGCTTGAACGCCCCGCTCGGCGACTCGCCGAGGGTGCGCCCGGCCTCGACGAGCCGTTGGTCGACCTGCAGGATCGCGGTCCGGCTCGACCCGACCGCCTGCGGCAGGAAGCGGACGACGTACGCGAACACGAGGAGCGGAAGCGTCTGGTAGATCCACGGCAGGTACCCCGATCCGAAGTAGACGAGCGCGAGCGCCAACACGATCCCGGGGACCGCGAACCCGACGTACGTCGCTCGCTCGAAGATCGTCGCGAGCGGCGACTCGTGGTTCGCGGCGAAGTACGCGATGGGGATCGCGGCGAGCGCCGCGGCGAGCGCTGCGGCCGCGGAGACCGACACCGAGTTCAGCACCTGCACCGGCTCGAACGCCATCGACGGCCGCCGGCCGGCCTCCGAGCGGACCAGCCAGAGCCCGAGGATCCACAGCGGCACGAGCAGCGCGAATCCGGACACGGCGGCCGGAAGAAGCGTCGCCGGCCAGCGCAGCCGCCCGAGCGACACCCGGTTCGTCGTCTGTCCCGCGTCGTCGCCGCCGCCCGCCCGCTCGGACCGGACCGCCCACTCCAGCGCGAGTACGACGAGCACGACGACGAGAAGTTGCATGGAGAGCAGCGCGGCGTAGTCGCTGCCGAAGGACCTGTACTCGACGTAGATCTGCTGGGTGAACACCGGGAGCCGCATGATGGAGGGGGTGCCGAAGTCGGAGACGGCGTACAGCGCCGCGAGCAGGGAGCCCGCTGCGACCGCGGGACGGATCGTCGGAAGCGTCACGCGCCGGAACGCCGCGAGCCGTCCGTGGTTCAACGTCCGCGCCGCCTCCAGGAGGGTCGTGTCGAACGACAGCAGCGCGGCGCGGGTCGTCAGGTAGACGTACGGGTACGTGTACAGCGTGATGACGAGGATCGACCCGGAAAGACCGTGTATCTCCGGGACTCGCTCGACCCCGAGCGGCGCGAGCACGTCGTGGAACTCGCCGCGTCGCCCGAACGCGGAGGCGAACGAGAAGGCACCGACGTAGCTCGGCACGACGAGCGGGAGGGCGGCCGCGACGGACCAGAACCGCCGAAACGGCAGGTCTGTCCGGACGGTGAGGTACGCGAGCGGCACGCCGATCGCGATCGAGGCGGCCGTGACGCCGCCCATCAACAGCAGGCTGTTGAGGAGGATGTCCGCGGTGTCGACGCTGAAGAGGAGGTCCAGCGCCCGACCGCGCTCGACGGTCGTCGCCTCGATGACGAGCCACGCCAGGGGGAAGACGAGCGTCGCGGCGATCGCCGCACAGAGCAGCGTCAGCCCGAGGGGCAACCGCCCCTCGCCGTCGGTCAACACGTCGCGGATCCGGTGTCTCAAGCTCATTGTCCGGGAACGAATCGCTCGATTCGAGCGAGAGCGCGCCCGCCGTTAGCAGTTCCGATTCCCGTCGCGAGCGCGCTCCGACGGATATATTAGTTTAGGGGAACCTAAAACCTTCCATGGAACTGACGCGACGCGACGCGGCGGCCGCGCTGGCCGCGCTCGGCGCGACCGGCGGGGTCGCGCTCGGCGTCCGTCGGCCGGGGACCGGCGAAGCGGGCGAACGCGGTGCGCCGAGCGACGAGGCGGCCGGCGAGGGCCTGCCGGACGAGGCGGTCCGCGAGTCGATGCGTGCGGTCGCCGCCGTCGTCTACCCCGAGGCGGTGTCGGGGGTCGACGCGTTCGTCGACGGCTTCCTCGACGGTCGCCTCGACGGATCGGCACACGGTGAGGGGATCCGGGCGGCGGTCGCCGACGCCGAGTCGGCGGCGCGGTCGTGGTACGACGCCTCGATAGCCGACCTCCCCGCGTCGGACCGGGAGGCGGTGCTCCACGAACTCGGCGTGGACACGGCCGAGGAGGACCCGCACGGAACGACGGCCGAGCGCGTCCGGTACTACGTCGTCAACGAACTGCTCTTGGCGCTGTACTCCTCGCCGACGGGCGGCGAACTGGTCGGCATCGAGAACCCGCAGGGGTACGCGGGCGGTGCCGAAAGCTACACCCGGGGGCCGCCGTGAGCGGCGCGGAGAGCCTCGGAGACGAGCACGCTGACGCCGAGGCGGTCGACCGCACCCCCGTCCCGGACGCGGACGTCTGCGTCGTCGGCGCGGGACCGGCGGGCGCGCTCGTCGCCGACAGGCTGGCTTCCGATCACGAGGTCGTGGTGCTGGACGCGGGGCCGCGGTTCGACCCCGCGGACCGGCTCGCGAGACAGGAGCGGGCGATCCGCCCGTTCTACGATCGCCCGGACGTGTGGGACGTCGGCGGCGAACGCGACGCCCACGAGAACGCCGGCGACCGGCTCTACCCGCTGAACCACGCCCGCGTGAAGGGCGTCGGCGGGTCGACGCTCCACTGGCAGGGGATGGTGATGCGCCTCCACGAGGACGACTTCAACTCCGGGACCGAGCGGGGGGTGGGGCCGGACTGGCCGATCGACTACGCGGACCTGCGGCCCTACTACGCGGAGGCCGAGCGGGAACTGGGCGTCGCGGGCGCGTCGGACAACCCCTACGCGCCGCCCCGCGAGGAACCCCACCCGATGCCGGCGTTCGAACCCTCCTACAGCGACTCGCTTTTCGCCGAGGCCTGCGAGGCGCTGGGGATCGACATGCACTCCGTGCCGAACGCGCGCAACTCCGAGCCGTACGACGATCGGTCGCCCTGCGTCGGCTACGGCACCTGCCAGCCGGTCTGCCCGAGCGGCGCGAAGTACGACGCGACCGTCCACGTCGAGCGCGCCGAAGAACGGGGTGCAACGGTCATCGACCGCGCGAGCGTGCAGTCGCTGGAGCACGACGCCGACGACCGCGTGACCGCCGCCGTCTACGCGACGCCCGAGGGCGAGGAGCACAGACAGACGGCCGACGCGTTCGTCGTCGCCGCCGGCGGCGTGGAGACGCCGCGCCTCCTCCTGCTGTCCGCCTCGGACCGCTATCCCGACGGGCTCGCGAACGGGAGCGGCCACGTCGGCGAGTTCTTCATGGACCACCTCTTCGCGGGCGCGGGCGGCACGCTCGATGAACCCACCCGCCAGAACCACGTCGGCTTCTACACGAGCGCCTGCGACCAGTTCTACGACGAGGCCGACGAGACGCGCGCCCCGTTCAAGCTGGAGTTCTTCAACTACGCCGGCCCCTCCCCGGTCGAGATGGCGCTGTCGGGAGAGGACTGGGGCGACCCGCTCCTGGAACGGCTGCGAGACGGGTACGGGAACCACGTCGCGATGGGCGGGCTCGTCGAGCAGCTCCCCGACGCCGACAGCCGGATCACCCTCGCCGACGACCGCACCGACGACCACGGCAGCCCGGTCCCGCAGATCGAGTGGAGCGTGGGCGACCGCGCGCTCGACACCATCGAGCGCGCGAACGAGATCCAAGTCGAGATCTTAGAGGAACTCGGCGCGGACGTGGAGTGGGTCGCCGGCCCCGACGCGACCGGCCCCGCTTACCACCACATGGGGACGACCCGGATGAGCGCCGACCCCGAGCGGGGCGTCGTCGACCCCGACTGCCGGACCCACGACCTAGAGAACTGCTGGATCGCTTCGAGTTCCGTGTTCCCCACCAGCGGCGCGATGAACCCCACGCTCACCATCGCCGCGCTCGCGCTCCGCGTCGCCGACGACGTCGACGCGCGACTCTCTACTACGTGACGCGCTGTCGCACCTACTTTAGGCAAACCTAAAAATTCAAGTGGGTGCGACGTGAGGTGCGGGTAATGAGCGACTCAGTGCACTCGACGAACGGGGCCGCGAGCGCCGTGGACGCGGAATCGACCGACGACGAGGCGAGCGACGACATCACCGTGGACGGGGCGACCGACCGGCACGACGATGCGGCCGCCGGCGAGAACGCGGCCCGCGACGACGACGCGGCCGACGCCTACACCTTCGACGACCTGAGCGTCGTGATGGGGACGTACAACGAGGAGGAGGCCATCGGGACGGTCCTCTCCGACATCGACGAGGTCACGGACGGACGCGCGGAGGTCGTCTGCGTCGACGGCTCTTCCGACCGGACGCCGGAGATCGCCCGCGAGCACGGCGCGCGCGTCATCGAGCAGGAGCCGCAGGGGTACGGCGTCGCGGTCCGCGAGGCGATCTTGACGCCGGACCGCCCCGTGGTCGTCACGACCGACTGCGACGACACCTACCCGATGGAGGCGCTCCCCGAGTTCCTCGCCGAGATCAACGACGGCGCGGACGTGGTGAGCGGCGACCGGCTCTACCACGGCGCGAAGGCGATGCCGGCGTTCAACCGTCTCGGAAACCACGCGTTCGCGGGGGTCGCGAGCCTGCTCATGGGCGAGCGCGTCCACGACACGACCACCGGGATGCGGGCGTACCGCCGCGAGATAATCGAGGAGATCGGCTGGACGGAGAACACCGGGCTCTCCGCCGAGCTTCTCATTCGCCCGCTGATGCGCGGCCACGACGTGCGCGAGCGACCGATCGCCTACGCCGAGCGTCTCGGCGAGACGAAGCTCGACCCGATCGGCGGCGGCGCGGCCATCGCGAAGTCGATCGTCACCGTCTGTCTCGAAGAGCAGCTCCGGCGGTTCTAGGGGCGCTTCGCCCCCCCGACTCGGTCGCCGGACGGCGGTCCGGACGTACACTGTGGGCACAGTGGACCGCCGCCGGCGACGTTTTCTACGACCGAGAGCGACAGCGATCGTCTATTTATAAATAATCGGCTCCGTTGAAATCCTCAAATGGTGATACGTTCTTGGAGCCGTGCTGAATATTTAGACCGTTGAGAGAAGCATTTGAATCGCTTTTGGAAGTATTACTCCTATCGAGAGCTGTGCCCACATTGTGAAGGTGGTCGGGTATTCTCTAGTGTTGTTTATGTAGTTCATTCTCATCCTAAGTTCATCATATTTTTCTTCGTCAGTTATTTCTAAATTTTGTATTTCAAACGGTTTATCGACCATTTTACGGGCTTTTCTATCCAGTTTGGTCAGCTCCTTTCTCTTCTCTCTCTTCATAAACCAGTGAATCTGAGCTAACCCGTAACCCACCAAACCGATAGCCAGCAACCAGGCAAGAGTAAACAACAATTGCTGTACGAATCCGATACCGTACTGAATACTCGACACACCGCTAACGATACTCGGACCATACAGTGCTATTGCGGAGGCAATCAGTCCAAGCATTAAGAAATAGTAGGCAGATTTCATCAGCTCTCCTACAGGCCTTAAACCGCCTAGTCCTTCAGGATCGAGGAAATTGATCTTAAAATCGGTTTTTCTGATTTTGTGTGGGAAGAACAGAAGTATTCCGGCATAGGTCGCTAGGAATTCGGAGATGATTACGCCGTGACCCAAGGGAAGAAGTATAAATACTCCGAACAGTTCAGGCATCCCGCCCGTCTGGAGAACCCTGTTTATTCCTTGGTTTATTCCGAACTGATAGATTGCGTTTATTAAGAAGGCTGAGTATAGCCCAAGTTGAAGCCATTTAGGGGCCAAGTTGTCGAAGGCCTCAGGCTTAGAAGTACGAGACTCTACATCGATATGCTCCAAAACCTGCCGGTAACGCCTATGAAGATAAACGATCACGAAAGGTGTGACTAAACTCAATGAGGGATTTATGAGTGCTGACGGATTAGTAAAATAAACTATCTTGTAACCCATCAACATTCTCGAACCCTGAACAGCGACAACCCCAGCAAAGACAACCACCAAACCGTAGAAAATCACTGGGTGTGGCATAAACGAAAACCTGTCTTCAAGTCGGTCATAACCCAACCAGTACAGAACGTCCCCGATTAACGAGTAATCCGCCCTATCTGAACTGGCCATACAAGCCACGTCACTACCTATCCAGTAAAAAATTTCACATACTGATGCTTTCAGGGAAAATCCCTGCAGCATGATCGAGAGCCTGCAATCGGTGCGCCTCCTAGGGACGGAGAGCGGTGAAACCACGAACCGCGAGCTGGGGAGGCGTGAGGAGCGGTCGCGGTCGGATGGGACTCCAGAGTCGGGGCTTTAGCCGTGGTTCCGATACAGCCAACGGCGTCGCATCGATCAGATGGTGGTTGAAGTCGTCAGCCCGACAACGGCGGCACCCGAGTCATCAGCATGCTAGTCGCTCGCCTCGGCGGCCGTCTCGAAGACGACCCACTCGGAGTGGGTCTGCGGCTCGTCTGGGAGGTACGTCCCCTCGTTGCCGCACTCCGTGACGAGCCGACAGGTCGAGCGTTCGGGCGGCCAGACGACCTCGACGCGCTCGTCGCCGACGCCCGCTTCGCCGCCCTCCGTCACCCGCACCGTCACCTCCTGTCGGTAGGTATACGTCGCGCCCGCGGGGTCGACGAGCGTCACCGTCACGGCGACCACGTCGCCCTCGGGATCGAAGGGGACCGGCTCGGCCGAGCCGTCGGCCGTGTCTGCCGTCGCACCTCCCGCCCCGGACAGCCGCACCCCCTCCGGCGTCACCGCCCAGTCGACCGCGAGCGAGCCGTTCGGGTCGGCCACGGTGTAGGTGGCTCGGTCCGGGCCGCCGGCGCCCCCCCGTCGCGGGTCGACCCGCACCTGCGCTCGGGCGACGCGCTCAGGAACGCCCACCGTCGTCTCGGCGTCGACCCGGTCTCCGGACCGCCGGTCGAGCGGCTCCAGCTTCGGCGTGACGTGGGCGTCGGGGTCCGCGGTCCAGACGCCGTGGTAGCCGTAGCGGTACAGCGTCCGCTCCGGATAGGCGTCGAGCACCGCGAAGTTCTCCACCGGATCCCGGTCGAGCGCGTACACCACGTCGCCGTCGAGCCCGGGTCCGTTCCGAAGGTACTGGAACGGGTGGTTCTGCCACTCGCCGTACGGCGTCGGCACGAACACCAGCCCGTCCTCGAACTCGGCCTCGTCGAAGGGCGCGTACGCCGCCTCGTGTTTCGCGTCGATCTCCGCGTTCCGCTCTATCGGCTCCGAGGCCGCGTCCACGGCGGCGACCCCCGCGACGACGACTGCGCCCGCGACGGCGACCGCGAGCGCGACGCGGGTGACCGCGGGAGAGACCCCGCGATTCGCGAGCCGATCGCGTACGAGGCGGAGCGCCCGCCACCCGGCGACGACGCCGACCCCGCCGAATATCGACAGCGGCACGAGGAGATCGAAGTGGTAGAACGGGCCGAAAAGCGACGCGAGCCCGTCGGTCGGGTCCGCGAGGTCGGCCAGCGCGTTGTGCGTGCCCCAGAAGAACAGGTTACCGACGACGACCGAGACCCCGACGCCGGCGAGGAGAACCCCTGCAGTCCGCCGGAACCCGGGCGTTCCGGGCGCGTCGCCGGCGAGCGACGAGTGGTCGGCCGCGCTGATACCGCCGGGGTCCCCGCTCGCGCGCCAGCTCCAGACCACGACCGCGCCGCCGAGCGCGGCCAGCGCGGTCCCGAGCGGTCCGCCGGCGAGCCACCGAGTCGCGATCTCCTGTACGGCGTATCGGTTCGACTCCAGCGCCAGCGCCGGGGTGTACTCGACCGAGTGGCCGAGGATGCGGCGCTCGCCGAACCCGGGGCCGTCCATCGGCGCGAACTCCTGATAGGGGAAGACGAGGGGGGAACCGGTCATCCGGACGTTGTACGCGAGCGTGACGCCGACGAACAAGGTGCCGAAAAGCGCCGTGAGCCCGTGGCGACGGACCGGACCGGGGAGCCCCCGGAGGCCGGCGGCCGCGAGTGCGCGCGGCGTCGACGCCGCGGAGTCGGCGGAGAAGCCCTTGAGCCCCGATCCCACCCGCCACAGCGCATGCAGGATGAACGGCGAGGCGAACAACACCGCGGTGTACGGCCGCGAGAAGAAGGCGATCCCGACCGCGATCCCCGCGATCCCGGCGTCTCGGAGCGAGTCGTCCCGGACGCTCCGGAGGTACGCCACCGCGAAGATCAGGTTGAAGAGCGTCGTCGGCGCGTACGGGAGGAACGCCGCGCTCGTCGCGATCGCCATCGGCGAGGCCGCGAAGAGGACGGCGGCGGCGAGGCCCGCCCGCCGACCGACAGCGAGCGATCCGAGCAGGTACACCAGGGCGGCGTTGCCGGCGGCGACCGCCGCCAGCGTCACGCGCGGCTCGCCGAACAGCCCCATCGAGACGGAGAAAAGCGCCGCCGGGACCGGGTTGTACTTCGGGTAGAGCCGGCCGCCGTCCTCGATGAAGAACCACGGGTGGACGGCGTCCGCCAGCGGGCCGGCGTGGAACTCCAGTTGTCCGCCCAGAAGCAGCGCGGCCTGCGCGAGGTAGACCCCCTCGTCGTGGTTCGCGGAGTGGTGTGAGAAGACCGTGGCGGCGACCGCGAACGTCAGGAGGCCGGCAGCGAGAGAGACCACGGCCGCGGCGAGCGTCACCCGATCGGCGCG
The DNA here is from genome assembly GCF_024494575.1 of Halorubrum salinum. Classification (GTDB taxonomy): domain Archaea; phylum Halobacteriota; class Halobacteria; order Halobacteriales; family Haloferacaceae; genus Halorubrum; species Halorubrum salinum. Next base: position 81,917 of record NZ_JANHDO010000002.1, read on the forward strand.
AGCGAGCCGCTCTCGGAGGCGGCTCGCGACCCGGCGGGGGTGGACGGACGGTGAGAGAAGTGACACGAACGGTGAGCGGTGGTGCGGCCTCAGATCTGGATGCCGGCGTCGCGCATGAGGTCGATCGTCGGTTCGAGGTTCGACAGTTCCGCTAAGTCGATGTCAGGCACGTCGAGTTCGTCGATCGTCGGGAGGTCGCCGATGGGCTCCACCTCGGGGATGAGCGGGTATTCGAACGTCGAGCGCGCGAAGTAGTCCTGCGCCTCCGCCGACAGCAGGTGGCGGACGAAGTTGGCGGCGAGGTCGGCGTCGCTCGCGGTGTCGACGACCGCGGCACCGGCGACGTTGAACATCGCGCCCGCGTCCCCCTCGGTGAACGCGGTAGCGATCGGCGCGTTCGGGTTCCCGTCGAGGACGCGCTGGATGTAGTAGTGGTTCGTGAACGCCGCGTCGATCGCCCCGTCCGCGATCTCCTGACAGGTGCGGAACTCGTCCGGGTACGCCGTCGCACCGGACTCGACCATCGCTTCGAGCCACTCGCGGGTTGCCTCCTCGCCTTCGAGCAGCCGCATCGCGGTCACGAACGCCTGACAGGAGCCGTACGAGGGGGCCCAGCCGAGGTCGCCCGGGAACTCCTCCGGGTACGCCATGATGTCGTCGGGCAGGTCGCTCTCGTCGAACTCGTCGGTGTTGTACGGGACCGTCCGGGCTCGGCCGGAGGTGCCCACCCACTGCTCGGTGCGGAACTCCGAACGGACCTTCTCGGCCACGTCGTCCGGGAGCGCCTGCGTGCGCCCGGCGTCGGCGAGCGCGCCGAGCGCCCCGGCGTTGACCGAGTAGAAGACGTCGGCCGGCGACCCCTCGCCCTCGTTGACGATCGCGTTCACGTGGTCGGTGGATCCGGCGTACCGAACGGTCAGATCTAAGTCGTCGTAGAGGTCGTCGATGTAGCTGACGAGCTCGCCGACGAGGAACTCGCCCCGCCCGGAGTAGACGGTGAGCTCGCCCTCCAGCGCCGGCATCTCCGCCATCGGCGTCCCGCCGGGTGCCCCCCGACCCTCGCGGCCCGAGCCGATCTGGCCGATCGACGACTCCGCGTCGCCGCCGTCGCCGCCGTCGCTACCGTCCTCGCCGTCGCCGCCGTCTCCGCCGCCCGTACAGCCGGCTATCCCGACGGTTCCGACCGCGCCGGCCGCCGCGAGGAACCGCCGTCGTCGAACGTTGCGTCCGTTCCGTCCATCGGATTCGTGTCTCGTCATGTGTTTTAGGCTAACCTAAATAAACTTAGTCGTGTCGGTTCAGTCGTCCGCGAGCGCCCGCGTCCGGGAGAGCGCGTCGAGGCAGTCGAGCCAGTCGCGCATGTGTTCGCCACAGTAGTTGAGGAACGCGCCGTTGTTCCACTCGGAGAAGTCGCCCTCAGCGAGCGCGTCGGCCATCTCCGCGAACACCGCCTCGAAGGTATCCGCGTCGTCACCCACGTCGTCGAGCACCTCCCAGACGTGCTCGTTCAGCTCTAACCCCGCCACCTCGTTCGCGAGGTCGTCGAACGTCGAGCGCGCGGCCTTGTTGTGCTCGCACAGCGGTCCGCCGTTGTAGATGCGCACCCCGAGCTCGTCGGCGGCGCGCTTCAGGAAGAGGCCCGACCAGATGTCGTCGAACCGCCCGACGTCCCACTCGTTGTCGTCCATCGGGAGCTGGTAGAACGCGGGGATAACCTCGCGGCGGAACGCGAGGTTCATCGAGCAGACGGTGAGGTAGTTGCCGCGGGCGGCGACGAAGTCCTCGCCGAAGTCGTCGGCGGTCGTCCGGGTCTGCGCCTGCCCCTCTAAGTCGCCGTCCATCAGGATCCGGACCGCGTCGAGGTCGGGGACGTTCGTCCACAGCCCCTGCGAGGCGACGACCTCGCCGGAGTCGACCTCGACCGAGTCGGTCTCGACCGTCTCGTCCATCGCCGAGTACGGATACCCGCGCGGGTAGAGGCCGTGCTCGTCGGCGTTCTGATAGAGGACGTTCACCCAGCTCTCGTCCGAGCTGACGCGCTCGATCTCGCCACCGAACGCGAGGTTCTCCATGTGGCGGCCGAAGTAGTCCGCGTCGTCGTGCGGGAGCGTGTCGTCGTCGATGAAGATCCCGTACTCGAACGACGGGTTCGCCCACATGTAGAGGAGTCCGAAGCTCGTCTCGGCGTGGCTCGCGGCCGGCACGACGTGCCCGTACTCCGCGACGTCGTTGTCCTCGTACCACTCCTCGCGTCCGGTCCCGTCGAACACCTCTCCCGAGACGTTCAGGTCGTCGAGCATCGCCCGCATCTCCCCGACGTCACAGAAGTCCTCGGTGACCAACACGAAGTGCAGACGCGAGACATCGAACCCGTACTCGCGGGCGTTCGCGACGTACGCGCGGAGGCACTCGTACTCGCGGATCGTCGGCACGATGACGCAGATGTCGGACTCGTCACGTCGTGGGCGGCGTTCGTCCATACACGCCATTTTTTAGGTGAACCTAAAAATCTGCTGATTCGGCGTGCTCGTCGGTCGCGCCCGCGCTCGGGGGTGCCTCGTCGGCGGAACGGGTCGGCGAGACGTTGAGTCCGACGGCCGCCGCGGCGCCGCCGGCGAGCGTGACGGCGTTTTTCAGCGCGTGATCGAGGACGGCGGCCGCGATCGCCGTCTCGACCGGGATCGCGGTCGTACCGACGACCAGCCCGGTGAACGCGGCCTCGTACAGCCCGACTCCGCCCTGTGAGAGCGGTAACACCTTCGCGAGGTTGCCCGCGCTGACCGCGAGCGTGCAGACGGCGAGTAAGACCGGGAGCGCGACGACGCCGCCGTCGAACCCGCCGAGCAGCGCGGCCAACACGAGGACGGCGGTCGCGACGTCGACCCCCCAGACGAGGAGGCTCCACCCGAACACGGCCGCGAGACGGCGCGGTTGGGCGGCGACGACCCGAACCGCGGCACCGAACCGAACCGCGGCGTCGACCGGCCGGGCGAGTCGCGTCTCGGCGGCCCGATCGCGAAGCGCGGGGCCGACGCGTCGGTCGCTCCGGGCGAACGCGACCGTCGCGACCCCGAGCGCGACGGCGACGGCGGCGAGTCCGGCGGCGGCGGCGAGCGGCGTCACCCCACCCGTCGTGTCGACCGATCGATCTCCCGCGGCGAGCGCGCCGAGCGCGAGCGCACCGAGCGTCGCGATCGCCACGAGGTCGAAGGCGCGCTCCACCGCCAACGAGGCGACGCCGGTGGGGTACGGGACGTCGCGCTTGCGCTTCAGCAGGTACGCGCGGACCCCGTCGCCGGCCCGCGCCGGGACGATCAGGTTCGCGGTCTGACTCGCGAACACGGCCGCGGTGAGAAAGCCGGTCCGGAGCCGAGTGCTCATTGCCGCGAGCACGTCGCCGTACCGCCGCCCCCGGATAGGCCACGAGAGCGCGTAGGCGACGACCGCGACGGCGAGAAGCGCCGGGTCAGCGGCCGCCGCGGTCGCGACGATCGCGTCCACGTCGACGTACCGCGTCACGAACCATCCGCCGACGGCGAGCACGAGCGCCGTTCCCACGAGCGTGAGACGCCCGCGTGTGAAGCGATCCCGGAGTCGGGCGGAGTCGGACCGGCTCGTCATACGACTGTTTAGGGCGACCTAAAACATATAACGCTGGCGGTTCTCCGGCTCTCCGCCCGCTCACCCGACTTCGTCGGCAACTTATTTGTTCACACTCTTCGAAATACTATACATGACCGTGTCTAACGCCGACTCCCGCCGCATGTGGCTCGTCGAGCGGACGTACTCCGACGACGAACAGAACATGGTGATCCTCACCTACGCCACCGAAGACGGCGAGCGATACTTCCGCAAGGAGCGTGCGCTCACCTCCTTTTCGGACGTGCGCGACACGACGGCAGCCGTCACGCCCGACCCCGATAACGTCGGGCGCGTTGACGACCCGGCCGATCGCGAACGGTACGCGGCCGAGGCCGATCGAATGGCCCGCTCCCACGATCCGGACGACGTGATCTGACCGTCGCGGCCGCGTTTAAGCCCGTCCGGCTCGAACGACCCCCCAATGCGCGCGACGCTCGAAACCCTCGCGGTCGCGGTTCTCGTCGGTCTCGCGCAGTTCGCGCTCAGAGCCGTCGGGGTCGTCGGCGCACTCGCGCTGTCGACGCCGCTGTCGGTCGCGCCGTGGACGCTCGTCACCGGCGTGTACGCGCACGCCTCCGTCGGCCATCTGATCGCCAACGCGGTCGCGCTGCTCATCGTCGGCCCGCTCGTCGAGCGCCGAACGACGCGGCTCCGGTTTCACGCCTTCGTCGTGACGACCGGAGCCATCGCCGGGACCGCGCAGGTGACGCTCGGCGGCCTGCTCGGTCCCTCGCCGGCAGTGCTGGGACTGAGCGGCGCGGTGTTCGCGCTCGGCGGCTACCTCCTCGCGGGCAACGTCGCCAGCGCGACGCTTTTCGACCGGCTCCGGCTCTCAGTTCGCGCACAGCTCGCGCTGTTCGGTCTCGCCGCGCTCGCGCTCACCGCGATGACCGCCGCACCCGGCGTCGCGCTCATCGCACACGCCGCCGGCGCGTTCTGCGGGCTCGTCGCCGGACGGATCGGACTCCTCGACGCGCAGTGATCGCGGGTCGCCGAACGAGACGAACCGACTCGACGGCAGCGTCGCTATCGGGTGTGAAGAAAACGAAGAGAGCGAAACGGACGCCCTAGCGCTTAGTCTTCGAGAACGATCTCGATGCTGACGTCGTTGGGCACTTGGACGCGCATGAGCTGGCGGAGCGCGCGCTCGTCTGCGTCGATGTCGATCAGACGCTTGTGGACGCGCATCTCCCAGTGCTCCCACGTCGCCGTCCCCTCACCGTCCGGGGACTTACGCGACGGGATCTCGAGCGTCTTCGTCGGCAGCGGGATCGGGCCCGACAGGGCGACCCCCGTCGAGTCCGCGATCTCGCGGACGTCGTCGCAGATGTCGTCGAGGTCCTCGGGGCTCGTGCCGGCGAGGCGGACGCGTGCCTGCTGCATCGATTATCGCTCGTTAACTTCGAGCACCTTGCCGGCCGCGATGGTCTGACCCATGTCGCGGATGGCGAAGCTGCCGAGTTCCGGAATCTCGCCGGACGGCTCGATGCTGAGCGGCTTTTGCGGGCGCACGGTGACGACCGCGGCGTCGCCGGACTTGATGAAGTCCGGGTTCTCCTCGGCGACCTCACCGGACGAGGGGTCGATCTTCTGATCGATGGACTCGATCGTACAGGCGACCTGCGCCGTGTGGGCGTGGAAGACCGGGGTGTAGCCGGCCGTGATGACCGACGGGTGCTGCATGACGACGACCTGTGCCTTGAACGTCTCGGCGACGCTCGGCGGGTCGTCGGCGGGGCCACAGACGTCGCCGCGACGGATGTCGTCCTTGCCGATGCCGCGGACGTTGAACCCGACGTTGTCACCGGGCTCGGCCTTGGGCACTTCCTCGTGGTGCATCTCGACCGTCTTCACCTCGCCGCCCACGTCGGACGGCTGGAAGGAGACGTTGTCGCCGGTGTTGAGGATCCCGGTCTCGACGCGTCCCACGGGGACGGTCCCGATACCGGAGATGGTGTAGACGTCCTGGATGGGAAGTCGGAGCGGCGCGTCCGTCGGCGGCTCGGACTCCGGCAGGTCGTTGAGCGACTCCAGCAGGGTGGGGCCGTCGTACCACGGCGTGTTCTCGGACTCCTCGGCGATGTTGTCGCCCTCGAACGCCGAGATCGGCACGAACGTCGTGTCGTCGGTCGCGAAGCGGACCTGATTGAGCAGGTTCTTGACCTCCTCGATGACCTCGTTGTACGAGGACTCCTGGTAGTCGACCAGGTCCATCTTGTTGACGCCGATGATGAGCTCGTTGATCCCGAGCGTGCGGGCCAGGAACACGTGCTCGCGGGTCTGGGGCGCGACACCGTCGTCTGCCGCGACGACGAGGACCGCGTTGTCGGCCTGCGAGGCACCCGTGATCATGTTCTTCACGAAGTCACGGTGGCCCGGGCAGTCGACGATGGTGAAGTAGTAGGAATCCGTGTCGAACTCCTGGTGGGCGATGTCGATCGTGACGCCACGCTCGCGCTCCTCGGCGAGGTTGTCCATCACGTAGGCGAACTCGAAGCCGCCTTTGCCCTTCTCTTCGGCTTCCTCGCGGTGCTGCTCGATTACGTGCTCGGGGACGCTCCCCGTCTCGAAGAGGAGGCGACCCACGAGCGTACTCTTGCCGTGGTCGACGTGGCCGATAATGGCCAAGTTCTGGTGCGGTTTGTCACTCATGGGGTAATCACGCGCTAAGGCGCTCTGTGAGTAGGTTTCGGTAGATTCCACTAAAACGGTTTCGATACGTACCACAGACCATCTCGCTGCCGTCGGGCGATTCTCGACAACGCGGGGCACGGCAGCGCGTCGCACGCGCCGCCCCATCGGTCCGGACCGCGACGGCTCGATCTGCGGGCGTAGGGCTCGCTCTGACGCGGGCGCTACTCCAGCCGTCCGACGTCGCCGAGCACGGCGCTGGCCGTTTCGGGGCCGCCGGCACCCCGCCCGGAGATGTTGAGCCGCCCGGCGTGGCTCGTCTCGATCTGCACGATGTTCTGCGTTCCCGAGACCGCGAGCGTGCCGTTCTCCGGGACGAGCCGCGGCGCGACGCGGACCGAGCCGCCGGTCGCCTCCCCGATCAGCCGCACCGTCTGCCCGTCCTCGGCCGCGAGCCGGAGCGCCGAGCCGGGCACGTCGCGGATGCCTTCGACGTCGGCGTCGTCGAGGGTGAACTCGCGGGCGTCGGCGGGGTCGTCGGCCGCGCCGAACGAGAGCACGTTCGCGAGGATGACGCACTTGAGCGCCGCGTCGGTGCCGTCCACGTCGAAGGCGGGGTCCGCCTCGGCGACGCCCAGGTCCTGTGCCTCCGCCAGCACGTGCTCGTAGTCGAGCCCCTCCGCGGCCATGCGCGTGAGGATGAAGTTCGCGGTCCCGTTGAGCACGCCCCGGACGGCGGTGACGTGGCCCGGCTCGATGTCCTCGACGGTCGACACCGCCGGGATCGCGCCGCCGACGGTGGCCTCGAAGCGCACCTCGCCCGCGCTGTCGGCTTCGGCCGCTCGGAGGTCGCCGAACCGCTCCGCGACCGGCCCCTTGTTCGCGAGCACGACGTGGCGGTCCCGCTCCAGCGCTTCGCGGGCGTGCGAGAACCCGGGTTCGGCGTCGCCGAGCGTCGTCGGCGTCGCCTCTACCAGCGCGTCGTACTCCGCCGCGAGCACGTCCGCCGGGTCTCCGTCGCCGACGATCCCCCGCTCGGCCTTGCGGGCCACCACGGCGTCGGCGTCGACGCCCGCCACCCGATCGCCCGTCCCGTCCGCGACGACGGCGCTCGACGAGTCCGCGACGGCGACGACCTCGTGGCCGTACTCGCCCGCCAACTCGACGACGGAGCGTCCGACAGCGCCCGCGCCGACGACGGCGAGCCTCACGCCTCCACCCCCACGAGCGGCTCGACCACTCGCAGTCCCTTCGCTCCGGCCACGTCTCGCACCGCGGCGAGCGCCGTCTCCGTCTCTCCCGCGCGAGCCTCGACGCGGAGCCGGGCGCTCGACGATTCTTCGGTCCCCTGCGGAGCCGCGAGCGACACGTCGGCCACCGAGGCCGACTCGCAGCCCTCTATCTGCGAGAGGGTGTCCGACAGGTCGGTGTCGATGAGGTGACCGAACAAGAGCAGCGTCACCTCTTCCGCGTACCGCTCCGTCCCCGCCTGCATCACGTTCACGCCTTCGCTGCGGAGCGCCTCGACGATCTCCTCGAAGCGATCCTGTGTCGCCTCGAAATCGACCTCGACCGGGATCCGTCCGCGGGGCGTCTTGTTCCCCCGTTCGTGGTAAATCGAGAGGAGGTTGCCGCCGTTGTCCGCGATCGGGTGGAGCGCGGCGAGGAGCTGCCCCGGCTCGTCGGCGAGTTCGAGCCGGACCGTGTGAGTCGACGGCGTCGTGGCGGCGTGGCCGCCGTCGACCTCGGGTGCTCCGTCCTCTGGCTCTCCGTCGCGGCGATCGCTCACGCGACCACCCCCGTCACGGGAGCGGTGCAGCGAGCGGGAGTCGTACCGGTCTGCATACTCCAACGGAGCCGGACGATTCGGTATAAGCCTTCGGCGCTGGCAGACGTTGCCTCACCGCGGCGTCTGCTACGAGTCACCCGTCGAACCGGTCAGAGACGGTGCACAAGAACGAAAAACGAAACCGAACCGCGCGGCCGAGTCAGATGTAGTCGATCGAGCTGGGCAGTTCGAGCTTCATTCCCTTGCGCTCGCGGATCTCCATGATCTTCTCGCGCTGGAGGTTGTCGACGAGCACGCGGAAGCCCGCGTTCTCGGTGTTCCACGACGCGCGGCCCTCGGTCGCAGAGCGGATGTCGGAGGAGAACCCGATCATCTCCTCGACGGGCGCGATTCCCTCGACGACCATCAGGTCGCCCTCCTGGTACATGTCGTCGACGCGGCCGCGGCGGCCCTGGATCTCGCCGGAGGCGGCACCCATGTGTTCGCTGGGCACGTCGATCCGGACGTCCTGGATCGGCTCAAGCAGCCGGACCTCGCCGTCGATCAGCGCGCGGTGAACCGCGTCGCGGACCGCGGGGATGACCTGTGCGGGACCGCGGTGGATCGTGTCCTCGTGGAGCTTCGCGTCGTGGAGACGGAACAGCGACCCCTGTACCGGCTCGGCGGCGAGCGGCCCGTCGTCGAGCGCCTCCTGAAGCCCCTCCAAGACGAGCTCCATCGTCTCGTTGAGGTGCTGGATACCCTTCGTGTCGTCGATGAGGATGTTCGTCCGGTGGATGTCCTCGACGTTCTGGGAGGTGTCCTTGTCCATGCCGGCCTCCTGTAGCGCCTCGCGGCGCTCCAGCTCGGGCATGTCCATCGAGACCTCGCCGAGCTGGATGGCGTCGACGATATCCTGGGCCATCGGCTCGACGGTGATGTAGAACTTGTTGTGGCGGTTCGGCGACTGCCCTTCGACCTCGCGCGAGGCCTCCTGGGGCTGCTCGCGGTAGACGACGATCGGTTCGCCGGTGATGACCGGAATGCCCTGGTTGTCGCGGATCCGCTGGGTGATCACTTCGAGGTGGAGCTCGCCCTGTCCGCTGATGAGGTGCTCGCCCGTGTCCTCGTTGATCTCGATCTGGATCGTCGGATCCTCCTTTGCGACCTGCTGGAGCGTCTCGATGAGCTTCGGCAGGTCGTCCATGTTCTGGGCCTCGACGGACTTCGTGATGACCGGCTCGGAGATGTGCTCGATCGACTCGAACGGCGTCATCTCGACGGAGGAGACCGTCGAGCCGGCGATGGCGTCACGGAGTCCGGTGACCGACGCAATGTTGCCGGCGGGGACGTGCTCCACTTCCTCGCGTTCCGACCCCATGAACAGGCCGACGCTCTGGATGCGGTTCTTGCCCGCGGTGCCGGAGACGTACAGCTCCTGTCCCTTCTCTAACGTGCCTGAGAAGACGCGGCCCGTCGCGATCTCGCCCGCGTGCGGGTCCATCGAGATGTCGGTGACCATGAAGACCACGTCGCCGTCCTCGTCGACCAGCTGCATCCCCTCGGCCAGCTCGGAGTCGGGGTCGCCGCGCCAGATGCGCGGGACACGACGCGGCTGGGCGTCCACGGGGTTCGGGAAGTGCTCACAGACCATGTCGAGCACGACGTCCGACAGCGGCGTGCGCTCGTGGAGCTCGTCGCGCTTGTCGTTCTGTTCGAGCTCCATGATGTCGCCGAAGTCCATGCCGGTCCGCTGCATCGACGGCATCGAGACGCCCCACTTGTAGAGTGCGGAGCCGAAGCCGACCGTGCCGTCCTCGACGGAGACGGTCCAGTCCTCGGGGATGTCGTCCATGTTCTCGGCCATTCCGCGGATGAGCTCGTTGACGTCGGCGATGACGGACATGAGCCGCTCTTGCATCTCCTGTGGCCCCTCCTGCAGTTCGGAGATGAGGCGGTCGACCTTGTTGATGAAAAGCGTCGGTTTCACGCCCTCGCGGAGCGCCTGTCTGAGCACCGTCTCCGTCTGGGGCATCGCGCCCTCGACGGCGTCGACGACCACTAAGGCGCCGTCGACCGCGCGCATCGCGCGGGTGACGTCGCCCCCGAAGTCCACGTGGCCCGGGGTGTCGATGAGGTTGATGAGGTGGTTGGTGTCCTCGTACTCGTGGGTCATCGAGACGTTCGCCGCGTCGATGGTGATCCCCCGCTCCTGTTCGTCCTCTTTCGTGTCCATCGCGAGCTGCTCGCCGGCGGTGTCCTGCGAGATCATGCCGGCACCCGCGAGCAGGTTGTCGGACAGCGTCGTCTTGCCGTGGTCGACGTGGGCGGCGATGGCGATGTTCCGGATGTGCTCCGGATTGTCCATCAGCCGCTCGCACTCTTGAACGATCTTCTTGCGTCGGCCCATTATACCGGTTGGTACCGACAGCAGGGTCAAAAGGGTAGTGTTTCGCTCCGGCCGCTTCGAGGTGGATCGGCCCGGATCGACGCCGATCCGCGGCTTTTCGCGTGCCGGTAGGTCACACGATCGGTACGCGGCCACGTACCACACCCCGCCGCCGACCCGTGTGGCTGCCGTACGCGGCTCGCGCACCCCCGGTCGGCGAACCGCGACGGTGTCACGCGGGTTTAAGTGTTTACTCGGAAACGGACGAACATGAACGAGACGCTCTCGCGGATCGTCGACAGCGGCGTCGTCGCGGTGTTACGCGGCGTGCCGGCCGACCAGCTCATCGAGATCGCGGCGGCGCTTCACGACGGCGGCGTCTCCGCTATCGAGGTCACGGCCGATACGCCGGACGTGGCCGAGAAGATCGGAGAAGTCACCGGTTCGTTCGACGACGAGGTCGTCGTCGGCACCGGCACGGTCCTCGACAGCGAGACCGCGCGGACGACGCTTTTGGCCGGCGCGGAGTTCGTCGTCTCGCCGAGCCTCCACGAGGACGTGATCGAGACATGCAACCGCTACGGAGCCGTGAGCGCGCCCGGCGTGATGACGCCAACGGAGGCGATCCGCGGCTACGAGGCCGGCGCGGACTTCGTGAAGGTGTTCCCGGCGAAGACGGTCGGCCCGGACCACATCGGCGCGATGAAGGGCCCCCTCGGGCAGATTCCCATGATGCCGACCGGTGGGGTCGGTCCCGACAACGCCGCCGACTACATCGACGCCGGCGCGTTCGCCGTCGGCGCTGGCGGAGCGCTCGTGGACTACGACGCGGCCGCTCGGGGAGAGTACGAGACGATCACGGAGACGGCCCGCGAGTTCACGCAGGTCGTCGAGGCGGCGCGGACCGACGACTGACGGTAGACGGCGGTAGGGACCGATACTGACGGCAGACGATGGCACAGGCCGGCGGCACCGCCGACCTCGACGCGACTCCCTGCCCACGTGTGTTCGATCCGCTGTTTCGCGAACGAGGAACCGCCGGATCCTCACGAACGTTTAAGTCAATCCGTCGGGATACTATATAAATGCGATGACACGGCCCACCCGGCAACGGGATCACGACCGGCAGCGCGTGCGGGACGAGGACGTCGAGGAGAGCGAGACCGACCCAGAAGAGGTGGACCCCGAAGATCTTGACCCCGAAGACTTCGATCCCGAGGACCTCACTCGGACGGCCGACGGCGAACTGATACACGAGGAGACCGGACTCATCGTCGAAGAAGAACAGATAGATCCCGGCCCGGAGTGGCGGGCGTTCAACCACTCGGAACGGCAGGAGAAGTCGCGCGTCGGAGCCCCGACGACGAAGACGATGCACGACAAGGGGCTGACGACGACGATAGACTGGAAGGACAAGGACGCGTACGGCCGCTCCATCTCCTCGAAGAAGCGGTCGCAGATGCACCGGCTGCGCAAGTGGCAAGAGCGGATCCGGACGAAGGACGCGGGCGAGCGCAACCTCCAGTTCGCGCTCTCGGAGATCGACCGGATGGCCTCGGCGCTCGGCGTGCCGCGCTCGGTACGCGAGGTCGCCTCGGTGATCTACCGCCGCGCGCTGAACGAGGACCTCATCCGCGGCCGCTCTATCGAAGGCGTCTCCACCGCCGCCCTCTACGCCGCCTGCCGCAAGGAGGGCATTCCCCGCTCGCTCGAAGAGATCTCCGACGTCTCCCGCGTCGACCGGAAGGAGATAGGCCGGACGTATCGGTACATCTCACAGGAGCTCGGCTTGGAGATGCGTCCGGTCGACCCGAAGAAGTACGTCCCCCGGTTCTCCTCGGAGCTGGAACTCTCAGAGGAGGTCCAATCGAAGGCCAACGAGATCATCGAGACCACCGCAGAGCAGGGGTTACTCTCCGGCAAGTCGCCCACCGGGTACGCGGCCGCGGCGATCTACGCCGCGTCGCTCCTGTGTAACGAGAAGAAGACCCAACGCGAGGTCGCGGACGTCGCACAGGTGACGGAGGTCACCATCCGCAACCGGTATCAAGAGCAGATCGAAGCGATGGGCATCCACAGCTAGCGCCGCCGTTTTCGCGTCCGTTCCCGTCTCCGTTTTCACTCCCGCCGGAAACGTTCAAGCGCCCGCGACCCCAACCGCGATCAGAATGCGGCTCGACGAGTTCATCGAGTTCGAGGCGAACGAGCGCGCGGAGCGCCGGCGCCTCGCCGCCGAGAAGGACTACGGAATCCTCGATCACCTCGACTCCTTCGAGCGGCGCTTCGAGCAGCACGTCTCCGACGACGCGGTGGTCGGCAGCGTCTCTCCCTCCATCTTCGTCGGCCGGTCGAACTACCCGAACGTCTCGACCGGACTGCTCTCTCCCGTCGGCCGCGAGGACGCCGCGGACCGGTTCCGCACCTCCGCGGCGTGGTACGACGAGGGCGTCTCCATCGCAGACGTGTTCGACCGGCGGACGAGCCTCCTCAACTCGGCCCGCGGCGTCGACGTCGAGAGCGCCGGTGCGAGCGGCGTCGGAGTCGGATCGAGCGCCGGCGACGCCTCCGCGACCTCCGTCCACGACGCGTGGGACGGGTGGCTCGGCGTCCAGCGCGAGGTCGCCATCGCCGACCGCCCGGTCGACGTCGAGATCGGGTTGGACGGCCGGCCGGAGATCGACTTCGAGGTCGGCCCCGAAGACGTCAAAACGCCGACCGGCCCCCGCGCTGCCGCTCGTTCTGCCGAACTCGGCGAGAACCCGCACGTCCCCCGGCCAGTGAAGAAGACGCTCGAAGACGACGACTGGCGCGCCGAGGGGGCGATGACGTACCTCTACCGGCGGGGGTTCGACGTGTACGAGATCAACACGATCCTCTCGGCGGGCGCGCTCGGTCGCGGCGAGGACCGCCGGCTCGTCCCCACGCGCTGGTCTATCACTGCCGTCGACGACACCGTCGGGCAGTACCTCCGCGGATCGATCCGCGACGACCCGACCGTCGACCGGATCGAGGTCCACCGCAACGAGTACCTCGGCAACGCGTTCTGGGTGATCTTGGTGCCGGGCCGGTGGGAGTACGAGCTCGTCGAGATGAAATCGCCCGGCTCGATCTGGAACCCCGACCCCGCGGCGGGCGTCTCCCTCGCGGCCGCGAGCGAGGGGCGCGACGGCCGCACGGGCTACGTCGAGGAGACGGCCGGTGCCTACTACGCGGCCCGACTGGGCGTCGCAGAGCACCTCGACGAACGCGGTCGACAGGCCAAAGCGCTCGTGTTGCGGCACGTTTCAGACGACTACTGGGGCCCCGTCGGCGTCTGGCAGGTGCGCGAGGCCGTCCGCAACGCCTTCGACGGCGAGTCCGGGACCGCGGAGACGTTCGGCGAGGCGGTCCGCGGTGTCACGGAACACCTCCCCGTCTCGCTCGGTCGCCTCCGGCGGAAGTCGACGATGGCGGCCGGTCTGCAGGCGAACCTCGGCGACTTCGTCGACGCGGGCTGAAGGCGGTCGCGGCGAGGCGTCGCCCGCCCCCGAGCGTTTTAGTCGCGCCGCCGAGTGAGTGGCCCCATGGCCCTCACGGTCCCCGCGTTCGGCGGCGTCCCCGGCGGTCCCGAGCTGTTGATCCTCCTGATCATCTTCGTCCTCCTCTTCGGCGTTCCCGTCGCCGTCATCGCAGGCGTGGTACTTATCCTCAAACTGCGCTCCGGCGGCGAGGAGGCGGACGCCGACCGTATCGCGGAGCTGGAGGCGGAGGTCGAGCGGCTCCGCGAGCAGGTTGACGACGGGCCGGACGAGCGCGACGACGGCGATCGAGTGTAATGGCTCTGTTGAAATCCTCTTCTTCAGACACATTATCGACTGAAACAGCCGGTTGCTGAAGGCTGCTCACCGACCCTGTGTGATGAACGATGGGCTGACGAAAACTGGTATGGTCCCAACAAAGAACACGCTCAGTATCACAGGTGATGAAGGCAGAACGGAGCCAAGTCCAACCACCGAGAAAGCGCCAACAACAACGGAGAGAATAATTAAGAACGCTCCTGTTTGCCACCCTTCAATGAAATCCACTGCGCTCTGTTCAATTACACACCGCTTACAGAGAAGTGTCAAATAATAATTGTGGTGATCGGAATATTCCCTGTATGCAGCACGGTCTCAACGAACTATCAGCGACCAAGGCTTTCGACAAACCCGGCTATGCAGATCAGCGTCGATAGTAATTTTTCAGGCTGGGTGAGGAAGTCGATGGTTGCATAGGGGTGAAGAGATATCCCATAATTCTGCCAGTAGGCGAAGCTTTCTATCCGCGGACCAGCGCGATATTCGTATGAGCGTCAGTGGTGGAATTTCGCGGGCGGCACAGGTCGCGAGCAAGTACTTCGTCGTCTGGGTGATCGCGGCTGCGGGCCTCGCGCTCGTTTATCCGACCTCGTTTGTCCCGGTGCTGGACTACGTCAACCCCCTGCTTGGAATCATCATGCTCGGGATGGGATTGACACTCCAGCCCGAGGACTTCCAACGGCTCGTCGAGCGCCCCGGTGATGTCGGTATCGGCGCGGTCACGCAGTGGCTCGTGATGCCGCTGGCGGCGTACGCACTCTACCTCCTCTTCGACCTGCCGGACGCAATCGGCGTCGGGCTCATCCTCGTCGGCGCGGCGCCCGGCGGCACGGCGTCGAACGTGATGACGTACCTCGGCCGCGGTGACGTCGCACTTTCCGTTGCCATCACCACGGTGACGACGCTTGCAGCACCCATCGTGATGCCCGCGTGGACGCTGTTCATCCTCGGAGAGAGCATCGACGTGACGTTCATGCAGATGTTCACCAGCATCGTCCAGATCGTCATCATCCCGGTCGTGCTCGGGTTCGGGATTCGGTACGTTCTCGACCGCTACTCGCCGAAGGCCGCGGAGGTCGGCGTCGACGTCTTCCCCGTGATCAGCGTCGCCGCCATCGTCGCCATCGTTGCGGGGGTCGTCGGTGCGAACGTCGACAACATCCTCACTGCGGGTGCGCTCGTGCTGGCGGCAGTCGTCCTCCACAACGGCGTCGGCCTCGGTGCAGGCTACGGCGTCGGCCGCGCGTTCGGCATGTCCACGGACCGCGTCCGGACGACCACGTTCGAGGTCGGCCTCCAGAACAGTGGTCTCGCGGTGGCGCTCGCCACGTCCCTGTTTGACCCGGCAGCCGCGCTCATTCCCGCGCTGTTCAGTGTCTGGCACAACGTCAGCGGTCCCGCGCTCGCGAGCTACTTTACGTGGAGCGACGACCGGACCGCTAGCGGTCCCGTAACGGCTGATTGATCGCTGCTGGCGAGTGAGCAGACACCCAGATATTTTCAAATAACGTAGACCACCTCGCCGCTACCTTCTTGTCTGAAGACAGTACTGCGATTCATACTGTGTGTACGCTTCTATTGAGAGTGTCAACAATCAAATCAGTTCGCACCTATGAGCAACCGTCTGTTTCAGTCGATAATATGTCAAGATAATAGGGTTTCAACAGAGCCAGTATAATCGACTGGGATGGCGGCGCGGTCTCCGCACCGGTCGTTCAGTCTTCGGCCCAGTAGTACAGCTCCTCGCGCGGCGCATCGCAGTTCGGGCAGTTCGCGGGGAGCTGGTCGCCGATTTCGCCCATCTCGCCGCACTCCCAGCAGCGCCACATCACGTAGGCGGTACCGAACACGTCGCGGGCGTCGGTGAGCGTCAGCGTGCCCGTGCCCGACGTCGAGGAGACGTAGAAGCCGTCGTCGTCGACCCCGCGGACGCTTCCGATCTCCTCGCCCGCCTCGTCGTACACCGTCTGCCCGATGCTCACGTCGGCGAATACGGGTTCGTCGGAGGCCATACGCGGCTATACGACCCGACCCCTCATAAGTGTGGGAGGAGATACCACGAATCGCGCGTGGATAGCTCTATTCGCGGTGATGATTTGTAAACCCCGGCCGATTGTTTATCCGAGTTACGAGGCAAAAACCCCGCCTGAAGCGCGGGGATGATGCCGAAAGTGATCGAAGACGGCACCGCGACCGCACCTCACGCCGCCCCAGCCTCGCGGCTCACGCTTCGCCGTTCGCGTTCGCCGCGTCCAGCGAGAATCAGTGATTCCCTGGCAACCGGCGCGTAGCGTCGGCGACCTCGCGGGCTCATCGCGGCCGCCGGTGGCGGCCGCTCGCAGGCGCGCGCCACCGTCGTCACTGTGGGTGACGCATACACGAATACAGTCCGCCGGCACGAGAATACAAACGGCCCGTTCAGGCGACCGGCGTCCGCTCGACGACGGTGCCGTCGGCGGTCGGGTACTGCTCGACGATCTCGCCCTCGTCGAGGTCACCGTCCTCCACCATCTCCTCTAAGAGCCACCACGCCACCTCGACGTGGTTCGATTTCGCGGTGTAGAACTCTTCGGGGACGCCGAGCGCCTCGAAGCGGTCGGGGTCGGCGAACGCCTTCCCGTAGACGAGCGTGCCGTCGTCGGTCACCTCGTCGAACTCCCGGCGGATGTTCCGTGCCATCCGCTTCAGGCGGTTGCGGTGTTGGGCCGCGTCTTTGAACACGGACGTACAGAAGTACACCTTCTCGTGGCTCGCCATCTCCTCTAAGATGGCGTCGTCTTTCGACCCCTCGACGGCGGACATGTGGCCCTCCTGCAGCTCGAATCCCTCCTCTTGCATCCGCCGGTAGTTCCCGTCGCTCATCTCGAACTCGTTGATGTTACAGAACTCCGCCGCGCCCTCGTCTAGGAACTCCAGGAACTCCGGCTCCGCCCGAATTCCGGGGATCTCGAACGCCGGGGTGAGCCCCTCCTCGCGGGCGACGTAGAGGATCTCTTCCCACTCGGTGCCGTGCATGTCTCCCCACAGCTCCACGGGCGGGTGAAAACGGATCTCGTCGAGCCCGGCCTCGCTCAGCCGGCGCATGTTCTCGCGGCCGCCCGTGATCCCGGTGTAGAGGTGCGTGTGGTGGTCCTCGCCGAACTCGTCTTTGAGCAGTTCGAGGTACCGCGTCGTCTTCGACATCGCCTCCTGGGGCTCGCCGCCCGTGATCGAGGTGCCGAGCGCGCTCATGCGCTTGGCCTCCTCGATCACGTCCTCGTCGGACTCGACTTTCCGCTCGTTGGCGTACACGTCGGTGACGTTCTTCCGGTTCTCTCCGAGGGGGCAGTAGAAGCAGTCCCGCTGGTCGCAGTAGCCGTAGACGAAAAGCACCATCTTGCCGCCCTTGGCGCACTGTTCACAGCCCTTGGAGATCATCTACACCTCGATACTCGCTCCGGCGTGAAAAAGCGTCCGAAGCGCCGCTGCGGGCGTGAGCCGTCCGCACGGCGGTGCGAACACGGCCGTTCACACGGAGCGTCCCGCTCACTCTCGACCCCGAACCCGAAAACGGAACGCGACGCCCGAGCCACGGAACACAAAGTATGTACCGACGCCCGCTCGGAACCGACGTATGAAACGCGATGGGGGAGCCTCGGAGGCGATCGATCGCGACGGCGTAGACGACCCGTCCGACCGCGACGGCGGAGCGGTCGGTGGTCTCACGCGGCGTCGGACGCTCGCCGCCACCGGATCGCTCGGACTCGCCGGCCTCGCCGGCTGCACCGCCCTCGACTTCGTCACCGGCGGCGGTCCCGTCGAGTTCGCCGCCGAGGCCGCGACGGTCTCCGACGCCGCGCTGGAGGAGACGGGCTACGAGTCGCAGGGCGTCAGTGACGACGTCGTCACCCGTGAGTTCGAGGCCGCCGGACAGACCCGCGAGGTGGAAGTGACGAACCGGATCGCCGAGTACGACCGCGGGATCGACGTGCTCGGACAGCGGTTCCGCGCCGCGGTGTTCGCGGTCCTCTCGACCCCGCAAGTCGAGGTGCTCGAACAGACGTTCAACCCGGTCGCTGACATGGACTCCGAGGAGCTGGCGATGCTCGTCCAGAACCGATACGACGGCGTCCGAAACCTCCAGCGAGCGTCCGAGTACGCCACGGACGTGCTCGGTGGCGAGGCGACGGTTGTCACCTACGACGCCGAGGCCGAACTCGCCGACGACGGCGCGACCATCGATATCACGCTCCACGTCACGGAACCGATCGCGGACGGGAGCGACTTCGTGATCTGTCTCGGCGGGTACCCCCGGGCGATCAGCGACGGCGACAACGTGCGGCGGCTGCTGAACGGCGTCGAACACCCGACCGAGTGAGGCCGCGGTGACCGGGACGACCGGGTCGACGCCGAGGTCACGAGTCCCCGTCCGGACGTCCGGACACCGGCGAGCCGAAAGCATATGCCGGGGCCTCTCGTAGCCTCGCCCGATGCTGCTCGTCCTCTGTGTCGACCTCGACGACGACCTCGGCCGAAAGACCGGGATCCCGACCCCGGTCGTCGGCGTCGACGAAGTCACGGAGGGCGCGGTCGCGCTCGCGACCGCAGATCCGGAGGACTCCGACGTGAACGTGTTGTTTCAGGGCGTGAACGTCTACGACGAACTCGCCAGCGCGGGCGAGACCGTCGAGGTCGCCGCGGTCACCGGCGTCGACGGCTCCGACGTGAAGGCCAACCGCGCGGTCGGACAGGAGGTCGACCGGGTGCTCGCGGAGCTGTCGACCGGTGAGGAGGTGTCCGCGGTCGTCATCACCGACGGCGCACAAGACGAGTCGGTGCTCCCCGTGATCCGGTCTCGGATGCCGATCGACGGGATGCGCCGCGTCGTCGTCCGGCAGGCCCAAGACCTCGAATCGCTCTACTACACGATCAAACAGGTCCTCGCCGACCCCGAGACCCGCGGCACGATCTTGGTCCCGCTCGGCGTCCTCCTGTTGATCTACCCGCTCGTCGTCGTCGCGAACCTGTTCGACGTCGCCGGCGCGGCCGTGCTCGGGATCCTCTCTGGCGTCGTCGGTCTCTACTCGCTGTTCCGCGGTCTCGGCCTCGAAGACTCGGTGGACCGGACCGCCTCGACCGTCCGAAACGTCCTCTACACCGGGCGGGTGACGCTCGTGACATACGTCGTCGCGCTCGCGCTGATCGTCATTGGCGGGGTTCAGGGGTTCGACACGATCGACGCCGTCACGGCGGCTCGCGGCGGCCAGACGACCGTCGGGATCGACGCGGCCGCGTTCGTCCACGGCTTCGTGCAGTGGCTCGCGGTCGCCGGCGTCACCTCCAGCCTCGGCCAGATCACGGACGAGTACCTCGCCGGGCGCTTCCGGTGGCGCTACCTCAACGCGCCCTTCTACGTCCTGTCTATCGCGGTCGTGTTGTACGCCGTCTCGGGGTTCTTCCTCCCCGCCGCCCCGGGCGTGACCGCGCTCACGCTGTCGGACCTCGCGATGGCGCTCGCGGCTGGCACGCTCACGGCCGTGTTGAGCACGCTCGCGTTCGCGGTCGCCGAGTCGCAGCTCCCCTCGGCCGAGCCGACCTGAACGGTGACCCTGACGTCTCCGGATCGCTCCGGGCGCTGGTCTCCCGCTACCGGGGAGTCCACTCGTCGCACGCGTCCATGTCGTCCATCAGCTCGTCGTGGTGCCCGCAGTACGGCTGCATTCCCTGGTCCGTCCGGACGTAGTCGAACTGCGCGCAGTTCCCGCAGTAGGTGTCACCCGGCCCGTCGCGCGGCGACGCCTCCCCCGTCGCCCCGGGCTGTGACGGCGCGGCGTCGGGGCCGTCGGGTCCGGCGGCTTGCGCGTCGTCGAGCGGCGACCTGATCGCGGTCGGGTTGCTCCCGCCGTCGCTGACGCCGGCGGAGCCGGGTCCGGTGCCGGGAACGCCGCCGGTGGGGCTCGCCGACCGGTCGCTCGTGTTCCCGCCAGCCGGCTCGGCGGTGGCGTCTCGGCCTCTCTCGCTCGCCGCCCCGTTCCCGGCCGTCCTCTCGGTGACCGACCCGCCGCCGGACCGATCGGGCTCGTCCGGCCGGTTGGTCTGCGTCTCGACGTTACCGTCCGGAGTCCCGCCGAGAAGCCCCACGCCGCCCATCCCGTCGAGCTGGTCACGGCCGACCTCGATCACCTTCGTTTCGCCCTTGTGCGTGACTTCCATCGTGACGGTCCCGCCGGGGTCGTTCCGCGTCTTGAAGTTCGCGACGCCGACGAACACGCTCCACATCGTGGTCGCCGCGCCGAGGAAGTACAGTCCCGCGGTCGGTAGCGTGAGGTCAGTTAACTCGGGGCGCGGGCCGCCGACCCAGTGGTACGGGTACGCGTACGCGAACAGCGCAACGCCGAGACACATGACTGCGGCCCCGATCACGGCCGTCGCCCGCGTGGTTCGGTTCGCCGGGAGCACGGTCATCACGCCGAGCAACAACAGGGGGACGCCCACGCCGCCGAGCACGCCGCCGACGCGCCGCGCCGCGCCGGAGCCGTAGCCGCTCGGGAGGAGCACCTCCGCGGCCACGAGGATTCCGGCGACGAGCAGGAGCGCACCGACGACGAACGAGCCCACGCCGAGGTACAGCCGACGCGGATCGACCTCGGAGCGTCCCCGTCCGCCGTACGCCTCCGAGAGACTGGTCATACGCGGCCTACGTCGTCCTCCCTGAAAACAGTATGTCAGACGTTCGCCCGTGTCGGTCGACGGCGACGGGATCCTCCGGAGACGTCCGGATCCGGGGTTCCGTCGGGAACCGGCCGGCCGCCCCGTCTCAGAGGAGCCCGTCGACGTCGGCGTGCGCGTCGAGCAGCGTCGCCATCCGCTCGACGGTGCGCGCGTCGCGGGTTCGGCCGCCGCGGACGACGCCCTCCGCCCGGTCGATGGTGGTGACGGTGTCGGTGTTCACCGCGAGGACGGGGGTGCCGGCGTCGGCGGCCTTGCCGAGCACCGCCCCCGAGGGTCGGTGGCCCCCAGTGAGAACGAGACACGCGACGCCCGAGGCGTCGAGTGCCGCGGTCTGGACGTCAGCGCGGTCGCCGCCGGTGATCACGGCGGCGTCGCGCGCGCGCCGGAAGTACCGGAGCGCCTCGTCGCCGCCCATCGCACCCACGAGGAACCGCTCCACGAACGCGTCGGTCGGCGCGTCGGTCAGCAGTTCCGCGCCCAGCTCGTCGGCGAGTTCGCCGACGGTGACGCCGGCGAGCTCCTTCTCGTGCGGGATCGCGCCGAAGACGGTGATCCCCCTCGACTCCAGAAACGGGATCCCGTCCTGGTCGAGCGAGTCGAACGCGTCGTCTGAGACCTTGTTGAACACGACGCCGGCGAGCCGGTCGCCGAAGGCGTCGGCGGCCGCGAGGACGTCGTCGAGGTCGTTCGGCGACGCGTACTCGGCGACCAGGACGACGCGCGCGTCGAGCAGGTCCGCGACGTCGACGTCGGTCAGGTCGACCACGCCGCCCGTGGTCCAGCTCCCGCCCCCCTCGACGAACATGTGGTCGCGGTCGGCCGCGAGCGCCTCGTACTCCTCTCGGATCCGGTCGCGCAGAGCGTCCGGGTCCTCGGTGCCGCGGATCGCGCCCTCGACGAACGTCGGCGAGTAGACGACCGGCTCCATCTGGTGCATCTCGGCGTCTAATCCGAGCACCTCGCGGGCCAGCATGGGGTCCTGATCGAGCGTCTTGCCGACGTTGGACTGGAGCCGAGTCCCCTTCGGCTTCATGTAGCCGACGCTGCGGTCGCGGTCGGCCGCGAGCCGCGCGAGGGCGACGGTGATCGCGGTCTTTCCGACGTGTTCTCCGGTCGCGGTTACGAGTGTCGTGGGTGTGTCTGTCATTGGTCGGGTTCCTCCGAGTCGAGTTCCTCCGGGTCGAGTTCCTCCGGGTCGACGGTGAGTCTCACGTCGACGGCGGCGGCGTTCGTACCGCCGTCGTCGTCGGGCAGTGCGACGAGGGGGTTGATGTCGAGTTCGAGGACCGCGGGGAAGTCGGTGACGAGCTGTGAGAGCCGACCGATCGTCTCTATCACGGCGTCGACGTCGACGGGGTCGCGCCCGCGGGCTCCGCGCAAGAGGGGCGCAGACTGGATCTCCTCTGTCATCTCCCTCGCTTCCGGCTCCGAGACGGGCGCGACGCGGAAGGTGGTGTCTTCCATCACCTCCACGAAGATACCCCCGAGCCCGAACATCAACAGGGGGCCGAACTGCGGGTCGCGGTTCATGCCGACGATCGTCTCGACGCCGCCGTCCAGATCGACCATCTCCTGGACCTGTACGCCGAGGAGGGTCGCGTCGGGCTGGTAGTTTCGCGCGCGGGTTATCAGCGTCTCGTAGGTGTCCGCGACGTCGGCGTCTTCGACCCCGACGGCGACGCCGCCGATGTCGGACTTGTGCAGGATGTCTGGCGAGACGATCTTCATCACGACGTTCCCCTCGATCCCGGCCGCGACCTCCCGGGCGCGCTCCGGCGAGTCGACGATCTCGCCCGCGGGCGTGGCGATCCCGTACGCGTCGAGCAGCTCCATCGCCTCGACGCCTAAGCGGTTATCGTCGCGCTCCCGCACCGTCTCCAGTATCTCGCGGGCGCGCTCGCGGTCGACGTCGAAGGTCATCGGGTCCGCGTACTCGCGCGTCCTGATGTCGCGGTACTCCGCGAGCGTCGCGAGGCTGTCGATCGCGCGGGCCGGGTCGAAGTAACAGGGGATCCCCTTCGACTGCAGCTGTTGTTTCGGCTCGCGGGTCCGGTCGCCGCCCATCAGGCAGGCGGCCACGGGGGCGTCCATCTCCTCGCTGACCGCCTCGATCGCGTCCGCGAGGTCGCCGAAGTCGATCGTCGCCGTCGGCGCGGCCAACACGAGCGCGGCCCCGACGTTGTCGTCGCTTACGGTGATCTCGAGCGCCTCGCGGAACCGATCCACGTCGGCGTCGCCGATCACGTCGACCGGGTTGTGGATGTTCGCCTCCGCGGGCATCGCGTCGGCGAGCCGGTCGCTCGTCTCGCGGGTGAACGAGGCCATGTCGAGGTCGGCGTCGCCGACCGCGTCGGTCGCCATCACGCCCGGACCGCCGGCGTTCGTGACGACCGCGACGCTGTCGGTGTCGGGCAGCGGCTGGCTGCCTAAGATGCCGGCGGCGTCGAACAGCTCGTCGACCGACTCCGCGCGGATGACGCCCGCCTGATCGAGCCCGGCCTCGTACGCCTTCTCGGAGCCGGCGAGCGTCCCGGTGTGCGAGGAGGCGGCCTGCGCGCCGGCGCTCGTCCGCCCCGACTTCACGGCGACGATCGGCGTCTCCTGCGTGGTCTCTCGGGCGGTGTCGATGAACTCGCGGCCGTCCTCTATCCCCTCTAGGTAGCCGATGATGACGTCGGTCTCGTCGTCTTCCCCCCAGTGGGAGACGAAGTCCGTCTCGTCTAAGACGGCCTTGTTGCCGAGCGACACGACGTCTTTGAAGCCGATCCCGTTGTCGTTGGCCCAGTCGAGCACGGCGGTGACGAACGCCCCCGACTGACTCATGAAGGAGAGCCCGCCGGGTAAGGCGTTCTCCGGACCGAACGTCGCGTTCATCCCCGAGGGGGTCGACATGATCCCCAAGCTGTTGGGGCCGACGAGGTTGAGGTCGTACTCGTCGGCTAGCTCCGCGAGACGGCGCTCTCTCGCGGCCCCATCCTCCCCGGTCTCCCCGAACCCGGCGGTGATCACGACGACGCTGCGGACGCCGGCCTCGCCGCACGCCTCGATCGCGTCCAACACGATAGACGGCGGCACGACGATCACGGCGACGTCGGCGTCGGCCTCGCCGACCCCGTCGACGCAGGGCGTCCCGAGCACCTCGTCGTAGTTCGGGTTGACCGGGACGGTGTCGCCGTCGAAGTCGTCGAGCAGGTTCGACGTGACGGCGCGACCGACCGCTCCCTCGCGGGCGGTTGCGCCGACGACGGCGACCCGGTCCGGGTCGAACAGCTCGTTGAGCGTACCCATCAACGATCGCCTACGCGAACCGGTGGCTTAAGATCGGTGGGAGCGGGTTCGCGATCCGAGTTACTCGCCGGCCCGACGTCTCGAATTCTCTCTCACGCCGTCCGAGACACCGTCCCGCCCGCCGTCCGCCTTCGCCGGGCGTGCCGCGTCCACCTTCGCCGGGCGTGCCGCGTCCGCGTTGTCGGTCCCCCAGAGGGCTCGTCAGTCGTTCGAGACCGCGTTCAGCCGTTGGGGCGGCCCCAGGCCGTCGCCCCCGGTCGGATCGGCGGCGTCCTCGGCGTCGTCGCAGTCGGCGTTCTGCAGCGAGAGGGTCACGACGTTGCCTCCCTCGTGGGTGTCGAACGTGATGTCGCCGCCGGACCTGTCGGCGATCCAGTAGACGAGCCACAGCCCCATCCCGTCGGTGTGATTGAGGTCGTCCATCTCCCATCGGTCGGTGACCGCGAACCGCTCCTCCGGCGGGATCGGCTCGCAGTTGTCCCACACGGCGATGTCGACGGTATCGGCCGCGACCGACACGTCGATCCGGACTGCCGGCGTCGACTCCGCGTGTTCGACCGCGTTGTCGACAAGCTCGGCGATCGCGTAGTCGATCTCCGGGTGGGTGAACGCGGACGCGTCGGGCGGACACGAGGCGGCAAGCCGCGGCACCTCCTCGTCGGCGGTGCTCGCCTTGGAGCCGCCCGCGCCCGCCTCGGAGCCGCCGGGGCTCGACTCGAACTCGGTCGCGTCCGTTCCGGCGTCGCCCGCCTCGCCGGGACCCGAGTCGAACGGATCGACGGTCCCGCCGTCGGTCGATCCCGGCACGCCCGTCTCGTCCGCGCCCGCGTCGGCCGCTTCCTCGCAGTCGACGGCGACCGGCCCCGGGACGTCGTCGGCGGCCATCTCGACTGCGGCCTTGACGGCCGGGCAGAGCGAGACCGGGTGCGGCGACCGGCGTTGCCGGAGCATCTCGATCACCCCGCGCTGCTTCTCCGCGGTCGTCAGCAGGTCGTCGGCGACTCGGCGGATCGTCTCGACGTGGTCCGTGACGGCCTCGGCGGCGTCGACGGGAAACGGCCTCGCAGCGTCGCGGGCGTGGTCGCCGTCGGCGTCGTCGCTCGACTCGCTCGCGTCGGCCACCCGGTCGGCGATCTGCGCCGCGGTGCCGTCGACGATGTTCATGTCGTTCCGGATCGTGTGACGCAACAGGTTGTCCATCACCGCGAGCTGTCGCTCCCGCCGATACTCCTCCGTCACGTCGCGCGCGAACCCGGTGACTGCGACCACCTCCCCGTGTTCGACGACAGGTTCTCCCGGCACGCGGACCCACGTGGTCGCTCCCTCCTCGGTCCCGAGCCGGTAGTCGACGTGGGTGGACTCGCCGTTCGAGAGGCGGTCCATCGCGCGCTCGACGTACGGCCGGTCGTCGGGGTGGACCGCATCCAGGAAGCTCTCCGGCTCCCGTTCGAGCGTCTCCACGGGCACGCCGTACACTTCCTCGACCGCGCCGTTGACGAACAGCAGATCGCTCCAGTCGGCCGAGAACATCCAGAACACGTCCGCCGACACCGAGGCGATAGTCTCCAGCCGCCGCCGCGACTCCACCTCCTTCGTGACGTCGCGCGACGTCAACACGTAGCCGTCGATCCCCGTCTCCGAGGGCGTGTGGACCGTCGTCCGAAGCCAGACCCAGCCGCCGTCGGCGGTGCCGTACCGGTATTCGAACGGCTCGTCCGCCTCGCGCTCGCCGGCGACGATCGCGTCGAAGGCGGTTCGAACCCACTCTCTATCTTCGGGATAGACGAGATCGAACGCGTCCGCGCCGATCAGCTCCTCGGGATCGAAGCCGAGGAGGTCGACGACGGCCGCGTTGCAGTATCGGTAGACCCCGTCGGCGTCGAGCACCACGACCTTGTCCTGTGCGAGGTCGATGAGTGTTCCGGGGTCCAGCCGCTGACACATATCGGAACCGCGTCTGTGCGTAATAATAAGGCTGTTTCCGGAATTATCAGAAACGAAACGGAGCCGGACGCGCGAGACGGCCGCTCGACGTCTGCACGCTCCGTGCTCGCCCGGCGCTCAGTCGGCCGACACGCCCGTCGTCTCGAAGCCGGCGGCCGGCTCGGACGTGTCGGGGAGGTCGAGCGTCAGCGCGACGCCGTCGCCGGTGAACTCGATCGTGGCGTCGCTCGGTCCCCGCGTGTACTCCGCCGCGTGGTCGCCGTCCGGATCGAATCGGACGCCCTCGACCAACAGGGGCGTGTCGCTCAGCCGCTCGACCTTGCGGTAGGCGGTCGAGAGCGCGATGTCACACGTCTCCGCGAGTTCGCTCGTCGTCATGGCCGTGTCGGCGGCGCGGAGGATCGCGCGGCAGTCGGGGTCCGCGAGGAGGTCGAACGACTCGTCCAGCGTCTCGTCGCCCTCGGTCGCCGTGATCGATCCGGTCGCGTGCGGAGCGTTTCGCTTCATGTACGTAGATAGCGCTTCCACACACCCCAACACCGCCCCTGTATATACGGGGTGTTTTATAAGATCGCGCGGAGGCGGCGGGCGGAGCGTCGACGTTCGAGCCTCTCGGCGTTCGAACCTCTCGCCCCGGACGTACCCCCCGCGTCGTCAACGTTTTGACCGCCGGCGAACACGGACGAACGTGAATGGGGTCCGGAATTAGGGCGGAAGTCTCGCTTCCGGTGTCGCCGCCGTCGCCGTTCGCGGAGGTCGTCGACGGCTCGACGCCGATCTACAGCGTCGCCCGCAGCGGCCCCAACGGCGACGCCGACACCGTCGCGTACGAGTTCATCACGGACCGCGACCTCCGGGTCTCCGGCGACGCGGACGTGGTGTTCGACTACGGCACCAAGGCCGCGTATCGCTTCGAGACGCCGTGCCGCGGCGACTCGCCGTTCACGGTGCTCGACCGCCACGGGATCCCCGCCTCGGAGACGACGATACGCGACGGGCGGCTGATCGTCACGTTTCACGCCACCGACCTCCCGACCCTCCGATCGGTTCTCGACGGGTTTCAGGAGTCGTGTGCCGACATGAAGGTGTTACAGCTGCTCCAGTCGTCTTCGACGCCCGAGGAGTCGGACCTCGTCACCGTCGACCGGAGCGATCTGACCGAACGGCAGCGAGAGGTGCTCACCGCCGCGTACGAGGCGGGATACTTCGACCACCCCAAGGGAGCCAACGCCGGCGAGGTCGCCGACTCCCTCGGCATCGATCGTTCGACGTTCTCAGAGCACGTCGCCGCCGCACAGCGGAAACTGCTCTCGACCGTGCTCGAATGACCGCGATCGCCGCCCCGGTCGAGCCGCAGCCGCGCGATCGCGTCGTCGGGTGATCGAATTCCGAACCGACAGGAATCCGATCCATCCTTGATGAGCGTTCGGATCGAATGTGTACGTATGACCGACGCACAGAGACACACCTTCGTCTGCCCGGAGTGTCGCCGGTCGATCGAGGTGGACGGCGCGATGCGGGCGACGCTGCTCGACGCGGGCTGTGTCGTCTGCGGCGCGGCCGTCACCGAGGCCGACATCGACAACCCTTCTGCCACGAGTACGCCGACGGCCGACCGCCTCTCCTGAGCCGTCGGCGGCTCGGCAGGCCGCTCCCCCCGCGCTGTCGTCCCGCAGCCCCGCTGTTTCGCCGCCGTGCCGCCATCCAGAGGTCGCGCCGTCGTCTAGTCTCTCGCGTCTCGTATCCTTTATCCCGACGTACACAGAGGTGTGCGTATGGCGACGAACAGCGAGGCCGAGATGTCCCCCGCGGAGGTCGACGCGTTTCTGTCCCGACACGAGACCGGCGTGCTCTCGCTCGCGCGCGACGAGACGCCCTACGCTATCCCCATCTCGTACGGCTTCGACACGGAGTCGCGAGACGCGTTCCTCCGGCTGGTGTCGACCCCGAACAGCGAAAAACGAGAGTTCCTCAGGTCGGACCCGACGGCCCGAGTCGTGGTGTACGAGGAGGACGGCGACGAGTACGCCAGCGTCGTCGGCGTCGGCACGCTTCACCGGGTCGACCTCGACGAGCTGACGCCCGAGACGATCGCACAGTACGGCGAGACGCGTCGGCCGCTCTTCGAGATCTGGGCGGACGGGAAGTCCGACCTCGACATCGATCTGTATCGGTTCTCCCCCGACCGGCTCACGGGACGGACCGTCGTCGTCGATCGAGACGACGCGTAACGCCGTTTGGCCTTGTTGAAACCCTCATTCGATGATAGGTTTCAGCAGTCCTGCTGAATAGAGGGCGCGTCTCTCTCAGAGCGGTATCTCCAGTCCCTCCTGTTCCAGCAATTTAGGTATCTGTCCGAGTTCGAAGCGAATCCGCTACGTACGTTCGCGCCTCCTCCTTCGCCAGTCTACTCAAAAATGCGGAGGAACGATCCTTGACCTCGGGCTTATCTTCCGTTGCCGTTCGAGGGGAACGCGTCCGCAGCGTCCTGTGCCGCTTCCTCGGTGCAGTAGAAGGCCACGAAGCTGATGGCGTACTTGCCGATGTTCTGGGCGGTGACCTCGCCATCCTCGGCGACTAGTTCCTGAACCGCCAGTTCCCGACCGGCCTTGACCACTGCGTAGACGGTGCAGTAGTCCGTGCCGAAGGTCGCGGAGACGGGCTCGAACGCCTCGTCCTCTTTGCTCTCGAAGCTCCCCGGCTCGTAGGTCACGAGGCTGCCGTCCCCGTCCTCAAAGACGAAGTCGTAGTCGACGCACTCGTCATCCACTTCTTCGGTGCAGGCGAACTCGTACTTCGCGAGGAGTTCGTCGCTGGTACATTCGTCGCAGGTTTCGTCGATGATGGTGCCGGTCGCCATATCGCCGTTGGTGTAGCTGTAGGCGTTCCCGTTGAACGTCATGTCGAGCGTGGCAGTCCGGCTTCCGTTGCTCTTGTCGAGAACGACGATGGCGTCGTCGGCGCGGCTGGAGCCGACGAGATCGCCCGTCCCAGCAGCGCGGACTGCCAGCCCGGTCAAAGACGACCCGGCGTCAGTCCCGACGACGGTCGCTGCGATGTTCCCGTTCCCATCGGGGTTCTGGTAGTCGATGGTGTACAGGGTGTCGTTGTTGTTCGTGTGGAGGAACATCGTCCCCGTCGAGTCGACGACGATGTCCGCCCCGTTGACGGTCGCCCCGTCGATCGTCCCAACCTCGGTCGCCACGGGCGGCGATACGTTGCCGTCAACCGTGTACAGCTTGTTCGTGTTGTTACTCGCGACGTACAGGTTACCATCGAGGCCGTACGCGGCCAGGACAGACAGCGTCGGCAGGCCGTTAATCGCTCCCTTGTCGGAAAACGAATCGCCACTGACGTCGTACTCGCCGAGGTGGGTCGTGTTCCGGTCAACGAACATCACCGTCTCGCCGTCCGGGGTCGCGGCGATGGCGTCGACGTTCTGGAAGTTCCCGCCGATGGATGTCACCTGGGTGAGTACAGCCTCACCGGCCGTGCTATCGAGGTCGACGCTGAACAGCTTGGTGACGTTCTCGGCATCGACCGAGTGGCTGAGATAGATTGTCTCGGTCACCGTAGCGTGTGAACTGGCGGCCGCACTCCCAGCGAATGCCGGTACTCCGAACGCCCCGATACCTCCGATAACCGCTGCGGTCTTCAGTACGTTCCGACGCTTCATCCCGTTTCCCGGCGTAAGTTCTTCTGCTGTCATTGTAGTCACTATTCGTGAAGAGCATCAGCCCCCGTCGTAAGGACAACCCCACCGCCAGGTAGGTCGCTCTCTGTACAACTGTACACCTCCTCACAGTATAAACCTATGTACACACGGTTATATGCTAACGGTGTACAACGTCTCTACACTCATCTGGCTACGGAAACCTCCGGAACGGGTACTCCGCTGCTGACTTTACCCTCTGTATTCAGCAGCCCCTTCCTCTCGAAATTATGGACAGTCGGACTCCTCGTGTGAAATAGCGAGGCTTCGCTCCAGATTGTGAACGATGCACTTGATAACGAGTTCGCGGAACTGCTTCCACCAGAGACGCGACCGCACGAAGGCCCCGAATTTCTGTTTGATCGCCGCGTTGACTGTCTCGTTCATGTTCCGTCTGTGGTAGAGATCGTTGTCCAACCGTGTATTCCACGCCTTGTGGAGTGAGGTGAACTCACGATGCTTGATTAGTGGTCGAATATCATGCTCACGGGCGAGCCGCCGAAGTTTCTGGTCGTCGTATCCCTTGTCACCGGTCAACACCGCGATGGACTGTCTGTTCCGTTTCACTACCTGTGGCGCGATTTGCGTATCGTGCTTCCGCGTTGTGGTCACGTGAATATCGAGAACGGCGTTGGTCTTTGTATCGACCAACAGTGTTGTCTTCAACTGCTGGATGGTGAGGTTTGTTCGCTTCGTGTAGTGAGTTGAAGCATGAGCCCGTTCAAACCCGGATGCATCGATGCCGGTGACCCCGTTCAGTGGCAAGTCCGCGAGCGAGACGTTCAGTAACACCCGCCAGACGGCCATCTCCAGGCGGCCGAACGCTTTGCAGAGCGTCGAGGGTGCAGGGATCGACTCAAGGCCGAGGGCCTCACGGATGCGAGGCATCTCGATGAGCTCATCAACGAGGTCGCGGTACGTTGTCGTCTTCTTCACCTTGAGACAGAGCAGGACAACATGTTGCCGGAGCGTGAACCGCTTCCGTGAATAGCGTGTCGAGAACCGTGCCACAGCACGGCGAGCCAGCACCATAGCCCGTTCAACGAATCGAAGAAGTCGTGACTTTGGGAGAGCATCCATCTTCCTCCAGCTACTCACCAGTCATGTTTGTCAGCAAGGGTTTCAACAAGGCCCGCCGTTTGCAACGCGGGCCGCGCGCTCCGTGACTGTGACTCGCGAGATCCGCCCCCGGAAGCGCCGCCGACGGGTCTTTCTCCCCGCCGGGTGATGTCGAGGCATGCCGACCGTCAGCGACACCTACATCGAGAACCGCCAGCGCGTCCAGCCGACGCACACGAACAACTACGAGTCGGCACACGGGGGAAACGTCGTCAAGTGGATGGACGAGGTCGGCGCGATGTCCGCGATGCGTCACGCCGGCGAGACCTGCGTCACCGCCAAGATCAGCGAGCTCGACTTCAAACGACCCATCCCGCAGGGAGACACCTGCGTCATCGAGTCGTACGTGTACGCGGCCGGCCGCACGAGCGTTCGCGTCCGCCTGCGCGCGTTCCGCGAGTCACCCCGAACCGGCGAGCGAGAGGTGACGACGGAGTCGTACTTCGTGTTCGTCGCGGTCGACGCGGACGGCGATCCGACCCCCGTTCCCGACCTCGAAACCGCCGGAAATCGATGTCGTACCCTCCGTGACGCGGCGCTCGACGCTGAACCCGACGACGTGATGTAACACTAATTTGACACGGAGATAGCACGGCGATCCCCGTCAGGGTACACGATTAATCCTGCGGGAACTCGGGGATTTATAATTAATGAATGTGATGCAACTCGCGTCGCATGTTGATGTCAACTCATGACACGAGTCGTCGACGGCGAAGGGTATCGGAGAGCCAACGGGGGGGAGACGCGTGACGTCCGGCGTTGATGTCGCGATCGCGGCGCTCCCGCTTCTGCTTGCGGGCGTGCTTCTCGTCGGCCTCCTCTGGCCGGCGACCCGCGCGATGCCGATTGCGTGGGTGACCGCGATCGGGGTCGGCTACTTCGCGTGGAACATGCCGGTCAACTGGCTCGCCGCGGCGTCCGCGGCGGGCTTTATGACGGCGATCGAGATCCTCTGGATCGTCTTCGGCGCGCTCGTCCTCTTGTACACGCTGATGGAGGCGGGGGCGTTCGACCGGATCAACCGCGGGTTCGCGACGGTCAGTGACGACCGCCGCGTCCAGATCGTGTTGATCGGGTTCTTCATGGCGACGTTCATCGAGGGCGCAGCCGGGTTCGGGACGCCGGCCGCCGTCGTCGCGCCGCTGCTCTTGGGCCTCGGCTTCCCGGCGCTCGCCGCCGTCGTCGCCGGCATCATCGGACACATCATCGCGGTCACGTACGGGGCGGTGGGGACCCCGATCGTGGTCGGGATCCAGAGTCCGATGGAGAGCGTCGAGTTCACTCGCACCGCGATCCAAGAAGGGGGGATGACCGTCCAGGAGTTCTCCGTCAACGTGGCGGCGTGGGCGGCGACATATCACGCCTTGGTCGGGTTCGTGATGCCGCTTTTCGCCGTCGGAATGGTCGTCTACTTCTTCGGTGACCCGGAAGAGCGGTCGCTGAAGCCGGCCTGGGAGGTCGCGCCCCTGTGTATCGCGTCCGGTATCGCATTCGCCGTGCCGTACTGGCTCTCGGCGTGGTTCCTCACGGCCGAGTTCCCGTCGCTCATCGGATCGATGGTCGGCGGCACGATCATCCTCAGTATCCTCCGCGCGGGGTACCTCCTGCCGGACGACGAGTGGGACTTCCCCGAGCGCGAGAAGTGGGAAGACCACTGGGTCGGTTCGATCGAGCCCGGCCAGTCGAACGGCTCGAACGGCTCTGACTCGCTCGAAGCGGAGGCCGCCGACCTCGAAGGCGGCGAGGACATGACGCTGTTCAAGGCGTGGTCGCCGTACGTCCTGCTCGTCCTGCTCCTGGTCGTGACCCGTGCTGTCGACCCGATCTCGAATTTCATCAACCGAGACATCTTCGTCGTCAGCTGGGGCGAGATCCTCGGAACGTCGCTTAGCGGTGCGGTCGCGTGGATGAACGTGCCGGGCTTCTGGCTGCTCGTGAGCGCCGTGCTCGCGATCCCGATATTCAGCATGTCGGGTAACGAGGTCAGCGAAGCGTGGAAGGAAGCCGGCCGGAAGATCGTCTCGCCGTTCATCGCCTTAGTGTTCGTCATCGCGATGGTGCAGGTGATGCTCCAGTCCGGCGCGCATCCGGGCGCACCCGAAGTCGGGAGCATGATCGTCCTGCTCGCGCAGACGACCGCCGGCCTGCTCGGTGCCGCGTACCCGGCGTTCGCCTCGCTCATCGGCGCGCTCGGTGCGGCGATGGCCGGATCGAACACCGTCTCGAACATCACCTTCGGCGCGTTCCAGTTCGAGGCGGCGACGCAGCTCGGGCTTCCGCGGACGATCATCGTCGGCGCGCAGGCCGTCGGCGGTGCCATCGGGAACCTCGTCGCGATCCACAACCTCGTCGCCGCGCTGGCGACGGTCGGTCTCCTCGGACAGGAGGGTCGGGTGATGCGGCTGAACCTCATCCCGCTCCTCTACTACGCGTCGGGCGTCGGAATCCTGTGTCTGCTGTTCAGCTACGTGCTGTTCCCGACCGTGTTCTAAATTCCGCTAGAACGCTGTCGCAGTTTCTTTTTTTTGATATGGTGTCGCCGTCGAAGCAGACCACAGCCAGGTTTCCTGCGACTCGGTGAAGTGCCGCTATTTTCGTGTGGGGTGTTGCGTCCCTAGCAATCCCCCGCCTGTTTCGCGTGAGACATACTCGTCGGAAGCCGGATCCTCACCGTTGTCCCTCCTAACTCGTTCGTGTCAAATGACAGGGTCCCATTCGACCGGCGAACAACATGATTGACGAACCAAAGTCCGAGCCCCGTTCCGTGGTTCAGTGAATTGATTTCTCCGTCTGCGGTCAATACGCTCCATTCTTGTTCCGGAATTCCCGGCCCATTGTCCCGTATCGTAATCTCAGTAATCGCATCTGTGTATCGATGGCGAATATCGACGCGTGGGCGCGTCTGCTCCGAGTGAATAATTGCATTCTGTACCAGTTCTCGGATCGCCGCGTCGATCTCACGTACAGTATTCGCTTGACCGCCGGTAGCCAGATCAACATTCAGCGTCGCATCAGGATAGTGTTTCTGTACGCCCGAGACGACCTCTTTGAGTATCGGAACGACGTCGATATCCTCCGTTTCACGCTTTCGGGTCAGAAGCTTGGTGATTCTCTGTTGATTTTCTCCCATTTCGACGAAGGTCTGGCTTTTCTCGAGTATCTTCTCAGCCCACGGCGTCACCGTGTCCGATCCATGCTCTCGGATGCGTTGTGCCGCCCCCATGATCACATTCATATTGTTCCTCACGTTATGGCGGAAGATGCGCCCGAGCACTTGCAGATGTTCGCGGTTTTCCTGCTCTTCAGAAATATCTATAATATGAACAACGTAGCCATCAATATCGCCATCATGGGTCCGTAGCGGTGATCCTCGTGATTCGCCCGAGAAGACGTGTCCGGTGTTTTTCTGGTAGTTGATGATCTTCGGTTTGTTCGGGACAGCTGTCGCTTCAAGCACGCGTTCGATATCGGCTCCATTGTCTGTGATTGTGCGCAGATGGTCTCCTTCGATTTCGTCAATATCATATCCAAACAGATCGGTGAATCCCGGGTTGCACGTCGTAATATTGCCCGCAGTATCCGTCACTACGACTGCGCCGCTGACGTTTTTGAATAGTGACTCGTATCGCCTCTTCTGTGCGCGCACTTCGTGGGTCCGCTGCACCTGTTCTGTAATGTCCCGGACGACACCGATACCGCTCTCCGGATCTCCGTCCGCGTCGAATTCAACTTCTGCTATCTCTCGAACCCATCGTGTCTCACCCTCTACCACGATTCGGTGTTCTATGTCGTACCCGCCGTTCTCCAATGCGTCATCCCATGCTTCTGTTACTTTGTCACGGTCGTCAGGGTGAACGATTGTTAGAAACCGTTCATACGTCATCGCTGTCCCTGGTTCTAGGCCGAAGATCCGATAACATTCATCCGACCACTGGAGGTCGCTGGTTTCGATTTCCAAGAACCAACTCCCGACGTGTCCGACTTCTTGCGCCTGTACGAGGTGGGTCTGGATCTCTTGTTCTCTTTCTTGTTGATGTGTGATATCCCGCGAAATAACTGCAACACCTCGCTCACCGTCGTAGAGTTCTACGGGGACAAACCGCTGCTCAGTGTATATCTTGCCAACCGAGTCTAATTCGAGACCAAATCCTAAAGACAACGTTTCTGTCCCATCCGGCTCTTGGATCCATTCACCGACATCGGGTTTGTCATCTTCGAGGAGCGAATCGATCACGTTGATGAACCGTGTGGGATCTTCGTCCGGTGCAGCCATCGACTTGGTCACCGGTCCGATCTGCCGCCCCTTCATCGCTTCATGTGAGACACCTGCAAACTCAAGTGCCGCATCGTTAGCAAACTGGATGCGCTTGTTATCGTCAACGAGGTATGCAACTTCATTCATCGCCTGCACGACGAGTTCGTAGGTTTCTAAGCGCTGTTCGCGCTCTTTTTTGTCGGTGATGTCTTTTTGGAATCCGACGAAGGTTTCCAATTCGCCGTTTTCGTCTTTCACGGGAGAAATGGATAACTGGTTCCAGAATTTGGTCCCGTCCTTACGATAGTTCAGTAGGGTCGTCTCAGTCGACTCAACCTCGTTAACGGCGTCGCGGATCGTTTCGATTTGATCGGGGTCGGTCCTCTCGCCCTGAAGGAACCGGCAGTTCCGACCGATGGAGTCCTCCTTTTCATAGCCCGTAACCTCGGAGAACCGCTTGTTTACGTAGGTCATGGGGTTATCTTCCTGTGACGGATCGGTAAGCGTGATTCCGACCGGCGCGTTTTCGAGCGCACGCGTCTTTTGTCGGAGTTCGGTTTCACGCCGTTTTCGCCCAGTAATATCATTATAGATTGCGACAAAGTGAGTTACGTCTCCCGAGTCATCTGTCACCGGCGCAATCGTGTGGTTGGCGACGAAGTGTGCTCCGTCCTTGCGTTTATTCACGATTTCGCCACTCCAGACTTCGCCGTCCAGAACAGTGTCCCATAGGTCGGCGAAAAACGCATCGTCGTGCTCACCGGAATTGAGAAAACCAGGTTTCTTTCCGAGCACTTCAACAGCTGTGTATCCAGTTAGGTCCTCGAATTCTGGATTTACGTATTCGATCTGCCCATCTGCGTCGGTAAAGAAGACGGCGTGTCCGGTGTGTTCGACCATCTGTTCGAACTTCTGTAGACGTTGCTCGCGTTGCTTCTGTTCGGTGATATTCCGTGTCGATCCGACAATGTGCGAAACCGTTCCATTGACCAGTACCGGTGCGATTCGCGTTTCCCACCACGATCCGCCGTCGAACGTTGACAGGTATTCTTTGTATTGGACAGGCTGTTGTCCGCTGACACACTCTTTGTATTTTTCACGGACATGTGCGCTGTCCGCTTTCCCGGTGATTTCACGGACTGTTTTCCCTTGTAGTTCGACGGCTGAAGTGCCCGTAACTGTCTCGTATGCGGGGTTAACTCGCTTGACACGGAACGTCTCTCCAGCGTTTTCGACTGCGATGACAAACAGCCCGTCTTGTGTGTTGTTGAATAACGTATCTGCCTGTTCAGCCTTGTGTCGATCTTCTGTTATGTCGCTGAGGACAATAGTCACGCCCTCGTCACCCGGGTGGATTCTGACCTTACACCACTGCCCTGCTCTCTGGGGAGAACAATCGAACGAGGCTAGTTCTCCGGTTTCGATTGCCTGCTCGATTGTGTCTCGAACCGTCCTGTCCCTCTGATTCTGGAATACGTCACAAATGTCTTCGCCAAGGAGAGACTCGGCGTCGGCATCAAGCAGTGTCGTCGCGGAACTGTTGACGAATGTGATCCGGAGTGTATCGTCTAGTGCCACGACACCGTCAGACATGCGTTCGAAAATCTCACGTCGCACCTGGTGGTTCTCTTCTGGATTAGTTGCTGGTGATCCTGGTTCGCTCATTGGGATTCTTTTGTATTCTCTGTTCGAGATGTCGTGTCGTGGCCGTTGCTCGTGGCACTATCTTGATCCGTTTCGGTCGGTGCGGGCAGTGGCGGATTTTGCGTCGGGGTCTTTTCAACGAGAGCGAAATAACGACATATATCGCAGACGATCTGTCCGAATATGTCTGGGTTTGTGCTCATGTCTGTGGCACGGTACGTCCGATGCCCGTAATTTCGAAGCGAGCGCCACCTGACTCGCTCTCGGCCGCTCGTATGCTCCACCCGTGAGCATCCACGATCTGGTTGACGATACTCAATCCGAATCCGGTTCCGGATGCCCTCGTCGAATACCCGGATTCGAATACCTGACCGTAGCTCTGCTCTGATATCCCCGGACCGTCGTCCTCGATATATACGCCGTCGTCCAGCGTGCCAACCGTCACCGTGACACCGGAGCCGCCGTGTTCGACTGCATTTCGGAGCAGATTCTCAAACGCTTGT
Organism: Halorubrum salinum; assembly: GCF_024494575.1. Classification (GTDB taxonomy): domain Archaea; phylum Halobacteriota; class Halobacteria; order Halobacteriales; family Haloferacaceae; genus Halorubrum; species Halorubrum salinum. Next base: position 119,359 of record NZ_JANHDO010000002.1, read on the forward strand.
TTCATGCGACTGGGGTCTGCTCGAATCGAGGTCTCCGTGTCGATCTCGACCACGAACGAGGCTGCTTCCGTCTCGACAGTGTCCCAGCATTCCTCGAACAACGGTGCCAGCCGGACCGATTCGACCTCGGTGACGCTTTGTCCTTGACGAGCCAGCGTCAGCATGTCGGTGATCAGCGCCTCCATCCGATCGAGAGCGTCCTCAACGTGTGACATGTGCTCGTTTTTACACTCTTCTCTGGCGAGTTGGAGCCGGCCTTTCGCCACGTTTAATGGATTTCGAAGGTCGTGAGAGACGACGCTGGCGAACTTGTTGAGGCGGTCATTCTGCCGCTTCAATTCCCGAGTTTGCTTTCTCTGGCCGGTGACGTCACGCTGTGTACCGAGATACCGGACGAGAGCGCCATCCCCATCGTACACCGGCGCGACCGTCAACTCGTTCCAGAACGGCGTTCCGTCCTTCCGATAATTCTGGAGTTCGACGGTGATCGGCTCTTCGTTCTCGATTGCCTCTCGAAGCTTGGCGACCGTCTCCTGGTCGGTTCTTTCACCCTGGAGGAACCGGCAGTTCCGACCGAGGACTTCCGTTTGCGGATATCCCGTGATGTCTTCAAACGCCTCATTGACGTACACTATCGGGTTGTCTTCCTGCTGTGGATCAGTCAGGATGAGTGGTGAGTGGGCGTTGTCGATCGCCGTCCGGAGGATCGCCAGTTTACGCTCGGTGGCTCGTTGCTCCGTGATGTCAGTGTTGACCGCGACAAAGTGCGTGATCTCTCCCGACTCGTCTCTCACCGGCGCGATCGTCTGATCGATGATGAACCGTTCGCCGTCTTTCCGCTGGTTAACCACGTCGCTCCGCCAGACGTCGCCGCTGAGGATCGTCTCCCACAGGTCGCTGTAGAACGCCTGATCGTGCTCGCCAGACTTGAGGAACTGCGGTGTCTCCCCGATCGCTTCCTCAGCGGTGTATCCGGTCAACTCCTCGAAAGCCGGATTAACGAACTCGATGACGCCGTCTCGATCAGTACAGTAAATCGAGTGACCCGAGGCCTCGACAGCCCGCTGAAACTGTCGAAGTTTCCGTTCGCGCTCCTTTCGTTCAGTGATCTCCGTGATGAACCCGACGATCCGCGCGATGTTGCCGTCGCCGTCGTAGATGGGCTTTCCTTGAACGTACACCCACCGTTGGTAGTCCTCGCCTGCGTTGACCCGATGTTCGACTTCAACGGTCTCCCCGTCTTGAAGCCGTTCGACGGCTTGTGCTACCTCTGCCCGATCGTCGGGGTGCGTCGCCTCCAAAAACGACAGCGGATCGTCGCGGAAGCGGTGTATCGGAAGGTCGTACAGCTCCGCAAACGCGGAATTGATGAAGATCACGTCATCCATGTCCGCAGTGACGATCCAGAGTACGTTTTGCGTCTCTTCAGCGAGTTCCACGAGCCATCGTTCGGTCTGGTTTGCGCGTTGCTCTGACCGGCGCTGAGAAACGACGTTGTCGATTCGATTGGCCAGAAGCTCGTAGCGCTCTGCGCCCGTTCGCTTTCGTAGATAGTCCGTTACTCCCTTCGAGATCGCCTTGCTCGCAATCTCTTCGGATCCCTCCCCGGTAAAGAGAATAAATGGAAGATCCGGATACGTCTCGCGGATCTGTTCGAGAAACTCGATGCCGTTGCATCCCGGCATATCGTAGTCGGAGACGATACAATGGACGTCATTCGCGTCGAGATACTCGAGTGCCCCTTCGACACGGTGTTCGCTGTGAACCGATATCGAATCGTGCTTTTTTTCGAGAAACGACGCGCTGAGATCTAAGATCCCTTCGTTGTCATCGACGTGAAGCACGTTGATTTGTTCGCTCCTCGTAGTTGGACCCGTGTTCAACACGCATCCGAACTCGCCCTGCCGTGACTGGGGGTGTCCCTCCGCCCGTGACGTTGGATCTCCGCTAGGCATGTAGATGTGTTACTCTGTCGTGAGTTGCTGAACCGTCTCGCTGATCTGGTCGACGTTCTCTGCTTGTTCCTCGTTTGCCGCGGCAATGGTTTCGACCTCGTTGGCGACCGAATCTGCCTGCTCGACCAATTCGTCGACCATACTCGCCACTTCCTCGGTGCTTGCGGCTTGGTCTCCGGTTGCATCGGAGACCTCGCGGATACCCTGTGACGCCTCTTGGACGGATTCAGCGATGTCTTGTAGCGTGTCCATCGCTGTGGTGACCTGCTCGATTCCCCGATTGACTTCCTCCGTCGTTTCTTTGAGGCTGGTGACTGTTTCTGCCGTGTCTTCTTTGATGTCCGAAACCATCCGTTCGATCGTGCCCGCGTGCTCCTGTGAGTCCTCGGCGAGACTCTTCACTTCGTTTGCAACGACTGCGAACCCGTCTCCCGCTTCGCCGGCACGAGCGGCCTCGATCGAGGCGTTCAACGCGAGCAGATTCGTCTGTGCTGATATGTCGTTTATGACTTCGACAATTTCGTCGATCTCGTTGACGCGCCCTTGGAGCTGTTCGACGTCGGTGGCGACGGTCTGCGCGGAGTCGTCGACCCGTTCCATCATTTCGATCGCTTCCGTTGCAGCCCCTCGACCCTCTTCTGCAAGCTCCTCGGCCTGCTCGCTCACTGCGGCCACTTCATCTGCCGTCGATGCGATTTCTTCGACAGTGGCGGACATGCCCGAGACTTCGCTTGCGACCTGGTTCATCGACTCCGCTTGCTCTTTGGTTTTCTGACTGATTTTATCTGTACTTTCTGTGATGTTTTCAGCGGTCCGCATGGCCTGCGTTACTTGCGTATCGACATCGTCGATGACCCGGTGTTGTTGTTCCAGTTCGGACTCAAGCTGTTCGCTGTACGACTGGATGTAGGTATCCATAGCCACCTGCTGGTCGAGGTTCATTACTTTCAACATCGACTGCATGCGCTCGGCGAGTTCATCGAGCGCCCCTTCCGGTGTGAGAGATCCGCTCTGCTGTGCCGCAGTGCCGCCGTCCGTCTGTGCGAGATTTGTTTTCAGGTCATCGACGACGGCGTCGATCAGCTGCCGGTAAAAGATACTGTAGGCACCGAGATAGATCTTCGGTCCGAGATCCAGCATATCATGTATTTTCCCGATTCGGGCGCGGGTCTCGAAGTGACTCTGGCCGTACTCTCCGTCGAATAAGCCTTTCAGATACTCTCGCTGGTTCTGTTTGAGCGCTTCGATGCCTTTGCTCGAACGGCCGAATATCTCGAGGGTTTCATCGTACGATTCCAAATGCTCGTAAAAATCCTCAACCGCATCGTCAATGACCGGCTCGACAACGCTGTTCAGCTCCGAAAGTCGCTTCTCGTCTGCTTGCTCAAAGTTTGTGAAGTCCTTCCGCCACGCGATTTGCTGTTGGTCGATCCCAAGTTCATCTATCAACCGTGTCCCGTCTACCTGTTTTCGATCCTCCGCTGTTATCCTGTCAGCCATTCCCAGTCTAGGAACACACCACACACACATCATCGTCTGGGCTTGTATACGAGGGTTTTCTTCTCTAAAACCCGAACATGTGGGGGTTGTATCTACGTATCGAGCGAACTCTCGACACCATGTAACAGCTCGCCAAACAGCGTCTGTTCTGCCCGCTGGATATGTTCGTGGAATGTCGAGTTTGAAAACTCGAGCATCTCTGCGAGTTCCGTCCCACTCATACGCCGAGGTGACTCGAAGTATCCACACCGGTAGGCCGTTTCTACGACTTCGCGCTGCCGAGGGGTGAGAGATTCGAGCACGCCCGTTGGTGCTCCGTTTTTTGTATCGAGTGCGGTATCGGACTCCCGCTTAGCGAGCAGTTGGGCGTCAGTAAACTCCGACATGATCAGATCGATCGCCTGCCGGGACCCCCCTGTCTTCGGAACTTCCAGTGCCAACTGGCACCGAGTCCCGTCAGCGACCAGTCGGCGTACGACAAATCCTCTGTCGGACAGCGCCGCGCCGATACACAGTTCCGTCAACCGAAACCGAACCAACGTGTCATTCGTCCGCTGCATCAGAGTGGCGCTCTCGATCTCGTCCAACTGCTCTGCCGCGTGAACGACCTCTTCCGGCGTTCCGTGATCGACGCTGGCGAAGGCGAGCGCCGACGCCTCCGTCCGTGCGACGATCGAGGTAATTGTAATATCACACCCGAGAGCGGTAGCGAGCCGACAGAACAGGGTGGAGTCGTCTCTGATCTCGAACTCCAACTCCATCGTCTGTGTCGTATGCAGGGCCGCTTTTTGCTCGATCGTCGCAGCCGTGTGAGCAACCAAATCGCAGAGTTCCCGTAAGACGGACCTCAGCGAATCCGGGAATCCAGACGTCGTTCCCGCGTACACGGTGAGAACACCGTAGAATGCGTCCTTGTAAATCAGAGGGATACTCATGACGGATCGGAACCCCCGTTTTATCGCCTCTTTTTGCCAGTCGCTGTGTCGAACGCTGGTCGCGGTATTTGACTGGTGACGCACTTCCCGAGACTGCGTGGCCTGTACCGCCGGCTCAGTGTCTGTCCCCTCATCTAACGTGAGAGAGACACTGTCGAGATAGTCTTTTCCCGCGCCAGCCTGCGCGTGTGGGGCCACCGTTTTTGTTTCGAGATCCGTGTGACCGACCCAAGCGAACTCGATCGAATCCGACGTGACGAGACACTCACAGACCGCCTGCTCGAGTTCGCCTCGCGTGTCCGCATGGACGATCTCGTGGCCGATATCCCGGATCCGTTGATTCAACGACTCGACTTTCTCCAACTCCCGTTTGTGGTCTTCGAGGTCTTGTTCCCGTTCGTTGCGGTCGAGCGCCCCTTCCGTCACAGCACCCAACGTCTCTACGAGTCTGACCGTCCAGTCGTCGAACCGCTCCGGTCGGGCGTCGCCCGCGATGAGAACGCCCCAATCGCCGATCGGAACGGCGAGTTCACTCCGGAGTGCTCGCTCGAACTCGTACTCCGTCTGCCGTGTTCGGAAGTCATCGACGACGGCGGTCTGTCCCGATGTGAACGCATCCCATTCGACGCCATCTCCGGGTTCGAAGGGAGGCAGGTGGGCGAGCTGCTCAGGAGCGTCGCTTGCGCTTGCATGGACAGTCGGCCTGAGTTTCCACTCATCTTCGCCGAACGCATAAAATGCGACAGTAGAGACATCGAGGATATCGGCCAGCGTCTCCACCGCCTTTCGCGTTGTCTCCGGTCCCTCCTCGGCGTTGAACAACTCCTGGATGGCATCGTTGAGCGTCGCTATCCGGCGCTGGTACTCAAATTGGTCACTGACGTCCTGTATCATCTTAAAAACGACGTCGTCACCCTCTAGCTCTATCCTCTTCGTAGTGATCTCGACGGGGACCTCGTCGCCGCCTGCTGTGACGATAGTCGTTGGCGAACCGTCGGGTAGGTGTCGCCACGTCTCTTTTCGCTCGGTTGTGTCCGTGAATATCGAATCGTATCCGTCGCGGTTCTCGGCGGGATGCACAGACGCTCGGTTTTCCCCGATGAGATCGGCTGCCGGACGGTCGAGAAGTGTCCCGGCAGCCTCGTTCGCTTCGAGAATATCTCCAGTCGTGGGATCGACAGCAACTACCGGAACTGGTGCCATCTCCAGTAGCTTCTGATAGCGTTTTTCTGCCCGCTGTCGGGCCTGTTCCTGCTCCTTGCGTTCGGTGACATCTCGGAAATAGACGGCTATTCCTCCGTCGCTGTTCGGATACGCCTGCACGTCGAACCATCCATCGAGCGCCGGATAGTACTCGGTAAACGAGGTCGGTTCTCGGGTGTTCATCACCGCTCGATACCGGGCTTCGAATGGCGTGTCTCGGGCGGCTTCGAACACGTCCCAGATACTCCGGCCGAGTATCTCTGCTTCGGACGTGTCTAGCAGTGTCTCGGCCTGATCACTGACGAACGTGAACTGCCAGTCGGCGTCCAGTTCGAATATTCCGTCGGTAACCCGGTCGATAACCTGCTTTCGCTTGCGTTCTTGTCGTTTGCGCTCGGTGATGTCCTCTTGTGTCCCCAAAAATCGGACGAGTTCCTCGTCGGTGTCGTACACCGGAGTGATCATAACGCTATTCCAGAACTCGGTTCCATCTTTTCGATAGTTGCGGAGTTCCGCTGTCACCTGCTCTTGGTTGTCGATGGCTTCTCGAAGCTTTCTAACTGGTTCCTCTCGGGTGCTTTCGCCTTGGAGAAAACGACAATCTTGGCCGATAACCTCCGATTCTGAATATCCAGTTATCTGTTCGAATGCTTCGTTTGCATACGAGATGGGAGTATCGTCTGCTCCCGGCTCCGCCATTATAAGGGGCGAATTTGCCTTCTCGATTGCCCGCCAGAGGAGGTCCTTCTCGCGTTCCTGTTCCTTGCGTTCGGTGATGTCTGTTGTAGTGCCAAACCATTCGACGATTTCACCGTCCTCCAGTATTGGCACCGCTCTTGAATGCGTCCACCCTGTGGTGCCATCAGCGCATCGTATCCGGTGTTCCAATTCGAACGGGCTCTGTGTCTCGATCGCCTCGTCGATCGCCTGCTTCACCCGAGCGTGGTCCGTTTCTGGGACATACGCTTGCCATGTGCTTGGCCGATCGGTCGAGACGAAATTATCCTCGGCAAGTTGGTAGATCTCCGACCAGTCTGGACTCATCCGATAGATGCCATCTGTCGTGGCTCTCATCAGCGCATCGAGCCGGTTTTTACTCTCGTATACTTCCTGTACGGCGCGTTTTTCTCCCGTCACATCGTCGAACAAAACAGCGACCGTATGATCGTCAGGCTCCCCGACACGATACATGTGAGCATCTATCCACTGATCATCGAGCGTCTCGAAACGCGTTATGAACCGGGTGGATTCGCCCGTCTGTGCGACGGTGGTGTACGCATCGAATATGTGGGCGTCGCTGTCTGGCTCCAACTCGCGTACCGATTTGCCTTCTGTATCTTGCAACCCAGTGAGCGCTTCGAATGCTGAATTCGATTCAACGAACCGGTAGTCTACCGGCTGGCCGTCCTCGTCGAAGTCGAACGTAATAACACAGATAGCTTTGTCCAGTGACTGGAACAGCGCCCGATACGTCTCGTCCGTTTGCTGCTCCGCGCCTCTGTCTCGCTCGACTGGTCGCCACCAAACACGGCCGCGGGCACCGACTTTTTTGGTCTCAAGTGTGCCATCTTCGACGAGCGTCTCAAGTTTATTATAGATCGTTCGGTCGGTACAGTCGAACGATTCGGCGACTTCCGGTGTGGTGAGCGGCGTGCCGGGCGGTCCGAGCGCGTTGAACACGTCGCTGACCTCCGAAAGTGTGGGAACCGAACTCATATCCCTTGTTACATGAGAACAAAAATAATAGTTCCGTCAACAGAATACACGGAGTTCGTTGCTCTGGAACCGGAATCCGTGTAAAATCTCAGCAAGCTGCCGTCGATACACCCGTGACTTCTCGTCGCGATCGTCGAAAAAACCAGGAATCGGCCGGTATCGAGCGCGCGGTGGCCCGATTACAGGATGCCGGCGGCTTCCGCGGTCTCGACGATGTCCTGTGCCATCTTGTTCGTCGCCTCGTCGACCATCTGGCCGTCGACGCTCACTGCGCCCTGGCCCTTCTCCATCGCCTCGGCGTAGGCGTCTACGATCCGCTTCGCGCGCTCGGCGACCTCCGGGTCCGGCGCGAACACTTCGTTGCCGATCTCGATCTGCGACGGGTGGATAGCCCACTTGCCGTCACAGCCGATCATGTTGGCGTTGTTGGCGGACTCGCGGAACCCTTCGGGGTCCTCGATGTCGGCGTACGGGCCGTCGAGACACGGCAGACCGGCGGACTTGGCCGCGGAGTTACACTCGGAGAGCGCGTGGTGCCAGTAGTGTCCGGGGTACTCGGGGAACTGGCCGATGTCGAGTCCGGGCGTCCCCATCGCGGCGGAGTAGTCGCCGGGACCGAAGATGATAGAGGAGAGGCGGTCGGAGGCGTGCGCGATGTCGTGGACGTTGTGGATCCCCTCGCCGTCCTCGATCTGGGGTTCGAGACCGATGCCGCCGACCTCGAGGTCGTTGTTCACTTCGATCTGTTCGAGGAGGTTCTCGACGGTGTGAATGTCGCTCGCGGACTTCACCTTCGGCACGATGATGTCGTCGATGAACTCGCCGGCCTCGCCGACGACGGTGATCAGGTCGTCGTACCACCACTGCGTGTCGATGCCGTTCATCCGGAAGCTGAGGACCTTGTCGCTCCAGTCCTCCTCGCGGGCGGCCTCGATGAGCGGTGCGCGGGCGTCCGGCTTCGCGTTCGGCGCGACGGAGTCTTCCAGGTCGAGGAAGACCTCGTCAGCGTCGCTGTCGGCCGCCGAATGCATCATTTTCTCGTCGCTCGCGGGCGTTGCCAGCTGCGTCCGACGAAGAGTAACGTCCGTCATGTGTGACGGATGGAGGACGAACACGCACGAAAATAAATCTACCTCACTTGGTTTTCTCTGAGACGAAAACGAGTATATCCCGTGCGGCGCGTTCACATTACACTCGCGGTGCTGTCGATGGCGGGGGCGGCGGCGGAACAGCGGTGGAGCGTCGGAACTGCGGAGGAGCGACGGAGCAGCGGAGCGGCGGCGACTCCCGGCGAGCGGTCAGGGTTCGAGGACGACCCGGAACCGCGCTTCGTTGTCGATCATGCGGTCGTACGCCGCGTCGACCTCCTCCAGTCCGTACGTCTCGACCTCGGGCGTAATCTCGCGGAGCGCGCTGAACTCCAGGGTGTCCTGGGAGTCGCGCGCGTGGCCCGACCCCCACCCCTCGACCGCGCCGAGCGACCCGACCAGCTCCTGGACGTTCACCGACACCGGCTCGCCCGGGACCCCGACGGCGACCACGGAACCGCCGATCCCGAGCCCGCCGACGACCGACTCGATCGCGTCGCTCGCCGGCGCGGTCGAGAGGACGACGCTCGCGCCACCGAGTTCCTGTAGCCGCGCCGCCGGATCGGTGTCCGCGGCGTTCACGAAGTGGTCCGCGCCCAACTCGCGGGCGAGCGGCTCCTTGTCGGGGCTCCGCGAGATCGCGACGGTCTCGTACCCGGCCGCGTGCGCGTACTGCACACCGAGGTGTCCGAGCCCGCCGACGCCGACGACGGCGACGAGGTCGCCGGGCTGCGCGTCGCTGTTCCGCAGGGCGTTGTACGTGGTGACCCCGGCACACAGGAGCGGCGCGGCGTCGACGGCGTCGAGGTCGTCGGGGATCGCCGCCAGCGCCTCGGCGGGAACCGTCGCGTACTCGGCGTAGCCGCCGTCGAACGTGAGGCCGGTGACCTCGGCGTTCTCGCACTGCAGGAACTGCCCGCGCCGGCACGGGTCGCAGGTGAAACAGTGGCCGCCGTGCCAGCCCGCGCCGACCCGATCGCCCGCCTCCCACGCGCTCACGTCGTCGCCGACGGCGTCGATCCGTCCCGCGATCTCGTGGCCCGGGACCCGCGGGTAGCTCACCCCGGGGAACGTCCCCTCCTTGACGAAGGCGTCGCTGTGACAGATCCCGCAGGCCTCGACCGCGACACGGACCTCGTTCGGGCCGGGATCTGGAACCTCCCGCTCGACCATCTCGAACTCGCCGCCCGCCTCCGGTACGACCGCGGCTCGCATGGTGTCCGTCATCGGCCGTTCATCCGGGCGACGCGCGGGAAAACCTGACGGCGGCGGGGATCTGACCGGCCGACGCGCGCCGGACGTTTCCCGCGGCTGAAACGACATATCAAATATAATACAAACGCTTAACTCGGGGCGGCGGCCACCCGCGACCGACGATGACGACGAGCGGGGACGGCGACGTCGCGGGGGACCGGTCGGCGGCGTGGACCGAGACGCGAGCGAGCCACGAGACCGAGACACGAGGGACCGAAACGAGGAGAGGAGAGCGCCGAGGGGCCGGGACGTGAGCGAGGGGCCGACGCTTCGGATCGGCGACGAGGCGGACGACGACCCGCCCGGCGCGGTGCCCGCGCCCGTCCCTCCGGACGACCCGGAGGCGTGGTACGCGCCCGACGTCCGCGCGCAGTACGAGCCCGCTCCCGGCGTGGTGGCGACGGTGCGCGAGCGCGACGGCGGGCGGTTCGGATACGACGTGCGCGAGCCGTTGCTCTCGCCGGCCGACGAGCGCGCGCTCGACCGCGTCCGCGGCCACTTCTCCGCGGTCCGCCACCGCCGACCGCTCACGCGGGTCGGCGTGGTGGAACGCGCCGCGGCCGGCTTCGAGCCCAAGTACGAGCGCGCGCTCGACCGGCTGCTCGACGCGAGCGCCGCAGCGCGCCGCCGAATCGACTACCACGCCCTCCGCGACCTCCGGCTGCTCGGCGAGTTGACTCCCGTCGCGCTCGACGACCGCATCGAGATCGCCGACGTCGGCGACGAGCGCGAGCTGGTCGTCCACACCGAGACGTTCGCGCCCCTCGAAACGGGGATCGACGCGGACGCCCCGTACGTCGAACGGGTCGCGGCCGAGCGGCTCGCGCAGTACGCCGTCGAGTTCGCCGGCCTCTCCGTCGACGTGGTGATCTACCGCGAGCGACTCCTCGGCTCCGACGCCTTCGAGACGAAGTACGCCGCGCTCGAACCCGACCTGCTCCCGGGAGACGCGGCGCTCATCGAGGAGTGTAAAGCGCGGATCTGGGAGACGTCGGTGAACGGCGTCGTCGACGATCGCGAGTCGTTCGTCGACGCCCACGCCCGTCGGTTCCTCACGCAGCGGCTCACCGCCCGCGACACCCGCGCGTGGCTCGACGCGGCGGCTCACCGGGTGCGTTCGGCGCTCGCGTCACGCGGCCTCGCGGTGCCCCCGGTCGACTCGCGGTACGCCCGAGACCGCCTCGACGACCTCGCGTACTACGTGCTCCGCGACTTCGTCGGCGAGGGTATCTTGACCGTCCCGGTCCGCGACCCGAACCTCGAAGACGTGGAGGCGAACCGGGTCGGCGAGCGCGTGAAGGTCGTCCCGCGCTCGTCGGTCCTCCGGCGCGGCGACGAGAGTACCCCGACCGAGTCCGTCAGCACCGCCGGGCGGCGGGTCCCGACGAACCTCGCGTTCGCCGACGAGACCGCGTTCGTCAACGTCGTCACCGGGCTCGCGGCCCGCGACGGGACCGAACTCAACGCCTCGACGCCGTCCGCGAAGGTGAACCTCGACGTCGACGGCGTCGAGGAGACGATCCGGTGTGCGGTGGCGCTGCCGGTCATCTCCGAGGGCGGCCCGCACGTCTCCATCCGCAAGCAGTCGCCGGACGCGCTGACGCCGGTAGACCTGATCGACCGCGGGACGCTGTCCGTCGACCTCGTCACGCTGTTGTGGCTGCTGTATGAACACCGCGGCGTCGTCCTCTTCGCGGGGCCGACCGGCGTGGGAAAGACGACGCTTCTCAACGCCCACACGCCCTTCATCCCGTTCGACGACCGCCCCGTCTCGATCGACGAGGGGTCACGAGAGGTTCGGCTCCCGCACGAGACCGGGGTGTCGCTCACGACGCGCGACCACGAGGACGCCTACAAGTCGGTGAGCATGTCGGACCTGATGACCGAGGCGAACTACCTCAATCCCGACATCGAGGTGATAGCCGAGATCAACACGCCGGCGAGCTTCGAGACGTTCGCCGAGACGCTGAACACGGGCCACGGCGTGATCGGGACGACGCACGCCGAGGACGTGGAGTCGCTCGTCAACCGCGTGATAGAGCGCGGGCTCCGCCCCTCGCTGTTGCGCGAGATCGACGTGGTCGTCTTCCCGCGACAGGTCGGCGGCGAGCGGTACGTCTCGCGGGTGGTCGAACTGCTCTCGGCCGACGAGTACGAGGCGCTCGATCGGGACGCGACACACAGCCCGACTGGGAATCCGACGCACGGCGGGGCCGGCGTCGTCGACAAGGGCGAGACGACGGTGTACTACAACACGGTCGCGTGGCGCACCCCCGACGGCGAGTTCCGGTTTCCGGGCGCGCCGAGGGCTGACCCGTCCGCTTCCGGCGGCGTCGGTCCGGGGCCATCGCCGGCGCGGACGGAGCGAGCGCTCCACACGTTCGCCCGCCTGGCCGCCCGAACCGACCGCGACGCCGACGACGTGGCGGCCGAGTTCGCCGCCAAGCGCCGCTACGTCGAGTACCTCGTCCGCGAGGGCGTCGACGACGCGGACGACCTGTTCGAGTTCCTCGCCGACCTCCGAACCGACGAGGCCGCGACCGTCGAGCGAGCCGCGCGCACGATGCGCGATCGGCCGGGACGGGGATCGCCGTGAGCGCGGGTCCGCGATCCGGAGTTGGCGACCCCGCCGACCCGCCGGATGCGGGGGGCACGCTCGCCGCCGCGGACGACGACCTCCCGCGGAGCCGGCGCGCGTCGGTCGCAGACCGCGTGCTGTACGCGCTGTTCGCACGTCACGCGGACGACCGCCGCCACGACGCGGACCGAAAGCGCTACCGCGGGACCGCGCTCGGGACGGGGTTCGAGACGTACCTGTCGCGGGTGTACGGGCTCTCGTGGCTCGTTTGTGCCGTCGTCACCGTGCCGGCGCTCGTCGTCGCGTCGGGCGTGACGCCGTCGCTTCTCGCCGCGGTCGACGCGCTGTTCGGAGGCGACGCGCCGATCCCGGTAGCGGCGCGCTCGCGCCGATGGGTCGCACTCGGGATCGCCGCGGCCGCCGGCCTCCTCGCGAAGCGCGCGACGGTGCGGTTCGGGGGTGTCCACCTCCGGTGGCTGACGGCGACCCGACGGACCGACATCGAACGGACGCTCCCCGGTGCCGTCCGATACCTCGAACTGCTCGCCTCCGGGAGCGACGGGCCGCGGGCGATGGTCGCCAAGGCCGCCGCGAGCGACGCCTACGGCGGGACCGCGACCTCGCTGCGGAAGGCGCTCAACGCCGCTCGGCTCGCCGGGAGCCTCGACGAGGGGCTCCGCCGAGTCGCCCGCGACACGCCCTCGCGAGAGCTGCTCGCGCCGTTTCTCCTCAAGTTCCGCAAGCACGCCGCCACGGGCGACGCGGCGCTCGCGTCGTACCTCCGGACGGAGAGCCGAATGCTGGCGCACCGGCAGGACCGCGCTCGAAAGCGGGCCAGACGATTCTTGGAACTGCTCACGGAGCTGTTCGTCGCGGTGCTCGTCCTCCCGGCGCTGCTCGTGATCGCGGCGACGGCGCTCACCGTGGTGATCCCGGAGTTCCTCCCGCCGGTGGATACTCCCGTCGGCGTGGTTCCGACGCGCGCGGTCGTGCTTTACGGGGCGGTCGCCTTCCTCGTCGCGCTCGGGCTCGCGGGCGCGGTCGCCGTCGGGACGCTCCGTCCGCCGAACCAGCGCGCGAGCTACGATCGGCCCGGCTCGCCGCGGGCGATCCTCGTCTCCGCCGGGCGCAACCCGGCGAGCACCGCAGTCGTGGCCGCGCCGGTCGCTCTCGCCCTCGCGGCGTGGCTCGCGGTCTCGGGATACACCCTGGTCAACGTGGCGCTTCTCGCGTACGCGGCGTTCGCCGCCCCCGTCGGCGTCGTCGCGGGACGGCGCACCCGGATCGACGACGCGAAGGACCGCGAACTCGCCGACTTCGTCCACGCCGTCTCGGGGCACGTGGCGCACGGTCGGCCGTTCCCGGACGCGGTCGAGGCCGTCGCCCGCGACGCCGACCTCGGGGTGTTAGACGGCGACGTCGCCGCCCTCGCGTTCGCCCTCCGATCGACGACCGCGACGGGTGCGGTCGGGTGTTCGCCGGGGGAGATGGCCCCGTCGAGAGCGGGAGCGACGGGAGCGACGGGGGAGGGGGAGACGGGGTCGGCGAACGCGGGGAAGACAGACGCCGGAGAGACGACGGACGTTCGCGCGGCCGCGGTCGGCCGGTTCGTCGACCGCGTCGGGACGCCGCTCGCCGAGGGGACGCTCGGGCTCGTCACGGGCGCGTTGAACGCCGGCAGCGACGCGGACGCCGTCTTCGAGACGCTCCGGATCGAGGTCGGACAGCTGTACAGCGAACAGCGCGCGCTCCGTTCGTCGATGCACCCGTACGTCGCGGTCGGCTGGGCGGCGGCCGCGCTGGTCGCGGCCGTCGTCGCCGTCGTCAACACGCAGGTGATCGACGCGGCGCGGCTCGCGGAGGTGGCCGCCGCCACCGACTTCGTGACCGAACCCGAGACGGTCCACCCCGACCTCGAACGCTTCCGGCTGTACGTCGTCACGCAGGCGACGGTGCTCGCGTCGGGCTGGTTCGCCGGCACCGCCTCGCGCGGACGCTACGCGGCGCTCTTACACTCGGGGGTCCTCGTCGCCCTCTGTTATGCGGCGTTCACGCTCGGCGGGCTGTTGTGAACTGCCCGCCGTCAGCTCATGAACAGCCGGCGGTCGGCGCGCTCGTGGCGCATGCCCATCGCGTCCGCGAGCGGCGCGAACGAGCACATCGCGGTGAGGTCGGCGTCGTGATAGCGGTCACAGACGGTCTCCATCGCGGGGAACAGCCCCGAGAGCTGGGACTGTATCGCGGTGTGGCCGAACCGCCCGAGCCGCTGGGCCGCCGCGAGCAGCCCAGTCACGGAGGCGTACGCGTTCACCAGCGCCGCCTCGCGAGCGTCGAGGCCGGCGCGCTGACAGACGACGCCGAGCGCGACCGGGTAGTGGCCGTCGGTGCGTCCCGCCTCGCAGGCGGCCGCGTACTCGGCGAGCACGCCCTCGACCGCGACGTCGCCGAGCCCGGCGGCGTCGCCGGCGGACGACGTGCGGTCCGCCGCGTCGGCCGGATCGGACGAGCGCGAGGCGGCCGCCCCGTCGTCGGTATCGGCGAGCAGTTCGAGGAGCTTCGAGCCGGCCTTGCGCGAACTGTCGCGGAACTCCGCTGGCAGCGTCGCCGCGCCGAGCCGCTCGTCGGCCGCGAACACCCCGTCGAGGTCGCCGGCCGCGGCCGACCGGTGGGCGTGCCCGAGCGCGACGGTCTCGGCGGGCCCGATCACGCCGCGGAGGTACCCCTCGATCAGGTCGCCAAGCCCCGCTGCCGTCTCGATCTCGTCTTCGTTGAGATACTGCTCGATCCCGTAGGAGGCGGTGTAGGTTCCGACGGGAAGCATGGAGTCGGACAGGCGCATCGCCGTCAACAGCGCGCGGTCGTTCATTCGTCACCCCCCGAAGCCGACTGGCGGTCGTGGCTGTGATCGCGGTCGTCACCGTGGCCGTGGCTGTGCTCACCGTGACCGTTGTCGTGATCGCCGCCGTGGCTGTGGTCGTGATCCCCTCCCGAGTCGCCACCCGCACCCGAGCCGTCGGCGTCCTCGATGAACCGCTCCGCCTCGACGGTCTCGTACCGCGCCGTCGCCCCGGAGGGCAGGTACGGCCCGAGCACGTCCTCGATGATCGCTCGGTCGGCCTCGACCGGGACGTAGACCGTGTCGCCATCGACCGCGACGTCCCAGTGCTGGTTCCCGACCCGGTGACCGAACTCGACCGCCGTCGACACCGCGGCCTCGGCGGCCGGGAACTCGACGACGAACGCCTCGCGCGGCTCGAAGGCGACGACGACAGCGCGGTCGTCCTCGACGAGGAGCACGTCGCCCGCGGTCAGTTCCGGCCGGTCGACGAGCACGCCGAGTTCGGTGCCCGCCTCGGTCGTCACGCGCAGCCGCGAGCGCCGCCGCTCGACGTCGTCGAGGACGACCCGTTCGAGCGTCCCCCCCCGCTCGTGGGCCGCGACAGCCTCGGCCAGTTCCGGGTCGTCGTCGACGTTGCCGACGACCCCGTCGACGCGTCTCATCGGCCGCGCCCCCCGAGCGGCGCGCCGACGCCGAGCAGCGCCTCGCGCGTCTCGTCCCACGCCGCTTCGACGGCGTCCACCACGTCCGTGCTCCGGTCGCCGAGGACCCGGACCGCGACGCCGGTGTCGTCCCGCAGCACCGACGCGCCGGCGACGACGGTCGGGTCGTCTCCCGTCGGCTCGCCGGCCGCGGGGTTCTCGCCTGTGGCGTCGTCCTCTCCGGAGTCGTCCCCGACCCCGTCCGCGATCCGGTCGTGAATCCGGTCGGCGAGCGCGCCGACGTCCGGCTCCGCGGGGGCGACGACGTAGAGCGTCCCGACGACGCCGTGCTCGCCGACGGTCGCCGGGTCGCGCGGGTCGCGCTCGCCGGGCCGGAGGTCGACGGCGTCCGCGCAGACGAGGTCGCCGCCGACGCGCGCCTCGAACCGGCTGTGGTAGTGGTCGAAACCGAACGGTTCGTGATCCGAGAGCCCGTCCGGGACGAACACGTCGCCGACGACGACCGTCGAGTCCGCGGCCGCGGACACCGCGGTCGTCTGGAGACAGCGCGCGTCCTCGTTGAGGATGGTCGGGCCGGGGAGGTACTCGAGGTACGCGCCCGACTCGGCGGTAAGGGTCGCGTCGAGGTGGGCGTAGCTCCCGTTCATCGACTGGACCTTCGTCGCGCTCTGGGTGGTCACGTGGGCGCGCGAGCCGGCGCGGGCCTCGACCGAGAGCCGTCGCCGGTCGCCCTGCGTGACGACGGCGGTCGGGTCCTGCAGACAGATCGTCGTCAGCCCCGGCGCGGGATCGCTGTCGAGCGTGCCCGTCAGGTGGTACGGCACCGTCACGAAGTCCGAAACCAGCCGGGTCGGGTTGTCGCTCTCGCGGGCGACCACGAGGTCCGCGACCCCGTCTTTCCCGTGTCCGAACGCCGGGGACTGCTGCAGTTCCTCTTCGCCGTACTCGCGGAACGCCGGGGGGACGGCGACTGCGCCGTCGGCGGAGTCGGTGGCGGCGCTCCCGTCCGCGTCGTCGCCGTCGGCGGCCCTCTCGTCCGGGGTGTCGGTGTCGGTTTTCACGCGAACAGGACGCTCCGTTCGATGGCGTCGGCTACCGCGTCGATGCCCTCGTCGGCCTTGCAGTCGGTGAACGCCGTCGGGTCCTCGCCCCGCACCGTCGCGGCGTCCTCGCGGATCACGTCGAGGTCGGCGTCGACGTGCGGCGCAAGGTCCGTCTTGTTGACGACGAGCAGGTCCGCCTGCGTGACGCCCGGGCCGCGCTTGCGCGGGATGTCGTCGCCCTCGGCGACCGAGATGACGAACATGAAGTAGTCGGCGAGCTCCGGGTTGAACGTCGCGGCGAGGTTGTCGCCGCCCGACTCGATCAACACCACGTCGAGCTCCGGGTGCCGCTCGGTGAACTCGTCGATCTTCGCGAGGTTCATCGAGGGGTCCTCCCGGATCCCGGTGTGCGGGCAGGCCCCCGTCTCGACGCCGGCAACGAGGTCCGGCGGGAGTCGGTCGGAAAACGACTCGCGGAGCCGGTCTGCGTCCTCCTGTGTCATGATGTCGTTCGCGATGACGCCCACGTCGTAGCCGGCGTCGTCGAGCCGCGGGACGAGGTGCTGGACCAGCGCGGTCTTGCCGGATCCGACGGGGCCGCCGAGCCCGACCGTGGCCACGTCTCTGTGGCCCGTCACGCGCCGTCCCCCCCGGCGTCGCCCTCGTTCAGCTGCTCGCGGCTGTCGCTCCGGATCGGGTCGTGGACGGTCACGAGCTTCGTGCCGTCCGGGAACGTCGGTTCGACCTGCACCATGTCGACCATCTCGGGGACTCCCTCCATCACGTCCTCGCGGGACAGGAGACTCGTCGCCTCAGCGCGTATCTCCGCGACGCTCTCGCCCTCGCGAGCACGCTCGCAGACCCAGTCGGAGATGTACGCGACCGTCTCCGGGTGGTTGAGTTCGATCCCGCGCTCCTTCCGTCGTCTGGCCAGCTCCGCGGCCATGAATATCGTGAGTCGTTCGTTGTCCTTGGGTGAGAGCTTCATAGGGTGTACCTCTGTGCGAGCGGCACCTCGTCGGCGGGCTCACACGTCACGTGTTCCCCGTCGACTTCGACCTCGAACGTCTGCGCGTCGATCTCGATGTCCTCTGGCGTGTAGTCGTTGTGTAGCATGTCCGATTTGCCGACCTCGCGAGTCCCGCGAACCGGACGCACCCGCGAGTCGAGGTCGAGGCGATCGCCGACGTCGTTCTCGTAGGCGGCCTCGCTGACGAACGTCGTGCTCAGGGCGTTCTTCGCCTTGCCGACCGCGCCGGCCCGCGAGCGCTGCATCACCGGCTCGCAGGTCATCAGCGAGCCGTTGGCCTCGCCCATCTCGCTGTGGACGGGGAAGCCGCCCTTGATGACGTACTTCGGTTTGATGCCGAAGAACTCCGGGTCCCAGAGCACGATATCGGCCATCTTCCCCGGCTCCAGCGAGCCGATGTGCTCGTCGATGCCGGCCACCCTCGCGGGGTTGAGCGTGTACTTCGCGACGTAGCGCTCGATCCGGGCGTTGTCCGCGCCAGTGCCCTCGTCGGCCGGGAGCGGCCCGCGCTGGGCCTTCATCTTGTGGGCGGTCTGCCACGTCCGGCAGATCACCTCGGCCATTCGTCCCATCGCCTGCGAGTCGGAGGTCATCATGCTGATCGCGCCGGTGTCGTGGAGCACGTCCTCGGCGGCGATGGTCTCGGAGCGGATGCGCGACTCGGCGAAGGCCACGTCCTCCGGCACGTCCGGGTTCAGGTGGTGACAGACCATCACCATGTCGAGGTGCTCGTCGAACGTGTTGACGGTGTACGGCATCGACGGGTTCGTCGAGGACGGCAGCATGTGCTCGTGACCGATCAGCTCCAGCACGTCGGGCGCGTGGCCGCCGCCCGCGCCCTCGATGTGGAAGGTGTGGATCGTCCGCCCGTCGATGGCGTCGAAGGTGTCCTCGACGAACCCCGACTCGTTGAGCGTGTCGGTGTGGATACACACCTGTACGTCCTCCTCGTCGGCCACGTCGAGCGCGCAGTCGATGACCGCGGGCGTGGAGCCCCAGTCCTCGTGCAGTTTGAGGCCGCACGCGCCGGCTTCGACCTGCTCGCGGATCGGCTCCGGTCGGCTGCTGTTCCCCTTCGCGTAGAAGCCGACGTTCATCGGCCACTCCTCTGCCGCCTGCAGGAAGCGCTCGACGTTCTCGGGGCCGGGGGTGCAGGTGGTCGCGCCCCCGCCGTAGCCGCCGCCGAACATCGTCGTGATCCCGCTCGCGAGGGCGTGTTCGAACAGCTCCTTGCTGTTGAAGTGAACGTGGATGTCGAACGCGCCCGGCGTCGCGATGAGCCCGTCGGCCGGGACGGTGTCGGTGCTCGCCCCGATGACCAGGTCGTCGTCGACGCCGTCCATCGTGTCCGGGTTGCCGGCCTTGCCGACGCCGACGACCTCCCCGTTGCGGACGCCGATGTCGCCCTTCTGCACGCCGAGGACGGGATCGATGACGACGACGTTGGTGTAGACCCAGTCGAGGGCCCCGTCGGCCTGCGTCGTGCCGGACTGCATCCCCATCCCGTCGCGCATCGTCTTGCCGCCGCCGAACACCGCCTCGTCGCCGTAGGTGCCGTGGTCGGTCTCGATCTCCGCGAGGAGGTTCGTGTCGCCGAGGCGCAGCCGGTCGCCCTCCGTGGCCCCGAAGAGATCGGTGTACGCCTTCCGCGAGAGCTCGCGGCTCATTCGTCGGCCTCCATGTACCCCGCCTCGCGGGCCCGCTCGAAGGCCGCCTCCCGAACGTCCTCGTCGTCGAGGTCGCCCTCGACGAGCCCGCCCATCCCCCTGAGGACGCGGTTCCCGCCGTACGCGACGAGGTCGACGTCCTCCTCACACCCCGGCTCGAACCGGACCGCCGTTCCGGCCGGGATGTCGAGTCGCATGCCGTAGGCGGCCTCGCGGTCGAACTCGAGCGCCCTGTTGCACTCGAAAAAGTGGAAGTGCGAGCCCACCTGCGCGGGACGGTCACCGGTGTTCTCGACGGTGACCGACGCCGTCTCCCGGCCGGCGTTGATCTCGACCGGCTCGTCCGCCGGCAGCAGTTCCCCCGGAACGAGGTCACTCATCCGCCCGATCACCCCGTCGGTCCCGCGCGATCTCGAAACCATGTTCGTCCATCGTTCTGGGCAGTTGTTCGGACAATACGTGTAAAATACTTCCTCTTAGCGTAGTTCTCTGCTATTCTACCCCGGTATAATTGCGTATTCGCCACTCTAGTGGCAATATTTTCTGTCAGGCCGTCGGTTCGGGTAGCTATCGCTCCGAAAACTCGGCGTTCGTTCGGGGCTCTCGATGCGGCGAGTTCGCCGCCGACTCAGCGCTTATCCGTCGGCGGTGCAGACGACTCGCCGTGAGTGACCGTCGAACCGACGTCGACCGCGACGTCAACGCAGACCGCGACGCCGCGCTCGCCGCGGGGGCCGCGCTGTTCAACGCGGGCCACGCGCTCGCGGCCCACGACCCCTGGGAGGCGGCGTGGCTCCCGCTCGACTCCGGCCCGGACGAGCGGCTGTTTCACGGGCTGATCGCGGCCGCCGCGGCGACACACCACGCGACAGAGCGGAACTGGTCCGGCGCTGTCGGCTGCGCGGAGAACGCGGTCCGGTACCTCGGCGCGCTCGGAGACGAGGCCGACGCGGCCCGGGGCGTGGACGCGCGCACCGTCCGCGACTGGTGTCGGCGGCTCGCCGCCGACCCGGAGGTGATCGAGCGCGCGAGCCCCCCGGAGATTCGGGTCGACGGCGCGCCCCTCGGGTTCGACGACCTCGACCTCTCGGCGACGCTGCTCGCCGCCCCCGCGCTCGCCGAGGCGGTCGCGCCCGGCACCGAGGCGACCGTCGAGGAGGCCGCGAGCCTCGCACGCGCGGAGCGCGGGACGGGGCGGACGACCTTCGCGGAGCTGCTCTTCGCGTTCTGTCGCGATCCGTCGTCGCGCCCGCAGGTGGCCGCGCGGCTCGCGGATCACGTCGAGCGCGAGCGGCGAAAGCGGCGAGACGTCGAGGGACTGTTCTGAGTCCGGCGAACGCCCGCGGCCGCGGCGGTCGCTTGATAGGCCGCAGCGGTCGCTCGATCAGGCCCCGTCGGTCGGCGTGTCGGGGTCGGAGGGAAAGTTCGGCTCCGCGGCGCTGTCGTCGATCGGTCCGTTCCGGCCGTCGCCCTCCTTCGGCTCGCCCTCGAAGGTGTAGTCCGCGGAGTTGTCGGCGGGGTCGTAGCCGAGCGCCTCGCGGGCGCGCTCGATGGAGTAGTACCGGCGGTCGTTGTTCGAGATCCCGTAGACGATCTCGTAGCCGTACTCAGCCTGCAGGCAGCGGTCGAACAGGTGCGCGCAGTCGCGGTGTGAGAGCCACATCGCCTGCCCGCGCTCGTACTCGCGCGGCGGGTGGTCCTTGGTGAGGTTACCGATTCGGACGCAGACGACGCTCATCCCGTGTTCGTCGTGGTAGAGCCGCCCGAGCGCCTCGCCGGTCGCCTTCGAGACGCCGTAGAGGTTCCCCGGACGCGGCAGTTCGGTGCCGTCGAGCCGGTAGTCGTCGTCCGTGCGGTACAGGTCGGGCGTCCGGTCGTCGGTCTCGTAGCCGCCGACCGCGTGGTTCGAGGAGGCGAACACGAACCGGTCGACGCCGGCGTCGGCGGCGGCGCGCATCACGACCTGCGTCCCGTCGATGTTGTTCCGGAGCACCGAGTCCCACGGGGCGGTCTTCCGCGGGTCGCCGGCGAGGTGGACCACGGCGTCGACGTCCGCCATCGCCTCCGCGACCGCGCGTTCGTCGGTGATGTCCGCGACGTACAGGTCGGCGTCGGTGACGCCGTCCGGCACCTTCGCTCGCGGGAGCGGCTCCCGGTCGAGGAGCCGCCAGTCGTACTCGCCGCCGATGCCGTCGAGGATGGCTTGTCCCACCCGTCCCCCGGCACCGGTCAGCAGGACCGGCTCGTCCATTCGCTCGTCCATGGGCGCGAGACGGGCATATAATGCACGGTTCGACCGTGATCGGACCGCCGCGCGCAGACGGCCGTTAGAGCTTCTCGCGGGAGATGTTGACGCCGGTCGGGGTGACGACGATCTGGTCGTCGCCCTTCTGGACGATGTCGCCGTCGACCTCCTGGGCGACCTGCCGAAGCTCGTCGATGATGTGTTCGATGGTCCGGTCCGACGTGGAGTGGCGGGTGATGTCGGCGATGACGAAGTCGCCGTCGTAGACGGCGTCTTTGATCGGGATGATGTCGCTCTGGTCGCCGATCTCGGCGATGTGTACCTGCATGCCCGTTTCCGCGTGCGCCTCGGCGAAGTCGTCGAGGTCGAGTTCGACGTAGTCGTCGACGGAGCGGTTCCCGCCGCCGCCGAGGATCTTGCTCATAATACCCATACACACCACACGACGAGGTCGGACATTAGTTCTTACGTCAGACGCCCCCTCACGTGGCGTCGTCGAGCCGCGCCTGCCACTCTTGGACCCGCGAGAGCAGCTCCACCGGCGCGGTCGACGCGACGTCGACCTCGCTCAGCTCCTCGATCACGGCCTCGGTCTCCGGATCGATCCCCCCGATGCCGTCTCCACCGTCTCCCGACTCGGCCGCGGCGGCGACCGCGCCACCCGCGGCCGTCTCGTCGCCCGGAACGGTCTCGTCGCTCGCCGTCTTCTCGCCGGTCACAGCCGTTCCGCTCTCCGCGTCGCCCGCCGACGGCGCATCGCTCTCCGCGCCGTCCCCGGCGAACGACCCGGACGAGAGGTCGAAGACGACCTGTTCGGTCTCCGCTGGATCCCGGCTCCCGCCGTCGCCGCCTCCGCCTCTCGCCTCTATCGCCTTCTCCTCGCGGAGCCGGTCGAGCACCGCGTCGGCGCGCTCGACGACCGGGTCCGGTACTCCGGCCAGGTCCGCGACGTGGACCCCGTACGACCGGTTCGTCGGACCGTCGCGGACGGTGCGGAGGAACGTCACGTCGCCGTCGCGCTCGTCGACGGCGACGTGCACGTTCGCGACGCGCGGGAGGTGGTCGGCCAGGGCCGTCAGCTCGTGATAATGAGTGGCAAAGAGGGTGCGGGCGCGGACCTCGTTGTGCAGGTACTCGGTCGCCGCCCACGCGATCGAGATCCCGTCGTAGGTGGCGGTGCCGCGGCCGACCTCGTCGAGGATAACCAGGGAGTCCTCGGTCGCCGAATGGAGGATGTTCGACAGCTCCTGCATCTCGACCATGAACGTGGAGCGCCCCTGCGCCAGTTCGTCGAGCGCGCCGACCCGGGTGTAGATCCCGTCGACGAGCCCGACCTCGGCCGACCGCGCCGGGACGAACGACCCCGCCTGCGCGAGCAGTTGAATCAGCGCGGCCTGTCGCATGTACGTCGACTTCCCGCTCATGTTCGGCCCCGTGACGATGAGGAAGCCCCGGTCGGCGTCGAGCGCGAGGTCGTTCGGGACGAAGTCGGTCGTCCGCTCGACCACCGGATGCCGCCCGGCCTCGACCGCGAGCCGGCGCTCGTCGGTCAGCTCGGGACGCGTCCAGTCGTTGCCGGCCGCGTGGGTCGCGAGCGAGGCGAGCGCGTCGAGTTCGGCGATCGCTCGCCCCGCGTCCTGCAGCAGTTCGCTGTCGTCGGCGACTCGCTCGCGGAGGGCCTCGAACAGCTCGTACTCCAGTTCGCCGCGGGCCTCTTCCAGCCGGAGCACCTCGCGTTCGCGCTCCTCCAGTTCGTCGGTGACGAACCGCTTCGAGTTCTTCAGCGTCTTGATCTCGCGGTAGTGCTCGGGGACCTGGTCGGCGACCGACTTGCCGACCTGGATGTAGTAGCCGTCCGTCTTGTTGCGGTCGACGGTGACGTGGCTGAGCCCGTACTGGTCTTTCTCCCGCTTTGCGAGCGTGTCGAGCCACTCTTTCGCCTCCTCGTGGCTCGCGATCAGCTCGTCGAGGTCGGCGTCGTACCCCTTCCGTATCAGCCCGCCCTGCGTCTTCGTCTTCGGCGGGTCGGCGGCGAGCGCGGCGGAAAGCTCCTCGCGCCACTCGGCCGCGCGGTCGCGGTCGATCCCGTCCAGGACGCTCGCGACCGGCGAGTCGGCGAGGTCGCCTCCGGAGAC
Source organism: Halorubrum salinum (assembly GCF_024494575.1). Lineage (GTDB taxonomy): Archaea > Halobacteriota > Halobacteria > Halobacteriales > Haloferacaceae > Halorubrum > Halorubrum salinum. The sequence continues at coordinate 143,209 of NZ_JANHDO010000002.1, forward strand.
CGCGTCTGCGATCGCGGGGACTAACGCGAGGGTGTCCCTGACCGAGAGCAGTTCTCGCGCGCCCGCGCTCCCGCTCGTCGCCCGCGCGGCCAGCCGTTCGAGGTCGGCGGCGTCGCCGAGCGTCTCGCGGAGCCGGTCCCGCCCGAGCGCCGCGGACGCCAGCGACTCGACCGCGTCGAGCCGCCGCTCCAGCGTGGCGCGGTCGCGCCGCGGGCGCGTGAGCCACTCCCGTAGCAGCCGGCCGCCGGCCGCGGTGACCGTCTGGTCTATCGTCTCGAACAGGGTCCCCTCGTCGTCGCCGCGCATGGTCTCCGTGATCTCCAGGTTGCGCTGGGTGGTCGCGTCAAGCTCGACGTGGTCGTCGTCGCCGTAGGCGGTGAGCCGCGTCATCGACGCCAGCACGCCCGCGCCGGTCTCCTCGACGTAGCCGAGCACCGCGCCCGCCGCCCGCAGAGCCAACTCGGAGTCTATCCCCACGCTGTCTGCGGTCTCGCGGCCGAACTGTTCGCGGACCGCGTGGGTCGCCCGGCCGGGCGCGAACGCCTCGGCGTCGAAAAGCGAGACGGACCCGGACAGCTCCTCGCGGACCGCGGCGAGCAGGTCGTCGTCGGTGCGGAGCCCGGGCCCGGGCAGCACCTCCGCGGGGTCGAACCGGTACAGCTCCGCCCGCAGGTCGCCCGCGTCGGCGACCTCGGTGACGAGGAACCGACCGGTGGTGACGTCTGCGAGCGCGAGTCCGTAGGGGCCCTCGGTGCTCCCGACCGCGTCACCGCCGCCGGCGTCGTCGCCCCCCACGACCGCCGCGAGGTACCGCGCGTCGTCGCCGGTCGTCTCCAAGATCGTGCCGGGCGTGACGACACGCGTGATCTCGCGGGCGTGGCCGTCGTCGGTCTCGTACTGATCGGCGACGGCGACGCGGTAGCCCCGCTCGACGAGCGCGCTCACGTACGGCGTCAGCTCCGAGAGCGGCACGCCCGCCATCGGGTACGACGAGCCGTGCGAGGACTTCTGTGAGACGGTCAAGTCGAGTTCGTCTGCGACCAGCTCCGCGTCGTCCGCGAAGAACTCGTAGAAGTCGCCACACTGCATCGCGAGGACGTCAGCGTCCGTCTCCGCCTTGAGATCGAGGAACTCCCCGACGATCCCCGTAGCCATACAGCGTACTCCCGCCGTGGGCGGGTAAAACCCTGCGGGTGGCGGGCGACTCGGCGGTCGACCCCGCGCTGTCCCGCCGCCTCGCCGACCTCCCGTCCCGCCTCGCCGACCTCCCGTCCCGCCTCGCCGACCCCCCCGCTCCGCCTCGCCGACCCCCCCGCTCCGCCTCGCCGATCCCCCGCCCCGCCGCGGCGTCACTCGGCGTTTCGTCGCGCGATCACCCGATCCGGTTCCGTCTCGTCACCGTCCGGTGGACGGCCCCGGAGATACCGAACAGCGCCGCGAACAGCCCCGCGTACGCGTAGCCGGACAGCCACGCGAACGGGACGGTCCCGATCCACGCCGCGCCGGCCAACAGTCCGCAGACGACTCCGAGCCCGAGGTAGTACTCGCCCCAGAGGATCTCGTTTTGCCCGACGATCTCGAGGTACACGTCCAGGTCGCGTCCCTCGTCGGTGAGCGAGGCGAGCCCCCTGTCCGGCTCGTACTCGATGAACCCGCTTTTCGCCAGCTTCGGGAGGTGGGACTGATGGAGCGCGGTGTACACGCGCTTGCGCTGTTTGTACGTCACCGCCGGGACCTCGACCTCGTTTTCCCACGCGGCGATCTGTTCGGCGATATCTCTGACTCGCGCTTCGGCGTCGACCTGCTTCAGATACCGGATCGTGTGCCGACGCCGCCGATTGCTCAGCGCCGAGAACACCTCGTCGCGCGAGGGCTCCCCGCTCTCGTTTACCGGAGGCTTCTCTATAATTGTGTGTTGTGATGTCATAGCTCTGGCACAGTATCTCACAAAGATATTTCCTTCATATAACATATCACTTTCCCTTACAGAGATATATCTGACAAAACCGTGTTTAGTGCTATCATGTGCCTATAAAACGGATGTATCGGAACTGTGTGTAGTATCTCCATATCATTCGACAGCACCGACTCACTTCTACGGAGGCGCGTCCGACGGCCGCCGCGACGACCGTTCCCGCGGTAGGCTGCCCATACATACGACCGCGTGTCGCCTCCCTCTCTGTATGACTGCCTCACACACTATTGGCCGTCTTCGACGCCCCGAGTACACCGGTGAGAACCGCTGTGTCCCGTGTACGATCGTCAATCTCGGCATCGCCGCGACGCTCGCCGCCGTGATCGCCGTCGCGGTCGGCCCCTCGCTCGGGCCGGCGCTCGCCGCGGTCGTCCTCGTCGGATCGCTCGTCGCGATCTGGCTCCGCGGCTACCTCGTCCCGGGGACGCCGGAACTCACGAAGCGCTACCTCCCGTCGTGGGCGCTCGCGTTGTTCGGGAAAGACTCCGACCGGCACGCCGAATCGGCCGCCGTCCCCGACGGCTTCGATCCCGAAGCGTATCTCCTGTCCGCGGGCGTCCTCGCGGAGACGGCGGACGGGAACGACTTCGCGTTCGCGCCGGAGTTCGCCGACGCGTGGCGGGACGCCCTCGACCGAGAGGGCGCGGTCGCCGCGGCGCGCGCGGACGCCGACCTCGCGGCGCTGTCGACGCTCACCGGGCTCGACGAGGCGACGCTGTCGCTCGACTGGCACGGCGCGTCCGGCGTCGCCTTCGCAGACGGTTCCGTGATCGGTCGCTGGGAGTCCCGACCCGCGTTCCGCGCGGACGTCGCCGCCGACCGCGTGCTCGCGGCGAGCCGAGACGACTGGGCCGCCCTCCCGCTCGGGGCGCGCAGCGCGGCTCTCGGCGCGCTCCGACTGTTCGTCGACGAGTGTCCCGCCTGCGCGGGTGACGTGGCGCTCGAAGAGCGCGTCGTCGAGTCCTGTTGTACCTCCCGTGACGTCGTCGCCGCCCGCTGTCGCGGCTGTGACGCGCGGCTGTTCGAGATGGACCTCCCCGAGTCGATCGCGGTCGAACGCGACTGACGGCCGGCGTCGCCTCCCGCGCCCCCGGCGAGCGTCTTCACCGCCGGAGGTGACGAACCACGGAGAACCGGTTGATCCACAGTTGATACGCGCTGGCGGCGGCGAACAGCCCGAGCGCGAGGCTCGTCCAGAGCATCGGGTCGACCGCGGACACGCCGGGGGCGTCGAGGTGCGCGGCGAGCACGACGAGCAGGGAGCCGGTGCCGAGCGCGCGGTACAGCTCCGACCACGTCACGCCGCCGCGCGCGACGATCTCGGTGTAGAGCCCCACGTCTCGCGCGTGTCGCGAGAGTTCTATCGTCTGCGTCTCGCGGTCGTACTCGATCACGCCGAGCGCCTCCAGCTTCGGGAGGTGCGTCTGAACGAGCGAGGTGTAGACGCTCTCGCGACACCGCGTCGGCGGGGGCGTCTCGCCGGTCTCTCGGCCGGCGACGAGCGTCGACAGCTCGTGGACGGTCACTACCCCGCCGACGTCGGTGAGCTGTTCGAGCGCGCGGCGGCGGCGCTCGTTCGCGAGGATGGCGTACACCTGTTCGGCCGGGAGGACGTCGCGTCTGAATTTCATGGTGAGGGTGGGTCCGGGCCCGCGGCGGCGGTGCCCGACTGGTACGTCTTCCCGTGCGCGAGATAGGGGCATATGTATGGTCTCGCTACCCGCCCATCGAGCGCGGCGCGGCGTCTCCCAGTTCCCGTCTCGACCGCCGTTTGACGGCGATACCGGCGGACTCCGGCGGGGACGGCGCGGTCTCCCGCCCGAGTGGCGCGGCGGGACGACTCGACGCGCCGCTCGCCCGGCAGTCGGTTCGTACCGCTTCGGCGAGTACGAGTATGGCCTTCGTTCCGCATTCCCGGCCGCGAGTACGGTCTCCCTGCGGCTCCGATCCCCGCGAGTAGGCACGCCGGACCGTCGGTCGAAGGCGTCGTGTGACCGCATCGAAGGGTTCGTTTGACGCGATCGAACGGACGATTCGATTCGTCGCTTGAGGCGTTCTACTCGTCGAATTCCTCGTTTGACTGTGACATGGCTGCGCGTAACTAGGTAGCTATCCCCTAGAGGGGGTAGTAACCGACTTCCGCTGGCCGAGCGCGGAACGGGCGTGAGTCGGGTGATACCATGAAACCGGACACCAACGACACGATCGGACTCTCGCGGCGCAAGCTGCTCGCCGGCCTCGGCGCGGTCGGCGTGGCCTCCGCGGGCGCGGGACTGGGAACCACGGCGTACTTCAACGACACGGAGACGTTCGAGGGTAACACGCTCACCGCGGGCGAACTCGATTTGAAGCTCGACTACAAGTCGACGTACCTCGGCGGCCCCGGCCGTCTGGACGACGTCGTCGACATGGGCTACCCGGACGCCGAAGACCTCGGCGACGGCCGGTACCTGCTCGACCAGACCCCGAGCCCCGCGGACATGCAGGCGTGGGAAGACCTCGTCATGGAGGACGACTTCGACTTCTGTTCGCCCGAGGCGGACGAGTACCTCGTCAACGGCGAGGGAATTCCGGTGTTCACGCTCGACGACGTGAAGCCCGGCGACTCCGGCGAAGTGACGATCAGCCTCCACATCTGTGACAACCCCGCGTACCTCTACCTCGCGGGCGAGATCACGGAGAACGCGGAGAACGGGCAAAGCGAGCCAGAGTCGGCGGTCGACGAGACCGGCGGCGACCCCGGCGAGGGCATGGGCGAGCTCGCGGACGCGATCGAGGTCTGCGTCTGGTACGACGAGGACTGCGACAACGTGTACGAGCCCACCGGCACGGGCCAGCAACAGGAACTGGAGGTCGCCCTCGTCAGCGACGTCTCCGGATCCATGGACGGCTCGATCGACGACCTCCAGGCCGCCGCGAACGGGTTCGTCGACAACCTCTCCGCACCGGACGAGGCCGCCGCGATCTCGTTCAACAGCTCCGCGTCGCTCGACCAGGAGCTGACCACGAACTACCAGGCCGTCAAGGACGCCATCAACGCCTACAGCGACGGTGGCGGCACGAGCATCGATCAGGGAATCAACGTGGGTGCGGACGAACTCCTCAACGGGAGCAACGCCACTCCCGGCGCGTCGAAGGTGATGATCCTGCTGAGCGACGGGAACTCCAGCGCCACTGCCGCGAACAACGCGGCGGACGCCGCGAAGAACGCGGGCATCCGCATCTTCACGATCGCGCTCGGGAGCGCGAACACCTCGCTGCTCCAGAGCCTCGCGAGTTCGCCGGACGACGCCTTCGTCGCACCCGACCCGGCCGACCTCGACACCGTCTACGCCGAGATCGCGCAGATCGTCTTGGCGGGCGAACAGAAGATCGCCTCGGGCACGATGAGCGAGGTCTTCGGACAGCTGTCCGAGGGCGTCGCGCTCGACGGCAACCGCCAGGACGAGGGTCGCCAGCCGTACCCCGGCGCGACCACTCAGTGCATCGGCTTCGAGTGGACGCTCCCGGCGGAGGTCGGCAACGAGATCCAGACCGACTCCGTGGCCTTCGACCTCGCCGTCTACGCCGAGCAGTCGCGGCACAACGACAACCCGCAGGTGGCGTTCAACGGGACGGAGGCGAACAGCACCAGCCCCGGCCCCGCCCCCAACGGCACCGGCAACGTGAGCTCGAACTAGCTCTTTGGAGCTGTCCAACCACCCCGAACGATCACCTCGTTCGGTTCCCCGTTCGGCACCCGACGTGGGCGGCCGACGCGGCGGTTCGCGACCGCCGGCGGGACTCCCCATTGGGGATGATACACAATGAACGACGACACAATCGGACTCTCGCGGCGCAAGATGCTGGTCGGACTCGGGGCTGTCGGCGTGGCCTCCGCGGGCGCGGGACTGGGAACCACGGCGTACTTCAACGACACCGAGTCGTTCGAGGACAACACGCTGACCGCCGGCGAACTCGACCTGTTCGTCCACGTCGACTACTCGGAAGATCAGGGTAGCTACGCGCAGTACTCTACCCCCTCCGGAACGTTCATCGACGGCAACGTCGTGGGCGGCGGCGACGGCGAACCCCTCAGCATCCAGGTCTCCGACCTGAAGCCCGGCGACTCCGGCGAGGGCGAGTTCTGCTTCTCGATCGTCGACAACCCCGCGTACATGTGGATGTGCGGCGAGCTGACCGCGAACGACGAGAACGGCCAGACTGAGCCCGAGTCCGACGACGACGAGACCGGTGGCGACCCCGGCGAGGGCGCGGGCGAGATCGCCGACGCGATGCAGGTGACCGTCTCGTACTGTACCGACGACGGCGACGGCGGAAACGTGGTCGGCGACGAGATCATCTCCGGCTCGCTAGCGGAGGTCATGCTCGCGCTGCAGGCCGGCGTCCCGCTGTCCGGCGACGGCGACGGCGGCGCGCCGCTCGCGAACCGCCCCGCGTTCGAGGGCGTCACCGAACCGTTCGTGGACGATGTACCGAACATCGCAGAGCAGTGCGTCTGCTTCGAGTGGGAGGTCCCGGTCGAGGTCGGCAACGAGATCCAGACGGACTCCGTGACGTTCGACTTCGAGTTCTACGCGGTCCAGGCCCGCCACAACGACGGGACCCACAACCCCTGCGTGGACGAGACCGTCGTCACCGCGTACGACAACGACTGGAAGGGCCAGACTCTGGGGAACCCCACCGAGGGTAACGTCTACACCAGCGTCTCGTTCGGCCAGAATCAGACCGTTCTGAGCTTCGCGTTCGACGACGACGGCGACGGCGTGGACTTCCTCGACACCGCGGACTACTCCAGCACGAATCTCCCCGTGGCGGTCGACGCGGACGCGGACGGCACGCACGACTGGCAGCTCATCTGGCAGCCCAACGCCGGCTTCCCGGACGCTCCGTTCGGATACGTCGAGAACAACGGCGGAAGCTACGGCGCTGCTCAGTCGCTCCCGGCCGGCTTCTCGGCGGCGAAGGTCGGGAACACGATCGTATTCGGGGTCCCGAACAGCGAGATATCCTCGACGTTCCGGCTGCTCGGATACGGCAGCACGGGCGGCGAGGGGCCGGTCGCGAAGGTCAACGACGACCCCTCGTTGGGCCCGGACTTCTACAACAGCGCTAACGCGGTCGAGTTCAGCGACTGACGCGCTGACGACCCCGCCGCTTCGGGCGGCGTGACCGCCTCCCACCCCGGACCCGCGCGGACGGCCGGGACGACGGTTCGACTCCGTCGGTGGGACTTCCCTTCGGGGACTTCCAATCATGACAGACAACGAAACAATCGACACGGTCGGTCTCTCGCGGCGGACGCTCCTGGCGGGCCTCGGCGCGGTCGGCGTGGCCTCCGCGGGCGCGGGACTGGGAACCACGGCGTACTTCAACGACACGGAGACGTTCGAGGACAACACGCTCACTGCCGGTCAGCTCGACTTGCTCGTCGACTGGCAGCAGACGTACGACTTCGGTGAGGGTCACCAGTTCGTCAGCGCGCACCCCGACCACGACGGCGACGGCGAACAGTCGATCGAGATAGACGGAGAGGTGTTCGCGTACAGCGACTTCCCGGACGAGGACGACGAGGACAGCAACGGCGCGAACATCCCGGTGCTCGACTGCGAGACCATCCCGCCGCTGGAGGAGGCGGACTTCGGCACCGACCCGGTCACGGGCGAGGAGATGGAGACGCTGATCCAGTTCTCCGACGTGAAGCCCGGTGACTCCGGCGAGATCACCTTCTCGCTCCACCTCTGTGACAACCCCGGCTACATCTGGATGCAGGCGGGCAACGTCAGCGAAGACGGCGGCGCGTTCACGGAGCCCGAATCGCTCGTCGACGCGGACAACGCCGCGGACCTCGCGGACGCCATCGAGGCGACGCTGTGGTACGACGAGGACTGCGACAACGTCTACGACGGCGCGGAGCCGGTGGACATCATGCTCACGCTGGATTTCTCCGGCTCGATGCTGTACGACCAGTACGGCGGCGTCGTCAACTCCGACCCCATTCAGGTCAACGGGACGACGTACCCGGAGACGACGAAGGTCGACCTCGTCGAGCTCGGCACCCGCCAGTTCGTCGACTACCTGCAGTCGCAGAACTCGGACGTGCAGGTCGGCGTGGCGTACTTCGACGGCGAGGGAAGCGACGACACCGAGCCGCGGACCGGCATCGTTCAGCCGCTGACGAGCGACCTCTCCGTGGTCGACTCGGCGCTCTCCGGACTCCGACAGAAGCTCGCGAACGTCGTGAGCGGCGGCGCGGGCTCCACACCGTTCGACGGCGACGGCGACCCGGACCCGTTCTCGAACGCGAACGGCATCGCGACGGGCACCTACATCGGTGAGGGCGTCGACGACGCGCAGGACGAACTCGCCGCGAACGGCCGTCCGGCGGCCGACAAGCGCAACATCGTTCTCTCGGACGGCGAGTCGTTCAACGGCACCGGCAGCACCCAGTTCTCCTCGCCGACCGGGGCGGCGGACGACGCGCGGGCGGCCTCGCCGAGTCCCGCGACCGACGTCTACACGATCAACGTCGACGGCAGCGCCGGCACGCTGCAGGCGATGGCCGGCCCGGCCGGCGGGACCGGCGGCGACGCGACGTTCTTTAACAACGTCGACGACCCGCTCAACATCCCGACCGTGTTCGGCAACCTCGCGGCACAGACCGCACAGGAGAAGGTCATCATGGAGGACACGCTCGGCAACGTCCTCGACGCGCTCGCCGACGGCAACGGCGTCCCCCTCGACGGGAACCGCGCGACGCCGTACGACGAACTCGGCGACGCGCCCGACGACGCGGCCCGCGACCCGTTCCGCGGCGACGGCGTGATGCACTGCGTCGCGCTCTCGTGGGAGCTGCCGTTCGACGTCGGCAACGAGGTTCAGGGCGACACGCTCGGCTTCGACCTCGGCTTCTACACCGAGCAGGCGCGTCACAACGACGGCTCCGGACCGGGACAGGCCGCCTGACCGCGGAACGCGGGACCCCGCGACGAACGGGACGCCCGCGGCGGGCTGACTCCCGCCTCTGAGAGGGCCGCGCGGCCGAGTAGGAGACGCGGACCGCTCGGGTAGGTCGTGCATACATACGGACGCAGGGGGCGTGAGACGACCATCGGCGGCGACGGCGGCGGCAAGCTGCCGTCTCGGACGGAACCGCACACGAAACACACACGACAGCACATGACACACAAAGACACACAACTCACGCGGCGACAGACGCTCGCGGGCCTCGGAGCCGTCGGCTTCGCCGTCCTCGGTGCCGCGACCGGCCGGTCGGCGGAAACGGCCAGCCGGGAGGCGTATCCAAGCTACACGTACGCGCAGTCAGACACGCCGTGGGACCTCGTGGTCGGCTGGCGACGCACCGAGAACGGGGCCGTTGTCGGGTCGAGCCCGAGCGACGCCGAGACCGACGTCGAGAGCGCCGGCATCCGGCTCGTCGACGTCGACAACGCGCTGCCGGGCGACCGCGGGACGGCGAGCGTCGGGCTCTGGCTCGACGACCCGGCGAACACCGCGCCCGACGGCGTCCGCGTGTGGCTCCGCGTCTCACCCCAGGTCGACACCGCCGACGCCGCGAGCGCCGCGCTCGCAGAGCGCATCTCGCTCGACGTCCGGTACGACACCGGAATCCTCGGGATCGGCGGCTGCGGGGGTGCCGAGGGAGACTTCGCCGCGTACGGCGAGTCGATCGCCGACGGCACGCTGGCCTCGTTCGACGGTACCGACCTCGCCGAGGGGATCGAACTGAATCCGGGACTCTTCGACAGCGGGTGTCTCACCGCCGACGAGCGGCGGTGTCTGGTCTTCGCGTGGGCGTTCGACACCGACGGCGGCAACGCCGGACAGGGCGGGACCGTGGACTTCACGGTCGAGTTCGCCGCGGACGACTGCGGGAGCGAGGGCAACCCCTTCGAGATCGACGCGGCCCCCGACGCCGCGGGAGGGACGTCGTGACCCCAGACGACGGTGAACGACGGTCGAGCGGCCTGAGCCGCCGCCGCCTGCTCGCCGGGATCGGCGGCGTCGGTGCGGTCGGTATGGCGAGCGGGCTCGGCACCGGCGCGTACCTCTCGGACCGCGTGACGTTCGCGAACAACGGGTTCGGGGCCGGAACGGTCGAGCTGACGGTCGGTGACGGCGTCGCAGACGGCGTCGTCGTCGACGTGTCGGGGATCGACCGCGGTCCCGAGGGACGCGTCACCGAGACGTTCCCCGTCGGCGTCCGGACCAACCCCGCGCGGGTCTGGCTCGCGGCGGAATGTCCCGACGACGACGCGCTCGCGGCCGCCCTCCGGATCGATCTCCGCGTCGACGGGCGCTCGATCACGGACGGGCTCCGGCCGTTCGCCGCCGTCGCGGCCGACCTCGTCTCCGGCGAGCGCATCGACGACGGCTGTCTCGGCCCCGACGACGCGCTCGCGGTCGAGGTCACAGCGGAGCTCCCAGCCGACGCGCCCGACGCGCTGGCCGGGACGGCGACCTCGCTTCGCCTCCGCCTGTACGCCGAACAGTGCCGACACGTCACCGAGACGGCCGCGACCGGCGCGAACCCCTTCGCCGGACGGGCCTGTGAGGGTCCGGCGTGCGTCTCCTGTGAGGACGAAAACGGCGTCGCGATCGGATCGCTCACGCTCCGGTACCGCGGCGACGAGGCCGCGCGCGTGACCGTCGCCGCCACCGGCGGCGGTGCGGGCGGCGTCGGCACGGGCGGGACCGTCGTCTTCGCGGGCGACGTGGCTCCGAACGAGACGTTCGTCGTCGACGGCTCCGACGCACCCACGAACGGCGACCCGGGCTGGCTCGGCTCGAACATCTACGTCGACGCCGACAGCGACGCCGCTGACGGCAGCGACGCCGGAAGCGACGACAGCGGTCCGGGAAGGGGCAACGGCGGACCCGAGCGCCCGGCCGGCGTCAAGATTCACACGAGCTGTTCGGAGCCGCTCGCGGTCGGGATGCGGTTCGGCGAGAACGGCGAGTTCGAGATCGCCGCCGGAACGACGACGGCCGGCGAGCCGCTCTGCGGCTCGGAGGAGAACTGATGACACCAACTCTCACACCACGGATGAAACGGGCGGCGAACGTACTCGGCATCGCCGTGCTGATCGTCCTCGTGGCGCCCTTCGCGGTGTACGCGGCTCCGGAGGTCGTCGGTGCCGACGAGAGCTTCGTCGTGCTCACGCCGAGTATGACCCCCGCGATCGCTCCCGGCGACGTCGTCGTCGTGGCCGAACGCGACCCCACCACAGTCGTCGAGGACGACGTGATAACCTTCGTCCGCGGGTCGAGCGACGTGCCGGTGACACATCGGGTGATCGGCGTCGTCTCCACGGCCGGCGGCGTCGAGTTCGAGACCAAAGGCGACGCGAACGAGGGTCCCGATCCCGGGCTCGTCCCGGGAGCGAACCTCGTCGGCGTCGTCGTCCTGACGATCCCGTACATCGGCTACGTGATCCAGTTCGCCGGCACGCGGGCGGGCTTTCTCGCGCTGGTCGTGCTCCCGTTCGGACTGCTCGTGGCGTCGGAACTGTGGAGCATCGTCCGATCGCGGTCCGACGACGCCGGCGATGCACTCGCATCGACCGATCCGGAGACTCCGGCCGGTTCGGACGCTGGGGCCGATCCGGACGTCGAGGCCGGTCCGGAGGCTCCGGCCGGTTCGGACGCTGGGGCCGATCCGGACGTCGCAGAGACGGTCGCCGATTCGACGACGGCCGCGGACGAGACTGGCGGGATCTCGGTCGACGCGGTCGGCGGCGCGACCGCCGTGCTCGCCGTGTTCGCGCCCTACGCCGCTTACGCGGCGGTCGAACTCCGGAGCGCGGCGTCGATCGCGGTCGCGGTCGCGTCGGCGACGGTCCTGTTCGGCGCGCTCGCGGTCTGGGTGCCGGCGAGCGGCGTCGTCGACCGCGTTCGCCCCGGTGACTCGGCGTCCTCGTCCGAGCGGTCTGCGGAGCCGGTCACGGTCGACCCGTCCTCCGCGCCGGCCGCCGACGAGACGCCCGCGCCCACGGCGCAGACGGACGGCTCGGGGGAGGTGGAGTGATGCCCGCTTCACGCGGCGTCACCGCCGCCGCCGTCGCCGTCCTGCTCGTGTGGTGCGTCGCGTTCGGCGGCGGGTACACCCTCGCGGCGTTCTCCTCGGCCGCCAACGTGACCGTCTCGTTCGAGACCGCGGAGAACTTCTCCGTCCCGGAACCGACCGCGGACGTCCCCGACGCCCCCCAGGCCGCGTCCGCCGACAACGGCTCTGACCCGTCCGTCGCGGCCGATCCCGGTCCGCCGGCGAACGCCCCGGGTCCGGGAGAGAACACGAGATCGCCACCCGGCGGCGGGGCCGTTCCGCCATCGGCGACGGTCCCGACGCCGCCCGCCACGGGCGGCGGGGACGCGGCAGAGGGTCCCGAGAGCGACGACGAGACTGACGGCGCAGACGAACCGAAGACGACGGGTGAGCCGCCCGACACCGCTGCCGCCGGCGAGCCGGCGGGTGACGACTCCGCCGCTCCCGATGACGACGCTGGCGAGGGCGGTGACGGCACCGGTGACGCTGGCGAGGGCGGTGACGGCGACGCCGACGCTGCCGGTGACGGAGACGAAGCCAGCAGCGGCGATGAGGATGCCGACGCCACCGGCGACGGCGACAACAACGGCAGCGCGGGCGACGCCGCCGGAGGTGGGGAGGATGGCGACGCCGGAGATGAGGATGCCGGTGACGACGCCGAAGACGCTGACGACGGGAGCAGCGACGACGCCGGTGACAGTGGCGATACAAGCGGCGGCGACGCAGCCTCCGGTGAGGTGAGCGCGTGAGCGCTTGCGGTCGGCCGAGACGCGCCGGTCGCCCCCTCTGTGGACCGGTGGGGCTGAAGCTCGCGGTGCTTCTGTTGTTCGTCCTCCTCCTGCTTCTCGGCGTCCTCGCTGGGATCGTCCGCGGGCTCGGCTGAGTCCGGATCGACGCCCCGGCGACGCCGGTCCCAGCACGTGAGCGCACTCGGCGTATTTATCAGTCGGTGCGCCGAACTGTCAGCCGACAATGGTCGACGTCGCCGCGTTCGGGTTCGTCTTCGTCGCGGGGCTGATCACGGCGCTGGCGACGGGGGTCGGCGCGCTGCCGTTCTTCTTTTTCGACTCGATAAGCGACCGCGGGAACGTCGCGCTGTGGGGGTTCGCCTCCGGGATCATGGTCGCCGCGTCGCTCTTCGGGCTGGTTCAGGAGGGGCTCGCGGAGGGGACCCCGGTGGAAATCGGTGTCGGCGTGCTCGCCGGCGTCGCGCTCGTCGTGCTCGCACACGAGGTGCTTCTCGACGCCGAGATCGACCCCCGCGAGTACGAGGAGGCCGACTTCAAGAAGCTCGTGCTGATTCTCGGTGTGCTCACGGTCCACAGCTTCCCCGAGGGGATCGCCGTCGGCGTCTCCTTCGCCGACCTCGGGCTGGAGGGCGGGACGCAGGTGCTCGGGTTCACGGTCCCGCTTCTCGCGGTGTTCATGACCGTCGCGATCTCGATCCACAACGTCCCCGAGGGGACCGCCATCTCGATCCCGCTGCGGTCGATGGGCGTCTCGAAGTGGAAGATGGTCTGGTGGGCGGTGTTCTCCAGTCTCCCGCAGCCTATCGGGGCGGTCCTCGCGTTCGCGTTCGTCCGGTACGCCCGCGAGGTCCTCCCCTACGGCTTCGGGTTCGCCGCCGGCGCGATGGTGTACCTCGTGCTCACGGAGTTCATCCCGGAGGCGCTCGACACCGGCGCGGACCTCCCACGAGGCGGCAAGCCGACCCTCGCGGTCGGACTCGCGCTCGGCGTCGCGCTCATGGTGCCGCTCAACTTCGTGTGACCGCGCCCCGTCACCGGGCGGGCAACGTGGCCTCGCGCCCTCGCGAAGGCGTGACTGCACGCTCGCGCGCCCGAGTCACTCCGCGCCGTCGAGCATCGTCGGGTTCACCGCTCCCGGTCCCTCGCCCACGTCGTAGCCGCGCCGGATCGCCGCCCCCATCTCGCCGACGGCGGTCTCGACCGCCGCGGCCAGCGGTTCGCCTCGCGCGAGCCGCGCCGCGACCGCGCTCGACAGCGTGCACCCGGACCCGTGCGTCGCCCCGGTCGCGACTCGCGGCGTCTCGAACCGCACGACTGCGGTTCCGTCCTCGGATTCGGCGGCCGACAGAGATTCACCGCTCCCCGCCGCCTCGGCCGCGCCCTCGCCGAGAACGAGCGTGTCGACCACGGTGTCGTCGCCGTCGAGGTGCCCACCCTTGACGAGGGCGGCGTCCGCGCCGCGGGCGACGATCTCGCGTCCGGCCCGCGCGGCGTCGGCCGGCGTCTCGACGTCCCCACCGACCAACACCGCCCCCTCGTCGGCGTTCGGCGTGACGAGCGTCGCGGCGGCGATCAGGTCGTCGTACGCCTCCTCGGCCGCGGGCGAGAGCAACCGGTCGCCGGTCGCGGCGACCATCACCGGATCGACGACGATCGGTTCCGCGAATCCGGCGAGCCGCTCTGTCACCGCCTCCACCGTCTCCGCCGTGGCGAGCATCCCCGTCTTCACCGCCCTGACGTCGAAGTCGTCGACGACGGCGTCGTACTGTGACTCTACGTGGTCGACCGGGAGCGCGTGAACGTCTGACACGCCGCGCGTGTTCTGTGCCGTCGTCGCCGTCACGACGGCGGTCCCGAAGACGTCGTGGGCCGTCATCGCCTTCAGGTCGGCCTGTATTCCCGCCCCGCCGCCGGAGTCGCTGCCGGCGATCGTGAGCGCGACGGGCGGCGAGACCGGGTCGTACGCGCTGGCTGTCTCCTTTGTCATACCCGATGTATATTACCCGGTTGTCCTAAATCGTAGCGATCGCCGCCGTCGAACGCCCTTTGCCGTTCGGGGTCGAACCGGGCGTATGTCGAACTCCGATCCCGCAGCCGAATCGCCCGAATCGGACGGTTCCGAGGCGGCCGGCATCGCCGCCGATCCGGTCGACGACGCGACCGACTCCGTCACCGTCTACTCCGATTACGTCTGCCCGTTCTGTTACCTGGGTCGGCAGTCGCTCGCGGAGTACCGGGAGACGCGGTCCGAGCCGCTCGCGGTCGACTGGCACCCGTTCGACCTCCGCGCCGGCAAGCGCAACCCCGACGGGTCGATCGACCACGAGGCCGACGACGGGAAAGACGAGGACTACTACGCGCAGGCCCGAGAGAACGTCCGGCGGCTCCAAGAGCAGTACGGCGTCGAGATGGCCCAAGAGATCGCCACCGACGTCGACTCGCTCCCGGCGCAGGTCGTCTCCGTTCACGTGAAAGAGACCGCGCCGGAGGCGTGGCCCGCGTTCGACGAGGCGGTCTTCGAGGCGCTCTGGCGGGACGGCCGCGACATCGGCGACCGCGAGGTGCTCGCCGACCTCGCGGCGGACGTCGAGGGTCTCGACGCCGACGCGGTCGAGACCGCGCTCGGCGACGACGATCTCCGCGAGCGCGTCACGGGGCTCTTCGACGCGGCGAGAGAGCGCGGAATCACCGGCGTCCCCACGTTCGCGTTCGACGGCCACGCCGCCCGCGGCGCGGTCCCGCCGGAACAGCTCGAACGGCTCGTCGAGGGGGCCTGAGGCGCGCGCCCACGCGGTAACGACGAGCGGAAGCGACGATTACGCCGCCTCGTCGGGGTCGACGATCCGATAGGAGAGATAGACGCATCCGAGCGCGAGGACGGTCCCGCCGATCACGTCCGTGAGCCAGTGGATGCCGAGATACATGGTTGCTATCACCACGGATCCGGCGAGCCACACGGCGAGCGGCGTCCACAGCGGGTACTCCTCGCGTGTCAGTACGGCGAAGGCGGCGACCGTCACCGAAAGCGACGTGTGAAGCGACGGGAAGACGTTCGTCGTCTCGTTCACCGCGCTCGTCAGCGCGCTGAACTCTGGGTTGTGGGTGTACAGAAGCGACGTCCCGACGTTCAGGTTCCGCGGGCCGTGTGCGAACACGGCCGTGTAGAGTGCGAGCCCGATCGCGTAGTTGAACGCGTACGCGACGAGCAGCCGCCGCAGGGTCGTCGTCTTCGGCAGCGCGAGGTACGCGAGAAACGGGAACGCGAGCAGGAACGCGTACCCGTACACGTACACCGACGAGAAGTACATCGTCAGTTCGGGAGTGGCGAACGCCTGCTGGAGCCACGCGACGAAGTTTCCTTCGAGCGCCCAGATGAACCCGGTCAGCCGCAGTCCGAACAGCTCGGAAATCGTCTGTAGGGACCCCCGACCGACGGCGCTGACGAGCAACACGACGCCGAGCGCGAGGAGTTCCCGCCGCGCGTCCCGAAGCCGCGGCACGGCGTTCCCCCACAACCCGTACAGCCGCTTCGGCCGGACGATCGCGATACCGGCGACGAAAAGCGACGCGCAGAGCCACAACACGACCGATCGGAGGACGGACAGGAACGGGCTCATTGCTGCCTCGCGAGCAGCCGTCCCTCGTCGTCGAACCGATACCCGGCGTCTCGGAGCAGATCCCGCGCCCGCTCGGCGTCGAGCGAGCCGGTTCCGGCGTCGCCGGCGAACGGGTGAACCGGGTCCACGGACCGCTCGTCCCACCGCAGGCCGTCGGGGACCCACGACGGAGAGGCCGCGAGCGGCGACGACGCCGGCTCCGCGTATCCGTCGAACGCCTCCTCGACCAGGGATTCCTTGTCGATCAGCGACGCGAGGACCCCGCGGAACCGCGGGTTCGACAGCGGTGCTCGCCGCACGTTGTAACCCACGTGGTAGAACGCGCCCGAACGGCCGGTCACGAGCCGGGCGTCGGCCTCGCGGCCGATACGCGGGATCGCGTCGGGACCGAGGGTCGAGACGGTGGCGTCTGCGAACCCGTCTCCGACCATCTGGACCGCCGCGATGTCCGAGGGAACCACGCCGACTTCGAGCCGGTCGAACGCCGGCTTTCCGCGGAAGCGCTCTGGAACCCCGGCCGCCGCGTCCGCCGACGCCCCGTCGCCTCCCGTCTCGGCCCGCACGAGGAAGTGGTCCGGGTTCCGCTCGAAGACGGCCGACTCCTCCGCCGTCGCCTCGACGAACCGGATCGGCCCGCTTCCCACCGGGTCCTCGTTGGGCGAGACGAGCGCCTCCGTCGTCTCCGCGTCGAACTCGAAGCCGGCGATCGTGGCGGCCTCGGTGCGGTCGCTCCACACGTGTGCCGGCAGGATCGGGACGCGAAGCGCGCGGACGACCACCGCCCGGTTGACGTTCTCGACGCCGAGCCGAACGGTCCGGTCGTCGACCGCCAGCGCGGACTCGACGACCGAGCTTCGGCCGCGGAACCGCGGCGTCGGCACCGGCGTCTCCATGCTCCCCATCGACGTGTCGCGGAGGAACTCGTAGGTGAACGCGACGTCGTCCGCGGTGAGCGGTTCGCCGTCGTGCCAGGTCGCGTCCCGCAGCGAGACCTCGACCGTCTCGGGCCCGACGCGCTCCCAATCGGTCGCGAGCCACGGGACGACGTCGCCGGAGTCGATCACGACGAGTCGGTCGTACAGGAGCGACGTGAACGTCCCCTGTCGGCGATACTCCGCCGCGATCGGGTTCCAATTCTCCGTGATACCGCTGTCCGTCGTCACCAGCCGGAGCGTGGCCGACGCCTCGGCGTCGTCGCCGGCGAAGAGCTCCTCGGCGGCCGCGGTGGCGTTCCCGCCGTCGTCGAGGAACTCGCCGCCGTCGGTCGATCCCCCGCCGTCGGCCGATCCCCCGCCGCCGGTCGAACCGTCGGCCGCGTCCGTGCGATCGAGGGACAACAGACCGGAGACGGTGAGCGGCTGTCCCTGACTCCACCCCTCGAACCGCTCCTCGCGGATCGCGGTGAGCGGGTCGGGAAACGCCACGACGGTGAACGGCTGGAGTTCGGTGAGCGAGCGCTGGAGGTCCGCAACCGCCTCGCGTCGATCCGGTTCCGCCCGGCGCTGTCTTTCGAGCTCCTCGTCGACGCCGTTGAGGTCGGCGAATCCGAACGGGTTCTGCCGGCCCACTTCCGGGGCGAACCGCGAGTGCGTGAGCGCGTACATCGCGTCCGGGTCGAACGGCTTCGGTTCGAGGAACTGGCCGACGTACGCGTCGAAGTTCTGGTTGATGAGTACCTTCCGCCAGAGGGTGGTCCGATCGAGGGTGTTGATGCGGGCGTCGATCCCAACCGTCTTGAGGTTCTCCGCGAGGTGTCTCGCGATCCGGATCGCGTTCGGGTCCCTGTCGGCGGGCACCGCGTCTATCTGGAGGGTCAACTGCGAGGTCGTCCCCCGTCCCGCGAGGTTTCGCGAACGACCGAGACAGCCACCGCTCGCGGCGACCGCGCCGAATCCCGCGAGCGCCCGCCGTCGGCTGATCGGTCGGGTCATGTGTCGGTGCCCTTTCGCCGCCGGGGTATATTTCTTCTGTGGTCGCCCGTCCGCGGATCGGCGGATCTGCCGCCCTTTCGGCCGACTCCCGCCCGATCTGCACGATCGATCCGAACGGACCACTCAGATCACGTCGGCGAGCGGGAGCGCCAGTCCGACCGCCCACGCGACCGTCCCCGCGGCGAGGACGGCCCTGTCGCCGGCCGCTCGACCCAGCGCGAGCACGGAGAGCGCGGCGACGAGCGCGGTCCGATGGACGATGAGGGCGGGCGGGACCGCGACGCCGAGCGCGGCGAAGTCGGCGACGAAACCGGCTCCGAGCCCCGCGCCGACCGCGAGCCCCGCTGCAGTCGGGTCACACTCGCGCCCGAGTGCGACCACGAGGCCGGGCAGTCCGACGGCGAGGACGAGGTACAGCGGGGCGGCGATCGCCTTCGGCGGGAGCGTCGGCCCCAGCGTCTCGACGGTCACGCCGGCGACGCGAACCGCGACGACGACGAGCGCGAGCAGGGCACCGAGCGCCGCGGCCCGCGTGTGTCGGCGGGCTTCCCGGCGACTACGCCGGGCAAGGTCGACGGCGGCCCGTCGAGTCCGGTCCCGGAGGAGGGTCCCGCCGACCGCCGCGAGCGTCGCCGCCGTCGCCAGTTCGACCACCGTGAGCCACCCGTCGCTCCACCCGCCGTCGATGCCGCGGTACTCGCGGCTGACCTCGGCGTCGACCGCCCCGCGGATGAGCTCGTCCTCCAACCGATTCCGCGGCTCGGCGATCCCCGGTACCGTGTGTCGCAGCCGGAACCAGTCGTAGTACTCCTCGTGGGCCTGTATCGCCGTGTACGCCCCGTCCGGCGACTCGTAGGCGCGGAGGTGGTCGCGGACGCCGAGGTACGAGCCGTCGTGAAGCTCGAACGTCTCCCGGAGCCAGATCCCGCCCGCCGGCCCTCGAACGTAGCCGTATCGGGTGGAACTCCGCGCGTCGGCCCAGTCGCGCTCGACTATCGCCCGGACCTGATCGACGTCCGCCGTGGTCGCGGCCTCCGTCCCGTTCGTCTCCTCCCAGTCCGCGTCGGACCGGTGTTCGATCGCACGCCGGGTCGTCTCGGCGTCGGCGTGGACCACGACGTTGATCGCGAGCGTCCTCCCCGCGGCCGACGTGTCACGGCTCGTATACGGCCACAGTCGGTACTCCCCCTCGACGACGACGAGCGAGTCCGCGTCGACCGCCGCGTCCGCCGGCTCGGCCGGCGGCCCGGCGAAGACCCCGGAGAGCGCCAGCCCGACGCCGACGACGACGAGCAGTACGGCAGCGGTCGTCGTCCGTCCCATGGCACCCACGACGAGGCGGGAGGTAAAACCGGTTCGGGAGTCTCCTCCCCGGGCCCGTCCGTTCCACCTCGCCCGCGGTCACCACGTCTCGACGACGCCGTCGCGAACGTCCTCCGCACACCCCTCACAGTCGGCGTGTCCGGATTCGAAACACGCCGGTCGCCCCTCCTCGTCGACCGGAACGGCCCGCCGCTCCGCGTGCCGCCGGCAGACGACCCGCGCGCGCCCCTCCTCGTCGACCGGGAGGTCGTACCGCGCCGCGCCCGCCGCGTCCCCTTCCGAACCGTCGCGTCCCTCTGCGTAGGCGCGTTTGGCCGCCTCGAACTGCCGGCCAGCCTCGCGGATCTGCCGGCGGATGACGCGTTCGAGTCGGTCGTCCATACGACCCCGTTCGTCCGGCGAACTATAGGTCCGTTGGCCGTCGGAGCCGGTCCGTCCGCGACGCACCCCGCTCGGGATCGGACGCGACGGGGCGAAAAAACACGACGAACGTTCAGTTCACGAGGGGAACGGGGAGGTATTAGTCGCCTCGGCCCCACGGATCGCGCATGAGCCAGACCCCAGCGGAGTCGGTGTTGCTGTCGGACGACCCCCCGCTCGACCTCCGTCTCTCTCCGGCCGAACTCGACGCCGCCCGCGATCGGATCACGTCGTTCATCGCCGACGTCGTCGACGACGCGGGCGCTGACGGGGCGGTCCTCGGACTCTCCGGCGGGATCGACTCGACGCTTTCCGCCTATCTCGCGGTCGAGGCTCTCGGCGAGGACGGTCTCCACGGGATCACGATGCCGGCCGAGGTGAACGACCCCGACGTGATGAGCGACGCCGAGCGCGTCGCCCACGACCTCGGGATCGAGTACGACGTGGTCGAGATCCAACCGATCGCAGAGCGGTTCTTCGAGGCGTTCCCGGAGGCGGCCGACGATCGGACGGCGACGGGGAACGTGTACGTCCGGACCCGCGCGGTGCTGAACTACTTCGTCGCCAACGCGGAAAACCGGGTGGTGCTCGGGACCGGCAACCGCGCGGAGGCGATGACGGGGTACTTCACCAAGTACGGCGACCAGGCCGTCGACTGTAACCCGATCGGGAACCTCTACAAACAGCAGGTGCGCCAGCTCGCCGCCCACGTCGGCGTCCCCCGCGACCTCGTGATGCAAGAGCCCACGGCCGGGATGTGGGAGGGACAGACGGACGCGGCGGAGATGGGCCTCGACTACGACACCGTCGACGCGATCGTGGCCGTCCACGTCGATGGCGGCCTCTCGCGGTCGGCGACGGTCCGCGAACTCGGCGTGCCGGCCGAGGCCGTCGACCGAGTCGTCGAGCTGTACGAGGGCAGCGCGCACAAGCGGTCGATGCCACCGGCTCCGGAACGGTAGACCAGTAGCGACCGCTTCGAGTCCGCTCAGGCGTCGTGCGCCCGTTGTTTCGTGACCTCCGCGATACCGGCGTTGGCCGAGCAGTTCGGGCACGCGTGGATCTGTCCGCGCTCGTCGGAGAACACCCGAGCGAACCGGTCCGAGACGTGCGCGTCGCAGTGCTCACACGTGGGCATGACGGGGGGGCTCCGGGTGTCTGAAGGCGTTTCGTATCATGGCAGTTCTACGCACGTGAGACTTGGTCACGAACGCCTAAGTGGCCTTTCCGAACTCCGTCCAAAATTCGTCCGAAAACCTCTCGCCTGCGGGCGGATCGGTCGCGTCGCGAGCGGCGTCACCCCCGACGCCACGGCCCTCAGCCGGTGGAAAAACGGCCCCTATCTCAGAAGTCGCGGAGCGCGTCGAGCACGGCCATCGCGGAGCCGTCGTCGATCGCGTCGCGGGCCAGTTCCAGCCCCGCCTCGATCGAGTCGGCGTCCTCGCGGGCGTAGATCCGCAGGGCGGCGTTGACCGCGACCGCGTCGGCGAAGGCGTCCTCGCGCTCGCCCGCCAAGACCTCCTCCGTGATCGTCGCGGACTCGCCCCCGACGTCGTCGACGGCGAGGTCGTCCTCTTCCAGATCCATCCCGTACTCGGCCGTCTCGATCTCGAAGTCGTCGAAGCTCGCGCTCTCGCTGCCGGCCTCGTCTCCCTCGTCGCCGGCCGCGGTCCACTCCGCGACCTTGGTGTACCCGGGACGGACGTCGTCGTACCCCTCCATCCCCTGGAACATCAGGACGCGGTCGAGGTCGTGGAACTCGCTTTCGACGAACGTGTCCACGACCTTCTTCGCGAACGCGAGGTGATAGAACGAGCCGAGGTGGACCGACGCGCCGGCGGGGTTCGCCAGCGTCTCGATCGTGTTGACGAACGTCCGGACGCCCATCATGTCGCGGCGCTCGAACAGGTCGTCGATCGCGGGGTTGAACGCGGGCTGGTAGTAGAACCCGAACCCGGTCTCGTCGACCATCTCGGCGGAGTCACGCGGCGTGAGCTCCGTCGCGACGCCGAGTTCGTCTAAGACCTGCTTGTACGCGTCCTGCTTTTGCGTGGGGACGCGGTCGCCCGAGTGGACGACCACGGGAGTTCCGGCGGCGGCCGCGACCGCGCCCGCGGCCACGCCCAGGATCGCGGTCCGACCCTTCCCGTCGTAGTTCGCGCCGCAGTCGACGGGGTCGACCTCGGGCTCCGCGTACTCCACGCGGTCGCACATCACGTCGACGTACGCGCCCAGCTCCTCGGGCGTGTTCCGCTTCCAGCGGTTCGCGAGCCAGAACGCCCCGAGCGTCGTCGGGTCCGGCTCGTCCGCGAGGATTCGCTCGAACGCCTCCGTCGCCTGCGCGCGCGTCAGGTCGTCGGCCGACTTGTGCCCGGAGCCGCAGACCTCGGTCATCAGCCGCTTGAGGGGCCATTCGCCGAACTCCTGAGTCGCCTGAGCCATACGCCTCGTTCGGGGCTCCGAACGAAAAGTCCCTCGCTCGCCTCCCGCGAGCCGGGAACGGGCCCGGAACGCGGCGCGTGCGAGCCGTCGCGGACGACCGCCGCCGCAGATCCGTGTCACAGATCCGCATACAATACTGTGGCTTTGTTCATTTACAGGGGAAATCAAGACACAATACGATAGAATTAGCGCTGGAAGATTCTGTAGCGCGGTGTAAAAAGCGTCAGAATTATATGCACGTCCACCTTGTGTTCGATTGTACCCGATGACGTCCAAATCCGTGTCAACCGCGCTCACGCTGTATCGCTCTCGGACCCTCACCCTCGAACAGGCCGCCACTGCCGGCGGCTGCTCGACGACACAACTCGAAGAGAGCGCCCGGGCGTTCGCGCCGACTCCCGCTGACGACTGACTCCCGCTGACGTCCCCGCTGACGTCGCGCCGATCTCCCGATTGCCGCCCCGCTGTCGTCGTCTATCGCCCTCACCGACGGCCCTTGCCGACTACCCGCCTCCGAAACCGGTAGGTACGCGCGGCACTTAATCTGGCCAATGAGTCTGGACGCCGACTGGCGGACCGACGTCGACGCCGTCGACGCGGCCCTCATCGACGAGTACCAGAGCGGCTTCCCGGTCGAGTCGCGCCCGTTCGAGCGCGTCGCACGCGAGATCGCCGCCGAGACGGGTGTGTCCCTCGACGCGAGCGAGGTTCTCGATCGCGTCCGCGACCTGCGCGAGCGCGGCGTGTTCCGGCGGTTCGGCGCGGTGCTCAACCCCCCGGTCATCGGGTCCTCGACGCTCGCGGCCGTGCAGGCCCCCGCAGACCGGTTCGACGAGGTCGCCGAGATAATCAACGGCTACCCGCAGGTGAACCACAACTACCGCCGTGACCACGCGTGGAACCAGTGGTTCGTCGTCACCGCCGGCTCCCGCGAGACGCGCGACGAGATCCTCGCGGAGATCGAGGCGCGGACCGGCTGTGCGGTGTTGACCCTCCCGATGCTCACGGACTACTACATCGACTTGGAGTTCCCCGTGGTGAACGGCGACCGGTTCGCCAGAGAATCACTGGAGGAAACGGCGGTCTCCGCCACCCGTATCTCCGAGGACGCCCGCGGGGATCTCACCCCCCTCGACGCCGCGCTCCTCCTGTCGATCCAGGACGGCTTCCCGCTGTCTTCGACCCCCTACGCGGACGTGGCAGACGAGATCGCGGCGAGCGATGCCGGCGCGGCGGCCGGCGTCGACCCGACGGTCGACGACGTGCTCGCCGCGGTCGAACGCCTGCTGGCGGACGGCTGTATCAAGCGGATCGGCTGCGTCGTCAACCACGTCGTCACCGGATTCACGAGCAACTGCATGGTCGTCTGGGACGTCCCCGACGACGACCTCGACGAGCGCGGCGAGGCGGTGGGGAGCCTCCCGTACGTCACCCTCTGTTACCACCGACCCCGCCGCCCGGAGCAGGACTGGGAGTACAACCTGTTCACGATGATCCACGGCCGTGAGGCCGACGCCGTCGACCGGAAGATCGACGAGCTGGCGGCCGAACACCTCCCGTACGACCACGAACGGCTCTACTCCACGGAGACGCTGAAACAGACCGGCGCGCGCTACGAGGACCTCGTCGCCAGCGAGGAGTGAAAAAACGGGACTCCCGTCGGCTGTCCGGCGGTCCGGTCAGTCGTCGGCCAGTACGGTCGTCTGTTCCGTGTCGTCGGCGTCGCCGACCGCGACCGGTCCGGCGCTGTCGGGTGCGCTCCCCGCGGTGAGGTAGGTGAGCGCGTCGGCTCCTCCGACCGCGACGACGACGAAGCCGACCTTCGAGACGATGTCGAGGTAGACGAACACGAGCATCTCGGTCGCGGGCGTCACCAGCCCGAGGCCGGTCGGCGCGAGCGCCCACACGACCGGGTAAAGCGTCCAGAGGACGACGGTGATGTTCCGGAGCGTCCCGAAGACGGCTCGGACCCGGTCGCCTGCGGCCGACGCCGACCGCGGGAGGGAGACGAGCAGCCCGTACACCAGCGCGACGTACGCGACGCCGCCGACGCCGAACAGCGCCCACGAGAGCGTCCCCGTGGTGGCGCTGGCGGCGATGCCGGCCGCGATGATCACCACGTCGACGCCGATCAGTCCGGCGAGGACGCCGCGCGACGGCCGCGCGAGCAGGCCGAGGTACAACAGCAGGAGCGGCGTCGTCAGGAGCCAGTCGACGTAGCGGACGATCTCCAGATCGCCGCCGGGCGTGGACACCACGCCGACGCCGAGCCCCATCGCGAGGTACGCGAGCGCCGCGATACCGGTGACCCCCGCGAGCGTGAGGTAGTACTTGGCGTGTGACTCGCCGGACGCGTCCCGCGAGAGCCACGCCCAGAGCGGCGCGACCGTCCCGGCGGCCATCGCGACGAACCCGACCCACGCCCAGACGGCTGCGTCGGCGATCATCGCCGATCACCTCCTTCGGGGGCGGCGTCGCCGTCGGCGGCGTCGGAACCCCCCGCGTGCGAGAAGTCGAAGGCGTCGCCCGCATCGGACTCGCCGTCGCCGTCACCCGCGGCCGTCCCGCCGTCCGAGACGGCCTGTGCGCTCGCGTCGCCCGCGCTCGGCGCGGCGTCGAGGTCGGCGTCGGCCGCGAACTCGAAGCCGCCGACGGCGTCGCGCAGGTCGTGTGCACGGGCGGAAAGCGACTCGGCGGCCGTCTCGACCGCGCCGAGCGTCCGCTCCTGTTCGTCGACCGCGCCGGTCACGTCGCCGGCGGCGCTCGCGGTCTGGGCGCTGATCGCGGAGACGTCCTCGACGTGACCGACCACGGCGTCGACGGAGTCCGCCTGCGTCTCCGTCGCGCGGGTGATCTCCGTCATGCTCGTGTCGGTCCGCTCGGATGCCTCGGCGAGGCGCTCCAAGGCGTCGATCGACGTCTCGACGGTCTCGACGCCCGCCGAGATCCGCTGTTCGGTCCGCTCCATCGCGTCCGCGCCGGTCTCCGCGCGCTCTTGGACCGCGTGGATGCGCGCTTCGATCTCGCTCGCGGACTCCTGCGTCTCCTCGGCGAGCGACTTCACTTCCTCCGCGACGACCGCGAAGCCGGCCCCCTCCGCTCCCGACCGCGCCGCCTCGATGGAGGCGTTCAGGGCGAGCAGGTTGGTCTGTTCTGCGATGTCGGATATCGTGTCGACCACCTCGCCGATCTCCTCGACCTCCTCGGCGAGCGCCTCGACCTCCGCGGTCGTCTCCGCGGTCGTCTCCTCGACGGCGTCCATCTCCGCGAGCGCCTCCTCCGCGGCCTCGCGACCCTCCTCGCCGACCGAGGCGGCGTGTTCGGCCGTCTCGGCCACGTCGGTGACGGTCGAGGCGACCTCCTCGGCCGAGGACGCGAGGTTCTCTGCCTCGTCGGTCGCCGCCCGGAGATCGTCGCGCTGAGTGCGCGCCCCCTCGGCGATCTCCTCTACCGCCTCGCTCACGGTGCCCGTCGTCGCCCGCAGGCTCTCGGTGCGGTCGTCGACGGTGCCGGCGACGTCTGCGGTGTCCTCGGCGACCGTCGCGACCGAGGTCACGGTGTCCTCCAGCTCGGCCGCCATCTCGTTGAACGCCGCGCCGACGCGCGCCATCGACTCGTTGTCGCTGTCGGTGTCGACCCGCTGTGTGAGGTCGCCGTCGGCGAGCGCGCGCATCGCGGACTCGTACTCCGTCGCCTTCCGCTCGACCGTCTCCGCGCGCTCCGTCGCCTCGCGGCGGGCGCGCTCGGCCTCTTCACGGGCGGTCTCCGCGTCGTCTATCTCGGATCGGAGCGACGACCGCATGGCGTCGAACGCCCGGAACAGCCGCCCGATCTCGTCGCTCCGTCCGGTCTGGAGCGGCACGTCGAGGTCGCCGTCGGCCATCTGTTCCGCCTTCGCGGTGAGCTGTCGCAGCGAGATGACGGTGTTCGACCCGACGGTTACCCCGATGAGCGCGAGCCCGATGACGGTGAGAAGCGTCATCCCGATGAGCCCGGACCTGATCTCCGCGCCCGCCGCGCCGAGCCCGTCTGCCCTGAGGTAGACGAGTACCCCGTACGAAACTGAAATCCCCATGACGCCGACGAGCGACAGCGCGAGCTTCGCGCCGTAACTCGACCGGACACGGGAGAACGGTCCCCATTGCATGTGTACCCAGTACCTGCGGTCGAGTTCGTATAATAACTAGCACCCGAATATTAGGGATGATAACCGCCGTTGGATGCGTGTGACCGCCGATCGGCCGGCTCTCACACGACGGCTACCAGCGCGACGTCGAGGCGGTTACCCGAGGACGTACCGCGCCCACGGGTACCGCTCGACGAGCGGTCGGCCGTTCACCTCGTACCCCTCGACGTACGCGTCGAGCCCGAGGATCCGACCGGCCCCGAACGCGGCGACGGAGAGGAACACGAGCATGTACGCCAGATCGCCGTTGACGTACCCGTGCGCGATGTCCCAGTTCCCGAAGTAGAACAGGACCATCATGAACGCCCCCCAGAACGCGGCGAGTCGGGTGAGAAAGCCGACCAGCAGGCCGAGCCCGATGAACAGCTGACCCCACGGCACGGCGACGTCGACGAACGCCATGAACCACGCCGTCTCGGACATGGCGACGAACAGCCCGGCGAGCGGGCTGCCGTTCCCGGCCGGCGCGTTCGCCAGGTACCCCGCCGCGCTGAACGGCTCGCCGAGGAGCTTCCCCAGCCCGGCCTGCAGGAACGCCAGCCCCATCATCAGCCGCAACGCGAGGATGAACCAGACGCTGAGCGTGTGGAGCTTGCCCTCTGCGGAAATACCGGCAACAGTGCTCTGTAACGAAACTTCTTTTGTAGACATACGCGTCAAGATGACAGATTAGTACATAAACATAGTGGCACTTTCTCGGGCGCAAGGGGGTGTCGAGCCCGTCGTCGCCGGGAAACAGACCGAACTGCGGGCCGATCGACCCCGACCGACCGAGTCGAAACTGGACGCCGATACGTCTCGTATCGCCGGGGTGAACCGTCGTCCGCGTCGGTTTCACTTCCGCTTTCGGGGTCGTTTTTAAAACCCGTCGGGCCGACTGTGGCATCATGAGCCAGTCCACGTTCGACGACGACGACCTGTTCGGCGAGGCGGCGGCGGAGACCCGCGCGGAGGTCGAAGAGCACCTCGCGGCCGCCCGCGAGGAACTCCCCGACCCCGACGCGGTCTGGGAGACGGACGCGGACAACGTGCTCGGCGTGCTCAACGGGCTGAAATCGGCGCTCGACGTCGGCGACGCGGTCGACAGCGTGCGCTCGGCGAAGAAGGCGTACGTGCTCGGCGAGCGGGCCGACGCCTTCGACGACGCGGACGACCTGAACGCGGAGATCGAGGAGCTGGAGGAACTGGTCGGCGACATCGAGGCCGCCGCCGAGGAGGTGGCCTCGCTCACCGGGACCGTCCCCGCGATCCGCGGTGCGTTACAGGACGCGACGGCCGAGGAAGAGGAGAGCGAGGAGTAAGCTCACCGCGACGCCGGATCCCGATCGACGACCGCTCCCGCCAGCTCCGCGAGCGCGTCGCTCGCGCGGTCGAGCAGCTCCTCGCCGCGCGCGGCGTCGCCCGCGCTCGGGTCGCCGACGACGCCGTTGTCGGTGAACTCGTCGGAGTCGTGCGCGAGGTTCACGCCCGCGATCCACTCGCCCCAGCGGTCGGCGGCTCCGTCGCTCGCGGCCGCGACCCGCTCCTCGCGCACGAGACCGGGATTCGTCGCGCGCAACAGCGCCGTCTCCAGCGGCCCGGCGTGGCCCATGTCGCCCGCGTGCTCGCCGACCGCCTCGAACCACGTGAACGCGACGGCGTAGCCGTCGTGTGCGTCGTCTCGGGAGAACCGCTGCGCGACCTCCGCGAGCGCCTCCACGTTGCCGCCGTGGCCGTTGACGAACACGACGCGATCGACCCCGTGGCTCGGCAGCGACGCGGCCGCCTCGCGGACGTACGCCCGGAAGGTGTCCGGGGAAACCCACATGGTCCCGTCGAACGCGCGGTGCTCCTCCGCGACGCCGACGGGGATCGGCGGGGCGACGGCGACCGCGCCGGAGTCGGCAGACGCCTCGTAGGCGGCCGCGCCCGCCTCCGCGACCGCGACCGCGTCGAGCGTGTCGGTGCCGAGCGGCGCGTGGGGGCCGTGCTGTTCGGTGCTGCCGACGGGGACGAACGCGACGTCGACGTCGGCGTCGCGCACGTCGGTCCAGGTTGCGTCCGCGAGTCGCATGCCGGACCGTCGCCGCGCTGGGTCCTATAGCCAGCGGTCCGAACAGGGGAATTATTCCGATGGCGGGCGAACGGCAACCCATGACGGATGATCACGATGACCACGCACGGGCGTACGGCGTCGCGTTCGGCCCGCTGAAGCGGGCGCTCCGCGAGCACCGATACCCGGTGTCGGCCGCGGAGCTGATCGAGCAGTACGGGGGGTTCGAACTGGAGACCGCGGCGGGGGGAGAGCGGCTCGAAGCGGCCTTGGAGGGGACCGAGACGACGCGGTTCGGCGAGCCGTGGGAGGTCCGCGACGCGATCCTGGACGGGCTCGCCGACGGCGCGGTGCGCGGGCGCGTCGACCGCGGGGACGAGGGCGGTGACGCCGGCGACGACTCCGCCGCGGTCGACACCGCGGGCGACTGGAGTCGGCTGGAAAGCGAGGAGTGAGCACCCGGCGCGTTGGACCGGCCGTCGTCGGTCGAGGCGGGCGTCGCCGGCCGGCCCGTTCCGGTCCGATCAGTCGTCGTCGCCCTCGGCGTCTTCGATCAACTGCGCGGTCCGCTCCTGGGCGCGGTCGATGAACTCCTGTGGCAGCTCGTCTATCTCGCCGGCCTGCACGCCCCAGAGGTGCGCGTACAGCCCGTCCTCGTCGAGCAGTTCCTCGTGCGTCCCTCGCTCGACGACCTCGCCGTCCTCCAACACGAGGATCGTGTCGGCGTCTTTGATAGTGGAGAGTCGGTGGGCGATCGCGAACGTCGTCCGGTCGGCGGTGAGCCGGTCGAGCGAGCGCTGGATCAGCATCTCCGTCTCGGTGTCCACGTCGGAGGTCGCCTCGTCCAAGACGAGCACGTCGGGGTCTTTGAGCACCGCCCGGGCGATGGTGACGCGCTGGCGCTGGCCGCCCGAGAGCTTCACTCCGCGCTCGCCGACCATCGTGTCGTAGCCGTCCGGGAGGTTCTCGATGAACTCGTGGGCCTCGGCTGCCTTCGCTGCCTCGCGGACCTCCTCGTCCGTCGCGTCGAAGGTCCCGTACGTGATGTTCTCGCGGACGGTCCCGTAGAAGAGGTACGACGACTGCCCGACGTAGCCGATCGAGCGCCGGAGCGACCGGAGGGTCACGTCGCGGACGTCCTGCCCGTCGATTTCGATGGCCCCCTCGTCGACGTCGTACATTCGGAGAAGCAGCTTGAGGACGGTCGATTTGCCGGCTCCGGTGGGCCCGACGAGCGCGAGCGTCTCGCCGCCCTCGACCGCGAAGTCCACGTCCCGGATGATCGTCTCGTCGTCGTAGCCGAACGAGACGCCGTCGTACTCGACCGCTCCCTCGTCGACGACGAGGTCCTCGGCGTCCGGGTCCTCGGCGAGCCGCGAGGGCTCGTCCATCAGGCCGAAGATCCGCGCGGAGGAGGCGCGGGCGCGCTGGTACATGTTGATGATCTGTCCGAACTGCGCCATGGGCCAGATGAACCGCTGGGTGTAGAGGATGAAGACGACGAAGTTCCCGACGGTGAGCGTCCCGGTGAACGGACCCGGCGGCGTCTCTTGGAACACCCACAGGCCGCCGATCACGAAGGTGATAACGAAGCCGATGCCGGCGAACACGCGCAGCGCCGGGAAGAAGGTGATCCGGGTGCGGATCGCGTCCCAGTTGGCGTCGAAGTAGTCCATCGACACGTCGTCGACGCGGTCGGACTCGTACGGCTCCGTGTTCGAGGACTTGATCACCTGAATCCCGCCGAGGTTGTTCTCCAGTCGGGAGTTCATCGTCCCGACCGACGAGCGCACCGCGGCGTACTTCGGCTGGATCGTCCTGATGAACAGGTAGGTGAACCCGGCGATGATCGGCACCGGCAACAGCGCCACGAGCGCCAGCTGCCAGTTGATCCAAAAGAGGATGACGCCGATCCCGAGGACCATCACGGAGAGGCGGAACAGCGAGTTCATCCCGTCGTTCAAGAACCGTTCGAGCCGGTTCACGTCGTTCGAGAGGATCGACATCATCTCGCCGGTCTGCTTGTCCGAGAAGAACTCCATGTTCAGCCGCTGCATCTTGTCGTAGGTGTCCGTGCGGACGTCGTGCTGGATGTGCTGGGCGAACGCGTTGAACCCCCAGTTGCGGACCCAGTGGAACCCGGCACCGAGCACGAACGCGCCCGCGATGACGCCGACCGTGAACCAGAACTGGTCGGCCTGGGCCGTGGGCAGCCACGCGTCCGGCAGTACGACGAGCGGGATCTGCTCGCGGAAGTCGGCGTCTCGACGGAACACGGCGTCGATGGCGATCCCGAGCATGAGCGGGGGGAGGAGATCGAGGAGCCGCGCGAAGACGCTGGCGAGCACGCCGACGGAGGCCTGCGGGAGGTACTCGCGGCCGTAGACGGCGAACAGCCGCCGCATCGGGTTCTCGACCTCCTCGCGCTGCTCCTCGAACGGGTCGTCGTCTTCCCACTCGGCGCTACTCATCACCGAGACTACCGGGCCGCGAGACAAGTGGGTTTCCTTCGGATCGATCTGGACGGTGAACGTGCCTCAGACGTCTCGGCGCTCGATCGCCGGATCGACGCCGGCGGCGTCGAGGTCCTCGCGGATCCGACGGCGGAGGGGATTCGGGACCTCGTCGCGGGGGATCGGCGCGGCCGTCTCGCGGCCCTCGTCGGTCGGCACCGTCCAGTAGAGGACGCGCTCGGCGGCGGCGTAGAACTCGATCGCGACGCGGTCGCCCCCGCCGTCGTAGTGGACGCGCGCGGCGTCTCCCTCGGCGCGCCACCCCTCTTGACCGACGAGCGCGGCGATCTCCTCGTGCATGGGGGGATTCGGGGCGGGAGGCTGATGTCGGCTTCGACCTCGGTCGCCGGTCCCCGCGATCGTCGCCCGCGACGAGCACGCCTCGAAAGGAGTTTACCCCCGCCGGCCGCAGGGCGGGTATGTCCCTTCGCGTCACCTTCCTCGGGACGGGCGGTGCCGTCCCGACGACCGAGCGCGCGCCGAGCGCCCTGTTCGTCAACCGCGAGGGCGACCGCCTGCTTTTCGACTGCGGCGAGGGCACCCAGCGCGGCATGATGCGGTACGGCACCGGCTTCGGGATCGACCACCTGTTCGTCTCGCACCTCCACGGCGACCACGTCCTCGGGATCCCGGGGCTGATCCAGACGCTCGGGTTCAACGACCGGACGGAGCCGCTCTCGATCTACTGCCCGCCGAACACCGACGCCGACCTCCGCGATCTGGTCCACGCGGTCGGCCACGACCCCGCGTTCCCGGTCCGGATCGAGCCGGTCGCGCCCGGCGAGGTCGCGCTCGACGCCGACGGCTACGCGGTCCGCGCCTTCGAGACGGAGCACCGCACCAGATCGCAGGGGTACGTCCTCGAAGAGGACGACCGCCCCGGTCGGTTCGACCGGCCGAAGGCCGAGGAGCTCGGCGTCCCCGTCGGCCCGAAGTTCGGCAGGCTCCACGCGGGCGAGTCCGTCGAGGCCGACGACGGGACGACCGTCGAGCCCGATCAGGTCGTCGGTCCGCCGCGTCCCGGGCGGAAACTGGTGTACACGGCTGACACGCGCCCGCGAGAGCGGACCGTCGAGGCCGCCCGCGACGCCGACCTCCTCGTTCACGACGCCACCTTCGCCGACGACATGGCCGACCGCGCCCGCGACACCGCGCACTCGACCGGTCGCGAAGCCGGGTCGATCGCGGCGCGCGCGGACGCGTCGCGACTGGCGCTCGTCCACATCTCCTCGCGGTACGCGGCGGACGCCTCCGCGATCCGCCGGGACGCCCGCGAGGAGTTCGACGGGGAGTGCATTCTGCCCGACGACGGGACGCTTATCGAGGTGCCGTTCCCGGAGCGAGAGGAGTAGGCCGCTCCGGGCCCGAAGATCCGACGCCTGAGCCGACTATCCGACGACCGCACGACGGCCCGGGAAAGCTTGATGGGCCGCGCCGCCGACCCCTCGCGTATGTCCGACAACTGCATCTTCTGTGCGATCGCCGACGGCGAGATCCCGGCGCGGACCGTCCACGAGACCGACGACGCCCTGGCCTTCCTCGACGCCAACCCGCTCGCACCGGGACACACGCTCGTGATCCCCAAAACGCACGCCGAACGCGTCGGTGACCTCGACGCCGACCTCGCGAGCGCCGTCTTCGACGTCGTGAGCGAGATCACGCCGGAGGTCGAAGCCGCCGTGGACGCAGACGGCGCGAACGTCGGGATCAACGACGGCGAGGCGGCCGGTCAGGAGGTCCCGCACGTCCACGTCCACGTCGTCCCGCGGTTCGACGGCGACGGCGGCGCGCCCATCCACGCGGTCGCCGGTGAGCGTCCCGACTTCGAAGACGAGGAACTGGACGCGATCGCGGCGGACGTGTCGGCCGCGATCGACGGGTAACGCCCCTCCGGTTCGACCGCCGATCGCGCGGGCGATCAGTCCTGGCCAGCCGCTCATCCTCGCCGAGCGATCAC
Source organism: Halorubrum salinum (assembly GCF_024494575.1). Lineage (GTDB taxonomy): Archaea > Halobacteriota > Halobacteria > Halobacteriales > Haloferacaceae > Halorubrum > Halorubrum salinum. Next base: position 176,420 of record NZ_JANHDO010000002.1, read on the forward strand.
TACCGTCAGCCGCTCATCCCCGTCCGCCAGCCAGCCGGTCTGCGGCCGGTAGCGTGCGGAGCCACAGCATTGCCGCGGTCCCCACCAGCGGCCCGACGACGAGCGGGGCGAACGCCCACCGCCAGCCGACGGCGTCCTGCACGACGGGGACGAGCTGGATCGACGCGATGGTGATGAGAAAGCCGACCGCGGTCTGGAGCGTCAGCGCGGAGCCGACGTAGCTCTCGTCGGCGAGCTCGGAGACCGCCGCCGAGAACTGCGCGGAGTCGGCCACGATGAAAAAGCCCCAGACGAGGACGAACGGGGCGACCACGAGCGGCGACGCGCCGAACACGACGCCCGCGAGCAGGCAGGCCGCTCCCGAGACGATCATCGACGCGCTGGTGACGACGGACCGGCCCCACCGGTCGGCCGCGGAGCCGGCGAGCCACGCGCCGACCCCGCCGACGGCGATCGTCGCGAACGCTAACAGCGCGGCGCTGCGGTCGGCGTCGGCGACGCCGCCGGCCTCGAAGCTCGCGGCGAGGTAGACGGGGATCCACGTCCAGACCGCGTACAGCTCCCACATGTGGCCGAAGTAGCCGGTGTTCGCGAGGACGACGCCGCGATCGGTGACGATCCGACGGATCGCGCCAGGGTCGAACGGAGCCGTCTCCGGCTGGTGTGGTCCGTCCTCGTACGCGAGCACGAGCACCCCACCGAGCGCCGCGAGCGCGGCGGTGCCGTACAACACCGCGTCGGGACGGCCGATCCCGCTGACGGCTCGGAGGAGGTGCGGCGAGGCCGACCCGACCGTGAGCGCGCCGACCAACACGCCGATCGCCAGCCCGCGCCCCTCGTCGAACCACGACGCCATCATCTTCATGCCGGTCGGGTACACGCCCGCGAGCGCGACGCCGGTCAGGAACCGCAAGAGGATCGCGGGCGGGCCGCTCTCGACGACCGCCGCGATGACCGCCGTTCCCGCGCCCCCGGCGAGCGCGGACCCGGCGAACAGATAGCGCGGGGGAACGACGTCGGCGATCGTCAGCGACGCCGACAGGAGGGCCCCGACGACGAACCCTAGCTGGACCGCGTTCGTCAGCCACGCCGTCTCGGCAGGGGAAAGCCCCCACGCCGCGGCCAGCTCCGGCCCGACGGCGGTCCCGCTGAACCAGAGCGTCATCGCGAAAAGCTCCGCGACGCCGACCAGCACGAGCGCGCGCCACTTCCCGTCTGCGATGGCAGCCATGTGCCCATACCGATGGATTATTTATGACATAAGTGTTGGGACGGGGCGGACGCGACCGACGTTCGGACGCGGTCGCGGGGCCGATCCGCGACGCTTAACACCCGACTACAGAGACCGGTCTCATGCATACCACGACGCTCGCGCTGGTCGGAGCGACCGGCGGCGCGGGAACGACGCGGACCGCCGTCGAACTGGCGGCCGTCGGCGCGCGAGGCGGTCACGACGTCGCGGTCGTCGACGCCGCGTTCACGACCCAGGGCCTCTCGGAGTACGTCGCGGGCCGGATCGACACCGACCTCACCGCGCTTCTCACGGACGAGACCGAGTCGCCGCTGTCGGCGGCCGCGTACCCGCTCGGGGCCGCCGGTGCGTCCGGTGTCGCGTCCGAACCGAACGCGAGAGGCGCGGCCTCCGACGGTCGCGTCGATATCGTCCCCGCGCGAGCGCCCTTCGAGCGCCTCGCGCGGGCGAAGACGGCGGCGGCCGCACGGAAGCTAGAGCGCCGCATCGAGGAGGCGACCTCGACGCACGACGCGGTCGTCCTCGACGTCGCGCCCGTCGGATCGAACGAGGCGGTCGCCGCGGCCACCGCCGCCGACCGAGTCGAGACCGTCAGCCCGGCGTCGGCTCACGGGCGCGACGCGCTCCAGCGCCTCCGCGGGCGGATGGCGGACGTCGGGGCGACCGTCGACGGATCGATCGCGGTGGCGGCGCGAGACGGCCACGGCGAGTCTGTCGAGCCGTCGGCCGACACCCTCCTCCCGGCCGTCGACCCCGCCGTCGCGCCAGTGCCGACCGCGCCGCGCGGCGACGGCGCGTACACGCGTGCCCTCCGCGACACCTACGAGCGGGCGTTCGGCGTGTCACTCGAGATCGCCGCCGACGACCCCGGACTGATCGACCGGCTGCGGCCGTCGGACTGACCGGCGCGCTCGACCCGCGGCCGCGGCGGTCGGCTCAGCGGATTCCGTCGGGGTCGCCGAGCGCCCCGCCGAGCGGGGCGGAGCCGGCGAGGTGGGCGTCGACGGCGTCGGCGACGGCGGACACCGCGTCGTGAGTCTCGACGTAGGTCGCCAGCGCGAAGTCCGCCTCGTCGCCGCCGGTGAGCGCGACTGCGTCGCTGCGGCCGATCCGGCCGTCGAGCCAGTCGCGGACGACGCCGCGCCGGGTCGGCGCGAGCGGACAGATCCCCGCGACGCCGCAGCGATGCAGCGTCTTCGCGGCGGTCATCGGCGTGACGCCGGCCTCGCTCGCGGCGTCACCCACGCTCCGTCCGGCCGAGTAGGCGTCGACGAGCGTCGCGGTCGCGGCCGGGGTACACGGGAGATCGGCGGCGTGACCCGAGAGCCGATCGACGAGCGGCGTCTCGGTGTCGTCCGCGACGGCGACCCCGCGGTCGCGCTGGCGCGCAGTCACTTCGAGACCCGCCGCGATCTCCGAGAGCGTCATGAAACTCCGTGCGCCGCTCGCGGTGTTAAAACCCTCGTACTGCGGCGAGATCGACGACCCACCACCGACCGGTTACCGGTCGGTTCGAACGCGCAGATCGCGCCGTTCTCCCCCCGATCCACCCGGGTTTAAGTATGGGATCGGGACGGAGTTGGAAGTACGATGAGCCACGCACGTTCGACCCGCGTCCGATCGCACCGCACCGCAACCACCGCCGGCGTCGACGAGACGGAACGGGCCTCCGTCGACGAGTGTCCCGAGTGCGGCGGTCGGACGCAGGTCGACGCCGCCGAGCGCGTCTGTAGCGACTGCGGGCTCGTGGTCGAGACCGACCGGATCGACCACGGCCCCGAGTGGCGATCCTTCGCCGACGACCAGACGAACCCGAAGCGCACGGGCGCGCCGCTGACGCGCTCGCGGCACGACCGCGGGCTCTCGACGGAGATCGGGCGGTCGACCCGGGTGAAGGGCCGTAAGCGTCGGCGGCTCGCCCGCATGCGGACCCAGCACAACCGCGCGCGGATCTCGACGAAACGCGACCGCAACAAGGTGTACGCCTACACCGAGATCCGGCGACTGACGGGCGCGCTGGAGCTGCCGACCAGCCTCCGCGACACCGCCTGCACCCTGTTCGACTCCGCGCAGGCCGAGAGCCTGCTGCGCGGGCGCTCGCTGGAGGGCTTCTCGGCCGCGTGCGTCTACGTCGCCTGTCGCACCGCGAACGTCGCCCGCACCGTCGGCGAGGTGTGCGAGGCCGCGAAGGCGACCGAGGCCGAACACCGCGCCGCCTTCGACGCGATGAACCGCGAGCTCGGTCTCCCGATCGGGCCGACCGGACCCGCGGAGTACCTGCCGCGGTTCGCGAGCGACCTCGACGTCGACGCCGCGACCGAGCGTCGGGCCGGCGAACTCGTCGACTGCGCCGTCGAAGAGGGGATCGCGAACGGCCGAAACCCGGTCGGCGTCGCCGCCGCCTGCCTCTACACCGCGGCCCGCGAGCGCGACGCCGACTGCACGCAGCAGGACGCCGCCGACGTCGCGGGCGTCACGCCCGTGACCGTCCGGCGGACGTACGTCGAACTGACCGCGAAGTGACACTCCGGAGGGCTCCCGAGTCCTCGGAACCGATCACGACACGTGGGGACGGATAGCACGAAAACGGTTAAGCCCGGCTGTCGCGTACGAGCGACCATGAGCGCTGACCGGTCCGCCCTGTTGCGGGCCATCGAGCGCGGCGAACGGGACGGCGGCGCGATCGAGTTCAAAGAGCGGCTCACCCGCGAGGTCCACCTGGCCGACGGCCGGATGGAGTCGCTCGTGGCCCAGCTCCGTCACCGCGTGCTCTCCGGTGACGGCGAGGCTACCTACGTCCTCGGCGTCACCGACGACGGCGGCCTCGCGGGCGTCGACCCCGGGACCTTCTCCGAGACGATGGACGTGCTCTCGCTTCTCGCCGGCGAGGCCGACGCGCACATCGCCGACGTCGAGACGTGGAGCGCCGGCTCGTCCGGAAACGGGAGCGCAGACGGGCTCGTCGGGCTCGCGACGCTCCGCGACGGTGCGATGTTCGAGACCGATGACGACCACCTCGTAGTCGGGACCGCGGGCCACGTCGACCACGGGAAATCGACGCTCGTCGGCACTCTCGTCACGGGCCGGGCGGACGACGGGCAGGGCGGCACGCGCGGGTTCCTCGACGTCCAGCCGCACGAGGTCGAACGCGGGCTGTCGGCGGACCTGTCGTACGCCGTCTACGGCTTCGCCGACGGCGACGGCGACCCGGTGCGGATGGACAACCCCCACCGGAAGTCGGACCGCGCCCGGATCGTCGAGGAGGCCGACCGACTGGTCTCGTTCGTCGACACCGTGGGCCACGAGCCGTGGCTCCGGACCACGATCCGCGGGCTCGTCGGACAGAAGCTCGACTACGGACTCTTGGTCGTCGCCGCCGACGACGGCCCGACGAAGACGACCCGCGAGCACCTCGGCATCCTGCTCGCGACCGAACTCCCGACGATCGTCGCGATCACGAAGGCGGACGCCGTGAGCGACGAGCGGCTCGCCGCGGTCGAGCGCGAGGTCGAATCGACGCTCCGGGACGCCGGACAGACGCCGCTTCTCGTCGATCGACACGGTATCGACGCGGCGGTCGCGGAGGTCGGCGACGGCGTCGTCCCCCTGCTGTCGACGAGCGCCGTGACGAAGGCGGGGATCGGGACGCTCGACCGGCTCTTCGAGACGCTTCCGAAGCGCGCGACTCCAGAGCGCGCGGAGTTCCGGCTGTACGTCGACCGCAGCTACAAGGTGACCGGCGTCGGCGCGGTCGCGTCCGGCACCGTCAACTCCGGCACCGTCGAGGCGGGCGACGAACTCCTCTTGGGACCGATGACCGACGGATCCTTCCGCGAGGTGGAGGTGCGCTCCATCGAGATGCACTACCACCGCGTCGACAAGGCGACCGCCGGCCGGATCGTCGGGATCGCGCTCAAGGGCGTCGACGAGGCGGAGATAGAGCGAGGGATGGCCCTGGTCCCCCGCGACAGCGACCCGGAACCGGTCCGCGAGTTCGAGGCCGAGGCGATGGTGCTCAACCACCCGACGCGGATTCAGGCGGGCTACGAGCCCGTGGTCCACGTCGAGACCGTCTCGGAGGCCGCGGTCTTCTCGCCCGAGGGCGGCCAGCTCCTCCCCGGCGACACCGGGCGGACGCGCGTCCGGTTCAAGTTCCGTCCGTACCTCGTCGAAGAGGGGCAGCGGTTCGTCTTCCGCGAGGGGTCGAGCAAGGGCGTCGGGACGATCCGGGCGGTGAACCCGGACTGATCCGGGACCGTCAGGCCTCCTCGACCACGTCGACGAGTTCCATCAGCGGGTAGCCGTCGACCATCGACATGCGGGTGCGAACGCGGACGCCCTCGTAGTCGATCCGCATCTCGACGTCCATCAGCGAGCCCGTGAGCTCCGTGTACCCGTTCTCGTGGTCGATCGCGTCTGCGACGCGGTCGTCATGGATCTCGACGGTCACGGACTCACAGAACGGCTGGTTCTCTATCGACTCCGCCATCGCGGCCTCCAGGCTCCGGGCGCTCGACGGGCTGACTGGCGTCCCCGCGAACTGGTGGTACAGCGAGCCGAACTTGATCCCCGCCTCGAAACACGCCTGCTCCGCGTCGGTTGCCATACCGGCCCTCCGGCGGCGGCGGGGAAAGAAGTTCGGAGCCAGCGGCCGGCGTCGTTCGGCGGGGTAGTCGAGTCGCCCGCCGCACCGCGTCGCCGACGAACGGAAGGCGTTAGGTCCGGCGGCCGGAACCCGTGGGCATGAACGCGCTTCGCGTGACCGGCGGCCGAGTGCTCCGCCCGGACGGCCGCGTGACCGAGTCGGACGTGACGATCGACCGCGACGCCGGGACGATCGTCGCCGTGGGCGAAGAGGCGGTCGACGGGGCGGGCGGCGAGGGCTCCGACCTCGCCGACGCCGAGACCCTCGACGCGTCCGGATCGCTCGTGATCCCCGGGCTCGTCAACGCGCACACCCACGTCGCGATGACGCTGCTCCGCGGGTACGCCGACGACAAGCCGCTCGACCCGTGGCTACGGGAGGACATCTGGCCGGCCGAGGCGGCGCTCACGCCCGACGACATCGAGGCCGGCGCCGAACTCGGCGTCCTCGAAATGATCCGGTCGGGGACGACCGCGTTCGCCGACATGTACTTCTCGATGGACCGGGTCGCGGACGTGGTCGACCGCGCGGGACTGCGCGCGCGGCTCGGCCACGGCGCGGTCACGGTCGGCAAAGACGACGCGGACGCGCGGGCGGACGTCGAGGAGAGCGTCGCCGTCGCCCGCGACCTCGACGGGGCCGCGGACGGGCGGATCCGGACCGCCTTCATGCCGCACTCGCTGACGACGGTCGGTGAGGAGTACCTCCGCGAGGGCGTGGCCGCGGCCCGCGACGCCGGCGTTCCGATCCACCTCCACGCGAACGAGACGAGCGACGAGGTCGACCCGATCGTCGAGGAACGCGGCGAGCGACCGATCGCGTACGCCGACGATATCGACGCGCTCGGCGAAGACGACTTCTTCGCGCACGGCGTTCACCTCGACGAGGGAGAGATCGATCGGCTCGCCGAGTCGGGGACGGCGATCGTCCACTGTCCGGCCTCGAACATGAAGCTCGCGAGCGGGATGGCTCCCGTCCAGCGGCTCCGCGACGCGGGCGTGACGGTCGCGCTCGGCACCGACGGCGCGGCCTCGAACAACGACCTCGACGTCTTCGACGAGATGCGCGACGCCGCGATGCTCGGGAAACTCGCCGCGGACGACGCGAGCGCGGTCCCCGCGGAGGCCGCGGTGGAGATGGCGACCGCGGCCGGCGCGGACGCAATCGGGCTCCCCGGCGGACGGATCGAACCCGGCGCGGCCGCCGACCTCGCCGTCGTCGACCTCGACGCGCCGCACCTGACTCCCGTTCACGACCCCGTCTCACACCTCGCGTACGCGGCGCGCGGGAGCGACGTGCGCCACACCGTCTGTGACGGGCGCGTCCTCATGCGCGACCGCGACGTGTTGACGCTCGACGCCGACGCGGTGCGAGCGCGCGCGGCCGACGCCGCACGCGACCTGATCGACCGCGTCGAACGGGACTGACGGCGGGGGGTACCGGCTACCTGCTCTCAGCGAGAAGACAGCGGTCTGGCCGATCGGCTTTCGAATCGAAAGTTCCACCTCTCGATCAACCCGACTCTCGAAGCAGTAAACCAGCTAAGAGTGGCCCCCCTAGTAACGGGTATGCCAGACAGAACAGCCCACCTCGACATCACGGGGATGTCCTGTGCCAACTGCTCGGCGGCGATACAGGACGCTTTGGAGGCCCTCGACGGCGTAGCGTCTGCGACGGCGAACTACGCCACCGATGAGGCGACGGTCGAGTACGATCCCGAGGTCGTAACGCTGCGCGAGATCTACGACGCGATCGACTCGGCCGGCTACGGTGCGATCTCGGAGACGGTCACGGTCGCGATCACGGACATGTCGTGTGCGAACTGCGCCGAGGCGAACGCGGACGCCCTCGACGACACGCCGGGCGTGATCGACGCGGACGTGAACTACGCCACCGACGAGGCGCAGGTGACGTACAACCCGGCGGGCGCCTCCCGTTCCGACCTGTACGCGGCCATCGAGTCGGCCGGCTACTCTCCGGTCCGCGAGGACGGCAGCGGGGAAGGCGGCGAATCGGGTGCATCCGGCGCGAGCGACGCGGCCGGCGACGCGGACGCCGGGTCTGGCGGCGACGGCGGTCAGAGCGCCCGCGACGCCGCGCGGGAAGAGGAGATCCGCAGGCAGCTCCGCCTGACGCTGTTCGGGGCGGCGCTCGCCGCCCCGCTGCTCGCGTTCATGGCCGACCACCTCTTCTTCGGCGGCGCGCTCTTGCCCGACCGGGTGTTCGGCGTCGGCGTCGGCTGGGTGCAGTTCCTGCTCGCGACGCCCGTGCAGGTCGCGCTCGGCCGGCCGTTCTACGAGAACTCCTACAAAGCGCTCGTCAGGAACGGCCGCGCCAACATGGACGTGCTGATCGCGCTCGGCTCCAGCACCGCGTACGTCTACTCGGTCGCGGTCCTCTCCGGGGCGATCGCCGGGAGCCTCTACTTCGACACGGCCGCGCTCATCCTCGTGTTCATCACGCTCGGCAACTACCTCGAAGCGCGCTCGAAGGGGCAGGCCGGCGAGGCGCTCCGGAAGCTGCTTGAGATGGAAGCGGAGACGGCGACGCTCGTCGACAGGGCGGCGTCGGATACGCCGCATGCAGACGGCGAAGCCGTCGACGACGAGGGGAGCGAGACGGAAGTCCCGCTCGACGAGGTCGAACCGGGCGACCGCATGAAGGTCCGCCCCGGCGAGAAGATCCCGACCGACGGCGTCGTCGTCGACGGTCAGAGCGCGGTCGACGAGTCGATGGTGACCGGCGAGTCGGTCCCGGTCGAAAAGAGCGAGGGCGACGAGGTCGTCGGATCCACGATCAACGAGAACGGCGTGCTCGTGGTCGAGGCGACGAAGGTGGGCGCGGACACCGCGCTCCAGCAGATCGTCCAGACGGTGAAGCAGGCGCAGTCGCGCCAGCCCGACATCCAGAATCTCGCCGACCGCATCTCGGCGTACTTCGTCCCCGCGGTCATCGCCAACGCCCTGCTGTGGGGGGTCGTCTGGTTCCTGTTCCCCGAGACGCTCGCCGGGGTCGTGAACGCCCTCCCGCTGTGGGGGCTCGTCGCCGGCGGCCCGGCGGTCGCGGGCGGCGGCGTCTCGGTCTTCGAGTTCGCGGTCGTCGTGTTCGCCTCCGCGGTGCTCATCGCGTGTCCCTGCGCGCTCGGGCTGGCGACGCCCGCGGCGACGATGGTCGGCACGTCCATCGGCGCGCGAAACGGCGTCCTGTTCAAGGGCGGCGACGTCCTCGAACGCGCGCGAGACGTCGACACGGTCGTGTTCGACAAGACGGGGACGCTCACCGAAGGCGAGATGGAGCTCACGGACGTGGTCGCGTTCGGTCCCGACGGCGAGCCCCACGCCGACGGCGGGACCGTCCAGACGATCGACCCCGGCGATGAGACCGAATCCGGCCCGGACGACGCCGCCCTCACCGACGACGAGGTGCTCCGGCTCGCCGCGAGCGCCGAGCGCGGCAGCGAACACCCGCTCGCGCGCGCCATCGTCGAGGGAGCCGAGGAGCGGGGACTCGACCTCGCAGACCCCGACGGCTTCGAGAACGTTCCCGGTCACGGCGTCCGCGCCGAGATAGCGGGCGAGGACGTGCTCGTCGGCAACCGGAAGCTCCTCCGCGACAACGGCGTCGACCCCGACCCCGCCGAGGAGACGATGGAACGGCTCGAAAGCGAGGGGAAGACGGCGATGCTCGTCGCCCGCGTGCCCGCCGGCACGGAGGGGGGAAGACTCGTCGGCGTCGTCGCCGACGCCGACTCGGTGAAATCGAGCGCCGCTGACGCCGTCACCGCCCTCCGCGATCGCGGCCTCGACGTGATGCTGATCACGGGCGACAACGAGCGCACCGCGCGTGCGGTCGCCGAGCGCGTCGGGATCGACCCCGGAAACGTCCGCGCCGAAGTCCTCCCGGAGGACAAATCTGACGCGGTGGAAGCGATTCAGGAGGACGGCCGCAAGGCGATGATGGTCGGTGACGGCGTCAACGACGCGCCGGCGCTCGCGGTCGCACACGTCGGGACCGCCATCGGGAGCGGTACCGACGTCGCGATCGAGGCCGCGGACGTGACGCTGATGCGCGACGACCCGCTCGACGTGGTTCGGGCGATCCGCGTCTCCGACGCCACCCTTCAGAAGATCAAACAGAACCTCGTGTGGGCGCTCGGCTACAACACGGCGATGATCCCGCTGGCGTCGCTCGGGCTGCTCCAGCCCGCGCTCGCAGCCGCGGCGATGGCCTTCTCCAGCGTGAGCGTGCTCACCAACAGCCTGCTGTTCCGCCGGTACGAGCCCGACCGCGACTACCGGCTGCTCGGTCGGCTGCGGTGAACTCGGCGCGTCAAAATTTCGTATAGCGGTATTAAATTTATATCGGCGGTCCACTCGGCTCCAACGCTTCTGTCGGCTCATGCGACGGGCGTCGTCCGTGTATCCGCTCGACGGGATCGACCGGCTTTTTTCCGGGCGCGCCGTCGGCCCCGCTATGGCTGACGAGTTCGACCCCGAGAAGTTCGAGGACAAGTACGCCCACTACTTCAACGAGCTGCAGCGGGCGTACAAGAACGCGTTCAACCAGATGAACGACCGGTACGACTCGGAGCTGATCCACGGGATCGACCAGACGGTGCTCAACGAGTCCGAGCCGTTCTACGAGGACGGCGAGTTCTACGTCGAACTCCCGGAGGATCCCCGCGAGCGCATTCAGGGTGCCGTCCCCGTCGACGACGAGACGTTCGAGGAGACGCTCGACGAGTACGTCGACCGTATCGAGACGGAGCTGTATCGGACGCTCGGCGTCGACCGACCGGAGTGAACGCGTTCGCTCGGTTCACTGCCCGAAGCGTCGATTTTCGCGGTTCCCGTTCGGTCGAACCAAAGGCATAAGCCCGCCGACCGCCAACTCTCGGGCATGAGCACGGATACGAGCGACGCGGACAACGACCTCCGCGAGCGGATCACGAACTTCCTGCGGCGCAACTTCCCGCAGATTCAGATGCACGGCGGGAGCGCCGCGATCAGCCACCTCGACCGCGAGAACGGGGAGGTGACGGTGCAACTCGGCGGCGCGTGTTCCGGCTGCGGCATCTCGCCCATGACGATCCAGGCGATCAAGTCGCGAATGGTCAAGGAGATTCCCGAGATCGAGACGGTCCACGCCGACACCGGGATGGACGCGGGCGCGGACGGCGACCTCGGCGGCACCGGCGGGGGCATGTCGCCCTCGTTCCCCGGCGAGACGACGGACGACGGCGGCGACGACGAAGGACCGCAGGCCCCGTTCTGAATCGCTGACGCCCGCAGCGTCTTCGCTTCTCACAGCAGTCGAGTGCCGATAGCGACAGCCGGTACCACGCTGCGCGTCTGTAAACTATTGAGTGCTATATCAATTCGGCGTCCCGTTCCCGGCCGCGACTGAAGACTTTTTGCCCCCGGCGGTCGTTGGCGCGTCCATGCATCACCGAGAAGTGGAGACGACTGCGGAGTACGTCGCGCGGTTCGAGACCGGTGCCGATTGGCGCGAGGAGATAGAGGACCTCGCCCGCGCGGAAGACGTCGAGGCGGGCTGGTTCACGGCGCTCGGTGCGGTCCAAGACGCCGACGTGTGGTTCTACGACCAGGAGGACACCGAGTACCAGTCGGTGACGTTCGACGAGCCGCTGGAGGTCGCCGCCTGCGTCGGCAACGTCTCGCTCTTGGAGGGCGACGTGTTCGCGCACACGCACGCCGTGCTCTCGCGGCCGAGCGGACAGGCGCTCGCCGGCCACCTCGACTCCGCGACGGTCTGGGCGGGCGAGTGTCACCTGCGGGCGTTCGACGAGCCGCTGGAGCGCGAACACGACCCGACGACCGACCTCGACTTATGGCTCTGAGCCCGCGTCGGCGGCGATGAGGCCCGACGACGAGCGCTACTTCGCCCGGATCGAAGACCGGCTCGACGAGGCCTGGGACGTCGCGGAGGCCGCGAAACGGCAGGGACACGATCCGGAGCCCGAAATCGAGATCCCGGTCGCGCGCGACATGGCCGACCGCGTCGAGAACATCCTGGGTATCGACGGCGTCGCAGAGCGCGTTCGCGAGCTAGAGGGCGAGATGTCCCGCGAAGAGGCGGCCCTAGAGCTCGTGAAGGACTTCGTCGACGGCAACGTGGGCGACTACGACTCCCGCGAGGGCAAAGTCGAAGGGGCGGTGCGGACCGCGGTCGCGCTGCTCACCGAGGGGGTCGTCGCCGCGCCGATCGAGGGGATCGACCGCGTCGAACTGCTGGAGAACGACGACGGCACGGAGTTCGTCAACGTCTACTACGCCGGACCGATCCGCTCCGCGGGCGGCACCGCGCAGGCGCTGTCGGTGCTCGTGGCCGACTACGCCCGGTCGCTCCTGGGCATCGACGAGTACAAGCCGCGAGACGAGGAGGTGGAGCGGTACGCCGAGGAGATCGCGCTGTACGACACGGAGACGGGCCTCCAGTACACGCCGAAAGACAAGGAGTCGAAGTTCATCGCCAAGCACATCCCCATCATGCTGGACGGGGAGGCGACCAGCGACGAGGAGGTCTCTGGGTTCCGCGACTTAGAGCGCGTCGACACCAACTCCGCCCGCGGCGGGATGTGTCTCGTCGCCGCCGAGGGGATCGCGCTCAAGGCCCCGAAGATCCAGCGATACACACGCGACCTCGACGAGGTCGACTGGCCGTGGCTCCAAGACTTGATCGACGGGACGATCGGGAAAGACGGGTCCGGCGACGGCGACGCGGCCGAGGGAGACGAAGATCCCGGCAGTGATGATGGCGACGTACCGGCCGACGAGTCCGCCGATTCCGACGCGAGTGAACTCGACGAGACGGACGGAGACGAGCCGGCGGGCCCGCCGCGGGCGGAGCCCGCCCAGAAGTTCCTGCGGGACCTCATCGCCGGCCGGCCGGTGTTCACCCACCCGAGCGAAGCGGGCGGGTTCCGGCTCCGATACGGCCGCGCGCGAAACCACGGGTTCGCGACCGGCGGCGTCCACCCCGCGACGATGCACATCGTCGACGACTTCCTCGCGGCCGGCACGCAGATCAAGACGGAGCGCCCGGGGAAGGCCCACGGCGTCGTCCCCGTCGACTCCATCGACGGCCCGACCGTCCGCCTCGCTAACGGCGAGGTCCGTCAGATAAACGACCCCGAGGAGGCGAAGGCGGTCCGAAACGGCATCGAGAAGGTGCTCGATCTGGGCGAGTACCTCGTCAACTACGGGGAGTTCATCGAGAACAACCACGCGCTCGCGCCCGCCTCGTACGTGTACGAGTGGTGGGTGAAGGAGTTCGAGGCCGCGGGCGCGGACGTGCAAGCGTTCTCCGACGACCCGAACGTCGACCTCGAACACCCGAGCGTCGAGGCGGCGCTCGACTGGGCCACGGCGTACGACTGTCCGCTCCACCCCGAGTACACCTACCTCTGGCACGACGTCTCTGTCGAGGCGTTCGAGGCGCTCGCCGACGCGGTCGCCGCCGGCGACGTGGTCGAGGGCGTGCTCGCCATCGAGCGCACGGAGACGACGCGGGAGACGCTGGAAGCGCTTCTCGTCGAACACGCCGCCACGCCGGACGCGCTCCGCATCCCCACGTGGCGGCCGCTGGCGCGCTCGCTCGGCGTCGACGACGGGCTTCGAAAGACGTGGTCCTCGGCGGACCTCTCGGCGGACGCCCGCGAGTGGGCGGACGGCGACAACGCGGTTCGCGCGGTCAACGAGATGGCCCCGTTCGAGATACGCGAACGCGCGCCGACCCGGATCGGCAACCGGATGGGCCGCCCGGAGAAGTCCGAGAGCCGCGACCTCTCGCCCGCGGTCCACACCCTGTTCCCGATCACCGAGGCCGGCGGCCCTCAGCGGGACGTCGCGGAGGCCGCGAGCGTGATGGACGACCAGGGCCGTCGCGGTCGGCTGGAGGTGGAGATCGCGGAGCGCGTCTGTCCCGACTGCGGCGATCACACCTACCGCGCGCTGTGTCCCGACTGCGAGACGCACACCGATCTCCGCTACGAGTGCGGCGGGTGCGGGACGGTGTGCGAGCCCGACGAGGCCGGTCGCGTCGTCTGCCCGCGCTGCGAGTGGGAGGTGACTGCAGCGGATCGCCGGGAGATAGACGTGAACGACGCCTACCGCTCGGCGATGGAGACGGTCGGCGAACGCGAGTCGGCCTTCGAGATCCTGAAGGGCGTCCAGGGGCTCACCTCGCGGAACAAGACTCCGGAGCCGATAGAGAAGGGGATCTTACGCGCGAAAAACGGCGTCACCTCGTTCAAGGACGGGACGGTCAGGTACGACATGACCGACCTCCCGGTCACGGCGGTCCGCCCGGAGGAACTCGACGTCACCGCAGACCACTTCCGGGAGTTGGGCTACGAGACGGACATCGACGGCGAGCCCCTGCGCCACGACGACCAACTGATCGAACTGCGGGTGCAGGACATCGTCCTCTCGGACGGCGCGGCAGAGCACATGCTGAAGACCGCGGACTTCGTGGACGACCTCCTCGAACAGTTCTACGGGCTCGACCGCTTCTACGAGGTGAACGAGCGCGACGACCTCGTCGGCGAACTCGTCTTCGGGATGGCCCCCCACACGAGCGCCGCGACCGTCGGGAGAGTGGTGGGATTCACCTCGGCCGCGGTCGGATACGCGCATCCGTACTTTCACGCCGCCAAGCGGCGGAACTGCTTCCATCCAGAGACGGAGATTGAATACCGAGACGACGCGGGATGGCACCGCGAAACGATCGAGACGTTCGTCGAGGAACGACTGGATAGTCCCGAGGTCGACGACTTCGGAACGCTCGTCGATGAGACCGACGCCGACATCGAGGTTCCGTCGATCGACGAACGCGGAAACAGGTCGATGCAGCCGGTAACTGCCGTTTCGAAACACCCGAGCCAAGACCATCTCATTCGGGTCGAGACTCGGCGCGGGCGTTCGATCCGCGTGACGCCTGACCACACGATGCTACGAGTCGCCGATGGGGGTGTTCAAAAGGTCGACGCGAACGAACTGGAGACCGGAGATACGGTTCCCGCGAGTCAGCCACAGCAGAACGCATCGGCGGGTGCCGTCACTATCACGGCGACAGACGGCGGAATCGAGGCCGACGAGGTAACGTCGGTCTCGTTCCTCGAAAGCGATGTCGAGTACACGTACAATCTCACCGTCGCCGAGACGCACACGCTCGCGGCGAACGATCTGCTGGTCGCTCAGTGTGACGGCGACGAGGATTGCGTGATGCTGCTCATGGACGGTCTCCTCAACTTCTCGAAGACGTTCTTGCCGGACCAGCGAGGCGGTCGCATGGACGCGCCGCTCGTGATGTCCTCGCGGATCGATCCCGCCGAGATCGACGACGAGGCGCACAACGTCGACATCGTGCGCGAGTACCCGCTGGAGCTGTACGAGGCGTCGCTGGAGATGGCTGATCCGGAAGACGTCGAGGAGCTGATCCAGATCGGCGAGGACACGCTCGGGACAGACGACGAGTACCACGGGTTCGACCACACCCACGACACCACGGACATCGCGATGGGGCCGGATCTCTCGGCGTACAAGACGCTCGGCGACATGATGGAGAAGATGGACGCGCAGTTGGAACTCGCTCGGAAGCTTCGCGCGGTCGACGAGACGGACGTGGCGGAGCGCGTCATCGAGTATCACTTCCTACCGGACATCATCGGGAACCTGCGCGCGTTCTCGCGACAGGAGACGCGGTGTCTCGACTGCGGCGAGAAGTACCGCCGGATGCCGCTTTCGGGCGAGTGCCGCGAGTGCGGCGGCCGGGTGAACCTCACCGTCCACGAGGGCTCCGTGAGCAAGTACGTGGACACGGCGATAGAGGTCGCAGACCGGTTCGGCTGTCGGCCCTACACGAAACAGCGGCTGAAGGTGTTAGACGAGTCGCTGGAGTCGATATTCGAGGACGACACCAACAAGCAGTCGGGCATCGCGGACTTCATGTAGCGCGGATCGACGCGCGATCCGGACGGACAGCCATTTGTTTCACAGACACGCACCTCCGCGTATGCCGACACTCGACTGCGATCCGGCGGTCGCCCGGGACCGCCTGACCGACGCGGGCGTCCGGATCGAGGAGGGGAACACCGCTCACGAGCGGTGGCGCGCCGAGCGCGACGGGGCGGTCGCCGTCGCGTACGACGACAAGGTCGTGGTCCAGGGAGGCGACCCGACGCGGCTCACGGGCCTGCTTTCGGACGGCGGCGGCCGCGCGCACGTCTACTTCGACGGCGCATCGCGCGGGAACCCCGGACCGGGTGCGGTCGGATGGTGTCTCGTCACGTCGGACGGCATCGTCGCCGAGGGCGGCGAGCGGATCGGCCGCGTCACGAACAATCAGGCGGAGTACGCCGCGCTGATCCGCGCGCTCGAAGCCGCGGACGAGTACGGGTTCGACGAGATCGACGTTCGCGGGGACTCGGAGCTAATCGTCAAGCAGGTTCGCGGGGAGTGGAACGCGAACGATCCCGAACTCCGCGAGAAGCGGGTGCGGGTCCGGGAGCTGTTGGACCGGTTCGACCGGTGGTCACTCGGGCACGTTCCGCGGGAGATAAACGCGCGCGCCGACGAGCTGGCTAACGAGGCACTCGATGACCGAAACTGACGAGGAGCCCCCGGAGTGGGCGCGAGAACGGGCGCGAGAACTGATGGAGGCCGATGACGACGCCGAGAGCGGCGGGGAGTCTCCCGAGAGCGACGACGCGGACGGCGCTGTCGGCGATCGCGCTCCCGACATCCCGGTCGACATCGTCGACGAGGCGGAGCGGCTCACTCGGCTCGCGCGGCGGACGGACGACGACGCGGCGGCCGGATTTTACCGCGAGCGGCGCGACGAACTCGTCAGGGGGTACGACTACGTCCCGCGGCTCCGATCGGACGATGACACCCTCGTGTTGTACCCCGACGAGTGGATGGCCGACGGGACCGTCCAACTCGACCGGATCGAGACCACCGAGCGCGCGGTCGAAGTGTCGCTGTCGGGGCCGGGCGACGCGGACCGCTTTCAGGAGGTCGCTGCGTACAACGACGACGTCGCGGCCGCGGTCGCAGAGCGCGAGGCCGACGTGCACGCCGACACCGCTCGCACGTTCGCGGCGTTCATGAGCAACCACTACGTCCGCCCGGTCGACGACGCCACGCCGGACATGCGCGCGGAGTTCAGAGAGGAGTACCTCGTCCGCAACGGCTGGCCGAGCGAGGAACAGCTCGCTATCGTCGACGAGTCTCTGTCGGTGATCGAGACGGTTGCCGCCGACGTCGACGGTCCCGACGCCTGACACCCCGCGGGGCCGTATCCGGCCGGCGCGTTCGACGACACCGTCGCTCTCCGTGTGAAAAACGCGGTTTTCACCGCGCTCGTGTGCCAAAACGAGGTATCATGGTCGTCGCTCGGTTCCGAACTCGGAAACGCCGCGTGTCAGCGCGCGCCCCCGCCGCCGGTCACTCTCCGAGGAGCGCGCGGACCTCGTCGTCGCGCGTCTCGTCGGTGACGAAGCGGTCGAGCACCCACTCGATCTGCCCGAGGACGACGTCGTGTCCGGCCTCGGTCAGCTCGTACTGGTTCGTCCGCTTGTCGAGTTCGCTCTTCTCTACGAGCCCGTCGTCGACGAGGTCGTCCAGGTTCGGGTAGAGCCGCCCGTGGTTGACCTCAGACCCGTAGTACGATTCGAGCTCCCGCTTGATAGCGAGCCCGTACATGGGTTCTTCCGCGAGAATCGTGAGGATGTTCTGTTGGAACGCGGTGAGGTCCGACGCCGAGGGCGGTACATCTCCATCAGTGACTGATTGTGCCTCTGACATAGGTATGTGAAGGGTAGCCGAACTTATAATCTTTCTCAAGGTTCGCGAGTCTGTGAATATGTCATCCGAGCCGGGTGTGCGAATCTTGGGTGAACGGCGGTCTGGTGGCTGGCGCGTGATGATTTGGGTGACAGCACCCATGTGACCGATCGACTGCCGATCGAGACAAATCGCGAAAATCCGTCAAACATACCGGGCCGTTCGGATCGAATATCTCACCGACACTCCCGGACGAAATTACTGGTATCGGGGACGTTTCGACGGCAGTACCGCCGGGCGTCGTCGGAACCCGAAAGGACTTTGCGGGCTTTGGACACACTACCGGTCACATGGTCAACCTCTGGGAAGATCTCGAGACGGGACCGAACGCGCCGGACGAGATCTACGCCGTCGTTGAGTGTCTCAAAGGCGAGCGGAACAAATACGAGTACGACAAGGACATCCCCGGCGTCGTGCTCGACCGCGTGCTCCACTCGAACGTCCACTACCCGTACGACTACGGCTTCATCCCGCAGTCGTACTACGACGACGAGGACCCCTTCGACGTGATGGTGCTCGTGGAAGATCAGACGTTCCCCGGCTGCGTCGTCGAGGCCCGTCCGGTCGCGATGATGAAGATGGACGACGACGGCGAGCAGGACGACAAGGTCATCGCGGTCCCCACCGAGGACCCCCGCTTCGACCACATCGAGGACCTCGAAGACATCCCCCAGCAGACCCGCGACGAGATAGACGAGTTCTTCTCGACGTACAAGAACCTCGAAGCCGGAAAGGAAGTCGAGACGCTCGGCTGGGAGGACAAGGCGGCAGCCAAGGACGCGATCGAACACGCGCAGGACCTCTACGCCGAGGAGTTCCAGTGACGGCCTAACCGTTCCGGACGAGGATCGATAACCACGGCGCATCGGTCGCGCCGCTCCGATGCGTTATGCCTATGGGTAATTTTTAGACGGGCGAGGGCGCATATACACGTAGAGCCATGAGCGCGAACCCCCAATCCGTCGGCATCGACCACCCCACGGTCGTCCCCGCGAACTTCGATCCCGAGGACCGGGCGGACGACGGCGACGCGGTCCGACCGCCCGCGACTGACGCCGACTGCGACTGACGCCGACTGCGATCGGCCGGAGACGCACGTGTACGGCGACGCTAGGCGTCTTCGAGCACCTCGGACAGCGGCTTTGCGTCGTTCAGGAACGACTCGAACCGCTCGTCTGCCCACCCCGTGACCGTCCGATCTCGTGATTCGAGCACGCACCGGGGGTTGTTCCGCCGGTCGTACGCGGTCACGCAGGCGAGATCCTCGTATCGAAACAGCCCGTACTCGATCTGTTCCGACGAGACGTACACCGTGGCGTCGTCGTTGTTGAGCGCGCGGTCCGTCGCCGACTCGAACGAGTCGACCGACGTCTCGACCACGTCCCGATCGATCACGAGCGTTATCTCTGCTCCGGCGTCGAGAGCCTCCGTCGCCGCGTCGTTGAACTGCTGGATGACGACCGGTGAGACCGCACGGATCTCGGTCCCGCTTCCCCCGCGAAGCAGTTCGGTGACCCGATCGACCGCCGCCAGCGGGTTCCGATCCGGTGCGACCGTCAGGTCGCCGGCGTCGAGTGCCGCCGGTGGGATGTCCGCGCCGACCCGTTCGAGGTCGGCCGCGAACTGCCCGAACCGATCGGCGCGCTCGACCTCGGCGAGCAGCTCCTCGTACGCGTCGTGCACTCTCGTTCCGGTCGGCGTCACGTGATACGCGGCTCCGCGTTTGACGACCCAGTCGCGCTCGCGGAAGCCGGCGAGAATCCGCTGGACCGTCGTGCGCGTCGCGTCGACCGCCGCCGTCAGGTCCGCGGGTCGTCGCGGCTCGCGGCGGAGCGCTCGGAGGATCTCGGCTCGAACCGGAGATCCGGAGAGATACGCCGCGCCGTCGTGTCCGTCGTCGCCCGTCATCGTGGGATCCGGGGGTACGACCACCCGGGGGTTAATGCTATCGCGTCGCACTGATCGGCCGACTCGGCACCTCCGGAGCCGATCACGGGCGGTGACGGAACGACACGACGGTCCCGATGGTGTCCTCGCCGTCGATCGCCTCGGTGGTCACTGTCACGGCGGCCACCGCGTCGGCACCGAGCGCCTCCTCGATAACGGCCCGGAGCGCGTCGGGATCCGCCCCTTTCTGTAACACCGGCACCCGCACCTGTCGCCGGTTGACGGCGACGTCGCCGAGGTCGTACTCGGTGTGCTCGAACGCGTCGCGGATCGCACCCTGAACGTCGGTCATGCGAATAAACAGACCGCGCGAGGTGAAAAAACGGCGGGGCGTCGACGGGGCGGACACGGCGCGATCGGTCGCCGGCCCGTCGTCGGGTCCGACCGCACGGCGGCGGTGAATCGCCGCGGACCGAACGGATAAAGGGGCCGCCGACCCACGGTCTGGTAATGATCTCACTCGGAACGGCCCGCGCTCCGCCGGGCGAGACGGACACGGGCCGTCTCGAGGTGGGCGAGACGCGCGACGGGAGTCCGGTCCGCCTGCCGGTCGCGGTGATAAACGGTGCCGACGACGGGCAGACGCTGTACCTCCAGGCGGTCAGCGACGGCGACGAGCTCAACGGGCTCGGCGTCGTCAACCGCGTCGTTCCCCGGATCGATCCGACGGAGCTGTCGGGATGCGTCCTCGTCGTCGGCGTCGTCAACTACTTCGCGTTCCAGGTGGCCGAACACCGGAACCCGATCGACGACCGGAAGATGAACCGCGGGTACCCGGGCGACGAGAGCGGGACGACGAGCGAGCGGATCGCTCACGCGACGTTTCAGGCCGCGACGCGAGCCGACCTCATCTTGGACCTCCATCAGGGGTCGACGAGCCGGATGATAAACGAGACGCGGGTCCGATGCGGGGTCCGTCATCACCTCCACGGCGACTGCCTGGAGCTGGCGAAGGTGTTCGGCTGCGGGCACGTCCTCGACATCAAGGGTCCCGACGGCCAGCTCGCACGGGCCGGCCCCGAACACGGGATCCCGACGATCGACCCCGAACTCGGCGGCTGCGTCGGCTGGGACGAGGAGTCGATCCAGTACGGCGTCGAGGGCGTGTTCAACGTGCTCCGCCACTACGGCTTTCTCGACGGCGACGTCGACCTCGACCGGCAGGTCCGCGCGCGCGGATTCGACCAGTACGGCTCGCCTTCGGGCGGGCTCGTTCAGTTCGAGCGCGACCTCGGCGAGCGCGTCTCGTCCGGCGACGTCCTCTTCGAGGTGACGGACGTGTTCGGCGGCCTGGAAGCCCGCGTGACCGCCGACGACGACGGGGTCTTCTGGCGCACCCGGCGGCTTCCGCAGGTCGCCGCGGGCGAGTACGTCTGTTCGGTCGGTACCAACGTCGACCGGTACTGATGCCGCCGCGCCGACTCGCCTGTCCCGACTGCGGCGCGACGTACCGAGACCGATGGCGCTGTCGGTGCGGCGCGCCGCTGTCGTTCGCCGACCCGCCCGCGCCGACCGGGACCCCCCCGGAGCCGGTCGAACTCGCGACCTCGGGGACCGACGCCCGCGGCGGGCTGTGGGCGTTCGCCGACCTCATGGCGGTCGGCGACGACCCCGCCGACCGCGTGACGCTCGGCGAGGGGATGACGCCGCTCGTCGACGCCGACGGGCCGGCAGTCACCGGCGAGGGCGGCGACGCGACCGCCGCTGCCGCCCCCGACCTCGACGGCGCGGACGGCGAGGCCGCCGGCGACTCAGCGCCCTGGAACGCCGCGTTCAAGCTGGAGTACGTCTTCCCGACGGGATCGTTCAAGGACCGGGGCGCGACCGCGACGCTCACCCGCGCGCGGGAACTCGGCGTCGACCGCGTCGTCGAAGACTCCTCCGGGAACGCCGGGGCGGCGATCGCGACGTACGCCGCGCGGGCCGGGGTCGCGGCCGAGATCTACGTCCCCGCGGACGTCAAGGACGCGAAGCTCCGCGCGATCCGGCGGGCGGGGGGCGAGCCGGTCCGCGTCGAGGGGAGCCGCGCGGACGTGACCGAGGCGTGTCTCGCCGCGCTCGGGAGCGACGACGCCGGCGGGGACGCCTGGTACGCCAGCCACGCTTGGAACCCGGCCTTCTTCGAGGGAACTGCCACGGTCGCCTACGAGATCGCCGCCCAGCGCGGCTGGGACGCGCCGGACGCGGTCGTGACGCCGCTCGGCCACGGCACCCTGTTCCTCGGCGCGTATCGGGGGTTCCGCCGGCTCGAACGCGCGGGGTGGATCGACGAGGCCCCGCGGCTCTACGGCGCGCAGGCGGCCGGCGTCGCGCCGATCGTCCGCGAGCGCCACGGACCGGCCGCCGCCGACCCCGAGGGGCGCGTCAACGCGGCGGCCGACGGGATCCAGATCGCGGAGCCGGTCCGGGAAGCGGAGATCCACGCCGCGCTCGACGAGACGGGCGGTGACGCGCTCGCGGTCACCGAGGCCGATGCGTCGCGCGAACTCGACCGGCTCCACGCCGCCGGCTTCTACACGGAGCCGACCTGCGCGGTCGCGCCCGCGGCGCTCCGCGCGCTCCGCGCGAGCGGCGAGATCGCGGCGGACGACGACGTGGTCGTCCCGCTCACGGGTAGCGGCCTGAAAAGCTAGCCCGGCTCGCCGCGGTGCCCGGCGAGCGGGGGGTCACCGCCATCCATTTCTCACCGCGGACCGTGGGGTCGCGCATGGAGATCCTCGTCTACGGCGCGGGCGCGCTCGGCAGCCTCGTCGGGGGGCTTCTGGCGCGGACACACGACGTCACCCTCGTCGGGCGGGACCCGCACATGCGCCGGATCCGCGAGGACGGCCTCCGGATCGACGGCGCGGTCGACGCCCGCGTTCGTCCGCGCGCACTCACCGACGGGACCCACCGCACCGCGGACCTCGCCTTCGTCACGACGAAGGCGTACGACACGGACGCCGCGGCGCGGGCGCTCGCGACAGGCGAGTACGACGCGGTGTGCTCGCTTCAAAACGGGCTCACGGAGGAGCGACTCGTCGCCGCGCTCGACGCGACCGTCCTCGCGGGCACCGCGAGCTACGGCGCGCGCATCCCTGCGCCCGGCCGTGTGACCTGCACCGGAGTCGGCGAGGTCGTCGTCGGGCCGCTCTCCGGCGGCTCCGACCCGCTCGCGGACCGGGTCGGAGCCGCGTTCGACGCGGCGGGGATCGACGCGACCGTCGCCCCGGACATGCCGCGCCGCCGGTACGAGAAGCTCGCGGTAAACGCGGGCATCAACGGACCGTCCGCGCTCGCTCGGCTCGCGAACGGCGCGACGCTCGACGGTCCGGCGGCCGAGGTCTCCCGCGCGGCCGCCCGCGAGACGGCGCGCGTCGCTCGCGCAGACGGCGTCGACCTCGCTGACGAGGCGGCGGTCGACGCCCTCGAACGGGTCGCCGGCGACACCGACGCGAACCGCTCGTCGATGCACCAAGACGTCGCCGCCGGCCGGCGGACCGAGGTCGACGCCATCTACGGCGCGGTGACAGAGCGGGCCGCGAGACACGGGGTGGCCGCACCGACCTGCCGGACGCTCTCGGCACTGCTTCGGGCGTGGGAACGCGGGCGGGGAGTCCGGGGAGAAACATAGCGCGCTCGGCGTCGAGAGCGCTCGCGCCCTCTCAGGGGCCGCGTCTCAACACCACTCTTCGAGGATCGTCGCGTCCGTCTCGTCGACCGAGACCCACGCGTTCTCCCGCGAGACGTCTGCGATCACGAACTCCGGCTGCGACGCGGACGAGTCGTCGACGGAGGCCATGATGTCCGGCGAGTCTCCGGCGTCGAGGGTCGGATCCGTCGGCAGCGCCGTCCGCCGGTGATCGGGGTCCGGGTCGTCCCATGGAGTGGAACTCCGTGACATGGTTGTGAATAGTTCACAGTACGTATAAGGGTTCCGGACCGAGACCCGGTGTCGTCGACGGATCGACTCGGCTCGCCGCGGATCTTCGGCCGCAACCGCCGACCGACGACGATGAACCGTCGATCGGCGGATATCGCCGTCGATCTCACAGATTTCGCGTGTCGGGTCCGCCTGCCGGCCTCCGGTACGGGCGGGCCACCTTCGCAGTATACAAGAGGTGCGACGCTGAACAACGGTTCATGAACGTATCTGACGCCATGACGCCGCGAGCGGATCTCGTCGTCGTCGAGATCCCCGGAAGCCGGAACGACGTGTTGGAGTACATCCAAGAGCACGGCTTCTCGTCGGTCCCCGTCGTGAAAGACGTCGACGGCGACGAGGTGTACCGCGGGCTCGTCTCCCGTGACGACCTCATCGAACAGCCAGACGAAGACCAGCTCGCGCTGTTGATGCGCGAGGTCCCGACGATCGGGGCCGACGCCGACATCGTCGACGCCGCAGAGACGATGGTCGCCGAGGAGTCCCGCCGACTCCCGGTCGTCGACGGCGACTCCCTCGTCGGCATCTGCACCGTCACCGACGTGGTCCGAGCGATCGCTCGCGGCGAGATCGACGGCGACACCCCGGTCGGGGACCTCGCGACGCGCGCGGTCAACGCCACCCACACGGAGACGCCGCTGCCGGTCGCGGAACGCGAGATCGGACTCGCGAACGTCCCCTACGCGGTCGTCCTCGACGACGACGCCGCGATCGCGGGGATGCTCACCGAAGTCGACGTCTTGGAGGTCGCCCGCGTCGTCGAGGGCGAGGCGAGCACGGGCGACTCCATCGCCGAGCAGGACTCCGAGTGGTCCTGGGAGGGGATCAAAGCGACCGGCGCGCGCTACCTGCCGACCCGGAACGTGGAACTGCCCGTCGGCGCGACGCGTCACTTCATGACCGCGGACCTCGTCACCGTCTCGGGAACGCGGACGGCGAAGGAGGTCGCACAGGAGCTCATCAGCAACGACATCGAGCAGGTCCCGCTGGTCAACGGGACCGACCTCGACGGGATCGTCCGAGACGTCGACCTGCTGGAGGGGCTGTAGATGGCCGACGGGCTCACCGAACTGGCGAAGCGGCGCGGGTTCTTCTTCGGCTCGAACGGCGCGTACGGCGGGACGGCCGGCTTCTACACCTTCGGACCGCAGGGTGCGGCCCTCAAGAGGAACGTCGAGGACGCGTGGCGCGACCGCTTCACCATCCGCGAGGGGAACCGCGAGATCGAAGCGCCGACGATCATGCCCGAAGCCGTCTTCGAGGCGTCCGGCCACCTGGAGGGGTTCGACGACATGCTCGTCGAGTGTCCCGAATGCGGCGAGTCCCACCGGGCTGACCACCTCGTCGAGGCCGTCACCGACATCGAGGACGCCGAGGCGCTCCCGGGCGAGGAGGTCGAAGGACTGATCGCCGACAACGAGATCGCGTGTCCCTCCTGTGGCACCCCGCTGGCCGGTGAGCCCGTCGAGGCGTTCAACCTCATGTTCGCGACGGACATCGGGCCGGGCGACGCCCAGCCCGGGTACCTCCGTCCCGAGACCGCACAGGGGATCTTCGTCGAGTTCCCGCGGCTGAAGGAGTACGCCCGCGGGAACCTCCCCTTCGGTATCACCCAGATCGGTCCCGCCTACCGTAACGAGATATCGCCGCGCGGCGGGCTCCTCCGCCTCCGAGAGTTCACGCAGGCGGAACTGGAGCAGTTCATCGACCCCGAAGAGGACGAACCGCCCCTAGCGCGCGTCCGCGACGTGGAGGTCCGGCTGTACCCCGCGGCCGAACAGGAGGCCGACGACGGCGAGTACCTCGACACGACCGTCGGCGAGGCGGTCGACGAGGGCGTGATCGGCTCCCCGTGGGTCGGCTACTACCTCGGCGTCGCCCAGGAGTGGTACGAGCGCGTCGGCGTCGACCTCGACCGGTTCCGGTTCCGCCAGCATCTCTCCGGCGAGCGCGCCCACTACGCGGCCGACTGCTGGGACGCGGAGAGCGAGGTCGACGGCGACTGGATCGAGATCGCCGGATTCGCGTACCGCGGCGACTACGACCTCTCGAAACACGACGCACACGGCGACGATTCGTTCACCGTCTTCAAGCGTTACGACGAGCCGAAGACGGTCGAGCGCGCGACCGTCGACCCTGACATGTCCGTCCTCGGACCCGAGTTCGGTGGCGACGCCGCCGCGATCGCGGATGCGCTCGAAACGCTCGCCGAGCGCGACCCCGACGCGTTCGACGGCGAGACGGTCGAAGTGACGGTCGGCGAGGGCGACGACGCGGAGACCCACGCGGTCGACGCCGACGTCGCGAACTTCTCCGTGGAGGAGGTGACGGAGAGCGGCGAGCACATCACGCCGCACGTCGTCGAGCCGTCGTTCGGCGTCGGGCGGACGGTCCAGACGCTGCTCGCGCACGCCTACGAGACGGACGCGGTCGACGGCGAGCAGCGGACGTACCTCTCGTTGGAACCCGAGATCGCGCCGCAGGACGCTGCCGTGTTCCCGCTCGTCACCAACGACGACCGGCTGACGGCGCTCGCCGACGAGATCGCGGCCGACCTCCGCGCCGCCGGGCTCGCGGTGGCGTACGACGACTCCGGCTCGATCGGCCGGCGCTACCGCCGACAGGACGAGGTCGGGACCCCCTTCTGCGTCACCGTCGACCGCGACGGCGTCGAAGGCGACGGTCCCGACACCGTCACCGTCCGCGAGCGCGACTCTGCCGCGCAGGTCCGCGTTCCCGCAGACGAGTTGGCCGCGGAACTGGCCGCGCTCCGGGCGGGCGGCGAGTTCGACGCGCTGGTAGATCAGTACGAAGTCGTCGAGACCGACGTCGAGACGACAGCAGAACGGTAAGCCCGTGTCACTCCCGGCGGCTGCGTGGCGCGAGCGCGTGGAGTTCGAGCGGCGGCTGGTCCACGCGGGCGGCACGCTGTACCCGGTCCCGTACCTGCTCGGCTGGCTCTCGTGGGGCGAGACGCGCGTCTTCCTCGGCGTCGCGCTCGCGGTCGTCTTCGCGCTCGAGTTCCTCCGACTCGTCGTCGGGCTCGACCACGCCGTCTACCGGACGCTGACCCGCGAGTACGAGGAGGACGCGCTGGCGGGCTACGCGCTGTATCAGGTGAGCATGACCGGCACGGTCCTCCTTTTGTCACCCACGGTCGCGATCCCCGCGATGTGGATGCTCTCGGTGGGCGACCCCGTCAGCGGCGCGCTCGCGGACAACGACGCCACGGAGGCGAAGCGCCCCGCCGCGTGGATCGCGATGTTCCTCGTCTGCTTCGGGCTCGCGGTCCCGTTCACGATCCCCGCGTTCGGGCCGAACGCCGGCGTCGCGGTCGCGATGGCGGGCGCGGCCCCCGCAGCGGTCGCGGACGGCGTCCCACCGGTCATCCGAGGGATCCCGGTCGACGACAACCTCACCATTCCCCCCGCCGCGGCCGGCGGGATGCTCCTCGCGATCGCGGTCGTCGGGTAGCGCGGAGGCGATCGGCGGTTTGCGGGCACCGACCGCGGCTCAGTCCCAGAACGACTGCGTCCGCGCGTACTCGCGCTCCTGCCGGAGCACGTCGCGGTAGAACTCGTCTTCGTCCTCGCGCAGCTTGTTGATGATCCGCGCGGCGTTGTGCGGGCCGACGCCCCGCGCCGCGAGCGCGATCACCGCGCGCTTCCCGTGGGTCTGCACGAGGCTCGCGGCGCGGTGGGCGCGCTCGGTCCGGCGCTCCTGCTCGTCGTCTTTCTCCGCCGCCCGCACCGCGGTGACCGTCTCCTCGTCCCACGGGTTCAGCGCCGCGATCCGGGTCGACCCGCACTCCGGACACTCGGGCTGATCACGGACGCGCCGCACCTTCGTCGTCCGTTTCCAGTCGGTACAGTGGAGGCAAAACAGGATGACGCGGTCGTTGCGAATGCGCTCGCGCACCGTCTCTATCACGTCGGCGTCGGCGTTCTCGGGCACGAGGAACTCGGTTCCCGAGGACCGGCCGGCCGTGCCGAGCGGCGTCCGCTCGCGGGCGGTCTCGACGCCGAGGTCTCCCGATTGCACCGCCGCGAGCAACTCGGCGGTCTCGTCGACCGCGAGGTCGACGTGGAACACCTCCCGCAGCGCCTCCTCGTAGACGGGCGTCCCCTCCAAGGCCGCGAGCAGCCGGTCGCCGCCGAACTTCCCCCGCCCCTCCTTGTAGCGTTTCACCGAGCCGAACTTCGCTGCGACCTGCGCGAGCGTGAACTTCAGTGCGTCGGAGTTCTTCAGGGCGAGTTCGAGGTACGCCGTGAGCTTCTCCGGGTCCGTCGTCTCCAGCACCTCGCGGAAGTCGCCGGCGTCGACGCCGCCCGGCACCTCGAACTCGATCCGGTACGGGTCGACGTCCATCCCGACCGACGACCCCGCGCGCTGGCCGACGAGCGCCGCGAGCAGCCGCGCGAGCGTCTCGTTGACCTCGTGGCCGAACGCGGCGTTGACCGCGACCGTCCGGCCGTACCCCTCGATCACGATCCGCTCGTCGGTCGGGACGGGGTGGCCGGCCTCCACGTGGTCGGCGACCGGTTCGAGGGCGGTCGCGATCGTCTCCGAAGTAGCGGGATATCGCTCCGCGAGGTCGCCCGCGACGGCCGCGGGCGTTGACCCCGTCGAGAGCGCCCTCGCGACCTCTCCCCTGATACGTCCGACCTCGGCGGCGACGGGCTTCGGGACCGGGATCTCCTGGCCGACCCACGACGGCACCTCGCCCGCGGGGTCGGGAATCGGCGTCACGTTCACGCGCTCTTCCTCCTCGTCGACCTCGGTGATCCGCCACATCTCGCCGCGCTGGACGAACGTCTCTCCCGGCCCGGCGAAGTTGACGACGAACCGCTCGTCTAAGGTGCCGATCTGCCGCCGCGAGGACATGTCGTACACCTCGTAGGTCGACTCGTCGGGGATCATAGAGAGGTTCGCGTAGAAGTACTGCCACGTCCCGCCGGACTTCTCTAGGGCGTCCGACTCCTCGTCGAGCCACAGCAGCCGGTTGCCGTCGAGCTCGCGGACTATCTCTTGGAACTGCGGCTCCGAGAGGTCACGGAAGGGGTAGGCGTCGGTGACGGTCTCGTAGGCCTCGCGAGCGTGGATCTCGCCGTCGTCCATCACGAGCCCGACGATCTGGTTGGCGACCGTGTCTAAGCTTCCGTGGTGGATCCCGGCCGGCTCCACGAGTTCGGCGTCGGCTCGCCGGGCGATAGCCAGCGCTTCGAGCGTGTCGTCGCCGCCCTGCGTCACGACGGTCCCCTCCGAGACCAGATCGCGGCGGTGACCCGCCCGCCCGACCCGCTGGAGCAGGCGGGCGACCTCGCGCGAACTCCCGTACTGGACCACGTGGTCGACGCGCCCCACGTCGATCCCCAGTTCCATCGAGGAGGTGCAGACCAATCCGTCGATCTCGCCCCCCTTGAACCGGTCTTCCACGTCGATCCGCACGTCCTTCGAGAGCGAGCCGTGGTGGACCTCGATCTCGGTGACCCCGTCGGTGTCACCGGCGTCGTCGGTCGCGCCGCCGCTACCCGACCCGCCTCCGGTGTCGCCCGACCCGCCTCCAGTGTTATCGGCATTCTCCCGTTCTCGCTCTGCGAGCGCCTTGAACCGCGAGCCGAGCGCCTCCGCGGTCTGTCGCGTGTTGACGAAGATCAGCGTCGAGTCGTGCGCCGCGACGATCTCGCGGATCGTCCGGACGTGGCTCGCCGTCGTCTCGTCGGTCGCCAGCTCGCCGGCGAGGGTCGCGTCGCGGTCGGTGATCGCCGGATCGAGCACCCGCACGTCGGTCCGGCTCCCGGTCGCGACCTCGACGGTCTCGAACGCGCGATCGCCCTCCCGGTCGGGGTCGCGTCTGCCCGATCCGACCAGAAAGCGCCCGACTTCCTCGGGCTCGCCGACCGTCGCCGAGAGCCCAACCCGCTGGAACGGTCCCGCCACCCGACGGAGCCGTTCGAGCCCCACCGTGAGCTGTGCGCCGCGTTTCGCGGCCGCCAGCTCGTGGACCTCGTCGACCACGACGTGGGCGACGGATTCGAGCGCCGCCCGCATCTTCGAGCCGGTCAGGATCGCCTGGAGGCTCTCTGGCGTCGTGATCAACACGTCCGGCGGGTCGTCGGCCTGCTTGCTGCGCTCGTACCGGGTCGTGTCGCCGTGGCGGACCGCGACCTCTACGCCGAGCCGGTCGCCCCACCACTCCAGTCTGTCCATCATGTCGCGGTTGAGCGCGCGCAGCGGGGTGATATACAGCGCGGAGATGCCCTCTCGCGGCTGCTCGCCCGGCGCGTCGCGGGCTGCGACGATCGCGTCGAAGACGGGCAACATCGCGGTCTCGGTCTTGCCCGTCCCCGTCGGCGCGAGGACGAGCGCGTTCTTTCCGGCCGCGAGCGGCGGGATCGCTTCGCGCTGCGGCTCCGTCGGCGTCGAGAAGCCCTGCTCCGAGAGCGCGTCGCGCAGTTCGCTCCCGAGGTGTGCGAACGCGTCCATCCCCGCCTGTTCCGACATCACTCCGAGTTGGGCGCTCGGCCGATTAAGCCCGTCGCCGAGTGGCCCCCGAATCCCGTGAGTCTGTGTCAGGTCAGTCGGCGAGCGACAGTTCGACGGCGAACACGCTGCCGGTCGGCTCGTTGTCTTCGACCCACACGTCGCCGTCGTACGTATCGACGAGCGTTTTGACGAGATACAGCCCGACCCCTGTGCCACCGCTCTCGAGCCCCTTCTGACCCTCTTGGAAGATCTGTTCTTTGTGGTCGTCCGCGATCCCGGGGCCGTTGTCCGCGATCGACACGCGAACGGACTCGTCAAACACGCGAGTCGACACCGTGACCTCGGCCACCTCCTTGTCGTTGTGGACGATCGCGTTTGTCAGGAGGTTGCGGAACACCGCCTCCAGCAGGTCGTCCGCCAGCACCGTCACGTCGGAGATCGATCCGTCGACGGTGACCGTCGCACGGTCTTTATCCGACCGGATCCGTTCGATCTGCTCGCCGAGTTCGGTGCGCAGGCTCACCGGCGTTCGGTCGGATCCGGCCTGAAGCAACACTTCGGTGACGTCTCTGGCTGTTTCCGTGATGTCGGCCGCCTGCCTTGCCGCCGCGATAACCGTTTGCGCATACGTCCGACTTTGATCGTCCGCCAACGAGTCTTCGAGTAACTCGGTGTACGATTCGACGACCATCAGTTGGTTCCGGATGTCGTGGCGAACCACCTGGTTCAACAGCTTCAGGTTATCCCGCTGCTCTTCGAGCGTTCGCTCGTATTCTTTGAGTTCAGTCACGTCCCGGGCGTATCCCAAGACGGCGTCTTCACCCGTTTCAGCGACTTGATAGGGGATCTTCGTCGTCTGTAGGATTCGCGTTTCTCCGTTCACCGTGGTTAGCGTCTCCTCGCCGATCCTCCTCGGCTTGCCAGATTCGATCACGTCGAGGTCGTCTTGTCGAAACGCCTCTGAGTCCTCGACGCTGGGGATGATGTCTGCCTCGGAGTTGCCTTCGACCTCCTCGGGCGTCTTTCCGTACGCGGCCGCGGTCGCCTCGTTGGCCAAGAGGTACTCCCCCTCTCGATTCTTCACGAACACGAGGTCCGGCACGAGATCGATGATCTGCCGCAGTTCCTCACGGGTCGATTCGAGAGCGATCTCGTACTCCTTCCGCTCGGTGACGTCTTGGAACAGTCCGAGCGCGCCGGTGACTGTCCCGTCGTCGTCGAACTGCGGATCGCCGATCGCCCTGACCCACCGAGTCTGTCCGGAGCTCGTGACGATCCGCAACTCGAGGTCGTACGACTCTCCCTCCTCCGTCAGCCGGTCGAAGGCGGCTTCGATGGCGTCGCGGTCGTCCGGGTGGTAGAACTCGAACCCGTCCGCTAACTCGACTGACTCGGTCGCTGGCACTCCGTGGATGCGATACACCTCGTCGCTCCACGTGACCGACTCGTCGACTAGGTCGACCTCCCACCAGCCGATCGACGCGCTCTCTTGAGTGCGTTCGATGAGCGCTCGCGTCCGTTCCAACTCCGTTTCTCGGCGCTTTCGGTCGTCGATGTCGAGGTGGATTCCGACTGCCCGAACCGGTTCCCCGTCCTCGTCTCGCTCGACGACCTTCCCGACGTCGCGGATCCACTTCCATTCGCCCGCCGCGGTTCGCATTCGGTGTTCTGTGTCGTAGTACGTGGTTTCACCCGCCACGTGGTCCGACAGCGCGCCTTCGACCCCTCCGAGATCGTCGGGGTGAACGCGTCGCTCCCACGCGTCGAGGTGCGGCTCGATCTCGTCTGGCGTGTATCCGAGCATCTCCGCCCACTGGTGGTTAAACTCGACCTCGTCGGAGGTCATATCCCAGTCCCAGACGCCGATCTGTCCGCCTTCGACGGCGAGTTCGAGACGGTCTTTGAGCCTCTGGAGCGTGCGTTCCCGCTCTTTCTGTTCGGTGATGTCCGTCGAGACGCCACAGATAGCCACGATCGTCCCTTCCTCGTCGTATACGGGTGATTTTCGAGTCAGACGAACGCTCTCGCCCGTCGGCGTCGGGACCGTCTCCTCGACTTCGATCGGTTCTCCGTCCTGGAGAACCCGTCTGTCGTCCGACCGGGCCCGTTCTACAGCCGCCGGCGGGAAGAGATCCTCGTCGGTCATCCCTTCGGGGTCGCCGTGAATATCCAGTAGATCGCGACACGCTTGGTTCATCAGGAGGTATCTCCCGTCGGTGTCCTTCAGAAACACTGCCGCCGACATCGTTTCTAAGACGGTCTCGAACCGACGATACGTCTGGTCGTGGGCCCGCTCTTGCTGTTTCTCTTCTGTGATATCGCGAGCGACGCCGACGATATACGCTACGTCCCCGCCGTCCGTAATCGGCGTCAGTTTGGTCTTCCAGTAGCTCGTTCCACCGGGGAGATCGAGCTTCTCTTCGTATTCGACGGTGGTCTGTTGCTCGACGCAGCGCCGGTAGTTGGACTCGACGGTCGCGCCTTGCTCTTCCCCGAGGAATTCCCTTGGCGTCTGTCCGCGCATCGAATCCTCTGATAGTCCCGTCTGCCGCTGATGTGTGTCGTTGTTCCGAAGAAAAGTAAACGCGTAGTCTCCGCCCGCTCGCTCAACGTCGATCAGAAAGACGGCGTCTTCGATCTCTCGAAATATCGCTTCGTACACAGTGGCTCCTTCACCACCGAAATCGATGGAAGGATCTGCCTCTGAACGCGATTCACTCTCGTCCATAATCGCTCTTATACGTCAATACGACGCACCGGCAGATAATACTGCGGATGGTGTTCGTTCGAGTTACACTTCGAACTCGGTCTGGTAGTCCGTCGCGTCGACGCGGTCCTCTCGGAGCGGCCAGAAGGCGAGCAGCGTGGCCGGCTCGTCGGAGACGGCGCGGGAGGCGTGCGGCACGTCAGGCGGGATCTCGACGGCGTCGTACGTCGACAGCGAGACGCGCTCGCCGTCGACGATGAAGTCCACTTCACCCTCGACGACGAGGTTCATCTGCTCCCACGGGTGCGAGTGCGGCGGCTTGTCCTCCCGGTCCGGCCCGATCGTCGTCATGCCGATCATCTGGTCGACGCCGCGGAAGACGACCTGCTCGAACCCCTTCCCTTCCTTGGCGAGCGGCGCGTCTTTGAGATTGTACACGGACGGAATCTCGGACGGATCGTAGGAACGAACCATACGCTGTCGAGTACCGACGGCGTGGTAAACGTGGGGGAAGCGGTCGACGGTGACGAGGGCCGGCCGCACCCCCGGTCAGAATCGTGCCGCGTCCGGTACCGACTTGTCGTCGGGGACGGCACGGGACGTATGGACGTTCACGTCACCACCTCGACGGTGCGGGGGACGACTCGCGCGCCGCCATCGAAGAGCTACACGCACCGCGCGCTGCTTGCCGCGGGGTACAGCGACCGCGCGGTCGTCCGCTCGCCGCTGGTCTCTGCGGACACGAGAGCGACCGCGCGCGCCGTTCGGGCGTTCGGCGGCCGGGTGGGCGCAGGCGACACCGATGGCTCCGCCGCTGACGTCGATGACTCCGCCGCCACCGACAGCGCCGACGCCCACGGCGGATCCGCCGACCCGGCCATCCCCGACGGCGCAGGGGCGCTCTCGGTCGACGGGTTCGGGGGTCGTCCCGCCGTCCCGGCCGACGTGATCGACTGTGCGAACTCGGGGACGACGATGCGGCTCGTCACCGCCGCGGCCGCGCTCGCGGACGGGACGACCGTGCTCACGGGCGACGGATCGCTCCGGTCGCGTCCGCAGGGGCCGCTCCTCGACGCGCTCGCCGACCTCGGCGTGCGCGCGGAGTCGACGCGAAACAACGGGCTGGCTCCGCTCGTCGTCACCGGTCCGCTCGCGGGCGGGGAGGTAGCCATCCCCGGCGACGTCTCCTCGCAGTACGTCACGGCGCTACTGATGGCCGGCGCGGTCACGGACGAGGGGGTCGAGATCGACCTCACGACGCCGCTCAAGTCGGCTCCCTACGTCGACATCACGCTCGAACTGCTCGACGAGTTCGGGGTCGAGGCGACGCCCGTCGACGACGGCGGCGACCCGATAGACGGCGCGGCGGGCGCGGCGGGGTTTTCCGTCCCCGGCGGACAGTCGTACGAGCCGGCCGGCGGGAGCTACGCGGTTCCCGGCGACTTCTCGTCCATCTCGTATCTCCTCGCCGCGGGCGCGGTCGCCGGCGACGACGGGGAGACCGTCCGGATCGAGGGAGCGCGACCGAGCGCGCAGGGCGACGCCGCGATAGTCGAGATAACGGAGCGCATGGGGGCCGCGGTCGACTGGGACCGCGACGCCGGCGAGATCGCGGTCGAGCGCGCGCCGCTCTCCGGAGCCACGGTCGACGTGGGCGACACTCCCGATCTCCTTCCCACGATCGCCGCGCTCGGAGCCGTTGCGGAGGGCGACACGCGGATCGAAAACTGCGAGCACGTCCGCTACAAGGAGACCGACCGGGTGTCGGCGATGGCCGAGGAACTGGAGAGGATGGGCGCGGAGACCACGGAGGAGCCGGACGTGCTCACCGTCCACGGCGACGAGAGCGACCTCCGCGGCGCGACCGTCGACGGCCGAGCGGACCACCGGATCGTGATGGCGCTCGCGGTCGCCGCGCTGGCCGCCGAGGGGACCACGACGATCCGCGGCGCAGAACACGTCGACGTCTCGTTCCCGGACTTCTTCGAGACGATGGCGGAGTTGGGTATGGACGTGGAACGCGAGGGCGCGGCCGAGTAGACGCGCGCACCCTCCCGCGTAGACGCGAGCGTCTCGTCGGGCGATCCGATGCGTGCGGTCAGACACTCGCGGCGCTCCCGGTGACGAACCCGCGCGGCCGATCCGTCGAGACCGACGGGTACACAAGCCGTCCCGCCCACCCTCGTGCATGGACGACATCGACGTCGAACCCGTGGATCGCGTCGAAGACGATCGAGGCGACGAGACCGGACCCGACGCCGAAGACGCCGGATCCGGTCTCGCGGTGGACGAGGGCGACGGGACGGATCTCCCCGCGGGCGTCGACGCCCCGGAGTACGTCCTCTACGGCGGGAAAGGCGGCGTCGGAAAGACCACGATGGCGGCCGCCACGGGACTCGCCTCGGCCGCGGGCGGCGTCCGGACGCTCGTCGTCTCGACCGACCCCGCCCACTCGCTGTCGGACACGTTCGAGACGGACATCCCCGCGGAGCCCGCGCGAATCCGCGAGGAGATTCCGCTTTTCGCCGCCGAGATCGACCCCGACGCCGCGATGGAGGAGGGGATGTTCGGCGCGGACGCCGACCCCCTCGGCGGGCTCGGCGAGATGGGCGAGATGATGGGCGGGATGGGCGGCGGAGACGGCCCGATGGGCGGGATGGGTGACGCTGGGGGCTCCGACGGCGCGGGCGGTGAGGGCGACGAGGGACTCGGCGGCCTCCTCGGCGGAACGATGCCCGGAGCCGACGAGGCGGCCGCGATGCGCCAGCTCCTCGAATACCTCGACGACCCGCGGTTCGATCGGGTGATCGTCGACACCGCGCCGACGGGACACACGCTCCGCCTCCTCCAGCTCCCCGAGATCATGGACTCGATGCTCGGACGAGTGATGAAGCTCCGTCAGCGCTTCTCGGGCATGATGGACGGGATTAAGGGGATGTTCGGCGGCGGTGACGACGACCCCGACCCGTCGGCCGACCTCGACGAGCTTCGCGACCGGATCGAGCGCCTGCGGGCCGTCCTCCGGGACCCGGCACAGACCGACTTCCGCGTCGTGATGATCCCCGAGGAGATGAGCGTCGTCGAGTCCGAGCGGCTCGTCGCCCGCCTCGACGAGTTCTCGATTCCGGTGAACACGCTCGTCGTCAACCGCGTGATGGAGGGGATCGGCGACGTGGCCGGCGACGGCGCGGGAGGTGCGGACGCGACCGCGATCGATCCGGAGTGGGTCGTGGAGCCGAACCCCGACACCTGCGAGTTCTGTGCCCGCCGGTGGGACGTCCAACAGGGGGCGCTGCGAAAGGCCACGGACCTGTTCCGCGGCCGCGACGTGAAACGCGTCCCGCTGCTCGCGCGCGAGGTCCGCGGCGAGGCCGCGCTCCGGGTCGTCGCGGCGTGTCTGCGGTGACCGGACGGCGGAGAGAGGACGGGCTGGGGTGTCCGTTCAGCCCTGTGCGCGCGCCAGCAGTCGGTCTCGAACCGTCTCCGCGACGCCCGACAGGTGCGCCTGCCCGAACAGTCCCACGAGCACCGCGCCGATGGTGTTGTAGGTGAGATCGGAGACGGTGTCTTCGAGCCCGTGTTGGGCGAGCGGCATGTCGACGCCGGTCTCCGTCGCGACGATGTCGAGCCCGAACTCGAACAGCTCCCAGAGCACGCCGAACGACAGCACGACGACGACGATGAAGACGAACGAGAACCGCGGCGGAATGCGGATCGCGTCGCTGTGGAGGTCGACCGCCCGAAGCGAGGTGTATCCGGCGGCGGCGACGAGCGAAGCCGAGAGCGAGTGTGTGACGTGGTCCCACCACTCGATTCGGGCGTAGAACCCGGCCGATCCGACCGTGTGGAGGAAGACGGCCATCGTGATCCACAACGCGAGCCACGGGTCGAGCGGGAGGTCGTAGCGGCGTTCGAGCGCCGCCGGGATCAGCGTGACGAGAAGCGAGATGACTCCGTTGCTTATCGCCTTCTGCTCACCGGCGAGGAAGCCGTACGCCACGATGGCGACGAGGAAGACCTGCATCGCGCCCGTGAGTCGGCGCTGCGACCGGATCGAGGGCCGGGGAAGCAGGCTCATCGCCGCACCACCCGCCGGATCGCGCTGCGGAGTCGGCGACCGCGGCGTCGGAAGTAGCCGTCGAAGAGGAGTCCGGCCACGACCCCGGCCAGCGTGACGTAGATCCACTCGATCATCAGCGCGTCGTTCGTGGTCAGGTACGCGGTCCCGGCCGCCCGGTCGAGGTTCCAGCGGAGCACGGTCCACACCGCGGCCGTCGCCAGCGTCGCCATCACCACGAAGACGACGGCGAACCAGTGGGTGACCCGCAGCGAGGTGAACATGTGGAGGTCGACGGTGATCACGAGCGCCAGCGCCGCGATCGCGACGTACGTCGCGAACGTCCCTAACTCGCCGCCGAGCAGCGCGCGCACGAGGACCGGCAACAGCGTGAGGCCGACGAGTTCCGCCGGCAGCATCGCCCGCCAGTCGCGTGCCGCGACGGTGGGCGCGAGCACGACCGCGCCGAGCCCGACGACGATCGACGCCGCCAACAGGTCGACGTCGAGCGCGCTCTCGACGAGGACGCCGAGGAGGACGGCGACCATCGCCCACGCGACGAGCGCGTTGTACCGCCCGTCGCGGACGAGCCGGGCGAGTCGGTCTTCGACCGTCTCCGGCTCGGCGGGTGGGTCGCCCGCGGGTTCCTCCTCGACATCTTCGTCGACGCCGCGGTGTTCGCTCATACGGAGTATCGGAGGCCGGCGAGGGATATAGGGGTTGCTCCGCCGGACGGCTCGATCCACCGGCGGACCTCATCGGACGAACGCGCGCCCGAACGAACGGACGCGTTTTTATCCGCCACGCGCCTTCCGTCGGTATGAACTGTCGGCGGTGCGGGACTCCCCTCCGAAAGCCCGGAGACTACTGTCTCACCTGCAACACCGCCAACGCCGACGCCGTCGTCGCGGAGTTCGAATCGGACCGCGCGCGGCTCACGGTCCTCGACGAAGACGCGGTCGTCGGCGAGACGACGGTGACGACGCGCCCCGAAAGCGCGGAGCGGCTGAGCGAGGTCCAACTCCGCAACTTCGCCGGCCGCGTCGCCGACGAGATCCGCCGCAAGCGCCCCGACACCGTCTACGCCGCCGGTGCGCGCGAGCCGCTTCGAGAGACTCGCGCGCAACTGCACCACGAGTTCTACCGCGTCCCGGACGCGAAGGCAGGAGGGGAGAGCGGCCGCGGTACCGACGCGGCCGAGAGCGACCGAGACGACCGCGACGACCGCGACGTGGGCCCCGTCGTCGAGTGGGTGCTCGACCGTCGCGGCGACCGCGCGCTGGACGTGGTCGAGACGCCGCCGCGCGAGAAGATAGGCGGCTCGCACTCGACGCTCATCGGCGACCGCAAGGGGCGAAAGGCCGTCGGCACGGTCGCGGAGCATCCTCACGTCAAGAAGATCGTCCCGGGACCGATCGACGCCGGCGGCACGGGATCGCGAACGGGCCTCCGCGCGAAAGCGACTCGCGCCGGTACTAACGGAAACGTTCGACTCCTCCTTCGCGACGGCTCCAGCGTGCAGGAGAATCGGATCGTTACCACCGCGATGGACCGCGAGACCGGCGAGCGCGTGCGCGACGACCTCAACGAAGCCCTGCGAGACGCGGGGCTGCAAGACGAGTGAGAACGGGCTGACAGGGTGCGGAAACCCGCCGGGCTCTCTCCGTTGTCCGGATCCGATCAGTGGTGATCAGATACCGTGGAAGGTGGAAGCGATCCGGCTACGTCTCCGGTTTCAGTGGCCTATACTCCCGATCTGCTTCGCGAGATTTTTCACGAAACCGGGCGTGTTCTCGGACGTGAACCTCCTCGTCACGCTCGGTGCCGGCGTCGTCTTCGGACTGGCACTCGCCGCGCCGCCCGGTCCGATGAACGCCGTGATAGCCGAGGAGTCGGTGCTTCGCGGACGGGTGGCCGGGGTCCGTGCGGGACTCGGTGCCGCCACCGCCGACGCGATATTCTTCCTGCTCGCGTACCTCGGCGTCGTCGCGGTCGTCGAGTCGCTCCCGCTGTTGCGGGCCGTCATGATCGCGGTCGGGGGCGTCTTGATGCTGTACTTCGCCGTCGACGCGGCTCGCGGGGCACGGGCGTCGTTCCGCCCCACGTCCGGAGGCGAGCCGTCGATCGAAGCCGGCAAGGGGTTCCGTAAGGCGCTGGTGCTCGCGCTGACGAACCCCTATCAGGTGCTGTTCTGGCTGACGGTCGGCGTCGGACTGCTCCGTCCCGGCGAACTCGACGTGCTGGCGCGGCTGCCCGTGGTCGGTGCGGACCTAGCCGGGACCCTCGTCGTCGCCACCGGGTCGCCGGCGCTGATAGGCGGGTTCTTCCTCGGCGTTTTAACGTGGATCGTGGGGTTCCCGACCGGTCTCGTCGCGGCCGAACGGCGGATCGAGACGTTCGCCCCCGTCGTCGCCGTCGGCTCTGCGCTCGTGCTCGCCGGATTCGGCGTCTACTTCCTGTACGACGCCGCGACGACGCTCGGGGCGACATCGATCGTCGACACCGTCAGCGCGCTCGTGGCGGGGTAACAGTCAGCACAGAACGAAACGCGGCGAGAAACGACGGCTTCGGCGAGTACCGTGCCGGCGGACTGCGGCAAGAATCGGACGGGTTCGGAGCGGGGCGGCTGAGCGGCAGTCGGCGAGTCAGTCGGCCGCTTCGGGCTCTTCGACGGCCTGACTCTCGGCCGCCGCCTCGGCGGCCTCGGCCTTCTCCTCTTCTTCTTTTTTGGCTTTGATCTTCTTCAGCCGGAAGATCTCTTCGCGCTCCTGCTCTTCGAGCTTCTGTTCGATGTACTCCTGATTCTCGTATAGGCGGGGCAAGAGCGTGAACTCCAGGGCGTTCACGCGGCGCTTCGTGGTCTCGATCTCCGTGAGCATCTTCTTCATCGCCGTCTCGACCTCGGCGGCGAGGATGATCGATTCGAGCAGCTCCTCGTAGGCGTCCGCGGCCTCGTCGATGCGGGCGG
Source organism: Halorubrum salinum (assembly GCF_024494575.1). Lineage (GTDB taxonomy): Archaea > Halobacteriota > Halobacteria > Halobacteriales > Haloferacaceae > Halorubrum > Halorubrum salinum. The sequence goes on from NZ_JANHDO010000002.1 coordinate 216,271, forward strand.
ACGAGCCGAGCAGCCCGTAGCCCCGCTCGTCGAGGCTCTTTTTCACCTTCGAGGACTCGATCTGGGGAACGACGACCCCCATGATGTTCTTCGACTGCGTCGTGATCTCCGGGTGCTCTTTCAGCGCCGCGGCCGCGCCCCGAACGGCGACGTCGCCCTCCATTGCTCGGGCCATGTCGATCTTCCGCTGGGCCGTCTCGTAGTTCTCAGAGACGTCCGATCGGACATCCTGCGCTTGGTCGAGGATGTCCATGAACTCCATGATGAGGCCGTCACGCTTCTGTTCGAGGGTGTCGTGACCGCGCTCGGAGAGTTCGATGCGGTCCTCGATCGCCATCAGGTTCTTGCGTGTCGGTTTGACGTCCTTGGCCATCTATTGAGGAGAGATAACGAACCGAGCCTGTTAACCTTTTATTGTTTGCCGACGAGACGCCCGAGACCGGAACCGTCAGATCGCGCTCTCACGGGTCTCGACCCGACCGCCGCGTCAGTCGCCACCGAACTCGGCGGACGTCCGGTCCGGGTCGTCGGCCGGTCGTCGGTCACCGGCCGCCGTCTCCGTCGTCCACCGAACCGTCACCAGCCGGTAGAGGATCAGCCCCTGTACGACGAACAGGTTCGTCACGAGGAAGAACGTCGCCTCTTCGATCGGGAGCCCCCCGATCGTGAGCCCCGTGGTGTACCGCGCTGAGAGCACCCAGATCCCGAACTCGATTGCGATCCGGTCCGCGAGACAGAGGTACAGCGTCGGGAGGAGCGTCCCGAGCGCGACGGTCCGACGGCGCGTCCAGAGCTGCGGGGCACCGACGATCCACTGCAGCGCTAGCACCGGTGCCGCCCACGCGAGGACCGCACCGAGGTAGAACGCGCCGTCAGTGCCGAGAAACCGCCACCCGGCGAGTCCGATTCCGGTCGCGACCGCGAGCCCCCCGACCCGCCACGCGACCGGACTGCCGCCCCGCTCCCACGTCGCGTCCGCCTCGAAGTGTGAGAGCCACAGCGCGGTTATCCACGGCTGCACGACGATGAACAGGTACTCTTCGAGCGGCGCGTGCCAGAGCCGAAGCAGGGTTCGCTCCTCGCCGTACCACCACACGCCCCTGGCGATGAGGTAGTTGTCCCACGGCGTCGTGTACGCCAGCGCGACGACGGTGATGATCACCACGCCGGCCCAGTAGTGTCGCCAACCGCGTGGCCGGTGAGCGTCGCTCCCTGCATCCACAGACCGGCTCACGAAGCCGGTCGCGATGAGGAACAGCACGGCTGGTACGAGGAACGCGAGGTGAAACTGGATGTAGGTGAACGGGACGATCATCGGTGGGTTCGAGTGGCCGCACGGATCGATTCGCGGGACGCGTCAGGCGGCGGCGACGCGCCGCCGGACAGCGGCGTCAGCGATGCTCCGGCGCGGAGCGCGGACCGAGTCGTTTGCGCCGGTCAGTCGGCCGCTCCCGGCTCGGCGGCCGCCGATCCGGCGGCGTCGAGCACCTCGCGGCTCGACAGCAGGATGAAGCCGAAGCCGACCTTCGCGACCAGATCGAGCACCATGAACCCGGCCGTCTCGATGTTGAGCGAGACGATCTGGAGCCCCTCGGTCCCGAGGAGCCACCACACCGGGTACACGAGCCAGACGACGACGATCAGCGTCCGGAGCGTGCTGAACGTCGACGCGGCCTGTCCGGACAACCGGGAGGCCTTCTCGTCGAGCGAGCCGTACAGCATGTACAGGAGCACGAGCAGGAAGCCGGTGGAGACGCCCCACCAGACGAGCCGCGTCCCGCCCGCCGAGAGCACGGCCGCGCTCGTCGACAGCGTCGCGATCGCACCGGTACCGATCATCAGCACGTCGAGACCGACGAGCGAGGCGAGCTGGTTCCGGTTCGCCCCGGCGAGAAGTCCGAGGTCGATGAGGAGCAGCGGCGTCGTGAACAGCCAGTCGGTGTACCGCGCCCAGTAGATGGGCAGCTCCTCGCCGCCGAGCGTCACCGTCGTCAGTCCGAACCCGAGCGCCATCGCGAGGTAGTTGACGAACGCGATGGCGGTGATGAATATCGTGACTATATAGAACTCTTGTCGCCGCCTATCGGTCTCACCCCAGCCCCTAGCGATGAAGTACAGCATCCCTAGGAACATACCTAGCGTCCCGATCCACAGCCAAATCCCTTCGCTACCGGGTTGTGCCATCATGGCGCATTTATCAGTACGTCGCGAGTTCTACTAAGCGACGTACACAACCAGTGTGGTACGCCTCGGTCGTCGACCGGATCCGCGTGCACGTCCGTTCCACGCGTTCCGCGTGAGACTACCGCTCGAAGATCGCCGCCGCGATCTTGCGCTGTGCCGCGCGCAAGTGCTGGTGGAACGTCGATCGCGTGACGCCCATCGAGTCGGCGATCTCGTCGCCGTTCGTCTCGTGCGGCCACTCGAAGTACCCGCTCGTGTGTGCGCGTACCAGCGCGGCTCGCTGTCGCGGCGTCAGCCGCGATTCGACCTCGGCGACGAACTCGCGGCGGGTCTCGTGCGTCTGTTCCCGCCGCCGATAGCTGCGAAGGTCCGCGCCCGAAAGGCGCTCTAACGCGTCCGCCGCGAGCGAGCGGGCCAGCGCCTCCCGGCCGACCTCGATCGTCGCGACCGCGACGCCATCGGACACGTCCCAACTGCACAGCTCGCCGCTGTACTCCCGTATCAACTCCGCCAGCGGGGTCTCGTCGAACGACAGTTCGACCACTGGCGTGTCCGTCTCCGCGGCGAGGATCGAACGGACGGAGACGCCCGCCGCCTCGGCTGCGGCGTGAACCGTCTCGGCGTCCACGTCCGCCGCGCCGTCCAGCTCGAACAGCAGCGACCGCTCGGCGCGGTCACCGACGGTACCGGTGTGGCGGAGCGAACACGACAGCGCCTCGCTGAACGAGCCGAGGGGATGAGAAGCGAGCGCCAACTGGAACCGGACGACGCTGTCCCCGCGGAGCGTCCGCTGGCTCTCCAGCGCGTTGATGCCGATCGCGACGGTCCGGCCGAGCGCCGTCAACACGTCCCGCTCGTGGCGGCGGAACTCCTCTGTCTGCGCGTAGACGGCGATGACGCCGTAGGTCGCCTCGCCGAAGTGGAGCGGCACGCCCGCGACCGCGGCCGCCTCGGCCGGATCCTCCGGACCGATCGGTTCGAGTCGCACGCGACGGTCGGCCACCGCCGCCGCGACGGCGGCTTCGACCGGCCGATCCCCGGCGTCGCCGGCCGCAACCGAGACCGACTCGACCGCCACCCCGACCTCGCCCTCCGAAGCGTGCGGTTCGACCGTTTCGGTCGCCGGGTCGTAGGTCCCGATCCACGCGCTGGAGTACGTGTCCGCGATGCTCCGGACGACCGCCCGACGCAGCTCTTCCCGCGACGACGCCAGCGCCACCGCCTCCGTGACGTCGGCGACGACGCCGTCCAGCCGCTCCAAGAGACGCGCTTGTGCGGTCCGCTCGTGTTCGATCCGCGTCGCCCGGTCCGACGCGGCCTGCTCTGCCCGCTTCCGGCGCGTGACGTCTTGTTGAAAGCCGACGTAGTACGCGACCTCACCCGATTCGTCCCGAAGCGGTGCGATCGTCACCTCGTTCCAGAAGCGGTCACCGCTCCGACGGTAGTTGCGGAGTTCGACCGTCACGGCCTCGCCGTTCTCGATTGCGGTGCGCATCTGTCGCACCGGCTTCTCCCGCGTCTCCTCTCCCTGAAGGAACCGACAGTTACGACCGACCGCGTACGACGGCGAGTACCCGGTCATCCGCTCGAACGCCGCGTTCACGTAGATCAGCGGCATGTCCGGCTGGCTCGCGTCCGCGATCGTGATTCCGACCGGTGCCTCGTCCATCGTCCGCGTCTTCAACGCCTCGTCGACGGCGTCGGTGCTCGCCGACCGCACCGATCCGGACGCGCGTGCCGACCGTGTCGACCCCTGATCGAGATCCGGGTTCTCCGGCCGTGTCATGTACGAACATGGCGTCGAACGACCAAAACGTACGGGGTCGACGAGTCCGGGTCGCGGCGCAGCCGCTCGCGAGCGGTCGAAAACGAAGGGAAAGCCGCGTCAGTCGGCCACTTCGACGACTTCGCGCTCGGAGTCGTCCTCGCGGTAGTGCTCTTCGATGAACTCCTCGTCGATCCGGTTGAGTGCGTCTTTCGGCAGCATCGAGAGCAGGTCCCAGCCGATAGAGAGCGTCTCCTCGATGGTGCGGTTCGTCTCGAAGCCCTGGTCGACGAACTCCGATTCGAAGGCGTCCGCGAAGTCGAGGTACTTGTTGTCGAGTTCGGAGAGCGCCTCGCGGCCGACGATGTTCACGAGGTCGCGGAGGTCTTCGCCCTCCGCGTACGCCGCGAACATCTGGTCTTTCACGTCGGCGTGGTCCTCGCGGGTGAGCCCCTCGCCGATCCCGTCGTCCATCAGCCGCGACAGGCTGGGGAGGACGTTGATCGGCGGCTGCAGGCCCTGACTGTTCAGGTCGGGGTCGACGTAGATCTGTCCCTCCGTGATGTATCCGGTCAGGTCCGGGATCGGGTGGGTGTCGTCGTCGCCCGGCATCGTGAGGATCGGGATCTGGGTCACCGAACCGTCACGGCCTTGGATCCGACCGGCGCGCTCGTACAGCTGCGCCAGGTCGGTGTACATGTACCCGGGGTAGCCACGCCGGCCGGGGACCTCCTCGCGGGCCGCCCCGATCTCGCGGAGCGCCTCGCAGTAGTTGGTCATGTCCGTCAGGATGACGAGGACGTGGTAGTCCTTCTCGAAGGCGAGGTACTCGGCCGTCGTCAGGACCATCCGCGGCGTGACCGTCCGCTCGACTGCGGGGTCGTCCGCGAGGTTCATGAAGACGACGGAGCGCTCTAAGGCGCCGGTGCGCTCGAAGTCCTCCATGAACTCGTTGGCCTCCTCTTGGGTGATCCCCATCGCGCCGAAGATGACGGCGAACTCGGAGCTCTCCTCGTCGTCGCCCTCCTCCTCTTCGGGGACGCTGGCCTGCCGGGCGATCTGCATCGCCAGTTCGCTGTGCGGCTGGCCGGAGCTGGAGAAGATCGGGAGCTTCTGGCCGCGAACGAGCGTGTTCATCCCGTCGATCGCGGAGACGCCCGTCTCGATGAACTCCTCCGGGTACTCCCGGGAGTAGGGGTTGATCGCCGCGCCGACGATGTCTTGGCGCTCCTCGGGGACGATCTCGGGTCCGTCGTCGATCGGACGGCCCGACCCGTCGAGGACCCGTCCGAGCAGGTCCTCGGTGACGGGCATCTTCATCGTCTCGCCCAGGAAGCGGACGGACGCGTTCTGGTCGATACCGGAGGTGCCCTCGAACACCTGAATGGCGACGACGCCATCCGAGGATTCGAGCACCTGTCCGCGCAGCGTCTCCCCCTGTGCCGTCTCGATCTCGACGATCTCGTCGTAGCCGATGGCCTCGTCGACCTCGGCGTACACCAGCGGGCCGCTGATCTCGGTGATGGTTTGGTACTCTTTCATTGTCAGTAGAGGCTCCGGAGCTCCTCTTTGATCTCCGATTTGAGGTCTTCGACGTACTCCTCGTAGTCCTCTTGGACGCCGATCCGGTTGATCCGGGGGGCGGAGTCGGTGTCGATGATCTCTTCGACCGGCACGCCCGCTTCGAGGGCGTCGAACGCCTCGTCGTTGAACGTCTCGATCGTCGTCAACATGAGGTACGTCTTCTCCGGCGGACAGTAGGTGTCGACCGGGTGGAACGCGTTCTGCTGGAGGTACGCCTCGCGCAGGTAGCGGGCCACCTCAAGCGTGAGCTGCTGGTCGTCCGGCAGGGCGTCCTTCCCGACGAGCTGGACGATCTCTTGTAGCTCCGTCTCCTCGTCGAGCACGTCGACCGCCCACTGGCGCTTCTCCGACCAGTCGTCGGCGACCTCGTCTTCGAACCAGGGGTCGAGCTGATCCTTGTACAGCGAGTACGACTCGTTCCAGTTGATCGACGGGAAGTGGCGGCGCTCCGCCAAGTCCGCGTCGAGCGCCCAGAACGTCTTCACGATGCGCAGCGTGTTCTGGGTGACCGGCTCCGAGAAGTCGCCGCCGGGCGGGCTCACCGCGCCGATCGCGGAGACGGAGCCCTCCGTCCCGTTGACGTTCTCGAAGTAGCCGGCGCGCTCGTAGAACTGGGCCAGGCGGGCGGCGAGGTACGCGGGGTACCCCTCCTCGCCGGGCATCTCCTCCAGCCGGGAGGAGATCTCGCGCATCGCCTCCGCCCACCGCGAGGTGGAGTCGGCCATGAGCGCCACGTCGTACCCCATGTCGCGGTAGTACTCGGCGATCGTGATACCCGTGTAAATACAGGACTCACGCGCCGCGACGGGCATGTTCGACGTGTTCGCGATGAGCGAGGTCCGGGCCATGAGCGGGTTACCGTTGGCCGGGTCCTCAAGCTCGGGGAAGTCCTCGATGACCTCGGTCATCTCGTTGCCGCGCTCGCCGCAGCCGACGTACACGATGATGTCGGCGTCGGCGTACTTCGCGAGCTGGTGCTGGGTGACCGTCTTCCCGGAGCCGAACGGCCCCGGAATCGCGGCCGTCCCGCCCTTCGCGATGGGGAAGAGTCCGTCGAGAATGCGCTGGCCGGACACGAGCGGCGTCCGGGGCGTCTTCTTGTTCGCGGAGGGGCGCGCCTCGCGGACGGGCCACTCCTGATGCATCGAGACGTCCGTCCCGTTGGACAGCTCCGCGACCGTCTCGGTGACGTCGAACGAGCCGGACTCGATAGCGGTGACCTCCGCCGTCTCGCCCTCGTCGAGGGCGTCCGGCGGCACCATCACCTTGTGGTCGATGGTGACCGTCTCCTCGACGACGCCGACGACGTCGCCGCGGCCGACCTCGTCGCCGACCTCGACGGTGGGCTCGAACTCCCACTCCTCTTCGAGGTCGATACCGGGCGCGTCGACCCCGCGGTCGAGGTACGGACTGCCCATCTTGCCCTCCAGCACGTCCAGGGGACGTTGAACGCCGTCGTAGATGGCGTCCAGCATTCCCGGACCAAGGTCGACCGACAGCGGCTCACCCGTGTTCTCGACGGGCTCGCCGGGGGCGACCCCGGAGGTCTCCTCGTACACCTGAACGGTCGTGATGTCGCCTTCGATCTCGATCACTTCCCCCATGAGGCCTTCGTCGCCGACGTAGACGACGTCGTTCATGCGGGCGTCGAGATCGCGGGCGCTCACGACCGGACCGCTCACGCTCTGGATAACACCGGTTTCGGTTGTGGTGGTCTCCGTGGATTCTGCTTTACTCATGTTAGTCGTCCTCCTCCATCAGGTCGATCCCGATGGCTCGTTTGATCTGGTCGCGCAGCCCGCCGCTGCCTGCGCCGGACCCGCCGAGCGTCACGAGCACTGGCTCGATGCTCCCCTCGACCGACTCGCGGGTCCCCCGCGAGAGGTGGTCGAGGTCGTCGTCGTGCATCACGATGATGCCGGTCTCCTCGTCGTCGAGGGTGCGTTCGACGGCGTCGTCGAGCCGCTCGTCCTTCTCGTCGTCCGGTACGTTCTCGAACTTCCGAACGCCCGCGAGCCGGAATCCGGTCGTGAACTCCGGGCTGCCGACGACGGCTATCTCCTGGCTCATGTTATCACCAGCTCCGATTCGATCTCGTCGGCCGACAGACCGGCCTCCTTCCCGCGGGCGATGGCCCGAATGTTCTCCACCTCGCGCTCCTTCGCGAGGATGTAGGAGATGATCGGGGTGATAGACACCGGGTGGATCGTTCCCAGCCGGTCTCCGTACGCCAACAGCGCGGCGTCCGTCGCGTGCTCGAACGCGATGAGGCTGTCGGCCTCCTCCAGCTCGCGCAGCGCCGGACCCAGCTCGTCGCCGTACTGACTGTCAGCGATGTACTCCACGAGCTCGTCGAGGTTCCGGGCGAGCCGCGCGAGCGACCCCCGAGTGAACAGCTCGCCGCCCTCGATGAAGTACGCCGCGGGGTCGATGTCCGCGCCCGACCGGGCGAGCCGGAGGGCGTTCGTCGCGTTCCGGAAGTCGACCTCGGCCTTGAGGAACGCCTCGTACTGACGGGTCGGCTCGCCGCCGCCGAGCCCCGACAGGAGCCGCTCGTAGAACGCGCGGTCGACGGCGTTCTCAAGGGGCACAAGCACGCCCGTCTCCTCGTACTCGGCGTACGCCGCCTGGAGCGGATCGCCGTAGATGGTGTCTTCGAGCACCTCGACGACCGCGTCGATCGAGTCGGCCTCGAGGAGCCGCCGGATCCGGCGGTCGTCGAACTCGCCGGCGCGGATCAGGTCCGACTCGACCGCCGACTGGTCCGCGTCGGTGTAGACGCCGCGGATGACCGTCTTCACGTTCCACGCGTCGAACTTCCGGAGATACCGGGCGATGAGGCCGTACAGCGACCCCTCGCTCCAGTCTAAGATCGCGTCGAACTGCGACGCGAGGTTCCGGTTCAGCGCGTACTCGATCAGGTCGACGCCGCCGTGTCTGCTCCCCAGGGCGTTGATCTCGTCCGCGTAGCTGGACTCCTCCATGAACCGGGCGATCTCCGCCGGCCCCATGCGGGTGAGCTTGCGGTACTCCTCGTCCCCGTAGAGGCTGCCGCGGCGGGCACGAACCCGCGCGACGACGTACTCTGGGTTCGAGCTGCCGACGGCGCTCATTGGTCGAACAGTCGCTCCGAGATGTGTTTCAACTCGTCGTCCCAGACGGAGTCCAGGACCGAGTCGAACGTGTTGTTCACCCGGACGCGCGAGGTGTCGCTCTCCGCGACGACACCGCCGAGACAGTCGACTTCGCCGTCGACCTCCGCGTTGCGGTCCGCGACGAGGTCTTCGAGCAGCTCGACGTCTTCCGGCCGGGTGTAGACGGCGACGTCATCGTCGTCGTCGAACTCCGCGAGCGTCGCGTCGAGGAGCGTCTCGGTCAGCTCGCGGCGGCGGTCGCCGTCGAGCGACTCGATGGTGGCCTCGACGTCGTCGTAGACGTCTTCGAGGACGTCACGACGGGCTCCGAGGCGCTCCTGTTTGGCCTCGAGTTTGGCCGACGAGAGCGTCTGCTCGCGCTCCTGTTCGATCTGCCGATCGGCCTCGGCGAGCCGCTCTTCGCGGATGCGCTCGGCGTCGGCCTCCGCCTCGGCGACGATTTCGTCCGCCTCGGACTCCGCCGCCTCACGGATTTCCTCTGCACGCGCGCGGGCTTCGTCTCGAACGTCCTCAACGACAGTATCCAAACTCATTGGTGTGGAAGGGGGAACCGCTTAGACGATGAAGACGACGACGAGTGCGAGAATGACAATCGTCTCGGGGAGGACCGTCAGAATGAGCCCGTTGACGAACAGATCGTCGTCCTCGGCCATCGCGCCGACGGCGGCCGAACCGATTCCACGCTCCGCGTAGCCCGCACCGAGCGCCGCCAGTCCGACGGCGAGCGCCGCCGCGGCGCTGGGGTCAGTGAGCGTTCCTCCGGCCTGCAGTGCGACATTCCCGAGTTCGTTGGTAGCTTCAAGCATTGGTAGTAGTTGCGGTTGCTCGTCTCCGAACAGTTGCTAGTTGCCCCTACTGGAGTCATAAAGCTTCCCAAAACGACCGAACGGAACCGCCGTGACGCCGCGCAGAGACGGGGCTCTCCGGGGTATCGACCGCGAAAAATTCGCCGGATCGTCGGACGGGGCGTGACGGCTACTCGTCAGTGGTGTACTCGCGGTCGTAGCCGAACGGCAGGTACGCGTTCCCGCCGCCCTCGTAGAAGTTTCCGAAGAACTCCACGTACTCGAGACGCACCGCCTGAATGCCGGCGGAGGTGATCCCGAGCGCGAGCACGACGACGTGACCGACGACCGCCACGACGATGCCGCCCACCAGGGCGAGGACGCCGACGGCCCCGGCAGACGCCGGATCGAACGCGGTCGTCATTCCCGCGAAGACGAGCTCGTAGTCGCCGGGGTGGCTCTGTACGTACTCGAGGTAGTCGGCGCTGAAGATGAAGTGGAAGCTCCCCTCGCCGCTCTCGTCGATGTACGCGCCGAACGCGAGCAGGTTCACGGCGAGCGCCATCCCGCCCTTCGCGAGCAGCACCGCCATGATCCGGGCGTACGAGATGACGTTGACGATCGGCGAGAGCACCTCGGCCAGTTCCGGCGGCTCACCGATCGCGAGCAGGACGACCCCCAGCGCGATGGCCGCGATGGCGGCGTACCCGACCGCGACGGGGAAGCCGCCGAACGACACCGCCCCGAAGGTGAGAATCGAGAACGACTCGAAGAGGAACTCGGGCTTCGGGCCGGGGAGGTGCTGGCTGAAGATCCAGACCCACGCGCCGTTGAGGATCAGGAGCCACGAGCCGCCCTCGTACAGCGCGTGTTTCAGGTCGTGCTGCTGGTAGTTGCTCACGAACGAGAGGACGTGCCCCACGTTCAGGTGCGCGAGCCCGAACAGCACGCTGGCGACGAGGAACGACAGCGCCCAGTCGATGTCGGCGGGCGAGAGGCCCTTGCCGTCGACGGGCCAGTGGACGTCACCCGGCAGGAGCTGGTACGCGTGGTAGCCGAACACGTCGATACCGAAGTAGATCCCGAACAGGATCGTGAAGCCGCCGGCCCACAGCGCGACGGCGCCCAGCTCGCGGAACGTCCCGTCGTACCGGCTGTACAGGAACGCGCCGATGGCGGCGTACAACACGCCGTACCCCACGTCGCCGATCATGAAGCCGAACATGAGCGGGAAGGTGAGGAAGACCAGAAGCGTCGGGTCGAATTCGGAGTACTTCGGCCGACCGAACCCCTGCACGAGCAGCTCGAAGGGACCGGCCGCGCTCCCGTTGTCCTGGACGACCGGCGGGTCGTCGCTCCCGTGGGCCGCGTGGCCACCGTCCGTGGCCGCCTCGCGTTCGCCGTCGGCCGCCTCGGCGACGCCGCCCGCGGCACCGCCGTCGGCGACGGCTTCGGTGTGGTGGTCGCCGTCGGGGGTGAACGACGCGCGTTCGAGCTCCTCGACGTCGGCGTGGTCGCCGACGGCCTCGGTGATCGCCGCCTCGAACTCGTCGAACGTCTCGGTCGGCACCCACCCCTCGGCGACGAAGGCGTTCTCGGTCGTCGCGAAAGAGAGCGGGGCCTGCTTCTTTTCGGCCTCGATCGTGAGCTGCTCTTCGGCGCGCAACAGGAAGCCCGCGGCCTCCTCTTTCACGTCCGCGAGGTCCGCTTCGACCGCCGCGAGTTCCTCTCGGAGGTCGGCCTGCTCGGACTCGAGCTCTGCGACGTACTCCGCGGGGCTCGCATCGGCGTCCGGCACGTCGAGCAGGGCGATGTCGACGCCGACGAGCGAGTCTTGAAGGACCCCCTCGTCGGCTCCCGCGGCGGGCTTCGCGAAGGCGGCGACGACGTCGCCGCCCGCGAACACCTCGTACGCGTCGATCCCGTCTGCACCGGCGAGCGCGTCCTCGACGGCGTCGGGCTTCGCCTCGCCGACGACGACTTCGAGCGAGCCGTAGCCGTCGAGCAGGTCGAGCGCGATGCCGAGGTCCGCGAACGGCTCCATCCGGTCTATCTCCTCTTGTCTGTCGCGGATCTGCGCCTGCAGCTCGTCGCGCTGGTCGTTGAGCTCGTTGACGCGCTCGCGCACGTCGGACAGCTCCGCCTCGAGCTCCTCGTCGTCGAGCGCGCGGGCCGCGTCGACGTCCGCGTCGTCGACGTCGAGGATGCTTTCGAGCGAGCGAACCGTGACGAGCCGCTCGCTGACGTCTTCGGCCCCGTCGAGCGACACGCCGGGCTCGAAGCCCTCGTAGCGCTCGTCGTAGTCGGTGACGTGCAGCGAGTGGTGGTCGTACGCTGCCTCGATCACGTCGTCGATGACGCGCTTCGAGCCCGTCACCGACACCTTGCTCATCCGCTCAGGCCTGAGCATCCACCGCCTCCTCGGCCTGACTGGTGACCGCTTCTTCGAACCGTTCGACAGCGTAGTCGACGGCTGTGTCCACTCGGTCGCGGGCCTCGCGTTCGAGCTCGTCGCGGTCGGCACGACCCGATTCGAGGATCTCCTCGCGCCGCTCCTCGATCTCCTCGCGGGCCGCTTCGATCCGCTCTTCGGCCTCGGAGGCCGCCTCCTCCTCGGCGTCGTCGCGGATCTCCTCCGCGCGCCGTCGAGCCTCGGCGAGGCGCTCGTCGGCGTCCGATTCCGCCTCCGCGATGATCTCGTCCGCCTCCGTTTCAGCCTGCTTGATCCGGTCGAGCACCTCTGGTCTCGCCATACTACTAATCGCCTGAAACTCTAGAAGCGACGTATAAGGTGTTTGCGAAAGTGAGCGGTGGATTGTGCGCCCCGGACGGAACGAACTGACGTGTCGAGCGGGACGACCCACTGTCGTCGTCGTCCGTGTGCGTCCGAGCGGCCGCCTACATTTAAGTACCAGTCGCCGGACCGTCTCCGTATGGCAACGGTGTATGCGGTCGCCTCGGCGAAGGGTGGGGTCGGAAAGACCACCACCACCGCGGCGATAGCGACGATTCTGGCCGACGCCGGTGCCGATGTCGTCGCGGTCGACGCCGACATCGGCATGGCGAACCTCGCGGGGGCGGTCGGCGTCGAGCCGGGGGAGACGACCCTCCACGACGTGCTCTCCGGACGCGCGGACCCGCTCGACGCGGTCCGTGAGGGGCCGGCCGGCCTGCGGGTCGTTCCGGGGGCGGCGGACCTCGACGCGTACGCGGCGGCCGACCCGTCCGGGCTCCGCGAGGTCGTCGCGGCCTTCGACGACGCCGACTACGTGTTCCTCGACGCGGGCGCCGGGCTCTCGCACGACTCGACGCTGCCGCTCGGGCTCGCGGACGAGACCCTCCTCGTCTCGACGGCCGAGCGCAACGCGCTCGGCGACACGGAGAAGACCCGCCAGCTGACCGAGCGGCTCGGCGGCACGGTCGCCGGCGCGGCGATCACGCGTGTCGGTGCCGACGGCGCGACGGACACCGACACACTCGACGTCCTCGACGCGCCGGTCCTCGGTCGGATCCCCGACGACCCCGCCGTCTTGCGCGCGGCGACGGCGGACGAACCGCTCGTGACGTTCGCGCCGGACGCGCCCGCGACCCGCGCGTACCGCGAACTCGCTCGAACGTTGACCGGCGCGGAGATCCCCGATCCGGCTCCGGCCGCATCGGACCAGACGCCGGGCGACGCGCCCGAACCGGCGACCTCCGACGCGCCCGAACCGGCGACCTCCGACGCGCCCGAACCGGCGTCCTCCGACGCGCCCGAACCAGAGCCACTCGATCCCGCCGAAGAGAGCGTCGAAGCCGACGACGCTGGGGCGTCCGATGACGACGGCGAGGACATCATCGTCGCCGACGCCGACTCGGGCGGGCTCGGCGAGCCGACCGACGAGCGTGACATCATCGTCGCGGACGAGTCCCCCGCGTCGAGCGACGAGAGCGGCACCGACTCAGGCTCCGGTGAACCGGCTCAAGGCAGTCCCGGTCCCGGGGACGGCGGCGTGGACGACGATCTCGACGGCGACACGCGAACCGTCGGCGACGACCACGTCGACGGCGACGACCTCGAAGCGATGATCGAGGACGAGGCCGGGGAGGCGGCGTTCGAGTCGGAGCGACCGTCGTCTCCCGACGAGGGGAGTCACGGCGCGTCTCCCGACGAACCGGAGGCCGGCGACGCGGCCGAGGACGCGTCTGAACGGGGGGAACCGGCCCGCGACATCGACGACGAACTCGCGGGCAGCGTCCCGTTCCGGGACGACGACACCGGCACGATGAACACCGTCCTCTCGGAGCGAGGCGGCTCCGGAGCGGAGCGGGACGAGACGGACGAGCGCGACGACGGCGGCGAGGCCGACGATCGGAGCGAGGGCGACGAGAACGGAGACGAGAACGGAGACGAAACGGACGGCGACGGGTTCTTCAGCCGGCTGTTCGGCCGCTGACGACCGGAGTGCGCGACTCGGTGACGATCCGCTCGGTCAGGCCTCCGACGGGGCCGCCGCGCGGTCGCGGATGAGTTCGCGGATCTCCTCCGGGTCCGAGATGCCGGCGAGCTCCTCACAGGAGACGAGCGCGGTGCCGTCGACGGACTCGCGTCGCTCGTCTCCCTCCGTGAAGTAGACGGAGCGAGTGCGCGCCACCTCGCCGATCGACGACATGATCCGTGCGCGTTTCTCCGCGGCCGGCGTGAACGTCGAGTGGCCCGTGAGCACGCGCGTCACGGCGCTGTCCTCGTCCTCGGAGACGGCCTTGAACGGGGCCCTCGCCGTCGGGTGGACCGTGAATCCCGCCTTGGTGAGCACGTGGACGACGTGTTCGTCGTCGGGGTCGGTGTCGGGTGCCGCTGGCGTCGGGTCCGAGTCGCGGACCTCTTCGGCCCCGTCGAGCACGTCGACGGGGCTCGAAAACGGCTCGTCGAACAGCTCTTCGAGTTGCACCGCGACTTCGATGGAGGCGTTCATCCCGTCCTCGTACTTCGAGACGGTCCGGCGGGAGACGCCGAGCTCGGTCGCGAGGCGACCGAGCGACCAGCCGCGCTCCTCGCGCTCGTCGGCGAGGAGGTCGCCGTCGAGGCTGACGTACAGCCCGCCGGGGGCCGCGTAGATGAGCGGCGGCATTCCCTCCACGAACAGCTCGTAGGCGGTGTCCGGGTTGATCACGGGGACGCCGTGTCGGAAGTAGACGACGCCGGGTTTCAGGTCCTCGTCGCGCGTCCGGATCCCGATCACCATCGGCGTGGCCTGCAGGTACTCGCCGAGCCGTCGCATCTCCGCGCCGGTCTCCGCGTCGAGGGCGTCGACGTTGCCGAGAATCTTCAGTAACAGCAGGTCCTCGTCGCGGCGCGCCGCCACGTCGAAGCTCTTTGGCCGGACCGCACACCGGTCGCTCACGCGGAACCCCGCGTCCTCCAGCATCGCGGTGACGTTCCCGATCAGCGCAGTCCGGGACATAGTCGAGACAAGCGGTTCGGCGTATATATGCGTTGTGTCAGTCGCGCTCGCCCGAACGCGCCGCTCGCTTGCGATTTCGCCTCGGTCGCCCCCGGCAGCGTTATATACTCGACCCGCACCGGCGCGCCGGCGAGTCGCGTCGTCGACGAGCCGCCCCGAAACCGGTTTGTCTGCGAGGCGGGAATCACGGGCATGGTCATCGTCGCCCTCGACGACACCGACTCCCGCGAGCGCGGCATGTGCACGACGTACGTCGGCGCGCGCCTCGCCGAGCGCCTCGCGGCCGCGGGCGGTCGGGTCGAGCGGCGGCTGCTCGTCCGGCTCAACCCGGCCGTGAAACACAAGACCCGCGGGAACGCCGCCGTCGCGCTCCACGTCGACGAGATCGACGCCGACGAGGCGTTCGAGGTCGCCGCGGTCACCGTCCGCGAGTTCGCGGTCCCGGCCGACCCGCGTACCTCGCCCGGGCTCGTCGTCGCCGACGTCGACCCCGCGTCGCTCCCGTCTGAGGTCGCGGCGTTCTCTCGGCGTGCGCTCCGGCACCGGATCGCCCTCGAAGAGGCCCTGTCGCTCGCGGACTCTCGCGGCTATCGCCACGCCGCCTTCGGCACCGGCGGCGCGGGAGACACGGACGACGTGGCCGGGCGCGGCCGAATCGGCGCGCTCGCCGCGGTCGGCGCGCGGGCGGCGTTCGACGACTGGACCGTGGAGCACATCTCGTACCGGGAGCTGGACCGCTGCGGAACTCCCCGCGAGGTCGACGCGGAGAGCGTCTTCGCCGCCGCCGACGCGGCGTACCCGACCGTCTGGGACACCGTCGATCGCGGCACGGGCGAGGTCGTGTGCGTCCCCAACGCGCCCGGGCCGATCCTCTACGGGATCCGCGGGGACGACGCCGCGGCCTGTCGGGAGGTCGCCACGTCGATCGAGAGCGAACCCGTGGCGCGCGCCGAGACCTTCCTGACGAACCAGGGCACCGACGCGCACCTCGCGCCGGGGACGATCGGGGACCTCCGCGACGGGGCGGGCTACCGCGTCGACGGCGTCGTCGCCACCGATCCGGAGACGAAACGCGGGGGACACGTCCACGTCGACGTCGCGGACGGCGGAGGCGACGGCCCCGGTGACGAGGGTGGCGGCCCCGGTGACGAGGATGATGGCTCCGGTGACGAAGGTGGCGTCGTCGACGCCGTCGGCTCCCGCGGCGACCGTCTCCGCTGTGTCGCGTTCGAGCCGACCGGCCGGTTCCGCGACCGGGTCCGCGCGCTCCGCCCGGGCGACCGCGTGACGGTCTGCGGCGAGCACGAGCGGCGGGCGCTCCCGGACCGAGCGGACGAGGCGGGGACGCTGAAGCTGGAGAAGCTCGCGGTCCGCGACCTCGTTCGCACCGAGAAGGCGGTTCCGGCGTGTCCCGACTGCGGGCGGTCGATGTCGTCGGCGGGACGGAATCAGGGCTATCGCTGTCGCGACTGCGGGACGGACGCGTCCGGGAAGGTCGACCGCGAGGTCGACCGCGCGCTCGAGGCCGGTTGGTACGAGGTACCGCCGAGCGCTCGGCGGCACGTGGCGAAGCCGCTCGTCCGCGGCGGGTTCGACGCGCCGACGCGTCCGGAGCGGTAGGCGAGGTCGATCCGGGAGGCGATATCGATCCGAACGCGGCGCGTCAGTCGAGGTCGAACGCCGTCCGCCACTCGTCGGCGCGGTCGAGGGCCGCCTCGCGCGATCCGATCCGCTCGCGCTCGTAGGTCGACTCGTCTGCCGCCTGCTCCATGACGTCCAGCCGGACGACGAACTCGCCGTCGCCGCGCTCGCGGACCCGCACCGTCGCGTATCCGTCCGACCGTTCCCACTCGGTGACCACGTCGTCCTCTCGGCCGAGCGTCCAGCTCATACCGGAACCGGTGGTTCCGGCGGCTAAAGCGGCGCGGTTCGGCGGCCGGGCCCCAGCGCGGTCGACCCCGGCGCGGCCGAGTACGCACACCGCGGGCAGACGGCGTATCCGAGCGCGTCGTACGGCACCGACGCCGACGGAGCCGTCACGTCGCACTCGGGGCAGTCGAACAGCCCCGCGTCGGTCGCCTCTGATTCGGGTGTCGTTCCCATGATCTTCGATACCACGAACACCGACATAAGTATGCGTTGCTTGAAACTATCCACGCGTGTGAGAATCGACGCTCTCAGGCCGTGAGGCGAGTGGTAATCGAGTCTGCGGGTCACTCGTCTCACGACTTCTCTCGGCGACCGAGACGGTGGGGAAGCCGACAGACCTGCGACCGCGGCGTATATCCGAACGCCGAGCGGAGGTCCGGTATGACCGGGGAGCGGGGTGCGGACGGCGAGACGGGAACGGGCGGCGGAGCCGGGACGGAAACGACGGTCGACGTCCACGCGACGCGACGTGGGCGCGCGGCCGACCGGCTCCGCGAGGTCGACGCCGAGGGCCTGATCTGTTTCCCGAGCCGCAACCTCCGGTACCTCACCGGATTCACGGCGGAGCCGGACGAGAGACACCTCTTTCTCGTCGTTCCGGCGACCGATCATCCGCGCGACGATCCCGTCCTGTTCGTTCCCGCTCTCTACGGGAGTCAGGTCCGATCGGAGACGACGGTCGCGGACGTGCGGACGTGGGCGGACGGCGACGACCCGGCGACCGCCGTCCGCGACCTGCTCGCCGAGTGCGGCCTCCGCGAGGGTCGGCTCCTCGTCGACGACACCATGTGGGCGACGTTCACGCAGGACCTCCGCGCGGTCGCGCCGGACGCGACGTGGGGGCTCGCGAGCGAGGCGCTCGCGCCCCTTCGCGCCCGAAAAGACGAAACCGAACTGGCGGCGATGCGGGCGGCGGCCGCGGCCGCGGACGCGGCCGTCGACGACCTCCGCGCGCTCGGCGCGGACGCGGTGGGGATGACGGAGGCCGAGCTCGCCGATCGGATCGTCGACCGCATGGAGGCGCACGGGGGTCGCGGGACCGCCTTCGAGCCGATCGTCGGAGCGGGACCGAACGGCGCGAAGCCCCACCACGGCCACGGCGACCGCGAGATCGCCGCGGGCGAGCCCGTCGTGTGCGACTTCGGCACGCGGGTCGACGGCTATCCGTCCGACCAGACGCGGACGCTCGTCTTCGGCGGCGACCCGCCCGCGGCGTACGCGGAGGTCCACGAGGTCGTCCGCGAGGCGCAGGCCGCCGCGGTCGACGCCGTCGAGCCGGGCGTCCCCGCCGAGGCCGTCGACCGGGCGGCGAGGGCGGTCGTCGAGAACGCGGGCTACGGCGACGCGTTCGTCCACCGGACCGGCCACGGCGTGGGGCTCGACGTCCACGAGGAGCCGTATATCGTCGCGGGCAACGACCGTCGGCTGGAGCCGGGGATGGTGTTCTCCGTCGAGCCCGGGATCTACCTCGACGGGCGGTTCGGCTGTCGGATCGAGGACCTCGTCGTCGTCACGGAGGAGGGCTGCGAGCGGCTGAACGACACCGACCGCGGCTGGCGCTGACCGGCGAGACGGGCGGACCCGCCCGGAGCAGCATCGAAACCATTAGTGTGGCCGGAACGGAACCGACGGGTATGAGCGACACCGACGAGGCCGAGGAGGCCGAAGACGTCGAACCGGCCGTCGAGCTCGGCGATCGAGTGGACGTGGCCGGCGAGCCGATCGCGCGCGTCGCGTCCCGGCTCACGTGGCCCGCCACGCGCAGCGACGTGGCGAACCAGGAGGGCGACGCCGCGATCCGGACCCCGGACGGCCCCCGAGACCTCGACGACGTGCTCGCGGACGCCGAGGTCCCGCTGTTCGAGAGCCGGAGCGAGTTCGTCGCGACGGTCGAGGATCTGGTGGGTCGCGGGCCTGTCGCGACGGAGTAGTCGGCCGGCGAACCGCGGTCGTCGACGGCCGCTGACCGCCAGCTCCGGGGTCCCTTCCCCGTCGCGGGCTTTTTACTGGAGCGCCTCGGACCCAGGGCATGGCGATCCCCTTCGATCCGCACGAACTCGGCCCCGAGGCGTACGGCGAGACGACGGCGACCCTCTCGACCGACCACGAGTCGGCGATCGAGCGCGTACGCGAGGTGTGTACCGACGCCGGGTTCGGCGTCCCCGTCGAGTTCTCTCCGTCCGAACTTTTAAACGAGAAGGTGAACGCCGACCGCGACCCGTACTACGTGCTCGGCGCGTGTAACCCCGCGGTGGCGGACCGCGCGCTCGACGCGACCGACGGTCGGATCGGCGGGCTCTTTCCCTGCAACATGGTCATCCGCGAGGTCGAACCGGGCGAACAGGAGGTGTACCACGTCTCGATCATGAAGATCGCTCGGCTGCTCGGCATGCCCGCCGACGACGAGGCGATGGACGCGATCGTCGACGACACCGGCGAGATGGTCGACGCCGTGTTCGCGGAGCTGGAAGCCGGGGAGTGATAGGTCGCCGGGGAGC
Organism: Halorubrum salinum; assembly: GCF_024494575.1. GTDB lineage: Archaea > Halobacteriota > Halobacteria > Halobacteriales > Haloferacaceae > Halorubrum > Halorubrum salinum. Next base: position 235,615 of record NZ_JANHDO010000002.1, read on the forward strand.
AGTCGCTCTGCGTCCCGAACGATCAGAGCGTTCGAGCGTGTTCGAGCACCGCCTCTTCGCGAAACGTTCCCCGGCTGAGAACGGTGAACCCGTCGAAGGTGACCGTCGCCTCGGTGAGCGTCATGTCGAGGTGGAGATCGCACGCGACGCTCCCGCCGAGCGTGATGTTGTCTCCGATCGCGACGTGCATCGTGCCCCGTCTCTTCTTGTCCGTGGCTTGGTTCCCCGTGAGCTGGACGTCCGGATTCGTCCCGATAGACGGGGCTTCCGCGATGTTACGCGCGCACTCTCCCGCCGACTCGACGAGCTTCGACAGTTCCGCTGCCTGTGTGCCCCCCGAAATCTCCTCGACTCTCCCGTCTTCGACCGTCAGCTCCACGGGGCTGTCGAGTTGCCCGAGCCCGTCGATCGAGTAGTCGACGACGACCGTGCCCTGCGCGCTCCCTTCGACCGGGGTGATCGCGGACTTCCCGGCGGGCAGGACGACGAGCCCCTGATCGAACCCGTCGTCTATCGGGAACCCGCTGCGACCGTTCAGGTTGACCGATAGCTCCGTTCCCCTCTCGTCCGTTATCCGCGCGGACTCGGCGTCGGTTTGGATCGCAGCGACCGCCCTCGTCACGTCCATCAACGCGTCGTAGTCCGTGTCCATCTGGTCCATCATGACGTCCTCGGAGACGCCTCGCATGAGGACGAAGCGCGTCCCGGACTCCGACGCGTCTCTCCTGGCGTCCGTATGAGCGATGTCGTACGTCCCCACGTCGATGACGACGTCTGCCGCTTCGAGCGCGCCGGCGACCGCCGCCGGCTGCTCGACGTTGTGTCCGTCGAGCCGCGGCTTCACCAGAAGCGAGACCGTCGCCCCGGTCGCCCTGGCCGCGCTCGCGATCGGGCGGGCGACGTGTACCATCAACGGGTCGGTGAGGACGACGACCTCCTCGTCGGACCGTATCTCTCCAACGTTTTCCACGACGTCCCGGCTGATCTCGCTGTATTCGAGTTCTCTCACGCTGCTAACACAGCGTTCGACGTTCAGGTATGTGTAGCGGTTTGTTTCGAATTCCGGAATTTAATAAAAAAGACGCCGCGACGAACGGAGCCTTCTGCCGACTCGCTACCGAGCCGATCGCTTCGAGCGTCCGAGACACGCGCGGCGTCTTCCGACGGTGCCTGACCGTCGGTTATATTTCGGCCGCGCGTGTGCGCCGTCGACTCAGTCGTCCGCGGTCGCCGCGTCGGGCTCGGGCTCGTACAGCTCGTCGGCGCGCTCGCGCTCGGTGAGGTACTCGTCGGCGTCGAGCGCCGCCTGACACCCCATCCCGGCTGCGGTCACGGCCTGCTGGTAGTGGAAGTCGACCACGTCGCCCGCGCCGAACAGGCCGTCGACGCCCGTGTCGGTCTGGTTGCCGCCGCGGCCGCCCTCGGTGATCAGGTAGCCGTCGTCGTCGGTCTCGACGCCGATCCCCTCTAGGAAGTCCGTGTTCGGCGTGTGGCCGATAGCGAAGAACACCGCGCCCACGTCGAAGTCGTACTCCTCGACCTCGTCGGCCGTCGCGGCGTCCTCCAGCTTCTCCTTCGGATGGCCGTCAGGGTGCTCGACGAGGGTGACGCGGTCGATCCCCTCTTCGGGCGTGCCGTGGATCTCGGTGAGTTCGGTGTTCAACAGCAGTTCGATCTCGCCGTCGTCGACCTTCTCCATCGTGCGGTCGATCCACACGTCCTCGGCGCGGAACTCCTCGCGGCGGTGCGCGATGTAGACGGTGTCCGCGAACTTCGTGAGGAAGTTCGCCTCCTCCATGGCCGCGTCGCCGCCGCCGACGACGAGCATGTCCTCGCCGCGGAAGAACGCGCCGTCACACGTCGCACACGTCGAGAGGCCGTACCCCATCAGTTCGTCTTCGCCCGGCACGCCGAGCGTTCGCGCGCTGGCACCGGAGGCGGCGATCACGGCGTCCGCGGTGTAGACGTCGCCGTCGGAGAGCTCGACCCGGAAGTGCCCCGCGGGCTCCTTCGAGACGTCCTCGATGATCCCGTTTCGGGTGTCCGCACCGAACTTCTTCGCCTGCTCTTTCATGTTGTTGATGAGGTCCGGCCCGGAGATCCCCTCGGGGAAGCCAGGGTAGTTCTCCACGTCGGTGGTGAGCGTGAGCTGGCCGCCCGGCTCGTCGCCCTCGACGATCAGGGGGTCGTTGTTCGACCGCGCGGCGTAGATCCCGGCGGTGAGGCCGGAGATTCCCGTGCCGGCGATGATCAGTCGGCGGTGTTCGACGGGGTCGTCGGTCATGTCTGGACGTTCGCCGTCGCGAAGTATGTAGGTTGCGCCCTCGGGCGCGCCGCTCGGAACACCGAGTTCACGGCGGCGTCACCGCGGCGTCAGCGCGTCGGAAACTCCGGCACTACGTCGTCAGCGCGCCGTCACACACCAGCACCGGGCCGTCAGTCCGTCGGGAACTCCGGCACCGACCCGGTCGGCGGCGACGGCGCGTCGTCGAGCGCCTCGAAGAAGCGCCCGGCGACGAACGCCTCGACGACCTCCGTCAACGACTCCGAGTCCGACGCATCCTCCAAGATGCCGAGCGGAACCTGCGCGCCGGCCATGCTCGCGTGCCCGCCCGCGGAGCCGACGGGGTCGAGCGCGTCGCGGAGCAGTTCGCCGACGTCGAGGTCCGCGCCGCGGGCCCGGGCCGAGCCGTAGATCACGCCGTCCATGTAGCCGAAGACGAACGTCACCGCGATCCCGTCGAGATCGAGGAGACGCTCCGCGGCCTGCGCGAGGGTGTCGCGGTCGGCTATCTCGCCGACGCAGGAGGCGACCGTCGACCCCCGAACGTCGCGCCGCTCGATGGCGCGCGCGATAACGCGGAGGGTCTCGGGGCTCACGCTCGGACTCTCGACGCGTTCGAGCGTCGCCTCGTCCGCCTGCGACGACAGCGACGCCGCGGCCTCGAAGTCGGGGATAGACGTCGACCGCGTGAAGTCCTTCGTGTCGATGCGGATCCCGTACAACAGGGCGGTCGCGAGCGCGCGGTCGGGCGTGATCCCGATACGCGAGAGGTACGACTCGATCAGCGTGCTCGTCGCGCCGACGTCGGGTCGGATGTCGACGAACTCCCCGGCGACGGGGCCGCGCGGCGGATGGTGGTCGACGACGATGTCGACGGGGTGACCCTCCGGGAGGCTGTCGTTGATGCCGGCGCGGGAGTGGTCGACGAGGGCGACGCCGCCGTAGTCGTCGAGGTCGACCTCGTCGACGGTCCGCAGCGAGAGGTCGAGCAAGTTCACCATCGCGCGGTTCTCCTGATGAGCGATCTCGCCGCCGTAACAGGAGTCGGCCGGGACGCCGGCCGACTCGGCGATCCGCGCCAGTCCCAGCGCGCTCGCGATGGCGTCGGGGTCGGGGTTGTCGTGTGCGACCACGAGCAGCGGGCCGGTGAGGTCGCGGAGCACGGACAGAAGCCGGACCGGCTCCTCGGTGGCGTCGGCACCCGTCGCCTCCAGGACGCGGGCGGCGATGGCCTCGACGGGATCGACGACGCGGTCGGCGGTCGCGTCGAGCGTCGCCCGCTGGTCGGACGTGGGGTCGTCCCCGACGTACGCGACGATCGTCGCGTCGGGGTATCGGCCGCTCGCGGCGCGCGCGGCGGCGACGTTACGCGCGGGATCGTCTCCCGCGACGAAGACGACCGCGGCGTCGGCGGGATACGCGGACCGGTCCGTCGGATCGGCCTCGACGACGGCGACGTTGCGGTCGCGGAGCGTCGACGCCCACCCGCTGTCGTCGGTGATCGCGACGAGCTCGTCGCGGTCGTCGCGCGTCCGCTCGACGAACGTGTTCCCGACCGCGCTACAGCCGAGCAGCAGACGCCGGGCCATACCCCCGCGAGGGAGTCGGGAAGGAAAACGCTGCCGTCATTCGCCGGAGTCGCTGCCGTCGGCCGCGTCGCTCGCGTCGTCGTCGGCCGCGCTTCCCGACTCGCCCACACCGTCGGATTCGCCGGGGTCGGTCGACCCGCCCCGCAGCGACCCGCCGACCGCCGCGGCGACGTCGACGGCGGCGCGGTTCTCCGCCACGTCGTGGACCCGGACGATGTCGGCCCCGCGGTCCGCCGCGAGCGCGGTCGCGGCGACGGTCGCGTGCTCGCGGTCGTCCGGGCCGCGGCCTATCGCGCCGTACATCGACTTGTGCGAGTGGCCGATCAGGACGGGGCAGTCGAGCGCGGCGAACTCGCCGACGCGGTCGATCAGTTCGAACGCCTCGGCGGACGACGTGTCGAAGCCCAGCCCGGGGTCGACGATCACCTTGTCGCGGTCGATGCCGGCCGTCTCCGCTAGCGCGAGCCGCTCTCGGAGCGCGCCGATCACGTCGTCGACGGCGTCGTCGTACTCGGGGTCGTTCGTCGGGTCGACCGGCGCGTCGAGGCTGTGCATCACCACGACCGGACAGCCTGCGTCCGCGACGACCTCGCGCATCTCGGGGTCCGAGAGTCCTGTCACGTCGTTTATCAGGTCCGCGCCGGCGTCGAGCGCGGCCGCCGCCACGGCCGGCTTCCGCGTGTCGATCGAGACGAGCACGTCGCCGTCGGCGACGGCCGGCACCGACTGTATCGCCTCGACGGTCGGGACGACCCGCTCGATCTCCTCGTCGACCGGCACCGGCTCCGCGCCGGGACGCGTCGACTCGCCGCCGACGTCGACGATGTCGACGCCCGCGGCGACCATGCGTTCGACGCCCGCGACCGCGTCCTCGCGGCTCGCGTGCCGGCCGCCGTCGTGGAACGAGTCCGGCGTGACGTTGAGCACGCCCATCACCGCGGTGCCGTCGATCCACGGGTAGTCTGCCGCGGTGGTGGTCGCGTCGTCGGCCGGGGTGTCGGCCGCGTCGTCCGTCGGTCGGGCCGACTCCTCACGGATGTCGAGCCGGTCGGCGATGTCGCTCGCGATGCCGGCGAACTCGCGGTCGGGAGTGGGAACGCGAGAGCCGCCGTCGACGCTCTCGGGACGAGCCCGGTCCGACCCCCAGTCGATCCGGTCCAGCAGGTCTCGGAACTCCGCGACCGTCGCCGCCAGCGTGACGGGCACGCGCTCGCCGCTCGGGACGCTCCCCTCGCCGGCGCCCGCGCCGCCGATCACCGCCTCGCCGCCGACCGCGCGGAGCGCGGCCGCGATCCGCTCCGCGCGGTCGCCGCGCAGTCGAAGCGCGAGGACGCGGTGGTCGATCCCCGCGACGCGCTCGTCGGCGACGGCCGGCGGGACGCCCGTCGCGTCGAGCGCGCGGACGACGTCGCGCTCTCCGGCGGCTCGCCGGGGCGTCACGGTACGGAAGCGGGCGGCGCGGGCCTCCGCGACCGCGAAAAGCGACCCGACGAGAAGCACGCAGTCGTCGGAGTCGGCGCGGGCGACGGCGGCGTCGAGCGCGGCCGCCACGTCGTCGCCGCTCGTCACCCGGTCGACGCCCGCGGTCCGGAGCGCGGCCGAGAGCACGTTCGGGTCCTCGGCGCGGTCGAGGTCGGGCCGGCAGGTGACGGCGGAGGCGGCGGGGGGGAGCGCGCCGACGGCGGCGACGTGGTCCTTGTCGCACATCGCGCCGTACACGAGGTGGAGGTCGTCGTAGTCGTACTCCGCGAGCGTCCCCGCGAGCGTGTCGCAGGCGGCCGGGTTGTGCGCCCCGTCGAGCACCGTCAGCGGCGCGGTGTCGACGACCTCGAACCGCCCCGGCCACGTCGCCCGCGCCAGCCCGTCTCGGAGGGCGGCGTCGGGCACTGCGAGATCGGTGTCTTCGGCGTCGCCGCCTCCGACCGCGCGCGCCGTCCGCTCCGCGAGCGCCGCGGCGATCCCGGCGTTCGTCGCCTGATGTGCCCCGACGAGCGGGATCCGGTACGTGCCGATGCGCTCGCCGTCGAGCGTCACCGCGGCGTCGCTCGGGCTCACGCGGCCGCCGTAGGCGACGGAGAGGCCGGGGTCGGCGAGGTCACGGTCGTCGTCCGCGTCGGATCGCTCGTTAGGCCGCGCACCCGCGACCGTCGCGACCGGAGCGCCGGCCTCGGCGGCGACCTCGCGGACCACGTCGAGCGCCTCGCCCTCGCAGGCGGTCACGAGGGGCGTCCCTTCGCCCGCGATCCGCGCCTTCGTGCGGGCGATCTCCGCGACGGTGTCGCCGAGCACGTCGGTGTGTTCGAGCGAGACGTTGGTAACCGCCGTCGCGACCGGGTCGACCGCGCTGGTCGCGTCGTACTCGCCGCCCAGTCCGACTTCGAGCACCGCGACGTCGACGTCGCGGCGCGCGAACTCCCGGACCGCCATCGCGGTGACGACCTCGAAGAAGGTGAGGGGTTCGCCGGCGGCCGCGCGCTCGACGAGCCACGGTTTGACCTCGCTGACGAACGCCGCGACCGCGTCTTCGGTCATCTCCAGCCCGTCGACGCGGACCCGCTCCGTGAGCGCGGAGAGGTGCGGCGAGGTGTAGAGCCCGACCGAGAGCCCGGCCTCGCGCAGGACCGACTCGGTCATCCGAGCCGTGCTTCCCTTCCCGTTCGAGCCCGCGACCTGCACGAACGACACCGCGTCTTCGGGGTTCCCGAGCCGATCGAGCAGCGCCGAGACGCGCTCCGTCCCCGGCTTGACCGAGAAGCGGCGGAGGTCGAAGAGGAACGCCGCCGCCTCGTGGTAGTCCATACACCGTGGGTCGACTCGGCGTCGCTTAGGCGTAACGGACCGGGGCGATCGGCGGCCGGTCCCGCGCCCGAAGAGCAACCCTTAGGCGCGCGGCCGACCGATCGGTTCGCATGAACGAGACGGCGGCCGCGACGGAGGCCGCGACGCGAACCGCGACCGACTCCGCGGACGGCGACCGGGCGTCGACGAGCACCGACCCGGTCGTCGTCGCCGAGGGCGTCCGGAAGTCCTACGGCGACGTCGTCGCGCTCGACGGCGTGGACCTCCGCGTCGAGGCGGGCGAGGTGTTCGGCCTCATCGGCCCCAACGGCGCGGGGAAGACGACGCTCGTCCGCGCGCTGACGGGGACGACGGCCGCGGAGGGCACGCTGGAGACGTTCGGCGTGCCGCCGCGCGAGGTGGACCCCCAGCGGATCGGGCTGCTCCCGCAGTCGTTCGGCCCGCCGGAGCGGCTGACGGCGAGCGAACTCGTGGACTACTACGGCGGGCTCTACGACGCGGCCCGCGAGTCCGACGCCGTGCTCCGTGACGTGGGCATGGCCGACGACGCGGACGCGTGGTACGAGACGCTCTCCGGCGGACAAAAGCGCCGGACCTGCGTCGCGACCGCCATCGTCAACGACCCCGACCTCCTCTTCTTGGACGAGCCCACGACCGGGATCGATCCGGCCGGGCGGCGGTCGATCCACCGGCTGATAGAGCGGCTCGCCGGCGACGGGACGACCGTCTTCCTCACGAGCCACGCGATGGACGAGGTCGAGCGGCTCGCGGACCGCGTCGCGCTCCTCCGCGACGGGAGCGTCGTCGCCGTCGGACCGCCGGACGAACTGATCGCCGAACACGGCGGCGATCCGCGGCTGGACGTGACGATAGACGGGGACTCGGGCGACGCGGTCGCAGACGCGGTCGCCGCCGAGCTCGACGGGTCGGTCGCCGCTTCGGTTCCGAGAGACGCGTCGGTGGAACCGACCGACCACGGGCTGCGGATCCTCGGGATCCGGCCCGAAGCCATCGGCGGCGCGGTGGACGCTCTCGGGGCGGCGGGGGTCGCCTTCGAGTCGCTCGCGTGGTCCGAGCCGTCGCTCGAAGACGTGTACCTGCGGCTCACGGGCGAGGCGTACTCGCCGCGTGCGGAGGCGGTGACGCCGGGAGCGGGCGACGGGTCGGACGCGGCGGCCGGCGAGGCGGACGCGGAGGCCGACAGATGAGCCGGATGGCGCGGATCGGGACCGAGGCGACCGCGGCGGCGCGGTCGTTCCTCCGCCGGCGGACGGCGGTGTTCTTCACGTTCTTCTTCCCCGTGATCCTCGTGGTCATCTTCGGGGCGTTAGTCCGCACGCAGCCGACCGGCGGCGGACTGTTCGCGGAACCCGCCGGATACTACATCCCGGGGTACCTCGCCGTGGTCGTCCTCTTCACGCCGCTCTCGCGGGTCGGATCCGAGATCGCTCGTCACCGCGACGGCGGCCGGTTCGAGAAGCTTGCGACGACGCCGCTCTCGCGGGGCGAGTGGCTGCTCGCGCACACGCTCGTCAACGTCGGGATCATCGGCGCGGCGAGCCTCCTGATCTTGGGCCTCGTGCTCGCGGTCACCGACGCGACGCTCGTGATTTCGCCGGCGCTCGCGGCCCTCCCCGCGTTCGTCGCCGTCGCGGTCGCGCTGTTCTGCGGGCTCGGCGCGATCCTCGGCGCGCTCTCGGACTCGCAGGACGGCGTGATAGCCGCGAGCAACACCGTCGCGCTCCCCCTGCTTTTCCTCTCCGAGACGTTCGTCCCCCCGGCGCTTCTCCCCGAGTGGTTCCTCCCCGCCGTCGCGGCCTCGCCGCTGACGTACTTCGCGCGCGGCACGCGGGCCATCACCTTCGACGGCGGCGCGTGGGCGGCGGATCTGGCGGTGCTCGCAGTGCTCGCGGTCGGGTTCCTCGCGGTCGGCGCGTACGCCGTCCCGCGGACCGACTGAGCCTCGCCCGACGGCCGCCCGGAAGGCGGCCATTTATATCGTCCGGCACCCTCCCGGCGAGACGAGAGGACCCGTGTTGACGACCGTCGAATTCGCCTGCTCGGACTGTGAACAGACCATCGAGGTGAACGAGGAGATGCGGGAGACGATCCTCGCGACCGGCTGTCCGGTGTGCACGTCGCCCGCCGGCGAGGACGACTTCACCGCGGAGTAGCTCGCGCCGATCGCGGCCGGCCGTTCGCACGGTCGAGTCGCACCGATCCGGTCGTCACGGCTCGGCGATCATCACCACGGCTCGTTTTTCACTCCGAGCGCGTACGCGCCGACGTTCGTCACGACGTGGAGCACGGGCGTCATCACGACGACGGCCGCGATCACGGGGAGCGTGAACACGTCCGTCGCCCACGCGGGGTCGACGAGGAAGGCGAGCGCGAGCGCGCCGACGACGAAGTCGAGCTGGTCGACGCCCGGGAACGCCGCGCCGCGTTCGCGGCCGGACCGACGCTTGAGAAAGGAGGCGCCGATGTCGCCGCACATCGCGCCGAGCGCCAGCGCGACCGCGGCGGGGAGCCCGAACCGAGGAAGATCGACGCCGAGCGCGGCGCTCGCCGGGTCGTTGACGGCGTTGAGCGCGAACGCGAGGACGACGCCCACGAGCGTTCCGACGGCCGTGCCGCGCCAGGTCTTCCCGTCGCCGAGCACGCGCGCGCCGCGCCACTCGCGGCCGCCGTCGATGGGGCGACCGCCGCCCGCGAGCACCGCGGCGTTGTTCGGGACGTACGCGGGGACCATCGCCCAGAAGGCCGTCGCGACGAGCGAACCGATCATATCCGAGCGTCGCTCGGCGGGAGTATATATACCCCGGATCGACGCGCGGAACGGTAAAGTCGCTACCGGGCGAATGTACAGGTATGATTCCGCCCGTCGCCCGTCGATTCGTCGCCGGCGAGACCGTCCCGGAGGCCCTCGACCACGCGCGGGCGTGCAACGAGGACGGCATCGCGGTCGTCCTGAACCTGCTCGGCGAGCACTACACCGACCCGAGCGACGTCCGCGCCGACGTGGACGCGTACCTCGCGCTGCTCGACGACCTCGCCGACGGCGGCCTCGACGCCTGCCTCTCGGTGAAACCCTCACAGCTCGGTCTCGACGTCTCCGCCGACCTGTTCGAGACGCACTACCGCGAGATCGTCGCCCGCGCCGACGAGGTGGGGGCGTTCGTCTGGTGTGACATGGAGGACGCAGACACCACCGACGCGACCCTCGACGCCTTCGCGTCGATCGCCGCCGACCACCCGTGGCGCGTCGGCCAGTGCGTCCAGTCGAACCTCCGACGCACCCGTGCGGACCTCGAACGCCTCGTCGACGTTCCCGGCGCGATCCGGCTCGTGAAGGGCGCGTACGACGAGCCCGAGTCGATCGCGCACACGGACAAGGCGGCCGTGGACGAGGCGTACCGCGAGGACCTGCGGTACCTCTTCGAACACCGCGACCGCGGCGTCGCCGTCGGGAGCCACGACCCCGCGATGATCGCGCTCGCCGACCGGCTCGCCCGGGAGTTCGGGACCGACTACGAGGTGCAGATGCTGATGGGCGTCCGCGAGGACGCCCAGCGCGACCTCGCGGCGCAGGGGATCGACGTGGCGCAGTACGCCCCGTACGGCGACGCGTGGCTCTCGTACTTCGTCCGGCGCGTCCGCGAGCGCCGGGAGAACCTGACGTTCGCCGCCCGGGCGGTCCTTGGTCGGTGAGTCGAGGTCTGGTCGACGGTCGATCCGGTCTGCAGCCGGTCAGCGACGCGACCCGGCGTAGAAGCTCTCTTAACCCCCGCCGCACACCGATCCGATAGATGTCCACGTGGAAACGCGACTTCGCCAGCGGTCTCATCGTGCTGGCGCCCCTGTTGGTGCTCCTCCTCGTCCTCCAGTGGATCTACCGCTACATCGCCTCGATCCCGCTCATCGACGACCTCCAGCCGGCGGTCATCCCCGGGCCGCTAGAACCCGTCTCCCGGGTCGTCATCGCGCTCGCCGTGTTCGCGACGGTCGTGCTCGCGGTCGGCTACTTCATGCGGACGACGCTCGGCCGGCTCGCGGAGTCGGCGGTCGACGGCGCGATAAACCGTATCCCCGCGTTGCGGGTGGTGTACAACGCCTCGAAGCTCGCGATCGAGACGGCCGTCTCCGGGACGGACGAACTCCAGAGTCCGGTGTACCTGGAGACGTGGCCGGGAATTCGGATGACGGCGTTCCGCACCGGAAAGAAGACGCGAGACGGTAAGATCGTCTTGTTCATGCCGACCGCACCAAACATCACGACGGGATTCGTCATCGAGGTCGAGCCGGAGAAGATCGAAGAGACCGGCGAGACCGTCGAGGAGGGGATGACGCGCGTCCTCTCTGCCGGCTTCGCGGAGTCGGCCCACCAGGTCCCGGTCGAGGAGGCGGCGGCACCGGACGGGACCGTCGGTCGCCCGGGCGGCCTCGGCGGCGTCTCTACCGCCGGAACCCCGGGAGAGCGAGACCGCCCCGAGGGCGACGACCGCGGCGCGGCCGGTGAGGAGGGAGCGTCTGGCGGGACCGGAGCGTCCGGCGAGAGCGGCGACGGGGACGGAGCGGCGGAGACCGGCACGGGAGCAGAGTAACCCGGAGCAGACTGGGCCGGAGCAGACGGAGCCGCGAGCGGTGGTAACCGGCGCGCGGTGTCGAAGCCGCCTACAGGTACGTGAACCAGTCGTCGTGGTCGTCGGTGCGGCGCTCCACCAGATCGAAGAAGGCGTCCTGTAGCTCCTCTGTGATCGGTCCGCGGGTTCCCGAGCCGATCTCGGTGTCGTCGACGGATCGGATCGGCGTCACCTCCGCCGCGGAGCCGGTGAAGAACAGCTCGTCGGCGGTGTACAGCTGTCCGCGGGAGATGATCGCCTCGTCGTGGACCTCGTATCCCCGCTCTTCGGCGAGCGTGATGACGGTGTCACGGGTGATTCCCTCCAGGATCGACTGGGCGGGGCCGGTGGTGTAGATCTCGCCGTCGTTGATCATGAAGATGTTCTCGCCCGGCCCTTCGGCGACGTTCCCCTCCTTGTTCAAGACGATCGCCTCGACGTAGCCGTTCCGGCGGGCCTCCTCGCCCGCGAGCATGGAGTTGACGTAGAGGCCGGTGGTCTTCACGTTCGTGGGAACCTGCGAGGAGGCGTGTTTCCGCCACGAGGAGACCATCACGTCGACGCCGTCGTTGAGCGCCTCCTCGCCGAGGTACGCGCCCCACGGCCACGCCGCGAGCACGACGTCGGTCGGACAGTCGGCGGGCGAGACGCCGAGCGAGTCGTACCCGTAGTAGGCGATCGGTCGGATGTAGCCGGACTCCAGGTCCTGCCGGTCGAGGAGTTCGAGCGTCGCCTCGGTGAGCTCCTCGCGCGAGTGGTCGATGTCCAGATCGTACAGCTTCGCGGAGTCGAACAGCCGGTCGAGGTGTTCCTCCCACCGGAAGACCGCCGGCCCCTCCTCGGTGTCGTAACAGCGGACGCCCTCGAAGACGCCCGTTCCGTAGTGGAGCGCGTGCGTGAGAACGTGGGTCGTCGCGTCCTCCCAGTCGAGGAACTCCCCGTTCTTCCAGATCGTGTCGACGTCCATCTCGTCGAATCCCATGTACGAGCGGTCGTGACCTCCGGGCTTAAATTTATGAGAAACGAGCCCCCGATTTCCGGTTCGGCGGGACGCGCCGCGTGCGGCGTGTCGGCCCGTCTCCCAACCGATCCGTTCGATCCGGCGGACGACGGCCCGGAGGCGGTGCGATTCTCATCTCGCACGGCACCGCGACCTCACCCTCCCCAGCCTCGGTCGGCGGCGGCCGCGGGACCGCACCGGATCGCGGCCGCCGCCGACCTCCCTCGCGCGAGCGACTCGCGGCCGCCACTGTCGGCCGCTCGTCGGCACGCGCCGACCGCTGCGGGGCGGCGGTGGCTCGGAGTCAGTCCGTGAGCGCGTCGACGAGGTCCGCGCCCTCGACGTAGGGGATCCCCCGTCGTTCGGCGTAGGCGGCGGCGTCCCCGGGCGACAGCGCCGAGCCCGTCTCGTCGTCGAGCATCTCACAGACCACGGCGGCCGGCGCGGCGTCGACCGCCTCGGCCATCGCGAGCCCGAGTTCGGTGTGGCCGGTCCGGCCGTCGAGCCCGTCGCGAGCGCCGCGGAGGACGTGGACGTGGCCGGGCGCGCGGAACTCGGCCGCGAAGTCGTCGGGGCCGTACCCGTCGGGGTCGCCGTCGACGGCCGCGGCCGCGGCCGCCAACTCGACTATCGTCCGGGCGCGGTCCTCGTCCGTGATCCCCGTGAACGTCTCGCGGTGATTGACGGGAAGCGAGAACGAGGAGCGGTCGTCGTACGCGGGGTCGTCGTCGACGGCGGGATGGTCGAGAGCGTCCGCGAGGAACGGGAGACCGAACGCGTCCGCGACGGGGTCGTCGACGGCGACGCAGATCAGCCCGCCGGCGTCGTTTCGCATGTGCGCGACCGCGGCCTCGTCGACCGCGCCCGCGGGGTAGACGATGTCCGTCTCCCCCTCGCGGTCCGCGAAGTCGTGGACGCAGACCGGATCGCCGGCGCGGAAGGCGTCGAGCGCCCGGTCGACCGGCGAGCTATCGGCGGTCGGACGGCCGGTGTCCGGCCCGTCGGCGTCGACGCGCATCAGGCCACCTCCGTCTCGACGCTGTTTGTCGCCGTGTCGTCCGCCCGCTCGGCCGCGGCCACGCGGATCTCGATTTCGCTCCCGTCGTCGAGCCCGAGGGCGTCGCGGAGGCGTTCCGGTGCGATGAGTTCCAGTTGGTCGTCGTCGTGGTGCGTACGGTCCGGGACTATCGCGTGGACCTCCTCGTAGCGCTCGTCGCCGGCGACGACGGTGACGCCGTAACACGAGGCCGCGCCGTAGGTCCGGTCGTCGTCCTCCCAGGCGTCTATCGGCACCGCCTCGATTCCGGTCAGTTCGCCGCGGCGGCGGACGCTCTCCTCGCTCAGGTCGACGTTGAGCGTGCCGGGGAACGGCTCGTAGCCGAGCCGCGACCGGAACTGCTCGGCGTAGCCGGAGAGAGTGATGTAGTGTCGTCCCTCGCCCATCCCGCTCGTGACCACACCGCGGAGGACGAGGTCGACGTCGGTCTCGAAGAGCCGGCGGTAGTCGGCGTACTCCGCGCGCAGCGCCGCCTCTCCCGCCTCGGTGACCCGAACCCACTGGCCGTCGCCGACCACGTCGCGCTCGACGTACCCCGCGGATTCGAGGCTCTGGAGCCGCCGAGAAGCGGTCTGCGTCGAGGCGTCGAGGCGGTCGCCGAGCGCCGCACACGACACCTTCGTCTCGGTTAAGCCGCCGACGAGCCCGACGTGTTTCAGGGCCGCTACCGCGGCCGGGTCGAGGTCCGTCGCCGCCGTCGCTTCTGCCATGTTCCGATCTGGGACCCGCGAACGCAAAAGTGTAACGAATATGGGATGCGTCTCAATATCGTTATTTACTGCGGGAGGGGGCGTCGTATCGGTGCGCGGACGACGCACGACGGACACGGCGTCGACGACGCTGCGTACACGAGGTTCGGTGCGGCAGCCACCTAATCCCGTCGGTCTCGCAGACCCCCTCGCGTGGCGCTGGCGACTGAGAATGACTCGCGTGCAGGTCGAAGAAAGGTAAGGTACAAATACGAACGGCGATTGGTCGACGATGAGGGCTCGTAGATCAGCGGCAGATCGCTTCCTTCGCAAGGAAGAGGCCCGGGGTTCAAATCCCCGCGAGTCCACTCACTTCGTTCGTTCCCTCGCTTGGTCCCGTTCGCTGTGCTCACGGGACCCCCGCGAGTTCGTCTGAATTTCACTCGACTCCTCAGGACCAGAGAGTCGAGTCTCGCGTTCTCTCACGGCCGTTTGGCTTCGACACTTATGTAGCTACTACCATCGGCGCTGAGAGAGTTCACCGGAACTCCCGGCCCACTCCGACGCCGTCGGGACCGATCCGTCGTGAAACGGAGGCGGTCCGCATGAGCGACCGGAACGGACGAACCGGGCAGAGCAGTGCGCCTCTGACAGTTCACACCTCGTGCCCCGGCGGTGAGGAACTAGCAGGCAGTCGTGAAAACTGTCTTTCGATCGGGTGCGGCTCTCGCACAGCAGGTCCGCGATCCTCGCGTGCTACGGCGTACTCGCCGAAACAACGACCGTCCTCGCGGCGAGCCCGGTCGATCCCAACGCGGAGGCGAGTCCAATCGTCGGGAGGCGCTTGCGCTCGGTGACCCCGCAACCACCGTCTATATCTGTGCTCGCGTCGCGGCCGCGGCCGTCACGCGGTCGACTGCCGCCATCACCGTCGACGCTCCCGCGTGGTAGACGCGCCGGGCGTCTCTGCGTCACCGGACGAACGCCGGGCGAACACGGGTCAAACGATTCTTGTGGGTGCGACTGAACCGGAGACGCGTGAACGAGACGATCGCGGTGCTCGGGGTGACGCTGCTCGTCCTCCTCGCCGGGTGTGGCGGGTTCGCGGAAACCGGCGATCAGCCGTCGCCGTCGACCGATGCGGCCGAGCCGACGGGTTCGGGCGGTCCGGAAACGGGCACCGCGTGGGTCGTGACCGTCACGCGGGTGATCGACGGCGACACGATCGAGGTCGCGTTTCCGAACGGCGAGACGGACACCGTCCGACTGTTGGGCGTCGACGCCCCCGAGACGTCTCGCGAGTCCGTCACTCCGGACGAGTTCGAGGGAATTCCGGACACGTCCGCCGGGCGCGATCACCTCCACGCGTGGGGACAGAACGCGGCTCGGTACGCGGCCGAGACGCTCGCGGGGGAGACGGTCCGGATCGAGACGGACGAGCGCGCGGACCGCCGCGGCGGGTTCGGTCGACTCCTCGCATACGTGTACCTCGACGGTGAGAACGTCAACGAGCGGCTTCTCGCGAACGGCTACGCGCGGCTGTACGACAGCCGGTTCACCATGCGCGACGCGTTCCGTGACGCGGAACGGGACGCACGCGAGGGCGGCGTCGGACTGTGGGGTTTCGAACCGGTGAGCAGTTCCGATCCGGCACCCGGACGCGATATCGGCCGCCCCGCCTCCACGTCGGTTCCCACGCGCTGACGCGCCCGCCACCGGCGACATTTAGGCAGGCCTAAAAACCGAAGCAGTTATATTCTTTTAGGGTAGCCTAAAACCATGCGAAGCGACGACCGCGGCTCCGCGAGGCGGACGCGCGCACACGCAAAGGCGTGGCTCTACTTCGCGCTCTTCGGTTCCGACGAGGAGACGGGCGAGCCGGAGGACCGCTCGGAGACGGCCCGCGACGACGCGAGTGACGGTCGGTCCGTAGAGGGGTGAGACGCGGATCGATGAGCGATGACTCGCAGTACCTCCTCGTCGTGTTCCTCGCCGAGAAGCGGGACGCCGCCCCGGTCTCGCCCGGAACGGTCGCCGACGCCGTCGACCGGTCGCCCGCGGCGACGACGGAGATGCTTCAGCGGCTCGCCGACCGGGGACTGGTCGCGTACGAACCCTACGAGGGTGCGACGCTGACTCCCGAGGGACGCGAGGCCGCGGCGGAACTGTACGACACGTACGTCACACTGTTGCGGTTCTTCGAGACCGTCCTCGGGTTGGACGATCACCGGGCGGAGGCGATGGAACTCGCCGGAACCGTGAGCCCGCTCGTCGCCGACCGGCTGGCGTCGACCCTTCCGCTCGACGCCGACCCCGGGCCACCCGAGAACCACCAGTTCGTCTCCGACTCGTGACGACCCGCCGTCTCGGTGAAAACCGCACCCTTTTTGTTTTAGGCCTGCCTAAACACTGGCAATGGCCGCTGGTACCCAGTCTCGTTCCGAACCGGAGTCGCCCCCCGAGCCACGCGACGGACCCGAGATATCGCTCTGTGAGAGCTGTCCCGGGACGTCGGTGTTCCTCGAATCGGGGAACACGGACGGATGGATCGCGAGCG
Source organism: Halorubrum salinum (assembly GCF_024494575.1). GTDB lineage: Archaea > Halobacteriota > Halobacteria > Halobacteriales > Haloferacaceae > Halorubrum > Halorubrum salinum. The sequence goes on from NZ_JANHDO010000002.1 coordinate 252,212, forward strand.
ACGTGACCATCGACGTGACCCGGTGACGATGGCCGACACAGACTCCGGTGCCGACGACGACAGTGCCGCCGCTGCCGACGACATCGACGACGACACCGTAGCCGACAGCGCTGCCGACGACCGCGCGGTCATCAGGACCGGCCGAGACTTCGAACAGGCGTACCGCTTGGACGCGGCCGAAGCGGGGTCGTTCCTGATCGACGTGGGCGAACAGCTCCGCGACGCCGACGACCTGACGATCTCTACCGACGAGTGGACGCTGCCCTTCGCGTTCGGCGAGCCGGTGGAACTGGAGATCGACTTCGACGGCGTCGACGAACCCGAACTGGAGATCGAACTGGAGCTGCCGGGGCGGACCGACGAGAGCGCGCCGGACGTGGAGTGAAGCGCTGGCAGAAAAACTTCTGAGCGTACCAACGGGACGGAGCGGCGTCTCCCGTCAGTTCGCCGCGGAGTCGAGGACGAGCGTGTCGTCTTCGAGGTAGTGTTCGATGTGGTGGGCGTGTTCCTCGATCGTCTCGAGCTGTTCGCGCAGCATCTCCTCGGTCGCGTAGTCGCCGAGACCGGCGGCGAGTTCGATGTGGTCGCGGTAGCTCTCGATGATGTCACCCATCATCTCGAGATCGTTCGACAGCGACGTGCGGACGTCGTAGACGTCCTCGTCTTCGGCCTCGACCGTGGCGTTCTCGACGAGCGCCGGCATGCTCGCGTGCGGCACGCCGCCGAGCGCCTGAAGCCGCTCCGCGAGCTCGTCGGCCGCGTCCTCGACGTCCTCGTACACCTCCTGTAAGAACACGTGGACCTCGAGGAACTCCGCGCCTTCGACGTTCCAGTGGTGTTTGTGCAGTTGGTGGTAGAGCACGTACGCGTCCGCGAGATCCGCGTTCAGTGCCTCGATGATCTGTGCGGCCTTTTCCTCGTCGAGCCGGACCGGATTCTCGCCGACGGTGCCAGCCTCCTGCCGGACGGTCTTCTGTGTGCTCATTACGCCCCTACGTTCGTTCCCCACCGACTTAAAATTTTTCAGTAAGTGGACAATTTTTCGCACGGCCTAAACCCGACCGGTAGGTTCTGAGAAGAGATGCGGTAACGTCGCTTTGTTCGGCTTTCCGTGCCTCTGAGGGCCGTTTTGGGAAGTCGAAGTGGCGTGGGATACCGATCGATTACCGCACGATATCTCCATGACCTTTCTGGATGATTATGCTTTCTCTGTGACCGCAGCGACAGCACGCCCGCGGTCGAACGGCTGCTCGTCTCCCGACAGTTGGGGGGAGGTCCGTGAGCGCTGACGACCGGCCTCGACGGCCGCACTCCGCGTGCGGACTCGGTCGCGTCCGACCGTATCCCTCCGCCGGGGAGCGCGGTTCCGCCCACTCGGCGTGGCGATGACGCCTGCGCGAGACAGACCCATTATATACTCTCAGTGAATTGGTGCCGCTATGGGCGTCTCAGAGATACTCGAGGGACAGAACCTCACGCATCGCCAGATGGGTGCGATCATGATCGGGTGGTTGGTACTCGTGAGCGTGGTCTCCGTCGGACTACTGGTGTACACGTACCTCAACTTCGTGTAGCTCGACCGCCTCGCGGCAACCCCGACGGGAACCCCGGCACCTATCAGCGCCGACGGCAAACGTCGGTTCGATGGACGCAGCCGAGCGCCGGATCGTCGGATTCACCGCGGGTGCCCACGCGCTAGTTCACACCTACGAACTCTCGATACCGATCCTGCTCACGGTGTGGATCGCGGAGTTCTCCACCACTGCGGCGGCGCTCGGCGGAGTCGTCACGATCGGCTACGGCCTGTTCGGGATCGGCGCGCTCCCCGGCGGGATCCTCGTCGATCGGATCGGCTCGAAGCCGCTCATCATCGCGTGTCTGGGCGGCATGGCCGGGTCGTTTCTCCTCGTGAGCCTCGCTCCCACCCTTCCGATTCTCACGCTCGCGATCGCGCTCTGGGGTGTCACCGCGAGCGTCTACCACCCGGCGGGACTCGCGCTGATATCGACGTCTGTCGACCGGCGCGGCACCGCCCTCGGGTATCACGGTATCGGCGGCAACCTCGGGATCGCCCTCGGGCCGCTCGCGACCGCGCTCCTCCTCTTGGCCTTCGACTGGGAGGTCGTCGCCGCGCTGCTCGCCGTCCCGGCGCTCCTCGTCGCGGGCTACGGCGCGACCGTCGACGTCGGCGAGGAGTCGGCGGAGAGCGGTCGCGGCGGCTCGGACACCGACACGACGGCGATGACGCTCCACAGCGTCGTCGGCGACACGCGGGCGCTCATGGCCGGCGGGTTCGTGCTCGTGCTGGCGTTCGCCGTGTCGAGCGGGCTCTACTACCGAACGTTCCTCACCTTCCTCCCGGATCTGCTCGGAGACGTGCTCTCGGGGCTCGTCGACGTGCAACTGATCGACCCCGAGAGCCCCTACGCCGAGGAGTTCGACCTCGCGCGGTACCTGTACGTCGCCGTCCTCACCGTCGGGGTGTTCGGCCAGTACCTCGGCGGACGCATCGCCGACCGGGTCCGCCCCGAACGCGGGCTGATCGGCCTCATGTCCGTGCTGGCCGCGCTCGCGCTGCTTTTCGCTCCTGCGAGCGAGACCACCGCGGCGTTTCTCGCGGTGTCGCTGCTCCTCGGCGTCGCGCTGTTCACCGTCCAGCCGCTCTCGCAGGCGACGGTCGCCGCGTACTCGCCGCCCGACTCCCGCGGACTCTCCTTCGGCTTCACCTACCTCGCCATCTTCGGGGTCGGGTCGCTCGGCGCGGCGCTCGCCGGCACGGTCCTGACCAGAGCGGGACCGGACGAGCTGTTCGTGGTGCTGGCCGGGATCGCGACCGTCGGCGCGCTCTGTGCGACCGCGGTCGTGCGGCTCGCGACGCGGCGGGACTGAGCGCTGAAACTGACCGCCGGAACCGGAACTGACCGCCGGAACTGACCGCTCGGCCGCGTCGGCGAGGCCGAGACCGTAGACGAGTCGGCGACTCGCGCGCGAACGCAACGCTCTTTTTCGGGTTCGCCGTCGCGGGCGTATGGGACGAGCGAACGAGACGCACGATCAGAGCGAATCGAAGACGACGACCACGCCGGACGCGACGACCACGCCGAACGCCGGACGCGCCGGGGACGGAACCGACGAAATCGACGGAGTCGGTGCCGAGAGGCCCGCAACCGGACCGACCGCATCGGAGGAGACGCCCGTGACAGACGGCGGCACGGAGCGCCGGCTGGTCGCCGGGTGGCAGGGCCGCTACTACGAGGACTTCGCGGTCGGCGACGTCTACAAACACCCCTACGGGCGGACGGTGACCGAGACGGACAACGTCTGGTTCACGAACCTGTCGATGAACCTCAATCCGATGCACTTCAACGAGGCGTACGCCGCGGAGACGGAGTTCGGCGAGCGCCTCGTCGACGGCACCTTCGTCATCGCGCTCGCGGTCGGCATGAGCGTCATCGACGTGAGTGCGAACGCGACGGCGAACCTCGGCTACGACGACATCCGCCACCACGAGCCCGTGTTTCACGGCGACACAATCTTCGCGGAGTCGGAGGTGCTCGAAAAGCGGGAGTCGTCCTCGCGCGACCACGTCGGCATCGTCACCACCGGGCTGCGCGCGTACAACCAGAACGGCGACCTCGTGCTCTCGTTAGAGCGCACGGTGATGGTTCTGAAACGGTCGCACGCGGAGCCGAGCGCGGCGCAGCCGACCGGATGGCCGGAGGGCATCGGCACGCAGCCGGAGGACCTGAGCTGAACGGGCCGGGCCGTAGCGCGAGCCGACTCAGGCCGTGTGTTTCGCCTCCTCGGGGTCCTCGACGACCTCGACGCCGCGGTTGTTCACCGCGTGCGGGTCGAGCCCCTCCTCTTGGAGGAACTGCTTGTAGAGCCGCTCTGCGGTCTCGCCGTCTTTCTGTTTGTCGCTGGCGTGGTCACAGAGTTCGAGGAGGTTCTCCGGCACGTCGTTCTCGTGGACGATCCAGTGGTTGATCGTGTCCGAGAGTCGGCGGATTGGCGAGGTGAAGTGGCCGTAGATGTCGAAGTTGAGCGCGTGGTGGCCGCCGAACGGGTCGTTCATGTACTTCGCGCGGGGCATCACCTTCAGCACCGCCCGCTGGATCTTGTTGAGTTGGCGGCCGGGAGAGGTCTCCAACGCGGCGTTGACCGCCTTCCGCGGGTCGTCGCCCCACGCGTCGCCCGGGATCGAGACGCCGTCGAGTTCTTGGATCTCTTTTAGCGCCTCGTTCCACTGGTCGGGCGTCGGCTGCGGGTGGACGCGGTACATCGCCTCGACGCCGCGGTCCCACATCAGGGTGTGTGTCACCGCCTTGTTCGCCTTCAGCATCGACTCCTCGATGATGGTGTGCGCGCGGTCGCGGCTCGGGTTCAACACGAGCGAGCCGTCCGCCTTGCGCTGTTCGTGCATCTGGTCCGCAAGCTCGAACGCGAGCGCGTTCTCCTCGCCGAGCGGGAGCGAGGGGTCCTCAAGCCGCTCCTCGCACTCGTTGTAGGTGAGCCGCTCGTCCGAGTTGATCACCGACTTGTAGATGTCGATGTCCTCGAAGGAGAGCGTCTCCTCGTCGATCTCCATCTCCACGGTGTGTGCGAGTCGGTCCTCGTTCGGGACGAGAGAGCAGACGGTCTCCGCGAGCACGGGCGGGAGCATGTGGATCGTGTAATCGGGGAGATACACCGTGTTCGCGCGCTCGACCGCCTCCTCCCACATCGCGGTGTCGGGCGTGACGTAGTGGGTGACGTCGGCGATGTGGACCCACAGCCGGTAGGCGTCGTCCTCCCGCTCGATGGAGATGGCGTCGTCGAAGTCCTGCGCGTCGACGGGGTCCGTCGTCCACGTCGTCAACTCGCGGAGGTCGCGCCGCTCGTCGATCTCCGATTCGATCTCCTCGTAGACTCCCTCGGTCCGGGCCTCCGCCTCGCGGAGGACTTCACTCGGGAACTCGTCGCGGATCTCGAACTCCTCGAACAGTTCCTCGCGCTTCTCGGCGAGTCGATCGGCGAGCGCCGGCGTGATCGTCACGGGGCCTTGGTCCTCGGCGGACCCGGGTTTCGGCTCGTCGGCAGTCATACGGCGACCAACGCGCGTGCGTTAGAAAGGCCTGTCGGGGAACCGACGGCGTCGCCGATCGCGGACCGCGGTCGCGTCACCGGACGACCCCGCCGACAAGCGGCGACAGCGCGAGCGCGGCGACGACGAACGAGACGATCCCGAGGACGACGGGCACCGCCGATCGCCCCACCAGCCGGCGCGCGACCTGCCGTGCGGACGCGTCGCCGACGACGAACGGCGACCCGGTCGCTATCGCCGATCTCACCTCGCCGACTGGCGCGTCGGGGAACGACTCGGCGTCGCCGATCACGGTCACCTCGTCGCCGGGGCGGAGCAGGCGCTGGCGGTAGCGCCGCCGGGGATCGTCGCCGATGGTGAGCGGCCCGAACTCGTAGCCGGTGTCGGTCTCCTCGACCTCCTCGAACGCGTCGGTGAACCGCCTGATCCGCTCGGGCGGGCGCTCGCCGGCGTCGAGTTCATACTCCTCGTCGACGCCGAAGACGAACTCTGCGGCCGCGGGATCGACGCGGACGGCGGACCCGCCGGTCGCGACGCGGAATGGAACTCCCGCCTCTCCGGAGTCGACCGTGACCCACGATCGCCCCTTCCCCTGGCTGCGGTACTCCGAAACGTCGTAGGCACAACAGAGGCACGCTTCGTCGGAGAACGGGGCGGGGAGCGTCGCGTCATCGTCTTCGGGGCTGTCGCGACCGGACGAGTCGGCGGACGGCGACCTCTTTGAAGCCCGCTCCGGCACGGTCTCGGCGCGTCCGGAGAGCCGGACGCGACTGTCGCCCTCGCGGAGCGATCGGGGGTCGGTCGGCGCGGCGCGGAGGACACGAACCGCGTCTAGCGAACCCCGCGCGCCGTACGCGAGGAACGCGACTCCGACCGTGGCCGCGGCGACGCCGATCAGCGTCGGGACGACGTCGACCGCTGTTTGGAGAGGCGCTGGTGAGGGCGGTACGGACGGCTTGGGGAGGGCGAGCATGCGACGAGCCGGTAGCGGCCCACGGCAGGAATGCGTATCGGTCGGGCGGGCGACGCCGGAGGCCGTCGCGGCGGGGTCGTAGCGGTATAGGGGTCGGTACGCGGTCGCGGCGGGGTCGTAGCGGTCGCTGCGGGGCCGGCGTCAGCGGTCCCTGTCGGTTCGCTCGGACGTGTCGTCCGAACGGCCGGCGTCGTACGCGTCCGTCTCGCCGAACGTGTCCGTCGCCGAACCGTCGCCGTCCGTCGCGTCCGCCTCCACGGCGTCGGCGTACCGGTCGAGGAACTCCTCGCGCGAGAGGCCGTCGGACTCGATAGAGAGGATCAGCGATTCGAGGCCGTCGCGCGGCTGGTGGCAGATGTCGTCGTCGCAGTCGGTACAGAGGTACTCGAACTCCTTGTCGCGCCGGCTCCAGCGGTCGCCCTCCTTGTCGTACTCGCGCGCGTCCTCGCGCAGCACCGAGTCCCCACACGCGATGCAGATCACCGTCCGCCGGTCCCGGTTTCTCCGGGCTCGCCACATACGGACAGCCTCGGTCCCGCCGTACTTAGCATTTGGTGCGCGGCTGACGCTCGTCCGACGACGCGGCGGGCGACCCGGCGGCCGTCGGTTCGGGCTACTCCAAGACGTGTTCGGTGTCGTACGACCCGAGCACGCGCACCCACCCGTTGTCGGCTATCGCCTCGACGTCGTCGACGGCCTGACGCATGTGTTCCTCGTAGAGCCCGGCGTCGACGTCGAAGTGGAACAGGTAGTCGCCGAGGCGCTCGCCGCTCGGACGCGACTCGATCCGCGAGAGGTTGAGGTTGCGGTCGGCGAACGCCTCCAAGAGCTCCAAGAGCAGTCCGGGGTAGTTCGCGTTCGGGTAGACGATCAGGGTGGTCTTGCCGCCGGCGTCGGACCGGGCGGACGCGGGCGCGACCACCAGGAACCGCGTCGCGTTCGAGGTGCGGTCCTGGATGTCCTCGGCGAGGATCTCGAGGTCGTCGCCGGCGTTGTCGGGGTGGCCGATCCCGGCGACGCGGGCGTCCTCGCGGGCGCGCTCGACGCCGCGGGCGGTCGAGGCGACCGCTTCGAGGCCGGCGTCCGGGTGCTCCGCTTCCAGCCAGTTGCGACACTGCGCGAGCGCCTGCGAGTGGCTGGCGACGACCTCGAACTCCGGTCCCTGCGCTAAGAGCGCGTGGCGGATCGGCGTGACGACCTCGCGGGTGACCGCGACGTCGTAGTCGGCCAAGGCGTCGAGGCTCTCCGTGACGGAGCCCTCGATGCTGTTCTCGATCGGGACGACACCGCGCTCGAACTCGCCGGACGCGACCGCGTCGACGATGGCGGTGACGGATTCACGGAACGACACCTCGGCGGCGACGGCTCGCGCCGCGCGGTGTGAGTACGTGCCGGCGGGACCGAGCGTGACGGCGTTCATCGACCGCACCAACACGGTCACCGCTGAAAAGCGTGCGGGTGCGCGGAAACGAACGGACGCGGTGCCCTCAGGCGACGAACTCCGAGCCGTCGAGAAGCTCTCGTTTCGCGCGTTCGAGCTCTGGTCCCTCCGGAACCAGTCCCGGAACCGTGGCGTCGTCGTCGAAGCGGTCCGGGTCCGGGTCGAGCGGCCCGAGGTACTCCGAGAACACCGATCCCTGTCGCCCGGTAACGTAAATGAACCCGCCGTACTTTCGCTCGTCGAAAGGCGTCGAGTCCGGGTCCGGAACGGCGTCGCGGACGTGATGAATCCGGTCGCTGATGTACTCGGCCGCCTGCCGCTGTGAGTACTGGCACTCCGCGAAGTACCGCTCGTGGTGGTCGGTGGTGAGGTCCGTGTCGGCGTGTCGCGGCGACTCGTAGTGGACGGCGTCGCCGCCGACCTCGCCGACGGCGAAGCTGAGGTTCACGGTGAAACAGTCCGGATACCGGAGCACCGCCAAGAGGAATATCTCCTCGTCGAGCGTCAGCCGCTCTTGCAGCCGATAGTAACACTCCAGGTAGTACACTGCGAGGGCACCGACCCAGTCGTCGCGCTCGCCCCGGAGGTACGCGTCCGCGACCTCGCGGTAGTCCTCACCCGTGAGCTGTCGGAGTTGATGCTCGAATCCGCGGTGCATCTCGTCGAGCTCGACGCCGTACGCCTCGGTGAGCGGGAGGTCCGGGTCGGCGAGCAGTTCGCTCCGGCGAACGCTGGCGTCCGCGAAGCTCGTGATGTGGTCGCGGAGCGTCCGTTCGGCGTCGACGTTCGGGAGCGGGATCCGGACCGCCCGGTCGTAGAGGATAGTCGCGCCATCTTCCCACCGACGCCGGCGTGTGTCCATCAGTACCCGTTATATCCTATACATTAATAAATTGAGCAGTTATAGTACATGTTATGACATGACACGACTGTGGCCGCACCGGAGCCAGGCGTCGGACTGCCCGAACGGGAGCTGGAACCGGTCCGTTCGGCTTCGCGCGCGGCGGCTGCGACGCGGAACCGAGACAGCCGGATCGCACGCCGAGAGCCGGACCGAGAGGTCGTCTCACTCGTCGGTCGGGACGGCCGTCAGAGCGGCCTCGACGATCCGCACCGCAGTCGGACCGTCGCGACGTTCCACGGCGACGACGAGCGAGTCACCCACGACGGCGGCGACAGAGGGGCGAACGTCCGCCGCGTCGAGGCGGCGGAGGACCGTCGCGAGCGCCGCCGCGTCGACATCGCCGGTCGCGAGGATCGCGGTGTCGGAGCCGCCCTCGCAGAGGGCGGCGTCGCCGAGGCGGACGAGGGCGTCGGCCGCCGGCCCCTCGCCGTCGCAGTCGTGGACTACCGTCACCCCGCTCCGCATCGAGACGCTGACGTCGCGTCCCGCGGTCTCGTAGGCGGGAAGCTCCGATCGGAACCGGCGGAGCGCGGTCGCGACCGCGTCGACGTCGCCGTCGAGGTCGGCGTCGGCGACGAGCCACGCGGCGGCGGCGCTGTGGTTCACCACGCCGGCGCGGAGCGCGTCGCGGAGGAACGGCCGTTCTCGAACCGCCTCGCGTGCGTCTGCTGCGAGCGACATGGTGGTCGCTCCGCGCCGACGGACATGGCCGTTTCGGTCGCGGGGAGGGCGTCGACGCGGACCCGGCGAACGCGCAGCGAAGCGGATTCCCGCGCGCTCGCACGCTCCGAAGTCCCTAAGAGCGGCGCGCCCCCAGAACCGGTATGCAGTCGCTCGTCATCGTCGCACACGGCTCGCACCTGAATCCGGAGTCGAGCGCGCCGACGTACGACCACGCGGACACGATCCGCGCGACCGGCGCGTTCGACGAGGTGAAGACCGGATTCTGGAAGGAGGAGCCGCACTTCCGAGAGGTGCTCCGCACCGTCGAGGGCGACGAGGTGTACGTCGTCCCGCTCTTCGTCTCCGAGGGGTACTTCACGGAGCAGGTGATCCCCCGCGAGCTTCGGCTCGACGGGTGGGACGTCTCGGCGTGGGGCTCCGACGGCCTCTCCGCCGACCAGGCCACGCTCGTCGCCGAGGACATCGACCGCGAGGTCCGCTACTGCGGCCCGGTGGGGACCCACCGCGCGATGACGGACGTGATCGTCCGGCGCGCGGAGTCGGTCACGGACGACCCCGACGTAGGCGAGGGGTTCGGGCTGGCGGTGGTCGGCCACGGCACCGAGCGCAACGAGAACTCGGCGAAGGCGATCGAGTACCACGCAGACCGGATCGCGGAGCGCGACCGCTTCGACGAGGTGGAGGCGCTGTACATGGACGAAGAGCCCGAGGTCGACGACCTCCCCGACTTCTTCGAGAGCGACGACGTCGTCTTGGTCCCGCTTTTCATCGCCGACGGCTACCACACCCAAGAGGACATCCCTGAGGACGTCGGACTCTGTGAAGATCACACCGAGGGGTACGACGTGCCGACCGCGGTCGAGGACACGCGGATCTGGTACGCGGGCGCGGTGGGAACGGAGCCGCTCATGGCCGACGTGGTACTGGAGCGCGCGGCCGACGCCGGGGCGGACCTCGGGACCGCGCTCGACGACGTGCGCGAGACGACCCGCGTCGCCACGGGGGACTGACCGTGGCGGACCAGTCTCCCGACGCGGACCGCGAAACGGACGACGACGGCTCGCCGACCGAGACGCAGGCGGCCGATTCCGAGCCCGCGGTCCCCGATATCGACCTCCCGAGCGACGCGTTCGACGCCGTCCTCGACGCGCTCGGAGAGCGCGCCGATCCCGACGAGGGAGCGCCCGAACCGATCCGGTTCGAGGGGTTCGCTGTCGCCGTCTCGGGCGGCGACCGCGCTGACGACGCCGACGCCCGCTACGTCCTCGATCCCGCCGGCGACGACCCCCGAACGGGACTGAGCGAGCGCGAACTCCACGCGGCGCTCGCCGAGCGCGCCCCCGCGGTCACGGACTGGTACGCCTTCGAGCGCGTCGTCGGCGAGTTCGGTCCCCGGCGCGCGTTCCTGCGGTGGATCGAGGACGCCGACGGGGCGACCGTCGCGGCGCGGTACGCCGCGCTCGCCGAGGGGATCGAACGCGCGTGGGGGCAGCTTCGGGTCACGGCTCGGGTCACCGACCGCGGCGAGCGCCGGTACGACGTGCGTCACGCCGACGACGCCGGCGTCCCGATCGACGAGCTGGACGCCCACGACGACCCGCTCGACGCCCGCGAGATCGTGAAACTGGACGAGAAGGGTCGCTACCGCCCCCTCAAGACCGCGCCCACGCTGCGGGACGGGTGGGTGTTCGCCGATCTGGGCCCGAGAGACGCCTACGAGGTCGTCGAGACGGTCTACCCCGCGACGGTCGCCAACTGGCACCGCGAGCGCGAGGGCGACCTCGACGTGACTCACTGGCGCGAGACGATGGAGCGGCAGTCCGGCATCTACGGCGTGGTCAAGACGTGGGACCGCGGCGAGGGCCACGAGCACGTCAACTGGGTCGCGGAGGCCTGCTGTGACGACTCACAGTGTCTCAAACGGCGCGAGTGGGAGTACGACGCAGACACCGAACTCGACGTCGACGGCGGCGACGGCGCCTTCCCCTGCCGGGAGCCCTGCTCGGTCGTCGTGAGCGCCGCGCGCAAGTGGACCAGACTGGAGAGCGAGCAGCCGCGAACCTACGAGTTCGAACTGACGCCGAGCGAGAAAGAGCAGGTGGAAGACATCATCGATGCGGTCGCCGACGGTCGGATCGACGAGATCCGCGAGGCCGACACGAAGGAGGGCGCGAACCGGTACCGAGCGCGGTTCCTCCGCGCCAAGCGGTTCGACGACGAGGGGAACCTCGGCGGCGTGCCGACCGACGAGGACGCAGAGGAGTAGAATCCTCGCACGCGCGATCTTACGCTGTGTCACGAAACCTTTAGACGCAGGACCGGCGTATCTCGGCGCAATGAGTCGCGGCCCCGAACTGATAATCACGGAGAAAGACAACGCCGCCCGGCGCATCGCCGACATCCTGAGCGGCGAGTCCGCGACGGCGGAGCGGAAAAACGACGTGAACGTGTACAAGTGGGGCGGCAAGCGCTGTATCGGCCTCTCCGGGCACGTCGTCGGCGTCGACTTCCCGCCGGAGTACAACGACTGGCGCGACGTGGAGCCGGTCGAACTCATCGACGCTCCGACGACGAAACAACCCACTCAAGAGGGGATCGTCGCGGCCCTCCGCACGCTCGCGCGAAACGCCTCTCGGGTGACGATCGCGACCGACTACGACCGCGAGGGCGAACTCATCGGCAAGGAGGCGTACGAACTGGTCCGCGAGGTCAACGAGGACGCGCCGATCGACCGCGTCCGGTTCTCCTCGATCACGGAAAACGAGGTGCGGGAGGCGTTCGCGAACCCCGACGACCTGGACTTCGATCTCGCCGCCGCCGGGGAGGCCCGGCAGGTGATCGACCTCACGTGGGGCGCGGCGCTCACCCGGTTCCTCTCGCTTTCCGCCCGCCAGCTCGGCGACGACTTCATCTCCGTCGGCCGGGTGCAGGGGCCGACGCTCAAGCTGATCGTCGACCGCGAACGCGAGATACAGGCGTTCGACCCCGAGTCCTACTGGGAGCTGTACGGGAACCTGACCAAGTCCGGCGGCGACCCCTTCGAGGCGCGCTACTTCTACCTGAACGACGAGGGCAACGAGGCCGAGCGCGTCTGGGACGGGGACACAGCGGAGATCCTGACGGAGGCGCTCGACGCGGCCGAGGCGGCCGTCGTCGACGACGTGACCCGCCGGACCCAGACTGACGACCCGCCGACGCCGTTCAACACCACGGCGTTCATCCGCGCTGCGGGCTCGCTGGGCTACTCCGCACAGCGCGCGATGTCGCTCGCGGAGGACCTGTACACCGACGGCTACCTCACGTACCCGCGGACGGACAACACGGTGTACCCCGAGGACTTGGAGCCCCGAGAGCTTCTCGAAGACCTCGCTTCCGCCTCGACGTTCGGCTCCGACGCCGCGAGCCTGCTGGAACTGGACGAGATAGAGCCAACCGAGGGCGACGAGGAGACGACGGACCACCCGCCGATCCACCCCACCGGCGAGATCCCCTCGGCGTCGGACCTCTCGGAGGACGAGTGGGAGGTGTACGAGCTCGTCGTGCGGCGGTTCCTCGCGACCTGTGCCGAGCCCGCGACGTGGGAGCGGCTGCGCGTCGTCGCGCTCGCGAACGGGGAGGCGACGCCCATCGCCGAGCGCGCGGACGGGCTCGCCGCGCTCCGGACCACCGAGGACGCGGACGGCCCGGCCGACCTCGTCGCAGACGGCGGGCTCCGGCTGAAGGCGAACGGGAAGCGCCTGCTCTCTGCCGGCTACCACGAGGTCTATCCGTACCGCTCCAGCGACGAGCGGATCGTCCCCGACGTGGAGGTCGGCGAGACGCTCGCGCTCGACGAGCGACACACCGAGGCCAAAGAGACCCAGCCGCCGCGCCGCTACGGTCAGTCGCGACTCATCGAGGAGATGGAAAAGCGCGGCGTCGGAACCAAGGCGACCCGGCACCGCACCTTGGAGAAGCTCTACGACCGAAACTACATCGAGAGCGACCCGCCGCGACCGACCCGGCTCGCGGAGGCGGTCGTCGAGGCCGCAGAGGAGTTCGCCGAACACGTCGTGAGCGAGGAGATGACCGCCCAACTGGAACAGGACATGCAGGCGATCGCGGCGGGCGAGAAGGAGTACGACGAGGTGACCGCGGAGTCGCGCGAGCTGCTCGAACGCGTGTTCGACGACCTCACCGAGTCGCGTGAGGCGGTCGGAGATCACCTCCAGAAGTCGCTGAAGGCGGACAAGACGCTCGGGCCCTGTCCCGAGTGCGGCTCGGACCTGCTCGTTCGGAAGTCCAGGCAGGGGTCGTACTTCGTGGGCTGTGACGGCTACCCCGACTGCGAGTACACCCTGCCGCTCCCCTCGACGGGCAAACCGCTCATCCTCGACGAGACCTGCGAGGAGCACGACCTCAGGCACGTGAAGATGCTCGCCGGGCGGAAGACGTTCGTCCACGGCTGTCCGCAGTGCAAGGCCGACGAGGCGGACGAACAGGAGGACGAGGTGATCGGCACGTGTCCCGACTGCGGCGACGAGCACGGGGGGAAGCTGGCGATCAAGCGGCTCCGCTCCGGCTCCCGACTCGTCGGCTGTACGCGCTACCCCGACTGTGACTACTCGCTGCCGCTCCCCCGTCGCGGCGAGATCGAGGTCACGGACGAGACCTGCGAGGAGCACGACCTCCCCCACCTCCGCGTCCACTCGGGCGACGAGCCGTGGGAGCTTGGCTGTCCGATCTGTAACTACCGGGAGTTCACGGCCCGACAGAAGGGATCCGAGCTACAGGCCGTCGAGGGGATAGGCGAGAAGACGGCCGCGAAGCTGCAGGCGGCTGGCGTCGCCGGCGTCGACGACCTCAAGTCGGTCGACCCGGACGAACTCGCGGCCGACGTCGACGGCGTCGGCCCCGACACGGTCCGCGACTGGCAGGCGAACGCCGACTGACGCGGCGATCGAACGGCTCCGTCGGCGATTCCGTCGATCCCACCCCCAAACCAATAAGTCGCGACCGCGTCGACAGAGGTAGCGATGGAACGCCGCGAGGGCGACGGCGGGTCGAGCGGAGATCTCCCGTCCGGAGACGGCCCCGTGTCGCCCGCCCTCCGGTCGGTGCTGTCCGCGATGCCGACGCCGGCGCTCGCGTGCGATCCGGAGACGCACGCGATCCGGGCGGCGAACTCACCCGCCGTCTCCCTCCTCGATCGGGAGCCCGCGGCGCTGCGGGTGCTCGATCTGTCCACCCTCACTGCCGCCGGGACCACAGTCGACGGCGATTCGGTCGACACGGCGATCGACCGCGCCCGAACCGCCGACGGTGACGCCGGCACGGTCGCGGTGGAGACGGAAGCGGTCGACGGAGATGAGAGTCGACAACGGCTCGAACTCACGCCGCGGCTGTCGACGGTCGACGGAGACGAGTGGCTGATCGTCGGGGTCACCGACGTCACGGACCGCCTTCGAGCCGAGAGCCAACTGCGGTCACAGCTGCGCGTCACGGAGGCGATCGCGTCGACGCTTCCGGGCGCGTTGTTCGAGTGCACCGCGAACGGCACTCTCCACCGATGGAACGATCAGTTCGCCGCGGACACCGGCTACGAGGGACGCGAACTGTCGTCGACCGAACTCACCTCGCTGTTCGTCGAGTCCGGTCCCGACCGCGGAAGCGACGCGGTCGGGGCGAGCGTCACCGAGATGCTCCGACGGGTGTACCGCGACGGCGACATCGCCGACCGCGAGGTGACGCTTCTCACCCGCGCCGGCGAGCGCGTCGCCTACCGGCTCACGCTCGGACCGATCACCGACGGCGACGAGGTGGTCGGCGCGATCGGGATCGGCGAGGACGTGACTGCGACCTCGCTCCGAGAGGAGCGACTCGCCGTGTTGACGCGGGTGTTACGACACAACTTCCGCAACGACCTCAACGTGGTGACGGGGTTCACGGAACGGGCGATCGAGGCCACCGACGACCCGCAACGCGCCGCGGAACTCGACCGCGTCGTCGACACCGCAGAGCGGCTGCTTCGGGTCGGCGAGACGGCGCGAAAAGTCGAGCGACTGCTCGCCGACCGGCCGGATCCGCAGCCGCTCGACCTCCGTGAGACCGTCGCCGAGGCGATCGCGTCGCTGCCGAGAGACCCCCGCGAGCGCGCCGAGATCCACGTCGACGTACCCGGGGGAGTCACCGTCACCGCGATCGGCTATCTCGCCGAGGCGCTCGCGGAGCTCGTCGACAACGCGATCCGACACAACGACACTGAGCACCCGCGCGTCGAGATCTCGGCCGCGGAGCTGCCGAGCGAGTCGTGGACGTCGCTGGTCGTCGACGACGACGGCCCCGGTATTCCCCCCGCCGAGCGAGCGGTGCTCACCGGCGAGGAGACGCCCTTGGACCACGCGAGCGGCCTCGGACTCTGGTACGTCAGTTGGATCGTCGGGGCGAGCGGCGGGACGCTCAACATCACCGAGAGCAGCGACGGCGGGAGTCGGATCGAGATCGAACTCAAGACGTCCGAGACCGGGTGAGCGGTGCGGTCGAGGTCGTTCGACCGGTGTTCCTGCGCCGCGTGCTCACTCGACGAGCCGAACCTCGTCGCCGACCGCGACCTCGTCGGCCGCGCCGGCCGGCAGCTCGACGACCGTGTCGGCGCGTCCGCGGCCGAGTCCGACGAACGGGGCGAGCCGTTTCCGTTTCGTCACCTCTCCGTCGACGAGCCACAGCGCGTCGATCGCGAAGGGGACGAAGAGCATGTGGAGCCACTGGCTATCCGCCTCTGAGAACGGGAACACGAGCGCGTAGCCGTCGGGGACGGAGCGCCGAAACATCAGGCCGCGGCCCTGTTCGAGCGTCGATCGGGCGACGTCGACGTCGCCGGCGAGGACGGTCTCGGTCTCGCCCTCACTCCCGGCTCCGGCCGCCGTCTGCTCGCCGAGCGTGTCGCGGCGGTGGACGAGTCGCACGCTCGTCAGTCGACGCCGTCGAATAAATAGCCTCGTGGTCGACTGCGGGCGTCACACCCCGGCGGGATCGGTTCGCGTCCGCCTTGCGATCAGCTTCGCCTCGCGATCAGCTCGCGTCGCCGTACGTCTCGTCGAGGTACTCGACGATGTCGTCGCTCTCGGCCATCCCTTCGATGCCGTTGGCCTCGTCGACGAGCACGGGGACGCCGGTCTGGCCGCTTATCGCCTCGACTTCGGTTCGCTCGTCGTGTGAGCGCGGCACCATGACGGAGTCGTACTCCACGCCGAGGTCGGCGAGTTTGGTCTTCACTTTCGCACAGTACGGGCACCCGTCTAGTTCGTACAGCGTCAGGTCGGCCATCGGCGACGGCTACGGGACAGACGCGTAAAGAAGTACTGCGGTCGGTGCGCGCCGCGCGCACGGGCGGCGCGCCGAGAGGCTGGTAGCGTCAACCGGCGGAGTGACGCGTCAACTAGAGGATGACGCCGCGGGTCTGGAGGACGTAGTAGGCGGCGAGCAGGGCCGCGATAGCGTACTGACCGAGGTCGACGTCGCTCGCCTCGCCGATCGCGACCTTGATGATCGGGTACGCGACGATCCCGGCCGCCAGTCCGTCGGCGATGGAGTAGGCGAACGGCATCACGGTGACGGTGAGCCCGGCCGACACCGCCCACGCGGGGTCGCTCCAGTCGACCTCGACGAGTCCCTGCAGCATCATCACGCCGACGACGATCAGCGCGATGAAGGAGGCGTACTCCGGGATGGCCGCCACCACGGGTATCACGGCGAGCGATACGAGGAATAAGGCGGCGACGACGAGCGCCGTGAGCCCCGTTCTCCCGCCCTCTTCGACGCCGGTCGACGACTCGATGAACGTCGTCACCGTGGAGGTGCCGACCACGGCGCCGAAGGTGGTCCCGACCGCGTCTGCCATAAGCGGGCGGTCCATGTCGGGGAGGTCACCGTCCTCGTCGAGGAAGTCACCGAACTGCGAGACGCCGATGAGCGTCCCGGCGGTGTCGAAGAAGTCGACGAAGAAGAACGTGAACACGACGAGCCCGAACGTGAGCGGGTCGATGTCGGCGAGCCCGTCGACGAACGCGCCCGCGAGCGGCGTGATGTCGTACTGCGCCGACGGAAGCGTTTCGGGGGTGACCGTTCCGCGCTCGAAGACCCCGGCGAGCGTGAGCCCCCAGCCGACGAGCGACGTGGTCAGGATGCCGGTGACGATCGCGCCGGTGACGTTGCGCGCCCACAACACGAACGTCAACACGAGCCCGAGCACGCCCAAGATCGCCCACGGGTTCCCGAAGATCCCGCCGAGCGTGACGAGCGTCGCCTCGTCGGGAACGACGATCTGCAGCTCCTGAAAGCCGATGAAAAGCAGGAACAGCCCGATACCGGCACCGACCGAACGCTTGACCGGTTCCGGGAACAGCCGGATGACGTACTCGCGCGCGCCGACGGCCGTTAAGAGCATGAACAGCACGCCCTCGACGAAGACGGCCGCGAGCGCCGTCTGCCACGGAATTCCGAGCCCCAACACGACCGTGTACGCGAAGAAGGCGTTGAGCCCGAGACCCGGTGCGAGCCCGAACGGCCGGTTGGCGTAGACGGCCATGACGAAGGTCGCGACGGCCGCGGACAGCACCGTCGCGATGGCGATCATCTGGACGACCTCGAAGAACTCGTACCCGGGGATCTGGATCGCCTCGGCCAGAATAAACGGATTCACGACGATGATGTACGACATCGCGAGGAACGTCGTGAGCCCCGCAACCAGCTCCGTGCGGACGTCTGAGCCGTGCGCTTCTACGTCGAACCGAGCGGCCAGCGTGTCTGAAAGCCCCATTGAACGGGTGTGGATACCGCCGGATCGGATGATAAGTGTTGCTGAACGGGGCGGATCGATATCCAAGAACGTGGGTGAATTCGGCGAACGAGCGTCCGATCAGTCACCGAAAATGCGCGAACGTGCCTACTCGCCTACTCGAACGTCGTCAGCGCGCCGACCGGGGCGTCCGTGATCGCTCGCGCGCGCTCCATCCCTTCATCGCCGACGGCGATGAGCGTGAACACGCCCGTGATGTCGGCGTCGGCCTGCAGGGCGATATCGAGGAGCAGCTCCTGTGTTTCGCCCGACCGGATCAGGTCGTCGACGACGAGCACCGTGTCGCCGGCGTCGATGGCGCGAGCGGGCAGGTAGTAGGTGAGTTCGATCCCGGAGGCGAGCCGCTGGCGCGACTCGATGAACTCCTCGACCGCGGTCTCCTTCGACTTCTTGGCGTACGCGAGCCGCGCGTCGAAGAAGGACGCCATGGCCGCGCCGAGCGTGATGCCGTCGGTCGCCGCGGTGAGGATCACGTCCGGCGACTCGAACGAGAACGTCTCGGCGGCGACCGGCGCGACCAGGTCGAGGAACGACTGGTCGAAGACGACGCCGCTGTTGTCGACGTACCCCTCGTCGTCGAACGAGACGCGGGCGATAAGCTCGTCCGCGAGCGCGTCGCGACCCACCGCTTCGACCACCTCGCTCGCGCGATCTGCACCGGGCAGCACGTGGCCGTTCACGTAGCGGTTCAGGTCGCCGGCTGGGAGCCCCGTCACCGCGGACAGCTCCTCGTACGTTCGCGTCTCCTTGAGCATTCGTAGCACGGCGACCGCCTGCAACTGGAGGGCCGCCTTCTCTGCTCGATTCATGTCGATGATCGTGATCGCACAAGTATGAATACGTCGAAGTGTCGTTCGCGCGAGAACGCCCGATCGACCCCACGGGTGTGGACATCTCGGACGAGTCGCCGGCCGATCGGCTCGGTGATCCCTTACCGCTCTCTGACGACGACGAACTCGGCCAGATCGCGGAGGTACTCGATCGCCTCCGTCTCGGGCGGGTCAGCGCGGTCGAGCGCGGCGAGCGCGAGTTCGGACTGCTCGCGCGCTCGCTCGTCGATCTCGCCGGGCGTGAGCGACGTGACCTGCACCACCGAGGGGCGGTCCATCTCCGCGTCCTGTCCGGTCGGCTTGCCGAGTTCCTCTGCGTCGGCGGTGGCGTCCAACACGTCGTCACGCATCTGGAAGGCGACGCCGACGCGCTCTGCGTACTCGCCGAACGAGTCGATCGCCTCGGGGTCGGCGTCGCCCGCGACCGCGCCGAGTTCGGCTGCCGCTCGGAACAGCGCGCCGGTCTTTCGCCGGGCGAGCTCCATGTATTCCTCCTCGTTCGTCGGGCGGGCGGCGAGCTCCGTCGCCTCGCCCTCGCCGAGTTCGACCATCGCCTCCGCGACGGTCCGCATCGCCCGCGGCTCGCCGGAGAAGAGCGCGAACGCCTCCCCGAGCAGGCCGTCGCTGGCGACGATCGCCGGACCGTAGCCGAACTCCGCCCACGCCGAGGGCGTTCCCCGCCTGACTTCGGAGCGGTCGATGATGTCGTCGATCACGAGCGACGCGTTGTGGACGAACTCGATCCCGGCGGCGAAGTTGACGGCGTCGTCGGGGTCGCCGTCGAACGCCTCGCACGCGAGGATCGTCACCGCGGGCCTGACTCGCTTGCCGCCGGCGAGGACGACGTGACCGACCTCAGCGGACAGCTCCTCGGGCTCCACCTCGTCGATCACGGCTTCGAGCCGCTCTTCGACGAGCGCGACCCGGCGCTGCAGGTACTCCATCTGGTATACGAACGGGACCGCCGCGCAAAGGCCTAACGGAAGGACGGCGGAGCCCGTCTCCTCCACCGCACGCCGCGCGTCGCCGCGGAGCGCCGCGTTCGCGGCCGAGCCGCTTCGGAAGGCCCTTTTAACCCGCCGGTCGAACGGACGGTATGTTCAGGCAGTTCCGGTCGGAGGTCGAGGCCGCGCTCGCGGACGCGCTCGCCGCCTTGGACCTCCCGACCGACGACCTCGGCATCGAACGCCCGCCCGACGACATGGACGCGACGCTCGCCTCGAGCGTCGCCTTCCGACTCGCAGGCGAGGTCGGCGACGCCCCGCCGAACGTCGCGGCGCAGGTCGCCGAGGCGGTCACCGTCGACGACGCCGCGTACGTCGCGAGCGTCGACACCGCCGGGCCGTACGTGAACTTCCACGCGAACGAGCGCTACCTCGCGGACACCCTCGACGCGGCCGCCCCCGCCGACGACTACGGCGCGCTCTCCGACCGAGCCACCTCCGTCGTCGTCGAGCACACGAGCGCGAACCCCACCGGCCCCGTCCACGTGGGACGCGCCCGCAACCCCATCGTCGGCGACGCCGTCGCGAACCTGCTCGCGTACGCCGGCTACGACGTCGACCGCCACTACTACGTCAACGACGCCGGCCGCCAGATGGCGGTGTTCACGTGGGCGTACGAGCGGTTCGACGAGTCCGACCTCGACGCCGAACCCGCCCGCGACCGCGCCGAGTACGACCTCGTGCGCTACTACCGGAAGGGGAACGCCTACCTCGAAGCGGCCGACCCCGACGACGTCGAGGCCGCGGAAGCGGAGATATCGGCGATCCTCCAGGGGCTCGAAGCCGGCGACGAGGAGACGTACGAGCGCGTCGGCGAGGTCGTCGACGCCGTGCTCGGCGGGATGAAAGACTGCCTCGCGCGCCTGCCCGCCGAGTTCGACGAGTTCGTCAAGGAGACTCGGTTCATGCGCGACGGGTCGACAGACGAGGTCGCGGCGCGGCTCAAGGAGACGGAGTACGCCGTCTACGAGGAGGACGCGTGGCAGTTGGAGCTCGACGACTGGGGGATAGACAAGAACCTCGTCTTTCTCCGCTCCGACGACACCAGCCTCTACACCAC
This sequence comes from Halorubrum salinum, assembly GCF_024494575.1. Lineage (GTDB taxonomy): Archaea > Halobacteriota > Halobacteria > Halobacteriales > Haloferacaceae > Halorubrum > Halorubrum salinum. The sequence goes on from NZ_JANHDO010000002.1 coordinate 273,027, forward strand.
CCGCGATCTGGCCCACCACGAGTGGAAGTTCGCGAACTACGACCGCGCCGTTACCGTGCTCGGCGAGGACCACAAGCTGCAGGCCGACCAGCTCGACGCGACGCTCGAACTCCTCGGCAACGACGTCGACCGGCTCGGTCACGTCATCTACTCGTACGTTAACCTCCCGGAGGGGAAGATGTCGACCCGCCGGGGGACCGGCGTGATGCTCGACGACCTCCTCGACGAGGCCATCGACCGCGCCCGCGAGGCGGTCGAGTCCCGGATGGACGACCGCATCCGCGACGACGACCTGACCGACGCCGACGTCGAGCGGATCGCCCACCAGGTCGGGATCGGCGCGGTCCGGTACGACATCGTCTCGAAACAGCCCGCGAAGGCGATCACCTTCGAGTGGGACGACGCGCTCGACTTCGAGGGGCAGTCCGCCCCGTTCGTCCAGTACGTCCACGCGCGCTGTTGCGGAATCTTGGACGAGGCCGAAGCCGAGGGCGTGGCCGTCCCCGAACCGGGCGAACCGCTCGACGTCGACGCGAGCGCCCTCGAAACCGACGAGGCGCGAGACCTGCTGCGCGAGGTCGCGCGGTTCCCGGCCGCGATCGAGTCCGCAGCCGAGGACTTAGAGCCCCACACGATCGCGACGTTCACCCGCGAGTTCGCCGACGCGTACAACGCCTTCTACCGCGAGTGTCCGGTCGTCACCGCCGAGAGCGACGACCTCCGGGCCGCCCGCGTCGCGCTCGTCGCCGCCGCGAGACACACGATGGCGAACGCGCTCGACGTGCTCGGGGTCGAAGCGCCGGAGTCGATGTAGGTCGCTCGCGGATCCGTTCTCTCCGGCCCCGAGTCATCCGATCGCGGTCGAATCGACAGGTCAAAGCTTACTTACACGCACGCGACCGTATCTGAGACAATGAGTAGCGACGCACAGGAGGCGAACGAGGACCGCCGGAAGTACGAGTTCCGGAAGGTCATAGAGGAGCTCAGAGACTACGAGGGCTCCGGTACCCAGCTCGTCACCATCTACATCCCGGACGACAAGCAGATCTCCGACGTGGTGGCACACGTCACCCAAGAGCACAGCGAAGCGTCGAACATCAAATCGAAACAGACCCGGACGAACGTCCAGGACGCGCTCACGTCGATCAAAGACCGGCTCCGCTACTACGACACGTATCCGCCCGACAACGGCATCGTGATCTTCTCCGGCGCGATCGACGCCGGCGGCGGCCAGACCGACATGGTCACCCGGACGCTCGAATCGCCGCCGCAGCCGGTGGAGTCGTTCCGGTACCACTGCGACTCCGCGTTCCTCACCGAACCGCTCGAACACATGCTGGAGGACTCCGGGCTGTTCGGGCTCATCGTCTTGGACCGCCGCGAGGCCAACGTCGGGTGGCTGAAAGGCAAGCGGATCGAGCCAGTCAAGTCCGCCTCCTCGCTCGTGCCCGGCAAACAGCGGAAGGGCGGACAGTCCGCACAGCGGTTCGCCCGGCTCCGCTTGGAGGCCATCGACAACTTCTATCAGGAGGTCGCGGGGATGGCCAACGACCTGTTCGTCGACAAGCGACACGAGCTCGACGGCATCCTCGTCGGCGGCCCCTCGCCGACGAAAGACGAGTTCCTCGACGGCGACTACCTCCACCACGAGCTACAGGACAAGGTCCTCGGCAAGTTCGACGTGGCCTACACCGACGAGTCCGGTCTCAAAGACCTCGTCGACAACGCCAGCGAGGCGCTCGCCGATCAGGAGATAGTCGAGGACAAACGCAACATGGAGGAGTTCTTCGAGAAGCTCCACACCGGCGAGGAGGCGACCTACGGCTTCGAGCAGACCCGCCGGAACCTGATCATGGGTTCGGTCGACCGCCTTCTCATCTCCGAGGACCTCCGCTCCGACGTCGTCGTCTACGAGTGTCCGAACGGCCACGAGGAGTACGAAGTCGTCGACGCGCGACACTCGACGCCGGATCACGAGTGTTCGGAGTGCGGCGAGGACGCCGACGTCGAGGAGCGCGAGGACGTCATCGAACACCTGATGGCCATCGCCGAGCAGCGCGGGACGGAGACGAAGTTCATCTCGACCGACTTCGAGAAGGGCGAGCAGCTGCTCGACGCGTTCGGCGGAATCGCGGGCATCCTCCGGTACTCGACGGGCGTCTGAGAACGGACCCCGTTCCGTCAGTCCTGCTCGACCGCCGCCGCCGTGACCTCCAAGCACGCGCAGGCGTCCGTCTCGGGGTCGAAACAGTCCGGACACTCCGGCTCGCGGTCGATTATCGTGTCGAGTCGATCGGCGACGGTGTCGTCGATCACGGCTTCCAGCTCCCGGGCCTCCGCACGGAACTCGTCGACGGCGAGCACGTTCGCGAGGAACCGCTCGATGATACAGTACGTCTGCAGGGCGTCTCGGGCCTGCACGATACCGTCGTCGGTCAGCCGAACGCCCTTGTACTTCTCGTGTTCGGCGAGCCCGCGCGATTCGAGCTTACCGATCATCTCGTTGGCGCTCGCCGGACTCACGCCGAGCGCGTCGGCGATGGACCCGGTCGAGGCGGGGCCGTCTTCCTGCTTCTGTACGACGTATATCGTCTTGAGGTACTGGTCTGCGGTGTTCACGGCGTCCCTCCGTCGGCGGTCGTCGTTCGCTTCGCCCCGGTCTCTCGGCCCGTCGTCACGTTCGTCGCTCGGTTCATCGTCGTTCCATGACCTCCGTCACCTCGCTCACGCCCTCGGCCTCGTCCGCGCGGATAGCCCGGAGCGTCTCCATGAGCTCCGCGCGGTCGATCGAGAACTCGGCGTCCGAGGCCTCTATCGCCTCGATGAGGTCGTCGTAGAACTTGTAGGCGGTCTCTTCGTTGCACAGCTGGTCGTACAACACGCCGTCGAAGTCGTCGGGCTGTGTCCGCCCGTACCGGGCGTCGACGAGCGACTCGATCTCGTCGAACGGGACGCTGTCGACGCCGAGCCCCTCGATGAGCGCCTCTAGCCGCTCGCGGTGGTCGGCGGATTCCTCTGCGGCGTCCGCGAGCAGCGTCTCGATCTCCTCGTCGAGCTCGGCGTCGAGGCTCTGGTAGTGATGGTGGGCCCGCGCCTCCACGACCTCCTCCAGTACGATCCCGATCTGTAACAGCCGGGCGAGCTGGTCGTCGGACGCGATACGCTGGCTCACGCTCACGGCGACCACCCGATCCCGGTCGATACGCCCGTTCGCATACACGCCAACTCGGCCGTAGTCCGACTTAAGCCGTTCCCCTCGCGGCCCGTCGAGCGTCGGGAAAAAAACGAACGCGCAGCACGCGCGGTCCGGTCGGAGTCCCCGACCGAAGCCGGGAGTGAGGCTACTGCAGCCGCCGCAAGACGAGTTCCTGAACGTCGTCGCGGAACTCGTCGACCGCGATCTCCTCTAACACGGGCACGAAGAACCCCTCTACGAGCATGTTCCGCGCCGTGCGCGAGTCGATCGAACGGCTCTCCAAGTAGAACAGGTCCTCGGCGTCGACCTGTCCGACCGTGGCCGAGTGTGACGCCTCGGTGTCGTGGTTGTGGATGATCAGCTTCGGTGACGCGTCGGCCTCGGCGTCGTCCGAGAGCATCAGCGTGTTCTCGCGCTGGTAGCTGGAGGTGTTCCACGCGTCCTCGCCGACGTCCTGAACGCCCTCGTAGACGGAGCGGGCGACATCGTCGAGCACCCCGCGGGTGACGAGGTCGGCCGTCGTCTGCTCGGCCTGGTGCCACACGCGGGCGTTGATGTCGAAGTGCTGGTCGTCGGTCCCGAAGAACGTCCCGACGATCTGGCTCTCGGAGCCGTCGCCGTTCAGTTCGGTCTCGACGTCCGAGCGGGTCAGCTTCGAGCCGAAGTTGCTCTCGATCCAGTCGACCGTCGCGTACGTATCCGTGACGGCACGCTTCAGCGAGTAGGTGTAGGTGTCCGTATCGAGGTTCTGGAGCGAGCCGAACTGGACGTTCGAGTTCTCACCGGCGACGATCTCGACCAGGTTCGAGAAGTACCGATCGCCCTCGACGGCGGCCTCGTCGTCTCCCGACTCGATCGCTTCGAGGATCGTCACCGACGACGACTCCTCGGCGACGACGAGCGTCTGGCTGAACAGCGACCGCGAGTTCATCTCCGCGCGGACGGTGACGTCCTCGACGTCGACGCCCTCCGGGACGTACACGAACGTGCCCGTCGTGAAGAGCGCGACCGAAAGCGCCGTGAGGTAGTTGTGCTCGGGGTCGAGCACGGAGCCGAAGTTCGCCTCGATGACGTCGCCGTACTCGTCGAACGCCTCCGTGAACGGGAGCACGACGACGTCGTCGTCGCCGCCGCCGCGCTCGGTCGCGTCCGACTGGTTCAGCGGGTCGACGAGCGACTCGAAGTCGAGCGACTCCAGATCGGTCCACAGGCGGCCGGGCGTCTGGATCACGTCGGGGAGATCTGCCGTCTCCAACGCCGACAGGGCGTCCAGTCGGGTCTCCAAGAGCCACTCGGGCTCGTCGCGTTCGTCGGCGATGCGTCGTACCGTGTCCTCTGAGAGGCTCTCGATTGCTTTCGTGCTCATGTTATCCGAGCGAACCCTCCATCTCTAACTCGACGAGCCGGTTGAGCTCGACGGCGTACTCGATGGGCAGCTCCTCCGTGATCGGCTCGATGAAGCCCGAGACGATCATCTGTTTCGCGTCGTCGTCGTCGAGGCCGCGCGACTGCAGGTAGAAGATGTCCTCGTCGCCGATCTTCCCGACGGTCGCCTCGTGGGCGACGTCGACCTTCGACTCGTTGATCTCCATGTACGGCATCGTGTCGGAGGTCGACTCGTTGTCGAACATCAGCGCGTCACACTCCACGGCGGTCGAGGAGTTCTCCGCCCCGTCTGCGATGTGAACGAGCCCGCGGTAGTTCGTGCGACCGCCGTCCTTCGCGATCGATTTCGACTCGACGGTGGACTTGGTGTCCGGCGCGTTGTGATACACCTTCGCGCCGGTGTCGATGTCCTGTCCCTCGCCGGCCATGGCGATGGTGATGTGGTTGTCGGACGCGCCGCGGCCCTTCAGGATCGTCGAGGGGTACAGCATCGTCGCCTTCGACCCCATCGACCCGGAGATCCACTCCATGCGCCCGCCCTTCTCTGCGATGGCGCGTTTCGTGTTCAGGTTGTACGTGTTCTTCGACCAGTTTTGCACCGTGGAGTACTGGACGTGCGCGTCCTCGCCGACGAACACCTCGACGCCGCCGGAGTGGAGGTTGAACGCCGAGTACTTCGGCGCGGAACAGCCCTCGATGTAGTGGACCTCGGAGCCCTCCTCGGCGATGATGAGCGTGTGTTCGAACTGGCCCATCCCCTCGGAGTTCATCCGGAAGTACGCCTGCACCGGCATGTCGACGGTGGTGTTCTCCGGAACGTACACGAACGAGCCGCCGGACCAGATAGCGCCGTGGAGCGCGGCGAACTTGTTGTCGCTCGGGGGGACGCACTTCGTCATGAAGTGCTCTTTGACGATCTCTTCGTGCTCTTGGACCGCCTTGTCCATGTCACAGAAGATGACGCCCTTCTCCTCCCACCGCTCCTGCATGTTCTGGTAGACGATCTCGGACTCGTACTGCGCGCCGACGCCCGAGAGCGCGTTCTTCTCGGCCTCCGGAATGCCCAGCTTGTCGAACGTGTCCTGGATCTCCTCGGGGAGGTCCTCCCAGCTGTCGGCACCGCCGCGGGCCTCGATGTCCGGGCGGATGTAGGGAACGATCTCGTCGATGTCGACCTCAGAGAGGTCCGGCTGTCCGGGCCAGTCGGTCGGCATCGGCATCTCTTGGAACTGCTTGAGCGCGCGAAGGCGACGCTCTAACATCCACTCCGGCTCGTCTTTGTCCTCCGAGATGACGCGGACCGTCTCCTCGGTGAGTCCCTTCTCGCTCTTGAAGGCGGACTTTTCCTCCTTCTTGAACTCGAAGCGCTCCTCCGTGTTCGTGTCTTTCAGGTGGTCTTGTGAACTCATATCAATTGGTTACCGTTCTGGTTGTATAGTGTTGTTGCGTAATCACGAGCGATTACGCGTCGGCGAACGCTTCCTCGCGGACCCAGTCGTAGCCCTCGTCTTCGAGCTGCTCCGCGAGCTCCGCGCCCCCGCTCTTGGCGACTTCGCCGTCCAACATCACGTGGACGTGGTCGGGCTCGACGTAGTCGAGGATGCGCTGGTAGTGGGTGATCTGGAGGATACCGGTTCCCTGCTCGTCGCGCAGCGCGTTGATCCCCTTCGAGACGTCCTGGAGGCGGTCGATGTCGAGCCCGGAGTCGATCTCGTCGAGCACGGCGACGGCGGGTTCCAACATCGCGGCCTGGAGGACCTCGTTCTGCTTCTTCTCGCCGCCCGAGAAGCCGGCGTTGAGGTACCGCTGCATGAACTTCTCGTCCATGTCGAGAAGCTCCATCTTCTCGGAGAGGATCTCCTGGAACTCGGCGACGCCGATCTCGCCGTCGTCCGCTGGGCCCTCCATCGGGGAGGTGTCGTAGCCCTCGTCGTCCGCGTCGGCCTCGGCCGACTCCTCGTCTTCGTCCTCGTCTTCGAACAGCTCCTCGCGCTCGTCCGCCTTGGCGTTGAGCGCCTGTCGGAGGAAGTTCGTCATGGTGACGCCCTCGATCTCCGCGGGATACTGGAAGCCGAGGAAGATACCGAGCGCGGCGCGCTCGTTGGGTTCGAGCTCCAGAAGCTCCCAGTGGTAGTCTTCGTCGTCGAGGTCGACGTCGACGTCGGCGACGTCCTCGTCGTCGAGGTGGAGGAGGATCTCGCCCTCGGTCACCTCGTAGGCGGGGTGTCCGGCGATGACCTTCGCGGTCGTCGATTTCCCGGACCCGTTCGGCCCCATCAGGGCGTGGATCTCGCCGGAGTTCACCGTGAGATCGACACCGCGGAGAATCCGTTCGCCGCCCTCTTCAGCCACTCGTGCGTGTAGATTGTTGATTTCGAGAGTTGCCATATATCGTCTCGTTACCTCGTAGGTGAACACTGGTGACTTAGGAGGTTAATGGTTACGCATCTCCCCGTCAAAACTCTCGAATCTAGTAAGAAATTTTCTACTGATCGAAAACTGATTTCAGATATCCTCGGTCGCGTTCACATGAACGAGCCCAGTCCGGTCTGCTCTTGACCCGTTTTGACCTCCTCCCACGACATCCCGAGGGCCTCGATAACGCGCTCTATCGGCCCCTTCAGCGTCTTGTCGAGCATCTTCTCCCAGTCGACTTCGAACTCCTCGGGGACCTGATCGGCGTACTCGAAACAGATCACGTCCGGATCGCGTTTGAACTCTCCGTACAGCGGGTCACGCTGCGGATCGAGCCCCCGCTCGTCTTCCATCCGCGCCCAGAAGTCCGGATGCACCTTCTCGACGTACAGCCGCTTCGGCTTCGACCCGCTCCCGAAGTTGGTCCCGAGCATCAGGTTGGCGTACTTCGCCCCCCGGACCTGTGCGGTCGGCGTCTCGTAGGCGTCGAGCTTCTTGCCGATCCCGCCCGGAATGCCGATCTCCTCCAAATCGACGTCGCCGTCGAGCACGCGCGCGATGACGTCCACGAGGTACGCTTTCACCTCTTCCATGTCCTCGTCGATGTCGTCGCCCGTCACGATCGTCTCGATGACGTTCTGTTGGACCTCCTTCGTGATGCCGGCGATGTCCGAGCGCTTGTACTCGAAGCCGGTGATGTCGATGTCGTCGACGTCTTTCCCCTCCTTCCAGACGATGTGGCCGGCGTACCGCTTCTTTTTGCCCGCCTGGAAGAACCGCCGGTAGAGCTTCTCGAACTCGATCTCGAAGCGGTGGGAGTCGGCGTTGAGCTCTTCGCGCGCGAAGTCGTCGTAGCGCTCGTTGATGTGATCCGCTATCTCGAAGGAGGTCTCGATGGCCCGTTCTTTCGATAAATCACCGAGTGAAAGCATAACGGAGTCGGTGTTGTGAAGCACCACGCCACCGACGCCATCGACGAAATTCTCGTTGTCGGCGACGCTGAGGTCGTACACGTATCCGTCGTGATCCACCTCTTTCACGACCGGATCACGACCTCGGCGATAGAAGTCGCACGTTCGAATCGTGTAGCTGTCCTTCGCGTCTCGGTACTTGAGCGAGTGTTTCCTCTCGCGCTGGGTGAGTAGCATGGACAGCCCAGCAGCGAGTTCCCGGCTCGTCGTCTCGAAGTCGAAATTCCGCTCCGCGTACTCCTTAGAATACCGCGGGAATTCACGCGACCCGTCGCCCTCGACGAGCACGTCGACGAAGAGCTGCTGTAATTCGTCTGGGAGACTGAATACGAACCCGGGAACTCGCTTCCCGCGTGACGTCTGTCCGGCGAACTCGCGGAAGAAGACCGCCGACAGCTCGTTCATCATCTGGAGCTTGCAGGTGGTGTCGTCGTACGTGACGGACTGCTCGCCGTCACCGGTTTCGTACGCCACCCTGCGCTCCGCCGCTGTGTCGGATGCAATGACACTAGCTGTCGCTCCCTCGAATAGCCGATGGTAGTCCTCGCGAAGGCCCTCTAGCCACTCTTCACGCGACTCGGCGATACTCGCACCGAATTTTGAATCAGTAGTCTCGATGGTAGAGGCGCTTCCCTCGGTCACGTACGCCGCGAGCAGTCGGACGAGCGATCGGCCCTCTTCGGAACGAAGGTCGATGTATCGACGCACCTTGATTGCCTTCTCAATAGCGTCGTGGTGCTCATGCCCGAACCAGACCCACTGGTCGTCTGCGTGGATCCGTTTGGTTTTCGACCTGGCGTTTTCGCTGCCGACGCTACGTCCGTCCTCATACTCCCGAGCGTAGCCGTTTAACACCTCGTACACGTCAATTGTGTCGATGGTGTCCACGTTGGGAAACCCTGGAATCCGAACCGGCTCCTTGACGTCTTCGGGAGCCGTCTCGACGAACTCGTCACCATCATCAACAACGTAGGAGTGATCCCGCGTCGTCGTCGATTCGCCGAACTTGTGCTGAAGGCTGACTACGGGTTTGTCCGTCTCGTGCCGGATCGCCTGTTCGATCGGTTTCCACTCCGGCTTTCCATCGGAGGAGAGGGATAGGGCTTCCCAGCCTGGAAGCCGTCTCCTGTCTTTTCCGAAGACGCTCGACGCGACCGGCCCTCCATCGGCCGTGACAAGGACCTCTGCGGTCGCGTCTCGGTCGGCTCGATCGAAGAGATCCTCGATGGGAAGGATTCGAACGATCCCCTCTGGATCCCGGACGACGACTGGTCGGTCACCGGTAACGCTGTCCCCGTACGTTACTTCTCTATCGAGCTCTTCGGTCACGTCGGAGGTGAAGTCGATCACCTCACGGTTGGTGGAGGTGACGCCGGCGCTCATCTCGCGGTCGTACAGGCGGAATCGGTCCCATCCAAAGACGCCGTACAAACTGTTCATCAAAACCTTGACAGCTCCCTGCTGGCGATCGTACTGTTCGTACGCCTCGGTTCCGGGATCGTGTTCGTTTCGGAGCGCCTTCTTCTCCTCGCGCTCGTCGAGCAGTTCGTTCACCATCTCCCGGATGATGCCGTCCGGCTCCTTCCGGAAGTGAACGCCCGTCGGGGTCTGATAGGTGTCGCCGTCGTACTCGCCGGGGTCGACTTTCGTCTCCGGGGACGCGTTGATCGTCACCATCGACATGGGGTACAACGACTTCAGGTCGAGCACGCTCACCATCTCGCGGACCCCCGAGATCGGGTCGAACACCGCGCCGCCCTCGAACTCCTCGGCCTCCTGTTGACCCTTGGAGGGGAGCGCGAAGTTGCCGTACGCCATGTGGAGCACGTACATGTCGACCGCGTCGCCCGGCGTCGTCGCGTCCTCCAGCTTACACCCGACGATCTTGCGGGCGTCGTCCCAGAAGGCGATCACGTCCTGCGCGCGGTCGATCTCGACGCACAGTTCCACGTCGCGGATGCTGTACTCTAAGAGCCGCTCGGGGTCCTGCTCCCAGAGGTCGCCGATGTCGCCCGTGTAGCGCTCCTTGCCGACCCCGAGTTCCCGCTCGCCGACGGCGTCGAGCCGGTACGACTCAAGCTCCGTGAACATGGTACGCTTGTAGGCGTACAGGAGATCGAACACTACTCGCCCCTTGATGTCCGGACCGCCCCAGCCGGAGCGCCACACCTCGCCGATCCGGGAGAGCCGGTCGACGGAGAGGTCGTACTGGCTCCCGTCGTCGAGCACCTCCAACCGGTCGAGGACGTACGGCGCGTCGAAGTCCTCGAAGTTCCACCCGGTCAACAGGTCCGGGTCGGTGTCGTCTATGTACGCGACGAACGCGTCCAGCATCGCGGCCTCCTCCTCGAAGGTGCGGACCGTGAACTCGAGGTCCGCGCTCTCGTCGCCGACGATCCCCTCGTAGCCGGGGAGGTCGTCCGGGGGCGGGATCTCGGCTTCGGGCGCGTCGTACAGCCAGACGACGTACTCGTCGTCGTAGGAATCGTGGCTCGTGAGACAGATGATCGGCTCCTCGCCGTCTTCGGGGAAGCCGCGGCGGTCGTCGACCTCGATGTCGAAGGTGTTCACCCGGAGGTCGGCGTCGACCTCCGCGGGTTCGAGCATGCCCTCGTGGACCTGAATCGTTCCCTCTTCGTCGTCGAGCCGCCGCTCCTCGACGCGGATGCCGCCGTTGAGCCCGTTGTCTATCAGAAAGCGGTTCGGGAAGAGGATGTCCGCCTCGAACGTCGTCGCGAAGTCGTCTCGGATGTTCCCGACGTCGCGGGGCGTCCGCGTGACGATCCGGGTGAGCGGCTCGCCGCGAATGCTCTCGTACGTCTCGCCGTCGGCGTCCTCCTCGCGCGTTCCGATCACCACGTCGTACTCCTCCACCGGGTCGCGGTCGAGATCGGTCGTGGGAACGTAGAAATACGGTTCGACGCCCAGCACGCGGACGTGTTCGACGACGTCGTGATCGGCGTCGACGCGGTCCGCCGGACGCCGCCCGAAGACGTGGACGACCGGGTACTCGTCGCTCCCGTACCCCTCGACGGCGTAGTCGATCTGCGTGATCATCAGCTCGACGGTCCCGGTCGAGTCCGGGAACTTCGCCTCGTCGACGTCGACCACGTCGCTGACGCGGCCGCGTCCGCCGCCGGCGACGACCGCCGCTTCCTCCGCGGCGAGGTCGTCGCGGTCGGCCGCGCCGCCTCCCGAGCCGTCGTCCGTCACGTCGGACGACGAGAAGTCCGACAGCCCCGACTGAGTCATACGCGTCCTTCGTCGCACCCGGCTAAAAAGCCCGTCTTTCGGGTGCGGCGAGGACTCCCGCCACGGAAAGGCATATATCGTGCCACGCCGTACCAATGTCCATGTCTTCGGACCCACGTTCGGACTTCGGGCGGTCTCGTGCGGTCGAGCGCGACGCGGACGACGCCGAGGTGGAGGTGTACGAGGACGACGGAAACGTGGTGCTTTTCGACGCCGCCAACCCGCTCGCGTGGGTCGAAGCGAACCGAACGGTCAGGCTCGCGGACGCGCTCTGAACGCCCCGGACGGTTCGGCGCGGGCCGAGCAGTGCGGACGGAACCCCTTTGGCCCACCCTGACCTACCGGTGGCCGTGTTCCCCTTCGACGAGGACGACGAGGGCGAGGTCTCCTTCGGCGAGCAGTCCGACGCCGAGCGCGAGATGACGCCGGACATCCCGAAGGCCCCCTCGGTGCGGTCGTTCGACGACGACGGGGACTTCGAGGGGGCGAGCGACGTGGACCCGGGGACGCTCCGGGCGTTCGTCGCCGCGGTGATCTACGCCAACGCGGCGGTGCTTTTCGTCGCGCTCGGACCGCTGGTGTGGTACTTCGAGGGATGGACGCGGATCGGGGCGGGACTGTTCGTCGCCGGTCTCCTCGCCGGGATCCGAACGTATCAGACGTACCGCGCGTGGCGGCGAGACCGCGATGCGGCGGAGTCTGCGGACGCGACCCAGCCCGACGACGCCGACGGAGACGACGGGCCCCCGGAAGCGTAATAGCCGGGAAGCCGCTCTGTCATCTCGATGCAAACGGTTCGTGGCGCGGACGGCGAGACGTACCTCCTCGTGAAACGCTCCGCGGAGTCGAGCCGAGTGCGCGATCCGGCCACCGGCGAGGAGCGGTACGTCGACAACGAGGAACTGTCGGTCGTGGCGGGCGAATCTCCCCTCGCGACCGCGGCCAGCGGCGTTCCGGCGGCGGTTCGGCGGGTCCTGCGAGCGGTACACGACGACCGCTCGCTCGGCCTGCTCGCTATCGTCGTCGACGACGGGCCGATCGCCGTGCTCGACCTGCTCGATACCGCCGACATGTGCGAGTCCGACCTTCACGGGACGGTCGCCGAACTCCGCGCGGCCGGACTGATCGGCGAAACCGAGGTCGCCGGTCGGCGCGGCTACGAGGCGACCGCCGTCGCCGTCGAGGGACTGGCGCTGCTCCGGGGCGAGTGACCGCATCTGACGGGCGCGACGGCGGGTCCGTCGACGCGTAGTCCCCTCCGACCCCACGGCGTCGGTCTGTGGTCGTCAGTCGTCGGGGTACTTCGGCTCGCGGCGCTCGGCGCGTTCGGTCGCGCGTTCGAGGGCCTCGCGGACGGTGTCGGGGCCGTCGCTCGCGCGGTAGACGTCGCCGTGTCCGGGGTACATCGCGTCGACGGTATCCGGCACCCGATCGAGGAGCGTGTGGAGGCTCTCGATCAGGCGCTCGCGCGACTGCCCGGCCATGTCGGTGCGACCGAACGAGCCGTCGTCGAACGCCCCGTCGTTGTACACGAACACGTCGCCGGAGTAGAGCCGCGCGTCGCCGACGAGCGAGACGTGGTCGTCGGCGTGCCCGGGCGTGAACACGACCTCGCACGCCTCGTCCCCGACGAGGATCTCGTCGCCGTCGCCGATCGCCACGTCCCGTCGCGGGTGCGATCCGTTCGCGTACATCGTCGCGTCGAAGCGGTCGAGCACCGCGTCCAGCTCTCCGACGTGGTCGTGGTGCTGGTGGGTTACGACGACGCGGTCGAGCCCGTCGACGCCGGCGTCGTCGAGCGCGTCTGCGATCACGTCCCCGACGCCGGGCATCGTGCCGGCGTCGACGAGCGTCGTCGCCTCGCCGGGGACGAGGTACGCGTTGCAGGTGAACTCTTCCGCGTCTGCGGTAACCGTGATCGGTTCCATACACACGCGACGTCGCGCGGCGAGTAAAAACGTGCAGTTCGGCAGACGAATCGTGCAGTTCGGCAGACGACGGATTCCGGCACTGAGCCCCGCTACCGACAGGGGTTTTATTTGTCGTCAGCCGCTATTTCGGGGTAGACATGGGCTTCGGAAGCTACGACGAATCCGAACAGGAGAACCAGGACCTGGACGCGGATTTCGACGACGACAACGGAGTCCGCGCGGCCGAATCGGCTCACGAGGGGTCGGTCGACTACGAGCCCGGCGCGTCGAACGACGAGCTCCTCGACCGCCTCAAAGACATCAAATCCGAGGAGACCTGATCGGGTGCGACCGCCGAGCCGGACGCTCGGAATCGCGTTTTCAGACGGCACCCGACACAGCCGCGTAGCCGGCGCCGTCGTCAGGGCCGACGGCACGCTCGACGGCCTCGGCTTCGAGCGGTGTACGGTCGGCGGCACCGACGCGGCCGACGCCGTGGCCGACCTCGTCGGCGCGCTCGGCCGCGAGGACGTTCGCCACGTCGCCTGCGACGGGATCGCCCCCGCGTGGTTCAACGTCCTCGACCTCCGTCGGCTTCACGAGGTGCTCGACGCGCCGGTGTACTCGGTGAGCTACGAGCCGAGCCCCGGGCTCGAACCGGCGCTCCGCGAGGCGTTCGACGGGGACGCGCTCGCGGCCCGCCTCGCGACCTACCGGTCGCTCCCGCCCCGAGTTCGGGTCGAGACGCCGGACTCGGACGGGGCAGACGGGTCGAGCCCGCTGTTCGTCCGCGCCGTCGGGCTCGACACCGACGCCGCGGCGGCCGCGGCCCGCGGGCTCGTCGGCGAGGGGTTTCGGCGGCCGGAGCCGCTCCGGGTCGCCGGTATCGCGGCGAGCGCGCACCGCGAGGCGATCGAGGCGGACGGAACGGCCGACGTCGACGGGCCGGTCGACGCCGACGAGACGGCCGAAGCCGGCGACCCGGACGGCCCGCAGTGACGCGGGGCGAACGGGGGCCACTTATGTCGCGGCCGTGCCGATACGGGCGCATGAGCGAACTCGACGACGACCTCCGCGTGTCCGCCTGCGAGCGCTGTCCGGCGCTCGTCGAGTCCCGGACTCGGATCGTCGACGGCGTCGGCCCGACGGACGCCGACCTGCTGTTCGTGGGCGAGGGGCCGGGAGCGAACGAAGACGAGCGGGGGGAGCCCTTCGTCGGGCGGTCCGGCGACGTGCTCGACGAGGCGCTCCGCGACGCCGGACTCGCGCGGGCAGACGTGCGCATCACGAACTGCGTCCGGTGTCGGCCGCCGGACAACCGCGACCCGACGGGCGAGGAACTGGCGAACTGCCGCGGCTACCTCGACGCCGAGATCGACCGCCTCGCGCCCGACCTGATCGTGACCCTCGGAAAGGTCCCGAGCGAGCACCTGCTCGACCGGTCGGTCGCGATCACGTCGGAGGCGGGCGAGGTCGTCGACGCCCGGATCGCGGACGCGTCGCGCCGGGTGCTCCTCTCCGTCCATCCGGCGGCGACGCTGTACGACCGGAGCCAGCGCGAGGGGTTCTTCGAGGGGATCGCACTGGCCGCGGAGGTCGCCGGCGTCGGCGACGCGACGAAATCGGGCGGTGACGGTCAGTCGCGCCTCGGCGAGTTCTGAGGTCGCGGTCGGGCCGACTGTCGCAAGGGAAACCGACTTTTCCGTGCCCCTCCGAGTGGGCCTATGAGCTCCTTCGAGCCGCCGGCGGAGACGCTTGCGGACGTCGTGTTAGTCGACTACGGCCTCGGGAACCTCCGGTCTGCCACCCGCGGGCTCGAACGCGCGGGCGCGTCGGTCGAGATCACCGACGACCCCGAGGCGTTCGCCGAGGCCGACGGGGTCGTCCTCCCCGGCGTCGGCGCGTTCCGCGAGGGGATGGAGAACGCCGGTCCGCTGCGCGAGGCGCTGACTGACCACGCCGACGCCGGTCGCCCGCTCTTCGGGATCTGTCTCGGCATGCAGATGCTTCTCACGTCGAGCGAGGAGGCCGACCACGAGGGCGAAGGCGAGGTGACCGGCCTCGATCTCGTCCCCGGGACGAACGTTCGGTTCGACGTCGATCGCAAGGTGCCACACATGGGGTGGAACGAGCTGTCGGTGGAGCGCGATCATCCCATCGTCGACGGGGTGGACGGCCGGTACGCCTACTTCGTCCACTCCTACTACGCCGAACCGGACGACCCCGACAGCGTGGTCGCCACCGCCGACTACGGCGTCGACTTCCCCGCCGTCGTGGCCAACGACGCGGGCAACGTGTTCGGCACGCAGTTCCACCCCGAAAAGAGCGGGGAGACGGGGCTTCAGATCCTGCGGAACTTCGTCGAGTTCTGCGCGGACCGCTAGGCTCGGAGACACCGCTCGTCGCGGCCACACCGTCGAAAAACCCACGATACGGGGAATATCTACCGTATTTTTCCATGCGTGTCCGGCTTCTCTGCCACGCGGTTCCGTGAGAACCACGGCAAGATATATATACGCGCATGGCATTACCTAGCATGCATGTCTAGTAGTGCACCCAGCTCGGACGACGACGTGTTCGACGAGTTCCTGTCCGATCGCGGCCACGAGACAGAGATCGTACGCTGGGAACGATCCTATAACAAGCTTCAGTGCCCGGAGTGCGGTGCACTACACCCCGAGGGAACGGCCCGGTGTGGCGTCTGCGACTGGCGGCCGACCTGACCGTCTGCCCGTCAGTCGACCGGCGAGCGGCTTTCTTTCGGGCGCAATCGGCGGTAGCATTATATAGTATCAATCGTGAGTCACGACCATGCCGACCTGCCAGAACTGCGGCTCGTTCGTCACGGCCGACTACGTTCGGGTGTTCACCCCGAACGAGGTCGACCGTCCGCGCGTCTGTCCGGCCTGCGAGAATCTCGTGCGCGACGGGGGTGACGTCCGCGAGGCCCGCGCAACCCGGGGCAACTGAAACGCGCCTCCGACGATGCGTCACCGAGCACACCCCGGCCGAGCGACATTCCCGCCGTCTCCCTGACCCACGGCGTTTAAGAAGAACCGGAATCTGGGGTAGATAATGACCGATCCCACGGTGACGCGACTCTTCGGCGGTCCGGGCAGCGGGAAGACCACGGCGCTTCTGGACCGCGTCGAAGGGATCCTCGACGACGAGGGCGCGGACGTTCGCGACGTCCTCGTCGTCTCGTACACGCGCGCGGCAGCGGCCGAGATCCGCGAGCGGCTCGCAGAGCGGCTCGACATCTCGCCGCGGAGCCTCCAGGGGAACGTTAGCACGATGCACGCGAAGGCGTACGAGCTGCTCGACCTCTCCCGCGGCGACGTGGTCGGCGAAGACGACAAGGAGGCGTTCTGTGAGGAGTACGGCATCGAGTTCGAGGACCAACACGGCGGTGCCGGCCGCCGGACCGCCCGGTCGACGACGATCGGCAACAAGATCATCGCCACCTCGCAGTGGCTCCAGCGCACCGAGCGCGACGTGGCAGACTGGTACGACGTCCCCTTCCAGTGGAACGTCGAAGAGGTCAGACTGCCGCCCGAAGAGGACCCGAACGCCCAGCAGGGGAACAAGTACACGCCGACGTGGCCTTCCGACGACGACCGGATCGACATCCCGGAGACGATCCGCGCGTGGCGTGCGTACAAGGGCGACAACGACCTCGTCGGCTTCGCCGACATGCTCGAACGCGTCGCCCAGCGATCGCTCGTCCCGAACGTCGACTACCTGATCATCGACGAGTTCCAGGATATCACGACGCTGCAGTACAACGTCTTCGAGGAGTGGCGGCCGCACATGCGGAAGGTCCTCATCGCCGGCGACGACGACCAGGTCGTCTACGCGTGGCAGGGTGCCGACCCCGACCTCCTCTTGGACACGGACGTGGACGAAGACGTCGTCCTCCCGAACTCCTACCGGCTCCCCTCCGAGATACTCAACGTCGTCAACGCGGAGATACGCCACATCGACAAGCGACAAGAGAAGGATCTGCATCCCCGCAAGGAGGGCGGCACCGTCGAGGCGATCGAGTCGCCGTCGATGCTCGAACTCGTCCGGAACGTCCGGTACACGGTCGACGACGACGAGGGGAGCGTGATGTGTCTGTTCCGTGCGCGCTATCAGATGTTCGATTTCATCGACGAGTTCATCGACCACGGGATCCCCTTCACGATGCTGACGGACGGTCGGATGTGGACCGACCGCATCCAAGACTACGTCAGCGCCATCGAGAAATCGGACGCGGGCGATCCCGTGAACGGGCTGGAGGCCCGCCGGCTCGCCGACATGTTACAGGACTCGGCGTTCGGCACGCACGACCGCGACGAGTTCTACGACTTCCTCGACGACCGCGAGGAGGCGGCCGACGCGGACGACGTCGCGCAGATCGAGGTGACGACGGACGAGCTGGACGACTTCATCCCCTTCATGCCCGACGCGGAGAGCGCCGACGACATGGTGCGGAAGGTGACGAGCTTCCAGCGGAAGTCGATGGGCGCGTACTTCGGCGGCGAGTACGAGGGGATGGACCCGACTCGCGTCCGCGTCGGCACCATCCACTCGGCGAAGGGCCGCGAGGCCGACCACGTGTTCGTCGCGACCGACCTCACGGAGAAGGTCGTCGAGCAGATGGCGGCCTCCATCGACGATCCCACCAACATCGACGGGGTCGAAGAGTTCACCAAGACCACGAGCCCGGTCCCCGTTCTCACCGACAACGAGCGCCGCGTCTTCTACGTCGGAATGTCGCGTGCCCGCGAGCGGCTGGTGATCATGGAGAGCCTGATAAGCGGTGCGCCGACCCTCCCGATCAGCGTCCTTCTGTTCAACGAGCTGCGCGAGGAGCCGGCACAGGACCTCATAGACGAGGTACAGGCGGAGCTGGCGGTCCCCGAGCCCGAGCCGTGAACGACGGGAGCGCCTCGCCGCATCGACCTCCCCGAACCGATCTCACCCAGATCACCGAGGCGGTCGCGGCGGCGGACGCCGACGCCTTCGTCGCGGTCGGCGACCGGTTCGACGACGACCTCCGGTATCTCACGCGCGCCGCCGGATCGGACCGGGCGTCCGCGCTTGTCGTCACCCCGTCGGAAGACGCCGGGGGACGTGCCGTCTACTGCGTGCCGTCCGCGCTCCGCGAGCGGGCCGAACGGCGGTTCGTCGAGGCCGCGCGCGACCGGGACGGCGGGTTCCACGACTCCATCTCCCGCGAGGTGCGCACCGACCGCGCCGGCGACCACGCGGGCGAGCGCGCGACCGGAGTCGTCCGCGACCTGATCGGCGACGCGGGCGGCGACGGGACCGCCCTCGTTCCGGCGTCGATCCCGCACGACGCGGCGGTGTACCTCGAACGCGCCGGCAACGAACTCGCGTCGACCGACGCGGTCGCGACGGCCAGATCGCTGAAGACGGACGCCGAGATCGACCGGCTCGGCCGGATCCAGCGCGCGGCCGTCGCGGGGGTCTCTCGCGCGCGAACGGTGCTGGCCGAAAGCGCGGTCGAAGGCGCTCGCCCCACCGGGGACGACCGGCCGGACCGACGCCCGGCCCTCCGCTGGGACGGATCCCCTCTGACCGCCGAGCGCCTGCGGCGGGCGGTGAACGTCGCGCTCGCGGCAGAGGGCGTCGGCGACGCCGGCGACACGGCGATCGGCGTCGGTGGGTCCGCGACCAGCCACCGCCGGGCCGGAACCACCGATATCCGACCGGGCGAGACCGTCGTCGTCGGCGTCTCGCCCCGCGGACCGGACGGGTATCACGGGGATCTGACTCGCACCTTCGTCGTCGACGGTGACGGCGGGTGGGAGCGGCGGGCGTCCGTCGCGGTCGAGGCCGCGCGCGAGGCCGCGCTCGCAGAGGTCGAGCCGGGAACGCCGGTCGCGACCGTCGGCGGCGAAGCGGCAGCGGAGCTCGCGGCGTACGGGTTCGACCCGAACCCCGAACCGGGCGAAGCGGGAGCCACCGGCGAGCCGGTCCGCGGCGTCGGGCTGAGCCGGTGTGAGGCACCGTCGGGCGGGACGGAGCTGCGACCGGGCCACGTGATCGCCGTCGAGCCGGGCGTCCGCGATCCGACGGTCGGCCGCGTGCGTCTGGGCGACCTCGTCGTCGTCACCGACGACGGCTACGAACCCCTCGCCGAGCATCCGCTCGGTATCGCGCCCGAACCGCGGTAAACCGCCGACAGCGTCGGAGAACGCTACTCGTCGGGCGCGCTGACCGTCCGGTCCTCCGCCGCCGCGTCGTCTCCGGGCGTCTCAGGGGAGTCGCCAGACGGCGCGCTCCGGAGCTGTCGGGGGAGGAGGCCGGCGAGGAGCCCGCGGACGAGACGGCCGGGGTCGAGGAAGTACTGCGGGAGGACGACCATCGCGGCGGCGACGGCGAAGAGGCCGACGCCGAGCGCGAGTTCGCCGGCGAGAAGCCGGATGACGGCGTAGTTCGCGAGCGGGAGGGCGAAGGCGAGCGACGCCGCCAGTCCGATCATATCCATCACGCCAAGTCTCATCGCCGTTCGGTTGATTCCGAGAGAACAAAAACGGCTCGTCGCGAGGCACCCGCCGCCGGTCAGACGCCGGACCGAGCGCCGCCGCCGAGCGAAGGCCGAACCGATATGTGTCGCGCGCGCCCACGTCGGGTATGTTCACCGGCATCGTCGAGGACACCGGAACGGTTCGCGAGCGGACCGAAACCGCGGACGGGCTCCGGCTACAGATCGGCGTCGAGGGGTTCGACGACCTCCACCACGGTCAGTCGATAAGCGTCAGCGGCGTCTGTCTGACCGTCGAAGAGTACGGTTTCAGCGGCGAAGACGGCGATTCGGAGGAAATCGATTCGGCCGGCGGCTGGTTCGAGGTGTTCCTCGCGAGCGAGACGGTCGCGAAGACGTACCTCGGCGAACTCCGCGAGGGCGACGCCGTCAACGTCGAGCGCGCGATGCCCGCCGACGGCCGGTTCGACGGCCACGTGGTACAGGGCCACGTCGACACGGTGGCCGAGGTGACGGGAACGGAGCGCGTCGGCGAGGACTGGCGATTCGCCTTCGCGATCCCGGAGGGCCACGACCGCTACCTCGTCGAGAAGGGATCGGTGACACTCGACGGGATCTCGCTGACGGTCGCCGAGAAGCGAGACGGCGAGTTCGACGTCGCGATCATCCCGACGACCCACGACCTCACGACGCTCTCGGAGAAGTCGGTCGGCGACCCGGTTCACCTGGAGGTCGACGTGATCGCGAAGTACGTCGAAAACATGCTCGACGGGTACTGATCGGGACCGCTCCGTCTCTCCGAAAAACGCCGGCTACGCGTCTTTCGCGCCCTTCACCGTCTCGCGGACCGCGTCGACGCCCTCGTCGTGGAGCAGATCGCCGACGACGACGACGTCACTGTGTGCGGCCATCTCGTTCGCCGACTCGTAGTCGTGAATGCCGCCGCCGTAAAACAGGGTGGCGTCGTCGAGCGCGTCGTGGGCGGCAGCGACCTTCTCGGTATCTCCGAACATCCCCGAATACTCCACGTAGACGATCTCTTGGCCGAACATCCGCTCTGCGATCTTCGCGTAGGCCGCGACGTCGTCCGCCGCGAGGTCGCAGTTCGCCTCCGTCAGCTGTGCGACCGAGGCCTCCGGGTTCAACACGATGTACGCCTCGGTGTGCGTGCGGTCCCAGTCGAGGTCGTCGATGCGGACCCACTCTTTGTGCGCACCGGTGATCCAGAACGGGCCGCCGGCGTTGAACACCGTCGGGATCAGGTAGCCGTCGAGGGCGGGCGAGTCGATGACCACGCCCGGATTCGACGGTTCCTGGTACAGCGGCACGTCGTACTCGGCCGCGGCGTCGACGACCCGCGTCATCTTCTCCGCGGTGACGTCGAGGGTCCCGCCGATCTCGATCGCGTCGGTTCCGGTCCGGCAGACGTCCTCGAAGGTCTCCCCGTCCCGAAGCTCCTTGTCGGGATCGACTTTCAGCACGTGATCCCAGTCGTCCCACGGATTGCTCATCGGACACGAATCCTCCGGGCGGAACCAAAAAGGTGCGGAACCGTCCCCGCGGCGGGAAGCGTTCCGACCGCCCGTGACCGGTCTTGCGAGCGGTTATATACTAGGCCGCGGCCAGCCTCCGCGTGACAGAGACACCCCGATCCGACGATCGATCGACCGGCGGCGAGTCGCTCGCGATAGACGAGCGGCTCAGCGCCGTCGAACGGGCGCTCACCGGGTCCGACGCCGCGGTGGCGGACGTGACAGACGGCGCGGAGGCGGCCGCCGAGCGACGGGCGATCGGCTCGCGACTGTCCGATCTCGAGGCGCGCGTCGAGGAACTGGAGGCGGCGACGCAGGCGCTTCGGGGATACGCCGGCGCGGTCCGCGCTGTGAACGCCGAAGTCGAGCGACGGGCGGACCTCGCGCTCGCCCGATCGAGCCGCGGTCAGCGCTCCGACGACGCGCAGGGAGAGCCGGCGGCGGGCTCGGAGCCGAGAGCGGAGGTGCCGACGCCGCCGGCGCTCGACGCCGCCGTGCCTGCCGACCCCGGAAGCGAGGGGAGCGCCGCCCGGCTCGACGGGCCTCGGTCTCACGGTCGCGCGGGCGGATCGGATGCGGCGGACGGATCCGGTCCGGCCGGCGACGATGACGAGAGCGACGGGACGCCGTGGAGCCGCGACGCGCTGGACCGCCTCCGTGAGACGCTGTAACGACCCGACGGTCCTCCGAGACGCGTCGCGATCTGCGTGGCCGATGCGGACGAACCGGTCGAGCCGGTCGGGACGACGAGTCCGACCGGTCGGATCGCCGTGATCCGAGTCGTGTTGACGGTCGCCGTCGCCGCCGCGCTCCTCGCCGCGTCGATGCCCGCCTTGGAGACGGCCCGTGTCACCACGACGGCGGAGCGGCTCGACTCCGAGGTGGACCGGATCGAGCGGGCGACGGCGCGCGTCGTCTCCGGGTCGATCGCGGTCGAAGATCCCTCGCTCGCCGCTCGCGCAGGCATGACCGTCCGCGCTCCGAGCGGTGTCACGGCGGCCACGATCCACCGGCTCGCTCTCGTCGAGGTCGACGGCCCGCGGCCCGACTCCCGCATCGCGTTGCGCTACCGACCCGCCGGCGGACGCGACCGGTACCTCCCTCTCCGCGTCGACGCCGTCCCCGCGAAGATCGACCTCGTCACCGGCGTGATCGACCTCCGCCCGGGCGGCGAGAGCAGGCTCGAACTCCGGTATGTCGACGACGGCGGGCCGACGGTTCGGATAACCCGCGTCGGGTGAGGCTTTATATTCGATCCCGCGGCCACGGCCGCCATGACATTCGATCGCTCCGCGTTCTCGCGTCTCGGTGGGGGGTCGCTCCGCTCGCTTCCGTGGGTCGAGAGCGACGCGCCCAGCTGTCGGTGCGACCCGGCGTTCAGAGAACCGATCGGGACCGGTGTCGACGACCGCGTCGTGCTCGCCGTCGACGCCGACGAGTGTCCCGGTGGCGGCGACCTCGCCGCCAGTCCCGACTGCCTCTCGACAGTGGTCGCGGCGCTGACGGACCGCGACGCTGACGTGATCCGGACGCACCACGGCGGGAGAGAGCGGACGTACGCGGGCCGCGCCGCCGCGTGTCTGCTCGCCGCCGGTCGGTTCCGCGAGCAGGTCGCGTTCCATGAGACGCGGCTCGCAGACCGGGTGTGTCGAGACCCGGTCGGGGCCGCCCGCGAGGCCGACGGTCGCGCTGGCGCGCCGAGGCGGATCGCCGCCGAATCCGGGCTGTCCGAGGTGGTCGCGGGCGCTGACGAGACCGGTGACGTGCTCCGCGCACACGCCGGGCCGCGGATCGCGGCCACCCGCGTGGCGTCCGAACCGCCGCCGCGAGCCGCGCTCGTCGATCGATGGGACCTCGACACCGGTGCGACGGTACGACTGTACGAAGGCGAAGAGGCCCTGCGGACGTATCACCTCACGCCCCCTTCGGCCGACCTCGACGACGAGGCGATCGCGCGGCTCGCGGCGGCCAAAGACCGGCTCCTCGACGATCCGGTCGGCGGCGACCGGGCACCGGGACGGGCCGTCAGAGCGGTCGCGGTCGAGGGAGATCCGGTACCCACGCTCGTCGACGTGCTTCGGCGACACACCCGGGGATACGGCGTGTTCGAGCACGTCTTCGCAGACGACCGCGTGAGTGACGCCACGCTGACGGCACCCGTCACCGACAATCCGCTCCGCGTGGTCGTCGACGGGGAACGCTGTCGCACGAACGTCCGGCTCCCCCCGGAGGGTGCGGCCACGCTGGCGTCTCGGCTTCGACGAACGAGCGGGCGGGGGTTCTCCCGCGCCAGTCCGACGCTCGACGCGACGCTGGAGACGGAGGCTGGTCGGGTCCGGGTCGCAGCGACGACCGCCCCGGCGAGCGACGGACTCTCCTTCGCGTTCCGCCGAGGTGACCCAGACGCGTGGACGCTCGCACGGCTCGTCGACGTCGGGACGATCACGGCCGACGCCGCGGGGCTCGTCTCCGTCGCCGTCAAGCGGGGCGTGACCGGTCTCGTCGCGGGCGGCCGCGGTGCCGGGAAGACGACCGCGCTCGGCTCGCTCCTCTGGGAGCTTCCGTCCGCGACTCGGTCGGTCCTCATCGAGGACACGCCGGAGCTACCGGCGGCCGCGCTGGCCGCCGCCGGTCGCGACGCTCAGCGACTCCGCGTCGGCGACGGTGCCGAGCCCTCACCGAGCGAGGCGGTCCGGACCGCGCTGCGGCTCGGGGGCGGTTCGATCGTGGTCGGCGAGGTTCGCGGCGAGGAGGCACGGGCGCTGTACGAGGCGATGCGCGTCGGCGCGACCGGCGAGACGGTGCTCGGAACGATCCACGGAGAGGACCCGGCCGCCGTCAAGGAGCGCGTCGTCACGGACCTCGGGGTTCCGGCGTCGTCGTTCGCTTCGACCGACCTCGTCGTGCTCCTCGACGACTGCGAGGTCGACGTGATCGCCGAAGTCGTCGACCGCGACGGCGACGCTCAGTTCGAGCCGCTGTACGAGCGGACTGCGACGGGACTCGCGCCGACCGGGCGGATCGACCGCGGCGAGAGCCGACTGGTCGGCGCGCTCGCCGCGCCGGACGAGTCGTACGCGGAGGTCAGAACGGTGATCTCCCGGCGAGCGGAACGCGTCGCGACCGCGGTTCGGCGGCGACGGCTGGCACCGAGCCGGTACGCCGCCGTCGACGTCGCCGACCGCGACACCGGCGCATCCGGCCGCGACGCCGACGCTCCGGACGGCGGTACGGCCCGATGACCGATCCGAACGGATCGGCGGGCGCTTCGACACGGGTGTCCGCGGAACGCGACGACGAGGCGGGATCGCCGGAACTCCGCCGATCGCTCTCGTTTCTCGGGTGGAACCGCCCACCGGAAGCCGTGATCGCGATCGGAAATCGGTCGGGGATCGTCGTCGGCCTCGTCGCCGCGCTCGTCGCTCTGCTCGCCCTCGGGCCGGCAGCGAGCGGACTCGCCGGACTCGTCGCTGGGCTCGGCGCGACGCACGCCGTCCACCGAGGACCGGTGTGGATCGCCTCGCTCCGCCGAACTCGAGCGCTCGGAGCCGCGCCCGGACTCGTCGGGCGCCTCGTGTTGCGGATGCGGCTCGACCCCTCGACGGAACGCGCGGTCCAGTTCGCCGCCCGGACCGGAAACGGGCCCTTGGCGGACGCACTGTCCCGTCACGAGCGGGGGAGCGCAGACGTCCCGACGAGTGGGCTCCGGGCGTTCGCCCGCGAGTGGCAGCCTTGGTTTCCGGCCATCGACCGCGCCGCAGCGCTCGTCAGAACCGCGGCGTCGGCACCGGCAGAGCGACGGGGGCGGTGTCTCGACCGGGCCCTCGAGGCGACGATCGCCGGAACGACGGATCGGCTCGCCGCCTTCGTCGGCGAGGTTCGCGGCCCGGTCTCCGCGCTGTACGCGTTCGGCGTCCTCCTTCCGCTGGCGATGATAGCGCTGTTGCCCGCGGCCGCGGCGTCCGGCGTTCCGATCGGCCCGGGCGTCGTCACTGGGTTGTATCTCGTCGCGCTGCCCGCCGGCCTGCTCGCCGCGTCCGGATGGCTGCTCTCGCGCCGCCCGGTCGCGTTCGCCCCGCCGGCGATAGGGAGCGATCACCGGGACGTTCCGAGTCGCGGCCCGCACGCCGTGGTGCTCGGAGTCGGAACCGGTGTCACGGCGGCGGTGGCGGCCGCGTTGGGAGTCGCCCGATGGGCGGCACCCGTGGCGGGGATCGGCGTCGGAGTCGGCGTCGCGCTGCTCGTCTCCGTCCGCGCCCGCCGCTCTGTGCTCGCGGACGTGCGTGCGGTCGAGCGAAGCCTCCCAGACGCGATGACCGTGATCGGCGGCGACGTCGCCGAGGGCGTCTCGGTCGAGGCCGCGGTCGCGAACGCGGGCGAGCGGATCGACGACGCGACCGGCGAGCTGTTCGAGCGCGCCGGCCGTCGGAGCGACGCGCTTCGCGTCGGGGTGCGAGAGGCGTTTCTCGGCCGCGGCGGGCCCGCCGTTGCGGTCCCGTCCCCGCGAGTCAACGGGGCGGTCGCGCTCCTCGCCGTCGCGGCGAGAGAGGGTCGTCCCGCCGGCGACGTCCTGCTCGAATTGGCAGACCAGTTAGAAGAGCTCCGCGCGCTCGAGGCCGACGCACGTCGACAGCTCGCGACCGTGACGGGAACGCTGACGAACACCGCAGCCGTGTTCGCTCCGCTCGTCGGTGGAGCGACGATCGCGCTCGCGACCGGGATCGACACGGTCGACGTCACGACGGTCGGAGCCGGGGCCGCTGCGGGTGCGGACGCGCTCGGATCCGGCGGCGTTCCGGCGGACACTGCGGGACCGTCCGTGGGGTCCGGGACCGAGCCGAGGGCGTCGTCGGCGCTCGCGGTGCCGGTGCTCGGCCGGATCGTCGGCGCGTACGTCCTGGTACTCGCGGGACTGCTCACCGCACTCGCGACGGGGCTCGAGCGGGGGTTCGACCGGACGCTCGTCGCGTATCGGATCGGGATCGCCCTGCCGACCGCGACGGCGACGTACCTCGTCTCCTTCCTCGGAGCCGGACTCCTGTTATAACGCGGCGGCCGGACGCCGCGACCGCTCGGTCGTCCCGGAGCGCCCCGCCTGTCTCAGACGTTGCCCGGCATCTTATATATCGAGCCGCGGCCAGCCGACCCATGTTCGAGACGAACGTCGACGCCACCTACGCGTGGCTCGGACTCGCTCTGGTGAGCGTCGCGGCGGCGGGCGTCGCGGCGACGCTTCCGGCGTCTCCGCCGCCGGACGCGAGCGGTGTGGCGCACACGATCGACTCGGTCGCCGACGGTCCCCACCCGGCGCGAGCCGAACACGGCCTCGCGGCGAGCCAGATGCGACTCACGGAGCGATCGATCGGACTGCGGAGCGACGGCGGCGTCGGATTCGCGTCGTTACACGGTCCGAAAGTGACACCCGTGCCAGCGGGACACGCCGACCGGAATCGGACCGACGGAATCAACCGACTTCGCCCCGTGCTCGACGGCGTTCCACCGTCGTCGGCGTTCGACGATCCGGACGCCTTCGCGGCCGCGGCGTCCCGCGCCCGCGCCGCCGCCGGAGCGTGGCGACCGGCACCGGAGCGGCTCACCGTGCGGCGGGTTCACTACGGAGGTGTCCATGTCACGCTCGTCGGGTGAACGGTTGTTCGGCCGCGACGGTTCGACGGGACGCACGGAGACGGACACCGCCGGTACGGACGGCCGGTCCACGGCCCGAGCCGCGGTCGAGCCGATCGCCGCGCTCGTCGCGGTTGTGGCCGTCGGTGCGGCGCTCGGACTGTACGTCACCGCCATCGACGACGCGACGCCGGCACCCGAGCGAGCGGTCGCCGAGGCGACGCTCGATCGGATCGAGCCGGCGGTCACCGCCGGCGGCGTCGTGGTCCCGAACCGACTGGGCGGGGTGCCGCGCCTTCGGTACGCGGCCACGGTCGCGATTCGCGCCGACGGTGAGACGTGGCGCATCGATTCCGGACCGGGAGCACCGGAGTTGAACGATCCGTTCGCGTCCGATCGGATCGACACCGCTCGACGGACCGTGACCGTGCGGACCGCGCCGGGACGGAACGTCCGCGGCACGCTGCACGCGGCGGTGCGGCGATGACGAGCACCGTGCTTGACGTAACGGTGATGCTCCTTTGCGTCTCGGCGAGCGTCGTCGCGCTCTCGTCCGGCGGGCTCCCGAACGGCGCAGGAACGCCGACCGCGAGCGAGAGCGCGGACCGCCTCGCGACGGAGACGGTGACGGTGACCTACGCGGCCCCGGAAGCTCCGGGCGAAACCCGAACCGTTCACGCGACACGCGCGGAGTTTCTGGCGCTTCTTGTCGCCGGTCAGGCAGCATCCACGGACGACGACGCGTCCGCGGATGACGGCGTGCCCACCGACCAGAACCGGCCCGTAGATACGTTCGAGAAACGGGCGCTGGCCGCGGTCCAGACGGGGCTCGACGACCGAACGCGGATCGACGCCCGGGTGCGAGCGACGAGGCCGGCCGATCGGTCCTCGGAGCCGGGCGAGACTAACGGCACCACGCCGGCGGAGGCGGACGGAACCCCCACCGCCGTCACCGTCGGTAGGCCACCGCCGCGGAGCGCCGACACCACGGTCGCCGTGATCACTCACCCCGTTCCGGACGTCGCCGCTGCGCCGGACGACCACGTCCGAATCGTGGTCAGGCGGTGGTGACCGTGCGAAACCGACGCGTCCGGGACGACTCCGGCCGGTGGTCGCCGATCGACCGGCGGCGTCGGGTGTTCGTCGCCGACGAACGGGCCCGCGTGCCGTTCGCGCTGATCGGCGTCCTCCTTTTGGTGTCGAGTTCGGCGTACGCCGCGGGCGTCGCGGATCAGGGACTGATCGCCGAGGACCGAAGCGTGGAGCGGGCGGTCGAGCGAGTGGACGCCGATTCGACGGCGGCGCTCCGGGTCGCAGCGCGCGAGACCGCACACGCCGCGGCCGCGGAACCCGTAACCGCACCGCCGGACGCCGACGGCGGCGCTGGAGCGGCGGTACGCGACGGATCGGCGTTCGAGGACGCGTTCCGGATCCGACTCGCGATCGCCGGGAGTGCGGCCCTATCGAACGTCACGGCCGACGTGGGTCCAGTCACCGCGAACGCGTCGCTCCCGCCGGTCGACGAGGCGAGCGACCTCGTCGACGCACGCGAGCGCGTGCGAATCGCTCCGGCCGCGAACGGAACCGCGGTGCGCGCGACGTTCGAGGGGGTGACCACGACCGCGGCGCGGAACGGCCGAACCGTCGCGGAGGAGACCGCGGACCGAACCGTCGTCGTGGCGGTGCCGACCCTCTCGGCGCACGAGCGGACGGAGCGGTTCGAAGCCCGACTCGACCGAGGGCCGGTCGAGGGGCCGGGCCTCGGACGGCAGATCACGGCGAGCCTCTATGCGACCACGTGGGCCCGCGGATACGGCCAGTACGGCGGGGCACCCATCGAGAACGTGCTCGCGAACAGACACGTCGAGCTGTCGACGAACGCGGGGATCGTTCGGATACAGCGGGACGTCTTCGGCGCGAGCGATCCGGCGGCGCGTGGCGGCGTCGCTCGCGCGACCGCCCGAACGGGACTCGTGGACTTTCTCGAACCGACCGGCGTCCACGAGGCGGCGTGGACTGACGCCGTGCTCTCGGCACCCGCGCCGCAGACCGAGGGCGCGTCCGACGGAGAACGGGCGGTGTACGACCCCGAACGCGACAGGGAGGCCGAACGGGCGTCGGTGTCGGTCGGTCACGCCGCCGACGTCGCGGCGGTCGCGGTCCACGACGATGCCGCGGCGATCGCCGACCGCGCGTATCGCGTGACTGCGACGCTTCGAACGTCGACGATCCAGACGGTCGACGGCGGGCGTCTCGACCCTCCCCGTCCGGACTTCGCCGAGGACTGGGTCCTCGATGACGTCGAGCGCGACGAGCGGACGCCGGTCGTCCGCGGAAGCGGCGTCCCGCGCGGGACGCCGACCGGAATCACGGAGCCGGGAGAGCGGCGCTCGTTCGGCGACGCGACGCGGTCCGTGTCTGTCGAACGGACCGCGAAGGCTCGGTGGGAGCGGACGGTCGTCCACGAGGGAGCAGACGGGACCATAACCGGGGTAAGCACGCACAAGACGACGACGTACGACCGGACCACGGACCGGTACCGGGTCCGCGTCGACGTCACGGGACGGCACGCGCCGACCGACGATGCACCCGACCGGCCCGCGAAGACGTTCGGAGCGGGCGGTCGGACCGACGGCCCCGATCTGCGCGATACGCCGGCATCCGCTCGCGGTGAACTCGGTGTCGACACCGACGCCGGCGTCGACCGTATCGCGCGCGACGCGATCGAACGTGGGACAGTCAGGCGATCCGCGACCGTCTACGGCGGGCGGTCTGACGCCGATCGCGCGCTGATCGCGGACGACGTCTCCGCGCTGTCGGCAGCGGTGCGAGATATCGAGACGTCGGCCTCGATGGAGGCCGCCGCGGTCGGCGAGGCCGAACCGTACGCCGACCTCGCCGACGCGGTCCGCGACCGCCGCGGCGGTCTGATCGACGCGCCTCGAACGTACGACGGTGCCGCGGACCGCGCCCGAACGGCCGCGCGCGCTGCGTTCGTCGACGCCGTCGTCGCGGAGCTCGAGTCGGCCGCAGACGATCGGCGATCCGCGACGACGGGGTTCCTCGACCGCGTGAACGGCGCGTTCGACGGGCCGCCGGTCGGCGACGTGATCGCGAGCCGCGAGGCCGCACGGGACCCCGGGACCTACACCGTGGCCGAGAGCGGTCCGGGCGGAGCGGTGACGTTCGCCCCGACCGGCGGTCCGGGGTACCTCCCGCGAACGGCGGTCGACGGGGCGGACGTCGAGGGGCTGAACGGCACGACGACGCGGCCGCTCGCAGTCCGGAACGTCAACTACGTCACCGTCCCGTACGGCGACGTGTCGAGCGGCATCGTCGACCGGCTGCTCGGGACGGGCGACACGGTTCGGGTGGGGACCGCCGGGCGCGCGCTGCGTCTGGCCGACGACGCGCTCGCCGAGGGAGACGACCCGGACCTGCGGGCGGACCGGGACGCGCTCGCCGGACAGGTATCCGGATCGCTGCGAGCCGTCGACCGAGAGCTCGCGGTCGCGCTTCGCACGCAGACGTCGCTTTCTGCGACCCAGCGCCGTGACGTACTCGACCGCGTGGCGACCCGGTACGACTCGGTCGGCGATCGGGCCGTCGCGGTCGGCGACGGTACGTATCCGGACCGCGTCGCGGCCGAGGCCGCGGCGGTCGGAACGCTGTCGGAGGCCGCGGAGACGGGGCTCGCGGCGCGGCTCCGGGTACAGACGCGGACCGCGGCCGGTCGCGACGCGGTCCGGATCCCCGCGCGGTTCGTCGAGGGGCCGACGGACGGCGCTCGGCTGCTGCTCCGTGACCGGATGGAGAAGTCCATCGAAGCCGAGATGGCGGCGGCCGGCGACCGCGCCGCGGAGGCGGTGAGAGAGAAGGCCGTCGAGGAGTACGGCGAGGAGGCGGTCGAGAAGTGGGAGCCGAAGCCGGTCCGACGCGTCGGCGCGGGGCTGCCGGTCGCTCCCGTCCCCGGCTACTGGGTGGCGACGGTGAACGCGTGGCGGGTGCAGGTGCGCGGCGAGTACCCGCGGTTCGCGCTGCGAGCCGACGTGGGAACGCCGGACAGTCGCTTCGAGTACGTTCGCGAAGAGGGAACCGTCGCGGTCGACGTCGGCGGGACCTCGATTCCGATCGGAGAGACGGAGCCGGTGCGCTTCGAGACGGGGACCGTCGTCGTGGTCGCCGTGCCGGCCGGTCCGCCGGGCGTCGGCGACGTCGACGGAGTCCGCGACGAGACGTCGAGCGGGTGGCCGTGTCCGGGACCGATGGACGCCACACCGGACGCAGACGATGGCTGTGCGGTGTCGTGAGCGCGGGTCGGCTACCCCGTCTGGGGGCCCGCCGCTCCCGGCACCGATCCGCGCGACCACAGACGTTTTGCGCTCCGCCCGTCGATAGGGACCATGTTTCACGAGGTCGTCGGCGACGCGGCGGACGAACGCGGGGAGTCGACGGTACCGACCGGAGAGTCGCCAGACGTGACCGCATCCGAGCTTCGATCGGCCTTCGCCGCGGCGTTGCGTGAGGCGGCCGCCGAGGCCGGCCGGACGAGGCTCACATCGGACCTCGGACTGGACGCCGCGAGCGTCGACGCGGCGCTCGACGGCGACGTCGACGAGCTGACCGTGGCCGACGGCGCGGCGGTGCTGGCGCTGTCGGACGACCGCGACGCCGACGTCGCCGTGGCCGAACTCAGAGATCACTTGTTGATGGGCATGACGACGGCGGTACTCGACGTCGACACGATCGCCGCCGGGATCGACGCGGACCTGACCGGACAGGAAGTCCAGCAGGCGCTTGAGGGACGCGCCGCGATGACGGTCGGTGAGCTCGCGGAGATAGCCGCGCTCATCGAGCGCCGGAAGCGATGAACGTCGCTATCGTCGGCTGTGGGTACGTCGGCACGGAGCTCGCGCGACAGCTCGCCGAGCGCGGACACGACGTGTCGGGCGTGCGGCGGTCAGACGACGGGCTCGCCGCGATCCGGGAACTCGGCGAGCGCGTCGACGAAGCCGACGGGGGCGTCTCTGCCGTCCGCGCGGACGCGACCGACCCCGCGTCGCTCGAATCGCTCCCCGACGCCGACGCGGTCGTGTTCGCGGCGAGTTCCGGGGGGCGCGGGGCCGAGGCCGCCCGGTCCGTGTACGTCGAGGGGCTCCGGAACGTCGTCGACGAGTACGGCTCGCGGTCGCCGACGCCGGATCGGCTCGTGTACACCTCCTCGACCGGCGTGTACGGCGACCACGGCGGCGCGTGGGTCGACGAGGAGACGCCGATCGACCCCACGACGGAGAAGACTCGCGTCCTCGCGGAGGCGGAGCGGATCGCGATCGAGGAGGCCGGCGAGGCCGGGATCGACGGGACCGTCGCCCGGTTCGCGGGGCTGTACGGCCCGGACCGCTACCGGATCGACCGCTACCTCGACGGGCCGGTCACGGCGGGGTACCTGAACATGGTCCACCGCGACGACGCCGCCGGGGCGGTCCGGTTCGTTCTGGACGCCGACGCGGCTCGCGGTGAACCAGTCCTCGTCGTCGACGACGAGCCGGTGGACAAACACGCGTTCGCCGAC
The DNA here is from genome assembly GCF_024494575.1 of Halorubrum salinum. Taxonomy (GTDB): domain Archaea; phylum Halobacteriota; class Halobacteria; order Halobacteriales; family Haloferacaceae; genus Halorubrum; species Halorubrum salinum. The sequence goes on from NZ_JANHDO010000002.1 coordinate 305,382, forward strand.
TGGCTCGCGGACGCGTGCGGCGTTCCCCGCCCGGCCAAGCGATCGAAGGCGGAGCGGATCGCCGACGGCGACCTCTCTCAGGCGGCCGAGCGGCGGATCCGGACGAGCAAGCGCTGCTCGAACGCGCGGCTTCGCGAACTCGGCTACGCGTTCGCGTATCCGACGTACCGCGAGGGGTACTGTGACGCGATACGGGCAGTTCGGACTCGAAGCGAGCGACGCTCGTGACGGCGTTCGACCGCCCCGATCGCGTCGAACCGGAACCGTAACCAACCTTCATGTAGCGGGAGCGAGTCGCGGACAGACATGTGGGAACAGAGCGTGACCGACGGGCGACTATCGCGAGCGGCTACGCTCGCGCGTGAGAACCCGGAGCTGGCCGCGGCGGCGCTCCTCGCCGTCGGCGTCGGTGTCGTCGTCGCGTACGCGCTGTTCCGCGCCCGCCGCCCGACCGGCGTCACGTTCCGTCGGCTGCTGGCCGAACAGGACGAGATCGCGGTGTTGATGCACCCGAATCCCGATCCCGACGCGATGTCGGCCGCGCTCGGCGTCGCCTCCCTCGCGAACCAGGTCGGCGTCGATGCGACGGTTCAGTACCCCGGACAGATCCGGCACCAGGAGAACCGGGCGTTTCGGACCGTTCTCGACCTCGATTTAGACCCCATCGAACACGTGAGCGATCTCGCCGCCGAGTCGGTGGTGTTGGTCGACCACAACGAGCCACGGGGATTCGCGGGGGCCGACGGCGTCCTTCCGACGGCGGTAGTCGATCATCACCCGGGTGACGGATCCGGGGAGCGGTTCACTGACGTCCGGACCGATTACGGTGCAACCGCGTCCGTCGTCGCGGAGTACTTCGAGGAGAACGGTGCGACACCCGTCCCCCCCGACAAGCACGCGAGCGAGACGAAAAGCGACCTCACGCTCCCCACCGACACGGCGACCGGACTGCTGTACGGGATCTTAGCCGACACGAAACACCTGACGGTCGGCGCGAGCGAACCCGACTTCGCGGCCGCCGCCTACCTGTACCCGGGCGTCGACCAAGACCGACTCGACCGGATCGCCAACCCGGCGGTCGACGCGGAGGTGCTGGAAGTGAAAGCGCGGGCGATCGCGGGCCGCCGGATCGAGGGATCGTTCGCCGTCGCAGACGTCGGCGGCGTGAACAACGTGGACGCGATCCCGCAGGCCGCAGACGAGCTGATCCAGCTGGAGGGGGTGAGCGCCGTCGTCATCATCGGCGAACGAGACGGAACGATCCATCTTTCGGGGCGATCGCGGGACGACCGCGTCCACATGGGCAACGCGATCGACTCGGTGCTCTCGGACGTCGATAACGGCGACGGCGGAGGACACTCACGGATGGGCGGCGGGACGATCACTCCGACGGTCGATCCGACCGACGACGAGGGCGCGACGACGGTGGACCGAGACGAGTTGACTGACGCGCTGTTCCGCGCGATGGCGGGGGACGTGTGAGCGCGGACCCCGGACAGACGATCGGCGAGCAGTGGCGCGCGCTCGCGGCCGTCGGACTCGGGTACGCTGCCGCGGTCGGACTGGTGTTCGCGCTCGTGTTTCTGGGTCCGTATCTGGTCGTCGTCGGAGCGTGAACGGTCGATAAAACGCAGGCGAAACGCGATCAGGCGAACGCCAGCGAGTCGTCCGCCCCGCTCTCGTCGTCCTGTCGGAGCTTCTCGTGTGCGTCGAGGAAGTCGTCGAGGGTGACCTCCGTGCGGTCGTCGCGGATCGCGAACATCCCGGCTTCGGTACAGATCGCCTTGATGTCGGCACCCGAAGCGTCGGGCGTCAGCTCGGCGAGCTCGGTGAAGTCGATGTCGCTCGCGAGGTTCATCTTCCTGGTGTGGATCTGGAAGATGATCTCACGGCCCTCGGTCTCGGGCTTGGGGACCTCGATGAGGCGGTCGAAGCGGCCCGGCCGGAGGATGGCGGGGTCGAGCATGTCGAAGCGGTTGGTCGCGGCGATGATCCGCACCTCGCCGCGCTCGTCGAACCCGTCCATCTCGGAGAGCAGTTGCATCATCGTCCGCTGGACCTCGGCGTCCCCGCTCGTCTTCGAGTCCGTCCGCTTCGAGGCGATCGCGTCGATCTCGTCGATGAATAGGACCGCGGGCTGATTCTCGCGGGCGACCTCGAACAGGTCGCGCACGAGCTTCGCGCCCTCGCCGATGAACTTGTGGACGAGCTCGGAGCCGGCCATCTTGATGAACGTGGCGTCCGTCTCGTTGGCGACGGCCTTCGCGAGCATCGTCTTCCCCGTTCCGGGCGGGCCGTACAGCAGCACGCCGCTCGGCGGCGTGATTCCCACGTCCTCGAACATGTCGGGGTGTTCGAGGGGCATTTCGACGGTCTCGCGGACCTCCTGCATCTGATCGTCGAGCCCGCCGATGTCGGCGTAGGTGACGTCCGGCGAGTGCTCGACCTGCATCACGCGGGCGCGGACGTCGGTCTCTTTCTCCAGCTTCTTCACGACCGACAGCGAGTTGTTGACGGCGACGCGGTCGTCGGGGTCGAGATTCTCCCGCATCTCGTCTGTGATCTCCGTCAGCGCCTCCTGATTGTTACCGTGCTGTTTGATCACCGCACCGTCCGGCGTGATCTCCTGGACCGTCGCCACGAACAGCGGGGACTGTTTCAGCTTCTTGTTCTCGTGGGTGAGCCGTTCGAGCTTCTGCTGGTACTTGTTGTTCTCGGCGTTCGCGTCGAGGAGCTTGTCGCGCATCTCCTCGTTTTGCGACTCTAGGACGTCGAGCTCCTCTTGGAGCGACTCGATCTTCTCCTGTCTCGACGCCGACCCCTCGTAGGGCATCTCGACGTCGTCGACGGTGTCTGTCATTGGACGTAATAAAGCGTCTCGCGCGTAAGAGGTTTCGGGTGGGGGACGATCTGTCGGGAGGCGCTTTAAAATATTCTTAACAGTAATTAAAATGGATAGCAAATATTATTATACAGCATTCACAATAGAGCGGTATACATGAGCACCACCGATGCCGTCGTCGCCGAGGAGAGCAGTACAGACCGCTGGAGCGACGTGCGAGACCTTCCGCCGAGCGCGAAGCTCGTCGCGAAGGTGCTCGATTACAACGACACCCTGACCCAGAGCGAACTCGCCGAGGAGACGCTGCTTCCGGCGCGGACGGTCAGGTACGCCCTCTCGCGGCTGGAAGACGAGGGCGTCGTGGACGCGCGGTTCTCGTTCACCGACGCGCGAAAGCGCCTGTATACGCTCGCGGTGTGAGCCGCGCTCTTCGTGTACGCACACCCGAGCGTTGACAAGCGATAGCGACGCAGAGCGCCCGTGGTCTCCACTACCGCGGTCAAACGCGCGCTCGCCGCGCTCGCGACACGGACCGACACCGCGACGTCTCCCGCCGTCGCCGTGATAGACGAGGCGGACGCCGCGCGCACTGATCTCAGACGGGCCGCCGGATTCGTCCGCGCCGTCGGACTCGATCGCCTGCGCGAGGCGATCGCGACCGCCGAGCGCGACGGCGACGACGCGGCGGCAGAGCGAGGTCGCGAGGCGCTCGACGCGTATCGGCGGTTCCGGGCCGCCGCCGGCTGATCCCGATCGGACTGGTCGCGTCGGCGAGGCACCGTTCCCCCGGAACCCCTAAACCCGATACCGGCCAAGACGCGGACAGATGACACGGGTGATCCACACCGGCGACACCCACATCGGGTACGCGCAGTACCACTCGCCGGTCCGACGCCGAGACTTCCTCGACGCGTTCGCCGCCGTGGTCGACGACGCCGTCGACGGCGACGTCGACGCCGTCGTCCACGCGGGCGACCTCTTCCACGACCGGCGGCCGGAACTTCCCGACCTGATGGGGACGATCTCCGTCCTCCGACGGCTCGACGACGCCGGAATTCCCTTCCTCGCGGTGGTCGGCAACCACGAGTCGACGCGGGGCGGCCAGTGGCTCGACCTGTTCGAGCGGCTGGGGCTCGCGACCCGCCTCGGCGACGCGCCGACCGTCGTCGGCGACACCGCCTTCTACGGGCTCGATCACGTTCCCGTCTCCCGTCGCGACGACCTCGACTACGCGTTCGCCGACCACGACGCGGAGTACGCCGCCTTAGTCGCCCACGGCCTGTTCGAGCCGTTCGGCTACGCCGACTGGGACACGGAGGAGGTGCTCGCGGAGAGCGACGTGGCGTTCGACGCGATGCTCCTCGGCGACAACCACACGCCGGACGTCGCCGAGGTCGCGGGCACGTGGGTCACCTACCCGGGATCGACGGAGCGCGCGAGCGCGAGCGAGACGGAGGGCAGGGGATACAACCTCGTCACCTTCGACGCGGACGCCGCGGGCGGCGACGACCGCGTGGAGATCCGACGGCGCGCGCTCGACACGCGTCCGTTCGTCTTCGTCGAGGTCGACCTCCGCGAGGGCGAAGGCGAGTCGCGCGTTCGCGAGCAGGTGCGCCAGCACGATCTGGACGACGCAGTCGTCCTCGTCGACGTGACCGGCGGGGGCGACCCGGTCACGCCGGCCGCGGTCGAGGCGTTCGCGACCGACGAGGGCGCGCTCATCGCCCGCGTGACCGACCGCCGAGAGGTCGAGACGGAGACCGAGGTAGACGTGAGCTTCGCGGACCCCGAAGACGCCGTCCGCGAGCGCCTCGACGGGATGTCGCTCTCACCGGCCGCGACCGACGTCGAGGACGCGGTCCGGTCGGAGACCGTCTCAGACAGCAACGTCAGGGAGACGGTGAAACGACGCGTCGAAGAGCGGCTCGACGATCTCGACGCGTTCGATTCCGGGGGAGAGGGCGGAAACGAGGACTCGGCGTCCGGCGGGATCGACACGTCTGACGGCGCCGACGAACCGTCCACCGACGATGCGGACCCGACCGACAGCACTGACGACGCGGACGGCGACGCAGACGCCGATGACGACGCGGACACCGATGACTCCGATCCGACCGACGGCCAAGTCTCCATGGAGGACTACCTGTGAACTTCGACCGCGTCCGGCTCTCGAACTTCAAGCCCTACGGCGACGCCGACCTTCGGCTGACGGAGGGCGTCACCGTCATCCACGGTCTCAACGGGAGCGGGAAGTCCTCGCTCCTGGAGGCGTGTTTCTTCGCGTTGTACGGCTCGACGGCGCTCGATGGGACGCTCGACGACGTGATCACGAACGGCGAGGAGGAGACGGAGGTGGAGCTGTGGTTCACGCACGACGGCGCGTCCTACCGCGTCGAGCGACGACTCAAGGCGTACGACGGGCGGATCGACCACCAGTGCACCCTCGAAGCGACGGACGGAAGCGACGTGACCCGCGACGGCGCGCGCGCGGTCCGCGAGTTCGTCACCGAACTCCTCCGGATGGACGCCGAGGCGTTCGTCAACTGCGCGTACGTCCGGCAGGGCGAGGTGAACAAGCTGATCAACGCCACACCCTGCGAGCGCCAGGACACGATCGACGACCTGCTCCAGCTCGGGAAGCTGGAGGAGTACCGCGAGCGCGCGGGCGACGCCCGCCTCGGCGTCGAGGACGTGTTGGAGAACCGCCGCGGGCGGCTCGACCAGCTCGACGACCAGATCGGAACGAAGGAAGCGAAGAACCTCCACGACCGGCTCAACGAGCTCGAAAGCGACCTCACGGCGGTCACGGGGGAGATCGACCGGTACGAGACGCAGCGCGAGCAGGCGAAACAGACCCGAGAGGCGGCCGCCGAGACGCTCTCGACCCACGCGGAGAAACGGGAGAAACTGGAGGCGGTCGAAGCGGAGATCGACGAGATCGAAGCGGCGATCCGGGCGACCGAACGGAAGCGAGACGAGCACCGCGACGCGATCCGCGAGGCTCGCGAGCGGATCGGAGAGGTCGAAAGCGAGATCGCCGACCGACTCGACGACGCCGGGCTCGACGCGGCGAGCGAGGAGGCCATCGTCGAGCGCCGCGAGGAGCTCGACGACCGCGAGAGCGAGATCCGCGAGGAGCTCGACGACGAGCGGGTGAGCGCCGAGGCGTTCCGGAATCAGGCGACGAACCTCGCCGGGAAGGCGGACGACCGCGACGAGCGCGCCGCGGAGGTTGAGTCCGAGGCCGACGACCTCGACGCCGAGGCCGAGGCGGCCGCGGATGAGGCCGACGAGCGAGAGGCGTCGATCGAGGAGCTCCGCGAGGAGGCCGAGACGCTGCGCGAGCGGTTCGCGACCGCCGACGCCGACGTCGATCGCGACGGGGTGACCGACCGGCGGGAGGCCCTCCGCGAGCGGCGCGGCGAGGTCCGCGAGCGGATCGCGGAGCTGACCGCGGAGCTGAAGAACGCCCGCCAGCGCGTCGAGGAGGCCGAAGAGCTGCTCGCGGCCGGGAAGTGTCCCGAGTGCGGCCAGCCGGTCGAGGACTCCCCGCACGCGAGCGGGATCGACGAGGACCGCGAGCGAGTCGCCGAGCTGGAAGCGGAACTGGCGGACGCCCGCGAGCGCGAGCGCGGCCTCGACGAGCGGGTCGAAGAGCTGGACGACCTCGCGAGCGCGGCCGATCGGCTCGACGAGATAGACGAGCGGGTCGAGACTCTCGATGAGCGGGTCGACGAGAAGCGTTCGGAGACGGAACGGAAGCGGGAGGCGGCCGCGGAGAAGCGCGAGCGCGCCGCCGACCTTCGCGAGGAAGCCGAAGAGACCCGCGAGGTCGCCGCTCAGAAACGGGAGGAGGCCGAGACGGCCGCGGCCCGCGTGGCCGAGTTGGAGGACGCGCTCGCGACGGTCGAAGACGTCCGTGAGGCGGTGGGCGCGATCGAAGAGCGGCTCTCGACGGTCGCGGACGCGGAAGACGCGATCGACCGGCACCGCGAGAAACGGGAGAACTTAGAGGAGGTGAACGACGAGCGGCGAGACCGGCTCGGCGACAAGCGCGCGCGACGCGACGAGGTCGCCGACGCGGTCGACGACGACGCGGTCGAGGAGGCGAGAGCGAAGAGGGATCGAGCCGAGGAGTACCTCGACGAGGTCGACGAGGAGCTCGATCGGCTCGCGGAGCGCCGGACCGAAATCGAGAACGCGATCGGCGGTGTGAAAGGCGATATTCGAGAGTTAGAGAACCTCCGCGAGGAGCGCGAATCGCTCGCGGAGCGGGTAGACGCGCTCGAAGCACTCCACGCGGAGACGAGCGAACTGGAGGCGATGTACGGCGACCTGCGCGCGGAGCTGCGCCAGCGCAACGTCACCGAGTTGGAGCGCACCCTCAACGAGACGTTCGAACTCGTCTACGGCAACGACGCCTACTCGCACATCGAACTCGACGGCGAGTACGTCCTCACGGTCTATCAGAAGGACGGCGAGGCGTTAGACCCGGAACAGCTCTCCGGGGGTGAGCGCGCGCTGTTCAACCTCTCGTTGCGCTGTGCGATCTACCGGCTGCTCTCGGAGGGGATCGAGGGCGCGGCCCCGACGCCGCCGCTCATCCTCGACGAGCCGACGGTCTTTCTCGACTCCGGACACGTCTCCCGCCTCGTGCGCCTCGTCGAGGAGATGCGCGGGTTCGGCGTGCGACAGATACTCATCGTCAGCCACGACGACGAACTGGTGGGTGCCGCAGACGAACTCGTCACCGTCGAGAAGGACCCTCGGTCGAACCGGTCGACGGTGCGAAGAGAAGACGCGGCCGAACTCGACGTCGCGTCGCTCGCGGACGACTGAGTCGGGCGTCGGGTGACCTTGATGTCGGCCGACTTGGAGGCCGGCGGGGTCGCCGATGAGGGACCGACGCTCTATGCGGCGCGGCGTTCCTTCGCCTTCGGGCGGAGCTTCGTGTAGCCGCACTTGCGGCAGCGGTCGGCGTCGGGAGAGTTGCGGGCGTTACAGCGCATGCAGATGTGTCGATCGAGGTTGCGGCGTTCCGCGGCGTCGAAACTGGCCATACGACTACTGTCGTGGCGACGCTGTAAAAGCTTGCGAGACGCGGCCGGTCGCGACGGACCGCGTCTGACTGTCCGGCTACGCGCCCGCCTCGGCGAGCGCCGCTTCGATATCCTCTCGCTGTGTGACGCCCACGAACCGATCGACGACGCCGTCGTCGTTCTCGACGATCAGCGTCGGAAGCGATCGCACCTGATACTGGTTGGCGACGTCCTGCTCCTCGTCGACGTTCACCTTCTGGAGTTCGAAGGCGTCGCCGAGGTCCTCCTGAATCTCCTCGAGGATCGGGTCCTGCGTCTTACACGGGCCACACCAGTCTGCGTGAAAATCCAGCAGTCGAACAGTCATTATCCGCCGCAACGTACCGTCGCACCGCGCATAAGGGTTTCCCACTCGTGCGTCTCCGAGTACAGGACCGCCGACCACGGGACCGCGAGCCCTCGGCTGCGGCCCGCGGACCCGGAGCCGAGCGCACGGCGGCCGATGACGACTCCGGGACGCGAGCGAAACGTTTAGAACGCGGTGAGACCCATCGAGAGGTATGAGCAGTGGCTCCAACTCCGGCGGCCTGATGTCGAGTGCGGGACTGGTCCGCTACTTCGACAACCAAGGCCGAGACGCGATCACGATGAACCCGAAGACCGTCCTCGCCTTCTGCGTCCTCTTCGGCGTCTTCGTCCAGATCCTCTCTCTGACGGTCGCGTAGCGCGCCCTTTTTGCCCGTCCCCGACGGATAGGCGGCCATGCAAGCAGGCGTCATCGCCGTGCAGGGCGACGTGGCCGAACACGCCGAGGCCGTCCGGAACGCCGCGGCCGCCCACGACGAGCCGGTGGACGTCGTCGAGATCAGGGACGCGGGACTCGTGCCCGACTGCGACGCCCTCCTCGTCCCGGGCGGCGAGTCGACGACGATATCGCGGCTCCTCCATCGGGAGGGCATCGCCGCCGAGATCCGCGACCACGTCGCGGCCGGCAAGCCCGTGCTCGCGACCTGCGCCGGCCTCATCGTCTGCGCTCGCGACGCGAAAGACGACCGCGTCGACCCGCTCGGGCTCGTCGACGTCTCGGTCGACCGGAACGCGTTCGGGAGACAGAAGGACTCCTTCGAGGCGGCGCTGTCGGTCGACGGACTCGTCGACCCGTTTCACGCCGTGTTCATCCGCGCGCCGCTCATCGACGACGTCGGCCCGGACGTCGAGGTCCTCGCGGCCGTCGACGGTCGGCCGGTCGCGGTGCGGGACGGCCCCGTCCTCGCCACCGCGTTCCACCCGGAACTCACCGACGACTCGCGGATCCACGACCTCGCCTTCTTCCCGGAACGGGAGGTGGTGGCGTGAGCGATCCCGCTGCCACCGACGAGGGCGATAGCGTCCCTGACGAGGCCGCCCTCGACGAGCTGTTCGCCACCATCGAGTCACGGAAGGCGGAGCTCCCGGAGGGGTCGTACACGGCGTCGCTTTTCACCCACGAGAAGGGCGAGAACGCGGTGTTAGAGAAGATCGGCGAGGAGTCGACGGAGACGATCCTCGCCGCGAAAGACGACGACCTCGACGAACTCACCTACGAGAGCGCCGACCTCGTCTATCACTTGCTGGTGCTGCTCGCCATGAAGGACCTCGACATCGACGATCTCCGCGACGAGCTGCGGGATCGGTTCTAGCGTCGCCCGGCGAGCCGACGCTGCACCGCGTCAGAAGACTTATTCGCCGCTGCGGTCGTGGACGATGCAATGACCGACCGCACCGACGGCGTCGCTCGCCGGTCCGTCCTCGGCTCGCTCGCCGGTGCGGGCACCGTCGTCGTCTCCGGCTGCGCGGGCGACCCGAGCGATCGGACGGAAGACGACGCGGCGGGTGAATCGCCCGCCTCGGGGAGTGAATCCCCCGACTCGGAGACGACCGCGATGGATCCCGACGCCCTCGACGAACTCGCCTCTCGGTTCGCGCCGACGCTGTACTTCGACTCCGCGGAGCCGTGGTTCCCGACCGACCCGCGACCGTACACCACGGAAGAGGACGGCGATACCGTCGTTGACGGGTTCGAGGCGTTCGACGGGTATCACGAGCGCTACGACGAGGCCGGCGTCCCGCCCGACCCGACCGTCTTCTATCACGGCGTCCGATACGAGGACTCGCCGCTCGCGGTCGTCCAGTTCTGGTTCTACTCCGCGTTCGACCAGTTCACGGCGAACTTCCACTGGCACGACTGGGAGGTGCTCCACGTGTTCGTCGACCTCGACACCGGCGAGCCGCAGCTGTACGTCGCCAGCTCGCACTCTCGAAGCGTCCCGAACAACGAGTTCCTCGACCCGGACCCCGACCGCGTCCCTCGGATCCTCACCGAACTCGGCTCACACTCCAGCACGCTGTCGGTCAACGACGTCCCGGACCGATTCCAGCGCGTCGGCGGCGACGGCCTGCTCGCCGATATCACGAACGCGACGGTCGACACGATAGAGGACGTACTCGGCGTCCCGATCGCGTACGGGCTCCCCCGCGACGAGGGGATGCGGCTCCCGTTCGTCGTCCCCGAGTACGAGGGAGAGCCGATCTACGACCACCCCGACCTCCCCGCCGTGACCGCCGACTCGCTGGTCGACGAGGCGCTCACGATTCGCTCGCTCGACGCCCTCGCCGCGCCGCCGACGGACCTCTCGCTCCGAGAGACGGGCGTCGCGTTCCGTCACCGGGACCGAGACGACCCGGAGGCGACCGACGTCGCCGAGTCGGTCGTCACCTACGATCTCGTCGAAACGGCCGAATTAGAGGGGATATCGGCCTTTACGGGCCCGCAACTCAGCTTCGAGTTCGCGGTTCCGGAGGCCGTCGAAGACGCGGTCGCGAGCCACATTACGACGACCGGCGTGCCGTGGGAACAGCCACGGTACGAGAATCCGGCCGTCGACGTCAGCGCCGGAAACCACCGCGCGGAGATCGCTGACCGATACGAGGCCGTCGCCGACGAGGCGGGGATCGGAGGCGAGGCCGCGGCCGCGTTCGACGGGCTCGTCGCCCGCGTCACGGAGGCGATCGAGAGCGCCGAGGCTCCCGACGGCGAGGGGCTGACGGTGACCGAGGCGACCGTCGAGTCGGTCGTGTTGATCGAGAGCGACCCCGAGATGGTCCCGACGTTCGGCGGCGTCGCCGTCGCCGAGGGCGTCTCGGAGGGCGAGCATCGCATCACGGTCAACGGCGCGGGACGGACGCCGCACAGCGAGCGGCTGCGCGTCGAATCCGACGAGGCGACCACCGCCGGCGTCGAGGGCGATATCCCGCTCGTCGCCCGCGAAGACGCGACCCGAGTCGAGATCGGCGAGGCGGCCGGCGAGACCGAACTGGCGCGCGCCGCGCTCGAAGACGACTTCGCCGGGCGGATCTACGACTCCGCGGTCGAGGGAACCGACGCGGTGTACGTCCACGCGGGCGGCGCGTACACGGCCGAGGTGCGCGACACGGCGGCTGAGATCGGCGCGTACCGGGTCACTCCGTCGGTCGACGACGCCGGGGCGGAAACCGGTTCGCCGATCCGGATCGAGCGTCCCGAGACGGGCGCGGCCTCGCTGGCCGGGTTCGTCGCCGACGTCGCCGAGGAGACCCGCGCAGAGGTTGCCGCGGTCGCGGCGACCGAGGACGACGAAAGCGATGACGGTGACGACGCCACGCGCGCTGACGCCGGAAACGCGGGCGGCGGCGACGCCGGCGGCCCGTCGAACGCCGTCACCGGTCTCGAACGCGCGCTCGCGGCCGCGGTCGAGGCGGCCGAGCGCGCCGAGGCGCGGGCCCGCGAGGGCGACGCGCCGGGCGTGACCCGGCAGTTGGAGGCGGTCGCAGACCGGATCGCGCGGATCGAAGAGCGGTTGGCCGCGGCCCGGGAGGGGCTCCCGCCGGGGCTCGCGACGGCGACCGAGAACCGGATGGCACAGGCGACGCGACGCGTCGAACAGGCGCAGTCGGCGGGGTCGCTGTAGCCGGGCGACGAGCGGAGTGTCGCCGTCGCCGCCGGCGGTGGTCGCGGGAGACGCGTCTCGTCGGTGTTCGGGATCTCAGCGGAAGGAATCCGCGCTCGTATCGGTCGACAAAAAAGCGATCGAGAGACGCGTCCGATTACAGCGGCTCGATCAGTTCGACGGCGTGTCCGTCGGGGTCTTTCACGAACGCCGTCCGCGCGCCGGCGGCGGGCTGGTCGCCCGGCTCCTTCACGACGCCGTGGTGGTCGATCGCCTCGAACGTCTCGTCGACGTCGTCGACGCCGACGGCGACGTGGTCGTAGCGGTCGCCGTCGTCGCTCGGCGTCTCGCCGTCGGTGTCGGACAACTGGAACTCCACGCCCGCGTCGTCGGCGACGTACACGTTGCGCGTGTCGCCGTCCTCGGTCGTGAACTCCCACGAGCGCTCGAACCCGAGCTGTTCGACGTACCAGTCGGCCGTTCGGTCCGCGTCTTCGACGTTGAGACACGTGTGGAGTATCTCCATGCGTCGCCGTCTCGCGGGGAGGACAATAAATCCCGACGAACCGCGCCGCAGAGAGACGCGCCCGCGATCCGGCAGCGACGACGACTCGGTAGTCCGATGGGAACGCGCGCTCGCCCGGGAACCGGGCGATGGCGACGAGAATGGTAACTCGGTATCATATTCATTTTTAACAAAGGATTTATTCGCTCCGTACCGCCCAGTAGTAACATGGCAACTGAGCCCACGCGGGGGAATGACTTCACCGACCTCGACACGTCGTCTGCCGCGCTCGGTCACGACCGGCCGGACGTAGCCGCATTCAGGGAACTAGCGTCCGATCTCCGGGCACACGTCGACGGCGACGTCCAGTTCGACGAGTACGCCCAGGTCCTGTACGCCACCGACGGCAGCATCTATCAGGCGCGGCCGGCCGGCGTCGTGACGCCGCGCTCCGTCGAGGACGTCCAGGAGACGATGCGGGTCGCGGCCGACCACGGCGTCCCCGTCATCCCGCGAGGCGCGGGCTCCTCGCTCGGCGGGCAGACGGTCGGTCCGGGCTGTGTCGTGCTCGATTTCACGCCGAACATGGACGAGATCGTCGAGGTTCGTCCCGACGACCGCCGTGCGGTGGTCCAGCCCGGCGTGGTCCAGGACCACCTCGACGACCGGCTCGCGGAGGACGGGCTGAAGTTCGCGCCCGACCCGGCATCGTCGGCGCGCGCGACGGTCGTCGGCGGCATCGGCAACAACTCTACGGGCGCGCACTCGGTCCGCTACGGGATCACCGACGCGTACACCGAGGAACTGAAAGTCGTGCTCGCGGACGGCTCGCTCATCCACACCCGCGAGGTCGTCCTCGACTCGCCGGAGTACGAGGAGATCGTCTCCGGCGACGGTCAGGAGGCCGCGCTCTACGAGACGACACGCCAGCTCGTCGAAGACAACCAGGGAGAGATCGACGACAAGTACCCGAACCTCAAGCGGTCGGTGTCGGGATACAACCTCCACAAGGTGATCTACGAGAACGACGACGGCGAGGAGGTCATCAACCTCTCGAAGCTGTTCGTCGGCGCGGAGGGCACGCTCGGCACGATCGTCGAGGCCGAGGTGTCACTCGTCACCCGCCCCGAGGAGACGGCGCTCGCGCTGTACACCTTCGATTCGCTCGTCGACGCGATGCAGGCCGTCCCGGAGGCGCTGGAGTTCCCGGTGAGCGCGGTCGAGCTGATGGACGACGAGGTGTTCTCGCTGGCGGCCGGCTCACAGGAGTTCGCGCAGTACGCGGAACCCATCCCGGACCGAGCCGCCGCGGCGCTCATGCTGGAGTGGGACTCCGAGCTCGTCGACGACTTCGAGTCGGCGATCGCGGATACGAACGCGCACTTCGTCGACGAGGGTGACGCCTTCGACGTGATCGAGGCGTACACCGAGGAGGACCAGGCGGACATCTGGAAGCTCCGGAAGGCGGCGATCCCGCTTCTGATGGGCATGAAAGGCGACCCCAAGCCGTACCCGTTCATCGAGGACGCGACGGTGCCGCCGGAGGAGTTGGCCGAGTACGTCGGCCAGTTCGAGGAGGTGCTGAAAGACCACGGCACGTCCGCGGCGTACTTCGCACACGCCGGCTCCGGAACGCTCCACATCCGTCCGATCCTCTCGTTGAAAGAGGAGGAGGGCGTCGAGAAGATGCACTCCATCTCCGAGGACGTCACCGACCTCGTCTTAGAACATCACGGCTCGTTCTCCGGCGAGCACGGCGACGGCCTCGCGCGCACCGAGTTCAATCCGAAGATGTACGGCGAGGACCTGTGGGGCGCGTTCCAGGAACTCAAGTCGACGTTCGACCCCGAGTGGCGGATGAACCCGGGCAAGGTCGTCTACGTCGACGGCGACACCGCGGACGAGCGCGGATACCCCGACACCGCGGCCGACACCGACATGCGCGAGAACCTCCGGTACGGGCCGGCCTACGAATCCATCGAGCCGCAGACCGCGCTCGACTTCGAGGACGAGGGCGGCTTTTCGCACCTCGTCGAGCTGTGTAACGGCTGTGGCACCTGTCGGGAGACGGACTCCAACGTGATGTGTCCGACCTACCGCGCCTCCGAGGAGGAGATACAGGCGACGCGCGGCCGCGCCAACATGCTCCGGGCCGCCATCAGCGGGGAGCTGGACGAAGACGAGATCCACTCGGACCGCTTCCAAGAAGAGGTTCTCGGCCTCTGTGTCGGCTGTAAGGGCTGTAAGAGCGACTGTCCGACGGGCGTCGACCTCGCGAAGCTGAAAGCCGAAGTGAAACACGAACACCACGAGGAGGAGGGATCGGGGCTCCGCGAGCGGATCTTCCGCGACATCGACCGGTTCTCGGCGCTCGGGAGCACCCTCGCGCCGATCTCGAACGCGGCGTCGAAGGTTCCCGGTGCCCGCGCGGTGATGGACGCGGTCGCGGGGATCGCGCCCGACCGCGAGCTGCCGACCTTCCGCTCGACCAGCTTCGAGGAGTGGTTCGAGTCTCGCGGCGGCTCGACGGTGTCCGCCGCGGACGCGACCGACACCGTCGTGTTGTTCCCGGACACCTACACCAACTACAGCTACCCGGCGGCGGGGAAGGCGGCCGTCGAGGTGCTGGAGTCGGCCGGCGTCCGCGTCGAGGTTCCGGACGACCTCGCGCCCTCCGGCCGGGCGGCGTTCTCGACCGGCTTCCTCGACGACGCCCGCGAGCGCGCCGAGACCAACGTCGAGAAGCTCGCGCCGCGAGTCCGCGACGGCCAGTCGGTCGTCTTCGTCGAGCCCTCCGACGCGGTCATGTTCCAGGACGAGTACCTCGACCTGCTCGACGGCGAGGACGTGGAGGCCGTCTCCGCGGCCGCCTACGGCGTGTTAGAGTACCTCGACGTCGGTCGCGTCGACGAGCAGTTGGCGTTCGACGCGCCGGCCGAGACGCTCACGTACCACGGACACTGCAACCAGAAGGCGACGAACAAGGACCACCACGCGGTCGGCGTGATGCGGCGCGCGGGCTACGACGTCGACCCGCTCGACTCCTCGTGTTGCGGGATGGCGGGATCCTTCGGCTACGAGTCGGAGCACTACGACATCTCGAAGGCGATCGGCCGGATCCTCTTCGATCAGGTCGACGAGAGTTCCGGCGACACCGTGACCGCGCCGGGCGCGTCCTGTCGGTCCCAGCTCGGTGACCGCGAGGGCGAGACGGAGAACCCGCCGCACCCGATCGAGAAGGTCGCCGAGGCGGTGACCGGTCCAGCGGGAACCGCGCAGGCCGGATCGGCCGACGCGGCACCCGCGGACGACTGAGCGCCGACGACGCCCGCTCCGTCGGCGATCGCTTGCGATCGAACGACGGGCGGCCGTGATCGACGACGGGCGGCCGTGATCAATGGCGGTCGCTCGCGATCGACGATGAGAGGGTCGGGTTCGGGTACGCGGACGGTTTCGACTGGAGATCCGCGACCGGTCGATTCGACTGGAGATCGGCCGCCCCAGTGTTCGACTGGAGATCGTCATCGGCCTCGATTTTGTCGCCCCGAACACCCTCTCCGGCGGTTTCGCGAACGCTCCGACAGGGGTTTCGGTCGCGCGTTCGGGGGCGGTCCGGGTCCGACCGGATGGAAAGCTATACGACGCCGTCCCGACCACGAGTATATAAGCAGATGTCTCACGAGGGTTACGACCACACCGCGGTCGAAGAACGGTGGCAGGCGGCCTGGGCGGAGGCCGACGCGTACCGAACGCCGGACGAGGTTGACGACCCAACCTACGTGTTGGGGATGTACCCGTACCCGTCCGGGAAACTCCACATGGGCCACGTCCGCAACTACACGATTACGGACGCGTACGCCCGGTACCGCAGAATGCGCGGCGACGACGTGCTCCACCCGATGGGGTGGGACGCGTTCGGCCTCCCGGCCGAGAACGCCGCGAAGGAGCGCGACACCAACCCCCGCGACTGGACGTTCGACTGCATCGACACGATGCGCGGACAGATGCGGTCGATGGGATTCGGCTATGATTGGGACCGCGAGATCACAACCTGCGTCCCCGAGTACTACGAGTGGAACCAGTGGCTCTTCTCGCGATTCGCCGACGCCGACCTCGTCGAGCGGCGCGACGCCGAGGTGAACTGGTGTCCATCCTGTGAGACCGTCCTCGCGGACGAGCAGGTGGAGGGCGACGCCGAACTGTGCTGGCGGTGTGACACGCCCGTCGAGACCCGCGACCTCGACCAGTGGTTCCTGAAAATAACCGAGTACGCGGACGAACTCCTGGAGGCCATAGACGACTTGGAAGGATGGCCGAACTCGGTGCGCCAGATGCAGCGCAACTGGATCGGGCGACAGTACGGGACGACGCTGGACTTTGCTATCGAGGAGCACGGCTCCGTCGAGGCGTTCACCACCCGCGTGGACACGATCTTCGGCGCGACGTTCTTCGCGCTCGCGCCGGATCATCCCATCAGCGAGGAGCTGGCGGAGGCGGACGACGCGGTCCGCCGCTTCATCGAGGAGGAGGCCGACCCCGACGGCGACGAGCCGAACGGTGTCGAGACGGGTCTCACCGCCACGAACCCCGTCACGGGCGAGGAGATACCCGTCTTCGTCGCCGACTTCGTCCTCTCGGACGTTGGGACGGGCGCGCTGATGGCCGTGCCCGGCCACGACGAGCGCGACCACGCCTTCGCGGAAAAGATGGGCGTCGACATCGAGCCCGTGGTCGCGCCGGAGCCCGACGACTGGGACGGGGAGGCGGTCCCAGACGCGCCCGACGTGGGCGACGAGCCGTTCACCGACGACGGCGTGCTCGTCAACTCCGGCGCGTACAGCGGTCTCGACAGCGACACGGCCCGTGAGCGGCTGACCGAGGACATCGAGAGCGCCGCGGAGAGCACCCAGTACCAGCTTCGCGACTGGGGGATCTCCCGTCAGCGCTACTGGGGGACGCCGATCCCGGTCGTCCACTGCGACGACTGCGGCCCCGTGCTCGTCCCGGACGAGGACCTCCCGGTCGAGCTACCCGAGTTCATCAACACGACCGGAAACCCCCTCGACGCGGCCGAGGAGTGGAAGGAGACGACCTGTCCGGAGTGCGGCGCGCAAGCGACCCGCGAGACGGACACGATGGACACGTTCGTCGACTCCTCGTGGTACTTCCTGCGGTACGTCTCGCCGGACCTGGCCGACGCGCCCTTCGATCTGGACCGCGCCAACGACTGGATGCCGGTCGACCAGTACGTCGGCGGCATCGAACACGCCGTGATGCACCTGCTTTACTCTCGCTTTTTCACCAAGGTGCTCGCCGACGAGGAGGGGCTCGAACACCGCGAGCCGTTCACGAACCTGCTCGCGCAGGGAATGGTGCAGCTTGACGGCGAGAAGATGTCCAAATCGAAGGGGAACACGGTCTCGCCCCAGCGCATCGTCGAGGAGTACGGCGCGGACACCGCGCGGCTGTTCATGATGCAGGCGGCCCAGCCCGAGCGCGACTTCGACTGGAGCGAGGAGGGCGTCAAGTCGACGCACCGGTTTTTGGCCCGGCTCTCCGACCTCGTCGAGGAGTACGCCGCAGGCGACGTCGAGACGGCCGGATCCGATGCGGTCGAGCCGGGCGACGCGGCCGACGCCAGCGACTCGTCTCCCGACCGCGAGACGATCGACGAGTACGTCGCGGCCGAGACCGACGCCGCCGTCGCCATCGCCGGCGACGAGTACGACGACCTAACGTTCAACGTCGCGTTACGCGAGGCACAGGACTTGGTGGGGACGCTTCGGAGCTACCGCGAGCACGCCGAACCGCACCCCGAGATATACGAGCGGAGTCTCGACGTCGCCGTTCGGCTGCTCGCGCCCGTCGCGCCGCACCTCGCGGAGGAGCTGTGGGAGACGCTCGGTCGCGACGGGCTCGTCGTCGACGCCGACTGGCCGGCCGCGACCGCCGACCGCGAGACGGTCGAGCGCCGCCGCAGACTGGTGGCGAACACCCGCGAGGACGTGCGCGACATCGTCGACGTCGCCGGGATCGACGACCCCGAGCGGATCGACGTCGTCGTCGCGCCCGGCTGGAAGTACGACGCCCTCGAACTCGCGCTCGACAGCGACGCCGACAACCTCATCTCCGAACTCATGCAGGAGTCACACATCCGCGAACGGGGCGACGCAGCCGCCGACTACGGGCAGGACCTGCAGGCGAACCGCGAGGCGCTACGGGAGACGCTCGCCGGCGACGACGAGTTCGACGCGCTCCGCGCGGCCGCGTGGCTGATCGAGCGGGAGTTCGACGCCCCGGTGCGAGTCGAGCGCGCCGCCGACGCCGACGAGAGCGTCGTCCGGAAGGCGGAGCCGGGTCGTCCCGCGATCGACATCGCCGAGTAGCCGCGGACCCGCACACTTACGCCGGCGACGGTCGAGGCTCAGACGAATGGTGGCCGTCGAGAAGTACCAGAGCGTGCTCGTCGCGGCAGCCGTCCTCGGCGGGTTAGCGCTCGGGCAGGTGTCCGGCGTTCCGCCGGTCGCGGACGCGCTCCTCCTCCCGTTTCTGATGGTGATGCTGTTCGCGTCGTTCACGGGAGTCCCGCTGTCGCGGCTCCGCGCCGCGTTCGGAAACCGACGCGTCCTCGGATCGAGCCTCCTCGTCAACTTCCTCTGGAGCCCGCTTCTGGCCGTCGGACTGGGTGCCGTCTTCCTCCGCGACCAGCCGGCGCTGTGGGTCGGGCTCATCATGCTGCTTGTCACGCCGTGTACCGACTGGTACCTGATCTTCACCGACATCGCCGGCGGCGACGTGCCCCTCGCGACCTCGCTTCTCCCCTATAACCTCGTGTTACAGCTCCTCTTGTTGCCCGTGTACCTGTACGTCTTCGCGGGGGCGCTCGTCGAGTTGCCGGTGAGGTTGCTGGCGGAGAGCGTCGTGCTCGTGTTGGTCGTCCCGCTCACGCTCGGGGGAGCGACTCGGTGGGGGCTGATCCGGTGGCGGAGTCGGCGGTGGTTCGACCGGCGGTTCCTCCCGACGCTGGGGCCGACACAGATCGTCGCTTTGAGCCTCGCGATCGGCGCGATGTTCGCCTCGCAGGGCGGAGTCATCGTCGAGAATCCGCGGCTGCTCGCGTTGATGGCGGTCCCCGTGATCGCCTTCTACGCGATCAACCTCGGTGTGGGGGTCGCCGTCGGCCGCGCGCTCGACTTCTCGTACGGAGAGCTCGTCTGTTTCAACAACACGATATTATCGAGAAACTCGCCGACCGCGCTCGCGATCGCCGTCGTCGCGTTTCCGAACGAGCCGCTCGTTCCGCTGGCGCTCGTGATCGGTCCGCTGCTGGAGCTTCCGCTGTTGGGGGCCGTCGCGCAGTTGCACGCGGCGATCAGCGAGCGCGGGTGGTGGGCCGGCGCTCGCTGAAAGAGAACGCGCGATCGATCGATAGAGCGCTCTATAGGCCTCCATACCGCTCCGAAGCAACGACTAAACCGGTACCGCTCGGACACCGAGTCGTGACCCGACACAGCGAGCAGCCGACCCACCGAGTCGCGTTCGTCTGCGTCCAGAACGCCGGACGGAGTCAGATGGCTGCCGCGCTCGCCGAGCGCGAGCGCGCCCGTCGCGACGCGGCCGACCGGATCGAGATCGTGACGGGCGGAACGCGGCCCGCAGACCGCGTCCACGACGTCGTCGTCGAGGCGATGGCGGAACTGGACATCGACTTGAGCGACCGGACCCCACGGGAAGTAACGCCCGACGAGCTACGTGCGATGGATCTCGTCGTCACGATGGGCTGTTCGGCCTCCGACGTCTGCCCGGCGGCGTGGAACGGAGAGAGCCGCGACTGGGGGCTCGACGACCCGGACGATAAGCCCCTCGAGGCGGTCCGAGCGATCCGCGACGAGATCGACGACCGCGTCGCCGCCCTGTTCGACGATCTCGTCTCTGAGACGCCGTCCGCGGAGTGACGGCGCACTCGCCGCCCTTCGAGCGGCGACCGCGTCGACTTCGGTGTCGCCGGCGCACCCTTTATACCACCGGGAGCGTAAGCGGCGTGTATGCCCCAGTGTGAGATGTGTGGTGCCGAGCAGGCCTCGCTGACGACGACGAAGGTCGAAGGCGCCGAGCTGGAGCTCTGCAGTTCGTGTACGGACTTCGGCACGGAGGTCCGCGACGAGTCCACGAGCTCCGGCGGCAGCAAGTACTCCACGAGTTCAGACACCGGGACGTCGTCTTCGTCGTCTTCCGCTTCGTCCTCGTCGTCTTCGTCCGGACAGTCGACCCGTCCCCGAGACATGTTCGACGACATGGACGAGATCGCGACGGACTACGACGAACGCATCCGCGCGGCCCGCGAATCGAGCGGTCTGAGCCAGGAGGAGCTCGCCGACCAGCTCAACGAGAAGGCGAGTCTCATCCGGAAACTCGAACGCGGCGACACCCTTCCCACGGACGATGTCCAGCGCAAGCTCGAACGCGCGCTCGACATCTCGCTCGTCGAGGGAGAGTCCGTCGACGACGCCGACTGGGACTCCGGTGACGCGGGGACCATGACGCTCGGCGACGTGGTCAAGCGAAAGGACTGATCCGTCGCGACGGCTTACCGGCTTCGGCCGGTGTCGTCGTTCTCGTCGGCGTTGTCGCTCCCGTCGGCGTTGTCGTCCTCGCCGGTGTTGTCCCGTCTGTTCGCCTCGCCGTTCTCGCGCGCATCGTCGGCCGCCGGTCCGTACTCCTCCGTCAGGTAGTCGATGATCTCGTCTACCGTCTCCGGGTCGTAGCTCCAGAACCCGTAGAACTCACCGGACGCGCGCTCCTCGGCGAGGAGCGCGCACTTCGCCTCGTCGAGTCCGCCGCCGTCGTAGGCGACGAACCACGTCTCGCGGATCTCGGCCGTGCGCCCGACGTGGACCGTGTAGTGCTCGACGTCCGGCGCGTTCCCCTCGTCGGCCGCGTACGCGTGCACGTCGAGGTCCGTCTTCTCCCCGAGCACGTCGTAGGTGTCCGTCTCGCCGGTGAGCACGTCGAGCGTCTGGAACCCCGCGTGGAGTTCGCCGTCGCCGACGCGCCACGCGCGGTCTTCGATCTCGCGGGAGGCCGACACCATGTCCGCCCGGGAGTACGAGGTGAACATCGTCTCGTCGAGGTGATCGAGGACCGCCCTCCCGGCCCGCGGGGTCCCGTCGCGTCGCGATTCGCCGGCGTCGCCGCCGCCTCTCGGTGGACCGGATCCGGGGAGGAGTTCGTCGACGCCGACCGCGGTGACGAACTCGCCGTCCCGAGCCAAGACGGCGAACGCCTCGGGACCAGCGGCGCTCCGTTCGTCGACGATCCGAATGTTGCGGTCCGCGAAGTGATCCCGGAGCGCGTCCGTCTCCGCGGCGTCGGCGTTGTAGACGATCAGCGTGGCCTCGTGAGCTTCCACGCCCGCGATGAGCTCGATGAGGGACATCTTCGTCCGCACCCACAGTACCGGGGTATAAGGTCGTTTATGCTCTCGGGGGTGCGCCGAGCGCAGACGAACCGAGCACGTCGGCGGTGGTGCGTCGAATCTCCGCCTTCGACACCGTCTGACACAGTCGGCCGATAGACGGGAACTCGGCTGAGAACTCCGTCGTCCCACGCGTTGTCTCCGCGGGATCTGCGTGACTGGTGTCTCTAGGTAATCGGCGTGGACGTTTGTTTCGGCGAACCGGCATTCGGGTGCCGGTTCCGTCGATAGGGTACCGTCCTCTGTGCCGTCGAAAATATTTTGACATGAAACGTCGATATGACAGCCATGGTTACGTGTCCAAGCTGTGGTGACACAGTCGATAACAGCCAGGACTTCTGCCGGAACTGCGGCGAATCAGTCGAAGAGATTGAGCAGGTCTCAGGCGACGAAATCAGAATTCATCTCAAAGATCAGGAAGTTCCGCTTAAATGCAATCGGGCCGACTACAATCAACAGGGCGAGTGGATCAAAGCACAGATGAAAGACGGGAGCTCCCGGCTGTACCCGCGCGATAGAATCGAGTACATCGAAGCTCCGAACCCACTGGACAAACTGACTTCGCTGAACCTGAACGAAGAGATCCCCAAGTTGGAAATGAAAGAGGTGAGTACCTGGAGTTCGACGGCACGCTTCCTCAACAGTATCACCGGCGGAGACAGTTAGCGTCGGATCGGCACGCCGGATCGAATCGGTCGAGACTCACGACATCTTCGCCACGGACTGGTTCCCCTTCTTACTCCAGCGACGGGTGAGCAGGTACAGCGGACCGACCAAGATTACGGCCTGTAGTAGCCCGCCCAACACCGCAGCCCCCGCGAGCGTCCCCGGTGCCCCCGCGGACAGCACGGGAACCAGCGCCACGGCCGTCGAGAGGACGGTGAAGGCAGCGACGATGTACATGATGTATTTCGTCCACTTCGCTCGCTTTTGATACTTCGCGCCGGGATTGTATCCACAGGCGGCACACTCCGTGGCGTCTGCGTCGACTGCCCCTCCACACGAAGCACACATCGCCGGTCGGGTGGCACCGCACTCCCTACAGGTATCGCCGTTTATTCGACCACCGCACTCCGGGCAGTAAGAACTGGGCGTCTCGCAGTTCTCACACAGCCACGCCTCTTCGGCAACAGACGTGCCGCAACTCGAACACTGCTCGTCGATGTGTCCGCACTCCGGGCACTGATTCCCCTGAGAAACCTCCGTTCCACATTGTGGACAGTAGTAGGACATTTTTGTCGTAGGGTCGATGAAATCTGTGTAATCCAACCGGAAGATACAGTTAAAAAGTTTTGTTTGTTAGTTGATCTAACAGGAACTTGAGGAAGCACTAGCCGCTTTTCGGAGAACAGCATCGAACACGCGTCCTCTCGACACGGCTCACTGTCACGGGGTTCGTCGGGAACGACCCCGAAGCACGAACCTATTTGCGGCCGCGGGCCTCCCCTGTGAACATGTTCATCCTGGTGAACCTCAAGGCGTACCCCTGTGACCCGATCGAGGTAGCGACGGCCGCTCGCGACGTCGCCGAGGCGTCCGGCGCGCGGATCGCGGTCTCGCCGCAGGCCGCCGACATCGCCCGCGTCGCGGACACCGGCGTCGAGACGTGGTCCCAGCACGTCTCGCCGAACGCCCACGGCTCGCACACCGGCTCGACGCTCGCCGAGGCGGTCGCCGACAACGGCGCTGCCGGCACCCTGATAAACCACTCCGAAAACCGGCTCAAACTCGCCGACATCGACGGCTCTGTGCGCGCGGCCGAGCGCGCCGACCTGGAGACCGTCGTCTGCGCCAACAATCCCGCGCAGGTCGGTGCGGCCGCGGCGCTCTCGCCCGACGCCGTCGCCGTCGAGCCGCCGGAACTCATCGGCGGCGACGTCTCCGTCTCGACCGCGGACCCGGGGATAGTCGAGGACGCGGTCGCGGCCGCGGACGCGGTCGACCCCGACGTCGACGTGTTCTGCGGCGCGGGCGTCTCGACCGGCGAGGACGTGACCGCCGCCGGCGACCTCGGTGCCTCGGGCGTCCTGCTCGCCTCGGGCGTCGCGAAGGCGGACGACCCGGAGGCGGTGCTCGAAGACCTCGTCAGCGGACTCTGAGTTTCCGCACCGCTCGCAACGGTGGGCCGCGTTCCCCGTCGCTGCCGGACTGCGCGCGCCCCGCCGGCTGCTGCGCTTGCGGATCTGTATAAAGACATCGATGTGACGGACTCACACGATCCGCAAATCGCACGACGTGAGTGGGTTCGGTGTCGCGACCGGATCGCGGCGTCTAGTAACCTTTAACCGACACAAGCCGCTACCTGTGGGCAAGATGGCGAGCAACAAGATTCTCGGTATCGACCTCGGTACCACCAACTCCGCCTTCGCGGTCATGGAGGGCGACGAGCCCGAGATCATCGCGAACGCGGAGGGCGACCGGACCACGCCGTCCGTCGTCGCGTTCGCCGACGACGACGAGCGACTCGTCGGGAAGCCGGCCAAGAATCAGGCCGTCCAGAACCCGGACCGCACGATCCAGTCGATCAAGCGGCACATGGGCGAGGACGACTACACCGTCGAGATCGGCGACGACGAGTACACGCCGGAGCAGGTCTCGGCGATGATCCTCCAGAAGATCAAACGCGACGCGGAGGAGTATCTCGGCGACGACGTCGAGAAGGCCGTGATCACGGTCCCCGCGTACTTCAACGACAAGCAGCGGCAGGCGACGAAAGACGCCGGCGAGATCGCCGGATTCGATGTCGAGCGCATCGTCAACGAGCCGACCGCGGCCTCGATGGCGTACGGCCTCGACGACGAGTCCGACCAGACCGTCCTCGTGTACGACCTCGGCGGCGGCACGTTCGACGTGTCGGTGCTGGACCTCGGCGGCGGCGTCTACGAGGTCGTCGCCACGAACGGGGACAACGACCTCGGCGGCGACGACTGGGACGAGGCGCTCATCGACCACCTCGCAGAGGAGTTCGAAAACGACCACGGGATCGACCTCCGCGAGGACCGGCAGGCGCTCCAGCGGCTGAAAGACGCCGCCGAGGAGGCGAAAATCGAGCTGTCGAGCAAGAAGGAGACGACGGTCAACCTCCCCTTCATCACCGCGACTGACAGCGGTCCGGTCCACCTCGAACAGTCCGTGACGCGCGCGACCTTCGAGAACCTCACCGGCGACCTGCTAGAGCGCACCGTCGGCCCGACGGAGCAGGCGCTCTCGGACGCCGGCTACGACAAAGGCGACATCGACGAGGTCATCCTCGTCGGCGGCTCCACCCGGATGCCGCAGGTCCAAGAGAAGGTCGAGGAACTGGTCGGACAGGAGCCGAAGAAGAACGTCAACCCCGACGAAGCCGTCGCGCTCGGCGCGGCGGTTCAGGGCGGCGTCCTCTCCGGTGACGTCGACGACATCGTCCTGCTCGACGTGACGCCGCTCTCGCTCGGTATCGAGGTGAAGGGCGGCCTGTTCGAGCGGCTCATCGAGAAGAACACCACGATCCCGACGGAGGAGTCGAAGGTGTTCACGACGGCCGCCGACAACCAGACCTCCGTCAACGTCCGCGTCTTCCAGGGCGAACGCGAGATCGCCGAGGAGAACGAGCTGCTCGGGGCGTTCCAGCTGTCGGGGATCCCGCCGGCACCGGCCGGAACCCCGCAGATCGAGGTCTCGTTTAACATCGACGAGAACGGCATCGTCAACGTCGAGGCCGAGGACCAGGGCTCGGGCAACGCCGAGTCGATCACCATCGAGGGCGGCGTCGGCCTCTCTGACGAGGAGATCGAGGAGATGCAAGAGGAGGCGGAACAACACGCCGAAGAAGACGAGGCTCGCCGCGAGCGCATCGAGGCCCGCAACGAGGCCGAGACGTCCATTCAGCGCGCCGAAACGCTGCTCGAAGAGAACGAGGAGGAACTCGACGCCGACCTCGTCGGCGACATCGAAGCGGCGATCGAGGACGTCGAGGAGACGCTCGAAGACGAGGACGCGGAGACCGAAGAGCTGGAGTCCGTCACCGAGGCGCTCTCGGAGGAGCTCCAGGAGATCGGCAAGCAGATGTACCAAGAGCAGGCGGCGCAGGCCGGTCCGGGCGGCGCCGGCGGCGCGGCAGGCGGTCCCGGCGGCATGGGCGGTATGGGCGGTGCAGGCGGTCCCGGCGGCGCGGGCCCGGGCGGCGCGGCCGACGCGGACGACGAGGAGTACGTCGATGCCGACTTCGAGGACGTCGACGGCGACGACGACGAAGACGACGAGTAGCTGATTCACCCGACCCCGGCGGATCACCACACACTATTCACGTAACGCATGAGCGAAGACTTCTACGACGTCTTGGGCGTGTCGCGGGACGCCAGCGAAGACGAGATCAAACAGGCGTACCGCAAGCAAGCCGCCGAACACCACCCGGACGTCAGCGACGACGAGGACGCCGAAGAGCGGTTCAAGAAGATACAGAAGGCCAAGGAGGTGCTCACGGACGAAGAGAAGCGCCGTCAGTACGACCAGCTCGGCCACGATAGGTTCACCGAGGCCGACAAGCGCGGCGCGACGGGCGGCGGTGGTCCCGGCGGGGCGGGCGGCCCGTTCGGCGGAGCCGGCGGCGCGGGCGGAGCCGGCGGCTTCGAGGACATCTTCAACCAGTTCTTCGGCGGCGGCCGCGGCGGCGGCGGGGGTCCCGACAACCGCCCCCGACAGGGGCGCGACCTCAAGACTGGGCTCGAGATTACGCTTGAGGAGGCGTTCGAGGGCGCGACCAAGCAGGTCACGCTCACCCGCCCGACGGCCTGTGACACCTGTGACGGCGCGGGTCATCCGCCAGACGCCGACGTGGAGACCTGTCCGCAGTGTAACGGTCGCGGGCAGGTCCAGCAGGTTCAACAGACGCCGCTCGGTCGCGTCCAGCAGACCTCGACGTGTCCGCGCTGTGAGGGCGAGGGCGAACTGTACAGCGAGGACTGTGCGGACTGCGGCGGCGACGGAGTCGTGCGAGAAGAGGCGACGCTCTCCGTGGAGATCCCGCCCGGAATCCGCTCCGGACAGAGCCTGCGGATGGAGCGCGAGGGCGCGCCCGGCGAGAACGGTGGACCGAACGGCGACCTGCTGATCGAAGTCGACGTCGACGTGGGCGACCGCTTCGAGCGCGACGGCGACGACCTCCACGTGAGCGAGGCGATATCGTTCCCGCAGGCCGTCTTCGGCGACACGATCGAAGTCGAGACGGTCGACGGCAGCGTCGAGATGGACGTCCCCGCGGGCACCCAAAGCGGGGAGACGTTCCGGCTGCAGGATAAAGGAATGCCTCGGTTGCGGCGCCGCGGCCGGGGCGACCTCTACGTCCAGGTCGGCGTGGTGATCCCCGAGTCGCTCAACGACGAGCAGCGCGAGGCGCTGGAGGCGTTCGCCGAGGCCGGCGGCGAGGACATCGACGTCGGCGGCGGGTTCTTCGAGAAGCTGAAGAGCTCCTTCTAGCGGTCGCGAGAGCGGTCTGTGGCCCCGGTGCGTTCCGTCGGATCCCGTCTTCGTCGACCCGTAGCTTTTCCGGCACCCGCCGCGTACCCGGTGTATGGGATACGACGCGACCACCTACGACGACGTCGAACCGCGCGCGCCCGGCATGTACTTCCTCCGCGACGCGCTCGACTGCGAGGGTCTCGGCGTGACCGTCGTCGAAGCGGACGACGGGTGGGACGGAATGGAACACGACCACGCCGAAGACGACCACGAAGAGGTGTACGTGTTGATCCACGGCGAGGCGACGCTCACGGTCGACGGCGACCCCGTCGACCTCGGCCCCGGCGACGCGGTGCGTGTCGACGCCGACTCGACGCGTGACCTGTCTTTTTCGGCCGACGGCTCGAAGATGGTCATCGCCGGCGCGCCCTGAGCGGACACGCCGCGCTCGCGCGTTATAGAGAACAAGGAGAATACCCGCGTTTTTAGGCGCGTGATGAATCCGACAACCCATTCCACAGTCCACCATCGATAGCAGGCTTGGATATTCCACTGTTCCCAATCCGAACTTTTACTTACAAAGCAACTATAACCTGTTATAGAGCCTTCCAAATGCTGGAAGTCCACCGAACCCACCAAGCGAAAATCCTCAACCACGGTCAGGTAGCGGAGTCGCTTGACCGGCACGGGTGGAGTGCCAGCAAGCTCTGGAACGTCGCCAACTACCACTCCCGCGAAGTGTGGGACGAAACCGGTGAAATTCCCGACCACGGCGACTTGAAACACGAGTTGAAGACCCACAACAAGTACAAGGGACTGCACAGTCAGTCCAGTCAGCGGGTTCTGGAGGAACTCGCTGAAGCCTTCAACTCGTGGTACGGCTCCAAAGACGACAGGGACAACCCACCCGGCTACCGCAAAGAAAACTACTACGACGACCAAGGCCGTCGCGTCCACGAAGAACACCCTCGTAGCACGGTAACGTGGAAGCAGAAAGGCATCCGAAACGACACGGAAAACAATCGGGTTCGCCTCTCAAAAGGCCGTAATCACAAAGAGTACCCCCGAGCAAGAGAGTACATCCTCGTCGAGTACGAAACCGCGCCCGGCGTCACGGTCGAGAACCTGCAACAGGTTCGCGCCGTCTACGACCGAGCGAAGGGACGATGGGAACTGCATCTCGTCTGCAAAGACAAAATCGAGACGCCCACCGCCCCCGGTACTGAAACGGCTGGAATCGACCTCGGCATCTGCAACTTCGCCACCGTTGCGTACAGCACCGAGGACGCCGACCTGTACCCCGGCAATCGGTTGAAACAAGACGGGTACTACTTCCCGAAAGAGATTGCCAAGTGCGACGACTCGGGGGGCGACGGAGCCACGCGACTCCATCATAAATGGTCGGAGCGTCGAACCCACTTCTTCCACGCTCTCGCTAAACACATCGTTCAACGGTGTGTTGAAAGACAGGTTGGTCGTATCAACGTCGGTGACTTAGAAGGCGTCCGTGAGGACGACAACGGCGAATCGAAGAACTGGGGTCGGCACGGGAACCTCGACCTGCACGGATGGGCGTTCGACCGCTTCACGGACATCCTCGAATACAAGGCCAGGGTCGAGGGTATAGAAGTCGTGGAAGTGTCAGAGCGCGACACGAGCAAGACGTGTTGCATCTGTGGTAGGGAGGACGACAGTCAGCGTGTCGAACGGGGATTGTACGTCTGCGAATCGTGTGACGCGGCGTTCAACGCCGACGTGAACGGGGCGGAGAACATCCGTCTCGACATCAACGGTGAAAGTAACTCCGAGTCTGTACCCGATTCGGGTGGAGATAGGAGTACCGGCTGGTTGGCACAGCCCGGAGTCTACCTCTATGACCTGTCCTGCGGATTCCAACCGCAGGCACAGGTGGTAGACTGCAAACCCTAATATCCCAACCTCGGGATTCCTCCGCCTTCAGGCGGAGGAGGATGTCAAAGTTGTACTGGGGCCTGCGCGGCTCACTCCCGCGAATAGAGGAACAGCGCGCTCAAAGCGAGGACTAGCTCAGCGCCCTTAGAGAGGACGGCGACCGGATTGGGCGACCCTTGCCGGTAGAACGCGTCCACGCTGAACCCTTGGAAGACGAACAGCGCGAGCACGGTTGCGAGCGCGTAGCCCGCGGCCACGAGATACAGCTCTCGTCGCCATCTCCCCGAGACGTAGAGCCCGATGCCGCCGAGGAACCCGAGTCCGTTGAGAACGAACAGGGCGGCCATCAGCTGACTGAACTGTATCACTCGCGTCGCCAACACGAGGTGAAGGACGCCGGTGACTCCGGCGGCGAGGATAGCGATGTAGCCGGCCGAATGTCTCGGTAGCCCCGGTTCCGTCGACGCCGTCGATGGTGTCATGAGCGTGTTTCCCGACCGGCGCATATAACTCCGGCTTGGGGTCTCACGCCGTGACAAACGCGCGACTGTTCGTGTGCGAAACGGCGACGAAAATCGACGCGTCGAAACCGCGCCGCGCTACTTGCCCTGCCGACCGTTACTGGAGACGCTCGGACGGGTCTTCTCGGTGCCTTTCCCGCGCGTGCGCTGACCGCGGCCCTTGGTGCCGGCCGAGGTGAGTCCGCGGAAGGCACGACCCTTGTGGTCGTCGGACGTGATCCAGCTCAGGTCGTCGTCGTTCTCGATCGCCGGGTGGGCGGGATCGACGAGGATGACTTCGTGCCACTTCTGGGAGCCGTCTTCGCCGACCCAGTAGGAGTTGAGCACGCGGAGGTTGCGGTACTTCCGCGAGGCGCGCTCCTCGGCGATGCGCTGGATCGACTTGCGCCGCGAGAGGCGGTTGACGCCCTGTCGCTTCGAGCGACGCCCGGCCTTGAACCGCTGTTTCCGCGAGCCGCCCTTGCGGACGCTCACGCGGGCGACGATGACGCCCTGTTTGGCCTTGTAGCCGAGTTCGCGGGCCTTATCGAGTCGCGTGGGGCGCTCGATCCGCTCTATGGCCCCCTCGTCGCGCCACTCCTGTTTGCGCTGCCACTGCAGTTCCGCGAGCTTCCCCTCCTTGGGGGACCGCCATGCCTCCTTGATGTGCGAGTAGAAACTTCGTGCCATTGGTGTGTTCGCGGACGGTTGCGATTCAGCCGCGAGGCGGCCACATGTCGTCTCGTCCCGGTACGTCGGCGGCGAGCCGTCGACGCGACCGGCGGCGAGTGCCCGCTGTGTCCGCACCAGCGAGTTACTCGTGTTTCCCCGGGATAGGTTTTAACGGCTTCGCTACGCGCCGTGTGTGCGAACCGATACCGGTCGGTCGGCGGGCGCGATCCTTCCGCCGACGCCTCCAGCTATCTCTCGTGATAGCTGGCCCACTACAGTCAAGTGCCGACGAGACGGTGGGACGCGTATACAGGTCTCGGTCGGCACGACGGCCCGATCCGACCGGACAGTCCGCTCCACATGATCTCGTATACGACACCGTCGACCGCCGTGCTCCGCGTTGCGTGTTGTCTGGCCCTCTGTCTCGCGCTCGTCGGTGTCGGCGCTCCGATCGATACCGCCGCGGCACAACAGGAGACGACGATCGACGTGTCGGTCGACGGCGATCCGCTCGTCGACGACACCGAACACGTCGTTCTCACGGACCCGACGGCGAACGTCAGCGTCGAGGCGAACGCGACGATAGACCTGATCGAGATCCGCGTCGACGGCGACATCCGCCACACCTACCGGCCCGACGCTCGGTTCTTCGACCGGGCGATCCCGCTCGATCTCGACCCGAACGAGAACACGGTCGAAGTGATCGCGCGAGCCGACGGCGTGGCCACGTTCGAAGCGACGGTGACGAAACACACCGCCGCTCCGCGCGTGCGGTACACGTCTCCGTTCTCGACGAGCGTCCTCGGCGGACCCGACAACGAGACGAACGTTTCGAGCGGTCAAGTGCAACTCGCCGGGACCCTCCACACCGTGTCGTCGGTGAGTCACATCCGCATCGAACGGACGCACGTGTACAGCGACGGCAACGAGACGAACCTGACGGACTGTGCCAGCCGGTCCGACTGTACCACCGACCGGACGCTCCACCGCATCAGCGACCCCGGTGACTCCTTCTCTCAGGACCTGCTGCTCGGCGAGGGCCGAAACGAAATCGTCGCCCGATACACCGACGAGAACGGCCGGACGAACGTCGACTCGTTTAGGCTCATCGTCGACGACGAGACCGATCCTGAAATAGATCTCGACGTGCCGAACGAGAGCTACGTCGATTCGGTCCGCGTCCGCGGGACGGTCCGCGACGAGACGAAACTCCACCGCGTGACGCTCAACCGGACCAGCAACAACGCGTCACAGGTACTGCTGACCGGGACCGATTCCGAGCCGGACCCGAACCGGTTCACACACGAGATCGACACGACGGTTTCGCTGTACGACGCCGAAAACGAGTTCCGGCTCGTCGCCGAAGACGCCGCCGGCAACGTCCACGAACAGACGTTCACGGTCGAGTACGACCCCTCGCCGACCGTTACGGTCACCGAGAACGTGACCAACGCGACCGCGGAGACGGTCCGCGTCGCCGGCACCGTCTCCGAGGCGCAGATCTCTCGCGTGACGCTCGAAACGATCGACACGCGGTCCGGCGAGAGACTCGACATCACTCGCGCCTACGAGGCTGACACGCCGACGACCCGCGTCGAGTTCGACCGGTCTCTCACGGCCGCCCCCGGCCACACGATCGTCAACGTCATCGTCTCCTACGGGAACAGACAGGAGACGACGTCCGTCACGCCGTCCGTCGACAGGCCAGCTGACGGGGGGACGACGAACGAGACTGCCCCCGACGCGAGCACGGAGTCCGCTCCCGAGAACGACACGAGCGGCGTGGTGAGCGCAGCCGAGACCGACGGTGCCACAGACGACGAGACCGGCGACGACGAGCGCGACGACGACGCGAGCGGACCCTCCCTCGTGCCGCTTCGCACCCGCGACGCGTTCGGCGGCGTCGTCGTCGTCGGTGCGACGTACCTACTCGGTCACTGGGTGTGAGACGCACCCCCGTTCCGTTCGCTCCGCTGACGGGTCTCCTTTCGACGGTCGCGTGATCCCGCCCGCGCGCCTAGCTCGCGCTCGTCACGCGGGTCCACGGCGTCTTCCCGGAAGCCGCCTCTGAGCGTATCGGCACACTCGTCACGCTCTCGGGGGCTGCTAGACACTCCGGACATGCTGTGGCGGCGGAGGTCGCAGACGACATGCACGCGTGCTCGTCCGGAGTGTCCGTCGTCCGGAGTGTCCGTCGTCCGGTGTGTCCGAGGCACAGTTCCGCTGACATCGCTCGGTGCAACTCGCACGGTGGCTCCCGAATTCGGGTCGCCGCCTCGGTACGTGTGGTACGTGTGAGACGTGTCTCTGGCGGGTTTCGAACGATCGAACATCACGAGAACAGCAGCGCGGCGGGAGACGCGATCGCGGTCGGTCAGTTGTACTCGACCGGTCCACCGATAACGGTGTCGCTGCGTTGGGCGGTGACCTCGATGTCGAAGTCCGACGCGGGGTTTTGGAGATCGAATGCACAGGAGACCCCGCCGGCGGAGTCGACCGTGGCCACGCAGTTGAGGACCTGACTGATGCCGCCGTTCGGCTCCTCGGCTTCCACGCGGACGATGACCGAACTGCCCGGTGCGAGGTTGGTGTCGGCGGTCACGGTCAACCGGGGGTCATCGCCCACGGACCGGTCCGTGAACTCGACGGACGGCTCGACGACCGCGAACGGCTGCCGCAGCGTCACTCGCGGGACGGGCTCGGGAGCGGCCTCGCCCACCGCGAGCGTCATCGCGTACTCGCCGGTCTCGAACGCGTCCGTGTCGACGGTCGCGACGAGCCCGCCGGCGGCGTGGTCGTAGCTCGTCTCGACCGCCGCGAGCGGTGCGATCGGCACGTCGCCGTCGGCCGTCGTCGGCCGGAGGTCCACGCCGTATCCGAGCGTTCCCTGCCCGGCGGGACCGTACAGCACGATCCCTTGTTCGCTGTGTGTCTTCCGTTCACCGCGGAGCGTCACTGCGACGTCTTCTGCCCCCGTCGTGTCGGGATTCTCCATCGCGTACGCCAACCGGAACGTGTGGTTTTCCGAGACGGCGATCGGTCGGTCGAACGTGAGCGTCACGCGGCCGTCGGTGCTCGTCCGGATGTTCTGGATGGCTATCCCGACGGAGCGGTCGACGAAGCCGTCTCCTGTCTCGTCGACGCCGATCGCCTCGATGTCGCTTCGAGAGAACTGGTGGACGCTCGCGGGCGGCGTGCCGCCGTCGACCCCGTAGTCGACGGTCACAGACCGCATCGACAGGGAGTCTTCAGGTGTCGTCTGTACCGCGTGCGTCGTCTGCGCGTCCGGCGTGCTGTCCGTCGGATACACGAGGTTGCGAGCCGGTGCGGGCGATTCGACGATACCGCCGAGCCCGTCGACGGCGAAGCGCGTTCGGACGCGGTCGCCGCGGGCGGCGGAGACGGACGGCGACGACGCACTGAACGCGCCGGTCGCGGTCCCGTCCGTCGCTTCGGTCGCCTCGTCGCTCGCGAGCCCGCCCTCTTCACCCGCGTCCGGGTTCGCCTCCGCTCCGGTCTGGTTGTCGGGCTGTGGAGCCGACCCGTCAGGGCCGACGACGCTGGCGTCGCTGCTCCCGGAATCGGGCGCGTCGAGGGTGAGCACGGACGCGACGCTCGTCTCAGCGGTCGAGACGATCAGGTTGTAGCGCCCGGTGTCGAACACCGACGCGTCGGTGGCGCTCGACTCGGAGAGGAGCCGGGCAGCGTCCGCGTCGCCCTCGGCGGTGAAGCGGTCGGCGGCGTCACCGTCGGCTCCGCGGAAGGTGTTGACGCGGACGCGGACGGTGCCGTCGTCGTCGCCGTCACGGACGCGGAGCGTGGCCCGGTACTGCTGGTCGGACGAGCGAATTCGGAGGGTGGCCTGGTCGGTGTTGCGCAACTGGAGGTCGATCGTCGCGACGTCGCCCTGTGCGACCGTCGTCTGGCCGTCGCCGAAGCCGACGGCGGGGCCAGACTGCGCCGCTGCGGGGGCGGCGAACGGCGCAGCGATCCCCCCGAGACCGACGAGGAGGACCGCCGCGACGAGGGCGAGACGTGTGTGCATGTACGTGGTTTCCCGTACCGTCGTCGGGGGTAAATACTTTCTGTCCCGGGTGTCCGTGATCGACAGATATAGCGGCTCTATCTGCGGATTCGTTGTCGCGAGGATCACACGTCAGAGCCGTGGCCAGCTTGGTAGTGTGACGTATCGTGTCGTGTCCATGCAATTGTCGTCGATCACGGCATATCGTCGGTGTAGCGTCGCCGTTGGTATCGACTCGCAGCGCCGTCGCTGGTCGGTGCGAGCGCGTTCGAAAAATGGAACCGCAAACCGCGTGAGCCGAACGGGCGTTCGTTCGGTGGTTAGTGGTCGTTAGTTGTCGCGACGGGTCGCGAGGAGCGCGGCCGCGATGAGGGCGACGAGGGCGACGAGCGCGCCGAAGCCGGGCGTGCCGTCGTCCGTGGAGTCACTGCCATCGTCGGAGCCGTCGTCGGAGCCGTCATCGGAGCCGTCGTCGGTACCGTCGTCAGTACCGTCGTCGGTTCCGTCATCGGTTCCGTCGTCGGAGCCGTCCTCACCGTCGTCAGAGCCGTCCTCACCGTCGTCAGAGCCGTCCTCACCGTCGGTGGTTTCGCGCTCCTCGACGATTTCGACCTGAACGCGGTCCGTACTCTCGCCGTCGTCGGCTTCGAGGATGTACGTACCGGTCTCGAGGTCAGACGTGTCCATGGAAGCGCTCCACTGACCGTCACTGCCCCATTCGTCGGTGGAAGCCGACGCGACGTTGTTGTCCTCCTCTGTCAGGAGTTCAAGCGTGATGGCCGCGTTGTCGGACTGACGGTTCGTGTCACCGTCAACGACGAGCGTCTCGCCGGTCGCAACCGGGTTGATGCCAGAGGCCTCAGCCTCTTCGGGGTAGACATCGTTGATCGAGAGAGTCGGATCGTTCAGACGGAAGCTCGTCGAAACGATCAGGTCGTCGCTCGCGGTGTCATCAACCGTGTTCTCGAGGATCCGGCTACGGATCTGATCGCCAGTGTTGGAACTGGAGCTGTAGTCGTTGATCGTGGTCGCAACTTCGCTAGCACTTGTCCAACCATCCGAATCTGCACCGAATTCGCCGTCACGGCCGGGCGAAATCACGTGGCCCGAGACCGAGCCCTGTGAGATGTCGGTGAGCGGGATGTCGTCCTCTTCGAACGTGTCGTCGCTGTCGACGCTGATCGTTTCAGCGTACGTGTCACCACGTTCTCCGACGAACGCGACGACGACGGAGTCCTGACCAGCTGCGGTTCCGTCAACATCGATCTCATCGTCGACTTCATCCGCAATCTGGCCGTTGACCGTACCGAAGTTAGCGGTGAGGTCACCGGCTTCGACAGTGATCGTGTCGCGGCTACTCGATGCACTGCTGAATTCAGACGTGGTAAGCGTGCCGTAGTCGCTGGGCAGGTCCGCAGCGTCGACGACACCAATGTCGTACTGACCCTCGAATGCGAGGATGTTACTCGCGTCGCGGAGGTTCACATCCTCCTCTTCGAAGGAGTCGTCGGAGTCGACAGAGATGAAGTCATCCGAGTCAGCGTCACTGCCGTCCGTGTCGATGTCGAGCAGTTCCCAGTCGCTGTTGTCGCGAGCGTAGATTGCAACGTCGTCCGCGCTCTGAGCAGTACCGTTCACGTCAACTTCCGAACCGATCGTGTAGGTGTCAGTCGGGCTGTTGAGTGCGATTTCGCCTTCCTCAACATCGAAGCTCACGTCGTCAACGGATTCGTCGTCGGACTTGTTCGCGTCCGGCGAAGACTGACCTTCGTACACGTCGAGGTCGACCGACGAGTCGTCAAGGTTGTCCGTGCTGATCGAACCGAGTGCAGTCGTGCCGTCAACCTCGACGACAGCGTACGCGTAGTCGACATCTTCTGCATCAGCGGGCGAGTCAGTGTCGCCTGCAACGTCGTACACGCCGACAGAGTCGACATCCTCAACATTGCGGAAGATGCTCTCAGCGTCGCTGACGGTGAAGCCGTCACGGAAGTCGGAAGACTCGATCGCAACGGTGTGGAACTGACCGTCAGTAGAGCCACTCACGGTGTACTCAAGGTTGGATCCCTGAGTGACAGTGTCCGAGGCCGTGTCGATCGAGACTTCGTCTTGGTTGGTCGTTTCGATGGTGTATTCCTGAACCACACTGTCGTGGTCGAGGTCACCCTCGCCTTCGAAGATGACAGTGTATTCACCAGCGTCCTCGGAACTTAGGTCGAGATCAACCGACTCGTCCCCACCTTCGAGGATATCGTCAGCGCTCGCGTCGTTGCTAGTGTCGATAACCTCGTTGGTGATCTCGGAGCCACTCGGATCCTCGACAGAGACTTCGAGATTTTCAGCGTTACCGAAGTTCCACTCTGCAGCAATCTCGAAGTTGCGGCTAGCACTGGTGTCGGTAACTGCGTTCGAGGCAGCGATCTGCTCGATGTCGTCACCGTTCAGCTGAACCTCGGCAGTAGTGATCCGCGGCTCAACGACGGAAACCGCGAAGCTGTTTCCACTGTAGGATGTACCAGCAGTCGAGTAAGTTCCTGTTTCTTCATCCTCCGGGATCGGCATCTGCAATGGTGTACCTTCTCGGTTTCCGGAGGTTCCTTCTAGGTCGGAAGCATCGACGACCTGGCCGCTTTCGTCAATAAACGTCACGCCCTCTTCCCCTTGGAAGACTTGCGTGTTGTTGTACGCAACGTCTTCACCAGCAGTCCGCTGAGTGCTGGTAGGCGCGTTGAGGTCAAACGTATCCGAATCGAGACTGGTTCCAGAAGTGTCCTGAATCTGGTACTCGATTCCAGACTGAGCATCGCTGGCGGACAGGCCGCTCGTGTCGTGAGTGAGGGTAACAGTAAGGTTCACCTCACCGTCACTACTCATGTCTGTCAGAGTAACATTCGTTCGACCATCACTGTCGAACGCGGCGCTGGTATTCCCACCAGTTGCGCCGGTCGAACCGGCGTCATTTAGTGTGACAGAGACATCGGTATCCTGCCCTTCCAGAATGGCGTCCGGAAGCACGGAAGTGTCGATGTAGACACTATCGCTTGATGACTCAATTGTTGCGTTAAACTCCACTTCTTGTGTATCTGTACTATCGCTGATCGTCACGTCCTCTACGTTATTGATCGTCGCAGCACTAGCGGTTGCAGCTGCAGGTGCAGCAGCAAAGCCAGCAGCGACCATGGAGAGTACCATGAGGACGCTGAAGAAGACCGCGTTGGCCTTCGAGCGTGTGTTATTGTTGTTTGTCATTGTTTGCGTTGTTGTCTGCGTTCCGAGTACGCCAGCAGTTTTGTCCTCGACACTCCGTCTCGATTCGCCATCCGCGTCGAGACGGACGACGTGTGTCGGATTACTCGCTCCTGTCGCGTTCGGGGATAGGGGCATGATGACCATACAGTGGTTCTTATAAATACTTTGTGTGTATTCTGTGGTGTGTGAAACCGTCACAACCGGCGGGAGAGGCGTCGAGATGGGCGTTTTCGAAATCGGTTGGTCGAGGTCTGATGTCGTCGATGGCGAACTCCATGCCGACCGATCCGTTCTGCGAGAGCGTTGAGCAAGAATAGAAGTGAGATCTGCTCGTGCACGTGTACGATCTACACGAACAACAGAACGAATCGGCTCGCGAACTCACCGCTGCGTCTCTCTAATCAGATGCTCACTCCAACCCGATAGAATCGACCGAACGCTGCGTACGGGTTTCCTATTGGCTGTTTGCAGTAATCGTGAGGGTGTAGTCCGTGGTTGGAAGGTCCCCGTCGACCCCCCCGTTGATCAGATCGATAACCATCCCGAAGTCGATCGAGGTCCCGGGACTGAGGGTGCTCGTGACGTCGCCGTTACCGCTGTTGCTGCCGAGAGCCTCGTTCCCGTTGTCGATGGTAGCCTCAGTTGAACCGTCGTCGATCGTAAACTGGAATGTGCCACTAGGAACGCTATCGTCGGTATCCGGCGAAATACTCAGCGTCAGAGAGCCTATGTCCTGTGTTCCGTTATTGGTTATCGTGACCAAGTTGCGGAATGTCGTAATCGCGTCCTGATTCAGACCCGTCCCGCCGTCGTCGGCGTCGCCGTCATTCCCACCGTCGAGATTGATCTGAATCGTCCCGTCTGTCTGCTCAACGTACTCGTTCTGGTTTGCGCCCGTCGAGGCGTTGGCCGGTGATGAATCTGTGTCGTCGGTTCGATCTGCTGCCTCTAACCCGAGGAAGCCATCCGCGTCGCCCGCGGTCTGAACGGAGACCGTCCGCTGAGCCTCCACCGTGTCGAACGCCCCCGTGCTCAAGATCGCGCCGCCGCCCGCGACCAGTCCGCCGAGTCCGATCAGAACGCTGCGTCTGTTTGCCATATCTACACCTTGCCCCTCTACCCACTTTGTATTGGCTCGCTTGAACGGCCGCAAGCGCGGCGTGAACCCGGTATCGCACTCCTTGAATCGACCGGCGCAGCCGGTGTCGAAGTGCCCACCCCGCGGACGCGGCGGAAAGCCCACCAATACAAAGCCTTCGGGTGACGTATCGAGGGCACAGCGCGCACCTCGCTGCACATCGCATGATCACCCGACGACAGACCGCGATCGGCCTCGCCTCCGCGGCGCTCGGCAGCGCCGTCGTCAGCTCCGCGTCCGTCTTCTCCGGCAGCGCCGCGGCGGAGGCCGACCTCCGCGTCGTCGTCTCCTCGGAGCTTGCCCTCCGTCCCGGGCGCGCGGGCGAAGACGAGGACTATGTCCAGACTGACGGCGACGGCCGCGTCGAGGCGATCGAGATCGAGAAGCTGAACCGCCGGTCGATCTCGCGGTTCGAGGACCTCGTCGTCGTCGCGAACGAGGGCGAGGTCCCCTACGACCGGCTCGCCTTCGCGTTCGCCGCGACCGGCGACGACTCCGACGGACAGAGCGCGGCGGCCGCCGAGGCCCTCCGCGTCGTCTCCGGCGAGGAGCCGACCGAGACCGACGATCAGGGGCGGACGACCCTGCTCGCGGCCCCCGACGAGACGTTCGACCCCGGCGACGCGGTGTCGTTCGGACTGGTCGTGAACCTGATCGCAGACGACGCGCCCGGCGACCTCGACGCGATCCCGGACGGCGCGAGCGTCAGACTGGAGATCGCTGCGGTCGACGAGGAATGATCGAATTCTGATGTTTGTCCCACACGCGGAACTGACTGGGCCGTGGTAACGTGCGACACGAACAGTCATGTCTCGAACGGATCTCGCTCCGATCGGGTGGTGTAGCGCGGTCATCGTGCGGATTCAAGCGGCGCTTGAATCGACGCTTGATTTCGTGGACCCGTTCAAGCCTGCCCTTCGGTCGTTTCAGGTAACTCACTACTAAGTGGATACCGGCACAGGATCGAGTAGGTGGAAGCTACATGGTCAAACGACGCAGCATGGTGATCGGGCTCGGCGCGCTGGCGACCGGGAGCGGGGCAGTGTTCTCGTCGGCGGCGTTCTCGAATTCAACGGCATCAAGTGCCGACTTGCGGGTGGTCGTCGAGGAAACGCTGAATTTCGAGCCGAACGAAGATGCGGTCAACGGGGACACTATCCTCGGCCCAGATCAGTTCGACGATATCGCTGATGTTGATGACTTCTTTGACGATCAAGACACTCTCGACAGCAGTCTTGAAACACCAATCGCAGCGACGAACGGAGCGGCGAATGAGAACCTCAGGCTAGTCGCTGCAGTCGATTTCGGCCAGACAGCAACGTTCTCCGAGCTGTTTACCCTCAAAAACGACACTTCTGAACCGGTTGATGTCGGTATTGCGTACGACCGAAACGACACCGATTCCGGATTTCTCGACAACAGTGCAACCGGACAATACGGCGGAGACATCGCGGTCAACGACGAAGGTGGCCTCTCGCCGGCGCTCTCACGAGCCTCATACCAGTTCGTAATGAGCGATCCCGGTCCTCTCGAGTTCACCGATGGCGGCGGCTCCGTCACTGGTCTGATCTCACCGGCGAAGAATGGCAGTTTTATCGGAGACGATCCGGAAGTAGATCAGGGAAGTGCTGACAGCGTCGTCGGTAGCGGTTCCAGTGGTATCGACGCTCGCGATCGGCCAGCGAGTGCGGTCAGGCTGGATCCTGGGGAGGAAACTACTGTTGATCTCGTCGTTGACACAACGTACGACTCTGATGTCCGAGACGCGCTCCAAACACAGGCTGACTTCGGCGGTAACGGGTTCGGTACTAGAAGAGCGACGATCGACTTGTTGGATGGGCTGACGGTCGGGACGCTCGACGATCCGACATCCAGTAATTAACCGCTCACCGCTTGCGCACCGTGCAGTGATGAGCAAAGCTATTTGATGCGTTCAATTCAGTATCATGGCATGTCCTCTCGGCGAAAAGCAACCGTGGCCGCCGGGATCACGGTCATGACAAGCCTCGGTGGCTGTCTCGACAGATTACTCGACCGATCCACTGGTACCGACTCAGGCACAGTTGTGCAACAGCGAGAGATCGTCACCACGTACGACGACGCGGTCGTCGCCCGCAACGATGCCACGACGGCCCGCGACGAGGGAGTCACCGCGTTCAACGAGGAGTCGTACCCGGCCGCGATCGAGTCGATCGAGACCGCACTGACGGAGTACCGGACCGCGAACGAGGGGTTCGCCGAGGCGGCCGACCTCGCCCGCGAACTCGACGAGGACGACGCCGCCGCGCTCTGTGAGACGGCCGTCACGGAGACGGCCCTGCAGGTCGACGCCACGGAGGCGGCCCTCTCGGCAGCGCGGGCGGCCGACGGAGACGCGGACGCCGGGACGATCAACGGCCACATCGAGACGTTCCGTACCTACCGCGACGAGGCCGCGGCGCTCACCGTTGAAGACGCCGACGCGGTCGCGGTCGCGCTCGGCTTAGAACCGTAGCGTCGCGTTCGCCCGTCTCCCGTTCTGATCCGACACCCGAATAGTATATACGGACTGAAACGAACTCTTCGCGTGAGATGTGTGGGAGCAGGGCCCCTCCACGGGTTCGAGCGCTGCCGCCGCGCCGAACGCACCCGCGAGCGGAGGCGTCGTGAGCGTGTCGCTCACGGACCAGCGGGAGTACACCCGCCCGGAGAAAGACGAGCTGTACGACCTGTTGAGCAACCACCGCCGGCGGTACGTGATCCACTTCTGCAAGCAGACCGACGAGCCGCTGTCGCTTTCGGACCTAGCGGAGCGAGTCGCCGCCCGCGAGCAGGACAAGTCGGTGACGGAGCTCACCTCTGCCGAACGCAAGCGCGTGTACACCTCACTCCAACAGACGCACCTCGACAGGCTGGCCGACGCCGGCATGATCGCGTACGACGGCGACCGGATCGAACTCACCGACGAGGCCGCTGCCCTCGACGTCTATCTCGACGTCGTCCCCGAAGGGTCGATCTCGTGGGGGGTCTACTACCTCGGCGTCTCGCTTCTGTCCGCGCTCGTGCTGGCCGGCGTGTGGGTCGGGTTCGTCCCCACGGAGACCGTTCCGGCGATCGGGTGGGCCGCGGTGATCCTCGCGGTGTTCCTCGTCTCTTCTGTCGCGCAGGTGATACAGAACCGGCGCTACAGGCTCGGCGGGAGCGAGGAACCGCCGTGATGGGCGTTCGGCCACGGCAATACTTATGTCCACGTCACCTACGTTTCGCACGGAACGACGCCTCAGGCTCCGTCGGGCGCGGACGGCGTGGGCGAACCGAGACGAACACGAGTGAGGCGACACGGGGAACGGGGACACGATGGGACGGAAACGAAAGCGCAGCCGCGGTAATTCGAGCGGCCTCGTGAGCCGCCGCGCCGCCCTCGGCGTCCTCCTCACCGGCGGTGCCGCCGCCGCCGGCGTCCAGGGGACGGGCGCGTTCTCGTCGGTCACCGGCGACCGGCAGTTCAGCGTCGGGACCGCGGACGACGACAACGCGCTCCTCGGGATAGAGCCGCGGGACCCGACGGGCACGTCGGGCGACACGGTGCCGCTGTTCACCGTGACGAACCGACTTTCGGAGTCGCTGACGCTCGAACAGGTCGGCGTCGTCGACGCCGGGTCGCTCGGGATCACCCGAACCGATCTGCAGATCGACCGGTGGACGCTGCAGCCGGGCGAGTCGACCGACATCGAGGCCGGACTCTCGTGCGCCTCGGGCGCGACCGACGACGTCACCCTCGCGATCCGCGCGGTCACCACCGACCGCGACGAGTCGATCGAGCTCACGCGGTCGA
The DNA here is from genome assembly GCF_024494575.1 of Halorubrum salinum. Lineage (GTDB taxonomy): Archaea > Halobacteriota > Halobacteria > Halobacteriales > Haloferacaceae > Halorubrum > Halorubrum salinum. The sequence goes on from NZ_JANHDO010000002.1 coordinate 347,952, forward strand.
CGACGGTCGCGTGTCAGGTCCCGGCCGCGAAGTGCCTTACCGATCCGGAGATCGAACTCGAAGGCGAGACCGTCCCGTGTATCGACGTCGACCTCCGGGGCGGCGGGGAGGTCGAGATCGAGGCCGAGGGCAGCGTCGTCAACGGCGACGCGACGGTCACGCTCGGAGGCGGCGGCAAGGTCTCGGTCGAACTGGAGGGGAGCGAGATCCGAGGCGACCTCGACATTCAGATACGGGGCGGCGGGGAGGTGTCGATATCGCTCGCAGACAGCGAGATACGCGGTGAGATTCGGATCGAGACCCCGGGCGGAGCCGAAGTCGAACTCGAGATGGAAAACGCCGCGATCGGCGGCGGGGTCACCGCCACGCTCGGCGGTGGCGGTACGCTCGGCCTCTCGATGGAAGGGAGCACTATCGGCGGCGACACGGAGATCACCACCGGCGGCGGCGCGAGCGTCAAAGTCGAGATGGAGGGAAGCGCGATCCGCGGAGACCTCGCCGTCGACACGGGAGGCGGGAGCAGCGTCGAGGTAGAGACCGAAGACAGCGAGATAGACGGGTCCCGTCCGGACGGCTGAGGTGAACGACATGAATGACGCCGAGTACGCACAGGCCCGCAGAGACCTGGTTGCCGACCTCCGACGCCGGCTCGACGTGGACGCCTCCGTTCTCTCCGCGATCGAGGCGGTCCCCCGACACGCGTTCGTTCCGGAGCCGCGGCGGCAGAGCGCCTACGAGGACCGCCCCCTGCCGATCGGACATGACCAGACGATAAGCGCGCCCCACATAGTCGCGATCATGACCGATCTGCTCGGTCTCGAACGGGGCGACCGCGTCTTCGAGGTGGGAACCGGCTGCGGGTACCACGCGGCCGTCCTCGCCGAGATCGTCGGTCCGGGAAACGTCTTCACGGCCGAGTACGTCCCGGAACTAGCCGGAACCGCCCGAGACAGGCTCGACCGGCTCGGGTACGACGTCACCGTGTACGCGGGAGACGCTCGAGACGCGTTTCGAGACGAGGATCCGTTCGCGGCCGCGTCGGTGACGTGTGCGCCCGACGGCGGCGTCCCAGAGGCGATCGTCGACCGGGTCGAGACCGGCGGCCGGATCGTCGCGCCCGTCGGTGACCAGACGGGTCGACAGCGGCTCGTGCGTCTCACCGTCCGGGAAGGCGAGACGGAGCGCGAGGACCACGGGGGCGTTCGGTTCGTCCCGATGCGGTGACGAGCGAGCCGCTTTAGAGGACCGAGTACCGAACGAGCGTATGGACGAAGCGTCGATCCGCGCCGACGCGATCGAGGGGCTCGAACACAAGCTCGACGAGCCGCTGGACGCGTCCGTACTGACGGCGCTCCAGCGCGTCTCTCGGGAGGCGTTCGTCGACGACACCCCGAGAGAGGGCGATAGCAGTCACGGCGGCGATGGCGCATCCGGCTCGCTCTCGACCGAGGTCGTCGTCCGACTGATCACGGCCTTGGAGGCCGCCGAGGGCGACGAGGTGCTCGTCGTCGGTGCCGGCGGGGGATACTCCGTCGCGATGCTCGCCGAGATCGCCGGCGCGCGCCACGTACACGCGGTCGACATCGACCGCGAGGCCGTCTGGACCGCGCGGTCGAACCTCGCTGCGGCCGGCTACGACGCGGTGCTCGTCGACCGACGGGACGGTGCCAACGGGCTCCCGGAGTACGCGCCGTACGACCGGATCCTCCTCGAAGCGGCCGTCGTCGAGCCGCCGCGCGCGCTCCGCGACCAACTCGCCGCGGACGGACGGCTCGTCTATCCGCGCGGCACGGCGGTGCAGACCATCGCCGCGATCGAACCCGACGCGGACGGCGAACGCGACGCTGGGTCGGATCCGGACGCCGACCTCGGTCCGGACGCCGCTTCTGAGCAGACGCGCGCCCGACCGTCGACCGAGGACGATACCGCCCCGCCGGGGTTCAGTACCGTCGAGACCGCCGGGCCGGTCCGGATCGATCCCATGCTCGTCGACGGCGAGCAGGGCGGCGTCGAGCGGAACCGGACGCGCAGGGAGGACGCCGAGTGGGCAACACAGGGTCACTTCGCTCCCCACGGCTGGGAACAGGAGTGGATCGACTGGGACGACAGGCTCTAAGGGTCCGCTCTCGGTCCGCAGCCGCCCTCGGCCGATCGCGGTGGCTCGGGGAGGGCCGCCCTCGGACGATCGGATCACTCGGCGATGACGAGTACCTCCGTGTTCTCCCGCTCGTCGACGTAGTCGCCCTCTGACGGTGGCTTGACCTCGATCGTGAGCGTTCCGTCCGGCTGGTTCGGTCCCAGCTCCGGGTCGACGTCGACGCGCGCGGTCCCGTCCGCGTTCGTCTTTCCGGTGGCGACGCCGTCGATCCGCGCCGAACCGCTCCGGACTATCACCGTCGCGTCGGCGACGCTCGCGCCGTCGGGGTCGAACACCGTGACCGCGAGCGACTGGTCGCCCGTCGTCGTCACTTCCGGCTGGGGTCTGGCGTCGAGCTCCGTCGCCGCCAGTCCGTCGATGTCGCCGATCATCCCCATCATGACGCTGAGGCTCGCGACGCCGACGACGAGCGCGATCACCAGTCTGACCGGTAACCCCTCTATCGCACGACGGTCAGTGCGAAACGATCGTCGGTTGGCGGTGCGTCCGTCCCGCTTCGAGTCGAACATACCCCCGCTGGCCGCGGTATTGAATATAAACGGTCGGTCCGGTTCGACCGCGCGATCGGTCGTCGAGGTCGCTTCGCGCTCCGGACGCTTTTGTACGATACCGCGGCCCCGATCGGTATGCACGTGATCGGACGCGACGGCGCGGCCTCGGTCTCACCTCGGGAGTCGGCGGCCGGCGACGACGAGACGACCGCGCCGCCCGTCCGACCGCCGACCGTTCGGCTCGGGTCGTTCCTGGCCCGCGACGGGAGCGACGGAGCGGCGGTCGGCGTCGACGCGGACGGTCCGCACGCCGCCGTCGTCTTCGGAAAGCGCGGGACCGGGAAGTCGTACACGCTCGGCGTCATCGCCGAGGGGCTCGCGGCCGCCGACGGCGTCGCACCGGTCGTCGTCGATCCGATGGGCGTGTTCGGCGGCCTCTGCACCGCCGGCGGTCGCGTCGTCGAGCCGACCGTCCGCCCGGCCGCGGTCCCGGCGAGCGCGTGGCCGGATCTGCTCGGACTCGACCCCACGAGCGGTGCGGGGAGCCTGCTCTGGCGGGCCGTCGCCGACGCGGTCGCGGCGGCGTCCGGCGTCCGACGGAACGGAACGTCGCCCGACCCCGAGACGGGAGTCCCGTTGCCGTCTCTCGACGACGTCCGCGGCCGGATCGACGCCTCCGGAGCACCGGAGGCCGCTCGCCGCGCCGCCGACAACCACCTCCGTCTCGCCGAGTCGTGGGGCGTCTTCGACGCCGCGGCGGCGCCGGTCGAGAGCTTCGCCGCCGACGGGACGCCGACCGTGCTCGACCTCGCCGGGGTTCCCGAGCGGGCCGGGGCCGCGGTCGTTCGAGCGGTCGCCCGCGGGCTCTACGACGCTCGGGTCGCCGGCCGGCTCGACCGGCTCCCGTGGCTGCTCGTCGACGAGGCGCACGCCTTCTTCGGCGGCGTCGCGGAGCCGGCGCTGCGGACGCTCCTCACTCGCGGTCGCGCGCCCGGCGTGTCGCTCGTCTGCGCGACGCAGCGCCCCGGGGCCCTGCCGAGCGTGGCGGTCTCGCAGTCGGACCTCCTCGTCGCTCACCGACTGACCGCCGAGGACGACGTTTCCCGGCTCGCGGAGGCGGAAGCGACGTATCTCGGGGGGTCTCTCGCCTCGCGGCTCCCGACGGGCACCGGCGAGGCGCTCGTCGTCGACGACGCGACCGAGACGGTACACACCGTCCGCGTCCGCGAGCGACGGACACCGCACGGGGGTGGAAGCCCCCGCGCGAGCCGGACGCGGGCGGCGGCCGAGCGATCGGACGCCGACGGTTCGGCCGGTGGTGGGGTCTGCAGCCCCGACACGCCCGACGGGGGTCCGCGCGAGTCCGAAGACCGAAGATGACCGGCGCCGACTCCCACGTATGGAACGAACGCGGCTCGGTTACCTCCTCGTCGCCGCGGGCGGGTTCGTCGGCGCTGTCGCCCGATACGGCGTCGACGTGGCCGCGGGGGACACGACGGGCCTCGGCACGCTCGCGGTGAACCTCGTCGGGTCGCTCGCGCTCGGCGTGATCGTGGGGAGCGCGGCGACGACGCGCACGCGGCTGTTCGTCGCGACCGGCGCGCTCTCGTCATTCACCACGTACAGCACGTTCGTCGGCGACGCGGTGGCGCTCGGCACCCTCACCGGCAGCGCGTACGTCGCCGCGAGCTACGCGCTCGGGTTCGCGTCGGCGGCCGTCGGGCTCCTGATCGGAGGGCGACTGTGAGGGTGATCGCACGGTCGGCTGTGACGATGATCGGAGGGCACCGGTGACCGGAGCGGCTTCCGCCGTCCTCCTCGTCGGACTCGGCGGCGCGCTCGGAGCCGCGGCCCGCCACGCGGTCGGGCTCCGGATCGAGGGGAGTCCGTCGATCGCGGTCGTCAACGCGCTCGGGAGCCTCGCACTCGGCGGGACCCTCGCCGCGCCGGTCGGATCCGCGGGGACGCTCCTCGTCGGCGTCGGGTTCTGCGGGGCGTTCACCACGTTCTCATCATTCGCCGTCGAGACCGTCTCGACCGCTACAAGCGGAGAAATCACCCGAGCCGCCCGCTTCGCGGCGGTGAACCTCGCCGCCTCGATCTGTGCATTCCTCGTCGGAACGCTGCTCGTCGACGCGCTCACCGGCGGCCTCGACTGAGTGGGATTCGCGCGTGCCAGCCGGGCCGCGGGACGTCCCGGCGTGCGAGCGAACGACAGGTACAGGCCGCTCCGTCCCGTACCCGGTGCCGTGACCGACGACGCTGACTCCGGCCCGCGAACCGGCCCAGACGGCGACACCGCGGTCGGTGAGGAGGAGCGAGCCGTCGACGGCGCGAGGAACGCTGGCGGCGACGGGAGGAACGCTGGCGACGACGCCGTCGCGTTCGGTGACCTCTCGCTTCCACAGCGCGTCTTCGTCGCGGCGGTCCAGAACCCGACGCGCGGCGTCGCCATCGTCGGCCTGCTCGCGTTCGCGTTCTCGTTTTACGTCGCGTTTTGGCTCGTGTTCCCGCGCATCGCCGCGCTCGCGTCGGTCGTCGGGTTCGTCCTCGTCGCGCTCGTCGCGCTCGTCTACGTCGCGTCGGACCGGATGTCCGCGTAGGCGGCCGCGCCTCGCTCGATCGTCACGGGTGCGGCTCGTAGAACTCCCGTAGCGCGCCACCGAACTCCCCGGCGAGCGTCGCGACGGCGTCGCCGACCAACACGTCGCGGTCGCCGAAGGCGCGGTCCACCTGCGCCCCGAGCGCGACGTCGGTGGCGGCGTCGCTTTCGAGGTAATCGCGAACGGTCGTGAACGCCCGTTCGCGCTCGACGACGTACCTGTTTCCGTCGATGAACGGCCCGTAGGTGTCCGGGTCGACGTCGTCGGCGTACGACTGATAGAAGCTCTCCGCGTGGTTTTTGACGGCAACGGGCGGCCCCTCGTGTCGCTCGACGGCGGGGCGCTCGGCCACCTCCAGTTCGGCGTATAGCGCGGCCCGCCGGATCGGACCGTTCCATCCGCCCTTGCCGCCTGCGTCCTCACTCCCGGACCCGTTCTCGGCGGTGTCGCGTGGCGCGGTTCCGTGGGGTACTGCATCAGTGCCGTCGCTCACCATCGCCTGTGCCCGAAGCACGTCGAACCCGTGGGCGTCGAGGCCGCGAACGATCCCGTCGAGGGACCGTCGGAGCTGCGGCCACAGCTGGTCGTCGACCAGATCGGGCGCGTCGAACGTCACCGCCACCGGCGTCGTCTCTCGTCGATGCACGTGGTCGCGGACGCCCGCCGCGTCGAGCGGGTCGGGCGGCTCCGTCTCGAACAGCTCCGCACGCGGCGCCGCGAGCAGGTCGCGGGCGTAGTGCTGGAGCCGCGCGAGGTTCGCCGCCGAGAGGACCGCGGCCACGTTCCGCGTCGGGTCGGTCGGGTCGACGACGACGAGGGGGTCGTCGAACGTCCGCTCGGCGTGGCTCTCCGGATCGAACTCCATCGGGGGGTGCCAGCTTCGGGCGGACTCGACGAGCGGAACGAACCCGCCGAGTTCCAACACGAGCAGCTCGGTGAGGTAACCGGAGAACCCCTCGGTGCGGAGGTCGCTACCGTACGCGCCGATACCCTTCAGAAACGCCTTCGCGAGCACCACGTCGTCGGCGAGGTCGTCGTCCAACCGGGCGGAGAGATACGCGTCGTGAAACGGCGTTCGATCGACCGCGGAGACCAACTCGCCGGCGCTTTCCACGTCGTGACACGGGACCAGATCGACGTCGAACCCCTCGTGGGACCCCTTCACGTAGGGGTGTTCGGCGTACTCCTCGTGTCCGTCCGGGAGCACCGCGTGGCCGACGGCGAGTCCGTACTCCTCCAACTGCTCGCGGTCGAGGTCGGCGGCGAACCGGACGAACAGATCGATGTCGCGGTCGCCGGAGACCCACGTCCCGCGAGCGGTCGACCCCACTTGCACCACGTCGGCGTCGACCGGGAGGTCGGCGATCGCCTCGCGGGCTCGCGCGGTGAGGTCGGCGGCGACCGCTCGAAGCCGTTCCCGCTCCTCCGGTTCGGGAATGACCCGATCGCGGACGCGAGCCAGCACCGCGTCGAGGTCGGTCGCCTCGGTGTCGCTCATGGATCGACATCTCGCGGTCCGGCCGAAAACGTGTCGGTCACGGTCGGAACGCGTTTCCGCAAAGCCGGAGCGGCACAGCCGCCAGTCGCCGTCCGCGTCTATTTCTCCGCCGGCGAAATCCGCCGTGTGTCAACTCGCCTCCCCCGAGTCGGGCGGAAACGAAAGCCCTATCAAAACAAGTCGAGTATCCAGAATTGAGCCGAAGTAGCTCAGTTGGTAGAGCGCCTCGCTGTTAACGAGGCGGTCCCAGGTTCGAGTCCTGGCTTCGGCGCCTCTCGCACTTTGATTTCTGAGCAGCCGCTGAGCACGTTGAGACGAGTGTGTCTTGGCCATCGATTGTTCCGATTCGGTACGCTAAAGAGTCGGTCTCGTTTACTCCGAAGTACGGGCCTTTAGCTTAGTCCGGTTAAAGCGACTCGCTCATAACGAGTTGATCGCCGGTTCGAATCCGGCAAGGCCCATCTTCTGTGGCGCTCAGTCGAGTGAGTCGTGGGTGCGACGGTGTCGGAGTGCGGTGGTGATCGGTGCTACTCCAGCAGATCCACCAGTTCGTTCACGTCGTCGACGACCGCGTCGGCTCCGTTTTCGGCGAACGTCTCCCGTCCGGACTCGCCTGTCAAGCCGCCGGTGAGCACTCCGATCCCGTAGTACACGCGGGTCTCGTCGTCGGCGTCGGCGTTGCGCGCGGTCCGCACGTCGTCGAGGGTGTCGCCCGCGAACGCGACCCGGTCGGCGTCGAACCGCTCTCCGAGCGCGACGAGCGCCCGTGGATGTGGCTTCCCCTCTTCCCAGTCGTCCATCGTGAACCGGTGTTCCTCGGGCACGTCGAGTCCGACGCGCGACAGGGCGATCTCGGCTTCGGCGGCGGGTCGCCCGGTTACCACGCCCACGTCGAACCGCGCGGTCAGGTCCGCTATCGTCTCCGGGTCGACGAGCGTCGGCTCGTCGTGGATGTACCCCGGTGCTGAAAGCGGCGGGTCGCCGCCCTCCAACTCCCGATATAGCTCCTCGCCGAGGTACAGCGCCTGAAACGTCTCTCGGAGCCGATCGCTGTCCAACCGGTCGGTGACTCGCGCCTCCTCGACTCCGGGGAGATCGCGCACGACGGCTCTCGCCGCGCCGAGCCCGCCGCCGCCCTCGGCAACCCGGTCGGTGAACGCTTCGACGCTCAGTTCGAGCCCCTCGCGGCGCGCCAGCACGTACAGGGCGGCCGCGTCCGTCAGCTCCCAGTCGTTGTTGAACCCGCCGGCGTTCTTGAACGACTGGACCGCGTCGCGGTCGATCGTCTCGGCGTACACCCGATCGACGGACTCGATGATCGCTCGGCGATACGAGTCCGCTACGTCGACCAACACCCCGTCGATGTCGAGGACCACTGCGTCGACCTGCATACCTCCGTAGCCGACGGCGGCGGGAAAGAACGTTCCGGGTTCGTGGTCGACGCGGTCGCTGTCGGCGCGGTCGCTATCGGCGCGGCCGCTATCGGCGCAGTCCGCATCGGCGCGGCCGCTATCGGCGATGCGTCCCGCCGTCGTCGTCTCTGTCCTCTCGCGCGACGTACAGCGTGGTCCCGCCTATCGACCGGCGACGGACTCCGACGGTCGGTTCCTCGAACCCGAGCGTCGTGAACAGGCAGGCGGCGTCGAGCCGCTCGGCGAGGGCGACGGTCGGCCGCTGAAGCTCGGCGGGGAGGTTACACGCGTACACCGCGTCGACGGGCTCCGAGAGCGGATCCGATCGCGGGATGGCAGAGTCCGATCGGTCGCTTCCATCGCTCTCGTCCGCGAGCGCGAGTACGTCCCCCTGCATGACGCGAAGCGTTCCGTCGCGGGGCTCGTCCGCGGCCGCGCGGACCCGGTCCCCGATCTCGATGTCGATCGCCACCACCTCGCGGCCGCGGTCGGCGAGCGCGATCGCGATCCCGGGACGGTCGCCGACGCCGATTTCGATCAGGCGGCCGTAGCGGGAGAGCGGCTCGACGAGCGCACGACGGGACGATGATACCACGGCGCGAGTTTTATGACCGCGGCGGTCAAAAGCAGTTCTATGCTCGTGGACATCGTTCCTGTCGGGGAGGTCACCCCCCGCGTGAAACGGGAGGCCTCCGCTGCGCTCCGATTGGTGTACGACTGTGACGTCACGGTCCACGACGACCAGCCGATCCCCGAGACCGCCTACGACGCGGGGCGCGACCAGTACCGCGCCGAGGATCTCATCGAGACCGTCGGTCGCGTCGGCGGCGGCGAAAAGAACATCGGAATCACGTCGCAGGATCTGTACTACCGCCGCCGGAACTACGTGTTCGGACTGGCGTACCTCAACGGCAGCGGCTCCGTCATCTCGACTCACCGGCTGCGCACCTCCTCCGACGGCGGCGTCTCGACCAAGCCCGCTATCGACGTGTTCGCCGACCGTGTCCGCAAGGAGGTCGTCCACGAGATCGGTCACACGCTCGGGTTAGAGCACTGCGACAACAGCAAGTGCGTGATGTCGTTTTCGCCCACGGTTCGCGAGGTCGACGTGAAAGAAGAGAACCTCTGTGGCACCTGTTCTCGGCTCGTTCGGTAGGCCCCGCTCCGAGCTGGACGCGTTCGTCTCCGCGCTTTTCCGACCCGTTCTATCTCCGATCCGCCGGTAGACGTAAACCCCGTCCTGCCCAATCGACGCGTATGGCCGCCAAGCCGGAATACCGCGACCGGCCGGACGTCGAGGTCGCGCTGCTCGACGCGCTCGTCGACCGCGGCGACGAGGGGATGACGGTGCTGGAGCTTCGCGCCGCCGTCGATGCCGACATCGACGCCGTCGAGGAGGCGCTCTCCTCGCTGAAAGCCGATTCGCTCATCACGGTCGAGAGCGCGGAACGGGTCCGCGTGTACCCGCACGACCGCGTCGTCCCCGACCCCGACGCGCCGGCCGCCGACGGCGACGTGTCGCTCGTCGACCAGCTCCGCGACCGACTCGGGCTGTAGGCAGCGTCGTTCGATCGCTTCCGTCGCGCCTCGGTCGGGTCTCTTCTCGTCCGATCCCGTCACTACCTCTCTCCCCCGAGACGGCGGCCTTTTGCCGCTCGCACGACTCCGATAGGGTATGACTCTCGTCTCCGGAACGCACGGTGCCCACGGCGCGACGTACCGCGACCGCGGCGGCCGGCAGGTGGTCGACCACTACGGGAAACCCGAGCGCGTCGGCGGGGCGGTCCGCAAGGTCGTCGGCGCGATCGAGATGGGGTACGGCGTGCTCGCCGTCGCCGGCGACGACCGCGTCGAGTTCGTCGACAACGCGGTCTCGAACCGAGTCCCCGCCGAAGACGGGCAGGGTGTGTACGCGCTCCTCCTCGACCCGCAGGGCGGCATCGAGACGGACATGTACGTGTACAACGCCGGCGAGCGGCTGCTCGTCTTCCTCCCGCCGGAGCGCGCCGACGCGGTCGCCGACGACTGGTCGGAGAAGGTGTTCATCCAGGACGTCGAGATAGCGGACGTCTCCGAAGAGTTCGGCGTGTTCGGGGTCCACGGTCCCAAATCCACCGAAAAGATCGCCTCCGTGCTCGGCGGCCCCGGCGCGCCAGAGGAACCCCTCTCTTTCGTCCGCGGGTCGATGGTCGACGCCGGCGTCACCGTGATCGCCACCGACTCGCCGCTCGGCGAGGAGGGGTACGAGGTGATCTGCGCGGCCGAGGACGCCGAGGACGTGTTCGACACCCTGCTCACCCGCGGCCTCAACGCCGCCCCGTTCGGCTACCGGACGTGGGACGCGCTCACCGCGGAGGCCGGGACTCCGCTCTTCGAGTACGAACTGGAGGGGACGGTGCCGAACGTGCTCGGTCTGCGGAACGCCCTCGACTTCGAGAAGGGATGTTACGTCGGACAGGAGGTCGTCTCTCGCGTCGAGAACCAGGGACGGCCGAGCCGTCGACTCGTCGGCCTCACGCTCGACGGACTCGCCGACGCGGTCGCCGAGGTCGACGGTGACGCCGACCCCGAAGGGTACGACGCGCTCCTGCCGACGCCCGGTGCGGCCGTGTTCGCCGGCGACGAGGCGGTCGGCGAGGTGACCCGCGCCGCGGTCGGCCCCGCCTCCGGCGACCCCATCGCGCTCGCGCTCGTCGGCTTCGACGCCGACCTCGACGGTGCCACCGTGCGCGTCGACGGCGACGAGGCCGCGGCGTCCCGCGTCGACCTCCCGTTCGTCGACGGGAGCGCGCGCTCCGCGCGGCTGCCGGCGTACCCGAGCGACGAGTAACGTCGCGGTCGCTTTGCGGTCGGCGCGTGCCTCCGAGCGCCCCTGGGCGCGAGGAGCACGCGCGAGGGAGTCGGTCGTCCGGAGCGAAGCGGAGGGCGACCGACGAGGCTGGGGAGGCGTGAGGTGCGGTCGGACGGGAGTTCGGCAGACCTCACTCGGAATCAAACAGAATACAGAGCTGTCTAGCCAACAGTCACCGATGCTCGTCGATCCACTCACACCACGCGTGGAAGTCGTCGGCTCCGCACTGGTCGGCAATCGACTGCAGCGTTCCGGTCGGGATTTCGTCTTCTGACGCCATAGGAACAGTCACAATTCGGACTTCGTCCGTGTCTGGTGATTCATACCGCATTTTCAGGTGACTACCTGAATCAAGGAGAGAGTCCCGCCGTTCACGGCGGGCGTGAATCCGACAACTGCCGAACAACCGCCGACGACACTCAGTCCGGGGTATCCAAGTTCTCCGCGGCGTGGAGCAACATCCCCTTCCACGTCAGCCCGTTGTGCCGCTTGATCGCCCGTAACCGCTCGTACTGTTCGTCATCCTCTATCTCGATTTGGACCGTCGTTGCCATGCCATCATTGGCTAACCATTGGTTTATCAATGTACCGCACGAACCAGTAGTTGATGAAGCGGACCAACACATTCGACGTGGTTCCTCAGTCTGACGAGGACGAGGAGTTGCTTCGACGCCTGTTGGACGCTTCTGCCGCTCTCTGGAACGAAATCAACTACGAGCGCCGCGAACACTACGCCGACCCCGACGCGGACGTGTGGGAAATCAGCGAGTATCGCGGCCGGTACGGCGAGACGCTCGGCGCGTCCACGGTTCAGCAAATCGAACGGAAGAACCGTGAAGCGTGGCGGTCGTTCTTCGCGCTCAAGAAGAAGGACGAAGCCAACGGCAAGCCCGGATACTGGGGCAACGCCGAGGACGGTCGCGAACTCCGAACGTACATCCGCAACACGTCGTACACCGTCGAGTGGGGCGAATACTCCCGACTCGAAATTCTCGTCGGAAAAGACCTGAAAGACGAGTACGGGTTGGGACACCGCGAACGTCTCCGGCTCGAAGTCCGGGGCGAACCCAATTGGAAAGAGTACGACAAGCAGGGACGGTTAGAGTTGTTCTGGGACGAGAACGCACAATCATTCAGGGCCTTTCAGCCAGTCACGATCGACAATTCTCGGCTGGCACACCCACTGGCGGACGAAACCGCCGCGCTGGATATTGGTGCGAACAACCTCGTCGCCTGTTCGACTTCGACCGGCACCCAACTGCTGTACGAGGGGCGCGACCTGTTCGAGCGGTTCCGCGAGACGACGCGAGAAATCGCCCGGCTTCAATCGCTCTTGGACGACGGCCGGTACAGCAGTCACCGGATACGCTCGCTGTACCGACGACGGACGCGCCGCCGCGACCACGCCCAAGACGCGCTTGCCCGCGACCTCATCGAACGGTTGCACGGCGAGGGCATCTCCACGGTGTACGTCGGCGCGTTGACGGACGTACTCGACACGCACTGGTCGGTCGAAGCGAACGCCAAGACACACAACTTCTGGGCGTTCCGGCAGTTCATCGACCGACTCGCGTGTACTGCCGAGGAGTACGGTATCTCGGTGGAGGTCCGCTCGGAAGCGTGGACCAGCCAAGAGTGTCCGCAGTGTGGGTCCACGGACCGGACGACGCGCCATCGCGACACGTTGACGTGTCCATGCGGCTTCGAGGGACACGCAGACCTCACCGCAAGCGAGACGTTCCTGAGACGGCAGACCGACGTAGCACGGCCGATGGCACGGCCTGTGCGCCTCAAGTGGAACGACCACGACTGGTCAGAGCTACCACGCTCTTGTTCCAACGAGGAGCGCACGAACCCGCAAGTTGCCTCCGTGGGTCGGTAAGCGATACCCCCAACGCGAGGAAACCCCGGCGTTCACGCCGGGGAGGATGTCATCGACACGACCGACACGCTTGTACCCGAAGCCGTGGAGGACAGACGCAATCTCGCGCCCGGAGAAGTTCGTCCGGACCATTTCACCGCATAAATTCGGGAATCTCCTTGTCACCGGGCTCCGTCTCTTCGAGGCCCCACTCTTCGAGGTCCGCATCAGTGACGGGCTCGCCGCCGCCTTCGTGAAGTTCGATCGCCTCAGCAAGCATCCGGAGAGCTTCGGCCTTCGTCTCGCCGAAAGAGGCGACACCGGTCTCGATGTCTCTTGCAGTGATCGAGCCGTCATCTTCGTGAATGAACTCGACGCCCTCCCCGTTGGGTGCGTCGCGTGTCGCACTCGCCATACCCTTCCTTCGCAGACCGCTCGAATAAGCGTTCTGTCGGATGCGGCAAAGGGAGTACAAGAGGTCGGGCGCACAAATCGACACCGCTCAGTAGGTGGGTTCCGTGATGGGTCGTTCGCTCGCCATTTCTGCAGTTGAAATAGCGTTACTAACTACCCAGTCGCAGCGTACGTCCGCCTACAGCACGAACTGCACCGCGGAGTACACGCCGAACCCCAGCGCGAGCGACCCGACGAGCGACGCGACCCACGCGAACACCGTGTACCCCATCTTCGCCCGGCTCACGCCGGCGTCGCCGGCCGCGTAGCCGGCACCGACGATCGCCGAGACGATGATCTCGTTGAACGAGACCGGGATGCCGAACGCGACGGCGGTCTGCGCGATCGCGAACGAGGGGATGAGCGCCGAGATCGACCGACGCGGCCCCATCGAGGCGTAGTCCTGCGCGAGCGCCTTGATCATCCGCGGCGCGCCGGTCCACGACCCCGCGAGCAGCCCGACGCCCCCGCCGACGAGGAGCGCCCACAGCGGCACGCCGACGTCGCTGAAGATCGGGACGAGCGGCCCGATCGCGAGCCCGACCTGTGACCCGCCCGCCGAAAAGGCCACCAGTCCCCCCATCGCGAGCAGGAAGCGGCGCTGTGCGCCCTCGCGGTCGCGCCCGAGGTCCGCGTACACCGCGAGGGCGACGAGCGCGGCCACGGCGAGCGTGACCGCCCCGATCCCGATCCGTGCGCCGACGCCGAGACCGGGACCGAGCGCCGAGGCGATCGACGCCTGTTCGCCCTCGGGACCGAGGACCGCGAAGCCGACGTTGGCGACGAGCGCGCCGACGACCCCCGCCAGCCCGGCGGTGAGCGGCCGTTCCGGGAGCGCGTCACCGATCAGGGTGCGGGCGACGCCGTACGCGACGCCGCCGCCGACGAACGGCGTGAGCACCCACAGCGTGAGTATCTCCGCGTACTTCGGCCACGCGGGATCGCCGCCCATCGCGAGCCCGACGCCGACGACCGCGCCCGTCACGGTGAACGCGGTCGCGATCGGATATCCCGCGAACACGCCGATCGCGACGAGGATCGCGGCGGTGACGAGCGCGACGATGGCCGCGCCGGCCGTGAGCGTGACGCCGCCGATCAGTTCCGTGCCGACCGCCTCGGTCACGTTCGCCCCCTGCAACACCGCGCCGAGCAGCCCGAGGACCCCGACGACGAGCCCCGCGCGCATCACCGAGATAGCGTTCGCGCCGACGGCGGGCGCGAATGGGGTCGATCCGGACGAGCCCGCGCCGATGGACCACGCCATGAAGAGGCTGGCGGCGGCGGCGACGCCGAGCGTGGCGACGGTGGCGACGACCATCTCAGTTCTGGCCGTCCTCGTACCCCTCTCGGAGTCCGGCCACGGTGCGTCGCACGAGGAGGAACCCGAAGAAGAGCAGTCCCAGCAGTCCGACGAGGATGATGACGAACAACGGTTCGACCGGTAGCATACCCTCGAATCCGTCGGCACGGGGTTAGGCGTTTCGGGCGACGCGAGCGGACCGACGTGGCTGGGGAGAGGAGAGACCGCCCCACGAAGCACGTGACTAAAACGTCGGTTTGTGCTTAAACCACGTATAAGCTACCGCCGGCCTAACTCGGAGATGCGACCCCCCGCTTCGGCCCTCCCCCCACCACACCCGAATCCGGTGGACACCCGGCGATCGACGCTCTCTGTTCCCCCGAACTCGCCGCCGATCCGAACCCTCGACGGTGCGCGTCACCGTCGATATCCTCCCCTGCCTGCCGGCGGGTTCCCCGTGTCCACGCGGATCCGGTCCGCCGAGGCGCTCGGCGAGCGCGACGCTCGCCGGGTTCCAGTGCAGGGGTCGCTCGTGTGCGACACCCGTACTGAATCGTAACCACTGTGTGTCCCGCCGCTGTGTTTCTGGCACTGCTGTCCAGACACGGGTTGTGATAGTAACAGCAATCGGCAAAAATGGCCAAAAATATAAACCAGCGACGCGCGAAACCCAAACGGTATGTCTTCCAAAGAAACCAGACGGCGGTTCCTCGAAGCGACAGGCGTAGCCGGCATCGCGGCGCTCGCCGGCTGTAGCGGGAACGGCGGCGACGGCTCTGACGGCTCCGACGGAAGCGACGGTGGCGACGGCTCGGACGGCTCCGACGGAATGGACGACGGGTCCGACGGGTCCGACGGCGGCGATTCGAGCACCCGCCTGAGCTGGCACGCCGGCGGGACGGGCGGCACGTACTACCCGCTCTCGAACGAGATCAAGACGATAGTTGAGGAGAACACTGACTTCTCGCTGAACGTCCAGTCAACGGGTGCGAGCGTCGAGAACGTCGGCAGCCTCGCCGACGGCTCCGCCGACTTCGCGCTGATCCAGAACGACGTCGCCTACTTCGCGAAGAACGGCACCGGTATCGAGGCGTTCCAGGACAACGCCATCGACAGCCTCCAGGGCGTCGCGACGCTGTACCCCGAGACCGATCACCCTCGTCACCCTGGCTGACTCCGGCATCGAGAGCCTAAGCGATCTCAGCGGCGCGACGATCAACACCGGCGACCTCGGTTCCGGGACGCAGGTCAACGCGAACCAGATCCTCGAGGCCGTCGGGATCACCGACTACAACGAGCAGAACGCCGGCTTCTCGCAGGCGTCCGAACAGCTCGCGAACGGCGACATCGACGCGGCGTTCGTCGTCGGCGGCTGGCCGGTCGGCGCTATCGAGGACCTCGCGAACACCAACGACATCAACATCGTCCCGATCGCGGGCGACAACCGCGAGGCCATCAAGGACGCTGCCTCGTGGTTCGCCGACGACACCATCCCCGGCGGCACCTACACCGGCGTCGACGAAGCCGTCGAGACCGTCGCGGTGCAGGCGATGATCGCCACGCACTCCGGCGTGGACGCCGACACCGTCGAGACGGTCACCGCGGCCATCTTCGACAACCTCGACGACCTGACGATCAAGACGGACTTCATCACCGTCGACAGCGCACAGGACGGGATGTCCATCGAACTCAACGAGGGCGCGGCGACGTACTTCGACGCCTGATCGGCACGGAGTTCGGCGCTCGATCACCGCTCGATCGAGGCCTGCACACCGCCCCCGGACCGCGTCTCGGTTCACGAGACGCGGCGCACTCGCATCGCGTTCGATGCCGCAGCATTCACTACCGTACCCCGAGTAGATACACGTGGTGACACGTCACACACTCCCACGAAATCGCCTCGCCCAAGCGCTGGCGGTGACAGCGATCGCGCTGCTCGTTGGGGCCGCCGGCGTCGCCGTCGCGGGAGCGACCGGACCGGTGCTCGTCGTCGAGGACATCGAGACGGGTGAACACTACATTACCCAACCCGTCGACGACGGGACCACGGTCGCGCTGGAGTACACCCACAGCGTCGAGAAGACGCCCGTGTACGACGAGTACCGCGTCGAGGGCGACACCCTCGTGAACACGCGCATGGAGTTCGAGTCGTACGGCTGGGGGCTCCCGTCGCGGGTGAACGTGACGAACGTCAACGGGACCTTCGTCTACGATCCGTCGGAGCCGATCACCACCCTCGAAGAGCTGTCGGTTTCGCCGGGCCGGATCGCGAACCACACCCTGATCGTCGCGGACCAACAGTATGACTTGGTTGCGGAGACGAACGCCACCGACGTTCGCATTCACATCGAGCATCGGACGCTGACGGACGTACTCATATGAGCACAAACGACACTCACTCCGACGGAGGCGAGGAGATTTCAAGAGAGGAGGCCGAGGAACTCATCGACGAGATCGAGCGCCGGCGGTCGCTACAGGGGCTCGCCGCGCTCGTCGTCGCCGTGATCGGCATCTCCTTTTCGCTCTTCCAGTTGGCGCTCGCGGCCCGCAGTTTCACGTTCTCGATCTCGGTCCCTCTCGTCGGGGCCGTGAACGTCTCCCTCCAACTGCTCCAAGCGAACGCGATCCACGTCGCCTTCGCGCTGGTGCTCACGTTCCTGATGTTTCCGGCCACGATGGGTGAGGGCGCGTTCTCGCGCCGCCTCGGCCGCGCCGCGGACGCCGTCACCGGCCGGCTCGGGCGATCGAATCCGGTCGCACGAATCGTCGAGGCGGTTCGCGGCGCGGTCCGCTGGGCGTTCGTCGATCCGAACCGCAGCCGGGTCACGCCCTTCGACGTGGCCTGTATGGCCGTCGCGGCCCTCTCAGCGTTCTACTTCCTGACGGAGTTCTCCGAGATCCAGAACATGCGCGTGTTCGGGATCGATTCGGGGCGACCGGTCACGGCCGTCTACCCCCTCCTGGAACCGATCCTCGGCGGAGTGCCGTTCGTCAGCGAGTACTCGTACGCGATGCTTCTCGGCGTCCTCGGCGTCCTCCTCGTGTTAGAGGCCACCCGCCGGACGCTCGGGCTCCCCCTCATGATCATCGTCGGCTCGTTCATCGTCTACGCCCGGTGGGGGTACCTGATCAGCACCGGGACGCCGTTCCTCGGCCTGCTCGCCATCCCGGAGCTGACGTGGCCCGACATCGTCCAGAACCTCTGGTACAACACGGAAAACGGCGTGTTCGGCATCCCGGTTACCGTCTCCGTCAGCTTCATTTACATCTTCATCCTGTTCGGCTCGTTCTTGGAGATGAGCGGCGCGGGCCAGTGGTTCATCGACTTGGCGTACGCCGCCACCGGCAAGCGAAAGGGCGGTCCCGCGAAGGCGAGCATCCTCGCGAGCGGCTTCATGGGGACGATCTCCGGTTCGTCCATCGCGAACACGGTCACCACGGGCGCGTTCACGATCCCGCTGATGAAGCGCTCGGGATACTCGCCGGAGTTCTCCGGTGCGGTCGAGTCGTCGGCCTCCTCGGGCGGCCAGATCCTCCCGCCGGTGATGGGGGCCGCGGCCTTTTTGATGGTCCAGTACACCGCCACGCCGTTCCGCGAGATCATCATCCTGGCGACGATCCCGGCGATCGTCTTCTTCTTCGGCGTCTGGGTGATGGTTCACCTCAAGGCCGTACAGGAGGGGATCGGCGGGATTGAGGACCCGGACGCCGCGACGCTCGGCGAACACCTCACACGCGGGTGGTTCTACCTCGTTCCGATCGTCCTGCTGCTCTACTACCTCATCGGCGCGCGGCTCTCGGTCTCGCGGTCCGCGTGGTTCACGCTCGTCGCCCTGGTGGCGCTCATCTCGTTCATCGCGGCGTACAGCGACGAGACGCGCGCGTTCCTCCTCGGGGCGACCGCGGTCGTCTTCGGAGCCGAGGTGGCGAGCTACGTCGTGGCCGGCGTTCCGATCACCGGGCTCGTCGGAGGTACCGCGGGCACCGGCGTCGGCGTCGCGGAGGCGGTCTCGATCGTCGGTCCCCGGATCGGCTGGTACGCCATGCTCGCCAGCGTCGTGACGATGCTCGTGTACGCGGACGTGCAGTCTGCGATCCTCGATCTCAATCCCACGGTGCAGGACGCGGCCGAGTCGGCCGGCTCGACCGCCGGCCGCGACCTCGGCGACAACCAGCTGTTCCGGGTCGGGACGTTCGTGGTAAAATCGATGGAGGAGGGCGCGCGCACGGCGGTCCCCGTCGTCATCGCCGTCGCCGCCGCCGGGATCATCCCCGGCGTCATCAGCGTCTCCGGGCTCGGGCCGAACCTCACCTCCCTGCTCCTCGCCCTCTCGGGCGGCTCGATCGTCGTCATGCTGCTCGTGACGGCCGTCGCGAGCATCATTCTCGGCATGGGAATGCCGACGACGGTGACGTACATCATCCTGATATCGATGCTCGCGACCCCGCTCGTCGAGTTCGGAATCCCGCTTCTGGCGGCGCACCTGTTCATCCTCTACTTCGGCGTCATCGCCGACATCACGCCCCCGGTCGCCGTCGCCGCCTACGCCGCGAGCGGCGTCGCGAAGTCCGACCCGTTCGAGACGGGCGTGAAGGCGTTCTCGCTCTCTCTCAACAAGGCGATCGTCCCCTTCGCGTTCGTGCTCGCCCCGGGGATCGTCCTGCTCCGCCGGAAGGAGAACGCCGCCGAACTCGGCATCCGTGAGCAGTACCGCGTGGTCAACTTCGCCGACCTCGCCGAACTGTCCTACTCCGTCCCGGAGATCCTGATCCCGGTCGCCGGCGTCTTCCTCGGTGTCATCGCGCTCGGCGCGACGGTCATCGGGACGCTATACACCGACGTCAACCGCGCCGAGCGCGTCGCCTTCGCGCTCAGTTCGCTGCTGCTCATGGCCCCGGGACTCCTCTCCGCGTCCGTGTTCGACCTCCTCGGTCTGGCCGGCGTGACGGTGTCCGTGAACGCGCTCCTGCTCGACCTGACGCTGCGCGGCGTCGGTCTCGTCCTGTTCGCCGCGTTCGCCGTGAAGAACCGTCGCGAGAGCGGTCCCCGGACGGAGCAGTCGCCGGCCGAGACGGCGGCCTGACCGCTCTGCGACCGGTTTTCAGGGAACCCAACTCAGAGCGTGAACCGCTCGAACGTCTCGTCGTCGGGCGTGACGAGTCGTCCCGCGAGGCGCGCGTCTCCGTCCGCCTCTTCGACAGGCTCCAGCTCCGCGTGTGCCGGACGGTTCCCCCGCGGCTGGGCGTGACTCCCCGGGTTCAAGAGCGGGAGGCCGCCCGAGTCGTCGAACCGCGGGCGGTGGCTGTGGCCGCAGATCACGGCGTCGGCGTCGCGGCCGCGGCCGAGCATGACGAGGCCGGTGTCGCCGCTGCGGTGGCGGTGGGTGACCGCGAAGCGGACGCCGGCGTACTCGACCGTCCGGACTTCGGGGAGCCGCTCGCGGATCCCCGCGTCGTCGTTGTTGCCGTACACGCCGCGAAGCGTCCCCGCGGCCGACTCGAACGCGTCGAGGACGGACTCGCGGTAGAAGTCGCCGACGTGGATCACCACTTCGGCCTCGCGAACCGCCGCAAGCGTCCGGCCGCGGAGCTTCGACTCCTCGCGTGCGTGCGTGTCGGAGACGACGACGAGCATACCAGTCGTCGTCGCGCGCCGGATATAAAACGCGTCCCCGAGGGCGCGGCTCGCGGGGAGCACGCGTCGCACGCGTCACGCTTTTTCAGGTCGGCCGCCTACCCGTTCCCGTGACAGACGACAGCGACGCACCCGACGCTCACGACGACCCCGTCACGCGCGGCGGCCGCCTCGACGCCGACGTTCGACGCGCGGCCGCGGCGGCGGCCGACGGCGACCTCGTGGTCTACCCGACGGAGACCGTGTACGGACTCGGCGGCGACGCGCTCGACCCCGACGCGGTCGGGAGGGTGTTCGAACTCAAGCGCCGCGACCGGGGGAACCCCCTCTCGCTCGGCGTCGCGAGCGTCGACGCCGCGCTGCGGTACACCCGGCCGACGGAGCTCGCCGTCGACTTCGCCCGCGCGTTCCTCCCGGGGCCGGTGACGGTCGTCGTCGAGCGCGACGACGCGGTCCCGGACGCGCTCACAGCCGGCCGCGACCGCGTCGGGATCCGGGTGCCGGACCATCCGGTCGCCCGCGACCTCCTCGATTCCGCCGGTCCGCTCACCGCGACGAGCGCCAACGTCTCCGGGGCCGGCAGCGTCACGCGCCCCGCCGACCTCGACGACCGAATTCGCGAGGGCGTCGCCGCGGTCGTCGACGACGGCGAGACGCCCGGCACGGAGAGCACCGTGGTCGACCCGGACGCGGGGAGGATCCACCGCCGCGGCGCGATGGCCGGCGCTATCGAGGCGTGGCTCGACGACCCGCCGGTAGAAGAGTAGTCTGGCTACGCGGCTTAGACCGCGAGTTCGCCCTTCTCACTCAGGACGTCGACGTCGGCCGCGTCGACGGAGTCGACGTCGAGCCAGTGGGGGACGTACTCCCGTTTGTCGTAGGCCTCGCGCTCGTCTTCGGTGCCGACGGTACACCAGAGCTGGGGCTCGTCCGGGCCGTGCCAGCCGCCCTGCACGTTGATGCCGAAGCAGACCAGTTCCTCCCCGTCGTACTCGATCACCGCGTCCCGCCGGATGCCGGGGTCGCCGCGAATGATGAGGTGTTGCATGCCCCGACGTTGGCAGGTTCCGGGCTTAATCGCTTCGGTACGGCGGATCGGTGGACGACCGCGAGGGCCGCCTCCGTCTGCCGCGCTCACCCGGAGTAGTAGTACTCGCCGTCGCGCTTCTGCTTGCTGTCGAGTTGCGACCCCGGCTTGTTGATCCGGGGGCGACCCGTCCGCTCGTCGCGACGGAACGTGATGTCCAGGTCCGCGAGGAACTCGTTCATCCCGTCGCGCATCTCTTGGGGCGGCGACGCCCGGCCGCGTTCGGCCGGCTCGCCGTCGAACACCATCAGCCGGTCGGCCAGCAGATCGATCATGTAGATGTCGTGGTCGATCACCATCACCGTCGCGTCGTGGTTCTCGGCGTACCGGCGGATCGCGGTCGTCGCCCGTACGCGCTGTTCGACGTCGAGGTGCGCGGAAGGCTCGTCGAGCAGGTAGAGGTCGGCGTCGTCGGAGAGACACGCCGCGATGGCGACGCGCTGACGCTCGCCGCCAGACAGGTCCGCGAGGTTCTGTTCCATCACGCGGTCGAGCTGGAGCGGCTGGGCGATCTCCGTGTTCCAGTACGACGAGCCGAACTGGTCCGTGATCGAGGAGAGGAACGCGTCGACGCGCATCGGCTGGTCGATGTCGATATACTGCGGCTTGTACGAGATGTCGAGCGCGAAATCGAGCGTGCCCGAGTCGGGCTCCAGATCGCCCGTGAACAGCTTCGCGAGCGTCGACTTTCCGATCCCGTTCGGGCCGACGACGCCGAGCACTTCCGACCGGTTGATCTCGCCGCCCTCGACGTGGAGTTCGAACTCGCCGTCGCCGTAGGACTTCGACAGGTCCGGGTACTCCACCAGCGTCTGGCTGCGCGAGGCGACGCGCGGCGCGTGCTCCTCGAAGGTGATAGCGGAGGGGCGGATCCGCATGTTCTCGTTGTCGAGATACCCTTTCAGGTACTCGTTTATCCCGTTTCGGACCGACTTGGGGTCGGTGACGACACCGTACGCACCGGGCTCACCGTACGCGACGTGGAGGGTGTCGGCGAGCAGATCCAAGATGGCCAGGTCGTGTTCGACCACGAGCATCGAGCGCTCGGCCGCGTCGTCGTCCGCGAGCTCGCGGATGAGCCGAGCGACGATCATCCGCTGACCGATGTCTAAGTAGGGCGTGATCTCGTCGAGGAAGTAGAAGTCGGCGTCACGCGCGAGACACGCCGCGATCGCGACGCGCTGGAGTTCGCCGCCGGAGATGGAGTCGATGTCTTGGTCCATCACCGGCCGGATGTTCAGCCGGTCGACGAGGTCGTCGAGCGCGCCGCGCTCGTCGGTGCGCTCCAACAGCTCGCGGGTGTTCCCGTCGAACTGGTTCGGTATCTGGTCGACGTACTGCGGCTTGCGAGCGACAGTGATGTCGCCCGCCTTCAGCGATTCCAGGTAGTTCTGGAGACCGGTGCCGCGGAACCGATCGAGCACGCGGTCCCAGCTGCCCTCGGACTCGTGGTCCCCGAGGTTCGGAACCGTCTCGCCGGCGAGCGCGTGGACCGCAGTCGACTTTCCGATCCCGTTCGGTCCCAAAATCCCGGTGACGGTGCCGGGCTCGGGCGTCGGCAGTCCGTACAGCGAGAAGGCGTTGTCGCCGTAGCGGTGGACCGGGTCCTCGTCGAGTTCCGAGGGAAGGTTGATGATCTCGATCGCGTCGAACGGGCACTTCTCGACGCAGATGCCACAGGTCTCGCCGAGGCAGATCTCCTCGGAGATGTGGATCTGGTCCGGGTCGCCCTCGGCCGCGTCCTCGCCCCGCTCGGTGATGCACTCTTTGCCCGTGCGATTCGGCGGGCAGTAGTTCGCACACTCGTAGTTACACCGATCGGGTTGGCACCGATCGAGGTCGACGACGGCGATGCTGTCGTCGGCCATCTCAGGCCACCAGCTCGACGCCGGAAACGGCGAGGACCGAGTAGCTGATGAACCACAGCGTGAACGTCAGAAACGCCACGTAGAGGTTGTCCTTCGCGCCGAAGTCGCTCACGCCGATGACCTTGTACACGGGGTACTGGACGAGCACGAACGCGGCGAGAATCAACACCATGGTGGTGCTCCCGGCGTCGACCGGATCCGTCCCGACGTAGGCCGCCGAGACGACGCCGGCGGCGATCCCCGCGAGCGCGCAGATCGTCGTGACGACCACGCCCCGGGCGTGGCCCGTTATCTCCGAGTCGTCGCTCATACCACCGGATCCGCGAGCACCCGTGAAAAGCCGTTCGTTCCGGCCGGCAGCCGTACCCCGGTGTACGTACGCGCGTCGGCGGACCGGGCGGTGCGCGCGAGTACGAGGGCTGACCACGTAGTCAGTACCGCCCGAATATATCGGCAATTATATCTGGTATATCCCGGTGTCGTCGGACCGCACGGCCGTGAGTCGGTACGGTGACAGCCGAGCTACTGGGCGTGCCATCAACATTTATCACGATGTGCGGTGTCCATTCGCCACGATGGAAGGAACCCAGGAGGGGCTCGACGACCTCCCGCCGAGCGCCAAACTCGTCTTCAAGGTGCTCGAATACAACGGCCCGCTGACACAGAAGGGGATCGTTCAGGAGTCGATGCTCTCCGCGCGAACCGTCCGGTACGCCCTCGAACGGTTGGAGGGCATCGGAGTCGTCGACGAGGACGTCTACTTCGCCGACGCGAGACAGAACCTCTACAAGCTCACGGAGCCCGCACAGGAGTTCACGGGCGACGAGTGCGACGCGTCCTGCACCGCCGACTAGCGGTCCGACGGCCGCCGCCCGCTCGGTTCTCACTCTCTCGACACCGCGCGTGCACCCCGCGCCGCCTCGGCGATCGTGAGCGCGATGGCGACGAGAAGCCCGAACGTCGCGGCGAGCACGAACGCCAGCAGGGCGTACCAGACCTCGGGGCCGAATAGAGGGTACTCCCGGGTGTCGATGACCGGTCCGAGAAGTTCCAGCGCCCGCACGAGATACAGCGTCACCGCGAGCCCCGCCCCCGCGACGAGGCCCACGCGGACGTTCCGGTAGAACGCCAGCGATTCGAGGAGGACGAGCATCGGCGGCTTGGATGTGTCGTCGTCGCTCACGGTCGTCACTATCGAGCGAGCGCGCATAGACGCATCGAAAGCGCGGCGCGGGACGTACGTCACGATCGAAAACCGACGTTTGAGGCGCTGAGGAGTGGAGTGACAGTCGTCAAGTGGATGGGGCTCGAAGCGACGAACATGTTTCGCGTCGTGCTGTCGGCGTTCCCGATGATCGACCCGGAGACGTACCGAGAGGCGTTCGCCGAACGCGTCGACGAGCCGGTCACCGTCGACGTCGCCGAACTGGGTTCGACGGAGCGGCTGATCGAGGCCGCGAGCGGCGCCGACGCCGTCGTGACCGACATCGACACGCCGGTCACGGCGGAGGCGCTCGATCGCCTCGACCTCGCCGTCGTCGCGCGGGCCGCGGTGGGCGTCGACAACGTCGACGTCGCGGCCGCGACCGAGCGCGGCGTCACGGTCACTCGCGTCCCCGACTACTGTACCGACGAGGTGGCGACTCACTCGGTGTCGCTGTTTCTGGACTGCCTCCGGTCGCTGAAGCGGTACGACGACGACGTCGCCGGCGGCGGCTGGAGCTGGCGGGCGGGCCGTCCCGTTCACCGCGTGAGCGCCTCGACTATCGGTCTGCTCTCTTTCGGCCCCATCGCCCGCCGGGCGGCGGACCGGTTCGCCGGCTTCGACGCCGACCTGATCGCGCACGACCCCTTCGTCGGCGACGAGCGGATGGCCGACCGCGGCGTCGAACCGGTCGGGTTCGACGCGCTGTTCGAGCGCGCCGACCACGTCGCCGTGTACGCGCCGCTGACCGAGGCCACACGCGGGATCGTCGACGCCGACGCGCTCGCGAAGCTCGGCTCGCACTCGGTGCTCGTCAACGTGGGGCGCGGGCCGGTCGTCGACGCCGACGCCCTGCTCGACGCCCTGGAGGCCGACGCGATCAAGGGGGCGGGCCTCGACGTGCTGGACGAAGAGCCCCCGACAGCGGACCCGCTCGTCGGTCGAGACGACACGATAGTCACGCCGCACGCGGCGTGGTACAGCGAGGAGGCCCGCGACGACCTGAACCGGAGCGCGGCCGCCGACGTCGCGGCCGCGCTCACCGGCGAGACCCCGCCGGGACGAGTCGATCCGAACGCCGACTGGCTCTGATCGGCGGCCGGGAGGTGCCGTCCGATTCGTCGACTCGCGCGGCCGGTGTCGCTCTCCCACGTGCGCGGACTGCCGGTCGGTTACAGCCGGTCGAGCGCGTCGAAATCGCCGTCCGCGTCCGCCGTGTCGTCCTCGCCCGCCCTCGCCGCGTCGGGCACGCCCGACTCGAGTCCAGCCGCCAGCCCCGCGCCGAGGCCGTAGGTGTCACGCACCGTCTGTGCGAGCACGCCCTCCCGGTCGAAGACGACGTAGACCGCGACGAACTCGTGGTCGGCGGGAGCGAGCACGAACACCTCGCGGGGGTCGTCGTCACCGCGTGAGGCGTTCACCCGCGCGACGAGGGGCTCGACCGGGAGCCGTCCGGCCCGCAGGTCGTCGAAGGTGTCGGCCCCCGGACCGTCGGCGAACAGGTAGAGCGCCCCGTTCGGGTCGCCGTCGTTCGACCGGGTGGTGACCGATCCGACGGCCTCTCCGTCCGCGCGGAGCGACCGCCACGCGTCGACGGCGGCCTCGAACATGCCCTCGACCGCGTCGGAGTAGCGGAATCTGGTCTCGCGGACGACCTCGACGTCCGCGAAGCGCGCCGACCCGTCCGTCCACGCCAGCGTCGCGTCGACGACGTAGCCGGGCTCTAGCGACGCCACACGGTCCGCGAGGTCGCCCTCGTACCCCTCGGCGGTCGCGTACAGGGGATCGAACCGGTCGTCAGCGCCGGGTTCGGTCGGATCGACGGGACCGGCCGCGTGTTCGACCAGGACGAACTCCTCGTCGGCGCCGTCCGTGTCGGGCTCTCCACCGGCCTCGTCGTCCGCCCCCTCGATGTCCGGCCGCGGGCGGCGGTCGTGGACGCGGAACCGGCCGCTCGTCGTCGGATCCATGTCCCCGGATCAGTCGTCCGGGCGGATAAGCCGGTCGGAACGGCCGTCGTCGCCGCTTTGTGCGGTGCTCGCACCGTCGGACCGCTGCCCCCGCCGCCCGGCAGCGAGTCGCGGCGGCGGACGCGGTCAGCGGCGGATCCGTGCCGTTATGGGGTGGGCGACCCAACGAATCGGTAAATGGGGATCCTCGAGGACAAGTCGAACGCCCGCCTGTTCTACAAGTACCTCTCGAAGGTGTACGACCAGGTCAACCGGTTCAACTGGACCGAGGAGATGCGGTCGGAGGCGCTCTCGTGGCTGGAGTTCGGCGACGACCCGAAAGTGCTCGACGTCGGCTGCGGCACCGGGTTCGGCACCGAGGGACTGCTCGACCACGCCGACGACGTGCACGGGCTCGACCAGAGCGTCCACCAGATGGAGAAGGCGTTCGAGAAGTTCGGGAAACGCGACCGCGTGAACTTCTACCGCGGCGACGCCGAACGGCTCCCCTTCCGAGACGACACCTTCGACGTCGTCTGGTCGTCCGGCTCGATCGAGTACTGGCCGAACCCAGTCGAGGGGCTTCGAGAGCTTCGCCGCGTCGCGAAGCCGGGCGGACAGGTCCTCGTCGTCGGTCCCGACTACCCGCACAACCGCGTGCTCCAGCGGCTCGCCGACGCGATCATGCTGTTTTACGACGAGGCGGAAGCCGACCGGATGTTCGAGGCGGCGGGCTACGAGTCGTTCGAACACCACATCCAGCAGGCGACCCCGAGAAGTCCGCGCGCGATCACGACCGTCGCGCGCGTCCCCGAGGAGTAGCCCGCCTCCGTCGACCGCTCGCGCGGACGCGACTCGTCTCACCCCGGAGACGACACCGCCTCCAACCTCACCCCGGAGACGACACCGCCTCCAACGACGCGACCGGTCGTCCGTCGACCGAGAGTTCGACCGCGACGGTCCGTCCCGGTTCGAGCGTCGGCCGGTTCGTCCCCGCCACGCGAAACGAGGCCGTATCGCCGGCCCGCAGGACGTTCCCGCTCGCGGTGTTGAACGCTCCGGACGGTCCCGGGCGGAATCCGGCCGCCGAAAAGAACGGGAGCGACGGCTGTCTGGCGAGCGGCTCGCCGTCGACGCGAACGCGAACCGTCAGCTCGGTCACGTCGAGCGGGTCGCCCCCGCGGTGGGCGACGGTGATCCGGTCGTCGGTCACCGAGAGCGACAGCACCGCGGACGGCGCGGGCTCCGGCGGCGCGTCCATCGCGGCCGCGACGACGCCGCCCGCGAGAACGACGGTGATCGCGAGCAGCAGGACGCCTGCGACCGGCGCGGTGCCGCGGTTCGAGCGCGAGCGCCGCGGCCGTCGTGGCCGTCGTCGACGGAGACGACGCTCACGGGTGTCTGTCCGCGTTGGGTCCGGCGGGCTGTTGGGTCGCACGGGATGTCTGCTGCGGTATCTAATAAGAAGTGACCGCGAGAATCGCGTCGCACAGCGCGTCTGTGTCTGTCAGTTCGTCACGCTTGACAGTCCGTCACGGCTATCAGTTCACGTCGACTCGGTGGCCGGCGTCGGTCTCTTCGCCGGCGCGGGGGACCGTCACCGTGAGCACGCCGTGCTGGTACGTGGCGGTCGCGTCCGTCTCGTCGACAGAGGCCGGGAGTTCGATCGATCGGGTGACGGACTCGCTGCGGCGCTCGCGCTGGAGGTACCGGCGGCCGGCGTCCTCGTGTTCCGCCTCGCGCTCGGCGCGGATCGTGAGCCGGCCGTCCGCGACGCGCACGTCGATGTGTTCGCGGTCGTAGCCGGGGAGATCGGCCACGACCACGAACTCGTCGTCGTACTCGGCGACGTCGACGTCCGCCGTCCGGAGGTCTCGCCCCCACGATCGGGCGTTCCCGAACGGGCGGCCGAGGAACTGTTCGATCTCGTCGAATGGGGTACTGCTGTTCATGAGTATCAGACATACAGACGCTCCGTGAGGTATTAAACGGAGATGCACCGCTGCTAGCTCGTGGCACGTCACGCTCCGGGACCGGCGACGAATCGGCGACGCTCAGTTCACGTCGATGCGATGGCCGCCCGCGTCGGACGCCGACCGCTTCGGGAGGGTGACCGTGAGCACGCCGTCGTCGTAGGAGGCCGTCGCCTCGGCGCGTTCGACCGGCTCGGGGAGGCGTATCGTTCGGGAGACCGACCGACCGCGACGCTCGCGCCGGTGATATCTGACGCTGGGCGCGTCGTCGCGGGCCGCGCCGGCCGTCCCGTCTCCGCCAGTAGCTGTCTCGCCCGCGTCGGTCTCGCCGCTGTTTCCGTCGGGTTCGTCTCCGTCGGGTTCGTCTCCGTCGCTCTCGCCGCCGTCGCTCGGGGTGTCATCGGTCGTCGCGGCGTCGATCGTCGCCTCGCTCGTCTCTTCCCGCGTGGCCGCGACGGTCAGCGCGTCCTCACGGAGTTCGACGTCGATGTCGTCGTCGTCGAAGCCGGGGAGGTCGACGAGGACGGTGAGCGCGTCGTCGTCTTCGAGCACGTCCACGGGCGGGTCGCGAGCGCCGAACAGGCCGGGGGCTCCCGTCGCATCGGGGGCTCCGAACGTCTCGCCGAGCTCCTCGAACTCGCGCCCCATTCGGTCGAGCAGGTCGTCGATCTCGTCGAAGGGATCGCGTCGTGTCATACGGGTCAGGATTCGAGACGGAGCGACTTGAACGTGCGGACGGGGATCGGCCCGCTCAGACGAACGGTCGCCAGTAGTACGGGCTGATGAACCCCTCGATGAAGCCGGCGACGGCGAGCAGAATTCCGAGTCCGACGAGCACCCAGAAGGCGTTTTCTAAGGCGTTCGCGAACGCCTCGCCGGAGAGCCGCCCGCGATACGTGCGCCACGAGACGACCCCGAGTCGGATCCCGAGCGCGCCGGAGACGAAGAGCGCGGGGATCTCGAAGACGCCGTGCGGGAGGACGAACGCGGCGAGCGCGAGGGGGTTCGACTCCAGCGCCGCGGTGGCACCCAGCGCGACGCCGTTGAACGCGATGGACGAGAGCGCCGGGATCACGAGCGCGACGCCCGCGGTCGCCGTGGCGATCGCGACTCCCCAGTTGTTCCCGAAGAAGTTGACGGCGGCGGCCGGGGGAACGTGCCCGACGAGTCGCGACTCGATGGACGTGGTGACCGCGCCGACGAGCGGGTCGACCGCGAGCCAGCCGAGCGCGCCGAACCCGACCCCGACGGCGATCGAGACGACGTGCGCGCCGGGCGACCGCCGGACGAACGCGAGGAGTTCGACCCACCCCCGTCGGACGCCCCCGCGGAACTGGTCTATCGGACCGGTTTCCGGCGGGGAGACGGGGACGACCGCGTCGCGATAGTCGCCGTACAACGCGGTCTTGAGGACGTCGAGTGCGGGGGCGACGACGACGGCGCTCAAAAGCGCCACGACCGCGCCGGCACCGAGGTACGCGAGCCCCGAGGCCGCGGAGCCGGTCCCGATGAGGACGCCGATCGCGATAACGAGGTACGCGGCGGCGTCCGCGGGGTTCGAACGGACGAACCCCACAGAGGCCGCGATCGCCTCGAACGCGGTCGCGTCGTCGACCACTATCGCCGCGGGCGCGAACGCGAAGACGATCCGGACCGCGAGCAGGCCCACGAACCCGACGAGGAGCACCCCGAGCGCGACGGCGGCACCGAGGAAGGGGTTGACTGCGAACCCGCCCGCGACCGCGGCCGCACCCGAAAGCGCCGCGCCGGTCCATATCAGAAGCTCGGCGACGTAGATTCCGAGAAACGAGAGCCACCGGCCGCGAACACCGGCGATGCCCGCGGTGAGTCCCCGCTCGCCGCGGAGGCGGCCAGCGACCGCCGACAGCTGGCCGGCGGAGATCGCGGCGTACGCGAGGACGGCGATGAGCGCGGTCGTCAGCACCCCGGCGACGAGGAGGAGTATCGCGGTGGGTGACGCGAGCGGAGAGAGAGCCGGCTCGACGCTCTCGGCCCACGCCTGCATCGCCTCCGGGTCCTGTGGGTCCGGCGGGCTGAGGTCCGCGTCCGCGAGCGCCGCGCGGGCGTCGGCGAGGCGACCGGTCAGCTCGAAGTGGAGGTACATTCCGGCGAGGGCGACGAACATACCCACGCGGGCGATGACGGGGACCGCCGTCCCGAGGAAGTAGAACGGGAGCAAGTCGCCGGGACGCCGTCGGAGGGTCGCAGCCGTCGTCGTGACAGCGGAGGACAGGTCCATACGGGGGCCATCGGTCGGGCGACACTTAATCGGTCCGCGTACCCAAGCGCGGTCAGTTCGTCCGCAGACCGTCGTCAGTCGCGGGATCGTCGCTCGCGGAGTCGTCTGTCCCGCGATCGTCTCCCGTCGCGGAGCCGCCGCCCGCCGCGCGGTCAGCGGTCCCGCGCTCGGCCATCAGGTCGCCCGCGCGGCCGGCCCAGTCCGTGTACCGGAACCCCGCGGCGACGAGGAGCGCCATCCACGCGTACGCGAGCAGGACCCCGACGTAGGCCCCCGTCGGCCCGACCCCCGCCGTCCGGCCGAGCAGCCACGAGAGCCCGACGAAGAAGCCGACCATCCCCGAGAGCCGCGCCACGAGCGGAATCCGCGTCTCGCTCGCGCCCTGAAGCGACCCGGAGAGCGCGGAGAAACAGACGAGCGCGACGCCGGCGACGCCGTAGACTCGGGCGAACGCGACCGCGTACGTGACGGTCTCCGGGTCGTCGCTGAAGGCGGGGACGAGCCGAGGCGCGGCGGCGACGAGTCCGAGACCGATCGCGCCCACGGTGACCACGCCGAGCCCGGTGACCGCCCACCCGTTGAACCGCGCGGCCTCGGGGTCGCCCGCGCCGAGCGCCTGCCCGACCAGCACGGAGGCGGCGACGTTGTATCCGCGCGAGAGCGGCCCGGTGACCTGCTGGTACACTCGCCTGCCGATCTGGAACCCGGCGTTGACCGGCTCGCCGAAGCCCAAGAGCAGGGCGTTGAACGGGAACTCGGCCAGCTCCGACCCGAACCCCTCGACGACCCGCGGCGCGCTCACGCGGAGGAGCTGACTCGCGACGGTCGGATCGCGCGGCCGAGCGAAGCTCGCGTCCGTCCACGGCCCCCAGACGGCGACACAGAGCAGGCCAGCCGTCAGGACGTTGGCACCCGCGGTCGCGAGGCCGACGCCGACGACCTCCAGCCTCGGGAGGCCGAACAGGCCGAGGCCGAGCAGGACCGAGCCGGCGATGTTGGCCGAGTTGCCCGCGACGTTCACGTACATCGGCGTGCGGGTGTCGCCGGTCCCCTGCAGCGCCCGGGCGGCGATCAGCGCGACGTGGCGCGCCGGAGCGGTCGCGAAGATTATCGCGAGGTACGTCGATCCGAGCGCGACGACCTCGGGAGCGGTGCCCTCCCCCACGAGCCGCCCGAAGACGTCGATCGCCGGCTCGCCGAAGCGGAGGCCGAAGAGGACGAACGGGACGCCGGCGAGCGCGCCGAGGAGGATCGCCTGCGTCACCGCCTCGTCGCGGGATTCGGTCACGCCAGCGCCCGTGTCCTGTGATGACAGCGCGATGGCGCCCCCGCCGAGGCCGAGCCCGATCCGGAGCGGGAACCGGGCGTACAGGTCGGCGAGCCCGATCGCGACCACGGCGGCGGGCGAGAACAGCGCGGTGACCAGGACGTCCGTCGTCCGCATCGCGGTGCGAAACGTCTGTTCGGCCATCACCGGCCACGCGAGTCCGAACACGCGGCTCCAGGCGTCTCGAAGCCGCGGGACGTCCATGTGACCGTGTCGTCGGCCGGACGCGGCTTTTAGGTGTCGGCGTCGGCGGTCGTCGCCGCCGACCGCGCCGGGTCGAACCGCGGAAAGGTCACGACGAACCGCGCGCCCCCGCGATCCGACTCGCCGACCGTGACGTCGCCGCCGTACTCGGCCGCGAGCGTCGCGACCAGCCACAGGCCGCCGTCATCGTCGTCGCCCGCGGTCAGCGGACCGTGGCGCTCCGGCGGGAGACCGGGGCCGTCGTCGCCGACCGTCAGGACGACCGTCTCCTCGCCCTCGCGGACGGTGACGCGAACGGTCGGATCGGTGCCGCCGTGTTCGACCGCGTTCTCGATCAGGTTGTCGACGATCGAGCGGACGCCGTCGGTGGCCGCTATCGCGGCTCCGTCGTCGATGTCGGTCTCGACGGTCACTCCGGGGCGATCGGCGACCCCTGCCGTCACGCGGCGGACCGCGTCCGTCAGGTCTATCCGGCGGAGTTCGGCGTCCCCGAGGAGCGCGTCCGCGACGGCGCTCGCCTCCTCGATCCGGTCGACGCCCGCCTCCGCGGCCTGCGCGATGACGTCGGCGGCGTCGGATCGACCGTTCCCCTCGGCCGCGAGGTCGGCGTAGCCCCGGATGGTCGTGAGGTCGTTGCGGAGGTCGTGACGCAGGAGGTGGTTCACGATCGAGAGCGCGCGGACCGCGTTCCGCGCCCGGCGAGTCTCGGCCGCCTGCCGGGCCGCGTGGTAGCCGGCTATCGCGCCGCCGAGGCTGCCCGCTCCGGCGGCGACGAGGAGGGGGAACGCCGGCTCCGCGAGCGGGCGACCCTCGAACCCGCGGACCGCGAGCGTCGCCCCGATAGCGGCGACAGAGAGAACGGTTCCGGCGAGCGTGAAGCGGGCGATCCGCCACTCCTCGGAGGGTGAGAACTCCGCGGCTCCGACCCGTCGTCCGGCGTAGACGACGGCGACGGCGATCCCGCCGTCGACGGCCAGCGCGACGAGCGGGCCAGTCAGACTCGGCGTCGACCTGAGTTCGGATCCGTGGTGGACCACGGACGCGAGGAACGCGGCGGCCCCGAGCGCGACGATCGCGTGGTGGCCGCGGGGTGTCCGCATGGCCGCACCAACCGCGGCGACGAGCAAAGCCGTTGCGGATCCGAGGACACGCCGCGGATACGAAGCCATCTCCCCGTGTGACACGCGCGGCGGGACGGATGCAGTTGGTGTGTCTCACACCCGCAAAATCCGTCTGACAGAGGGATGACGCCGCCGCAGTCTGTCGGTTACACTTTCACCTCGCTAGCCGCACCTTTTTATATTCAGGCGCGCTTGTTTCACCTGCACGTCACACGCGTGCATTCCCCCTTCCACAGCCTCGGAGCCCCCGGCTCGTCGACACGAGCGTCGAGCCGACGCCGCCCAGACCGGAACCGATTAGCGGCCGGCCGGGCGATACCGAGCCATGCTGACGCTCTCCGATGTCCGCGAGGCACGCGAGCGGGTTGACGGCGTGGCCCGACACACGCCGCTGGAGCGATCGCGGACCTTCTCCGAGATGAGCGGGGCGGACGTCCACCTCAAACTGGAGAACTTCCAGCGGACGGGCGCGTTCAAGATCCGCGGCGCGATGAACCGGATCGCGACGCTCACGCCCGAAGAACGCGACGCCGGCGTCGTCACCGCGAGCGCGGGCAACCACGCGCAAGGGGTCGCGCTGGCGGCCGACCGTGCCGGCGTCGACGCCACCGTCGTGATGCCGAAGTTCGCGCCGGTCTCGAAGGTGAAAGCCACCCGCGGCTACGGCGCGAGCGTCCGGTTGGAGGGCGTCGACTACGACGAGGCGCAGGCGTACGCCCACCAGTTGGAGCACGAGGAGGGGCGGACCTACGTCCACGCGTTCGACGACCCGGTCGTGATGGCCGGACAGGGGACGCTCGGGCTGGAGATCGTCGACGACTGCCCCGACCTCGACACCGTGGTCGTCCCGATCGGCGGCGGCGGGCTCATCTCGGGCGTCGCCGTCGCGATCAAAGAACAGCGGCCCGACGTTCGCGTGGTCGGCGTACAAGCCGAGGGGGCCGCCTCGGCCGCGAAGTCGCTCGCCGCGGGCGAGGTCGTCGAGATCGACAGCGTCGACACGATTGCAGACGGGATCGCGACGCGAGCCGTCGGCGAACGGACCCTCGAAGTCATGGCGGAGTACGTCGACGAGGTCGTCACCGTCGACGACCGCGAGATCGCCTTGGCGCTCACCCTCCTTTTGGAACGCTCGAAGACGCTCGTCGAGGGGGCGGGCGCGGTCGCGCTCGCGGCCGTCCTCTCGGAGGCGGTCGAGTACGCGGACGACGAGACGATCGTCGCCGCGCTCTGTGGCGGCAACATCGACCTCAACCGGCTCGGCACCGTGATCCGGCGGGGGCTCGTCCAGATGGGTCGGTACCTCAAGATCACTATCGACCTGAAAGACCGGCCGGGCGAGCTCGAACGCGTCTCCAGTATCGTCGCGCGCACCGGCGCGAACGTGTACGCGGTCCACCACGACCGCACCTCCCGCGACGTGGCCGTCAACGCCGCCGAGCTCGAACTCGAATTAGAGACCGACGACGCCGAACACGCCGCCGACATCGTAGACGCCCTCGAAGCCGACGGCTACGACGTCGAGATCCTCTCGTAAGGACGAACCCCTCGACGACGTCAGGCTCTCCCGGACCGCGAGACGGTAGGCCCCGAACTGGAGACGGCAGGCCCCCGGACCGCCGGACTGCAGGGCCGCCGCAGACCCGGCGGAGCTAGGTCGGATCGTCTCCGCCCAGCCACGAGACCGCGATCGACTCGAACGGCTCGGAGTACTGCATGAGCGTCGTCCCGAGGACGGCCATCACGAGCACGTATCCGACCGCGAAGGCGTTGATCGTCGCCGCCAGCGCGGGGTCGAACGCGCCGCTTTCGGCCCCGGTGACGGCGACCGTCGCGATGATGAGCGAGAACTCTCCCCGCGTCGTCATCCCGAGTCCGACCCGCGTCGAGCGCCGCGTGCCGAGGTCGAACGCGCGCCCGGCGAGGAACCCCGTGACGAGCTTCGTCGGCGTGGTCACGACCACCGCGAGCGCGATGAGCGCCGCGACCCCGCCGAACAGCAGCGGGTCGGTGACGAGCCCGATCCAGAAGAAAAACACCGCCGCGAAGGTGTCCCGGACGGGCTCTAAGAGGGTCTCGACCTCGTGGGCGTAGTCAGTCGCGGAGAACGCCATCCCGACGAAGAAGGCCGCGACAGCCTCGCTGACGCCGAGCGCGAGCGCCGCACCCGCGACGAACACGACCGCCGCGATCGACCGCAGCGCGACGAACTCCGTGTTGTCGGTCGCGACCAGCCGGTCGAACACCGGCGTCCCGAACTGCACGAGGGCGAGCAGTCCGGCGATGAACCCGAGCGCGATCCCCACGTCGACCGCGGCCGCGGCGACGTCGCCGCCGCCGAGCACCAGCGCGGACGCGACGGAGAGGTAGACGGCGATGAACAGGTCCTCGTACACCAGCGTGCCCAAAAGCGGCTCCGCCTCGTCGTTGGCGATCCAGCCGAGGTCGATGAGTGACTTCGTGATCACCGCCGACGAGGAGATGTAGACGATTCCCGCTATCAGGAACGCCGGAAGGAACGCGTCGAAGACGAGCCAGCCGAAGACGAGCCCGACGCCGAAGTTCGCGAGGTCTATCGTGCCCGCCGTCCCGATCTGCGAGCGCCGCGCGAGCAGCCGGTCGAGGTTGAATTCCAATCCGAGGAAAAAGAGGAGGAAGACGATCCCGAGTTCCGCGCCGAGCGCGATGAACTCCGTCTCGGGAACGGAGACGGTTCCGACCACCGGCAGCGGAACCCGGCCGAGCACGTACTCGCCGAGCCCCATCCCGACGAGGATATAAAAAGGGATCACGGACTGGCCGAGCCGGCTCGCGAGCGCACCGGCGAGTGCGATCGCGGCGAACATGACGCCGACGTCGAGGAGCGCCACTAGCGAGCACCCCCGACGAGTGCGGCCGTCAGGCGCGGTCCGCCGCTGTCTCCACAGATCATTCCGTCAGGAGGTCTTCGAACGCGGCGCAGTCCTCGCGAGTGCCGACCGCGATCACCGTGTCGCTCTCCTGTAACACCGTGTCTGCCTCCGGGCTGTCGACGACGCCCTCGCCGCGCTGGATTGCGACGATCGAGATGCCGGTTCGGTTGCCGATGTCGGCGCTCTCCAGCGTTTCACCGACGAGCGGCGATCCCGGCGGTAGTTCGTACCACTCCAAGAGGATCCCGCCGGGGAGCGTCGTCTCCTGTGTGTCCGGCTCGATCGGCTGGAAGTGCGCTCCCTCGATGATCGAGCCGATCGTCCGCGCGAGGTCGTCGGAGAACTCGAACACCTTCTCCGAGTCGGCGTTCGGGTCGCTCCGGCGGAACACCTCCCGTTTGCCCGTGTTGTGGATGACGACGACCATCTCTCCGTCGTCCAGGTCGATCTCGAACTTCTTTCCGACGCCCGGGAGATCTGACTCGCTGATCGGCATACCGAGGGAAGCGACCCCACGCTAATAGGTGTGTACGTTGAGACGTGTGCCCCGTCACGCGCTGTTCGGGAGGGGTCCCCCGGACTCAGGCGAACCGATACGTCGTCCCCTCGGGCCCGTCCTCTATCTCGACGCCGACCTCGCCGAGCGCGTCGCGAAGCTCGTCGGCGCGCTCGTAGTTCCCCGCCTCTCGCTCCGCCTCTCGGATATCCACGACGAGTTCGACCAGCTCGTCGGCCAGACCGACCTCGCCGTCGCTTTCGGCCTTGAACTGGAGTCCGAGCACGCCGACGGCGAGGTCGTCAAACGCCTCGACGGCCTCGCGGAGCCCGCGGTAGTCGTACGCGTCGCCGCCCTCGCTTACCCCGTCGACGTGGCGGTTCACGGCGTCGGTGAGCTCCAAGAGCGCCGCGGTCGCCTCCCGCAGGTTCAAGTCGTCGTTCATCGCCGCGGCGAACTCCTCGCGGGCGGTCGCGACGCCCGCGCGCAGGTCGTCGTCTTCGGCCTTCGCACGAGCGTCGACGGAGTCGAGCGCCTCCACCGCGCGATCGTACGTCCGCGAGAGGCGGTCCCACCGCTCCTCGGCCTCGGCGATCGCCTCCTCGGTGAGCGCCTGCTCGGAGCGGTAGGCGGCCCCGGCGTAGAACGTCCGGACCACGTTGACGCCCAGTTCCTCTAGGGCGTCCGGCACCGTCCAGAAGTTGCCGATCGACGAGGACATCTTCTCACCGTCCATCTCCAAGAGGCCGACGTGGAGCCAGTGGCGCGCGAACGTCTCGCCCGTCGCCGCCTCCGACTGCGCGATCTCGTTTTCGTGGTGCGGGAAGACCAGATCACGTCCGCCCATGTGGACGTCGAGCGTGTCGCCGAGGTGCGTCGTCGACATCGCGGAGCACTCGACGTGCCAGCCCGGTCGGCCCTCGCTCCACGGCGAGTCCCACGTCTCGCCCGACGGGACCGAATCGCCGTGGTCGTGTTTCGCGTGGTCGCGCGCGGCGGTCTCGCTCACGCCGCCGGCCTTCCACAGCGCGAAGTCCGCCGGATGCCGCTTCTCCGACCGCTCGTCCGGCTCGCCCTGCGCCTCCAGTTCCTCGACGTTCTGGTTCGAGAGCGCCCCGTAGTCGTCGAAGCGGGTCACGTCGAAGTAGACGGAACCGTTCGACTCGTAGGCGTACCCC
Source organism: Halorubrum salinum (assembly GCF_024494575.1). Lineage (GTDB taxonomy): Archaea > Halobacteriota > Halobacteria > Halobacteriales > Haloferacaceae > Halorubrum > Halorubrum salinum. The sequence continues at coordinate 385,793 of NZ_JANHDO010000002.1, forward strand.
TTCTCCACAAGGGTCGCGACGAGGTCGACGATCTCGGGGACGTGCTCCGTGACGCGGGGGTACACCTCCGCGCGCAGCAGGTTCAGCCCGCGCATCGCGGAAAAGGTCGACGCGGAGAACGTCTCTGCGACGTCGCGCTCTGCGGTCCACTCGTCGCGCTCGCCCACTCGGGCCGTGATCTTCTCGTTGACGTCGGTGACGTTCTCGACGTGGCGCACGTCGTACCCCTCGTGTTCCAGCCAGCGGTGGAGCACGTCGGCGTGGAACCAGAGGCGGGCGTGTCCGAGGTGGGGGTCGTCCGACACCGTCAGGCCGCAGACGTACAGCGTGACGTCGCCATCGGCCGTGAACTCGACGCGCTCGTCTTCGAGGGTGTCGGTAACGACGAGACTCATTACCGGCTCGTTGCTGCGGTGAGCGTTTTAAATCGTCGGATTCGCCCTCACCGCGGTCCGTTCGCGTCCCGACCCGCGACCGTCCCGCTCCGACCGCCGCGCCCCATACCACTCCGCTCCGACCACCCCGCGACCGCCCCGCGACCGCGCCTCACGCCTCCCCAGCCTCGCGACTCCCTCCGCTTCGCTTCGGTCGCCGCGTCCCTCGCGCGTGCTGTTCGCACCCTTCGGGCGCTCACAGGCGCGCGCCACGGTGGTCTGCTCGCACACCGCTGTTTCTATCGCTTTCCGAGCGCCTCCTCGAACACGCGCTTTGCGCGCTCGTACGCCGCGTCGCGGTCGACGATCGGTTCCGGGTACTCCGGCGCGAGTTCCTCGCGTTCGTCCGCCGGGAGCGTCGGCCAGTCGACGATCTCGTCGGCGGGAACGTCTCGGAGCTCCGGCACGTACGCCTTCACGAACCGGGCGTCCGGGTCGTACTTGGCGGTCTGGCTCACGGGGTCGAAGATCCGCACGTCGACGGAGTCGGTGCCGGTGGAGGCGATCCACTGCCACATCCCGTGGTTCGTCGCGTGGTCGTGGTCGACCAGCCGCGCCGTGAAGTGACGCGCTCCCCGCCGCCAGTCGATGAGGAGGTGTTTCGTGAGGAAGCTCGCGACCACCTGCCGCGGTCGGTTGTGGACGTACCCCTCCGCTTCGAGCTGTCGCATCCCGGCGTCGACGAGCGGGTACCCCGTCTCGCCCCGGGTCCACGCCTCGAACGCCGCGTCGTCCTCGCGCCACGCGATCGGGTTCGGGAGCGTCCTGTAGTTCTCCTCGGCCAGATCGGGAGCGTAGTAGAGCAGGTGGTACTGCTGCTCGCGCCACGTCAGCTCGTCGCGGTACTTCTCCACGTTCCGCCGCCCGTCGTCGCTCGCGCCGCCGAGACAGCCGCCCGCGGCCTCCCACACCTCGCGGATCCCGATCGCGCCCGCGGCGAGATACGGCGACAGTCGCGAGACGGCGACCCCCGGGGCCTCGACCGCCCGCGCGAGGTCGTCCCGGGTGTCTGCGTACGACCGGATCCCCCCGTCGAGGAAGCGATCGAGCCGCCCGCGAGCGGCCTCGTACCCCGGCTCCGGCAGGTCGATGTCCGCGCTCGCGGTCGGAAGCTCGGCGGAGGCCGCGTTCGCGGCCGGAGCGTCGGCCGAACCGACCAGCGCGTCGGGATCGGGTTCGGGATACGGCTCCGCCTTCGGGACCGCGTCCCAGTCGTCGCGGAACGCGCCGTGGTTCGGGTACGCGTCCGTCAGCCGGCCGGGGTCGACCAACACGATGTCGGTCCGCGACGCCGTCTCCACGTCCCCCGACGCGAGCGCCTCCCTGACCGCCCGGGCGCGCTCCCTCCGCGCGGGTCGGTAGTGCTCGTTGTAGACCACCCGCTCGACGCCGCGCTCGGCGGCGAGGTCGGCGAGGACCGTCTCGGGGTCGCCGACTCCGACGACGAGGTCGCTTCCGAGGTCGCGGTAGCGCGCCCGGAGTCGAGAGACGCACCCGAGGTAGAAGGCGCGCTGTCGCGTCCCGAGCGTCGCGAGCAGGTCGTCGTCGACGACGAACACCGGGAGGACCGTCCCCGCCCGCGCGGCCGCCGCGAGCCCGGCGTTGTCGCGCGTCCGCAGGTCGCGCCGGTGCCAGAACAGCTGCATACGACCGACACGGGCTCCGTCGGCTAGTGTCTTCGGCCGACCGGGTGTCCCGCGTCGTCGTCCCGTCTCGCGTCGTCGTCCCGTCTCGCGCCGCCGGCGCGGTCTCTCGTCGTCGGAACCTCCCGTGCGCTTATGTCTGTGTGCGCGAAGCGGCGGTATGGACCCGCTCGTCGCCGCCATCCTCGTCGGCGTCCCGCTCGTGTGGCTCGTCGGATTCGCGGCGTACGTCTACGTCGACGCCCCCCGTCACGGGATGGACCGCCGGAAGTGGACCGCGCTCGCCTTCTTCGTCCCGCTTTTCGGCTTTCTCGCGTACGTCTTCGAGCGGGGCGAACTGGACTACGACCCCGCGGACGATCCCTACGCCGGCGGCGGCGAGAGCCGCGAGGCCGGCTTCGCGGTCCACGAGTCCCGCCGCGGCGAGAAGTCCCTCGGACCGGCCGGAACCGAGGCCGACGGCGGGGCTCCCGACGACGGCGACGAAGACGAGTGGAACGACCCGGACGGCGTCGACCTCTGAGGGGCCGTGTCGGCCGGCGGTCGGCTGACGCCGCGGGTTCGCGGGCCTGTGAGCCCCCGAGCGTGATCGGCGCGGCCTACCCGTCCTCGACGGGCGCGGGCGTCGCGATCGGATCGAGCCCCTCCACGACGACGACTCGGGGTTCGTCGACGACCGTGATGCGATAGGTGTCCGCAGGCGAGAGGGTTCGGACGACGCCGTCGCCGTTCGTGTCTCCGATCGCTCGGCTGTCGGCGTCGCCGACGCGTTTCGTGACGGTGACGCCGGAGACGGGATCGCCGCTCTCCTCGTCGCGGACGGTGACGGTCACCGGACCGCCGACGTAGCTCCGGTCGACCGTCACGTCGAAGCCGTCACCCGCCTCCGTGACCGGCTCGGTGTCGGCGAACGCGTCGAGGTCGATCCGTTGATGCTCGACGAACACCCGCGTCGTTCCGCCGCTGACGTACGTCCGGAGGAGTCCGAACTCGTGTGGCACGGTGATCCGCTGAACCGATCCCGCCCCGAAGGCGTCGGGCTGGCGGAGCGCCACCGTCTCCGGATACGCGTCGGAGACCGCGTCGATCGCCGCGTCGTTGCTGATCGAGTCGCCGTCGCGGTCCCACCGGTCCAGCCGGATCACCTCCCGGACGTACTGGCCGTCGGCGATCGTCGCCAGCACGAGCGCGTCGTCGCTCGACTGAACGTGCACGTCGGCGGTGGTGACGGCGGCGCTGGCGGCGGCGAGCGCGTGGGCGCGGACCGGTCCCTCGTACACCTGAAGCCGAACGCGTAGCTCGGCGAGCCGCGGGGGTGCGCTGAAGCCGCTCGTCTCGTCCGCGAGCGTGTCCAGCGTGTCGAGACGCTCGTCGTACTCGCGGGCGGCGGCCGCGATCCGGACGAGCTCATCGAGCAGCGCCCGGTTCGAGAGGTCGCCAGAGGCGTGTTCACGGATGGCGGTCCGTTGCCGCTCGTAGAGTCGCGCCTCGTCGCGCTCGACCCTGTCGAGCGCGTCGAGGATCCGCTGTCGGCGGTCCCCGCTCGTCTCGGCGGCGTCGACCCGCTCGACGATGGCCGCGGTCTCCATCGCCGCGTCCGTCTCGTCGACCGCGACGTCGAGTGAGGGGCCGAGGTTCGCGCCGCGGGTGGCGCTCTCGACTCGCACCGGACCGCCGTCTGCCACCGACAGCGTCCGGAAGGTGCGGTTCTCGCCCGACGCCTGCCGGGGAGCGGATGCACCGAGTCTCGCGGACGTGGACGGCGACGAGACCGCCTCGACCGGCGCGGTCGACGGCGACGAGGCGGGCGAGCGCGCGTCGGTCGGCGCTGTCGTTGCGGCGGGCGCTGTCGGGCCCGGATCGGTCGACAGGCTGGTGGCCGCGACCGGCGCAAGCAACAGGAGGACTGCGACGGCGACGGGGAGGGCCCTCATTAGGCGACGGTTCGCCGCGCGATATAAAAAATCCACCCCACTGCGCCGGGCGCGTTCGCCGTCCCGTGCCGCCGTTCCATCCCGCCCATGGAAAGCGTTTTGCCCGGTGCCTGAGTGGTTTTGAGGTGTATGCGGAACCCTCCGTCTCGCGTTCTCCTCGCCGCGGCCGTCGGCGTGCTCCTCCTCGCGGGCGTCTTCGCGTCCGCCGCGGGAGCCGCGGCCGCCTCCCCCTCCGCGTCGCCGGCCGACCGGGCGGCGGCCGTGACCGGTGGTCCGGTGGTCGAACAGACCGACGACGGCGTCGATCCGACCACGGCGACGCGGATCCGGATCGAGCCCGCCTCCGACGGCGACGCCCGCTGGACCGTGTCCGTCAGGTACGCGCTCACCGACGAGGCCGATCGGGCGGCGTTCGAAACGGTCGGAGACCGGTTCGCGAACGGCGACATCGGTCCGAGCGCGAGCCTGTTCGCGGGGTTCGCCCGCGAGGCCAGCCGGAACCTCAACCGCACGATGCGGATCGAAGAGGCCGAACGCGAAGCCGTCGTCCACGAGGACACGTCGTCGTTCGAGGTCGCGGGCGAGGACGCGGTCGCCGTCGGCGAGCTTCGCCTGTCGTTCGTCTGGACGGCGTTCCTGGCGCAGGACCGCGAGGAGCTCGTGTTGGGCGACGCCTTGACGACGCCCGACGGAACGTGGCTGCGGTCGCTCGAACCGGGGCAGACGCTCGAAGTGACGACGCCGGACGGCTACACGGTCACGAGCACGACGGCGTCGCTGCGGGACAACGCCGTGGTGATCGAGGGGCCGCGGACGTTCGACGAAGGCGAGGGCGTCGCGGTCGTGTACGCGTCGACCGGGACGCCCGGACCGCCGTGGTCGATGCTCGCCGCCGCGATCGTGGTCGGGGCGCTGATCATCGCCGGCAGCATCGTCGGCTATCGCCGACGCGAAGGCGACGCCGCCGCGGGATCCGTCGACGCGGTCGCGTCGACGGCCACCGGGGGCGACGCGAGCGCCGGCGACTCCGGTACGAGCGACGCCGGTACTGCCGAGTCGGATGCTGGCGGCCTCGCGGCCGACGGTACCGAGGCGACGCGAAGCGGTACCGCGGCGGAGTCCGGTGGCACGGCCGAAACCGGTGCGGCTGACGAGAGCGGGACCGAGCCGCCGGCAGCCGGCGCGAGCGACGACACGCCGACCGATCCTGGTCAGGACGAGAGCGGACCGACGGGCCCGTCCGACTCGGTAGAGGGAAGCGAACAGGTCGACGAGACCGACCGGTCGCTGCTCTCCGACGAAGAGCGCGTCGAACACCTCCTCGCCGACAACGGCGGGCGGATGCGACAGGCCGACATCGTCTCGGAGACGGGCTGGTCAGACGCGAAGGTGTCACAGCTCCTGTCGGCGATGACCGACGAGGACCGCGTCGAGAAGCTCCGGCTGGGTCGTGAGAACCTGATCTCCCTTCCCGACAGCGGAACGGACACGGGTGCGCGAAGCGGCGCCGCCGACGGCGGCGGGAGCGACCCCGACGCCGGAGTCGACCCCGACGAGCGCGGCGATCGGTAGTTCCGAAAGCCATTACACACCGAACGCCGGAGTATCGATCATGAAGGTTCTGGTGACCGTCAAGGAGGTCGCTGAGGTGAGCGATGACTTCGCGATCGAGGGGACGGATATCGCGCCGGCGGATCTCGAATACGGCCTCAACGAGTGGGACGACTACGCGGTCGAGGCGGCGGCACAGCTGGCCGAAGCCGGGATCGCCGAGGAGGTCGTCGCCGTCACGATCGGTCCGGAGCGGGCCGAGGAGACGATCCGGACCGCCTTGGCGAAGGGCGCAGATCGCGCCGTCCGCGTCTGGGACGACGCGTTCGAGACGGGGTTCACGGACGTCAGGGCGAAGGCGACTGCGCTCGAGGCGGTCGTCGAAGACGAGGATCCGGGCCTGATCCTCGGCGGCGTCCAGGCGGCCGACACCGGGTTCGGCGCGACGGGCGTCGCGCTCGCGGAGCGGATCGGCTTCGAGCACGCCGCGGTCGTCAACGATCTGGAGATCGATCCCGACGCGGGCGTCGCGCACGTCCACCGCGAACTGGAGGGAGGCGTCGAGGAGCTGACGGACGTCGACCTCCCGGCCGTGTTGACCGTTCAGACCGGGCTCAACGAGCCGCGGTACGCGAGCCTCCGCGGGATACGACAGGCTCAACAGAAGGAGATAGCCGCGCGAGAGCTGGCCGATCTGGGACTCGCCGCCGCCGACGTCGAGAGCGACGTGACGATCACGTCGATGACCGAGCCGGAGAGCGAGTCCGACGCCGAGCTGATCGAGGGCGACGCGACAGCGGCCGCGGGCCGCCTCGCCGAGGTCCTGCGGGAGACGGGGGTGGTGGCGTGACGGACGACGCGCTCGTCGTCGCCGAACACCGCCGCGGAGAGCTTCGAGACGTCTCCTACGAGGCGATCACCGCGGGTCGGGAGCTAGCCGACGCACGCGGGGGCGACTGCCACGTCGCGGTCGTCGCCGGCGACGTCGACGCCTTCGCCGAAGACCTGAACCGCGAGGGAGTCGACGCGATCCACGCGGTCCCGAACGGCGAGGAGTTCGACCACACCGTCTACCAGGCGGCCGTTCGGCAGCTCGCAGAGCGGATCGACGCCGGATCGATCGTGACCCCGAACTCCGTCAACGGGCTCGACTACGCGCCCGCGCTCGCGGAGGACCTCGGCGTCCCGATCGTCACCGACGCGATCGGCGTCGCGTACGACGACGGGCTGACCGTCACCCGCGAGATGTACGGCTCGAAGGTCGAGACGACCGTCGACGTGGCAGGCGATCGCTTCGTCGTCACGGTCCGGGGCGGCGAGTGGGCCCCGGCGGAGGGCGTCGGCGACGCGGCCGTCGAGACGAGCGAGGTCGACCTCCCCGAGTCGGGCGCTCGCGTCACCGGCTTCGAGGAGGTCGGCGGCGGCGACGTCGACATCGCGGACGCCGACGTGCTCGTCTCTGTCGGCCGCGGGATCGGCGAGGAGGAGAACCTGGAGCTGGTCGAGGAACTGGCCGACGCGCTCGGGGCGACCCTGTCCGCGTCGCGGCCGATCGTCGACAACGGCTGGCTGCCGAAGAACCGGCAGGTCGGCCAGTCGGGCAAGGTCGTCACCCCCGACGTGTATCTCGCGGTCGGCATCTCCGGCGCGGTCCAGCACGTCGCCGGCATGAAGGGCGCAGACACGATAATCGCGATCAACACCGACCCGAACGCGCCGATCTTCGACATCGCCGACTACGGGATCGTCGGCGACCTCTTCGACGTGGTGCCCGCGCTCGTCGACGAGTTCGAGTGAGCGCCTCTCGGTTCGTTTATCACCCCGCCGGTCGTCCGATCGGGCAATGAGCGAGGCCGACGAGCAGCCGGCTGCGACCGCGACGGGCCGGGAGATCTGGATCGAGAAATACCGGCCGCAGTCGCTCGACGACATCCACGGCCAAGAGGAGATAGTCGAGCGGCTCCAGAGCTACATCGCACAGGACGACGTGCCCCACCTCTTATTTTCAGGGCAAGCAGGAGTTGGTAAAACAACTGCTGCAACCGCCATCGCCCGCGAAATCTACGGCGAGGACAACTGGCGCGGGAACTTCCTAGAGCTCAACGCCTCCGACCAGCGCGGGATCGACGTGGTGCGCGACCGGATCAAGGGGTTCGCGCGCTCGTCGTTCGGCGGCGACTTCCGGATCGTGTTTCTCGACGAGGCGGACAGCCTCACCGATGACGCACAATCAGCGCTCCGCCGGACGATGGAGCAGTTCTCCGATAACACCCGATTCATCCTCTCGTGTAACTACTCGTCGAAGATCATCGACCCGATCCAGTCTCGGTGTGCCGTCTTCCGGTTCTCGCCGCTGTCGGACGAGGCGGTGGCCGCGCAGGTGCGCGAGATCGCCGCCGCGGAGGGGATCGAGGTGACCGACGCGGGCGTCGACGCCCTCGTCTACGCCGCAGACGGCGACATGCGCCGCGCGATCAACTCGCTGCAGGCCGCGGCGACGACCGGCGAGGTCGTCGACGAGGAGGCGGTGTACGCGATCACCGCCACGGCCCGGCCCGAGGAGATCGAGTCGATGGTGACGGACGCCTTGGACGGCGACTTCACCAAGGCGCGAGCGACGCTCGACACGCTCTTGACCGAGACGGGGATGGCCGGCGGGGACGTGATAGACCAGCTCCACCGCTCGGTCTGGGAGTTCGACCTCACGGAGCGGGAGGCCGTCCGCCTGATGGAGCGGATCGGCGAGGCCGACTACCGGATCGCGGAGGGCGCGAACGAGCAGGTGCAACTGGAGTCGCTTCTCGCCGCGCTGTCGCTCGCGGAGTAGCCGACCGAACGAGAGGCCGCGGGAGATCACCTGCGTCGACCGATTCAGTCGAGCAGGTCCTCGACCGCGTCGTCGACGGCCTCGGCGTCGGGGAACTCGGGGTGTTCGCTCGCGACCCACGCGTACTCGACGGTCCGGTCGGCGTCGAGGAGGAAGACGGCCGGGCGGGTCTCCGTGATCCCGGTCATGCCGTCGATGTCGTGGGCGAGGCCGTACTCCTCGATCACGCCCGCGCCGGGGTCGGAGAAGATCCGGACGCCCTCGGCGCGCTCTCCGAGCAGGCGCTTGTGGGCGTACGGCGTGGAGACGGACAGTCCGACCACGTCGAGGTCCTCGGCCCATCCGTGCTCGTCGACCGTGTTGTAGAGGTACGTCGCCTGGAACGCGCCGTCCATCGGGTGGAAAACGAGGAGCGTGGGTCCGTCGACGACGGAGTCGAGCGATCGGTCTTCCCAGTACTCCGTGTCGACGAGCGGGCGGGTGAAGTCGGGAGCGGTGTCGCCCTCGGCGACGTGGTCGGTCTCGGGCAGGGAAACGACGTCGAAGTCGGGCATCTCAGGCACCCCCCTCGCCGTAGGTACCTTCGAGGTACTCGACGATGTTCGCGCTCTCGGACATCGTCACGCCCGTCTCCGGGTCGACGATCGCCGGGACGCTCCGGGCACCGGAGACGCGCTTGACGACGTTGCGCTCCGAGTGCATCGGCTCGACGTACCGGGACCGGTACGAGACGTCGAGCTCGTTCAGCGTCCGGACGACGCGCTCGCAGTACGGACACGCCTGTAGTCGGTACAGGGTGATCTGTGGTTCAGTCATGCGCGTCGTTTCGGACGCGGAACGGGTAACCGTATCGGCGGCGGCACGCTGTGTGCGGCCGCGGTGCCCGGTTCGCACCCGACGACACCGCCCGAAGGTAATCCTTTAACCCCGTGCCGCCGGAAGACGAATGAACATGGGCCCGTCGTCGCTCGCGCTGGCTGTCGACCCCCTCCAGCTTCCGCTGCCGGGACTGGATATGATCGCCGTCCTCGGAATCCTGGCGATCCTCTTGTTAGTCGCCCTGTCGGCGTTCTTCTCCTCCTCTGAGATCGCGATGTTCTCGCTCCCGCAACACCGCGTCGACAGCCTCGTCGACGAGGGCGTCGCGGGCGCGGAGACGATCCGCGAGATGAAGGCGAACCCCCACCGACTGCTGGTGACGATCCTCGTCGGCAACAACATCGTCAACGTCGCGATGACCTCCATCGCGACCGCGCTGTTCGGGATCTACCTCTCTCGCGGACAGTCGGTCCTCGCGTCCACGTTCGGGATCACGACGCTCGTGCTGATCTTCGGCGAGAGCGCGCCGAAGTCGTACGCCGTCGAGAACACGGAGTCGTGGGCGCTGCGGATCGCCCGCCCGCTGAAGCTCTCGGAGTACGCGCTCTACCCGCTGGTGGTGACGTTCGATTACATCGTCAAGGGGGTCAACAGCGTCATCGGCGGCTCCGCGGCCATCGAATCGACGTACGTCACCCGCGACGAGATCCAGGACATCATCGAGACGGGCGAGCGGGAGGGCGTCATCGAGGAGGAGGAACGCGAGATGCTCGACCGCATCTTCCGGTTCAACAACACCATCGCCAAGGAGGTGATGACGCCGCGGCTCGACGTCACGGCGGTCGCGAAGGAGTCGAACGTCGAGGAGGCGATAGAGACGTGCATCCAGGCGGACCACGAGCGCGTCCCCGTCTACGAGGGGAACCTCGACAACATCATCGGCGTCGTGACCGTCCGGGACCTGGTCCGTGAGCTGCGCTACTCGGAGGGCGAGCCGTCCCTGGCCCGGGTCGTCAAGCCGACGCTGCACGTCCCCGAGTCGAAGAACGCCGACGAGCTGCTCGCGGAGATGCAGGACAACCGCCTCCAGATGGTCACCGTCATCGACGAGTTCGGCACGACGGAGGGGATCATCACCCTCGAAGACATGGTCGAAGAGATCGTCGGCGAGATCTTGGAGGGCGACGAGTCCGCGCCCGTCGAGTTCATCGAGGAGAACGTCGCGGTCGTGCAGGGCGAGGTGAACATCGACGAGGTGAACGACTTACTCGACATCGACCTCCCGGAGGGCGAGGAGTTCGAGACGCTCGCCGGGTTCGTGTTCAACCGCGCCGGCCGCCTCGTCGAGGAGGGGGAGGAGATCGAGTTCGACGGCGTTCGCATCCGGATCGAGCGCGTCGACAACACCCGGATCATGTCCGCTCGGGTAACGGTGCTCGACGTCGACGACGTCGACGCGGCCGCAGCGGGCGAGCCGGGCGGGACCGAGGCCGCCACGGACGACACGGCCTGAGCGACCGCCGTCGACGCGGTGATCCGCTACCTCTCAACGGTACGCTCTACCTCTCGACGGCGAGTTCTACCTCTCAGATGGCGTATGCGCGAGCGGCGTCGACGAGGGCCTTCCGGTAGTCGCTCTCGGAGGGGTCGGGACCGAGCGCGAGGAACCGCCCTTTGAACGCGTCGACGTCGACCGCGTCGGTGTCGCTGCCGGCGGCCCGCGCGAGGTCGTAGATCCGGTGACCGGGGCCGGCGATGTCGTGGCGTTCGACCAGCGCGAGCGCGAAGGCGGCGTTGACGGCGGTGATCTCCGGGTCCGCACCACCCGTGACCGGCGGCGAGCCGTCTCGCGACACGGTCGGCCTGTCGGCGACGGCGGCCGCGAGGGTCGATTCGAGGAAGCCGAGTAGCTTGTCGGCGGGCGCGACCGAGAGCGTGATGTCGTCGGCGTAGATGTCTTTCATGTGATTTGCGATCTGATAGCAGTGCGCGAGCTTCCGTCGCTCGACGCGCTCGCCGGAGAGACCAAGGTACAGCGCCTCCTCCGTCGACTGGACGTGCGAGGCGTGGCCCTCCTCGTAGCGGGCCATGTGCGATAGTTCGTGGACCGCCAGCTCGCGGGCCATCGCGCTCGTGGCGGCGCGCTTCGAGACGTTCAACACGTGGTAGCCGTCGTAGTGACCGGCCCACGTCCGCTCGTCGGGGTCCTCGCGCACCTTCACGTGGACGGGATCGGCGAGCGAGCACTCGGTCTCGAACAGGTCTGCGGCACCGAGGAACGGATCGGGAGGGACGTCTCCCTGCACGCGGAGATCCATGTGTATACTTCACACGGGTGCGGCCGATAAGTCTCTTGCGCCGGCGGCAGCCGTCCGATCGACGCTTCGCGCGCCGCTCACTCGCTGACGAGCCCGACGACGAGGTAGACGATCGGCGTGTCGAGGAGGGCGATCGCGAGCTTGAGGAGGTACTGGCCGAGCCCGAGCGCGAGCAGGACGGCGGGCGGGAGCGGCGAGCCGACGCCGAGCAGCGTCGGGGCCGCGTAGAACGCGACGCCGACGAAGATGGCGGTGTCGAGCGCCTGACTGGTGGCGGTCGACGCGATGTTGCGAAGCCACAGCAGGCCGCTGCCGGTGCGCTCGCGGATCGCGTGGAAGACGAACACGTCCCAGTTCTGGCTCACGACGTACGCCAGCAGGCTCCCGGCGACGACGTTACTCGCGGGGCCGAGCGCGGTCTCGAACGCGGCCGATATCTCGGGGTTCACGCCGGGTGCGGCGAGCGTCGACCACACGAGCGCGAGCACGAGGAAGTTCGCGAGAAAGGCGACGTTGACGACCACCTGCGTCGCGCGGCGACCGTACAGCTCGGCGTAGCAGTCGGACGCGAGGAAGGTGAGCGCGTACGCGAGCGCGGCACCCGGAAGCGTGATCTCCGGCCCGACGACGGGGAGCGCGACGGGAAGCGGCAACGCGATCACCTTCGCGGCGGTGAGCTGTGCCGTCGCGAGCGCGACGGTGAACAGCGTGACGAGCGCGATCGCGGCCACCGCGGACCGGTCCAGCGGGTCGACCGCGAAGGGGCCGTCGGTGCCGGCGAGGCCGTCCGCTCGGCTACTCATCGGTTCCCTCGCGGTCAGTCGTCCCGTCGCTCGCTTCGCCCCCGTCCTCCAACCGGTCGTGGCGGGCGTCTATCTCGTCGAGCACGTCGAGCGTCTTGCGGATCGACGCGCGGACGGCGTCGCTGCGGTTCACGAACTTCCCGTCGTCGCCGACGTGGTCGTCGAGGTCGGCGAGCAGTTCGGCGGGTATCTCCACGCTGATTTTGGGCATGCCGCTCCGTCCACCGCGGACGGTCAAGAACGTTCTTATCTGAGTGCTCTTCAGAGAATATCTACGGCGGCCACCGTCTCTCCGGGGTAGCCGCGTCGGCGGAAAAACACGCTCGGGCGTTCACTCGTCGCCGCTGGCGCGGGTGAGAAACGCGAGCGCGGCACCGAAAAGCGTCAGGTTCTGGAGGAACGACGTGAGCTCTTCGTCGCGCGAGTCCTCGTCGGCCGCCCAGAAGTCGTGCATGATCGGCGTGACGCCGGCGAAGAAGGCGGCGACGCTGCCCGCGGAGAGCTTCGGGAGTCTCCACGCGCCGATGCCGAGGCTCCCGCCGAGCAGGAGGCCGCTCGCGGCGGGGACCAGCGCGTCGGCTTTGGGGACGCCCTTCGCGTCCGCGTAGGCGATCCGACCGTCGAGGTCCGTGAGGTTCCGAATCGCAAGCGCGAACAGCCCGCCGGCGAAGAGCAGTCGGCCGATGAGCGGTGCGGGGTCGCGTGAGTCCGTGTCGGTCTGCGCGTCGGCGGTACTCGCCGAGGTCTGGTCAGTCTCTTCCATCTACTCGATCGAGGGTCGTCGCGATGTTAACGGATCCGTTTCCGAGACGGACGCGCGTCCGGACGCGCTCGGCCGACGCGGGCTCTCGCGTCTGACACAACTTAATACGCGTCGAGTACGAGACATCCAACAACCCCATGAACACCGAGATCCGCGTCCGTACCGACCGCGTCGGACGACAGCCGCATTCGCACTGTCTCACAGAGCAGCCGCGGAGGACCGGCCGATGAAGCTCGCGACCATCGGCGTCGGCAACGCCGGCAGCAAGCTCATCGACCAGATGATCGAGTTCGAGGTCGAGACCGGCCGAGACCTCTGTCGGCACGCCCTCGTCATCAACACGGCCCGGACCGACCTCGCCAAGCCGGAGAACATCCCCGACGACCGCCGCGTCCTCATCGGCGACACCCACAAGAAGGCTCGCGGACACGGCGTCGGCGGCGACGCGGAGATCGGGGCCGAGGTGGCCAAGACCGATATCGACGAGATCCGCCGCGTGTTCGACGACATCGAGATCCACGAGGTCGACGCGGTGCTCGTCGCGGCCGGCCTCGGTGGCGGGACGGGGAGCGGAGCCGCGCCGGTCGTGATCGAGGAGCTACAGAAGATGTACGACGAGCCGATCTACGGGCTCGGCGTGCTCCCCGGCCAGTACGAGGGCGGCCGGCCGGCGCTCAACGCCGCCCGCTCGCTGCAGTCGTTCGTCACCAAGGTCGACAACTTCATCGCGTTCGACAACGACGCGTGGCGCTCGCGCGGCCAGACGATAGAGCAGGGGTACGCGGAGATGAACCGGGAGCTGGCGACCCGGATCGTCACGCTGCTCGCGGCCGGCGAGGTCGACGAGTCCGACGTGGGCGAGAACGCGATGGACTCCAGCGACATCATGCGCACCCTCGACGTCGGCGGCGTCTCCTCGATCGGCTACGCGTCGACCGACCTCGACGTCCCGAAAGAGGGGCTGCTCTCGAAGTTCAACGACGCGGAGGAACCGCAGGCGGAGTCGACGGACGCGGCCAAGATCAAGGGGCTCGTCCGGCGGGCCGTCAACTCTCGGCTCACCGTTCCCTGTGAGGTATCGAGCGCCGACCGCGCGCTCATAGTCTTCGCCGGGCCGCCGGATGTCATCTCCCGGAAGGGCGTCGAGTCCGCCCGCGAGTGGTTAGAGAACGAGGCCGACACCGTCGACGTGCTCGCCGGCGACGACCCCCGTCCGAACTCTTCGACGCTCGCGGCGGTCGTCCTGCTCTCGAACGTCACGGAGACGCCCCGGATCGACGAGATACAGAATCAGGCCGTCGACGCCCAGAACAAGATCCGCGAGCTGGACGCGGTCCGCGACGAGGAGATCGAGTCGCTGATCACCGACGACAACAATGACCTCGACCCGATCGTCTGACGATCGGAATCGACGGTCCACCGGCGTGGGTCGACGGCGGCGAACGGCCGCGAGGAACACATGAAACTCGCGCTGATCGGCGTCGGCGATGCGGGGACGCGGATCGTCGACCGGCTGGTCGCGGCCGAGGCGGAGACGGGTCGGTGGTTCACCGAGGGGAACGTCCTCGCGTTCAACACCGCGGCGCACGCGTTCGACGAGACCGAGTCGATCCCGGACGAGCGGCAGGTCCTGATCGGCGACACGCACCCGGCCGTCACCCAGCGCGTCGCGGACGACGCGGACGAGACGGCTCCCACCGCTGCAGACCGCGACGAGGCGGACGTTAGCGGTGCGACGGGAGGCTCGACCGCCGAACGTCCCGGCGTCGGCGGCGACCCGGAGATCGGTGCCGAGGTCGCCGCGGCCGATCTCCCGGAGATCCGCCGCGCGCTGGACCGTATCGACGAGACGGAGGTGGCGGCGACGATGGTCGTCGCCGGGCTCGGCGGCGGCACGGGCTCCGGCGTCGGGAGCGTGCTCGTCGAGGAGCTGCAGGCGGTCCACGAGAGCCCGGTGTACGCGCTCGGCGTCCTCCCGGCGTCGGCCGAGTCGGACAGGCGGGCGCTGACCGCCGCCCGTGGAGTCCGGACGCTCGTCCCGCTCGCCGACGCCGTCTTCCCGGTCGACAACGAAGCGTGGAGTCACGGCACCGAGCCGATCTCGGACCGATACGACGCGATCAACGACGCGATCGCGACGCGGATCGTGGGGCTGTTCGGTGCCGGCGAGCGCGACCCAACCTCTCCCTCCGAGATGCGGATCGACCCCGCCGATATCCGGCGGACGCTCGACGTCGGCGGTATCGCCTCCATCGGCCGCGAGACGGTCACCATCGATACCGACTCGTCGGGCTGGATCGACCGCCTGCTTCGGATCCTCGGGCTCGCAGACGACGATCGCGGGGGAAGAGAGACCGACGCGGCGACGGTCAAGCGGCTGGTCCAGCAGGCGCTCAACTCCGCGCTGACGCTGCCCTGTGACATCGCGTCGACCGACCGCGCGCTGTTGATCCTCTCGGGTCCCCCCTCGGCGATCTCGCGGAAGGGGTTCGAGACGGGGCGGTACCTCCTCGAAGAGGAGACGGGGACCGTGGAGGTGCTCGCCGGCGACGAGCCGCTGCCCGACGCGGAGACGATCACCGCGACGGTGCTCTTCGCCAACGTGACCTCGGTCCCGCGGATCGACGAGCTACAGGCGCGGGCGACGGAAGCGGACGCGTTCGAACCGAGCGGCGGGGACGCGGCCGGTGCGAGCGGCGGGGACGCGGCCGGTGTGACCCCGACCGACACCGACGGCGGAACCGCCGACGTCGACCCCGTTGCGACCGACGCGGGCGAGTCGAATGCGGCCGAACCGGACGAGAGAGAACCGGACGAGAGAGAACTGGACGTGGACGAATCGAACGCGAACGGACCGGACGCGGGCGACCGCGAGGCCGGCGCGGCTCGCGAGCACGACTTCGAGTTCGCCGACGACGCGGCGGGCGACGACGCGGAGAGCTAAGCCGAGATAGCCGAGCTAAGCTACGCTCCCGTCACGCGCACCGCGAAAGCGTCCCACGCGCCGTGATACCGCTCCCACAGCAGCACTGCTGGCGGGAGGGCGACGACGGTGAACGCGAACGAGTAGGCCACGCTCAGCGCCATCAACAGACCGAAGTCGCCGAGCACCGGCGTGATAGCGAGCGCGAGCGCGCCCGTCCCGAGCGAGGTGGTGAGCATGCTCCCGAGGAGGGCCCCGCCGGTCCCGGAGAGCGTGATGACCATCGACTCGTAGGCGTCCGCGCCCGCGTTGAACTCGTCGATGAACCGGTGGGTCGCGTGCACCGAGTAGGCGATCCCGAGCCCGATCGAGATTGAGAGAATCGTCGCCGTCAACGCGTTCAGCGACATGCCGAGGTACCGCATCGTTCCGAGGAGGAACGCGATCGCGATCAGGATCGGAAAGAGGTTCACGATCCCGAGAAGCGGCTTGCCTTCCAAGGTGGCGTACGCGATGACGAGGAACACCCCCGTCAGCGCCATGGCGAGGATCAGCCCCTGGATCGCGGAGTTGAAGATGATGTCCGTCACCGCGTCGAAGACGACGAGCTGACCGGTCGCGGTCGCCTCATACCGGAAGTCGTCAGCGAACTCCCGAGCGTCGACGGCCGCCTCGGCCTGTGACGCGCTGGAGTCGATCGCGTAGTCGACCTGCGCGCTCCGCCGGTCCGGCGTGAGGTACTGTTCGGCGCGGTCGCCGGCCGACGAGGCGAACAGCGCGTCGTATATCCGGCCGAGGTTGCGGTCGGGGATCCCGTCGCCGTCGACGTCGTTGCGGGCGACCAGCGCGGCGAACTCGGGGTCTCGCTCGGCGTGTCCCCGAATCACGGTCACGATGCTGGTCGGTTGGGCGCTCCCGCCGTCGCCGACGGCGAGCGCGCCCGTCGCGTCGTCGTTCGGGTCCGCGAGCGCCTCAAGCGCGTGGCCCTCCTCGAAGTTCCCCTCGACGTACAACTTCACCGACTGGTCTTGGTTCGTCGAGAAGCGGTCTTCGAGCAGGTTCAGCGTCTCGGTGACGGTGTACTCGCTCGGCGCGAACGGTTCCGGAAGCCCGGTCACGTAGTCGGGCTGTTCCTCCGGCGGGAGGAAGTCCTCGGTCTCGAAGGAGGTGTCCACGCCGCTGCCGTACGCCGCGGCCATCCCGCCGGTCACGAGCAACACGACGACGAACGCGACCGGCGCGTACCGGCTGACCTGCGCCGGGAACGTCAGGAGTTTCCCCAGCGTCGACTCCTCCGAGGAGATCGGCGCGGAGTTGAACTCGGGGACGCCGTACCGCTCTCGAAACCGGTCGACCTCCAGTTTCGCCGCCGGGAGAAACAGCCCGAAGATCAGGAAGGTGAAGATGATCCCGATCCCCGAGGCGAGCCCCATGTTCCGGATCGGCCCGAGGTCGGAGATGACGTTCGCGCCGAACCCGAACACGGTCGTCACGGTGACGATAATGAAGGCGATCATCAGCTGGTTGTTCGCCTCGCGCATCGCCTCGGTGGCCTCGTAGCCGTCGACGACCTCCTCGCGGTAGCGGTTGATGATGTGGATCCCGAAGTCCACCCCGACCGCGAGCAGCAGCACGGGAACCGCGATGAGCTGCTGGCTGAACGGGATCCCCGAAAATCCGAGGAAACCGAACGTCCAGACGACGGTCATCAGGAGCGACAACAGCCCGAGCGCGAGGTCGATCGGGTCGCGGTAGGCGACGACTAAGAACAACAGCAGCAACAACACGACGACGGGCATCACGATGGTGAGCGAGTCGCCGATGACGTTCGCCGTCTCGGCGTTCGTGACGCCGCTGCCGAACGCGGTTATCTCGCCGGGTTGGTCCGCCGCGATGGACCGGATCGTCGTCTGGATGTCCTGGAGGTCACCGCTAGAGAACCCCGCCGGGACGTCGTGTGAGACGACCGTGATCGACGCCGATGCGCTCGCGCTCGTCGGGTTGAAGTCCGTCGCGAGCGTCCCGGTGAACCGCGGGTTCTCGGAGAGGTCGCGGACGGTCTGCCGGACGCGGGTCGCGCTCGTCGACTCCATCGCGCGCCGCTGTTCGGCCGCCGTGGTCGCCGAGGGGTCGAGCCGCTGGGCGACGACCGTGGCCGGGCCGTTCGCGGAGGCGACGCGGAGGTCGTCTCGCGACTCTATCTCCTCTAAGACCCGTAGGTCCCTGAGGAGCGCCTCCTTCGTCAGGACGTTACCTCCCGAGTGTATGAGCTGCGTCGACTCGCTTTCCGGTTCGAACGGGTCCTCGAACTCCTGGTTGACGGCGTCGAGCGCCTCCTGCTCGTCGAGGCCCTCGGTGAACGAGTCGGTCGCTTCGGTGTCCGTGCTGACGAGCCCTATTCCGCCGGCGAACACCACCGTGAGCACGAGGAAGACGACGATGACTCGGCGCGGGCTGTCGACGATCGCGTCGTTGAGTCGCCGCGTCCACGCCTCGGTCTGCTCGCCGAGCGACCGCGACATCGGTTACTGCCGCCTCCTGTAGAGGACGAGCGCCCCCGTCCCGACGACGAGGAGCGCCACGACGATGACCGGCAGCGGCAGCCCGCCCTCCTCGCTCTCGGTCACGTCGATCGGGACGCGGTAAGTGTCGGTGAGCTGGCTGTCGCCGTCGGCGTCGTCGTACCGGAAGTCGAACGAGACGGGGTAGGTGCTCCCGGCCGTCGCGGAGCCCGTGGTGGTCAGCTCGAAGGTCATCGTCGTGGTCTCGCCGGGGTCGAGCGACTGGACGTACCCCGTGTCGGTGGTGCCGGTGTCCAGCGGGTCGTCGGCGAACAGGCGGGCCTCCACGTCGCTCGCGGGCTCGTCGAGGTTGTTCGTCACCGCGACGTCGACGGTGCGGGTCCCGCCGGACGGGATGGTTCGGTTCTCGATCGCGACGTCGAACCGGTCGCGCTCGGGGGCGACCTCGGCGTCGACGACCAGTTCCTCGAAGACTCGGGACTCGCCCTCGTCGTTGCGGTACTGGACCGCCATGTCGAGCGAGCGCAGCCCGGCCTCCGCCTCGCCGCCGATCGCGATCGGCAGCGAGAAGTTGGCGGACTCGCCGGCGCCGAGCGTCCCCACGGCGGTCGACCGCTCCGCGGGAAGCACGCTCTGGTCGTCGCCGGCGTACCGCACGACGACGCTCTCGGCCCGAACCGGGCCGTCGTTGCGGACGGTACCGACCAGGTCACCGTCCTCGGCGACGCGGAGCTGTGAGTCCACGTCGGTGAGCGCGAACTCCTGTTCGGCGAGCGGGAGGACGCCGAGCGAGAGCCCGTCGTCGGTGCGGGTGATACCGTCGGGGTCCTCGAACGCGACGGAGCCGGAGAGGGTGTACTGCTGGACCGGGAGGTCCGATGCGACGCCCACGTCGTAGGCGACCGTCGCCGTTTCGCCCGGACCGATCTCCGGGACGCGGACCGTGTCGGACTGGCCGCCGCTCACGGTGACGCTGTTGCTCTGCGTGCTGAAGGTCACGTCCGCGCTGCGGGCCGTCTCCGCGCCGACGTTCTCGATCGTCGCCTCGACGGTGCCGCTGTCGCCGACCTGCGTGTCGCTCTCGACGTCGACGACCTGGAAGCGGGCGTCGTCGCGGACGCGGAGGTCGACCTGTCGAGACACCGTCACGGTGCGGTCCTCGCCGGAGGAGTAGTACGCGTAGGTGAGGTCGAGATCGAGCGTGTACGTGCCGGGGTCGACGCCCTCGGGAACGTTGAGGCTCACCGGGACCGACCCCGGCGCGGTGGTCGTCACGCCGCCGATCGCGGTCTCGCCGGACTCGACGGAGAGCGGCCCCGACGCCTCGGCGTCGACCCGGACGTTCCGCGCGGTGGTCGCCGTCTCGGCCGCGGCCGGGCTGCCGAACCGGAGGTTCCCGTCGTTGGCGATCGTCAGCTCGACCTGGTTCGTCCGACCGGGGACGAGGTTCGGGTTCGAGACGAACACGTCGAGGTCGGGCGACCCGCCGACGTTCGAGGCCTGCGCGGGTGCCGCGCCGCCGGCGATCGCAGCGGTTCCGGCCGGCGCGTCGCTCGCGCCGGCCGACGTCCCGGCCAACTCCGCGCCGACGGCACCCGCGCCGACGCCGCTCGCGAGCAGCAGGGCGCTCACGAGGATCGCGGTCAGCGTTCGCGTCCGCATGCGTTACCGCGCCTCTGTCGCTGCGGCGTCCGTGGTCGGCACGGGGATGACGGAGCGCGCTCGTCGCGGTCGGAGGGGCGTCGTATCTGGACTGTTCGGGGCGGAGAAACTAGCTCGGTGCACGACCGACAGTTGGCTCACGAATCAATAAATATTTCGTTCGTGGAATCTCATAGGCGGTATGGAACCGAGAGACCGGGAGTTCGAGACGGGCCGGCGGTCGGCGTGTGGGGGCGCGCAGTGACGCGGTTCTCCGAGGAGGACCGCGAGCGCATCCGCGCGGATCTGATCGACGCGGGCCACGACCTGTTCGCGAGGTACGGGTTCGACCGGACGCGCGTGAGTGACGTGACGGACGCGGCCGGGATCGGGACGAGCACGTTCTACCAGTTCTTCGACTCGAAGGAGGCGCTGTACCTCGCCGTGCTGATCGCCGAGCGCGGGCGGCTGTTCGAGACGTTGGAGGCCGAGGTCGCCGCCGCGGAGACGCCCCGGGAGGAGGCGGAGACGATCCTGCGGACGACGCTCGGACAGGTGCGGTCGAACCCCCTCATCCGGCGGCTGTTCGTCGATGGCGAGATCCGGCGGATCGACGAGCGGCTGAACGGGACGAGCTACGACGACACGCACGACTCCGGAGGCGACGGGGAAACGGTCGGATGCGGCGACGGCGGCGACCACACCGCAGACAGCGGCGAGCGGGTCGCCTTCGACCGGGTGTTACCGCAGCCGGACGAGTGGGTCGAACGGGACGACTTCCGGATCGACGATCCGGAGGTCGTCCGCGGGCTCATGCGGTCGCTGCTCTTCGTCACGCAGGCGCGGGAGACGCCCGTCGTGCCGGACGGGACCTACGACGAGGTCGAGGAGGCGCTGATCGAGACGGTCATCGAGGGGCTGTTCGCGGACTCACGAACGAAATCGCACACAGACTCACAAACGGAGCCGTGAGCGGGGGCGGCGGCCGAGGCGAGTCGCGTCCGCCGGAACCGCCGTGACGCCAACCCTTAGGCCTCCGCGAGCACGACGTGACCGCGTGAATGTCTCGCGACTCCGACGGTACCGTCCTCCTCTTCGATCCCGACCCCGAGCGGGCGTCCGAGTACGCGGCGTGGCTCGACGCGCACGCGGTTCGCATCGCGGCGGACGTCGAGAGCGGGCTCGACGCGCTCGACGACGAGATCGACGTCGTGCTCCTCGACGCCGGACTCATCGAAGCTGATCCCGCCGCGACGGTCGGTCGGATCCGCGCCCGCAACGGGGACTGTCAGATCGGGCTGCTGTCGGGGGACACGAGCGGTCTCTCCGTCCTCGGCCTCGACGTCGACGAGTACGTCCCGCGGCCGATCGACCGCGAAGAGCTTCGCGAGACGGTCGCCCGGCTCGTCGATCACGGCGCGGTCGAGGGAGCGCTCGACCGGTACCTCTCGCTCGTCGAGCGGCGTCGACGCGTCGAGGCCAGACGCGACCCCGAGGAGTTGGACGACGACGAGCGATACCGGGAGCTGACCGGCGAGATCGCCGCCCGGCGCAGCCAGATAGACACGCTGTTGGAGCGGACGACGGGCGGGACCGACGGCGCGGACGCGGCGACCGCTGACGACGCGGACGCCCGCCCCGCCGCCGCGGTCGAGCCCTCGAGCGTCGCGGAGCCGCCACTCTACCGCAGTCGGCCGGGAGCGTTCTACGCGCTCTGGTTCGTCGCGGCGCTCGCCTACGGCGTGGGCGACGTCGTCTCGACCCTGTACGCGACCGTCGCCGTCCCGGGGCTGATCGAGGGGAACCCCGTCGTCGGGGGACTGCTCGCGACCGTCGGCGTCCCCGGGTTCCTCGCCTTGAAGCTCCTCGTCTTCCTCGTGTTGATATCGATCAGCGTGCAGGGGGGACGCACCCGCGAGCGGTACTCCTACTACTGGCCGCCGGTCGCGGCGACCGGGCTCGGACTGCTTCTCACGGGGTGGAACCTCCGGCTGATCCTCGGGACGTGACGGCTCGGCGGAGCGACGCGCTCGCGGCCGCGCTCACAGCCACTTGCGGATCCGTCGGCGGACGCGGTCGGCGAGGGCGAGGTCGCGGTCACGGTCGCGGAACCGGAACGGTTCGAGTCCGACGGCGACGACGTAGACGGCCGTGACGACGACGACGATGACGGCGTTTATCGCCGCGACCGCGACGAACGGGTGTATCGCGTGAAGCGCGAGTATCACCGACGCCGGGAGGAACTGGACGTACTGCCACTCGCCGACGGACCGGACGTACGCGCCGGTCTCGTTCGGTGCGTGGATCGTCACGGTCGAGGAGGCGGTCTCGCCGCGACCCGCCACCAACGCGGACCGGCTCACGTCGACGCCCGTGCTCGCGGCTTCGACGACCGCGATCCGCGGGACGAACCCGTCGTTCGTGAAGTTGTACGTGTACTCCACCGAGCCCCCCCGCTCGATGACGGTCGGGTTCCCGCTCGGCGTCTGCGAACTCACGATCGTGATGTCGTTCGTCCCCGACGGGACGACCATGCTCGCGGTCGCCGGCACGGTGATGAGAAGCAGGATGACGACGAGCACGAGCACCGCGCTCGTCTCGCTCCGCCGGCTGCGCGACCGCTCCGACCGGTCCGGCCGCCCCCGCCCGCCGCCGCCGACCATCTCGGCGACGACGCTGTAGGCCAAGAGCAGCAGTCCGACGCCGACCATCGACGTGCCCACGTCGCCGTCGGCCAGTCCACCCAACCCCGGCACGCCGCTGAGAGCCGACGCGCCGATAGAGAACGCCTCTTGCATCCCCAAGACGAGGAGGCCGATATTCGGTATCACCACTACCTCGCCGTCGAGTTGCAGCGCGACGGAGACGATCTGCGACTCCTGTACCGGCGGCTCCGGGCCGTCCTGATCGGTGAAGGGGTTGGCGTCGCCGCGGGTGATGTACCCCTCGTCCGTCTCGTCGACGATCCGGTGAGTCGTCAGCCCGCCCCCTTGCAGCTCCCTGGCCTCGAAGGTCACCACGTCGCCCTCGCCGACGTCGCCGGCGAGCGACGGCGGGACCGCGACGAACCCGTCGCCGGGAGCCATGTCGGCCGGCTCGGCGTTCATGCTGCCGGTGAGCACGAACCCGAGGAGGATCGGCTGACCGAGCTGTTGGCCGATCAGCATGACGACGACGAGGCCGACGAGGAGGGCGGTCGCGCCGGAGCCGGCGAGCGATCTGAGAGTCATCGTGCTGGGGCGCTTCGGTGCGGTGTACGCTCGCCCTCGATAAATGCCGTTCGGCGGTACGAGAGGCGTGTGCGGCGTACGGAGCGTTCGAGGCGCACGCCCGGTTCTGCGGCGCTTCGTCGGTCAGTTCCCGGTGAAGTCGATCCGCGAGTCGCCCGCGTCGCCGTCGCGCTGGGCGGGACCGAGTCGGACGAACTCGTAGGCGTCGTCGGTGAGGTACACCGCGCCGCCGTCGACGGTCACGTCGACCGTTTCGAGGACCGCGCCCTCGCAGGGGCCGAAGTTGCAGTAGCCGGAGTCGGCCTCGAACGTCGCGCCGTGCTTCTGACAGAACACCTCGCCGTTGCGGACGAAGGCGCCGTCGTCCTTGTCGAGGCGCACGTCGGTCCAGTGTTGACAGTAGTTGCGGAACGCCGCCACCTCGCCGACCGCCCGCGTGAGGATCGCCTCGGCCTCCGGCCGGCCGTCGTCGGACTCGCCCACGTCTCCCTCGCCGTCGTCGACCGCGTCGGCGTCGACGGGGCGGAGCGTCACGAGCAGCGTGCTCTCCTCTGGAACCTCCTCCACGGCGGCGATCCGGCGGTCCGCGTCCATACCCGTCCGTGGCCTGCGTCCCGCTTCAACGTTCCGCGTTCGTCGCTCGCACCCGAGACCGTCGACGCGACTGAGCGGGCTGGCCGGGCTAGCTGGGGTGGTCGTACTGCGTGGCGTCGGCCGTCTCAGACCCCGAGCCACTCGTCGTCGCGCACCTCGTGGCCGTTCTCCCGGCAGTACGCTGCCGCCCGTCGGCGCACGTCCCTGGAGCCGGGGACCGTCCGCCTCTCGTGAACCTCGGCGACGACCCAGTCGGCGACGGTCCGAACGCCGTCGTCGTCGTCGAGTCCGTCGACATCGCTCAGCGCCCGAAAGCTCCGCTCGAAGGCCTCGTGCTGTGACCGACCGAACTCCTCGTCCGGGAGGGTCGCCGCCGCCTCGACGACCCGTTTCATCGCGACCCCGACAGCGGGTCGCCGGACCCGCTTGCTGACGGCCGCGGGCGCGTCGAACGACTCCATGTCGGCGTCCGGGAAGAGGTCCGCGACGGCGTGCGTCCCGTCGACCGACCCGACCTCGTGGTCGCCGGCAGTCGCGATTATCTCGCGGCCCGTCGCCGGGAAGGACAGCGATTCGAGCGCCGCCTCGAGGTCGGCGAGCGCCGCGTCGGTGACCGCGGGCTCGCCCTCGTCGCCGCGCTCAAGTTCGTCGGCGATCTCGCGCTCGCGCTGTCGGCGGTCCTCGTCTGCCGCCTGTTTTTCGCGTCCGTTTTTGTCGTCTGCCATCCGTCACCTACGGCCCGTGGCGGGATAACGGTGTGCCCGCGGCGGGCGTCTCGCACGGCTGCACGTCGGGAACGCGACGCCGGGCCTCACAGCCGCTCCCCGTCGTAGTACCTTTCCTCCACGCGCCGGTCGAACAGCCGCGAGAGGAGCGTGGTGAGCGGGCCCGCGGCGGCGTCCGTCTCCCCGCTGGGTCTCTCCCCTCCCGTTCCGCCGACCGCGATCCCGTCGACGGTCGCGACCGGTCGGACCTCCCACGTCGAGTTGGTGAGGAACACCTCGTCGGCCTCCCGGACCGCGTCGGGCGCGTACGTCCCCTCCTCGACGGGTATCCCCTCCTCGTCGGCGATCTCGATCACCGCGCGCCGAGTGATGCCGGGGAGCACCGGCCCGTCGAGCGACGGCGTCTTGAGCGCGGTTCCGTCGGAGAAGAAGACGTTCGACGTCGCCCCCTCGGCGACGTTTCCCTCGGCGTCGAGCATGAGCGCCTCGTCCGCGCCCGTGACCCGGAGTTCGAGCCGAGCGAGGATCCCGTTCAGGTAGTTGTGCGTCTTCGCGTCTGCGGGGAACGCGCGCGGCGAGGGCTTGCGTGTCTTCGTCGTCTGGAGCGCGGCCGGCCCGTCGTAGACGGTTCCTTCACCCCTGTCTCCCGAGCCGTCAGCGCCCGCGCCGTCCGCGCCTGTGCCCTCGTCTCCCGCTCCGACCCCCCCGCGAGGCAGGGGCTTCGCGATCACGACGACTGTCGGGTCGACGTCGGGTTTCGGGTCGAGCGTCCCGGGCTGGACTCCCCTCGTGACCGAGCACTTCACGTACGCGTCCGCGAGGCCGTTGGCCGCGAGGGTCTCGTCGATCCGGGCTTTCAACTCCGAATCTGCGACGCCGTGATCGAGCCCGAGCGTCTCGCAGGTGTCCGCGAGCCGCGCCGCGTGCGCGTCCCACCGGAAGACCTCCCCGCCGTAGGCCCGCAGCGTCTCGAAGGCGGCGTCGCCGTACGCGAACCCCCGGTCTTCGACGGAGACCGTCGCCTCGTCGGCCGGGACGAGATCGCCGTCGACGTGGTACCGCAGCGGGTCCTCAGGCACGGTCCGCACACACCTCCGCGAAGTTCCGGACCATCGCCTCGCCGCGCGGCGTCAGGATGCTCTCGGGGTGGAACTGCACGCCGACGTGCGGCTTCTCCCGGTGACGGACGCCCATCACGACCGACCGCTCGTCCTCGGTACGCGCGGTTTCGATCAGGTCCTCGGGGAGGTCCCCGCGCGTGACACAAAGCGAGTGGTAGCGCCCGACGCGGAGCCGGTCGGGGAGCCCGGCGAACACGCCAGCGCCGTCGTGGCTGATAGTCGACGGCTTCCCGTGGACGACCTCGGGCGCGTGACTGACCCGGCTGCCGCCGCTCGCGCACATCGCCTGGTGGCCCAGACAGACCCCGAAGACGGGGCGGTCGAGGTCGAAGACGGCGGTCGAGACGCCGGCGTCGGCGGGGGTCCCCGGCCCGGGCGAGACGACGACGCCGTCGGGGTCGATCGCGCGGATCCCCGCGAGGTCGACCGCGTCGTTCCGTCGCACCGTCACCGCGCCGGCGACCTCGCCCACGTACTGGACGAGGTTGTACGCGAACGAGTCGTAGTTGTCGATCACGAGGATCCGCGCGTCGAGGTCGCCTTCGCCGGCCCGCCAGCCGCCACCGGCCGGCGAGTCTCTTCCGGTCTGTCGGCCATCCGCGGCGGCGCTCTCCCCGCGGCGCGCGTCAGTCATCCGTCACCTCCGGCCGGTCGACGGCCATCCCGCCGGCCGCGAGCGCCTCGTCCGTGGCGCTCACGAGCGCGCGGGCCTTCGCCAGCGTCTCGTCGTACTCGGCGTCCGGCTCGGAGTCGTGGACGATCCCCGCGCCGACCCGCAGGTGGTACTCGTCGGCGTGCCGGACCAGCGTCCGTATCACGATGTTCAACGCGGCGCGGCCGTCGAACCCCGCCGCGATCATCGACCCCGTGTAGGGGCCGCGTCGGGTCGCCTCCAACTCGTCGATGATGGCCATCGTCTTCGGCTTCGGCGCGCCGGTGATCGTCCCGCCGGGGAAACACGCCGCGATCGCGTCCGCGAGTCCCACCCCCGGCCGCGCCTCGCCTTCGATCAGGCTCACGAGGTGCATCACCTCGCTGTAGCGGTCGACGCGGCGGTACTCGGTCACGTCGACCGTTCCGAACCGGGAGACCTTGCCGAGGTCGTTGCGTTCGAGGTCGACCAACATGGCGTGTTCGGCGCGCTCTTTGGCGTCGTCGGTCAGCTCCGCCTCAAGCGCCTCGTCCTCCTCCCGCGTCTCGCCCCGCGGACGAGTCCCAGCGATGGGCTCCGTGCGCAGGCGAGTGCCCCCCTCCGGATCGCCGGTCTCGTCGTCCGGAACGCGCTCCAAGAGCAGCTCCGGGCTCGCGCTCACGAGGTCGACGCCGCGCCGCGCGTCGCCGCGCTCGACGCCGGAGAACTCGATCAGCCCCGAGTACGGTGCCGGGTTCACCCGCCGCAGGGCGTCGTAGGCGGCGACCGGGTGGACCGCCGCCGGCGCGCGGAGCCGCTGTGAGACGTTGGCTTGAAACGTGTCGCCCGCGCGGATCGCCGCCTTCACCCGCCGGACCGCCTCGGTGTACCCCTCGCGGCCGGTGTCGCTCTCGAACGCCGCCGTCGACGCGTCCGAGGCGGGTGCCGGTCCGACCGCCGGATCGCCGGACTCGACCCGGTCTATCAGGTCGTCCGCCCGCGCCGCCGCCGCGTCGAACAGACCGTCGAGCGCGTCCCGGTCGCTCTCGGGGTCGTCGAGGCCGGCCGGCACCCGCGGACACGCTGTCACGCGGAGCGTGACGCTCTCGCCGTCGCCGCCCGTCGGACACTCCCACGCCGCCACGCGGTCGAAGACGCCGACCTGCAGCCGCGGGAGCCCCCGGTCGTCGACCGCACCCCGCCCCTCCGGCGGCGACGCCGGGAACGACTCCAGCTCGCGCGCGACGTCGTACGAGAGCCAGCCGAACGCGCCACAGGGGAAGGGAACCTCGCAGTCGCCGCGCGCGAGCGTCTCTCCCTCGACGAGGCCCTCCAGGGCCGCGAGCGTCGGTGACGGTCGACGGTAGTCCCCGGTCGAGGACTCGGCCGCGACGGCCGCGTCGGCGGAGACGGTGAGCCGCTCGACCGGGTCGACGCCGAAGTAGCCCCAGCCGGACTGGCCGCCGGTGGTCTCGTAGAAGAAGCCGCCCGGCCCGTCGCGTGCGCGTCGGTACGCCGCGAACGGGTCCGCGACGGTGACGCGACACTCGACCGGAACCCGAGCGCCGGCCGACGCCGCGGCTGCGGCGGCGCGGAACCTGTCTCGGCCGGTGCGTACCGGTCGCTGCATGAGAGACGGTTCGGGGGCGCGGAGGAAACAGTTGTGGTCCCGCCGGTCGACACCGGTTCGGGCGGGGATCCGACCGCGACGGGCCCGCCGAGAGAGCCCGGTTAGAACTCGTTCGCCCGCTCGATCCACGTCGCGGCGCGCTTTTCGCCGACGCTGGTTCGCTCGGCGACGTCGCCGGCGTCCGCGGCCGCGAGTTCCTCGATCGTCTCGATCCCGACCTCGGCCAGCCGCTCGGCGTACGCCGGGCCGATCCCGGTGATGTTCTCGACGCCGGGACCGACGTCGTCGTCGTCGACCGCCGCCTCCTCGTCGGCTCCCTCTGCGGCCTCCGCCGGCTCCGCGGCCTCCTCGGTCTCGCCGGCCGCGCCGTCCTCGTCGACCAGCGCCTCGGTCGAGGCGGCGGCGTCCGTCTCGGCCGCGACCGGCTCCCCCTCGCCGTCCGAACCGTCGTTCGGAGCGGATTCCACCGGATCTGCGTCCGCGTCGTCCGGTTCGTGTTCGACCGTCACTTCGGTGTCCGTCTCGTCGCGTTCGGCGGAGGCGCTCCCGAACCCGAGCGTCTCTTTGATCTTCTGGAGTAGGGCCATCGACCGGTGGTACGACCGTGGAACAGTTAAAAGCACTCGACGCGAGAGCGCCGGGATCCGGCCCGCGGATCGGTCTCGCCGGTATATAAGTGTCCTCGGCGCGTTCGGTGAGTATGGACGCGCTTAATCCCGTCATGTGGTCGGTCCACGTCGGCTTCGCGGTCCTGTGGACCGGCAGCGTGCTGTTCGTGTCGATCGCCGTGCTCCCGTCGGCGCTCCGCGGCGACGTCGCCGGCGACGCGCTCTCGCGTATCGTCGGCCGCCTCAGGTGGATCACCCGGATCGGCGCGCTGGCGTTCCTCGCCACGGGCGGCCACATGGCCGGCACGCTGTACACGGTCGAGTCGCTCACGGGGAGCGGTCGGGGTCACCTCGTGTTGACGATGCTCGCGCTCTGGTTCGTGATCACCGGCCTCGTCGAAGTCGCGAGCGGAAAGCTCCTCTCGGGCGTCGACACCGGCAAGCTCCGCGAGCCCGCCCGCGACGCGAAGCCGTTCTTCTACGGCGCCGCCGGGCTCTCCGTCGCCCTCCTCGTCGTCGCCGGCCTGCTGGCGACGCCCGGGTTCGCCTAGTCGCGGTCGGCTGCCTCACCGGCCCGCCGAGCCGAACCCCCCGCTCACTCCAGTTCCGCTCGCAGCGCCGCGTTCATCGCCTCGACCGGCGCGTCCGCGCCGGTCCATAGCTCGAACGCCTCGACGCCCTGAAACAGCAGCATCCACGCGCCGTCGACCGTCGTCGCGCCCGCGTCGGCCGCCTCTCGGAGCAGCCGCGTCTCGATCGGCGCGTACACCGCGTCGAGGACGGCCAGGTCCCCGTGGAGATGCTCTGCGGGCACCGGGGTCTCGTCCGGCGACTCCATCCCGACGCTCGTCGCGTTGACGAGCACGTCCGCCGCCGCGACCCGTTCGCTCAGGTCGTCGAGGCCGCCGCCGCTCGCCCCGGTGATCTCCGCCGCCAGCGACGACGCGCGCTCCGGGGTTCGGTTCGCGACGTGTACCGCCGCGCCCGCGTCGGCCAGCGCGAACGCCGCGGCCCGCCCCGCCCCGCCGGCCCCCACGACGACCGCGGACGCCCCGTCGAGCGAGACGTCGTGGTGTGCGAACGCGCGCGTCACGCCCGCCGCGTCGGTGTTGTATCCGCGGGGACGGTCGGCGTCGCCTTCGTGGACCGGAGAGAAATCGACCGTGTTGACCGCGCCGATCCGCTCGGCGAGCGGATCCGCGTCGACCGCGTCCGCGACGTCGCGCTTGAACGGGATGGTCGCGTTGAGTCCGGCGACGCCGAGGTCGGCCGCGCCCGCGACCGCCGCGGCGGCGGCGTCGGCGTCCGGTTCGAACGTCACGTAGCGCGCGTCGATCCCGAGCGCCTCGTAGCCCGCCTCGTGAAGGGGCGGCGACAGCGAGTGGCCGACCGGGTTCCCTATCAGTCCGTATACGTCCATGCGCGTTCACGCGACTGCGAGCGACAAAAGGAGCGCGGTCACGTCACCGCGCAGATGGCCGCGGGGCGCGGCCGCGGTCACTTCCCGTCCCGGTCGGCGTCAATGACCTCTTCGAGCGTCTCCGTCCCGACGTCGCTCGCGACCTTGACGCCGACGAGCGAGACCACGATCCCGCCGACGATGAACGCCGCGAGCCGCTGGACCGGGCTCACGACGAACCCGGCCATCTCAAAGGGGTCGAGGATCGCCTCCTGTGCGAGGAAGTACCCGGCGAACCCGCGGACGACGAGCCCGACCGCGACGATGACGAACGGGAGGTTGAGGTACTGGGTGCGGATCCCCTCGTCGCGGATCAGCTCGTCGAGCAGCCGGCCGACCGCCGCCGTCACGCCCGCGACCGCGACCCACGGGACCGCGGCGAACGCGAACTCCACCGCCCGCACGATCGCTGGCTCCGCCGGTCCGAGATCCGAGGCCGAGAGCACGCCGAAAAAGCCGCCGACGAGCGCGAGGCCGGCCGCGACGACGTACGTCACGACCGACACCTGACCGGCGTACAGCGCCTCGCGGACCCGCTCCGGCGCGCCCGCGACGACCCTGTCTATGGCGAGGCCCTTGTACAGGAGCGCGGCACCGAGCAGCCCGGCGACGCCCGCGAGCGCGGCGCCGGCCGAGAACCAGTAGAACAGCGCCGGCAACAGGAGCAGCGCGACGCCGAAGGGAACGAGCACCGTCGACCGGAGCTGTTCGTCGGCGAGGAACTGCTTGAGCAGGTAGTACGTCGACTCGATGTCGCGGGCCTGCCGGACGACGACGCGGTCGACCGAGTCGACGGGGATCCGGGACTCGACGATCGGAAGGACGCGTTCGTCCTCCGCGGAGTCCACCACGACGATCGCCGCGCGGGGGTCGTACCGGTCCACGAGGTCGTCGAGTTGCGCGGCGAGAGAGCGGTCCGCGCCGACCGCGCTGTCGCTCTCGGCGGAGACGACCGCGACGACCGACTCCTCGCGCTCGTCGCGCAGGTCGCGAGCGACTCGGAGCGATTCGAGGAGACAGTTGACGCTGGCGTCTTCCGGGTCGCTGAGCCCGGCGTCCGTGACGAGCGACCGGACGGCCTCCCACCCGGCGACGGGCATGGGGACGTTCGTGGCCCGGCCGATCGCCCCCGAGCGATCGATACAGATGACCAGCGTCGTCACGTCTCGACACTCTATCTGCCCGAATAAAAAGCTCCCCGTCGCCCGACTGTGAGGGAGTCACACCCGCCGAGGCGTCGTCACCGCAACTCGACGTCGACGTCGCCGCCCTCGCCGGTGAACACGCTCGCCGCCCCGCTGCCGGCGGCGAACGCGACCCGCTGTGCGCCTAACCCGAGCCGCTCTGCGATCCCCCGTTCGGGCTCGAACTCGCGTATCTCGGGCTCTGAACCGATCAGCGACTCGACCCGCGATTCCACGTCGCTCTCGGTGCCCAACTCGTCGACGAGGCCGATCTCCGCGGCGTCGCTGCCGAGGTAGACGCGCGCCTCGGTCTCGCGGACGTCTTCCGGGTCCATGTCTCGGCCCTCGCTCACCGTCTCGACGAACTGCTCGTAGTACCCGTCGATGATGCCCTGTAAGTACTCGCGCTCGTCGTCTTCGATCTCGCGGAGCGGAACGCCGGCGTCCTTGTACTCGCCCGCGGTAAACTGCTCGTAGGAGATGCCGAGCTTGTCGGCCAACCCCGCCGCGTTCGGCCGCGAGCCGACCACGCCGATCGATCCGACGAGGCTCGCGTCGCGCGCCCACAGCTCGTCGCAGCCGCTCGCGATCCAGTAGCCGCCGGACGCACAGAGGTCGGTCGCGTACGCCACCGTCGGCCCGTCGAACGCCGCCGCGGCGCGCCTGATGTCGTCGCTCGGGAGCACCTCCCCGCCGGGCGTGTTGAGTTCGACGAGGAGCGCCTCCACCTTCTCGTCGTCGTCGGCCGCTTCGATCTGTTCGACGACGTCGTCCGCGGTCGCTCCCCCCGGTCCCGACAGCGGCGAGGGCCGTCCGGTGTCGCGGGTGATCGGTCCGGACACGGACACCTTCGCGACGTTGTACTCCGCCGTGTCGCCGAACCGGCCTCGGGTGAGTCGAGCGAC
This sequence comes from Halorubrum salinum, assembly GCF_024494575.1. Taxonomy (GTDB): domain Archaea; phylum Halobacteriota; class Halobacteria; order Halobacteriales; family Haloferacaceae; genus Halorubrum; species Halorubrum salinum. The sequence continues at coordinate 418,058 of NZ_JANHDO010000002.1, forward strand.
GACCCGCGTGCCGGCCACCGCCGCCGTCGCACCGACCGCTGCGGCCGCGAGGAGATCCGTCCCGTTCGAGCGATGATCGCGTTCCATGCCTTCGGTTAGACGTGCGGCCGTATATATACTGTCGACGAGAGCGCTCTCGGCGTGCCGGGCGCTTGTCCGGATCTGCCGCCCACGCGCCGAGGCGATCCGCCGCCCGCGCGCCGAGACGGACGACCGTCTCCGCCGCTCGGCCACGCGTTCGATCCGGCTCCGGCGTCTGTCGACCCCCGTCCGCCGTCACGCTGCAACGATTGAACTTTTGTAGCCCTGCGGCGATTGACGCCACAACGATGGCAGGGAACGAGGACGAAAACGCATTCGTACAGTACGGGATCGAGGACAAACCGCCGCTCGGGAAATCGCTCCTATTGGGCGCCCAACATTACCTCACGATGGTGGGCGCGAACATCGCCGTCCCCCTCATCCTCGCCGGCGCGATGGGGATGCCCGACGCGGTCATTCCGCGCTTCGTCGGCACGTTCTTCGTCGTCTCCGGAATCGCGACCCTCGCGCAGACGACGCTCGGCAACCGCTACCCGATCGTACAGGGCGCACCGTTCTCGATGCTCGCGCCCGCGCTGGCCGTCATCGGCGTCGTCACGGCGAATCCACCGGAGGGTATCGTCGCGTGGCGGGCGGCGCTGCTCCAACTCCAAGGCGCGATCATCGTCGCCGCGTTCGCCGAGGTGGCGATCGGGTACCTCGGGCTCGTGGGGCGGTTGCGACGGTACCTCTCACCGGTCGTCATCGTGCCGGTCATCGTCCTCATCGGTCTGTCGCTTTTCAACTCTCCCGACATCACGACGGCCACGCAGAACTGGTGGCTCGTCGGTCTCACGCTGGTCGCGATCGTCCTGTTCTCACAGTACCTCGGGGCGAAATCGAAGGTGTTCCAGCTGTTCCCGGTTCTCCTCGGTATCGTCGTCGCGTGGATACTCGCCGCCGCGCTGTCCGTCTCCGGAGTCATCGGGCCGGACGCGCCCGGCTACGTCGACTTGGCGAGCGTCGCCGCGGCCGATCCGGTCCACCCGATATACCCGTTCCAGTGGGGGACGCCGAGCGTCACGCCCGCCTTCGTCATCGGCATGCTCGCCGGTATCGCCGCCTCGATAGTCGAGTCCATCGGCGATTACCACGCCGTCGCCCGCCTCTCCGGCATGGGCGCTCCGAGCAGCGAACGGATGACTCACGGCATCGGCATGGAGGGGGTCATGAACGTCTTCTCGGGGATCATGGGAACCGGCGGGTCGACCTCCTACTCCGAGAACATCGGTGCCATCGGCCTCACCGGCGTGGCCTCGCGGTACGTCGTCCAGATCGGTGCCGCGCTCATGATCCTCGTCGGGTTCGTCGGCTACTTCGGCCAGCTCGTCGCAACCATCCCGGGGCCGATCATCGGCGGCCTCTACATCGCGATGTTCGCACAGATCGTCGGCGTCGGGCTCTCGAATCTCAAGTACGTCGACCTCGACTCGTCGCGGAACATCTTCGTCATCGGGATCGCGCTCTTCTCCGGACTGGCCATCCCTGAGTACCTACGGAGCGTCGGGAACGCGGGCGCGTTCCAACAGGGACTGGCCGAAACCGCCCTGCTCGGTCCCCTCCTCGGTGCCGACGTCGTCGCGAACACCGTCTACGTCATCGGGTCGACGGGCATGGCCGTCGGCGGGATAGTCGCGTTCGCACTCGACAACTCCATCGCCGGGACGGCCGCGGAACGCGGTCTCACCGCGTGGGAGGACGCGGCCGAAGAAGACGGAGAGTTCACGTCCGCGTACGACCGCTTCGTCGCCGAAGAGGAGACGGCCCGCAGCGACTGACCGAGCCGTGACGGCTCGACGAGAGGGACGATCCGGCACCCGACCGCCGTCGCGCGACACCCGATCGGCGACCGAAACGGCCTCTCACGCCGCGGCCTCGGGCATCCCTTCGACACCGCGGAAATTCGCGTCTGAGCGCGATCGCGGCCGCTCACCGGGAGTGCCGCCTACCGCAAAAAGACCGCAGAAACGTCGATGCCGGCCTACAGGAGACCGGTCTTCTGGAGCTTCATCAGGTCCTCGGTGTCGAGCGTCTCGCCCTCCTTGAACTTCTGATAGATCTCCTCGGCTTCCTCCTTCTCCTCTTCGCGCTTCTCGGCGCGCTCGTCCTTGCGCTCGCGCTCCTCCTCTTTGTCGAGTTCGCGCAGACGCTTCTGGACGCGCACGAAGTCCTCGTGGTGCTGGTCGGCCGCCTCCTGTGCCTCCACGAACAGCTCGTGCATCTCGTCGGCCTCGTCGCGGATGTCGTCGGCCTCGCGATAGGCCTCGATCATCTGGTTGTGATGCTCTTGGGCCTTGTCCGCGAGTTCAGTCACCTTCTGGTGGTGCTGAGACGCCTCGGACCGGACCTCTTCTGCCTCCTCGACGAGTTCGTCGAGCTCGCTCGTGTCGTCGACCTTCTCCTTCTTCTCGGCGAGCTTCTCGCGTTTCTCGTCGATCTTCTCGATGAGTTCGCGCTCGTCTTCGGCGTCGAGGACCTCCGTCTGCTGGCGGAACTCCAGGTCTTCGATCTCGGATTCGAGCTCCTCGATCGACTTGCCCGAGCCGAGCTCCATGTCCTGTTTGAGCTCTTCGACCTCGTCGAACAGTTCGTTGGCCTCGGCGTTGAGCTCGTTGCGCTTGTCCTTGTGCTCTTGGACCTGCTCGTTGAGCTCGTCGCGTTTCTCGCGGTGTTCCTGGGCCTCGTCGACCTTCTCGCGGGTCTTCGCGTTGAGGTCGTCGCGCTTGGAGGCGCGCTCGGAGGCCATCTGGTTCAGCTCGTTGCGTCGGTCTCGCAGCTGACCGGCGCGTTTGATGAGCTGGCCCTTGGAGCCGTTCTCCAAGTCGTCTTCAGAAAGGTCCACGTTGTCCGCCTCGTCCATCGCCTCGATATCGTACTGTTCGATGACTTCGTCTTTCGTTACCATTTTTTATCTCTCCATCACCGCTCCGGGGATAGCGACCGCTCGCCGTCGTGTGTGGGGCCGTTCACAAGAGCTCCCGTTCATTTCAGCGTGCGATCCACCAGCGCCGGAGGCGTTCTGGTACCGAACAATACCGTCGGGGTATATATAAAGACTTCGGTGATTCGAGTGCAAACCGGTAGCACGGACCGTGTACCGGCCGATCCGTGCTGAGGGGTCACACACCATGGTGGCGGTCAGGGGGCCGCATCCACCTCGTAGGAGAGCACGATCCCGTCGTCGAGCCGTTCGGTCCCGACGAGATCGAGTGTCGGAAACGCCGAATCGAACCCCTCACCGTCGGCGAGCGTCGGCGCGTCGCGGCCGCCGATCACCATCGACCCGACGTACACGTGGAGTTCATCGACGAGCCCGGCCGCAAAACACGAGTAGATAACCTCGCCGCCCCCTTCGACCATGAGTCGGTCGATCCCCCGCTCGGCGAGCGCGTCCATTCCCGACGCCAGACCGACGCGCTCGCCGTCGTCGCTCTCGGCGACGATCACCTCCGCGCCGGCCTCCGCGAGCGCCTCCCGGCGTTCCGCGGACGCTCCCGGCGAGACGAGGATGTACGTCGTCGCCGCATCGTCGAGGACGCGTGCGTCGAGCGGCGTCCGCCCCGACGAGTCGACGACGACCCGAGCGGGATGTCCCGACCGGCCGTTCCGCAGGCGCTCGACTCGGCGGTCCTCCTCGTCGAGCGTGAGGTGCGGGTCGTCGGCGAGGACGGTTCCGACGCCGACGAGCACCGCGTCGGCCGCCGCCCGCACCCGATCGACGCGGTCGAAATCTTCCGCCCCAGATATTCGGAGCTGCTCCCTGTCTCTCGCCGCGAGCTTCCCGTCCACGCTCTGGGCGGCGTTGACGACGACGTGCATACTCAGACGGTGGCGCGCTCGTCGCATGATCGTTTCGGTCCGCCGCGTCCGCCGCGTCGGGATTCCGTCGCGTCTCTCTCCGAGCATGCGACCGACGGTTCACATACGAACCCGAACGATCGGTTCCCGTGACGTAACGCTCGCCCCGAGTCGGTCGAGACGGTCGCACGGCGAACCGCTCGGGACCCCCACTGCCGTCTGTCCGCCACCGCAGCAGACGCGGCCGCCGAGCGCGGCGGTTTCGTTCAGTCTCGTATCCGGTCGAGGTCGGCGACGAACGCTCGGAGACCGTCGCGGGTCACGTGCGGCATACACACGACGCGGAGCGCGCCGCTCGCCGTCCGCGCCACCTTCCATCCGGACTCGCGGAGGGCGTCGAACTCGGACTCGGGAACGCTCGCGGCGACGAGCGGCAGCGACGGCTCCACCACGTCGTATCCACGGTCGTCGAGCGCCGCGGCGAGCCACTCGGTGTTGTCGCTGGCTCGCTCGACGGCGTCTCTGTAGCCCTCCGGCCACAGCGCCTCCATCGCGGCGACAGCACCGGCGACGCCGGCCCCGCTCCGCGTGCCCGTCAGCGTCGCCTGCGATCGGGTCTCGAGGTAGGGCGTGTCGACCGCGAGGGCGTCCAGCGCCGCCGCGTCGCGCGCGAGGAGCCCGCCGGCCGGAACGGGTGCCTGTCCGAACTTGTGCGGGTCGATCGTCAGCGTGTCTACCGCGGCGTCGCCGAAGGACCACTCCCGGTCCGTGAACGGGAGGACGAAGCCGCCCCACGCGGCGTCCACGTGCATCAGCGCGCCTGCGTCGTGTGCGATCTCTGCCAGCGCCGCGATCGGGTCGACGCGGCCGTACTCCGTGCTGCCCGCGACCCCGACGACCAGCGCCGTCTCTCCGTCGACCGCCGCGGCGACGGCGTCGGTCCGCGCTCGGTGGTCGTCGTCAACCGGGACGGTCCGGAGTTCGACGCCGAGCAACTCGGCGGCCTTGTGAAACGAGAAGTGGCCGCTCTCGGGGACGACGACGTTCACGTCGCTCGCGTCGTGTCGGTTCCGCGCCGACCGGACCGCCTGCACGTTCGCCTCTGTTCCGCCCGACGTGACGTATCCCGCCGCGTCGGTCGGAGTCGGGTGGTCCGCGAGCGTCGCCAGCAGTTCGACCGCACGCTCCTCTAACGACGCGACCGTCTCGTAGGTGGCCGGGTCGCCCGGGTTCGCTGCGAGGAAGCGTTCCGCCGCCTCCCGTGCCGCCGGATGCGGCTCCGTGCACATCGAAGAGAGCACCCGGTCGAACGACTGCGGCTCGGGCTGCTGCATTCGGAGAGGCGTTGTCGCGGAGCGTCTTACCCGTTCCGCTCTCGGCGTCGCGATCCGCTCACGACGCGGGCCGACCGGCTCCGATCAGCGAACCGAGTCGAGGAGGAGCCGCTGTTCGGTCCGCTTCACCTCGTGTTGGACGTCGCGAACCGCGTCGATGTTCGCCGAGATGGACGAGACGCCCTCCTCGACGAGGAAGTCGACCATCTCCGACTTCGAGCCGGCCTGCCCGCAGATGCTGGTGTCGACGCCGAGCTCTCGACACGTCTCGATCGTGTTCCCGATGAGTTTCAACACGGCCGGGTGAAGCTCGTCGAAGCGGCCGGCGACGTGCTCGTTGTTGCGGTCGACCGCCAGCGTGTACTGGGTGAGGTCGTTGGTCCCGAACGAGGCGAAGTCGATCCCGGCGGCGGCGAGCTCCTCTATCTGTAGCGCGCTCGCCGGCGTCTCGATCATCACGCCCCACCGGTTCGTCTCGGGATCGATCCCGGACTCTCGCATGTGGCGTTTGATCCCCTCGATGTCGGCCGCGTCGTTGACGAGGGGGAACATCACTTCGAGGTTGTCATAGCCCATCTCCAGCAGCCGCGCGAACGCGGTGAGCTCCTGTCGGAACGGTTCGGGCTTGTCGAGGCTCCGGCGGGTCCCGCGCCAGCCGAGCATGGGGTTGTGTTCGTTCGGCTCGCCGTCGCCGCCCTCTAAGTCGCGGAACTCGTCTGTCGGGGCATCTATCGTCCGAACGCGGACCGGCCGCGGGTAGAACTCCTCTGCCACCCGCCGGACGCCCTCGATCAGCTCGTCTTGGTACGCCCGAGCGCCGTGGTCGGCGATATACCGCTCCGGCGTCTTGCCGAGCGAGAGCACCATGTGCTCGATGCGGAGAAGGCCGACGCCGTCTGCGCCCGTCGCCGCCGCGCGCTCGGCCGCCTCCGGGATCGAGACGTTCACTTTCACTTCCGTGGCCGTCATGGGCTTGACCGGGGTCTCCGGGCGCGCCGCCTCGACGGGCTCGAACTCCTCGCCCGGTTCGGCCTCGTCGTCGGTGCCGGCGCGGATCGTTCCCTTGTCGCCGTCGAGCGTGACGTTCCGTCCGTCTTCGAGCAGCCGCGTGCCGTTGCCGGTGCCGACCACCGCCGGCACGCCGAGCTCGCGCGAGATGATCGCCGCGTGGCTCGTCATCCCCCCCTCGTCCGTGACGATGCCGGCGGCTCGCTTCATGGCCGGAACCATGTCAGGCATCGTCATCTCCGTGACCATCACGTCGCCCTCCTGTACCTGGTCGAGGTGGTCGAGCTTGTGCACGATCCGGACCGCGCCCGAGACGACGCCGGGGCTGGCACCGAGGCCGTCGACGAGCACGTCCGCGTCGGCGTCTCCGGCGGCGTCGACGGCGTGGTCTGTGGTGTCGCCGGTACCGGACGCTGCGTCCGCCGTCGTGCTGTCGTCGTCGCTCTCTTGGATCGTCGTGATCGGGCGCGACTGGAGCATGAATATCTCTCCGTCGTGGATCGCCCACTCGACGTCCTGTGGCGTTCCGTAGTGGTCCTCGACGCGTTCGCCGAGGGCGACGAGGCGATCGATCTCCTCGTCGGAGAGGACGCGGCTCTCGCGACGGTCGTCCTCGATGTCGAGCTGTACGGTCTCGCCCGTCTCCGGGTCTTTGACCATCTCGACTTTCTTCTCGGCGACCGTCACCTCGTCGACGGCACCGCGTTCGCGGTCGTACACGTAGTTGTCGGGGGAGACGGTGCCGGAGACGACCGCCTCGCCGAGTCCCCACGCCGCCTCTATCGTGATCTGCGGGTCCCCGGTAGAGGGGTGGCTGGTGAACATCACGCCGGATTTGTCGGCGTCGACCATCCGCTGAACGACGACGGCGATGTCGACGTCGGCGTGCGGGAAGCCGCGTTGCTGCCGGTAATAGATCGCTCGCTGCGTGAAAAGCGAGGCCCAGCACTCCTTGACCCGGCGGATGAGGTCCGCTTCGCGGACGTTGAGGAACGTCTCCTGTTGTCCGGCGAACGACGAGTCGGGAAGGTCCTCCGCGGTGGCGGACGACCGAACGGCGACGAACGCCTCGCCGTCGTCTCCCATCGACCGGTACCGTTCGAGGATCTCGTCGCGGACCTCGTCGGGGAGCGGGGTTTCGAGGATCAGCTCCTCGGCCGTCTCCTCCGCTTCTCGGAGCGCGGCGGAGTCTTCGGGGTCGACGTCGACGGCCGAGAACAGCTCGTCGTCGATCCCGCTTTCCTCGATGAAGGCGCGGTACGTTCCCGCCGTGACCGTGAATCCGGGCGGTACCGGGAGGCCGGCACCGATGAGTTCACCGAGCGAAGCCGCTTTCCCGCCGACGGTCCCAACGTCGCCGGCGTCGACATCCTCCAGCCAGAGTACTGCCATTCGTGTACCCGGAGGATCCGAGAGCCGACGTATGAAGCTTCCGACCTGTGCAACGATGAATAAAACACAACTCAGAACCGAGTAGTCACGGGAGTTTCGTTGACCAGATACGGGGTGGACAGAGGGGTCGTCGACGCGGAGCCGCGGCCGCACGGACCGGAACGGTGGCCTGCCAACCGTCGATGGACGAATGAGGGCCGGAAGGACGAATGAGGGCCGAAAACGCGAGGGGTGGGGACGAACCGCCGATCGGTCCGTACGCTCCGATACGCGCCGTGCCTGCCTATACTTACCTTCTGCGCGCTCGATCGCGCCAGTAACGTGTTACAGGTACTGTAACATCGTGAACTCACCGATCGAACCCGCCCCGCGACCGTCGGGAGAGCGAGCGACCGAACCAACGCACGTCGGCAAACTGCGGGCAGATCACTCGTCTCCGGCGGCGAGTCGTTCCCGTTCCCGTCGAAGGAGCCGCTCCCAGAGGCGGAACAGCGGGCTGTCGAGGTCGTACCGATCGTTTACTCGACCGACCCACGCGTCGTCGGCGAACAGGAGCCGCTGGAACCGACGGACCGTCGGCGAGAGCCGGTTTCGGTCGCCGCCGTAGTATGCCAGCGATTCCTCGCGGGTCCGTTCGACGAGGGCGCTCGGCACGTCGACGCCGTCGGCGGCGGCGACGCGGACGAACCAGTCGAGGTGGATGATCGAGTCGGCGAGCAGGAACCGCTCTCGGAACCCGGACACGCCGTCGAGTGCGGGCCCGCCGTCGACGATCACGTCCTGCGGTCGGGAGTACCGCGGGGCGGTCACCGTCACGCCCGCCGCGCCGGCGACGGTCGCGGCAACCCGACGCAGCCGCCACTCGCCGTACCGCACGGGGGCGATCAACCCCAGTTCGTACCAGAGGGGGAGCCACTCGCAGTACGGTTCGGAGAACGCCCCGTCCGCGAGCAGCGTGGCCGCGACCGAGCGCGCCTCCTCCGGCGACAACGCCGTGTAGTCCTCGCGGAGGCGGGCCGCGGTTCGAGGGCCGTCGATCGCGGTGGCACCGTCGAACCCCATCCCCTCGGCGACGTGGCTGGTGTACGCGCGGCTCGCCGCGTACCACTCGGCGAAGTCGGCCGGCGTCGTCAGACGGAGCAGGCGAAAGACCGTGATGCAGACCGTAGCGGCGTCCGGAGCAAAACGCTACCGCTCGGACGCGGCCGCGTCCGATTGCACGCCGGAACCGTCGGGGTCGGCCGGGTCGTCGCATCCGTCCTCGTCCGCCGAGCCGTCGAGCGCGTCGCCGATCCCCCACTCCTCGGCGCGAGCGGCCGCTTCCGCCCGGGCCTGCTCGCGGATCGCCGCGATCCGGTCGTCGTCTTCGAGGAACGCCGTGACGGCGTCGGTGTCGTCTTCGTCGGCCTCGGCGAGCCGTTCATCGGGTGCGGCGGCCCGCGTCCGGTCGGCGAGCCGCTGGTCGTCGGCGAGTTCGGTCGCCACCGCTCCCGGCGGCACGCGGAGCGCGTCCGCACGGTGGGCGGCCTCCAGTCCGTCGGCGTCGACCGCGTACAGTTCGACGCGGTACGGACCGGGGACGGCGAGTTCGGCGAGCGCGTCGCCCCCGCCGCTGTCGCTCACCGTGTTGTACGCCAACACCGGAACGCCGTCGTCGAACGTGATGACGCCCTTCGCCTCGCCGGACAGAAGCAGCGTCTCCTGCGGAACCACCGTCGCGTAGCCCGTCACCTCGCGATCGAGCGCGCGGGACAGCGTCGTCCCGATCTCCGAGACGACGCGGGAGCGCAGGAGGTTCCCCCGCGGAATCCGCAGCGTCGGCGACGCGTCTCCGCTCATGGCGTGTCGGGGACGACCGCGCTGCGAAACCGGTCTGCGACGGCGTCGCCGTCGCCCTCGCGCACGTCGAGCCGTCCGGCCGCGCGCCGGTAACGAGCGGCGGGGTCGCTCTCCGGCGCGTGCGCGAGGAGGGGTTCGCCGGCGCGGCGGGCCGCCCGGACCGCGTCGCTGTCGGGGACGCTCGCGAGCACGGGGCCGCCGAAGTGTCGCTCCGCCTGCGCCGTCACGTCGGCGGCTCCCTCTCGGACCTTGTTGAAGAGGACGCCGGCCGTCTCGGTGCCGTACGACCGGGCGTACTCCTGGACCTTCAGCCCGTCAGAGAGCGCGGGGATCGTCGGCTCGACGACGATCACGACGCGGTCGGCGAGCACGACGGGGAGGACCGCCGACTTCGATCCGAGCGCGGCCGGCGAATCGAGAAGCAGCACGTCGGCGTCGGCGGCGAGCTCGGCGACGACCGCCCGGAGACGCGCCGGTTCGGCCGCCGAAAAACCCGCGAGCGACGTGCCGCAGGGCACGACGGAGAGGCCGAACCGATCGTAGGTCGCCTCCGAGACGTCGGTCGCGGTCTCCCCGACGAGCAGGTCGTGAAGCGTCACGGTCGCGTCGTCGAGTCCGGTGTGAAAGAGCAGGTTCGCCATCCCCGTGTCGGCGTCGACGACCGTGACGTCGTGCTCGTCGGCGAGCGCCATCCCCAGGGCGAGCGTGCTCGTCGTCTTCCCCGTGCCGCCCTTGCCGCTGGCGACCGCGAACGCCTCAACCATGCACAGTCTGCCCCGCGACCCAGCTAAAAGCTGTCTATCGGCCGCTGACGGTCACTCGTCGTGGATGAACACGAGCCGCTTCGAGTCGGTGTTGACCAGACAGAGGTCGATCCCGTCGCGGGTCGCGCCTATCTGCTGCCAGCCGTGGTCGCTCACGAACAGCGTCTGGAACACGCCGCGGTCGCAGTCCGGGTTCGGACAGCCGACGCCGGCCGCGTTCTTGTAGACGGTCGTGCCGCCGCCGGAACTCTGCCGCACGAGCCCGTCCCGCAGCGATCTGAACTGCTCCGCAGACATCGGTCCGTCCATGTCCTCGTCTCCCATGCGCCCCTGTTTTGGCCCACAGTATATAAACCGCCTGTCTGTGGCAATCGGTGGCACGGGTAGGCGGCGGAGACGCCACCGTCGCCGCGGCGGTCGGTATCGACCTCGGCGGGGGAGTCAGTCGTCGCCGCGCTTCGCCGCGTCCGCGGCCGCGTCGGCGAGACGGGTCGGCTCCGGGAGCTTGTACCCGGCACACAGCGCCTCGACGAGGCCGACCGCCGTCTCGGCGGACACGCGGTGGCCCGGACTCACGTACAGCGGGTTCACGCGGCGGCTGTTCGGGTACTGACGCGACTGGAACGCGTGGCCGATCACGGGCTGGGGGTCGTCGCCGCCCGCGTCGCTCGCCGCCGTCTCTACCGCGCCGTCGGCGCGGACCGGCGTCCGCCACCCGGCCGGGCGGCCGTCGACGGCCTCGTCCGGCTCGCCGCAGAGGAGGCTCTTCGCGACGCCGACGCTCGGAACGTCGAACAGGACGCCGAGGTGCGTCGCGAGGCCGGCCTCGCGGTAGTGGATGCGCCCCGACCCGTCACAGACGAGGAGGTCGGGATCGGCGTCGAGCGCGCGGAGCGCGGCACAGGCCGGCTCGCCCTCGCGGAACGCGAGCAGGCCGGGAATGTACGGGATCGACAGCGTCGTCGTCGCGGTCGCGTACTCGATCACCTTCCCGCCCCGGACCGCGACCGCCGCGGAGACGGCGCGCTCCGCCTCGTCGCCCGTGAGAAACGCCTGATCGACGCCGACGACGGTCGGTGCGTCGGGAGCGTCGGCGGATTCGGCGAGGTCGGCGGCTGAAGCGGTGTCCGGAACGGCCGTCGGCAGTCCGGTCGTCAGGTCCGCCGCCTCCGCTATCGCGACCGCCTCGGGCGTGAGGTCGTGGTCGTCCGCGAACGTCGCCGCCGCCGCGATCCCTCGCTGGAGCGACTTCATCTCGGTCCGCGAGAGGGCGGGGTCCGGTCGGAACGCCGGGTTCACGAGGTCCATTCAGAACCGGCCGCCCGGACCGCCGGGGCCACCGGGGCCGCCCGGCCCGCGCACGCCGCCCATCTGCACGCCGCCCGCGCCGCCGGCGGAGCGGGCGAGCCCCTCGTTGCGCTTGCCGAACGCGAGCCCGATCGCGAAGCCGATCAGGTGCGCGAGGTGGGCGATCCCGCCGACGCCGCCGGTCCCGCTCGTGACGACGAGGAACGCGGAGACGATCGCGACCCCCCACGTCAGGTACTTTATTTTCATCGGAATCACGAAAAAGAGGAGCACCTGCATGTTCGGCCGCCAGACCGTGAGCACGCCGAGTATCGCGAACCCCGCGCCGCTGGCTCCGAGCACGCCGGTCGGCGGCGCGCCCGTCGCGACCGCGAAGAGGACGTGGCCGAGCCCCGCGAGTATCCCCGAGACGAAAAAGAACGCCACGAACCGCCTCGATCCGACGGCGCGCTCGACGAGCGGGCCGAAAAACAGGATTACGGCGCTGTTGCCGATGATGTGGAAAAGCGAGAACGGCGAGTGCGCGAACACCGACGTAACGACCGTCCACACGTTTCCGAGCGCGCTCGACTGGAGCACGAACAGGGTGTTGTGGAGCGCCTGTCCCCCGACGAACAGCGCGACCTGCTGTGCGAGGAACGTGATCCACATCGCCGCGAGGATCGCGTAGGTCGCGTTGCCCCGCACGTAGCTCACGACCCCGCCGGTGCTCGTCTCGCGGTTGATCCGACGCTTGAGGCGGCTCGCGACGCCGCCGTCCCTGTCGCCCCCGGTGCCGCCGTCGACGCCCTCGTCGAACCCGCTGTCGAAGACGCCGCCCGGGTCGTTCCACTCGCCGATCCCCGGACAGTCGTGGTTCTCCGGAAGGCGGTGCTCGGCGCAGAACGTCTGACCGCACCGTTTACACTGGTACGGGAGGTTCTCGTACTCCCCACACACGTCGCACGTCGCCATTACCCGCCCTTGTGCGGGCGCTCCTAAAGCGGTTTGGCTCCGCGTGGCGTCCCGCCGACCGCCCTCCGGTCACTGACCGTCCCCGTCCGCGGGTCCGGCCCCGTTCCGGACGCTCACGGCCGGCCCGGTGTCGAACGCCGCGATCTCGGGGCCCGACAGCTCCGCGCGGCCGACGGCGAACAACGCGTCGCCGTCGTCGACGACGAGCACCTCGTCGCCGGGACGAATCTCGTCGTCGACCGCGGTGACGAACTTCGCGAAGGCGTTTTTTCCCTCCCGGACGAACGGCTCGCTCTCCTCGCCCACGACGACCCGGTGTCGGGGTGCCGGAAACGCCGAGCGGAGCCGCCGCCCGCCGGCGACCCCGAGCGTGAACCGGCCGTCGGTCCCGTAGGAGACGAGCCGCTCTCCCGCGGCGCTGCCGGGCGTGTCGTCGACGTCGCCGACGAGCACCTGTCGCGGTCGGCCGCCGCTCGACCGGCGAACGGTGAGCGTCTCGTCGGGCGGGAACAGCGCCGCCCCCGCCCCGGAACCGAACTGGTAGTCGGCACCGGTCCGCAGGTCGGCGAGCGTCTCGGCGTCGGTCATAGCTCGATCCGGTCGACGATCGACCCGTTGCCGTCGCCGTCGCGGTGCGTGTTGATCGCCACCGTCCGAATCTGGTCCTCGAGCATCGACCCGTCGATCTTCGCTTTGAGCAGCGAGTCGACCTGATACACCCCGGCGGCGTTGTTCATGCGGATCACGACCTGTGCGGGCGTCTCTTCGCCCTCCCGCAGCGAGACGCGCTCGATCGCCTGCGAGGAGACGGTGTTTATCCCCCGACCGCCCTCCTCGTACGGGACCCGCGAGCGGCCGCGCTCCATGTCGAGCCCGTCGGCGATCCGGACGACGCCGGCCTCGCGCGTCAGCGGCTGTTCCTCCGTGTGGTGACACAAGATAGCGTGGAGCACCTCGGCTTTGACCTTCACCTGATCCGGAACGCCGTAAAACGAGGCGAGGAACTCGTCGAGGAGGTCGGCCGCGAGCGGGATCGAGTAGTACGGGTGGTCGTGCCGGTGGACGACGTGGCCGATGTCGTGGAGCGTCGCCGCGAGCGCGACTATCACCGGCTCGTCCGCCTCGTCGAGCCCCTGCTGGAGCGCGCCGTTGAACTCGACGCCGCCGGCTTTCAACAGGTCGTACAGCCGGAGCGCGCGATCCCGCACGATCTCGACGTGTTTCGCGCCGTGGTCGTTGTACCCCTTCCGGTCGACCGGATTGACGTTCTGTGCCTCCAGGTACGCCGTGATCTCCGGGTCAGACTCGATTCGGTCTAACACCTCGTTGAGCCGGTCGTCCGGGAAGGCGTGCTCGGCGCTCGGGTCGTACTCGTGGCGGCCGGCGTCCGTGTTCTCGTCGACGTCGGCGTGCGGTTCCGGCTCCGCGCTCGGGTCGGCCGCCTGTCCCGCGTCTTCGGGGACCGGCTCCGGCTCGTCCGCGTGGTCGGTCATGCGACGAGAGAGGCGGCGTCGGGTTAAAACAGCCTCGGGCGAGCGCGTCCGGCGGCCGTACGGCTCGCAGGCTCGCGGTCGGTCCGGCGGATCGCCGCCGTCCGGAGGCTTATGTCGAGAGCCGTCGATCCGTCGTGACATGGGACTCGACGCCGAGCGGGTGTCGACGGTGACGTTCGACTCGTACAGCACGCTCGTGGACGTGGACGCCGCGGAGCAGGCGCTCGCCGACCGCGTCGACGACCCGGAGCCCGTCTCGCGTCTCTGGCGGTCGCGCTCTCTGGCGTACACGTTCGTCGCCAATCAGGTCGACGCGTACAAGCCCTTCTACGAGATGAACCGCGACGCGCTCCAGTACGCGCTCGACGCCCACGGCGTCGCCCTCTCGACCGAAGAACGCGACGAGATCCTCGCCGTCTATCACGAGCTCGACGTGTTCGACGACGTCCGCGAGGGGATCGAGCGGCTGCGCGACGGCGGCTACGACTGTTACGCCCTCTCGAACGGGAACCCGGAGATGCTCGCGTCGCTCGTCGACCACGCCGACATCGCGGACCTCGTGGAAGACACGATAAGCGCCGACGAGGTCCGGACGTTCAAGCCGGCCGCCGAGGTGTACCGCCACGGTGCCGCCCGGACGGGGACCCCGATCGACGAGGTCGTCCACGTCACCGCGGGGTGGTTCGACGTGCTCGGCGCGGGCCACGCCGGGATGCAGGCCGCGTGGGTCGACCGGAAGGGGACGCCCTGGGAGCCGTTCGCCGGCGACCCCGACGCGACCGTCGAGACGCTCCACGAACTGGCCGACGCGCTCGGGGTATAGCGGGCGAGCCGCTCCCGCGGCAGGTTCGGCCCGAGCCACAATCTATAAGCGACGGAGGCGTCCACTACGGGTGTGAATCGAACCGCGTCCGGACGCGGCTCGCCGTCGCCGTCAGCGACGCGGCTCTTCTCGAAAAAACGCGCGTGAGACGTCCACCGGCGGGAGTGGCAACCCCGTCTCGGACGACCCCCGACCGCGCGGACGCTCCGTTGGACGACGATCGCGCGATACACGACTATCGGCGCGGACTCGTGACGCGCGACCCCACGACCCAGACCGAACACACGACGCGAACCCATGACGAACACGACAACAACGACCCCGTACACGGCACAGGCGGAGACGGACCGAGACGCGACAGACGAACCGTTCGAGGGCGTCTACCCCGCGATGACGACCCCGTTCACCGAGGACGACGAGGTGGACCACGACCAGCTCGCAGACAACGCACAGTACATGGAGCGGGCGGGCGTCGACGGCGTGGTGCCCGTCGGCTCGACCGGCGAGTCGGCGACGATGAGCCACGACGAGCACGTCGCGGTGATCGAGACCGTTCGCGACGCCGTCGACGACATCCCCGTGATCGCCGGAACCGGCTCGAACAACACCGCCGAGGCGCTCTCGCTCTCCGAGCGTGCGGCCGACGCCGGCGCTGACGGTCTGCTCCTCATCTCCCCGTACTACAACAAGCCCGAGGCCGCCGGCTTCCTGGAGCACTACCGGACGATCGCCAACGCGGTCGACCTCCCGCAGATCGTCTACAACGTGCCGAGCCGAACCGGCCAGTCGATCCCGGTCGACGTCACCGTCGAACTCGCGGAACATCCGAACATCCAGGGGTACAAGGCCGCCTCCGGCGATCTGAACCTCATCAGCGAGGTGATAGAGCGCACCCGCGGCGAGGCCTTCTCGGTGCTCTCCGGCGACGACGGGCTCACGCTCCCCGTGGCCTCCATCGGCGGCACGGGGACGATAAGCGTGGTCGCCAACGTCGAGCCCGAGCGGTCCTGCGCGATGGTCGGCGCGGCGCTCTCCGGCGACTACGACCGCGCGCGGGCGCTCCACCACGAGCTGTCCCCGCTCGTGCGCGAGCTGTTTGCCGAGACGAATCCGATCCCGGTGAAGGAGGCCATGCACATCCGCGGGCGGGGCGGTCCGCGGGTCCGCTCGCCGCTCTCGCGGCTCTCCGAGGAGCGCCGCGGTCAGCTCCGTGACCTGCTCGCCGAGTACGAGACGAGCGAGCCGGGGGCGGTCGACGTCCCCGCCGTCGGAGGCGCGGAATGAGCGGCCCCGAACCGCCGCTCCGCGTCGCCGTCACCGGCGCGGGCGGCCGGATGGGACGGGAGGTGATCGAGGCCGCGATCGACCGCGAGGGCGTCGCGGTCGCGGTCGCGGTGAACCGCTCGCCGATGGAGCCCGTCGCGGGCGTCGAGGTCCGCGACGCGGCCGACCTCCCCGAACTGATCGCGGGCGACCGCGGCGAGGAGGGCGACGCCCCCGACGTCCTCGTCGACTTCACCGGTCCCGCCTCGGCGGTCGCGTACGCCGAGGCGTGCGCCGACGCCGGCGTCCCGATGGTCACCGGCACGACCGGGTTCGAGGGCGGTCAGCTGGACAGCCTCCGCGCCGCGGGCGACGCGGTCCCGGTGCTCAAGGCGTCGAACTTCGCGCGCGGCGTCGCCGCGCTCCGCCGGGCGGTCCGCGAGGCCGCGGCCGCGCTCCCCGGCTACGACGTGGAGCTGACGGAGACGCACCACAACGGGAAGCGCGACGCACCCTCGGGCACCGCGAAGTCGATCCTCGACGACGTGGAGTCGGTCCGCGACGACCTCGACCGGCGCGTCCACGGCCGCGAGGGCGACACGCCGCGCGAGGCTGGCGATATCGGCGTCCACGCCCGGCGCGCGGGCGACGTGACCGGCGAACACGAGGTGCTCTTCGCCGGCAACCGGGAGTCGATCGAACTCACGCACCGCGCCGGCGACCGCGGCGTGTTCGCCGAGGGGGCGCTCGACGCCGCCGTATGGCTCGCCGGCCGCGACCCGGGCCGGTACGACTTCGGGGACGTGCTCGACGCGGGGGACGACGCGTGAGCCCGCCGCGGGTGCCGCCACGACCGCCGGCCCCACACCGACGGGTAAATACCGACCCTCGCCCACGTACCACGCAATGACGCTCCGATCCGACGTATCCGATCTGTGGAACCGCTATCAGGACGGGCTGACGGCCGCCGACGCGACCGCCGAGGACGCGGACACGCTCGACGCGTTCCTCGAAGCGCTGGAGGCCGGCGAGGTGCGCGCCGCCGAGAAGACCGGCGACGACGTGACCTCGTGGGAGGCCAACGAGTGGGTCAAGCGCGGCATCCTGCTCAACTTCGGGCTGCGCGCGACCGAGCCCCGCGAGTACGGGGACGTGCGCTACCACGACGTGCTCCCGCTGCGCGACACCGCCGACCTCGGCGAGCGCGGCACGCGGAACACGCCCGACGGGACCGCGATCCGCCGGGGCGCGTACCTCGGCAGCGACTGCATCATGATGAGCCCCTCGTTCGTCAACGTGGGCGCGCACGTCGGCGACGGCACGCTCGTCGACTCCTGTGACACGGTCGGCTCCTGCGCGCAGCTCGGCGCGAACGTCAAGCTCGGCGCGAACACCCTGATCGGCGGCGTCCTCGAACCCGTCGAGGACGCGCCGGTGATAATCGAGGACGGCGTCTCGCTCGGCGCGGGCTGTCGCGTCACTTCGGGCTTCCGCGTCGGCGAGGACTCGATCGTCGGCGAGAACACCCTGCTCACCCCCCGGATCCCCGTCTACGATCTCGTCGAGGAAGAGGTACTCTACGGCCACCTCCCCGCCGAGCGCCGGGCGTTCACCCGCATGGTCGAGTCGTCCGTCGGCGACCACGACCTGTTCGAGGGCGGCGCGTACAAGCCCGCGGTCGTCGCCACGCACGTCGAGGAGGAGACGCTTGAGGCGACGCAGCGCGAGGACGCGCTCCGAGAATGAGCGACGTCGGTTCCGACCGCGGCTCCGGCGACCGGGCGGCGAGCGACGCCGACGGCTCGGGGACGGCTGGCGACGCTCGCTCCGGCGGCCCCGCGGTCCGCCGCGTGTCCGACTGGGACGGCGAGGGGCTCCGGTCGATCGCGGCCGTCCACGACACCCCGCTGTACGTCCAGGACCTCGACCGCGTCCGCGAGAACTGCGCGCGCCTCCGGGACGCCTTCCCGGACGCCGACGTGCGCTACGCGGTGAAGGCGCACACCGGCCGCGCCGTGCTCGAAACGGTTCGCGACGCCGGGCTCGACGCGGAGTGCGCCTCGGCCGGCGAACTCGACCGGGCGCTCGCGGCGGGCTTCGACGGCGACCGGCTCCACTACACCGCGGTCAACCCGCCCGCGCGCGACCTCGACTACGTCGCCGGCGTCGCCGAGGCGGAGCCCGACCTGACGGTCACGGTCGGGGCGGTCGACACCCTCGACCGGCTCGCCGACCGCGGCTACGACGGCCGGGTCTGTCTGCGCGTGAACCCCGGCGTCGGTGCCGGCCACCACGCGAAGGTGACGACCGGCGGCGCGGCGAAGTTCGGGATACCCTACGACCGCGCCGCCGACGCGGCCCGCGAGGCCGCAGACCGCTTCGAGGTGGTCGGGATCCACGCCCACGCCGGCTCCGGGATCGACTCCGACCAGTTGGACAGCCACCGCGAGCTCGTCTCCCGGATGGGTGAGCTGGCCCGAGAGCTTACGGCCCCGGACGCGACGGTCGCCGACGTCGACGCCGCCAGACCCCGCGCGCTCGACATCGAGTACGTCGACGTCGGCGGCGGGTTCGGCGTCCCCTACGAGGAGGACGCGCCGCCGCTCGACCTCCCCGCGGTCGCCGACGCGACCCGCGAGGCGGTCGCGCCGCTCCCCGATGGCGTCGACCTCGCGATAGAGCCCGGACGGTACGTCGTCGCCGACGCCGGCGTCCTCCTGACGCGGGTGAACACGGTGAAGCCGACGCCGGACGAGCGCGTCGTCGGCGTCGACGCCGGGATGACGGACCTCCTGCGTCCGGCGATGTACGACGCGTACCACCCGATCTGCAACCTCGGCGGAGCCGACGGCGAGCCGGCCCCGGCGGATCGGGCGACCGCGCCCGTCACCGTCGCCGGCCCGATCTGCGAGACCGGGGACACGTTCGCCGCGGACCGGTCGCTCGCCGACCCCGCGCGGGGCGACGTCCTCGCGATCGGGGTCGCCGGCGCGTACGGGTACGAGATGGCGAGCCAGTACAACTCGCGGCCGCGGCCCGCGGAGGTCGCGCTGGCCGACGGGACGGCGCGGCTCGTCCGCCGCCGCGAGACCCTCGCGGACCTCACGGCGGTCGAACGAGACCTGCCCCGGTCGAGCGATTCCGACGCGCCGGAGGTGGACCGATGAGCGCTCACGCCGTCCCCGTGGAGAAGTACCACGGGACGGGCAACGACTTCCTCGTCGTCGACGCGGACGCCCACACCGTCGGCGACCGCGCGGCGTTCGCCCGCGCGCACTGCGACCGCGAGACGGGCGTGACGGTCGACGCCGCCGTCGGTGACGGGTCCGTCCCGTCGAGCGCGACCGGTCGCCGCGGTGCCGACGGCGTCCTCTTCTTGAGCGTCGAGGAGCGGTTCGACCCGACCCGCGTCGTGATGACGCTCGTCCAGCCGGACGGCTCGACCGCGTCGATGTGCGGCAACGGCGCGCGGGTCGTCGCCCGCTGGGCGCACGACCGGACGGGCGACCGCGAGTTCATGATCGACACGCAGGCGGGAACGCGCCACGCCACCGTGACCGACGACGCGAGCGCGGCCACCATCGAGATGGGCGTGCCGACGTTCGACCCGGTCCGAGTCCCCGTCGCCCGCGAGGGCGACCGCGCCGGCGAGCCGCTTATCGACGAGCCCGTCGCGGGACTGTCCGTCACCGCCGTCAACACCGGCGTCCCGCACGCGGTCGCGTTCGTCGACGGCGGCCGCGACGACCCGGACGGGATCGACAGCTACGACCTCGATTCGATCGCGCCCCCGGTGCGCCACGCCGACGTGTTCCCGGAGGGCGCGAACGTGAACCTCGCGGCCGTCGTCGACGACGGCAGTGGCGGTGACGGCACTGGCGACGGCACCGATGGTGACAGCGACGAGGGGGGGACGGCGGTCATCGACCAGCGGACCTTCGAGCGCGGCGTCGAGGGCGAGACGCAGTCGTGCGGCACCGGCGCGGTCGCCGTCGTCGCCGCGGCGCGCCGGCTCGGACTGATCGCGGGCGAATCGGCCGTGAGCCGGCCGCCGGGCGGGGACCTCGAAATCGTCGTTCCGGACGCCGGACACGCGACCCTCACCGGCCCCGTCGCCCACGAGTTCAGCGGGACGCTCCCGGTGGACCCGCGATGAGCGGTGGTCCGGGACCGGGATCCGCCGACGCGGACCCGTTCGATCCGGTCGCGTTCCTCGAAGAAGCGGTGCAGATCCCCTCGCACGAGTCGGTCGACTCGATGCGGTCGTTCGTCGTCGAGACGCTCGACTCGCACGGCGTCGACACCGCGGTCGTCGCGGACGGCTGCGTCGTCGCCGAGAAGGCGTCTCCCGCGCCCGCCCGCGGCCCGCACCTCGCGTTGAACACGCACCTCGACACGGTGACGCCGCACGTCCCATTCGACCGCGGACCGGCGGTCGAGGGCGAGCGCGGCCACGGGGGCGAGCGCCCGGACGAGGTGATCCGCGGCCGCGGATCGTGCGACGCGAAGGGGCCGCTCGCGGCGCTTCTGGCCGGTTTTCTCGCCGCCGAGCCGGCGCGGGGGCGGCTCACGCTCGCGCTCACGCCCGACGAGGAGTCGCTCTCGCTCGGGGCCGCGGCGCTGACGGGAACGCTGCCGGGGAGCGATCCGCACCTCGACGCCGACCTGTACCTCGTCGGCGAACCCACCGGCCTCGACGCCTGCACCGCGGCCAAGGGACGGTTCCAGGGGACCGTCGAGCTGTCGGGCGTCGCGGCACACGCCGCGGAGTTCGCGGGGGCGAACGCGGTGGCGGCCGCCGAGGGCGCGCTCGCGGCGATCCGGACGTTCGACGACGACGCCACGGACCACCCGCAGCTCGGCGCGCCGAAGCTCACGCCGACCGTCATCGCCGGCGGCGACGCGACGAATCAGGTGCCCGCCGACTGCTCGATCACGGTCGACCGCCGGAGCGTGCCGCCGGAGACGGCCGAGGGATTCCGGTCGTCGCTCGCCGCCGCCGTCCGCGCGGCGGTCCCCGACGACGTCGGCGTCGACGTGGCGCTCACCGACCGCGAGTCGCCCTTCTTCGAGGCGTTCTCGACGGACACCGAGCACGAACTCGTCGACGCGGTCGCGGGCGCAGCGCGGGCGGCGGGCGACGACGCGGGACTCTCGCCGGACCGCGGCGGCGCGGTGCGGCCGTTCGGCGCGGCGACGGAGGCGTCGTACTTCGCGCCCGCGCCGACGGTCGTGTTCGGCCCCGGCGACCTGGCGGACGAGACGGGCGCGGTCGCCCACGCCGAGCGCGAGTACGTCCGGGTTCGAGAGGTCGAAGCGGCCGCAGAGTCAGTCGAGCGGTCGGTCGCGGCGCTCCTCGGGTCGCGGTAGGCGACAGGGTCGCGACAACGATACGGATCGACGCCGGCTACAGCAGGAACGTCTCTTCTTCTTCGGCGAGGTCGACGAACTCGTCTGCGGCCTCGATCAGTTCGTCGGCGGCGGAGTTGCCGAACCCCATCGCCTCGACGCGCACGCCCTCGTGGCGGAGATGCGTGCAGAGGCGCGCGAAGTCGCCGTCGCCGGTACAGATCACGACGGTGTCGACGTGGCTCGCGAGCGAGACGGCGTCGAGGCTCATCCCGAGGTCCCAGTCGGCCTTCTTCGACCCGTCGGCGAACGTCTTGATGTCCTTGATCTTCGTCTCGAAGCCGATCTCGCGGAGGGCCTCGAAGAAGCTCTCCTCCTCGGGCGAGTCGGCGCGGATCACGTACGCGATGGCGCGGATGAGCGCCCGGTCGGCGACGGCCTCCTCCAGCAGGCCGGAGTAGTCGATGTTCCGAGAGTAGACGCTCTGTGCTGAGTGATACAGGTTCTGTGAATCCGCGAGTACCGCGACGCGCTGGTCGGGATGGACCTCGTTCATACCGGCGTTTCCACGCGACGGGTTACGGCTTTTGGGATCTGTGGCGCGTCGCTCGGCGTCGGTCGCGTCTGGAGGTAGTCACGTCCGGAGGCGGTCGCGTCTCCGTCCGCGAGGACGTCTCTCCGTCGCGTATCTGAACCGTTTTATATACATGTGCGCTGAGTGAGCGAATGAGACGTGAACGCGGCGGTGTGGGCGCAGATCGCGGAGTTGGACGACGGCGGTACCTCTCGACGCTTTCGGGCGGCGCGGCGGCGGCCCTCGCGGGCTGTTCGAGCCTCGGATTCGGCGCGGCCGACGCCGACACGGCGACGTACGCGACGGCCGTCACGGAGCCGATCGAGACCCTCAACCCGATATACAACGCCGGGAACGCCGGCGGCAACGCGATCGCTCGCGTGATCGATCCCGGGTACGCGTTCGACGGCGACGACGAGTTCGTCCCCCTGCTGTACGACCTGTCCAGCGACGACGGCCGCGAGTGGACGCTCCGGCTGCGCGACGGGCTGCGATTCAGCGACCCGTACGGGCCCGTGACCGCGGACGACCTCGCGTACCTCGTCCGCGAGGTCCACCAGCGCGACTGGGCGGCGTCGCCGGCGGCGGCCCACTGGCGGGGCGTCTCGCTCTCGGTCGTCGATGCGCGCACGCTTCGCGTCCGACTCCCGCGACCGCGACTGCTGTGGCCCGAGAGCTACGAGCCGCTCGTGTATCCCGTTCCACGGGCCCTCCTCGAACCGTACGTCGAGTCGCGTGACGCCGACGGGCTCCGCACGGATCGGACGCTCGCTCACCTCGGGTTCGCGGGGAACCTCGGCCCGTACGTTCTCGACGAGTGGCGACCGGGAGAGGTCGTTCGGTTCACCCGCAACGACCGGTACTACCTCGGCGTAGCCGAGGCCGACTCGCCGGACGGAGCGGTCTCGTCGGCGTTCGACGGCGCTCCGCACTTCGACGCCGCGGCGGTTCGCGTGCTCCCCGACCGCGCGGCCCGCCTCGACGCGTTCGACGCGGGCGCGATCGACAGCGCGGCGATTCCGCCCGACCGAGTCGGCGCGTACCGCGACGACGGCGGAGTCACGATCGACCGCGTTCCGCAGGCGCACGCCGAGCGTATCGCGGTCAACATGCGCGACAACGGGTGGACCGCGGGACCCGGAAACCTGTTCAGACACCGCTCGTTTCGGCAGGCGCTGTCCGCCGCGATCGACGCGGACGCGCTCGTCGAGTCGGCGTTTCGGGGCGCGGCCACCCCACAGTTCACGTGGCAGCCGCCGTTCGCCGAGTTCCACCCGCCGGAGGACGCGCTCCCCCGCTTCGGATCCGGCGACCGGCACGGCCGCGGGTACGCCCGCGACCTCGCGCGGCGAGCGTTCGACCGGTCGACGCACGACTACGGGTTCGACGGCGACGACATGCTCACGCCGGACGGCGACCGCGTCTCGCTGGGTCTGTACCGCCGCGAGGACGCCGAGAGCCGCCGGGTCGCTGCCTTCGTCGCCGACGAGCTCGACGCGAACCTCGGCATCGACGTGGCCGTCGAGGGGACCACCCGCGAGCGCTTCGCGTCTGCGCACTACGCGGTCGACGACCGACCGAGACCGGAGCGCGACGCCGACGGCGACCTCGCCGCCGTGCCGGACGCGCTGGTCGACGAAGTGCGGAGCGAACGGGTCGCGTGGACGCGGCCGACGGCGGTCAATCCCGGTCCTCGGAGCGTCACCGGAGACGCTCCGTGGGACATGGAAGTCGTGTTCCGGTCGAACACGCATCCGCGGGACCCGCTCGCCACCGCAGCGCGCTTCGACGGGGCGACCGCGCCGTACAACGCCGTCGGGTACTACCCCGAGTTCGACGCCGCGGCGCTCTTCGAGCGCGCTCGTAGCGCGTCCGATCGAGCGGCGCTCGCCGCGACGCTTTCCGAGCTCTTCACCGCGATCGCGCGGGCGCAACCGTACGTGACGTTGGCGTTTCCGGACGCCACGATCGGCTACCGCACCGGGCTCTCCGGGCCGATCGAGCGGTTCTCGAACGGATGGGACCGAGCGGCGTGGCGGTACGTGTGACCGGTCACCGGAACGCGATAGACCCGAGATCGACCGATCGAGGCCTGTCGCCCGTCTCGTCTGTGGACTCCGAGATCTCGACTCCAGAGGTCGACTCACCGGCGAGCGCCACGGTCGCCCCGACCGAAAGCGGGGCGACGAGTCCCGCGGCCACCGCCCGCGGGTCCGAGAGATCCCCGCCGAACGCCACGCGCGACCCGGCGGTCAGGTCGTGTTTCTCGATCACCGTCGCGGCCGCGTCGAGGAGCGCACCGTGCGAGACGTCACCGTCTCCCGCGTCTCTGTCCCCCCCACCGTCGTCCGCGCCGCAGATCACCGCATCGTCCGGGGCCACCGAACTCGGCGGAGTCGCCGGGTTTTCGCTCCACAGCTCCTGTTCCCAGTGAGTCGTCTCCGGACGCTCCGGCGGGCCGCCGAACGCGACGAGGTTCGTCCCCGGTCTCGGGTCGACCCCCGGCTCGTCGTCGACGGCCACGAGCACGACGCGATCGCCGGCGGCGATTCCCGCTACCGGATCGAACCGAACCGGCGCGCCGAGGCGGGCGGCACCGAGAAACGCGAGCGTGGCGTGCCACTCGGGGGCGGGATCGACGGCGACGACCGACTCCTCGCGTGCGCCGAGGTAGCGCAACACGTTCGCCGCCTTGTACGCGTTGGTGATCAGGTCGTGGTACGTGCGCTCGCGGCCGTCGGCCGTGACGAGCGCCGTGTCGCGGCTCCGCCGGTCGCGTGCGAGAAGGTCGCCGACGACGTCCATGTCCGAGTCCAGACGGGGGAGCGATAAAAGCGCGCGGCTCCGCGCAGTTTGCGTCTCACACGTCGAACTGCTCGAACTCGTCCATCGTCATGTCGGCGTAGTTGACGAGCCAGTCTTCCGCCGGCGAGTCCGGCCGGACGTAGACGTACACGTAGTCACCGTCGAGCACCGTGCTCACGCCGAGCTGCTCGTCTTTGATGACGCGCTTGTTGGTGTCGATGGCGACGTCGACGAGCCCCTCTAGGTCGTCGACGAGGACCGTCGCCTCGTACTCCCGCTCCGAGGGGAACGTCCCGCGCGTGATCCACTCGGAGAACTCCTGTTCCTGCTGGTGGACGTGGAGTATCTCGCGCTCGTCCGGCGAGAGGTCGACGAGTCCGCGGCGGCGAGCGACCAGCAGGCCGCCCGTCCCGGCGAGCCCGACGACGAACACGAGCACCGACCCGACCGCTTCGACCCCGCTGGGTTCGACCACGCGCTCGACGGTGTCGGTCCGCTGGCCGCTCTCGTCTATCGTCTCGGTTTCGAGGACGCGAAGCGTCTGCTGGGTGACCGTGATCGGCATCGCGCTCTCGTAGGTGGCGCTCACGTCTCGACCGGACAGCGTGCCCTCGACGCTCGACGCGGCGACGACCCGGATCTCGATAGTACCGGCGGCGCCGAGCTGACGTTCGATCGTGTCGATGTTCGCGAAGACCTCGTCGATGTCGACAGTCGCGTCGACGGTGTGGTTCCCGTCCGCGGTGAGTCCGTCGGCGCTCCCGCTCGCGAGGGGTTCCGCGTACTGCCAGAGGACGTCTTCCCCCTCGACGCCGCGGTACACGAGACGGACGTCGGTCGTCACGTCGACCGCGCCCTCGGAGGCGGTGTGTGCGTACCTGTAGGTCACGTCGAGCTCCTCCGCGAGGTTCACGTAGTACACCGGCCGGTTCCGGACGCGCTCGCCCTCCTCGAACACCAGCGAGTCGTTGACGACGACGGAGCTGTGATCGAACGCGGTCGACTCGGTCCACTGGCCGACGGTCACCGACTCCCGCTCGACGTCCGGGTTCGCGTGGACCTGATAGCTCCACCACCCGCCGACGGCCGCGAGAAGCACCGCCGCGATCAAAAGCACCGAGAGCCACTGTTCGAGGAACGCCCGGACCCGTATCGACCGATCGACGTCGCTCACGGGCGCCCTCCACGAGGAGCGGTCGGTCGAGTCCGGGACGCACGTCGCTCCCGCGCCGTGGACGCTCCCCGCTCCCGCGTCGGCCGTCGACGACGGCGAGCGGTCATTCGGTGTGCACTCCGGTCGAGTCGACGGCGACGACGTCGTCGAAGAGCGGTTTGAGCGTGTTCAGGTCCTGTCGGCTCCCGGCCGTCGGATCCGCGTGGAAGTGCGAGACAGCCCCGCCGCCGTGGAGCGTGTTGAGAAGCACGTGCAGGAATCGGAACGTGCTCTTCACGTCTCGGTAGTTCAACACCACGTTAAGCGAGTCGAGACAGAACGCGACCGGTCGGTCGTCGTCGGCCCAGTCCTCCACCCTCCCGGAGACGACTATTCCCAGCCGGGTGATGTCGTTCGGGTTCGTGATCCGGACGGTGTCGACGACGTCGTCGACGGAGGCCGGCACCGACTGGCTGTAGCCGATCGCGATCAGCGTGAACCGGTCTGCGCCCTCCGCGATCCGCGCCAGCCGATCCGGGTCGAGCTCCTGATATCGGACGAGAAGCACCCTCGGGGCCGCCCCGGTTCCCTCGAGTCCGAGGAGTTCGTGACAGACGTGTTCCGCGTGCCCGTCCTGGGATTCCGCCTGTACGAGCACGCTCGTTCCGGGGTCGGCGTCGACGGGAAGCCCGCTCTCACCGCCGGCGTCGGGGCTCCGATCGCGTCCGTCGCGAGCCGCGCCGTCCGCCGCCGGCCCCGAGCCGTCTGCGCCGCCGGATCCGGGCGGGCCGCTGTCGGCTGCGGTCCCGCCGTCGTCGTCGCGGTCCCAGACCCGTCCGCCGCGGTCGCGAGACCGCCCGCCCGCCCGCGTGTCGGTCGATCCCGTGTCGGTGTCGGCCGCCTCGGTCGCCCCGCGCGTCTCGGCACCCCCTCCGCTATTTCCGTCCGCGTCGGCGGCCGCCGTCGACCACTCCCACTCGTCTGATTCGGCCGTCGGATCGCCCCGGTCGTGGCGCGCTGACGAGTCGCCTCCTTCAGGGGTCCCGTCTCCGCCGATCCGGTCGGAGCTACCGTTCGGGCCCGGACCGCCGTCCGGATCGGAGCCGCCGTTCGAGTCGAGCGACGGCCCGCCCGCCGAACCTGCGCCTGACGGGCCGCTCCGACCGTCGTCGGACGGCGACGTCCCCTCGATATCGTCCAGCCGCGCTCGGAGCGACCTGAACCGCGAAGACCGGTCGGTCTCGGAGTCCCCCGTGTCTGTCGCCGACTCGGTGTCGTTCGATCCGGAGTCGCTCATCGACGGAACGACGGCGTCGACGCGGCGTGCCGCGGCCGCGTTCGACCTGATGTCCCGGTTTCCGGAAGCGGTGGTTCAGCGGAGGGCCCGTCCACCGCTCGCTGCGACTGCTGCATTCTCTAAATTCTAGTCATTTCAGAGTAAAAAAACTATCGCACGGCGTCGGTCACTGCTCGTCCCGACACAACGGTTAACCTGCTGGATACGCAACTGTACGCCTGTGTCAGACTCTTGGGAAGCGGACGAGCCGGAGTCGATCGACGTCGACACCTTCCAAGAGTGGCTTCACCACACGGCCGAATCCCGCGACCTCGACGAGGGCGAGCTGTTAGACCGGCTCGTCTCCGCCTACTGGGTCCTCGACGAGATGAGCGACGTCGTCCCCGACACGCCCGCCGGCGGCCCCGGGACGCCGGCGGCGTCGAACGAAGACGTTCCCCCGGGATGGCGCTCGTCGAACCGTCACAGCCCCGCCGACGGGGGTCACGGCCCCGACGACCCCGCCACGTCCCCGTGGCCCGCAGCCGACGACTCGACGGACGGCAGCGCCGAGCCAACGGGTGAGAACGCCGATCGCGACGACGCGTCGCGTTCCGGCGGCGACGGTTCCTCCCCGCCCTCCGACGCCGACGACACGCCCGGAGACGACCCCGTCACGGCCGAGATCCGAGAGCTTCGCGACTCGCTCCAGACGCAACTCGACCTGGTCCAAACCGTCACGGAGCTCCGTCGGCAGGTGTCCGACCTGTCCCTCGACGTCGAACACCAGCGGTCGAGACAGGACGGCTTCACGGACCGCATCACCGACGACATCACGCGTCTCAACCGCCGGGTCGAACGCCTCGACGAGGCGGTCGACGGCGACGCTCTCGGTCGGCGTCTCGACGCCGTCGAACAGGCGCTCGACGAGTTCGATTCGACACACGACGAGTTCGAGGCGTGGGTGGACCGCGAGTTCGACGAGATCGAAGCGCTGTTCGAGCGGTTGATCGACCTGACCGACGACCTCGACGACCGCCTCAGCGACGTCGAGCGGTCGACCGACACCGTCGAAGAGATAGCGTCCGCGCGTCGCGGCCTCGCCGAGCTACGCCGCGAGGCGATCGACCACGGGATCGATCGGGGGACCTGCGCCCACTGCGAGTCGTCCGTCGACCTCTCGATGCTCACCGATCCCGTCTGTCCCGCCTGTGGTCGCTCGTTCACCGACCTCGCGCCCGGCCGCTGGTGGAACCCGTTCTCGACCGCGACGCTTCACACCGGAGCGGACACGCAGGACGCGGTCACCGACGCCGATCCGACCCACCCCCGAGATATCGTCGACGGACGCTGAACCGCCGGTACGCCGCCGTCTCGTGGCGCGCTCTCTTCGGCTCTGCGCTACGCGGCGTCAGACCAGTTCGGCGGTCCGCAGCCCCGCGACGATCACCGTGGCGTTGTACACGGAGACGACGGCGAACACCGCCGACGGGAGCCCGTAGCCGGCCAGTCGGACGAGCGGGGCGAGGTGGCCGTCACGGCGACGGAGCGAGACGGCGACGGCGGCGGCTTCGGTGATAACGGTGATCCCGACGACGATACCGAACGAGCTGACGATCAGCCCGGTGTCGACGCCGACACGCGCCATCACCGCGCTCGCGACGGGGTTGGCCTCGTACACCGCCGGGACGAATCGAAGGCCGACGCCGGTGGTGAGCGCGTCCGCCAGCTTCGTCGCCGTCAACAGCGCGATCCCGGACAGACAGAGCACGCTGCGGCCGAACCGACGATCATCCGCCGGGTGACCGGCCCCGCGGCCCCGCACCGCGGCGCGCGGCTCGACCGACCGGGTGGGACTCGAACGCGCCCGACGTCTCTCGGACCCCGCGCGGCGACCGACACCGGTCGCCTCGTCGCGCGGCCGTCGATCAGTCCCCTGTTTCGACATCTCACTCGACACGTTTAGTTTCAACTCACATAGCTGTGTGGTGTGGTATCATGAACAGGGTGACAAGCCAGCGAAAAACAACATCGTGTACCAGTCAGCGAAAAGTAACCTACTTGAGTGCGCACGGGCAATCTCCCATCGCAGTCCCGTGGTGTAGTGGCCAATCATAATGGCCTTTGGAGCCATTGACGGCGGTTCGAATCCGCCCGGGACTATTCCGTGCGGACGGCGTGAGCACGAACAGTCCCAACGCCGGATTCGAAGCAGGGAACGGAACGAAGCGGAGTGACCGCGGTTCGAATCCGCCCGGGACTACTTTTCGGGAACGACGTGACCAGGGACAGTCACAACGCGGAGTCGAGTCCGGACGCCGAACGGTTCGACCCCACTGAGCGAGACGCCGGTCGCCTCCGCCATGTATGTCATTTTTTACCATGCAGTTCGTGGGGTGGATATGGATCCGAGCCAGTACCGCGACGCGGTCGCTGCGAACCGACGCAAACACGGCTTCGACGCGGTCGACGACGAGACGAACGGGTTCGGCCCGATGTGGGAGACACGCGACGACGACGCGTCCATCGGCGACGTCGTCGTACTGGCGACGGTCGTCGACGATTCCGACCTCGATAAGCGAGCGATCACCGCGCGGACGGACGAGTTCCGAGACGTGCTCATCGACCGTATCGACGGGCAGCCGGGGCCGACGACGCCGCTCGGCTACGTCGTGTTCCCGGTGGCCGACCCCGACCCGTCGATCGTCGACGCCGCGCAGTCCTACACCGTCGCGCGACGGCGAACGAACGTGTTCCCGCTGGTGTACGACTGCGCGAGCGAACGGCTCCACCGACACGAGGTCCCGCGGCTGAAGGGCCGGGGGATCTACCGCCGGCAGGCGGACGACGCGGGGCGGCTGTTCGACGTCTGACCCCGCAGACCGCGGCGACGTCTCCGGAGCGTGCCGGCGGCGGCTAACGGTCTATCGCTCGCATCGAAAATCCGATCGCGGCGGTCTCAGACCAGCCGCTCTGCGATCCGGGCCGCGCCCTCGGCGGCCGCGGTCGCGGGGTCGTCGGGCGAGACGACCTCGACGTCGCGGTCGAGCTCCGCCGAGAGCCGCTTCTCGAACTCCTCTGTGAGCCCCGGGATGCACGCCATGCCGCCGGTGGCGGCGATAGGACGGCCTAACGCGAGTTGGTACGGCTTCATGTGGTCGTTCGCGAGCTCCGGCAGGAACTCGTTGGCGACGACGTCGACCGCCTCGTCGATGTACCGGTCGACCGGCTCGCGCACGCCGCGGTCGACGGTGAACTCGTGGCTCCCGCCGCCGGGCTGCTGGATCACGTCCGTGAACGGCTCGAAGTCGTACACGTCCGCGTGCTCCTCCTTGTATTCGCGAGCGGTCGTTCGGTCGATGTGGACGCGGCCCTGGCTCTCCTCCTCGACGGCGGCGACGATCCGCCGGTCGACCTCGTTGCCCGTCACCGAGCCGGTCGAGAACGGGGAGAGCTGCTCGCCGCGCCGGTAGGCGCACGCCTCCATCGTGGTCGAACCCATGTTGACGGAGAGGAACACCTCGTCTATCGCGTCGAGTCCGTCGCCGTAGGCGGGGATCGAACCACAGAGCGACTCGGGGAAGCTCCGCGCTTCGATCTGGCCGATCGACGACCCCTCGATCACCGACGTGAGGTTCTCGACGCCCTCCTCGTTGTCGATGGTCGGCACCGCGTAGACGACGGCGCTCTCCTCGGGCACGTCGTGAGCGTCCACGACCGCCTCGAAGAACCGCTCCGCGTCCGCGACGCTCTCCTCGTCCTCGGGGAGCCCCGACCGGAGCATAAAGCGCACCGTGTCCGGGTACTCGACCGCCGCCTCCTCGCCGAACAGCACCTTCTCTTCGCCGGTGATGGCGTCCTCGTAGGTCGCCAGACAGGTGAGTATGGAGTGGCGCTCGCGGCCGCCCCGTCCGTCGGGGACGTCGAGCACCGTTCGGGTACTGCCGAGTTTCACTCCCACCGCTACCGATTCGTCCGATTCGTTGATGTCCGTGGATTCGTCGTCGCTCATGATTCACTCGCACACGAAGCGATCCGGACGATGGAGACGAGGCTGATCCGGTGGTCTGCGGGGAGGAAAGCCCGGTCGTACCGCGGTGCGTCGAACCCCTCCAGCCGACGCGTCAGCGCGTCGACCGCGTCGGGGTCGATCCACCCGAGTTCGGCGTAGTACGACAGCGCGTCGCGGCTCCGCAGGTGGCCGCCGACGTCGACGAGGTAGCCGAGCCACTCGCCGAGTTCGTGTTCCGCCTCCGGCGAGGCCGGCACCGACCGCAGGTACGGGCGGTCTCCGGCGTCGTCGGGCCGAGGTCCGTCGGCGGACAGCCGCCGTCCTCGCTGACGCTGGAGCAGCTCGGTGAACGCGGCCGAGCGGGCGGCTTGCTCCGCTCGGTTCCGGTTCGGCTGACGAAGCGGCCGCTCCCGAGCCGCCTCGTCTGCGTCGACCCGCGGTGCGCCCGCGATCTGACGCAGCTCCCGTACGTCGTATCTCCGTGGATTCAGACTCATATTCCGTCCGTCGTTCGCGTCCGTACTCCCGACATCACGACGGCGATATATGATAGTTGCTCCGCAGTTATCACCCGTGAGAAAAAATCCCGGTCGGACTCACTCCTCGTCGGCCCACGGTAGGGGCTCCGTACACCAGTGACAGAAGTCGAGGTCGGCGTCCGTCTCCTTCCCGCAGTGCGGACACTCGACCTCCGCCGGCTCGTCGCTCGACCCGGTGACGGCTGCGACGGGAGACGGCGATCCGCTGGCCTCATCGCCGGCACCGTCGGTTTCGTCCGCGCTCGCGGCGCGTCGGCGGATCGCTTCGACGGTGGCGTCGGTTCGCTCTCTCGCGGCGGCGTCGGCGCGCCCGACGACGTACGCGTCGATCGCCGACAGCCCGTACAGGAGGACGATGGACACCGTGACGTCGGTCGGGAGCGACGCGGCGGCCTCGGCGGCCTCCGCCGGGGCGGTTATCGACCCCCCGACGGTCACGTCGTAGAACGCGAAAAGCGCCACGCCGCCGGCGACGATAGTCAGGTGCCACAGCAGCGCCCGTCCCCATCGGCGCAAGACGAGGTGGCCGAGGCCCGGAAACAGCATCGCCAGGGCGGCGGCGAGGAGGGGGCGCAACTGGTTTCGCATACGCCGGCAGTTCGTGTGGACCCTACTTACCGCCTGCGGTGTCCGTTTCGCGTCGCGTGGTCGCGTGGTCGCGTTTCGTCTCCCGCGTCGCCGCGGATAACAACCGTTAATCGACACCCGCGCTTCGGGCGGAGCATGAGCAGGCAGCGGGCGACCGCGTTCGTCCCCGGACACGTCACGGCCTTCTTCAGCGCGCACCCGCACGACCGACCGGCGGTCGCCGGGTCGCGAGGCGCGGGCGTGACGCTGACTGACGGGGTCACAGTCAGCGTGTCGGCGGCCGCCGGAGACGACGGCACGCGGCTCCTCGACGGCGACGCCGGTGCGATCGGTGCGGTCGACGACGTGCTCGACGCGCTCTCCGTCCCCGCCGTGGACGTCGACGTCGAGACCGACCTCCCGATCGGCGCCGGCTTCGGCGTGTCCGGCGCGGCCGCCTTGGGGGCCGCCCTCGCGGCGAACCGGGCCTTCGACTGCGGTCGCTCGGAGAACGAACTCGTCCGCCTCGCCCACGAGGCGGAAGTCGATCGGGGCACCGGCCTCGGCGACGTGGTCGCGCAGGCGCGCGGCGGCGTCCCGATCCGGCTCGAACCGGGCGCGCCGGGGATCGGCGCGCTCGACGGGATCCCCGCCGACGCTCGGGTCGAATACGTCACCTTCGGCGAGCTGTCGACGGAGGCGGTGCTCGGCGGCGACACGACCGCGCTGTCCGCCGCCGGCGAGACCGCCCTCGACCGGCTCCGCGCCGACCCGCGGCTCCCGACCATGATGGCCGCGGCCCGCGGATTCGCGCGCTCGGCCGACCTCCTCGTGCCCGAGGTCGAGGCCGCGGTCGACGCGGTCGAGGCGGCGGGCGGCGAGGCCGCGATGGCGATGCTCGGTCGGACCGTCTTCGCGCTCGGGACCGGGCTGTCCGACGCCGGATACGACCCCGACGCGTGTCGGGTCCATCCGGCCGGCGCGCGGCTCGTCGGCGGTCGGTGACGAGGCGATCGACTGACGCGCCGCCGTCGACGAGGAGTCGATCGACTGACGCGCCGCCGTCGACGAGGAGGCGGTCGACGGGACGGGCGGACGCCGCCGCCGACGAACAAAGCTTTACCGCGTCGCCCGCCTAGCTCCGGCAAATGGTACTCGACGACCTCGGAAGCTCCCTGCGGGGCAGCCTCGACAAGCTCCAAGGGAAACGCCGGCTCGAAGAGAGCGACGTCGAGGAGATCGTCAAAGAGATCCAGCGATCGTTGCTTTCCGCCGACGTCGACGTCTCCCTCGTGATGGAGCTGTCCGACTCGATCAAGGCCCGCGCGCTCGACGAGGAGCCGCCGGGCGGCACCACGG
This sequence comes from Halorubrum salinum, assembly GCF_024494575.1. Lineage (GTDB taxonomy): Archaea > Halobacteriota > Halobacteria > Halobacteriales > Haloferacaceae > Halorubrum > Halorubrum salinum. The sequence continues at coordinate 451,749 of NZ_JANHDO010000002.1, forward strand.
CGCGCGACCACGTCCTCAAGATCGTCTACGAGGAGATGGTCGAGCTAGTCGGCGACTCTACCGAGCTTCCCCTCGAAAACCAGACGATACTGCTCGCCGGCCTTCAGGGGTCGGGGAAGACCACGTCCGCCGCCAAGATGGCGTGGTGGTTCTCGAAGAAGGGGCTCCGTCCCGCGGTGATCCAGACCGACACCTTCCGGCCGGGCGCGTACGACCAGGCCAAACAGATGTGCGAGCGCGCCGAGGTCGACTTCTACGGCGACCCCGACAACGACGACCCCGTCGATATCGCGCGGACGGGACTGGAGGAGACCCAAGACGCCGACGTGCACATCGTCGACACGGCCGGGCGACACGCGCTCGAAGACGATCTGATCGCCGAGATCGAAGAGATCGAGTCGGCGGTCGACCCCGACCGCTCCCTGCTCGTCCTCGACGCCGCGATCGGACAGGGGGCCAAAGACCAGGCCCGCCAGTTCGAGGAGTCGATCGGCATCGAGGGCGTGATGATCACCAAGCTCGACGGGACCGCGAAGGGTGGCGGCGCGCTCACCGCGGTCAACGAGACCGACTCTTCCATCGCCTTCCTCGGGACGGGCGAGACGGTTCAGGACATCGAGCGGTTCGAGCCCTCCGGGTTCATCTCGCGGCTGCTCGGGATGGGCGACCTCAAGCAGCTCTCCGAGCGCGTCGAGCGCGCGATGCAGGAGGCCACGGAGGAGGACGACGACTGGGACCCCGAGGACATGCTTCAGGGCGAGTTCACCCTGAAAGACATGAAAAAGCAGATGGACGCGATGAACCGGATGGGGCCCTTAGACCAGGTGATGGACATGATCCCCGGCATGGGCGGCGGGATGATGGACCAGCTTCCGGACGACGCGATGGACGTCACCCAGGACCGCATGCGGCGGTTCGAGCGCATCATGGACTCGATGACCGATGAGGAACTGGAGAACCCCCGCGTCGTCGGCCAGTCGCGCGTCGAGCGGATCGCCCGCGGTTCCGGCACGGACGCGGAGACGGTCCAGCAGCTCTTAGAGCAGCACTCGATGATGGAACAGACCATCGGCCAGTTCCAGGGGATGGGCGAGGGCGACATGCAGCGCATGATGAAGAAGATGGGCGGCGACGGCGGCGGCGGTCTCGGCGACATGATGGGCGGCGGGAAGGGACCGTTTTAGACGACCGTCGTCCGCCGTTTTTCACGTGGCGTACGTCACAACGAGACGTCCGTCTCGATGTCCTCCGTCGCCTCTTCGAGCCCGTCCTCGCGGGCGTCGGCGGCGTGTGACCCCTCGATCTCGGCGTCGGTGAGGAGGTCGCGGAACTCGTCGCGGAACCGGTCGTTCGCGCGGGTGGAGGTCAGGTCGACGCGGGCGACCCGAGCGTACCTCGCGACGGTGTCGGGGTCGGCGTCGAGCGCCTCCGTGCACTCGACTATCGACCGCCCCGCGGCCGTCAGCCGCTTCACGTCCCCGTACGCGAACGCGTCCCCGTCGACCTCGCGGTCCCGATCGCAGACGAGGTGGAGGTCCAACCGGGCGTCTCGGACGGCCTCGGGATCGGGTTCGCTCGCCTCGTCGCCTCCGAGGCGGGCCGCGATCGCCTCGTCGTCCGGTTCCTCGAAGCGAGCGCGCGCGATCCGCGCGTAGGTCGCGTCGTCGAGGTCGGTCGAGAAGCCGTACCGATCGCGCATCGCCGCGACCAGTTCACGGACGCGCTCGTCTGCCGCCGCCGCGTCGCGGTCGGTGAGGCTCCCGCGTCCGGCCGCCTGTCGTTCGGTGACGGTCTCCGCGCCGGTGGTCTCGACGAAGATGTCGCGGAGATCGGAGGTCTTCTCGTCCATGGGCGGGAGACAACGCGCTCACCGCACATAAGCCTCGCGTCCGCGTCCGCCGGTCCGTGGACGTGGTTCGCAACCCCCGTCGCGTTCGTCAACCAATATATTCAAGTCGGTTTACGAGCGTGTCACGGCCATGGCAACGAACACGGAGTCCGTCGATCTCGTCGGCGACGAGGCCGCGACGAACCTCGCGCGCGCGGCGCTCTTCGCCGCGCTCGTCGGCGCGTTCGCGTACGTCACGTTCCCGAACCCCGTCTCGCCCGTCTCGGTGACGCTGCAGGTGCTCGGCGTGTTCCTCGCCGGGATCTACCTCGGTCCGGTGTGGGGGGCGGCGTCGCTCGTCTTGTACCTCGCGGCCGGCGCGCTCGGCGCGCCCGTGTTCCAAGGGGGCTCCGCCGGCGTCGGCCAGTTGGTCGGTCAGTCCGCCGGCTACCTCTGGTCGTACCCGCTCGCCGCGGCGGTCGTCGGCGCGGTCGTCCACCGCGGGATCACGCTCCGCGACCTCGATACGGTCGGCCTCCCCTCCCTCGTCGGCGCGATGTTCCTCGGAACCCTCGTCATCTACGCGCTCGGCGTCGCGGGCCTCGCGCTCGTGCTCTCTCTGGGTCCCGTCGAGGCGGTGACGGTCGGCGCGGTCGCGTTCCTCCCCGCGGAGGCCCTGAAGATCGCCGCCGCGGTCGGGATCGTCAGGTCCGACGCGGTCGCGGCCGCGTGACCGACGCCGTGATCGAGCGTTCGGTGAGTCCATGATCGACGTCGACGGCGTCACCTGCCGGTACGGCGGGACGCGAGGACGCGCCGACGGCGACGCCGGAGCGGCCGCCGACGGCGTCGTCGCCGTCGACGACGTCTCGCTCCGGATCGGCGACGGCGAGTTCGTCGTCGTCGCGGGCGCGAACGGTTCCGGAAAGACGACGCTCGTTCGGACGTTCAACGGCCTCGTCGATCCGGACGCGGGAACGGTCGCGGTCAACGGGACGCCGGTCGACGCGGACCTCGTCGCGGCCCGGACCGCGGTCGGGATGGTGTTTCAGGAGCCCCGCGACCAGCTGGTCGCGTCGACGGTCGGCGCCGACGTCGCCTTCGGCCCGGAGAATCTCGGCTACGCGCGCGCGGAGATCGACCGCCGGGTCGCCGACGCGCTCGCGGCCGTGAACATGACCGGCCGGGGGGACGACCGGATCGGTTCGCTCTCCGGGGGCGAACGCGAACGCGTCGCGATCGCGGGCGCGCTCGCGATGGATCCGGACCACCTCGTCTTGGACGAGCCGTTCACCGGGCTCGACGACCCCGCGCGGCGGGCCGTCCTCGGGCGGCTCCGCGACCTCCACGCGGCCGGGACGAGCGTGATCGCCGTCACCCACGACCTCCGCGACGTGCTCGACCTCGCCGACCGCGTCGTGGGGCTCGCCGACGGGCGGGTCGTCGTCGACGCCCCGCCGGCGGAGGCGGTCGCGGCCCTCCCCGACCTGGGCGTGCGGGTGCCGGCGGGGTTCGAGCGGTGACCCTCGCGTACGTCCCCGACGACACCGCGGCCCACCGGCTCGACCCCCGCACGAAGCTGTGGTTTCAGATCGCGTTCGCGGCCGCCGCGTACGCGTACACCACGCCGCGCGGGCTCGCGGCCCTCACGCTCCTCGGGGTCGGGTCGCTGCGACTGGCCGGCGGCGGCCTCCGGGACCTCTGGAGCTACCGCGCCGCGTTCCCGGTGCTCGCGGTCGCCCCCGTCGTCGCCGGCGTGACGCTCGGATCGCCGTGGCTCCGCCCCGGCCGCGCGGTCGACACGGCGCTCGCGAGCTACCGGGTGCTCCTGATCCTCGTGGTCGCCGCCGGCTACGTCCGATCGACGCCGGTCCGGGAGTCGCGGGCGGCGATCCAGCACGCGGTGCCCGGCCGCCCCGGCCAGTTCCTCGGTGCCGGCGTCGCGCTCGTGTTCCGTTTTCTCCCGCTGCTCCGGCGCGACCTGACGGCGGCGCGAGAGGCGGTCAGCGCGCGCGGTGGAGCCGAGCGCGCGGTGACGGACCGGATCCGGATCGTCGCGACCGCCGGGATCAATCGGGCGTTCGGGCGGGCCGACCGGCTCGGCACCGCGCTCGCCGCCCGGTGTTTCGCGTGGAATCCGACGCTCCCGCGGCTCGCGTTCGGTCGGACCGACGTGCCGGTGCTAGCCGCGAGCGCGCTTCTCGCGGCCGCGACGGTCTGGCGGGTCGTCTGACTCGGTCGCGGGCCGATACCGACCGATCGAACCGATCGCCCGACGGCGCACCAAGGTTTAACCCCGCCCGATCCGGGTGATCGATCATGGTACCGATGCAGGCGGCCACCCGCGAGACCTTCTGGACGATCGGTCCGGTGGGGAAAGCGGCGTTCTACTGGCTCGCCGCGGTCGCGATCGCCGTGTTCTGCTACGGCGTCTACGCGCGGTTCGCGGCGTACGCGCGCGGGGACGCAGACCCGCGAGACCGCCTGTCCGGCCTCCCGACCCGGACGCTCGCGGCGACGAGGACGGTGCTCTCCAACGAGAACCAGTTCGACGGAGACCGCTACGCCGGGGTGATGCACACGTTCGTGCTGTGGGGCTTCCTCGTCCTGCTGGTCGCGACGACGGTTCTCGGGGTCGACATCGACGTGTACCGTCCCCTCGCGGGCGAGTCGTTCTGGGTCGGTGAGTTCTATCTGGTCTATCAGTTCGCGGTCGACGCGTTCGGCCTGTTGTTCGTGGTCGGCGTCGCCATGGCGATCGCCCGCCGGTACCGCGATCGCGACGGGCGGCTGTGGGGGAAACACACCTCGCGCGAGGACGACGCGTTCGTCTGGATCCTCTTTCTGCTCGGCGTCGGCGGGTTCGCCCTCGAAGCGATCGGGATCGTCGGCCAGCCGGCGCGCGCGGGCGAGACCGTGAGCTTCGTCGGGATGGCGCTCGCGACCGGGCTGGAGACGGCCGGGCTCACGCCCGCGGGCGCGGAGGCGCTCTACGGCGTCGCCTGGTGGAGCCACTCGATTCTCGCGTTCGCGTTCGTCGCGTGGATCCCCTACGCCAAGCCGTTCCACATGATCTCGTCGTTCGCGAACGTCGTCGCCCGCGACGAGCGGGCCGGCGCGCGGCTCCCGAACGTCCCCGCCGACCTCGATCACACCAACGCCGAGTCGATCGAGGACTTCACCTGGAAGGAGCTGCTCGACGGCGACGCCTGCACGAAGTGCGGTCGGTGCACCGACGCCTGCCCGGCCGACACGGTGGGGCGGGACCTCGACCCCCGCGACGTGATCCTCGACCTGAAGGCGTACCGCGAGTCGGTGACGGACGATCCGGTGGCCGGATCGCGCGGCGGGGGATCGGTCGCGACCGACGGGGGAGTCGCGAGCGCCGACGGCGGCGCGGGAGGCTCCGCCTCCGACGGCGGGACCGTCCCAATCGTCGCCGAGGAGGGCGGGGTGGTCGCGGCCGAGTCGATGGAGTCCTGCATGTCCTGTCTCGCCTGCATGGACGCCTGCCCGGTCGACATCGAGCATCTCACCTCCTTCACCCGGATGAACCGCCAGCTCGTCGACGAGGGGGCGGTCGACTCGAACATCCAAGACGTCTTCCAGGACGTGATGCGGACGGGCAACGCCTTCGGCGAGCCGCAGGCGACGCGAGGCGACTGGACGGACGACCTCGACGACGTAACCGTCGCGGACGCCCGCGAGGAGCCGGTGGAGTACCTCTGGTACGTCGGCGACTACCCGAGCTTCGACGACCGGAACAAGCGGGTCGCCCGCGCGCTCGCCCGGCTCTTCGACGAGGCGGACGTGTCGTTCGGTGTTCTCTTCGACGACGAGAAGACCGACGGCAACGACGTTCGCCGGCTCGGCGAGGAGTTCCTCTACCTCGAACTCGCGGGCCATCACGTCGAGACGTTCGCCGACTGCGAGTTCGAGAACGTCGTCTGTACGGACCCGCACTCGTACAACACCATCAGAAACGAGTACCCCGAGGTCGACTTCGCGGAGTTCGCGGACGACCCGATGATGCCGTTCGACCGAGAGGAGCCGTGGAACCCCGAGGAGGAGATCGGCGTGTTCCACTGGACGCAGGTGGTCGAGCGGCTGGTGAGTGAGGGACGGCTCGGGCTCTCCGGCGACGCGCTCGACTACGCGGTCACCTACCACGACCCCTGTCACCTCGGGCGGTACAACGACGAGTACGAGGCTCCCCGCGAGCTGATACGCGCGACCGGCGCGGAGCTGTACGAGATGCCGCGCTCGCGCGCGGACTCGTTCTGCTGTGGCGGCGGCGGGGGCGGACTGTGGACCGAACACGACGAGGCGGTCAAGCCGAGCGAGGAGCGGCTCCGCGAGGCGGTCGAAGACACCGCCGCGGGCGACGCGATAGAGAAGTTCGTCGTCGCCTGTCCGATGTGTACGACGATGTTCGAAGACGGGCGCAAGACCGGAGGCTTCGAGGCGGACGTCGAGATCGTCGACGTCGCGGAGCTGCTGATCGAGGCGGTGGAGGCGGAGACGTAGCGGTCTCAGAACTCCTGGGAGTCTCGCGGCGTCGACTGCGGTGTCGCCTCGACCGCGTCGTCGACCCGGCGGAGCAGCTCGCGGCCCGGGGCGCGGTCACGTACCGGGGCGTCGCCGAGGTACTCGACGAGCGCGTCACGGAGGAGTTCGGCGCCGTCCGCACCGAGCGCGCGGTCGCGCTCGATCCGACGGATCGGCCGACACTGCTCGGGAGCGTCGTCGCCGGCGTCGGCCGCGGCCGCGCCCGCGTCGAGCAGCGCGGCGTGGGCTACCCACGCCTCCTCGCGGGAGAGCGAGACGGCGATCCGGTTCCCGTTCGTCGAGGGGGGCATCGTCCCGGTCTTCGCACGGAGGGTCTTAAAAATACGCCCGCGATCTCGGCCGGTGACGCGGTGTCGACGACGCGGACGGGTCGGTCCGTTCCGGCGGGATCCCGTTTCGCTCTCGGCCGATCTGATTATATATTACTATATAGAAAACATATGGGTCCATATACCAACCGAACGGTACGGTTCGGCCCATACCGCTCATAGCATACTACTTAACCGAAACTCGCCCACGGTCGGATGATGGCAGCAAGCCACGACGCGGACACCGAGGGGATCACTCGTCGGAAATCGCTCGCGACGCTCGCCGGTGCGGGGGCGCTCGCGCTCGCGGGCTGTACGCAGAGCACGGGAGACGGCGGTGACGGCGGGTCGGACTCGCTCTCCGGCTCGATCAACATCGCCGGATCCTCGACCGTGTTCCCGCTGATGAGCGCGATCGCGGAGGACTTCGCCGAGGACTACCCGGACGTCTCCATCGACATCAGCTCCACCGGGTCCGGCGGCGGGTTCTCGAACTTCTTCTGCGTCGGTGAGACCGACTTCAACAACGCGAGCCGGCCCATCCAGCCGGAGGAAGAACAGCTGTGTTCGGACAACGGCGTCGAGTACGTCGAACTGGTCGCGGCGACGGACGCGCTCACGGTCGTCGTCAACCCCGAGGCGGACTGGATCGACTCGCTCACGACCGAGGAACTGGCGATGATCTGGGAGGCCGACGCCGTCGAGACCTGGGACGAGGTTCGCGACGAGTTCCCCAACGAGGAGATAAACCGGTTCGGTGCCGCAGACACCTCCGGGACGTACGACTACTTCATCGAGGCGATCCTCGGCGAGCGCGGCCACACCAGCGACTATCAGGCGACAGAACAGGACAACACGATCGCACAGGGCGTGAGCGGGAGCGAGTACGCTATCGGCTACTTCGGCTTCTCCTACTACTACCAGAACCCCGACCAGCTCAAGGCGCTCGGGATCGACGACGGCGACGGCCCCGTCGAGCCGAGCCTCGAAACCGCCTCGAACGGCGAGTACACGCCGCTCTCGCGGCCGCTTTTCACCTATCCGTCGATCTCCTCGCTCGGCAACGAACACGTCGCCGAGTTCGCGCGCTACTTCGTCGAGCAGACGACGAACGAGGACCTCGTCGCCGGCGACGTGGGGTACGTTCCCGCGACCGAGGAGATCCAAGAAGAGCAGATGCAGACGCTCGAAGACGCGATCGAACAGGCGCAGGGCTAACCCCGCGTCATGAACCGGTGTATTGATTTACGACAGCGTGCGATACCCCACTGGTTGTGACAGATAGTACCGAAAGCCCCGATCTCCAGCGCCGGAGCGGGCTCAGGCGATTGAAAGAGGGGACGTACGGCGGTCTCTTCGCCGCGTGTGCCGCGGCCACCCTGCTCACGACGGTCGCGATCTTCGTGACGCTGCTGTCGGACGCAGTGGTGTTCTTCCAAGAGATACCGATCGCCGAGTTCCTCACCGGCACCAACTGGAGCCCGAACCCGGCCGGCGGCGGGCAGGCGTTCGGCATCATCCCGCTTTTGATCGGCACGCTCGTCGTGACGATCACGGCGGCGGTCATCGCGCTTCCCGTCGGGACGCTGACGGCGATCTACCTCAGCGAGTACGCGACCCCCAACGCGCGCTCGATCCTGAAGCCGCTCTTGGAGATCCTCGCCGGCATCCCGACGGTCGTGTACGGGTACTTCGCGCTGGTGTATATCACGCCGGCGTTGAAGGCGACGCTGTTCCCCGAGATGAGCACCTTCAACGCACTGTCGGCGTCGATCATGGTCGGGATCATGACGATCCCGATGGTGTCGTCGATCTCGGAGGACGCGATGAGCGCCGTCCCGGACGAACTTCGACAGGCAGGCTACGGCCTCGGCGCGACGAAGTTCGAGGTGTCGACGGGAATCGTCGTCCCCGCGTCGGTCTCCGGGATCGCCTCCTCGTACATCCTCGCCGTCTCGCGGGCGATCGGCGAGACGATGATCGTCGTCGTCGCGATGGGCGCACAGGCGCGGATGCCGGCCGTCCGGGAGGCGGCCTTCGGAATTCCGTACATCAACCCCGCGGACATCCTGCTTGAGTCGGGGATGACGATCACCGTCGCGATGGTGCAGATCGCCGGCGGCGACCTCACCGGCGGGACGATCCCGTACGACTCCATGTTCGCGCTCGGACTCACGCTGTTCGTGGTGACGCTCGTAATGAACGTGCTCAGTGATATCATCGCGGAACGCTACCGGGAGGAGTACTGATGGCGACGGACAACGCGACCGGCGGCGGGTTCGGCGAGGTGAGCCGGCTCCGAGGGATCGCCTTCGAGTACCTCTCTCTCGGCGCGAGCGTCGCCGGCCTCGTCGCGCTCGGCGTGCTCTTGGTGTACGTCGCGATCGACGCCTTCGATCTGGCGAACGCTAGCCCGGAGTGGCTGTTGACGTACTTCCTCACGCTCGTCGTCCCGTTCCTCGGATTCTGCCTGTACAGCGCCGGCGACCCCGCTATCACCCGCCGCGCGCTCGGCGCGCTCGGCGGCGGTCTCGTCGCCGTCGCGGCGCTTTTCACCGCGATCGAGGCGTTCGTCGTCGATATCCCGCGGCTCTCCTGGCAGCTCGCGTACCTCTTCGTCGTCGTCGCACCGGTCACCGGATACCTCACGTACGTCGGCAGCCGGGGACGCGTCGGCGCGGTCGGCTTCGGACTGCTCGGGCGGCTCGTCGGAGGAGTCGCGGTCGGACTTGCCGTCGGGACCCTGTTTCTGGTGTTCGACGAACTGGTGTGGTTCCTCGCGTACACGCTCGGCGTCCTCCCGGCCGCCGGACTGTACGCGTACGGCCGCTGGCGCGACGCGGACCGGGCGGCGAGCGCCGCGCTCCCGGTCGGACTCGTCGGCGTCGTCGCCGCGGTGTTCCTCCGCGGCGTGATCGCGACGTACCCGTCGGATCTCATCATCTACCTCTGGACGCTCGCGGTCCCGATCGCGGCGGTCGGCGCGCTCGTCGTCGCCGGGCGCGGGAGCCGGACGGCGGCGGCCGCGGCCGGCGGCGTTCCGCTCGCCGTCGCGACCGCAACCGGATTCCTCGCGGGCGGCCTCGGCGTTCCCGGGCCGACCGCGCTGATCGTGCTCGCCGTGACCGGCGTGCCGACGGCCGTGTACGTCCACCGCGTGATCGACGGCGGAGAGGGAGTGGTCGGCCTCGGATTACCCCTCCTCATCGCCGCCGGCGTGATCGCCGGGGCGCTCGTCGTCGAGGCGTGGGGCGTGCCCGCGCCCGACCCGTGGCTCGACGTCTCGTACGTCACCGAGGCTCCCTCCCGGACGCCGGAAGAAGCGGGGCTGTACCCGGCCATCGTCGGCTCCGTGATCATCATCGCGCTCGTCGCGGTGTTGTCGTTCGTCCTCGGCGTCGGCACCTCGATATTCCTCGAGGAGTACACGGCGGGAAGCGGGCTCGTCGGATCGCTGACTCGGCTGTTGCAGGTCAACATCGCGAACCTCGCCGCGATTCCCTCGGTCGTCTACGGCCTGCTCGGGCTCGGGCTGTTCGCGAACCTGCTCGGCCTCGGATTCGGGACGGCCGTGACGGCTTCGCTGACGCTGTCGCTTCTCATCTTACCGATCACGATCATCTCGGCACAGGAGGCGATCCGCTCCGTCCCGGACGACCTCCGGCGCGGGTCCGACGCGATGGGCGCGACGCGGTGGCAGACGACGAAGAACGTCGTCCTGCCCGAGGCGTTCCCCGGTATCCTCACCGGGACGATCCTCGCGCTCGGACGGGCGATCGGCGAGACCGCGCCGCTCATCATGATCGGTGCGGCGACGACCGTGTTCAGTGCGCCGAGCAGCCTCTTCAACCGATTCAGCGCGATGCCGATGCAGATCTACGCGTGGGCCGGCTTCCCGCAGGCGGAGTTCCGCTACGGTGTCGTCGCCGCGGGCGTCATCACGCTTTTGATCATCCTCATCGGCATGAACGGTACGGCGATACTGCTTCGGAACCGCGCGGAGCGAGGGAACTAACATGAGTAACACACCAACGAGCGATTCGCTCATCACGACCGACGTACAGACCGAGTCGACCGACCGATCGGCCGTTTCCGGCGCGACCGCCGTCGCCGCGCGCGACCTCAACGTCTACTACGGCGACGAACAGGCGATAGACGACGTTTCGATAGAGATCCCGGAAAAGCGGGTGACCGCGCTCATCGGCCCGTCCGGCTGCGGGAAGTCCACGTTCCTCCGGTGTATCAACCGGATGAACGACATGATCGACGTCTGTCGGGTCGAGGGCGACGTTGAGTTCGGCGGCAAGAACGTGTACGACGACGACGTCGACCCCGTCGCCTTACGCCGGAAGATCGGCATGGTGTTCCAGAAGCCGAACCCGTTCCCGAAGTCGATCCGCGACAACGTCGCGTACGGACTCGAGATACAGGGCTTCGACGGCGACGTCGACGCGCGCGTCGAGGAGTCCCTGAAGGGCGCGGCGCTGTGGGACGAGGTGAAAGACCAACTCGACTCCTCCGGGCTCGATCTGTCGGGCGGCCAACAACAGCGCCTCTGTATCGCCCGCGCCATCGCGCCGGACCCGGAGGTCATCCTGATGGACGAGCCGACATCGGCGCTCGACCCCGTCGCCGCCTCGAAGATCGAGGACCTCATCGACGACCTAGCGGAGGAGTACACCGTCATCATCGTCACGCACAACATGCAGCAGGCGGCGCGCATCTCCGATAGGACCGCGGTGTTCCTCACCGGCGGTCGCCTCGTCGAGTACGACGACACCACCAAAATCTTCGAGGACCCGGAAGAACAGCGCGTCGAAGACTACATCACCGGCAAGTTCGGGTAGCGTCACTAGCGGCGTCGCGGCCGGCGGGCGCGGTTCGAACCGTGTTTTTTCCGCTTCTCATTCGGTTCGGATTCGGACCTCGATACCGTCGGCGTCGGTGAGCGCGATCCCGCCGTCTGTCTCGTCGACGGCGAACTCGGTCTCATCGGCCGCAGCGGCCGCGACCGCGTCGAGCCTCTCTCGTACCGCCGCGAGCGCGGCCGCGTCGGGGACCACGACCTCGAACCAGTCGAGCCCGCGGCCCGTCGCCGGGGTCGTCCGCCCGCGCCACGTGTTCGCGCCGACGTGGTGGTGGTAGCCGTCGGCCGCGACGAACCGCACGTCCGGGGCCGACTGCCGGACCTCGAACCCGAGTCCGTCGACGTAGGCGGACTCGAACGCGGGGAGCGAGGCGACTTCGAGGTGGACGTGTCCAACGTCGGTACCGGGCGGAACGCGGTCGGCCGGGACGGAACCGTCACCCGCCCCGTCGTCGCCCTCGGCGGCCGCGTCACCGTCGGCCGTTGGGGCGTCACCTCCCGTTTCCGCCGCCGCGGCGACGGCGTCGATGTCGAGCGGCTCGGTCGTCATCGCGACGGAGCCGTCCGCCGCGGTCGGCCACGCCTCGCGGGGGCGGTCGCGGTAGATCTCGACCCCGTTCCCCTCGGGGTCCGCGAGGTACAGCGCCTCGCTGACGCCGTGGTCTGACGCGCCGTCCAGCCGCCACCGGTCTCGAACCCGCGCCAGCGCCTCGCCGAGCGCGGCCCGGGTCGGGACGCGGAACGCTGCGTGGAACAGCCCGGCGTCGGTCGCGCTCCGGTCCGGGCCGTCGGGATCGCGCCGGAGGCCGAGAAGCGGCGTCTCGCCGATGCCGAGGACGGTCTCGTCGCTGTCGCGGTCCAGCACCGCCAGTCCGATCACGTCGCGGTAGAACGCGGTCGTCTCGTCGAGGTCGGCCACGCGGAGCGCGACCCGACCGATCCGCGCGTCGTGGAGGTGGCCGCCGCCGTCGTCTGCACTCATCTCTGACGGTGTTTAGGGGCGCTCGCGCGATCAATGCGTCGATACCGGCGCGACCGCCCGCCGGCGGCCGGGCTATGTCCCGAACATCCGTTAGAGTCAAAACGGCACGCGACGCAGTGGTGACCATGAGCGTCGAACAGGAGGAGCGGGCCATCCGCTGTCTGGTGGCGAAGGTCGGGCTCGACGGCCACGACCGCGGTGCACACGTGATCGCGCGGGCGTTCCGCGACGCCGGCTTCGAGGTCGTCTACTCCGGGCTCCACCGCGCACCGGAGGACATCGTTCAGGCGGCGGTCCAAGAGGACGTCGACGTGCTCGGCATCTCCATCCTCTCGGGCGCGCACAACACCCTCGTGCCGAAGGTGATAGACGGGCTCAAGGAGTACGACGCGTTCGAGGACACCCTCGTCTTGGTCGGCGGGATCATCCCGGACGACGACGAGGCGGAACTCAAGCAGCTGGGCGTCGCGGAGGTGTTCGGTCCCGGTACCCCGATGGAGGAGACGATCGAGTTCATCCGGAACAACGTCTCGGAGCGAGCGTAGATGGACGGGTCCGCAGCCACCGCGCTCAGCGACGCGGACGCCGACCTCGTCGAAGAGCTGCTCTCCGGGAGCCACCGCGCGCTCGCCCGCGTCATCACCCGGATCGAGAACCGCTCGACGGGCCACCGCGGGATCGTCTCGCGGCTCCACGAACACACCGGCGGCGCGGACGTGATCGGGATCACGGGCTCGCCCGGCGCGGGCAAGTCGACGCTCGTGGACAAGCTCGCGGCCGCCTACCGCGACCGCGGCGACACGGTCGGCGTCGTGGCGGTCGACCCCTCCTCGCCGTACACCGGCGGCGCGGTGCTCGGCGACCGGATTCGGATGGGGTCGAACGTCGGCGACATGGACGTGTTCTTCCGGTCGATGAGCGCGCGCGGCCAGCTCGGCGGCCTCTCGATGGCGACCGCGGACGCGGTGAAGGCGCTCGACGCCTTCGGGAAGGACGTGGTGATAGTCGAGACGGTCGGGGCCGGCCAGAACGAGATCGACATCGTCCGCACCGCCGACACCGTGGCCGTGCTCGTCCAGCCCGGCTCCGGCGACGACATCCAGACGCTGAAGGCAGGTATCTTGGAGATCGGCGACGTCTTCGTCGTCAACAAAGCCGACATGGACGGGGCGGAACGCACCCTCGCGGAGCTGGAGGAGATGGTCCACAGGCGCGAGAGCCCGACTGCGGGACTGGACACGGGTCACCACGGGTTCGACGCGCCGACCCACCCGGACGACGAGAGTGACGGCGGTGGGGTAGACGACGCCGACGGTTCCGGCGAGGGCGACGACGCGTCAGACGCCGAATGGACGCCCGACGTGACTCGGACCGTCGCGAACACGGGCGAGGGGGTCGAGGACCTGATCGCGACGTTCGACGCCCACGCGCGGCACCTCCGCGAGTCCGGCGAGATCGAGGAGACGAAACGCCTGCGCTACGCCGAGGAGATCCGGACGTTGGTCCGCGCCGACGTGGGCACGCTCGCCAGCGGGGAGATAGAGCGGCACGGCGGTATCGACGCCCTGGCGGAGGCGGTCCGACGGCGAGAGACCGACCCGTACACCGTCGCGGCCGAGGTCGTCGCCCCGATAGAGGCGTGCGTGGAGCGTGCCGAGCGCGACGGGAACGAGACCGAGTGAGTCCGCACGAATCGCGTCTGTCGCTCGGCCACCGAGTATAAGTCGCCCGCGAACCAACAGTTTTCCATGCGACTCAGGAACCTCGCCGGCGGTCTCCTCCTCGGTACCGGCGCGCTCGCCGCGCTCAACACCGGTCTCCGCTACGAAGGCGAACTGGAATCTCCGCTCGACGGCGACGACGGAACGTTCCGCTGGCGCGGGATGGACGTGGCGTACACCGAGGCCGGCGACCCCGACGACCCCGACCTGATACTGCTCCACGGCGTCAACGCCGCCGGGTCGTCGGGCGAGTGGCGCGCGGTGTTCGACGACCTCGCGGCCGACTACCACGTCGTGGCTCCGGACTTCCCCGGGTTCGGTCGGTCCGACCGTCCGCCGCTGCGGTACTCCGCGGCGCTGTACGAGGACTTCGTCCGCGACTTCCTCGCCGACTTCGCAGAGCCCGCCGTCGTCGCCTCGTCGCTGTCGGCGGCGTACGCGGCGCGCGCGGTCGACGCCGACGACCCGACCGCGGACGTGTCCGTCCGCGGGTTCGTCACCGTCTGCCCCACGACGGTTGCCGGGCCGAGCCCACCGAAGTCGTGGCTGCGCGAGCTGCTGCGGTCGCCGGTGCTCGGCGACGCCCTGTTCAACCTCATCGTCTCGAAGCCGTCGATCCGGTATTTCAACGCCGACCACGGCTACGACGATCCGACGAACCCGAGCGAGGAGTGGACCGACTACGAGTGGCGGACGAGCCACGTCGAGAACGCCCGGTTCGCCCCCGCCTCGTTCGTCTCCGGGTACCTCAACAGCGACCTCGATCTGGCGGCCGCGTTCGCCGCGATGGAGACGCCGCCCACGATCGTGTGGGGTCGCGAGGCGGAGGTGAGCCCGCTGTCGAACGGGCGCGACCTCGCCGACGCCGCGGACGCTCGTCTCGTCGTCTTCGACCGGGCCAAGCTGCTCCCGCACGTCGAGCACCCCGATCGGTTCGTCGAGACGGTAGAGGAGGCGCTCGTCGCGGGGGCGACGGCGTAGCGCGACCTGCGGGCGGCGGACGCGGATCTCCCGCCGCGTGCTATCAGATCTGAGCATTGGGAAGCAACCGGTATATCCGCGGGTCGGCAACCGTCGATATGACCGTATCGTCTCACCGAGTGCTCTGTGTCGACGACGAGCCGGGGCTCGCAGCGCTCGTCGCGACGCACCTCGAACGCGACGACGGGATCGACTACGAGGCCGTCGCGGAGACGGATCCCGAGAGCGCGCTGGACCGGATCGAGTCGGAGCCGTTCGACTGCGTCGTCAGCGACTACGACATGCCCGGATACACCGGGATCGAACTGCTCTCGGCGGCGAGGGAGAGCCGTCCCAGCCTCCCGTTCCTGCTGTTCTCGGCGAGGGATCCGGACGCCATCGCCGCGGAGATGATCCGCGCCGGCGTCAGCGACTACGTCCGCAAGCGCGGCGGTGCCGACGGATATACGGCGCTTCTGCGTCGGGTCGGCCGCGCGGTCGACCGCGACGGCGGGCGCTTCGAGTCGGGGTCGGACGGGATCTCTCCGGCCGACTCCGGTCTGGAGGGCGACGTGGCGCTCGACAGGGTCTGCACCGTGAGCCCCGACGGCACGTTCGAGTTCGTCGGTGATGAGTACGGCGCGCTGTACGGCTACGAGCCGGACGAACTCGTCGGCGAGCAGTGGCAGCGGCTACATCCGGACGCGGAGGTCGAACACATCCGCACCCACATCCTCCCGGCCGTCGAGGAGGGCGAGCGCTGGACCGGGACGAGCACCGGGCTCCGCGCCGACGGGACGACGTTCGCCGAGTCGAAGATGGTGACCACGACGAGCGAAGACCGGATCGTGATCGCCGTCTCACCGTTCGACGAGGTCGTCGGTGGTTCCCTCGCGAGCGACTGATGCTAGTCTCGTGAGTCGGCCGCTCCGAACTCCGTGAGTCGATCGCCCCGAGCCGAACGATGCGTCCCGACCCAAGACGAACGATGCGTCCGCCCCGAAACGGGTATCCCCGCGCGTCTGCAACCCGGCACCGATGGAGTGTGACAAGTGCGGGGCGGACGCGATCCACCACGCCGCCTACTCCGGGGCGCATCTCTGTGGCGAGCACCTCCGCCGGTCGGTCGAGAAGCGCGTGAAACGCCGGGTCCGCGAGGACGGACTGCTCGATCCGGACGCCACGCCCGACGACCCCGACCGGTGGGTGATCGGCCTCTCGGGCGGGAAAGACAGCGTCGCGCTCACGCAGATTCTGGACGACGTGTTCGGGCAGGACCCTCGCGTCGAGATGCTGGCGTTAACGATCCACGAGGGGATCGAGGGGTACCGCGACGCCAGCCTCGACGCCTGCGTCGAACTGGCCGAGGACCTCTCGCTGCGCCACGAGGTCGTCTCCTACGAGGAGGAGTTCGGCGTTCAGATGGACGACGTGGTCGAGAGCGACCCAGAGAACATGGCCGCCTGCGCGTACTGCGGCGTGTTCCGCCGCGACCTGCTCGAAACCTACGCCGCGGAGTTCGACGCCGACAAGCTGCTCACCGGCCACAACCTCGACGACGAGGCTCAGACGGCGATGATGAACTTCCTCGAAGGCGACGTCCGACAGGTGGCGAAACACTTCGACGCCTCGCTCGGCCCGTTCGACGAGCGCGAGGGGACGGACGAGTTCGTCCCGCGCGCCAAGCCGCTGCGCGACGTGCCCGAAAAGGAGATCGCACTGTACTGTCACGTCCGCGACCTCCCGACGCACATGGCGGAGTGTCCCCACGCCGAGGAGGCGTACCGAGGCGAGATCCAGTCGACGATCCACGAGCTAGAGGAGAACCACCCCGGCGCGCGCCACTCGATCATGGCGGGCTACGAGGAGCTGTCGGCGCTCGCGGCCGAGGCGTATCGCGGGAGCGGGGAGGGAGAGTCGACCGGCGACGGCGAACGCGACGCGGAGGACGGAACCGTCTCTTCTCCCGACCTCTCCGAGTGCGAGCGCTGCGGCTCGAAGACGAGCCGCGACGTGTGCCGGAAGTGCCGGCTGCTGGCGTCGATCGAGGCGGCGACCTGACTCAGTCGTCGATCGGACCGACCAGCGCCCGGATCACGTCTTACCGCGGCTCCGAGTCGACCAGCCCGCGAATCACGCCCCGCCGTCGACGCGGCCGAGCAGATCGAGTTGGTGCGTGAGATAGACGAGTTCTCCGGCGTCGACCTGCTCGCGACGATCGCGGAGCCACGCGTCGAGGTCGGCCGCGGAGAGGTCGACCGCCTCCGTCTCGCCTGTTCTCTGTCGCTTTCCTTCCCGCCGCTCTGCGGCGATCACCTCGCCGACCGCCTCCTCGACGGTGTCGAGGATGTGCCGGAGGAAGAACGCCTCGTCGCCGGGATAACCGTCTCCGCTGTCGCCGGGGCGCACCACCCAGTCGGAGCCGGCGACGCCGAGGAGCGTCGACTCGTCGGCCTCGCGTAACCGTCCGAGCGCGTCCCCGCCGGCGCGGCTGTTCCCCCCCGGCTTCTCGTCCATGTGCCGGTGGTACAGCCGCTCGACCGCTCGGTCGTCGGGACGGGACGGGCGGAAGCGCGTCCCACCGTCGAAGGTGATCGGGAAGTAGTACGTGCCACCGGGCGCGAGCGCGCCGAGCAACGGGTCGAGCCGATCGAGCCCGAGCACGTCGAGAAGCGCCGTGCCGATCACGGCGTCCCACTCCCCGAGGGTCGATTCGGCGTAGTCGACGGCGTCGGCCGCGACGGGCTCGACTTCGACGGTGCGCGTCGGCGACTCGACGACGAACGCACCCCCGTCTGCGGCCGAATCACCGTCCGCGGACGGACCGGCGTCGACGACCGACACGTCGGACCTCCCGGCCGCCCACTCGCAGAGGAAGGGGCCGAGCCCGTCGAGCGTGTCGCCGTCGCGGTCGACGGCGACGTATCTGGTCCGTCCCGGCGGGAGCACCTCCCAGTCGATCAGCCGAGCGATCATGGTCCCGACGCCGGCTCCGACCTCCAGAACCCGGAGGGGACCGGACGCGCGCGCGGACCGTTCCGTCTCCGTCGCGCGCTCGGTCCGGTGCGCTCCCGTCGCGCGCTCGGCCAGCCGCTCGCGGAGCAGCCCGACGAGCCGCCGGTCGAGCGCCCGGTCGTCGACGGACCGCTTCGCTCGGAGGTACCGCCGGAACGACCCCGTCACGTCGGAACCTCCGCGGCCGGCGGGTTCCGGCGGTCCGTCACGTCCCCCTCGGCGACGGCCGCGAGGTGTCGCCGGACCCGCGCCGTCGTCTCTCTCCAGTCCGGGTGCCGCTCGTACCGCCGTCTGGCGGCTCGACTCATCTCGGCCAGCCGGTCCGGATCGCTCGCGAGCGCGTCGAGGGCGTCGGCGACCCCTCCCCGGTCGTCGGGGGTGATTAGGAACCCGGTCTCTCCGTCCGTGACGACGTCGCTCGCGCCGCCGGCGCGCGAGGCGACGGCCGGCAGGCCGAACGCCATCCCCTCCAGATAGACGATCCCGAACCCCTCGTACCGAGAGGGGACGGAGAGGACGTGGCTCTCCCGCAGCGTCGCCGCCAGCTCGTCGTCCGAGAGCCGCCCGGCGAACCGGACGCGCTCCCCGAGCCCCCGTCGGTCGACGAGCCGGCGCACCTCGGCGACGTGTCCCTCGTCGACCGCTCGGCCGACGACGGTGAGATCGATCTCGGCGTCCGCGGCGGCGACCCCCTCGACCAGCGTGTCGAGCCCCTTCCGCGGCGCGAGATTCCCGACGAACGCGACTCGAAGCGGGCGCTCGGCCGCGCGGTCGGCGATCCGATCTGCGAGCGCCCCTCGGTCGTCGCCGCCGGCGGAATCGCCGAGGCCGTCCGGCCCCTCGAACCGGTCGCCGGCTGGCGGCGCGACCACCGCGGCGTCCGGGTCGACGCCGAGGTCCGTCACCGCCTCGCGGGTGGCCGCGCTGTTGCAGACGACGCCGTCGAGCGTGTCGAGGTACCGTCGCTCGATCGATCGATACAGCGGCGAGAGCCGCCGCGGCTCGCTGGCGCGCAGGTGGTGAACGATACCCACGATCGGGTACGACAGGGCGCGATTGTGCCGCCACAGCGACGGGTGTGCGAGCTCGTCTTGCAGCATCACGTCGACGTCGACGCGGAGGCGATCCCGGAACCGGGGAGAGAGGCCGTCGAGCAGCCCGCGCGGGTACGAGGGCCACGGGAGTTCGATCACCTCGACTTCGTCTCCCCACCGCCGGAGTTCTTCGACGACCTTCCGGTCGTAGCGGAACCCTCCCGACCGCTCGTCGAGGCTCCCGTACAGCGTGAGGCCGACCTTCATACGGGCGCGTCGTACGTCGCCGCGGCGTCGTCGTCTTCCCACACGGTCACCGCCAGCTCGCGCACGGTGTCGTCGGTCACGGCCGCGGTCACGCGCTCGAAGACGACGCGGGCGAAGCGCTCGACGCTCGGGTTGTGTCCCTCGAACTCGGGGAGGTCGTTGAGCAGCGCGTCGCGGTAGCGGTCGGCGACCCCGGCGAGTGCGGCGTCCGCGTCGTCGATGTCGACGAGGTAGCCGTGCTCGTTCAGCGCGGGGCCGCGGAACGTGAGCTTCACCTCGAAGTGATGCGAGTGCGGGACGCTCTCCGGTCCCCCGTCGACGACCGTGAGGTAGTGCTGGGCCACGAAGTCGGTCGTGACCGTCGTCGCGTACATGACCCGACCCACGGACGCGACCAACCTAAAGCCGGAGGGCTGCGGAAGGACGTTCGGCGTGTCGGTCCGGTCACAGATATCCGAGCGCGCGAAGCCGGTCTCGCTCCGTCTCGCCGTCCCCGTGAACCCGCGACACCGGCAGGGGTTCCGGCGGCGCGAGCGCCGGCTCGCGCGTCCCCTCGTCTTCGCCCTCGACCGTCGCCCACGGGACCGCGAGCAGCGCGGGGACCGGCGCGTACATCGGGTGGCCGTACAGCCCCCACTCGCCGAAACAATTCCCGTGGTCGGCGGTGACCGCGATCCGGCCGTCGACGTTTCTCGCGAGCGCCGCGACCTCGCCGAGGACGTGTCGGAGGTTCGCCTCGTAGGCGTCCCACACGCGGTCGGCCTCCACCTCGCCGCGCCGGAGCAGCACCCACGGGTTTCCCTCGTTGCTCTCCTCGCCGGTCCGCGCCAGTCCGTCGTCGCCGGCGATCGGGTCCGGAACGAACGGGTGGTGCGGCTGCATGTAGTGTGCGACGAGCCGGTCGGGGTCGCGGGCGCGGGCGAGCGCGATCGCCCGGTCGGTCACGGCCGCGGCCGGCACGGTTCCCACCTCTGTGTCCCACGCGTACTTCCAGACCTCGTCGAGCGCGGCGAACGCGTCCGCCTCCAGATACCGGTCCGTCCACGTGTTCCCGGTGACCATGGCGGTCTGCGCGGTCTCCGGGTGTCCCTCGAACGTCTTCTCTAACCACTCCGAGGAGGAACTGCCCACGGACCGGACCGTCTCGACGGGGCCGAGGAAGTCGTACTCGGACGCCACGGACCGGAGCAGGTCGACCCGGCAGGCGTCGAGCACGACCAGCACGTCCCACTCGCGCTCGAAGACGTTCGTCCCGTAGGAGAGCCGCCGGGCGACCGCCTGCAGGGCGCGGAGGGCGGCGGTGCCGAGGCGGCTCATCCCGGGCTCTCGGTGCACGGGCGCCGTACGGGACGCGACGACTAAACCGCACCGCCGGCCGGGGCCGACGGAGCGACCGCCGGGACACCTATGTGGCTCGGCTCCCCGGTACGATCGTGAACTGCCTGTTCGTGGGCGCGGGCGCGATCGCCGAGGAGTACGCCGCGGGGCTGTCCGAGAGCGACCTCTCGATCGCCGGCGTCGTCGACCTCGACGCCGACCGCGCCGCCGCGCTCGCTACCGCGTACGGTGACCGCCGCGACGCCGACGACGCGGCCGTCCCCGCCTTCACCGACGTCGACGCGGCGCTTTCGGCGGTCGACGCGCCGCTCGTCGTGAACCTGACGAGCCACGCCGCGCACGCGTCCGTGACGCGGACCGCGCTCGCGGCCGACCGCCACGTCTACTCGCAGAAGCCGCTCGCGCTCGACGCCGACGAGGCCGACGAACTCCTCGCGCTCGCGCGTCGGCGCGGGCTCGCGCTCGGCTGTGCGCCGGACACGCCGCGCGGACCGTCACAGCGCCGCGCGGGGCGACTGCTCGCCGACGGCCGGCTCGGCCCCGTCCGACTGGGGTACGCCCACGCGCACGTCGGCCGGGTCACCGACTGGCACGACCGCCCGGATTCGTTCCTAGAGATCGGCCCGCTGTACGACGGGGCGGTGTACCCGCTCACGCTCCTCGTCTCGTGGTTCGGTCCCGTCGACCGGGTGCGGGTCGCCGACGCCCTCGACGTCTGGCCCGAGCGGGAGGAGCGCCGCCCGTCGGTCCCCAGCCACGTCGAGGCGACGCTGTCGTTCGCGGCCGGGCCGACGGTGCGGCTCACCGCCAGCTTCTACGCGCCCCACCGCGCCCGCGAGTTCTACGGGCTGGAACTGCACGGCGACGACGGCTCGCTGTATCTCAGGGGAACGGGTGCGATGTCGACCGATCGCGACGACGTCCGCTTCGGGCGAGTCGGCCGCGAGTACGTGAGCGCGCCGCCGCAACACCCCGAGAGCCCGTACGCGTACGTGGACGCCGTCGAGCGGCTCGCGGCGAGCGTCGCGGCCGGCGACCCCTCTCGCGAGACCGGTCGCCGGGGGGCACACGTCGTCGCCGTCTGCAACGCGATCGAGGCCGCCGCCGACGAGGGCGGACCGGTCCTCGTCGACGACCGCGGCGCGGCCGCGGACCCGCCGGCGGCACCGGTCGTCTCCCCGCCGCGCGAGGATGGGTCTGCGCGCGGAGGCGACGGCGCGAGCGCCCTGCGACTCCCGCCGATCGGCTTCGGCTGCTCGCGCTACCGCGACGGCGAGTACGTCGACCGGGCGGACTCGATAGCGACCGCGCTCGATTCGGGCTACCGCCTGCTCGACACCGCGGAGCTGTACGGCAACGAGCACCGGATCGGTGACGCGCTCGCCGCCCCCGGCGCGCCGGACCGCGAGCGGGTCTTCCTGCTCGGGAAGCCGTGGCGCACGAACCACCGTCGCGAGAACATGCTCGCCGCATGCGAGGGGAGCCTCGCCGACCTCGGGGTCGACGCGTTCGACTGCTACGCGCTCCACTGGCCGACCGCGCTCGCGCACACCGGCGAGCTGCGCCGACTCGCCGAACTGTCTCCCGAGCGTCAGGAGGCGCTCGCGTTTCCGGAGGACGCCGACGGCGACCCGGACACCGCGGACGTGTCTCTCGCAGAGGCGTGGCGGAACCTAGAGGCGGTCCGCGAGCGGGGGCTGACGCGGACGATCGGGCTCTGTAACGTCTCCGCGGACCAACTGGAGACGGTCTTGGAGACGGGGAGCGTCGACCCCGCGCTCGTGCAGGTGGAGCGCCATCCGTACCTCCCGCGAGACGACCTCGTCTCGCGCTGTCACGACCGCGGGATCCGAGTCGTCGCTCACTCGCCGCTGTCCGCGCCGGGGCTCCTCGACGAGCCCGCTCTGGCCGAGATCGCCGCGGATCGGGACCTTTCACCCGCCGGCGTCGCGCTCGCGTGGCACGTCTCTCGGGGGGTGGTTCCCATCCCGTCGAGCACCACCGAGGCGCACATCGTCGACAACGCGGCCGCGGCGGCAGAGCGGCTGACGCCCGACGAACTCGCCCGCGTCGACGCGCTCTCCGACCCCGAGTTCGACCCGCGCGGGGGGTGACCGGTGGGCCGCGGTGGCGCTCGCGCCGCCGGTACGTCCAGTATACCTATGTGAGTGAGGGACATGGATGTCGTATGGCGACGACTACATCACAACAGCCGACCGCCGGCGTCGAGTCGTTGAACGGCCTCCACTGGGTGGGGATCCTCGCGGCTCTGGTCTCCGCGGCCGTCCACCTCCTCTTGGGCGCGCGGATGGTCCCCTCGGCGCTCGGGATCAGCTTCGTCCTCGCCGGGTTCGGGTTCCTCGGCGGGATCGTCCTCTTGGTTCGCGGGTACCGCCGCCGGGCGCTGTACGGGGTCGGCATCGCGTTCACGCTCGTGCAGATACTCCTATGGTACGTCGTCAACTTCGCCGGCGGCGGTCGGGCGTTTCCCGCGGACGTGGGGACGCTCGGCGCGGTCGACAAGCTCGCACAGGTCGTGTTGGTGGCGGTGCTCGTCGTCCTGCTGCGTCGGTAGTCGTGTCGGACCGAACCTCCCGGCGAGCGCTCGGCGGCCGAGTCGGCGGCGGCTCCGCGGCGCTCGCGGGACTGATCTTTCCGCCGCTTTCCGGCGTCGCGCTCGCGGTCACCCTGTCGACGGCGTTCCCGGCGACAGGCCGTTTGGGCGTCCCGCCGGCGGCCGTCGCCGGGCTCTGTCTGGCGGGCCAGCTCTGGTACGTCGCGTTCGGACTCGGCGGCGTCGACGCGGTCCGAACGCCCGCGGACGAATCGACGGACGGGTCGACAGAGCGCGGCGACGGTCCCCGCCTTTTCGGCCTCGCGAACGGCGTGACGCTCGTCCGCGGCGCGCTCTACGCCGCCGTCGCCGGCCTCGCCGTCGCGTCCCCCGACGCGGGCGTCGCGTGGGTCGCGGCGACGGGATACGGCGTCGGCGTCCTCTTCGACGGGCTCGACGGGCGCGTCGCCAGAACGATCGGGACCGAGACAGACATCGGGAGACGTCTCGACATGGCGTACGACACGTTCGGGTTCGTCGCGGCACCGCTCGTCGCGGTCGCCTGGGGGATCCTCCCCGTCTGGTACCTCTCTCTTTCCGCCGCGCGCTACGTCTTCCGCGGGGCCGTCGGGCTGCGCCGCGCCCGTGGCCGCCCGGTCTTCGACCTCCCCGACAGCGACCTCGGTAAGTACCTGGCGGGCGTACAGATGATCTTCCTCACCGTCGCGCTCGTCCCCGCCGCGCCGGATCACCTCGTCCGGGCGGCCGCGCCGGTCGTCCTCGCGCCCTCGCTCGGCGTGTTCGCTCGCGACTACCTCGTCGTCAGCGGACGGGTGTCGCGCCGCGCCGTGACCCTCGGCGGCCCGGAGTAGGCCCCCGGCGCGGGACCGAACCGCTCGCGCCGCGCTCGTCGCCCGTCACGACTCGCCGTACTCTAAGATTACCTGTACCGCGTCGTCGGACCGCGCGTCGAGAAGTTCGTAGGCCTCCGGTGCGCGCTCGAACGGGATCCGATGCGTGATCAGCGCGTCGGCGTCGATCCGATCGAGCCAGCCGAGCGCCTCGTCCATCCGGCGCTCGCGGTCCCACCGCCCCCGCAGCGACGGACTGATAGTCGACACCTGACTGGAGATCAGGTCGATCCGGTCGCGGTGGAACCGCCCGCCGAGATCGACCGGCGCGCGCTTCGCGCCGTACCACGAGCCGACGACGATCCGCGAGTCGTAGCCGACGGCACCGATCGCGTCGTCGAGCGTGCTCGGCCGTCCGGACAGTTCGATCGCGAGGTCCGCGTCGGAGACCGCGTCGCCGACGGCTTTCGGCGTCTCAGTCCGGTCGGCACCCATACCGACGGCGAGGTCGCGCCGGCGCTCGACGGGATCGACCACGACGAGCGAGGAGAGCGGGAACGACGCGAGCAGCCGGGTGACACAGAGGCCGATGACGCCGGCCCCGAAGACGACGACCCGCTCGCCGAGCCGCGGGGCCGCGTCGAGGACGAGATTCGTCGCCGTCTCGACGGACGGGAGGAGCGCGCCGACCGCGGGTTCGGTCCCGTCGGGAAGCGCGACCACGTCGTCGGGTTCGGCCACGAACCGCGTCTGGTGCGGGACGAACCCGAACACCGACCGGCCGAGCCAGTCCGCGTCGACGTCCTCACCGACCGCGTCGACGACGCCGCTCGCGGCGTAGCCGTACCGGAGCGGATACGAGAACTCCCCGTCGAGCGCGTCGAGCGTCTCGTCGACGGGCACGTCCGACGGCGTCTGGTCCCGGTAGACGAGCAGCTCCGTGCCGGCGCTTATCGCCGACGCACGCGTGTCCACGCGGAGTTCGTCGGCGGTCGGATCCCCGACGTCGGCCTCGCGGACCTCGACCGCCTTCGGTCCCGTGAACGCGAGCGCGGCGTCCGTCATCGGTACACTACTCGGTGCAGGGTGCGGTCGGTGGTCGGTCGGTTCCACACCGGCCGAGGCGACTGGAGAGTCGACACGTGACACCGCTAGGCTCGCGCGATGTTAAGTCCTCGCGCCCGTCGCGCGACGAACTACAAAAAGTGGTGACCGTCGAAGCGAGTCGAACTCAGCGGATGACGTCGAGGCCGTTGTTCTTCTCGACGGGTTCGCTGCCGCCGTCGGACTCCCACGCGCCGCGTTCGCCGCCGGAGGCGGCCGCGCCGCCCGCGGAACCGCTCGCCTCTGCCGCACGGGAGCGCGAGTCGCCGAGGTCCTCGCCGTTGACCGCGGCACGGGACTTGTCGGCCTGCTTCTGCGTGGAGGGGCCGAGCACCTGCGCGCTCTGAACGCCCGTCATGATCGCCATGACGCGGACCTTCCCCTTGTACTCGTCCTGAATACGCGCGCCCCAGATGACGTTGGCGCTCGCCTCAAGCCGCTCCGTGATGTTGTTCGCGATTCCCTCGGCCTCCTTCAGCGTCAGGTCCGGGCCGCCCGTGATGTGGACGAGCCCGCCGCTCGCGCCGCGGTAGTCGACGTCCAAGAGCGGGTGGTTCATCGCGTCGTTGACCACCTCTTGGGTCTTGTTCTTGTCTTGGGTCTCGCCCACGAGCATCACCGCGACGCCGCCCTGATTCATGATGGTCGACATGTCGGCGTAGTCGAGGTTGATGAGCGAGGGCTGGGTGATCGTCTCCGAGATCCCCTTCACGGTCTCGGCGATGATCTGGTCCATCACCGAGAACGCCTTCCCGATCGGCAGGTTGGGCACGTAATCGAGGAGCCGGTTGTTGTCGAGGACGATGATCGAGTCGGCCTCGTTGCGGAGGTCCTCTAACCCCTCCTCGGCTTTCACCGTGCGGGCTCGCTCGACGTTGAACGGCGTCGACACCATCCCGACGACGATAGCGCCCTGATCTTTCGCGATCTTCGAGACGACGGGGGCCGCGCCGGTCCCCGTGCCGCCGCCCATCCCGGCCGTGACGAAGACGAGGTCGGCGTCGCCGAGCACCTCTTTTATCGTCCCTTGGGCCATCTCGGTCGCGCGCTCGCCCATCTTGGGGTCGCCACCGGCACCGAGCCCCTGCGTGAGCGACTTGCCCACGAGGATCTTGGTGTCGGCCTCGATCATCTTGAGGTGCTGTTTGTCGGTGTTGATCGCGACCGTGTCCGCGCCGTCGACGCCGATGTTGTACAGACGGTTGATCGTGTTGTTTCCGGCACCGCCGGCACCGACGATGACGATCCGGGGGTCCCCGAACTCGTCGTCGTCGTCCATGCTGGCGTCCATCTCGCGCTTCTCCGCCTCCGCGTTGTCGAGGGCCTCTTGAACGAGATCTTGCATCAGTTTACACCTTCGCCCAGTTGCGGTTGCGGCTGCGCTCCTCGTGCTCGCCGTCCTGTTCGTTCAACATGTCGCGGACGGCAGAGCGGATCGCCTCGCTCCGATTCGGGAACTCCCCCGTCTCGACCATCTGTTCGACCTCGTCGATCTGCTGTTTCGGGATTCGTAGTGTCACACGCTCCATTGGTATTCCCCCGGTAAGACGGCAGGCACGCGACGCGTGTGTCTTACAGCGACGAATCGCCCGACTGCGAGGTCTTCCCCCGCCCCGGACGGCCGCTGTAAGACGACCGTCTTACGCAGTCGTATCCACCGATGCTAGGCTTATAAAACTACCGCCGGACGTAAGACACGAGGCGAAAACGCCGGGATTCGGGCGTATACGAGCGTCTGGAGTGTGATCACCGATCGTTCAACACGTCCGCCGCCGGGGTCCGACGGCCACATCCGGGACAAAACGCCCAGTCGGTCCGGAGCTCGTCACCGCACTCACAGAACGCTCGGTGCGACTGCTTTTCACCACAGTTCGGGCAGTAAACGTGGTCAGAGGGTACGTTTTCGCCACATCCGCCACAGACGTTTTCCCGTGTTTGCACGTCGGGATCGCCCGGCGTCTTACGCGTTTCCGACTCGGCGTCTGTCGCCGTCTCCCGTGTCACACGCGCGTCGCCGTCTTCGGCATTGTTGGCGTCGAGTGTGACGTTTACGTTGATCTCACCGGCGTTTCCGGGCGTATACGCGCGGTCGCCGGGCCGATCGCCGAGCCGGTCGTCTAACGCGGCGTCGAGGCGGTCGGCGATGAGGTCGTCTATCCGGTCCGCCACCGCGGCGTCCAGCGTGGCGTCCGACGCGTCGGACGCGGAATCCGCGTCTCCGAGGTGCGTCCGGAGGGCCTCCCGCATCACCTCGCTCTTAGAGGCGTCACACGCTTCCAGCCGCTCGACGAGGTCGTCGTCGGCCCGGAAGGTGATCTTGCTCATATCCCGGAGATATCGGTCATGGTACAAGAAACTTCCCCTGACGTCTGTCCCGCGTCAGACTCGTTTCAGCCGCGCGAAACATCGGTCAGGCGACCGGATCGCGTCCGAGCGTGTGGCACGCGTCGTCGCCAATGAGCGTCCAATAATCAGATATCTGGTACGTGTCTCACTGTGTGAGACGGGCCACCGGCAGTGTGGAATCACCTGACCTGCCGTGCGGCGGGTGTCTGTTCCGATCCGCCGTGAGTCATCGTTGCTCATGCGGTGTGATCACACATGTGTCTGACGCAGATTTATACGGCCCGCGTGGGCATACGTGAGTATATGAGCAATCGCGTCGAGGATCTCGAACGGCAGGTCTCGGAACTTCAGGCAGCGGTCAACGGGCTCACCGAAGAGCTCGTGGAGATGAAAGAGCGCGTCAGACAACTGGAGGACGCACAGAGCGCGCCCGCCGACACGGCGGCGACCGAAGCGACCGCAGAAGCGCCCGATCCGGAGCCCGCAGACGAGGAGGCGGACGCCGACGCCGACGCAGACGCCGACGGCGAGCGGCGGACCCACTCGGACGACCACGTCGAGGTCGTAGAGCGCACCGGCGACGAGACCGCGTCCCCCGAATCGGCCGCAGACGACGCCGGCGACGACGTGGTCGTCCCCGAACAGGAGGCGACGACGCCGGACGCCGCGACCGATTCGGAGACCGACACGGACGACGAGGCGGAGTCGGACAGCGACATCATCGTCGCGTAAGCCGACGTCACACCGCGACACATGCACATCACTGAAGTCGTTTTGGACGGGTTCAAGAGCTTCGGGCGAACGACGAGGATCCCCTTTTATGACGACTTCACCGTCGTCACGGGGCCGAACGGCTCCGGCAAGTCGAACATCATCGACGGCGTCCTCTTCGCGCTCGGACTGGCGCGCACCCGCGGGATCAGAGCCCAGAAGCTCACCGACCTCATCTACAACCCCGGCCACGACGGCGACGAGGAGGCCGACGGGCCGAGCGAGGCCTCGGTGACGGTGGTGCTCTCGAACGAGGACGGGACGCTGGATCGCTCGCAGGTCGTCTCCGCGGCCGGCACGGAGAACGTCGGTGACGTCTCCGAGATCACGATCAAACGTCGCGTCAAGGAGACGGAGGACAACTACTACTCGTACTACTACCTCAACGGCCGGTCGGTGAACCTCTCCGACGTCCAAGACCTGCTCGCGGCCGCGGGCGTCACGCCGGAGGGGTACAACGTCGTGATGCAGGGGGACGTAACGGAGATCATCAACATGACTCCCTACCAGCGGCGGGGGATCATCGACGAGATCGCGGGCGTCGCCGAGTTCGACGAAAAGAAGGAGGCCGCCTACGAGGAACTCGACACGGTCGAAGACCGGATCGGCGAGGCGGACCTCCGGATCGGCGAGAAACAAGACCGGCTCGACCGGCTCGAAGACGAGCGCGAGACCGCCCTCCAGTATCAGGAGTTCCGCGACGAGCTAGCGGAGTACCGCGGCTACCTGAAAGCCTCCGAGTTAGAGGAGAAACGCGAGACGCTCGCGGACGTCGAGAGCGACATCGACGACGCCGAAGCCGAGCTCGACGACCGCAGAGACGAGCTCGACGCGAAACAGGGGAAGCTCACGCGGTTGGAGGGGGATCTCGCCGACCTCAACCGCGAGATCGAGACCAAAGGCGAGGACGAACAGATCGAGATCCGCTCGGAGATAGAGGAGATCAAAGGCGAGATCTCGCGGCTCGAAGACAAAATCGAGACGGGAGAAGAGCGCGCGGCCGACGCGGAGACCGAGCGTCGCGACGCGTTCGTCCAGATCGACCGAAAAGAGGAGACGATAGACGACCTCGACGCCGAGATCCGCGAGGTGAAAGTCGAGAAGGCGTCGGTCAAATCGGAGATCGCGACGAAGCGCTCAGAGCTGGCGGACGTGGAGGCCGAAATCGAGGGCGCAGACACCGAGTTCGACGAGCTGAAATCCGAGCTGTCCGACAAAAAAGAGCGCGTCGAGTCGCTGCGCGAGGAGAAAAACGAGCTGCAACGCGAGAAGGATCGGCTCCTCGACGAGGCCCGCCGGCGCTCGAACGCGGTGAGCGAGACGCGCGAGGAGTTAGAGGAGGCCCGCGAGTCGATCCCGGAGCGGAAAGCGCGCATCTCGGAGCTGCACAGCGAACTCGATAAGGCACAAAAGAACCAGTCGACCATCGAAGACGGGGTCGCGGACCTGTTCGCGGAGAAGGCCGAGGTCAGCGAACGGCTGGAAGAGGTGGAGGCCGACCTCCGCGAGAAGCAGAACGAGTACGCGAAACTGGAGGCGGCGGCGGACGAGCGCGGTGACGCCTCGTGGCCCCGCGCGGTGACCGAGGTAAAAAACGGCGGCATCGACGGCGTTCACGGCGCGGTCGGCGAGCTCGGATCAGTGGACGCGGAGTACGCCGAGGCCTGCGAGACGGCCGCTGGCGGGCGGCTCGCGAACGTCGTCGTCGACGACGACGGGGTCGGGTCGACGTGTATCGACTACCTCAAGCGGCGGAACGCCGGCCGCGCGACGTTCCTGCCGATCACGAAGATGGACGATCGGGGACTCCCCAGAAAGCCCTCCCAACCCGGCGTCGTCGACTTCGCGCGAAACCTCGTCGAGTACGACGCCGCCTACGAGTCGATCTTCTCGTACGTGCTCGGCTCGACGCTCGTCGTCGAGGACATGGCGACCGCCCGCGAGCTGATGGGAGACTACCGGATGGTGACGCTCGACGGCGACTTAGTCGAGAAGTCCGGCGCGATGACCGGCGGCTCCGGCGGCGGCTCCCGCTACTCGTTCACCAAGTCCGGCGGCGGCAAGCTCGAACGGCTCGCGGCGGAGATATCCGAGTTAGAAGACGAGCGACAGTCGCTGCAGACCGAAATCGACGGGCTGGAAAGCGACATCGACGACGCCCGCGACCGGAAGGCGGACGCCGCGGAGCGCGTCCGGTCGCTCGAGGCCGACGTGGAGCGCGCCGAAGACGAACTCGCGGAGGCGAAATCGCGGATCGACGAGTTGGAGACGGAACTCGACGACCTGGAGGCGGAACGCGAGTCCGTCGACGAGCAGATGAGCGATCTCGACAGCGAGATCGACGGCCTCGACGCCGAGATCGACGAGGTGGAGTCTTCGATCGCGGAGATCGAAGGCGAACTCGCCGACTCGAAGATCCCGGAGCTCTCCGAGCGCGCCGACGAGATCCGCGCCGAGATCGACGACCTCGAAGACCGGATGGGGTCGCTCGACGGCCGACAGAACGAACTGGAGTTAGAGAAGGGGTACGCCGAGGACGCGCTCGACGATCTCCACGACACGGTCGAAGAGGCGCAAAACCGGAAGGCGGACGCCGAGGAGGCGGTCGCCGAGCACGAGACGGCCATCGAAGAGAAAGAGGCCGTTCTCGAAGAGAAACGCGAGGCGATAGCGGACCTAGAGGAGGAGCTGACCGAACTGAAGGCGGAGCGCGAGGACCTCCGCGAGGCGATCACGGAGGCGACCCGCGAGCGCGACGAACAGCAGTCCCGCGTCGCGGACGCGGAGTCGACGCTGGAGAACCTCACCGACCGCCGCGACCGGCTGGAGTGGGAGATCGACGAGCTGGAGTCACAGGTCGGCGCGTACGACCCCGAAGAGATACCCGACCTCGACGAGGTCGAGTCGCGGATCGAGGAGCTGGAGTCTGAGATGGAAGCGTTAGAGCCGGTGAACATGCTCGCGATAGACGAGTACGACGAGGTCGAGGAGGCGCTCGATCGGCTCCAGGAGCGTCGCGACGTGCTCGTCGAGGAGCGCGACGGGATCGAAGAGCGCATCGAGGGGTACGAGGCGGAGAAGAAACGGACGTTCATGGAGACGTTCGAGTCGATAAACGACCACTTCGAGGACATCTTCGCGCGCCTGTCGGCCGGCAGCGGCGAACTCCTCTTGGAGAACCCGGAGGACCCGTTCGAGGAGGGACTGACGATGAAAGCGCAGCCGGCGGACAAGCCAGTCCAGCGGCTCGACGCGATGAGCGGCGGCGAGAAGTCGCTGACCGCCCTCTCGTTCATCTTCGCGGTCCAGCGGCACAACCCGGCCCCCTTCTACGCGCTCGACGAGATCGACGCGTTCCTCGACGCGGTCAACGCAGAGCGCGTCGGCGAGATGATAGAGGAGCTGGCCGCGGACGCGCAGTTCGTCGTCGTCGGCCACCGCTCTGCGCTCTTGGAGCGCTCCGACCGCGCCATCGGCGTCACCATGCAGGGCGACAACCTCTCCGCCGTGACCGGGATGCAGTTCGGCGACGGCGACGAGGAGGTGACCGCGGATGACTGACGACGGCGCGGCCGACGCCGGCGCGAGCGGCGGCGTTCCCGACCTCGACCTGACGAGCGAGCGCGACGGCGGCCGTGGGGGCGACGGCCCCGCGTTCGGCGGCGGAGACGACTCCACCCCGCCGGGCGACGGCGGCGCTGCCGAGGCGGACGACGACGAGGTCGAACCCGTCGAACTGCTCGTCCAACTCGCCGAGGAGGGGGAGATCGAGCCGTGGGACATCGACATCGTACAGGTGACGGACGCGTTCTTGGACCGGCTCGACGAGACGGACCTTCGGACCACCGGCCGCGCGCTGTTCTACGCCAGCGTCCTCCTGCGGATGAAAAGCGACGGAATGTTGTCTGACGACGACGGCGAGGACGCCGAGCCTGAGCCGGAGCCGTGGGAACGCGCGATGGAGGGCGGCGCGCCGGACCCCGCCGACGGCGATTTCGATCCGGTCGACGAGCTGGAAGCCGAGATCGACCGGCGGCTCGACCGCAAGAGCACTCGGGGGTCGCCGGAGACGCTCGACGAGCTCGTCCGAGAGCTTCGGGAGGCCGAGCGCGGCTCGTGGTGGAAACAGTCCCGCGAGTACGACACCTCCGACTCGCCGAGCGGCTACGCCCGCGGCACGCAGACGCTCGACTACCACACGGGCGACGAGTTCCGTCGGGACGGCGAGCCGACCGCGGGAGAGGCGACCGACCGCACCCACGACGAGGACATAGAGGAAGTCATCGTGGAGATCGACAACGCCCTCCGGACCCACTTCGACCGCGGCCGCACGGAGGTGTTGTTCGCGGAGATCGAGACGGCCGGCGGCCGCCCGTTCATGACGTACCTCGCGCTGCTTTTCATGGCACACCGCGGTACCGTCCGACTGCAACAGGACGAACTGTTCGGCGACCTCTGGGTGAGAGACCCCGCGGCCACGACCGCCGACTCCGAGGCGGTCGCGGACTGAACGAGAGGTCCGCGAGAGTCACGGCGCGTCCGACTGAGACAGGTCAACACGTTGATGTCGCTTCCGACAGAGGTGACTGACAGTGATCGAGTTCGCCGCCGCCAACCCGGCGCTCGCCGCCGTCGTCGCGGCGCTTTGGATCGCCCTCGCGTTGTACGGCGCGTCTGCCGCGTGGTGGCTCGTCGAGGCGACCGTGCTCGCGCGCGGGGGTGGCGTCGACCCCGAGGAGGTCGAGTGGGGGTACGACGACGTCCAAGTGCGGATCTTGACCATCGACGCCGAGCCGGTGGTACAGGCGACGGTGAACGCCGTCCCGGACGGGATCGACGACGTCCGCGTGATCGCCGAGGCGGACATCGAAGTCGACGGCGCGGACGTCCACGTCGTCCCCGGCACCTTCGAGTGTGACGCGACGAACAAGGGCCGGGCGGTCGAGTGGGCGCGCCGACACGTCCCCTGCGACCGCGAGTACGTCCTCTACCTCGACGAGGACACGATCATGTCCGGCTTCGAGGGGCTCCCGGACGCCGACGTGGTCCAGTTCACGGAGAAACCGCTGTACACCGGCTCGCGGATCGCGTATCTGAGCGAGGTGTTCCGGGTCGGCTACCAGTACGAGCAGTTCGCGTTCCACCGGCTGCGATACCCGTTGTACGCGTGGGGCGGCGGCGTGGCGGTCCGGTCGTCGCTCGAACGCGAGATCACGTGGGACGTGGCGACGATCACGGAGGACACGAACTTCATCTGGCGGGCCGCGGACGAGGTCGGCGTCTCATTCGCCGTGCTCGACGTGCGGTTCCGCAATCAGGCTCCCCCGTCGCTGCGCGCGATGACGAAACAGCGCCGACGGTGGATCTCGGGCACGCGCGCCGACGGACACCTGCTCCCGCTCGCGTACCGGCCGCTGTACTACACGCGGATAATCGCGTGGGCGTTCTCACCGCTCGTTCCGCTTCTCGTGCTCGCGTCGCTCGTCTTCCCGGGCACCGCTCCCGGCATGGAGTGGTATCGGACCGCCTCGCTGGCGCTTTTCTGCATCCTGTTCGTCTACACGCTCGTCGGTGCGGCCGCATATGACAAACACCCGCTCACGTGGCCGCTGTACCTCCTCTTGACGCCCGTCGCCTTCCTCGCTCACTCGGCCGGGGCGCTGTGGGGCGTCGTCAGCCCCGTGACGACCTTCGAGGTGACGGAAAAGGTGACGCCGGACGTGATCGAATCCGTCCACGAGTCGATGGAAGACGGCGCGCTCAGCGAGCACGACGGCGCAGAGCGGCTGATGCGCGAGGCGGACGAGGAGTTCACCTTCGACGTGTTCGACGACTAGCGCGCGGCCGCCGTCAGCGACCGCGGCCGCGGATCGCGCCGGTCTCCGTGCCCGCTCGGTTGCCGCTCGTTTCCGGCCACTCACCGCTCACTCGCCGTCGATCCACGCGGAGAACCCGCCGTCGATGAGCGTCTCTGACTGCTTGTCGATGTACTCTCGCTGGGTGTCGGAGAGGGCGGTCTCGAAGTCGTCGCCGTCGTCGAGCCGCGCGCGGACGCGGTCGCGCTTCCAGCTCGCCGGCGTGGTGCGGTTCGCGACGCGCCACCGAAGCGGCGCGATCCACGCGGCCGCCTCGTCGTCCGCACAGCCCGCGGTCCGGAGCCCGGCCTCCGCGTGGTCGAGGATGTCGGCGAACAGCGCGTCGGTGTCCGTCGTTCGCTCGCCGTCGGGCCCGATCCACTCGATGTCGGCGTCGAGTCCGTCGGCCACCGCGGCGTAGAAGTTGTCGCGTGCGGTCTCCCACTCCAACCCGATCACGGGGTGTTCGCGCTGCGGGAGCGCCTGCATCAGCCCGGCGAACGCGCTCTGGAACGCGATCGAGTCGCGGACCGTCGGCTGACCGGGAATCGGCCGGAACTCGATGCGGGCGTTCGCGGCGGAGCGGCTCGCGCCCTCGAAGACGGGACGGACCCACCGCCAGTAGCTCCCGTGTTTGGTCCGGAAGGTCGCGAACGCGTCGTCGAACCGGTCCGTCCCGTCGGACTCCGGCATCGGGATCAGCGTCTCGTCGCCGGCGATCCGGTCGACCGCGGTCTCCACGTCGTGGAACTCCCGCGGGAACCGGACCTTGTCCGCGTCGGTCCGGGCGTTGAGCACGGACTCGAACACGTGGATCCGGTTCTCGGTCGCCCCCTCCGCGAGCACGCGCTCGCCGTCCCAGTCGTCGTCGTACAGCTCCGGCGGGAAGAAGGGAGAGTTGACGCCGAGCGCGAGCAGCGGCCCGGCGATCCGGAGCGCGTACCGGAAGTGCCGCGGCAGCGTCGTCGCCTGCGCGACTTGGAAGTGCGGCTGGATCGAGGTGATGAGGCTCTCCGGCATCACCGTGTCGGCGGAAAGCGACACGCCCGGCGCGTCGACTGACACGTCCGTCGCGCCCGCGCCCTCGGTGTTGGCCATCGCGTGGTACCGGACCGAGTCGCTCATGTTGACCGCGACGGTCACCCCGTCGACGTCGACGCTGTCGGTGAGGTATCCCGCGGCCGTCTCGCCCGCCGGGGGGATGGTCCAGATCCCGTCTGAGACGAGCCGCATCCCCTCGACGCCGGCGGTGTTCTCGGCGGCCTCCAGCCGCGCGCGGACCTCCGCGAGTTGAGCCATCAGCCCGTGGTCCGAGAGGGGCTGCGGGCTCGTGGACATCTCCGCGTTGTGTAAGCCGAGCTCCTTTTCGAAGCCCATGAGCTCCAGCATTCGGCGCGGAACGCGCATCAGCGCGTAGTCGCCCGCGCGGGACTCCTCGCTCCACCGCCCGTCCGCGACGGCGTAAAACTCGTACTCGAAGCCGACGATCGACTGGTGGTTGTCGAACGAGCCGTCTCGAAGCTCCTGTTTGACGATCTCCGCCTCCTCCTCGGCGCGGGCGGCGAACTCGTCGGGGTCGACCGCGAGCGCCTCGCGGACGCCGTCGGCGAGGGCGGACTCGGTGCTCATGCGACGGTCGACGGACCGCCCACCTAAAAAGGGCAACGGCCGATCGGCGGCGTGCGAGCGGTCACCACGCCCCGGCGTCCGACGTACCGGCGCGTTTTTGCCCGCCGATCGACGACTCGGCGCATGGAGTTCGCCGCGTTCGCGGAGCGAGCCGAGCGGCTGGCCGACGAGCCGGGCGACATCGAGACGACGCTCGCGGTCGCCGAGCTGCTCGTCGCCGCGGGCGACGCATCCGGAGACGACGACGCGGGCGACGGTATCGACGCAGACGACCTCTCCACGGTCGTCCGGTTCCTGCTCGGCAGCGTGTTCCCCGCCCACGACACGCGAACGCTGGACGTGGGGCCGGCCATGTGCCGAGAGGCGCTCGCGAAGGCCGCCGGACCCAACGTCACCGCGGCCGACGTCGAAGACCGGCTCGCGGCCGAAGGCGAGATCGGCGCGGTCGCCGCCGACCTCGACCTCGGCGGGCAGCGCGGGCTCGCCGCGTTCGGCGGGGACAGCGAGCCCGGAGACGTCGGTCGCGACGCGCTCACCGTTCGCCAGGTCGACGCGGAGCTTCGATCGATCGCGGCCGCCGCGGGCGACGGCAGCGAGTCGCGCAAACTGGACGCGCTGTTCGGACTGTTCAACCGCTGTGGCCCGGCCGAGGCCAAGCTGCTCGCCCGCCTCGTGCTCGGGGAGATGCGACTCGGCGTCGGCGAGGGAACCGTCCGCGACGCGGTCGCGGAGGCGTTTCTCACGGCCGAGGGCGACGCGTCTGGCGACGCAGACGGCGAGGACACAGGGAGCGAGGAGCCGGCTCTGCGAGCCGACAGCGAGTCGGTCTCGGCCGTCGAGCGCGCCCTGCAGGTGACGAACGACTACGGACGCGTCGCCCGGCTCGCGCGCGACGAGGGGGTCGCGGGACTCCGGGAGGAACGCCTCGAAGTCGGTCGCCCGGTCCAGGCGATGCTCGCGCAGGCGGGGACCGCGACCGACGCGGTCGAGTCGTTCGGCGAGGTCGCCGTCGAGACGAAGTTCGACGGCGCGCGGGTGCAGATACACTACGCGCCCGGCGGCGAACCCGGATCCGGCTCGACCGCGGACGGGACGGCCGACGCCGACGGGAGAGCCGACGCCGAACCCGACGGCCTCGGCCCCCGGGTCTACTCGCGCAACATGGACGACGTGACGGCCGCCCTCCCGGAGATCGCGGAGTACGTCGAATCGCGGGTCGACGCGCCGGTCATCCTCGACGGCGAGGTCGTCGCGGTCGACGACGACGGCGATCCGCTCCCCTTTCAGGAGGTGTTACGACGCTTCCGGCGGAAACACGAGGTCGACCGGATGCGTGAGGAGGTGCGGCTCCGGCTGCACGCGTTCGACTGCCTCCACGCCGACGGCACAGACCTCCTCGATTCGCCCCTCCGGGTCCGTCACGAGCGGCTCGTCGACGCGCTCCCGGACGCGGCCGCCGGCCTAGAGGTCGCGACCGACGCCGAGGCGATCGCGGCCGCCGAGCGAGCCGCGCTGGAGGCCGGCCACGAGGGCGTCATGCTGAAGAACCCCGAGTCGACGTACACGCCCGGCGACCGCGGCCGCGACTGGCTGAAGCGCAAGCCCGACGTGGAGACGCTCGACGCGGTCGTTGTGGGCGCGGAGTGGGGCGAGGGACGTCGCGCCGAGCAGTTCGGGACGTTCCTACTCGGGGTTCGTGACGAGTCGGGAGGGTCGGGTGAGTCGGGCGCGTCGGGCGCGTCGGGCCCCGCGGACACCGACGTCACCGTCGAGACCGCGTCGACCAGCGGCTACGCGACCGTGGGAAAAGTCGCCACGGGCGTCACCGACGCGGAACTCGCAGATCTCACGGAACGGCTGAAGCCGCACGTCGTCCGCGAGGAGGGGACGACGGTCGCGTTCGACCCGGCGCTCGTCGTCGAGGTCGGATACGAGGAGATCCAGCCGTCGCCGACGTACTCGGCCGGCTACGCGCTCCGGTTCCCGCGGTTCGTGGGCGTCCGCGAGGACAAGAGCGTGGGCGACGCCGACTCGCTGGAGCGGGTGGAGCGGCTGGCGGGCGCGGATGGCGAGTCGGCTGACGATGCGGATGACGAGTCGGTCGATGACGCGGACGAGTGATCCGACCGAGACGCGCGATGGCCACGCTCAAGACGGTCGGCGTCGGACTCACTCCATGACCGTTCGATACGACGAGTTCACCGTCGAGTGGCTCGGCTACGCGACGGCGCGGCTGGAGGCCGCGGGCGGCCCGGTCGTCTACACCGACCCCGGCCGATACGGCGTCTTGGACGACTACTGGGCGCGCGACGGCGACCTCGTCGTCGTCACCCACGACCACCACTACGACCCCGCGGGAATCCGGTCCGTCGCCGCCGACCACGCGACGGTCGTGATCTACGACGCCGTCGACCCGGCCGGGATCGACCGCGACGTGGATCCGATCGAGTCGCTCGCGGCCGACTACGACGTGGTCCGCGTCGACGACGCGGCGCGCGTGGACGTCGACACCCCCGCCGGCGCGGTCACGTGCTGGTCCGTTCCGGCGCACAACGACCCCGAGGGGCCGAACGCCGGCCCGAACGGCTCGGTGGTCCACCCGCCGGGGTTCGGCTGTGGCTTCCTCCTCTCCGTCGGCGGCCGAACCGTGTTCTGGCCCGGCGACTCCGACGCGCTCGACGGGTTCGCCGAGCTCGACGTCTCGATATTCCTCGCGAACATCGGCGGGGGCGGACTCGTCTCCGACCGCCGCGCGGCGGCCGACCTCGCCGAGGAGCTGGACCCCGATCTGGTCGTCCCGATCCACTACGACACCTTCGACCGACTCGAAGCCGACGGCGAGGCGTTCGCGGGCGACGTGGCCGCGCGGTCGATCCCGGTCGCGCTCGACGCGCGCTCGGCGAACCAGTAGGTCGCGTCGCCGTCTTTCGGGCTCCGATCTCAGTTCCGACGCGCTCGCAGCGCGACCGCGAGCGTCGCGAGCAGGGCGGCGACGACCCCGAAGCCGGGCGCGGCAGCGCCGGTCTCGTCCCCGTCGGAAGCCTCCGTTTCGCTCTCGTCCACCCCGTTCCCGTCCGCTCCGTTCTCGTCCGTCTCGCTCCCGTCCGCTCCGCTCCCGTCGTCATTCGTTTCCGCCTGCGCCTGCCGGTCCGCGATCGCGGTCGAGAGCGCCGTCGTCGTCTCGATCACGCTGCGCGGCGCGGGCTGGTTGAGGTAGTTCCGATCTAACACGACGTAGTTCCGCTCGACGCCCGCGGTCGTGCTCGCGTACGGCTCCTCGTCGAGGATCGGCGCGTCGGGATCGGTGACGATGATCAGCTCGGGGTCGGTCTGGAGGATCACTTCGTTCGACAGCTGCGGGTAGCCGTCTCCCTCCTCGGCGGCGACGTTGTCGACGCCGCCGACGCGCATGATCTCGTCGATGAACGTGTCGCCGCCGGCGACGAACCCGTCGCCGAGCGGGTACAGCGCCTTCGGCCGGTCGACGTCCGCGGTCCGCGCCTCCGCGTCCGCGACGGCCGCGGCCATCTCCTCGTTGGTCGCCGCCGCGGCCTCGCAGTTGCCGACCAGCCGACCGGTCGTCGTCGTCTTCGCCGCGATGTCGTCGACGCTCGTCGCCGCGGGGAAGTGGTAGACGGTGAGCCCCTGCTCGCGGAGGTCCGCGACCTGATCGGCGGAGGCGTTCGGGGCGAGCACGAGGTCCGGGTCCGCGTTCACGACCTTCTCGACGCTGACGCCGAGCCCCTCGGCCGAGACGTCCGTCTTCTCTCC
Source organism: Halorubrum salinum (assembly GCF_024494575.1). Lineage (GTDB taxonomy): Archaea > Halobacteriota > Halobacteria > Halobacteriales > Haloferacaceae > Halorubrum > Halorubrum salinum. Next base: position 491,519 of record NZ_JANHDO010000002.1, read on the forward strand.
GGCTCCGTCGAGGTACGCCGCGAACTGCGTCACGCCGACGACGCGGTCGCGCGCGCCGATCTCCCAGAGCGTCTGGGCGGCCGATGGGTTCACCGTCACGATCCGCTCGGGTCGCTCGTCGAGCGTGACCGTCGTCCCCGTCGCGTCAGTCAGTTCGACCGGGAATTCACACGCGTCGGTGGCTCCGCCGCCGGCCTGCAGCGCCGCACCGCCGGAAGCTGCGGCGGTAGCGGAGGCGGCGTGGTCGGCATGTGCTGCCGCTGGCTGGGCGTCCACGGGTGCGGCGGTGACGCCGCCGGCGATCGCGCTCGTCACGAGCAGGGCCGCGACGAAGACGGATGTGAGTCGCATCGGATCGACGACGGCGCGCACCCAATAAGTACTTACCTACCACAAGTCTCCTTGGTGAACAGATGCACGCGTGGACGCGATCGATGGCGTGGTCCGCGGCGCTCGCGGCGACGCTCGTCGCCGTGATGGTGGTGAGCGCCGCGATCGGTCCGGTCACCATCCCGCCTACGGAGGTGCTGAAGGCGGTCGTGAACGCGCTTGTCGTCCCCGTGGGCGTCGAGTTCACGTCACTCGGCGGCGGGCCGCTGTTGCTGCCGGGCGTCGACGTCGCCTACCGCTCCCCGTTCGCCTTCCCCGTCGACGACGTCCACCGCCAGATCGTCGTCGGGGTGCGGCTCCCGCGGATCCTCTTGGCCGCGCTCGTCGGCTTCGCGCTCGCGGCCGCCGGAACCGTCATGCAGGGCTTCTTTCGCAACCCGATGGCGGACCCGTCGATCATCGGCGTCTCGTCGGGCGCGGCCACCGGCGCGGTCGCGTTCATCGTGTTTCCCGTCGCGGTCTCCGTCACCCTCCCTCTCCCGATCGTCGGCGCGGTCGACGTGGGCGTCTCGGACGGCACCGGGTTGAGCCTCTTCGCGTTCGTCGGCGCGCTCGCCGCCGCGTTCGGCGTCTACGCGATCGCGACCACTCGCGGTCGGACGCCGGTGGCGACCCTCCTCCTCGCCGGCGTCGCGGTCCAGACGTTCCTCGGCGCGGTGATCTCGTACCTCCAACTGCAAGCCGGCGAGTCGCTCCGCCGTATCGTCGCGTGGCTCATGGGTCACCTCTCGGGCGCCGCGTGGAGCGACGTGGCCGTCACCGCGGCCGTCGTCCCGCCGCTTTTCCTCCTGCTTCTCGCGTACGCTCGCGACCTCAACGTCCTGCTTCTCGGCGAAGAGGAGGCGCGCGGGCTCGGCATCGCCGTCGAACGCACGAAGCGAATCCTGCTCGGTGCCTCCGCGCTCATCACCGCCGCGGGGGTCGCCTTCGCCGGCGTGATCGGATTCGTCGGGCTGATCGTCCCGCACATGCTCCGGCTCGTGGTCGGCCCTGACCACCGCGTCCTGCTACCGACCGCGGCGCTCGCCGGCGGGTCGTTCCTCGTCGCCGCAGACACCGTGGCCCGCTCCGGGAGCACGGAGCTCCCGGTCGGCATCGTCACCGCCGCCGTCGGCGCGCCCTTCTTCGTCTACCTGCTCGTGAACCGGGAGGTGCACGAGCTTTGAGCCCCGGTGCCCCGGAGCCGTCCGACCGCGACGCCCCGCTCGTCGACGTCGAAGACCTCGCCGTCGCCTTCGGTGACGTCTCCGTCGTCTCGGGCGTCGACCTCCGCGTCGACCGCGGCGACCTCGTCGGACTGGTCGGCCCGAACGGGGCCGGGAAGACCACGATCCTCCGGGCTATCAAGGGGACGATCACCCCGGACGCCGGTTCGGTCCGGCTCGACGGCGAGGCGGTCGCGGACCTCTCCGCGCGCCAGACCGGCCGCCGCGTCGCGAGCGTCCCCCAAGAGACGAACCTCGCGTTCGACTTCCGGGTGCGACACGTCGTGGAGATGGGTCGGACCCCTCACCTCGGGCGATTCGACGGCCACGGAGCCGACGACGAGCGCGCGGTCCGCGAGGCGATGGACGCCGCCGGCGTGTCTCGGTTCTCCGACCGGCCGATCACCGCGGTGTCCGGCGGCGAGCGACAGCGGGTGCTCCTCGCGCGGGCGCTGGCTCAAGAGACGCCCGCCCTGCTCCTCGATGAACCCACCGCGAGTCTCGACGTGAACCACGCCGTCGAGACGCTCGAACTCGTCCGCGACCTCGTCGACGACGGGCGCGGCGCGCTCGCGGCGATCCACGACCTCGACGCGGCCGCCCGGTACTGCGACGAACTCGTCGTCGTCGCGAACGGCGGCGTCCACGCCGCCGGGTCGCCGGAAGACGTGTTGACCGCGGAGACGCTGCGCGCGGCCTTCGACGCCGAGGCGTTCGTCGGCCGAAGTCCCGCGACCGGCGAGGCCGCGGTGACGGCGTTCGCCGCGGTCGACGCCGACGACCCCTCCGGAGAGACCGTGCAGTCCGGCACCCGCCGGATCCACGTCGTCGGGAGCGGCCGCGACGCGGCGAGGACGATCGCTCGACTCGCCGCCGCCGGTCACGACTTGTCTGTCGGCGTCGTTCCCGCCGGCGACGCGGCCGCCGCGGTCGCCGCGGACGCTGGCGCGGCGGTCGTCTCCGCTCCGGCGTTCGAGCCGGTCGACGACGAGACGCTGGAGGCCGCGGTCGCCCTCGCGAGCGAGGCAGACGTGACGGTCGCGGTCGGCGGGGATGCGGGACCGAACGCGCCCGTTCTCGCGGCCGCCGACCGCGTCGTCTCGGTCGACGGAGACGCGACCGACGAGGCGGTGCTGGCGGCGGTTCGCGAGTCCGGGTCCGAAAGCGGCGAGGGCGATCCGGAGACGGAGGGACGAGGACCGCCGATCGAACGCGGCGTGAGAGAAGCGATCGAGTGACGCGCTACAGGAAGTGCTCGCGGGCGAAGGTGGCCAAAAGCGGGATGTCGTCGAGGTGAAGCAGCTTCGCCATCGCCCCGGTGTCGCCTTGATTCGCTTTTTCGAGCGTGTTCTCGTCGGTCGCGCGGAGGTCGCGCATGAACCGGTCGTACCGCTCGTTCGGCGCGAGGTACAGAAGGCGCGTGAGCATCAGCCGCGCTTTCATCCGCGGTGCGACGTCGCGGTGCCAGAGTCGCTCGTAGACGGCGAGGCTCTCCGCGTCGAGGCGGCGCTCGGAGTCGGTGAGGCAGCGGTCGACGGTGGCCGCGGCGGCGCGGGCCGACTTCATCCCCTTGTGGATCCCCTCGCCCCACAGCGGATCGATGGTGGGGACCGTGTCCCCGATCGCGAGGAAGCGGTCGGTGTGCATCTCGTCCGGCATCTGGATGTGGGCGGAGCCGCGGTGGACCTTCCCGTCGATCTGCTCGGCGTCGGCGAAGCGGGGGTCGCTGTCGACCCACTCGTTCAGGTAGCCGTCGACGGTCTGTCCCTCGTCTGCGAACTCGCGGTGACGGTCGTTCTGGATGTAACAGATGCCGACCTTCGCCGTGTCCTCGCCCGTGGCGAAGATCCACGAGTACCCCCCCGGGGCGATGTCGTGGTCGAGCCGGAGCATCATCGCCCGCCGCAGGTCGGCGTACTCCGGGTGGTTCATCTCGACGCCCTCCATCTCGTACTCGATCCCGATCGCCTGGTTCTCGCGTTCGAGATCGACCACGTCGAGCGCGCTCGCGATCGGCGCGGCCGGCCCGGTCGCGTCGATCACGACCTCGGCGTAGACCTCCTCGTCGCCGTTGTACCTGACGCCCTCGACGACGCCGTCGTCGTCGAGGATCGGCCGCGAGACCCGCGCGTCGAACCGGTACTCCGCGCCGTTCTCCCGACCGTCCTCGACGAGGAACCGTTTGAACTCCGCGAACTCCAACACCGCGCCGGGCTGGTAGCTCTCGTAGTAGCTGTTCGGCGACTCCAACACCACGTCGTCGGTGTACGACATCACCACGTCGTCGGGGATGCCGAACGCGGACATCATCGACGGGAAGGTGCCGGCGGTCGATTTGTTGCTCTGACGGGGGAACTCGGCCTCCGGCTCCGTTTCGAGGACGACGACGTCGTAGCCGCGGGTCGCCAGATCGCGGGCGCACTGTGCCCCCGCCGGTCCAGCACCTGCGATCACGACGTCGTAGCGGTCAACCATATACCGGTGAATACGGACCCACGTAATTAGGCTTGCTGAAACCGGTCGTGACCGACCGCTGACCCCTCGCTACCGGCGTATTTTGGCCGAACAGAGAGGTCGGAATGCCCGCCGTTCATTCGCTCCCGACGACCGTCGCGCCCGAGACCTCGAACCGCGCTCCGCCCGACTCACCGGCGACCGCGTCGATCGACCACCCGTGCGCTTCGGCCACTTCCCGCACGATCGTGAGCCCGAAGCCGGTTCCGTCGGGGTCCGTGGAGTAGCCCCCCTCGAACACGCGGTCTCGCTCGTCGGCACGGATTCCGACGCCGTCGTCTTCGATGAAAAATCCCGTCCGATCCGCGAGCGGTCCGACGGTGATCGACAGGGACGACCCGTCGGTCTCCGCCCTCTCGGCACGTCCGTGCTCGACGGCGTTCCGGAAGAGGTTCTCGAAGAGCTGTCGAAGCCGGCTCTCGTCGGCGTTGACCCGCGCGTCAGCCTCGACCGCGAGCGTCGCGTCACCGGTCTCGACCGTCCGCCACGCCGCCTCCGCCACGGCTTCGAGGCGAATCTCTTCTCGGTCCTCGACCGGCTTCCCTTCGCGCGCGACCGCGAGTAGATCGTCGATGAGGACCTCCATGCGGTCGAGCGCGTTCGCGGCGTCGTCGAGCCGCGGGTCCTCACACGACTCCCTCGCGAGATCGAGGTTCCCGGCGGCCACGCGGAGCGGACTCCGCAGATCGTGGGAGACGAGGCTCGCGAACGCGTCGAGCCGCTCGTTCTGCCGTTCGAGTTCGCGCTCCCGCTCTTTTCGATCGCTGATATCGCGGATCACCCCGACGCGCGCGGCCCCGTCTTCCGACCCCGGAAGCGAGGTAAACCGGAGTTCGGCCGGTATCGTCTCGCCGTCTATCGTCCGGAAGTCGTACTCGATCCGGGCGACGTCCTGGTCGCGTTGGGCCAGCGACTCGTACATCGCGGTCGTCTGTGCGATCACCTCGTCGCCGACGAGTTCGCGTATCGGTCTCCCGGTCAGCTCCTCGCGGCTCGCCCCCTTCATCTCCGCGTACGCGTCGTTGACGAAGTCGATCCGCCCCTCGTCGTCCAGCGTGTACACCGCGTCCGCGAGCGACTGAACGATCGTCTCGTACCGTTCGAGGTCGCGTTCGCGCGCGGCCCGCTCGCGGTTCCGGACCGCGCGGTGGACGATCTCCGCCACGTCGCTCGCGAACTCGACCTCGTCGTCGGTCCACTCGCGTCTCCCCCCGACGTGCTCGTGACAGACCATCCCGATCACGTCGCCGCCGGACCGGAGCGTCCCGTCGAGCAGCGCACCGACGTCCTGGTCCGCGAGGTAGTCCGCCAACTCGGCCGTTCGCGGGTCGCTCTCGGCGTCGTCGACGGCGACCGCGCGGTTCGTTTCGAGCGCCTCTAGGTACGTGGGGTGTTCGTCGATCCGCAACCGGGCTCCCGCGCCGTGTTCGCCGGCCTGACGGTCGTAGTCGCCGACGCAGTGAAGGACCCTTTCGGAAGTCTCCCCCTCCTCGATCGCCGGTTCGGGATCGGCCAACCAGACGTTGACGCGGTCGACGTCGAGCACCCGAGCGGTCGCCTCCGTGATCGTCCGGATCGCCGTCTCAAAGGAGCCGTCGGCCACCGCGTCGTCCGTGGCCAACCGGAGCAGCGTCTCCCGTTGCCGCCGCTGGCGCTGTCGCCGGCGCTTCGCGTCGGTCACGTCCACGCCGAACCCGGCGACTCGAACGACCGATCCCGTCTCGTCGCGGATCGGTTCGCCGCGGACCTCGACCCACCGCAGGGTGTCTTCACTCGCCGTGACGCGGAACGTCAGCTCGACCGACTCGCCGGCTGTGAGCCGGTCCATGGCGTCTCGCACGCGTCCGCGGTCATCGGGATGGACGCCGTCGAGGAACGCGGTCGAATCCCTCTTCAGCTCGGCTATCGGCCGCTCCCACAGATCCTCGTAGGCGGCGCTCACGAACAGCAACTCGCCCCAGTCGGCGTCGAAGACGAAGATGAGCTGATCGGTGTTGTCCGCGACCTCGACGAGCCGCTGTTCCGCGCGCCGACCGCGGAACTGCGATACGGCGTTCGTAACGCGGTTCGCGAGCAGTTCGTACTGCTCCGTGCCCGATTCCTTCTGGAGGTAGTCGGTCGCGCCGGCCCGGAGCGCCTCGCTCGCTACCGTCTCGGAACCCTTCCCCGTGAACAGCACGAACGGGAGGTGCGGTCGGTCCTCACGGACGGCGCGGAGGAACTCGATCCCCGACCGTTCCGGCATGTCGTAATCGGACACCACGCAGTCGACGGTCGGTCCCTCGTCGAGCGCGTCGAGGCCCGCCGCGACCGACGCGACCGTCTCCACCGTGAACCGGTCGTCTATCCGCTCAAGGAAGGCCGCAGTGAGATCGGCGAAGTCGGGCTCGTCGTCCACGTGGAGAACCCGGATCTCGTCCATACCCGTGGTGCTCGCGTCGAGAATAAATAGCTGTGTTGTCCGTCGGTGAAACGAATCGGACGACCGCGTTCAGTAGAACTCGCGGACGAGGTCCGTCGCGCCCTCCGGCGCGCCGTCGGGAATGACGGACATGTCCTCGTCGACGCCGTGTTGCTCGTGGTACGGCACCGACTCCTCGTCCTGATAGATGACGCCCTGATGTTCCTGCTCGCTGTCTAAGATGACGTCTTTGGCGTCCTCGCGGGAGGACGGGTCGTGGTCGGTCTCCTTCAGGTCGACGAGCGAGTCGCGGAAGTAGTCGTAGGTGTCGACGTCGTTGAACGTGACGCAGGGCGAGTAGACGTTCACGAAGCCGAACCCGTCGTGTTCGACCGCCTGCTGGACGATCTCCTGATGGCGGAGCGCGTCGGAGGAGAACGACTGCGCGATGAACGTCGCGCCCGACGCCAGCGCCAGCGCGTGCGGGTTGACCGGCGGCTGTTTGGGGCCCTCCGGGCTCGTCGACGTCTCGAAGTCTTCCCGAGAGGTCGGCGACGCCTGCCCCTTCGTCAGCCCGTAGATGCGGTTGTCCATCACGACGTACGTCATGTCGACGTTGCGCCGGACGGCGTGGACGAAGTGGCCCGCGCCGATGGAGTAGCCGTCGCCGTCGCCGCCGGCGACCATCACTTCGATGTCCGGGCGGGCCATCTTGACGCCCGTTCCCACGGGGAGCGCCCGACCGTGAACGCCGTGGAGCGCGTAGCTGTGCATGTACGTGCCGATCTTTCCGGAGCAGCCGATTCCGGCGACGACGAAGGTGTTGTCGGGGTCGTTGCCCGTCTCCGCGAGCGCCTTCATCATGCCGTTCATCGTGCCGAAGTCGCCGCATCCCGGGCACCACGTCGGCTGCTTGTCGGACTTGAAGTCGGTGAATCGAATGTCTGAGCTCATTGGTTACGCCTCCACCTCCGCCGCGAGGGTGGCTCTTATCTCCGCTGCGAGTTCGTCGGCCTTGAACCGCACGCCGTTGTACTTGTTTATCCGGTCGACCCGTTCGAGCACGTCGTGCTCCACGAGGTCGGCGAACTGTCCCTGCTCGTTACACTCGACGACGACGACGTTCTCCGCCGCCGCCACGTCCTCGGACAGGTCCGGCCGCGGGAAGATGTACGGAACGGAGAGCACTCGGACGTCGATCCCCTCGTCGTCGAGGAACTCGATCGCCTCCGCGAGCGCGCCCTCGTTCGATCCCCACGTTATCACGAGCGTGTCGGCGTCCGCGTCGCCGAACTCGCGTGGACCCCAGTCCTCGCGCTCGCGGGCGGTCTCGACCTTCCGGTTGCGCTTGTCGACCTGCTCGACGCGCATCTCCGTGTCCTCCGTCCGGCGGCCCTGCTCGTCGTGTTCGAGGCCCGTGGACATGTGCGCGCCGTCAGCGGTGCCGGGGAACGCGCGCGGCGAGATGCCGTCATCGGTGATCTCGTGGGGCTGGAAGCCGCCCGACTCGCTCATGTGGTCGTCGATCGCGGACTCGTCGACCACGAAGCCGCGGTCGATCTCGACTGCGTCCATATCGAACGTCTCGGGCGTGAACGTCTGTTCCGTGACCGCCATCGAGAGGTCCGCGGTGATGTACACCGGCAGCTGGTATTTCTCGGCGAGGTTGAACGCCTCGACGGTCTTCCAGAAGCACTCGGCGATCGTCGTGGGCGCGAGCACGAACCGCGGGACCTCGCCGTGGCCGCCGTACAGCATCTGATTCAAGTCGCCCTGCTCCTGTTTCGTCGGCATCCCGGTCGATGGGCCGGAACGCATCACGTTACAGATGACGAGCGGCGTCTCCGAGGTGGCGATGAGCCCGAACGTCTCCGTCATCAGGTCGATCCCCGGACCGGACGTGGCGGTCATGGCGCGCGCGCCTCCGCGGGCGGCCCCGAGCGCCATGTTGATCGCGGACAGCTCGTCTTCGGCCTGCACGACGTGGCCGCCGTACCGCTCGATTCGACCGGTGAGGTACGTCATCACGTCGGTCGCGGGAGTGATCGGATAGCCGGCGTAGAAGCGGCAGCCGGCCGCGATGGCCCCCATCCCGATCGCCTCGTCGCCGTTGAGGAGGACGTAGTCCTCGTCGGTCGTCTCCAGGTCGTAGTCGAACTCGTGATCGAACTCCTCGGCGACGTACGACTGCCCCGCCCGCGCGGCCTCCTTGTTGTTGTCGACGAGCTTCTGTCCCTTGTCCTTGAAGCGCTTTTCGAGCGCCGAGTCGAGGTTCTCGATCGGGAAATCGGCGACCTCACAGGCGGCGCCGAGCGCGACGACGTTCCGCATGATCGCCCCGCCCGCCTCCTCGGCGAGCCGCTTGAGCGGCACGTCGATCCCGATCATCTCGTCGGGGATTTCGACGTCCTGCATCGTCGTCCGCTCGCCGTCGTAGATGATCACCGACCCCTCGTGAAGCTCGTCGAGGTTCTCCTCGATGGTCCGCGGGGTCAACGCGATGAGCACGTCCAGACGGTCGACGACGCTCTGTACCTTGTCGACGGACGTCCGCACCTTGTACGCGGTGTATCCCCCTCGGATACGCGACGCGAAGTCCTTCGACGTGAACACGTGCCGACCCGCCCGAGAGAGCGCTTGCGCGAAGATCTTCCCGGTCGAGTCGATGCCGTCACCGGCCTCTCCGCCGACGGCCCAGTTGAAGTCCGCAGCCATGCTATAGCCGGACGTTTCACCGGACTCATCAAAAGACTTCTGGAAGGAGCCACCGACGGAGATCTGTACGTCCGTGTTTTAAATCGCAATTATTGCCTCCTTAAAAAACATATGATGGCTCATACAAAAATAACTGGACATACGTACTCTGTTTCCCTCACGATCGACCCTTTCTGTCGCAGTGTGTTTCGACGTTCGTCGAACTGTCAGTGGGCCGGCCGGACGCGATCCGCTCGGGGTTTCGGCCGGGGCAGGACCGACGCCGACGGGAACACGTTTGTGTCCGCCGGCCGGATCGACGCCATGGACACGACAGCCACGGTCAGCGCGGTCGAGACGGTCGGTCGCGACACGTACGCCCTCCGGTTTCACGCGCCGGACGGCTTCGACGCCGAGCCGGGACAGTTCGTGAAGCTCGGCACCGAGATAGGCGGGGAGTCGGTCGCTCGCTTCTACACGCTCTCCTCGCCGACCGTCGGCGACACCTTCGAGGTCACCGTGGGCATCGACCCCGACGACGGCGGCGACTTCTCCGCGTTCCTCGCGAACGCGGAGGCCGGAACCGAGATGACGCTCTCCGGGCCGTACGGCGACCAGCACTACGACGGCGAGGATCGGGCGGTCGTCGTCGCCGGCGGCCCCGGCGTCGGACCGGCGGTGGCCATCGCGGAACGCGCGCTCGACGACGGCGGCGAGGCGGCGATCGTCTACCGCGACGCCGACGTGGCACACGCCGACCGGATCGAGGCGCTGACGGCGCGCGGCGCGACCGTTCACCTCCTCGACGCCGACGCGGACCTTCGCGACGCGCTCGAAGACGTGGTGACCGGATCGGCCGACGAAACGCTCTTCGTCTACGGCTTCGCCGACCTCGTCGACGACGCGACCGCGGCGATCGAGGCGGTCGGCGGCGACCCGGACGCGGCGAAAGTCGAGAACTTCGGCTGACGACGCGACTGCGACGGCCAGCCCGTCAGAACCGGCGACCGATCGGCCGAATCAGCGTTCGTCGACGGGAACGAACGAGACGTCGTCGGGGCCGGTGTACCGCGCCCGCGGCCGGATGAGGCGGTTGTCCTCTTGATACTCGACGACGTGTGCGATCCAGCCGCCGACGCGGCTCATCGCGAAGATGGGCGTGTACATGTCGACGGGAATGCCAAGCGAGTCGTACACCGACCCCGAGTAGAAGTCGACGTTCGGCGCGATCCCCTTCTCTAAGAGCCCCTGATCGGTGAGGTACTCCTCGATCGCGGTGGTGTAGTCGAGCCACTTCGTGTCGCCCGAGGACTCGGCGAGGTCACGCAGCTTCTCTTCGAGGATCTTCGCGCGGGGGTCCTTGACCGCGTAGACGCGGTGGCCGAAGCCGGGAATTCGCCGGCCGTCGTCCCGAGCGTCTTTCACCCACTCGACGGGGTCTTTCGCGGACGCGTCGATCTCGTAGAGCACCTCCATGACGTCTTGGTTCGCCCCTCCGTGGAGCGATCCGGAGAGCGCCCCGATACCGCCGGTGACGCCGGAGTAGACGTCGGCCATCGTCGAGCCGATCACCATCGCGGTGAACGTCGAGGCGTTGAGTCCGTGGTCGGCGTGAAGCGTGAGCGCCATATCGAACGTCTCCGCGCTGACGGCGTCGGGTTCGGTCCCAGTGAGCATGTAGAGGAAGTTCGCCGCGTGCGAGAGGTCGGGATCGGGCGCGATCGGGTCTTCGCCCTGCCGCGCGCGCTCGAAGGCGGCCAGCACCGTCGGGATCTTCGCCGTGATCCGACGTCCCTGCCGGAGCGTCGCCTCGAGGTCTTCCGGGTCCGCGTCGGGCTCGGGCTCGTACGCGGAGAGCATCGACGTCGCGGTACGGAGCGCCGCCATCGGCCGCTCGCCGGCGTCTGCCAGCGTGCGGACCGTTTCGAGCACGTCGTCGTCGACGTCCCGTTCGGTCGCGAGCTCCGCGGTGAACGCGTCGAGTTCCTCGCGCGTCGGCAGCGAGCCGTACCACAGGAGGTACAACACCTCCTCGTAGCTCGCGCCGCGCGCGAGGTCTTCGATGTCGTGCCCGCGGTACACGAGCTTGCCAACCTCGCCGTCGACGTAACTCAGATCCGACTCCGCGACGAGGACGCCTTCGAGCCCGCGCTTTAACTCGTCTGACATGGAGGAGGGTTCCTTCCACCACCAAAAAAGCGTTATCTTTCAGGAGGGATACGATTCGACGATCGTGGTACTTCATTTGAACCGAACGACGGAGGCGGTGGAGCGGTCTCGGTCGGCGCCGGGAGAGTCAGCGCGCCGGGACGACCGTCACCCGCCGCTTCCGGTCGATCGCGTCTTCGAGCTCCTCCGCGATCGCAGAGCCGCGTGACACCTGAACTTCGCCGCCGCGACCGACGGTAGCGGTGAAGAGGTACTCGCCGTCCGCGCGGACTTCGACGGTTTCGCCGACGCCGTCGTCGACGTCGATGACGACGTGCCGGGAGGTGATCTCCGGCTCGACGACGGTGCCGCGCTCGTCGCCCACCTGTCCGCCGGCGCTCCCGTCCGTCCCGCCCGTTCCGTTGGTTCCGGCACCGGTCGAGGCGCTACCGCTCCCACCGGGCTTGTCCGCGTGCGTCCGCACGTCGATCTCGATGCCGAGCCGGTTCTCGATGTCGCTGATGCGCCCGCCGCCCTTGCCGATGACGGTGCCGATGTCGCCCTCCGTGACGTACACGACGGCTTTGTCGTTGCCTTTCAGTTCGACGTCGACGTGCCCGTGCGCGACCGATCGGATCTCCCGTTCGATCTCCTGTTTGGCGATCCGACCGACCCCGGACTCCGCGTCGCCATCGTCCGCGTCGTCGAGCGGCACCGTGACGACCTGCCGGTTGAACGTGTAGATCTCGTACTCCGGACGGCCGGTCTCGAAGTTCGACACTTGGATGACCGGCCGCGCGAGGTCCTCTGCGGTGAGTCCCGCCGGCACCTTCACCTCGGTCTCGACGTCGTAGACCGTGTGGACCTCGCCGGCCTCGATGTAGACGACCGTGTCGACGATCTGCGGGATCATCCCGAGTTCGACGCGGCCGACGAGCCGCTGGAGCGCGTCGATGGCGCGGGAGGCGTGGACGACGCCGACCATTCCGACGCCGGCCATCCGCATGTCGGCGAACACCTCGAAGTCGTCGGTCTTCCGGACCTCGTCGTAGACAGTGTAGTCGGGACGGACGAGGAGCAGGGAGTCGGCGGTGTTCGCCATGTCGCCGCCGAGCGCGCCGTACTGGGTGATCTCCGGACCGACCTGCAGGTCGCGCGGCTTCTCCATCGTCTTCACGGCGTAGTCGGCGTCGTTCAGGAACTCCGCGACCGCCTGCGCGAACGTCGATTTCCCCGCGCCGGGCGATCCGGAGATGAGCACGCCGCGCTTCCGTTCGAGGAACCGTTCGCGGAGTTCGTCGGCGAACTCGTAGTCGTCGAGCGTCGTCTTCGCGATCGGCCTGACGGCCGTGATCTCGATCCCGTCGGCGAAGGGCGGCCGCGCGACCGCGATCCGGTAGTTGCGGAACTGGACGATGTCCATCCCGTCGTCGGAGAGTTCGATGAACCCCTCGTTCGACTGGCGCGCGAGGTCGACGATCGAGTTGGCCCACTCGCGCATCTGCGCCTCGTCGGTCGGCTCCTCTTCGATCTCGACGTACCGCATCTCCCCGAGTTGGCCCCGTTTGGCCTTCGGAACGGTGTCGGTCTTGAGGTGGACCGACATCGTCTCGTCGGTGAAGAAGTCCTGTATCGGGAGATCGTCGACGACGCCCCGCGCGACCGGCTCGACGTACTCGACGTCGAGCCCCTTCGCGCGGGCGACCTCGGCCTGCACGATGTCGCTCGATAGGAGCGTGGCCCCGTGGTCCGTCGCCAGATCGCGGATCAGCGCGTCGACGTCGCCCTCGTGCGCGTGCGACCGGGCGTCGCCGCTCGCGCGCTCCCCGACGTATCGCAGTTCGATCGTCCCGTCGTCGGCGAGGTCGGCGAGCCGCTTGAGTTCGCTCAGGCCGTCCCACCCCGACTCCAGGCCGTCGTTGGCCTGCGACTCCAGTTCGCCGACGACGGCCTCGGGGACGAGGACCGTCACCGACTCGTAGCTCCCGGCGGCGACGCGTTCGGACACGCGGCCGTCGACGACCGCACTGGTGTCCGGTACTACCTTCATACCGTGGCTCCGAGCGGGAGCGGTATAAGGGTGTTCGACCCGGACGCGCTCCGAGCGGACGCGCTCAGTCCCCGGCCGCGGCCGCCGACTCCCGATCGGCTTTCAGCCGCCGAGCGTACGCGACGAAGTTGTCGAAGATCCCCTTCGCCTCACACGCGGCGTCGTAGGCGTCTGGCGTGATCTCCTCCAAGACGGCGTCGACGCGGGCGTCGCCCAGACGCTCGCGCTTGCCGTCCGTGACGTCGCGCGCCGTGTCGACGTCGTACTCCGGATGAAACTGCACGCCCCAGCAGTGCCCGTCGCGGAACGCGTGGACGCCGTGGTCGTTCTCGGCGAGCAGCGTCGCGCTCGGCGGGAGGTCGACGACCGTGTCGCCGTGCGTCGTGAAGACGGTGAACTCCTCGTCTATCCCCTCGAACAACTGATCGTTCCCGCGGTGTCGCACCGTGTTGTAGCCGATCTCGAACCCGTCCATCCCGGCGACGCGGCCGCCGAGCGCCTCTGCGAGCACCTGGTGGCCGTAACAGACCCCGAGCACCGGAACGCCCGCGTCGGCGGCGTCGGCGACGTACTCGACGAGCGGGGGGATCCACGCCTCGTCCCAGTAGACGGAGGACCGCGACCCGGTGACCACGACGCCGTCGAAGTCGGTGTGGTCTGGAAGATGGCCGTTCGCGGCGTCGAACTCCGCGAGGTCGGCGTCGAGTTCGCGGCGGAAGTTCCGCCGGGTGTTCCCGTCTGTTTGCGCCGCGTTCAACAGCGCGAACCGGAGGCGTGTCATTGACCGAACGGTGGACAGAGACACTGAAAACGGTTGTGGCGCGCGGTTCACTCAGGAGAGCGGATCGGCGGCGTGCTCCGCGAGCCATCCGACCAGCGCGTCGTTGACCGCCGCGGACGCCTCCACGCCGACGAGGTGTCTCGCGTCATCGACGACGAGCGACTCGCCGCGTGGAAGCCCGTCGGCGAGCGTTTCCGCGGCCGTACGCGGACAGACGGTGTCCGCCGCGCCGTGGACGACGAGCGTCGGGGTCGTGATCTCGTACAGCCGATCCGACACGTCGAACCCCTCCACGGCCGCGCGGTGCGCCTCGAACGTCTCGCGGTCGGCGTCCTCTCTCGTCCGCCAGTCGGCGATCCGTGAGAGCACGTCCGGGTGCACCTCGCGGAACGACTCGGAGAGGAGTCCGGTCAGCGACCCCTCGACCGCCGTCGGCGTCGACGGGTCGGCCCACACCCCGCGGGCGTTGTAGTCCGCCCCCGACGGCGGCGTCCCGACGACGGTCAGGCTCGCGGGCCGCGACGACGTGAGGGCGTACGCGAGCGCGACCATCCCGCCCAGCCCGTACCCGACGACGTGGGCGTTCCGTACTCCCGCCGCGGCGCAGACGGCGTCGACGTCGCTCGCCAGGGTCTCGACCGAGTACGGTCCCGGTGGCGCGTCGGAGCGGCCGACGCCACGCGTCTCGGGCGTGACGACCGTGTGCGGCCCCGCGACCGCGGCGTGTTGCCAGCCGAACTGCCACGCGCCGAGGCCGGCGTCGCCACAGAACACGACCGCCTCGTCCGGGTCGCCCGCGCCGGTCGCGTCGACCTCGTACCGGATCGAGACGCCCGCGTTGTCTGCTCTCGGCATCGGCGTCTCAACTCACGCCTCTTGGACGCGGTGGACGATCTCCGGTGCCGCCTCAAGCGCCTCGTCGAGCGCGTCGGCGTCCGGGCCGCCGCCCTGGGCGAAGTCCGGCGGCCCGCCGCCGCCGCCGCCGACTCGGTCGGCGAGCGCAGAGACGACCTGTCCGGCGTTGACACCGACGTCGTCGGGCACGCCGACGACGAAGCTCGCGGACCCGTCGGCACCGCTCCCGACGACGGCGACCTTTCCGTCGTCGACGTGGGCGTTCGCGGTCGCACGAAGCTCGTCCGCGTCGCCGTCGAGCCGCTGGACCACGACCGTCACCCCGTCGACCTCGACCTCCTCTGCGTCTGCGCCGCCGGAGGCGCGCGCGGCCGCGAGCTCTTCTTTCAGCGACTCGATCTCTTTGCCCCGCGCCTTCCACTCCTCGAAGAACCGCTCTGCCGTCTCCGGCACGTCGAGCGGGTCGACGTCGAGCGCGTCGGCGGCGTCGTACAGCGCGTCCTCGGTGCGCTGGGTCGCCTCGACCGCCGCGCCGGCGGCGGCGAAGACGATCCGCTCGACGCCGTCCTGGACGGGCTCCGTCTTCAACACCTTCACCGCGCCGATCTGTCCGGTGCGGTCGACGTGCGTGCCGGCACACGCCTGCACGTCGGCGTCGCCGACGTGGACGAGACGGACGTTGGTTCCCGGCGGGACGCCGCCCTGGTAGAGGTCGAATCCGTGTTCGGCCTCCGCCTCGTTGCGGTCCGGCCACTCCTGTCGGACCGGGACGTTATCGCGGACCAGCTCGTTCGCGACCCGCTCTATCGCTTTGACCTGATCTCTCGTGATCCGATCGTAGTGGCGCACGTCGAGCCGAGAGGAGTCGATCCCCTTCTGTGCGCCCGCCTGACGAACGTGGTCTCCGAGCACTTCGCGGGCCGCGTGCCCGATCAGGTGCGTCGCCGTGTGGTGCGCGCGCAGCCGGTCGCGGCGGTCGCCGTCGACCTGTCCGCGAACGAACTCACCTTTCCCGGGATCGGCGTCGGCGCGGTGGAGGACGACTCCCCCGACCTCCTGTACGTCCGTCACGTCGACCGTGGTCTCGCCGACCGTGAGCTGTCCCCGGTCCGCGGGCTGTCCGCCGCCCTCGGGGTAGAACATCGTCTGGTCTAACACGACGTCGTACCCCTCCTCGCGCTCGAACACGTCGAGGACGACCGCCTCGAACTCGGTTCGGCCCTGGTCGTCGTAGAAGAGCTTCTCCGTCTCGGGGAGGTCGTCGAACCGCTCGTCGCGCTCCGCGGCCGCGTCGTCGCCGTCGGCCTCCTCGTGGCGGTCGGCGACGAGCGCGTAGAAGTCGTCGGGAACGTCGACGGTCGCACCGCGCTCCGCCGCGATGTCGGCGACCATGTCCGGCTGGATGCCGTGTGAGTCGTACAGCTCCAACAGCGTCTCCGTCGGGATCGGTTCGTCGGTCCCGGCGTACTCGTCTGCGAGCTGTTCGACCTTCCGGGAGCCGCGCTCCAGCGTCTTGCGGTACTTCCGCTCCTCGCTGCGAACGATCTCGCGGATCGTGTCGCGGTTCTCGTAGCCGAGCCGCTCGGCCTGCATATCGACCAGCTCGTCGAGCGGCGCGTCGACGCCGGCCTCGTCGACCAGCCGCTTCATCCGACGGAGCACCATCCGCGCGAGGTAGCCCGTCCCGACGTTCGACGGGACGATGCCGTCGCCGAACATGTACGCGAGCGTCCGCGAGTGGTCCGCGATCGCGTAGATGGCTTCGAGCGGCTCGACAAGCTCGCGGAGCCGCTCCACGTCGACGTCGAGCCGGTCGGCGATGTCACCGCGGGCGGCCTCCACGTCGTCGACGTCGTCGATGTCGAGCCGGCCGGAGAGCGTCGCGGCGCGGTGGACGATCTCGCGTTCCGCCTCGGTGTGTTCGATGCCGGCGTTCTCTTTGAGGAAGTCGATGGCGTCCGGATAGATGGCCTCGTACACCGTCGCCGTCCCCTGACTCATCCACGTCCACCGCTCTAACCCGTACCCGGTGTCGACGATGTAGGTGTCCATGAACGAGTACGTGTGTCCGTCTTTCATCTCGTAGTCGCCGTCGGGGTCCCGCTCCATGCACATGAAGACGAGCGTCGCCAGCTCAGCGCCCTTGTAGATGACCTCGATGGCGGGCCCCGCGTTGCCGCCGCCGACCCACGGGTCCTCGATGTAGGTTATCTCCTCCAGATCGGCCCCCAGGCTCTCGAACAACTCGTCGCAGTACCGGACCGTCTCGTCTTTCCAGTACACCTCGCCCTCGTAGGCGTACTCCGCCTCGGCGTCCTCGCGCGTGTTGAACGCGTGGTGAGCCATCATCTCGAACGCCATCGTGTGTCGGCCGGTCTTGCCGACGTTGTCGATGTCTTGCATCCGAATGCAGGGCTGTGAGATGGTGAGCGGGTTCGCCGGCGGCGGCGTCTGTCCGGAGGTGACGAGCGGCTGGAAGTCGTAGATCGACGCCTGCGTCAAGAGCACGTCGTCGCGCCAGCGGTTCGCCGCGACCGGGTACGGATCGATCCGCTCGTGACTGTGCTCTTCGAAGAAGGAGAGGAACGCCTCGCGCATCTCCGACAGCGAGTGCGGCTCCGGAAAGCCCGGGTCGTCGATGAAGCTGTAGTCCGCACAGGGCGGTTCGCCGCACAGTTCGCGGTCGGCGTCGCGGGTCCAGAAGTGTGCGCCACAGGAGGGACACTCCTTGCGCTCGAACCCCTCCTCCTCGAAGTAGTCGAGACGGTACTCCGCTTCGAGATCGCTCATTACACGAACGTGGCCCGTGTTGCTCCAAAAGGGTTCCGGGGTGGATCCCGCAACGGCTCCGCCGACCGTGGGGCCCGTCGTCTGCGTCCCCGCGCGGCCCGTGCGAGTGCGATCCGACGCCCACACCGGCCCTCGAACGACGCCGACCGCGTCCGAAACGACCTTACGCCGCGCGCTCGCCTCTCCGGTATATGGTCGAGAACGTCGTCTATCCCGCGTACTTCGACGCCGATCGGTCGCGGTCCGCGGGCCGCCGCGTCCCGACGGACCTGGCGGTCGAGGACCCGACGGTCGACGAGATCGCGAAGGCCGTCCAGCAGATCGGCTACGACGCGGTGATCGAACGCGACAAGGCGTACTCCCGCGAGTTCGAACCCCGCGGAATGGTCGTCGTCCGCGGAACGGACGACACGGCGAAAAACGACCTCGTGCAGGCGATCGCCGCCTACCTCGGGGTCATCCGAGAGTAGCGATGCGGCGAGTTGGTTCGGTCGTCCGTACCGCCGGGGGACTCGCTATCGCCCGCGCCGACGCCGACGAGGAACCGCCGCGGATCGGTTCGTCCGTCGTCGACGAGTCGCTCTCGACGGTCGGCCGGGTGGTCGACGTGTTCGGTCCCGTCGACCGCCCCTACGTGGCGGTGACGCCGAACGACGGCGTCGGACTCGCGTCGCTCGTCGGCGGGAAACTGTACGCTCGATAGGTCGACATCGGCGAACGACCCTCGCGTCGAGGTGACCGGATCACTCGACCGCCGTCGCGTCGGGACCGTCGACCACGTCGAAGTCGGAAAGCGTCTTCGTCGTCCGAGTGAGCCGTTCTGCGATCAGCAACTTCTCCGTCCGGTCCAGCCGCGCCCAGTCGAACTCCTCCGGCGGCGACTCCTCGAACTCCCGAAACGTCTGGAACACCGCCTCGTTGACGAACCGCTCGAACGACTCACACGACGGACACGTCACGGAGAGGTGAGACGTGTCGAACTCGCGGTCTAGCGTGTGATCGAGACAGCCCAGACACCGGTACGTGCGAGTGCGTCCCATACCGATCGGAGGCGCCGGACACTCGAATATCTGCGGGTACCGGTCGAATCGAACGCGAAAAACGAGCGGATCAACCGCCGTCTCCGAGGCGGTCAGAACAGCGCGGACGCGGCCGCCTCGGCGGTCTCGATGACCGGCCCGAAGCCGGGCAAGAGCAGCACCGTCGCGACGGCGGCGAACACGACCGCGGCGTACAGCGCCGTCGGCCGCACGTCGATCGCGTCGAGCGCGCTCGGCGAGTCGGGGTCGTCGATGAACAGCGCCTTCACGACCCGGCTGTAGTAGTACAGCGAGATCACGCTGTTCACCGCGCCGAGCGCCGCGAGCCACACGAAGCCGTTGTCGATGGCCGCCTGGAACAGGAAGTACTTCGAGAAGAACCCGGCGAACGGCGGGAGCCCCGCGAGCGAGAACATGAACACGGCCATCGCGGTCGACGCGACCGGCGCGCGACGCGCCAGTCCGGCGTAGTCCGCGAAGGTCCGACCGACGCCCCACCGCTCCGCCATCGCGACGAAGAGGAACGCGCCGGTGTTCATGAACCCGTAGACGAGCAGGTGCGCCATCGCCGCGCCCATCACGGTCCCGTTGGCCTGACCGCCGGCCGAGAGCGCGGCGAGACCGATGAGCGCGTAGCCGGCGTGACCGATAGAGGAGTACGCGAGCATTCGCTTGACCTCCTCTTGAACGGCGGCCGCGAAGTTCCCGAGCGTCATCGTCACGGCCGCGATGATCCCGAACGCGAGCACCCAGTCGATGTTGGCACCGACCGACGCCCCGACGGGGAACGCCTCCGTGAACAGCTGGAACGCCACCACGAAGCCGGCCGCCTTCGACGCCGACGAGAGGTACGCGCTCACGGGAGCGGGCGCGCCCTCGTACGCCTCCGGAGCCCAGAAGTGGAACGGGACGGAGGCGGTCTTGAACGCCACGCCGCCGACGATCATCACGATGCCGAGCCCGGCGACGCCCGCGAGCCCGTCGAGCGATCCGACGGCCTCGGCGACGTCACCGAACAGCAGCGACCCGGTCGCCGCGTACACGAGCGAGATCCCGAACAGGAAGATCGCAGACGAGAGCGCGCCGACGAGGAAGTACTTCATCCCCGCCTCGACGCTCCCGCGGTTCTGTTTCAAGAACGCGACGAGCACGTACGACGGCAGCGACACCATCTCCAAGGCGACGAAGACGACCGCGAGCGAGTTGGCCACCGCGAGAAGCGCCATGCCCGTCGTCGCGAACAGCACGAGCGAGTAGAACGCCGCGGGGTTCGCGTGGTCGTGGAAGTAGTCGTGGGCGGCGACGACGACGAGCGCCGTCACCGACGCGAAGATGGCGATGAAGAACAGCGCCATCGTGTCGACCGCAATCGTGTCCGCGAACAGGCGGACCGCGCCCGCGTCGACGCCCACCGTTCCAGAGACCACGAGCCACGCGGTCGCCCCGAGCGCGCCCAGCGACCCGAGCGCGCTGACGACTGCCATCGAGGTGTTCGACCGCCCGGACGGGCGGATCGTGTCGATCAAGAGCAGCGCGAGTCCGGTGAGTGCGAAAAGCAACACCGGGAGCAGCGCCGTCACCGCCGTCGGCGCGTTAACCATCGAGCGTCACCCCCTCGACCACGGGAACGGCTGCGTCACGAATCATCTCGAAGAAGATGTCGGGCGCGACGCCGAGCACGATGATCGCCACCAGAAGCACCGCGAGCGGGGCGACGTCGTGGAACGGCGCGGGACCGACCTCGTAGTCCGTCTCGAGGTGGAACGGCCCGAAGAGCGTGCTCTGCATCGCCGACAGCAGGTAGCCGGCGACGATGACGATACCGAACATCGCGAGCGCGGTGAACACGGGCGCGTACGGGAGCGCCGGTGCCGAAAGCGAGCCCACGAAGATGAAGAACTCGCCGGCGAAGCCGGCCATCAGGGGAAGCCCCATGTAGCCGAACGCGCCGGCGACCAGGATCCCGACCGTGATCGGCATCCGGTCGGCCATCCCGGCCATGTCGCCGACCATCCGCGTGTGCGTCGCGTTGTAGACGACGCCGACGGCCATGAACATCAGCCCGGAGATGAGCCCGTGAGCGACCATCTGGAACGTCGCGCCGCCGACGCCGTACTCGGTGAACACGACGAGCCCGAGGATGACGTACCCCATCGACGAGACGGACGAGTACGCGACGATGCGTTTCAGGTCCTTCTGTGCCAGCGCCAACATCGCGCCGTAGATGACGCTGATGACGGCTATCGCCGCGATGGGAATCGCGAGTGCGGACGCCTGATTCGGGAGCATCGTGAAGTTGAATCGGAGCAGCGCGTACGTCCCCATCTTCAGGAGCACGCCCGCCAGAAGCACCGACACCGGCGTCGGCGCTTCGACGTGGGCGTCGGGCAGCCACGTGTGCACCGGAACGATCGGGACCTTCACGGCGAACCCGAGGAACATCGCGAGGAAGGCGAGAAGCGCCATCCGCTCGGGCGCGATCCCGAACCACGCCGAGAGGTCTCCGGCCGCGATGGCCTGCGTGATCTCCGGGAGCGCGAACGAGCTCACCGAGTCGCCGAGCGCGAACACGAGCGACATGAACCCGATGAACATCAGGAGCGACGCCGCGTTCGTGTACACGAAGAACTTGATCGCGGCGTACTTCCGACGCGGACCGCCCCAGATGCCGATGAGGAAGTACATCGGCACGAGCACGGCCTCCCAGAAGATGAACCACAGGAAGAAGTCGAGCGCCGTGAACACGCCGAGCAGGTTGGCCTGCATGAACAGCATGAGCCCGTAGAACTGGCTCTGCCGGGAGTCGATCGGCGTCCACGCACTCACGATAGCGAGCGGGACGAGGAACGTCGTGAGAACCACGAGCGGGAGGCTGATCCCGTCGAGGCCGACGAACCACGACACGGACCTGCCGCCGACTTCGAGCCACTCGACCTGCGTTCGGAACGCGATGTCACCGCCCGTGAGCGCGTTTCCGGAGCCGTCGAAGGCGGACCACAGGTACAGCGACCCCGCGAACGGGATCAGGCTGAGCGCGAACGCCAACTTCCCCGCCCACTCGTTGGGCGCGAGGAGGACGACGAGCGCGCTCACGAACGCGACCGCGATGAGCGCTTCGAGTATCACAGGAACCACCCCCCGGTCACGCCGAGGACTAGAACCAAGGCGACAAGCCCCAGCGTCAGAAGCGCCGTGTACTGCGAGACGACGCCGCTCTGGAGCCGACGGATGCGGTTCCCGCCGAAGAGGCTCACCGACGAGACGCCGTTGACGACGCCGTCGATGATCCCCTGATCGAAGACGTTGGCCACGCCGGCCACGTCCTCGGTGCGATACGCGAGCCATACCTGCAGTTCGTCGAGGTAGTAGTTGTTGTACAGCACGTCTTTGATCCCGCCGAGCTTCGCCGTGTGTTCCGTCGGCGACGGAACGCCGTAGAGCCGCCACGCGAGCCCGAGGCCGGCAAGCGCCAGCCCGAGCGAGACCGCCGCGCCGACGAGGACCGTGCCGACCTCGCCGCCGACGAGGTACTCGCTACTGTACGGACCGAGGTCGGCGTAGTGGTGCGAGGAGAGTCCCTCGATTCCGCCCCACTCGTTGTCGAGCCAGCGGTGGAGCACGTCTATCCCCTCGATCCCGAGCACCTTCTGGACCGGAACCATGTTGATCACGCCGGTGACGACGGCGAGCGACCCGAGCACCGTGAGCGGCCCCTTCACGTTCCAGCGAACGGGTTCAGGGTCGCGGGCAGTGGCGCTGCGCGGCTCGCCGTGGAAGGTCAAAAAGACCATCCGGAAGGTGTAGAAGGCGGTGACGGGAACCGCGAGCAGCCCCATCAGGTAGCCGCCGAACAGCAGCGGCTCGCCGGGCGCGTGGACGAGCGCCTCGTAGAGGATCTCGTCTTTCGACCAGAATCCGGCGAACGGGAAGATGCCCGCGAGCGCCAGCGACCCCGCGAGGAACGTGTAGTAGGTGACGGGAAGCTTCGACTTCAGCCCGCCCATGTCCCACATGTCCTCGTTGTGGTGCATCGCGATGATGACCGAGCCCGCGCCCAAGAAGAGCAGGGCCTTGAAGAACGCGTGGGTCGTCAGGTGGAAGACCGCGGCCACGTACCCGCCCGCGCCGAGCGCGAGCATCATGTAGCCGTACTGCGAGATGGTCGAGTACGCGAGCACCTGCTTCAGCTCGTCTTTCACCACGCCCATCGTCGCCGCGAACAGCGCGGTGAAGCCGCCGATGAAGGCGATCACCGCGAGCGCGGTCGGTGACAGCGCGTAGAAGCCGTACATCCGCGCGACGAGGTAGACGCCGGCCGCGACCATCGTCGCGGCGTGGATCAGCGCGGAGACGGGCGTCGGACCCTCCATCGCGTCGGGTAGCCACGTGTGCAGCGGGAACTGCGCCGACTTCCCGACCACGCCGCCGAGCACCAGCAGCCCGACGATCGTGAACCACGTGTCCACGGCGAGTCCGCCGGGCGTCCACGCGACCTCACCGGCCTCCGCGAGCGCCGGGAACGACTCCGGTCCGGCGAACTGCGCGGTGCCGAACGTCGCGAGCACCGCCACGACGCCGATCAGGAAGAAGTAGTCGCCGAAGCGGGTGACCAGGAAGGCCTTCTTCGCCGCCGACGGCGGCCCCGGCTCCCGGAAGTGGAAGCCGATGAGCAGGTACGAGCAGAGCCCGACCAGTTCGAAGAACATGAACGCCATGAGCAGGTTGTCAGCGACGACGAATCCGAGCATCGACGCCGTGAAGAGCCCGAGCCCAGCGTAGTACCGCGGGAGCCCGGTCTCGCCCTCGTCGTTCATGTAGCCCAGCGAGAACACGTGGACAAGAAGCGCCACGAGCGTCACGATGACGAGCATGAGCGCCGAAAGCGGGTCCACGAGGATGCCAAACGTGAGCTCCACGTCGGTCGGGCCGATGCCGCCGGCGCTCGCCCAGGTGTAGATGGTCCGGTTCGCTGCCTGTCCCCCGGCCACGGTGGCGAGCACCCACAACGAGAGCAGGAACGACCCCGCAGTCGCGGCGATGCCGCCGAAGGCACCCCCCTTCGGGAGGTACTTGCCCGCGCCGAGCGCGACCAGGAACGAGAAGAACGGCAGGAGAACGATCGCCGGAACGTACGAGAACACGTCTATCATGTTACCACCTCATCTCCGTTGGAACGGTGACGTCTGTGACGCCGAAGTTACGGTACAACACGAGGATGATTCCGATGCCGATCGCGACCTCGGCGGCGGCGAGCGCGATGACGAACAGCGCGAACACCTGGCCCGTGAGGTCGCCGTAATACAGCGCGAACGCGACGAAGTTGATGTTCGCGGCGTTCATCATGAGCTCGACGCTCATGAGGAAGTACAGCGCGGACCGTCGCGTGAGCACGCCGAGCAGTCCGATACAAAACACCGTGGCCGCCAAAAGCAGGTACCACGACGGGGGGATGGACGCGGCGACGGCGGTCACTCCCGCTCACCCCCGTCGGTGAGCGCCTGCCCGACGGCCGCGACGATGGAGCCGTCCTCCTCGCGTTTGGCCAGATACACCGCGCCGTCGACGGCGACGTCGAGGGCCACTGCGGCGATCAGGAAGGCCGCGAGGAACCCCTCGGCGGGAACCGTCGTCACGTCGTACTCGCCGAGCCCGAACAGGGCGTACCCGATGTTGTGAACGATCGACGCGTCGGCCGGGAAGCCGGCCACCGCACCGAACTCCGCCGAGAGGGCCGTGAGAGCCATCACGACGAACAGGGCCGCGACCGCGATGACGGGGACGATCCGGCCGACGCCGGAACTCGAGTCGCTCACGCGCTATTCACCTCCGTTTCCGTGTCCGTTCGCGTGAGCATCACGGCGAACGTGACGAGAATGAGAACCCCGCCCACGTAGACGAGGATCTGCATGGCGGCGATGAACTCCGCCTGTAACATCACGTAGTGCACCGCGACGCTCGTCAGGGCACCGCCCAGAAGCAACGCGGCGTGGAACACGTCGCGCGCCAAGACGACCCCGAGGCTGAACGCCAGCGTGACAGCGGCGAACAGCCCGAACGCGATGGTAGCATAAACCATTGTGTGTGTCTCCTATGAGAGTCCCTTTGAAGATTTCGAGACGCGCCCGCTACTGGTAGTCGACCTCGCCGTCTCCCTCCCCGATCCACGCGCTGCGATCGGGGTTCCGGGACTCCAGCGGGTCGATCCCCTTGTACCACGGGACGTTCTTGAGCTGTTCTTTGTTGAACACGAAGTCGTCTTTCGTGTCGGCGGTGAACTCGAAGTTCTGGGTCAACAAGATCGCGTCGACGGGACAGACCTCCTCACAGAGCCGGCAGTAGATGCACTGGCCGATGTGGAGGTTGTACTGCTCCCCGTTGCGCTGGTCGTCTTGAACGATCTGGATCGTGTCGTTCGGACAGACGTTCTCGCACTGTCGACACCAGATACACCGCTCTTGGCTGAACTTGTGAACGCCGCGGAACCGCGGGCTCACCTCGGGTGCGTCCTCCGGGTATTCCACCGTGAACGTCGACCCGTCCAGCGCGTGTTTCATCGTCGTCGCCATGGATTTCATGAGTCCGATCATTACGCGATCACCCCCACGATTACGGCCGTGAGAACCAGGTTCGCGAACGACAGCACCAACATGCCCTTCCAGCCGATCTCGATGAGCTGGTCGATGCGGACGCGCGGCAGCGCGGAGCGGGCCCACTGCGTGAACAGGAAGAAGGCCCAGAGCTTCACCACGAACCAGATGAAGCCGATGCTCTCCGGCCCGGGGCCGGACGCGCCGCCGAGGAACGTCACGGCGAGGATCGCGCCGCCGAGGAAGATGTGCACGAACTCGCCGAGATAGAAGAGGACGAAGTACGCCGAGGAGTACTCGGTCTGGTACCCGGCGACGATCTCCGTCGGTGCCTCCGGGATGTCGAACGGATTCCGCCCGATCTCAGCGAGGTTCGCCGTGAGGAACAACACGAACGCGAACGGGTTAACGAACGCGTACCACGCCGGAATATCGAGTCCGGCGATCGTGACGAGGGTCTCCGTCTGTGCGCCGACGATGCCGCTCATCTGGAGCGTCCCCGAGAAGATCACGACGGACATCGCCGTGACGATGAGCGGGATCTCGTACGCGAGGTTCTGTGCGACCGCGCGGAGCCCGCCCAAAAGCGAGTACTTGTTGCTCGACGCGTAGCCGGCCATCACCAGCGAGACCGACGCGATGGACGCGAACGCGAACACCAGCGCGAACCCGACTTCGGGGTCGGCGAGGTGGAAGTTTATCGGACCGAGCCGTCCCATCGGGATCACGGCGAAGCCTAAAAGCGCGGACGCCGGCAGGATGATGGGCGCGATGTCCCACGAGGGGCGGTCGACGCCCTCGGGGACGATGAGCTCCTTCGCGAGCAGCTGCACTGCAGACGCCGGGATGATGAGAAGCCCGAAGGGACCGACGCGGTTCACCGCGATCCGGTCCGTGAACGCCGCCGTGATCTTCCGTTTCGCCCACGGGCCCGCGACGCCCGTGAACGCGAGCACGATGTTGCCGACGACCGCCGCGGCGATGAGCGCCGCGACGACCTCGCCGAGCACGCCCGGCAGCCCGAACGTCTCCGCGAGCCACTCGGGGAACAGCTGTGCGGGTGCCGTCCCCATCAGCGGTCCACCTCCCCGAGCACGATGTCCAGGCTCCCGAGCGCCGCGATGACGTCGGGGATGTACTCGCCGTTCGCCATCTCCGGGAGCGTCTGGAGGTTCGAGAAGCACGGCGACCGGATCTTGAACCGCCCCGGCTTGTCGGTGCCGTCCGCGCGGATGTAGATCCCGAGTTCGCCCTTCGCGCCCTCAACGGCGCGGTAGATCTCGGTGTCGTCGTCGGGACGCAGCGTGCGCGGCACGTTCGCCTGAATCGTCCGCTCGTCTTCCGGCCAGTCTTCGAGCAGGTCCACGCACTGCTCGATGATCTTCGCCGACTCCTCGACCTCGCGCATCCGGACGAGCAGGCGGCTGAAGTTGTCGCAGCCGTCCTCGGTCACGACGTCCCAGTCGAGCTCGTCGTAGTAGCCGTACGGGTCGTCCCGCCGGAGGTCGTAGTCGACACCGGACCCGCGAGCGACCGGACCGGTCGCGCCGTAGTTCTTCGCGACGTCCGGCGGCA
This sequence comes from Halorubrum salinum, assembly GCF_024494575.1. Classification (GTDB taxonomy): domain Archaea; phylum Halobacteriota; class Halobacteria; order Halobacteriales; family Haloferacaceae; genus Halorubrum; species Halorubrum salinum. The sequence goes on from NZ_JANHDO010000002.1 coordinate 518,549, forward strand.
GGATCCCCGTGTCGATCGTCCGCATCTGGAAGATCTCGTTCGACGTGACGAGGTTGTGGTACTCCTCGACGGACTCCGGAAGCTGGTCGAGGAAATCGCGCGTCTTCGAGAAGAACTCCTCGCGCGGCTCCGGGAGGTCCCAGACGACGCCGCCGAGCCGGAAGTAGTTGAACATCAGCCGCTGGCCCGTCAGATCCTCCAAGAGGTCCTGTACGCGCTCGCGGTCGTTGATGGCGTACATGAACGTCGCCGTGAAGTCGCCGTTCACGTCGAGCGCGAACGTGGCGAGCGCGAGCATGTGCGCGGCGATGCGGCACATCTCCGCGCCCATCGTGCGGATGACCTGCGCGTACTCCGGCACCTCGATGTCGGCGAGGTCCTCTGCCGCGCGGGCGTACGCCCACTCGTTGAGCAGCCCCGCCGAGATGTAGTCCCAGCGGTCGGGGTACGGCATGATCTGGTGGCGGTAGGTCCCCGACTGGGCCATCTGCTCTTCGCTGCGGTGGAGGTAGCCGATGTCGGGCTCGACGTCGACCACCTGCTCGCCGTCGAGCACCGTCTTCAGGTGGAGCACGCCGTGGGTCGCCGGGTGGTGCGGCCCGATGTTGAGGAACATCGTGTCGGACTCGTCGTCCTTGTGATGGTCCTGTAGCGGGTTCGCGTGCTCCGGGAGCGTGGCGATCTGCGGCCGGTCCCTGTCGTAGTCCATCGACAGCGGGTGGCCCTGCCACGTCTCTGGCAACAGGATACGCCGGAGGTCTGGGTGTCCCTCGTACTCGATGCCGATCAGGTCGTACGCCTCCCGCTCGTGCCAGTCGGCGGTGCGGAAGACGGGCTCTCCCGTCTCGGAGACGGGGTCGTCCTTGTCGGCGGGGACGACGACGCTGACCTCTTGGGTCGGATCGTCGTACTTTTTCAGGTGGTAGATCGACTCGTAGCGATTCTCGTACTCCTGTGCGGTGACCACCGAGAGGTGGTCGTACCCCGCCTGCTCTTTCAGGATCGAGAGCGTTTCCTGAACGGTGTCCGGGCGGATGACGAACCCGGGCGCGTTCAGATGGTCGTCGCGGCCGACGACGAGGTCACCGAGCAGGGCTTCGAGTTCGTCCGGCGTCTGCGCCGGGACCCCGTCGTCGACGGTGTCTGGTCGTTCGAGGCTCATGGCGAATCAGCGAAGTTGTACCGCATGACGAGTTCGTCGTCGTCGATCTGGTCTGCGAGCTTGTCCACGAGCTCGTCCCGCTCGAGGTCCGAGAACTCCTCAAGCTCGTAGGGCTTGACGGTCACCGGTGCCGCTTCGCCGTTCGCGACGCGCTCTTGCAGCTTCACGACGCCGTAGACGAGCGCCTCGGGACGGGGCGGGCAGCCCGGGACGTGGATGTCGATCGGGATGACCTCCTCCGCGCCCTTGATCACGTTGTACCCCTCTTGGAACGGGCCGCCGGAGATGGTACACGATCCCATGCCGACGACGAACTTCGGCTCGGGCATCTGGTCGTAGACGCGTTTCATCCGCGGCGCGAACTTCGAGACGATCGTCCCGGGGACGATCATCACGTCGGCCTGTCGCGGCGACGCGCGCGGGACGCCCGACCCGAACCGGTCGAGGTCGTGTTTCACCGCGTAGGTGTGCATCATCTCGATGCTGCAACAGGCGATCCCGAACTGCAGCATGAACATCGAGGAGCCGCGGCACCAGTTCAGGAACTTGTCGAACTTGGTGAGGATGAACGGCGAGGAGCCGAACGCCTCCCGAAGCCGAGAGTTGAACCGATCGCCCTGCCCGGTCATCCGGGCGTCGCGGGTCTCGGTTACGACTTGCGATTCGTCGGTGATGAAAGGTTGATCGCTGCTCATTAGTTGAGGTCACGCTCCGTCTTTCTGCTGGTCGCGCGGGGGCTCCGGGCCCAGCTGATGGCCCCGGACCGCCACGCCCAGACGAGCCCGATGGCGAGGATGCCGACGAACGCCAGCATCGGCCACAGGAGGGCGGTCATCGGGACGCCGGCCTGTATCGCCGGACGGTAGATGACGGCCCACGGGAACAACAACACGGTCTCGATGTCGAACACGACGAACAACAACGCGACCATGTAATACTGGATGTTGAACCGGATCCGCGTCGTGCCCGTCGGCGTCTCGCCGGACTCGTAGGTGGTACTTTTACCGGTCTCAGGCACGCTCGGACGGAGCAACGCCGACACGCTCATCATCCCGACGGGGATGAGCAGGCCGACGGCCGCCAAGGCGCCGATCGCTATCCAATCGCTCATATAGGTCTCCGTAACGTGCGGGGATTTGGACCGCCCCCTCATAAGCGTTGAGTCTTGTACGCCCGCGTGCGTCTGCCTCGAGAACAGCCGTTTTCGACCGAAGCGCCGCCGAAGCGCCGCCCTGACCTCGATCCGTTTCGCCGACCGATCGAGCGGGTCCGGTACGGCGGCCGGCGTCCCCGAGCCGGTGGACGGACGCGGCGGACTCGGCGGCGGGCCGGTGACACGCGTGTCCCCGGCCACGTTATGGGCATAGAACCCCACGTCGGGGTATGAACCAACTCGTCGACGGCGAGTGGCGAACGGACGCGTACGAGACCACGAACGCGGACGGGGCCTTCGAGCGCGGGACGACGACGTTCCGGAACTGGGTCGCGGGCAGCGACGTTCCCGCCCACGTCGACGCCGAGCCGGACGAGCGGTTCCAGCCGGAGGCCGGACGGTACCACCTGTACGTCTCGTACGCCTGCCCGTGGGCGCACCGAACGCTTCTCGCGCGGTCGCTTCTCGGACTCGAAGACGCGATCGGCGTGAGCGTCGTCGACCCGTGGCGGGGGGAGGACGGCTGGCAGTTCTCACCCGAGAAGGACGGCTGTACCCCGGACCGACTCCACGGTAGCGACTACCTCCGCGAGCTGTACGTCGACGCCGACCCCGACGCCACCTGTCGAGTGACGGTCCCTGTCCTGTGGGACACGAAGGAGGGGACCATCGTCAACAACGAGTCCCGCGAGATCCTCCGGATGCTGTCGACCGCGTTCGCGGAGCTGGGCAACGGCGCGTCGCTGCTCCCCGCCCCCGACGACGAGGCGACCGTCGCGGACGTCGACGACGCAATCTCCGACATCTACGAGCCGATCAACAACGGCGTCTACCGCGCCGGGTTCGCCACCTCTCAGGACGCCTACGACGAGGCGATAGACGACCTGTTCGAGGCGTTGGACCGCTGGAACGACCACCTCGCAGACCAGCGATACCTCGTCGGCGACTCCCTGACCGAGGCGGACATCTGCATGTTCACAACGCTGGTCCGCTTCGATCAGGTGTATCACACCCACTTCATGTGCAACCGGAAGTTCGTCCACCAGTACGACCACCTCTGGCCGTACCTTCGAGACCTCTACCAGACGCCGGGCGTCGCGGAGACGGTGAACATGAGCCACATCAAAGAGCACTACTACACGACGCACCCGGACGTGACCCCGTCTGGCATCGTCGCGCGCGGACCCGACCTGGACTTCGACGACGCACACGACCGCGAGGAACTCGACGGCACCGCGCCGACCCCGACGGCCGGCGACTGACACCCGCTCTTGCGGTGCTACCGTTCGGCGACGGGGTCGTCGACGGCACTTCGGCGGCGGCACCGTTCGTCGTCTGAACTGTTCGGCCTCGCTCAGCCTGTCGTCACTCCGCCGCAGTTCGGCGCAGGCGCGGGCCCGCCCGCCTCGGCGCGGTCGCCAACGGGTTCAAGTGCGCGGTCGACGGAGCGGATCCCAGCTATGGAGTCGCCGAACATCGAGCGTCTGGACGAGCGGACCGTCCAGCGGATCGCGGCCGGCGAGGTCGTCGAGCGCCCGGCGAGCGTGGTGAAAGAGCTGATCGAAAACAGCCTCGACGCGGGCGCGAGCAGGGTCGCCGTCGCCGTCGAGTCGGGCGGCACCGAGGGGATCCGGGTCCGCGACGACGGTGTCGGCATCCCCGCCGACCAGCTGGAGGCGGCCGTCGCGGAACACGCCACCTCGAAGATCGGCGACATCGACGATCTCGATCGCGGGGTCTCGACGCTCGGCTTCCGCGGCGAGGCGCTGTACACCGTCGGTGCCGTCTCCCGGCTCACCGTCCGCTCGCGACCGCCGGGCGCAGACGCCGGCGCGGAGATCACGGTCGAGGGCGGCGAGGTCGGCGACGTCCGCCCCGCGGGTTGCCCCGCCGGCACGACTGTCGAGGTCGAGGACCTCTTTTTCAACACGCCCGCGCGCAAGAAGTTCCTCAAGCGGACGGCGACCGAGTTCGACCACGTCAACACCGTCGCGACGAGCTACGCGCTCGCGAATCCAGACGTTGCCGTCTCACTGGAGCACGACGGGCGAGAGACGTTCGCGACCGAGGGGAACGGCGACCTTCGGTCCGCCGTGCTCGCCGTGTACGGCCGCGAGGTCGCCGAGTCGATGATCGACGTCGAGTGGACGCCCGCGGGACGCACCGACGGCGACGGCGGTGACCACCCCGGCGGGTCCGCCGACTCGCCGCCCGTTTCTCGGGTGACCGGGCTCGTCTCGCACCCGGAAACGACGCGTTCGACCCGCGAGTACCTCTCGACGTACGTCAACGGCCGGTACGTGACCGCGAACGCGCTTCGCGACGCGACGCTCGACGCCTACGGCGGCCAGCTCGCTCCCGACCGGTACCCGTTCGCGGTGCTGTTCGTCGAGGTCCCCCCCGGCGACGTGGACGTGAACGTCCACCCCCGCAAGCTCGAAGTCCGGTTCGACGAGGAGCCGGCGGTGCGGTCGGCCGTCGAGACCGCGGTCGAGTCGGCGCTTCTCGACCACGGACTGGTCCGGTCGACGGCCCCGCGCGGACGGTCCGCGCCCGACGAGACGGCGGTCCGTCCGGAGTCGCCGGACCACGCCGCCGTCGGCGGCGCCGGAACCGATCACGAGCGCGCGGCGCGCGCGAGCCGCGAGGAGGACACGCGCGAGAACAGCGCCGAACGCGAGGCGGGCGGGAGCCCCCGCGAGAGCGAGACCGAAGGCGACCAGACCGGCGAAGCCGCCGAACTCGACCCCACCGACGCGGACGCGTGGGCGGTCGACGACATCGGCGAACCCCGGCCTTCGGGCGGCGGCGCGGATCGGCGGCCGGAGGCGACCGCGAGTGCTGACCCCGAAACGGCGGGACCGGAATCCGGATCCGACGAGGGGACGGCGACCACGGAGCCACCGACGGCGGAGCCATCAACGACGGATCCGACGACGACAGGTCCAGCGACGGAGTCGGACGCCGAACCGTCGGCGACCGCGGAGGACACAGACGCCGCGACTGCGCCGGCTGCGACTGACCGCCCGTCACCGCGGACCGAGCGGTCGGAGTCGGGCGAGGCGAAGCCCACTGAGACGAACCCGCAAGCCGGCGACCCGTCCGACCCCGAGCGTGCCTCCACGACCGACCGCGCCGCCCGGTCCGTGCCGACAGACCAGTCGACGCTCGGGGGCGAGACGACGGGGAGCGAGCGGGTCTACGATTCGCTGCCGCCGCTTCGGGTGCTCGGACAGCTCCACGAGACGTACGTGGTCGCGGAGGCGCCCGAGGGCCTCGTGTTGATCGACCAGCACGCGGCCGACGAGCGGGTCCACTACGAGCGGCTCCGCGAGACGTTCGCCGACGGCGCGGACGCGCAGGCGCTCGCGGATCCGGTCCGCGTCGAACTGACGGCGCGGGAGGCGGCGTTTTTCTCGGAGTTCACGGACGAGCTCGTCGAGATGGGCTTCCGGGCCGAGCGGGCCGGCGACCGGGAGGTCGTCGTCGAGGCTGTCCCCGCGGTGTTCGACACCGCGCTCGACCCCGACCTCCTGTGCGACGTGCTCTCGTCGCTCGTGGGCGACGCGACCGAGGGCGACGAGCCCGTCGCGGACGTCGTCGACGAGCTGCTCGCGGACCTGGCGTGTTACCCCTCCGTCACCGGCAACACCTCGCTGACCGAGGGGCGGGTCGTCGACCTGCTCGACCGGCTCGACGCGTGTGAGAACCCGTACGCGTGCCCGCACGGGCGACCGGTCGTGATACGGCTCGATCGGGAGGAGATCGGCTCCCGGTTCGAGCGCGACTACCCCGGGCACGCCGGACGCCGCGCGGAGTAGCCCGCCCGGAGCCGAGACGCGTTCGCGGCCGACGGCAGCTCGCGGGCCGGCGCTCTCACTCGCCCGCAGAGAGGTACGTTTTAGTCGACCGCGGTGAACCGACGGGTATGGAACGCGTAGCGATCATCGGCGCGTCGATGACCCGGTTCGGGCAGCGTGACGCGTGGGTGCGAGAACTGTTGGCAGAGGCGGGCGCGGCGGCGCTCGACGACGCCGGGGTCGACGGCGACGACCTCGACCACCTGTACGTCTCGAACATGGCGAGCGGCGAGTTCGAGGGACAGACGGGCGTCTCGAACGCGCTGGCTCACGACTTGGCCGCGACGCCGGCGTACACCGCCCGCATCGACCAGACGTCCGCCTCCGGTGGAGCCGGCGTGTACAACGCGTGGCAGTCGGTCGCGTCCGGCGCGAGCGACCTCACGCTGTTGGTCGGTGGCGAGAAGATGACTCACCGCTCCACCTCGGAAGCGACCGACGTGATCGCGTCGCTCACGCACCCGGTGGAGTACAAACACGGCGTCACGCTCCCCTCCTTCGCGGGGATGACGGCGCGGCTCTACCTCGACGAGTACGACGCGCCCCGCGAGAGCCTCGGCAAGGTCGCCGTGAAGAACCACAGAAACGGCGTCGACAACCCGCACGCCCAGTTCCGCAAGGAGGTCGACCTCGATACGGTTCTCGACTCACCGATCGTCGCCGACCCCCTGCGGCTGTACGATTTCTGTCCGATCACGGACGGCTCCGCGGCGCTCGTGCTCTGTCCCGAATCCGTCGCCGAGGAGTACGTTCCCGCGGACGAGTACGCGGTGATATCCGGGATCGGCGGTGCGACGGACACCCACGTCGTCCACGAGCGCGTCGACCCGACGACGATGGGCGGCGTCGTCGACTCCTCCGAGACCGCCTACGAGATGGCGGGTGTCGGCCCGGACGACGTCGACGTGGCGGAACTCCACGACATGTTCACCATCTTGGAGTTCCTCCAGTCGGAGGATCTCGGCTTCTTCGAGAAGGGCGAGGGGTGGAAGGCGGTCGAGGAGGGCGTCACCGACCGAGACGGCGACCTCCCGATCAACACCTCCGGCGGACTCAAATCGAAGGGACACCCGCTCGGGGCCAGCGGCGTGGCACAGGTGTACGAGATATTCGAACAGGTCACTGGCGACGCCGGCGCGCGACAGGTCGAGGCCGACACGGGTCTCGCCTGCAACGTCGGCGGGTTCGGCAACTGCGTGACTACCGCGATCTTAGAGGGCAACCAATGAGCGACCACGACGAAACGCGAACGGACGGCGGCGGGGAGACGGGCATGGAACCGACCTTCGAGGCGGCCGAGTACGCTGACGGGTCGGTCACGTACCCGCCCCACACCGTGAGCCCGAACGGCGCGGACCGAACGGGATCGATCGACCTCCGCGAGTACGAGGCGCGGGTCGTCACGTGGACGACCTCGACGGCGACGCCGCCGGGCGTCCGCGAGCCCAACACGCTCGCTATCGTCGAGTTCGAGATGGGCGACGGCTACGACGGGCCGCCGGTCCGCGCGCTCGGACAGGTCGCCGACCGCGACGGCTCGGGGGACGGCTCCGAGGACGGCGACGGCGAGCAGTTCGGCGTCGAGATCGGTGACCGCGTCGAACCGGTGTACGCCGACGAGATCCGCGAGCCCGGAGCCGGCATCCGCGAGCCCGACAGTCAGGAGTGGGACGGGTTCCGGTTCCGCCCGGTCGAGTAGCCGGACGCCCCGTTTGCGGGTCTCAGGCTCGGAACCGCGACGCGGCGGAATCCGTGAGCGCGCCGAGCCGCTCCTCGTGGACCCCGTCGAGCGTGTAGGCGTCGGGGCGGTATCGGATCTCTTCGGTCACTCCGTGGGCGTCTCTGAGCCGGCGCCGCACCCGATCGACGTCCGCTCGATCGAAGTAGTTCGGCGTGAACACCAGCACGGCGTGTTCCGTCTCGTCGAACGCCTCGCGGCCGGCGCGGGTCGTCGCCTTCGCGTCCCAGAACCGCCCGGCCGCGACGTCTTCGACCACCGCTTCCCAGAGGTCGTCGACCGTCGCCGCGGGACGCTCGACGAGCCACTTCCCGCTCAGGTAGGTCGCCTCCAGCGCGAGTCGGTCGGCGTCGCGGACGGTCTCGCGGTCGGCCGGGAGCGGCTTCTCCCCGGGATCGATGTCCGGCAGGTCCGCCTCGGTCGTCGCCGCCGGCCGGGTCACGTCGTGGTCCGGGAAGTAGCCGTCGCGGGCTTGCCGGGGGAACCCGGTCACGTGTTTCACTCGGAGCCAGTGCCACCCGGCCTCGTCGATCGCCGTGGGCGAGCGGTCGGTGACCATGGGTCCGGTTTCCGCGCCGCGAGGGAAAACGGTCCCGCCGGCCGTGACGAGACGGCGGGATCGCGGCGCTCAGACCCGGCGATAGTCGCCGAGTCGCGTCCCGTCTAGCAGGTACGCGTCCGCGTCCGGCAGCGCCGCGGGGAGGAACGGCGCGAGAAACGACCGTCCCTCGACGTTGACCCACGTTCCGCCGGACCGGTCGTTGAACGCCGGAAAGACGACGAGTTCGGGCGGATCCCCGTCTCCGGTCGATCCTCCCGCTGCCTCCACGAACGCGTCCGGATCGACCTCGCCGCGGAGCCACGCGCGCTCGACGCGAGAGCCGCCGACCGCGTCCTCCAGCCGGACCTGCGGGTGCTCGTGACCCATACAGACCACGTCGGCGTCGAGCAGACGGGGGTCGGGCAACGTGTGGCCGTGTAGGAGGGCGACGCCCCGACCGCCGCCCGCGCCGTCCGTCCCGATCACACCCCCCTCCGGTCCGATCACGTCGACGCGGTCGGCGAACGCCTCCGCGACGCCCGCGTCGTGGTTCCCCTCGACGAGCGTCAGCGGAACGCGGTCGGTGACCGCCCCGACGAGCGCCGCCAGCTCCTCGCGCTCGTCGCCCTCCGGCGCGGCGATCCGGTGTGCGAGGTCGCCGAGGACGACGAGTCGGTCGGCGTCCGTCTCGTCGATAAGCGCACAGAGCCGCCCGCGCCGCTCATCCGCTCGGCTGTCGAGTTCGACGCCGCGCTCGTAGCGGAGTCCGGTCTCGATGCCGGCGTGGACGTCGGCGACGAGTACTGCTCGCTCCTCGCCGAGGTCCGCGACCGCGGCCGGCTCGCCGACGACCGGCTCGACGCGCGCCATCAGATGGGCTTGAGAACGCCGTCGCCGGGCTCGTAACACTTCCCGCTCATCAGCGCGTCTTGGATCGCGTCGTCGACGTCGTCCGCGTCCGCGCCGTGCTCGTCGACGACGCGCTCGACGACGGCCTCGCGCTCGGCTCCGTCGCCGTCGTCGAGCGCCGCCATCGCGTCGACGGCCGCGGCTTCGAGGTCGACGTCGTCGGTCTCGGCGTCGTCCGCGTCGTCGCCGTCGTCTTCTGTCTCGGCGGCGGTCGGATCGACGGACGCTTCGTCGGTCTCGGTGGTCGGCGCTTCATCGGTCGCAGCGCCGTCGGTCGACGGGGCGTCGTCGATCGGTTCTTCGGCGATCTCGTCGGGGTCGGGCACGTCGATGTCGGCCTCGCCGGGCTCGTCGACCTCCGTGCCGGTCGAGAAGTCAGTCCCGTACTCGGCTTCGATCTCCTCGCGCTCCTCGTCGTCGAGTTCGTACATGTCGTCCGGGGCGGGCTCGCCGTCGTCGTCCCCGGCCGGATCCGTTCCGTCTCCCCCGGCGTCGAAGTCGCCCAGTCCGGCGTCGCTCGGTTGGTCTTCGGGGCCGGCATCGTCGGTCTCGTTCGCCTCGGCTCCGACGGCGTCGGCAGTGTCCTCGTCGATCGAATCCGGTTCGGTCGCCGAGTCGGCCGCTTTCGTCTCACCTGCCGGTTCGGTCGCCGAGTCGGGCGCGTCGGTCGTCGACACCGCGGGCTCCGGGTTCGCGGCTTCCGGCTTCGGATCCGCAGTTTCCGCCTCCGCCTCCGCGTCCGCGGCCTCCGGCTCCGCATCGGCGACTTCCGGTTCCGCGTCCGCGCCACCGTCATCCGCGGGTGCGTCGGTCGCGGCGTCCGCGGACGCGTCGATCGACACCTCGGTCTCTGGGAGCGGGCCGATCACGGCGTCGCCGCCGCCGTCGGGCGCGAACTCGGGCGCGCGGACCTCGTCGCGGTCGCCGGCGACGAGTTCGAGCGCGTCGACCGCGAGCCGCCGGACGGCCTCGACGTAGGCCGTCGAAGTGCCGTAGTGGTCGATCGCCCGCGGGATCCCGTCCGCCAGCGCCGCCGGCGCGCCGCCGGCCTCGAGCGCCTCGCGGAGGGCGTCTCCGCGGAGGTCCGAGTCGAGCGCTCGCGCGAAGACGGCGAGCCGGTCGAGCGTCGCCTCCGCGGCCGAGACGACCCACCGGTCGCGGGTGTCGGCGTCCACGTCGGTGAGGCTCTCCGGACGGACCGAGGTGAACACGCGGTCGGAGTCCTCGGGTTCGAAGGTGCGCGCTTTCCCGGTCAGCGCGACGAACGCCGGCGGGTCGGCGCGCTCCAGGAAGGTCTGTGCCTCCGGCTGGTACTGGCCGGCGTAGGTGACGAACGCGCCGGAGGGGTCGACGACCCGTCCGCGCCGCGTCTCGTCGTTCACGCGCTCGACCTCGGTGAGCACGCCCGCGACGAACAGCCGATTCACGCGCGCGCCCGTCGGCGTGACCACGTAGTTCGGGGCGCGCTCCTCGTCGCTCTCGGAGTACGACAGCGAGGCGTCGTCGAACTCGGCGGCGAACACGCGGCGTGCGACCTCGCGTGTCCCCGGCCCGTCGGCGCTCATTCGCCCACCTCCGCGAGCGCGGCGCGAGCGGCGTCCGCCGGGTCGTCGTCCGCGACCGCGAACTCGGTCGCGTCGAGCGTCGCGCCGTAATCGTCCACGGAGAGGTTCCCGCGGACGCGGTACGCCCGCCCGACGACCTCGTCGGCGATATCGTCGGACACGACCGACTTGTCCATCGCCTCCTGTGCCGCGGCCAGCGCCTCGTCGAGCCCGCCGCCGTACACCTCCGCGGTCAGCTCGTCGTCTAGGACGACGGTGACCGTGTCCGTCCCGTCGTCGAGGATCGCTTTCACGCGCAGGTCGTCCTCGCCGTCGACCGCGCCGTGACTCCGACACTGGCCGTTCTGGACGACGCGACCGCACTCCGGACAGCGCTCGATGAGCCCGGAGCCGTCCCGGATTTCGAGGACGTTACCGACGACCTCGACGTCGAACATCCCGCCGGAGGCGACCGCGTCGGAGACGGAGAGCCGCGGGGCGTCGGTCGCGACCTCGACGGGGTCGGGGAGCGGCGTCACAGTCGAGAACTCGGTGAGGTTGAGCGAGGGGACGCCGCGGAACTCGCGGACGTACACGTCCTCGATCCGGAGGTCGGCCCCGGGATCGAGGGCTGAGCGCGGCTGCCAGTCGGTGAAGGGGAGCTTCGCAGTCTCGTCGCCGACGACGCCCTCGACTATCTCCGTCTCCCCGTCGCGCCCGGAGATGGTCTTCGCTTCCGCCTCCAGCACGCGGACCTCGACGTTTCGACCGCGGTCGCCCGCCTCGATGTCGACGAGCGAGCGGTCCCCGCCGACCTCGCGGTCGACCTCGACCGGTTCCTCGGCGATCGCGACGGTGGTGGAGTCGTTGAGGTTGAGCTCCGGCTCCCCGTCCCACTCGCGGACACCGGCGTTGCCGATCGTCAGCGAGTCGCCCGGCTCGAAACCGAAGTCCTGCCACGCCGTGTACGAGACGACACCGGTCTCGTCGGCGAACTCCCCCTCGCGAATCGTGAGGTCGTCCCCCTGATAGCGGATGGTTCGAGTCCCTCGCGTGAGCACGCGGACCGTGACCGTCACGCCGTCGTGGTCGGTCGTGATATCGCCGACGTCGACGGAATCGGGCGTCGGCGTCGACCCCCCGCCCCCGCCGCCGTGCTTCCGGCGAACGCTCTGTTTCGCCTCGTCTATCGGGACGCTGTACTCCAGTAGGTTCTGCAGGTCGGCTTTGACCTCCTCTTTGTCGACACCGAGGTCGGAGGCGAGTTCCTCGGCATGGCTGTTGACGTCCATCGAAGCGAGATTCGACGCGACCGCACAAAAGGATTCACCCGCACGCCGGCTCAGCGACTCGCACACCAGATCAGTGACTCGCCTGCCAGACGGGTGACCGCTGTCCCCCTCGCCGACGTCGTCCGACGACCCGCCCCGGCCGGTAGGGCTAAACCGCTCCCGTCCGACCGTGAGGCATGGACGAGATCGACATCGACGCGCGCGTCACGGACGACCGCACCGTCATCGACGTGACCGGTACCCGCGACGTCGCCGTCGTCGTCCGGTCGGACGGCGGCGAACGGATCTACCTCCCGCCGGAGGGGTTCGACGAGCCGGTGTCCGAGTCGCCGTACACGTCGCCGTATCAGGGCGGAAGCGGGATCGACGGCGAGGAGAGTCCGTACGGCGGAACCTCTGGCAGCACACGCGGCGTGGTCGAGACCGCCGACGGGTTCCGCATCACGCACCCGGCGGCCGCGACGGAGTTCGACGTGTTCCGAGGCGACGAGTAGGCCGCCGGCGACGCGAGAGGTGTCTCAGGCGACGTCTTCGTACACCGCGAGCGTGTCCTCCGCGACCGCCGACCACTCGCGGCGCTCGTACGCGGGCGGCGCGTCGCGGTCGAGCGCGGTGATCAGTCCCTCCACGATAGACTCCGAGTCGGTCTCGACCTCGACGAGACACCCGTCGGGGAGCACCTCGGCGACCCCGGAGCGCGTCGCGACGACCTGCGTGCCCGCCTCCAGCGCCTCGGTGATGGTTATCCCGAACGGCTCCGCGAAGGAGGGCGAGACGAACGCGTCGGCGGCGGCGTAGTAGTCGCCGAGCTCCTCCTCGGGGACGTAGCCGACGAACTCGACGCGCTCCTCGATGCCGAGCAGCTCTGCGAACCGTTTCAGTTGCTCCGTCTGGTGGCCGGAGCCGCCGACGACGAGCGTCGTGTCGCGTCCCCGGAGCTTCTTCATCGCGTACAGCAGGTGCGAGATACCCTTCTGGTCCGTGTGGCGACCGACGAAGAACAGCATCTCGCCGTCGATCCCGAGGTCCGCGCGCACGTCTTTTCCCGAGAACGTCGGCGTCGAGAAGCCGTTGTACACGACGCGGGAGTCGGCGTCGTACAGTTCTCGGATGTCCTCGCGGACGATCTCGCTGACGGCGACGTTCGTGTCGGCCGCGTTCGCGAGCCGGCGCTCCGTCTCCACTTCGCGTTTCGGCGGATCGATGTTCCGGTCGCTCGCGAGCGAGTGGAACGACGACACCCACGTCGCGTCCGACACGCGAGCTGCCTGTCGGCCGGGCGCGTAGCCGAACCAGTCGTGGGTGTGGATCACGTCGTGGTCGGGCGCGAGCTCGGCGAACCGGTCGCTGAGCCGCTCGACCCGCGTCGCGACGTCGCCCTCGCCCGTCTCGACCGGTTCCAGCCCCGGCTCGTCGTCCGGCGCGAACTCCGCGGGCAACACGAGGGTGGCGTCGACCCCGAGGTCGTCGCGGAGCCCTGAGAACAGTTCACCGACGTGGACGTCGAGACCGCCGGTGATGTTCGGCGGATACCCCCATCCCAACATGAGTACGCTCGGCGGCATACCCATCCGTTTCGGGAGTCACCACTTAGGTATGCCCCTCGTTCGCTCGGAGAATCGACCGCGCCGACCGGTCAGGCCGCCTGCACCGCGTCGCGAAGATCGGCCGTCTGGTCCGTGATCGAGTCCGCCGCCTCGCCGACCAGATCGAGCGGGTCGCCGGACTCGGCTTTCACCGTCAACACCGGCTCCGTCTGTCCGCCGGACTGCTCGGGGTTCACGTCGTAGGTCGCGGCCGCGACGTCCTCGGTCTCCAGCAGGACGCCCTTCAGCACGTTCATGAAGGTGTGATCCTCACCGGCGACCTCGATGCGGAGTTCCGTGTCGGTCTTTTCGATGACCCGCAGTTCCATGCTCGAAACCTCGGGCGAGCGGCGTTTCAAGCTTTCGTCTCTCTGATCGCGGCGGTCGCGGGACGCCCTCTCAGATCCCCCGCTCGGCCCGAACGCCGACGAGAGCGGTCCGATACGGCTGGAAAGCGCGGCCGCTAGCCAAGGGGAATAAACGGAGAACGTCGGTCCGCGCGGCGAGGCGTTACTCGTCGGCGTCGACGGCCACTTCGTCGGCGTCGACGTCGACGGCGGCCTCCTCTTCGGCGGCGACCTCGGACGGGCGCGCTTCGAGGGTCAGCTTCTGGACCTCGACGCGGCGCAGCGGGTAGATGGTCTTCGCCTCGCCGTAGACCGCAGACGAGAGGTTACCCTCGACGATCGCGTCGACGAACGACTCGAAGGTCCGGTCCGCGGCGGCCGCGTTGACCTTGTCGATCATGACGCGGCGGATCGCCTTCTCCTGGGACCGGTCGGCCTTCTTCGTCGTCAGCGCGACGGGCTGGACGCGGATCCGGTAGTCGTCCGTCGTCAGCACCGTGATCGACGCCTCGACCTTCGAGGCCCCGCGGCGGACGAGAGAGCGCAGGTAATCGCGCGTCAGCTCGTACTTGACGAACTCGGTGTACGCCGAGTCGCTGCCGACGTCGGTGATCTTGAACGTCAGCTTCGTGTTGTTCGCGCCGGAGTCGCCGGTGAGCTCGCCGAGCGTCGTCGTGATCGTGCGGCCGACGACCTGCTGGGGCTCCTCGGCGAGGGTCTCGCCGATCTCCTGTCGGTCGAACTGTTCGGGCGCTAGCACGGAGTACCAGCGCTTCTGTTCTCTGCTCTTGGATACGGATCGTTCGCTCATGTGTTGGTGTCTGTGGTGTCTGCTGTGTCTACAGCGTTCGCGCCGTCTTCGGCGTCTGCAGCGTTCGCGCTGTCTGCTGTGTTTGCGTCCGGACCGCGGGCGGCTCGGTGTGCCCGCGCCCGCTCCGCGATCCGGTCTGCGACGTGTAGGTTCACGACGTAGTCGTCGACGGTCGACTGCAGCCCGCCGGTCGTCCCTCGCTCGATCTCGCAGGCGATCGCGTCCCCGTCGACTCGGGTCGCCATCGACTCGGTGTCGTCGGGCGCGAGCGCGGCCGCGACGAGCGCGGCGTCGACGTGGGTCGTCCGGAGAGTCGCCGTCCGAGCCGAGTCGGACTCGGTCCCGGTCATATCGCCTCCCTGAGCGCGGCGAGCGCGCTCGTGATGTCGGCGTCTGGCTCGCTTCGCCCGTCCGTCGCCGCTCCGTCGCGCTCGACGACCGCGAGCCCGCCGCGGTCGGCGGTCCCCCAGCCGTCGGCGTCGAACTCGGCCGCGACCGACCGGCAGGCGTCGCCGAGCCTCATCGGTTCCGTGGCGGCCGCCGCGAGCCGGCCGCCGGTCTCGTCAACCGCGACGGCGACCGGTTCCGGCGACCGGAAGTCGCGGAGCAGCCGGGCGACCGTCGGGAGGACGGCACGCGGCGTGCCGGCGTCGTCCGTCGACTCGCGCCCCTTGACGCGGGCGACGACGCAGCCGTCGTATCGGCTGACCGTCGCGGCGTCCAGCGCGCGGTGTGCCGCGAGCCCGTGGGACCGCCACGCGTCAAGCGCCGCGGTCCGCACCCCGTCGCTCGGGTCGGCGGCGATCGCCAGCGCGATCCCGGTTCCGGGGGCCTCTCGCGCGAGCGCGTCGAGCACGTCGGCGTAGCCGCCGACCGTCTCGACCGGTGCCGCACCTCCCGCTACCGCGTACGGACGGAGAGCGCGCTCGACGGCCGAGGCCGAGCGGGCGGCCGCGTCCTCCTCGCCGACGACGTCGACGGCGACGAGCGACGCGAGCCGCCGGTGCGCGTCCCCGTCCATCTCGGCCGGGAGGCCGAGGTCGGCGAGGGTCGCGTGGGCCGCCTCCGGGTCGCCGGAGTACGGCGTCCGAACGAGCGTCGAGGCCGCGAGACCGTCCGCGAGGTCCGCGGTCGGGATCGCGACTCCCGGGCGTCGCTCGACCAGCCCGTCTCGCTCGGCGGCGTCGAGCGCGTCGCCGGACCCGTCCGTGCCGGGGACGGAACCGGCGGCGACAACGCCCGCGAGCGCGATGATCGGATCCGGGTCGACGCCCAACTGTCGGGCGACGGCGAACGCGTCAGCGCTCGCCGGCCGGGCCGTTCCCGGTATCGCGTGTGCGCCCCGATCGACGCCGACAGTCACCGCGACCCCGTCGTCGACGTCGTCGGGAACCGGATCGCGGTCGACGCGGACCTGAAACGGCGCGCCGGCCGCTCTGAGGCCTCTCGCGAGCAGCCCGGCGGCTGCGAGCGCGTCGCCGTCGTCGGTCGCGACGAGCCGGACGAACGGCGCGTCGGCGAGGACGCCGGCGAGGGCGTCGGGGGCGGTCGTGGCGGATGTCGCTTCGGTCATGGTCGGGCGGGTCGTGTCTGTCGTCGCAGGTGGATGTGTCTGCGTTACTCGTCGGCGAGCAGCTCGGCGGCGCGCTCGTAGGTGTACGTGAACTCCTCGTCGATCTCGTCGCCGCGGTAGTAGTTCGCGAGGCGACGGATCTTCGACTCGGTGTTCTGTAGCGCGCGCTTGTTCTGGTAGTCCTGCCCGTTCTCCTCCATGTGCTCGCGCAGGCGGACGGCCTGTGCCATCAGGTTGCGGAGGTCCTCGGGGTACTCGGAGTCGGCGTCGTGTTCTTCGAGTATCTCGGTGACCTTCTTGCCGGTCGCCAGCTTCACGTCGGGGACCGGGACGCCCTTGACGCCCTCGTCACGGAGCTTGAGTCCGATGACGCTGGGGTCGTGGCCCTGCTCCGCCAGTTCGACGACGCGGGACTCGATGTCCTCTGCGTCGACGTCGCTCCACTCCGGGTTCTCGTCCGTCGCCGGCTTGTCCGAACCGGACGAACCGCGACGGCGCGTGTGCATTCGTGCCATTGTTTCGAAATTGGAACGGCACAACCACAACGTGCGGCTCCGGACGACGCGGCTACCGGATGCTCGCGGCTGCGAGCGACCCGGCGGACGGACCCGCGAACGCGGACCCGTCCCGGCCGCGACGCCGGAGGCGTCGGCGCACTGCCACATTCCCAAGCCGTGGGCGAAGAGGCCCCGGCGCGTCGGATCTGCGGCTGTGCTGTTCCCGTTCGACCGGTTGCCGCCGAGGTTCTTAAGCGTGTTCGTGTGGCTCGGCCGCGGCACAGAAACGAGGATTTAGGTGGATCGTCGGGCACAGGGGGTGTAGGAGCGACACATGATCAACCCACCCGACGACGATTCGACGGATCGAACCGACGACGCGCCACCGGGCGACGCGCCGCGTGGCGACGAACCACGGAGCGGCGGTGGCGGAGCCGAGACGACCACCGACGACGAGCCGGTCGCCGTCGCGGACGGCGGGTTCGCGGACGACCCGGACGCCGCGGTCGGCCCGCGGATCTCCTTTTACGGCGGGAAGTGGGCCAGCACGATCCCGCTCGTCGTGTTCATCCTCTGGGCGATCTTCCAGAGCGGCGTCCTCGGCATCGGCGACACCAACGGCCTCGTGATCGGAGCGCTTCTCGGCACCATCCTCGGGATGTTCTTCGTGCGCGGCGACTGGAAGGCGTACGCGAACACCATCTTCGAGGGGATGACCCAGCGCGTCGCGGCCACGGCGATCGTCGCGTGGCTGTGGGCGGGCATGTTCGCCGAGACGCTGCAGGTCGGCGGGTTCGTCGAGGGGCTCATCTACGCCGCCGACGCGCTGAACGTCGGCGCGGCGACGTTCCCGGCGGCCGCGTTCGTCCTCTGCGGCCTGCTGGCGACGGGCATCGGGACCGGGTACGGCGCGACCGTCGCGTTCGTGACGCTGTTTTTCCCCGCGGGCGTCCTCATCGGCGCGAACCCCGTCCTGCTCTTCGCCGCGATCCTGTCCGGGGCCGTCTTCGGCGACAACCTCGCGCCCGTGAGCGACACCACGATCGTGAGCGCGGTGACGCAGGACGCCGACATCGGCGGCGTGGTCGCCTCGCGGTTCAAGTACGCGATCCTCGCCGCGGTGCCCGCGTTCGTCGCGTACCTCGTGATGGGGTCCGTCCTCTCCGGCGCGAGCCTCGAGGGCGCGGCCGCGCTCCGCGAGTCGGCGACCGCGCCCGGGCTTGTCCACCTGATATCGATGGGCGTCGTGATCGCGACCGCGGTCGCCGGCCGCCACATCGTCGAGGCGATCTCGTGGGGGCTGATCGTCGCGATCGCCTTCAACCTCGCGTTCGGGCTCTCCTCCGTGTCCGATATCCTCGTGTTCACGGTGACCGAGGCGGGCGCGTTCACCTCGCTTCCGTTCGTCGCTGTCGGCGAGACGGCGGGCGTCGGGGGGAGCCTCTACGCCGGCGCGATCGGCTTTTTCCCGCTCATCGTGCTCACCCTCCTGATCGTCGGGATGGCGCGGATCATGATCCGCGGCGGCGGGTTCGAGGCGATCTTGGAGTTCCTGTTGAACTCCGTCGCGACCACCGTCCGCCGCGCCGAGGTGACGATGGTGCTCGGCACCGCCGCGATCAACGGCATGATAACGATCAACACCGCGGCCGAGATCGCGATCGCGCCGTACATCGCCCGGATCGGCGAGAAGTTCAACATCAACGGCTACCGGCGGGCGAACATTCTCGACGCCAACACGTCGGCGCTCGGCTACATCTTCCCGTGGGCCGGCGGCGTCCTCGTCGGCTATCAGGTGATGGTCGGACCGAACGGGCTCGGCGCGGAGTACGGACCCGAGATGGTCGTTAACCCGATACAGGCCGTCCCGTACGTCTTCCACGGCTGGTTCCTCGTGATCGTCTTCCTGATCGCCGCCGTGACCGGCTTCGGCCGGGAGTACATCCCGGACCGGACCTCCGAGGAGGTGTCGCGCGCATGAGCGTCTTCGACAAGTTCCTCGCCGGCTGGTCGTTCCGGAGTTCGACCCCGGATTACGAGCCGGGCCAGACGATCGAGGTGATGGTGACGGGCCGCGAGGGCGAGACGGCGATCGCCCGTATCGGCGACTCGACGCTGCAGATCGGCGAGGCTCCGGCCGACGCGGTGGACACCCGCGTGCTCGTCGAGGTCGAGACGTGGGACGCGGGCGAGCGCCGCGGCACGGGCACTTACCGCGAGACGGTCGGCGAGAGCGCGTTCTGACCGGTCGACACCGCCGGCCTTCCCCGGCGTCACCGACCTGTGCCGGCCGCCGCACGCCGGGGTGCCACCGGAACGGGGCCGGCCGCTCCGGACCGAGGCGCTTTTTAAGTCGACTCGCGAACGTGAACGCGTGCTATCGGTCGAGCTGCACGCGCACTCGGCGCTCTCGTACGACGGGCGCGACCCGGTCGACCTCCTCTTGGAGCAGGCGGCGGGGGTCGGCCTCGACGCGCTCGCCGTCACGGACCACGACGAGATCGACGCCAGCATC
Organism: Halorubrum salinum; assembly: GCF_024494575.1. Taxonomy (GTDB): domain Archaea; phylum Halobacteriota; class Halobacteria; order Halobacteriales; family Haloferacaceae; genus Halorubrum; species Halorubrum salinum. The sequence continues at coordinate 538,077 of NZ_JANHDO010000002.1, forward strand.
GAGGCGGCCGAGAAGGCCGCCGACTACGGGCTCGTCGGCATCGTCGGCATGGAGGTGACCTGCGCCGCGGGCCACGTCCTCGCGTTCGGCATCGACGAGCGCGTCGAGAGCGGCCTCCCCTTCGACGAGACGCTCGACCGCATCCGCGAGATGGGCGGGATCGCGGTCGTTCCCCACCCCTTCCAGAAGTCCCGCCACGGCGTCGCAGCTCACATCTCCGACGAGCAGCTGGCGAGCGCCGACGCCCTCGAAGTGTACAACTCCCGGCTGTTCACCGGCCGCTCGAACCGACAGGCGGAGACGTTCGCGATACGCCACGGGCTCCCGATGACCGCCGGAAGCGACGCGCACATCTCCGAGATGGTCGGACAGGCGGTGACCGAGGTCGCGGCCGAGGAGCGGTCCGCCGACGCGATCCTCGACGCGATCCGGGAGGGGCGGACCAGCGTCGTCGGAAAGCGGACGCCGTGGCGCGTCTCGCTCCGGCAGTTCGGCGGCGGCGCGAAGCGACGCGCGCTCCGCGCGCTCCGGGGGCTCCGCTGACGCCGATGACGCGGACGCCCACGCTCCGCGGCGCGCCGGTCGGTCGCGTTCGGGCGGCCCTCGGCACGCGCGACCCGCTTCCCGGCGGCCGCGGCTTCGCGGGGCGGATCGCCGATCCCCCCGGCCGGTCCGGCCCCGTCCTCGTCCGCGACGTGCTCGGCCGCGAGCCGATCTTCGTCGAACGCGACGCGACGCCGGAGACCGACCGTGACCCACCCACTTCCGACCGCGATCCGACCGCTCCGACCAACTGGAGCTTCGACCGGCACGATCTCGACGATCCGGTGTCAGTTCCCGCCGGCGGCGTCGCGTCCGCCGAGGGGACGGAGCGCGTCTGGACCCTCCCCGACGACGGACCCGTCGATCCGGACGCCGGGCAGGCGGCCGTCGACACCGCGCTCGACGACGTCCTCGACGACCTCGCTCGCGACGGGGGGTCGGCCGACGGAGCCGACGGAGCCGGCTCGGTCGGCGAGAGCGGGGCCGGCGACCTCGCCGTCGCGTTCTCCGGCGGCGTCGATTCCGGCGTCGTCGCCGCCGCGGTGCCGAATGCTCCCCGGTACGTCGCCGGATTCGAGGGATGTCACGACGTCGCGGCCGCGCGTGAGGCGGCCGCGGCGGCGGACCGACCGGTCGACCTGCGCGTCGTCGAGATCACACACGAGGAGCTGGTCCGCGCCGCCCGCGCGGTCGCTCACGCCACGGGGCGACGGAACCCGATGGACGTCGCCATCGCGGTCCCGCTGTACCTCGTCGCCGAGGCGGCCGCCGACGACGGGTTCGATCGGATCGCGGTCGGACAGGGGGCGGACGAGCTGTTCGGCGGCTACAGCAAGGTCGTCGATCCGGCCGACGACCACCGCGTCGACGCGGACACCGTCCGGGGGGCGCGGACCGAGACCGTCCGCACGCTCCCGGACCAACTCGAACGGGACGTGCTCGCGATCCGGGCCGCGGGAGCGGAGCCGGTCGCTCCCCTCCTCGACGACCGGATCGTCGACGCCGCGCTCGCGCTCCCGGGGGCGCTTCTGTCCGCCGGCGGCGAGCGGAAAATCGCCCTGCGCCGCGCGGCGGCGGGACGCGTCCCCGAATCGGTCCGAACGGCCGACAAGAAGGCGGTCCAGTACGGGACGTACGTCTCGCGCGAACTCGACCGGCTCGCGCGACGGGCGGGGTTCAAGCGTCGCATGGACGACCACGTCGGGCGGTACCTCGACGAGCTGTTGAGCGACGACTGAGCCTCGGCTGAAAAAAGGCCCGTGAGGGCCGATGCTGACCAAGCCGCCGTATGGAGTACCAGTCCTACGGCCGACGCCCGATCGTTCGGGCGTCTGGTGTCACAAAGCGGCGACCGTTATAAAACACGGGCAGTAGTGACAAATATAGCTGTTCTACGAGCGAAATGCTGACGATCGGGCTGTCCTCCGTCCGCTTCTTGTCGAACGATCCGATCTGCGACCCAGAGTGCCGCCGGAACTCCACGTGTATCAGGCGAGACGATCGGAGAGGTCAAGCGGCCGGCTCGACCGCCCGGTGGAGCGCGGGTCGCCCGCTCGGATCACCTGACCAGATACGGGTCGCTGCCGGCGATGAAGCGACCGAGGTCGCTCTCTCGGCGGAAGTCGGTCGACCGAAGCTCTCGGAGCGACTCGACGAGCCGGCCGGCGTCTCCGTCGCTCCACTCCGCGGGGTCTCTGATCGGGACGACGAGCCAGCCGGACCCGAGGATCTCCTCGGCGTGGAGCGCTTCCATGTCGACGTCGGTCTTCCACGCCCGCGCGGTGTACTGCCGGAGAACGTGGTCGGTCGCTCGCGCGCCGACCGGGAGGAGAACGTGGGCAGCGATCGCCCGGAGCTCCGCGTCGAAGAACCGCTCCATGTCGGCGTAGTCGTCCTCGCTCGGCGTCCCCGCCGTCGCACACATGTGGAGGTACGAGAAGAACGAACACTCGGATCGGATCGGCGTCTCGCCGGCCGCTGACGCGCCGTCCGGATCGAACTCCGCGATCAGCCCGGCGTCGGAAAGCGCCGAAAGGAATGCGGCCGACCACGGCTCACCGGTGAACGGGACGCCGGTCTCGACGCCGCCGTGGACGCCGGGGTGATCGCCGACGACGTGGAAGTCCGCGTTGGCGTCGCCGTAGCCGGGGACGTACGACTGACAGTCGGGCCGCATCCCGAACGGGTTGCGGGTCCGGTCCGTGACGTTCTGCACGCGAACCGATAGGCGGGCGCTCGGATATATCCCGTTCGGTCCGCTCTCCATCCTCAGTCGATCTCGGTCGCCCTCGGCGACACCGGGTGCCGGTCACGGTCCGACACTCCGAACCGTACGACGCGCGAAGCGAGGCGCACGAGTCGGTAGTAATTCACATAACTTATGGAAACGAACGGGGTTCACACGGCCTGTGATACGGATCGCTCGGTCGACCGGCCGAGTCATTTCAACATAGAGATACAAATTCACCAAACCGCACGACTGCGACGGGTTCGATACGACGTGCGCCACGGAAAGTATATATACACCCCGCTGCTCGGCTCGGGTGAAGACCAATGTTCGACCGCATCCGTTCGGCGGCCCTCTTCGGGCTGCACCAGGCGACCGTCGCCATCGGCATCTCGCTGTTCCCGGTTGCCGTCTTCGCGCGCAACCGACTCGGCATCAACGTCCCCATCGGCCGGCTCGTCGAGACCACCGGCTCCGCGTACGAGAACGTCAGCAAGTGAGGATCCACGGCCCCGGCGTGTCGCTGCGACGGAGCACGCGGTCCCGCCCGAGGCGGGCCCGGTCGCGGTGGACTGATAGTCCCGTCGGAACCGGCGGTCGGTCCTCGAAGGGTTGCCTTTATCAGCGCGCCGAGCCAACAACTGCGTAATGCGACCACCGACTGGCGATCTCTCCAGCAGCCCGGTCGACGAGTTGGGCCGCGACCAGCCCGTCTTCGGACCGGAGATCGGCGAGTTCGAACACAGCGAGCGCCGTGCGGCGCAGGCCGACGGCGAGGGCGAGATGAAGACCGGCACGACGACCGTCGGCATCCGCACAGCCGACGGCGTCGTGATGGCGACCGACATGCGCGCTTCCATGGGCGGCATGGTCTCCTCGAAGGACGTCCAGAAGGTCGAGGAGGTCCACCCCCGCGGCGCGCTCACCATCGCCGGATCCGTCTCCGCCGCACAGAACCTCATCTCCACGCTCAAAGCCGAAACGAGCCTCTACGAGACTCGCCGGGGCAAGGACATGTCGATGGAGGCGCTCTCCACGCTCACCGGCAACCTCCTCCGGACGGGCGCGTTCTTCATCGTCCAGCCGATCCTCGGCGGGGTCGACGACGACGGCGCACACATCTACTCCATCGATGCCCTCGGCGGCACGACCGAAGAGGAGTACACCGTCACGGGCTCCGGCTCGCAGTACGCCCTCGGTGTCTTAGAACAGGAGTACCACGACGAACTCACCGTCGACGAGGCGAAGGGCGTCGCCGCCAAGGCGATCCAGTCCGCCGTCGAGCGCGACCTCGCGTCCGGCAACGGGATCAACGTCGCCGTCGTCACCGACGAGGGCGTCGACATCACCCGCTACAAGGAGTTCGACGAGCTGCTGTAGGGCGGTCTCGTCTCCCCGTCAACGCTGTTTTTCCTTCCGACGTTCGCGGCCCCGCAGCCCGCGCTCAGGCCCGTCGTTCCCTCGTCTCCTCCGGCGACCGGATCCCGTCGCCCCAGTAGAACCGCGGACCGAGGAGCAGGTAGCCACACGAGAGGAACAACAGCGCGAACGCGAACCCCTCGCCGATCCACGGCGGAAGTCGCGCCGTCGCCATGTGCGCCGCCGGCGTGAGGATCACGGCGGCCTGCACGACGCCCATGACGAGCGCGTCCTGCGCGTGGAGGTCGGGGTAGGTGATCGTCGACCCCATGAGTAGGGCGAACGCGGCCGTGACCGCGGCGAGCGCCCCCGGCGCGGTGTATCCAGCGATGACTCCCGCGGCCAACACCGTCGCGGCGAGCGTGGTCGGCACGCCGACCGTCTCGCGGCTGTCGCTGTCGTACGCGGTGTACATCCCCAGCCGGGCGACCGCGGCCGCGACGAACAGCGCCGCCGCCCCCACGCCGCCACCGACGAACAGGGGATCGGTCGCGAACGACCGCGCGTCGAGGACGAGGAACGCGACCAGCCCGGCGGGAGCGACGCCGAACGAGGCGACGTCGGCCAGCGAGTCGAGGTACGGACCGGCCTCCGTCGAGCCGCGGTGTCGGGCGACGACGCCGTCCAGACCGTCTGCGACCGCAGCGAGGAGGATCAGTCGAGCTGCGAGCGTGGCGTCGACGGTCGCGACCACGACGGCGAGAAAGCCCACCGCCGCGTTCGCCACCGTCACCGCGTCCGCGAGCCCCAACCGCTCGACGAACCGCAGGTACATACCGGATCGGTCGACGAGCCGGGGTTTAGGGTTTATTATCACGAGCCGCGGGGGAGCGGCACGACGAGCGCGTCCAGCGAGCCGCCGAGACCGCTGCGGCCGCCGAGCCGATCGACGGGCGGCGGCCGAAGTATTAAGCGTCCGATGGCCTAACCGTCGGTATGGGCCCGATTACCCTCCAATCCGGTCTCGGCTTTGGGCTGGTGAGCGTCGGTCTGCTCTTTCTGCTTCTGGCGATCATCACCCTGTGGCAGTCGGTCGAGATCGTCGACGCCTACGAGAAGAAGACGCTCACGGTGTTCGGCGAGTATCGGAAGCTGCTCGAACCGGGTATCAACCTCATCCCGCCGTTCGTCTCCCGCACGTACCCGTTCGACATGCGGACCCAGACGCTCGACGTCCCCCGCCAAGAGGCGATCACGCGGGACAACTCGCCGGTGACGGCGGACGCGGTCGTCTACATCAAGGTGATGGACGCCAAGAAGGCGTTCCTCGAAGTGGACGACTACAAGAAGGCCGTCTCGAATCTCGCCCAGACCACGTTACGGGCCGTCCTCGGCGACATGGAACTCGACGACACGCTGAACAAGCGCCAGGAGATCAACGCGAAGATCCGCAAGGAGCTGGACGAGCCGACCGACGAGTGGGGGATCCGCGTGGAGAGCGTCGAGGTCCGCGAGGTCAACCCCTCGAAGGACGTCCAGCAGGCGATGGAACAACAGACCTCCGCCGAGCGTCGCCGCCGGGCGATGATCCTCGAAGCGCAGGGTGAGCGCCGCTCGGCGGTCGAGCAGGCCGAGGGTGACAAGCAGTCGAACATCATCCGCGCGCAGGGTGAAAAGCAGTCGCAGATCCTCGAAGCGCAGGGCGACGCGATCTCGACCGTGTTGCGCGCGCGGTCTGCCGAGTCGATGGGCGAACGCGCCATCATCGAGCGCGGCATGGAGACCCTCGAAGAGATCGGGAAAGGCGAGTCCACGACGTTCGTCCTCCCGCAGGAACTCACGAGTCTCGTGGGCCGCTACGGCAAGGCGCTCTCCGGCTCCGACGTCCAACAGATGGACGGCCTCGAAGGCAAGGAGTTCGACGAGGAGACGCGCACCATGCTGGGACTCGACGACATCGACGAGATCCTCGGACAGATCGAGGAGTCCGCGGAGATGGACGTCGAAGAGCTAGAAAAAGAGGCGGAGGCGGTGAAAGCGGGCGACGCGGGCGCGAACATCAGGTCGGCAGACGAGGTCATCCAAGAGATGGACGAGGAGGACGCGGACGCCGAGGTCGAACGCGAGCCCGAGTCCTGAGACGCCGAAAGGGGCGATTCGAGCCCGTTCGCCCCGAACGAAGTGCTTTTGCGCTGTCGACGACTAGCGAACGCCGTGACCGACGACTTCGACGGACGGAAGCGGGAGACGCTCCGGCGGTTCGCCGCCATCGGAGCCGCCGCCCCGTTCGTCGGAACGGCGAGCGCAGACACCGGGGACGACAACGAGACCCGCGAGGCGATCCGCGGGTACGTTCCGACGACGCCCGGCGCGCACTTCTCGAAGCTCCGCGACGACCTCAAGCTGGGTACCGGCGAGGCGCAGTACCACCTGCGGACGCTGGCCGACGCCGGCGAGATCGAATCGACGAAAGACGCCGACTACCGCCGGTACTTCCCGGCCGGACGCTTCGACGACCTCGACAAGCGAGCGCTCGGCTACCTCCGACGCGAGACCGCACGCGGGCTGATCCTCGCGCTGTTGCGTGACCCGGACGCGACGGGCGCGGAGCTGGCAGCGACCCTCGAGGTGTCGCGTCCGACGGTGAGCGCGACCGCGGCCGCGCTCGAAGACGCCGGCCTCCTCGATCGGACCGACGGGTACGCGCTCACCGAGCCGGAACGGCTGCTCACGCTCGTGGTCCGATACGCGGACTCCTTCGACGCGGACGCGGTCGCGTTCGCGGACGCCGCCGCCGACCTCGTCGCGTACGACCCGTAGTCAGCTCGTGACCATCCACGTCGTTCCCGAGGAGTACCCCCACTTTTCGACGTCGATGTCGGCGGCGGCGTCCGCGACGGGACCCATGTTCGCGCCGACCTCCTTCGCCGAGAGGCCGAGGTCGTCGGCTATCAGCCGCGATTTGAAGTACGTCCGGTCGTCGGCGTTCTCGCGGAGGTACCGCAGGATCTGCGTCTGTTTCGCCGAGAGGCCGGCGGGCTCGACGACAGCCGCGTCTGGGGATGCCGTGCTCATACCTGACACTCGTCGGCTCGTCACATAAGGCGGTTGGTAGAGCGGGTTAACACGCTCTGGTCGTGCGGTTTTCCGGATCCCGTGCTCGCGACGGACCGCTCCAGCGGCGCGTTTGGGTACGATCCGTGAACGGCGGCGGTCGGCGTCGCCCGTCAGTACAGCCCCGAGACGACCGGACCGAGCGCGCCGGCGACGGCGGTCGCGAGCGCGTCGGCGCGCTCGACGCGTCCGTCGGTGAGCGCGCCGGCGGCCCCGCCGCGGCGAGCGACGCCCTCGGTGTCGAGCACGTCGTCCATCACGGGTCCGAGCTCTTCGCCGGCGTCGATTCGGGCCGCGATACGGTCGGGGAGCGCGAGGCTCGGACCGGCACCTCGTCCGACGCGCTCCCCGTCGTCGGCGACCGCCCACATGACGAGGAACAGGCCGTCCGCTCCGTCGACCCGCGCCACGCCGCCTTCGATGCCGACGCCGAGGTCGTACGCCCCTTCCCCGAGGACCGCCGCGGCCCGGTTCTCCGCGCCGGCAATCGTCTCGGCGCGACCGACCGGCTGTTCGCTCACCCCGGACGGAACGGGGACCGATTCGATCGCGTCCGCGTCGAGCACCCGTTCGACGGCGCGTCGCTTCACCGGGTTCCCGCTGCCCACGCCGATCCGGTACGTGGTCACGCGTCTCCCTCCTCGCCCTGGTCGGCCGACCGGAACGCCGTGGGGTGAAACACCCGCGCCAGTCGCTCGATCCCGTCTATCAGGGTCGGGCTCGGTTGGTTCAAAAGCGAGTCGTCGATCACGTGGGTCGGCGCGTCGACCGCCCAGTCGCGGTCGTCGACGGTCGCGGGGTCGACGCGATCGCCGCGCCCGCAGACGTGGACGACGACGTGGTCCGGGTCGGCCGCGGCGACCGCGTCGAGCCCGATCTCTCGCGAGCGCTCGCCGGCGTCGACGAAGGGGTACCTGCCGCCGGCGGCGCGGACGGCTTCGGGGACCCAGTTGCCGGCGGCCATCGGCGGGTCGGACCACTCCTCGCAGTAGACGGTCGGTCGGGGTCGGCCGGCGACCGCAGCCGCGACGCGGTCGAGGCGCTCGCGGGCCGCGGACGCGAGCCGCTCGCCGGCCGCCGGTCGCCCCACGTCGTCGCCGCGGGCCGCGAACGTCTCGACGACCGCGTCGAGGTCTGCCGGCTCGCGGTGGCTGACCGAGAGCCCTCGGTCGCGACACGTCTCGGCGAGGTCGGCCTGCAATCCGTCGCTCGTGAGGACCGCGTCCGGATCGAGGTCGGCGACGCGGTCGAGGTCGGGGTTCAGCCAGCCGCCGACCGTCTCGGGCGGCCCGTCTCGGTCGTGTGCCCTGCCGGCGTCGTCGGGCGGATCGCAGTGGCCGGTGACGCCGACGAGCAGGTCGGCGGCACCGAGCGCCGAGACGGTCGCCGTCGCGCTGGGCGCGAGCGAGACGACGCGGGGTGACGTCATAGCTCGACGTCCGAGCGCGACCGGCCCAAGCGTTTCGATCGGTGCGTTCGGTCCGGCTCGTTTTCCCCGCGATCGCCGGTAACGCGTGATAGATCGTGTTCTTTCGTCGGGTTTTCGGCGACACGTTCCGGTCGTTTTAAGTTCGGTTCCGCCGTCTATCGGGCAAGATCGCTCTCGGGCAGTGTTCAGTTACCGGGAGAGGGTTACGCCATGAGTGAACGATTACACACACGGGGGAGTCGCTCCCGAACGGAGACGGAAGACGAATCGGAACGCACCGACGAGACGCTGAGCTGTCCGGAGTGCAGCGGGAACGTCATCAACGACGAGGAGCACGGCGAGAGCGTCTGTGCCGACTGCGGGCTCGTCGTCGAGGCCGACTCGGTCGACCGCGGACCGGAGTGGCGCGCGTTCGACTCCCGCGAGAAAGACGAGAAGAGCCGCGTCGGGGCCCCGACCACCAACACGATGCACGACAAGGGGCTCTCGACGAACATCGACTGGCGCGACAAGGACGCGTACGGCCGCTCGCTCGGCGCGCGCCAGCGCCAGAAGATGCAGCGGCTCCGTAAGTGGAACGAGCGATTCCGCACGCGCGACTCGAAAGAGCGCAACCTGAAACAGGCGCTCGGCGAGATCGACCGGATGGCGAGCGCGCAGGGGCTTCCCGACAACGTCCGCGAGACCGCGTCGGTCATCTACCGCCGCGCGCTCGACGAGGACCTGCTCCCCGGCCGCTCCATCGAAGGCGTCTCGACCTCCTGTGTGTACGCCGCCGCCCGGATGGCCGGCGTCCCGCGCAGCCTCGACGAGATCGCGGACGTGTCTCGCGTGGAGAAGGCCGAGATCGCCCGCACGTACCGCTACGTCGTGCGCGAACTCAAGCTCGAAGTGAAGCCGGCAGACCCCGAGCAGTACGTCCCGCGGTTCGCCTCCGACCTCGAACTGAGCGAGGAGTCGGAGATGCGCGCAAAGAGCCTCCTGCGCAACGCCAAAGAGAAGGGCGTCCACTCCGGGAAGTCGCCGGTCGGCCTCGCCGCGGCCGCCGTCTACGCCGCCGCGCTGCTCACCAACGAGAAGACGACGCAGGCGGCCGTCTCTGACGTCGCCGACATCAGCGAAGTCACGATCCGAAACCGGTACCACGAGCTGTTAGAGGCCGAAGACGGCCTCGTCGCCTGATCTCGGTCGCCGATCGAGAGTCCCTATTCTAGCGCCCCGTCACACTTCTAGTGTCGCGTCACACCATATCGCCCCGCACCGACGCGCCCTCCTGTTCGGCCCGTCTCGCGGCGAGCGTCTCCGCGGCCGCGGTCGCGACCTCCTCGTCCGCACCGAGCATACCGAGCGCGTCGGAGAGCGTCGGCATCGCGAACGACGCCGCCCGCAGCCGGTCGAACGCCTCCTCGTCGCGGGTGCCGTCGACCCACAGACAGACGCCCCGCGGGTCGAGCACCTCCTCGTAGGCGTCGCGGGCCAGCGCGCCTTTCAGTCGCTGGCGCACGTTGTCCTCGAAGCTCGCGTTGCACACTTCGAGGTGGATCGGCTCGTCGTCGGGATTCGCCCGACTGCCCGAGGGACTCTGTCCCTCGCTGCCGACGAGTTCCGCCGCGAGACACTTCTCGGGAGCCGCGTACCCGTTGTCGCTCGCGCGCACGCGGTCCGGGTGCGCCTCGGCCCACTCGGCGTTGACGGAGGTACCGACCCCCTTGATGCCGTACGCCGCCTCGAACTCGGCGGCCGCCTCGGCGTCGCCGCCCATGATCACGTCCTTGGTGAGGTAGACGTCGAGCCGCTCTATCGGGTCGAGCCCGAGCGCCACGTCTCCGAACGCCCATACCTCGCGAACGGGCACGGGCATCGGCTCGCGCTCGACGCGGTCGACGAGCGCCTCCAGTCTGTCGACGGCCCGATCTCTTTCCATCGCCGTCGGGTAGGCGGCCGCCGGGCAAACGCGTTACGCTCGCGCGCGTCAGAGCGCGTCGAGCCGAGCGCCCACGTCGTCCCAGTGGCTTCCCTTCCAGAACCAGCGGCCGCAGTCTCGACAGCGCCACCCCGGCCTGTCGACGGCGACGTCGTCGGGAACGTATTCGGGACGGTCGACCGGACGATCGGTGGAGCCGACGTCGGCTCTCCGCTCGACGCGCTCGACGGACCCGTTGCAGGCCCCACAGCGCGTCGGTTCGTCCGCGAGTTCGACGGGGAACCCGGCGGCCCGTAACTCGCGGAGCTGACCGATCACGTCGCGCTCGGTGAGCAGGACCGCGTCACCGCCCGCATCCGTCACGCTCTCCTCCGCGTTCCCGGCCTGTTCCGCGCGAGCGACGAGGTCGCGGTCGCGGGTGACGAGGGTTCGGTCCTCCTCGGCTGCGAGCGCCAGCATCCGGTCGTCGGCTTCGACGCCTCGATCGAGAGCGTACGCCGCGTCGTAGCCGCACATCCGGAGGTACGTCGCGAGCGAGCCGCACATCGCGTCGAGGAGGACCCGCGGCGGCCCCTCGCCGGCGGGAGTCGGCGGCTGCGGCGGCATCTACGCGTCGAGGAACGCCAGCAGATCGTCGAGCGAGCGCGCGTTGAGCACGTCCGCGGTCTCGGCCCACCCGCGGCGAGCCGTGTGGACGCCGTACCGGACGTTGTCGAGCTCCCGGGGCGCGTGCGCGTCGGTGTTGACGGCGATCGTCGCGCCAGCCTCCATCGCCGCGCGTACGAACCCGCCGTCGGCGTCCAGCCGGGCGGGGTTCGCGTTCACCTCGATCGCGGTGTCGGCCGCGGCGGCCGCCTCGGCGACCGATTCGACGTCCGGGTCGAGCCCCGGTCGCTCGTTGATCAGCCGGCCGGTCGGGTGACCGAGCACGTCGACGTGAGGGTGTTCGACCGCCCGGACCAGTCGCTCGGTCGCGCGATCCGCGTCCTGTCCGAGCCCCGAATGCGGCGAGGCGACGACCAGATCGAGGTCGGCGAGCGTCTCGTCGGCGGTCGAGAGGTCGCCGTCGGCGTCGATGTTGGCCTCGATCCCGTGGAGCACCTCGATGCCGTCGACCTCCGCTGCCACCTCGGCGACCGCGTCGGCCTGCTCGGCGATCTCACTTTCATCGAGGCCGACGCCACCGACCATCCCGGGACCGGTCGCGTGGTCGGTGACGACGTGGTACTCGTACCCCCGCTCTGCGGCGGCCGCGACCATCTCTTCGATCGCGAACCCGCCGTCGGACCAGTCGGTGTGCGTGTGGAGGTCGCCGCGGATATCGTCGCGTGTGAGGAGGTCCGGAAGCTCCCCCTCGGCGGCGGCCGCGACCTCGCCGGTGTCCTCTCGGAGTTCGGGTGGTATCGGGTCCAGATCGAGCGCCTCGTAGACGCCGTCTTCGGTCGCGCCCGCGACGCGCTCCCCGGCGCGGGTGGCGGTCGCCTCGGCTGGGTCGTCTCCGGCGTCGTCGTCTCCGCTCTCCGCGTCCGCGTCACGGTCTCCGTCCTCCGCGCCGTCGACGCCGCTCACGTCGAACAGGCCGTACTCGTTGAGCTTCAGTCCCCGCTCTATCGCTCGGTTCCGGACCGCGACGTTGTGCGCGCGCGACCCGGTGAAGTACTGCAGTGCCGCGCCGAACTCGTCGGGATCGACGATCCGGAGATCGACGCGGGTACCGTCCGAGCGGACGCTCGCCTTCCCGGTGCCCGCCTCGATCGTCGCGTCGGCGTCGGGCCACGCGGTGAACGACTCGACTATCGGCTCGCGCGCGTCGCTCGCGACGAGCAGGTCGATATCGCCGATCGTCGCCTTCCAGCGACGGATCGAGCCGCATACCTCGGCGGCCGCGACCGCGTCGAGCGCGTCGAGGTACGACAGCGCTGCGTCGGCGACGGGGCGAGCGTCCCCCAGACGGGTGCGTTCGCGCGACTCGCGCGCGAACGGGACGTTGTCGAGGATGTTCTGCTCCGTCGTCGCGCCGAACCCCGACACCTCCCGTATCTCGCCCACCTCCGCCGCCGATTCGAGTTCGTCGAGCGTCGTGATTTCGAGCGCCTCGTACAGCGATCCGACCGTCTTCGGGCCGACGCCCTCGACCGCGGTCAGCGCCGCCATGTCGGCCGGAAGCTCCGCGCGAAGCTCCTCCAACTCCCCGATCGATCCGGTCTCGACGTACTCCACGATCTTCGCCGCGATGGCGTCGCCGACGCGGTCTATCTCCGCGACCGCGTCCTCCCCGTCGGCCGCGAGCGTCTCGACGGCCGCGGGGTGCTCGCGCACGTTCTCGGCGGCGCGGCGGTACGCGGTCGGCTTGTACTCCACGCCGGTCGCTTCGAGTAGGTCGGCGAACTCGTCGAGGCGGTCGGCGACCTCGTCGTTCCGGCTCATTGGCCGTCCGTTCGGCCGGCCGATACTTATACCGCTGCGTCGCCGGGTCGCCGCCGACACGCGCGCCGGCTCACTCCGCGATCTCGACCGCGACCGCGTCGCGCTCGACCGCGAGTTTGAACGTCGGGACCGTCCGGTAGACGACCTCGACCACGTTCTTGCGTTCGAGGCTGCGGAGCGCGCGCCGCACCGCGTCGACGTCCGGATCGATACCGAACGCGTCGCGGACGGCGTCGAGCACGGCGACGACCGACTGCGAGCGCTCGTCGGGGCCGGCGACCACCTCGAACACCCGCGCCTCCAGCTCGGGGACGCGGATCGTCTCGGGGACGCCGCCCTTCGCGACCGCGTCGGCCTCGATGCCGGGCTCGACGTCGACGAGGTCGTTCGCCTCGACCGTCGACCGGATCAGGCTGTCGTCGTCGCGGTAGTAGTACTCCTTGAGGTGGTTTTCGAGGTACTGATGGACCTCACTGCCGCTCTCGAGTTCCCACGCCTCCTGCAGTTCGCCGTTCTTCGTCGGCTGCAGCCGGACCACGTCGGCGAGCCGGCTCAGCTCCTCGTCGGTGAGGCTCATCGCCCCTCGACCGCGCTCGCCGCGCGGATCACCGTCCGTTCACCGAACTTCGGCCCGACGAGCTGGAGCCCGACAGGGAGCCCGTCCGCCTCGCCGGCGGGGACCGAGACCGCGGGGAGGTTCGCGAGGTTGACGGGCGTCGTGTTCGCGTCCGCGAGGTACATCCGCAGCGGGTCGTCGAGGCTCTCGCCGAGTTCGAAGGGGAGCACCGGCATCGTCGGCGAGGCGATCACGTCGACGTCCTCGAAGGCCTCGTCGAAGTCCTGCCGGACCCACGCGCGGGCGTCTTGGGCCTTCTCGTAGTACTTGTCGTGATACCCCGCGGAGAGCGCGTACGTTCCGAGCAGGATGCGGCGTTTGACCTCCGGGCCGAACGCCTCGCGGGTCTCCGCGAACGACTCGTTCCAGTTCCCGTCGCTCTCGCTCCGGTGGCCGTACCGGACGCCGTCGAAGCGAGCCAGGTTCGAGGAGGCCTCCGCCATCGCGATCACGTAGTACGCCTGCACCGCGTGCTCGACCGAGGGCAGCGAGATTTCGGTCGTCTCCGCGCCCTGCGCCTCCAGGTCCGCGATCGCGGCCTCGACCGTCTCGACGACGCGCTCGTCAGCGCCGTCGAACAGCTCCGTCGGGATCCCGACGGTGAGCCCGTCGACGTCGCCGTCGGCGGCCGCGGCGTAGCTCGCGTCGGGGTCCGCCCCCTCCACGTCCGCGAGGTCCCGCGTCGTGCCGTCGTTGGGGTCCGGGCCGGCGATCACGTCGAGCGCGGCCGCCGCCTCCTCGACGGTCCCCGCGATCGGGCCGATCTGTTCGAGCGAGTTCGCGTACGCGATCAGCCCGTATCGAGAGACCAGCCCGTAGGTGGGCTTGATTCCGACGACGCCGCAGAAGGCGGCCGGACAGCGCACGGAGCCGCCGGTGTCGGAGCCGAGCGCCACGTCCGCCTCGCCCGCCGCGACCGCGGCCGCGGACCCCCCGGAGGAGCCGCCCGGGACGCGCTCCGGGTCGGCGGGGTTCCGCGTGGGACCGAACGCGGAGGTCTCCGTGGTCGTCCCCATCCCGAACTCGTCCATGTTCGTCTTGCCGACGACCGTCGCGCCGGCCTCGGTCAGCCGCTCGACGACCGTCGCGGAGTACGGCGGGACGTAGTCGGCGAGCATCTCGGAGCCGCAGGTCGTCCGGATTCCGTCGGTCGAGATGTTGTCCTTGACCGCCACCGTCTTGTCCGCGAGCGGCCCGTCGGCGTCCGCGTCGCCGTCGATCGTCGCCTCGGTGATGAAGGCGTTGTGATCGTCCGCCATCACGACACCTTCGGCCCCACGAAGAAGCCGTCCTCCGTCTCGGCGGCGTTCGCCAGCGCCTCCTCCTGGGTGAGTCCCTCCTCGATCTCGTCTTCGCGCATCACGTTTATCAGGTCCTCCTCGCGGTCGGTCTCGGGGACCTCATCGAGGGCCTCGAAGGAGTCGAGGATGTCGCCGAACTGGTCTGTGAACGCCGCGACTTCCTCGTCGTCCAGGCGGACGCGAGCCAGTTCCGCGACGTGACGGACCTCGTCGGCGTCGACGGCCGCGGCGGCGTCGTCGCCCTCGGCGGGCGTCTCCTCGGCCGCCTCGTCCGTCGACTCGGACGTATCGCTCATACGTCGAGGTGTCCCGGACCGGGAGTAAGGGTTTCGGAACGCCGCACGGCCCGGCCGTCGACGCGCGGCGCGTGTCCGACCGCTATCGGAGGGTACATTTCACCGCGCCGGAAAGGCGGGTGCATGTGTCGGGGTAGGCGACGGGTCGTCGGCGTCTGCGGACGATGCGACGATCCGACGGGGTGGAGCGGCCCATGAACTGGCAGTACCGCCACACCGTGTTGGCGCTCTGTATGCTCGCCTTCTTCGTGACGTACTTCGCCCGGCTGGCGATAAGCCCCGTCGTCCCCTTCATCGTCGACGACTTCGCGGTGTCGAACACCGCCATCGGAGCGGCGCTGTCGGGCATGTGGCTCGCCTACGGCGTCTCGCAGTTCCCGAGCGGCATCCTCGCGGACCGGTTCGGCGAGCGCCGGGTGATCCTCGTCGCCGTCGGCGGCTCGGCGGCGATGAGCGCCCTCCTCGCGTTCGCGCCGGTGTTCCCCGCCTTCGTGCTCGTGGCGGTCCTCCTCGGCCTCGCCGCCGGCCTCCACTACGCGGTCGCGACGACGCTGCTCTCGCGGACGTTCGACGAGCTCGGCACCGCGGTCGGGCTCCACTCCGTCGGCGGGCCGCTCGCCGGGCTGACCGCCCCCGTCGCCGCCGCGTGGATCGGCGTCAGGTACGGGTGGCGGCCGGCGGTGGCGCTCGCCGCCGTCGTCGGCGTGCCCGTCTTCGTGCTGTTCGTCCGCGGCGTCCGTCCGACCGAACCCCGCCGACCCGACCAGCCGATGCGCGACCGGCTCAAGCTCGCCCCGCTCGTCGAACTGCTCTCGCGGCCCGCGATCCTGCTGCCGCTCTTCGTCGCGATGATCGGCACGTACGTCGTCCAGGGGGTCATGTCGTTCCTCCCGACGTTCCTCGTCGCGTTCCGGGACTACTCGCCGGGGACCGCCGCCGCGATCTTCTCCGCGTTCTTCGTCGTCCGGACGGTCGCGCAGGTCGCCACCGGGAAGGCGGCGGACCGGTTCGGCCGCGACGCCGGGATCGGGATCTCGATCGCCGCCGGCGCGGTCGGTGCCGCCGGATTCGTCGCCGTCCCCGGCGTCGCCGGCGTCGCGCTCGGCGTCGTCGGTGCCGGGCTCGGCTCCAGTTTCTTCTCGGCCATCGACCCGCGGTTCATGGACGCGCTGAGCGACACCGAGCGGGGCGCGGGCTTCGGGCTCGTCCGCACCGTCTACACGGTCGTCGGCTCGACCGGTTCCTTCGGCGTCGGACTGGCCGCGGACCTGTTCGGTTGGGGCGTCTCTTTCGCGCTGCTCTCCGGGCTGTACGTCGTCGCGCTCGCGGTGTTGGTCGGGAACAAACTGCTCGGAACGGGGTACTGAAACGGCACTCGATGGAGAGGAACCCCCGCCGCGTCCCGGTCAGCGGCTCGTCGGCGGTCTGCCGGTCTACAACAGGTCGTCGGCGATTCGCCAGTTCTACAACAGATCCTCGGCGGTCTGCCCGGCTCTACAACAGATCGTTCGCGACGAGCCGGTCGACCGCCTCGCGGAGCCGCTCCGCGCTGGCGGCGTAGGAGATGCGCGCGTATCCCGGTGCGTTGAACGCGCTTCCCGGGACGCACGCGACCGAGGCCTCCTCGATCGCCGCTTCACACCACGCCTGATCGTCCTCGTCGACGGGGAGCATCATGTAGAACGCACCGTCGCCGACGTCGACGTCGATCCCGTGTTCGTCGAACAGGTCGACGAGCAGGTCGCGCCGGTCGGCGAACGCCTCCCGCATCTCCGCGACGGCCTCGTCCGTGTTCTCTAAGGCCTCCACGCCGGCGTGCTGGACGAAGTTGACCGCACACGAGACGGAGTGCGAGTGGAGCTTGCCGGCCTCGCCGACGAAGTCGCCCTTCGCGTGGATGTAGCCGAGCCGCCAGCCGGTCATCGAGTACGCCTTCGAGAAGCCGTTGACCGTGATCGTGCGGTCGGCCATGCCGTCGAGGCTCGCGAGCGAGACGTGCTCTGCGTCGTAGACGATCCGCTCGTAGATCTCATCGGAGATCACGGCGATGTCGTGTTCGACGGCGAGGTCGCGGACGCCCTCCAGGGCCGTCTCGGAGAAGACGGCACCGGTCGGGTTCGACGGGGAGTTGACCACGAGCAGCTCGGTGTCGTCGGAGACCGTTTCGGCGAGCTCGTCGAGCGCGGGCTCCAGCTGGAACCCGTGCGGAGACAGATCCACGCGGGAGAGGTCGCCGCCCGCGAGCTTCGTCATCGCCTCGTAGGAGACCCACGCCGGGTCGAGGAGGACGACCTCGTCGCCCTCGTCGATCAGCGTCTGGAACGTCTCGTACAGCGCCTGCTTGCCGCCCGGCGTGACGATGACCTCGTCGGCGTCGGCGTCGATTCCGGTCCCGCGGAGCTTCTCCGCTATCGCCTCCTTGAGCTGCGGGATCCCGTTCGAGGAGGTGTAGCCGGTGTGGCCGGCGTCGAGGGCGTCTTTGCCCGCTTCGACGATGTTCTCCGGCGTGTCGAAGTCGGGCTCGCCGACGGACAGATCGACGATGTCGGCCCCTTCGGCCTCCTTTTCGGCGGCGAGGTTCGATATCGCCAGCGTCGCGCTGGGTGCTACGCGTTCGATGCGGTCCGAGAAGTCGTATGCGTCAGTCATTGTCGTGTGTGAATCGGAGTCGGTCTGTCAGTCGAGTTCTGTCGCGAGGTCGATCGCGGCGTCGGCCGCGTCCGCGCCCTTGTCGATCCGCTCGCGCGCTTCGGCCCCGGACATCCCCGGACCGCTCACGCCGAACGTGACGGGGGTGTCGCGGTCGAGGCTCACCTCCGTGAGCGTCTCGGCGGTCGCGTTCGCGATGACGCGGTCGTGGTCGGTGTCGCCGGTGACGATGGCTCCGACGACGGCGACCGCGTCGACGTCGTCGCGGCGAGCGAGCCGGTCGGCGGCCAGCGGACTGTCGTACGCGCCCGGCACCGACAGCTCGTCGACGACGACGGCGTCGCGCGCGGCCGCCGCCTCGCGGGCCGCCTCGGCCATCGGCTCCGTGACGGAGTCGTTGAACCGTGCCACCACCAGTCCCAGCGAGACCATACCCGTCGGTCACACGGGAGGCGTCAAAGGTCTGCCGTTCGACCGGCGTCTCGGCCTCCCGCTCGCGAGCCGCCGGACTCCTCGATCGGTCACGGCGCGGCCGGCAGGTCGCGCCACGTCGTCTCGTCTCGGTCCGCGAGCAGCGAGACGTGAACCACGATGAACGCCAGCGCGTAGCCGAGGAAGTGGACGTACACGTTGACCCGCGGCCCGGTGGCCGAGACGGTCGGGAACCCGATGAACGGATACGCGAGCAGCACGACGACGGCGACCGCGACCAGCTCGCCGCACCCCGGCCGAGAGAGGATCCGCCGAAGCGTCACTCGCGGCGGTTCGTGCCCGTCGCCACGACCGCGCTTCGGGGAAGCGTCCCGGTCGCGGGCGGCGGCTCGGCCTCGTGTCTCGGCACGGTCGCGGACCGCCTCGCGTCCGTACGGGAGCGCGAACGCGACGCTGGCGACCCCGACGCCGGCGGAAACGACGGACACGGGCAGCGCGATGAGAGCGATGTACGCGATCGAGACGAAGAACTGGCCGGGCGCGTACCGTCGCCACCCGACGCCGAACCGCTCGTCGATCGCGAGCGGTAGGACGACGGCGATATAGCCGAAGAAGGCCATGTTGACGCCCGAGAAGCCGTATCCGATCGCGTTCCGCGGGACCGCGAGGTTCAGCCCGGAGAGGACGAACGGGAACGCGAGGAGAAACGTGGCCGCGGCGGCGAAGAAGAGCCGCCGCCGCCCGGCCAACAGGCTCAGTCCGTACGCGACCGACGCCAACAGCGCGAAGCCGACCACGTTTCCGACGAGGTGGGGCACCGTCAGGTGGACGTAGTGGGCGGTAAACGCCGTGGGAAGCGTCGGCTCGGTGTACGAGAACGCGGCCGCTCGTTTCGTCGACTCGGGCAGCGTGAACACCGCGAGCAACACGGCGGGGACGACGAGAAGCGCGGCCGCATCGGCGACGACACGGGTCGTTCCCGCGCGTGTCGCCGACTCGGATCCTCCGGTGTCTGGCCCCTCGTGTGCCGGTTCCCCGCAGTCCGTCACTGTCACATGCGGAGAGACGCACGCGACCGGTTTAGCTGTTCGTCGCAAATTATCTCGACTGATTTCTGTGGTCGCGGCGGGTCACACACCGACCGACACAGCCGCGCATCCGTCCGAATTCCTTGTTTCGCTGATAACTGCCGCCGCGGCTGGAGCTATCGATCCAGCGATCGACTCGGAACTCGGTCACGAACCGACGCGGCAACGGTTCAGAAAACGACTCGAAAAACCGATCGGTTCCGTCCTCAGCGGAACGGGTTCTTGTCGTTCGACCGCCGCCGGCGACGCACCGCGACCGCGGCCGCGGCGACGACCACTAGGGCGATCAGTCCGCCGATCGCCGGGAGACCGAGACCGGCCGGCTCCTCGGTCGGTTCTCCGTCGTCCGTCCCGCCGTCCGTGCCGTCGCCGGCGTCCGTGCCGGATTCGACGACGAGGTCTGCGGTGGCGGTGTCGGTCTCGCCGGCGTCGTTGGTGACGGTGAGTTCGACCGCGTACTCGCCCGTCTCGTCGATCGTCGCGGTCGCGGTCTCGCCGGAGAGCGACTCCCCGGCGACCGACCAGTCGTACGCGACGATCTCGCCGTGTTCGGTCGTCGAGCCGCTGCCGTCGAGCGTGACCGTTTCACCGGCGGACGCCGTGCCGGGGTCGACCGCCGCGGCCGCCTCCGGCTCGCTCACCGCGTTCACCGCGAAGTACGAGAACCCGGGCGTTTGGGCTTCGAGCGTCACGCCATCAGCGGTCTCCTCGGCGACGGTCGTGTCGAGCGTCTCCCACTCGCCGCCCGACAGCCGGGTGACCCGGAGTTCGTCAGCGGTCGCGTCCGTCTCGTCGAGCCGGTCGGCCGAGACCTGCATGCGGATCGTTGCCGGCGCGTCGGTCGCGTCGTCGGGGACGGTGATCTCAGAGACCTGCACCGCGGTGCCCGGCGACGGGGTGACGTCGGCCGGTTCGGACGTCTGTGTCGTCACGTCGACGGACCCCTGCACGTCTGCGCTCTCGAAGGCGACGGACTCCACCGGCGCGCCGGCGTCGAACGTCGCCTGCGCGCCCTCGCCGCCGTCGGCGGCCTCGATCGACGCCTCGGCGCTCTGAACCACCGATCCGTCGCCGCTCGGCTCTGCGTCGCCCTCGTCGACTGCGGCCGCGCCGCCCCCGCCACCACCGCCACCACCGCCACCGCCGCCGCTCGCGCCGTCGCTTCCATCACTACCGTCGCTACCGTCGCCTCCATCGCTTCCATCGCCTCCATCGCTTCCATCGCCTCCGTCGGTCGCGACACCCTCGAACGAGAGGCTCACCTCGCGCACGTCGCCCTCTTCCCACGTGACGGTCGTGTCTGCTGTCACGTCGCCGACCCGGAACTCGACCGTGTCACCGGAGTCGGGCTCCTCGACGGTGAGCTTCTCTTCGAACGGGCCGGACCCGCCGAACGACCCCGCCTCCTCGACGGTGATCGTGTCGTAGACGGTGCCGTCGACGACCGCCTCGATCTCCGTGCCGGGTTCGGCCGGCTCGCCGTTGACCGTCACGTCGCCGTAGTAGGACGCCGGGACGGCCTCCTGTCCCGCGGCGAGTCCGGGGACGGCGGCCGTCGCGACGAGCACGGCGAGGAGGACGATCACCCCCGCGTGGAGCCGCCTTCGGAGTGGTGTTCCGGTGGCTCGCGTGGCTCGCGCTGCGAGCCCGCGGACGGTCGCCGGCGCGCGGGCCGTGCGCCGCTCTGTGTCTGTCGATCGCGTCGTGCGGTTCGAGGGTGTGGGATCTGTCATCGGTTGTGTTTCGTGTGGTCGTTCGTTCGGGCGGTTCCTCAGTCGGGCCCGTCGGACGGGCGATCGCGACCTGCGACCCGCATGCCGCCGGTCGCAGGCGGTCCGGATCAGCCGTTTCGGCGGACCCAGACGACCGTCGCGGCCGCGAGCAGCGCGAGAGCCACGAGCAGCGCGATCGCCGTGGTCCCGAGCCCCGCGGGCTCGTCCGTCGGATCTCCACCGTCCGTTCCGTCACCGCCGGTCGCGCCGTCGCCGGCGTCTGTGCCGGAGCCGACGACGAGGTCGGCGGTGGCGGTGTCGGTCTCGCCGGCGTCGTTGGTGACGGTGAGTTCGACCGCGTACTCGCCCGTCTCGTCGATCGTCGCGGTCGCGGTCTCGCCGGAGAGCGACTCCCCGGCGACCGACCAGTCGTACGCGACGATCTCGCCGTACTCGTCTGTCGAGCCGCTGCCGTCGAGCGTGACCTCGTCACCGGCGGACACCGTGCCGGGGTCGACCGCCGCGGCCGCCTCCGGCTCGCTCACCGCGTTCACCGCGAACACGGAGAAGCCCGGCGTCTCGGCTTCGAGCGTCACGCCGTCCGCGGTCTCCGCGGCCACCGTCGTATCGAGGGTCTCCCACTCCCCCTCGTTCAGCCGGACCGCGGTGAGTTCGCTCGGTTCGGCTCCGATCGCGTCGAGTCGGTCCGCCGAGACGCCGAACTCGATCGTCGCCGATCGGTCGGTCGCGTCGTCGGGGACCGATATCTCCTGCACCGTGACGGCCGCGCCCGGCGGGTTCACGTCCGCCGACGCGGGGTCGACGTCCGAGACCGCGACCTCGCCGACCTGATCCGTCGAGTCGAACGCGATGGACTCGACGTTTTCGACCGACTCGAACGCCGCGACCCGCTGACTCTCTTCGAAGTCGGCCGAGGGCGTCACCGTCTCGGTCTCGACCGCGTCGAGTTCGAGCGAGTCGGCCGGGTCCGAATCGAACCCGATTCCGCCGCCACCGCCCCCTCCGCCGCCGGAGGAGACGGGGTCGGTGTCGTCGGTGCCGTCGTCGTCCCCGTCAGTGCCGTCACCGGTCTCAGTCGGCTGTTCGATCGAGACCGACTGCGTGACCTCGTCGTCGTCGGTCGAGACGACCACCTCGATCGCTCCCGTGGCGCCCGTCGCCGTGTCGACCGATACCGGAATGGCAGCCGTGCCTCCGTCTGCGAGTTCTCGCACACCGGTCGAGTCGGCGTCTTCCGCACCGTCGACGAGGACTTCGACGAGCTGTGCGGCCTCCTGTCCGCCGACGTTCTCGACGACCGCGGTGACGGTCGCCGTTTCGCCGGCGGTCACCGTGGTGTCCGATTCGCCGGCATCGAGCGAGACGTCGAAGAACGCCGCCGCGGGCTCGACGACGATCGCCTGTCTGACGACCGTGTCGCCGCTCGCGACGCCGATCTCGGAGACGCCGTCCTCGCCGAGCGCGACGTCAGTGAACTCCACGGGGGCACTCGCTCCACCGTCGAGGGTACCGGTTCCGCTCGTGTCGAGCACCGCGTAGTCGTCTCCCTCGGTTCCGGTCACGTCGTCGCCGAAGCGAAGCTCTATCTCGTCGCTTCCGGACGCGTCGCCGACGTTCTCGACGGTCGCCGACACGTCGACGGTGTTCCCGGACTGCACCCGGTCCGGCGCGTCGAGTCCGGACACGCCGAACTCGGCGGGAGCGATCACGCTCCCCGTGACCTGCGCGTCGTCATCCCCGCTGGAGACGTTGAGCGTCAGGTCATTCGTCGTCGATTCGGGCGTGTACGACAGCGAGACCCCGTCTGACTCGCTACGGTTGAGCTCAACGATCGTCTCGTCCAGCGTCGTTCCCGAACCGTCTTCGAGCGCGATCGTCTGCCGTCCGCTGGCGTTTCCGTCGTTCTCGATCGTCGCGTCGACTGTCAGCGTCTCGCCGGCGACGGCCTCGAAGTCGGCAGCCGGTGAGTCGATGCCGACGGAGAAGTTGGCCGGCTCGACCGAACCATTGAGCTGGTTGCTCGTGTCGACGCTGGAGACGTCTGTCGCCGCTGTAATCGGTGAGAGCCGGGCGGCTCCCGACGCGAAGATCGGAGCCCGAACCTGCGATTCAGCGTTTCCAAGCGCTGCTGCAGTCGGTTGACCGCCGCCGGCCCAGTTCCGGGTCGCGTTGAACGTTTCGTTTCCGACGTTACTCTGATCACCGACGACGCGGATGTCGACGCCGTTGTCGCCAGTGAACTCCGTCTCGGAGTCGTCGAAGTTGTTCCGCACGGCAAGGCTATCGCCGAAGTTTGCGCTGGTGTTGAGTTCGATACCCGCGGTGTTGGCGTCGGCGTCGTCAGTCCGCGTCAGGATCGTGTTCTCTCGGACGTTCGCCCGAGCGTCCTCGTTGAGCGCGATCCCGACGTCGGCGGTCCCCGAATCCGGTTCGAGGACGTTCGCCGTGACCTGCACGCCGGTCGCGTCGATGTCGACGACGGTGTCCGCGCCGTCGACGGTGAACTCGTTGTACTCGACCGCCGCGCCGGTCGCAGCCGAACCGACGTCGACGCTCGTGGTCTGGCCGGCGAACGCACTCCGGCGGACCGCGGCGTTCGAGCCGCCGACGTCGACGCCGGTAGTGAATCCGTCGACGGTCACGCCTTCGACCGTCGCACCGTCACCAGCGACCGCGATCGCCGTGTCCGGGTTCGTACTCTCGTTTTCCGACACCGTCAGTCCGGAGACGGTCGCGTCGGACTGCAGCGTGAACACTGGGTTGTCGTCGGAAGCCGGCTCGACCGAAATGCCATCGGTAGCGGCTTCGACGGTGACGCCTTCGGTGACGTCGACGTTCTCGGTGAACGCGTCGCCGTCGGGCGAGGCGACGGCCACCGTGTCGTCTCCATCGACCGCCGCGTCGACGCCGGACTGAATGCTCTCGTAGTCGACGTCGAGCGTCTCTTCTCGCGTCGCCGTGCTCTCGCTGCCGGCGGCGTCTTCGGGGATCGACGCGCTCGCGTCGAGCGTGTGCACGCCCGCCCGCGGCGCGTCCTCGATCGTCGCGGTGACCGAGACCGTTTCGCTGCTGGTCCCCTCGTCGGCGCTCGCGTCGACCGACACCTCCGCGGACTCGTCGACGACCGTGACGTCCTCGTCGCCGAGCGCGAAGTCGACGGTGACGCTTCCATTGCGCTCGCCGACGTTCTCGACGGTCGCGTTGAGCGTCACCTCGTCGCCCTGCGCGGCCTCGTCGATCTGGCTCTCGCCGTCCGTGATCTCGAACTCCGTCAGGTCGAACGCCGGCGGGTCCGGCCGCTCGATCACGACGGTCTGGCTCGCGCTCCGGTCGGCGGTCGCCACGGTGACCTCGGTTCCGGGCGCGTCGCCATCGTCGGTTTCGACCGTGAACTCTACCGTCTCGTTCTCGGTCGGATCGAGGTCGACGGTCGTCTCGTCCGTCTCCTCACCGCCGACGAGAAGGTCGACCGTCCCCTCGCCGCTCGCGGTGCCGATGTTCTCGACCGTCGCCGTCACCGTGAACGACTGTCCGGCGACGATCGCGTCGCCTGAGTCGGGCGAGATATCGTCGATCGACACGTCGAACACGGGCGTCGGCTCGTCGGTGGCGGCGAGGTCGAGTTCGCGGACGTCGCCGGCGCGCCACTCGATCGTGCGCGCCAGTTGACCGTCGACGAGGAAGCTCACCCGCAGGTCGTCGGGGTCGTCGGCGGTTCGATCGACGACGAGCTTCTCGTCGAACAGGTTCGGTCCGCCGAACTCACCCAGCGCGTCCTCGCTGACCGTGATCGAGTCGCGAATGTCGCCGTCACCGGCGGTCGGGTCCGCACCGGGCGCGTGCGCGACCGCCTCGATCACGGTCCCCGGCGGTGCAGGGGCACCGTCGACGTCGACGGTGCCGTAGTACGACGCCGGCTCCGCGGCGTCCGGTTCCTCGGTTTGGGCTGTCACGCTCCCCGAGACGGCCACCATGGAGGTGACCATGAGGACCGCGACCAGCACCGCTGCGATGCGTTTTCCGTGCATTGGTCTATTCGTCAGTGTTCTCTTCCGCGAGAATCGCGTCTGGATTCTCGTAAATGAGTTCTGGCGGGTAGGCGAACTCCGGCGGGTACCTCGGATCTATCGGCACCGGCGGGTACTCTGCTTGAGGATCGTTCGGATAGACCACTTCGAAGACGTATTCCTCTACGGACTGATCCTCTGCGTATCCGGTTGCCAGCTGCGCGTCGGAGTTCGGTTCGTCGTCGACGAAGATCCACGTTCCTTCGAATGCACCAGTGTACACCTCACTCGGCGGGAGTTCTTCCCCTTCAGCGAGTCCGGGCTGGCTCGGCTGTGCCTGTAGCTGCAGGTCGTTTTGCACTTCTGCACCGGCGATGTCCAGCGTGCTCGAATCGAAGCCGACGGTGCCGCCGGTCGCCACTAGGTTCCAGCCGTTACTGAGTGAGACGGACTCCGGCGTCGCGGCCTCGTTGTCGACGTTGGTTTCGATTGGGACGGTCACCGTCTCGTCTATCCCACCCTCGCTGGTGAGCACGACTACCTCGCCAACGCTCGGCACGTAGTCTCCGCTGATATCCTGGTATTCACCGGCTTCGTTGTCGTACACGAAGGCGTTCCCGCTGATGTCCATCTCACCGAAGATCTCTCCGACGGACTCGTCCGGCCGAGCCGAGAAGCCGACGGCAAGCGCACGCGATCCGTCGGACTGTAGCTCGAGAACGGAACCGTACTCAGAGATGTTCCGCGGCGAATCAGCCGCAACGTTCTCCTCGGACGTCGTCAAGACGGGATCGTAGACGACGTTACCGGTGACGTTAGGCCCGTCTTCGCCGAAGTAGTTCAGCGGTGCGAACATCGGACCTCCGTCAGGTTCCTTGTTCACGATGTCGAGATCGTTGTTGAGGAAGTCGTTCTGCGTGGCTCTGACATCGCTTGCGTCCGCGTAGCCATTTTTGTCCTTTCCGTCGATGCCGAGCCCGATACCGTCATATTCCGTCGCAGTGACGTTCTCGATCGTGTTCCGGCGGAGCGTCACGTCGTCAGGCACGCCCATCTCGACGCTGGACGGCGTCGACACGACACCGTACGCCCAAGCACCTTCGATATCGCTGAACGTCGAGTTGGTTATCGAAACGTCATCGACCTCGGCTTGGAGTTTCACCCCGTCTGCACCGGCCGCGGTCTGCGTGACGTTTCGGACGGTGAGGTTGTCGAACGTGATCCCGTCTATCTCGTCACCGTTGTCATAGTACTTGACGTGAACTCCTTCAACGGTGCTTCCGGTGCCGTGCCCGTGCACGTCCTCGACGACCACGTTGCGCAGCGTAACGTCGCCGTCTAAGTCGTCGAAGCCTCCTGCGTTTCCTATGAAGATGCCTTCTACCTCACTGGATCCACTCGGTGCGCCGTTTTGAACAGTGAGGTTTGTGACAGTAACCTCATCGACGGGGATATCAATGCGTCCGTCGATGACTGCCGAATCTTGGCCGTCGACGGTGACGTTCGGCGTAGATACGGTGATGTTCTCGCTGTGGACACCGGACTGAATAATGACAGTATCACCGTCTTTTGCTGTACTCACAGCCGACTGAATACTGGAGAACTCTTCGCCGTCGACCGTCGCTGCGACAGCGACCTCGCCGCCTTCGCCAACAGGTGCGTCGAGCCACGGATTGACCTCTACATTATCGGTCACTGCATCACTCGATGGTCCAGTTGATGATCCCCACCAGTTGGAAGTAGCATCTACGTCAGTATCACTCGTTCCGTAGACTGCATAGACTGACGGCCCGTCAACATCGAAGTTATTGTTGGTAACATTTACTTCTCCGGTTGTCTGGTACGCCAGAACCGCTGTCGAAGCTGATTCTCCTTGATCGTCGCTCTCATCAAGCGTAGCATCGAATGTGTTCTGGGTTATCGTTGCGCCTTGCACTCCATTGTTGTCAGCTCCAGACACGCTGATCGCATTCGCACCATCTCTCGGTAGGAAATTCTCAAATGTAAATCCAGATATGGTTGTCCCATCTGCATACACTTGTATAGCCGTCGTAGACTCAGAGTACCCGCCATCTGCAGTTACGTTGATAGTCGCATCATTACCCACCAGTTCCATGTTCTCTGAGTCGAGGATAATCGACTCCTCGATATCATATGTTCCTTGCTCGACATAGACTGTATATCCAGTATCTGCGACCCCGACTGCATCGTTAATTACGCCCTCTTCGGTCACGCCGGCGAAGTTAGCACCCTGAAGTAGGACTGTTTCAACGCCGTCGTTGGCATCAGCAAGGGCAGAAAACTGCCCATTAGCCTCCGTTTCACCGTTAACAGTCACATCCTGATTGGTGAGTTTTATCGTCGTTGTTCCGGGGTCAGCGTCAGTGAAATTGTTGTTTCTGATGGTTAGACTGCCAGAAGAAGTTGACCACAGTGCTTCTGTGATTTTCGGCCCCTTGAATGTGTTATTTAGTATTTCGACAGATCCATCTCCCCCGTAAGCGATCACAGTATCGTCAATGGTGTTGTTCTTTATTAGCAGGCCGTCACCGCTACCAGAAATAAATCCTTGACCGTTAGCACCTTCATCAGAGTAACTCACGGTGTTATTGATTGCCTTGCCGCCATTACCGTTGAGTATAATCCCACTCGGGACACTTCCTCCAACACCACGAGTATCAACCTCAAATCCTCTGATCGTGACATCGGTTGCACTTTCGGCGACTTCGATATTCGGTGTTCCACCTGGTCCACTGAAGTCATCTGGAGCCCTAATCACCGGCTTGTCGACACCTTCCAGAGTCAAGCCACTAACATCAACTGTGACTATTTCCCCGTAGTTTCCGGAGCCAACAACGATGCGTTCAGCATCAGGTGACTCGTCTGCGGCATCGATTGCTGCTTGAATGCTATCATAAGGGCTTTCTCCGAGTTCCGTACCACTACTGTTGAGGAGAAGGACCTCTCCCTCTGCTGGGGTCACTTCTCCTTGCGCCGCCGCACTCCCCGCCAACCCACCGACGCCGACGGCGACCATGGACAGTACCATGATCGCCGAAAACAGCACCGCCTGCGCTCGCTTCCGGCGCGACGCTCCCGTCATCGCGCATCACTCCCGTTCCGTCGGGAACGCCGTCGCTGTACCCCTGTCTCGTACCGCCGATTTCGTGCTGTCATCGTTTGTCGTGAATCGTCAGCGGCGTGACCGCGATCGGATATCCCCCCGGATGTCCGACGCAGCCGAACCGTCCGCCGCCGATACATGACAGTCAGTTAGCTACTATAATATGAAACTACCGGAGGTGGGGAATTTCGGAGACTGCGAGCGGACGATCGCGGGTTTCGGGGCTCGTGCCGCCATCACAGGTGTCAGACACGCTTCGCTGTGTTTACATGTAGTTTCGGTGTGAAATTAATCTGAGCATACATGGTTCCCGGCGGCGGTCGATCGAGCGTCTGCGGCGGTCCGATCGAGCGCGGTTCGAGGTCCGCCGAACGTGAAAATTCGATGAAAAGTGCGGTAGACGAGCGTATGACACGCCGTGGCGTGCGATTCCGTCATACCGAACGGCCGTCGGCTCCGAGCGGCCCGCCGTCGACGGAGCGCTCGCGCGCGGTGCTCGCAAAGCGGCGTGGCGACCGCCTCGCGATCGGACAGAGCTCAGATCGACCGCCACTCGGTCGGGGCGGGATAGCGGACCCGACACTCCCTCTCGTCGCCCGCGCGACGCGTCTCGATCACTCGCTCGAAGACGGGAACGAACTGTTCTATCGTCTGCTCGTCGTGTGCGCCCGCGTCGATGCCGACGACGACGGGGTGACCGGCCGCGGTGGCCTTCTGCACGACGATGTGGAGGAACCGGAACACGCTGGAGGCGTCGGCGTACGCGAGCAGCGGCGAGACCGTGTCGATTCCGACCGCGACAGACTCCTCGTCGCGTTCCTCCACGCACTCCGTGAACTTCGTGCCGATGGAGGTGAGGTTGCTCGGGTGTTGTGCGTACTTCGTCTCGTCGCCGTCGTCCGCCGGTGACTCGCCGATAGCGTTCGTCACGCAGTCGACGACGACGGGGTCGTCCACCTCGCTTTTTGCGGTGTCTCCCGCGGCGGTTCCGGCGGCCGCGGCGGCCATCCGTCGGTGCGTCGAGCGCGCGGCCCCCGCCGGCTGACGCGTCGAGACCAGAACGGGGCGCTCCGACCGCTCGTGAAGCGTTCGGTGGAGCACCCGCCGCCGCCCCGACAGTACCGGACCTGCGACGAGCACCGACTCGGCCTCGCCGACGAGCGAATCCATCAACGAAACTGAATTTCACGCGCGATAACTAAACCTTTCCGTGGCGGCCGACGGTGCCGCGAGTTCGCTCCGGCGGCGGCGTTCGACGCTGCCCGGCCCGTTCAGGTGCGCTTATGTATCCCCCGGTCCGACACGCGGGTATGGACGATCACTCCGAGCCCGACCCGGACAAGCGCGTGACCGCCCCTATGCAAGAGTTCGGCAGCCGCGAGGTCGGTATCGGCGCGGCCGTCACCCTCGTCGGACTCCTGGTCGCGTACGTGCTCCCCTTCCTGTTCACCTTCTGATCCGGTCACCTTCTGATCCGGGTACACCGCTTTGAACCCGCCGTTTAGGCAGTCGTTAAAAGTCGTGACCGACGTTTCCGTGCGTCCAGCGAACTCCGCCGCTACAGCGAACTCCGTCGCTACCTCGGGTACCACGCCAGCGGGTGGTCGGCCGACAGCTCCAGCGTGACGGGCTCGTCGAGGTCGAACTCCTCGACGTGGTTGTGCAGGCAGTGGACCGCGTCGCCGGAATCGAGCTCGACGCGGTAGACGAAGGAGGGGCCGACGTACTGTCTGGAGACGATGACGCCGTCGGCCAACTCGGCGCTTGCCGGGGTCGCTCGGAGGTCGTCCGGGCGGACCAAGACGTCGACCGGCGCGCCGTCGTAGACCGTGTCGTACCCCTCCAAGGTGACGGCGTCGAACCGACCGATCTCCGTCTCGACGTTCCCGTCGTGGAGGCGGCCCTCCAGGAACGACGCGCGGCCGAGGAAGGAGGCGACGAACTTCGACTCGGGCCGCTCGAACACCTCCTCGGGGCGACCGACCTGCTCGATCTGCCCGTCGTTCATCACGGCGACGCGGTCGGAGATGGACAGCGCCTCCTCCTGGTCGTGGGTGACCGAGACGGCGGTGACGCCGGCCTCCTTCAGGATGCGGCGCACCTCCTCGCGCATCTCCACGCGCAGGCGCACGTCGAGGTTCGAGAACGGCTCGTCCAAGAGGAGGACCTCGGGTTCGGGCGCGAGCGAGCGAGCGAGCGCGACGCGCTGTTTCTGTCCGCCCGAGAGCTGGTCCGGCGTCTTCTCCCCGTGGTCGGTCATCTCGACGAGTTCGAGCAGCTCGTCGACGCGCGCTTCGGTCTCCGTCGCGTCCGCGTCCTCCAGCCCGAACGCGATGTTCTCTCGGACGGTGAGGTGCGGGAACAGCGCGAAGTTCTGGAAGACGATACCGACGTCGCGCGCCTCGGGCGGCACGAGCGCGCCGTCGCCGGCGACGGTCTCGCCGCCGAGGACGACGCGGCCGTCGGTCGGCTCTTCCAGTCCCGCGACCGTGCGAAGCGTCGTCGTCTTCCCGCAGCCGGAGGGGCCGAGGAAGGTGAGCAGTTCGCCGGGGCGGACGTCGAGCGAGACGCCGTCGACGGCGGTCTCCGGGCCGAACTCCTTCCGAACGTTCGACAGCGACAGCACCGGGTCGGACGACTCCGCGGTCGCCGGCCGCGTCGCGTCGGGCGATCCGCTCGCCTCCTCGCGTTCCCCGTCCGACTGCGTCGTTCCGACTGATTGCGTTTGAGCCATCGGTGTGGCGGGCACCGGAGCGACCGGTGTCCCGTGAGTGCCGCTACCTATTTTAGGAATCCCTAAAAACGTATCGCTCGGTCTCTCTCGTCGAAAACGCGCCGCGGGACGGCCCGCCGCGGCCGGCGGACGATCGCGCCCCGGCGACGCGCCGCCGGGGTCCGTGATTCGCCGCGACCGGAGCCCGGGTCAGGCGAGTTCGCGGTCGATGACGCCGCGGTGGTCGCGGATCGCGTCGGCGCCGAGCGCGACGGACTCCTCGCCGACGCCGAGCGACAGCGTCCCGTCCGTCGTCACGTCGCCGAGGCGGAGCACCGGCGTCTCGCCCGCGAGGTCGGCGACCGCGTCGGGGTCCGTGGTCTGGACGACGAGCCGTCCGGGCGTCTCCTCGAAGGCCGCGACGCGGTCCGGAAGGCGCACGTCCGCGCCGGCGTCGTCGGTCACCATCTCGGCGAGCGCGACCGCGAGGCCGCCGTCGCTCACGTCGTGGGCCGCGAGCGTCGACTCGTGTCGCGCGACCGCCGCGAGCGACGCGACGAGGTCGCCGAGCCCCTCGCCGTCACCGAGTTCGCCGTCGGCGTCACCCGACCCGTCCGGCAGCGACGGGAACCGGTCCGAGCCGCCGACCTGCGCGAGGTACTCCGACCCGCCGAGCGCCTCCCCGCCCGCGCCGACGAGGAGCAGTTCGGAGTCGGCCGCGCGGTCCGCGTCGAGCGCCGCGGGCGGCGCGTCGTACCCCCGCTTCGTGCCGATCAGCGCGAGCGTCGGCGTCGGCGGGATCGGCCCCTCGACGCTGTCGTTGTACAGCGAGACGTTCCCGCCGACGACCGGGGTACCGAGGTCGGCGCAGGCGTCGGCGAGCCCGTCGACGATCCCCTCGAACCCGCCGTACACGTCCGGCTTCTCCGGGTTGCCGCCGTTGAGACAGTCGACGGCGGCGAGCGGGACCGCGCCCTTCGCGGCGAGGTTCGTCGCGTTCTCGAGGGCGACCGCGCGGGCCCCCTCGTACGGCGCGGTCGCGGTCCAGTTCGGGTTCGCGCCCGACGAGAGCGCGAGGCCGACGCCCGCGGAGTCGTCTTCGCCGTCTCCCGCCGTCTCGCGGATCGCCATGATCGCGGCGTCGTCGCCGGGTTTCAGCGCCGTTCGCGTCCCGACCTCGTGGTCGTACTGGCGGTACACCCAGCGCTTGCTGGCGGTCGAGGGCGCGGCGAGCACCGACTCGACCGCCTCGTCGAGCGCGGGGGCCGGGTCGGGGAGGTCCCGGTCGGGCCGGGCGGGAGCCTCGCTCGGGAGGTCGTTCATCGGCGCGCCGTCGGCGAGGTACTCGGCGTCGACGTCGACGACGACCTCGCTCTCGGAATCGTCCGCGTCGCTCCCGTCGCCCGCGAACTCGCAGACGTAGTTCCCGTCCGTCACCTCGCCGATGACCGAACAGCCGAGGTCGAACCGCTCCGCGAGGTCCTCGACGCGCTCGACGTCGTCGGGGGCGACCTCGTAGCACATCCGCTCCTGGCTCTCGGCCAGCAGGATCTCCATCGGGTTCATGTTCGGCTCGCGCTGGTGGACCCGGTCGAGGTCGATCCGGGCGCCGAGCCCGCCCTTCGCGACCAGTTCGGAGGACGCGCCGCCGAGGCCGGCCGCGCCGAGGTCGCGCGCGGAGACGATCAGATCCTCGTCGACGAGGGCCTCGTTGCACTCGATGAGCCGCTTTTCCGCGTAGGGGTCGCCGACCTGCACCGCGGGGCGGTCCTCCGTCTCGGCGTCCTCCGCGAGGTCCTCGCTCGCGAACGACGCGCCGCCGAGGCCGTCGCGGCCGGTGCCGTTGCCGACCAAGACGAGCTTGTTCCCCGGCTCCTGGGCCGTGGCCGTGACGAGCCGCTCGTCGTTCGTGAGGCCGACGCAGGCGACGTTGACGAGGGGGTTCCCCTCGTAGCCGCCGTGGAAGGCGACGCTGCCGCCCACGGTGGGCACGCCGATGCAGTTGCCGTAGTGGGAGATCCCCTCGACGACGCCCTCGAAGAGGTACCGGGAGCGCTCGCGGTCGAAGCCGCCGAAGTACAGCGAGTCGAGCAGGGCGATCGGGTACGCGCCCATCGACATGGTGTCGCGGACGATGCCGCCGACGCCCGTGGCCGCCCCGTCGAACGGGTCGACGAAGGAGGGGTGGTTGTGGCTCTCGACGCCGAAGGTGACGTACTGGTCGCCGTAGTCGTCGGCGTCGCGCTCGGGCGCGGGGGTGTCCGCGGCGTCCGGTTCGGGAAGGGCGAGGACGGCCGCGTCGTCGCCGGGGCCGACGACGACCTGGTCGCCCTCGCTGTCGAACGCCGACAGGAGCGGCCGCGAGGAGCGGTACGCGCAGTGTTCGCTCCAGAGGTTCTCGAACAGCGCGGCCTCGGCCGCCGTCGGCTCCCGGCCCAGCTCCGCGACGACGAGCTCGTGGTCCGGATCGGACAGACTCATTCACTTACGTGGTTATCGAGCCCGTTCTAATGCTTTTCTATGCGCACGTTCGTGGGGTCTCCGGCGTGTTCGGCGAGAAACGGATCGCGGCGAGGAGCGACGCGTCCGCGAGAGAGGTCGTACGAATCGCGGTGGAGGGACCGTTAGAGAGAGCCCGCTGCGGCGGTGTCGCCGACCGACTCGTCCGTCGAGCGAGACTGTCGCTCGGCGAGTCACGCGACGAAGACGGCGACGGCGTACACCGCGAGGGCGACGGGGACCGCGACGGCGACCGCCTTCAGGTTCAGCCGCACCGCCTTCTCGCGGTCGGCCGCCAGCGCCGCCTCGTCGGCCACCTCGCTCGTCCCGTCGCCGACGTCGAAGACGCCGATGCCGGCGAAGCCGATACAGAACCGCTCGCGGTACTGGATGACCCCGATCGCCGCCCCGTACAGCGGAAACACGGACGCGAGAAGCACCAGTCGCGGCCACGACAGCGCGAACGTCGCGCCGACGAGGGCGACGGCGGCGACGAGCGACCCGACCCCGAGCAGGAGCCGCCGCCGCTGTTGTGCCGGTCCGATGTTACAGACGCCGGGCTGGTAGTTCATACCGATCTGATAGGGCTCCGCGAACAAAAACGCGTCCGGATCCGACGCACGCGGAGTGCGGTCGCCGCCGTCTCGACCGATCGCTGACCCTTTTGTACTCGCCCGTCGAGGCTCCGGCATGCACACCGCAACGACGACGGCGACCGCGCTGAGGAGCGGTGCCGTGACGACCGCGCCGACCCGGCGCGCTCGGCCGACCCCACAGGCCGGGTGGTCGGCGTGACCGATCTGGTGGCGTTCGGCGAGACGATGCTCCGCCTGTCGCCGCCGCGCGGCGAGCGGCTGGAGACGACCGAGACGTTCGACGTGCAGGCCGGCGGTGCCGAGAGCAACGTCGCCGTCGGTGCGGCGCGGCTCGGTGCCGACGCGGTCTGGCTCTCGAAGCTCCCGGACTCGCCGCTCGGTCGCCGCGTCGTCTCGGAGCTGCGGAGCCACGGCGTCCGCACCGGCGTCGCGTGGGCCGACCCCGCCGCGAGCCGCGTCGGAACGTACTACCTCGAACACGGCGGCGAGCCCCGCGGGACGAACGTGGTCTACGACCGCGCCGACGCCGCGATCACCACCGTCGAGCCCGAAGAGCTGCCGACCGGCGCGCTGGAGGCGGCCTCGCGGTTCCACACGACGGGGATCACGCCGGCGCTCTCCGAGCGCGCCGCCGCGACGACGGCCGCCCTGCTCCGCGCCGCGGGCGACGCCGGCGCGACTCGGTCGTTCGACCTGAACTACCGGGCGAAGCTCTGGGACCCGGAGACCGCCCGCGCCGCCTACGAGGACCTGTTCGACCACGTGGACACGCTGTTCGTCCCCCGCCGCGACGCCCGCCGCGTGCTGGACCGCGAGGGCGACGCGGTCACCATCGCCAACGGGCTCGCCGCCGACTTCGGCTTCGAGACGGTGGTCGTCACCCGCGGCGCGGAGGGCGCGGTCGCGCTGCGCGACGGCGCGGTACACGAACAGGGCGTCTTCGACGCCGACACCTTCGACGCGATCGGCACCGGCGACGCGTTCGTCGCCGGGTACCTCGCGAAACGTATCGCCGGCGGAGGCGTCGCCGACGCGCTGGAGTGGGCCGCCGCGGCCGCCGCGTTGAAGCGCACGATCGGCGGTGACATGGCCGTGATCTCGCCCGACGAGGTTACTGACGTCGTCGACGGGGCGACCGGTATCGACCGGTAGAGCGAGTCCGGCAGCCGCGACGGCCTACTCGTCGAGAACAGTTGACCCGCGGCCGATCCGCGTCTGATAGGCGCGGGCGTCGATGCCGGCGTCCGCGAAGGCGTCGAGCATCGCGGCGGCGACGCCGCGGCGGTCCCCGTCGCGACAGACCGCGAGGATCGCGGGACCGGCACCGCTCACCGTGACGCCCGCGGCCCCGGCGTCGAAGGCGGCGGCCCGCACGTCGTCGTAGCCCGTGATCAGGCGAGCGCGCTCGGGCGTGACCACCGGGTCGCTCATTCCTGCGCCGACGAGCTCGGGGTCGGACCGACACATCCCCACGGCGAGCGTGGCCGCGTTGCCCACGGTTTCGACGAGGTCGTCCATCGAGGCGGTCTCGGGGACGACCCGGCGCGCGTCCCGCGTCGAGACCGCGACGTCGGGGAGACAGACGACGAGCGGGACCGCGGCGTCGACCGCGTGGGTCGCCTCTCGCGTCGTCACCGTGAACCCGCCGAGGATCGAGGGCGCGACATTGTCCGAGTGCGCGACGCCGGAGACGACCGCCTCGCCCTCCGCGGCGATCGGCACGAGGTCGGACCGGGAGAGCCCGCGGTCGTACAGCCGGTTGAGCGCGACGGCCGCGCCGGCGGCGCTGGCGGCCGAGGAGCCGAGCCCGGACGCCGGCCGGACGCCCTTGTCGATGTGGATGCGCGCGGGGGCGTCGAGCGCCTCGACGACCGCGCCGACGGTGTTCTTCTCGGGGTCTTCCGGGATGTACTGCGCGCCGACGCCGGTGACCTCTATCGTCGTCTCTGCCGCCTTCTCGACGGTGACGACGTCGGCCGGTCGCGTGAGCGCCGCCCCGAACACGTCGAACCCGCTGCCGAGGTTCGCGCTCGTGGCGGGTGCTCG
Source organism: Halorubrum salinum (assembly GCF_024494575.1). Lineage (GTDB taxonomy): Archaea > Halobacteriota > Halobacteria > Halobacteriales > Haloferacaceae > Halorubrum > Halorubrum salinum. The sequence goes on from NZ_JANHDO010000002.1 coordinate 574,200, forward strand.
TACCGTGACCATGGCGACCAGTTTCGCTCGGGGTGCAAAAAGGAGCGGGATCGACCGGCGGCGGACACTGCTGAGCGACCGAGGAGCCGCGGCCGCTCAGCGCGTCGGTCGGCGACGCCCGGTCAGCGACCGCTCATCGTCCACAACAGCGCGCCGACGAGGATCAGCGGGATGCCGGCGAGGATGTACACCTTCGGCATCGTCGTGAACGGCGAGATCATGAAGATCAGCCCGAACCCGGCGAAGACCGACGCGAACACCTTCTGCGACTTCAGCGGCACGGCTCCCAGAAGCGAGACGATGAACCCGAGCAGTATGACGTGCCCGAGGTGGTAGTCGAGCAGGAACGTGTCGATGGCCAGCGGCGAGAGCATTCTTGTCCGAAGGTGTGTGGGATTCGCGCATTAAAGTTCCGTTTCGCGCGGGGTGCCCTGGAACGGTACCCCCCGATCCGCTCCGGTGATCACCGCCCGTTTATAAGGTCCGCGGGAGAGAGCACAGACCGTGCGACTCGTTCAGGTCATGATTCCGGCGGGGAAGCGCGCGGCCGTCGTGCGTGCGCTCGACGACGAGGGGGTGGACTACGTCGTCACCGACGAGACGAGCGGGCGCGAGTACACCGCGGTCGCGACGTTCCCCCTGCCGACCGCCGCCGTCGAGCCCGTCCTCGAACGGCTCCGTGAAGCGGGCATCGACGAGCGAACCTACACCGTGATCGTCGCCGCCGAGACGGTCATCTCTCGGCGGTTCGAGGCCCTAGAGGAGGAGTACGCCGAGGAGTCCGAACACGGCGGCGACCGCATCTCGCGCGAGGAGCTACAGACGAAGGCCGACGACCTCGCCTCCGGGCTCGGCACGTACGTGTTGATGACCGTCATCTCGGCGGTGATCGCGACCGCTGGACTCCTGTTGGACTCGCCGGCGACCGTCGTCGGATCGATGGTGATCGCTCCGCTCATCGGTCCCGCCATGTCGGCGGCGATCGGAACCGTCGTCGACGACGAGGACACGTTCCGGCGCGGCGTGCGAATGCAGATACTCGGCGTCGCCGTGGCGATCGTCGCCGCGACGGTGTTCGCGTTCGCCGTGCGCTCTCTCGCCTTCGTCCCGCCGGGGCTCGACCCGCTCGAACTCGCCGAGGTGTCGGAGCGCGTCGCGCCCAACGTCCTCGTGCTCGTCGTGGCGATCGGTGCCGGGATCGCGGGCATCGTCTCGCTGATGACCGGCGTCTCGGCGACGCTCGTCGGCGTCATGATCGCCGTCGCGTTGATCCCGCCCGCGGCCGCGGTCGGCATCGGCGTCGCCTTCGGCATTCCGCGTCTCGTGCTCGGCTCCGGCGTGATCGTCGCCGTCAACGTGCTCTCCATTAACCTCTCCGCGCTCGTCGTCCTCTGGTACGAGGGGTACAGGCCGCAGCGCTGGTTCCGCGAGGACGACGCCCGCGCCGCGTTCGTCAAGCGCGCCGCCGTGCTCGTCGCCGCCATCGCGGTCCTCTCCGTGTTCCTCGGCGGGGTCACCTACGAGTCCTACGTGGCGTCGACGACGGAGGCCGACATCCGGTCCGCGACCGGCGACGAGCTGGCGACGCTGGACCCCGGGCTGGAGCTGCTCGAACTGGACGTCGAACGCGGCGGGACGGTCCCGCCGCTCGACACCGAGCGCGTGACCGTCACGGTCGGCGCGCCGCCGGGCGGGACGGTCGACGGCGTGGCGGCCGCGCTCGACGATCGGATCGAGGCGACGATCGGCGGCGAGGTCAGCGTTGAAGTCCGGTTCGTGACGGTCGCACGGGCCTGACGCTCGCGGGCCGGGGCGTGCGACCGTCCGAGCGCACCCGCGCGAGACGAACGACGGAATATAGTGTACATTCGATCCGAAACGTCTCGATACTCGGTAGTGAACTGTAGAGATAGACATTTTCGGCGCGGATGCCGAAAGAGGAACTACTTTTTACCGCGGCTCCAGTGGTAGGGTAGTGACCGATTCAACGTCACCGGACGACGATTCGATGCGGGAGGTCGTCGAGCGCTCCCGCAGCGGCGCGCCGGCGGTCGGGGAGGCCGTCCGGGACCGGTTCTCGTCGGACGAGGTGTTCCAGCGGATCATCGCCGCCGCCGACGAGGAGGTGACCTCCGGGAGCCGCGAACTCTTCTTCAGCGGGCTCGCCGCGGGGCTCGCGATCACGATCACGTTCATGCTGTACGCGTCGCTCACGGCGTCCACCGACGGGCATCCGATACTGAGCGTCCTCCTGTATCCGCTCGGGTTCGTCTACATCATCATCGGCGGCTACCAGCTGTACACGGAGAACACCCTGCCGCCGGTGGCGCTGACGCTCGAACGGCTCGCGAGCCTCCCGACGCTGCTGCGCCACTGGAGTATCGTTCTCGCCGGCAACTTCACCGGGGGAGCGTTCGGCGCGGTCGTGCTCTCGTACGGCGGCGTCTTCACGGGCGAGACGGTCGACGCCGCGATCTACATCTCCAGCGGCGGCTTCGAGGTCGGCTTCTGGCCGCTCTTTTTCAAGGCCGCGATGGCGGGGCTGATCGTGGCCGGCGTCGTCTGGGTCGGGTTCGCCTCCACGAACTCCGTCACCCGGCTGCTCGTCGTCTACCTCGCGTTCCTCGCGATCCCGCTCGGCGACCTGTACCACGTCGTCGTCTCCTTCACTGAAGTCCTGTATCTGTTGTTCGCGGCGGATCTGGGGCTGTACGCCGGTGAGGTGAGTCTGTACGGCGGGATCGTCGGGTTCGTTCTCCCCGTGTTGCTCGGGAACACCATCGGCGGCGTCGTCCTCGTCACGCTGGTGAACTACTTCCAGACGAGCGAGGAGCGGCTCGAAGAGGCGCGCTTCGAGGGAATGACCCGGCGACTCACCGTGCCCGAGTGGACGCTCGGTCGCGCGGCCGGGCGGTCGTACGTCCCGATCTTGGACGCCACGGAGGCGACGCTGTTCGCCAACGAGGGCCACCGGATCATGGTTCCGATCACGAATCCGCGGACCGACGGCCAGATCGTCGAGCTGGCGAGCCGGCTCGCGAGCGACCGCGAGGACGGGCTCGTCCACATCGTCCACGTCGTGCAGGCCCCGGAGCGGATGTCGCTGTCTGCGGGTGCCGGCCGGATCGCGGACATCTCCGAGGAGGGGATGGAGGGGCTCAAAGCGACCGCGGAGGAGTACGACATCGACGTCTCCACCTCGACCGTCGTCACGCACCGCTCGTTCGAGGAGGTGTTCAACATGGCCCGCCGCACCCGCCCCGACGCCGTGTTGATGGGCTGGGGCGACGACCAGCTCTGGAGCGCCGCCCGCGCGGAGCGCCCCATCGACGAGCTCACGAACCAGCTCCCCTGTGACTTCCTCATCTTGAACGACCACGACCTCGACACCTCCCGGATACTCCTCCCCACCTCCGGCGGTCCCGACTCGACGCTCGGCGCGGAGGTCGCGAGCGTCCTCTCGCGGACCGCCGGCGCGACGGTGCGGCTGTTACACGTCGTCGACGGTCCGGAGAACCGCGAGGAGGGCGAGGGGTTCCTCGCGGCGTGGGCGAGAGAGAACGGGCTGGCGGACGCCGAGCGAGTCGTCGACGACAGCGGCGACGTCGAGGAGGCGATCGTCCGCGAGGCGGCAGACAACACGCTCGTCATCCTCGGTGCGACAGAGAAAGGGATGCTCTCACGGCTCGTTTCCAACTCGCTACACATCGACATCACCAACGACGTCGACTGCTCGCTGCTTCTCGCCGAGCGCCCGAGCAGGCGGTCGTTCCGAGAGCGGCTGTTCGGCTCCGGCCGTCGCGACACGACTCCCGTCCTCGACGGCGTCGAACGCGATCCCGAGAAGTCGAGCGGTGCCGACCTCGACGAGGCGGACGCCGAGCCGCAGTCCGACGCGTCCGGTGACACCACCGGGTCCGAAGTCGACACGAGCGCCGATGCGGGCGACGCAGGGAGCGAGGACGAGCCGACTCGCGCGGGCGCTCCCGACAGCGGGGAGACGGCCGACCTCGACGCGGAACGGGGCTCGGACGCCGACGCGGACCGGCCACCGGAACGAGCGGTGATCACCGATCACGACGACGGAGACGAGGCGGACGACGATGACGACGCGGACGACGAAACCGATTCGGAGACCGACAGCGAGGAGTCTCCCGAACCGGCGGTGGTCACCGATCACGACGACGGAGACGACGCGGACGACGAAAACGAGACGGACGACGGAGACGGCGCGGACGACGCGGATGTGAGTGAGGCGGACGCGGACGGAGCGGACGCCGAAGACGACGCTGACGACTCGAACGCCTCCGGTCGCGGCAGGTAACACAAACGGCTCTTTGTCTCATCGGCGGCTTCTTGCCGGTATGCGACGTGTCCTCTCGTATGGACAGACGACTCACTGCTGTCGTCGGGGTGACGCTGCTCGTCGCGCTGGCGGGCTGTGCGGGACTCGCTGGATCGACCGGCGGTCCCGGGAACGGAGCGGGCGATCAGACGGCCCTCGACGGGCGAATCGACGTGGCCGCAGACGGCGAAGCGGCGGCGAGCCCCGACCGCGCGACGATCCGCGTGGCGGTCACTGCGTCGGGCTCGAACGCGCAGGCGGTCGGTGACGACCTCGCGGCCGCCGACGACTCGCTGCGCGCCGGACTGACGGAGTGGGGCCTCACCGAGGAAGACATCCGGACCGTTCGGTACGACGTGAGCGAGACGTACGAGTCACGAGAGAATCCCGAGCGCCAGCAGTACCGAGGCGTCCACCAGTACGCGATCGAACTTGACGACGTCGACGCGGTCGGCGAGGTCATCGACGTCGCGATCGACTCCGGCGCGGACGAAGTCCAGCGGATCGAGTTCGGACTGAGCGACGAGCGCGAGGCCGAGGTGCGCGAGCGGGCGCTCCAGAACGCGATGACGAACGCCCGCGCCGACGCCGACGTCCTCGCGAACGCGAGCGACCTGACGATCGACGGCGTCCACGCCGTCTCGACCGGCGGATCCGGCGTGACGCCGTACCGGGTCGCCGACGCCGCGGCGCTGACCGAGGGCGACGCCGGCGGCGCGTCGACGGGCATCGAGACCGGCGACGTGAGCGTCCGGGTGTCGGTCAACGTCGTCTACGAGGTGCAGTAGCGCCGGTCGCGGACGCGACGCGCTCCCGAGAGGGCGACCGAGACTCCCGGACGCACACGATTCATACGTCTCCGCGCCCTATCACTGAGCATGTCTGAGACACGAGAGACGGCGACGCTCGGCGGCGGGTGCTTCTGGTGTACGGAGGCGGCGCTCGAACAGCTCGCCGGCGTCGAGTCGGTCACATCCGGATACGCCGGCGGCCACGTCGACGATCCCACCTACAAGGCGGTCTGCTCGGGGAGCACCGGCCACGCCGAGGTCGTGCAAGTCGAGTTCGACCCGGCCGTTATCGCCTACGAGGACGTGTTGGAGGCGTTCTTCGAGATCCACGACCCGACCCAGCTCAACCGACAGGGGCCGGACGTGGGCAGTCAGTACCGGTCTATCGTCCTCTATCACGACGAGACGCAGCGGGAGGTCGCCGAGGCGTACGTCGACGCGCTCGGCTCGGCGTACGACGACGACGTGGTCACCGAAATCGAGCCGCTGGAGACGTTCTACCGTGCCGAAGAGCACCACCAGGACTACTTCGCGAAGAACCCCGACGACGCCTACTGCACCTTCCACGCGAAGCCGAAGATGGAGAAGGTGCGCGAGAAGTTCGAGGCGACGGTCGCGGAGTAGGCGGTCGCGTGGTGGTGGAGACCACAGTTTCGACCGGCCGAGTCGTCGACGTTCCGGGACATTTGCACGCGTCACCAGCAGGTATATTTCGGTCCCCGTCAGAGTGAGTCGGACCGACGAGACACTCGTCATGATCCGAACCGCACTCGCGCGATTCTCGAACGTGCTCCTCGTCCTCGGAGCCGCCGGCGTCGGGGTCCTCGCTCCGCAGTTGTCGCCGTACTTCGACCCGCTCATCACGCCGCTCGTCGTCTTCCTCGTGTTCACGTCACTCCGGGGCGTCCGGTTCGCGGCTATCGACTACTCGTCGTACGCCGCGATCGTCGCGCTCTCGCTCGGCCTCTCGTACGTCGTGTTGCCGTTTGCGGGGATGCGACTCGTCGAACTCGCGCTCTCGGACGCGGCCGTGATCGGATTCGCCATCGCGCTCTCGGTCCCGACGACCGCCGGAAGCGCGATAATCTGGACTCGGCTCGCGCGCGGCGACGCACAGCTGGCGACGATCGGCTCGATCGCGTCGCTTCTCGTCGCGCCCGCGGCGACGCCTCTCGTGCTCACCCGGCTCGTCGGCTCGCGGATCACCGTCCCCACGGCCTCGATCCTCACCGACCTCGCGGTGATCGTCGGCGGTGGGGTACTGCTCACGGTCGTCGTCCCCGCCGACGCGCTCTCGACCGAGACGGTCGATCGAGCCTCGACGCTCGCGATACTCCTCCTTATCTACACGGCCGTCGCCGGCGTCGGCGTCTTCGGCATCGACGGACCGACGCTTCTCGCCGTCGTCGGCGTCGCGGTCCTCCTCTTCGCAGTCGGCGCGGCGCTCACCGCGGGCTGTCTGCGCGCGTTCGACATCGGTCGGGAGCGGGGGATCGCGCTGTGTTTCACCACCAACCTCAAGAACCTCGGAATCGCGCTTCTCGTCTCCTTGCCGTTCGCGGACCCGCTCGTCACCGCGGCGATAATCGTCTACTACGTCGTTCAGCAGACCGGCGGGGCCGTGCTCGCGGACGCGACCTGAACACCGCTCGCAGCGGCCAAATCGGCAGCTGCGGTCCGGCCGGCCGCGCCGCCTCTTCCGGCGGGCCGCGACGCCTCTATTGCGCTCAGTCGGCGGCGACGGGAGACGGCGACAGGCGGTCGGCGTCGGCGAGCAGCGCGACCGTCGCGAGCCGGATCGCGTGCGGCCACCCGAGCGGCGTCGCGCTGTCGGCCGTCCCGTCGTCGAAGAACTGCTCTGGGAGGTACCCGGTTGGCGCACACAGCGATCCGTCCGGCGAGACGCACCCGAGCAGCTCGCGGGCTCGGGCGAACATCTCGTCGGCCCGCGGGTCGTCGTGAGCGTCGAGCAGCACGGCGAGTTCGGCGCAGGCGTTCGCCCCCCACGCGGTCGAGACGGTCCACACCTTCTCCGAGCGCTGGCCCGCACGCCGCCAGCCGTCGCCCTCGTAGCGTATCAATCCCGACACGGCGTCAGTCTCGCGGGCGAGCCCCTCGACGACGCGCTCGACGTGCGAGACCAGCCGGTCCAGTCGTTCCGCGCCGATATCGCCGACGGCGTCGAACGAGCGGTGCGCGCTCGCCAGCGCCAGCGTCGCCGAGTCGAGTCGGTCGTCGATCTCTCCGTGTGCCGTCTCGCGCAGCGCGTAACACCCCCGATCGGGCACCCACAGGTCGTCTATCGCGTCGAACACCCGCGCGGCCTGCTCGCGGGCGTGGGCGGTGAGGTCGTCCGGCAGATCCGTGTCCGTCCGACTCGTGGCCGACGAGTCCGCGTCGAGTGCCGCGGCGTCGAGCCCCTCGCCGTGGCGCGCGAGGTCGCTGTACGCCTCCAGGAACGTCGCTGCGGTGTGTCCGAACCGGCCGATCGAATCCTCCCACGCGTTCTGGCAGACGACGGGGCGGCCGTCCGGCGCGAGCGTCTCGTCGAGTCCCGCGAGCGCGGCGACGAGCGTCCGGTCGAGACCGTCGACCTCGACGTCGGCGGCGCGCGCTCTCGCGAGGAACGCGATGACGCTCCCCGTCTGGTCGGCCTGATAGTCCGTGTCCGGCCCGTCCTCGATGCGCGCGTTCGCCCAGCCGGGAGCGAGCGCGCCGTTCCGGGGCCACACTCGGTGCGGCCACGACCCGTCGGGCCGCTGGGCGTCGACGTACATCGCGGCCGACCGGGCGTGCCAGTCGCCGAGCCCGAGTCCGAGCCGGTCGTCGGCGTCCAAGACGAACGTCGATATCTCGGCGTCGTCGCGGAACCACGTGTAGCCGTACCCGCCCGAGTGCTGGTAGTGCGGGTCGAAGTCGGGGCCGGCGATCCGGAGCCCGGACTCCGCCGAGAGCAGCGAGAGCACGCGGAGGTCCGCGACCACCGAATCGCGGGCGGGGACCGACTCCGGCATGTCCGGAACCGTCTCGCGTGCGGCCTCGACGAGCCGGTTCCCGGTGTCTGTGCCGACGGCGATCGCGTCATCGAGGAGCGTCGAGAGCCGTTCGCGTGCCGCCTCACGGCTCGTCTCGCTCCGGTCGGTCAGGAGCGATCCGACGGCCGCGACCCCGTCGTCGAAGGGGACGTCGACGACGACTTCCCCCGAGAGCCGCTCCTCGTCGTAGCGCGCGTCGTCGCGGTCGCGCGGCAGCTCCGTCGGCGCGTCGTCGAGGACTTCCTCGAAGGTCGCCGGAAGCTGTCCGCGCAGGTCGGCGAAACCCGTGGCGCTCGCGAGGAAGTCGTGTTCGTCGGCGTGATACACCTCGACCGCGTCGTCGTACCGGAGCTGACCGACGCGCTCGTCTCGCCCGTCGGGCGCGAACCGGGCGTACACGACGAGCGAGCAGTCCTCGGCCGCGAGGTCGACGTCGCTGTCGACGGCGAGGCTCGCGCGCGTGACGTGAGCGTCGCCGACGGTCGCGTCACGGCGGGTCACCGTCGCGCCCTCGGTCTCGTGTGTGGTCTCGACGAGCGGCGCGCCACCCACGTACCGCTGTCGCGTGGCGTCCGCGTCGAACCAGACGACCTCGCCGTCGAGCGAGAGCCCGAACCGCGCTCGGACGAGGCCCGTCTGCCCCGTCAGCGGATAGCCGAAGTCGCGGAGGTCGCCGTCGCCGTCGACGTGGACGAGACGGCCGTCACCGCCGGAGAACCGGCCGGAGACGGTCCGCCGCTCGCCGGGGAACCGCGTCTCGTGCCCGGCGGTGCGCTTGTAGTCGTCGAGGGCGTCTCGAAGCTGCATCTGCGAACGTATTGACTCGAAATCGTATTAATGTTTTGTACCATTTCGTCGCCGTGCGGCGGCGGAGACGGCGACGTCGTCCCTACTCTTCGAGGCTCGGGTGCGTCTCCTGCGGGTCCGGGTGCGGCTCCGCGAACGCCGACCGCATCCGCTCGCGGGCGTCCGACTCCCGCTCTCGTCGCTCTGTCGCGTCGATCTCCTCGCAGCCCGGCGGCAGGTCCCGACCGCGGTCGGTGAAGTACCCGTCCGGCGTGACCCAGTCGTGGTAGAACGGCCGCTCGGCGTCTTCGAGGACCGTCACGCCGACCTCCGCGCCGTGGCCGGCACACACCGCCGCCTGGTGGGGCTTCCGCGCGAGCCGACCGGCGGCGTACAGCCCCTCGACGCCGGTCCGTCCCCGCTCGTCGACGTCGAGGTACGCCTTCCCGCGGTCGACGACGCCGACGCCGGCGAGGTCCGCGAGGTACCCGACCTCGTTCTTGCTCGCGGCCACGACGTTGCTCGCCGCGAACCGGTCGCCAGACTCGGTCTCGACGCCGAAGCGGCGCGCGTCACCGTCGCCGCCCTCGGGCGGCGCGTCGTCCGCGGCCGACGCGTCGAGTCGTTCGACCCGCGTGACTCGCCCCTCGATCCGGTCGGCTCCGGCCGCGTCGGCCTGCTCGCCGAGGAGGTCGAGCAGCCGCCGAGCGTCGACGCCCACGGGGAACCCCGGAAAGTTCTCCAGTCTGGCGTTTCGCCTGAGGACCGAGCCGCCGGCGTCGACGACGAGCGTGTCCAGCCCGTGTCGCGCCGTGAACACGGCCGCGGAGAGCCCCGCGACGCCGCCACCGACGACCACCACGTCGCGTCCGCGTCGCTCGCCTCCCATCTCGTTCGCTCCCGTCTCATTCGCCCCCGTCTCGTTCCGCCGCGCATCGGATTCCGTCTCCATATTCCGGCGACAGGCGCGCGCCAGCGTAATCGCTTACGGTCCGCCGGCTTCGCACGCCGAGCCGCTGCTACCCGCCGACGCGCCCGACGGTTACAGTAAGGGAGACAGCCTCGCGCGTCAGTTCGGGGCCGTCAAGCGCCGTCTGGGATCAGGTGGATCGACTCCCGCGGGACCAGCACCCGGACCTCCGCGCCGGTCTCCAGCGACAGGCGTTCGAACGTCGTCGGGCGCACGTTCACGGCGAGCGGCTGTGCCGTCCCGACGTCGACGTCGAGCCGGTACGCGCTCCCCTCGTTCAGCCACCGACACACCGTCCCGGAAACGGCGTTCGCCGCGCGGTCACCGGTCGCGTCGTTCGGCGGTTCGACCGCTATCCGCGACGGGTGGAGACAGACCGTCACGGTCGACGCGGCGGGGGCCGACGCGGCCGTCCGGAAGTCGCAGTCGCCGACGCGAACCCGCGCTCCGTCCGGCGTTTCCTCGGCCACCGTCCCTTCGAGGAGGTTCTCGTTTCCGGTGAAGGCGGCGACGAACCGACTGTTCGGGCGGGTGAGCACCGCCGACGGCGTTCCGACCTGTTCGAGGTCACCGTCTCGAACGATGGCGATCCGGTCCCCGAGCGCCGTTGCCGTCCGCTGATCGTGTGTGACGTACAAGACGGGGATATCGAGCGAGTCGAACAGCCCGTGCAGTTCGTCCCGAAGCCGGGTCCGGATCGGGGCGTCGAGACTCGACAACGGCTCGTCGAGGAGCAGCACGTCCGGCTCGGTCGCGAGCGTCCGCGCGAGGGCGACCCGCTGACGTTCGCCCCCTGAGAGCGTCGACGGGGTTCGATCGAGCACGTCGTCCACTTCGAGGAGCGTCGCGAGCTCCCCCGCGCGGCCGCCTTCCGTAGCCGCGTACTCGATGTTCTCGCGGGCGGTCATGTGCGGGAAGAGCGCGCCCTCCTGAAAGACCATCCCCACGCGCCGGTCTTCGAGCGGCAGCCCGACCAGCTCTCGTCCGCCGAGCCGGATCGATCCGGCGTCCGGGGCCGTGATCCCGGCGATCGCCGAGAGCAGCGTCGTCTTTCCGCTTCCGGACGGGCCGAGGACGGCGAGCACCTCGTCGTCGACCCGCAGGTCCAGCGGGCCGAAGTCGAACTGGTCGTAGGCTTTGTGCACCCGCGAGAGTTCGAGCGTCAGTCCCATGGGTTCGAGGCGACGGTGTTGAGGCACACGAGCGTCGTCGCGGCGATCAGTACCAGCAGTATCGCCACCGGATAGGCGTTGTCCAGTCCGAGTTCGACGAACGACACCCAGATCTGGACCGGCATCGTCCGGGGGTAATACGCCATCATCATCGTCGCGCCGAACTCGCCTATCGCCCGCGCGAACGCAAGCGTCACTCCGGCGAGAATCCCCGGTCCGGCGAGCGGTAGCGTCACGTTGCGGGCGGTCGTCAGTCGGCTCTTCCCGAGCGACCGCGAGGCGTGTTCGAGCGTTCGGTCCACGCTCTCGAAGGCCGCCTTCGCCGTCACCACCACGAACGGTGACGCGACGAACGTCTGGGCGAGCACCACCCCGGCGAGCGACCGCGTGAGCGGGAGCCCGGCGGCGGCCGCGACCTCGCCGAGCGGCGACCCCGGACCGAACACGGTGAGCAACACGATCCCGCCGACCGTCGGTGGGAGCACCAGCGGAAGGACCGCGACCGCGAGGGCGACCTTCGCCACCGGTCCGTCGGTGCGCGCGAGCCAGTACGCGAGCGGCAGGCCGAACAGTGCGGCGAGAACCGTGCTGACCGAGGCAGAAAGCAGCGACGTGGTCGCCGAGTCCACGACGGTCGGATCGCTCATCCGGGAGAGGACGTCTCCGACCGGCACCGAGAGGAACAGCGACACCAACGGCACGACGTAGTACAGGAGCAACACGCCGCCGCCGAGAAGCGACACGTCGAGCCAGTCGAGTCCGAACGCGTTCCGTTCCGATCTGTCCGAGTGTGTTTCTGCCGTCATTCAAATCAGAACGGTGATGTCCGAGACCGCAGCCGATAGCGATTCTCCGTCGCGATCGAGCCGGGATCGATTCTCGTCGGATCGGTCCGCCGTCCGGGTGACGCGCCGAGGTACCTCGCCCGTGTAAGCGGGAAACTGCTCGCGCAGGAGGAACCCGTGGTCTTCGAGGTACGTCCCGGTCGTGTGGGCGTCGAACACCGCCACTGCCGCGTCGCTCACGTGTCGGACAGTCGACCCGTAACTGATGAGCCCGCCTCGGACTTCCTGACCGCTCGGGAGCGTGTACGACGGTTTCGAGTACCATTCCTCGGCGTACCGCGGGTCACTCAAGTCGATCTGCGCCGGTAACTCGACGTACTCGTAGCCGCGCTCTACGGCCATGCTCCGGTAGGCGAACGCCGCGTCGATCGACCCGGTCTCGAACTGACTGATCAGCGACGTCTCGGGATAGGTCTGGTCTCGTCGGAGGATCTGCGCGCCGAGGTCCGAGGCGTCGTCGTAGTACCGCGAGGCGAGTTCGAGCGCGAAGAGCGTCCGATACCCGAGCGGGTCTTGATCGGGGTCGGTTCGGCCGATCCGTACGCTCCCCTCGGCCATCGGCTCGTACCACCGCTCGGTTCCGGCCTCCGCCACGCGCTCCCCGCCGACCGTGTCCGGGTTGTACGCGACGACGATCGAGTTGCTCGCGAACACGGAATACCACGGCGGCGACAGCGGACGTTCGAAAAGCGCCACGTCGGCGACCGAGACGATGTCCGGGTCACGCTGTCCCTCGGCGATCATCCGGGCGACCGTCGCCGAACCGTGCGCCTCGACTTCGACCGGAACGTCCACGGCGGGTTTGAGCCCGTTCGCGATCGCGTTCTGGAGGCTACCGGCCGCGAGGATAGCGACCGTCGCCGACCGGCCGCCGTCGCGGTCCCGTCCACCCGTACAGCCGGCGCTCCCGGCTATGAGGCCCGTCCCGGCGGTCACGAGGAACTCCCGCCTCGACGAGCGCCGGTCAGTCACCATATCGGGAAGACATGCGTTTCGGAGAAAAGCTTATCTCAAACACATCTGTTTGACTCACATGGTCGCTGCTGACTCGACGACACTGACCGAACGGCAGGTCGAGGTGCTCGAACTCCGAGAACGCGGACACACCCAACAGGAAGTGGCGGATCGACTCGGGACGACCGACTCGAACATCAGCGCCATCGAACGGGCGGCAGAACAGAACGTCGAGAAGGCGCGCCGAACGCTCGAACTCGTTCGGACGATCCGGTCTCCGGTCCAGTTCTCCGTCTCCCCGGGGACGAGCTTCGACGACTTGGTCGCCAGCGTGTACGCACACGGAGACGAGGCCGGCATCAAGATCGCGTACTGCCGACCGGAGCTTTACACGCACCTCTACGGCGCGCTCGACGGGTGCACGAACCAGAACGAACTCGAAGCGACCATCGACGTCGGCCTCACAACCGAGGGCGAAGTGCGGATCTTCACCGGAGAGATCTGAGTCGGCGGCACCAACGCCGGTGCACGCGGTTCATCTATCCCCGTGCCGCTCAATTTCATATTGCGATATGTGATTTATGGATTTGGTGTTCGGACGCTCTCGAACGAATCGTCGGCGATGGCGTCGGCGATCTCGCCGGTATCGACGTCTGGGACCTCGTGGGGATACTTCCGCCCGAAGTATCGGCAGAGGTTCGCCACGTCGCGTTCGAGGAACTCGCGCGCGTTCTCGTGATCGACGCTCACGGCCTGCGGCCAGTCGAAGATCGTCACGCCGCTTTCGGCGACCGCGACGTTGTGTTCGGACGCGTCCGCGTGGACCCATCCGAGGTCGTAGGCGGTCTGTAGTTCACGGAGCACCAGATCCAAGACCCCCACGGCCTGTTCGGGATCGAGCGTCGCGCGGGCGAGTTCGACCCCCTCGAATTTGTCCATCACGATGGCGTGGCGGTTCTGATCGACCGGTCGCGGTACCGACACCTCGGGGTACAGCGCCTCCATCGCCTCGTACTCGCGCTCGGCCGCCTTTCGCGCGGTGTACAGCCACGAGACGTGGTCGCGGTCTGCCGTGTACTCCCGTTCGCGGTTCACCTCTCGGAAGTTGGTGTAGCCCTCCCGGTGGTACTTCAGCGCGAGCGGCTTGAACGACTGGACCTCGTACACGTCGCCCTCTTTGCCGAGCCCGAGCGGCGACCCCACGCCGTCTATCGTCTCGCGCTCGGCGAACGTCCGGAGCGCGAGCGCGTCGTACCCCTCGAAGGTGAGCTGATACCCCTCGTACTGGATCGTCTTCCGCTGGATCAGCTCGCGGTCGAGACACCGATCGATCCGGTAGTCGACCTCCTCACGCGTCAGGCTGGCGTACTCGGGGAGCTTGTCGCGGCGAACCCACTCCGAAAACCGCATCCCCTGCTCGACGCCCGAGAGGAGATAGAAGTCCTCGGCGTCGAGGTCCGCCATCTCGCCGGCGACGTTTCGAACCATACGGACCCGTACTCCGGCGAATCCTAAAAGGCACGCGCGTTCGACGAGGTGAATATAAATCATATACCGCAATATCAAAAGCAAGGTCTCCGGGACGGTCGATCGTAGTCACGAACCTTTGCCTGGTATACCTGACTACGACGCCGCTTCAGTAACGTTATAACTCGTTGGGCGAGACAGTCATGTTAACGCATGACAGAACATTCCGATCGAAGCGAGAACGGCGCACCATCGACACGAGACCGGAGGCGGGACCGTCTCGGATGCCCTGAGCGTCCCGAGCGGCGGTACCGATGAGCGGACCGTCGAAACGGCCGATAGGTGACCCGCCGGAAGCGGGAGCTGCGCCGGATCCGGTCGACATACCGTGGGTGGACGTTCACCAGCACACCCAGTCGCTGACGTGGAACGACCGAGAGAAATTCGATCTGAGCGGCGGGCAGGCGGCGGTCGCGATAGCGGCGGGGTACTACTGGGCACCGTACCGCCCGGTGAGCGCCGACGACGTTCGGTTTCTGTGGGACGACGCACTTCGGCGTGCGGCCGCGTTCGATCACCGACACTTCTATGACCAGTACGTCGCCGTCGGGATTCACACGTGGTCTCGGGTCGAGAACGCCGAGGAGCTCGTCTCCGTGCTCCCCGAGTACTGCGAGGACGACCGGGTGATCGCCATCGGCGAAACGGGAATCGAGTCGACACAACACACCGTGTCGTGGCCGCTGGACGGTCAGAAAGAGGTCGTCCGCGAGCAGTTCCGCGTCGCACGCGACACGGGTCTCCCGGTGCTCGTCCACACCCCGGGGTCGAGCAAGGGTGACGTCGACCCGAGACACGTCCAGAGCTACGAGGAGGGGAATCGCAATTTCACGGACCCGGTGTTACACTCGGACGATCCGAAGACGGAGGCCGTCGAAATCGACCTCGCGCTCGCCGACGAAGTCGGGCTGCCCGACGAGCAGCTCGTGATCGACCACGCCGGTCGGAGCGTTCGTGACTTCGTGTTGGAGAACACGGACTGCTATCTCGCGTACAGCGTGAGCGCGCCGTGGCTCCGCGGTATCGACGCCCGCGATATCGCCGCGGCGATCGACGCGCACGGTAGCGACAGGATCGTGGTCGACACGGACCTCATCGGCGCGATGGACAACGACCCGTTCGTGATGAAGCGGACGATGCTCGACCTGCTCCGCCTCGGCGTCGACCGCGAGGACGTCCGCCGGGTCGTCTACGAGAACCCGCGGGAGATTCTGGGTCTGGCGTGAACCGCCGCGGGATCGACCCACGGGGGGTCCGTCTCCGCCCCGGAAGTTCAATATCCCGCACGACGTACGCGACGGCAGCGTAGGTCCGTGCGCTCGGCTCAGACCATGGGACGAAACCGATCCGCTGACGGGCGAGACGAGTCGGGAGCGTTAGCCGCGTTCCGGCGGTTCTTCGCGCTCGAACGAGACGTGTTGGTGCTGTCGCTCGCGATGTTCGCGTTCAGCCTCGGGTTTCAGATGACGAACCGATTTCTCCCCGAGTACATCGTCGCGCTGGGCGCGTCGGGGTTCGTCGTCGGGCTCTTCGGGACCGTCGGCAACGTCATCTCGGCGGTGTTCCCGTACCCCGGCGGCGCGATCTCGGATCGCGTCGGATCGCGGTACGCGCTCACGCTGTTCGGGCTGGTTTCGACGCTCGGGTTCGCCGTCTGGTTCGTTGCCCCGGCTCTCGGGTCGGTGACGGTCGCCGGCGTCACCGTCGAACCGTGGGTCTGGATCTTCGTCGGGCTCCTGTTCGCACAGGGCTGGAAGTCGTTCGGGCTGGGGGCGACGTTCGCCGTCGTCAAGCAGGCGACCGACCCCTCGCGGCTGGCCGCCGGCTTCGCCAGCACCGAGACGTTCCGGCGGACGGCCTTCCTCGTCGGTCCGGTGCTCGCGGCCGTCCTCATCGGTCTCCACCCGGAGTTCACCGTGAGCTTCCGGTACGTCCTCGCCGTGGCGGTCGTCTTCGGCGTCGTCGGGACGGTCGCACAGCACGTCCTCTACGACGCGGACGGAGACTCGATCGGGAGTTCTTTCGCGGGGATAACGCAGATCAGGCGGGACCTCCGCGAGATGCCTGAGCCGCTCCGACCGCTCTTGGTTGGCGATACGCTCGTCAGGTTCGCGAACGGGATGGTCTACGTCTTCTTCGTCCTGGTCGTCACGCAGTTCTACGAGGTCGGATTCGAGGCCACGGTCGCGCTGGGTGGCGTCTCCCGCGCCGTCGACCTCTCGCCTGCGGCCTTCTTCGGCTACCTGCTCGGCGTCGAGATGCTGGTCGCGCTCCTCTCTATGGTCCCGGCGGCGAAGGCCGCAGAGCGCGTGGGTCTCAAACCGATCGTCGCGCTGGGGTTCGCCGTGTACGCGCTCTTTCCGCTCGTGCTCATCGGCGGACCGGAGGTGCTCACGCCGCTTTTGCCGCTCCCGTGGGCGATGGTCCTCGTGTTCGCGTTCTCCGGACTCCGCTTCGCGGGGCTCCCCTCCCACAAAGCGCTGATCGTCGGGCCCGCAGAGCGCGGTGCCGGCGGGCGCGTCACCGGGACCTACTACCTCCTGCGGAACACGGTCGTCATCCCGAGCGCCGCGCTCGGCGGCTTCCTCTGGGAGTTCGTGAGTCCCGAGGTCGCGTTCACCATCGCGGCCGCGATCGGCGTCGTCGGGACCGGCTACTTCCTCGTCTTCGGCGAGGAGTTCGACGCGTACAGGTGAGATGCGGACGGGCCGCTCCCCGCCTCGGGCGGCACGCGGCGAACGAAACGGCTATCGGAGCCGGCGGGTTCGGTGTTGATATGACCGCACCGGCCGTCGACTGGCGGCTGATAGCCGAGGAGGCACGACCGGGGCCGATGCAGATGGCGCTCGACGAGGTCGCGGCCGAGACGGCCGCCGCCGGCGGGCCCGCCACGGTCCGCACGTACCGCTGGGAGCAGAGCTGTCTCACCCTCGGCTACCGGCAGGACCCGGAGACGGTCGACTGGGCGTTCTGTGACCGGGAGGGGATCGAGGTGACCAGACGGCAGACCGGCGGCGGCGGGATCTACCACGACGCACGCGGCGATATCGCCTACTCGATCGCGGTCCCGGCGAGTCGGGTTCCGGGCGAGCTGCTCGACTGTTATCACCTGCTCTGTGAGCCGATCTTCGACGCGTTCGACCGGCTCGGGATCGACGCCGACTACGTCGACGAGGCGACGCCGGAGCTGTATCACCCCGCGTGTTACCTCCGGGAACTCCACCCCGCACACGACGTGGTCGCGGCCGCTCCCGGCGCATCCGAGGCCGGCGCACACGAGGCCGACGCCCCGGCGCGGCGAAAGATCGCCGGCAACGCGCAGTACCGGAAGCGCGACGCCGTGATCCAGCACGGCTCGCTCACGTTCTCGGTCGACGCCGAGCGCCACCTCGGAACGTTCGCGGACCCGCCCGTGACGCCCGCGGCGTTCCGTGACCGCGTCGTCGGCATGGACGAACTCACCGACGCCGACCGCGACGATGCCGTGGCCGCGGTCGCGGACGCGCTCGCCGCGTGGGTAAGTGCCGGGATCGACGAGGCGGCCGGTAACCGCGCAGTAGCGGGGACAGACGAGACGACGGTGACTCCCGACGTCGACCGCGACGGCTCGTGGACGGAAGCGGAACTGGAACGGGCCGCGGAGCTCGCCGAGACGAAGTACCGCGACCCGGCGTGGGTTCGGACGCGTCCCGGGAGCGACGGGTAGACGACTGGTCGGCTCGACAACCCACGTTCCGAAGGGGCTTTTTCCCACGGCAGCGTGGGATCCGTATGAGTCTCAAGGTCGGCGCGCACGTCTCCATCGCGGGCGGCGTGGACAACGCCGTGGAGAACCAGCTCGAAGTCGGCGGCAACTGCGGACAGATATTCACCCACTCGCCGCAGGTGTGGCAGGATCCGAACATCGGCGACGAGGAGGCCGAACGGTTCCGCGAGGGGACCGAACGCGAGCTTGCGGGGCCGTGGGTCATCCACACCTCCTACCTCGTGAACCTCTGTACGCCCAAAGACGGGCTTCGGGAGAAGTCGCTCGACTCGATGCAGGCGGAGGTCGACGCGGCAGAGGCGCTCGATATCCCCTACGTCAACGTCCACCTGGGCGCACACACCGGCGCGGGCGTCGACGGCGGCCTCGACAACGCGGCGTCGGTGATAGACGAGATCGACGTGCCCGACGGCGTCACGATCCTGATCGAGAGCGACGCGGGCGCGGGGACGAAACTCGGCGGCGAGTTCGAGCACCTCGCCGGCGTCATCGACCGCACCGAGACCGACATCGACGTCTGTCTCGACACCGCCCACGTCTTCGCCGCGGGCTACGACCTCTCGACGCCCGAGGCGGTCGATCGGACGATAGCGGAGTTCGACGACGTGGTCGGTCTCGACCACCTCCGGTACGTCCACCTCAACGACTCGAAACACGCCTGCGGCACCAACAAGGACGAGCACGCACACATCGGTGAAGGCGAGATCGGCGAGGACGGCATGGAGCGGTTCCTCAACCACCCGGATCTCCTCGACGTGCCGCTCGCGCTCGAGACCCCGACGGAGGACGGGAAGAGCTTCGCGTGGAACATCGACCGCGTCCGCGAACTGCGGGCGGAGTGAGCCGAGCGGGTCGACAGCCCCGCGTCCGACGCGGTTTTATATATATTGCGTGACGATACCGTGGGTATGACCACCACGGAGGCGCTCCTCCTCGGACGACGACGGCGGCTGGCCGTCGCGATGGTCGCCGGGTTCGCCGTCGTCGTGGCGATCGCGCTCGCGAGCGCCGTTATCGCCGACCTCGCGGATCTGCAGGGGGCGGCCGCGCTGGCCGACCGGCTCGTCCCCCTGCTCGTGTTCTACGCGCCCGCCCCGATCGCGGCCGCCGGTGCCTACGCGCGCTGTGGCGGCCCGGCCTGTCTCGCCGTGGGGGTAGTTCCCGCGGTCGTGTTCGCCGCGCTCGTCCTCGTCGGAACCGTCCTCGGCGTCCCGGGCGTGGGTGCGGCCGACTCGCCGCTCGGAGGCGTCACGGTCTCGTTCGCGCTCGTCGGCGTGAGCG
This sequence comes from Halorubrum salinum, assembly GCF_024494575.1. Lineage (GTDB taxonomy): Archaea > Halobacteriota > Halobacteria > Halobacteriales > Haloferacaceae > Halorubrum > Halorubrum salinum. Next base: position 593,672 of record NZ_JANHDO010000002.1, read on the forward strand.
GGGCGTTCGTCGGGTACTGCGCCGGCGTCACCGCCGCCATGCTCGCCGACCTCGCCGGAGTCGGCGACGACGCCGACGGCCGCACGGCGAACGACACCGACTGAGGCGCGGTGGCTCCCGGTGTTCCGCCTGAGCGCACCTCACCGCGCCGCGTCCCGCCCTCACCGCGCCGTGTTCCCGCACCCCACCGCGCCGCGTTCCCGCACGCTTATTCGCTCTCAGGCCGAACCCGGTCCCGTGCGACGCTTCTCCGCAGAGTACCTCGAACACACCCGCCGCGGGATGTGGGACGACGGCCGCGAGGCGCTCGCGGACCTCGAGTTGCCGACCCGTCGGCGCGTCCTCGACGTCGGCTGCGGCACCGGTGAGCTGACGCGCGTGCTCGCCGCGGAAGCGCCGTCGGACGCGACCGTGATCGGGGTCGACGCCGACCGCGACCTCCTCGCGGTCGCCCGCGGAGCGGCCGAGAGCGGGGCGGTCGAGGGCGAGACGATCGATCGCGCGACGGTCGAGAGCGAGCCGGCCGACTGCGAGACGACCGACGGAACCCAAACCTACCTCGCCGGCGACGCCACGCGGCTCCCGATCTCCGACGACGCCGTGGACCTCGCCGTCTGTCAGGCGCTCCTGATCAACCTCCCCGATCCGGCGGCGGCGGTCCGGGAGTTCACGCGGGTCTCGTCCGATCTCGTGGCCGCGATCGAACCGGACAACGCGGACGTGACCGTCGCCTCGACCGTCCCGGCCGAAGAGCGCTTGGAGCGCGAGGCGCGGGAGGCGTACGTCGACGGCGTCGGGACCGACGTGGCGCTCGGCGATCGCGTCCGCGACGCGTTCGCGGCGGCGGGGCTTCGCGACGTTCGAACCCGGCGATACGTCCACGAGAAGCGGACCGAGCCGCCGTACGCGGACGCGGCGTTGACCTCGGCGGCGAGAAAAGCCTCCGGTGCGGGGCTGGCCGACCACCGCGACGAGCTGGTGGCGGCGACCTCGGAGCACGCCTACGACGACCTCCGCGGGCGCTGGCGGGAGATGGGCCGCGCGGTCGTGGACGCGATGCGCGCCCGCGAGTACGAACGCGTCGAGCGCGTCCCGTTCGACGTCACCGTCGGGCGGGTCGACTGATCGGCTTCGGGGCCGACGCCGGCCGCGCGTCGTCAGGCGGCTGCCGGCGTCGCCGCGTTAGCTGAGCCGGTTGAGGTCCATCAGAACCGCGCTCGCGGTCTCCTCTCCGCCGGCCCCGCGCCCGGAGACGGTGAGCGTTCCCGCCGAGGCCGTCTCGATCTGTGCGGCGTTCGTCGTTCCGGACACCGCGAGCGGCGAGTTGCGCTTCACCAACCGCGGCGCGACGCGGACCGAGCCGCCGGCGACCTCGCCGATCAGCCGGACCGTCAGCCCGTCTTCGCCGGCGAGGTCCAGCGCGCTCCCGGCGACGTTCCGAATCCCTGCGACGTCGGCGTCGTCGAGGGTGAACTCGCGGGCGTCGGCGGGGTCGTCGGCCGCGCCGAACGAGAGCACGTTCGCGAGGATGACGCACTTGAGCGCCGCGTCGGTGCCGTCCACGTCGAAGGCGGGGTCCGCCTCGGCGACGCCCAGGTCCTGTGCCTCCGCCAGCACGTGCTCGTAGTCGAGTCCCTCCGCGGCCATGCGCGAGAGGACGAAGTTCGCGGTCCCGTTGAGGACGCCACGGACGGCGGCGACGTGGGCGGCTCCGTGGTCCTCGATCGTCGAGAGGACCGGCATCGCGCCGCCGACGGTGGCCTCGAAGCGCACCTCGCCCGCGCTGTCGGCTTCGGCCGCTCGGAGGTCGCCGAACCGCTCCGCGACCGGCCCCTTGTTCGCGAGCACGACGTGGCGGTCCCGCTCCAGCGCCGCGGTGACGTGCGAGAACCCGGGTTCGGCGTCGCCGAGCGTCGTCGGCGTCGCCTCCACCAACGCGTCGTACTCCGCCGCGAGCACGTCCGCCGGGTCTCCGTCGCCGACGATTCCCCGCTCGGCCTTGCGCGAGAGCGCGGCGTCGACGTCGACCGACTCGCCCGGGCCGTCGGCGACGACCGCGCTCGTCGAGTCGCCCATCGCGACGACCTCGTGACCTCGGTCGGGAGCGAGATCGGCGACGGATCGGCCGACGACGCCCGCGCCGACGATCGCGAGTCTCACGCCTCACCCCCCGTCAGCGACTCGATGAGGTGTAGATCCTTCTCGTCGGCGATGGCGCGGACGCTCTCGACCGTCTCATTGACTTCTCCCTCTTCGACGGCGAGCCGGAGCTTGGCGCTCGAGGTGTTTCTCG
>NZ_JANHDO010000003.1 GCF_024494575.1 Halorubrum salinum
GAAGCCACAATCATACGGCACTGACACCACACTCGCATGAGTTCAGGCGGTAACTGGATCGCACGTACACACGGTCGGCCGATCGCGAGATCGGAACCAACCGACACAGGGATCTCTCTGTGATAGAGAGTCTCGGTTCGAGTCCGAGAGTCGGCATGAAGGCGGCCAGAGCGGTGGGGCCACACCCGTACCCATTCCGAACACGGAAGTTAAGCCCACCAGCGTACCGGGAAGTACTGGAGTGAGCGATCCTCTGGGAACCGCGGTTCGCCGCCTACCCACTCATACGGGAGCACACTCCCACCCACGCCCAGCGACACCACGTCGCTGGGCTTTTTGCATTTTATACGGAGAGCTATCAGCCTACATGTAGCGTCGCGGTTTTACGGGCGTCGTACCTGCAGTGAGATGTTTGACTGCGGTCTGCTACCGCGGTGAGTCGTTCGTCTCGGGGGGGTCGAGGTGATGGTCGACGACCGTTCCGTCTGGATCGAGCGTGACCGTCCCGAGCGAGATGGTCTCTCCGGGCTCGAAGCGTTCGGCGATGGTGTGGAGCGTCGATTCTTGATCGAGTCGCTCCCAGACGGCGTCGGCGACGAGCGTTTGGAACGACTCTGGATCGGTCCATCCCGAGTCGATCTCCGAGGGAACGTGAACGACGAACTGGAGCTCGGCCTCGGTGAGGTGGATCCCGACACCGAACGTGTCTGCGCACATGCCTCTTGGTTTGTCGGTACCGGGTTAAGTATCGCCGGTCCGTTTCGATCGGAGTGTTCCGACAGGGTATCGCTGTCTTCGGGGACACAGCGGATTCGCGTTCTCGGAGTCGATATTTTCGGCTCAAGGTTCAAATGGATCAGAATAGATGATATCGCATGCACAGGCGCTCTGTCGTCACGTTCGTCGGTGACGACCCGGGCGTGCGCGATCGCGTAGCACGCGCGATCGAGTCCGCGTGGGGTGGATCGCGTGTTCCGGACCTCCGAGCCGTTGGAGCGGCCGAGGTGGTCGGAGCACGCGCGGACGATACCGACCCGTTGCCACTGACAGACGTGTGTGGGATCGTCGCTACCGGTCGTGCAGTGGCAGATGACGCGGTCGCGGAGAACCTCTCTGCGACCCCCGAGGGAGTTCCGGTTATCGTCGTTCTCGAGGAGACGACCGCCGACGGGTTTCGGTCGGCTCTCCGGGCCGGTCCGTCCGATGTCGTCACCGAGGCGGAACTTGACGCCGAAGCCGCCGACGAGGCTGACACTGACGTGCTCACCCAACGGCTCGCAGAGCGGGTCTCGCCGGGCCGGATACGGTTTAGCGTGGACGATGCGGACCGACTCCGTGAAGTGTTGTTGGACGCTGGGTCGACGCTCATGAGTACGCGAACGGACGAGGTCGACACGAAGATAACTTGGACGATGGCGAACGTCGGCGAACACGCCGAAGCCGACCGCATCGTCTGTTACCTCCGTGACGGTGAGACCTTCGATCCGCGGTACGTCTGGTGTCCCGATGGATGCGATACCGCGAGTTGTTCGCTCGACGAATTCCCGCAGCCAGACCGGCTTACCACCTTCGAAAACGTCGTCCATTCGTCTGCTCAGTCGACTGCCGAGCGCCGGATAGACGACTCCGAGAGAGTAGAGAACGAGACTGCGGGCGAGCCGCCCGCGACCGTTCACGTTCCGCTCGTGGCGGACTGGGAGCTGATCGGCGTTCTCTCCGTAGAGACGGACGCGTGGCGCACTTGGATCGAAGAGGAGGTCGACCTGTACCGGACGTTCGCTGACCTGATCGCCCATACGATCGCGCGAAACGATCGGAGACTGGAGATACGGCGACGGACCGAACAGCTCGAACAGTTCAGCTCCGTCGTCTCTCACGACCTCAGAAATCCCCTCAACGTGCTTTCTGGGTACGTGGACATGATCGATGATGAGATCTCTCCGTCGAAACACGCTCCGATGGACCGTGCGATCACGCGGATGGAGACGCTTCTGGACAACTTGCTCATGCTGGCCAAACGCGGTGAGACGATCGGGGAAACGGAGCCGACGCCCGTCTGTCAAGTCGCTGAAGACGCGTGGACATCGATCCGCGCACCGCACGCGACGCTGACGCTCGCGGACGAAATCGGCACTGTGCAGGCTGACCCCCTTCGGCTCCGTCAGCTGTTCGAGAACCTGTTCCGCAATGCCGTCGAACACGGCGGTCCACGGGTCGATATCGAGATCGGTCCCCGAGACGGTGCCGACGGTGTCGGGATGTATATCGCCGACGACGGTCCCGGGGTGTCACCGGACGTGAGTGACTCGCTTTTCGATTCGGGGGTCTCGACTGCAGACAGTTCCGGTATCGGGCTCGCGATCGTCTCTCGGATCGCCGACGCCCACGGTTGGGAAGTCGATGTCACCAACGACGACGGTGCGGTGTTCGACATCTCGTTTGAGGCTCCGACTGCCGTCGAGCCTACCTGACGTTAGAATCTCTGTCTGCGGTAGTCGCCGTCTCGAACCGATCGACAGTACGGCGGTGTCTGTCTCGAAACATGCCCTCGAACCCGACCTTCGCGAAGGGCCCGGCGGCGTCTCCGAGGGGACCGAGCGGCAGGCGGTAGTCGACCGTGTCGACGAGCAGCGTCTGGTCGCCGTCTGCGTAGAAGGCGTGGGTGTGTTCCCACGTCCGAAAGGGGCCTCCCTCCATCTCGTCGACGAACTGCGCGCGTTTTCCGACGGGCTCGTCTCCGTCGGGCGTTCGTTCGACGATCCGTGATGTCCACCGCTGGCGCGGACCGACTCCGAAGGGACGGATCGACATTCGTATTCGGGAGCCTTCGACGAGCAACTCTGGGTCGGCGTTTCCCTCGGGGCCTTCGACCCCGTCGATAGCGAGGTTCATCCAGTCGGGAGTGAGCTCTCGGAGTCCGTCGATCGTCGAGTGAAACGCCCACACCTCGTCGATGGGGGCGGGGATTCGGGTCGTCCGGCGATACGTCGGCATATCGTACGTCACGTTCCGCTCGGACAAAAACCCCTCTTCGGTCGACCGGCTGTCGTGCGGTTCCCCGCTACCGAAACCCCGATACGACCACGTCGCGAGGAGACGTGGTATGGAACGAGGCGCGATCGACATCGCCGATCTTGGCGGACCGTTCGACCTGCAGGCCACGGTCGAGAGCGGTCAGAGCTACCTCTGGAACCGCGCCGACGGCGGCACGTACGACGAACTCCACGCCTACGGCGGAGACGAGTGGTACGAAACGGTCGTCGATCCGATACCCGGTGTCGTCGACGAGCGGGTGCCGCTGCGGGTCAGACAGACCGGTGGCGTTCACGATGGAACGCTTCAGTGGGAATCGTCTATCGACGCCGTTCCGTTCTTGTATCACCTGTTCCGCCTCGACGACGACCTCGACGCGATCCGCGAGTCGACGCCGGACCTTCCGCTCCTCGATCGGGCGTACGACGCCTACGAGGGAATGCGTCTCACGCGCGATCCGGCGTTCCCGTGTCTCGTCTCGTTCATCTGTTCGGCACAGATGCGAGTCGCGCGCATCCACGGAATGCAGCGTCGGCTCCGCACGACGTACGGCGATGTCGTCACGCTCGACGGCGAGGAGTTCCACGCGTTTCCGACGCCGGACCAGCTCGCTTCGCGGACGGAAGACGAACTGCGCGATCTCTCGCTCGGCTATCGGGCCCCCTACGTCCAGCGAACGGCGGAGATGGTCGCTTCCGGTGAGGCCCACCCGCGGGAGGCGGCAGATCTCCCGTACGAGGAGGCTCGCGAGTCGCTGACGCGGTTCGTCGGGGTCGGAGACAAAGTCGCAGACTGCGTGCTGCTGTTCTCGCTCGGGTTCTTGCAGGCGGTGCCACTCGACACGTGGATCCGGACGACTATCGAAGAGTACTATCCCGACTGCGAGCGGGGGAGCTACGCCGAGACGTCGCGTGCGATACGCGACCGGTTCGGCGGTGAGTTTGCCGGCTACGCACAGACGTACGTCTTCTATTACCTCCGGGCTGGCGGTGACTGATCTCGCGGTATCGGCCGAAGTTTCATGCTGGTTCGTGTGGTACGCTGACTCGTGATGGACTGTCGAGTCGTCGTCGAGGCCGCCGTTCCGGTGTACGATGTCGAGACGCCCGATGAAGCGGTCCGAATCGCGATCTCGAAGACCGGAAAGATGCTGAATCCGGACCTCAACTACGTCGAGATCGAGACGGGAACTCGCCGCGCACCGAGCGGTGAAGAGCTTCCGCCAGCGTTCGTCGCGGCCGACGAGGCGCTCGTCGCACTCGAACTCCGAATGGACGTGTTCAACGTCGACCGCACGGAACACGCGAGTCGCGTCGCCAGAAAGGAGATCGGCCAGCGTCTCCGCAACATTCCGTTGGCGGTGCTCGACGTGGAAGTGATCGACGACGATTCGGCCCCTGACGACGGCTCGACCGCCAACGATGGCCCGACGTGAGCGAGCGTTCGCGACGTTCGCGCTGTCTGCGTGACGCGACGGATCGCACTCAACGAGACGCTGTCGTCACTCGGCGGTTGACGAACGACTGCAGTCGGCTGTGAAGAGTCAGTCTGCGGTCGGGGCCAGCGGCTCCGATTCGGATTCGTCCATCGGCTCGGTGATTCCTTCGGTCAGTTTAAAAACAGCGGCTTTGTGGTCGGTCTTCGATTTGTGTATCGATGTCGGCTTCACGCCGAGTTCTTCGTAGGCGTCGAGGTCGATGTCCTCGTTCCAGAATTCGCACTGTTTTCGTACTTCTGCGAGGAGGCCGTGAAGATGGATGAGCTCCTGCTTCTTCATGAGTACCAGTCCTTTGCTACCGGAGGTTTATATTATTATCTTGAGTCACGTTATCATGGGTAGCTCGAATATCACGGCCGTACGGCCACAAACGGGCCGTTCTACGTTATCGATCGATACAGTTCCCGGTATGCGTTTTCGTCACGGACGCGCTTCGACGACCCGATCGGCTCGCTGCCGACCGCGCCGCGTCTCTCCGTTACTGGAACTGTTTGACCGCTTCGAGATCGCGTTCCGTTCGCATGAACTCCGTCAGCCGGCGGGTGGCGTGACAACCGGGGCAGCTAAAGTTCGAACGGAGCTGTTGCAGGTCTGCAGGGTTGTCCTGCCACTCTTTGCCACATTCCGGACAAACGAGTCTGACGAACGCGTCCACCATAGACCGTGGTACACGCTACCGGGTTAAAAACATGCGTGGCGGATCGCGTCCGCGGCCGGCACGCGTCGCCTGATGCGGGGACGCCGGTCACGCCGCGACGCGGTACCGACGCGGCGTTGATTCAAGCGGTGAGCCCCTCGCTCGTCTCGAGCAGTTCCTTGTACCGGTTCCGGATCGTCACCTCCGAGATGTCGGCGACCGCGGACACCTGGCTCTGGGTGACTTTCTCGTTCGAGAGCAGCGCGGCGGCGTAGACGGCAGACGCCGCGAGGCCGACCGGCGACTTCCCGCTCGTGATCCCCGCGCTCTTCGCGGCGTCGAGCAGGTCTCGTGCGAGACGTTGTGTCTCTTCCGTGAGCCCGAGTTTGGAGACGAACCGCGGGACGTAGCTCTCCGGGTCCGCGGGCTGGACGCGTAGCCCGAGTTCGCGGATCACGTATCGGTACGTCCGGGTGAGTTCCATCTTGTCCACCCGGGAGACCGCGGTGAACTCGTCGAGGCTCCGGGGGTTCCCGACCTGTCTGGCGGCGGCGTACAGCGACGCGGTCGCGACCCCCTCGATCGAGCGCCCGGGCAGGAGGTTCTCGCTCAGCGCGCGGCGGTAGATGACGGAGGCCGTTTCACGGACGTTGTCGGGGAGCCCGAGCGCCGAGGCCATGCGGTCGATCTCGCCGAGCGCCTGCTTGAGGTTGCGCTCTTTCGAGTCGCGCGTGCGGAAGCGCTCGTTCCACGTGCGGAGCCGCTGCATCTTCTCGCGCTGACTGCTCGAGAGCGACCGGCCGTAGGCGTCTTTGTCCTGCCAGCCGATGTTCGTCGAGAGCCCCTTGTCGTGCATCATGTTCGTCGTCGGGGCCCCGACCCGCGACTTGCTGTCCCGCTCGCTGGAGTCGAACGCGCGCCACTCCGGCCCGCGGTCGATCCCGTCCTGCTCGACGACGAGCCCGCAGTCGTCACAGACCGTCTCCCCGTGCTCCGTGTCGGTGATGAGCGACCCGCCGCACTCGGGGCAGGTGGTCGTTCGCTCGCCGGCCCGCGTCGCTTCGCTGTCCGACGTCTCTCGGTCGATCGTTCGGTCGTCAACTGTGCGCTCGCGTTCCGTCTCTCCGCTGTAGCTGCGTGTGCGTGTTTCTGTCATAGGTTCTCCGATCGAACTCCCGACAGAAATACTGGTGTCGGGCGCGCCGATTCGTTAACTAACAGTAAGTCTCGAAAGTATATAAATATGTCGCCAGCTTTATTTAGGCTCGCAACAGAATCTACGAGCTAGACGGACAACGCGACGGAATCTGGATCCGCTTCACCTGTCCGCTTCGCTGTCGGACCGGATTCGATTTTGTCGGATGTATATATAGTTTGCTAGTCTCTATCAGTCGCTTCGGTCACCCTTCCACCCACCGGTCTGCCGGCAGGGCGTGCCGTGTTCTCGTCGGCCGATCGGTCGGCCGGGCCTCGGTCAGCGGTTCCGTCCCACGGGGAACCCCACCCTGTCCGGTTCCTCGTTGAACCGCGCGAGTATCCGCGTGTACAATTCGTTTTTGACGCGCTGTCCACGACGCGGGTGTGTGAGGTATCGGAGGCGGAGTTCGACCCACGACTCCGCCTGCCGCACGTTCACCGTGGGTCCATCGTGTACCTCCAGTTCGACAGGCGTCTCTGCGAGCGACTCGCGGTACGCCGCGATCCCGGCCGCCATCTCGTCGCCGAGCAGGTCCGTCGCCTCCTCGACCATCGTCGACCGGGCGAACGCGAGGTCGGTTTCAAAGGAGACCTGGACGGCGATCTCGTTCCAGACGTACGGCGACCCTCCCCCGCCGAAGTTGACGACGTTCGAGGAGAGCACGACGCTGTTCGGCACCGTCACCACGCGACCCGACGGCTGGTTCGTCGTGACGAGATCGCCGCTGATCTCCCACAGCGTCGTCACGAGGAAGTCGACCTCGATCACGTCCCCGTTCGCGTCGCCGATCCGGACCCGATCACCGACGCCGTACGGCTGTTTGGCGGCGATGTACACCCACGCGATCAGCGACAGGAGCGGCTGCTGGAGCGCGAAGGTGACGGCGAAGCCGACGACGCCGAGCGAGAACAACAGCCCGAGCCAGTTGGCCGTCAGCACGGCGAGCGTCGCCACGATCCCGACGAGCCCGAACGCGAGGCGGAGCAGGTTCCGCGTGTTGTGCGCTCGGCGCTTGTTCGTCGAGCGCCACACCAGCCGGACTGCGAGCAGGTAGAGCCCCGAAAGGATCCCGAGGACGCTGCCGACCTGAAGCCCTTTCGCGACCACCGCGTTCGCGGGATAGCCGACGATGTCCGGCCATCCCGTGAGCGGGCCGGCGGCGGTGACGTACGCTCCGACGATCCCGGCCGCGACTCCTCCCAGAACCGTCGCGACCGCCGCGTTGCGTCTCACGCTCGGTGCTCGCGCGCCGCGGTGATAGTCGTTCCGCCGCCCGGCGAGAGTCCCAAAAACACTTCATGGCTCGCCGCGTCCGCCGGATCGCAATGTCCCCGATACTGTTGCAGGGTGCGGCCGGCGTCGTCGCGCTCCTGTTCAGCCTCCTCGTACTGCTCGTACAGCTCGGTATCGTCGTCTGGGTCTACTCCGACGCGCAGAAGCGCAGCGATCAGCCCGCGTTCCTCTGGGGGATCGTCGCGTTCCTCGCACCCCTGCTCGGGTTGGTTCTCTACTTCCTGCTCGGTCGCACCCGCTGACCGGGCTCTCAGACCCCTCGGAGAACGCCGGTCAGTCCGACGGTCTCTGTGACGATCCATCCCACGAACAGCAGGTACGCGACCAAGAGCGCGTACGACTCGGCGGTCGTGAGCCTGAGGTCGGTCCGAAGCAGCGCGAAAAGGAGCACGGTCGCCACGGTGAGGACGCCGAGCATCGGGACTGCAGTGGAGAAGTTGATCTCCGCGCTGCCGACGATCAACACGCCGACGGGGATCGCGACGAGCAGGTCGAACGTGTTCGAGCCGAGGACGTTCCCGAGGCTCGTCGCGCCCCTGTTCTCGCGGGCGGTCCGGACGCTCACCAGCGTGTCGGGGAGGCTCGTCGCGGCCGCCACGACCGTGATGCCGGCGAGAAACTCCGGGACGCCGAACGTCGCCGAGAGCGACTCGACCGACGCGACGAGCCGCTCCACCGTGACGACGATGACGAGCAACCCGGCGGCGAGCTTCGCCCACTCGCGGCGGACGTCGACCCCGGATCGGAGCCGATCCATCGCGGCGTCGTCGACGTCCTGGTACTGAATGAACAGGTAGAGCCCGTACAAAGAAAGCGGGATGACCGCGAGCGGTCGCGTGAGTTCGCCGACGATCGGCTCCGTGGAGACCGGATAGTAGATGACCGCGAGCGCGAAGGTGACGACGAGCGCGGAGACGGCGATCATGTAGAACTGCGCCTCCTTGTAGACGATGGCGCGGCTGGCTTCGAGCGGCTCGTCGGTTCCGAGCCCCGAAAGCGCCGGAATGACGAGGATGTTGAAGATGGCGGACCCGACGAGCGCGCCGACGCCCATGTCGAACACGCCGACCGCGGCCGTGACGAGGACGCTCACGAGTTCCGGGAAGCTGGATCCGATCGCGACGACGACGGACCCCTGCACGACCGCCGGGAGCCCGTAGTAGCCCGAGAGCGTCTCGGCGGACTCCTCTAACCACCCGCTTCCGACCCAGATCGCGACCGTCGCCCCGACGACGACGAGGACGTGAGCGAGCGGCGAGCCGGGGATGGATAGCCCGTCGAGAACGAGCGGAGCGCTGGAAGCGCTCGTCGCGCCGCCCGCGAGCGCTCCGACCATCGACTCACCGGACGTGCTTCCCGGCCAGCTCCCACAGCCGGTCTGCGATCTCGTCGCCGAGCGCCCCGCGGGGCACGCGCCACTCCCAGTTGCCGTCTAGGGTGCCGGGCTCGTTGAACCGGGCGTCGCTCCCGAGTCCGAGCAGGTCTTGAACGGTCGTCATCGCGAGCACCGCCTCGGAGCGCCACACCTCCTCGATTATCTCCCACTCGACGGCGCGGTCGCCGCCCGCGCCGACGTTGTACCGGAAGCAGTCGCGCTGTTGTCCGGGGAGGTCGTCGTAGTAGCCGACCCACGTGTCCGTGTCGTGCGTCGAGGTGTAGCCGACCACTCCTTCGGGGTAGTGCATCGGCTGGTACTGGTTCCCCTCGGTACACCAGTCCGCGTACTGCGGCACGCGCATGCCGGGGAAGCCGAACTCGGCCATCAGATCGTCCATCGCCGGCTCCTCGAAGCCGAGGTCCTCCGCGATGAAGGGGGCCTCCCCGAGCTCGCGCTCGACCGTCTCGAACAGGTCGCGGCCCGGGCCGTCGCGCCACTCGCCGTCGGCCGGGTCGTCGCTGTCGGCGGGGATGGCCCAGTAGGAGACGAACCCGAGGAAGTGGTCGAGCCGCGCCACGTCGGCGAGTTCGAACAGCCGGCGGAACCGCGCCATCCACCAGTCGTAGTCGCGCTCGGCCAGTCGGTCCCAGTCGTACACCGGGTTCCCCCAGCGCTGTCCGTCGTCGCCCGGGTTCGGCGGGACGCCGGCCACCGCGGTCGGGCGACCGCCCTCGTCGAGCCGGAACGCCTCCGGGTTCGCCCACACGTCGGCTGAGTCGAGCGCGACGTAGATCGGCACGTCGCCGACGATCGAGACGCCCTCGTCGTCGGCGACCTCGCGAACCTCGCGCCACTGCCGGTCGAAGGTCCACTGGACGAACTCGCGGTACCGAACCTCCTCGGCGTGGCGCTCGCGCGCCTCGGCCAGCGCGTCCGGGTCGCGGGTCCGCAGGCCCTCGGGCCACTCGGTCCACGTGTCCTCCGGGCGCGACGCCGATATCGCGCGGAACAGCGCGTAGTCGTCGAGCCACGGCTCCCGATCGCAAAAGGCCGCCAGCTCCGCGCGGTCTGACTCCCCGGCCGCCTCGTCGAACCGCTCGAACGCCGTCCGCAACAGCGGCAGCTTGTACTCGCGGACCGCGTCGTACGCGACCCGGTCGTCGGGGAACTCCGGGACCGGTTCGAGGTCCGCCGCGTCGAGCCAGCCGTCGTCGACGAGCCCGGATAGATCGATCAAAAGCGGGTTGCCGGCGAACGCCGACGGCGACTGGTACGGCGACTCTCCGGCCCCGGAGAGCGTCGGCCCGATCGGACAGATCTGCCAGTGGCGGACGTCGGCGTCGCCGAGGAACGAGAGGAACTCGCTCGCCCCGTCGCCGAGGTCGCCGATGCCGTGGTCGCCCGGAAGCGAGGTGAGGTGACAGAACACGCCGCCGGAGCGGTCGAATCGCATACGCCCCCCTGTGGCCCCCACCGACTCAAGGGTTGCGTCCGAGGGTGACGGCGGTCGTCGCCGGCCGTCGCGCTCTCGGTCTCGGCCCCCTCGTCACACCGCTTCGCGAACGACGGCGACCGCGTCGACGCGGATGCGCTCTCGTCCCTCGGCGTCGACGACGACGCACGAGTCGCCGGTGACGAGGTCACGGTCGGCGTGGGCCGTCTCGACCGCGACGCTCGCCGGCTCCGGCGCGAAATTGAGGACGACCACCAGCGACTCGTCGCCGTCGCCGCGGCGGAACGCGACCACGTCCTCGGGATGCACGTCGCCGCTGGCGGCGATCGGCCGCTCGTCGAGGTCGCCGCTCGCGACGTGGTAGTCCAGCCGTTCGAGGTCGCCGTCGGGCCCGAGCGCCGGGTGCGCCTCGCGGACGTCGAGCAGCCGCCTGTAGCGCTCGCGGACCGGCCCGCGGGCGTGGTCCCACGCGATCGCGTCTCTGCGCCCGCGCTGTCCGATCTCCTGTCCGGCGTAGATCATCGGCACGCCGGGGAGGACGAACGTCGCCGCGCCCGCCGCGGCCGCGGCCGCGTCGCCGCACTCGACTCGGTACCGCGTCTCGTCGTGATTCTCGATGTACTGCAGGAAGCCGGCGTGGTCGGGGAACCCTATCTCGGCGCGCTGGTCGATCGCGTCGAGGACGCTCTTCGCCGGCTCCGCGCCTCGACCGACCTGTCTGAGCTGGAAGTACAGCGTCGCGTCGAAGTGGACGTCGAACATCCCCTCGTGGAAGTCGGGGATGTACGGGATCGTCTCGTCCATCAGCAGGAACTCCCGGTCGATGTCTTTCACGCGGTCGCGCAGCTCGCGCCAGAAGGCGTCCGGCACGGCCCACGCCATGTCGCAGCGGAACCCGTCGACGAGCGGGGCCCACTCGTCGATCACGTCGAGGAGGAACCGCCGGACGTGGAGGTTCGCGTGGTTCAGGTTCGCGATGAGCTCCCAGTCGAAGTAGGTGCCCGGCTCGCCGGACTCCTGCCACTCGAAGCGGTCGCGGTACGGCGACTCGGGGTTCCGGTAGGCGTCCTCGAACCACTCGTGGTCGCGGGCGGTGTGGTTGGCGACGAAGTCGAACAGCACGCGCATCCCGTGGTCGTGGGCCGTCTCGACGAGCGCCTCGTAGTCGTCGCGGTCGCCCAGATCGGCGGCGGTGTCGAAGAAGTCGGTGATGTTGTACCCGTGCGGCTTTCCGTCGTGTTGCAGGACCGGCGTGAGCCACAGCGTGTCGACGCCGAGGTCCGCGATCTCGGGGATGCGCTCCGCGAGCGCGTCGAACGCCTCCCCCTCCTCGGCGTCCGAGAACGTCCGGACGTACACCTCGTAGACGGTGGCGTCCGACGCCCACGACGGCGGGTCGTTGAGCCGCACCGTCTCGAACCGCGTCTCGCCGGCCCCGAACGCCCCCTCGTCGAACGCGTCCCCGTCGAACGCTCCCGCGGTCGTCCGCTCGACCGCGACCGCGTCGGCGACGCTGACGCGCGGGTCTTCGCCCGGCGGACGGGCGACGGCGACCGCGTGGACGCGCAGGCGGTCCGGAACCGCCTGCGCGTCCACGCGGAGCGTGCGTCCGTCGTCGGTCAGCCGCATCGCGTCTCGGGGGTTCGTGCGCCCGGTCGACACGGCGGTTTCCACGTCCCGGTCGTCCACGACGAAGGTCACGGCCAGCTCCTCGGCGTCGAGCGCCGACTCCGGGTTCGGCGTCGGCGTCGCGCGGACGACCACTTCGGCGCTGTCCGCGGTCCCGTCGTCCCGCGTTTCGGGGCCGTCGCCGCGCTCCACGGTCGCGTCGAGCCGGATCCGCGGGCGACCCGCTCCCTCGCGGTCCCGGTGGGCGGCGTACCCGCGGTCCGCGGTGTCGTCGGCGTCGCGGTCGCGCAGCGCGGTGCCGCTTCCGCCCGCGACGTCGACGCCCGCGTAGTCGGCGGGGAACGCGCGGACGGTCAGGCGGTGGTCGCCGTCGGGTGCGTCGAGCCCGATCAGGTACCGTCCCGGTACGTCCGGCGTGAACTGCGTCACCGGCTCCGTGCCGACGGTCGCGTCGCTGTCCGGCGGCGCGTCGACGACGCGCCAGGCGTAGCTCGCGTCCGGATCCGGATCGCGCGGAGCCAACTCGGTCGTCTCGCCGGTCGAGAGGAACCGCGGGGGACCGGGGTGGTGCTGGCCGACCCGTGGCGCGTCCGTGTGGGGGTCTCCCTGCCGTGTCATGTCACACCCATCGACGCCCGGGGTCTTCGGTGTTGCTCTTCGATACCCCCGCGAGGCTCCGCTCGACCGTCTCGGTCGTCAAGACTTTTACCGCGGGTATCACAGGGTGACCATGCGACTGCGAACCGCTCTCACAGAGCACGAACGTCGGCGCGGAGAGCGCTATCCGGCGGAGCGTCCCACGACCGCCGGCGCGTTCACGGGCGACGACGGGCGGCTGGTCCACGTCGGACCCGACGGTACCGTCCACGACTGTTCGTACTCCCTGTCGGGAGTCGGCGGGGCCGACCGGCTCCGCATGGGGATCACGGCCGGCCGGGGCGTGCGCTGGCTCGACGAACTCACGACGACCCGGCAGCACTACGACGGCGACACCCCGCTCGTCGAGACCGAGTACGACGCCGGGCGGTACACGATCCACCAGTTCGACCTCGTCGTCAGCGACACGCACCTCACCCACGTCGAGCTCCGCGGCGCGCCGCCCGCCGGGGCGGAGCTCGTCGCCGCCTGCGCGTTCGCGCCGGACATGGTCGAGGGGCGCGTCGGCAACCTCGTCCACGAGTCGGCCGGTCCCGAAGACGGGAGCGTCGTCGAGGTGTATCACCGCACCGAACACGACTTTTTCACCGCCTCGACGGGACTCTCCGCGGCGCACGGCCAGCGCCTCCGGACGATCCCCGAACTCCTCGGCGAGAGCGGCGACGGGTTCCCCCACCGCGGCGAGATAGACCAGCGCGAGGACTCCCGGCTCACCCCCGACGTCGTCATGCGCGCGCCGTTCGAGCGCGACGGGCGCACCGAGCGCGTCACGCTCGCCAGCCGCGCCGTAATGGACCGGCGAGACGCCCGCGACACGGGCGAGGACGCGAAGGACGCGCTCTCGGACGGTCCCGACCGCCAGCGCCGCATCGACGAGATCGCGCGCATCGCGACCGCGTACCCCGACGCCGGTGACCTCCGCGAGGCCGCCGCGGGGCGGGGACCGACCGTTCCCGACGACGTGCCGCGGCGGGACGTCGTCGCGGGCGACCTCCGCACGCTCGACCTCCTCACGGCGGAGTCGGGCGCGCGGATCGCCGCCCCGGAGTTCGACCCCTTCTACTCCACCTCCGGCGGCTACGGCTACACGTGGTTCCGCGACGAGGCTGAGGTGTCGATGGCGCTTCTCGACGCCAGCGAGGAGATCGGGCTCGACGCCGACGAGGACCTCCTCGCGGCGGCCGCCTTCTTCTGTCGGACGCAGGACGCCGACGGCTCGTGGCCCCACCGGGTGTGGGCCGACTCGGGGAAGGTCGCTCCGGGCTGGGCGAACGCGCGGATCGAGGGCGCGAACGGGACCGCGGGTCCGAACGACCAGCTCGACCAGCCCGCCTCCGTCGTCGCGTTCCTCGCACGGCTCCGGCGGACGGCCGACCTCCCCGAGGAGTGGCGCGACCGGATCGACGCCACCGTCGCGGACGCGGTCGCGTTCCTCCGCGAGACCACCGAATCGGACGGACTCCCCCGGCGCTGTCAGAACTGCTGGGAGAACGCGCTCGGCCGGTTCACCCACACCGGTGCGACGTACCTGCGGGCGTTCGCCGCGGTCGCGCGCGCGCCGGTGGACGACGAGACGCGCGTCGCCGCGGCGGCCGCGGCCGACGACGCCCTCGCCGGGCTCGACGAGCGGTTCGACGCCGACACCGGACGCTTCCCGCAGCGCGCGAGCGACGACGGCCGCGACGGCCGCGCGGACGCCAGCACGTTCGCGCTCGCGGGCGCGACGACCGAGTACGCGGCCCTGCGCGACGAGCGCGCGGAGGTCGACGGCGCGCCCACCGACGGGTCGAGCGCGGCGGTCTCGACGGCCGACTTCGAGCGGTTCCTCGACCGCGTTCGGACGCACGTCGGGAACACGATCGACGCGCTCCACCGCGAGACCGCGGACGTCGAGGGGCTCGTCAGGTTCACGGGCGACGACTGGCGGACGGCAGAGCAGGGCGCGGCGAAGGTGTGGTCGCTCGCGACGCTGTGGGGCGTGACGGCGGCGGCCGAGATCGGCGGCCTCGTCGCCGACCGCGGCGGCGACGCCGGCTCGCTTTTCCAAGACGCGAGGAACCTATACTCGCTCTGTGAGTCGGACGGGCCGTTCGTCAACGACGCGGGGCTGTTCGCCGAACAGGTCTTCGACGACGGCGACCTCGACAGCGCGACCCCGCTCGCGTGGTCGCACGCGCTCCGGATCGACGCGACGGTGACGCTCGCCGCACACGGCGCGCTCCCGGTGCCGCACGACCGCCCCACGGGGCCGGACGAGGCCCCGCACTGGACGACGGGGCGGAAGTTCGGCGTCGGAACGCCGGCCGACCACGACGCCGACCGGTCGGTTCCGGTCTGGTACACGCTGACGGAAGGGGCGCTCACCGAGGCGCGGTTCCCGCGGATCGACGTGATGAACGTGCGGACGTTCGACTTCCTCGTCGCCGACCCGGAGACGGGATACACGATCCGGACCTTCGACGAGACGAGCCACGTGACGGCGACCGAGACGGTCGAACGAACGACCGAACCGACCGTCGACGACGCGCTCGCGTACACGCAGACGATCCGCGAGACCGGCGACGGCCACGGCCACCGGTGGACGCTGACCGTCGAGTACGCGGTCGACACCGAGGGGAACGCGATCCTCGCCGACGTGGAGTTCGAGGGCGGCCGCGAGTACGACGTGTACGCGCTCGTCGACACGACGATCACGAACGTCGGGACCAACGACCGCGGCGACCGCGTCGGCGACGAGGAGGGGTACCACCTGTTCGCGCGCAACGACGACGCGGCCGACCGCGACCCGGGCAAACTCGTCGACGACGACGGCGAGTCGTTCGAGGTCGCGCTCGCGCTCGCCAGCGAGGACCGCTTCGACTGGGCCAGCGCGCTCGCGGCCGGCGGCCACGAGGCCGACGCGCTGTTCGGCGAGGGGAAACGCGGCGAGGGAATCGCGGAGGCGGTCGGCAACGTCGTGTTGGCCGGGCTCGTCGGCAGCGGCACGGACGTCTCCGACACGGTCGCGCTCGGATTCGCCGAGGAGGCGGACACCGCGGCCGCGCTCGGCGAGGCGGAGGGTGCCATCTCCCGCGGGTTCGAGACGGTCAGTGACGCCTACGTGGAAACGTGGCGCGACTGGCTCGCCGACCGGTCGTTCCCCGCCTCCGTCGCCGGCGACGTCGACGTGGAGACGCAGTACCGGTTCGCGCTGATGACGCTGGCGGCCGTCGAGGACAAGCGCCACGACGGCGCGGGGATCGCGAGCCCGTCGGTGCCGTGGGGCGAGACCGAGTACG
Source organism: Halorubrum salinum (assembly GCF_024494575.1). Classification (GTDB taxonomy): domain Archaea; phylum Halobacteriota; class Halobacteria; order Halobacteriales; family Haloferacaceae; genus Halorubrum; species Halorubrum salinum. The sequence continues at coordinate 16,055 of NZ_JANHDO010000003.1, forward strand.
CCGCGGAGGACCGCGGGTACGGCTACAACTTCGTCTGGTCGCGCGACCTCTATCAGGTGTTCACGGCGCTCGTCGAGGTCGGCGAGGTCGACCGCGGAGCCGACGCGCTCGCGTACCTCTACAACACCCAGCAGGACGACGACGGGTTCCTCCCGCAGAACACCTACATCGACGGGCGCACCCGCTGGGGCGGCGAGCAGATGGACAACATCGCGTTCCCCTCCGTGATGGCGTGGCAGCTCCACGAACACGGCGTCGGGTTCGCCGACGCCGAGTACACGTACGACCACGTCCGTCGGTCGCTCGGGTACATCGCGGTCAACGGTCCCGAGACGGCGCAGGAACGCTGGGAAGAGGAGGCCGGGTTCTCGCCGTCGAGCATCGCCGCCGAGATAGCCGGCCTCGTCTGCGGAGCCGCGTTGGCGCTCGCGGAGGCCGACCGGCGCGACGCGCAGGGACGAACCGCGGACGCGGGCGACCTCCTCGACCCCGACGCGCTTCGCGCCGACGCGCTCGCGTGGCTCGCGCTCGCGGACGACTGGACCGATCGCATCGAAGACTGGTGCGCGACCGCGACGGGGACGGAGCGCCACTCGGAGACGCCCTACTACGTCCGGGTCACCGCCGACGGCGATCCCGAGGCCGGCCGACCCCGAACGATCGCCAACGACGGCCCGACGTACGACGAGCGGGAGATTGTCGACGGCGGCTTCCTCGAACTCGTCCGGCTCGGCGTGAAGCCCGCGGACGACGATGTCGTGCGGAACTCAGTCTCGGTCGCCGACGACTCGATCCGCGTCGACACGCCTCACGGCCCCGCCTGGTACCGCTACGTCGGCGACGCGTACGGCGAGATCGCGGCCGGTGACCCGGGCGCGCCGTGGGCCGGAACCGGCGACGGCCGCGGTCGCCTGTGGCCGATCTTCACCGGCGAGCGCGGCGAGTACGAACTCCGCGCGCGCGCCGACGGTCCCGACGGGTTCGGCGGCACCGACGAGGACGCGCTCGAACCCGACGCGCTCTTGGAGACGATGGCCGGGTTCGGTAACTCCGGACGGATGTTACCCGAGCAGGTGTGGGACCGCGAGCACCCGACCGACTACGGCTGGGAGTTCGGCGAGGGAACTGGGGGGGCGACGCCGCTGGCGTGGTCGATGGCCGGGTTCATCCGCCTCGCTCACGGCGTCGACGCCGGCGAGCCGGTCGAGACGCCGTCAGTGGTCCGCGACCGCTACGTCGAACGCGACCGGCCCGAGGGCCCTTCGATCGACGCGACGGCCGAGTTCGTCGCCGACGACCTCGTGATAACCGGTGAGACGACCGCCGACGTGGTCGCCGTCCACACGCCGGCCGGAGCGACCCTCGCGACCCCGCGAGACGGCTCGTTCGAGGTCCTGCTCGACCCCGACATCGACGCGCACGGTATCACCGTCGCTGCCGCGGCGACCGGAGGGGCCGCCGACCTCGACATCGCGGACGCCGACAGCGACCATCCCCTCGGCGGGCTTCGCGACGTCGGCACCGCGGTCGAACGGATCCGGCTATAGACGGGCCGGCCGCGCTCATCGCCGATCTGTCTCCGTTCACCCCAGCGCGACCACGTCGACCTCGTGGTCCGTCCCGCCCTTGTCTCCCTCGCCACTGTCGCCCTCGCCTCCACTGCCCTCGCCTCCACTGCCCTCGCCTCCACTGCCCTCGTCTTCGCGGCCGACGTCGAGCGTCACCGCGTCGGTGAGCGACTCGCGGACGCGCTCGCGCCACGCCTCGACCGCTTCACCGTGACGTCGGCGTCGCGTCTCCACGTCCGCGTCCGGGTGCTCCTCCGCCGTCTCGTCGACCTCCGGATACGTCGGGGCGTCTTCGACTAGGTCCCGAGGGTCGACGTGGATCGCTCCCGGTTCGGCCGTCGATCCGTCCGGTTCGGCCGTCGCTCCCCCGACCGCCGTTCCCGACGCGTCCGCCGCGTGCAGCCGCGCTCGCATCCGTCCGGAGAAGGGCGGCGTCACCCGGAGGACGACCTCGCGGTCGGTCCGGAGCGTCGCCTCCAGCGCGTTCGCCACGTCCTCTCGGTGAACTGCGATCGACCGGATTCTGGTCGGGTCCGCGGTGTCGTCGGTCATTGTCAGTCGTCGCCCCCCGACCACTCGGCGTCCGAGAGCGTTCGCTGGACCGCCTCCTCGCCGACGGCCCCGGCGAGGTGTTCGAACCCCGCCCGGACCCCGCGGTCGCTCGCGTTCGCGACGAGCCGCGAGACGATGAACTCCGGCGTCGACTTCCCGACGGTGCCGAACCGCGGCTGGTAGTCGACGCGCAACTCGAGGTCGCCGGTGAGCCCCTCCGCGAAGATCCCGTCGATTCGGGCGGCCTCGGGCAGCGGGCTGAGGTCGTCCGCGAGGTGCGTCACGTACACTCCGAGCGCGCCGCGGTCGGCGGTGAGCGTGACGAGGCCGTTCAGCAGGTCGGCGGCGCGGCCGGGCTCCGTGATAGCCTCGAACTCGTCGACGAGCATGAGCGTCCGTCCGTCCTCGACGAGCGGCGGGACCACGGACTTCAGTGTCGACTCCAGCACGCCGGCGTTGAACGAGGCGTGCCGCCGGTGGAAGACGATCCGGTCGAACGAGCCCACTTCTGCCGCGTCCGCCGGCACCGGGAGCCCCATCGACGCGAGCAGCGCGACCGCACACAGGGTTTCGAGCAGAGTCGTCTTCCCGCCCGAGTTCGCCCCCGTGAGCACGCTCACCCGGTCGCCGCTCGGCGGCGCCTCCGTCGCAGCAACGCCCGCGCCGTCCGCGAGCGAGTGCGACCCGACCCCGTACGACACCGGCTGAACGTCGCCCGAGACGAAGAGGTTGCGAGCGTTTCTGACCGCGATCCCGTCGTCGACGAGCCGCGGCCGAACGAGATCCCGTTCGGCCGCGAACCGTCCGAGCGACAGCAGGAACGCGGCGTCCGCTACCGCCCCGGCTGCGCGGGACACGTCGCTTTCGCCGCCGGCCTGCTCGTCGTCGCCGGCGTTCCCGCCGTCCCCTGCGCTTCCGCTGTCGCCTGCACTTCCGCCGTCGCCGGCGTCTCCGCCGTCGTCCGTCGCCTCTGCGCCGATCCGCGCTCGGATGTCGGCGGCCACGGTCGCCTCGCGCTCCTCGACGGCCGCCTCCAGCTCCGCTTCGAGGTCGCGGAGCGTGGCCGAGACGAAGTCGGCGGCGTCGAGAGCGTCGTCGGGCGCGGCCGCCCGCACCCGCGCCCTGTCGACGCCGGTCTCCGCGGCGACGTGGTCGATCGTCGCCGACTGCAGGGCCTCGAAGTCTCGCAGCGAGCCGTCTCTGACCGACTCCAACACGTCGAACGCGGCGTCCGACAGGTCGCGCGCGGCCGAGAGCTGCTCGCGCCGCCGGTCCAGTTCGTCGTCAGCGCCCCGAGCCACGTCGATGTCGGCGTCCGGTCCGGGGTCGATCGCGCCCCGAACGTCGGCGAGCGCGTCGGCCGCGTCGCGGAGCGTCTCGCCGTCGAGCGCGCCGATCGCCGCGAAGGGTCCGGACGTAACATCTGCCTCTCGCAGGGCGATCGCCGTCTCGACCGCGGCGCGGTCTCCTCCCCCCGCCTCGTCGTACGCGTCGAAGGCCGCGACGACCCGCTCGCGCGCTGCGTCGTCGAGCCCGGCCCACGTCTCGCGTGCGGCCGTGACGTCGTCGAGTCGGGCCTCCACGGCGTCCCGGTCTGCGAGCGGCGTCAGCACTCGAATCCGGTCCGCGGCGTGCGCGGTAAGCGCCCCGCCGGCCGCCAACGCGAGGAGGTCGTCGTACACGGAGCGCGTGTCGCTCGTCGCGAGCACGTCCATCCCGGCCTCGCCGTTCGCGCGGCGGAGGATTCGGGTCGCACGCCCCCGGTGGAGTCCGGCGTCGACGAGCGCGCGCACGTCGGCCGACTCGACCGCCTCGATCGCCCGCTCAGTACCGAGGGAGTCGGCGAGCTGCTCGCTCGTCTTCGGTCCGATCCCCCAGTAGTCCTCGAGTCGCATATCCCGTGGTGTCGCCCCGGCGTCTTTGCGCTTTCGTCGCCGCGACCGCCGTCGTCGTCTCGCTGCACCAATATATGTGCAGTAGTTCCATGACCTCACTCAAGCACGGTTCCCGAACGAGTACGACGACGAGCGGTGAGCCGCCGCTTCCGTCGAGAATCTCATCGCGCTGCTTGAAGGACGTTCGGATCGGCCGAGTCGACCCGCGACTCACCGCCGCCGCGTCGGTCGAGCGGCGTCGCACGAAAACGTATGTATACGTTATCGATGGTTGGAGAGGGGTTCTGGAAATATTGTATTGTACGCTTCAGACACAACTGTTATATCGTCCAACCGGGTAGTGATCCTCGTCCAGAAATGTGCAACACTCGAATTACCGATCGCGGTCACCGGAGGACGAACTGATGCCCGGGCTCGAAGTTCCGACGTGGGACCCGGAGACGGCCATGCTCATCGGCGCGATCCTGTTAGAGGCTATCGTGTTATACGTCGGCTACGCCGGCCTCGAACGGCTCGTCGGACGCCGTCTCATGGAGTTCTTGGTCGGGGGTGACTCCGATGCTCGGTAGCGTGATCGGGGCGGTAAGCGGCTCGCCCGAGACGGTCGCGCTCTTCGTCGGGTTCGGGCTCGTCGTCGGTCTCCTCTTCGGGTTCTTCGGGATGGGCGGGTCGTTCCTCGTGACGCCCGCGCTGTTGATGTTGGGCTATCCGGCCTCCGTCGCGGTCGGGAGCGGGATGGCGTTCGTGTTCGGGACGGCGGTCATCGCGACGCTCAAACACCACGACCTCGGGCAGGTCGACTACAAGCTCGGCGCGATCATGATCGCCGGGACGACGATCGGTATCGAGGTCGGCCGCGCGAGCGTGTTCTACCTCGAATCGCTCGGACTCGCCGGCGGCGTGATAAGCGTGGTCTACGTGTTCTTACTCGGCGGTATCGGTCTCATGGTCACGCGAGACGCCCTGTCGGGCGACAGCGACGGCGGTATCGATCACGACGCGGACGGTGACGAGGACCTGAGCGAGTACGATATCCCCGAGATCGCGACGCGGATCCAAGAGACGGTCCGGATCCCGCCGATGGTCACGCTTCGCGGTGACGTCCGCGTCTCCGTGTGGGTGATCACGGCCGTCGCCTTCTCGACCGGCGTCTTATCCGGGTTCCTCGGCGTCGGCGGCGGCTTCATCCGGATGCCGGCGATGATCTACGCGATCGGCGTTCCGGCCCCCGTCGCTGTCGGGACCGACCTCTTCGAGATCGTCTTCTCCGGCGGCATCGGCAGCTACCTCTACGGCCAGAGCGGCGGCGTGGACCTGAGCATCGTCGCCCCGCTCCTGTTCGGGAGCGCGCTCGGCGCGCGCATCGGCTCCGCCGCGACCGCCGTCGTCGACGCCGACGACATCAAGGTGTACTTCGGCGGGATGCTGCTCGCCGGCTCCGTCGCGGTCGGCGTCGGCGAAGTCGGTTCGTACCTCGGCAACGAGCTGTTAGAGACGGTCGGCCTGTTCCTCGTCATCGGGGCCGCGGTCGCCGTGGCCGGCGCGATCGTCTTCAGCACGCTCCGGACGCTGCGGTCGACCCGCGGACGCGTGACCGCGACGACCGACTGACACCGGCTCGATCGCTAGTTTTCGCCCGGCGTCCACTCCGCGTCGAGTTCGCGGTGCGTGTACGGCAGCGCGTCCTCGCCGCTGTAGCTCGCCACGAGGTGCCCGTCGCCTTCGAGGTAGTACTTGTACGTCGTCAGCCCCTCCAGCCCGACCGGACCGCGCGCGTGGACCTTCCCCGTCGAGATGCCGACCTCCGCGCCCAGCCCGTACCGGTAGCCGTCGGCGAACCGCGTCGAGGCGTTGTGGAACACGCTCGCGGCGTCGATCCCGGTCATGAACGCCTCGGCGGCCGCGTCGTCCGCGGTGACGATCGACTCCGTGTGTTTCGATCCGTGGGAGTTGACGTGGGCTATCGCCTCGTACACGTCGTCGACGACGGCGATCGACAGTTCGAGGTCGCCGTACTCGGTGTCCCAGTCGTCCGCGGTCGCCGCCCCGACGTCGACGACTTCCCGAACCGCGTCGTCTCCGCGGAGCTCGACGCCCGCGTCCTCGTAGCGCTCGACGAGGTCGGGGAGGAACTCGGCCGCGACCGACTCGTTCACGAGGAGCGTCTCGACCGCGTTACACACCGCCGGGTACTGGACCTTCGCGTCGAAGGCGACGTCTTCTGCCATCTCTAGGTCCGCCGCCTCGTCGACGTAGACGTGACAGATACCCTCCGTGTGACCGAGCACCGGGATCTGCGTGGTGTCCTGGATGTACGAGACGAACTCGGAGGAGCCCCGCGGCATCACGAGGTCGATCTGGTCGTCGAGTTCGAGGAGCCGGTCGACCTCCTCGTGGGCCTCGACCAGCCCGGCCCAGCCGTCCGGGATATCGGCGATGTCCGCGGTCGCGTCCTCGATAATCCGATGGAGGACACGGTTCGACTCGCTCGCCTCGCTGCCGCCCTTGAGGATGACCGCGTTGCCGGACTTCAGCGCGAGCGCCGCGATCTGGACCAGCGCGTCCGGCCGCGACTCGAACACCGTGGCCACGACGCCGAGCGGGACCGACACGCGGTACAGGTCGAGCCCCTCGTCGAGTTCGCGGGCCGCGAGCGTCCGCCCGAGAGGGTCGTCCTGTTCGGCGACCGACTCGACCATCTCCGCGATATCCTCGATCTTCGCCGCGTCGAGCTTCAGTCGGTCGACGAGCGCCTGCGTGTACTCGCCCTGCGCCAGCAGGTCCTCGGCGGCGGCCACGTCGCGGGCGTTGGCGTCGAGGATCGCCGCCTCCTCCTCGCGGAGCGCGTCGGCGATCGACCGGAGCGCCTCGTTCCGCGCCGCCTCGTCGACGTTCGCGAGACGCAACGCGGCGCGCTGAGAGTCTCGAACCAGTTCGTCCGTGTCGCGCTCGACCGCTGTCGTGTCACTCATCGGTCTCACCAGTGGATGGGACGAATAGCGTGCCCGCGGATTTACCGGCTGCGATCCGCGCTAAGACGTCCGGCTCGGCCGATCCGGCGATGATCGCCGGACAACCGCTCTCTGCGACGTCGCGCGCGCCCTCCACTTTCGTCTGAATTCCGCCGAAGTCGGTGGTCGTGCTGTCGCCGATGACGGCTCGCACGTCGTCGTAGTTTGACCCGACGGCCTCGATCACCGACGCGTCGGAGTCCCGCTTCGGGTTCCCGGTGTACACGCCGGCCACGTCGGTCAGCGTGACGAGCAAGTCGACGTCGAGCGCGAGTGCGACCGACGCCGACAGCATGTCGTTGTCGCCGATCCGCAGCTCGTCCGTCGCCACCGCGTCGTTCTCGTTTATGACGGGGACGACACCCCACTCCAGCAGCGTCTCGACCGTGTTTCGGACGTTTCGCAGCCGCTCGGGGCTGTCGAGGTCTTTCCCCGTCACCAGTATCTGTGCGACCGTCTGGTCGTACCGGTCGAAGCTCTGCGTGTAGTGACGCATCAGGAGGCTCTGTCCGACCGTCGAGAGCGCCTGACTCTCCTCTATCTCGTCGGTGTCGCGGTCGAGGTGCGTCTGTTCGAGGTGGCCGATACCGGCCCCTACCGCGCCCGAGGAGACGAGGACGACCTCCTTGCCCTCCCGGCGCAGGTCCATCACGTCGGCGACCAGCTTGTCCAGTTTGACCCGGTCGAGCTTCGAGTCCTCGTCTGTGAGGGAGTTGGTCCCCGCCTTCACCACGACGCGGTCGGCCGCGGCCGCCGCCTTGCGGGCGCGCTCGACGTCGTCCGGATCGACCGCCGCCACCGCCGACTCACTCGTCATCGAACGCCTCCGCCAGTTCCCGCGAGCGCTCTTCGGCCGCCGCCACGGCGTCTGCGACCGCCGCGTCGGCGTCGCTGTCCCAGAGCACCTCCATCCCCTCGATGGTCGTCCCGTTGGGCGAGCAGACCGCGTCGATCAGCTCGTCCACGCTCCGGTCGTCGCGGAGGACCGTCTCCGCGGCCCCCTTGAACGTCTGCGCGGCGAGCGTCTCGGCCTGCTCCGGGTCGAGGCCGCCGTCGATACCGCCCTGTTTCATCGCGTCGATGAGGTAGAACGCGAACGCGGGGCCGCTCCCGTTGACCGCCGTCGCGACGTCCATCAGCGACTCCTCGATCTCGACGAACTCGCCGACGGCGTTCAGCAGGTCTCTGACCTCGTCCGTGAGCCCGTCCGTCGTCGCCGCCGCGGCCATGTCGCCGGTCTCGGCCGCGAGGTTGGGCATGATCCGAACCACGGTCGCAGCCGTCCGCTCGGCGACGAACTCTCGGGGGAGTCCCGCGGCCAGTGTCACGAGCTGCTGGTCCGCCGAGAGGTCGAGGTCGTCGAGCACCGGCTCGGCGATGTCGGGTTTCACCGCGAGGACGACGATGTCGGCGTCCGCCGTGCCCGCGTCGACGTCGTCCGTCGTCTCGTCGGCCGCGTCCGCGACGCTCGCGCGCGCCTCCGGGTCGAGATCGATCGCGGTCAGGCGATATCCGTCGGTCCGGGCGAGCCCGCGCAGGAGGGCACCCCCCATGTTGCCACAGCCGATAACGCTCACGCGTGTCATGTTGCCTGTAGAGAGCAGGTTCAGGCTCATACCAACTGCGGTTTTCGCGAACCCCCGACTCCCGCGGTACGGACGCGACTATCCGTCGATCGCCTCGCTACTGCGTCGATCGCATCGCTACTGCGTCGATCGCATCGCTACTGCGTCGATCGCCCCGCTACTGCGTCACTCGTTCGTACAGCGACCGGTACCGCTCGGCGATCGAATCGAGCGAGAACGCCTCGCTGCGGGCGGCCGCGTTCGACCCCAGCCGCTCGCGGAGGTCGGGGTCGCGGAGCCTGCGGAGGGCGTCGGCGAACGCGTCGATCTCGCCCGCTGCGTCCGCCCCGGCCGCGGAGACCTTCAGGCAGTCCTCGCCGTCGTCGAGCCACTCGAACGTCTCGATGTCGCGGACGACGACGGCCTTCCCGGCGGTCATCGCCTCCAACAGCGCGATCCCCTCGTTCTCCTCGTGGGTGGGGAACAAGAACACGTCGCCCGCGGCGAACGCTCCGCGAACGTCGTCGACGTACCCGGTGAACGTGCAGTTCTCCGGCGACTCCTCTATGAGCCGCGTGGTCTCACGCCCCTTCAACGACAGGTCGAGGGGACCGAACCACGCGAAGTCGATGTCGGGGAGTTCGCGGGCGAGGTCGACGAACGTCTCCAATCCCTTCCGTTTGATCACGTGGCCCACCAGAAACACGGTCGGCGGGTCGAGGTCGTATCGATCGCGGTACTCCGCTTCCAGCGACTCGAACCCGTCGAGCTTCCCCCGGTCGACGCCGTTCGAGATCACGGTCGTCGGCGCGTCGGTGTAGTCGGCGATCACGTTCTCGTTGTACTCGGATGGACAGACGAGCGCGTCCGCGAGTCCGTACGCGCGGCTGAGATACGGTTTGAGCGGCTTCGCGAGCGCGTTGGTAAACCGGAAGCTGTCCCCGAAGTCCTCGGCGGTGACGTGCGTGTGCGCGACCACCGGCACGCCGCGGTCGCGCGCGCGCCTCGCGTACCACAGCGACCGAGGGCCCATCAGGTTGCAGTGGAGCACGTCGACGTCGAGCGTCGGCTCCGTGGTATAGTCGATGCCGACGCGGTCGAGCATCGTCCGCTGGTGGGCGACGGACTCCGCGATGCCGCCCGTGATCCGATCTTCGAACTCGAAGTAGTGGCTGACTCTCATCGCGGCGTCACGGCCGTTCTCGCGGCCGTCGCAGCGGCACGGCCGATCGTGCGGCCGTCCCAGTCACCTCCGGTCACTCGACTTCCAGCCACGGGACCTCCATCAGCGGCGGGATGTGCGTCTCGATGTGGTGCTCCCAGACTCCCTCCTCGCCGAACGCCTCGCCGTGATCGGCCGTCACGACGACGGTGCCGTCGAGCTCCTCGACGAGTTCGGCCACGGATTCGAGCGCGATCCGGAGGTTCTCCTCGTAGAGACGAAGCGCAGTGACGCGGGTGCCATCTTTCACGAGGTCGGCGGGATCGAGCTCCAGCCACAGGCCGGCCTTCTGGGCGAACTCGCTGTCGTCCAGCCGGCTCTCGATCTTCGGGCGGATCGAGTCGCTGAGCGACGAGAGCAGGCCGTCGTCGGAGTCGTCGCCCGCGCCGTCGCCGCTCGCCGCCTCTTCTTCCTGCCGTTTGATCCCCTTCTGGATCTGTTTGAGCTTCTGTCCCTTCCCGCGCGAGAGGTACGGCGCGTGCGGCTGCATGTAGTGGAGGACGGTTCGGTCTGCGGCCTCGACGGCCGCCTGATTGTCGTGAAACGCCTCTGCGAGGCCGTCGGGCGGGACCGTGCCGAGGTCCTCGTCCCAGCCGGTCTTCCAGACGTCGTGGATGTCGCTGATGTGCTCCGAGGCGGTCCACTCGTAGTCACAACTCGCGCCCCACTTCAGTTCGTTCAGCGGGATCCCCAGGTCGTTGATGAAGGGGTTTCCGGAGAAGTAGGCGATGTCGTGGTCGCCCGTGAACGTCCGGTAGGCCCACTCGGGCGTCGACGAGCCGACGCTCCAGCGCTTCTCCAAGTCGCCGTCGAGGTACTCGTCGTACACGTCCTCGAACACGTCGTATCGACACGCGTCGAGGACCAGACAGTAATCCCACTCCGACTCGAGGAACCGCTGGTCTTCCATAGGTCGTGCGCCCGTATCCGGCCGACGGTTGTATTCTTATTGGTACTGATCTCACCCCGATTTTCCGGCCGCGACCAGACGTTTCAAGTCCGACACCATCACAGGATGGTCATGGACCGGAACCCGCGGCGCGGGCTGCTACTCGGGGGACTCGCGGCCCTCGGGATACTCGCGGTGCTCTTCGTCGTCGTGGGAGCCGGCCGCGTCGTCGATCAGCTCGTCGCCGCCGACCGTCGTCTGGTCGTCGCCTCGTTCGGCCTCGCGCTCTGCTGGCTGCTCGCGTGGAGCATCATGCTCCGGACCGTGCTCGGCTCTCTCGACGTCTCGATGTCGGTTTTCACCGCGTTCCTCGTGTACGCCGGCGCGGTGTTCGCCAACAACGTCACGCCGTTCGGACAGGCCGGCGGCGAGCCGGTCGCGGCGGCGCTCATCTCGCGCGTGTCCGGCTCGCGCTACGAGACGGGGTTGGTAGGGATCGCGAGCGTCGACGTGCTCAACGTGGTCCCGTCCATCTCGCTCGTCTTCCTCGGCGTCGGGTACTACGCGACGACGACCGCCGTCGGCGAGCGACTGAGCGTCGCCGTCGCGGTCGCCGTCGGACTCATCACCGCCATCGTCACCGTCATCGGACTCGCGTGGCGGTTCCGCCGACGGGTGGTCGCCCGCCTGCCCGCCGGCGTCGCCGGACTGCTCGGTCGGCTGGACCGGTTCGATCCCGACGCGCTCGAAGCCCGACTCACGGAGCGGCTCCGGAACTTCTTCGAGGACATCGAGCGCGTCGGCACCAGCCCGGGCCGGCTCGCGGCGGCCGTGGGGCTCTCGCTCTCGGGCTGGGTCTTTCAGGCGGCGGCGCTCACGGTCGCGTTCGCGGCGGTCGGCCACCAGGTATCGCCGGCCATTCCGCTCTTCGTCGTTCCCTTGGCGTACGTCGCGGGCGCCACGCCGCTTCCCGGCGGTCTCGGCGGGATCGAAGCCGCGTTCGTCGCGCTGCTCGTCCCCACGACCGGCGTTCCCGCGTCGACGGTCACCGCAGCCGTGCTCGTGTTCCGCGGGGCGGTCTACTGGATGCCCGTCGCTATCGGCGGCGTGTCGGCCTCGGCGCTCGGCGTTCGAGCGATGCGGTAGTCGGGAGCGAAGACGGTCGCCGCGTGACCCGGGCCGCTAGACGTACCCTTCCTCGACGAGCAGTTCGCCGTTCAACAGGGAGGCACCGGCCGCGCCGCGGATCGTGTTGTGCGCGAGACAGTTGTACTTCGCGCCGTCGTCGGTCGTCTGGACCCCGCCGGCGACGATTCCCATCCCGTCGGCGTACGTCCGGTCGAGCCGCGGCTGCGGACGCTCCGGCTCGTCGTCGCCGAACACCTTGATGAGTTGGTCCGGCGAACTCGGTAGGTCCGCGCTCTCGAACGCCTCCATCGCGCCGCGCAGGTCGGCGGCCGACGGGTCCTCCGTGAACTCCGCGAAGACGTTCTCTAAGTGGCCGTCGAGCGTCGGGATCCGGTTACACGAGGCGGCGACGTCGGCGTCGTGGAGGTGCACCGCCGCGCCGTCGAATTCCCCGAGCAGCTTCCGCGATTCCGTCTCCATCTTCTCTTCTTCGCCGCCGATGTGCGGGATGGCGTTGTCGATGATCTCCATCGAGGTGACGCCGGAGTAGCCCGCGCCGGAGACCGCCTGCAGGGTCGAGACGTGCACGCTTTCGAGGCCGAACTCGTCGATCGCCGCGAGCGTCGGGACCATCGTGATGGTCGAGCAGTTCGGGTTCTTCACCAGGGCCCCGTCCCAGCCACGCTCGTCGCGCTGGACCTCGATCAGGTCGAGGTGGTCGGGGTTGATCTCGGGGATAGTGAGCGGGACGTCGTCGGCCATTCGGTCGTTCGAGGAGTTCGACGAGACGACGTACCCCTCCTCTAGGAACGCCGGTTCGACCTCGCTCGCGACGCCCGAGGGGAGCGACGAGAAGAGCAGGTCGACGTCGGCGTCGGCGACGCCGGCCGGGCTCGTCTCCGCGACCTCCATCTCGGCCACGTCGTCCGGAATGGGCGTGTTCACGCGCCACTTCGCGGCTTCGCGGTAGGTCTTGCCCGCGCTCTCCGCGCTCGCGGTGACCGCGGCGAGGTCGAACGTCGGGTGGTCGTCGAGCAACTGGATGAACCGCTGTCCCACAGCACCGGTGGCACCGAGGATACCGACTCGTACAGACATTGCACGGGGGTCAGTCACAGGGACGTAAGTGCGTTCGGATACGCGCCGATTCCGCCCGCTCGCTGAGAGGAATTAAATACGCTCTCACGAGTTATGCGGTATGACCGACTTCGGCGCGCTGTCGATCGCTCCGCCCGTGCTCGCGATCGTATTGGCGATTCTCACGCGAAAGGCCGTGTTGTCGCTGTTTCTCGGCATCTGGTCGGGCGCGGTGATCGTCACCGGCGGGCTCGGGATCGTCCAGACGTTCGAGTGGATCGTCGCCGCGATCTCCGACGAGTTCCAAGCCACCATCCTCGTGTTCACGCTGCTGCTCGGCTCCGGCGTCGCGATGGTGTGGAACCTCGGAGGTACGGCCGCGGTCCGGGAGTGGGCGCTGGCGCGTCTGGACAGCCAGCGGAAGGCCGGACTCGTCGCGTGGGGGCTCGGCGTCGTCCTCTTTTTCGACGACTACGCGAACACCGCCATCGTGGGCTCGGCGATGAAAGACGTCTCAGACCGCCTCCGGATCTCCCGCGAGAAGCTGTCGTACGTCGTCGACTCCACGGCGGCACCGGTGGCCACGCTCGGCATCTCCTCGTGGGTCGCCTTCCAGCTCTCGCTGATCGGGGAGGGGTACGAGTCCGCGGGCGTCGCCGCCGCCAACCGCCCCGGCACCTTCGAGGTGTTCGTCTCCTCGATCCCGTTCAACATGTACGCTATCTTGGCGATCGTGATGGTGCTCGTGATCGTCGGCACGGGTCGCGACTACGGCGAGATGCTGACCGCCGAACACCGCTCGTGGACCGCGGGAAAGGTCACCCGCGACGAGGCGGTGCCGATGCAGGACGTCGCCGGCGAACTCGGCGAGCCGCCGGCGTCGACGCCCCGACTGGTCAACTTCTTCGTCCCCGTCGCGGTCCTCATCGCAGTCACGGTCACAACTGCGCTGTGGTCGGGAGAGTTCTCGCCGGTCGGGTTCGCCGGCGACCTCGCAGTCGGCGAGTTCGGCCCGGCGGGCGGCCGGCTCTGGGACGCGGCGCTTAACGCCTCTTACGAGGTGGCGCTCATGATCGGCTCGTTCGCGATGGTCGCGAGCGGGTTCGCGCTCGGGAAGGCGTACGACGTCTTCGGCGTCGGCGACGCGACGGAGTACACGATCGACGGGTTCGGAATCATGCTCACCGCGGCCGCCATCCTCTCGCTCGCGTGGGGGATCGGCGAGGCGATCGACGCGCTCGGGACGGGCGACTACGTGGCGACGATGGCGGTCGGGTCCGTGTCCCCCGCGCTGTTGCCCGCGCTGGTGTTCGTCGTCGCGGGACTCATCGCCTTCTCGACCGGCACGTCGTGGGGAACGATGGGTATCGTCACCCCCATCGCGATCCCGATCGCGTGGGAGATAAGCGGCGGCGGTGCCGCGGGACACACGCTCGTCGCCGCGATGGTCGGCGTCATCTTCTCCGGGGCGATCTTCGGCGACCACAGCTCACCGATCTCCGATACGACCGTTCTCTCCGCGACGTTCACCGGTGCCGACCTGATCGACCACGTCCGGACGCAGATCTACTACGCCGTCACCGTCGCCGCCGTCGTCGTGCTGCTTCTCGTGATCTGGGGAACCACGCGAGTGACGCCGCTCGCGCTGCTCCCGCTCGGTGCGGTGTTGCTCGTTGGCCTCGTGTACCTTCTCTCGGAGGTCGACGCCGCTCGTCGCGGGATCGACCCGGTGTCGGTCCGCGAGGCCCAAAGCGACGACGGCGACGCGGTGGTCGTCGCCGGAACCGAACAGGAGGACTGAGCCGGATCCGGGACGGGCCAGTTAAGTTCGGCCGGGGCCTACCGTCGTGTGCGCGCCCTCAAGTCCCCGCCCGAGTACTCCCCGATGGGAGCGATGACCGCGCGGAGAACCCAGGCGCGCGACATTATGGTCGCACACGCGACTCGCCCGTCGCCGCGCAGGCGACCGCCCGCCACGAGGGTTTCCCGGTCGACGCGGCACGCCGCCGGAGATGAGACCGGACGTTAGTGTCGCGGGCGACACACTGTTCGTGTCAGTCAGCCGCCGGCGTCGCCTCGGTTGTCCCGCCGTCCTCGGAGGCAGGCGACGCGAGGGTCAACACGGCGGGGAGGATACCGAACGCGGTCGCGAGCGACAGCCCGATCGCCAGCACGGTCGTCACCCCGAAGTTCGCGAGCACGGGGAACCGCGAGGCGACGAGGATCCCGAACCCGAAGATCGTGGTGAAACTCGACCCGATGATCGGTCGGGAGAGCTTGGCGACCGACGTCGCCGCGGCCCCGATCGGCGGCCGCCCGTGCGTCTCCGTCTCGAAGACGAACCGCTCGTAGATGTGGATCCCGTAGGTCACGCCGATCCCGAGCGTGAGCGACGACATCGTGATCGTGAGCGGGTTCCACGGGACCGAGAGCACGTACATCCCTCCGGCGACGAGGAGCGCCGCGCTGCCGGCGACGCTGACGACGATGATCGCGGACACGCGGACCGACCGGAACGCGAACGCGAGGAACACGAACCCGAGCGTGAACGAGATGACCGTCATCGGCGTCAGCCCCGCCGTGACGTTCTCGATCACGTTCCGATTGAGCACCGGCTTCCCGGTGACGCGGACGTCGTTCGCACCCGTCAACGCGAGGTCGGCGTTCCCCTCGAACTCGTCGATGAGCGTCCGGACCTCCTCGCCTTCCACGTCCTCGACGTAGAAGGTCAAGAGCACCCGTGACGGCGTCTGGGCCGGATCGCGGACGCTCATCATCCCCGACCCCGTCTGCCGTGCCAGCGTCTCGTCGAGCCGTCCTTCCGTCTCCGGAATCGAGCCGCCGTTCGCCATTTGGACGGCCAACACCGGACTCTGTACCGCGTTCACCCGGTCGTTCGCCAGCATGAGTCGCTGATACCTGGCCAGTTCGCGGAACGTCTCCGGCGAGTACGCCGTCTCGGAGCTGACGCTGACGTACATCACCTTCGGGCTGTCGACGGTGTCGGACAGCCGGTCCATGTCGTTTTTCGCGTCGAGGTCCTGCGGCCAGAAGTCCATCATCTCCTGATTCGGCTCCACCTGCGGATACGCGTAGGCACCGCCGGTGACCAGAAGGAGCGCGACGAACAGGGTCACGAGCGGTCGCCCGCCGGTGACGACGCTGGTGAACCGCTCCGTCCCGGTCTCCAGCCAGTCGGTCGACGCCGGGGTCGTGTCGGTCGGGTCTCTCTGTGTGTACCCGTCGCCGTCGAATCGGACGAGAAGCGCGGGGAGGAGCGTGACCGACAGCGCCATCGACGCCAACACGGCGGTCGCGCTCGTGATCCCGAACTGTCGGACGGGGGGCACGCTGGACACCAGAAGCGACCCCAGTCCGATCACGGTCGCGCCCATCGCGATGAGCAGCGCGCGACCGGTGGTCCGCGTCGCGACCGCCGCGGCGGTCTCCGGCGAGCACCCGGCCTCGCGCTCCTCGACGTACCGCGAGTGGATCTGCAGTCCGTAGTCGATCCCTAGGCCGAGCGCGATGGGCATGACTCCGAGCATGATCGCGTTGAAGTCGAACCCGAACACGCCCATCGCACCGACCATATACGCCAGCGCGACCATGGCGGTTCCAAGCGGGAGGAATACGTGCCACCCCCGCTCCACCTTCGCGCGCATCACCAGGTAGACCACGGTGAAGATGAGCGCGAACGCCCCGGCGAACAGCGTGATCATCTCGGGCAACATGAGTCCGAACGCGGCGTTCTCGAAGACGGGCTGTCCGGTGATGGTCGTCGTCACACCGGGCGGCAACGGCGCGAGACCGGTCTCCGTTCGCACCCTGTCGTAGATGATGTCGGAGTCCCGCTGCGGGAGGAACGCCCCCCTGTCGAACGTGTCGACGTCGCCGTAGCTCGCGAGGATGATCGTCGTGCCGGGCTCGGGTTCGAGCCGGTCGACCATCGCGGCAGATTCCGGCCCCTGCTGGCGCACCCTGTCGATCGCTCGTTCGACCTCCGCTTCCGTCCGCGGTAGCTCGCCCCCGTTCCCCTGACGGACGACGTCCGCCAGCGAGGTGACCGTGGTCGTCTCGTCGATGTTCTCGGCGTATCGTCTATCGAGCCTGTCGATCGCTCGGATCGTCTCGGGGTCGTGAAGCTCGCCGGACTCGACGATGACGAACACGTTGTTGCCCGTCTCGAAGTCCTCTTTGAGCGTCTCCCAGTCGGTCGCCGTCTGGGAGTCGTCCTCGATATAGAGGGTCATCCCCATGCTCATCTGGATCCCCGCGACCCCGACGCCGACGGCGATGAGCGCCGTCACGAGCACGACGGCGATCGTCTTGACCTGATTTCGCGCGGCGTACCGGCCCGCGTGTTCTAACCCGTCTTGGATCCGCTCTCCGGCGTTCATTTACCCGAGGTACTGGCGCAGTCGGTCGCGCTTGAACACGATCCCGGCTCCGAGAAGCACCGGCACGCCGACCGCCGTCAGGACGAGCGGCGTCGAGGGGCCGCTCGGCTCCGTCACCTCGACCGTGGCCGGCCGGACGTCGGAGACGACCGTCTCGTCGAACGGATTGTCGTACTTGATCGTCGCGTCGAGGGTGTACGCCTTCGGCGTCGCCGCCTCGTCTGCGGTGACCGTGTACGAGACGGTCGCCCGCTCGCCCGGTGATAGCTCGCCGACGTACGCCGTGTCGTCGTCGGTCTCGAACGGCGAGTCGGCGTTGATCCGAACGACCGCGTCCTCGAAGGCGCTCTCGCCCGTGTTCTCGACGGTCATCTCGATCCGCTCCGTCGCGCCCGCTTCGATCCGCGCGGTGTCGACCACGGTGAACTGCCGCTCGGGGCCGACCGAGACGTCCGCGGTCAGCGGGTCGCTGCGGACGGTGTTCCCGTAGTCGTCGTCGTGGGCGACGACTACCGGGAGCGCGTACGACTGCGCGAGCGCGCGGTCGGACACCTCCATCTTGACGCTGGTGGTCGCCGACTCGCCGGGTTCGAGCGTCCCGAGTTGCCCGCCGTTAGACAGCGGCGCGAACGGTCGGTCGGGCTCGGCGAACACGCGTGCGTTCGTCGCGGCCACGTCGCCCGTGTTCGTCACCGTAACGCGCGCCGCCCCGGTCGAATCGACGTAGAGCGAGCGCGATTCGACCGACACGTCGTACTGCGGTCCCTGTGCCACGCCGACGCTCCCGTATCGGACCGCGGACTCGCTCGGCTGTCCGTTCGCATCCTCGTATGCGGCGCGGAACCCGACGGCGTACGACCCGGCGGACTCGACGCCGCGGACGACGGTCTGGAAGGTGGCGTTCCGCGTGTCGCCGGGCGCGACGGTGCCGAGAGCGACCTCGTTGCTCTGCGGTTCGAAGTGCGTCGACCCGACGAGAGAGAGCGTCGCGTCGGACATCGCTTCGCTGCCGGCGTTGCGCACGGTCACCGCCACGTCGCCCTCGGCGTTCTCGTAGAGTCCGTCGCCGCGGACGTCGACGACCGCCAGCCGGCCGTCCGGCTCGACGCGGATCGTGACGCTCGTCTCCTCAGTCCCGGTGTTCCGATTGACGGTGTAGTCGTCCCGGTCGACGAAGATGTCGCGGATGTACGAGAACTCGAGGTCCATCGGCACGGTGTAGGTCCCCGGCTCGGCAGACTCGTCGACTTCGATAGTGAGAGGGACCCGCGTGGCACTGCCGGTTCGCACCGTTCCGACGCTCTGTGTCCCCATCTTCACGTCGAGCGGGAGCCCCTCGTCGTCGTACGTGACGGTCGTCCCGGTTGCGGCCCCGATCTGGACGCCGTGCGCCTGCACGACCCGCGAGACGTCCTCGATCGCCCGATCGGAGTCGGTGACCCCGTCGTGGCGGTTCTGGATCGCGAGCGTCAGCGTCGTGGTCTCACCCGGCGTCACCGTGTTGGTCCCGGCGACGGTCGCGTCGAGTTCCGGCACCGACTCCTCGCTAAACCGCTCCGCGGCCGTCCCCGAGATCCCGATTCCCATCGATCCGACGAGCAGCAACGCGACTCCGACGACCGCTGCCTTCCGCAGCGTCTCACCCAGCCTGTCGTTCATTTTGTGTGCAAATTATACAATACTATCTCATAAGCGTTCGGATCTGACGGCCGGTGACGCACCCTCCAGCGAAGGGGATATCTGGTTCACCATTCGACATCGAGGCATCCCGTTGTGATGACGGACACAGTCTCCGGTTCGCGGAGCCGGTCCCTTGGTAAACGCCGTAAAACACCTCATTCTGCCGTTCAATCGACTCCAGTGCACCTACGTGTCGCCTCGCTGGACCTCTCGATCGCGTCTGTTCTCCGCGATCCGAAGGTGAAGTCCGAACGGACGCCGCCGTCGACGGACGCGATCTGAGCTATCGCTCTGCCGGTCCGGGCTCTCGAAACGATATTGTGGCTATAGCAAAATACTTTCTGCTAGCCGTCCGTCGTCGCACGCCGCCGCCCGGCCTTACCGGGACGCAAACATTTAGACGGCTATCTGGAGTCGGGCCGAGTGATGGGAGCGCTGTCTCGGCCGGGATCGCTTCTGATCCGAACACTGTCTGATATCAGAGAAGACGGACCGGTGTCGATCCTCCTCGTCGTGTCGCTCGGCTGGTTCCTCACCCTCGGCGTTCGGATCGTGTACCCGGCGTTGCTACCGCAGGTGACCGCTGAGTTCGGCGTCAGCAACGCCACGACCGGCGCGTTCGTCGGGCTCCTCTGGACGACGTACGCGCTGTTACAGTTCCCGGGCGGCGCGATCGCGGACGTCGTCGGCGAGCGCCTCGTGCTCACCGGCAGCATCCTCCTCTCTGCCGGTGCGGTCGGCGTGATCGTGCTCTCCTCGACCGTCGAGACGTTCGTGTTGGCGACGGTGCTCCTCGGCCTCGGCACGGGGCTGTTCGGGACGACCCGCCTCACGGTGATCTCGGCGCTTTTCGACCGGATGCGGACGACCGCGATCAGCGTGAACCAGGCCGCCGGCAACGTCGGGAACGTCGTCCTCTCGGCGAGCGCCGGGTTCGTGAGCGTCTACCTCGGCTGGCGGTGGGGCTTCGGCTTCCTCCTGCCCGTACTGTTGGCGTGCGCGATCGGCCTGTGGATCGCCCTGCCCCGGCGGGCGTCGACGGCGACCGGCGACGAGCCCTTCCGAGAGACGATGCGGAAGGTCGCGGCGTCGGTGCGCAGACCGCCGGTGGTGGCCGTCACGGCGCTGCTTTCTCTCAACATGTTCCTGTACCAGAGCGTGACCGGATTCCTGCCGACGTACCTCGTCACGCAGAAGGGTGTCGACCCCGGCTCGGCGGCGACGCTGTACAGCCTGTTCTTCGCGGCCGCGATCGGCGTGCAGTTCCTCTCCGGAATCGTGGCCGACCGGCGCGGAAACCGCGTCGCGATCGTGGTGTTCATCGGCCTCAGCGTCCCCGGATTCGTGCTCTTGACCGTCGTCGAGACGTTCGCGGCGCTGGTCGGAGTCACCGTCCTGTTGAGCTTCCTCCTCGGTGCGATGCCGCCGGTCAACGCGGCCGGTCTCGCGTCGCTCCCACCGGAGATCCAGGGAAGCGGGTTCGGCCTGCTCCGGACCGGGTACATCGCGTTCGGTGCGCTCGGACCGCCGGCGGTCGGCGTCTTGGCGGACGCGGGGCGGTTCGACGCCGCCTTCCTCGCTCTCGGTGTCGTCGCGCTCGCGACCAGTGCGTGGGCCGTCGTCTTCGAGCGCGTCGGTCGCGCTCTCGCCTGATCCGCACGCGTTTAGGGTCGTCACTCCGGCCGCGCTCGCCCGATCACTGCCCGTCTCGGAGGACCAGCGGTCCGATCGCGAGCGTCCGTTTCGCGAGCGTGAGTATCCTGAGCAGGTACGCGACGAACAGCACGAACGGCACCAGCGTGACCGCGAAGGCACCGGCGACCGCGACGGTGACGTGCTCGACTCCCAGCGTACTGCCGGGAACCGTCCCGCTGTCGACGACGGCGAGCATGAGTCCGGCGACGAGAAGCGCCGGCACGGCGGCGTAGAGGATCAGCCGCGACAGGTCGATGAGCGCCCACTGAAAGTACAGCGTCTTGACGTGTTCGCGGGCCGGTCCGAAAAGCGACAGCGACTCCCTGAGGTCCCCGAGCGCGTCGCGCTCCGCCTCCGTGAGGCTATCTCCGTGATCGGCTTCGAGCCGGTCTACTCGGTGTATCTTCCGCCCGTAGTTGAAATCCAGCGCGGCGAACACCACGTCGAACGAGCCGAACCGCGCGCCGTCGAGCTGCTCCCGTACGGTGTCGGCGTTGCCGGCGACCCGCTGACCGAGCTCCGCGAGGTCGTCACCGACCGCGTCGGGGCGTTCGGCCACCGAGACCGAGGTGCGGAGTCGCTCCGATCTGTCCGCTGCGACGCCGAGGATCGCATCGAGGAACTCGGCGGGATCCGTCGGGCTCGGGTTGCCGGTGAGCGCGGCCACGGACTCGCGCACCTCCATCGCGCCGGCCATCCGATCCCTCTGGTCACCGAGCGGGCCGTTCTCTTGGGTCAACACGAGCTGTCCGATCGTGACGACGAGCGTGGTACCCGTGACGATCGCCGTGATCATCGCCGAGAACATCGTCTCTATCACGTCGCTCGACCCGACCTTCTCCGCGAGCGCCGGGGAGAGCGCCGCCGCACCGACGACGAACGCGACGAACAGACCCACGGTCACGACACCGGTGACGAGCAGCCGATTCGCGCGCAACAGGAGCCAGAGTTTCACTCCGCTCTCGTCGGCGCGGTCGCGCATCGTGTCCGCTGTGCCGCCGTCGGACCCCCCGTTCTCTGTCATGTTTCCTATGACGACCGGTGGCGGTCAAAAGACTGCGGTCGGCTCCGAAGGGACGTGGCGTCGTCGTCGGGAGTCGACACCCGAACCGTTATCAGACGCGGCCGTGAGTCGCACCCGTCGAACGATGAACACGGTCTTTCTCGCACACGTCTCCGTATTCGCCGGTTCGGCGCTCGCCTGCGTCGCGGCCCTTCCGCGCGCACAGCGCGTCCGGGACCGAGAGACGCGGGAAGGTCTCGTCGGACTCCTCCTCGCCGTCACGGCGTGGGCCGGCGGGTACGTCGGATACCTCCTCGTGCCCGGCGAGCGGCTGAAGGTCGCGTTCTACATCGCGGGCTTCGTCGCGGCGCTCCTCGCCGTCGGCGCGTGGCTCTACTTCTGTGCCGCGTACACCGGCCGCTCGCCGCGACGGGCACCACACCGGTGGGCCGTGGCCGGCGTGTTCTTCGCGACGAGCGCCCTGAAGGTCACGAACCCGCTCCACAACCTCTATTTCACGGCCGCGTGGACCACCGAGCCGTTCCCTCACCTCGCGATCCGCCACGAGCTTCTCTACTGGGTCGTTCTCGGCGTCTCGTACGCGATCGTCGCGGTCGGGTTCTACATGCTCCTCGAACAGTTCTACTACACCGGCGCCGACAGCCGGCCGCTCGTCGTGCTCGCAGGCATGACCGCCGTTCCGACCGTCGCCACCCTCGTCGGCGGCGAACTCCCGTGGCTGCTCCCCCTGTTGTACGAGCCGCCGGGCGTGGCGCTTTTCGCGCTCGGAACGCTGTTCGTCTACTTCCGTCGCTTCGAGGCGATCCAGTTCGCCGCCGAGAGCGACGACGCGGCCGTGTTCTTGGATCAGGCGGGCCGCATCCGCGACTACAACCGCGCCGCTCGGCTCCTGTTCCCGTCGCTCGAGGGGTCGGTCGGGAAGCCCTTCGACACCGTCCTTCCGCACCTCGCGATCGACCGCGGCGGAGACGACGTGATAGAAGTCGATCTGGGTGGTTCAGACGACCTTCGACGTTTCTACGAGGTCTCGCGGAACGCGTTTACCTCCGGCGGCGCGACGGCCGGCGAGCTACTCACGATCGACGACGTCACCGACAGAGAGCGGTATCGGCTTCGGCTCGAAGAGCGCACCGAGCAGCTCGAAGCGCTGAACCGCGTGGTCAGACACGACATCCGCAACGACATGGCCGTGATACGCGGCTGGTCGGAGACCCTCCGCGATCACGTCGACGACGAAGGGCGGGACGCGCTCGACCGCGTGTTGCGAAAGTCCGATCACGTCATCGAACTCACCGAGACCGCACGGGACTTCGTCGATTCGCTCACGGGCGACGCGCTCCCCGAGATCAAACCGGTCGACCTGCGGGAGCTGATCGAAGACGAGGTCCAGGCGGCCCGGGACTCGTACCCCGACGCCGAGTTTCGGCTGCGCGACGACTCGTCGCAGGTCACGGTCCGGGCGAACGAGATGCTGTCGTCGGTGTTCCGCAACCTCTTGAACAACGCCGTACAGCACAACGACAGCGACACGCCGCGAGTGACGGTCGCGTGCGAGACGGACGACGCCGGCGTCCGCGTCCGCGTCGCGGACAACGGTCCGGGGGTCCCGGACGAGTCGAAGACCGCGATATTCGGAAAAGGCGAGCGGGGGATAGACAGCGCCGGGTCCGGGGTCGGCCTGTACCTCGTCTACGTGCTCGCGGATCAGTTCGGCGGCGACGTGTGGGTCGAAGACAACGACCCCCGCGGAGCGGTGTTCGTCGTCGAACTCCCGCTCGCGGAGACGACGCGGGACGGCCCGCGAACCTCGGAGGACGCTCGCCCGGACGAGGCGTCGTCGAGTCAGTAGCGATCGGTTCTCACGGCCGTAGCGCGATCCCCGACCGACACACCGCCGCCTCAACCGCCCCGCGTCCGCGCCAATCGGCGGCGTTCGGCACAACCGTTATTGGTCCGGCGTCGTGAATGCGACTCAGAATGCGGCTCTCGACGATGCTTATCGCCGTCGGCGTGCTCGTGTTCGTCCTCCCACTGCCGGGAACGTTCGTCCTCGGTGGGCTTCTCACGCTCATCGGGATCGCCGCCCGGTTGCTCGGTGCGTGATATCGCCCCCGGCTGACTCGCAGCGTTTCCGTTCTCCGTTTTTTCACTCCGCTCCGTAGGAGGCCCGAATGCGAGGATCGAACCCGAGCGAGACTCGCTGCGCTCGTCTCGAGTGTCACTCTCGTCTCCCGTCTCTCTTCGTCACTACGTTCCTCAGAAGGTCCGGGTGCGAGAATCGAACCCGCGTCTCAGCCTCCACAAGGCTGAAGGATAGTCCACTACCCTAACCCGGACACGCACTCGCACGTACCCCGTTTCGACTGATAACCGTTACGACTCGCGGCAGTCCGTGCCATCGGTTCGCTCAGGCTGTGCGGCAAGAGAGCGTCTCTCGGTCGCGCGCTCGTGAGATCCCCGACCGCACCGCTTTTGCCGCGCCACGGCGTAGGCTCGTGTGACTCGTGGCGTTTACCGACAAGATATACGTGAAGAATCACCGGCAGCTCGCCTCGCAGCTGGAGACGAGCATCCCGAAGGGCGCGTTCGCGGGCGCGACGCTCGACATCCTCTATAGCGGCGACGGCCTCTCGAAGCTCGACTCGACGACGCGAGACCGCATCCTCGATTTCGCCGAGGACTTCCTCGATTGCGACTGCGACGCCAACCCGTACTGCGGCTGCCCCGAAGAGAAGTTCATGCGGTACGTGCTCGAACTCCGCGCCGAGGGACTCGGTCCGCAGGCGATCGTCGACGTGATGACCGACGACTACATGGTGTACGCGTACACCGGCGACGTGCTCTCGTTTCTCGATGACTCGGTTCGCAACTTGGAGGCGATAGAGACCCTCGCCGACGTCGAGGGCAACGAAGAGATGTCCGAGCGGGCACGGCGCGCGAAACGGGAGCTGTCGGGCTGAACTCACCGCGGCTGACCGTGTCGGTTCGGTCCTTTTCCGGAACTCGCTCGCCTCACGTCACGCATAAAACCGGTCTGTCTTCTGTTCCCGGCGACGCGGATCGGTCGAACGGTCTAAGTACGCGCGAGCCGGAGTACGGACAATGAGTCTTCGGCCCGCGTGGCTCTCGTTCAGGCGATACGCGGCGGCGACGACGGGAATGACCCTCGTGTTGTTCTCGCTCGGGGTTTACACCGCGGCGACGGGGTCCGGACTGGCGTGTCAGGCCCAGTGGCCGCTCTGTTCCGACCAGCTCATCCCCACCCTCACGATCAACCCCGACTTCATCGAGTGGTTCCACCGCGTGTGGGCGATGGTGACCGGGTTCCTCATCGTCGGCGTCGCCGGCTGGACGTGGCTCGGTTCCTTCGACCGCCGAACGAAACTGGCCGCGACCCTCGCGGTGGCGATTCTCCCGCTACAGATCACGGTCGGTGCTATCACCGTCACCGTCGGCGGGCTCGTTCCCGGCGGCTACACCGTCTCGACGCACGCCGCGCACCTCACGGTCGCTCTCTGTATCTTCACCCTGCTCGCGCTGGCGACGATCTGGGGAGGCGGTCGCGGCGGACCGCGACTCCTTCGGATAGCCACCACCATCGCCGTCGCCGGCATCGTCGCCAGCGCGGTGTTCTCGCGGGCGGTCCCCTTCGTCACCTACTCGCCGGGCGCGCAGGCGGGATTTTACATCACCGGGCTCGCCGGACACCTCGGGCTGGTCGCGACGATCGCGTACACGACCGAGGCGGTCCGCGGCGGGTACGCCGGGATCGACCGCTCGACGGCCCGGGCCGTACGCGCGTTCGCCGCGGGGTCGATGGCCGCGCTCGTCGGGACGCTGCTCCTCGGTCGCGATCTCGTGTTGTACACCCGCGTCTGGCAGCAGATCAACCTCGTCGCGCTCGGCCTCGCGCTCGTGTGTGCCGTCGGCGCAGCGTGGGTGGTCCGCGGTGCAGACGGCACGGAGCGGCGGGCGACACCGGTCGGCGGCGACTGACCGCCTGCAGCCGTTTCGACCGACCGATGGCCACCGACTGATCGCTACGGCCCCACCGAGACTGTGGGGATCGATCGATGAAAACGCCCGTTGACGGCCGCACGTCCGGTTCGAGGAGGAAAGGTTGAAATCAGTCCCGGCACTTCCTCTCGGTATGTCATACCGCACGGAAACCGACGTGAGCCGTCGGACGTACCTGAAACTCACCGGTGGCGCGGGCGCCGTCGGGCTGACCGGCGTCGCCGGCTGTCTCGGCGAGAACACCACGACGATCACGCCCGGTACCGCTCCCGGGTTCCCGCCGTTCGAGATGCGCGAAGACGGCGAACTGATCGGATTCGACATCGACCTGCTTGAGGCCGTCGTCGCCGAGACCGACTACGAGCTCGGCGAGTGGGCGACCTTCGAGTTCGACTCGCTCATCCCCGCGCTCACGCAAAACGAGGAGATAGACGTGATCGCCGCCGCGATGACGATCACCGAGGACCGGCAGGAGACGATCGCCTTTTCCGACCCGTACTGGGAGTCGGATCAGGCGATCCTCGTGCGCGAGGGCGGCGACTTCCAGCCGGGTGCGTGGGCTGACTTCGAGGGCGTCCGCGTCGGTGCACAGTCGGGGACGACCGGCGCAGATCAGGTCCAGTCGAACCTCGTCGATCCCGGTATCATCGCCGACGAGGACTACTCCACGTACGACAGCTACGTGTTCGCAGTCGAGGACCTCGTGAACGAGAACGTCGACGCGGTCGTCGTCGACAACCCCGTCGCAGAGACGTTCGCGGCCAACCGCGACGTGACCATCGCCTTCGTCGAAGAGACCGGCGAACAGTTCGGCTTCGGACTCCGGCAGGGCGAATCGGAGTTCCAGTCCGCGCTCAACGACGGGCTCGCGACGGTCCGCGACGACGGGACGTACCAAGAGATAACCAACACCTGGTTCGGTCAGGAATAGGATGTCCGCCTTGGGGACGCTCGCGCCCGCCGCGGTCGACAGCCTCGGTGCTCTCGCGTCGGGAGGCGCTCCGTCGGTCGCGGCGTCCGACGTTGCCGCCGTCGCGTCCGGACTCGTCGTCGGGACCGCAGACTGGTGGTTCATCGGCGAGCCCGCGGACTGGTGGTTCGTCCTCGACAACGCCGACTACCTCGGCGTCGGCGTCCTGTTGACGATAGGGCTCACGGTCGCGTCGATCCTGTTCGGGTTCGCCCTCGGCTTCCCCGCGGGCGCGGTCGAGGTGTACGGCGACGGGCTTCTCAAGCGAGCCGTCGGCACCGTCGGGGTCGTCCTCCGCGGGACCCCTATCGTCGTCATCCTGATCGTGATGTACTTCGTCGTCGGCGTCCCGCAGATCAACTTCGGCGTCGCCTCGCTGTCACCGCCGGTCGTCGCCGGCATCTTAGGGCTCGGACTGCGAAGCGCCGCCTACCAGTCACAGATCTTCCGAGCGACGCTCGCGAGCGTCGACGACGGTCAACTCGAGGCGGGTCGCTCTGTCGGCCTCTCGCGGTTCGAAGCGATCCGCTACGTCGTCGTCCCGCAGGCGCTTCGGCGGTCGATCCCGGGCTTTCAAAACGAGTTCACGATCGTGTTGAAGGACACGAGCATCGTCTTCGCGATCGGGCTCGCGGAGCTACTGACTCGGGGGTACGACCTGTTCTCGGAGCGAACGACTGCAGTGCTCGAAGTCATCCTGTTCATCAGTGCAATCTACTTCGTCCTCACGTTCACGACGAACCGCGCGCTCGATTACCTCGGCACTCGCTACGCGATCCCGGAGGGTGAGTCGACGTGAGTGACTCCGACGACGGGTTCCTCCGCGTGTCCGACGTCTCGAAGTGGTACGGCGACGAGCAGGTGCTCCACGACGTGTCCTTCGAAATGAGTCGCGGTGACGTGACCGTTCTCATCGGTCCGTCCGGCTCCGGGAAGTCGACGATGCTTCGCTGTGTCAACCGGCTCGCCGAGGCCCAAGAGGGATCGATCCTCCTCGACGGCGAGGAGGTGCTGTCGCCCGACCTCGACGTCGACGACCTCCGACGCGAAGTCGGGATGGTGTTTCAGGGGTTCAACCTGTTCGCGCATCTGTCCGCGGTCGGCAACGTCGCGCTCGGCCCGCGGCGCGTGCTCGGGCTCTCCGAACGCGAGGCACGCGAGCGCGCGGAGGCGCAACTGGAACGCGTCGGACTCGGGGATCAACTCGATTCGTACCCGGCGGAGCTGTCCGGCGGACAACAACAGCGCGTGGGGATCGCCCGCGCGCTGGCGATGGAACCGAAACTGATGCTCTTCGACGAGCCGACGAGCGCCCTCGACCCCGAACTCATCGGCGAGGTGCTAGAGGTGATGCACGGGCTCGTCGACGAGGGAATGACGATGCTCGTCGTCACCCACGAGATGAGCTTCGCCCGCGAGGTCGCAGACGAGATCGTGTTTCTCGACGACGGCCGCGTGGTCGAACGCGGACCCCCGGACCAGCTGTTCGAACGGCCCGAAAAAGAGCGGACCGGCCGCTTCCTCGAACGGATCGCGAGTCACGACTGATGGCGGGCGCGACGAGACCCACGACGGTTCGAGAGCGCGTGAGCGACGCGGACGTCTCGGCCGGTCGGCTCCTCCTCGTCGCGGCCGGCGTGCTGTTCTGGGGCTGGCTCCTCGTCAGCTGGGTCAACCGGTGGCTGGGCGGCGTCGTCGTCCCCGTCGGCGATCCGCTCGTCGCGCCGGGGCTCGTCGAGGGGGCACTCGCCTCGCTCCCAGCGCTCGCGACGTACGCGAGCGACGCCGCCTTCGTCGTCCAACTCACGCCGAACCTCGCGCAGGGCACGTGGCTCACGGTCGTCATCACCGGCGTGAGCCTCGTCGTCGGTTTCTTCCTCGCCGTCCCCCTGGCGGTGGCCCGCGTGTACGGTCGGTTCTCGGCGTGGCTCTCGCTCGCGTACACGGAGCTACTGCGTGGCACGCCGCTTCTCGCCCAGCTGTTCGTGCTGTACTACGGACTGAACCTCGGTCGATACGTTCCCGGCGCGCTCTCGGGCGTGTTCCCGCGCGACGTCGTCTGGGTCGCCATCCTCGGGTTCACTCTCAACGGGGCCGCGTATCAGGCGGAGTACATCCGCGGCGCGGTCGAGAGCGTCGACGAGGGACAGATCACCGCGGGACGGGCGATCGGCCTCTCGAAGGTTGAGTCCATCTATCACGTCGTGCTCCCGCAGGCGCTGCGGTACGCCATCCCTTCCTGGACGAACGAGTTCGTCTACCTGATCAAGTACTCGTCGCTCGCGGCGTTCATCACGGTCCCGGAGCTCTACTACCGTGCCGACCAGGTCGCCTCCGAGACGTTTCGGTACACGCTCATCTTCGTCGTGACCGGCGCGATGTATCTCGCCCTCGTGATCACGGCCTCGAAACTGATGGAGCGCGTCGACGACCGCGTCGCGATCCCCGGACTCGGGGCCGCTCGGGAGCGGTGACTCCTCTCGCCATCGTGTTATTCGAGAAAGATTTAATATCCTACATTGAGCGTTGCGATCGTGTGCCACTCGATGGAGCG
This sequence comes from Halorubrum salinum, assembly GCF_024494575.1. GTDB lineage: Archaea > Halobacteriota > Halobacteria > Halobacteriales > Haloferacaceae > Halorubrum > Halorubrum salinum. The sequence continues at coordinate 45,302 of NZ_JANHDO010000003.1, forward strand.
GCGACCCGGGATCGCGTATCGCCGCCCCGACGGCGATCCGGACCGGTTCGTCGTCGAGAGCGTCGGCGAGTCGGGGCTCGACCCTGCGGTGCTCCCGCAGACCGGGTGGTCGGAGGCAGTTGCAGACGCGGACGCCGACCGATTTCACGCCGCTCTCGGTGAGGAACGGGTCGACGTCGCCTACCGTCTCGAGGTCGACGACGCGGAGACGTGGGTTCACGAGCGCGCTGCCCGCGACGGGCGTGGCAACCTCGTCGGCTACCTCTTCACCGCCGGCGACCGCGTCGAGCGCAACCGGCAGCTCGAACGACAGCGTGAGCGCCTCGAAGAGTTCGCGAGCGTCGTCTCACACGACCTTCGCAACCCCCTCTCCGTCGCGGTCGGCAACGTCGAACTGGCGATGGAGTTCGAGGGAGACGCCAGTACGGACCGACTCGACCGCGCGCTCGACGCGCTCGATTGGATGGACGACCTCATCTCCGATCTGCTCGCTCTCGCCCGCGAGGGGCGGTCCGTCGAGGGGACCACGCCGGAAGACCTCACCGCCGTCGTCGAAGAGGCGTGGCGGACCGTCGCCCCCGGCGCGGACGCGAGGCTCGTCGTCACGGGCCCGCTGCCGCGCATCGAATGCGACAGACGCCGCCTCCGGCAGGCGCTAGAGAACCTCTTTCATAACGCGCTCGAACACGGCACCGACGCCGATGTGGCCGGCGACGACTTCGCCGACCCCGAGGGACGCGACACGTTCGACGACCGATCCGTCCCGCCCGGCACGTTCACCGACGCGGCCGACGGCGACGTCGTCTCTGACGCACGGGAGGACTCGTCCGTGCGTGCGGGTGCGGACGACCCGGCGGTTCAGGTGTTCGTCGGCCGACTCGACGGCGGATTCTACGTCGCGGACGACGGAGACGGGATCGATCCCGCAGACCGCGACTCCGTGTTCGAACCGGGGCATACGACCGCCGAGGGGGGGACGGGCTTCGGGCTCGCTATCGTCGACAGAATCGCACAAGCCCACGGCTGGGAGGTCACGCTCACAGAGAGCCGGACGGGCGGGGCGCGCTTCGAGTTCGACGGCGTCAGCGTGCTCGGCGCGGATCCGCCTCTCGACGCGGGCGACACCGGGAGCGACGACGCGACCTGATCGACGCGGTCACAGAAAGTCGCCGAGCCCCGCCTGTCCGTCGTCGTCTTCGGCGTCGCTCGCGTTACCGTCGGCGTCGACCGTGTCGGTTCCGTCCTCGCGTCCCGTCTCGCCCCGGCCGTCACCGGTATCTGCGTCTCCGGCGTCACCGTCCACGGTCTCGTCACCGCGTTCACCGACGGGAGAGACGGAGTCGGTGCTCGCGGCGAACGCGCCCCCCGCGTTGTCTTCCAGTCGGTCGTCACGAAGCGACTGTGCGTCCTCGACTATCGACTCCACCTTGTTCGTCGACTCGCCGGAGCCGGTGACGAAGGCGACGCCCGTCTCGTCGAGGTCGTACGCGGCCGCCATCGCGACGGTCAGCTCTCGGGGCTTGCAGTGGTGCGTGATCGACTGTAAGAACGGGAGCACCTCTCTGCGGGCGGTGGCGACGCTGCAGCCGCTCGCTGCCGCGATCCGCCCCACCACCTCGTCGGCCGTCGCGTCCGAGGAACTCCAGAACTGCGGGCGGCCGTACCGCGTCCATCCGCCTTTGGTCTCGTCGCGCGCGGCGGCGACGCCCGCGGCCGCGTTGTCGGTCGCGTACCGCCAGTACGAGTAGTTCTGTGTGGCGCGCACGCGCCCGAGCCACACGTCGGCGTTCGCGAGGAAGTCGTACGCCCGAACCGCCTCGCGGGCGTCGTACACGTCGAGGACGTTGTTCTCGATCCACTTCGTGAGATCGTCGGGCGTCTCGTCGACGGCGTACGCCGACTGGAGCGCCTCCTCGGCGGACTCCTCTTTGAGCACCGCATCGAGGAACGGGAAGAGTCCGAGCGCCTTGTCGCGGTCCCCGGTCACCACGTCGTCGACGGTGATCGCGTCGCGCCCCTCGGCCGCCGCCTGCAGGTCGTTGACCGCGCCGCGGAGGTCACCGCGATTCCGCTCGGCGATCTCCGAGAGCGCGTCGGACTCGAACTCGATCGCCTCCTTCCGACAGATATCTCGGAGCACGGGAACGATAGACCGAGCGGAGACGTCGCGGAACTCGATCTCTTGGGTGGCGTTGCGGAGCCCGCGAGACATGTCGTAGTAGTCGTTGGCGATGAGGACGATCGGCTGGCCGGACTCTTTCACCAGCTCCGTGATCGCGCTCGCGCCGCCGCGGTCGTAGTTGCCGTGGATGTTGTCCGCCTCGTCCAAAACGACGAGCTGGCGCGAGGCCGTGTCGCCCCCGGCTGCGCCGCCGCCGGCCGCGCTCCCGCCGAGGGTCGCGTTGCGGGCGGCCCGCCCCGCGAACCGTTCGATGATGTCGGCGGTGCGCTGGTCCGAGGCGTTCAGCTCGACCGTCTCCCAGCCCATGTCGTTCGCGAGCGCGTGCGCCGCGCTCGTCTTGCCGACGCCGGGGCTCCCGTGGAGCACGACCGCCTCCCGGTGGTCGTCCCACGAGCGCGCCCACTCCTCGAACGCGTCGCGAGCCTTGTCGTTGCCGCGGACCTCGGAGAGCGTGCGCGGGCGATACGTTTCGGTCCAGTCGGCCATCACCGGCGGTACGCGAGTGCGGCGTTTAGTGGTTCCGGAGCGGTCTGCCCGGCCGTCTATACCGGTAGTCCGCCGTCTGCGGCGTTTCGTCGCGTCGGGGCACACCTCCGCGCGAACGCGAGAACGTCCGGTCGTCCTCGTCGTCCGGGCCGTCGATCCCTATCGCACCTATTTCGGGGGCGAGCTCGACGGAAGCGAGCCGGTGCGGTCCGGTTTCGCGAGTCGACGAGCGGCCGCCGCGGAGACCGTCACGCGCCCGTCGCCGACGCTCACGGGCTCGCCGGTCACGTCGGCCAACACGTCGCGGAGGGCGTCGAGATACGCGCGCGACCGGTCTTCCTGAATGACTCGCGTGTCTTTCGTCTCGTACGTGAGCGCGCGGTGGCCGACGTAGATCCGGACGAACGACTCGCGGAACGGTTTCGGCACGTCCCACACGACCTGCGGGAACGAGTCGAGCCCCGCCTTCTCTCCGACCGGGGCACCGATCGCGACGAGGCACCGACCGAGCACCGATGCGTCGGCGGCCGGAACCACCTCCGTCGCGCGGTTGTCTACGTCGGAGTTGCGGGTGAGAATACCGATACCGAGCGCCTCGAAGACCGAGCGCACCTCATCGGTCGTCACCGAGTCGTCGACGGTTATCGCCGGAACGAACGTGTCGTTGATGCTGCCGCCCGCGAGGACGTGTGCGAGGAGGTCGACGAACGCGGCAGTGGTCGCCTCGTCGGGGTCGAGCCAGCCGTGACCGATCGCCGTCTGGATACCTCGGACCGAGTCAGGCATCCCGCCGTCGAGCCACCCTCGAACGCGGCTCGGTGGGAGATCGAGAGCGCTGCCCACGCGCGTTCGGCCGTGGTTCGGGTGTTCTGCGGCGTACTCGCGGACGCGGCGATAGTCGAGGACTTTCTGCCACGGGTCGGGGTACTCGCGGTCGCTGTAGGTCCGAGCGAGGGCCTGCGCCGTGGGGTACATACCCACGAATCGAATCAGTGACACCTTGAACGTAGCGGGATGGTTTTCAACGCTGAGATTTTGGCCAACACGTACATATACCAGATTCGCGTAGCATCAAGTAGCCAGCAACCCGACGGACGCGACCGCGGTAGGTCGTACTCGCGTCTTCGGCCGACGCTGGGTGCAAACCATGAAACTATTCAACCAAAACACAGCGGACGACCGCGCCGTGAGTCCTGTTATCGGAGTTATACTTATGGTCGCAATCACTGTCATCCTCGCGGCCGTCATCGGGACCTTCGTGCTCGGTCTGGGCGATCAGCTAGGTGATACTGCGCCGCAGGCGAGCTTCGGGATTGACGACGTTTCCACAGATGCGGCTAATAATAATGTCACTTTCACCCTCACAAAAACTGGTGGACAGGATCTTGAGGCAGCCGATCTGACTCTATCGGTTGAAGGTGCCCGTTCGGATACAGACATCACCGACGGGAGCCATCTGGATTCACCGACATGGCAAACGGGCCAATCTGTAGACTTTACTGATGAGCCCGCTGGTGGATCCATCTCCTTCGCATCGGGCGATCGTCTTACGATCCGCGTGATCCACGAGCCGTCTGGTAACGCGATCTACTCAACGACAATCACAGCCGAGTAATCTACGTCTAAATTTATTTTCGCCGGCTTTCTATTTGAGTCCAGTACCGCAACCCAAACACATCGGTGTTGAACTGTTGGATCGTTACGGGGTCCAATTCATCGCGAGCAGTGCGGATATTTTCTTCAGACTGAATCAAGTGCGCGAGAGTCACAAGTCGATCAGGACATAGAACTCCCATAACTGACTCCGGTTACGTCGGTACTCCTCCGATGAGAGGGGCGTCGGCTACTACCGCCCCAAAATTGGTTGACTGTCGTGGAAAACTGAGCCGCAAGCATGTGTCTCGACGGGCAGATGTTTCTGACGAAAAGTGTTTTATTTTGAGTGGGACCGCTGAGAGTCGAACTCAGGTCCTACGGACCCCATCCGCAGAGGATACCACTACCCCACGGTCCCGTGCTGCATTCGGAGACATGAGTGTCCGGTAATTAAGAACTTCGTTTCACGTGTCGCTTCGGCCCACGGCCGTCCGTCGTCGTCCCGTGATCAGACGAGCACGCGCTCTATCGAGACGACGGTCCCGGACTCGGCGTCGGGGTCGCCGACGATCCGGCCGAGACACACCGCGGCACCGTCGGGCGTGAAACAGGCAACGAGGGGGCTCTCGTCGGCGTGACCGCCCGGTTCCTGATTTTCAGCGGCTGCGTTCTCGGCGTCGTCGTCGACGCCGATGACGCCGGGCGCGTAGACGGGGGCACCGGTCGCAACGTTTCGCGCCGCCGACGGCGCGATGGTGACCCCGGGGAGGTGACCCAGCGCGTCCTCGGCCGGCCGGACGACCTCGCGGAGGAGCGTCTCGTCGCCCTCTTCGGCCCACGCGAGCGCGTCGACGAGGTCCTGCAGGGTGCAGAGATCGCGGTCGTCGAACGGATCGGTCGCGGTCCGGCGGAGGTGTCCCATGTGTGCGCCCACGCCGGTCGCGAGTCCGATGTCGTGACACAGCTTTCGGACGTACGTGCCGGACTCACACCGGATCCGGAGCAGCACCTGTCGGCCGTCGATCGCTAACACGTCGAGGTCGTCGATGGTCCGGCTGCGGAGCCGCCGCGTAACCGCGCTCTTTCGCGGCGGCTTCTGGTATATCTCCGCTTCGAACTCGGCGACGACGTCGCGGAAGTCGTCCGGCGCGTCGGCGTGAAGCTCCAACACCGCGACGTACTCTTTTCTCCCTTCGAGAAACACCTGTGCGGCTCGAGTCGCGGTGCCGGTGAGCGCGGGGAGACACCCGGTGACCTTGGGATCGAGGGTACCCGAGTGTGCGACGCCGTCTATCGGCTCGCCCTCGGGATCGAGCGCGGAGAGGCCCTCGTTGATCGCGTCTCGTATCCACGCTGAGACTTGATGCGAGGAGGGTCCGGCTGGCTTGTCGAGGTTGACGACACCGAACCGGAGGAGCTCCGGGACCGTTCGGTCCTCGGGCGGGGTGCGAAGCGGCGTGCGGTCCGCGTCGGCTGGGTCACTGGGCATGGTTCGATATCAGTTCGAGCGGTCTCAAAACTCGTAGTCGACGCCGTCGATCGGTGCCTTCCCCTCGTCGTCGTCGGGGTCGTACGCCTCGACCGTCGCGACGAGCACGTCGATGAAGCGCTCGGGTCCCCAACGGGCGGTGTTGTAGGCGGCGTCGTAGATGGAGAGGTCGTCGATGTCGATGTCGTAGTACTCCAAGTATCGCTTCCGCTCGGAGGCTTCACGGCGCTCCGTCTCGGCTTTCGCGCGCTCGACCGGCTTGTCCTCCCGGTCGGCGATCCGCTCTGCGCGGACGGCGACGGGCGCGTCGAACCAGAAGCGGAAGTCGGCCGCGTCGGCGGAGAGCCACCCGGCCAGCCGCGATTCGAGGACCACGTCGTCGCGGGTCGTAGCGATCTCGTGGAGCCGACGGTCGAGATCGCGGTCTATCTGCGGATCCTCCTCGGCGAACTCGTTGAACTCGACCGGCGTCATGTCGCGTTCGGCCGCCATCTCGCGGAAGATGTCGCCGCCGGAGACGTGACCGAGGCCGAGGCGATCGGCGAGCGCCGTGGCGTTCGTGCTCTTCCCGCTTCCCGGCGGGCCGGAGACGGTGATCAACATATCGCTACTCCGCGGGTATCGTTCAAAACGGTTGTCGTTCGGCGCTCGCGGGGAGTGCGGCCACCGCCACGAACCCCGGCGGCTACTGGTCCCGAGTCGCCGCAGTCATCGACCACACGGCGACGAGCCCGAGGAGGACGGCGGGAATCAGCGGAAGCGCGAGATACGTCTGGAAAAACGAGAACCCGAGCGCGCCGGCGGCATACGGGTACACGTAGATGATCCCGGGGATGACGAGGACGCAGGTGAAAAGCACCGCTGTCAGCGCCCACCCCTTTCGTCCGAACCCGTCTGCGTCGGGTTCGCTTACGGCGTCGGCGTCGGGATCAGATTTCACTATCGGGTTTTACCACCACTTTGCCAAAGCCCTCACGGTTCTCGATCAGTTCGTGCGCGCGGGCGGCCTCGCTCATCGGGAGCACCTCGCGCACGCGCGGCTCGAAGGTCCCGTCCCAGACCAGCTGTAACACGTCGTCGACCTCGCCGGGGGTCGCCATCGTCGAACCGATCACAGACAGCTGGTTCCAGAAGATCCGGTTGAGCCCTGCGCCCGGGTTCGGGCCGGTCGTCGCGCCACACGTGACGAGTCGACCTCCCTTCGCCATCGACTTCAGCGAGTCGGGGTACGTCGCCTCGCCGATGTGGTCGACCACGACGTCGACTCCGCGTTTCCCCGTTAACTCGGCGATCTCGTCCGCGAAGTCGTTCGCCTCGTAATCGATGACGTGGTCGGCCCCGCAGTCTTCGGCGTGCGAGAGCTTCTCCTCCGTAGAGGCGGTCGCGAACACCTCACAGCCCGCGTGGTCCGCGATCTGTACCGCGGCGTGCCCGACACCGCCAGACGCGCCGAGGACGAGCACCTTCTCGCCCGCATCGAGTTCGGCCCGCGTGTGGAGCATCCGCCACGCGGTCTGGAAGACGAGCGAGGCGGACCCGGCGACCTCCCAGTCGACGCCCGACGGGACGGGAACGAGATTCTCTGCGGGCACCGCGGCCTTCTCGGCGTGGACGCCGCGGACGTGCTCGCCGATGATGTGGAACGACGCGCAAAGCGACTCCTCGCCGCTTCGACAGAACTCGCACTCGCCGCAGGAGACACCGGCGCTCACGGCCACGTGGTCACCCGGCTCGAAGCGCGTCACGCCGTCGCCGACGGCCTCCACGACGCCCGCCGCGTCGCTGCCGGGGATGTGCGGCATCTCTAAGTCGACGCCCGGCAGCCCGCGTCGCGTCCAGATGTCGAGGTGGTTCAGCGCGCCGGCTTTGACGTCGACGAGGACCTCGCCGCGGCCGGGCTCTGGGTCCGGAAACTCGCCGTACTCGATCACGTCGCGGTCGCCGTGGGAATCGAACTGAACTGCTTGCATACCGTCTCCCACCCGCGGCACCCACTAAACAGTACGCCAACCGGCTGTGATTTCGTCTCACGGCACAGTCCATCGCATGGCACACCCCACTGCACGTCACACTTTATCGCACGTCACACCGTCTCACCCGTGCGATCTGGACGCATTCACCCGCTGTTTTCGTGATGTTTAAGTACCGAAGGCGGGACCGTACGGATGCACGAACTGCAGGGGTACCGGGCCCCGAGTCCGAGAGGGCGATGATACGACGCGAGTTGCGGTAGCCAAGCCTGGCCCAAGGCGCAGGGTTGCTAACTCTGTGGCGTCACTGCCTCCGGGGTTCGAATCCCCGCCGCAACGCTCGAACGGACCGAGTACCGCCGGAATCGCGCCGGCAGGGCTCACCACAACCAACACATGAGCACGGAAGAATCACAGGACGACTCGCCGGAGGAGGAAGAAGACCTCCAGTACTTCGTCCGGATCGGGGGCGCGGACCTCGACGGGACGAAGACGGTCGAGCGAAGCCTGTCCGAACTCGACGGCATCGGCACGCGCACGGCGCGGCTGGTCGCCGAGAAGGCCGACGTGGATCGTAAAGCCACGTTCGGTCTCCTCGACGAGGGTGACATAGACGCGGTGGTCGACATCGCCGAGAACCTCGAAGACCACGTCCCGTCGTGGATGACGAACAGACAGAACGACTTCTACTCCGGGGAGACGACGCACCTCGTCGGCACCGACGTCAGCGAGAAGCGTCGCCACGACATCAACCGGATGAAGCTCATCGAATCGTACAAGGGCGTTCGCCACAAGCGCGGCCAGAAGGTACGCGGCCAGCGCACGAAGTCCACGGGTCGCTCCGAGGGCACCATTGGCGTCAACGTCGAGGAGATCCGCGAGGAGATGGCGGAAGACGAAGCGGGTGACGAGGAATGAGCACCGGCAAGAACACCAAAGGCTACGAGACGCCGAACCACCCGTACCAGGGCGAGCGGATCGCCGAGGAGTCGGACCTCCTCTCGCGGTACGGCCTGAAGAACAAAGAGGAACTCTGGCGCGCTCAGTCCGAGCTGCGCAACATGCGCCGCGAGGCGCGCCGACTGCTCGGCGAGGCCCAGGGTGACGTCGACGCCGCCCAGGACGCCGGATCGGAGTTCGTCGCACGGCTCCGTCGCATCGGTATTCTCGGCGACAACGACGACATTTCGACGGTCCTGTCGCTCGACGTGACCGACCTGCTCGAACGCCGTCTCCAGACGGTCGTCTACCGGCAGGGGCTCGCGTCCTCGACACAGCAGGCGCGTCAGTTCCTCGTCCACGGACACGTCACCGTCGACGGGGCCCGAGTGACGCGTCCCTCGGTGAAGGTCGACGTGGCCGACGAGGGTGCCATCGACTTCGACGAGAACAGCCCGCTCGCGGACGATCTCCACCCCGAGCGCGCGGAGTCACAGGAGTAACCAACAATGAGTGAATCCGAGGACGGAAAGTGGGGAATCGCCCACGTGTACGCATCGTTCAACAACACGCTCATCACGGTCACCGACGAGACGGGTGCCGAGACGATCGCCAAGTCGTCCGGCGGCACCGTGGTGAAACAGAACCGCGACGAGGCGTCGCCGTACGCCGCCATGCAGATGGCGGAAGTCGTCGCCGAGCGAGTCAAAGACGCCGGCCTGGAGGGCGTGCACGTCCGCGTGCGCGGCCCCGGCGGCAACCTCAACAAGTCCACCGGTCCCGGTGCGCAGGCGACGATCCGCGCGCTCTCGCGCGCCGGCGTCGAGATCGGCCGGATCGAGGACGTCACGCCCATCCCGCACGACGGGACGAAGGCACCGAAGAACAAGCGAGTCTGACATGAGTGACGCAGATTTCGACGTTGAGTACGTCGAACGGGACGAACGCAGCGCGCGGGTGTTGATCCGCGGGCTCACCCCGGCGTTCGCGAACGGCATCCGCCGGGCGATGATCGCCGACGTCCCGACGTTCTCGATCGACACCGTTCGGTTCGTCGAGAACTCCTCCGTCATGTTCGACGAGATGATCGGCCTGCGGCTGGGGCTCATCCCCCTCACGACCCCGCTCGACGACTTCGAGGTCGGCGACGAGGTCACGCTCGCACTCGACGTCGAGGGGCCCGACACGGCCTACTCCGGCGACATCGAGAGCGCGGACCCGCTGGTCGAGGTCGCAGACGACAACGTCCCGATCATCGAGCTGAAGGAGGGACAGCGACTGGAGTTCGAGGCCGACGCGGTGTTAGACACCGGAAAGGAGCACGCCAAACATCAGGGCGGCGTCTCCGTCGGTTACCGACACCTCCAGCGCGTCACCGTCGAGGGCGACCGCGGCGAGTTCGACGAGGACGAACCGCAGATCCTCCGCGGCGTCGTCGAGACGCCCGATGGCGATATCGTGCTCACGGACGAGTTCGACAACGACCTCTCGGAGCGGTATCCGGGCAAGGAAGTCACGGTCGAGGACGTGCCTGGCGCGTTCGTCTTCCACATCGAGACGGACGGATCCTTCAGCGTCGAAGAACTGCTGCTCCGCGCGATCGACTCCATCGAGGTGCGCGCGGACGAACTACAGACGAAAGTCACGGTCTAACGTAATGACGGACCTTCGAACCACCCGGTCGGCGCTCGCCCCTGCCCGTAGTCGCGACGCCGACGCTCGCGCCGCCGAACGGCCGCGTGGTCCCGGCGACACCGGGACCGAAAGTGGTTTGAAGGGAGCCGGATTACGCAGGAGTGCACGCAGGGATAGCCAAGTCAGGCCAACGGCGCAGCGTTCAGGGCGCTGTCCTGTAGAGGTCCGCAGGTTCAAATCCTGCTCCCTGCACTCCGTTTTTCAGAACCTCTCCATAGGAGGGAGCTATGAGTAGCAAGACGAATCCGAAACTACAGAACCTCATCGCCGATCTGAAGTCGGTCTCGCGCGATTCCGGTGCCAACGTGTGGCAGGATATCGCGGACCGACTGGAGAAGCCACGGCGCACGCACGCTGAGGTCAACCTGGGCCGTATCGAACGATACGCGCAGGAAGACGAGACGGTCGTCGTCCCCGGCAAGGTGCTGGGCAGCGGTGTGCTCGAAAAGAACGTCACCGTCGCCGCCGTCGACTTCTCGGGTACCGCCCGCACGAAGATCGACCAGGCCGGCGAAGCGGTGTCGCTAGAACAGTTCGTCGAACAGAACCCCGAAGGCAGCAACGTCCGGGTGATTCGATGAGTCTCGCGAAGATCGACGCGGACGTCGTCGTCGACGCCCGAGACTGCATTCTCGGCCGCGTCTCCTCGGAGGTCGCCCAGCGCGCCCTCGCCGGGGAGTCCGTCGCCGTCGTCAACGCCGAGCGAGCGGTCATCACCGGCAACGAAGAGGCGACGATGGAGACGTACCACAAGCGCGCCGAACTCGGATCCGACAGCGGCCCGTACTACCCGAAACGGCCCGACCGGATATTCAAGCGTGCCATCCGCGGCATGCTGCCCTACAAGACGGAAGACGGCCGCGAGGCGCTCTCGAACGTTCGCGTCTACGTGGGCAACCCCTACGAGCGCGACGAAGACGCCGAGAGCGTCGTCTTGGACGGCACCTCGCTGGACCGACTCTCGAACATCAAATTCACCACGCTCGGTGACATCTCCGAGTCTCTGGGAGCCAACGTCACATGGTAACGAACACCTCAGGCAAGAAGAAGACGGCCGTCGCCCGCGCAACCGTGCGTGACGGCGAGGGTCGCGTTCGCATCAACTCCCAGCCCGTCGAGCTGGTCGAACCGGAACAGGCGCGGCTCAAGATGCTGGAGCCGTTCCGCATCGCCGGTGAGGAACTCCGCGACGACGTCGACATCGACGTCACCGTCGAAGGCGGCGGGTTCAGCGGTCAGGCCGACGCCACTCGCACGGCCATCGCCCGCGGCATCGTTCAGCACCTCGGAGACGCCGAGCTGCGCGACGCCTACATGAACTTCGACCGGACGCTCTTGGTCAACGACGTTCGCCAGTCCGAACCCAAGAAGTGGGGCGGACCGGGCGCGCGCGCTCGCTACCAGAAGTCCTACCGCTGAGGTGATCCAGTCATGATGATCCCCGTTCGGTGTTTCACGTGCGGCAACGTCGTGGGTGAACACTGGGAAGAATTCAAGGAGCGAGCCCGCGAGGGCGACGAGGACCCCGGCGCGGTCCTCGACGACCTCGGGGTCGACCGGCATTGCTGTCGCCGGATGATGGTCAGCCATCGGGACCTCGTCGACGTCGTCTCGCCGTACCAGTAACATGTCTGCACAACGATACAACCGATACGAGAAGGCACGCATCCTCGGCGCGCGAGCGCTGCAGGTATCGTACGGAGCGCCCGTGCTGATCGACTCGGATCAGACCGAGCCGATCCTCGTCGCCGCGGAGGAGTACGACGCGGGTGTGCTCCCCTTCACCGTCCGCAGGGAGGGCGAGAAATGACGCGAATCACGAGCGTCTCGCTTCGGCGCGTCCTCGATTCGCGTGGAAACCCGACCGTCGAGGCCGACGTGCTCACCGAGTCCGGCGGCTTCGGCCGCGGAGCGGCCCCGAGTGGGGCCTCTACGGGCGAGTACGAGGCGATCGAACTGCCGGCGAGCGAGGCGATCGCGAAGGCCAGAGAGCACGCCGTTCCGCGGCTCGAAGGCCTCTACGCCGGCGACCAGCGAGCCGTCGACAACGCGCTTCGCGCGGCCGACGGCACCGACGACTTCTCCGCGATCGGTGCGAACAGCGCCGTCGCGATATCGATGGCGGCAGCGAAGGCCGCCGCAGACGTGCTCGGTGCACCGCTGTACCAGCACCTCGGCGGCGCGTTCCGCGGAGACAACTTCCCCGTGCCGCTCGGCAACGTCGTCGGCGGCGGAGAACACGCCAAAGAGGCCACCCACATTCAGGAGTTCCTCGCCGCGCCGGTCGGCGCGCCGAGCGTCTCGGAGGCCGTCTTCGCGAACGCCGCGGTCCACGCGGCGGTCGCGGACGTGCTCGACGAACGCGGCGTTCCGGCGGCGAAGGGTGACGAGGGCGCGTGGGCACCACCGATCTCGGACGCCGACGCGTTCGAGGTCGTCGAGGAGGCGGTCGACCGCGTCGAGAGCGAGGTTGGCTTCGAGATCCGCTTCGGCCTCGACATGGCGGCCGCAGAGCTGTACGACGAGGAGGCCGAGGCGTACGTGTACGGCGACGAGACGAAGTCGACGGACGAGCAGGTCGAGTACGTCGCAGGACTCGTCGACGAGTACGACCTCGCGTACGTCGAGGACCCGCTCGACGAGAACGACTACGAGGCGTTCGCGGAGCTGACGGACCGGGTCGGCGACCGGACGCTGATCTGCGGTGACGACCTGTTCGTCACCAACGTCGAACGGCTCCGAGAGGGGATCGACGTCGGAGCGGCAAACAGCATCCTGATCAAGCCGAACCAGATCGGGACCCTGTCGGACGCGTTCGACGCGGTCGAACTCGCCGCCCGAAACGGGTACGAGACGGTCATCTCGCACCGGTCGGGAGAGACCGAAGACACGACCATCGCACACCTCGCCGTGGCGACCGACGCCGGATACATCAAGACCGGCACGGTCGGCGGCGAGCGCACCGCCAAGCTGAACGAACTGGTCCGCATCGCGGACGGCGCGGTATGACGGACACCCATACGCATGAGTGAAGACAACGACGCGGTCGAACTCGACGACGCGGAGACCGAGGCGGTCGACGCGGCGGTCGAGGAGGAGGCCGACACGACCGAGGAACCGACCGCCGACGCGGCCGCCGAGGGGGCGTCCGCCGACGCCGAGAGCGAGACCGCCGACGCGACGGCAGACGACGCCGACGAGGAGGACGCCTCCCCGTTCGACGACGACGTCATGCCCGATGACGACGTCGACCTACTGATCCCCGTCGAGGACTACCTCTCCGCGGGTGTCCACATCGGGACCCAACAGAAGACCGCGGACATGGAGCGGTTCATCCACCGCGTCCGCGACGACGGGCTCTACGTGCTAGACGTGAGCACGACCGACCAGCGCATTCGCACCGCCGCGGACTTCCTCGAGAACTACAACCCCGAGCAGATCCTCGTCACGTCCTCGCGGCAGTACGGTCGGTTCCCGGCCGAGAAGTTCGCGGACGCCATCGGCGCTCGCGCTCGCACGGGACGGTTCATCCCGGGCACGCTGACGAACCCCGACTACGCCGGCTACATCGAGCCGGACGTCGTCGTGGTGACCGACCCGATCGGTGACGCGCAGGCCGTCAAGGAGGCCATCACCGTCGGCATCCCGGTTATCGCGATGTGCGACTCTAACAACCAGCTCTCGAACGTCGATCTGGTCATCCCGACCAACAACAAGGGTCGACGCGCGCTGTCGGTCGTCTACTGGCTGCTCGCCAACGAGACGCTCGACCGCCGCGGTGCCGACACCGTGTTCGCCCTCGACGACTTCGAGGACGAACTCTAAGTCGGCCGGCTTCGAGTTCGACTTTTCTGCGGGCAGAGCCACCGAACAGCCACGATTCACCGGAGAACCGACAACGGATTCGAGCCTCCCGATCTACAACACGTCGATCGTGAGTGGGTAGCTCCACGCCTCCCCGTCAGAGGCTTTCACCGCAGCGATCACGATGAACACGGTGTCGACGATGCCGAGAACGGGCAGCGCCAGGAGTCCGATACCGACGAGCACCAACACGAGCGCGATGAGCGAGTAGACGGTGAACCAGATCTGCCAGTTGATGGCGTTTCGCGCGTTCTCCTTGACGAACGCGTCGTCGGTGACGACGTAGACCACGAGTGGTCCGACGAGCCACGTGAACAGGGCGAGGACGTGCGTCAGCGCTGCCATGGTGGTGTTGTCTCCGGTTCCGCCGGTATCGACGCCGGCCGCTGTAGATCCCATGGATGCGATGTCCGCGGCTTGGTATTTATGTGTTGGCGGTGTCCATCCCACTTTGATCTCCCGCCCCCTCGTCTGCCGGCGCGGACGTGTCGTACGTCCAGCGCGGTTCGATCTCGCGGTTCGCGACGACGACCCGGTCGCCGGCGTCCGTGTCGATCCGGGTCTTCCTGAGCTCGATGGCGGCGACGGTTCCGGTCACCCCCTTCGCCTCGACTCGGTAGCCCGGATTGAAATCCGGGTCTCGAAGGAGGTACACGCCGGCGACCGTGTCTTCGATCATCTCTGAGAGCGCGTAGGAGACGCCGAGCGCGATGAATCCGACGGCGGTACCGAGACTCGCCGCGATGTCGCCCATGCCGACGACTTTCAGGAACGTCAGCGCGACACCGAACCAGAGGAACACGGAGACGAGCGTGACGATGAGATCGCCGACCAGCTCGCGGTCGCCGACGTACACGCGCTCGATCGACCCGCGGACGACGGCGAGAGCGGCACGGACCGTCAGATACGCCAGCGCGAGGAAGACCAGCCCCGAGAGCAGTCTCGGTATCGCGACTATCAGGCCGTCGAGGAAGTTCGAAAGCGAGCGGGAGACGAGCAACGGGATCTGGGTCATGCCGAACCGCACACGGCCGAGGGTCGAAAAGGTGAGGGCGCCGACGGCTCAGTTCGCGTCCGTCTCGGGATGAACACGCCGTCGAGGTCGACGCTCGGGTCGCGCCGGGGATCCGTCTCTCGTCCCGACCGCTCGTCCGTGGCACGGGCCCGCTGAGACACGTCTTTCACTCGTGGTCTCGCAGTGATGACGTTACTAGCGCCCCGAATCCGCGGTCTCGTCGACTGGCGCCCCGTCCCCGCACAGCGCCGACCGAGCCTCCGCGACGGTGTCGTCCACGCGCGCCCACGCCACGGGCGGCTCGACCGCCTCGAGCTCCGCGTCGAGCGCGTCGAGCCGTTCGCCGAACTCGTCGTCCCCGTCCGTCCCGTCGCCGAGCGCCTCGACGTGGTCCGTCACCTCGGCTTCGAGGTCGTCTATCCGCGCGTCCACGTCGTCCGGGAAGGAGACGCCGTCGCGGTCGGCCCACGCGCGGAGGTCGTCGGCCTCGGCTCGGAGGTCGGCGACGACGAGGTCGAGGACGCGCGTCTGGACGACGGCGTCGAACCACCGTTCTGGGTCGGCGTCGTCCGCGTCCCGCAGCGACTCGACGGTCTCGGCGACGGCCGCGGCGGACTCCTCGGCGGCCTCGACCTCGTCTACGAGCGCGTCGTGGCGTCGATTGGCCGAGCGGAGCCACGCCTCGAACGCCTCCAGTTCGGTTTCGAGGTCGTGGGCGACGCGGACGATATCCTGCGCGTCGGTCGTGATCTCGTGGAGGGCGACCGCTGCGCGGTACACCGCCACCGGTTCGTCGAGCCCCGACCACGCCGCGCCGAGGTCGTCGCCGAGCGCCTCCACGTCCGCCCGGAGGCCGTCCAGTCGATCCCCGAACGCCCGCCGACGGACGTCGACGATGTCGAGATCCGGCGCGTTGCCGGCGGCGGTCGCCTCGTCGTGGGTCCGCGTCGCGAGGTCGATCCGCGTCTCCGCGGTCGCGAGTATCTGCGACACGTCGGTGACGCTTGACTCGATCGCCGCGGGTGTGACCTTCCCGTCCTCGGTGAAGGGTTCGAGCCACGTCCGGATCGACTCCGGTTCCTCGTCGGTTCTGTCGACCACGTCGTCGACGAGTTCGTCGAGGGGCGTCTCCGCGGGCGCGCTCTCACTCATACGCCGATTTCGGTGTAGTGCGGTGTTATACCTTCCTAAGAGCGGTGTGTTCGGGGACGGAGGCAAACAGAGCGCTACGTGATGATATATAGCCGTCAGAATTCTCTCGTTCACTCACCACCGATACTGTGGACTCTTCGCGTGATAATAGACACCTATATTAAAAATATAAACCAGTTTAATATACTTGTCCGTTGCTACGCCTGATGTCAGACCGGAACTGGGTCGACGGCGGCGTGTCGCGGCGGAAAGTTCTCATCACGTCCGGAGCGCTCGGAACTGCGGGGTTGGCGGGCTGTAGCGGAAGCAGCGACGGCGGCGACGGCGGATCTGGCGGTGACGGCGGCGACGGCGGATCCGGCGGTGATGGTGGCGACGGCGGATCCGGCGTCGACGGTGACGACGGCTCCGGGCAGAGCACGGCGCTGCTCAACGCCGAGGGCTCCTCGACGGTGTACCCCATCTCGAACACGGGGAGCTCGTACTGGAACTCCAACGCGCCGCCGAGCGACGGCGAGTACTGGGGCGCCAATGACGAGACCTCCGTCCCCGGCTGGGATCAGCTCGCCGACGACGGCGCGGGCGACATGCTCATCGCCGACTACTTCGCCTCGAAGTTCGGCTTCGAGCCGACCGACCAGCGCTCCTCGCCGCCGTTCCCGACCACGGTCGGCCTGAGCCACTCCGGGACCGGCTGTGAAGCCGTTACCGACGGCCTCGTCGACATCGGCAACTCCTCCGGTCCGATCACGGCGGAACTCGACTGGAGCGAGGAGAAGGCCCAGAACACGGTCGTCGACAACGTCGTCGGTCGCGACGGCCAGCCCGTCGTCGTCAGCTCCGACGTCTCCGACGCTGGCGTCACGCAGCTGACCGGCGAGGATATCCGCGGCATATACCAGAACGAGATTACCAACTGGAACCAGATCGACGGCGTCGACTACGATCAAGAGATCTACGCCATCGGCCGCGCCGAGGGCTCCGGGACGGACACCTCGTTCCGCCTGAACATGCTCGGCGCCGCCGACGCCTCGATGTCGGGCGTCGACACGCGTTTCGGGCAGAACCAACAGGTCGCGCAGGCAGTCTCCCAGAACGAGGGCGCCATCGCCTACATGGCGCTCGCGTTCACCAGCGAAACGGTCATCCCGATCTCCATCGAGTTCGATGGCACGCTGTACGAGACCAGCCGCGACGCGGAGAACACCATCTTCGACAGCGAGTACCCGCTCAACCGCGACCTCCACATGTACACGCTCATCGAGGAGAACAACCCCGACGGCGGCGGCTACGACCGGCGCGAGGCGGCGTTCGTCAATATGTTCCTCAACGAGTTCGGACAGACCGTCTTCGTTGAGGGGAACAACTACATCCCGCTCCCGACGAGCGACCTCCAGTCGATGAAAGACAAGGTCTCGTCCGTCGCCACGGAGGACCTCCTCTCGCCGTAGTCCGACGACCGACGGTCGGTCGACCCGAGACGGGCGCCGTCCCCGCCGACTGACCCCCCGCGACCGCCCGTCGCTCCGCGGCCGCCGGCGTTCACGCTACATACGAATATCGCTTCTACGACACACAACACGCGAATGCTCTCGATAACAGACAGATGCCAACTGTAACAGACGCTCTCGGCGGCCGGGTGATCGACGCGCTCGGCGCGCAGCTCAGACGGGTCATGGAGTTCGCCGACGAGACGGAACCCCCCGCGCTGGCGATCATCTCCGCGATGACGCTGTCGCTTCTGGCCACGCTCGTCGGGTTCCTCGCCGTCTCCGACCTCACCATCGTTCCCTTCTCCGTCTTCCTCGCCGCCGCGGGGATCGGCTGGTTCCGGTATCAGGAGGAGACCGCGTACACGATCGCGCTGATGATGACGGTGTCGACGATCCTCATCCTCGGCCTGATCATCGTGTTCATCTTCCGGGAGTCGATCCCGGTGATCCGGTACGAGAGCGCGACGGTGTTCGGGATCACGGTCCCGGGGATCCGGATGTTCATCCAGCCTGAGTGGGACGCCGTCTCGCCGCCGATCCGGTACTCGATGGTGCCGATGATCCACGGGACGGTGATGGTCACGCTCATCGCGTCGGCCGTCGCCGCGCCCCTCGGCGTCTCCGCGGCGCTCTTCCTCTCGGAGATCGCCCCCGCGACCGTCCGCGAGGTCGTCAAGCCCGGCGTCGAGATCCTCGCCGGGATCCCCTCGATCGTCTACGGGTTCATCGGGTTCACCGTGCTCGGCCCGTGGGCTTCCGACCAGTTCCGGACGACCGGGCAGGGGTCGTACCTGTTCGTCGGCATCGTCGTCGGGCTGATGGCGCTCCCGACCGTCGTCTCCGTGGCCGAAGACGCCCTGAGCAGCGTCCCGGAGTCGATGAAGAGCGGCTCGTTGGCGATGGGGACGACGGACTGGCAGACGATGACTTCGATCACGCTGCCGGCCGCGTTCTCCGGCGTCTCCGCGGCGGTTCTGCTCGGCGTCGGTCGCGCCATCGGCGAGACGATGGCCGCCACGGTGATGCTCCGCGGCGTGCCGCGGCTGACGGAGCCGCTCGTCAACGTCTTCTACGGACAGGAGACGCTGACGTCGATCATCGCGCGGAACTACGGCGAGGCGGACGGGCTCCAGATGGACGCGCTGTTCGTCGCGGGCGTGATCCTGTTCATCACCGTTCTCGTCATCTCCGTCGGCGCGCAGTACATCGAATGGCGGATGCACAAGCGGCTCGGGGGTGAGATCTGATGGCTGACGCGAGCCAGACGGACGCCAAGCTGGTCGAGTCGGAGACCACGGAGACGGACGCCGTTGCCGGCGTGGCTGTCGGGCTCTCCGCGGTCCTTTTCTCGCTCTCCGTCGCGGCGATGTTCGAGCGAGTCAGTCTCACCGGGTCGCTGCTTGGGCTACCGACCGTGACGCTGCTCGGCGGGCTCCTGACCGCGCTCGGCGTCGCGGTGGTCGCCTTCGGGGCCGGGTCGCGGTTGGGGTACGTCGAGACCGACCCCGACCCGAGCGCCGGGCTCGTCGCTGGCTTCGGCGCCGCCGTTCCGTGGATCGTTGTCGGCGGGAGCGTTGCGAGCCAGACGCTCGCCCTCGGGACGGCCGTCGGTGTCGTCGCCGGGATGGCCGTCGGCGGCGTCGCGTTCGCGCTCACCGTCCTCCCGCGCGAGGACGTCGGATCGACGCTCCCGCTCGGGAGCCTCCTCGCGCTGACGGGGCTCGTCTTCCTCACCGGCGTTATCGGGCCGGCGTGGGTGTGGGAGCTGGACTGGGCCCAGCAGGCCGCAATCACCGCGGAGTTCCTCATCCCGGTGGCGACGCTTTTCAGCGCGCTGTACGGGGGCTGGGCCTCGGCGAAGGCGTACGGCGGCTTCGGCGCCCGCGGTCGGCACATGGGCGCGTACGTCCTCGTGTACCTGAACGCGCTCTCGATCGTCGCCTTCCTGTTCATCCTCGTCGCCTTCGTGGTCGTTCAGGGGATTCCCGGGCTGTTGAACGGCGTCGAACTCGGCCTCGGCTCCGGGCCGCAGACGACGATCCTCGGCGTCTCGGTCACGCTACCGGTGTCCGTCCCGTTCGTGATGAACGGCGTCGCCCTCTTCAACGACTTCCAGGGCGTGTTGCCAGCGATCGTCGGAACGGTCTGGCTCGTCCTCGGCGCCGTCGTGCTGGCGGTCCCGCTCGGCGTCGGCGCGGCCCTCTTCCTCACCGAGTACGCGGACCGCGGTCGGTTCACGCAGGTCGTCGAGATCGCGACCAACGGGTTATGGAGTACCCCCAGTATCGTCTTCGGGCTGTTCGGGTTCGCCTTCCTCATCCCGCGGTTCGGCAACGGGAAGTCGCTCCTTTCCGGGATGGTCACGCTCGGGTTCATGCTCCTCCCGCTCGTGGTGATCACTTCCCGCGAGGCGATGCTCTCGGTCCCCGACGAGTACCGCGACGCGAGCGCCGCGCTCGGGGTGTCGAAGTGGCAGACGATCCGGAGCGTTGTTCTCCCGGCGGCGCTGCCGGGCGTCGTCACCGGCGTCATCCTCGGCGTCGGTCGGATCGCCGGCGAGACGGCGCCGATCCTGCTGACGATGGCCGGCGGGACGTTCGTTCCCGGCTCGCAGACGGTCGATGTCCTCGGGAGCTTCCAGTTCACGTCCGCGCCGCCGTTCGTCGCCAACCCGGCCCTTCTGGAGGCCACGTCGGCGCTCCCCTACCAGCTGTACGCCCTCATCTCGGCCGGCGTCGGTGCCAGCAGCAACGTCGGCAACGCGGACGAGTTCCGGTGGGCGACGGCGCTGGTGCTGCTCGTCGTCGTCCTCTCCTTCTACGCGATCGGGATCGCGACGCGCTACTACTTCCGGCGGCGGCTCAAGCACACTTGATCACAATGAGCGAGAAAACCACCCAACAGACGCAGACCGCACAGCCAGACGCCGACCCCTCGCCCACCACGACGACCGGCGAGACCGTCGAGCAGACCCGCGACGAGTGGACCGACTACGAGTTCCGGGGAGAGACGAAGATAGCCGTCGAGGACCTCGATGTCCACTACGGCGACGATCATGCCCTGAAGGGCGTCTCGATGGAGATCCCCGAGAAGAGCGTCACCGCCCTGATTGGTCCCTCCGGCTGCGGGAAGTCGACGTATCTCCGGAGTCTCAACCGGATGAACGACCGGGTTAGCTCCGCCCGGATCGACGGCTCGGTGAGGCTCGACGGCCGAGAGATCTACCAGGACGGCGTCAACCTCGTGGAGCTCCGGAAGCGGGTCGGGATGGTGTTCCAGTCGCCGAACCCATTCCCCAAGACGATCCGCGAGAACATCGCCTACGGGCCGAAGAAGCACGGCGACCTCGAAACGGGCCTCCTCGCCCGCCTGCTGAACCGGAGCGACGCCGACGAGCGCGACGAGCTCGTCGAGCGGTGTCTCCGCGACGCCGCCCTCTGGGACGAGGTGAGTGACCGGCTCGACGACAACGCGCTCGGGCTCTCGGGCGGGCAACAGCAGCGGCTCTGTATCGCCCGCTGTCTCTCCGTCGACCCCGAGGTCATCCTGATGGACGAGCCGGCGTCCGCGCTCGATCCGATCGCCACCGCGAAGATCGAGGACCTGATCGACGACCTCGCGGAGGAGTACACGGTCGTCATCGTCACGCACAACATGCAGCAGGCGGCGCGCATCTCGGACCAGACCGCCGTGTTCCTCACCGGCGGCGAGCTGGTCGAGTACGGCGACACCGACCAGGTGTTCGAGAACCCGCACAGCGAGCGCGTCGAAGACTACATCACGGGGAAGTTCGGGTAACCGCATGCCACGGGAACGCTATCAGGAGTCGCTCGACGAGCTCCGGGCCGAGGTGCTCACGATGGGCGAGCTGGTGACCGAGCGGCTTGACGAGAGCCTCGACGCCGTCGAGGCCGGCGACCGGTCGCTGGCCCGGGCGGTCGCCGACGGCGACGACGAGATAAACGAGACGTACCTGCGGCTGGAGGACCGATGCGTCGACCTGTTCGCGCTCCAGCAGCCCGTCGCGAGCGATCTCCGGTTCGTCACCGCCTCGTTCAAGATCATCACCGACCTCGAGCGGATCGGTGACCTCGCGGTCAACCTCGCGAACTACTCGCGGGCCGAGAGCCGAGCGGCTCCGGAGGCGCCGGAGATCGACGCGATCGGCGAGGCTGCGAAGTCGCTGCTCGAACGGAGCCTCGCGGCGTACGAGTCGGAAGCCGCCGACGCGTGTCGGGCGATCGCGGCGGACGACGACGAGGTCGACGCGCTCTGTCAGCGCGCCAGCGAGGGTGTCACTCGAGAGCTGATAGCGCAGGGTGACGACGACTCGTGGACAGTCGAGCGACTGTTGGACGACGTCTCTCGGGTACTGTTGACGATCAGGGACTTAGAACGGGTCGCGGACCACGCCGTGAACATCGCGGCACGGACGCTGTACATGGTCGAAAGCGACCCGGAGCTGATATACTGACCATGGAAACGCGCAAGGTCCAGACGGTCGGAAACGGAACGTACACCGTCTCGCTCCCGAAGGAGTGGGCCGAGTCGCAGGGCGTCGATGCCGGCGACACTGTGACGCTCCACGAGCACATCGACGGGGTGCTCGCGGTACAGACGCGCGACCGGACCGATGACGGCGCGACGGTGGCAGTCCGGATCGAGGCCGGAGACGCGACGGCGATCGAACGTACGCTGCACGCGGCGTACACCGCCGGTGTGCGGGAAGTCATTCTCGAACGGGACAGATCGTTCTCCGCGGAGCGACGACGCGTCGTGGACCGCGTCGCACGGGGCCGGATCGGGATGTCCGTGACCGAAGAGTCGGACACAGACACGACCGTGCGCATGCTGTTGAACTCCGAGGAGGTCTCGGTCGGCCAGTCGGTCCGCCAGCTCGGGTTCGTCGTGCGCTCGATGCACCGCGACGCGGTCGAGGCCCTCGCGAGTGCAGACGCAGCGGGAGGGAAGTCGACGTTCGACTCCCGGGACGAGCAGGCCGATCGGCTGTCGGCGATGATCGAGCGATCCGTTACCCGCGGAACGGCCGATCTAGCCGAGGTCGACGCGCTCGGGACGAGCCGGTCGGAGCTTTTCGAGGCGTGGACCGCGATGCGCGAGCTGATACGCGTCCGCGAGGCCGCCGCGGAGATCTGTGCCGCCGCGGAGCGGTTGGACGCGCCGACGTCCGAGCCTCGGCTGGAGTCGTGTCGAGAGATTGGCCGCGCTGCTCGCGACATCGTGTCCGACGGCGTGAGCGTGGTCCTCGACGACGCCGGCGTCGGCGCCGCCCGGCGTGCGCTCGACGACCTCGACGGGACCCGCGAGCGGCTCGACGCGTTCGATCGGGACCTGGCGGGGGCCGACGCAGACGCCGCAGACGTCGCGGAGCTTCGATGCGTCTCGCGTCGGCTGCGGCGGACCGCGGAGTGTGGCGGCAACGTCGCGGAGGTCGGGATACGTCGCGCAATCCGGCGCGGGGAACCGATCTCCGGCCGGCGACCGGAGCAGCCGAGCAGGTAGCGTCGAGAGTGGGGACGGCCAAGCGCAACGCCTGTAAGCACGCGGAGAGAGGAGGTTCGTATGACCGTCTGTGACGCGCCGGGGAAGGTGTACCTCTTCGGCGAACACGCCGTGGTGTACGGCGAGCCGGCCGTCCCCGCGGCGATCGAACGCCGGGCGACCGTGAGCGCGGAGCTCCGCGACGACGACCACGTCCGCGTCGAGGCCGAGGACCTCTCTCTCGACGGGTTCACCGTGGAGTACGCCGGCGGGACCGACGATCGACCGGACGTCGACGTGCCCACCCCGCTCGTCGAGGCCGCTATGGGCTACGTCGACGCCGCGGTCCGTCAGGCCCGCGACGCGGCGAACGCGCCCGAGGCCGGGTTCGACATCACCGTCGAGAGCGACATCCCGCTCGGGGCCGGACTGGGTTCCTCCGCGGCCGTGGTCGTCGCCGGAATCGACGCGGCGACCCGCGCGCTCGGTGAACCGCTCGACCCACGGGAGCTGGCCGACAGGGCCTATCGCGCCGAACACGAGGTGCAGGACGGGCAGGCCTCCCGGGCCGACACGTTCTGTTCGACGATGGGCGGTGCGGTGCGAGTGGAAGGCGACGACTGCGACCCGATAGACGCACCCAACCTCCCGTTCGTCGTCGGTTTCGACGGCGGGGCGGGCGACACGGGTGAGCTCGTGGCCGGCGTCGGCCAGCTCAGGGACGAGTACGCGTTCGCCGCCGACACGGTCACCGCGATCGGCGACGTGGTCCGGACCGGCGAAGACCTGCTCGCCGACGCCGAGCCGGGCGAGGCTCCTTCGGCGGCCCTCCTCTCCGAACTCGGTGATCTGATGGACTTCAACCACGGCCTTCTGGCCGCCCTCGGCGTCTCCGCGCGCTCGCTCGACACGATGGTGTGGGCCGCTCGGGACGCGGGCGCACACGGCGCGAAGCTCACCGGTGCGGGCGGCGGCGGCTGTATCGTCGCACTCGACCCGAGCGACGAGACGGAGACCGCGCTCTCGTTCACGCAGGGCTGTGAGGAGACGTTTCGGGCGGCGCTCGCGACGGAGGGAGTCCGGGTGGTGGAGCCGTGACGGGCGATTCGGCGGTCCCGAACTCCGACGCGTCGACGTCGCCCGTCGTGCTCAAGCTCGGCGGGAGCCTGATCACGGAGAAAGGTCGTCCCGAAACCCTCGATACGGCCGCGCTCGACGCGGCCTGCGACGCGATCGCCGCGGCCCGCGACGCCGGATCCGTCTCCCGTCTCGTGGTCGTCCACGGCGGCGGTAGCTTCGGCCACCACCACGCGAGCGAGCACGGCGTCTCGACGACCGCCGGCACGAGCGACGTAACGGCGGTGATGGACGTCCACGGCGCGATGACGACGCTGAACCGACACGTCCTCTCTCGGCTTCACGACCGCGACGTGCCGGCCGTTCCGGTCCACCCCCTCTCGGTCTCTTCCCGCCCGGACGGCGCGGGCGGGGATCTGGACCTGCCGATCGGCTCGACGGCGACCCTGCTCGACGAGGAGTTCGTTCCCGTCCTCCACGGCGACGGCGTCGCGACCGCCGGCGCGGGCGTGACCGTCGTCTCGGGCGACGAACTGGTCGTCGAACTGGCCGACGCGCTCGGGGCGGAGCGCGTCGGCGTTTGTTCGACGGTCTCCGGGGTTCTCGACGCAGACGGCGACGTGATCGACGCGATCGACGCGTTCGATCCGGTCGCGGACGCGCTCGGCGCGAGTGACGAGACGGACGTCTCCGGCGGGATGGCGGGAAAGGTCCGCGAACTGCTCGCTCTCGACGCGCCGGCACAGGTGTTCGGTGCCGACGGACTCGCGGCGTTCCTGCGGGGCGAGGACGCCGGTACGCGGATCGACGGCGGGACGGGTCGGCCGTAGCTCCCGATATCGTCGCTGATACCTGGGGGAAACAGTATATGCCGCGGGACCGCGGACCCCTCGACAGCGCAGTGCGTGTTCTGTGTGACAGCGTCAATGACCGACCTACCGAACCGCGGACAGTCCTCGATCGTCGGATCCATTCTACTCCTCGGTCTCGTAGTCGTGGGTGCGACGCTCGTCGGTGGATACGGTCTCTACACGCTCACACAGGCTCCCGAGTCGTCCGAGCACTTCGTCGACTGCGAGATCGAGTACGTCGACGACGCGGTCGTGGTGACCCAGACCGGCGGTGATCCCGTCGACGAATCGGCCCTCGACGTGGTGTTCCGAAACGCCTCTGGCGAATCGCGTGTCGGTTTCGCCGTCGACGACGGAGACGGTGATACCACCTTCGAGACCGGCGAGTCCGCGAGGCTCGGACCGGTCGGATCCCAGACGGAGGTGCTGGTCGTCACCGAGCAGTCGGTGATCTGTCGGGCGACCGTGACACCGTCCGACGAGGACGAGACCGGTGACGAGGACGACGGGGGAGACGAAGACGAGACCGGCGACGAGGACGACGAGAGTGACGAAACCGGCGACGGCGGAGACGACGAGGACGACGGGGATGACGACAGCGACGACAGCGACGACGGCTATCCGTGGTGGTGGGAATGGCTGACCGGTGGTGGTGACGACGCCAGTGGTGACGACCGCGACGGCGATGCTGATGACAATGACGGCGAAGAAGACGACGGTGATGACGGGGACGGCGGCTGGTGGGATTGGCGGGGATGGTGGCCGTGATAGCGTCGCGTCTCGCCGACCGCCGAGCGGGACGGCGAGCCCGCGCTACGAATCGGTGATCCGGTCTGTCTTTCGAATGATACACACGTGGCCGCCGTCGGTCGTGTGGGTCAACGAGAGGGTCTCGCGGACGCGATGTCCCTCCGTCGTCTCGACCGTCGCCTCGCCGCTCCAGTGACCGTCGGCGGCCACGCGCGGCAAGACCGTGTCGGTGAAACGCTCGATCTCGCTTTCGGGGTAGAACTCCTCCCAGTGGGTGCCCACCAGCTCGGCGGCACCGACGCCGTACACTGACGCGTACGGCTCGTTGGCGAACAGGTACTCTCCCTCAGAGCCCAAGATTGCGATGGGTTCGCTCGCCGCCTCCAGCGCGGCGATGCTCCGATCGACGTGTTTCATCAGCCGGTGACGGTCGACGGTGTTACGTATCCGGTTGACGAGCACCTCGTACTGGTTCGTTCCGCCCCGCTTCTGCAGGTAGTCCGTGACCCCCGCAGAGATCGCTTCGCTCGCAACCTCTTCGCTTCCCTTTCCGGTGAAAAGCACGAACGGAAACTCGGGATCGCTCTCGCGCACGTCTTCGAGAAAACCGATTCCCGTCCCGTCGGGAAGGTCGTAATCGGAAACGACGGCGTCGAACGACCCCTCGTCGAACCGGCGGTTTGCGTCGGCGACCGTCCGCACCGACTCGTGGTCGAACCCCGAACCGAGGCGATCGAGATACGACGCGGTGAGGTCTGCGAACGCGGTGTCGTCTTCGACGTGGAGGACGTCTATCGCTTCGTCCGACCTCACTCGCTTGAGCATGTGTGAGCCTGTATCGAGCCGGACAATAAACGCTTGTCTCGAATTATCGGCCACCGTACCGAACCCTTATTCGACCCACCACCCTCCGTTCGGACATGAACGAAGCGGACGTGCGAGAGCGCCTTGCGACCGTGCAGGACCCCGATCTCGGCGACGACATCGTCTCTCTCGGCTTGGTGAACGACATCGACGTCGACGCCGAAGCGGCCGTCGTCCGCGTGTCGTTGGCGCTCGGTGCACCCTTCTCGCCACACGAGTCCGAGATCGCGGGCGACGTGCGAGACGCGCTCGCCGACGCGTCCTTCGAGGTCGAACTCTCCGCGTCGATTCCGGACGATCTCTCGACGGACGATCAGGTCCTCCCGGGCGTCCAGAACGTGATCGCGGTCGCCTCCGGGAAGGGCGGCGTCGGGAAGTCGACGATGGCCGTCAACATCGCCGCGGGACTCTCGGAGATCGGCGCGCGCGTCGGGCTCTTTGATGCCGACGTGTACGGACCGAACGTCCCGCGGATGGTCTCCGCCGAGGAGCGCCCGCAGACGGACGGAGAGACGATCGTCCCGCCCGAGAAGTTCGGCGTGAAACTGATGAGCATGGACTTTCTCACCGGCGAGGACGACCCCGTCATCTGGCGCGGCCCGATGGTCCACAAGATCATCACGCAGCTCGTCGAAGACGTCGAGTGGGGCGAACTCGACTACCTCGTGATGGACCTGCCGCCCGGCACCGGCGACACGCAACTCACCATCCTCCAGACGCTCCCGCTCACCGGGGCCGTGATCGTCACGACTCCACAGGAGGTCGCGCTCGACGACGCGGTGAAGGGGCTGCGGATGTTCGGCAAACACGACACGAACGTGCTCGGCGTCGCGGAGAACATGGCCGGCTTCAGGTGTCCCGACTGCGGCGGCTTCCACGAGATATTCGGCTCCGGCGGCGGGAAGGCCCTCGCGACCGAACACGACCTCCCGTTCCTCGGCGGCGTCCCCCTCGATCCCGCGGTCCGCACCGGCGGCGACGACGGCGATCCGGTCGTGCTCGACGACGGCGAAACCGCCGACGCGTTCAAACTGATAGTCGAGAACGTCGCGAACAACGCCGGGGTCGTCCGCCGCCGGAAGGCGTCCGAGAAGCGATGACCGGGGAAGACAATATCGACGGAGACGGACGGAACGACGATCCCGCAGATCCGCTCGACGCCGCGGGCGTCGATCCGGTCGTTCCCGAGGCCGCGGCGGCGGACGCGGCGTCCGACGAGTTCGCGGACGACGCCGAGGTCCGAGCGTTCCTCCGCACCGTCGCCGACGACGTCCGATCCGACAGTTCCGAGAGCAAACAGCTCTCGGCGATCCTCTATCGAGTGTCGGACCTGTACGACACCGACGAGCAGACGTCGCCCGAAGAGATTTACCTCAACGTCCGTCACATCATGCAGATCAAAGCGCAGGGCGGGATCGAGCGGTGAGCGCTTCGTTCCGTTCGCTTCACTCGCCTCTGTGAGTTCCTACTCTTCAGAGATATCACCGTCTGAAACAGCTGCTCGCTGAAGACTGCGAACCGACCACCAAGATAGTACGTCCCGCTGTCATTCGGAGGATTTCATTGTCAACCCAACGGACCGATACGCCCGATACAGACGAATTATCCAGAACCACGCGATACTGGACAGGGCCAAGAGAACCAGTATTTGGACAATGGACTCGGTCACTGTGTTCGTCAGTAATTGAACGATGAGGATCGCTGGATAGAGAGCTAAAAACAGAGCGAGAACCAACCCAACTCCCTTCAGATAGGTGAATGGATTTTGTTCCACTGTTGTAGATATTTCTATCTCGATTAAGTATCTTCGGTCGACGATCGCGTACTCTGTACCGGCCACGCGGGCTCAAAACGTACCGCCTGTTGAGGATTTCAACAGAGCCCTTCTCGCAGAACCCGTTGCACGCGCGGGACCGGATTCGAACCTCAGTCACTCCGCTTCACTCCGTTCCCTGCTTCGAATCCGCTCCTGCTCTCGCTCTGCCCTTGTGCTCCGTCGCTCAGTGCGCGGGACCGGATTCGAACCGGCGGACCCCTACGGGATAGCGTCCTAAGCGCTACGCCTTTGGCCTGGCTCGGCAACCCGCGCGCGAGCTATCGTACCCGGGTGGCCCAAAAATAGCTGTCGCTCCGGACTCGGGGCCGCCGATCAGCGGTTCGCGTCGAACGGCAGCCTATCCACCAGCACGTCGACGTCGATCCGATCGAGAATCCGCTCGGCGACCAACACCGCCGCGATCCCGAGTCCGACCCCGAAGACGGTGTCAGAGAGGTAGTGCGTGCCGAGGTAGATCCGCGAGAACGCGATCAGCGCCGCGAGCGCGGCCGTGGCCGCGAACGGCAGCTCCTCGGAGGTGCGAGCCACCATCGCGTACGCGGTCACGGCGGCCGCGTGACCCGACGGGAACGAGCTCGTCGTGCCCGAGGACCCCTCGGTCACGCAGACCGGATTCGACGGGAACGGACGCTCGACGACCGACATCAGTCCCCAGACCACGACGCCGAGCATCGACAGCGCCACCACGCTCGTGCGGAACTCCTCGCGCCACCCGGCGAGGTGGAACAGTCCGACGAGCACGACGCCCGCCGTGACCGACCCGAGGCCCGTCATCGACGTCATCGCCTCCGTGAGCGCCGGCGTCCGTATCGCGGTGACGAACTCGGCGGCGCGCAGGTCGATCCACCGAACGTAGCTCAGCAGGTCGTTCACGGACAGAACTCGCAGTCGCAGTACGTCTCACATACCGGGTTCGCGCAGTCGGCGTCGCGGGCCGAACAGCGCTCTCGACCGTGGCGGATCAACAGCACGTGAAGCGGGTAGATCAGGTCGTCGGGAACCAGCTCGTCGAGCCGGTCGTGGGCGGCCGAGTTCGAGGCCGATTCGGGAATCAGCCCGAACCGCTTCGAGACGCGCTCGACGTGGGTGTCGACCGCCATCGTCGGCTTGCCGAAGTGGAAGTTCAACACGACGCTCGCGGTCTTCGGTCCGACCCCCTTGATCTCTGTCAACCACGCCTTCGCCTCCTCGGTCTCCATGGCGTCGAGAAACGCCAGCGAGTACGCACCGCCCGTCTCCTCGCGGACCGCGGCCAGCGCTCGCTGGATGCGAGCTGCCTTCTGGTCGGCGAGGCCGGCGACGCGGATCGTCTCGGCCAGCTCGTCGTGATCCGCCGCCTCGATCGCGGCGAAGTCCGTGTAGCGGTCGAAAAGCGCCGCAGACGCGCGGGTCGTGTTCTCGTCAGCGACGTTCTGTGAGAGGATCGTCGTCACCAGCTGTCTGACTCCTTCGCCGGGATCCGCGGTCGGGTCCGCGCCGTGTTCGGCCTCTCGATCGACGGGCTCGTACTGGTCCACGAGGTCGTCGTGGAGCGCGCGAACCCGTGATTCCGTCCACGCTTGCGTCGGCATAGGGTTCTTACGAACGGGGTCGACTTGAGCGCGGCGGCCACGCGGGCACTTATGTACCTCACGCCGCGTACTCCGGGTATGTATCGCGCGAGCGAGCGCGTCGACAACGCGGCCTGGATCGACCGGCTCGACGACGCCTGTACGACCCTCGAACTCGACGAGGAAGCGCTCTCGACCGCGACCGACCTCTTCCTCTCCAG
This sequence comes from Halorubrum salinum, assembly GCF_024494575.1. Lineage (GTDB taxonomy): Archaea > Halobacteriota > Halobacteria > Halobacteriales > Haloferacaceae > Halorubrum > Halorubrum salinum. Next base: position 75,835 of record NZ_JANHDO010000003.1, read on the forward strand.
AGCGCCCGACGACGAGCGAGGGAAACGCGTCACAGCCGCCGGCAGTCTCTACGCCGCCGCGCTGATCCGCGGTCAGGAGCGTTCGCAGTCCGCCGTCGCCGACGCGATGGACGTCTCGCGGCTCTCGGTTCAGAAGCGCTGGAAACCGATCCTGAAGGACGCCGGCTTCACGCCGCCGACGTGGTGAGCTACTTCGGCGTCGCGACGACGCCGAGGTGGTCCTCGTGGAACCGGTCGAGCCGCCGCGTCTCCAGTACGTCGTAGGCGTCACGGAGCCGATCCAGTGCCTCGCTGAAGACCTCGTCGGGTGCGGCGGTCACGTCCTCGCTGCGCGCTTTGATCGCGAGCAGTAGCCGCCCGTCGTCCGCGAGGAACTGCGCGTTGCGAACTGCGACCGTCGCCTGCCCTCGGGTCGCCACGTCCTGTACGATCACGTCCACGTCGGCCTCCACGACGTGCGCGTACGTCTGCGGCTTCCGGGCGTCCTTGAGGAGCGGGAACAGCCGGTCGCGGGGCTCTGCGGCGTCGAGGAGGTCGCGCACCGGTCGCGGCGCGAACTCGACGGCGTAGGTCGGTCCCGCGAAGTCCGCGACGTGGCTAACCGTCGTCCCGCTCGCGGCGCCGAGATAGAGGACGGTCTCGCCGCCGCAGAGCCCGGTGTCGAAGCCGAGTTCGAGCATGCCGCCGAGCTTCGACCGTCGGGGGTCCCAGGCCCGCCAGCCGCCGGCGGTCGGCTCGCCGTACACCGGCTCGCCGCGGGTCGCGAGCCGGTTCTCGCCGTCCATCTCGCGGCGCTCGACCCCGTCCGGGAGCGTCGGTTCGGTCATCGGCTCCCCTCCGACTCGTCTCCGTCGGTCGCCCCTTCGGAGCCGTCCCCTCCGTTCGGACCGTCGGCGCGCCCGCGGATCGTCGCCATCCGCTCGCGGAGGTCGTCGTGGAGCGTCTCGCGGCGCTCGCCCGCGTAGTGGTCCGCCCGAGCCGCGAGCGTCAGTTTCCCCGCGAGCGCTCGCGCGGCCGACCCGCGGTCTTCGGGTCGCGTGCCGCGGACGTACTCGTGGGTGTAGATGATGCCGTGTTTCGGGGACGGGGCGCGCCCGGAGAGGTGCGCGAACAGCGCGTCCTCGGCACCGAGCACCTGCACGGTGCCCGACGGCTTTTTCGCCAGCGACTCCAGTCCCCCCGCGAGCGCGATCAGCCGCGCCGCGAGCTCCGGTCCGGCCATCTCCGCGAGGTTCGGCGCGACCGCCGGCGCGACCCGCTCGATCGTCGCCGCGATCGCGTCGCGCTCGTCGCTCACGTCGGCCGCGCGCGCCGCGAGCGAGACCGCTCGCTCTTCTATCTCTCCGGTCGGCTCGCGCTCGGCAACCTCGCGTGCGCCCTCGATCCCGGGCTCCACGTCGTCGAACAGGCTGCCAGCCCACTCGATCGCGCGTTCGGCCAGCTCGTTCGCGGTGCGCTCGCAGTCGTCCATCGCCCGAACGCCGTGTATCAACTGCTGATCGTCCGCTCGCTCTCGCTCTTCGACGGCCTCGCGCGTGGCGTGGAGGGTGGCATCGTGAAGGGCGTCGTAGTACGCCGACTCGTCTTCTGCGAAGCCGGAGTCGACGGCGCGGGCGGGCCAGTCTTCCGGCCCGTCTGCGTCGCCGCTATCGATAGCGTTCCGCGCCGCGTCGCGGTCGTCGGGCGGTCCGGTCTCGAACCAGCCCGCCCCCGCCGTGTCGTTGCTCATACTCCGAACCCTGCGGCCGAAATCGTATATGCGTCCCGGTGTGGCGGCCGGAGCGCGTTCGCTGCCCGGATAAACGAGGGTGTCAGGTCAGGTTCCCGCCGACGCTCTTTCGAGACGACACGCCCTCAGCACACCCGCCTCAGACCGACGCGAGGAAGTTCGCGATGAGGTCGTGGCCAGACGGGGTGAGCACGCTCTCCGGGTGGAACTGCACCGCCTCGATCGGGTGCTCGCGGTGTCGGACGCCCATCACGATGGACTCACCGTCGTGATCGGTCGTCGCGGTCACCTCGAAGACGTCCGGCACCTCGACCGCGGCGAGCGAGTGGTACCGCCCGGCGCGGAACTCCTGATCGAGTCCTTCGAAGACGCCCTCGCCGTCGTGGTCGACGGGGAACGCCTTCCCGTGGATCGGTTCCGGCGCGTGTCCCACCACGCCACCGTACTCGTAGACGGCGGCTTCGAGGCCGAGACAGACGCCGAGCGTGGGTACCGTGGGAGACAGCTCCCGCAGAACCTCCGCAGTGACGCCCACGTCGCGTTCGTTCTTCGGGTGGCCGGGACCGGGGCTGATGAGGATCGCGTCGGGCTCTGCTCCCTCGACGTCGGCGAGCGACGCGGTGTTTTTGAACACCTCGATCTCGATCGCTTCGTCGTCGTCGGGTTGGTCGGAGACGTACTCGACGAGGTTGTAGGTGAACGAGTCGAAGTTGTCGATCACGACGACCTTCATTCGTCGACCTCCGTGCCGGGGGCGAGCGGGTCGATCTCGGGCGAGTCGCCCTCCCGAATGCGGTCGATCGCGGCCAACACGCCGTCCATCTTCTGTTCGGTCTCCTCGTACTCGGCGGTTGGATCGGAGTCGGCCACGAGTCCCGCGCCGGCCCGGACGGTCACGACCGATTCCTCGCCCGCGTCCTCCAGCGTCGCCGTCCGGATCACGATCGCGAAGTCGGCGTCACCGCTCCACGCGTAGTACCCGACGCCGCCGCCGTACGCCTCGCGGGGAGTCGTTTCGAGCTCCTCTATGATCTCCATCGCCCGCACCTTCGGCGCGCCCGTGAGCGTGCCGGCGGGAAACGTCGCGCGCGTCGCGTCGAAGGCGTCCGCGTCGTCCGCGAGGGTGCCCGTCACCGTCGACTCGATGTGCTGGACGTGGCTGTACTTCAGCACGTTCATGAACTCCTCGACGCGGACCGAGCCGGGCTCCGAGACGCGGCGCACGTCGTTGCGCGCGAGGTCGACCAACATCGTGTGTTCCGCGCGCTCTTTCGCGTCCGCGAGCATCTCGCCCGCGAGTCGGCGGTCCTCGACGGGGCTCGTCCCGCGCGGACAGGTGCCGGCGATCGGATTCGAGACGACGCGGTCGCCCCGGACCGACACCAGCGTCTCGGGGCTCGCGCCGACGATGCTGCGGTCGTCGTGGCGCAGCACGTACATGTACGGCGAGGGGTTCACCTCGCGCAGCGCCGCGTACAGCCCCAGCGAATCGACCTCGCCGCGAAGCTCGCGGCTCCGCGAGATGACGCCCTGGTAGATGTCGCCGTCGAGGACGTGCTGTTTCGCCGTTCTGACGGCCGCCTCGTAGTCGGCCTGCGCGCCGGCCGACTCGGACTCGACGCGAACGCCGTCGGGGTCGGGCTGAGACGCCGCCCGCAGTTCGTCGGCGACGCGCTCGGCCTCGGCGACGAGGTCGTCGTACACCGCCTCCGGGTCGTCGTCCCCGCCGACCACGGGCGTGAAGACGAGTTCGACCGTCCCCTCCACCTCGTCGAAGACGACCGTCCGGGTCGTGAGCGCGAACTCGGCGTCCGGGAACTCGGTCTCGGGGCGGTCGACGCCGACCTCGTCCAACCAGAGGTCGTAGACGGCCTCGTACGCGAGGAAGCCGACGAACCCCCCGGAGAGTATCTGCCGGTCGGTGTCGGGAAAGCCGCGGAGGCGCACGTCCGGAAACGCCGCCCGGATCCGGTCGATCGCGTCTCCCTCGGCGGGGCCGAGGTCGGTCGCTCCCGCCGCGGCGGTCCCGCCGCCGCCCGTTTCGCCGTCGACATCTCCGCCGTCCGCGCCTCCGACGAACGACGCGGCCGGTCCGAGCTCGGTCACTTCGGTTCGGTCGGGGTGGACGGAGACGATGGCCTCCGGGTCGTAGCCGACGAACGAGTAGCGGGCGTGTTTGTCCGCCTTTCCGCCCGCGGTGAACGCGCCGTCGGGGTCGCTCGACGCGACCTTCTCGCCGGATTCGAGCAAGAACCCGTACGGGCTGTCGCCGACCAGCGTCGCGTACGCCGCGAGCGGCGTGACGTCCGCGTCGAGCGACGCGGCGACGCGCACGACGACCGGTCCCTCGGCGTCGGCGTCGCTCGCGAGGTCGACGAACGTCTCCCTGTCGGTGTCGAGAGGCGTCGAGTCGCTCATGCTAGCTCCATCTCCCGACCCGCGTTCGCGACGAAGCGGGCGACCGCGTTGTGGTCCTTCCGGCCGCCCTCCAGTTCGACGCCGGAGGCCACGTCGACAGCGAACGGGTCGGCGGCTCGGATCGCTTCCGCGACGGTGTCGGGCGTCAGCCCGCCCGCGAGGACGACGGGCGAGGTGAGCCGGTCGGCGAGTTCTCCGGCGCGCGTCCAGTCGTGCGTCTCGCCGGTTCCGCCCGCGCCCGACTCGTCCGTCGAATCGAGCACGAGCGCGTCGGCGACCGCGTCGAGTTCCTCCGCGCGCCCCGGCTCCGCGGCGTCGACGGCGAGGAGCACCTTCCGCTGGGTCTCCGCGCGGATGTACCGGATCTCGTCGGGCGTCCACTCGCCGTGGATCTGAACCGCGTCGGGACCGATCGTCCGGACGAGTTCGACGACGCGTTCGGCGGAGTCCGGCATCGTGACGAGCGTCGCCGTCACGAACGGCGGCACGTCCGCGAGGAGGTCTGCCGCCGCGGCGGGCTCCACCTCTCGGGGGGAGTCGACGGGCACCTCGGTGATGACGCCGACCGCGTCGGCTCCGGCGTCGATCGCCGCCCGGAGGTCGGCGTCGCGGGCGAGCCCGCAGACCTTCACCCGAGCCATCAGTCGTCCTCCGAGGCCGGAGACGCCGTATCCCCGCTGGCCCCGTCCGTCGCCGAATCGTCGCCACAGAGCGCCGCGAACTTCGTCGCGGCCCCGCCGGAGTCGATCGCGTCGGCGGCGCGCTCGCCGCCGGCGTCGAGCGACTCGGCCTCGCCCGCGACGTAGATCGCCGCGCCGGCGTTCGCGAGCACGAGGTCCCGTTTCGGCCCCGTCACCGTTCCCTCGACGATCCCGCGGAGGTCCGCGGCGTTCTCCTCGGGCGTCCCGCCCGCGACCGCCTCGATCGGGGCGCGTTCGAGTCCGAGGTCGGCGGGCTCGATCGTGAACTCCCGCACGTCCTCGCCGTCGACCTCGGCGGCGACCGTCTCGCCGTGGATGCCGATCTCGTCCATGCCGTCGCCGTGGACGACGAGCGCACGCTCGACCGGCATGTGCGCGAGCGATCGGGCGATCGTCCCGACCAGGTCGGGGTCGTAGACGCCGAGCACCTGCGCTTCGGCACCGGCGGGGTTCGTCAGGGGGCCCAGCACGTTGAATATCGTCCGCATGCCGAGCTCCTTCCGCGGGCCGATGACGGCCTTCATCGCCGGGTGGAACACGGGCGCGAGCATGAACCCGATCCCGTCTCGCTCGATTGCGGCTTCGACCGCGGGCGGTTCGGCCTCGATGTCGGCCCCCGCGACCTCCAGCACGTCCGCGCTCCCTGAGGACGACGACACCGAGTAGTTGCCGTGCTTGGCGATCGGAACGCCGGCGCCCGCGGCGACGATAGCCGCCGTCGTCGAGACGTTGATCGTGTTGTAGTCGTCCCCGCCGGTCCCGCAGGTGTCGACGAGCGGTGCTCGATCGGGGTCGATCGTCCGCGCGGCGTCGCGCATACCCTGTGCGAAGCCGGCGATCTCGGCCTCCGTTTCCCCCTTCGCTCGAAGCGCAGCCAGAAGGGCACCGATCTGCGCCTCCGTCGCCTCCTCGAAGACGAGGCTCGCGGCCTCTCGCGCCTGTTCGACCGTCAGGTCTTCTCCCTCGGTCACGCGTTCGACCGTCTCGTTGAGATTCATCGTGTTCACCAATGTAGTATTCCGCGTTGTGATGTACAAGTATGTACACTAATTTAACGCTGTCGCCGCCGCTGTCCGTGCGTCGATGTCGCAAGCACGGCCGCCGGGGCCAACCGGTCAGTCGCCGACGATCGGTGTCGGCCCGTCCGCCTCGACGACGACGACCGGGACCGCCGCCTCGTCGACCACGGCGTCGGTCGTCGAGCCGAACACGAACCGCCCGACCGTTCCCGTCGTCGTCTCGCCGACGACGACGAGGTCGTAGTACGGCGACTGCTCGACTATCGCGTCCGCCGCCCGCTGGTCTTCGACCAGCCACCGGTCGACGCGCTCGAAGTCGTCGACGCGGTCGCACGCGGCCGAGAGCAAGTCGTCACCGGTCGTCGGACCGTCACCGGTTGCCGGGTCGTCGTCGCTCGTCGTCGTGTCGGTCGTCGCTTCGCCGGCGGTGTCGGCCGCGGGGTCAGCGTCCCGAGGGACGGACTCGTCGCTCTCCGACGTCGGTGCGTCCTCGGGGACGACGTGGAACAGGTCGAGCCACGCGTCGGCCGCTTCGGCGACCGACCGGGCGAAGTCGACCGTCGCGCCCGAGTGCGGTCCCGGACCGACCGCGACGAGGATCGAGGCGACTCTGTCCCCTCGATTGAACCGATCTACCCCCTCGATCCGGGCGTGCGTCGCGGTCGGGGTCACCTCGGCCGCCTCCCTGACGGCTCGTTCGACGATCGGTTCGCCGGGGTCCGGGGTCGCACCGGCCGCTTCGACGGCCGCGTCGTCCGCGGCTCCGCCGTCGGCGTCGCGCCCGTTCATGCGCGGGACGTCTGACGCGCGTCGGATAAATCCCGGCGGTCCGCCGGCTCGTCACTCGCGGAAGAACGCCTCGTCCTCGAACGGCTCTTCCTCGCCTTCGACGGCCACGACGTCGAGCGCGGTGACGTCGGCACCGACGCCCAAGAGTCCGGAGAGGCTCGGCTCCGTCCGCCCCTCGTCTCCCGATATCAGCTCCTTGATGTAGAGCCCGCCGGCCCCGTGGATCTCCACGGTCGCGTGTCGCGGGTCGTCGAGGTCCGCGCTCGCCTCGTACACGTCGCGCTCGCGGGTGAGCCCCGCCCGCCGGTGGTCGACCCGGTTCGGCGTGTACTGCTCGACCGTCGTCCCCTCCAGACTCTCGACCGCGTCCGCGAGGGCGTCGGCGTCGACGTCGGCGTCGAAGGCGACCTGCGCCCGGTAGCGCTTCGAGGCGTCGTGTTCCTTCACGCGCTCGACCATGTCGTACGTCGCGAGCGTGAGCCCCTCGACCTCGACGGCCCCGTCGGCGAACGCGTTGATGTCCGACTGGAGCCGATCGGTGTCGACGCGCCGGCGACGCGGCTCCTCCACCTCGATCACGAACGGCCGGCCCGTCCCGAGCATGAGCGCGTCGACGTCCTCGCGGCCCGCGCCGTGGAACGTCGCCTCCGTCCCGTCCATCACGTCCTCGACGACCAGTGCCGTGTACTCCTCCACGCTGTCGTCGTAGAGGTATCCCGAGCCGCCGCAGTGGTCACACGGGTCCGCGCCCTGCCGGCCGGAGCCGCTACACTCTCGACACGGCCACTCGGTCTGCGGGATGTCGCGCTCCAGCTTCCGGTACCGACCGTAGACGAACGTCGAGTTCACCTTCGCGTCGACCGCGTCCTCGGCCAGATCGATCGTGAACTGCACGTCGGGGCGGTCGAAGGAGACCTCCGTGTCCGTGAGGCGACCCACGCGCTTGCCGACCTCGCGGTTGAACTCCGATTTGAACGGCTCGCCCGCGTCGGCGTCGAGGCCGGCCTCCTCGCGGAGCAGCGCCTCGTTCTCCTCGATCAGCGGCGGCGTCCGCGTCCCGACGTTGTACGTCTCGAACTCGGCGTCGCCGACCGCGTCGGCCGCGCGTTCGGCCCACGCGTCGAACTCCCCGCACCGACCTTCACAGACCCAGCAGTCGACCGTCTCGACCGGCTCGTAGTCCTCGTCGTCGCGCAGCGCCAGCGCGGTGCGCAGCGCGGACCCCCGCTCGGCGTTCGATAACCCGAAGCTCCGCTCAGCGACGAGCCGGCCGAGGCAGGCGTCACAGACCGGGCCGGTCTCGGCCGCTCGCGCCGCGACGTCGAGTACGTCCATACGAACTCCAGCGTCCCACCCGATAACTGTCTTACGGGACTTCGATCGGCTGACGGCTCGGACGACGCGCCCGCGACAGCACCACTCTCGGGACGATGGGGGCCGACAGTGTGGAAGTTAAGAGGCTCGCCGTCGTGGTGGCGGCTGTGACCGCGCCGTCGACGCGCACCGAGACGGTCGAACTCGGCGTGGAGCTTCTCGCACACCTCGAACGCGAGGAGCTGACGCTCCCGGAGGCGATCGACCGGATCGAGACGGTGACCACGAGCCCCGCGCTCACCCGAGAGATCCTCGACACCGCCGAGAAACGCGGCGTCATCGACCGCGACGGTGCCCGCCTCCGCGTCGAGCGCGGCGGCACCCACGTGAACTACGAGACGCAGGTGGTGACCCGGGAGGGCTCCTTCGAGTGTCGCCGCTGCGGCTCGGGGCTCACCACCGGCCACTTCGTGCGCTTGGACGCCGGCGAACTCGGGCCGTTCGGCTCCTCGTGCATCCGGAAGGTGACCGGGCGTGAGGAGTCGGCTGACGAGTAGTGAGGGATCGGCTGACGAGCAGTGATCTGACGACGGGTCGGAAAAAGCGCGTTCGGGTCACGCCGCGTCGAGAGCGTGTCTTCCCGACTACGACGGCGACATCTGGATGTTGAGGCTCTTCTGGACGAGCTGGGTGAACGCCATCGAACACAGGAAATACCAGAGGATCCACATCTGGATCGGGCCGACGATCCCCGTGTCCCACGTGACGGTGCCGGCGATCGGGACGATCATCTCCTGCGCGGCGACCGCCGGGTACGCGGCGTCCGAGCCGCGGTAGCCGATCACCCAGAACATCCAGAGGAACGCCGGGATCGTGAGGAACATGATCCACACCATCGGGCGGAACTGCTCTTTGAACATGCCGAGCTGGTCGCCCATCGCGTCCATCTGCTCCTCTTGGATGGCGTCGAGTTCGGCCTGGTCGTCGCGCTCTTTCGCGTCCTTGCGCCGCTCCTGGATCTCTTTCATCCGGTCTTGGTACGCGCTCATCTTCTCCATATCCATGAGCCCCGCGCGCAACAGCGTGGAGTACAGGCCGGTCGCGAGCGCGATCACCATCACCACGACGTAGAACGGGACGATGTTCAGGAGCGGACCGAGCACGACGTCGATCGCGCCGGCGATCGCGTTCCGGACCGGGTTGACCGCGTAGCCGACGAAGGCACCGATCGTCGCGACGCCAGCGATCTTGTCCCACTTCGTCCACGACGTCGTCTCCGGCGTCTCGGCGTCGCCGCCGGACGCGCCGTCGCCGCCGTCGTCTTCGAGCCCCGATTCGATGGCGTCCGGGTCGGCCAGCGCGAACCCGGTCTCGCCGTCGACGAGGATCTCCTTTTCGATGAGCCGACCCCACTGTCCGCTCGTGATCTCGTCGCGGACGTCGATCCACTGGACCTCGCCGTCGGTGGCGCGGTCGAGGACGACCTCGATCGCGTCCCGCATCTCGCTGTCCCCGCTGACGAGCGAGCGGACTCTCCGTTCGACCTTGCTCATTACCGGCCGGTTAGCGGCCGACTGTTAAGAACCTTGTAGGATCGGCGGCGGCCGTCTCGACGATCTCGCGCGGTCATCGCGGCGATCTCGCGCGGCCGTCGCTACTCGTCGAGCACGTCGCGGATTCGGTCGAAGACCTCGTCCGGGGCCGCCTCGCCGTCGACCTCGACGAGGTCGCCCTCGTCGCGGAAGTGCTCGATGACGGGCTCGGTGTTCTCGTAGAAGACGCCCAGCCGCTCGCGGGCGGTCTCCTCGGTGTCGTCGTCGCGCTGGATCAGGTCGCCGCCGCACTCGTCGCAGACGCCCGGCTCTTCCGGCGGCTGGAAGTCGACGTGGAAGTTCGCGCCGCAGTCGTCACAGACCCGGCGACCGGTGAGCCGATCGACGAGCACCTCGTCGTCGACGTCGAGGAGGATGACGGCGTCGAGATCCGTGATCTCGGAGAGGTACTCGGCCTGATCGAGGTTGCGCGGGTAGCCGTCGAGGACGAACCCGTCGGCGTCGGCGAGCGCGGCCTCGACGATCTCGTTGACGACCGGATCGGGGACGAGTTCGCCGGCCTCCATGAACGAGCGCGGCGTGCCGTACTCCGTCTCCATGTCCTTGTTCGCGCGGAGCGCGTCGCCCGTCGTGACGTGCTCGACGCCGTACTCGTCGGCGAGCTTCGCGCTCTGCGTCCCCTTTCCGGCACCCGGTGCACCCAGCAGAAGGATTCGGTGACTCATACCGGGGCGCTCGCTCGCCTGACGTAAAAGCGTTGAAGATCCCGCCTCGGTCCCGCCGGCGAGGAGTTCACTCCGCGTCGTCGGTCAGCCGAAGCCCCATCTCGAGTTCGAAGCTCTCGGCGTTCGAGGTCTCGAAGCCGATCTTTTTGTACAGCGAGACGGCGGCGCGGTTCCACCGCTCGACGGTGAGCCACACCTTCCCGACGCCGACCGCCTGCCCGTGCCCGAGCAGTCCTCGGATGAGGTAGGTACCGATCCCGGCGCGCTGGTACGTCTGATGGACGAAGATAGCGAGTTCGTAGGCGTCTTCGTCGGGAACGAGCGTCGCGTGGCCGGCCACCTCGTCGTCACACCACGCGATGACGTTGTAACAGTCGTCACCGAGGATCGCGTCGAGCCACTCGCGGATGCGAGACTCGCCGCTCGGGGGGATCCCCTGCGCGCGGTCGGCGGGGTCGAACGAGTCGTACATCTCGACGAGCGCCTCGTCTTCCTCGTCCGTCCCCTCGTACGGGCGTATCTCGATAGTCCGTCCCTCCCGATCGGTGAACGAACTCGGGGGGGCGGGGAAGTCGTCTGCCACCGCGTCCGGATACGTTCGATCGGTCATCGGACCAGCGTGACTGACGTCTTGGCGTTCAACAAGACGAACTCGGCGATCGACCCGAGCGTGATCTTCCCCATCGGGCTCGTGTGACCGCCGCCGAGAACGATCTCGTCGAACCCCTCGGTCTCGGCGAGCTCGACGAGACGACTCCCCGGGTCGCCTTCGACACGGCGGACCTCGGCGTCGACGCCGGCCTCGGAGACGGCGTTTTCGACGCGCGTGACGACCTCCTCTACCGTCGGATCGGCGTCTTCGTTGTCGACCACGACGACGGTGAGATCGTCGCCGGCGATCGCCGCGCGATCGACGGTCCGATCGAGCGCCCGGAACGAATCGTCGCTGCCACCGATCCCGCAGAGCACCTTCATAGGTCCACGTCCAGTCCCCGATACAAAAATCGTTCTCCGAGAGGCGAGCGCGGTCGTCGGATCGACCCGTGGAGAGAGATCCTCGGGCAACGCGGCACAGCGCGGAAAATCCACCGACAACCCTTTTGTTCAGGGTGGGGTTGTTATTGATATGAACGACCCGACCGATCCGTCGCCCGAGGTTACTGGCGACGGATCGGACCCCCCCGAGACGTCGAACGCGGATCCCCCTGCGGATGCGGAGACGGACGGGCCGACCGGCGAGACCGACGCGGAAGCGCCCGCCGGAGACGATCCGGGTCATGAGGGCGCGGGAGACGAGAGGGGAGACGGCAACGCGGACGGCGACGAGGTTCCCCCGGACGTCCGAAAGTACGAGCGGTTCAAGAAGATGGACGGAGCCCGGTACGAGCGCGTCAACGAGTTCCTCCGCGATCGGACGTACATCACCGCCCGCGAGTGGGCGATCGCCCGGCTGTGTGCCGACTTCCGGACCGAAACCGGCGTCGAGATGACGAAGATCGGCGAGAACCTTCCCGAACTCGTCCCGTTCATGACGGACACCTACACGCCGCAGGCGGTCAATCAGGCGCGGTACTCCTTCGAGCAGAAGGTGACGAAGGCGGGGGCGACGTTCCTCTACGGCGCGATGTCGGGGTTCTTCACCGCGGAGGACGTAGACGAGATGATGTACGAAGTCACGGAGGTCGCGAAGTTCCTCCTCGAAGTCGAGGACGTGGACCTCGCGGTCGCGGACGAACTCGACGCCGAAGACCGGATCAGCGAGGTGATGCGCGAGGTCCGGGCCTCCTCCGCCGACCTCCGCGGCGAGGAAGTCCGCTGCCCCGAGTGCGGGCACGTCCACGAACCGAGCGAAGAGTGACCATGGACCGATTTCCGGATGCGCTCGACGGACTCCCGGACCCGGTCGTCATCGTCGACACCGACGGAACGATTCAGGCCGGAAACGACCGGACAACCGACGTTCTCGGGTACCGTCCCGACGAACTCGAAGGGACCGCGATCGAATCCCTGATCTTCGATCCCGACGAGGGGTCGGCCGGCGACACGCTCCACCGATACGTCACGGACCCCGAGCCGCGGTCGATGTCTGCCAGCCTCGACCTCTGTGCCCGTCGCGACGACGACACCGTCATCCCCGTGACGCTCAGCCTCGGCCCATTCGAGCAGGACGGCCAGACGTTCCTCGTAGTCACCATCGTCGACGTGAGAGCGGAGAAGGCCGAGCGCGCGGCGCTCCACCGCCGGACCGAAATTCTCGAAGCGCTCCACACGGCGACACAGGACCTTCTGAAGACGACCGACAGGGAGGTCGCGGCGCAGGCCGCCATCACGTACGTCGAGGAGACGCTGGGGCACTCGATCGCCGGACTCTGGCTCTACGACGAGCCGGAAAACGTCCTCGAACCGATCGTCTGGACCGATCCCGCGGACGAACTCATCGGCGATCACCCGACGTTCGACGCCGACGAGCGGAGCATCACGTGGGAGGCGTTCGACTCCGGCGATCCGATATACGTCCCCGACACTCACGCCGACCCCGACCGGTACAACCTGAGTTCCCCGATCCGAAGCGAACTCGTGCTTCCCCTCGGGCGGTACGGCGTCATCAACATCGGCGCGACGGAGGCCGACGCGTTCGGCGAGTCGGCGCTCGCGGTCGCTCGCCTCTGGGCTGCGACCGTGACGATGGTGTTCGTTCGCATCGAACGGGAACAGCAGCTCCGAGAGCGCGAGGCGGAGGTCGCTCGCGAGCGAGACCGGCTGGAGGAGTTCGCCAGTCTGGTGTCACACGACCTCCGAAACCCGCTCAACGTCGCCCGCGGTAACCTCGCGTTGATCACCGACCGACTCGACTCGGAACACACGGACCAGCCCGAACTCGACGCGGTCATTCGATCGCTCGACCGGATGGAGGCGCTCGTCGAGGACATGCTGACGCTCGCTCGACAGGGCGCTGCGATAGACGACCTCGAATGGGTCTCTCTCGAATCGGCCGCCGCGGAGGCGTGGGGCGGCGTCGACACCGCCGACGCCGAACTCACCGTGGCGAGCGACTGTCGCCTGCGCGCCGATCGGAGCCGACTCAGACAGGCGTTAGAGAACCTGTTCGCGAACGCGGTCGAACACGTCGGCGAGTCGGTCCGCGTCACCGTCGGGCGCCTCGACGACCGCGGCGGGTTCTACGTCGCCGACGACGGCCCGGGCATACCCTCGGACCGCCGCGAGGAGGTGTTCGAAGCCGGCGTGTCGACGGAACCCGACGGCACGGGATTCGGCCTGAAGATCGTCGACGAGGTGACGCAGGCCCACGGTTGGACCGTGACCATCGCCGCCGGCGAGGACGGCGGAACCAGATTCGAGTTCCGCGACGTCGATACCGCCGACGTCGTCGCGGCCGACAACTGACTCGGCCGGACCGTCGAGCGAGGCCTGCTCGCCACGCGGTCACGCCGACGGTGGTCTGACCGACGCGCTCGCCGCGCGGTGATCAGTCGTCGGCGCTCGCCTCTCCGCCGGTCGCGCCGCGGTCCGCGTCGCGGTCCGGCACCGTCCCGTCGTCGTTCCAGCCGCGGAGGGCGTAGTACTCGGAGAGGGCGGCCTCGAATCCCGCGATCTCGTCCGCGTACGGGAGCGTGTCGTCGTCGCGGTCGAAGCCGCGGGCGTTGTTGAACGCGCGCTCTCGTTCGACGACGCGCGCGCCGAGCGCCTGGAGGTCCGCGTAGTCGGCGTCGAGGAGCGCCGCGAGCTGGTCGTCCGTGACGATCCCGCGCGAGAACTTGCAGACGATCGCCGAGTCGAGCACGGCGTTTCGGTTCTCCTTTTCGACGAGCTTCGGCGGCTTCCCCTCGAGCCCCGTCGGATCGAGCGCCTCGTCGGGGTCGACGAGCGGGTACTCGTACGGATAAAACTCGCCGTACATGTGGTCTGCGCCGCGGTTCGCGGTCGCGAACGCGAGCCCCTGCCCGTTGAGGTGTCTCCCGTCGTGCCCGGAGAAGGAGAGCCCCTTGACCGTCCAGTCGGCGGCTCCGAACTCCTCGTGGGCGCGGTGGACCCCCTCGGCGAGCTTGTCACCGACTCCTTCCCGATAGGCGATCTGTTCGACGATCGACCGGACCAACTCGGCGTTGCCGAACTCGTCCTCGCTCTCTAAGAACATCGAGACGACGTCGCCACACGAGATTGTGTCCATCCCGAGCTCGTCACAGAGCTCGTTCGCGCGCATCACGTCGACGATGTCGTCGACGCCGGCGTTCGAGCCGAACGCCATCACGGTCTCGAACTCGGGTCCCTCGGTCTCGACGCCGGCCTCCTCGTCGCGGGTCGGGAGCTTGCAGGCGAACGCGCACTGCGAACACGTTCCCTTCTTGTGTTTTTTCTCCTCGACGCGGTCGCCGGAGATCCCCTCCACGCCGTCGAACGAGCTTTCGGAGAAGTAGTACGACGGGAGCGCGCCGACCTCGTTCGCGAGTTCCGTCACGCTCGCGGTGCCCTGCCGCTTCATGATCGAGTCCGACGTGGCGGCGTCGCGGTGGACCGTAGCGGCGTCGTCGGGCCAGTCGAGGTCGACGTCGGCCGCCGCGTCGCCGTCGAACGTGAGCGCCTTCACGCCCTTCGAACCGAGGACGGCCCCGAGCCCGCCCCGGCCGAACGCACGGGTGTCGGAGGTCATGATCGACGCGAACCGGACGCCGTTCTCTCCCGCCGGCCCGATGCAGGCGACGTGTTCGGCCGAGAGGCCGTGGCTCTCGGCGAACCGGTCCGAGACGGCCGACACCTCGGCCTGTTCGAGGTCGGACGCCGGCTCGAACGTCACGTCGGGCTCGCCGTCGCCGCCGATCTCGCGCACGTGGACCGCGAGCAGCTCGTCGCTCTCTCCGACGATCTCGACGGCGGCGTAGCCGGCACCGGTGACGTTCCGCGAGAGGAACCCGCCGGCGTTCGACGAACAGAGTCCGTTCGTGAGCGGTGAGAGCGCCGTGGCGGCCATCCTCCCGGTGAAGGAGGTCGAGGAGTGCTGCATCGGTCCCGTCGAGAGGTACAGCCTGTTCGCGGGACCGAGCGGGTCGGCGTCGAACGGGATTCGGTCGTACGCGAGCGACGTGTTGAGCCCGCGCCCACCGACGAACTCGGAGAGTCGGTCGTCGATCGAGGTCGTCGTGGCCGTCCGCTCGGACATATCGACCGTGAGGAGCGGCCCCTGCGCGTGTCTCATGGGCGTCCCTGAGCGCCTCCGGGGATAAATCTCCGGGTGGCGGGCGGATCGGCGCTGTGATCCCGGCGCGTCACCGCTCGATCTCGTGGTGCGTCACCGCGCCGGCCCCGATCGGCGCGTCGGTGTCGAGCGTCGCCCCTCTGAAGGCGTCGTCTGCCCCGTCGACGGGGATCGGGAGCCCGCCGGGGTTCACGCGGACCGTCTCGTCCCGCTCTTCGACGCCGTGTGCGTGGGTGTGGCCGTGGAGGACGTAGTCGTAGTCGCCGCAGTCGACGAGGGCGTCCACCACGACGCCGCTCGTGCCGTGGGTGACCGCGACGTCGACGGTCCCGAACGAGATCACTCCGGCCTCGCCGAGATACGTGCCGAACGACTCGACGGTGGACTGGACCGCCCACTCGCCGTCGTTGTTCCCCCGAACGGCGTAGAAGTCGAACCCGGCGTCGAACGGCGTCACCGAAAACGGCGCGACGAAGTCGCCGCAGTGGACGACGGCGTCGGCGTCAAGCCGGTCGAACAGCGAGACGGCCGCCTCCACGGCGGCGAGGTCGTCGTGGGTATCCGAGACGATACCAATACGCATGGATAGGCCGTCGCGCGCCCGGCTGATAAAAGCCTCGCGCCGGTCAGACCGCCGGTCCCGCAACGCGCTCGACAGACCGTGGGCCGGTCACGCGGTCAGCGCCGCGCGACCTCGTGGCGACCGAACCCGTACCGGAGTCGGTTAGCGAGCCGCCGAGAGAACCGGCCCTCGTTCCGGGAGTCGAACCGCTCCGCGAGCGCCTGATAGATGAGCGGCACCGGGACCTCCTGTTCGAGCGCCTCCTCGACGGTCCACGTCCCCGTCGAGCCGCCGGCGACGTGGTCTGCGACGTCGCCGAGATCCGACCCCTCCTCGCGGAACGCCTCCTCGCAGAGTTCGAGAAGCCACGACCGGATCACCGCGCCGTTGTTCCACGTCCGCGCGACCGACTCCATGTCGAGGTCGTACCGGCCCTCGGTGAGCAGTTCGAACCCCTCGCCGTACGCCTGCATCAGCGCGTATTCGACGCCGTTGTGCACCATCTTCACGTAGTGGCCCGACCCGGACGCGCCCATCCGGTCGTGGCCGTCCGGGCCCGTCGCCACCGCGTCGAAGACGGGGACCATCGCCTCGTAGGCCCACTCGGGGCCGCCGACCATGAGCGAGAACCCCTCCTCCGCGCTGGCCGGCCCCCCGGACGTGCCGCAGTCGAGGTACGCCGCGTCCGTCTCCTCGGCGCGGCGGACCGACTCGTGGAACCGCGAGTTCCCGCCGTCGACGACCACGTCGTCGCCGTCGAGGTGCGGTTCGAGGTCGGCGAGCGTGGCGTCGACCGCGTCGCCGGCGGGCACCATGAGCCAGATCCGCTTGCCGCCGTCGTCGTCGCGCTCACCGCCATCCTCGGTGAGCCGGTCACAGAGGTCGGCAACCGAGTCCGCCGGCTCCGCGCCGTTCTCCGCCGCCGTCGCGGTCGCCTCCGCCGAGAGGTCGAACGCGACCACGTCGTGGCCCGCGTCCATCGAGCGGTTCACGACGATCTGTCCCATCCGTCCGAGTCCGATGACGCCGAGTTCCATGTGCGCGGGGTGGGTACCCCCGGCCGTAGTGGTTCCGATCCGACCGCCGACCCCGGCGGGCGGCCGCTCGGCCGATCGACGCCCGCCCGACCTGTGCGCGCCTGTTCTCTCGCCCGGCGCTCTGCTACTCCTCGTCGAGCGCCTGCCACGAGAGCCGCGGGCTCCGCGCGGCCGCGACTTGATCGATCCGCCCCGCCGCAGTGCGGTTCGGCGAGGTGGAGAGCGCCTCGTCGGTGTCGGCGTACGCGAGGTTGAACGCCTCGGCGAGGTCGTCGAGCGACGACTTCCCCTCGATCTCCGTGGGCTCCGTCAGCATGGCTTCCGGCACCATCTCCGGCCACTTCGTCGTCGGCGGGTGGACGCCGAAATCCAGCATGCGCTTCGCCACGTCGGCGGCGTCGCGGTCGCCCGCCGTCGCCGCGAACTCGTGGTGGAACGGGCCGTACGGCACGTCGAGGTCGATCCGCTCTGCGAGGTAGTTCGCGTTGAGTACGGCCTTCGCGGCCGCGTCCGCGAGCCCCTCGTCGCCGAGACGGGCGATGTACGCGTACGCCTTTATCAGGACGAGCCAGTTGCCCGCGAACCCGTGGACCTTTCCGATCGTGTTGTCGGGCTCGAACCGCTCGTAGCCGCCGTCTCCCTCGGTCTTCCGGACGCGGGGCGTGGGCAGGAACTCCGCCAGCTCGTCGACGACGCCGACGGGACCCGCTCCGGGACCACCGCCGCCGTGCGGGGTCGCGAACGTCTTGTGGACGTTGTAGTGCATCACGTCGAACCCCATGTCGCCGGGGCGACCGCGGCCGAGCAGCGCGTTGAGGTTCGCGCCGTCGTAATACAGGAGTCCGCCGGCGTCGTGGACGATGTCTGCGATCTCCGTGATGTCGCGCTCGAAGAGTCCGACCGTGTTCGGGTTCGTTAACATCAGGGCGGCGGTGTCGTCGCCGACGGCCGCCTCCAATGCCTCGACGTCGACGCGGCCGTCCTCGCCGGAGGGCAACTCGACCACGTCGTACCCCGCCGTGGCGGCCGTCGCGAAGTTCGTCCCGTGTGCCGACGCCGGGATGACGACCTCCGAGCGGTCGTTACCGTGGTGCTCGTGGTACGCCTTCGCGACGAGGATCCCGGTCAGCTCGCCGGCCGCGCCCGCGGGCGGCTGAAGCGTGACCGCGTCCATGCCCCCGATGTCGCCGAGGAACTCCTGTAAGCGGTACTGGAGTTCGAGGGACCCCTGAACCGACCGCTCGGAGCGGTCCGGATGGACGGCCGCGTTCGGGTCGGCCGCGACGTCCTCGGTGAACTTCGGGTTGTACTTCATCGTACAGCTCCCGAGCGGATACGGTCCCGAGTCGATCGCCCAGTTCATCTGCGAGAGCCGGGTGTAGTGGCGGGCGACCTCCGGCTCTGACGGCGCGGGCAGCGTGAGCGAGTCGCGCGTCAGGTCGTCCGGCAGCGGCGAGGCGTCGCTCGCGTCGACGGACTCCTCCGTCTTCTCCGAGAGCAGCGGCTCGTGGACGGCCTCGTCCTCGCGCGTGTATCGCGCCTGATCGTGGATCAACTCAGATCACCTCCTCGACCGCGGCGACGAGGTCGTCAGCCCGCCCCGCGTTCAGGTCGGTCACGCACACCTGCAGCAGGTGCTCGCCTATCACGTGCACCGCGAACCCCCTCGTCTCCAGGTCCTCGGCGACGGCCGCCGCCGGCTGGTCGACGTGAACCGCGAACTCGCGGACGTGATGTCGGTCGTGCACCGGCGCGGCCGCGCCGACGACGTCGTCGATTCGCTCGGCGAGGTCGGCCGCCTCGCGGACGCAGTCGTTCGCGAGGTCGACGAGCCCGCCCGGCCCGAGCGTCGCCGCGTGGATCGCCGCGCGCAGCGCGACCCACGCCTGGTTCGTGCAGATGTTCGACGTCGCCCGCTCCTTGCGGATGTGCTGTTCGCGAGTCTGAAGCGTGAGCGTGAACGCCCGGTCGCCGCGAGCGTCCTCGCTCGCGCCAACGAGCCGCCCGGGGACCTGCCGGATGAAGTCGTCGCTGCACGCGAAGATCCCGAGCCCCATACCGTACGCGGTCGGGAGTCCGAGCGCGCCGGCCTCGCCGACGACGACGTCGGCCCCGACGCTCGCGGGCTCCTGGAGCACCGCGAGCGAGACCACGTCCGAGCCGAGCGTGAACAGCGCGCCGGCGTCGTCGGCCACCTCGCCGATCGCCGCGAGCCGCTCCTCGACGCAGCCGCGGACGGTCGGGTTCTCGGCGTACACCATCACCGCGTCCGCGTCCGCCCGTTCCGCGAGCGCGTCCACGTCGGCGTTCCCGTCGTCCATGGGGTACGACTCGACCGTCAGGTCCGCTCCCGCACAGTAGTTCTCAAGCACCGCGCGCTTCCCCTCGCGCAGCTGTTCGGGGACGAGCACGACGTCGCCCGAGGTCGACCGGACGCGGTCGGCGAGCGTCGCCGCCTCGCCGAGCGCGGTCGCGGCGTCGTACATCGAGCAGTTCGCCACCTCGAGCCCGGTGAGTTCGACGAGCATCGACTGGTACTCGAAGAGCGCCTGCAAGAACCCCTGTGAGATCTCCGGCTGGTACTGCGTGTAGCTGGTGAGGAACTCGGCGCGGTCCGAGAGGTGGTCGACGACGCTCGGCACGTAGTGGCCGTAGTGACCGCGTCCGAGGAACTCCGTGAGGTCACGGTTGCGGCCGAACAGCCGGGAACACTCGTCCCGGATGTCGCGTTCGCTGCGCGCGTCGATCCCGAACTCGCCGTCGAACGCGACCGCGTCTGGGATGTCGAAGAGCGCCTCCTCGTCGGCGACGCCGACGGCGTCGAGCATCGCCGCGGTCTCGGCGTCGGTGTGGGGCGCGTACGGGCTGCCGTCGGCTCCGCTCATCGGCCCGCCTCGGTGTTCTCCACTCGGCCGTCGGTCACGCGCTCGGCATCGGGCCGTCCGCGTCGTCCGGTCTCGGTCCGTCCGTCGGAAGGTTGCGTTATCATCGTTGTGTCAGGCGATCTGGTCGCGGTACGCGTCCGCGTCGAGGAGGTCGTCGGACTCCGAGTCGCGCTCGACTTCGAGCAGCCAGCCGTCTCCGTACGGGTCGTCGTTGACGAGTTCGGGACGATCGAACAGGTCCTCGTTGACCGCGACGACCTCGCCGGAGACGGGGGCGTACAGGTCGGAGACGGCCTTGATCGACTCGACCACGCCGAACGCCTCGCCGGCGGCGACCTCGTCGCCGACGTCCGGAAGCTCGACGAACACGACGTCGCCGAGCTCGTCCTGTGCGAAGTCGGAGACGCCGATCCGAACGGTGTCGCTGTCCGTCGTGGTCCACTCGTGCGATTCCAGGTATCGTAACTCGTCGAGAACTTCGAAGCTCATTGGTAAGGGGGGTCGTCGCGGCGCGCTCTGGCCGTGGCGATCGGACGCGTCTCGGAGCCGCGGGCGTGCCGACTCGGCCGGCCGTCAACGGACTGGTGTCGCCGTCGAGCGCTGGTCCACGACACGTGTGGGCTACCGTTCTGACGACGAGGAAATAAAAGGTATGTTCCGACTCTCGGTCGCACTGCGCCGCCTCGCGGCCCGCGAGGAGTTCGCGAGACCCGCGCCCGTCCTCGGGAGTCGGTCCTCTACAGCCGTCACGTCCACCGGTCGAGCCCGGTCTGGACCTGCGATTCGGCGATCCGCTCGAACCCCCGTTCCACCTCGTCGGCCGCGACGCCCCACTCGTCGACGACGTACGCCCGGGCGGCCTCGACGTCGGGGTTCACCGACGTGTCGACCTCGACGTCGACCGCCGGCGGGTCCATGAACAGCTCGCGGATCGCCTCGGCGTTCGGGATATCGGCGTCGCGGTCCGCGAGAACGCCCCACAGGTCGCCGTGCTCTCTCACCGCCGTCACCGCCGTCTTCGGGCCGATCCCGTGGACCCCCTCGTTGAAGTCGGTCCCGCACAGCATGGCGGCGTCGACCAGCCCCTGCCGGTCGAGTTCGAGTTCGTCGAGCGTCGCCGCGAGATCCATCAGCTCCGGGTCGCCCTTGCTCGTCAGCTGTCGGAGCGTCGTGGGCGCGCCGAAAAGCAGCGTGTCGTAGTCCTCGCTGCCGGCGTGGTCGACCGTTCCCGTCGCGGCCATGTGCGCGCACTGCGCCTCCCCCTCGGCCGGAGCCTCGATAATCGGGACGTCGAGCAGCCGGAGCAGTTCGCGTGTCGTCTCGTGGATCGCGTCCGTGAGCCGCTGCGTGCGCGCGTCGAGCCGGGCGGCCTCGACGGCGTCGCCGCGCTCCTCGGCGGCGACCCGGCGCTCCTCTGCCGCCTCGCGTTTCGCCCGGCGGTCGGCCACCTCGTCCGCTTTGAGGTCCGTCACGTCGCCGTCGAACACCATCACGGGGATCAGGTCGTGTTCGAAGAACTTCGGGAGCCCCTGCACGATGCCGATCAGGTTCGCGACCTCGGTGCCGTCCGCGGTCGTGTACGCCCCGTCGGCCGTCCACTTCACGGTCGTCGTGAGGTAGCGGTACAGCCAGTTGTGCGCGTCGACGGCGACGACGCTCCCTTCGATCTCCGCGAAGGAGACGTCGCGAACGGCGGCGAGGTCGCGCAGGTCCGCGTTTCCCATGCCCGGTACTCGTGGCGGTCGGTGAAATATCGACCGCTCCGCCTGCCGATTGTGAGGCGTTTATGTGCGTCTGTCGACTAGGACGGGTATCGAATGGTCTCGCCGTTCGACGTGTTGGAAGTCGACGAGGACGCCGACGAGGCGACGATCGAACGGGCCTACCGCGAGCGAATCAAGCAGGCGCACCCAGACCAAGGAGGTACCCTCGAAGAGTTCCAGCTCGTCAGGCGCGCGTACCGCGAACTCGACGACAGAGACGAGAACGACGACGCGAGCGCGGCCGACGCGGCCGACACCGACGTCGCCGACATCGACCTGACCGACGAGGAGGGCGACGCCGAAGTCGAGCCGGTCCGCGTGGAGTTCCTCGATTACGAGGTGCTCGACGACTACGGCTGGTCGCTCGACGACGACGACCTGTTCCGGAAGGCCGAACACGCCGACCTCGACGAGAGCGAGCACGGGAGGCTGCTCGTTCAGCCGGACGAGAGCCTGCTCGAAGGGGCCGAAAACCGCGGTTTCGGGTGGCCCTTCTCGTGTCGGGGCGGGGCCTGTGCGAACTGCGCCGTCTACCTCGTCGACGGGGAGATCTCACAGCCCGCCAACCACATCATGCCCGACGACCTCGCGGAGCGCGGGTTCCGGCTCTCCTGTAACGGCTATCCGGTGAGCGACGAGCTACAAGTCGTGTTCAACGTGAAACACCTCGCCGAACTCGACGACCTCATCCTCCCGCCGGGACCGTTCACGCGGCGGTGAGCGTCCCCGCCGGAGCCGCTTCGGGTCTCCCTAGCGTCTCGGTTCGACCGCTCAGAACGCGTCTGCGACCGCGGCGACGATGGCGTCCTCGACGGCGTCGCGCTCGCCGGAGAGGAACTCGATTTTGCCCTCGCGGAGGCCGGCCGTGGCGACGTCGGCGGCGGGCGCAAGCTCCGACGCCCGCTCGGCCACGTCGCGAACCGACACGTCCGCTGTCGTCCGCAGGTACAGTTCGTCCGTCCCGATGCCGACGGTCGCGTACGCCTCGCCGTTCGCGTTCCGGCGGTGCAGGTCGTCCAAGAGCAGCGGCGTCGGCGGGAAGTCGTAGCGGTGGGTGTAGCCGTCGGTGTCGAGGAGCGCGAACTCGACGCCGTCGACCGCCTCGGTGACGACGTTCTCGGTCGCGGTGTGAACCTCCGTCTCCAGCTTCTCGCGGAACTGCTCGGAGACGTGCGCGGCGAGGTTGCCGCCGTCATCGAACAGCAGGTCGGTGACGAGTTCGCGTTTGTCCTGATACGACTGGTAGTACGCTTCGAGGGCGATGGCCTCGCGAAGCTCCGCGACGCGCTCCGCGTCGTATCCGGCGTCACGCGCGAGGTCGACGTAGCGGTCGGGCGCGTCGTCCCAGTAGCTCACCGCGGGGAGGTGCCGGAGGTCGGCGCGGACCTCGTCGTTGACCGCCGAGGCCAGCGACGCGACGAGCGCACCCGTCGAGAGGTTCGCGTCGACGCCGTCGATCTCGGGCGAGACGAGCGTGTCGACCGCCTCTCGCGTCTCTGCGTCGGCGACCTCCGCGTCGACGACGACCGCGTCGACGCCGTAGACGGACAGGAGGTCGATCCCGTCCGCCGACTCGACCGTGGAGCCCGTACCGACGAGCAAGAACAGCGGGAGCTTCTCGTCGTGCCGGTCGCGGTCCTGTAACATTCGGGTCGCGTCGTTCGTCGCCGCGTCCATGTCGTACACCGGGTCCTCCAGCGGCCGGCGGGTGAAGTAGTGGTACTCGGCGTCGCTTTTGGCGTGTTCCTCGCGGATCAGCGGGAGGACGGCGCGCTCGACGGCCGCGCCGGCGACGTAGCCGTCTGCGGTCGCCGGGTGACGCACGACGATCGGGCGCGATTCGAGGACGGCGCGGCGGAGCGCCTCCGCGGCGTCGAGCAACCCGTCGGCGAGTTCGGCGACCGCCTCGTCGCCGGCCAGCGGTTGGAGCCCGTCGGGACGCGCCTCGTCGGTGAGCGCCTCGGCGAGCCGACGGCGGACCGCCTCGGCCTCGTCGCCGTCGAGGAGGACGAGCGCCTCCGATTCGACCTGCACGTCGCCGCGGTGGCTCTCGACGTCGCCGTCGATCCGCACCGCGTCGCCGACCTCGACGTTCGGGTGCGCCCGCACGCCCGGTTCGACGAACGCCGCCACGTCGACGACACCGGTCTCGTCGCCGATCTCGAACACCGTCGGGCCGCCGGTCTGTCGGACGCCGACGACCTCCCCGTCGATCCGGATCGACTCGCCGATCGCCTCGGAGAGCGTGCCGATCTCGACCCGCTCGCGCTCGTCTTCGAGGTCGTCGCTTTCCGCACCGGCGTCGTCGTCGGACTGCGAGTCGTCGCCGTCGTCGGACTGCGAGTCGTCGTCGACACCGTCGCTCACGGCGTCGGAGGCGGCCGCCTCGCTCGTCTCGGCGCCAGCGTCGGTCGCCTCGCTCGTCTCGCCCGCGTCGTCAGCGTCGGCGGGCTCCGACTCGCTCGCGTCTGACGCGGCCGAGTCGGCCTCTTTCGACTCCGTCTCGGCCGGTTCGTCCCGATCGGCGGCGTCTCCGTCCGACCCGTCTTCGCCGTCGATCTCTTCGGGGAGGTGCTCGGTGTCGCCGTCCTGCACGAGGACGCCGCGGAACTCGCGGTCGGCCTGTCGGATCGACCACGCCAGGTCGATGTTTCCGTTGTCGCGGACGCCCTTCACTTGGACGAACACGTCGTCGCCCGGCTCCCAGTCGAGGCTGTCGAGCCGCCGGTCGAGTTCGGAGCGGTGGAGGAGCCCGGTCACGCCGGGCGCGAGGTCGATGAAGACGCCGAACTCGGCGTACCCGTCGACCACGCCGCGGTAGAATCTGCTCGGAACGAGCTGGTTCGGGGAGTTCCCTCGAAAGTCGAAGGCGACGTCCTCTTGGTGTGACTCGCAGATGCGACCGCCACCGTCGACGTCGACGCCACAGATGATACAGGATCCCATTTGAGTACACCGAGAGTCTCGGGCCTAAAACGGTTGTCGAAACCCGTGTGAGAGCACGCGGCGGAAAACTGCGTGGCGGCTCCGACGCCGACCGTGACAGATCGCGTGTCGCACGGAGTCCGGTCGCGCCGCCCTCACCCGAGCACGGTTCGAACCGACGCGATGACCCGGTATCCGACGCCGTATCCGAGCACGGCCGGCGGGAGTCCGGCAACGACCGCCCGAGGAAGCGTGGTTCGGTGGACGGTCTGGACTCCGACCACGAAAAGCGCCGCCGCGTACACGCCGCAGGCGATGCGAAGGGCGGGGATCGGCGGCCCGGCGAGCGCCATCGGCGAACTCGCGTACGCGACCACCTGCACCGTCTCGCTCACGCCGGCCCGGTCGCGGAAACCCCACCCGTCGTCGTACGCGACGCTGGCGATCACGACAGACAGCGTCGCGACCGCCGCGGTCAGGTGGAGCCCGACCGGTGCCGCGAGCGCGGCGACGAGGAGCAGTACCACGACCGCTGAGACCGCGACGGATCCGACCACACCGGGTACGGCCGCCGGCTCTGCGAGGATCCATCCCAGCGTGTACGCGGCGGCGACGGTGACCGCGAACGTCAGCGCGGGGGCCTGATCGCCGGGACTCACGCCGTTCGCGAACAGCCGCCGCGGGCGGACCAGCGACTCGGCCCACGCGCGAGCTATCCCGCGCGGCCCGCGAGCGCGCCCACCGGCCGGATCGTCGATCCACGAAGTCACGTCGACCGGTTGGGGCGGACGGAATAACCCCGTTCCGATCTCGGAGTATCACTCGTGATAGTCGGCGGGCAAACGATTATACAGAGCACGTCGGAGATACGGTCGAATGCGCGCGCTCCGAGACGACGATCGAGGGTTCACGCCGCTCGCCGGGTCGGGGCTGCTCGTCGGCATCGTCGTGGTTCTCTTGGCGCTCGTCGGTGCCGCGATGATCGGCCTCATCGACGGCGTCGCCCCGCCGGACGCCGAGTTCGAGGCCGAACGGGACGGTGCGGACCTCGTCATCGTCGCCAACGGTCCCGACCCGGTCCCCGCACAGGAGCTGTACGTCCGCGGCGAGGATCCGGACGGAAACGTTCAGTTCGGGCGGTGGCCCGGTGACGGTGTCGTCCGGCCGGGAGACCGAGTGACGGTCCCGAACGCGACCGGCAACGAGCAGTTCGATATCGTCTGGGAGCCGGTGGCGTTCGACACCCGCGAGACGCTTGGGAGGTACAACGGCGAGGATTCCGACATCGAGTCGTGGAGCGAGGAGGGCTCCGGACGCGACCCGCTCGGCGCGACCGGAGTCTGAGGCCGGCATTTTCGGGCTTCGGCCGCTCTCGCTTGGCGCGGTCTACCCCAGAGACACCCACGCCCCCCGCTCGTCGGCCGTCGCGATCGCATCGAGCACCCGTTGAACCTCGTAGCCGTCGGCGAACGACGGCGAGAACTCACAGCCCTCGGCGACCGCCGAGAGGAACTCGTAGCTCTCGTGGACGAAGGCGTGCTCCCAGCCGATCACGTGTCCGGGCGGCCACCAGCGGCCGACGTAGGGATCGGTCTCCTCCGTGACGAGCACCGTTTCGTACCCCCGGTTCCCCTCCCGGAGCACCTTCAGCTCGTTGAGCCGCTCCAGAGAGAACGTCAGGCTCCCCTTCGACCCGTGCACCGCTATCGTGTGGTCGTTCTTGTGGCCCGCGGCGACGCGGCTGGCCTCGAAGCTCCCGGTCGCGCCCGAGTCGTACGCGACCTGTGCGGCGTACGCGTCGTCGACGGTCACGTCCCGGTACTCCGTGACATCGCCCGCGTCGTCGTACACCGGACGCTCGTCGACGAACGTGGTCAGCTGGCCGGACACTCGATCCACCGCCCCGACGCGGTCGCCGACGAGGAAGTTCGCGAGGTCGATCGTGTGCGCCCCCAGGTCGCCGAGCGCGCCCGAACCGGCGAGGTCGGCGTCCATCCGCCACGCCCAAGCCGCCTCCGGATCGACGAGCCAGTCCTGCAGGTACCGGCCGCGGACCTGTCGAATCTCTCCGAGTTCGCCGTCCCTGATGATCTCTCTCGCGCGCCGGATCGCGGGGACGAAGCGATAGTTGAACGCGGTCCCCGCCGGAACGTCTGCCGCCGCCGCCGCGTCACGCATGGCCGCGGCCTCCTCAAGCGTGGGCGCGAGCGGCTTCTCACAGAGGACCGGGACGCCGGCGTCGAGGGCCGCGATCGACGGCTCCGCGTGCACGTGGTTCGGCCCGAGGTTGTAGAACACGTCCACCTCGTCGAGCGCGTCTTCCCAGTCGGTCGCGACGTTCGCGAAGCCGAACCGATCGGCCGCGGCCGCGAGGGCCTCCTCGTCGCGCCCGACGAGCGTGTGACGCTCGACAGCCGGCGCTTCGGGAAAGAACATCGGAAGCCGCGCCAGCGCGTTCGCGTGCGCCTTTCCCATGAACCGATACCCCAAGACGCCGATCCGCAATGGTTCCCGCGTCATGATCGCCTCTCGCTCGGCCCGGCGGCCGTTGTCGGGCCGGGTCTCGACGCCGGCGCGGTGAGCCGGTCCGGCGTCGCGTCGTCCGATGGGCCGTCCCGATGAGGGAACCCGTCGACAGTCATACGGATATTAGTACCACGTATCGAATAAGCCTTCAGGATACGTCCGAGGACGTCCCAACTCGGGACCCGAGCGTGCACCGGTACGCCGACGGAGATCCCGCGCCGAAACGGCTGAAATCCCGGCACACCCGCTCTTCCGGGGCGGACCACATGAGGTTTTAACCGGTGGAGCGTGTATGCCGGATATGGGAATCCTCTCTCGCGCCTCCTACGTCATCCGATCGAAGGTGAACGCCCTCCTCAACCGGGCGGAGGACCCGACGGAGTCGCTCGACTACTCGTACGAACAGATGCGCGACGAACTCCAGGACGTCAAACAGGGGATCGCGGATCTGACGACCCAGAAGAAGCGCCTGGAGATTCAAAAGCGCAAGCTGGAAGAGAACGTCGAGAAGCACAACCGACAGGCGCGCGAGGCGGTCCAGCAGGACCGCGACGACCTCGCCCGTCAGGCCCTCGAAAAGAAGAAGTCGAAGATGAGCCAGATAGAGGAGCTGGAAGGGCAGATCGCAGACCTGAACGACACCCAAGAGCAGCTCGTCGAGAAGAAGAACAAGCTCCAGAACCGGATCGAGGAGTTCCGCACCAAAAAGGAGACGATGAAGGCCCGCTACGAGGCCGCCGAGGCGTCCTCGCGCGTCTCCGAGGCGATGACGGGCGTCGGCGACGAGATGGAGGACGTGAGCCGCTCCATCGAGCGCGCCGAAGAGCGAACCGAGGAGATGGAGGCGCGCGCGGAGGCGATGGACGAGCTCGAAGACTCCGGGGCCTTCGAGGACGCGCTCTCGGATAAAGACAGCATCGACCGAGAGCTCGAAAGCCTCTCGACGAACAGCGAGGTCGACGCCGAACTGGAGACGCTCAAGGGCGAACTCGGCAAGAGCGACGGGGCGGCGGACGCCGAGTCCGAGAGCACCGACGAGGAGATCGACGCCGAACTCTCGGACATCGAGAGCGACATCGACGCGGACGACCTCGAGGCCGACCTCGACGGCGACGCGAGCGTCGACGACGCCGACCTCGACGTCGAGCTCGAGGAGTCCGAGGCCGACGCAGACGAGCCGCGGAACTGACGCCGTACCGCACGGAGCGGCTCACTCCTCCGGACGTCTCCGGGCTCCGGTCCCCGCCCGGCGCTGGTCCCCGAGCCGGATGTCGCCGTTATCCACGCTGATCCCGTCGTACGGGTCTTCGGCGAGCAACAGCGATCCGTCGAGGTCGGCGTAGTCGACGAGCGGAGCGAGCTGCGCGGCCGCCGCGATCGACGCGTTCGACTCGATCATACACCCGCACATCACCTCCAGCCCGTGTGCGCGCGCCGCCGCGATCAGCCGTCTCGCCTCCAGCAGCCCGCCGGTCTTCATCAGCTTCAGGTTCGCGATGTCACACCGGTCGGCGATCGCGGGGATATCGGAGGAGGTCACGCACGACTCGTCGGCGGCGATCGGGAGCGCAGACCGCTCGTAGACGAAGCGGAGGCCCTCTGGGTCCTCGGCGGGTACCGGCTGCTCGACGAACTCCACGTCGCGGTCGGCGAGCCACTCGCTCTTCTCGACGGCCTCCCGCGGCGTCCACGCCTCGTTGGCGTCGACGCGGAGCCGGGCGTCCGGAGCGGCCTCTCGGACCGCGTGGACGAGCTCGCGGTCGCGGTCCGTACCGAGCTTGAGCTTGAGTATCGGGTAACCTGCCGCGGCCGCGTCGGCGGCCTTCTCTCTGACGCGGTCGGTCTCGTCGAGCCCAACGGTAAACGACGTGGCCGGCGACGACGACGGATCGAGCCCCCACAGCCGGTACAGCGGGACGCCGAGCCGCTTGGCCGCGAGGTCGTGGACGGCGATCGACACGGCACAGCGGGCGGCCGGATTGTCGTTCACGACGCCCGCCATCCGCGATTCGATCTCGTGGAGCGCGTGCGGGTCGCCGACCGCCTCGACGACCGCGAGCAGGTCGGGGAGCACGGCCTCGACCGTGGCTGCGGTCTCGCCGTAGTGCGCCGACGGGGCGGCACCGCCGACGCCCGTCATGCCCCCCTCGTCGGTGACGCGGACGATCACGTTCTCCGCCTCGGTCTGGGTCCCCCGCGAGATGGTGAACGGGTCAGAGAGCGGCAGCGACACCCGGTCGAACTCGGTGTCGAGGCTCATTCGTCGGCGGAGCCCTCGTCCGCGCTCGCCGCGCTCTCGTCGGAGATCCCGAGTCCCGCGTCGACGATACCGTCGACGATCGCCTCCGCGCCGTCGCGGACCGGATCGGCGGCCGGAGCGCCCGCGTCGTCCGCGAACGAGGCGACCGCGTCGGCCGCCGCCTCGTCGTCCGCGACGTCCTTCGTGTTGAGCGCTCCGGCGACGACCGCCGTCTCGTTGATCGGGTCGGCGAGCCCCTCGTACAGGTCGACGTACTCGGTGACGGGTCGGAGGTCGAACGACTCGTACCCGTGGATCGCCTCGCGGCCGGCCGCGTGACAGAGGACGAGCCCGTCGGCCATCGACCCGTGGAGGATCCCGCAGGTGACAGCCGAGTAGGCGGGGTGGACGATGCTGCCCTGTCCCTCGACGACGAGCAGGTCGTGGTCGTCGCCGACCTCGACGAGCATGTCCTCGACCGCGCCCGCGGTGAAGTCGGAGACGACCCGGTCGATCGGGTTCCCCCAGCCTGCGATCATGATGCCGGTCTGGCCGGTCGGGACGAACGCCGCGTCTATCCCTCGATCGCGAGCCGCAGAGACGATCTCCAGCGACGCCGTCATCTTCCCGACCGAGCAGTCGGTCCCTACCGTCAGTACCACGTCGGCGTCGACGTCGCCGGAGGCCCCGGTCGCGACCGTGAGGTCGTCGTCGGGCTCGCGGACGTCCACGAGGTCGACGCCGTGTTCGTCGGCCAACGCGGCCAGCTCGTCGTCCTCGTTGAGGAAGTAGTGGAGGCCGCTCACCACGTCGCAGCCGGCCTCGATCGCGGCCTCGACGTCGTCGCGCCACGACTCGTCGAAGCCGCCGCCGATAGGGGCTATCCCGATGTATAAGGCGTCGAGAGCGCCGTCGGCGGCCGCGTGCGCGTCCGCGAACGACTCGACTATCGGCGCGTCCGCGACGTCGGGGACGTGGTCGCTCACGCGGTCGCCGGCGCGGTCGCGGTCGAGGATAGCGCGAACGTCTTGGTCGCCGTAGCGCATCACGCCGAGGGCAGTCTTCGCGCGCTCGGGGAACTTCTCGTGGGCGAGGATGACGATCCGTTCGTCGCTCATGGTCGGTTCGTCGTCCCGGGAACGCTTAAAAGAGTCGAGGCGGCGATGGCGTCGCCCTCTCGGTCCTGAACCGTGTTTAATGTCGCCGAGGATCGCGAGTGGTGTGGACACTCACCACGTCGGCGACGAGAAGGGCAAACGTATTATTCTAGGGTGTTACCACCGGAGTATGTCTCAGACAGTCTCGGGTGCGACCGCGCCGTGGGGCGACCGCCTTCGCGAGTATCTCAGCGGCATGGGACCGTCGTGGATCGCCGGTGCCATCGCCGCCGGGCCGGCGTCGATGGCGAGCCTGATCACCGCTGGCGCGCGGTTCGACTACGCCTTGCTCTGGGTCGTCGTCCTCTCGGCCGCCGCGGGCACGCTCGCACAGTACCTCGCGATGCGGCTGGGGCTGCTGACCGAGCGCGGCATCGTCGCGGTCGTCGAGCGCCACCTCGGCGAGTGGTGGGCGTGGATCCTCGTCGCCGACGTGGTCATCGCCGCCGGAGTCGCACAGCTCGTGATAATGAACACCGTGGCGACCGTCTCGGCGACCATCACGGGCGTCGACGCGCGGATCTGTGGCGCGGTGTGGGCGCTCGTCCTCGTGGTGGGACTCGCGGGCAAGGGGTATCGGTTCGTCGAGTTCGTCGCGAAGGCGCTCGTCACCGCGGTCGTCGTCGCGTTCGTCGCGTCGCTTTTCGTCGTCCCGATCGAGCCGTCACGGGCTGTCGCGGGGCTCGTCCCGACGCTGCCCGCCGGAAGCGGGGTCGTCGCCGCGGGCATCCTCGGCGGTGCGGTCCACATCACGCTCATCACCATGCACTCGTACACGATGCGGGCGCGCAGGTGGACCGGCGGCGAGTACGGCCTCGCGACGGTCGACGTGGTCGCCTCGATGCTCGTCGCCTTCGGCGTCTACAGCGTGGCGACGTTCCTCGTCACCGCGAGCGTCCTCACCGACCCGAGCCTCTCGACGGTGGGCGCGGCGCAGGCGCTCGGTCCGCTGGCGGGCCCGGCGGCCCAGTGGCTGTTCCTCCTCGGGCTCGGCGG
Source organism: Halorubrum salinum (assembly GCF_024494575.1). Taxonomy (GTDB): domain Archaea; phylum Halobacteriota; class Halobacteria; order Halobacteriales; family Haloferacaceae; genus Halorubrum; species Halorubrum salinum. The sequence continues at coordinate 107,385 of NZ_JANHDO010000003.1, forward strand.
CGCGGCCGTCTCGACGCTCGGCGGCAACACGCTCGTTCCGCCGTTCCTCGTCGCGGACAAGCTCGGCTGGGAGACCACGGTCGATGACCCGCGGTACCGCGGGCTGCTCGTGGCGGTCGCGCTGCTCTCCGCCCCGGGCGCGTTCATCGGCGGCGAGGTCCTCGGACAGCTCGTGCTCGTCCTCGCGCTCGGCACCGTCGGAACTCCCTTCGCGATCGTCGTCGTGATGTACCTGCTGAACTCCGAGGCCGTGCCTCAGGGCACCTCGACGCTCGCGAACCTCGGCGGCGTCGCGCTGCTCGCGGTCTCGGGGGGGCTGGCCGTCAACTTCGTCGTCGAACAGGTGGGCGGCGGGGTCGACCTCCTCACCGGGCTCGTCGTCGCCTTCGCGGCGGCGCTCGGGCTCGCGACGGTCGGACTGCTCGCAAAGCTCCTCGGAGAGACGTACCGCGGGGCCTGACGCAGGCGGCTGGTCGGCGACTCACCGCGAAAACCGGGAGCGAACCCGCCTCAGGCGTCGCCGCTAACGAACTGCTCTGCGCCCTCGTAGAACCAGTAGCCGTTCTCGCGCATCGCTCGTCCGAGTTCCTGGTGGAACTCCACGAAATCCGCGAACTCCTCTTTCTCGACGCTGTCGAATATCTCCTCGACGGAAACGACGGTCTCGAAGTCGATCCGGACGGGATGGTCGCCGTACTGCTCGACGTACTCCGTCGCCGTCAGCGGGAAGTCCTCCTCCTCGTCGATCTTCTTCGCGAGGACGGCGTGGCCGTACTTCCGTCCTCCCTCGCTCCCCTGTTCTCCGTCGGGGTCGTGTGGCCAGTCCATGCGGGCCGGTTCGTCGGTCCGAGGCATAGTCATTTCGGAACCCGTGACGCACCAGGAACCGGTGAGACTCGCGGTGTCACGGTCACTCCGCTCGCGGTTGCGGGGTCGACAAAAATGGGTTGGGGCGGATTTGCCCCATCCGTCTCGCGATTCCTCTGTTCTTGTTGTGTCGTCACTCATTTTGATCTTCCTCGTTGAACTGCAGTTTTTTCAGATGCCGTTGCCGCCGCTGCCGGAACTCATCAACCGGCGACGCCTGATCGTAGTGCGCCTCGATCACGTCGACCGACGCGTTCACCCTCTCCGAGACAACATCCGCCCGCATGCCCCGATTCAACTGCCACGTGATAGACCCGGAACGGATCTGGTGCGGGCTCCTCGATGACGGGCATTTGCTCGCCTGATTCACCGAGAAGAACTCACACGTCTCCCGATCCTTGTCGTGTGGACAGTCACCAAACCGACACGGAACCGTCGCGTAGTAGCTCGTTGTCCGCATTGCGTTTCGCGAGATGCGGCCATGTGGAGTCGTGAACAGCGGCCGATCTCCGTATTCGTCCGTCGAGTCGACCCGAGACTTCCGGATGTACTTCCGGAGCGCATCGCACACGTCTTGTGAGATACCGACGACACGCTCTCCGTCGATCGTATTCTTCAGTGGCGTGTCCTTGTCCGGCTGATGCCGGAAATGGACGTGGCCAGCCTCCAAATCCACGTCTGAAAGGTTGAGCCCCCGAAGAGCACCCATCCGGGCACCCGTGTACCACGCCAGTTCGAGGAAGGCGTGACCTCGGTCGAAACTCGTCTCGCCATTCCGGAACGCCTCTATCAGCGAGCGAGCGTTATCTTCACCGAGGAACGTGTCGTCCGTCTGCTCGGACTTTTTCACATCAGGGAGCTCAACCTTCTCCGGAAGATCTTCGTCAACAACGCCGATCGAAGCGAAGTACTGGAGGAACTGGCGGAACGTGAGCATCTCGTTTCGAAGCGTTATCGTCGCCAGATCCCGAGAGCGTCTCGCGGTCTCGTAACTCTCGATATCCCACGCCGTCAGCTCCCCCATCGACTCGATCCTGTTCTCCTCAGACCAGTCCACGAAGTGCTTGAGCCGACCTCTGTAACCTATCACTGTCTGGTCTGCCTTGTCGATCCGCTGCCTGTCGATCCACCTGTCGACGGCCTCACGTGGAGTGAAATCCGGAGTCTCACGACTCATGCGAACCTCACGCTCTGGCCACAGTACCACCCGCAATCCGGGCACAGACAGCCGTTCACGAATCGGTTTACGAGCCGATCGCACTGGTCGCACCGCCACAGCTTCGCGCTCACGGCTCAACCACCCGACCAGATCTGAACTCGCTTGGCGAGATTCCGGCCTGTCGACGGCCGTGGTCGACGATCGCGTCGTCCGTCGCGACCACCGGAGCCTCGACCTCCTCGACGATCCGACCGCGAGCCGTCCGCAGTTCGACGGTGGCCCGCCGGCTCATCGCCAGCCCTCCACTGCCTGCGTCACCGTCACGTCGTCGAGGCGGCCCTCCCGAACGTCGCGGGCGTCGAACCCGTCGCGATCGTCTCGGCTCACACTGCCACCTCGAAGTACTCCTGTTCGAGTTCGAGCAGCGCATCGGTTACCCATGAGGCGTCGCCGGGCAGCTCCCGAGCGATCGCGTAGCGGTCGTGGGACGCGTACGTCTCACCGCCTGCCATGACGACATACAGCGTCGTCTCCGAATGGTATCCCGCGCGCTTCAGGCACTTCTCCACGTCCGGGTGCAGCCGTTCGACGCCCGCTGTGTAGGCCGTCGCCTTGCCGTCTTGGATGCGACCGAACTTCATGCGCCACCTCCGTCGATCCACTGATCGTGGCGCTTCAGCGCGCGCTGACCCCGAGTAGTCAGCGCGTAGTCGTTCGTCCGCTCGTCGCGCTTCGACTTCTCGACGAGTTCGCGATCTACCAGCGTGTCGAGATTCGGGTACAGCCTTCCGTGGTGGACCTTCGTCCCGTAGTACGCTTCGAGCTTCCCCTTGATCGAGAGTCCCTTCTGGTGGTTCTCCCGAGCCAGGAGCCGCAGAATGTCCCGCTGGAACGCGGTCAGATCCGCGACCGAGCCCGGTCCGCTCAGCTCGACGTCGTCGCCGTCACCCCGTGTCGCGCTACTCATCGCGCACCCCCAGCACGTTGACGCGGAACGACTCGAACGCGTCAGAACACTCCTTGCACAGCGCCGCCTCTGCGGCAGCGTCGTAGCCGTCGGCGTCCGCTGGGCAAAACGCGCAGCCGCCGTTGTTATGTCCGCTCGGTTCCTCGACCGTCGCGCGGGCTGTCACGCCCGCAGTTGCCTTCGATGGCATGGTTCTGTGGTATCGGCACAGAACCCGACCCGGCCGGGTGCTCCAACACCGCGGCCGGGATTCCTACTAGATCTCGCGAGCCGTCGGTTTCTCACTCGGGCTCCGTGATTTCGTCAACGAAAGCTGATGTTATAAATCTAATGGAAAGTTGCCAGCAACTCGGTAATTTGTCTATAACAAATCCGATGAAACAAAGATGCATCTATAACATCTCGTGAATATGAGGAAAAGTGCCGACTGGATGACCATCTGGGATGACCGGATCCTTGAGATTATCCGGGAGGAGGGTTCCGGAAGCCCGACTGCACTTTCGGAGCACGACTACGTGCATATCTCAGCCTCTCAAGTCTCAAAGCGACTGAAAAAGCTCTCCGAGCACGGCCTCCTCCAACCTCTCGGAAACGGTGTTTACGTCACAACTCCCGAAGGTGAGAGTTATCTCGACGGCGAACTTGACCCAGAGACAATCACCGACGGGCCCGAAAACGGCGACGAGAGCGCTCACACCTGATATGAAAAAGTCCTCCAACTGGATGGTCAACGAAGACGATCGCATCCTTGAGTACCTCGACCGAGAGGGTGCGTCCTCGTGGTGGCAGATCGCTCACGACTGCGAGCTGCTCGGCGGGCTCGTCAGAACTCGACTCCGCGTGCTCGCTAAGGCCGGCTGGGTCGCGCACCACGATCGCGGTGACCTCGACGACTACTGGTCGATCACGACGTGGGGCCTCGCGTACCTCGCCGGGCACCTCGACGCCGATCTCGTCCGCCCGCTTCCCGCTCTTCGGCCGCCGCACGCGACGCGCCCTGAACGGTGGGCGGGTTTCTGATGACACTTCGGAAAACCGCCGGCAAGTGGATCGAAGAAGGTGGGACGCTTTTGCTCCTTGCTGGATTAGTGTTGAAACTCGTGTTTGAGATTGCCCTCACTGCAATTATCGCGTACCCGCTTTCATTTATACTCGGATTTATTGTTCCACTTGAGAGCCTTCTAGAAGCTGCTGCAGGTGTTCCCCCAGATGCACCGGCGTTTACCGTCGCAGGCGCTATCGCTGGAATATTCGTTTTCTGTCGGTGGAACCAGACCGAAGCGACAGGCCCGAATGCCCTCACAGAACGGTTCGGTCAGTGGGTTAACGAAATGAATGACGAGAGGAGTTGAACAGACGTAGCACAGGCTTCCCGATTCCGGCGAATACGTCTTTTTCGACATCTATCACGATTTCGATTATGCGCAGTGCCACGTAGGCGAGCCCGAATCCAAGAACGAAAATCGAGTAGCCAGTCTTTCTCGCGAGAGCCATGTCCGCGAGGCTCACCACAAGTGGCAAAACCACTACGATAGAGGCAGGCATCACGGATGTGAGCCCCGCCGAGATTATCGCTACCCCGATAACGTGTGATGAGATCATGGCTGCGACCGTGATTAACAACGCGAAGAGGGCCACTAGTGCATCTGTCGGTTGCTCAGCTTCAATACTGCCATCCGTGGCTTCCCCTATATCTGCTCCACGGGCGATTTTTGTTCCTGAGAGCGCTCCGACCCACAGAGTCGTGATTACTCCCGCGGTGAATGCCACCTCGGAATAAAGCCAGAGTAGTAGAAGTGCCGGCGACGCCATCATCCCGACCGTGAGCACACCAAAGGGTAGCAGGACCGCTATCTCAACGATCCTTCTTACCGCCCATGTTGGCGTCCCGTCAACTTGGTACTGAGCGTTGCTCATCTCGGGTAGCCGTCTGTCTACTTGTCTATCGATTCGCGTCTGTGTTAGTCTAATCGGTTATTTGATCATAGAGTCGGTCTGGATGTTATTCGAATTTAGAGCCAAGCGACGGGCCCCGACTGGTGGTTCGGATTCGGGTAGCTCTTAGATGATTCCCGTGCTCGACGCCCAATAGAGCGCAGCGAGGACGAGAATCAGCAAAATAACTGCGCCTCCAGCTCCGCCGCCTGTGTCTTCTTCTGTGACCTCGACGTGATCTTCGTACTCACGGCGGGTTTTACCCACGTACGAGACCGACGAGTCCGTTTCCTCTGCTACCTCCTCGTGCGTCATGTCGGGATTCTCGACGGCCGTTTCGATAATGTCCTGCTCTTTGTCTGTGAGATCCTCCCAACTCGTCTTCTTAGGCATTCGAGACACCCAGACGGTGGTTTTTCTTGTATGAAGCGTGTAGCCCTCGCTGCGCGGGGATAACCCCGCCATCCTGTTTACTCATACCACAAATTCAATCTGACAGGTACTACTTTAGAATTTCGTCCCGGATATCAGTCTGCGTTACTCCGCGTAGTAGACGTACTGGTCCTGCTCGGGCGGTGATTCGAGCGCGTCGGTCACGTTGATCGCCCACTCGATCGGCTCGGAACCCACATCGAATAGGAGATTAACCTGTGCAGATGTATCTGCCTCAGTCTCAGAAGTCACGTACCACGATCCGGGATCGATTGAGAATCCGATATAGCTCTCTCTTGTGTCTTCGAAACCGAACTCATCGCTCGGGAGCTGTGTTATCCTCGTGTGCTCTTCTCCGTCGTGATAGAGACTGAATCGGTCTCGTCCGGGAACCGACATCACGTCACCGCCAGCGTTGTACACCGTGAGTGAGACCTCTAGAAACCACCCGTTCTCTGCGTCGACGAACGCGACATCGTCCTCAGATTCATCGTAGACTCGAATTTGCTCTTTCCGCGTCCACGTCAGGATACCGAACTCTGCAAGCGAATCAGAGAGGTACGCCTCATGGAGTTGCTCGTCGCTCAGACCGTCGATCGAGACTCCGCCCTCGGTCTGCTCCGTCGTGTTAGGCCCGCCGCTCTGTTCGACAGTCGAACTATCCGCGCATCCTGCTACTGACGCCGCACCACCGACGCCGAGCGCTTGGAGGAGACTTCTACGTTGCACGTTGAGAACTGTTGAGCCGTTGAGTAAAATAACCGGGGTTTGTGGAATACGTCCGTAACCCCTCGTCGCTCGCCGAACGCTCTCAGCGCGCCAGCACGCGCCGAGAAATGGCCGATATTCTGAGAGCGCCTACGCGCCAGCCAGCGAGTCGAGCCGCCCCAGCGTCTGCTCGACGAGCCACTCGCCAGCGAACGACCACAGCGCTCGCCCCGCGCCGAGCGCGTCACCGACGATCTCCGAGACCGGCGGATCCCAGTAGCCGAGCGCCACGATCAGCAGCAGCGACACCACCACCCCCGTCACGACCGTCGCCGCCGACCCAGCTGCCGCAGCGCCGCCAGCCGCGACCGACTTGTACCGCCGGACCCGCAGCAGCACGACACCCGCGAGGATCGCGACGACGACGCTCTCTCGGAAGTAGTCCGAGAGAATCCCGGCCACGAGGAGCGGCACCTCAGTTGCCATCGTCGTCCTCCGACGTCTGGATTTCGAGGTTTGTCACCGAGTCTGGTGTCGACGCTTCTGCGCGCCACGCAGAGATGGCCTGATACGCCAGATACCCGGCGACGACGACGATCACGATCCCCGCTTCCTCGGCGATCGTCTCGAACACCTCCGGTGCGATCGCCGCGATACCGAGCCCCGCGACGAGCAGCGTCGAACCGATCCACACGCGGATGTCGAACGAGTCGAACTGCTGCAAGACGAGGAACATCGCGACCGGAACCGTCGCGATCGAAATGATAAGCCGCTCCGTGGGCGTGAACGCCCCCGACGTGAGCAACCACACGCCGCCCCCGAGCGTCAGAGCCGCGAGCACAAGCTCGTTCGAGAGCGCGCGGCCGAGCAACCCGCCAGCGCGCTCGCCCACGTCCTCGGCCGAGTTCGCGACCGCGCCCGTGGCAGTCCCGTCGTCGAACAGCCGCGTCTGCCTCGCCACGACGCCGAGCCCGGCGAGTCCGATGAGCCCGACGAGGAACACGTTCGGTCCCGGCAGCAGCCCCGTGAGCCCGCTGAACGGCGACGAGGTCGTGACCATCGGACCGATCGCTCCGACCGGTCCCGTCCCGCCGTCGCTCGTGACGGCCCCGTCGTCCTCGCGGAACTGGATGATCTGAGTCTCGTCGGAGTCGCTCGCCGACAGCGTCAACGGACTCGACGCGATCCCCTCGTCGAGGACGATCTCTCGCGTCTCCGACCACAGGATGTACGGCTGTCCGTCCGCCGCGTCGACGAACGTCACGTCGTAGCTGTCGCCCGTGCTATCACCGGCCGACACCCGGTATACCGGCTCCTCCTCGTTGAGCCGTCCGTCCGGTATGTCCACGTCGATCGCTCCGGTCTCGACATCGAACGCGAGCGGGAGCGTCCGCAGCTGTGCCTCGCCGTTATCCGGCGCGTTCGGTATGCGGATCTCGTTCTCGCCGCCCGCCGTGATCTGCGACGCCTCCTCGTTGCTCCACGACGCGTTCGCGAGGTAGTGGAGTTGCTGACCCTGTTCGGTCTCGCCCACTCGCAGGTAGACATCCGACGACGGGTTGTTCAGCCGGATACGACTGTCGAGGTCGTCGCCCGCGGCCGTCGCGTTCACCACTTCGAGGTCCGCGCCGTCGACCTGCACCTTCGAGCCCGTCGCCGAGATCGTGGTTGTCCACCCGGCTTGCACGTCGCCGAGTTCGACGACCACCGAGCCGTTTTCGAGGCGGTGTGTCGGCGTCGGTCGCGGCGACGGCTCCGAGCCCGTCGAGTCCTCGTAGGTGACCGAAACGTCCCGTACGGAGACGACGCTCGACGACGCCCACGGGACCGTCAGCGTCGCGTTCGACGTGTTCTCGCTCCACGTCTTACTCGTTGTGTACCGTTCGCTGAACGCCTCCGCGGAGTAGTCGATCGTCCGACTCTCCGAGACATCGTGAGCCACGTCGACGCCGACCTGCGGCACCGGTCCGCTCGACACCGACGGCAGCGAGACCGAGAGGTCGTTCGTCCCCTCGTTGATCCACGAGTCGTTCACTGCGAGCGACGTGGTTTCGCCTTCCGCGAGCGTGCCGGTGTAGCCGACAGAGTTGCCGTTATATTCCACGACGGGATCAGTCGTCTCGACAGTCGCATTGTAATCGAGTGACCACGACTCTAAACTATCGCCGTTGTGTGAGACCGTCAGGCTCGTCTCGTCTCCTGTTAGATCAATCGGTTGTGAGCCTGATCCTGTGATGGTCGCCGACCGTCCTGTGTCTGTTTCGATCGTCGTGTCATAGTCATAATCGGTCGTCACTTCGACGGACCTGAAGATCGGATCGTTGCCGCTCGACACAGACGCCGTGAGTGTGTCTCCCGGAGCCGTCGATATTCCCGACCATTCCGCGTTAGCGTAGCCGATCCCGTCAGTCTCAACGGTTTTTGTTCCGACCGAGTTCCCATTTTTAAACAGCTCAATATCTATGTTTGTGTTTGCTGCTCCTTCTCCGGTCACTCTCACAAACGTCGATCCCGATTCCCAATCAGACGGGATGGTATAATCCGCTGGGCCACTTATCGACCACCCCTCCGAGTATGTGACCGTCGACGGAGTTGAGACTGATATTTGTGGCTCTCCGCCCGCCGGTCCTGTCGGCTCTTGGGTGCCGGCCACGTCGATCGCCGTTGATCCTGTCGACGATCCGCTCTCGGAGACGGACCCGGTATTCGCGACGCCCGTCAGATCGATCGATAGGTCGTCGCCGCCGTTCGGCGCGTCGTAGCTGATCGTGTCGCCGTCGACCGCCGGGCTCGCGCTCACCGAGAGCACGCCGTCGAAGGTGACGGTGTTCGTCGAGAAGCCCTCGACGTAGAACGTCGCCTCGTCGCCACGCACCTCAACCGGCGTCGAGTACGTCCCGTCGCTCTCGTGCTCGATCCGCGCGGTCTGCGGCACCTCGCCGATCTCGCTCTCGAACCACGCCGTGTCGATCGCGACCCAGCGCCCCTCGTGCGTCCGGTCGTCCTCAAGCACGAGCGCCGGATCGCCGTCGACGACGCTCGTCTCTACGCGCATCGTCTGTGAGCCCGCACTTGTCCGCACCTCGCTCGGAGCCTGCGGAGCCTGCGTCGTCGCTGCACGGAGCCGGTCGGCGACCACCTGCCGCAGGTCGTCACTGCCGACCGATTCGTACGTCTCGCCCGTGACCGGCTCCTGCGTCGAGTTGTTCGTATCTCCCGCGAACGGCGCGGCCGGGAACGCGACCGCGGCCACGATGAGCACGGTCGCGAGCGCGAGCGGTTTCACCGCGCCCGACGGCACACGCAGCCGACCGAGCGCGCCACGCACCTGCGGCGCGATCTCGTCGATCGACTGTTCGACCGCTGTTTTCGACCGCGTGAGGATCGCGACCAGTGTCGCTTTCAGCCACGCGACCAGCTCTCGATTTTGTTCGTCGTCGTCGGAGTTGCTATCTGTCTCGTCAGTCATCGGCAGGCCCCCCCTGTGCAGTCACTTCCCCACCCGCGCGTGCGTAAGGTTGTGAGAGCGAAATCTTCAGCCAGCGGTGGTCATCCTCCGGAAATTCGTGGATATCGTCCCACGTTATCGGGTTGAAGTTCCCCTCGGTCCAGAAGATGCAGTGCCCGACGTCTCGCATCGAGAGGAGATCGTGTTTCATCGGGATCTGGTTGTAGCCGAGCGGTGGACGATCGTGGTTCTCTTTGCACGGGTTCGACGTCCCGTCCGGCATATCGACACGCCACTGGATCGTCCGTCGGATCTTCGAGTGGAGGTTCTCCTCGTGATGCGCGAGGAAAAACAGCGAGAAGTGGAATTTCCGCGAGTCGGCCATCACCCGGCGGAGGGCGTTCACCTTCTCGTACGACTCGTGTCGATCGGCTCGGACGTTGTCGGGAGCGAAGTCGGCCGTCTCGTCGAAGATGAGAGAGACCCACCCGTACGGTCCGTATTCGAGCTTCGCGATACAGTACGCGAACCACCAGTGGACCAGTGGCGTCGCGTCGTCGCCCTCTGTCGCGTTCCACTTCGGCGTCCACTCGACCGGCTGCGCCATGTAGTCGGACTCCGCCATGATCTCGCCGCAACCGCTGAAGGACGGGTCCGGATACACGACGTTGAACGTTCCCGGCTGCAGCTGCTCGTTGATGTCGCGTGGGTCCTCGTAGTAGATCACCTCGCGAACGACGTCGTCGAGGTCGGCAGCCTCGCCGTCGAGATCTTCCGTGATCACCTTCGGCTTCCATGTCGCGTCGACGTCTGCGTTCTCCGGGAGGAACAGCCGCGTCCACGGTTTTAGCGGCAGCCACTCCGAGCGCGTCGGAGCGCCGCGCCAGACGACCGCCTCGTCGTTCACCTCCATGAGCCGCGTCGCCCAGTAGAGACCCCACGTCGACTTTCCGGAGCCCTTCTCACCGACCGCGAGCCAGTTCGTTCCGCCGACGTGGTCCGTCCCGCGATCCTCGGTCCGCGTCTCGTGGATCAAACAGTTTGGATACGGATCCCAGTTGTAGTCGTTCTCGAACGGGGCGATACCGAACCGTCGCCGGATGTTGTCTGCGTCCGTGTTCTTGTTGTGCCATCCCGGTGGTTTCGGCTCCGGCTCCGGGTACTCCGGGTGCGTCTGTTTCGTGTTCTCGCCCCATTCGACTCCGTCTGGCGGTCGTCCCTGCCGTCCGCCGTCCTGATGTTTTGAACTCATGATTATCCCTGCTGGAACTCTCCGTGGTTCGTGTCAGTCTGCACCTCCGAACGCTCGCTCCCGTTGAGCGACCGAGCCGCGCTGAAAAACGACGGCATGATGATACCGACAGCGAACCGGTACCGAAGCGCGACTGACTCGCTCGACGCCTCGTCGAGAAGCGCCTCAAGCATCACCGGCGACGAGATTATCCGTTCGAGGAGCCGTTCGGGTTTCTCCCCATTCGTCGGCGCTGATAGGCTCCGCACCCAGCGTCCGAGCGCCTCTCGGTCCGCAAAACCGGACCACAGACTGTCGAGTGCCGACGCCTGCGTGTCGTCGAGCACTTTGAACGCTGGTCTGTTTAGCGGGTTCTTCTCGTACCCATCCACCTGCCTGTCGTGCTCCGTGTCCGACTCGATCGTCTCCTGCGCTCGCTCGCGGAACTGGCGATACGCCATATCGCACGTATCGTCAAGTTCCTCCACGAGACGCCGGCGGACGTACTGCGACTCGGGACTGTCCGCGTCGACGAGGTGCTCAAGAACACCCGCCAGCGGGAGCATATACTCCGGTTTCAGAACTGTCTCGACGTGTCCGAGCGTTCGCACTCCGGCCGCCTGATACCACACGAGCGCCTCGCGATACGTGTCGAATCCGTCACTCAACGACCGTATCGGTGGATCTCGCTGATCGTCGCCATCGTACAAGAGTCGGTCTTGGTCGCGGTCGAGAACTTCGAGCGCCCTCCGCGTTGTCCGCCGATCCTCGGTGTGTTCGTTAGTCGTCATCGTCAGCCTCCGCACTCCGTGTATCTGTGTCCCTATTCGACAGCGAGCCATCCGTCTCTAACCCGGAGCCAGCGTTCGAGTCCATCCCGAGGATGTCGAGGTTCATCCCGACCTCGCCCTCGGAGAGCCGCTGCACGAGCGTCTTGTTGCGACGCCGTTCGACCTCGCGGGCTTCCAACGCCGTGCGAGACCGCTCGGACCACGCGACCTCCTCTAACTCGTCGATAGTCTTCGCGTCGGCGTGCTCGCTCTGCATGACCGTGAGCGACGCGTCCGCCGTGATGTCGTGCCGCGGAGCGGGCGTGAAGCTGATCGACCCGTCGACAGCCTCGTAGCTCTCCACTGCGAGGAGCATAGTGCCAACCACAGCGCCCACGACAGGCGTGTTGGCCGCCGCAGCCCCCGCCTGCCATCCGATGAGCGGTAACGCCAGCGTCGTGACTGTGAGGAGCCCGTAGAGCCCTCTCGTCACCGGCGATAGACTCTCGCCCTCCGCTGGCTCGGGAAGCCGGTGCCACACCGGCATCCGCCGCCGTAGCCGCGCCGGTCTGTGCTCAACTGCACGTTCCTCGTCCGGATCGACGTACACCTTCTGTGACGCCGAGCCTCGAACCCGAACTCGAGTCCTAAGGTCCGAGAGGTCAAGCTTTGCTGCGTTCGAGAACAACCGAGCAAAGAACGGGCGGAACCCCTTCTTCGGGAGGAGCCGACCGCTTCCGTCCGGTGCTCGGATCGTCTTCAGCAGTGAGAGATCCTCGTACAGCTCATCATGGTAACCGTCCTCGTCAAGAGTAACGCGGTCCGTCGGCGACGGCGAGGTTTCTCCGCCGTCTGGAACCGCATCCGGGTCCGGCTCTTTGTCCGTCTCACCGCGCCGAAGCGATAACGCGTCGGTCAGTTCCTTCCGCTCGAAGGCGATGTTCTCCGTCGGCTCTCGCATCCGGAGCCCGCCGCCGTAGGCGATCGGCAGCAACGACAGCCCGAACAGGATGTCGACGTGCTCCACCACGACCGCCAGCTCGTAGTAGAGTCCGGCGAGCGCGAGGAGGACGCCGACGCCGGTCAAGATCCCGTACGTCCCGAGCGAGTACCCCGGTCCGCGTCCCGCTCGCTTGAGCGTCCCTCGCGCCGCCGACAGCCCGATCACGATCGACGCCACGCCCGGCAGGATCGCCGTCCGGAACACGTACCACCACGCGTCAGCCTGCGTCTCTATCTCCACCTGCTGAGACGCCGGAGCCGACGCGTGCGTGAACCGCCAGCGAGCGCCGTCGACGACCTCGCCGCCTCGTTCGAGCCACATCGTCGCCTCCACCGACTCGTTGTAGTGCGAGTTCAACGCGATCGGCGCGGTCGCGTACCCCGACTCGACATCGACCGTCACACGCTGCACCTCCTGGTCCGCCGCGTACTCGACCGTCGTCCCGTTCACGGTCTGCGTCGACGGCTCCCAGAACACGATGACCGCCTCGTACTCGCCGGTCGTCTCCTCCCCGAACACCGTCGAGTAGAGTTCTATCTCGTCCGTGTTCAGTGTCTGACCGCGTTCGAGGTGAACACGCTCGTTTTCGAGCGGTCCCGCCGGTGTGTACCGCAGCGCCATCGCGCCGGTCGGCGGGTTCCCGCCCACGTATCGGACCGCGGGCGGCGCGGCCGCCGGCTGGTTCCCGCCCGTCCGCAGCTCCGAGATCTCGAACGGTCCCGGTGCGTCGAACTCGACATCGCCGCCCTCGACCTGTGCCGGCACCCCGGCCGCCATCGCGGGCATCGCCGCCCCGAGCGCGGAGAGCACACACAGGACCGCGAGACTTACCGCGGCGACCGCGGTGCCGCGGCTCATCGGCTCGCCTCCGTCGCTTCCGCTCGGTCGAGCTTACCAGCGATCAGGTAGGCATCCGTGAACGCCAGCAGCGCCAGAGCGACGCTCCCCACCGCGATTGCTGCACCGAGTGGATCGTCAGCGGCCGTAGTCATGGTCGCGAAGGTTGCAGTCCCTATGAGTCCCATCACGACCGCGGAGATCCATCCAGTGCGCGACTCCGAGATTGATTGATACGGAGACACTATTCTCCACCTCCAAACATCGCGTAGCCGACGGCGAACACGCCGAGACCCAGCAAGAGGAACTGCAGCCCCGAGAGGCCGAGGAACCCGCCGGTCCCGAGCGCTCCGAACAGCCCGGTAACGCCCGCGAGCGCGAACCCCGGCTCCGCGAGGATCGCCGTGATCAGCTCGTTCCCGAACTGCAGTCCGATACCGAGGCCGGCCGCTCCTGCCGCCACGCTCGACGAGGCCGCCCGCGACGCCGCACCGCCCGCCGTCGAGGCCGCCGAGCCGGCCGTCGACGCCGCCTCGCGAGTCCGCTCGACCCCGAGCGCGTACACCAGCGCCCCCACTGCGAGGACGCCGAGCCCCACCGTCAGCGCCGACATGATTCACCTCCGTTCGTTCGTGTCCGATTCGACTCGGTTCGTCCGCTCTCTGTGGTTGTCATGATACCTCTTTGTCGATGTTCTGCAGGATCTGCCGGCCGAGGTAGCCGATGAGGATGATCCCGGCGACCACGACGACCCAGTCGGTCGTCGAGTCCGGCGGGAACACCTGCGGGAGCGTCAGCCCCGTCACCGTGACCGAGGTGAACAACTGCGGAGCCGACACGAACAGCCCGTCAGCCACCCCGAGCAGGATCTCCGGCCGCAGCGCCGCGGCGATCCCGCCGAGCCCCGCGGTCACCTGTGCCAGCGGATCCTTCGCGATTTCTTTCAGTGTCATTCAGTCAGCCCTCCAAGCTGCAGCCAGTCGGCGAGGAGATACACGAGTCTCTGCAACAGCCAGACCGCGACGACGACCTCGACGACGATCACCGTGACCACGACGAGCGGCGCGAACGGTCCGAGCGCGCCAGCCGCCTCGAACACGCCCGCGTTGAACCCGCGGATCGTCACGAGGATCGTGGTCCCGAGTGACTCTCCCGCACCGCCGATACCCTCGGCGATCGCCACGGGGACGTCCGCGAGCCCGATCGTCTCTCCCGGCGCGTTGAACTGACCCGGTCGGGTGCCACCAAAGACCAGCAGCACGATGTCGATCAGCTGTGAGACCACGCCGAACACCGCCTCGACGATACCCGACAGCACTGCGCCGAGGATCACCGTCTGCGGATTGTCGATCAGCTGCTCGATGATCGGCGGCGGCGAGAGGTCAGCCCAGCCGGTGATTCCGCCACCGCCATCAGATCCCGACATCAGGTCACCTCCCGGATCTCTCCGATCCCGCGGCTCACGATGACGAACGTCCCGAGCACGATCGCGAGGCCGACGGGGTACGCGAGCACGCCGAACGTGTCGACGTTGAACGACCAGATACCGCGGAGCGCCGCGATCCCGGTCCCGAAGATCACGTCGATGAGGCCGACGCTCTCGGTCTCGACTCGCACCCCGCCGAACCACTCGACGTTCGTCCCGCCGGCGACGAACTCCCGCACGCCGTCGATAAGACCGGCCACCGCACCCGTCACGCCGGAGACGACGGTGTTCACGCCGAGACCGACGGTGAACAGCGCCGTTCCGACGATCGCCTGTGCGAGCCGTCGGACGTCGACGCCCGACGCCGCTGAGAAGTCGACGCCTTCGATCGACGAGACGCCCGTGAGGAACGACGACTCGTCGACATCCACGTCGGTCACGTCGTCGCCGTCAGCCACCGCTACCCACCCCCGCCAGCGCGCGGTTGGATCGCGATGGGTGCCGCATCAGTCTTCGTCCTCGTTCTCCTCGGTCACTCCGAGCGGGAGGCCGGGGATGTCCGGTGCGTCGCCGAGCCCCGGAATCGCGAGCGTGTCGCCGGTCTCCGGCTCCTCGAGGTACTGCGTGATCATCCAGAACGACGCGAGCACGAGCCCGACTCCGACGATGATCGCGAACGGTCCGAACTCCGAAGCCGTCGCCGACGCCGACGCCTCCGCAGTCGTCTCGATGATGCCGAGTGGTGCGAGGATCGCCGAATCGACGAACTGACTCACCGACGCCCTAAGCGCGTCGAGCGGTGCGACCACCAGCCCGAACGCGCTCTGGATCAGGTTCACGCCGCCGGTCGCGAAGCTCACGATCGTCCCGAAGATCGCTCCCTGCAGGAGCGTCCCGAGAGACCCCCCGTTCGAGAGGTACTCGATCGTCCCACCGAGCACGGCGTTCGGAGATGGGTTGTCGCCCGACGGCAGTCCCGACGAGGACATTACGACCCTCCGCCCAAGGCGCGGATCCCGACGATCCCAGTGAGTGCCGAGAGGATCATGCCGGGGATCGAGGTGATGAACCCGATGAAGCCAGAGATCGGGCCACCACTGTTCGAGGCCATGATACCCGCGCCGCCCGCTGCCGAGGCCGCCTCTTCGATCGCCGTGACCTCGTCGTTCGTCAGCGTGACGTCGTAGGCGATCACGTATTCGGTGTCCGTCGACACCGTCGAGTCGAGCGTGATCGTCTCCGAGCCGTCGTAGCTCGACGCCACCGAGGAGTAGTCGATCTCGTCGAACGCCGTGTCTCCCGTTCCCTCCGCGAAGTCGACCGCCTTGTACCGCTCACTCGGGAGCGTCGGCTCGTCGACCAGCGTCGGCGACGCGTAGCTCAGGTCGAACGCGGTCGGCAGTTCGATACGGAACGCCAGCTCACCGAGCTGGTCCCACTGCGGGTAGTCGCTCGACGCACCGAACTCCGCGCTCACGTCCTCGTCGTCTTCGAGGTCGCTCGCGGCGAACTCCGCGTCCGCGGTCACGCCGTAGATCGTCGCATCCGACATGACCTCGTCGAACGTGTCCATTCCCGACACCGAGTACGCTCCGCGCGGCTCGGTGATCGTCACCGTTTCGAGTTCGTCGTCGTCGTCCGTGTCTTCGAGCCGCTCGCCGAACGTCAGCGCTCGCGTCCGCTCCGCGTCGAGCACCGAGACGTCCGCGTCGAGGTCGCCGTGCAGCGAGATCTCCTCGGTGGAGCCGAAGGAGCCGTCGCCGGTCCCCTGCACGGTCATGTCGCCGACCTGCTGCTGCAGCACCTTGCCCTCGCCCGTCGAGTTCGCGAGGACCATGTCCGAGTCTGCGTCAGCGGTCGAGTCGTACAGGGTGACCTCGACGTAGTCGCCGTCACCGTCGGTCAGCCGCAGCGTCGGCGTGCCGCTCGCCGAGTTGATGTCCGCCGCGATCGTGACGTACGACTTCTCGCCGTCTGCCACGCTCACGTTGCTGTACGTCGCCGAGTCGCTCGATGCGGTCCCGGCGTAGTTCAGCGCGTCGACGCCCGGCGCGGTCGTCGAGTCGGAGACGGTCGCGCCCGAGGTCGTCCACTCACTCGCGTCGAGTGCCGACGCCGAGTTGTCCCCGTCCTCGCTGTCGAGGCGCGGGAACTGGTCTCGGTCGTCGAAGTCGATGTCGGTCGCCGTCAGCGTGACCGGGTTGTCGTTCGACTCGTTCAGCGAGGCCGGCAGTTCAGCCGCCTCACCCGAGTCGTCGTAGTATTCGAGCGCGCTGTCGAACTCCGCGTTCGACCACTCGTCGATCGTCACGTCCGTCTCGATGCCGGGGTTCGGCGTCTTCGCGTCGCCACCCCAGCCGATCCCGCCGGCCGCCGCGACCGGCATCGCGACCATCGACGAGAGTACCGTCAGCGCCAGCAGCGCCGCGAGTCCCGCCTTCTTGATGTCGATGTTCATGCGCTACCTCCGTAGCCGCCGCTACTGCGAATTCGTGTCATTGGATTCCGAAAATGCCCGTTTCCGGTGGGCAAACCGTATTTTTGTGCCAATTCTGTGTCGAGCGGGTACCGCTGTCTGAAGGTCTGCAGGTACTCGCGGAAGCGATCGCTGACGACGAGCCCTCTAGGCCCGTCGGTCACGAGTCAGCCCCCGCAAAAACCACGCTCCAGTCCCTCCAGCGCCGCTCCTCCGCGCCGTCATCGTCGTCGGCGGCGCTGCTCACGCGCAGCGCACACCTCCGATCGGGTTTACACCGGTCATGGTGCGACCCGAAATCCGGTCGTTGGGGGCCTAAACGTCCGTATTCTGGTAGATCTGCAAAATATGACCAGACTGTACAGAACCTATAAGTGAGTTACGTGAATAATATAATTCGATGTGTGAGATTAGGAAGGTTAGCGATACCGGGAGCGGTAGTGGGCGAGTGACGGTCCCGAAAGAGACGCTCCGTGAGATGGGACTCGTCGATGACGACGGTAGCATCATCGAGGGTCATCTCGCGTTTGAGGAGACCGACGACGGTTCGGCTCGGGTCGAGCCTGTTCAGTAGGCCGACTCGGTTCCAGTTTTTAGAGCGCTACTTACCGAGGTCAGAGAGATCCTTCTCTCCGGCCTCAACCTTCGCGCGTTCGAGCGTCCACTCATCGTTATCGAACTCGACGCCGTAGAGCTCGTCGGCGCGTTCGAGGATCGTCGCAATGCTCCCTTCCGGGATCTCGAAGAAGCGTGCCGTCGGACGCTTCGCCCGTCCCTTCCGTACCTCCCGGATGAACGCCTGCACCCGCTCGAATCCCTCTCCCGGCACCGGAACGCCCATTTCATTCTTGGTCATCCCGTGCGGTGCCTTTCCGAACTGCACGCCTCGGTCGATTGCCCGCTCGATCCCCTCCTGTCGACGCTCGCGGTTCAGCTTCAGCTCCATCTCCGCGACCATCGACATGAACTTCAGCATCATCTGACCCATCTCGTCGTCGGGGTCGACGTTGAACCCCTGTTGCACGAGGTGAAGTCCGACCCCCTGGTCAGAGCACGTGTCGACGAAGTCGGCAACCTCCGCGGTCGAGCGTCCGAGCCGATCGAGTTTCGCCGCGACCACCTTCTCGGCGTCACCGTCGTCGACGCGATCGCGGAGCTCGACATACTCGTCACGAGTCGGGTCGTCTCCCGAGCCGACATCGGCGTAGATGTTCTCGGCGGGAAGGTCCGGGTAGTGCTCGCGGATCGAATCGAGCTGACCGTCGCGGCTCTGGTCGCTAGTCGAAACGCGGGCGTAGGCGAGAATTTCGGCCATGGGTAGAAACACACGGCCAGTTACTTAAAGAACGGTGTTACAAAAACAGCAGTCTAGAGGTTACTTCTCAAACGCTGTTCTGGATTCCACCCAAACAACTAATGTGTTCATTCAGGTAATCCAGTCATGGTCAGCGTCACGAAGGCAGCGGTAATTGAGTGCTACGACTGTATCGCAAAAACGAATGTTAGCCCAGAGCGAAGCGGTGATTCAGTCAGCTGGTCCTACTGCCCTCACTGTGGTTCGGATAATATCTCTGTGAAAAAGCAGTAGGGACTCTCCCCCGGATTAGCACCTCCTACTCGTCTCGGTACGAGATCTGGTCCGTGAATTTCAAAATCAGGATCCCCACACAGAATTTCAGTAGAGTAGCGTCGACCACGTTGAGATAATATCCGATGGCGAGAAGGGAA
The DNA here is from genome assembly GCF_024494575.1 of Halorubrum salinum. Classification (GTDB taxonomy): domain Archaea; phylum Halobacteriota; class Halobacteria; order Halobacteriales; family Haloferacaceae; genus Halorubrum; species Halorubrum salinum. The sequence goes on from NZ_JANHDO010000003.1 coordinate 126,372, forward strand.
GCCCCAAGAACAGTGATATTGCGGTCAGAGATACCTACGGCCATCGGTATCTGACTCGCAGGTTTTCCCCCCGAGTGCTGACTGACGCCGTAGGTTCCGTTGTACTACCTACTTGGTTGGTCAAACGAATAAGTATGTCGGCTGTCCTACTCTATTTCATCCGTCTCTTGCCCACTCGGCATGTTCCACCTCGACAGCCGGCTCCACATCTTCCTGCTCGGAGAGCGCCTCGTCGAGACGTTGCTCCAGCTCGACGTCGCCGATCTCGCCCTCGCGGTACTCGCGGTGGATGACATCGATCACCTGCTGTGCGTCATCGTCCGACTCGCGGAGCGGGGACAGCGCCCTATCCGCGACCGCGTCGAAGAACGAGACCAGCGCACTCGCGAAGGCCTCGAACGGCGTGAGCACCGGCCCAAGACGGGCGCGTGAAGCTGCGACGTTCAGGAGTGCGAAGATCAAGATGAGAGAGAGTACTCCCGGCACGAGAACGCTGAACAGCCCGCTCGGCGTCGCGTACTGAAGGATCAGACGGCCGAAGAAAGCGAACGCCTGGAAGAACGGCTCGAAGAGAATCGAGAATGCCGAGAACACCATGCCGAGGACTGCTCCAGCGACAATCATCTGGACTGGGTTCTCAACGAGAGACGGCGCGTCACTCGACATCCTCGACCTCCAGTTCCAAGTCGTGACCGAGCCGGCGCTCCAGCTCGTCCTCATCGATCTCGTCGTCGACGTAGGCCTGCCGCGCACGCTCGGCAGGGTCGAATCCGAGACGGTCTACGTCGAGCTCGACCGGCTCTCCCTCGTGATCTGCGACCCACGTGAGGCGGTCGCCGACGCGGAGCCGGCGGGGCTCGAACTCGTCTTCATCGAACCGGAGCGCTTCGCCGTCGGCGCTCCATACCGTGACCGTCCCGGCCAGCTCGTCCTCGGTCTCGGACTGTTCATCTCCGGTGAGGGTCACTGGCTGTTCGTGGGTAACCGGCTCAGTAACCGTGTCCAGAATGCCCTTGAAGACGATTAAAACGGCAGCCATCATAATAGGGACCGGAAGTTGCGAGACGGCTTCGAACATCGAACTGCCGCCTGCCGACGCTATTTCCGCTCCCGGAGAGAGGAGCGACCCCAGACCATCAGCGAATGCGACGAGCGGTGCGAGAGCCACCTCGACCGATTGGAAGAAGAGGTCGGCCGCCGGGTGGCCGGTGACCTCAGCGACGAAGATGACCATCGCGAACGTGGCCACCGCCGCAGCGCGGTTGATGGCCGTCTCACTCGGCATCGTCGATAGACCTCCAGTACTCTCTCGGCGGGTAGTAGTCGTTGTACCGCGGCGGCTTGTTCTGTTCCCAATGCTCCCGGCAGAGGTCCTTTTCAGGCCGTTCAAATTGGATGCGTTGAAACTCATTGCCGCAAACCTCACACACCCTGACGAACGCAACTCTCGGGCCTGATAGCAACTCGTCGATCCACGAGACAATTCGCGAGATCGCGCCCGAAGACTGATCAGACGACTTCATTCCCATCCTCCCATTTTGCCGTGTCTGTCAGTTGGTCGTGACACTGTTCACAGACTTTCGCCGCGAACTCGTCTCCGTTGTAAACCCATGTCTGAGCATCCCTCTCGCACTTGAACAGCCAACACTCCCCGTGATCGACCGTGGTGATGTCTGTCCGTACAACCCCTACAGCGGATTCCTCACTCGGCATCGGCTAATCTCCCTGGAGACCGCACGTCTCTCGCACTGGTCCACGGCCGGACACGGGCCGCACCGCCCCCGTAGGCCCACACCGTCGCGCCGAGCAGGTGTTCGCGAGCTATCGAGGCACGGTCGCGATCAGTCATCGGCCTCGACCTCCTGATCGGCGAACGTCTGGAGTGACGGTTCGTCGCCGACGAGCAGCTGCTTCGTGAGCGACTTCGCGAGGTTCACCGGTACGGCGTTCCCGATCTGCTTCGTCGTCTCGGTCTTGTTACCCGCGAACTCGTAGTCCGACGGGAAGCCCATCGCTGCCGCGAGTTCACGCGGCTGGAGCATCCGGAAGCGGATGTCGAGCCCGTACGGGAAAGCCTCCGGTACGACCAGCGCGAAGCGATCTCGAGTCGTCACGGTCGGCACCGGTTCATCGATACTGTTCGAGGAGCCGTTCCCGTAGTACTCGACGAGAAACGGCGTCACGACGTGGCCGTCTTGGTTCCGAGCCGTGACCGTGTGGAGCGGCCTCTCGTCGGGTTCGTACGTCGCGTTCGAGTGAAGCCCGCCGCGGGAGCCGTTCCGCGGGAGGATGAACGTCGTCGGGTTGTAGAGGCCGATCGCGCCGCGTGTCGCGACGGTCGGAACCGTCTCGTCGAGAACGCTCCGCGCGGTCGCTCCGGACTGCTGCCCGAGCAGGTACGGCGTACAGAGCGCGTACTTCCCGCCCTGTGCCGTCACCGTGTCCATCGGCTCGTCTATCGGCTTCGCCGTCGACGTCCCGTAGTACTTCACGAGGAACGGCTCGCAGCGCTCTTCGGCAACTTCGTGCGCCTCGCCGGCGTCTACGACGTCTTCCTGAAGCGCTGCGACATCTTCCTTCCCGAGCTCGGCGACGGCGTCAGCGAACGGTTCGAGGCGGTCGTCGCAGTGCTGCCGGATCCCCTCGGCGATCCGGCGCATCGTGTTGTTCACGAGCGGCCGGTCGCGCTTCCAGAGGCTCTCGCCGGCGTCGGACCAGTCGATGACTTCCGCGGCCGGTCGCCAGTCGGGCAGCTCGTCGTCGGCGTCGCTGTGGGTCGGCTCGGGGAACGACGCGCGCTGGCCTCGGCGGCCGACGACGAACAGCCGCTTCCGCGTCGTCGGGTCGCCGTAGTTCGCGGCGTTCAGCACCTGCCAGCTGACAGAGTAACCGATCGAGTGGAACGCGTTGATCCACGTCTCGAAGATCTCGCCGTTCCGCGTCGGCTGGCCGTCGTCGTCTACCGGACCCCACGACTGGAGCTCGCGAACGTTCTCCAGCAGCACGTTCTCCGGCTGGAGCTTCTCGACCCAGTCGAGGACGTGCCACGGAGACGCGCGCTTCTGTTCGTTCACCGGCTTCCCGCCACGAGCGACAGAGAAGTGGGTACACTCGGGCGACGCGATCAGCACGTCGACGCCGCCTTCCTCGACGACATCGGGCGGGTGAAGTTCCTCGACCTTCGAGACGTGGTGATCGCCGTTCGGGTGGTTTCGCTTGTGCGTCTCGATCGCGGTCTCCCAGTGGTTGACCGCGGTGACTTGGAGGTCGACGCCGAGCTCGTCGCACGCCTGCGACAGCCCTTCGAGCGTCCCGCCCGCGCCGCAGAACAGGTCGACGGCACGAATAGTACCGTCTCCAAATTTATCAGAGGGCATTAGAACCACTCCTTAAGGGTGTTAAAGCAGGAATCGCACAAGTCGATCCACTCGTCTTGTCCGGCGTACCCTTTGGTCGCCGTCACTCCACAGCGGTCGCAGGTAAGATCGGGGTTGTCGTACTCCTTCGGTTGCGCAATCTCTCCGTCGTCTTCCGCGGCCATTAGGCGTCACCTCGGTTAAGCCACGCCTCGGCGTCGACGCCGTAGACGCGGATGTCCATGCCCTCCATTCGCGTCTTCTTGGAGTCCATGTAGTCCTCCATATCTTGGTCCGGGTCGACTTTCTGCAGGTATGGCTCACCCTCCGGCGGCGCCGTCACTTCCCAGTCCCAACTGAAAGTATCGGGACCGGTTCCGGTCTTGAGTCGGACAGCTCCGGAGCCGATCTCGGTGAGTTCGCGCGGCTCGCCGATAACCTCCGTAACGCGGTCGCCTTCGGCGTGGAGTTCGATCCCACCCTCGATCGGCGCGAGGATCTTCAGCCGCTCGTGAAGCGGCGCGTCGGGGTCGTACTCGTCGGGAAGCCATGCGGGTCGATCGATCTCAGCCTCTGATTCTGCATCTGGCTCAGGCATCGGCACCACCCCACTCGTCGAGCGACCTGTTCATCGACAGCCGACGCCGCATCCGCTGGATCTCATCTTCGCACTCAACGCACCACAGCGGCACATCACTCCGACCACTCCCGTCGAGAACGCGGTCTTTCCAGTAATCCATCCAGCTGTGCGCGTCGCCACAGATCTCACAGCAGAGCGTCGGGTTCCGATCGACCGGCTGGCTGCGGTCCGGTCCGAGATCTGCGTAGGAACCGACAGCGACACCGCCGTCACCCATCGTAATCACCCATCTTCTCCACCTGCTCAGCCACCGGCTTGAACTCCCACGAGCCGATCGAACCACCGTACAGGTCGCCGTACGAGTCAGCAACTGCCGTCGCTGTCGCCCGGTCTGTCCTCGACGTTTCACCCGGACGCTCGCGCTCCGCTTCACGCCGCTGATCCTGCAGCAACTGCATCAACAGCGCGTTCTGTAGCTCCATCGCATCCGCGATCCGCTCTAGGTTCTCGTTGCTCATGGCTGACCTCCGTTAGACTTCGATCGGCTCTCCATCCGACTCCTGTTTCGCGCACTCCAGACACCGCTCGCCGGCGAATCCGGGCGATGTCGCGAGCGGTTCCGCCGGCTCGCCGCACCCGTCGCAGACATCGTCGTCCGAGACGCCAGCTGCACGCCGCCGGCGCTCGCGCTTCTCGTCTTCGGCCCACGCCCGAACCTGCTCCTGCGTGATCGACGCGTGCCGAGCGTGCTCGACCGGCTCGATGTTCTCCGGGCGGTTGTCCCACTTGACGCCGTTGCAGTGGTGAACGTCCTTCTCCGCGAGATCGTCGAGGACCGACTCGATCGGCTCGTCGAGCGAGTAGCACTCGACGACTGCGAGCAGCCGGTGATGCGCGACGTAGACGTCCTCCCGTCCGGCTGTCGGTGTGTGCGGTCGGTGCTCTGTCGACCGCCAGCGCTCGTAGCCGGCTCCGCTCCCGTCACCGGCCTTCGCGTGCTCGAACCGAGCGTACGGCTGAACGCGGTTCTCGCCGAGGTGATAGTGTTGCACACGATCATCACCTCATTTATTCTCGACCCGCGGGGCGAGCATCATCTGCACGTTGCCGAAGCCGTCTGCGAACTCGTAGGTCAGGAACACCGGCATCTCGTCGTCGAGTTTACCGGCCAGTTCCGTTCCACTGCTCAGCGGCTTGAGCATCCCCTTGTACTTGCTCCCGCCCTTCGATCCACCAATCAGATATGCGACCGAGAAGAGAGACTCGACCCTCTCGGAGAAGTTCGCATCGAGCAGATCGTCGGATTCGATCACTGTCCGGATTTCGTCGATGTCACCTTCTCCGCTGACTGCGAGCGCTTCGGCGTCGACATCGGCTTCAAACCTGACGTGATCGGTCACCAGGTCGGCGTTCTCGACCGCGTCGCGGAACACCTTCGCGTCGACTTCGAACTCCGCTCTGTGGTCGATCTCCGGAATCTCCGGCTCCTGCCGGATCGCGTCCGGGTCGATCCCCGCCATTTCGACTTCGACGTTCGTGTGCTCTATCTCGATCGACCGTTTCTCAGGACTGTATGAGAGCTTCACCTGGTCGCTGCCGCTCGCTCCGTCGACGTAGTCGTCGAGTTTCTGGATGTTGATACCGATCGGGAACATCCCGTCGCCGACTGACTCGAACGCTCCCTCCTCCACTTCGAGGTCGACCATCGCGACGTTCGCCGGGTCGACAGCCGCGACCGACAGCCCGTCGTGGCCGATCCGGAATATCGCCTCGTCGACGACAGTCAGCAGCTGGTCGATCACCTGCTGGAGCACTTCGGCACGAATGATGACCGTCATGTTGTCGACCGGTTCGGCCTCGGTCTCCGGCGTCTGGTCGTCGTCTGCGGTGCTCTCCACGTCCGCGTCAGCGGCTGCCATCACGCACCACCTCCGACATCGTCGTCAGTCGCGTCCTCGGCGTCGGTACTCCCGTCGATCTCGGTGGTGTTGGCACTCATAGTCGTAGCTCCCGCAAACCGCTCAGTCGTCCGCTCGATGCTCTCCGGCACGCCGCTCAGCGTCTGCTCTAACTCGTCTGCGGAGATCCCCGCCGGCGCTTCCACGACGATCGAGACGTCGCCCCGCTCGGCCGTTCCGAGCACTCGGTCCCCGGAGATCTCGACGTCGAGGACCGTCGGCTGCGTCGACGCCGACCCCGGCTGTGGCTCGCGCGGTGCTGTGCCGCCGTCCGTCGCGACCTCGTCGGTGTCGCCGTTCTCGGCGTTCTCGTCGACGTCGTCGCGTCCGCGTCGAACGCCGATGGCGTACGCCACGGCTGCGACGCCGATTCCACCCAGCACTGCGCCGCCTTGCGCCGTGACCATCGCGGCTCCAGCGCCGACTCCGAGCCCCGTTCCTATCCCCGCGAGCCAGTCATTCGAGATCTTCATGCTTCCCTCCAGTAGTCGACCACGTGGCTCGCGTTCTCCGCGTCGTGCTCCCACGGATCCGAGTCTCCGACCTCCAGCAGCAGCGTCGCCGTCGACTCGCACGTGCAGCAGTAGCACGAGACGACCCGCCGCTCGTCGGTGTCGACCTCGTAGGGCTCCGGATCGGACGGACCGCTCATGTCCACGTTCTCGGCCGCACCGACGACCGAGATCTCGGGTGACATCAGCTGTCACCTCCGTTTGATTCCACGTCGTACTCTTGGCCTTCTTCCGGGAGCGCTACGTGGAGCACGTGCTCCTCGTCGCCGTCGTCAGTCAGTGATCCGCGCGCCTCAACGCCGTGCGGCACCGGTTCCATCTCGACAGGCGAACCGGCGAGGTAGACCGACCACTCCGTGAGATCCGTCGTATTCCGAATCGAAACCCGCCATCCGAGCGGGATCGCTCTCGACGACTCCGTGACCGCGTCATCACCCCAGACGACGCACTCCGGACACGTGAACAGGAACGTGTGCTCTCCGAACTGAACGTCGAGCTGCGAGTCGCAGTCTCCGCACGTCGCGTCGACGCGGTATCCGCGGACGTAGGCTGTCCCGCCGGCCACCCACGCGTAGTAGTCCTCCTCGAACGGACATTCGTGTGGCCCGCTCCGAACATCGTCAGTGGCGCTCATTCGCCCACCTCCGCGTTCGCAAGCTCTTCAAGGCGCTCGCGTGCTTCCCCGCCGTCGGTTGCTGCTTCCGACTCCGTCGAGGACGTCGACGCCGGCGTCTCGTCGACGAACGACGCATCTCCCCCTTCCGCCGAACCCACGATGAGCCACACGTGTTTCACGCCTTGGTGCAGCCGGACCATGTCACCGCCCTTCAGCGGCTTCACCACCAGCCGCCGAATCGCATCCGTATTGATGTTCATCTTGTTCGCCAGCATCGACTCGGCCGTCTCCAGCTCCATCCACCCGCCGACGCCCGTCCACTCCACGAGCAGACGGTGACCTTCGCGGGCCTTCACCGAGATCTCACTCTCGTCTCCGGTCTCGCTCCCTCCATCGCCTAGGAAAGCCGCACGCAGTCCGTTCCGAATCGCGTCCGACTTCGATCCTTCCGACTCGGCTGCATCTTCGATCGCCCCCGCCAGCTCTGGATCGTCGACGCGGAACGACACCAGCCCCGTTCCGTCTTCGCTCATGCTGCCACCCCCTCGCCTGCGAGCACGCCCAGTCGGCCGCATAATGCGCCCCAGCGCGCGCGCCGCCCTCTGTTCGCGCTCACACACGCACCTGCGCCACGTGGACACCGATTTCTGTACCCCCCCGTACCTGTATTAACGAAACCGATTCGAGAGGTAGAGGCTTCAAAGGCCTCTAATTCTGCGTTATATGCTGTAATACAGGTGTACAGTTCTGTATTACTCCAGTTGTTCCACACGAAACAGTCGAAACGGGGGTTCATCGTTCACCCCCGTCCGTGACGACCATGTGGTCGGTCACGGGGAGTTCGACCTGCGCCTCCGCGCCGGAGAAGTCGAACCACCACGGCGGCGAGAGGTACGTCCGACCGGTGTCGAGATTTGTGACGCCGAGCTGGTCGCGAGACCAGCGCCACCACAGCAGCGCGACGTGAGCGCACCAGCCGCGGTAGCTCCAGCCGTCGCACTCGCATTCGGCGACGAGATTGCCGCCGTAGAGCGCGAAGAGAACGCGATGGTGCGTGATCTCGTCGCGGCCATCGACGTATCCGAGAAGCACGTCGAACTCGGCCGGGTTCGCCGGCGAGACATCCGACTTCGCCGCCTGTGCGCGGTGCCAGCTCGTCGACGTTGTCCATCCGCTCGGGAATCGCAGCTGTTCGGGCTCGCCGAGTTGGTTCGCGATCTGCTCGCGCTGCTCCTCGACGGAGGTCTCGACGCTCATAGCTCACCCCCGTAGCTGCAGTTGGGGCACGCGTCGTACGGGATCGCACTGCCGGGCTTCGACGTCCGCTTAAGCTTCGCTCCGCACTCCGGACAGTACCTCATGGCCGGCACACCCCCTCATCGCGAGCCGGACAGATCTGTTCCGGTTCGTCGATGAAGAACCCGCAGAATTCGCAGATGGAGCGGGTTTCGCCAGTCGTCTCCGCGGGGGCACTCATAAAGACCCCCTCCCGACGGTATAAGTGTCTCTCGCCGTCGTGCGGTTTCCGCTTATAAGTGAGTGGGTTGGGGCGGATTTGAACCGCCGGCCTCCTCCATGTCAAGGAGGTGTCATAACCGGACTAGACTACCAACCCGCGGGGCGTTCAATCGCATCTCGTGGTATCCGGGGGATATAATTGAACCTTTCGTTTCGGCCGCCCGCGGTGGGGCGCGGTCAGTCGATCCGAGCGCCGCCGCCTGCCCACACGTCTCCCCCGGTGACGCGCTTTCGACCGCCTTTTTGCGTTCGACGAGTGTGTGCTCGCATGGTCGATCTCTCCGCTCGCACCGACAGGCTCGACGAGTACCTCGATCGTCGCGGACTCGAAGCGGTCTGGTTCGCTAAGCCGAACGGCTTCGCGTGGCTCACCGGCGGCGACAACGTCGTCGACGGCGACGCAGACGTCGGGGTCGCCGCGGCCGGCTACGACGGCGAACTCCGCGTGATCGCGGCCAACAACGAGGCCGACAGGCTCGCAGACGAGGAGTTGCCGGATCGGCTCCACGTCGAGTCGTTCCCGTGGCACGCCTCGTCGCTCGCCGAGGAGGTCGCCGCCCGATCGCCCGCCCCCGCGGCCGCGGACTTCGACGTCCCCGAGTTCGAGCGCGTCGACGGCGGCCGCCTCCGGCAGCCGCTCACCGACGGCGACGTCGAGCGGTACCGCGATCTGGGCCGCGAGGCGGCCGCCGCCCTCGAAACCGTCTGCCGGAACCTCGAACCCGAGGACCCGGAGTACGAGGTCGCCGCCGGCATCGACATCTCGCTTTCCTCACGGGACGTGAACACCCCCGTCGTGTTGGTCGGCGGCGGCGAGCGGGCGCAGGCGTACCGACACTACACGCCGACGGACGCCACGCTCGGGGACTACGCGCTCGTCTCTATCACCGCCGAGCGCGCGGGGCTGTACGCCTCGCTCACGCGCACCGTCGCCTTCGACGCGCCGGAGTGGTTGAAAGAGCGTCACCGCGCGGCCGCCCGCGTCGAGGCGACCGCGCTCGCGGCGACGGAGGCGGCCGCGGCCGACGGCGGCACCGCCGGAGACGTGTTCGCGGCGATCCGCGAGGCGTACGACGCCGTGGGACATCCGGGCGAGTGGCGCGAACACCATCAGGGCGGCGCTGCCGGGTTCGCGGGCCGCGAGTGGATCGCGACGCCCGAGAGCGACGAGCCGGTGAGCCGTCCGATGGGCTACGCGTGGAACCCCACCGTACAGGGAACGAAAAGCGAGGACACCCACCTCGTCGCGAGCGATCGGACCGAGACGCTCACGAAGACGGGTCAGTGGCCGACACACGAGGTCGAGCCCGTCGCGGTCGACGGAGTCTCGACCGAGTCGCGGGAGCTGACCGCGCCGGTGATCCGGTGACGCGGCGAAGAACGGAGAGTGACGCCCGGCGGGTCCGGCCGCTCGGTCAGTAGACGTACTCGCTCTCGTCGATGCCGACGTAGCTCTTCTTGACGCGGCGTTTGTTCCACTTGTACGCCAAAAGCAGCTTCACGGACTCCCAGCCGGAGCGGTACGGCTGTGCGAGCAGGCCGTCGCCCGCCTCCGCCGCGAGCATCGCGTCGGCCGCGCCGATGATCCGGTTCCAGTCGTCGGGGTCGTACTCCGCCACCATATCCGCCATCGTCACGTTCCGGACGACCTCGTCGCCGATCGCCTCCTTCCACCGCCTGTTGTACGATCCGAGGTCGCCCTCGGCGGCCAGTTCGCCCGCGATCGCGCCGGTGCGGACCGCCACGTGGTCGCCCCCCTCGTGGAAGGCGGAGGTCGTCCCCATCGCCCCGCCCGCGACCGCGATCCCCGCGTCCGTCGGTGAATCGATCGGACGCGTCGAGGAGATCGGGTACGTCTCCGTGCCGTCGCGCTTGCCGGCGTCCTCGACGATCGGAAAGTCTTCCTCGATGTCGTACTCGTCGCCGTACTGCCACTCCAGCAGTCGCCGGATGTACTCGCCGCCCTGCGGGATCGAGTCGTCGTCGGAATCGAGAAGCGCGTACGCGTCGCGGTCGAACTCGTCGATGTCCAAGCCGATCGGCATCGTGAGCCCGACCCGACAGACGCGGTCCGCGTTCGGGAAGATCCACGGGTACGCGGTCTCGCCGGGCATGACGCCCCACCAGAAGACGATCGCGTCCTTCACCTCCTCGTACACCGCTTCGGGGACCCGGCGGTACTCCTGATACGCGATGTGGTTCGCCGTCCGCGAGGCGAGCCGCTCCGAGGCGGGCGCGTCCGCGGGCAGGTACTCGTCGAGGACGCGGTTCGTGACCGTGCGCTGGGGGCCGTCGGCGAGGACGACGAAGTCGGCCCCGATCGATTCGCCGGAGGCGAGTTCGACGACGTGGCGGGGACGGTCCGCGTCGGCCGCGCCGGGCTCGATCGACGGATCGGTGTCGATGCCACGGACGGACACCCCGGCGCGGTACTCGGCTCCGGCGTCTTCCGCTCGGTCGCGAAGCCAGTCGTCGAACCGCGCGCGGTGGAAGGTGTAGCCGAACTCGTCGTACGAGGAGTCGATCCCGGTCGACGTGAGCGTCGCGGCCTCGTCGGGGCCACGGAACTCGGCGCGGTTCAGCTCCCGCTGGAGGACGCCGTCGTCGAACTCGTCGGGGTGGATACCCATGATATCGACCCAGTAGTCCAAGATCCCGGCGGCGTCTGTGGAGTCGGGACCGAGGCGGTCCCGATCGTCCCGCGGTACCCCCTTCTCCAAGACCAGGGCACCCGCGTCGCCGGTCGCGGCGGCGTGCGCTGCGGCGGAGCCAGCCGGCCCGCCCCCAACGATTGCGACGTCTACGCGTTCCATACCCCGTGAGGTTCCCGTCCGAGTATTAAATTCACGGTCCGGAGACCGCGATCGGGTCGTTCATCGTCGTTCGTTACTGGTTAGAGCGCCGGAGAGACACGTTTTAGACGGTCCGGAGTCGCCGATCCGACACACATGGCACGCGAGACATGGGCGACACGGGCGGGGTTCATCCTCGCCGCGGTCGGCAGCGCAGTTGGACTCGGGAACATCTGGCGCTTCCCGTTCATCACCGGACAGGAGGGAGGCGGAGCGTTTCTCCTCGTCTACCTGCTTTTCGTCGCGCTGATCGGTCTCCCGGCGATCCTCGTCGAGTTCGTGATCGGGCGGCACACCGAACTGAACCCAGTCGGCGCGATCCGCGCTCTCGGCAGCGGCGCGTGGAACTCTCTCGGCTGGCTGTTCGTGGCCATCGGCTTCGTCATTTTATCGTACTACAGCGTCGTCGCAGGATGGTTCCTGCGCTACACGCTCATCGGCGTTCTCGACGGCTACGCGATCGCCGACACCGGCGAGGCGCAGGCGCTTTTCGGCACCGTCGCCACCGGGATCGACACCCTGCTCTTTCACGCCGTGTTCATGGCGCTCGTCATCGCCATCATCGCCGCCGGCGTCCGCCGTGGCATCGAGATCGGCGTGAAGATCATGGTACCGGCGATCCTCGTGCTCCTCGTCGGCCTCGCGTCGTACGGGTTCACCCTCGACGCGTCGGCGGCGGCGTACAGCTACTACCTCTCGCCGGACTTCGGGTACCTCATCGCCAACTGGACCAGCATCCTCCCGGCCGCGGCCGGACAGGCCTTCTTCACTCTCTCTCTCGGGATGGGCGTGATGATCACCTACGCCTCGTACCTCGGCGAGGACCGAAATCTCGTCGCTGACGCGGGCGTGATCGCCAGCCTCGACACCCTCGTCGCGGTTCTCGTCGGCTTCGTCGTCTTCCCGTTCCTCTTCGCGGCCGGCCTCGAACCCGGCGCGGGCGGACCTGGCGGTATCTTCGTGAGCCTCACGACGGCGTTCGCCGGGATCCCCGGCGGTCGCCTCCTCGGCGTCGTCTTCTTCGGAATGGTCGGGATCGCGGCGCTCTCCTCTGCGATCAGCATCCTCGAAGTGCTCGTCTCCTACCTGATCGACGAGCTTGGCGTCTCGCGCGTTCCGGCGGCGGCCGCGCTCGGCGTCGCGGTCTTCCTCCTCGGGGTTCCGGTGACGATCGACCTGATCTTCCTCGACCTCTTCGACCTGCTCGCCGACGGCGTCCTGCTCGTGTTGGGGTCGCTGCTTCTCGCGCTGTTCGTCGGCTGGGTCGTCCCGGACATCGCTCGCGAGGAACTCTCACAGGGAATCGGTGACCTCGGACCCTTCGGCGACGCGTGGATCTGGATCGTCCGCGTCCCGATCGTCGTCGTCGTGGCTATCTCGCTGTACCTCGGTGTCGTCGACTACATCGAGTTCCTCACCGGCGACTTCGCCGAGTGGCTGGCCGCGCGCTGATCGCCGGCACTCACTCGGGCGCGACCGCGGCGTAGTCGGCGATGATCCCGTCGACGCCGGCCGACGCGACCCGAGCGGCCTGATACCAGGTCTCGACGGTCCAGACGTTCACCGCTCGGCCGTCCGCGTGCGCGACGGATACGAGGTCGTCGGCGTGACCGAACCGCGCGGCGTCGAAGAAGGGCGTCCCTCGAACCGCGTCGATCGGGGGATGGATCGCCTCGGCGTCGTACGCGCGAGCGACCGCGATTCCGTCCTCGATCGAATCCGACACCAACGGCGCGACCGGGGACGAAGACAGCTGCCTGACAGCCGCGAGCGCCCCCTCACAGAACGACGAGAACAGGTGGTCGTTCCGGTGGCCGTCGACGACGTCGAGCACGCGCTCGACGAACGGCCTCCAGAGGGCGGTTCGCTCCGCGAGCGCCTCTCCATCCAGCTTCTCGCCCGGCCGGAGGTCCCGTCGTCCCGGGTTCTTGAGTTCGACGTTCACGCCGACGTCGGGCGGGACGACGTCGAACACGTCCGCGAGGAGCGGAACGGTCTCGCCGCTCTCCAACACCGTCGCGCTCGTGACGGTCTCTGTGTCGGTCTCCCAGACCACGCCCGTCGCGTCGGTGAGGCCGGTCGTTCCGCTGCGCCCGCCGCGTCCCGAGAGTTCGACGTCGTGGATCGCGACCACGTCGCCGTCGGCGGTGGGGACGACGTCGACCTCGACCCAGTCGGCTCGCCGGCGGTTCGGTCCGCTCGACTCGGCCTCGTCCGCTGTCCCGTTCGGTGTGGTCGCGGTCGCCGCCTCGACGGCTGCGACCGTGTTCTCTGGGTTCTCGCCGGCGAATCCTCGGTGGGCGACGACCGCCAGCGTCCCGTCGTCGACTCCGGTCACACCATCGACCCCGATCATACGGCGTCTATCACGGCGTCGACGACGACGCCGACCGCCTCCGTGACGACCGTCTTGACCCGCGTGAGGACGCCGGCCGAGTCGTCGTCGGTCTCCGCCACGCGGCCGTCGCGCTGCTCTCCGCGCCCGCGGTCGGCGTCAGCGTCGCGGTCGGCGTCAGCGTCGCGGTCGGCGGTCTCGTCCATCGATGCCCGCACTCAGACGTGTTCTTCGTACGGCTGAACGACGACGACCCCGTCGGAGTCGTCGAAGCGCATCTGGTATCGCTCGCCGGACTCCTGACCGACCATGTCGGAGAGGCTGCGGTTCACCTCGACGCTCGGCGAGGTGCCGCTCCACGCGACGGTCGCGCTGGGGTCCGTCGCGACCGGGGGTTCCAAGACGATCGGGTCGCCGTGGGTCGTCACTGCGACGTAGCCGGGGCCTTGGAGGTAGACGTTGCTGAAGCCGCCGGCGAACGAGCCGGCGAGGCTGTCTATCGTGCTGATCTCGTACGACAGCGACTCCTCGAACGCGAGCACGTCCTCGCCGTTGACCGTGATCGACTCGCCGGCGTCCAGTTCGAGGACCTGTACCTTCTTGCCGCCGTCGGCGAAGTAGACGTGACCCGCTCCCTCGACGGCCATGATCGGCGTCCCCTCACCGGTGGCTGCCTGCTTGAGGAAGCCGGTAATTCCTCCCTCGGCGGAGGCCTTTCCGGTGAACGACACGTCGCCCGTGTACGCGATCATCGATCCGGCCTTCGCCATCACGGTGCCGTCGACGTCGACGTCGAGGGTGTAGCTGTTCTCGCGCTGGAAGGGTTCTGCGCTGTCCGTCGGTGCGTTCGCGGCGGTGAACTGATCGAGTTTCATGTGCGGGGACCGAACCGTCTGTGCCGGCTGTGTGCCGTCGGGTTCGGCTGCGTGATGATTCTCCCGTATCGTATTTTAATGGTGGGCATGCCGTGGCGGCGGTCTCGGTGCTCGGCCGTATCGACAGCCCCGATCCGCATCGACAGTCGGTAGAGCGTGTCTCCCTCAGTAGACGACGAGCGCGAGGTACAGCTGGCCGACGCCCGCGATCACCATCACCGCGCCCGCGATCCGTTTCAGGGTTCCGGCGTGTGACATCACCCGGTTCGCGTTGCTCACGAGACCGACGCCGGTCGCGACCGTCGTCGCGGCCATCAGGACGGCGACGGTGCCGGCGTAGACGCCGACGATGAGCACCGCAGTCTCCGTCGGCAGCGCGATCGCGCGGGCGACGACGCCGAGGAACACCGGTGCGACGCAACCGGCACCGGCGAGGGCGTATCCCGCCCCGAACACGCCGAAACCGAGCACGCCGGCGCGGCGCTTCGGGAGCGGGACAGAGAGCGACGGAGCCCGATCGGCGGCCACGAGCAGCCCGAAGACGACGAGCAGCGCGCCGACGAGCGTCTCGAAGACGGTGATGTTCGAGAGCGTCGAGTACCCGACGCGGACGGTCGCGCCCGCGAGCAGCGCGAACGTCGCGAGCACGCCCACGGCGGCCGCGACCCCGCGGACCCCCGCGCCGAGCACCGACGCGCTCTCGGCGTCGACGGAGTTCACGTAGAAGCCGACGTACCCGGGCAACAGCGGGTACGCGCACGGCGAGAAGAACGTCGCCACGCCGGCGGCCAGCGCGAACGGGACGTTGGTCGCGAGCGAGACGTCGGTCATCGGAGTGGCCGATCGCCGCGGCCGCGACGGAGGTGCGGGGAGTTCATCGGTTCCGTGCCGCTTCGATGCCGGCGACGAGTTCGTCCGCGGTGTGGACGCCGGAGTCGCTCCACGCGATCCGTCCGTCGGCGTCGAGCGCGACCGCGGTGGGGTACCCCCCCACGTCGAGTTTCGCCGCCAGCTCGGCGGTGACGTCTGCGGCGACGAGCCAGTCGCCGTCGTGTTCGCGCCACCAGTCCGCGACGTCCGACTCGCTCACGGACCCGCCGACGTCCTCCGTCGTCACCGAGGCGAACAACACCTCGTCGCCGACGCGGTCGTGTGCCTCTCCCAAGGCCGGCATCTGCTCCGCGCACGGCGGACACCACGTGCCGAAGAAGTCGACGAACGTGGGCCGTCCGTCCGCGGGCAGCCTCACCTCTCCGTCGCGGCTCCCGGGCGCGTCGATCGTGGCGAGCGTCACCGGTTCGACGGGCTCTGCGCCGTCGCCTCCGATCCCCAGTGCAGCGGGAGAGTTCCCGGTCGCGACCGCGCCCGCGCCACCGAGTGCGCCGACGCTCGCGAGCCCGGCGAGGAGGTGGCGACGCCTCACGCGGTGACCACCCGCTCGACGTCTTCGACGAGCGCCTCGATGTCCGTCTGCGGCCCTCTCGGGTACGCGCGCTCGACGATCCCCTGCTTGTTCGCGAGGAGTATCAGCCCGTAGTGAGGGAACTGGTACTCCAGGTTCTCGTACGGCGAGTCGGTCTTCTCGATCACGAGTCCGAACTTCTCGTCTAGCAGCGTTTGGCCCGCCTCGTAGCTCTCCGGTCGGAGGAAGTGCCAGTTGCCGGCGTCCAAGTCGACGCCCTGCTGGCCGGCGTACTCGCGGAGCACGTCGGCGGTGTCTCGCTCGGGGTCGAACGTGAGCGCGAGGAGCCCGAGTTCGTCTCCGTACCCGCCCTCGGCGGCGGCCGCCTGCGCCCTGCGGAGCCGGAGGATGAGCGCCGGGCAGACGCCGTCGGGACAGTTGGTGTAAAAGGAGGTCCACAGTACCGCGCGCTCGCCCTCGTAGTCCGCGACGGTGACGTCCTCGCCGGCGATCGGATCGGGGACGGTGAAGTTCGGCATTTCGTCTCCGTAGCTGGGATGTGAGGCCTCGCTCAGGTCCTGCTCGGGAGGGCCGAGCACCGTTCCCTCGGCTCCGGAGGACCCGAGCGCTCCGAGACAGCCGGCGGTCGCAGCGCTGGCGGCGACGCCGGTCGCACCGGCGACCGATCGAAGGTACGTGCGGCGATCCATTGTTACGGTGGGTTCGTGGACGCTCGTAAATGAACCTCGCGGCTGATCGCACGCGATGAGCACAACCGATCTCCGCGATCTGCGCTCCCCGACCGTGTCGAACGTCGGTCACCGAGCGTGACGATCGGCCGCCACAGGTCGTGGTACCGTGACCCTCGCAAGGGTTATCCCCCAACGGGCGGTACGTTTGTTTGCAATGGCAAACGGTAAGGTTGATTTCTTCAACGACACTGGCGGCTACGGTTTCATCTCGACTGACGACGGCGACCTCGACGACGACGAAGACGTGTTCTTCCACATGGAAGACGTCGGCGGCCCGGACCTCGAAGAGGGTCAGGAAGTGGAGTTCGACATCGAGTCCTCGCCCAAGGGACCCCGCGCGACGAACCTCGTCCGCAACTAACTACCGGATTCCGGCGTCGCTCGACGCGATCGGCGACCGATTCCGATTTCTCACGTACTCTCCACACCCCGAGTGACATCCCTCGGTTCGCGGCCGCGAAGACGCATCGTGTTTCGTCCCCGACAGCACGTGGATCGTGTTCCGTCCTCGCCAGCACACGGCTCACCGCGATCGACCGTTTAAATACGAGGGCGAGTGAGACTCCGACGTGACCGATCCGATCCCGACCGGCTGCGGTCCGGTCGACGACCTGTTGGACGGCGGGTTCGAGCGCGGCGTCGTCACGCAGGTGTACGGACCGCCGGCGGCGGGAAAGACCAATCTCGCGCTCGCGGCCGCGGTCGAGGTCGCGGCTCGCGGCGACCGGGCGCTATACGTCGACACCGAGGGACTCTCTATCGACCGGTTCGAGCAGGTGGCGTCCGGACGTCTGGACCGCCCGGACGCCGACGAGACGGTCGAGGAGATCGCCTCTCGGGTGATCATCACGGAGGCGTACGACTTCGACGACCAGCGCGAGGCGGTCCGCGACGCGGCGGAGCTCGCTCCGGAAGTCGACCTGATCGTCGTGGACTCCGCCACCGGCTTCTACCGTCTCGAACGCGCCGACGACGCCGAGACGGGCGATTCTCTCCGAGCGGTGGCGAAACAGGTGACGCACCTCCTCTCTCTGGCCCGCAGACACGATCTGGCCGTCGTGATCACGAACCAGGTGTTCAGCGATCCCGACAGCGACCGAGACCGCGCGCTCGGCGGCAACACCCTCAACCACTGGACCGGTGCGATCGTCCGAGTCGACCGGTTTAGGGGAGGGAACCGCCGGGCGACGCTGGAGAAACACCGGTCGAAACCCGCCGGCGAGTCGGCCACGTTCAGGATCGTGGCCGACGGCCTCGCCGAGGGAACCGACGCCTGATCGGCGATTCGTACCGTCCGACTGTCATTTTTGGCTTCACGTGAGCCGTGAAATTTAACCTCGCCGCGACCGCCCACCTTCCAATGAGCGATCGGAGGGGCCGCATACCGCCCGCGGTCGTGGTTCTCGTCGTCGCGTGCGTCCTCGCGGCGGCCGTCACGCCGGCGGCGGTCGCGGCCGGTCTCGAACCGATCGGCGGCACGGATGTCGCCGCCGACGGGGACGGTATCGGGGCGGGAGCGGACGACGCCGTCGGCGACGAAGCGACCGCACCGTCCGTCTCGCTCGCGGCTGCCGTCGACGGGGGCTCACACACCGGCCGGAACGCGATCGGACCCGGACTCCGGTCGGCGAACGGGACGGTGGAGGTCGTCGTGCGGTTCGAGGACACCGCACAGATCGAACGGAGCCGGGCGAACGGAGGGACCGGCGTCTCGACGGCCGACCTCAAAACGAACGCCGCCGGGGCGCAGGCCGAGTTCGACCGATTTGCGGCTGGTAACGGTGCGATCTCGGTAGACCGGGGATTCTGGCTCGCGAACGCGAAGCTGGTCACGGTCGACACCGACCGCGTGCCGATCGACCGGCTCCTCGACGTTCCCGGCGTCGAGCGCGTCCACGAGAACTTCCGCGTCGAACTCGACTCCGCGGCGGCGAGCGCGGGGAGTGGCGGGACCGGACCGACGGCCGGCTCGCTCGACTCGCCGACGCCGACCGCCCAGACCGTCTCCACCGCGTCGGTCGACGCGACCTACGGCGTCGAGATGGTTCGCGCGCCCGAGGTGTGGGCGGAGTTCGACACTCGGGGAGGGGGCGCGACGGTCGCCGTACTCGACACCGGGGTCGACCCCGACCACCCGGACCTGAGGGTGACCGGGTGGGCGGAGATCGACGAGAATGGCGACGTTAACCAGACCAGCGACACTCCGTACGACCTGAACGGCCACGGGACGCACGTCGCCGGGTCGGTCGCCGGCGGCAACGCGAGTGGGACCGCGATCGGCGTCGCCCCGAACGCGACGGTTCACGCTATCAAGGTGTTTCCCGGCGACGAACGATCGACGACGTTCACGCGCATCCTCGGCGGCATGGAACACGCGACGGAGGATTCGGAGGTGGACGTGCTCCAAATGAGCCTCGGTGCCGACGGATACTACTCGGAGTTCATCGATCCGGTCAGGAACGCTCGGAGTGCGGGAAAAGTCGTCGTTGCGTCGTCGGGGAATCACGACACCGACCCGTCGAGTACCCCCGGAAACGTATACGACTCTCTGGCCGTCGGAGCCGTCGACTCGAACCGCGACGTCGCCTCCTTTTCGGGTGGCGAACGGGTCGATACGAGCGACGCGTGGGGTAGCGACGCCCCCGCAGAGTGGCCCGACGAGTACGTCGTTCCAGACGTGACGGGACCGGGAGTCGACGTGTACTCGGCAGAGCCCGGCGGCACCTACGGAATGAAATCAGGTACCTCGATGGCGGCCCCACACGCCTCCGGCGTCGCGGCCCTCATGATCTCGGCGAGCACGCGGGACGTCGGTGGCAACGAGCTGTACGACACGCTCCGGGACACGGCCGACCACCCCTCGGACGCCACGGACCCGGACACGGACTACGGAACCGGGATCGTCGACGCGTACGCCGCGGTGTCGGCGATCACGGAACCTGACTCGAACCTGACGGTCACGAGCTTCGAGGCACCCGCGGAGACCGCGCCGGGGGCGACGATCGAGGCGACCGCGACGGTCAACAACACCGGGCTCGATCCGGGGTCTGGAACCGTCGATTACCGGTTCAACGGCACCTCAGGCGACGAAACGACCGTCTCTCTCGACCCCGGTGAGGAGACGACGGTGTCGTTCGAATACGCCGTTCCCGCCGACACGCCGACGAACGTGACCTACGAGCACGGCGTGTACACCGACGACTCGAACGCGACCGCCGACGTCGACGTCGTCGACACGGCGTTTTACGAGGTGACGAACGTCTCCGCGCCCGCGATAGTAGAGCGGAACGCGACGCTCGAAGCGACGGCGAACGCGACGAACTGGGGCGTGGTCGCCGGCGACAACCGAACCGTCTCGCTTCGGCTGACGGACCCCGAAAACGCGAGCGACACCCGAACGCTCGACGACGCGAACGTCTCGCTCGACTCGGGCGACGCCGCGAGCGTGACGCTGAACGGGACGGTCCCGGACGCGTTCGGTACCGGCGTGACGACGCTGTCGGTCGCGTCGCCGGACGACGAGGCGGCGGCTGAGGTCCGAGTCGCCGCGGCCGTCGGCACGGTTAACGGCACCGTCACCGACGAGGCGACGGGCGCGACGCTCGCGGACGTCGACGTCGTCGTCCGGAACGGCACCGAGGTCGTCGGAGAGACGGCGACCGACGCCCGCGGAGCGTACGCGGTCGACGTGCCGGCGGCGGACCTGAACGTCACGGCGAGCAACGCGACGTACGCGCCGGCGACCACGACCGTCGGTCTGAACGGGTCCGGGGACACCGCGACCGCGAACCTCTCGCTCGCGCTCCGGAACGGCACCCTCGCGGGCGTCGTCGGCGCGACCGACGGGCTGGCGGGGCCGACGGACGCGACCGTAACGGTCCGAAACGAGACGAACGCGACCGTCGCGACGGTGACGGCGACCGACGACGGGGCGTACGAGACGCCCCTCAGGCCGGGGACGCACACCCTCTCCGTGAACGCGACGGACTTCGCCTCGGCGAACGCGACGGGCGTGGCGATCGAACCGAACCGTACGACCTCCCGGCCGATCGAACTCGATCCGCTGCCCGCCACGCTCTCCGGCGGCGTGACCGCGGCGGACAGCGGAGACCCGATCGCAGACGCGACGGTGACCGCCGGGACGGCATCCGACACGACCGATTCCGAAGGGAAATACTCGCTTGAAACGGATCGCGGCGAGTACCGCGTGACCGCGTCGGCCGACGGGTACGCGGACGAGCGGCGAACGGTATCGCTGTCGGCGAACGGCTCGGCTGACGTGAACTTCACGCTCTCGCTCCCGCCGGAGTTCGACATCACAGAGTTCACCGGGCCGAGTGAGATCGAACGGGGCTCCGGCGGCGACTTCGCGGTCACGATCGAGAACACCGGCGGGTCGCGCGGGGACGTGACCGTCTCGCTCGACGTCTCTCCGAGCGGAAGCTCACAGTCACGCACGTTCTCCAGCGTGCCCGTAGGAGAGAGCCGGACGACGACGTTCTCCGTTTCGGTCGCGGACGACGCCTCGACTGGTCAGTACGACGCGACCGCGAAGACACCCCATGACACGCGGACCCGCTCATTCTCGGTCGTGAGCGTGGACGAGGAGACGACGGCCGGCGGCGGAGGCGGAGGGGGCGGCGGCGGAGGCGGTGGCGGAGGTGGTGGCGGCGGAATCGCTCCGCCCACCACCGACGAACCGGACGAACCGGAGAACACCACCGCGAACGAGACGGCGGACCCGGACGAATCCGATCAAAACGCGGGCGAGGATACGCCGGTAGACGCCACCGACGGAGATGACGAGACGGACGACTCGGCCGGCGGCGCAAACGCCGCCGGCGATGGAGCCGAAACCGAGGCCGGATCCGGTGACGTGGACGGTGGGGGCGAGTCGGGTGGCGGGTCGGCGACGACCGACGGGAGCGTCCCCGGATTCGGTGGCGCGGTCGGCGTCGCCGCACTGCTCGTGGCTGCGCTGCTCGCGAGGCGAGAAGTGTGATCGGTGCGAGCGTCCACAGACGCCGTCTCAGGCGCGGCGAAACGGAGGAGTCCCGGCTACAACTCGCCGAGCTTGCGGAGGAGCTGCCCGCGGTACTCCTCGTCGGCGTTGACGCCCTTGATCTCTAGGACGTTCCGCTCCAGCTTATCGAGCGCGACGTGGAAGGCGTGTTCCGCGCCGTACCCCTCACCGGAGCCGCCGACCTGCCCCTCGTTCGTCCGGAGCCGGATCTGACACTGGATGAGCGGCGTGCCGCGGAGCTTCTCTTTGTGCGCGTGGAAGCGGACGTGCGCGTGGATGACCTGCATCGCGGCGTACTTGTCCGCGACCTGTTCGATGGACTCGACGATGTGTTCCCGGTTGGTCGTGTCGAGCAGCTCGACGTTGGTGATCTGGACGTCCATCGAGTCCTGCTCGGTGAACGTGAGCGCGCGCAGCACGTCCGTTTTCGTCACCATCCCGGCGACGGTGTCGGCGTCGTCTGGCGTGACGACCAGCCCGGAGATGTCGTTGTCGAACATCCGCTCGACGACGGCCTGTGCGGTCTCGTCGGCGGTCGCCGTGACGACTGGGCTCGACATGATGTCGTAGACGGGGATGTCGAGCATCCGGTCGATGTCGCCGGCGCGGTCGCCGCTGCCCTGTCGCTCCTGGTCGCGGACGACGAACTCGACGATGTCGTTCGTGGTGACGACGCCGACGAGCTGTCCGTCCTCGTCGAGCGTCGGCAGCCGCGAAATCCCGTTCTCGCGGAGGCGGTTGATCGCGCTTCCGACGCTGTCCTTCTCGTTGATCCCGATCACGTCTTCGGTCGCGATCTGGGCGACGGTGATCGCGTCGAGGCTGTCAATGACGGCCTCTAGGATCTGGTCGACCGTGATGATCCCGTACAGCTTCTCGCCCTCGTACACGGGTGCGATCTTCACGTCGCCTTCGACGAGGAGCCGCGCCGTCTCGCGGACGTCCTCGTGCCGGTCGACGGACGGGGCGGGCTTCATTACGGCCGACACTTTCGTGTCGTCTTCCATCCGCGAGCGCATGAGTTGTTTTTCTCCGACGACGCCCGCGTACTCGCCGTCTTCCACGACGACGATCCCTTTCGGATTCTCCCGCTCGAAGATAGAACGGACCTTCGCGAGCCGCTCATCGACCTCCACCTCGACGTATTCCGGCGCTGCAATATCAACGATGTCCATGGTCCAGTTCGGAAGTTCGACGGGCCGGGTATTGAAAGTGCGGGAGTCGTCGCGTCGAGTGAGACACTCCCTCTCGACGCGGTGTCCGGCCGCCTGAGGCCTCGAACTGCGCGTACTCCGAATAGTGAAAGGTTTTTGCCGGTTACCGACGGATACTGGCACGTGTACGACGCCGTCGTCCTCGACAAGGACGGAGTTCTCGTCGGACGGACCTCGTTCGACACGCTCCGGGAGGCCGCGTGGGACGCGTTCGTGAGCGCCGGCGTCGAAGACCCGGATCTGGCCCACGTCGACGACATCGCCGTGGGCGTCGACCCCGCGACGCTATCGGCGATCTGCGAGCGGTACGGCCTCGATCCGACCGAGTTCTGGCGCATCCGCGACGAGGTCGCGGCGGCAGCACAGATCGCCGCCGCACGCCGGGGACAGAAGACCCCGTACGAGGACGTCGACGCCCTTCGCTACCTCGACGCCTCGCTCGGCGTCGTCTCCTCGAACCAGCAGGAGACGGTCGAGGCCGTCCTCGACCACTTCGGACTGTCCGGCCGGTTCGAGGTCGCGTACGGACGGGAACCGTCGATAGCGAGCCTCTCACGGAAGAAGCCGTCGCCGTACTACCTCGAACGCGCGCTCGACGCGCTCGACGCCGAGACGGCGATATTCGTCGGCGACAACGAGTCCGACATCCGCGCGGCCGACAACGCCGGCATCGACTCCGCGTTCATCCGGCGACCCCACCGCCGATCGACGGAGCTCACCTGTCACCCGACCTACGAGATCGACGACCTTCACGACCTCGTGAGCATCTGCGGACGTGCGCCCGTGGACGACGGCCCCGAGGAGTAGATCCGACCGTATCGACGCCGCCCGCGAGAGTCTCGCGCTGCCGAATCGCCGCAGTCAGACCGAACGTCAGCCCCGCATAGTCTCGCGGGATACGTGTGTCGGTAGCACTGTTCGGTACTGCTAGCATCACGGTTATCTCGTCCTGTCCCGTCGCGGACGACGATGTCAACGGATCTCAGTTCCGACCTCGACGGACGGGTAGCGATCGTGACCGGCGCGTCGTCCGGAATCGGAGAGGCCACGGCCGAAGCCCTCGCTTCTCGGGGCGCGAGCGTCGTCCTCGCTGCCCGTCGCGAGGACGAACTCGACGCGCTCGCCGACCGCATCGAAGCGGACGGCGGAACGGCGTTGTCCGTCCCGACCGATGTCACGGAGGAAGCCGACATCGACGCGCTCGTCGAGTCGACGCTCGACGCGTTCGGATCGATCGACGTCCTCGTGAACAACGCGGGCGTGATGCTCTTGGAACCCGTAGAGCGCGCCGACCGCGCGAACTTCCGGCAGATGGTCGAAGTGAACCTTCTGGGGTTGATGAACCTCACTCACGCCGCCCTTCCGGTGATGCAAGAACAGGGCGCTGGCCACATCGTCAACGTCTCGTCGACGGCCGGCCGGAACGCGAACGCGAACAGCTCGGGATACAACGCGACGAAGTTCGGAGTCAACGCGTTCACCGAGGCCCTCCGTCAGGAGGTCACCGCCGAGGGCGTCCGAACGACGATCATCGAACCGGGCGCGGTCGACACCGAACTCCCGGAGCACATCCCGGACGACGAGATCAAAGCACAGCTCGAAGAAGGTCTCCTCGACTCGATGACGCCGCTCCAGAGCGAAGACATCGCACGCGCGATCACGTACGCGGTGACTCAACCCCAGCACGTCAGCGTCAACGAGATGCTCGTCCGGCCGACCGACCAGCAACGATGAGTCGATATCAGAAATAATCGAGAACAGACTTTTCTAACAGTATATTTAGTATAATTTGTTTCTAACTGTATTTTTACTATTCTGACTGTCGAACGCTCAGCGCAGTCGAAACGGTTCTCTGAATCTGACTATATGTGGCTATTTACGCACATACGTAGGTAAATATATTGATTAACGTAGCAAAGAACTCATATATATCGATTATTGGGTCAGTAAGTACAACTAATCTCGTACGAATTCGTGCAATGATCTGCGAATCGAACACCGAAACAGTATGCAGCCGTAGAGCGGATAGTGTCTCTTAGAGGCACTGACTCTGAATGAGTCTCTCTATCGGCTACGGAGGCCCGCAGTATCTGTGGCGTGGCGCTCGTTTCGTGCGTCAAAAATACCAGAAATACAGACTATATTTGTATATGGTACTTATTGCTACGTGCGTCGGTACTTCCGTCGTGAGCACTGTCGCGAAGTTACCCAGCCGCTACCGGTCGACCTCGCTGATCCGGACGTCGTGGACGCCGTCGCGAAGCGTGGCCCGTTCGATCTCTCGCAACGCCTCGGCGCTCGCCGTTACCGTCGCGAAGTGGTTGCCGGCGAGTTCGCCCGCCGGACTCTTGAAGCAGGTCGGCCCGCACGGGAGGAGGATCTCTTGTTCGTTGCGATACCCCGGGTACAACAGGAGCTCCCCACGCGACGGGTAAACCGTGTGATTCTCTCGGGGGATCTCGGGGAGGGATATCTCGTCGATGTCGATCCAGGTCGCGATGCCGCTCCAGCGGACGTGCATGATCTCCGATTCGAGCGGCAGGAACTCGCGAACGGCCGCGACCGACTCCGGCGCTCGATCCTCGTGGAGATCTGCGGTGAACGTCGTTCCGTCGATGTTTATCGATAACATAGTTTGTGTTCGTCTCTTGTGGTGGCTCACCGGACCCGCGGCGGGAGCGATACGGACGTGGAGCGAAGATACTCACTCTACCACCAATCCGAACAATATCGTTATCTGTTAAAAATATACCGCCCTCTGGTGAGTGTGCGGCGAGTTCGACGAAGTCTATCCATACGTTCGTCATATGCGAACAGCACGCGCTGCCGCCTCGAAATTACACTCGTACGTTTGTAATGAGCATCAACGAACGTCGCGAGACGTCGTCTTCGGTTCCGCCGAGAACCGGCTTGGCCCGCCGGCGTTCGGGATGCAGATGTATCCGCACTCAGCGGTGCGATTCAGGAAAGTGACTGACGGAAAGCCGGTCCGCGTGTCTGTTCGCACAGACTGAACAGTTCCTTGGCACTCCGTATCACGGTTGGTGTGGCCCTTCAGGAGTTCGAGGGGAACGTGTTCGACATGGTGATCGTCACTTCGATCAGATTCGCGGTCCGAGTCACGGCGTCCCTGGTCTCTTCGCGGAAGAAATCGCCGCGGAGGATGCTCGTCGGGCCGGACGCACTCAGTGCTCCCAGAACCTCGCCGTCCTGTCCGCATATCGGCGCACCCACGGCTCGGAACCCCTCGACCTCTTCTTCGTCGTTGTACGCGTACCCCCGCTCGTCGATCGCCGCCAATTCCTCGAAGAGCGCGTCTCTGTCGGTGATCGTGTGTGGTGTACGCTGGGGCAGTCCGTGCCGATCGAGTATCGACTCGACGCGCTCCCGTGAGAGAGACGCGAGTATCGCTTTGCCCGTGGCGGTCACGTGTAGCGGCTCGGGCCGTTGTATCTTCTCAGTCTGGTAGTCATATCGCCCGACGTCTTCGCCTTTCGCCTGATACAGATTGACCCCGCGTCCGTTCTCCACAACCGTGAGGTGTGCGTACAGTCCGGTTTCGGCCGCGAGATCGTCGATCTCGTCACGAGCTATCTGATAGAGCTGACTCTGATTCCTGACCGACTCTCCCAAAAGCGACAGCTCGTACCCGAGCGCGTACTTTTCGCCGTCTCTGACCACGTAGCCGGACTGCTCCAGCGTTTTCAGATATGCGTGAACGGTGCTCTTCGAGAGGTCGAGCACCCCGGCGAGGTCTGTCACACCTAGGCTTCCCCGACGGGCGAGGGTGTCGACTATCTCGATCGCCCTCGACACTGACCTCCGCGTCCCCGCGTTCTCCCTCGTGGCAGCGTCGTTCATACGGCGATCAACCGCCGGCGCCTGTGTTAACTGTTCGCATATACGGAATAATACTCTGTATCACACCTATTACTCGGTATAGATTCCGAATAGAGACGATCGTTTATTCAGATACAATTCGAACAACCCTGTAGAACCACACTTTCCCGCAGATCGGGGCCATACCCGTTCTGACTGGCTGAACACGACGATGACACCGGAACGGACGGACACCGGCAGTCTGGTTACTGTGATGAGCGATACGGTTATTATCGTGGTCCCTGTTGACGCACCTGTGACGGTTGCACTCAACAGAGACCGCCTCGTGGATGCGATGGAAACGCAGGCGGCGATCGGCGGAACAGACGACGGCGGGCTACACCGACTCGCGCTCTCCGACGAAGACAAGGCCGTGCGAGACTGGTTCGTCGAACAGCTTCGAGCGCTGGATCTGACCGTCCGGGTCGACGCGTTCGGCAACGTCTTCGGTCGGCGTTCGGGAACGGATCCCGACGCGTCCCCTGTCCTGATCGGCTCGCACCTCGATTCACAGCCCAACGGCGGCATCTACGACGGACAGCTCGGCGTCGTCGCGGCGCTCGAACTCCTCCGGACACTCGACGACGAGGACGCTGAGACCGCCCACCCGATAGAGATAGTCAACTGGACCAACGAGGAGGGGTCACGGTTCCAGCCCGGGCTACAGGGAAGCGGCGTGTGGTCTGGCGAGTTCGATCTGGAGACCGAGTACGACCGCACCGACCGCGACGGCGTTCGCCTGCTCGACGAGCTAGAGCGCATCGGCTACCGAGGCGACGCCCCCGTCGAACCCGCCGAACCGTACGAGGCCTACTTCGAACTCCACATCGAACAGGGTCCTTACCTCGACGAGAGCGAGAACGACGTCGGCGTCGTGACCGGGGTCGTCGGACTCTCGTGGGGCGAGGTGACGTTCACGGGCGAAGCCAACCACGCCGGGAGCACGCCGATGCACCTGCGTCACGACGCGAGCGTGCCGGCGGCCGAGCTACTCGCTCACATCAGACGACTCCCCGGTCGGCTCGGTGAGCGGACCGTCGCCACGGTCGGCTCCGTCGGCGTGACGCCCGATTCGATCAACATCATTCCGGAGACGGCCACGGTGACGTGGGACGTCCGCGATCCGACAGACGAAGTGGTGGACCGAGCGGTCGACCGACTGTCCTCGGAGGCCGAGGCGGCCGCAAACCGAGAGGGCGTCGAGTGCGAAATCGAGGAAACGGCCCGGACCAGAAGCGCCGAGTTCGACGACCGGTGCGTCGAGACCGTCCAAGACGTCGCCGACGAGTTCGGCTACGAGAGCATGCGTCTGTTGAGCGGCGGGAACCACGACGCCTCTCACGTCAACGAGGTGTGTGACACCGCGATGGTCTTCGCGGTCAGCGAGGGCGGAAAGAGTCACACGCCCGAGGAGTTCACGAGCTGGGACGACTGCTATAGGGCGGCGAACACCGTCGCGAACGCCGTACTCGCGACCGCGACGTCGACGGCTGACTAGCCGTTCCGATAGAAGACGAAGAGCGCGCACCTGAGACGAAGAGCACGCGCCTGATCTATATCATCGCGACGGAGCCGCCCTCGCCCTCCGCGGACGAGGAGGCCTGCGTCGAGTCGAGTTCTCAGGCCGAGAGCGCGTCCGAGACGCCGTGACTCCACCGGAGCACGTCCTCGTCGGCGCCGAGTCGACCCGCGAACTGAACGCCGAGAGGAAGCCCCTCGTCCGTCGTGCTCGCAGGGACCGTGACCGTGGGGAGGCCGGCGTGCGTCCACGGGAGGTTCATTACCGGGTCGCCCGTGCTGTCGATTCCCTCCGGGGCCGATCCGGGCGCGGCCGGCGCGATCCACAGATCGATCCCACAGTCGTCCATCGAGTCGGTCAGGTCACCGCGGAGTTCGCCCCGACTCCGTCGCCCGACCGCGACCGTCTCCATCGTCGCCTCCAGCCCCTCTACTATCAGGTCGCTCGTCTCGTCGGCGTACCGCTCGCCGTACTCGCGGTACCAGTCCTCGTGTGCGACGGCGGCGTCGGCGGCGACGAGCCGCTTGTGCCGCTCGTTGACGGCGTCGATGTCGGACATCGCGTCGACGCGGACCACGTCGTACCCGGCCGCGGTCAGCGCGTCGAGGTGGTCCTCGAACGCGTCGAGTGCGGTATCTGAGGCCTGTTCGAGGTACGCGCCGTCCGGGACGCCTATCGTCGGACGCTCCGTCGGCGCGGGCAGCGTCCGCCACGAATCACAGAGCAGAGGCGCGACGAGGCTCATCCCGGCGGTGTCCTGCGTGAAGACGCCGACGTGGTCGACGGACTCCGACAGCGGGATGACGCCTTCAGTCGAGATTCGGCCGAAGCTCGGCTTGTATCCCACCACTCCGCAGAACGCCGCCGGCCTGATCACCGAACCGATCGTCTGCGTCCCGAACGCGACCGGACACAGCCCGGCCGCGACCGCCGCCGCCGACCCGCTGGACGACCCGCCGGGGGTCCTGTCCGTGTCGTGCGGGTTCCGGGTGGGTCCGGGCGACATGTGCGCGAACTCCGTCGTCACCGTCTTACCTAACACGAGCGCGCCGGCGCGCCGAAGCGCCGTCACCGCGGCCGCCTCGTCGCCCGTGATCACCCCGGGCGGGAGATCGGAGCCGGCTCGCGTCGGCAGCTCCTCCACGTGGAAGATGTCTTTCACCCCGACGGGGACCCCGTACAGCGGCGGCCGGTCGGCGGGGTCCGGATACCGCTCGGTGAGCGCGGCCGCCTGGTCTCGAAGACGCTCCCACCGACCCTCCTCGGCGACCAGCGCCTCGATCTCCGGGTCGACGGCCGCAGCCCGCTCTTCGAGTTCGTCCACGTACGCGTCGAGGTCGATCCGCCCGCTCCGCAGGTCGTCTGCGACGTCCGCCAATGGCTCTTGGTGTAACACGGCAGTAGCTGTCACGTCATCCCTTGTATATCGGTCGCATTCGCTATATGTTGCCGCTACATGCTCGTCGCCCCCGTGAGCGACCGCTCGTCCCGGGCCTCGTCGCTTCGCGTCTCCCGCCGGAACACCTATGCCGGCCTCCGTCCTTGCGGCGGACGATGGAGCCAGACAGTTCCGGCGAGGTGCGGTTCCTCTCACAGGAGGCAGCGATCGAGGCCGGCGCGACGGACGCGAGTCGCTGCGTCGAACGGATGGACGACGTCTTCGAACTGTACGACCGAGACCGGGTGGTGATGGGCGAGAACGGCCACTACCTGCACGGGCACATGACGACGTTTCCGGACGGGCTGGCAGCCCCCGACGCCGAGCGGCTCCGGCCGGGGAGTCGGTTCGGTGCGATGCCCGCGTACGTCGGCGGCGACATCGACGCGGTCGGCGTCAAGTGGTACGGCTCCGTCACCGCCCGGCCGGACGAGGATTCGGCACCGCGCTCCGGCCCCGTGCTCGTCTTGAGCGACCCCGACACCGGCCGACCGCTGACCGTGATGGACGGGGCGGTCGTGAGCGGTATGCGGACCGGGGCGATGGCGGCGCTCGGGGCGCGATACCTACAGGGCGAGCGCGCGACGACCGCGGCGATACTCGGCCCCGGCGCGGTCGGACAGACGTCGGCGCTCGCGCTCGACGCGACCCTGCCGTCGCTCGCGGAGATACGGATCTACCACCCGGACGAGTGGAAGGCGACCGCCTTCCGCGACGCGATGAACGGACGGCTCGCGGCGTCGGTCACGGCGACAGACTCGATCCGAGGGGCCGTCCGCGGCGCAGACGTCACCGTCGCCGCCGCGTCGCCGGATCCGCCGCCGCGGATCGACGCCTCGTGGCTCGACGACGACTCGACCGTGATCCAGCTGGGCGACCTCCGCGTCGACCTGCACGCGTTCGACGACGACCGCGTGTTCTGTGACGTTCGCCGGCACCCGCTGGAGTTCGAGCGGCAGGTCGGCTGGGAGTTCACCGCCGCGTACGCCGCCGCCGTCGAGAGCGACGACGGCCCGCTCGCGCTCTCCGACGTCCGCGCCCTGCACGAACTCGCCGCCGGGACCGACACGAAACCGACGGCGGGGCGGTCGATCCTATCGTCGCTCGGGCTGCCGATGGAAGACGTCGCGTGGGGTATCGAGGTGTACCGGAACGCGGTCGCTGACGGCATCGGACGAACGCTGTCGCTCCGATCGGAGCCGCACTTCGGGCCACCGTACTGAGGACCACTCGGATCAGTTGGTGTGTCTCCCTGTGTGTTTTAGGTGATTTAATCAAAGCACTTTTGTAGGCGTGTTTCCCCCGGATTGTTGATGGATATCGCCAAGAAAGTTTCAGATAACGCGCTAGTGCGCGCAATATCTGATCAGAGTCGTGTGAAAAACGTCGGGGACAACTACATCGTCAGGAACCTCTGGGGAGGTATCCGCTCGATGGTGAACGACCGGATGACCGCCTTCTATTTCGGCATCCTCGTCACCATCCTCCTGATGGGGGTATTCGGTCCGATGCTCGCTCCCTACGGCGTCGAGGAGATCCACTTCGACCCGCAGACGGGACAGATGCTTCGGGCGGAACCCCCGTCGCTCGCGCACCCACTTGGAACGACGTTCAACGGGTACGACGTGCTGACGAGGCTGTTGATCGGTGCTCGTCCCACCGTCCTCACCGGCATCATCGGCGGCGGCATGATCCTGTCGATCGGGACCGCCATCGGCGTGACTGCCGGCTACGTCGGCGGCCGCACCGAGACGCTGTTGATGCGCTTTACCGACTTCGTGTACGGCGTTCCGCTGATCCCGTTCGGGATCGTGCTCATCACGTTCCTGGGCGTGGGGTTCATTCCGTCGATCATGGTGATCGGGTTGATACTCTGGCGCGGTGCCGCCCGGGTGATCCGGGCGCAGACGCTGAAGGTGAAACAGTACCCGTTCGTGCAGGTCGCCAAGGCGAGCGGCGCGAGCACGCCCCACATCATCTTCAAACACATCCTCCCCAACGTGGCCCCGATGGCGGTGTTCTTCCTCTCGCTCGGGGTTGGGTACGCGATCATGCTGCAGGCGAGCCTGACGTTCCTCGGCGTCGCCGACCCGTTCATCCCCTCGTGGGGAGTCATGATCCGGAACGCGTTCAACTCCGGGTACATGTCGACCGCGTGGTGGTGGTCGGCCCCGCCGGGCCTGCTCATCGCGATCACGGTGCTGGCCACGTTCATGTTCGGACGCGGCTACGAGGGAGGCGACAGTGAGACCGCAAACAACGCGATCGCAGCCTAACATGAGCGAGCCACTACTCGAAGTCGACGACCTCACCGTACAGTACGAGACCGACGACGGCATGCTGACGGCCACCTCGAACGCCTCCTTCAGCATCTCCGAAGGGGAGTTCTTCGGACTCGCGGGCGAGTCCGGCTCCGGAAAGAGCACGCTGGCGAAGGCGATCATCGGCGGGCTCGACGACAACGGTCAGGTATCGAGCGGGACGATCACCTACCGCGGCGAGGAGATACAAGACCTCTCCGACAAAGAACTCAGTCAGCGTATCCGCTGGAAGGAGATCTCGTGGATTCCGCAGGGCGCGATGAGCAGTCTCGACCCGCTCCAGCGGGTCAGCGAGCAGGCGCTCGAGATCGGCAACGTTCACACGGACCTGCCGGACGAGGAGATCCGGGACAAGCTCAAGGAGACGTTCGACATCGTCGGTCTCCAAGAGAGCCGGATCGACGACTACCCACACCAGTTCTCCGGGGGAATGCAACAGCGAGCTATCATCGCGCTCGCGCTGTTCCTCGAACCGGAGCTCGTCATCGCGGACGAGCCGACGACGGCGCTCGACGTGATCATGCAAGACCAGATCTTCACGTACCTCGACCGGCTGAAAGACGAACTCGACATCAGCCTGCTTCTGATCACCCACGACATCAGCGTGATCTTCGAGTCCTGTGACAGCGTCGCCATCATGCACGCGAGCCAGATCGCCGAGCGCGGGACGACGGACGCGGTCCACGCCAACCCGCGGCACCCGTACGCGTTCATGTTCAAGGAGGCGTTTCCCGACATTCGCGAGCCGAAGCGGGAGCTCGAGGTGATCGAGGGCCACCCGCCGGAGCTGATGGGCGAAGTCGACTTCTGTAGCTTCGCGGACCGCTGTCCGTGGGCCGCGCCGGAGTGTCGGGAGGGAGCACCGCCGACCGAGTCCGTCGAAGACGGCGATCCGAGCCACGTCACCGCCTGCGTCCGGAAGGAGGAGGCATACGAGATGTACCGGTCCGACGCGTCCCCGATCGACGACGGATCCGGGGCACAGAGCATCGCACAGATGGGAGAGGTGGACTGACCATGAGCGCGAACCAGCCCGTGTTGGAGATCAAGAACCTCAAGAAGTACTTCGAGGGCAACACGGACATCGTCGACATGATCATGCGTCGCGAGCCGTCCCAGATTCAGGCGGTCGACGGCGTCTCGATGACGCTGCAGGAAAACGAGTCGGTCGCCGTGATCGGCGAGAGCGGCTGCGGGAAGTCGACGCTGTTGCGCACGCTCATCGGGCTCCACGACATCTCGGCCGGGGACATCGTATACAAGGGGACTCCCGTCTCCGAGTTCGACAAGGCGGACTGGAAGGAGTACCGGCGGAACGTTCAGGTGATCTTCCAGGACCCGTTCAACTCCCTGAACCCGAAGATGACCGTCCGGGAGTCGCTCGCGGAGCCGCTCGACATCCACGGGATCGGGAACAAAGAGGAGCGGGTGCGAGAGGTGTTAGAGCAGGTCGAACTCCAGCCGGCAGAAAAATACCTCGACCGGAAGCCGACGAACCTCAGCGGCGGCGAGAAACAGCGCGTCTCCATCGGCCGCGCGCTGATCCTCGACCCGGACGTCATCCTCGCCGACGAGCCGGTGTCGATGCTCGACGTCTCCACGCAGGCCGCGGTGTTGACGAAGATGAAGGAGCTGATCAACGACTTCGACGTCTCCATGATCTACATCTCACACGACCTCTCGACGGTGTCGTACATCGCCGAGACGGTGAAGGTGATGTACCTCGGTCGGTTCGTCGAGTCCGCACGGACGAAACGGCTCCTCGAAGATCCCAAACATCCGTACACCGAGGCCCTCGTCTCGGCGATCCCGGTGCCCGACCCGACGTACGACCGGGAGCGGACCGAGATGTCCGGCGCGCCGCGAGACCCGATCGACATCGGCGAGGGGTGTCGGTTCAGAGACCGGTGTCCGGAGGTCATTCCGCCGGACGACATCGAGATCGACCAGCAGGCGTACCGGGAGATCATGTCGTTCCGGGAGTTCCTCGAACGCGAGGAGGTCGGCCTCGAACGGATCGAAAAGATCGTCGAGGTGAACGAGCGGTCGGCGCTCGTCGACGCGGTCCAGCGCGAGTACTTCGACCACGAACTCACCGGGAAAAACGAGTCGACGCTCCGCTCGGCGCTCACGTCGCTGGCCGACGGCAACGAGGACCTCGCCATCGAGCGCCTTCGCGAGCGGTTCGAGAGCGTCTGTGAGACCACTCCGCCGGAGGTCGAGGCGGAGCCCGAGTGGCACGTCGCGTGTCACCACCACACGGAGATCGACCGAACGACGGTCGCGGGTGGCGGGGGAACGGACGCCACGGGTGACAGCGGATCGGACGCGACCGGAAGCGTGGCACACGCGGAGCACCAATGAGAGCACGTACCACAGAAACGATGGACGCGGCGCGGAGCACCGGCGATCACGAAAGAGGCGGACGCGACGGCGGGGGTGAGCGGTAGATGTCGTCGCTGCGGCGGTATTTCGCTGTCCGGTCGGTACAGACCGTGATGATGCTGGCGCTCGTCATGACGGCGCTTTTCGTGCTGTTCCGGTCCATGCCGGGAGACTTCACCGCACAGATGGCGGCCTCGGGGGCGAACGAGGAGGCGCTGCAGGCGATCCGCGAGCAGTGGCACTTAGACGAACCGTTGTACATGCAGTATTACCACTACCTCGCGAACCTCGTGCAGGGGAACCTCGGGGAGTCACCGGTGTACCGCGTGGACGTGTGGGAGTTCACGAAGCTCCGCATCTTCAACACGTTCATCCTCGTCGCGCCGGCGATGACGTTCACGTACGTGATCGGCGTCGCGATCGGAACCGTGGCGGGGAGCAACCGCGGGAGCGCGTTCGAGCGCTTCGGAACCGTCCCGATCATCGGCGTCGGCTCCTCGCCGGCCTTCTTCACCGCGATCCTCCTAGTCATCGTGTTCGCTGTCTGGCTGAACCTGTTTCCCACCTCGGGGATGACGTCTCCGGGGTCGACCGAGGGGCTGGCGTGGTGGGAGCCGTACCTCACTCGTGACTTCGCCGCCCACTACGTCCTCCCGTTCACCGCAGTGGTCTGTCGGTACCTGTTCATCCCGACGCTGATCATGCGCAACAGCGTCGTCGAAGTGATGGGCGAGGACTTCACGGAGTACTACCGGCTGACCGGGCTTCCGACGCTGACGCGGCTCCGGCACATCGCGAAACACGCCAGCATCCCGGTGCTCACTATCTACCCCGTCTCGCTCGCGCGCGCTCTCGGCGGGCTCGTGCTCATCGAGACGGTGTTCAACTGGCCGGGGATCGGCTTCACGCTCGTCGAGGCAGTGCTCGCGCGCGACTACCCGACGGTGCAGTTCGTGTTCTTCGTGGTGGCGGCGTTCGTCATCGTCTCGAACTTCGTCGTCGACCTCGTGTACGGGGTGATCGATCCGCGAATCCGGCTCGAAGGATAGGCGGCCTATCGATCCGGCTCGGTTTACGAAATCCAACAGCGGCGGCACTCAATATTGTTTATATTCACTAATTACGCACATAGTGCTACAGTCTATCGATTTTAGACGAAAAATTTATAAGCTACCCAGATAGTGTTGTGGTATGGCTGCTCACACCAAGCAGACCGGCGACGGCGAGAGATCGATCGAACGGAGAACGCTCCTTCAGGCGCTCAGCGGGGCCGCAGCAGTCGGCCTCGCCGGCTGTTCCGGCGGCGACGGGGGCGACGGCGGCAGCTCGTCCGGATCCGACGGCGAACTGGGCGAGCGCGTCTCCACGCTCCAGATGGAGTACTGGTCCGACTACGGCGGCTTCACCACCACCCAAGAGCAGATGGCCCCGATAATCAGTCAGGGGATCGAGAGTCTGGGGACCGGTGTCGACATCGTCCCGAAGGACCTCGGGACGAACACGGGCCAACAGGCGAACGACTCGAACCGCGCCAACAACATCTCGTTCACGTGGTGGGTTCCGGCGGCCGACCGGCTCGACCCGCAGGAGCTTCTGAACAACATGCGGCTCGACTGGGCGGGCGCGAACGGCAAGAGCAACACGTCGAACTACGCCGACTGTGAGTACACGCGGCGTCTGATCGAACAGACGAACGCCGAGACCCCCGAAGAGCGCGAGGAGGGATTAAACGAGACGATCGCGTACATGTCGCAAGACTGTGCGATCGACAACCTCTGTCCGGTGGCGAACATCGGCGCGTGGCGGACGGACATGGTCGAGATAAACGGGATCGGAACCGGGGGGCTCGCCCGCTCGAACGCGGAGTGGCTCTTCAAGTCGGAGCTGACCGACGGCGAGGAACTGATCGTCGGGATCGACCCGATCGCGACGGAGACGACGAACTGGATGACGCACACCGCCTCGATGCCGGAAGCGATGTGGCAACACATGATCCACTCGCCGGTCCACAAGTACAACGAGGACTTCGAGGTCGTCGAACTCCTCGGGTCGGTCGACGTGGTCGGCAGTCAGGAGGTCGTGGTCGAGCTGTTCGACGACGCGACCTTCACCAACGGCGACCCGGTCACCGCACAGGACGTGAAGTTCACCTTCGAACAGATCCTGCGCGGCGGCGACGCGGGCGCGTACCCCGGCGCAGCGCCGGTGCCGTACGACGCGATCGAGGCCGTCGACGAGCAGACGGTCCGGTTCACGTTCACCGAACCGTACATCCCGTTCGCCGAGACGACGCTCATGCGCTGGGGGATCCTCCATCAGGAATCCTTCGAGGAAGCCGGCGCGGTGGAGAATCCGGGCGACGCGACGTTCGAGACGCCGATCGTCTCGTCGGGGCCGCTCGAAGTCACCTCCATCCAGCAGGGACAACGCGTCGTCACGGAGCCGCACGACGGGCATCCGGAGTACCAGGTCGCACAGCCGGTGATCTTCGAGGCGTACCGGAACGAGGAGTCGATGATCAACGCGCTGGGGGCCGGCGAGGCCCACGTCGGCGTGGAGATCTCACCGCCCAACGCGACGCGGGTGAACGAGGAGATCGACAACGCCAACGCGGAGTTCACCGGGACCCACACTTCCTACAACCTCCAGTACATCTGTCACACCGCGCCCTGCAAGTTCACGGAGTTCCGCAAGGCCGTCGGCGCGTCGGTCAACCGGGACCTGCTCGTGAACACCGCGTTCGACAACCGCGTCGAACCGGACATGTTCCCGACGTACATCTCGGAGAACCACCCGCGGTTCCCGCCCGAGGACATGCTGTACGAGCACCCCGATTCGGGCGGCGACGTCGAGGCGGCCCGCGCGATGCTCGAAGAGGAGGGATGGGGATGGGACGGCGACGGCAACCTTCACTACCCGCCGGACGCAGACCTCGATCCCCTCTGGCCCCAGGGCGAGGTCCCCTCGGCGGAACAGTTCCCCTGCATCGACGAACTCGGCTTAGACCCCTGAGATGTCCGGAGAATCGAGTCTGCAACCCTCGAACACCGATCCAATCACACGATGACGACTACAACCGACACCGTCGACGAACTGCTGACATCAGGCGTATTCGAGGCGACGCCGTCCGGGCTCGCTCCGAGCGAGGAGTTTCGCGAGACCGTGTCGGACCGCACCACGGCGATCGCAGAGGGCGGCGGCGACGACGCGCTCGCGGACCTCCCGGACCCGCCTGACGCCCTGCCCGCCGACGCCGATCCCGAACTGCTCGCGGCCTACGCGACCCTGCGCGAGCGGCATCCGAGCGTCTCGTCGACGCAGGCGCTCGTCACGGCGGTGCTCCTCACGTCGTCGAACCCCGGCCAGCCGCCTGCGTCGGGGGCCCCGAAGGGGTTCGTCCCGGTTCACGGCGAGGACGCCGTTCGGCTCGTCGACCTGTGTGACCGATGTGTCGTCTACGTCTGGCGTCAGGACTGTCGGCCGTGCGAGGCGATCCGGCCGAATCTGAGCGAGGTGTTCGGCGCGGATCCCCCGGACGGCGTGCTCGCGCTGTCGGTGTACGGTCCCGACTGTGCGACGCTGCTCGACGCCGAGTACGACGTCGTCGGTGGGCCGACGACGCTGTTCACGCTGGAAGGAACCGTCGACGCCCGGTTCGTGGGCGTCGCCGAGACCGACGCGCTCGAACGCGAGATCGACACGCTCCGAGAGCGCTCCGTCTCGTCGTCGTAGCTCGCCGCCGGCACCCACCGCCCGACGACCGGTCGCGCGTACTGCGGGGGAGCGTCCCGAAAGGACAGCGGAGCGGGCGGGCGTCCGAAACCGATATCGCCCCGCGACCTATTCTCACAGTATCAATGGAACGAGTGACGAAGGGACGACTCGCCGACTACGACGTTCTCGTGCTCGTCTCCCTCATCTGGTTTCTCGCGAAGTTCGTGCGGTACGCGTTTCCGCCGCTTTTCGGACCTCTGCAGGCGACGTACGGGATCAGCAACGCCACCGTCGGAAGCGCGTTCACCGGGTTCATGATCGTGTACGCGCTCATGCAGTTTCCCAGCGGCGTGGTGGCAGACTGGATCGGGTCGGTCAGAATCGTCACCCTCGGCGTGACCGTCGCCGGTGTCGGCGCGTTGGCCCTGGTCGTTGATTCGCCGTTTCCGGTGCTCGTGGCGGCGATGCTCGTCATCGGTGCCGGTACGGGCGTGCACAAGACCGTCGCCGTTCGACTCATCGCCCGGACGTACCCCGAGCGGACGGGCCGTGCCCTCGGCATACACGACACGCTCGGTACCTTCGGCGGCGTGGCCGCGCCGACTGCGGTCGTGGTGTTTCTGTCCGCGCCACCCGTTCTCGCGCGGGCGCTCGACGTGCTGCCCGGTGCCGACTGGCGGGCGGTGTTCCTGAGCACCGCCCTCGCGGCGCTCGCGCTCGCAGTGACATTCGGGCTCCGATTCCGCGGAAGACTTCCCGACGACAGGCGCGAACGCTCCCGGCCAGCCGGAGCGAATCCGGGAATCGGCGCGTACCTCGAACTCCTCCGGGACGTGCGCTTCGGCGCGTTCGTGTGCGTCTCCATCGGTGTGGCCTTCGCGAACAACGGGCTGTTGGCGTTTCTCCCCCTCTACCTCTCTCGGGTGTCGGGCCTGTCGACGACGACTGCGAGCCTCCTGTACTCGCTGTTCTTCTGGATGGCGTTCGTCCAGCTCGTCGCCGGCGACCTCTCCGACCGAGTCGGTCGGTTTCCGGTGCTCGTCGTCACGGCCGCCCTCGCTTCGGCCGCTCTGTTAGGGATCGTGTTCGTTCCCGACGCGGGCCTGATCGCGCTCTGCATGCTGATCGCTCTCTTCGGTCTGGGTGCCCACGGCTTCAACCCCGTCCGCGGCGCGTATCTGATGGAACTGCTACCCGACCGGCTCACCGGCGGGGGACTCGGTATCTTTCGGTCGCTTCTGATGGGCGTGACCGCTCTCGCTCCGAGCGTCGTCGGACTCGTCGTCGACGCGTCGAGTTTCCGGGTCGCCTTCGGACTGCTCGCGGCCGTACTTGCGGTCGCCACTTCCGGTGCGGTGGGACTATGGGTGACTGAATCCGGTACGGCCCGCCAAACTTGATATAGCGATATACAATTTATTTGATCCGCACTGACCAGTTTTGTCCTCTCGTTTGGACCACAGTCACCGTACGAGAGTCACTCGAATACTGAATACATATTCGCCTCGTACGTCTCACGAACTTGGTTCCCCCAATCGTGCGTGTACGTGTCTATCACGTCGTCGGCGACGTCGCCGCGGAGGTACTTGACGACCCCGCGGTCACCGGTTCGGTCCCGGAGATGCGTGGTGAAGAAGTGCCGAAAGTAATGCGGTGTGACGTTTTCCGTGGCACCGCCGCCGGTTCGGTACCACCCCGCTTCTCGGGCGTATCGCTCGACGATGTGCCGCACTGCTTGGGGGTCGAGTCGCGATCCCCACCCCTCGGCGGTGCCGACGAAGAGCGGATCGGCCGACGAAGGGCAGTCGGGCCGGATAGCGAGCCACGATTTGAGGGCCTGCGCCAACTCGTCGTCTACGGGGATCACGGTGCTGCGCTTCCGCTTGTTCGACGCCGAGCGGATCTCGCCGTTCAGCTCCTCTCCGACGGTCGCATCAGGCGTCACATACACCGAATTCGGTCGATCTCCGAGCACCGGTCTGGTTCCGAGATCGTACGTCTCGTCCAGCTCCTCGTCAGTGACTGTGACGTCACGGAGATCGAGGTTACAACACTCACCGACCCGCATCCCGGTCTTCAAGAGCGTCACGACGAGAGCGCGGTGAAGCGGATGGGTGATGCCGGAGACGAACGTTCGCATCGCGGGAATCGAAATGTCCCGGCGGGCCGGGTCCGTGTCGATCGTTTCGTCCATCTCTTCGACGACAAGCGTCATCGGATTGCCGTCGAACGCGCCGACCTCGGTCATATACCCGTAGAATCGGTGCAGATACGCCGCGTACGTCGCTACCGTGCTGTCGGCGAGTTCACCTCGGAGCGAGTGAATGAACGCCATACAGTCGCGGTGCGTGGCCGTCTCGGGGGTGGACGTCTCGTCGAGAAACGACTCGAATCGCCGGAGCACGCGCTCGTACGACTCTCGCGTCCGGGAGGTCTTCCCGTGGTAGGTCAGGTCCTCGATGAAGTACTCGATCGGATCGCCGATGTCGGCGGGCGCGCGCGTGCTACTCATCGGCGAGCGCGTACCCCCCTCGCCGGCCGTTGTATCTGACGCGGTTCCGATCTTGGAGCGCGTTGAGTGCGTCTTCCAGTTGATCTTCGAAATCGCCGAGCAACGCCTCGACCAGTTCGTCCCACGACTGCGGTCCGTCAGCAAGAACCCGTTCCACCTGTGTTTCGAGGTCGTGACTCCCAGGGGTTTCGTCCGCAGAAGTGGCCTCCGACGTGTTTGACGGCTCTGATAGCGAAAATCCCCGTCTGCCGGCCTGTACCATCGTCCTGACGAACTCGCTTTGTGACATTCCCAGTTCGTCCGCGTGGGCCTGCCATCGGTCTTTCTGCTCGGCAGGCACGTAGGTTTTCACCGAGCGGCGGTCGTCGCTCATCTCGACAGTCCGTTTTTGCGCCGGCGACTTTAAGCTATCCCACAATCGCGGATAAGTAAGTTTATCTTTAGATATAGTCCCGTCTAAACGGTGGGTGAATACAATTATGCGATATTCTAGGCACACAAGTATAGATAAATGTACCTAGAATACAAGATATTCTTTAGT
Organism: Halorubrum salinum; assembly: GCF_024494575.1. GTDB lineage: Archaea > Halobacteriota > Halobacteria > Halobacteriales > Haloferacaceae > Halorubrum > Halorubrum salinum. The sequence goes on from NZ_JANHDO010000003.1 coordinate 167,674, forward strand.
CGCTCTACTGCACCGCTCTCGCGTTTCGTGTGTCGGTTTCACAAGGCGACTTCTCAGTGGAGGCGATCTCGGTTTTCACGTGGATCATCGAGCGACAGGGATCTCCGACGGGGTAGCGCGTGTCAGACGTCGTGCATGGTGTTGCTCGCAAGCGGTGGCACCGTAGCCGACGGACTATCATACCTGGTGGAACCGATACGATCGCCGCCATCGGTAGAGGCGTAGATGCTGTTCCGACCGGCGGAGCACGTTGCATTCTCGGTAATCCATCTCTATTCAAGCGATCTGAGCAGTTCAAGCTAGTCTCGCTTTCACGACACATAGAAGCTCGTCGAGCGAAGACACGATCGAAGTAAACGATGCGGAAGTCAACTCGTGGAAAGAGCGGGTAAGTGCGCGCGTTGTAGCGCTCGGCATCGATATCGATGTCGAAGATAGCATGCCGTCCCCCCCCCACGCACGCGGTCACTCTGTCGATTTCGACGACGGATAGCTCTACGAATCTCTAGGCCGATAGCTTCCGACTGGCTGTGATTCGGAACCCGTCTGGACTACCGTGTCTCGACGGTCTCGGCCGATTCAACTTGTCCGAACGCGTAACAGATCAAAGCACTATATAAAATCGAGAGGTACAACAGAGAGCGTCGAACGGCGGAACCGCTGACAGTCGTAGAGCACGTAGGCTTTAGATCAGCAGCTCAGTTATATTCCTCCCGAATCATCTGTGACACACACCACGTATATCTTATACCGCTATACGAACTCGGACACCAAGGCCGCCAGCCGTTGACGGTTGAGTCCGACTGGGGCGGAGGTCGGTCGTGTCTACCAATATTTAATCGGCGTCGACCACGGTGAGCGCGACTCGATGAACGCCCTTCAGCGGGCGGATTCTGGACAGAAGCTCCTCGATCCGCTCGCCCGTTCCGTCGACCGCGATAGACTCAAGACAGAGGTCGCCGCTGAGGTGGACGTGGTGCACGGCGATGATCGTCTCCGTGAAATCGTGTTGGAGTTCGGTCATCTCGTCCGTCACCCCGCCGTGGTGGTGATCGTAGAGTACGACCACCGTGCCGCGGCGGCTCCCGGTGAGGTCCCTCTGTCGATTGAACTCCGTGACGAACGCTCGTAGTGCGTCTCTCGTCGCTTCCGATCGGCTGTCATACTCGCCGGTGTCGACGACTGCGTCGAGTTCCGCGAGGAGGCTCGGCGGCAGCGTGACGCTCATCCGATCGACGTCTTCGCCCATGACAGCGTTGTGTTCCGTCGGTCAGGTAATATAACCGCGGTGCCGGTGCTCGTTATCTCGACCGCGACGAATCGATCATTCGTCGAAGTGGCCGTGTGTATCTCGGCTGGACATCCTCATATAGTATTACGATTAAGAGGAAAAGTATTATCACCGCGTTGGATCTGGGTGGACGTACGCATGCATATCCCGGACGGCTTCCTCGATCCGCTGGTCGCGGGTCTCTTCTGGGTCGGTTCCGGCATCGCCATCGGCATCGCCGTGAGGCGTGCCCGTCGCGAGCTCGGTGACGAGCGGACGCCGCTCCTCGGCGTCGTCGCCGCGGGACTGTTCGCCGCGCAGATGTTGAACTGGCCGATTCCGGGCGGCACGAGCGCCCACTTCGTCGGCGGCGCGTTCGCCGGAATCCTCCTCGGTCCCTCCCTCGGCGTCCTCGCGATGACCGCCGTCGTGACGATCCAAGCCCTCGTGTTCGGCGACGGGGGGATCATCGCCCTCGGCGCGAACCTCTTCGCGATGGCCGTCGTCGACGTGCTCGTCGGCTACGCGGTCTTCCGCGGGCTGAGGGGCGTTCACGAGACGGGTGCCGCCTTCGTCGCGGGCTGGGTGGCGGTCACTGCGAGCGCGCTCGCGGTCGGCGCGGGGGTCGGTGCCTCCTCGGCGTTCGCGTACGAACTCGGCGTGACCGTGCCGATCATGGTGGGCGGACACGCGCTCTTGGGGACGATCGAGGGAGCGATCACGGCCGCCGTGTACGGCTACGTCGCGGACGCTCGACCGGACCTCGTTCTCGGACGGACCGCCGACGAGGGGCTCTCGCCCGAGGTGGGCCTGTGAAAGCGCTCACCCGGAACTCGTGGGGACGACGGGCGCTCCTCTTGCTCCTCCTTCTCGTCGTCCTCGCGCCCGCCTTCGGCTGGGCGTCGGGCGTCGTCGGGTACGCCGAGCCGCTCGAAAACGCCGCGGAGGCCACCGGCGCGGCCGACGAAGCGAGCCCTCTCATCTCCGGACCGTTTCCTGACTACTCGGTGCCCGGTCTCGGCGCGCCGGCGGGAACGCTCGTGTCGGCGGTCGTCGGGACGACGCTCACGCTCGTGTTCGCGCTCTGTGCCGGGAAGCTGGTCGAACGGTGACCGGCGTCTTCGGTCGATCCGTCGCGTCGATCGCGGGAGCGCTCCGGGCGGTCTTCGCGGCCGAACGGGTCGCCGCGAGCGACGGGTTCCTCCAGCGGCGCGACCCGCGTGTGTCGCTGTGTTCGCTCGCCGGTCTCGCGCTGGCGGTGATGATCACACGGACGGCCGCGGTGACGCTCGCGTTCGGCGTCGTGACGGTCGTGTTAGCGAGGACGTCTGCGGTTCCGCTCCGGCGCCTCTTCGCTCGGTCCGCTGCAGTCCCGCTCGTGTCAGCGTTCGTCGTTCTCCCGCAAGCGGCGTTGATCCCCGGGGACGCACTGATCGACGTGGCCGGCGTCGCGATCACCGACGCCGGCGTCGCGTACGTCGTCTCGTTCACGCTCCGCGTCGGCGTCGGTGTCGCGCTCCTGTCTCTCGTCGTGTTGACGACGCCGTTTTCGTCCGTGGTCGCCGCGATGCGTGAGCTTCGGGTTCCGGTGGCGCTCGTGTGGGTGATCGCTGTCACCTACCGGTATCTGTTCCTGTTCTTCGACGAACTGCAGCGGCTGGTCCTCGCTCGAAACAGTCGAACGACCGGGCGAGGGCTCTCCGGCGGCTGGCGCGACGCGAGGCGGATCGCGGGGACGTTCCTGCTTCGAACGCTCGACCGCGGCGAACGGGTCGGCCGCGCGATGCGAGCCCGCGGCGGTGCTCGCCCTCCGTCGCCGTACGGTCGCCGGCAGGCCGCCGATCGGTACGACTACGCGCTCGCCCTCTGTTCGGCCGCAGCGGTCGTCACCGCGGGGGTGATCCGATGGATCCCGTGATCGACGCGCGGGCGCTGACATACGAGTACCCGGACGGAACCACGGCGCTCCGCGACGCGACGCTCTCGATCGACCGCGGCGAACGAGTCGCGGTCGTCGGCGCGAACGGGTCGGGAAAGAGCACGTTACAGCTCGCTCTCGGCGGGCTGGTCGATCCGTCGGCGGGGACGGTTCGGTACTTCGGTCAGACGACGGACGCCGAACGCGTCAGGGACCGACTCGGCGTGCTGTTGCAGGACCCGGACGACTACCTGTTCAACGCGACCGTTCGCGAAGACCTCGAATATGGACCGGCACAGCTCGGAACGTCGCGGCGGGCGGCGGACGAGCGGATCGCCCGGCTCGCGGCGGAACTCGGACTGACGGACCTGCTTGACCGGCCGCCGTTTCGGCTCTCAGGGGGCGAAAAACAGCGGGCCGCGGTGGCGAGCGTCCTCGCCTTCGACCCGGACGTGCTCCTCCTCGACGAGCCGTTTGGAGCCGTTGACGCTCACTATCGCGAACGCGTCCGCGAACTGGTGGGAGACCACGAGGGGACCGTGATGGTGTTCACGCCGTCGCTTGACCTCGCCGCCGAACTCGCCGACCGCGTGATAGTCGTGGGACAGACGGGATCGATAGCGGCAGACGGCCCCGCGAGAGCGGTCTTGACGGACGTCTGCCTGTTGCGGGAGAACGGCCTTCGACCGCCCGCACCCGTGCGATTATTCGAGGGGATTCTCGACGCCGACGAGATGCCGTTGACCACCGCGGCGGCGCGGCGATTCCTCGTCGACGAACTGGGTAGAGAGTCGTCTGACCCTTCGACGACCCGCTGACCGACGCGCTCAGACTCGGATGTCCGACGCGGCCTCGTCGACGGCGACGACCTCTGCTGCGCGGTCGACTCCGGCGTCGCTTTCGGCGGTGTTCCGCATCAGCACCGTCTCGCTGGGGAAGAGGTGCTCGCCGACGACGAGGCCGTGGTCGCGGGCGGTCGACCCCGTCACCGTGAGGTACACGCCGAGTCCCGTCCGCGCGACGGCCGCTTCCTCCTCTTCGTCGGCAGCGGGATACACGAACTCGACTCCCTCCAGCGCGTCGGTTCCCAGGACGGCCGTGACCAGCCGCTCGTACCGCGGCGAGATGCAGAGGGGTCCGGTGTACGACGCGAGGAACTCGCGATCGAGATCGGTTCCGAGGTCGAGTTCCGACGGCTGTCCCATGAGGGTGTGATACACCGTGTCTCCGAGGCCGTTGACGACGCGGACGTCGGTGTCCACCGGGTCGATCCGCTGGTTGACGTCGGCGATGGTTCCCAATCCGTCGGGCTCGATCCCGACGACCTCCTCTAAGACGAGGTCCGCGGAGTCGAATCCCAGCGCGAACTCGTGCGTCCGGAGGGCGCGGAACGGCTCCTCGCGACCGACGAGTTTCAGCCGAACGCCTCCGAGGTCGACCGTCGCCGCGTCGAAGACGATCCGGCGCGGCTTCCCGTCGCGGTCGTCGCGCATCAGCGTGAACTCGGGGCTGTTCGGCTCGCCGGGATGCGAGTAGTCTGCCAGCCGCTCGTACGGCCCGTCGTCGGCGTCGGTCCGTCCCTTCGTGATCGACTTCTCGTACCGGAGCGTGTTGCTGACGCGGTCCGCGAGGCGGTCGAGCCGATCGTCGTCCCCCACGTGGGCGATCCGTTCGAGGACCGCTTCGAGCGGTCGCCCCTTCCGAGGAACGGCGACCGGAACCGGGTCGCTCATTGCCGGAAGTGCGTCGCCGCGGGTAAAACGGATTGCGTTTTGTCTCCGACGGTTGTGCGGCCCGAGTCCGCCGACTCTCGGTCCGTCTGCCTCTCCCTCGGTCTACGGACCGAACGCTTCGTTGAGCCGCTTTCTGAACGCTTCGAGCTCTTCGAGGTGGTCGTCTATCTCGTCGAGTTCGGCCTCGATGTCGTCGAGGTCGTCGCCGAGCCGGTCCTCGACCTCGGTCAGCCGCGTGTCGACCTCGGCGAGGTCGTCCCACAGGTCGTCGAACTCCTCGTCGAACCGGCCGAGCCGCGATTCGACGTCGTCGACCCGGCCGTCCGTGGCGCCCAAGTCGGATTCGACGGCGTCGAGCCCGTCGGACACCGCCTCCACGTCGTCGGTGAGTCCGGCCACGTCCTCTGCGATCCCGTCCGTTTCCTCGTCGATCCGAGCGATGTCAGTCGTCGCAGCCTCGACCGACGCTTCGACGGAGTCGACGGACGCCTCGACGGATTCGACGGACGACTCGACCCCGTCGACGCGGCCGTCGACCTCGGAGACGTCGTCCGCCACGTCGTCGACCGCTTCGTCGACGCGAGAGACGTCGTCGCGCAGTTCGGCCCGGGCGGCCTCGGCGTCGTCCGCCCGGTCGTCGAGCGTCGAAACCGTCGACTCCACCGCGTCGATCTGGTCGTTCAGGTCTTCGAGTATCTCGCGGGCGGTCCCCTCGCCGTCGATGAACTCCGCGAGCGCGTCGGCGTACGCCTCGATGTCGGCGACGCTCGACTGCAGCCGGCCGATGCGAACGTCGACGCTGCGCGGTACGCCGCCGTCGAGTTCGGCCTCTATCGTCCGGATGTCCTCGGGGTCGGCCTCGCCCGACCGGATCTCCGCGGCGAGCGCGGCGGCGACGCCGTCCTCGACGCCCGCAGCCGGTCGGTGTTCGTCCGGTGTCGCCGCTCCGTCGTCCGGTTCGGGCGCGTCGGTGAGACCCGGTTCGTCGCCCGGTTCGGGCCCGTCGTCGCGGTCCGGCTCCCCGTCAGGTTCGCGTTCCTCGTCCGCCGCGGTCGTCTCCGCCGATTCGTCCGGAACCCCGCTGTCGGCGTCGTCGCGAGGCGTGACCGCAGCCTTGCGGCCGTCGCCGACCGTTCGCGGCGCGGGCGCGTCTCGCTCCGCTGGCTCTTCGGACTCGCGACCGGTCGCCTCGGGCTCGGTCTCTGCGTCTGTCGCGCCGGCCGCGTCAACCGCGTCGGCTGCGTCCGCTCCCTCTGCGCCGAGCGGCTCCGACGCGTCGTCGTCTTCCGCGGGTGCCGCGTCGCCGGCGTCGACCGCCTCCGGTGCGCTCTCGACCGTCTCTTCCATCCCGGGCAACGTCGTCCGGTCGCCGGCCAGAACTTCCCTCACGGCGTCGGCGTCGCCCGCGCCGAGCACGTCCTCTATCTCCTCGCCGACGGGGACGTGTTCGATCACCGGCGCCTCTAGGAACCCGTCGAGGTCGGGGTCCTCGTCTCGGATTCCGAACACCGTCTCGACCGCCTCGCCCGACTCCAGCACGCGCTCGAACTCGACGCGGTGGTCTTTGTACGCCGTCCAGTTGTCGCTCTCGTAGTCGGGATGGAACCCGATCCGGTCCATCGGGAACGACTCCGGTATCTGATCGACGATGCGCACTCGTACGGCGTCCTCGCGGTCGGAGGAGAGGTCGTACCTCACCGCCGGCACGGGGAACGCGTCCTCGGTGAAAGACTTCTCGACGCGGACGCCGTCTTCGTCGACGGTCGTCCCGCCGTCCGTCCGTTCGCTCATACGACTCCGTCCCGGAGCAGGGGCTTAAATTCCACGGGCCGGGTGTCGGTCGTGATAACGGCGCGGCCGAGATCCGGGCACCGAGCGACGACCGTTCGCCTCACAGATCGATCCTGTCGCCGATCTCGACGATCTCGAGCTGGTTCGGGTTCTCGAAGCTCCGAACGTGCTCGTGAAGCGCCGTCGGGTCGGCGGTGAGCCCCTTCCACATGTCCCAGTGTGTCGGAACGAGCCGATCCAGTTCGAGGTCGTTCGCCGCCGCCGCGATCTGGTTCTCGTCGCTGTACCACTTCGTGCGGACCGGTTCGCCGGTCTCCTTGTCCGGTACGGCTCCGACCGACCCGAACGCGAGGATGCCGAGGTCGATGTCGAACCGCTCTGCGAGATCGGGAAACGAGTCGGACGGCTTGCTGTCGCCGGCGTGAAACAGGGTCCCGGCGGCGTGTTCGATCACGTAGCCGACCGGATGCGTCGCGTCCCCGTCTTGCGTCTCGACGACGTGAACGGTGAACTCGCCGATCCGAACCTCGTCGCCCTCGGTGACTTCGGTGAATGCCCCTTCGTCGACGTCCCACTCGTCCGTCCACTCCTCCTCGCGGGCGATCGCGATCGAGTCGTCGGGCGCGATGAAGTCCGCGTCGGTGGCCGCGAGGATCGGCGCTTGCGACGGCCCGTGGACGTGGTCTGTGTGTTCGTGAGTAGCCAGCACCGCGTCCGCGGAGTCGACGTCTGCGGGGTCGAACGGGACCGGGATCATCCGCACGGTTCGCGGCGGGTCGCCGGTTCCGACGTACGGATCGATCCAGAGGACGGTCCCGTCGCGTCCCTTGATCGCGAACCCGTTACAGCCCAGGTACCACAGCGCCACGGTGTCGGGGTCGGCCGCGTCCACCGCTCGCGGCAGCCAGTCGCCCCAGTCGGAGTCGGTCATGGCCGACCGTGCGGGTGCGCGCGGGGTAACCGTTGCGGAGTTCGCGACAAATCTGTGCCGCACGACGACGCGAACCGATCTCGACCGCACACGTATAGTACATATCGCGATATAAAATCTACTGTCCTGAAGAGGCACGTCCCAAAGAATTCCAACGGATCTCACTAGTGTAGTTCTTCGACGAGCGCAGCAACCGCCTCGTCGACGAGATCGCTGTCAAGGCCACCTTGCCAGAAGTCGATGTCCTCGTGGTCGATCGATTGGACTCCCCACGGAACAATCCGGCTCACGTCTGGGGTCCCACCACGAAGCCAACTCCCACCAGGAATGTCGATCAGGATGTCCATCCAAGATTTCGACTCAACGTGAGCGCGATATACTGCTCGCCGTGGAATGGACGACCTTCGTGGTTCGAGAGAATGAGCCAGGGGGGAGCGTCTTCCTCGCCTTTCAACGGATCATCTCCGTAGACGACGTCGCCACGCTCGAAAATCGGCCCCTCTTCGTCTGTCACTGTTCGTCCTCGACGCTCGGATGCGGTTCCTCGGGTGCGTGTTCGCGCCAGGACTCCTTGTCCTCTGTACCGAGTCGCTGGTTGAACAGGGCGGTCGCTCGTTCGTACCCACTGTATCCGTCGAGCCGCTCTGTGTCGTCGGTTATCGCCCAGTACGTCGCTTTGTGTTCGACGAGATCGCGGTCCTTCAGTCTCGAGAGCGCGGTGCTGACCGCGCCCTCATCGAGACCGATCTGAGAGGAGATCTCGCGGGCCTTGAACGCGCGATCATCGTTGGCGGCGAGAAATCCGATGACCTGATCCGGGATGGAAAGCTCCTCGAGTTCGTCCTCACTCGTCTTCTCGAAGGTATCTCGGTCGATGGACCTCGTTGAGCAAAAATACGGTGTCAACCGTAACGAGAGTTAGGTATGAAATCGACGAAAATACTGAAGGAGATGCTTCGCCCGTAGCCTCGTCGAAGCAGTTCGAGAATCGTATACATTGAGACGGCCAGCCTCAATACTGTCTTGTCTGCCGGCGCGTTCCGAACAGCCGCGCGTCCCAACAACGACACGTCTTTTTCCGGTCCGCCTGTTCGACGCGTATGGACCCGAAGCGGGAGCTGTCGAGCATCGACCTCCGCGCGCTCGTCACCGAACTCAACCGGTACGAGGGCGCGAAGGTCGACAAGGCGTACCGCTACGACGACGACCTCGTTCGCTTGAAGCTCCGCGACTTCGACCGCGGTCGGGTCGAACTCATGATCGAAGTGGGCGACGTGAAACGCGCGCACGTGGCGGACGCCGACCACGTCGCGGACGCCCCGGGCCGCCCGCCGAACTTCGCGAAGATGCTCCGCAACCGGCTGTCAGGTGCCGATTTCGTCGGCGTCGAGCAGTACGAGTTCGACCGCATCCTCACCTTCGAGTTCGAGCGCGACGACGAGAACACGACTCTCGTCGCCGAGCTGTTCGGTCAGGGCAACGTCGCCGCGCTCGACGAGACCGGCGCGGTCGTCGGGGCGCTGGAGACGGTCCGACTCAAATCGCGGACGGTCGCGCCCGGCACGCAGTACGAGTACCCGGCCTCGCGGTTGAACCCGCTCGACGTGAGCTTCGGCGGGTTCGAACGGCACATGCGCGAGTCGGACAGCGACGTGGTGCGGACGCTGGCGACGCAGCTCAACCTCGGCGGCCTGTACGCCGAGGAGGTGTGCACCCGCGCCGGTATCGACAAGGAGACGCCGATCGGCGAGGTGACCGCCGATCAGCTCCGCGCGCTCCACGACGCGCTCGCGGACCTCGCAGACCGACTCCGCTCCGGAGACGTCGATCCGCGCGTGTACGAGGAAGTGCTTGAGGACGGTTCGAGCGACGACGGCGATCCCGAAACCCGCGTGGTCGACGTCACGCCGTTCCCGCTCGCGGAACACGAGGGGCTTCCGAGCGTCGGCTTCGACTCGTTTAACGCCGCGGTCGACGAATACTTCTACCGGCTCGAACGGCAGGGCGAGACCGGCGACGACGCCGCCCCCGCGGACGCGAGCCCGTCGCGCCCGGACTTCGAAGAAGAGATCGCGAAACAGGAGCGGATCATCGAACAGCAGGAGGGGGCGATCGAGGGGTTCGAAGAACAGGCCGAACGCGAGCGCGAGCGCGCCGAACTCCTCTACGCCAACTACGACCTCGTCGACGAGGTTCTCTCGACCGTTCGGGACGCGCGCGCGGACGACGTGCCGTGGGACGAGATCGCGGATACCCTCGCCGCCGGCGCGGAGCGCGGGATTCCCGCCGCGGAGGCCGTCGTCGGCGTCGACGGAGGCGACGGGACCGTGACGGTCGAACTCGACGGCGACGACGGGGCGGCGACCGAGATCGAACTCGACGCGGACGCGGGCGTCGAGGTCAACGCAGATCAGCTGTATCGGGAGGCGAAGCGGATCGAGGGGAAAAAAGAGGGCGCGATGGAGGCCATCGAGTCGACCCGGGAGGAACTGGAGGCCGTCAAGCGGCGGAAGGCGGAGTGGGAGGAAAGCGAGGCGAAAGACGACGCCGGCGACGCGGAGTCCGATGGCGACGACGGCGAGACGTACGAGACCGACTGGCTCTCGCGCTCGTCGATCCCGATCCGGAGTCCCGACGACTGGTACGAGCGGTTCCGGTGGTTCCACACCTCGACGGGATACCTCGTCATCGGCGGGCGCAACGCCGACCAGAACGAGGAGCTGGTGAAAAAGTACATGGGCAACCACGACCGCTTCTTCCACACGCAGGCGCACGGGGGGCCGGTGACGCTGCTGAAGGCGGCCGGGCCCTCGGAGTCCGCGGACCCGGTCGACTTCTCGGAGGAGACCCTGCGGGAGGCCGCCCAGTTCGCGGTGTCGTACTCCTCGGACTGGAAGGACGGTCGCGGCGCGGGCGACGCCTACATGGTCGAGCCGGATCAGGTGTCGAAGACGCCGGAGAGCGGCGAATACATCGAGAAGGGGAGCTTCGTGATCCGCGGTGACCGAACGTACTTCGAGGACGTGCCCTGCCGGGTCGCCGTCGGCGTCCAGTGCGAGCCGGTCACCCGCGCCATCGGCGGGCCGCCGTCGGCGATCACCGAGCGGGCGGCGTCGCACGTCACGCTGGAGCCGGGGATGTACGCCCAAAACGACGCGGCGATGATGGTCTACCGCCGGCTGAAAGACCGGTTCGCGGACCAGTCGTTCGTGCGGAAGGTGGCGAGCGCGGACCAGCTACAGGAGTTCCTGCCGCCGGGCGGGTCCGACATCGTCGAGTAACGCCGGACGCGGTGACGCTCACTGCGTGCCGGCGCACGAGCGCGACCCTTTCAAGCCTCCGCGACCGAACAGGGGCATGAGCTTCGCGGCGCTGCCCGACGGCTGGCGGGTGTGGAACGAAGAGCCGAGCGGTCGGGCCATCCTCGTGTACCGACCCGACGTGTTCGGCGGCGACGACCTCCCGGCCGAGTGTCTCCCGACGATCTACCTGACGAACGGCGCCCGGACGGCCCGGCCCGGCTCGGGGCAGTACGCGACCGACGAGTGGCACGTCGTGCTCTTCGCCGAACCCGAGATCGAACTGGCCACAGAGACCCGCGAGACCCGCGAGGCGGGAGCGGACGCCGCGGTCGAGATCGCGACCCGGTTCGCCGACGGCGATGTGAACTACCGAGACGCCTATCAGGTGCCGCGAGAGGCGTACTTCGATCGGCTTGACGAGCTCGTCGGCGACGACTGACTCGACCGCGGTGGCGATCCGCCGTGGTCACGAGATCGATCCACGAAGTTGGATATTGTCGCCCGTAGATTGGGCCGGGGACGCCACGAACACGAGGGTTTTTATCGACTCCCGACCCACGAGTGCGTGTATGAACGCCGGTGGGGACTACACCTCCGACGAGCCGCGAGAGAAGTGCGGCGTCGTCGGCGTCTCGCTCGCGGACCGAGAGGCCGCGCGGCCGCTGTACTACGCGCTGTACGCGCTCCAACACCGCGGCCAGGAGTCGGCCGGGATCGTCACGCACGACGGGTTCCAGCAGCACAGCCACGTCGAGCGGGGGCTCGTCGGCGACGCCTTCGACGAGGGCGACCTGGCGTCGCTCTCCGGTGGAACGGGAATCGGCCACGTGCGATACCCGACCGCCGGCAGCCTCGACAAGAGCTGTGCACAGCCCTTCTCCGTCTCGTTCAAGTCGGGGTCGCTCGGGCTCTCGCACAACGGGAACCTCGTGAACGCCGACGAGGTCCGCGAGGAGTTGGCGGCCGCCGGCCACGCGTTCACCTCAGACGGCGACACCGAGGTGATCGCCCACGACCTCGCGCGCAACCTCTTAGAGGAGGACCTCGTGCGCGCGGTCAAGCACACGATGAACCGGATCCACGGCTCGTACTCGCTCGCGATCACGCACGACGACACCGTCCTCGGCGTGCGCGACCCCCTCGGGAACCGGCCGCTGTGTCTCGGCGAACTCGACGACGGGTACGTGCTCGCGAGCGAGTCCGCCGCTATCGACACCCTCGACGGCGAGCTGATCCGAGACGTTCGCCCCGGTGAACTCGTCGTGTTGGAACCCGACGGAAGCGGATACGACACGTATCAGCTCGTCGAGCGCGAGTCGACCGCGCACTGCTTCTTCGAACACGTCTACTTCGCGCGGCCGGACTCGGTGATAGACGAGAACCTCGTGTACGAGGTCCGCCGGAAGCTCGGGCGGAAGCTCTGGGAGGAGTCCGGCGTCGAGTCCGACGTGGTGATGCCGGTGCCCGACTCCGGGCGCGCGTTCGCCTCCGGCTACGCCGACGCCGCGGGCGAGACCACGGCCGACGGCGATCCCCGGCCCGAGGGTGACGGCGGCATCGAGTTCGCGGAGGGGCTGATGAAGAACCGCTACGTCGGCCGGACGTTCATCATGCCGACGCAGGACGAGCGCGAGCGCGCGGTGCGGCTGAAGCTCAACCCGATCAAATCGACCGTCGAGGGGAAGTCCGTCACCATCATCGACGACTCGATCGTTCGCGGGACGACCTCGACGCAGCTCGTCGATCTCGTCCGCGAGGCGGGAGCCGAGGAGGTCCATCTGCGGATCGGCGCACCGGCGATCGTCGCGCCCTGCTACTTCGGGATCGACATGGCGACGCGCGACGAGCTGATCGCCGCGGACGCCTCGACCGAGGAGATCCGCGACGCGGTCGGTGCCGACTCGCTGTCGTACCTCTCGGTCGACGCCGTCGCAGACGCGCTCGGCGAGAGCCGCGCAGACCTCTGTCTCGGCTGTGTCACCGGCGAGTACCCGTACGACGTCGAGGGTGAAGCGACCGATCGGTCGATCGGCGATGTCACGTCCGACCTGACGCCCGCCGACGACTGACGCAGGGTGACGACTGACGCAGGCTGACGGCTGACGGGATGAACTGCTCCGGAAAGTGCGGTCTCCACGTCTGCGGTCTCGTCTATCTACGTTTCAGTGATCGCTCCGCGATCCGCACGGGAGCACATCGGGAAGTTACATACGTACACGACTGGATATGAGTGTATGAACGCTATCGACGACGACACGACGATGAGTCGCCGTGGCCTGTTTCGAGCCGGTGCGGCCGGTGCTGCCGTCGCGACCGGTCTCGCAGCCGGCACCGGGAGCGCGACGGCCCAATACGACGGCTGGCTGGACGACGTTCCGAACTACGACGGGACGCACGACTACACGGGGCAAGACGAGGTGACCGTGACGGTGGGCGCGGGCAACGGCCTCGTGTTCGGCCCGGCAGCCATCCTGATCGACCCGGGTACGACCGTCGTCTGGGAGTGGTCCGGCGAGGGCGGCGCGCACAACGTCGTCGCGAACGACGAGACGTTCGACAGCGGCGAGACGGTCAACGAAGCGGGGTACACGTTCGAGCACACCTTCGAGGACGTCTCGGAGGGAGACACCTTCAACTACCTCTGCGTGCCCCACGAGGCGGTCGGAATGAAGGGTGCGATCGCGATCGGTTCCGTCGACGACGACCTCGTGACTCCCGGTGGAGGGAGCGACGGGGGCGGCAGCGGCGGTGGAGGCGATGGCGGCTCTGACGGTTCCGACGGCGGCAGCGACGGCGGAAGCGGTGACGGCTCCGACGGGGGAGACAGCGGCTCGAACGGCAGCGGCGACGGCCGCGACCTCACCGCGAGTGACCTCGGCGCGCTCGCGCTCGGACTCGGGTTCGCCGGAGCCTTACTCGTCCCGCTGTTCTACGCGGCTCACAAGATGGCAAACGACGAGGGGTAGGGCTGTCGAAGGGCGGGTCACCGAGCACGTTCTCCACCCGTACCGCCGCCGAACCGTGACCGTACCGCGACGACGATCGCCGCCAGCCACAGCGCCACCTCGATGAAGAACGCCGGGCTCCCGGCGTAGAACAGCGCGAACTCGCCGGGCGGGATCGCGAGCGGATCAGGCCGGGAGACGACCGGCCACGCGAGGAACAGCGCGTCGCTCGCTCGCCCGTTCACGACGACGTGGAACGCGTCGAGCGCGAGGTGTGACCCCCAGCCGACCGCGGCCGCGAGTCCGCGTCGGTGTCTCACGGCGACGGCGATCCCGAGGGGAACGAGCAGCGCGGAGTGGCCGACCGAGTGGTAGGTGTCGACGACGCCGAGCGCGCCGAGCGGCTTGTCGATGACGTCCGGGAGCGCGCCCCCGGCGACGAGCCACGCCGTCGAGAGCCCCGGCGGGTCAGAGAGATACCGCCGGACCCGCGGGCGGTCCGACAGTCGCCCGATCGCGGCGGCGACGAGGAGATGCGTCGCGAACAGCACGGCCGTTCGTACGGGCGACGACGGCTTCAAGCTTCGTTGGTGCGGACGGAGAGTAAGGGAGGCGGTCGTTCAGCGCGGGGAGGGCCGATCGAAACGGCACCGAGCGTCTCAGAGCGCGTGATACACTCAGAACGCGTGGTACAGCATCAGGTACACGCCGATCCCCATCGCGAAGGATATCAGCCAGAGGACGGCGGCGACGAATCCCGCCTGCGCGTGTCGCGTGTGGTACAGATCCTCGTACGGTCGAGTCGCCGCGAGCAGCAGCGCGTAGAACACGAACGGGACGCAGACGATGGCGAGCAGGATGTGGACGGCGAGAAACGGGAGGTAAACGTACGTGTAGACGAGTTCGGGGCCGGGAAAGGAGGCGGTGCCCACGTGGATCAGCCGGTAGAGATACGCCGCGAGGAACGTCGCGAACAGCGCGAACGATGTCAGCATGAGCGCGCGGTGGCGGGCGACGTTCCCGCGGGAGATGGCCCGCCACCCGAGGGCGATGGTGCCGATCGCGGTCGCGGAGATCGCGGCGTTGACGTGCGGGATCGCGGCGAGTACGGCGTCGCTCGCGCGCGGGAGGAGCGAACTCGGGATCGCGCCGCCCACGGCCCCGAACACGAGCGCGAGCGCGACGGTCGACAAGAGAGCGGTCAGGATCGGGACGTTCTCGCGGGCCCACTCGGACATGGTCCGAACCACGGGCGCGACGCAAAAACGCGTGCCGGTTCGAGCGGGGATCGCGGAGCCGGGGACTCGATCGGCTCTGCGACTCCCCGGCACGGCACTGCCGAATGGAAGGGCTTTTAATCGGGGGAAGGGTACGGGGAAACGCGACAGAACACCGCGAGCGTGGGTAGCCAAGCCAGGCCAACGGCGCAGCGTTGAGGGCGCTGTCCTGTAGAGGTCCGCCGGTTCAAATCCGGTCCCACGCATCGCTCGGGGCACACCCCCACCGATGCACGGTGTTGTCTCTACGACAGCACCCACGCATAATTCCTTTCGACCGCTACGCGAAGAGTGGCTACGTCGTACTGGGCGCTGAAATGGTGATAACTCCACATCCCGCCCGATAGCACGCGATCGGCTCTTCCGTGTCGGACGCCCCAAAGCCCCCACCGCACGGGGACTCGCGGCTGTCTGAGTCACTCCCGTACGTCAACCGCAGCCTCACGCCTCCCCAGCCTCGTCGGGTTGCCTCCGCTTCGCTCCGGCCGCCCGACTCCCTCGCACGTGCTCCTCGCGGCCGTCGGCCGCTCGAAGGCGCGCGCCACCGCCTCTGTGGTGTGTTTTTTGCGTCGCTGGCGGTGGTCCTCG
This sequence comes from Halorubrum salinum, assembly GCF_024494575.1. Classification (GTDB taxonomy): domain Archaea; phylum Halobacteriota; class Halobacteria; order Halobacteriales; family Haloferacaceae; genus Halorubrum; species Halorubrum salinum. The sequence goes on from NZ_JANHDO010000003.1 coordinate 183,429, forward strand.
ATCGTTCCCACGGTCGATCGGCGCTCGCGCGAACTGCCACCCTTTTAGTCGCGCGCCGTCGGATGAACGCGTAATGAGCGAGGACGCGACCCCCGCGTACGACTACGAGGAGCTGGGGCTCGTCGCCGGACTGGAGATCCACCAACAGCTCGACACGGCGACGAAGCTGTTCTGTGACTCCCCGACGACCGAGCGCGACCCGGCGGAGTCGGACCGGGACATCACCCGGCGGCTCCACCCGACGAAGAGCGAACTTGGCGAACTCGACGACGCCGCGGTAGAGGAGAGCCGCGTCGACCGGGAGTTCACCTACCTCGCGTACGACACCACCTGTCTCGTCGAGGAGGACGACGAACCGCCCCGCCGCGTCGACAGCGAGGCGCTCTCCGTGGCGCTGCAGATCGCCGACCTCCTCGACGTGAGCGTCGTCGATCAGGCCCACGTGATGCGCAAGCTCGTCATCGACGGGTCGAACACCTCCGGCTTCCAGCGGTCGATCCTGCTCGGGCAGCACGGCGAGATCGAGACGAGCGAGGGAACCGTCTCCATCGCGGACCTCATGTTAGAAGAGGAATCCGCGAAGCGGGTCGAAGAGACCGACGACGGCGTCGTCTACTCGCTGGATCGCTTGGGCGTTCCCCTCGTCGAGATCGGGACGGGCCCGGACATTCGAAGCCCCGAGGGTGCCCGCGAGGCCGCCGCGCGCATCGGGATGCTCCTCCGGTCCACGGGAGCGGTCAAGCGCGGGCTCGGGACCATCCGGCAGGACGTCAACGTCTCGATCGCCGACGGCGCGCGCGTCGAGGTGAAAGGCGTCCAGGACCTGGCGGGGATAGAAGACATCGTCCGCGGCGAAGTGGGCCGACAGGCAGAGCTGCTCGCGGTCCGCGACGAGCTCCGCGAGCGCGACGCGAGCGTCGGCGACGTGCGCGACGTGACGGGCGTGTTCGCCGACACGGAGTCGGGCGTGATCCGCGGCGCGCTCGACTCGGGCGGGAAGGTGACGGCGGTTCCCCTGTTCGGGTTCGACGGGCTCGTCGGCCGGGAGATCCAAGACGACCGGCGGCTCGGGACCGAGCTCTCCGACCACGCGAAGCGACACGGTGCCGGCGGGATCTTCCACACCGACGAACTGCCGGCCTACGGCGTGACAGAGGCGGAGGTCGAAGCGCTGCACGACGCGGTCGGAGCCGGCGAGGGCGACGCGGTCGCCATCGTCGCGGCCGACCCCGAGACCGCCGACCTCGCGATCGAGGCGGCGGCCGACCGCGCCGAGACCGCCGTCGAGGGCGTGCCGGAGGAGACCCGCGGCGCGAACGACGACGGGACGACGCGGTACCTCAGACCCCTTCCCGGGGCCGCGCGGATGTACCCCGAGACGGACGTGCCGCCGGTCGAACCCGACCCGACCGAGGTCGATCGCCCGGAGCTCCTCGACGAGAAAACGGACCGATACGCCGAGGAGTTCGGCCTCGACGCGGGGCTCGCAGAGCAGGTCGCGTTCGGACAGCGCTTCCCGCTGTTCGAGACGGCGGTCGACCGCGGCGTCGACCCCACCTTCGCCGCGTCGACGCTGGAGTCGACGACCACGGAGATACGGCGCGACGGCGCGCCCGTCGAGAACCTCACCGACGACCAGTTCCTCGCGGTCTTCGATCTCGTCGAGGACGGCGACCTCGCGAAGGAGGGCGTTCCCGAGGTGCTTTCGACGCTCGCCGAGAACCCCGACCTGTCTGCGAGCGAGGCGGTCGAGGAGGCCGGCCTCTCCGGCGTGAGCGAGGCAGAGGTTCGCGAGGCGGTCGTCGAGGTCGTCGAGCGCAACGCCGACCAGATCGACGAGGAGGGGATGGCCGCGTTCTCCGGGCTCATGGGAGAGGCGATGGGCGCGCTGCGCGGCAAGGCCGACGGCGAAGTGGTCTCTGACGTGCTCCGCGAAGAGATCGGCAAGCGGTCGTAACGCGCTCCGCGAGTGGCCCGCGACGATTCCCGTCTCGTCAGAAGAACAGCCACAACACGAGCGCCACGTAGAGGATGAAAAGCGCGATTATCGTCAGCCGAATGAGGATGTTGACGCTGAACACCAGCCCGTTGTAGTCGGTTTTGAGAAGCTTGAGCGGGCGGGTCTGCTGGCTTGCGAGCCCGACCGTCGCGGGGGCCACGTCCGCGGTCGCGCGCTCGACCGCCTCTTCGAGCGCCTCGACGTCCGACCGGGTCATGTTCGCGAGTTCGTGGATGGAGGCGTGCGTGTCCGTCGAGAAGACGAGCACGGAGTCGAACTCCGCCTCGTACTCGGCCGCCAACGCCCGCACGTCCGGGGTGATGCCGTTGGTGTCTATCCCCATGAGCAGGACCGACTCGCCGTCGACGCGCTCGACTATCGCCACCACGTCTTGTGCCGACCGGACGACCTCGAAGCCGGCGGCGTACTCGCTGACCGGCTCCGCGGAGAGCCGACGGCGGAAGTCGTCGAAGTGCGCCTTCAGTCGGTCCGCCTCCGCGGAGCCGTACAGTACCTCCTTTTCCGGGCCGTCTTGGAGGTCGTGTTTGTGCAGGTCGACGAGGAGCACCTCCTCGGTGTCGACGTCGCGCATGAAGACGCCGGTGTCGTAGTCGTCTATCCCCTCCCCGTGGAGGAATATCACCTGTTTGTCACCGATGCGGCGACCGTAGAACTCGATCTCGCCGTAGTCTTCGTGGACCAGCCGCGACGCCTGCGCGACGCCCGTCGGGTCGCGTACGGCCTCTAAGATCTTCGCCGCGTCCTCCGGGTTCGAGAGGTCCTCTTTGTGCGTACACGGGACGTGAACGAAGAAGCCGCTCTCGTCGTCCTCGTTCAGCGCGTCGATCACGTTGCTGCTGAGCTGTCCCCCTCCGAAGCCGCCGAGCGGCCCCGGATGCACCCACGGCGCGACCAGCCTGAGCCGGTCGCCGTTGTCGATGACGAGCGTCTCGACGTCGGGGCGGGCCTCGACGCCGAGATCGAGCGACGCGCGGTCGTTCCGGAGGATTCCGGAGGTGAGTTCGAACGCCGAGACGTCGGTGTTGCTCCGGATCAGGTAGTCGACGACGAGCAGCACGAACACGAGGAAGGCCGCCGCGATGAGCAGCGACGCGAACGCGAACACGTGTCGGTACGTCGAGAAGCCGAGGTCTCCGCCCCCGCCGATCGCGTAGAAGGCGGCGATGAGCGCGGCGGGCTCGGCCAGCGAGACGAGGAGGACCCGCTTGTATCGATCGATGCCCGTCGAGATCACGAGCACCAAGATGTTGAGCAGGTACAGCGTGATGAAACACAGCCAGATGATGCTCCACGCGTTCCCGATGTTGTTCGCTCCGGAGAGCACCAAGGCGTAGACGAACATGACGAACTGGCTCGTGAGCGCCAGGAAGTAGCTCCACGTTCGCGGGTACTGTGACAACACCCGAGAGAACAGCTCGGCGGCGAACGCGAACGGGACGAAAAACAGCAGGACTGCGACCGGTAGCACGCTCGCGGGCGCGGGATCGAGCGGAGTGAACGTCGAGACGGCGACGAAGGCGATCGCGCCGTACACGAGACTGAGCCCCGCGAGCGCCGGGACCTGTACCGAGAGCGAGGGGACGCTGAACACCAGCCGCTGGAAGATATCGACGTTGTCCGCGCCCATTTATTTCACCCCGTAGATCGCTTCGAGCTCGTCTATCGTCCGCTCGACGGAGAACCGCTCGACCGCGTCGCGCGTCGGACGGTCGCGGTCGAGACAGTCGTCCACCGCCCGACCCATGTCGTCGATGTCGCCGTGCGCGAACCGCGCGCCGTTGTCGCGACCGATCGTCTCGTCGAACGGCGACACGTCCGCGGCCGCGACGGGGGTCCCGCAGGCGTTCGCTTCGAGCGTCGAGAGGCCGAGCGTGTCGCAGGTCGAGGCCGTGACGAACACGTCGAGCGCGGCGTAAAACGCCGGGAGGTCTCCGCGCGGCAGGAAGTCACGGATCCGCACGTTCTCCGGAGCCGCGCGTTCGAGCGACTCCCGGACCGGCCCCTCCCCGACGAGTTCGAACCGGAGGTCGGGCCGTCGCTCGGCCAGACGGAGGATCTCGTCGACGTGTTTCTTTCGCGTGAGTCGACCGCTGTAGCCGATCACGGGGTCGTCGGACTCGAACAGCGGATCGGTCGGGCGGAACGTGTCCATCTCGATGCCGACCGGGAGCTTCCGGGGGGTCACGTCGCGGCGTATCCGGTCGGTGGAGGCGGTCACGCAGTCGAACGACCGGAGCAGTCGGTTCTCGTACGCGACGTACAGCCGTCCCGCGGCGGTCGCGAGCGCCTCCGATCTGAGCCCTTGGACGAAGTAGTCCTCGACCGGGGTGTGGTGGGTGTAGACCGACTTCACGCCGCGTCGCTTGGCGTACCGGGCCCCCATCAGCCCCGTCGACGCGGGGCCGTGGCAGTGGACCACGTCGAAGTCGGGCAGCGTGGAGAGCCGCCGGTAGGTCGGCACGCGGTACTGCTCGTAAAACGGGTTCGGCAGCGAGGGGACGGGGAACTCGTGGTCGTCGGGCTCGTGGCTGCTCTCGGGATAGACGACGGAAACCTCGTGTCCGCGGTCCCGGAGCCGATCGCGCCACGCGCTGATCGTGTAGGTGACGCCGTCGATGCCGGGGAAGTAGCTGTCGGTGAAGAATCCGATATTCATGCGAAGATCCGTCTGCGAACGTCGGTCCGCTGGAGGTGTCTCTCGGCGGCCGCCGAGGCGGCCACACGCACCGCTCGACGGAGGGCGCTACCGCTCCGCGGCGGAACGGATCGGAACCGGGGCGGGATGGCGGGGCGTGTGTCGGAAGGCACGGCTTCTCGATGGGCGCTTCCCCTCCGATCCGCATCAAGATTTTCATTCAGAGACGACGTGCCGGCGGCCGACGTGGCGTCCGGTAACGAACTGCGTCCGACGCCCGCGGTGCCCCATCCTTATCACTCGTCGCGCGAATTCCGACGCATGATCACGACCGACCGGATGGCGGCGGTCGACGCCAACGCGGCCGCGCTCGGCGTCCCCCGGAAACAGCTCATGGAGTCGTCTGGCAACGCGGTTGCGCGCGAGGTGCGAGCCGTCGCAGGCCCCGGCGCTACCGTCGCGCTCCTCTGTGGACGCGGCAACAACGGCGGCGACGCGTTCGTCGCCGCGCGTTTCCTCTCTGCGTACGACGTCACGGTCTCCCTGCTCGGGCGGTCGGAGTCGATCCGGACCGACATCGCCCGTGAGAACTGGGCGGCGCTCGCCGAGTGCGAGATCCCGACCGAGACGGTGACCGACTCGACGGACCTCGACCTCGGCGACGCCGACGTGGTCGTCGACGCGATGCTCGGGTCGGGGGTGACGGGAGCGCTCCGCGAACCGGAGCGGAGCGCGGCGCGCTCGATCAACGCGAGCGACGCGGCGGTCGTCGCCGTCGACGTCCCGTCCGGCATCGACGCGGACACGGGCGACCCGACCGGCGCGGCCGACACGGGCGATCCGGCAGGGACCGGCGCTGGCGGCCCGACCGAGGCCGACGACGCCGTCGCGGTCGAGGCCGACCGCGTCGTCACGTTTCACGACGCGAAGCCCGGTCTCGACGCGCTCGACGCCGCGGTGACCGTCGCGGACATCGGGATACCCGCGGCCGCGGAGCGGTTCACCGGTCCCGGCGACCTGCTCGGAATCACGCGCGATCCGGCCTCGCACAAGGGCGACAACGGCGAGGTGCTCGTCGTCGGCGGCGGCCCGTACACGGGCGCGCCGTCGCTCACCGCCCGGGCGGCGCTCCGAACCGGTGCCGACCTCGTCCGAGTCGCCTGTCCCGAGACCGTCGCGCGCGAGATCCAGGGCTTCTCGGCCGACCTGATCGTGCGCGACCTTCCGGGCGACCGGATCGGGCTGAACCACCTCGACCGGATCCGTGATTTGGCCGCCGGAAACGACGTCGTCGTGCTCGGTCCGGGACTGGGGGACGGCGACGGGACCGCCGACTTCGTCCGGGCGTTCCTCGACGAGTACGACGGCCGGGCGGTCGTCGACGCCGACGCGCTCCGCGTGGTCCCGGAGGTCGACACGGACGCCGACCTGATCTGTACGCCCCATCAGGGCGAGTTGGTCGGAATGGGCGGCGAGACCGCCGACGACCCCGACCGACGGGGCGACCTCGCGCGGTCGTTCGCGGCCGAGATCGGTCACACGCTGCTCGTGAAGGGCGCGTACGACGTGGTGACGGACGGCGACGCCGTGCGGCTGAACCGGACCGGCAACCCGGGGATGACCGTCGGGGGGACCGGTGACGTGCTCGCCGGGGCGGTCGGCGCGCTGGCCGCGCAGACCGACGCGTTCGACGCGGCCGCCGTCGGCGCGTACGTCACCGGGACCGCGGGCGACCTCGTCGCAGACGAGCGGGGATACGGGCTCGTGGCGACGGACTTACTCGACCGGCTCCCCGAGGCGATGCGTGATGCCTGAAGACACCGGGGAGGCCGGCGGGGGAACGGAGGTCGGCGAGGAGACACCGAACGCCGACGAACTGACGCACACGACGGAGTCCGGCGAGGTCCGGATGGTCGACGTGGGCGCGAAACCGGACACGAACCGGCGCGCCGTCGCCCGCGGCGAGATCCGGCTGACGCCCTCGACCGTCGCGGCCGTCGAGGCCGACGAGGTCGGGAAAGGTGACGTGTTAGCGACCGCCCGAATCGGCGCGGTGCAGGCGGTCAAACACACGTGGGAGACGATCCCGATGTGTCACCAGATCCCGATCACGAACGTCGACACCGACTTCGCCGTCGGCGACGACCGGATCGAGCTGACCGTCGCCGTCGAGACGACGGGGAAGACGGGCTGCGAGATGGAGGCGCTAGAGGGAGTCACGACCGGACTCAACGTTGTCTGGGACATGGTGAAGGCGGCCGAGAAGGACGCCGACGGGCAGTATCCCGACACCCGGATTTCGGACGTGGAAGTGGTCGACAAGGAGAAGCGGCGACTCGACGAGTGAGGAACAGGGGAGCCACCGATGAGCGCGTCGGCGGAACAACGGAAACGTTCAATTCGGCGGCCGACCAACGTCGACGCATCGACCATGGACGCGAACATCGAACGCGGCGGCGCGCTCGCGCGCGGTCCGAGAACCGAGGTGGCGGCCGCCCCTCCCTGAGGTCGTCGGCGTGGACATCAGCGGTCGTCACGAGGAGGGCGGCGAGTACCTGATGGTGGCGGCCGCGGTCCACGCGCGGATCGATTCGACACGGATCCGCTCCGTCGAGGGGATGGGGTTCGCGGCCGTCAGAGAGGGCCCGACGCTCGACGCGACGGTCGCGCTCACGGCCGAGGCCGTCGATGACCTGCCCGAGCCGCCGGACGGGCCCGTGGTCGCGGAGGGCGGCGAGTTCTACGAGGAGCCGGCCGAACGGATCGGCCTGAGCTTTCGACCCGAGTTTAAATACGTCGAGAGCATAGGCGAACGCGAAACCGTGCAGGCAGCACACCACGCCGCGTACGCCGCTCGCGACCTCCTGTTATGACGGGGGGAGCCGAGGGGAACGCCGGGGGAGAACGCGTCGAGGGGGCGAACGCCACGAACGAGCGCCGCGCGGTCGTCGCGAAGCGCGTCGACGCCGGCGACGCCGACCTGACTGAGATCAGCCAGCTCGCCGCCGCGGCCGGCTACGAGGTCGTCGACGAGCTGTCACAGACCCGCACCGAGGACGCCGCGTTCATGTTCGGTGAGGGGAAGGTCGCGGAGCTGCGCGACCGGGTTCTCCGTACCGACGCCGACGCGGTCATACTCGACAACGACGTGGGGCCGTACCAGACGTTCAACATCGGCGGGGAGCTTCCGGAGGGCGTCGAGGTGATAGACCGGTTCACGCTCATCCTCGAGATCTTCGGCCAGCGCGCCAACACGCGGAAGGCCCAGCTACAGGTCGAACTCGCGCAGCTGCGGTACGAACTGCCGCGCGCGGAGGCGAAAGCGAGCCTCGCGAAGCGCGACGAGCGGCCGGGGTTCATGGGGCTCGGCGAGTACGACGAGAGCGTCGAACGCGACATCAAACGCCAGATATCGGAGATACGCGACGAGTTGGACTCGATCGCGGAGAAGGAGCAGGCGCGCCGCGAGCAGCGCCGCGACTCCGGGTTCGACTTGGTCGCGCTCGCCGGCTACACCAACGCGGGCAAGTCCACGCTGATGCGGCGGCTCGCGGCCGAGATCGACGTGGACGAGAACGCCGACCGCCACCCCGACCTCGACACGACGGCGGAGTCACAGGACATGCTCTTCACCACGCTCGGCACGACGACGCGCCGCGCCGAGATGGAGAAGCGCGACGTCCTCCTCACCGACACGGTGGGGTTCATCGCCGACCTCCCGCACTGGCTCGTCGAGTCGTTCGAGTCGACGCTCGACTCCGTGTACCGCGCGGACCTCGTCCTCCTCGTCGTGGACGCGAGCGAGTCCGTGGAGGCGATGCGCGAGAAGCTCGTCACCAGCCACGACACGCTGTACGAGCGCAACGAGGCACCGATAGTCACCGTGTTCAACAAGGTCGACCGGCTCGCGCCCGGCGAGTTGGCGGACAAGCGGGCCGCGCTCTCCGGCGTGGCACCGGACCCGGTCGCCGTCTCGGCGAAGACGGGAGCCGGTGTCGCGGAACTCCGCGACCGCGTCGAGGCGGAACTCCCGGAGTGGGAACGCGAGCGGCTCGTCCTCCCCGTCTCCGACGACGCGATGAGCCTCGTCTCGTGGATCCACGATCACGGCCACGTCGCCGACGAGACGTACGCGAGCGATCAGGTCACGGTCGACTTCGAAGCGAAGCCGTCGATCGTGGCGCGGGCGCGGTCGAAGGCCGCCGGGCTCGCCTCGGCCGAATCGGTCTGACCGTGCCGAGGTCGACGGGGCCGCGAGAGGGGTCTGACCGCTTCTCAGCGGCCGGGTGTTCGGACAAAGTATACATGCTTCCGATTGCGAACGAATATCATGGATGACGCCGGAGTGGACGGCCGGCGCTCGCTCGGGAACGACAGCGCGGTCGTGAGCGGCGGCGACGCGATCGACCCGCCGGAGTCGTTCCGCGACCGGGCGGTCGCGAGCAACGCCGAGGTGTACGAGTCGTTCGAGCGGGAGGGACCCGAGGCCTGGCGAAGGGCGGCCGACCTGCTCGACTGGGAGCGACCGTACGAAACCGTCCTCGACGACGACGATCCGCCCTTTTACGAGTGGTTCCCCGAGGGACGGCTCAACGCCGCGACGAACTGCGTCGATCGGCACCTCGAAGACCGGCGGAACCAGCTCGCGATCCGGTGGTTCGGCAAGCGCGGCGAGCGCCGGTCGTACACCTACCTCGACTTACACCGGGAGGTGAACGCGCTGGCGGCCGGGCTTCGCGACCTCGGCGTCGGCGAGGACGACGTGGTGACCCTGTATCTCCCCATGATACCGGAGCTGCCGGTCGCGATGCTCGCGTGCGCCCGGATCGGCGCGCCGCACAACGTCGTCTTCGCGGGGCTCTCGGCGGAGGCGTTGGCGACGCGGATCGACGCCGCTGACTCGGAGTACCTGATCACCTGTGACGGCTACTACCGCCGCGAGGACGCGTTCAACCAGAAGTCGAAGGCCGACAACGCTCGGCTCCGGATCGACGGCGACCTGCGTGAGACGGTCGTCGTCGATCGGCTCGGCGACGCTCTCGACGTATCGCTCGGCGACGACGAGCACGCCTACGAGAGCCTCGTCGACGCGCACGACGGCGAGACGGTGGATCCCGTCGCCCGCGACGCGACGGACCTCCTGTTCGTGATGTACACGTCGGGGACGACCGGCCGACCGAAGGGCGTCGAGCACGCCACGGGCGGGTACCTCTCGCAGGTCGCGTGGACCACGCGCAACGTCCTCGACGTCCGCCCGGACGACACCTACTGGTGTGCCGCAGACATCGGGTGGATCACGGGTCACTCCTACGGCGTGTACGGACCGCTCGCGCTCGGGACGACGACGGTGCTCTACGAGGGATCGCCCGACTACCCCGACCGCGACCGCGTCTGGGACCTGATCGAGCGCAACGCGGTGAGCGTCTTCTACACCTCGCCCACCGCGATACGGTCGTTCATGAAGTGGGGCTCGGAGTACCCGGACGCCCACGACCTCTCGTCGATCCGCCTCCTGGGGACCGTCGGCGAGTCGATCACGCCGAAGGCGTGGCGGTGGTACCGCGAGCACGTCGGCGGCGGCGACGTCCCGGTCGTCGACACGTGGTGGCAGACCGAGACGGGCGCGATCGCGCTCGCGACGCTCCCCGGGATCTCGCCGATGAAACCCGGGACGGTGGGACCGCCGCTCCCCGGGATCGACGCGCGCGTGGTCGACGAGGACGGCGACCCGGTCGAGCCCGGCGAGCCCGGCTACCTCACGATCGCCGCGCCGTGGCCCGGCATGTTGCGCGGGCTCCGCGAGGGCGACGACCGCTACCGCCGCGAGTACTGGTTGGAGGGCGAGGACGGCTGGCGGTACCGGACCGGCGACGGCGCGACCGTCGACGAGGACGGGTACATCACGATCCTCGGTCGCGTCGACGACGTGATCAACGTCCGCGCGCACCGGTTCAACACCGCCGAACTGGAGTCGGCCATCGTCGAGACGGACGGCGTGACGGAGGCGGCGGTCGTCGGCGATGACGACGGCCAGATCGTGGCGTACGTCACCACCCAAAGAGGGGTCGACACCGACGATCCGCTCCGCGAGGCGATAGGCGAGCGGCTCGCCCGGTCCGTCGGCGACGTCGCCCGTCCGGATCGGATCGTCTTCACGCCGGAGCTGCCGAAGACTCGCTCCGGGAAGATCATGCGCCGGCTGCTGGAAGACATCGCCCGCGGCGAGGAGTTCGGTGACGTCAGCGCGCTCCGGAACCCCGAGGTCGTCGGCGAGATCGAATCGACCGTTCGCGAGGAGTGACTCCGACGGGCGTCGACGTCGCAGACGGGTCCGGCCACGACCCGGCCCGCACGGCGTCGTCGACGTCCGGCGACGGTTCCGTTTCGCTTTCTATACTGTCTGCGAAATACTTCGTCGCCGAAGTGTCCGAAGCGGTACAGCTGACCGTCTCTCGCACGCGCGATGAGAACGGGTAGTGACGAATACGCTCGGTACGAGGCCGGAGACGCGACGCAGAGACCGATCGTTTTATTTCGGTTTGGCTGTACGATCCGAAACAGATGCCTGACGCGCTCGACACGGAGGCGTACGACGCGCTCGTGACCGCCGCGGAGACGTACCGCGCGGCGCTGACGGTCCGGCTCGCCGGCGAGGCCGGGCTCCGGGCCGACGAGATCGGACGCGTCACGCCCGGTCACCTCCGGGAGGTGGGCGTCGCGTCTGAACACGTCCTCCTCGCCGTCCCGTCGGGAGACGAGAGCGCGGGCCCGGAGACGGCGGACGAGTCTCCGAACGACGGGGGCTCGATCGACCGCGAGACCGTTGCTCCTGCGTCGCTCGCCGCCGAACTCCGAAGATACGCAGACAGCGAGGGGATCGGCGAGACCGACCCGTTCGTGAGCGTGTCTGCGCGGCGGATCCAGATGGTCGTGCGCGAGACGGCGACGCGCGCGTCGGCACGGACCGACGGGACCGTCAGTCCGGACGTGACCGTGAACGACCTCAGACACACCTTCGCGCGCCGCCTCCTCGTCGACCGCGACGTCGACCCCCACGCCGTTCGCGACGCCGGCGGGTGGGAGACGACCGCGCCCCTCGACCCGTACCTCGACCGTCTCGACGGGCGAGCGCTCGCCGAGGCCGTCGCTCGTCCCCCGTCAGGTCGGGACGCGCCCGCCGCCCCGAACGACGCGGGCGGGACGTCGGACCCGGACCGGGCGGCACCGACCGGGCTCGCCGGATTCGAGGCGATCGCGACCGGAGACGACGACGGCGACGGTCGTCCCATCTCGGCGGTACCGCGGCGGCTCGCGGCGGACGACAGGTGGGCTGAGGCGTGGGTTGTCCGCGAGCCCACCGACGGCGGCCGCGTCGACGTCGCGGGAGCCGCGGGCGTCGAACCGGAGGCGCTCCGCGAGCGCGGGCTCGTCGACGGCGGACCGTGGCACGACGCACTGGAGGGGACCGCGGTGACCACCGACGGCCATCCCACGACGGGGGGGCGGCCCGCGGTAGCGGTCCCGGTCACCTACGAGAACGTGACGCACGGCTCGCTGTGTGCGGTCGCCGCCGACGGCCGCCCGGTCGACGCGCCCGAACGTCGAACGACAGAGGTGCTCGGACGGTCGCTCGGCTGGGCCGTGACCGCGAGGCGCTGGCGGAAGCTGCTCCACTCCGACGCGGTGACCGAGGTGGAGTTTCAGACGACCGACGACGCCGCGTTCCTCGCGCGGGCGAGCGCGGCTCTCGACTGTCAGATCGACCTCTCTTCGACGGTCACCGTCTCCGACGACACGTCCCGATTGTATCTGTCGGTGACCGACGCCAGACCGCAGGGGATCGCGGACGTCGTCGACGGCCTTCCCGGCGTCTCCGATCTCCGCCTGATCGAGACCGACGAGGAGGGGTGCTCGGTGTCGGTTCAGGTGACGGAGGGGTCCGCCGTCCAGACGCTCACCGACTACGGGGCCACGGTCCGCGACGCGACGGCCGCGGACGGCCGGGTGCGCGTCATCGCAGATCTGCCCGAAGGGACGGACGTGCGTCCGGTCGCAGACGGGTTTCGCCGCGCGTTCGACGAGGCGCGACTCGCGAGCAAGGAGTCGGTCGCGCGGTCTCCCCGGACCGAATCGTCGCTCCGTGAGGGAGTCAAAGACCGGTTCACAGACCGGCAGTGGACCGCGCTCTCGGCCGCGTACCACGGCGGGTACTTCGACTGGCCGCGGGGGAGCACCGCCGAGGAGGTCGCCGACGCGATGGACGTCTCGTCGCCGACGTTCCACAACCACCTCCGGAAGGCCCAGCGCGCGCTCTTGGACGGGCTCTTCGAGGACGAGCGCCGACTGCGCCGCTCGTGACTCGTGGGGCGGCGGGCCCCGCGGAGAGTATCACGATTTTTCGTATTTAGCGTGAGCGTTTATATGGTGAGATCGGTTGGGTAAGACCGTACCATGACAGAGGGTGACGGTCAACTGGAAGCGAGGTTGGCAGAGCAGGCGGTGTTCGAGCCGTCGGAGTCGTTCGTCGAACAGGCGAACGTCTCCGACCCCGAGATCTACGACGATTTCGAGGAGAACTGGCCGGAGTGCTGGGAGACGGCGGCCGACCTTCTCGACTGGGAAACCGGGTACGATCAGGTGCTCGACGATAGTAACCCGCCCTTCTACGAGTGGTTCACGGGCGGCGAACTGAACGCGTCGGCGAACTGTCTCGACCGACACCTCGACGAGCGGGGCGACGAGGCCGCGATCGAGTGGGTCGGCGAGCCCGTCGACGAGGACGATCGCACGTACACGTACGAGGAACTCCACCGCGAGGTAAACGAGTTCGCGGCCGCGCTCCGCGAACAGGGCGTAGAGGAGGACGACGTGGTGACGATGTACATGCCGATGATCCCGGAGCTGCCGATCGCGATGCTGGCGTGCGCCCGTATCGGCGCGCCCCACAGCGTCGTCTTCGCGGGATTCTCCGCCGACGCGCTCGCGACGCGCATGAACTCCGCGGACTCCGAGTATCTCGTCACCTGCGACGGCTACTACCGGCGCGGCGACCCCCTCGACCACTTGGAGAAGGCCAACGAGGGGCTCGCGGACGTCGAGCACGACACCACGACGGTCGTCGTCGACCGACTCGGCCCGAACGGCGACGACTTCGGCCGCGACCTCGGCGACGACCAGATCGACTACGACGACCTCGTCGACGCCCACGCCGGCGCGGAGGTCGAGCCGGTCACCCGCGACGCGGAGGACATGCTGTTCCTCATGTACACGTCGGGGACCACGGGCAAGCCGAAGGGCGTGAAACACACGACCGGCGGGTATCTGTCATGGGTTTCCTGGACGTCTCAGGCCGTCCTCGACATCAAGCCCGAAGACACGTACTTCTGCTCGGCCGACATCGGCTGGATCACGGGCCATTCGTACATCGTCTACGGGCCGCTGTCGCTGGGGACCACGACGATGATGTACGAGGGGACGCCGGACCACCCGGAGCGCGACCGGCTCTGGGAGATAGTGGAAGAGTACGACGCGACCCAGCTGTACACCGCGCCGACCGCCATCCGCGCGTTCATGAAGTGGGGCGAGGAGTACCCCGACCGTCACGACCTCTCCAGCCTGCGGCTGCTCGGGACCGTCGGCGAGCCGATCAACCCGCGCGCCTGGAAGTGGTACTACCAGCACATCGGCGACGAGGAGTGTCCCGTCGTCGACACGTGGTGGCAGACCGAGACGGGCGGGATGATGGTAACGACGCTCCCGGGCGTCAAGGACATGAAGCCGGGAGCGGCCGGACCGCCGCTGCCGGGTCTCGACGTCCAGATCCTCGATACGCTCGGCGACGAAGTGGAGCCGGGCAAGGCCGGCTACCTCACGGTACAGAAGCCGTGGCCGGGGATGCTCCGAACGCTGTATAAAAACGACGAGCGGTACATCGAGGAGTACTGGGCGGAGTACTCCGACACGGACAGCGACGACCCCGACGACTGGGTGTACTTCCCCGAGGACGGGGCCAAGATCGACGACGACGGCTACATCACCGTGCTCGGCCGCGTCGACGACGTGCTCAACGTCTCCGGCCACCGGCTCGGGACGATGGAGATAGAGTCGGCCATCGTCGGCGTCGAGGGCGTCGCGGAGGCCGCCGTCGTCGGCGGTGACCACGACATCAAAGGCGAGGCCGTCTACGCGTACGTGACGACGGAAGACGGCTACGAGGGCAACGACGAGCTTCGCGAGGCGATCGTCGCCGCCGTCGAGGACGCCATCGGGCCGATCGCTCGCCCCGAACAGGTCGTGTTCACGCCCGACCTCCCGAAGACCCGCTCCGGAAAGATCATGCGCCGCCTGCTGGAGAACATCGCCGACGGCAAGGAGTTGGGTAACACCAGCACGCTCCGGAATCCCGAGATCGTCGAGGAGATCCAGCAGAAAGCCAACGAGTAGCGACCGCGGCACCGTTTTCGAGAGACGCAATCGAAACGATACGACGCCACCGCGACAATCCATCACGAAAAACGACCACAAACCGATCACGATGCGACATACCACGACACATGACAGATAATAGCTCACACGACACGGACGACGTGGCCACCGACGGGGGCCGCGCAGCCGACGACGCGGCCACCGATGGCGGCGTCGCGACCGGCGCGGCACAGAAGCACAGCGACACCGACTACCTCGGAGCGGAGGTGAACATCCTGAATCCGAGCACGCCGTACATGCGCGATCACCTCCGCATCGTCTGGACCGGGTTCGCCATCTGGGTCCTCGCGGTGTGGGGACCGGTGACCCTGACGCGGCTCGCACCCGGCCCGATGACGAGCCAGATGCCGATCTTGGGATTCCCGCTCCACTACTTCCTCGTCGCGTTCGGTGCGCCGACCAGCGCGCTGATCTTAGCGTTCTGGTACTCGCGTAAGCGAGACGCGCTCGACGAGAAGTACGGTATCGACCACGCCACCGGTACGGAGAGCGGAAGCAGCGCTAACGTCGCCGCGACCGACGGGGGGTCCGACGAATGACCGCGAGTTCGCTCCTCCTACAGAGCGACCTCCTTCCGGAGGCGCTCGACATCTCGTTCAAGATAGGGCCGGCGCTCCTCGTCATCGGAATGTTGGGCCTGTTCCTCACGATCGGCTTCGTCTTCCGCGTGGCCGACACCGACGACATGTGGGTCGCCGGTCGGTCCATCGGGAACGTCGAGAACGGCATGGCGATCGGGGCGAACTGGATGTCGGCCGCCTCGTACCTCGGCATGGCAGCGTCGATCGCGCTCGCGGGGTTCTACGGGCTCGTGTTCGTCGTCGGCTGGACGACGGGCTACTTCATCCTGCTCATCTTCCTCGCCGCGCAGCTGCGCCGCTTCGGGAAGTACACCGCGCCGGACTTCGTCGGCGACCGCTTCAACTCCGACACCGCGCGCGCCATCGCGGCGGTGACGACGTTCCTCATCGGATTCGTCTACGCCATCGGCCAGGCGAAGGGGATGGCGCTCGTCGGCCTGTACATCTTCGGTAACTACGGGGGGCTCATTCCCGGCCTCGACGGGTACCAGGTGATGGTCGTCGCCATGATGGTCGTCACCGTGGGCTACCTGACCCTGTCCGGGATGCTGGGCGCTACGAAGAACCAGGCCGTCCAGTACGTCATCCTCATCCTCGCGTTCGTCGTCGGGCTGTTCGTCGTCGGCTGGACGAACGGCTACTCCACGGTGTTACCGCAGCTCGAATACGGGATGTTGATCAGCGAACTCGGTAGCGAGTTCTCCGAGCCGTTCGCCTCGTCGAGCTACTACCTCTGGGTCGCCACCACGTTCTCGCTGATCGTCGGCACCTGCGGCCTGCCGCACGTGCTCGTCCGGTTCTACACGGTCGAGAGCGAACGGACGGCCCGCTGGTCGACGGTGTGGGGGCTGTTCTTCATCTGTATCCTCTACTGGAGCGCTCCGGCGTTCGCGGCGTTCGGGACCGACCTCTACTCGCAGAACGTCGGTGCGACCTACGGCGACCCCGGCATGACGAGCGCGGCCAGCGAGGTCATCGTCGTGCTGGCGGCGCAGCTGTCCGGGCTCCCGGACTGGTTCGTCGGCATCGTCGCGGCCGGCGGTATCGCCGCGGCGATCGCGACGGTCGCCGGGCTGTTCATCGCCGGTTCCTCGGCGATCAGCCACGACATCTACACGAACATCATCAACGAGGACGCGACGCAGCGCCAGCAGATCCTCGTCGGCCGCCTCTCGATCGTCGCGCTGGGCGCGCTGACCACGCTGGCCGCGCTCAACCCCGCGTCGTCGATCGCGGCGCTCGTGGGATACGCGTTCTCGCTCGCCGGCTCCGTCCTGTTCCCGATGTTCTTCCTCGGTATGTGGTGGGAGAACGCCAACCGGCCGGGCGCACTCGCAGGCATGACGACCGGGCTCACGCTCTGGTCGATCCCGATGATCAACCAGATCGTCCCGACGTACATCGGCTCCCTCGAAGCGCCGCTGTCGGCGGGACTGGCTCAGTGGATGCCCGCCATCGGATCGGCGCTCATCACGCTCCCGATCGTGTTCGTCGTCACCATCGTCGTCTCGATGGCGACCGACGAGCCGTCGCTCGAAACGAAGCGGATCGTCCGGCAGTGTCACAGCCCCGAGCCGATGGGGCAACAGGAGACCGCCGAGGACGTGGTCGCCGCGGACGGCGGTGAGGACGTTGCGACCGATGGTGGCCGCGCAATCGACGACGCGGCCGCCGAGGGCGACCGCGCAGTTGACGACGGATCAACGGAGGAGGAACGATAATGTACGACCGCATCCTCGTACCCACGGACGGAAGCGACGTCGCGGAGGCCGCCGTCGACCACGCGCTTGACCTCGCGGAGAAGTACGACGCCGAGGTCCACGCGCTGTACGTCGTCGACATCGACTCCGTGAACTTCAGTCTCGGGACCGAACAGGTCGACCGTCTCAAACAGGGCCGGTTCGACGAGATGGGCGAACTGAAAGACCAAGCCGACGAGGCGACCGGCGTGGTCGCCGATCGCGGAACCGAACGCGGCGTCGACGTCGTCGAACACGTCTCTGGCGGCCGACCGCACAAGGTGATCGGCGACTACGCCGAGGACCACGACGTGGACCTCATCGTGATGGGGAGCCACGGTCGCGCCGGCGTCCGCCGCGCGCTGCTCGGGAGCGTCACCGAGCGCACGCTGCGCTCGACGCACGTCCCCATTCTCGTCGTCGACTACCTCGACGAGGAGTGAGCGGCACCGAACGAACCGGCGCTCGCGGCGCGTTTCAGGCCCCGGTGTCGTTCGTTCTCGGCTCGGTTCCACAACACCGACGTACCTCGATCCCCACCAACACGCATGACCGACACGAACTCGCCTGACGACGGAAAGACGGACCAGAGCGTCGCCGACCGCCTGCGATCGCAGGTCCGCGAGAACCGGACCGGGATGGTCGGCGATCTGGCGTTCGCCGTCGCGTGGGTGACGCTCGCGTCGCTCCTCTACGACTTCGTGTTTCCGACGGCACCGCGGTGGGTCCTGTACATGTTCATGCTGGCGGGGATTCCGGCGTACTTCGGTTTCTTCATCTCGGTCGAGATGGCGAAACGGAGCCAGTGAGGCCGGCAGAGCGCGTCGCCGCCGCCGTTCTGTGGGTACACAACACTTATCATGCAGTCGGGTGTCTCTCGACGTGCGATGGCGACAGGCAAGGTCGACTTCTTCAACGACACCGGCGGCTACGGATTCATCGAGACTGACGACGCTGACGAGGACGTGTTCTTCCACATGGAAGACGTCGGCGGCCCGGACCTCGAGGAGGGACAGGAGGTAGAGTTCGAGATAGAGGAGGCCGAGAAGGGGCCGCGAGCGACGAACCTCACCCGGCTGTAGCTCGTCTCGTCCGGCTGCGACCCTCGGGGATCTCGCCGACGGCGACGCCGGAGACTCTCACGCACAGCGCGCGAACCGCGTCTCGCGTATATCACCGCCGCGAGCGACGGCCACGCCGTCGCGGCGGCGGCCGGCGGCTCGGCACTCGGCACTCAATTCCCGTTTTCGGTTCTCGGCTCTGGACTCCGGCCTCTCGGCTCAAAGCGACAGGTCCACGCCGGTGGCCTCCGCGGAGTGCTCCCAGAGGCGTCGGGCGTCGTCGAGGTCGTAGGACGCGTCGTTCGAGCGGCCCACTATCGGCGACCCGCGCATGTTCAGGAGGCCGCCGGGCTCGACGTACGCGCCGCCGTCGACGTCGGCGGTCGCGGCGTACAACAACGGGAGCGCGCCCGTCGCGGCGTCCTGACCGAACACGGCGTTCGCGACGCGCATCACGGCGGCGGCGAGAGGAGTGCCGCTCTCTTCTGCGGTCCGCATCTGGAGGTTCGTGGCGGCGTATCCGGGGTGACAGGCGACGCTGCGGACGCCGACGGGGTCGTCGGCCGCGTCGATCCGCCGTTGCAGCTCGTAGGCGAAGAGCAGGTTCGCGAGCTTGCTCCGACCGTACGCGTCCCACTTGTCGTACGACTCCTCCCAGTTGAGGTCGGAAAAATCCATCTCGCCGCGCTCGTGTGCGCCCGACGACTGGGTGACGACGCGGGCGTCCCCGGCCCCGTCGGGCGTTCCGCTCCCCGGCCTCTCCGACCCGCCGTCTTCGATTCCGTCTGCGGCGGCGAGAAGCGGGAACAGCCGACAGGTGAGCGCGAAGTGGCCGAGGTGGTTGACGCCGAGTTGGGTCTCGAAGCCGTCGTCGGTCTCGCGCCGCGGGATCGCCATCACGCCCGCGTTGTTACACAGCACGTCGACGGCGTCGTAGCCGTCGGCGACGCCCTCGGCGAACGACGCCACCGAGTCGAGCGAGGCGAGGTCGCACTCGCGCACCTCCAGCGTACCGTCCGTGTCGCCGCCGGCGTCCGCGCGGATCTCGGCGGTCGCGTCCGCGCCGCGGTCGACGCTTCGACACGCCATCACGACCGTTGCTCCCCTCGCGGCGAACGCCCGCGTCGCCTCGAACCCGAGCCCGCTGTTCGCACCGGTGACGACGACCGTCTTCCCGTCCAGTCGCGGCATCTCGTCGGCCGTCCATCCTGCCATACGCTATCCGAGGCGCGTCACCACAAGAAACCTGTCGGCCGCGGCGTCAGTGGGCCGGCGCGGCTCGACCGGTCACGGGATCCGCACGTCGTGTTCGAGGACGCCGACGCCCTCGACGTCGACCTCGACGGTGTCGCCGTCGGAGAGCGGACCGACGCCCTCGGGCGTGCCGGTCGCGATCACGTCGCCGGCTTCGAGCGTCATGTACGTCGTGATCTCCTCTATCAGCGTGGGCACGTCGAAGATCTGGTGTGCGCGGTCGCTCGACTGCTTCGTCTCGCCGTTCACGCGCAACTCGACGCTCGCGTCGTCGGGCACCTCGTCGGGCGTGGCGAGGACCGGGCCGAGCGGCGCGGCGTTGTCGAACGCCTTCCCACGGACCCAGTTCTGCTCTCTGTTCTGGTCGTCGCGGTTCGAGATGTCGTCCATGCAGGTGAACCCCGCCACCACGTCCATCGCGTCGTCGGCGTCGACGCCCTTGCACTGCTCGCCGATCACGACCGCGATCTCGGCCTCCCAGTCGATCCGGTCTTTGCCCGCCGGGACGGTGACGGTGTCGCCGTGGCTCGCGAGCGCGTTCGGCGGCTTCAAGAAAAGCAGGGGACGGTCGGGCACGTCGTTGCCAAGCTCCGCGGCGTGTTCGGCGTAGTTGCGGCCGATACACACGATCTTCGAGGGGTCGGTCGGCGGGAGCACGTCGATCTCGGGCGAGTCGAGCGCGTACTCGTCGCCGGCGAACGCGACGGTGTCGCTCGCGGGGTCGTACGTGCCTTCGCGGATCGATCCGGCCGGGTCGCGGAACCGTACGCGGTGCATGGTCGGCGTGTGCGAGGCCGCGGCACAAAGCGTTCCCGGTTCGGCCGCCGAGCGACCGACTCACCGCCGCCGGAGGCGTATCGAGACGTCGTTGCCGCCCATGTCGCTCCTGTCGAACGCGAGGTCTCCGCCGAACGTCTCGACGGTGAGTTCCGTCAGCCAGAGCCCCAGACCGCTGCCGTGGTGCGTCGGCGTGATCTCCGCGCTGTCGAGGATCACCTCCCGCTCGTCGGGCGGTATTCGCGGGCCGTCGTCTTCGACCCGGAGGACGATCCACTCGCCGTCCGGGTCGCTCGCGGCGGTCGCGCCCTCGACGCTGACGCGGACCCGCGGCGTCGGGCTCGGGTTGTGCTCTATCGCGTTGTCCACGAGGCTGTCCACGGCGTATCGCAGGCGGCTGTCTCCGAGCACGGACGCGGACTCGGGAAGCGAGAGGGAGATATCGGCGGCCGGCGACCGCTCGCGGTGGTCCTCGACCACCGACCGGACGAGGGGGACCGGGTCGATCTCGTCGCCCTCCTCTGTCGGTCGGCGGAGCACGCGACGGATGTTCCCCGCCTCGTCCGCGAGCCGCTCCAGTTCGTGGGCCGCCCGCTCGATCGTCGCCGCCACGTCGACCGCCTCGTCGTCTCGCCGGTCCATCTCGGCGAGCAGGCGCGTCGTGTGGCCCGCGACGACGTTCGCGTTGTTGCGGATGTTGTGACGCAGGATGCGATTCAACACCTTCAGCCGGCGTTCGTTCCGAGATATCTCCGTGAGGTCTGTGTACACGGCGAATCCGCCGTCTCTCGCCGCCTCGTCTCCCTCCGCGTACGGTACGCCTCGATACAGGAACTCCCGGAGTCCGGTCGCCGTCTCGCGTTTGACCTGCTGATAGTTGACTTCGCCGGCGGCGGAGCGCTCGTCGAGCCGGCGGGCCTCCTCGCGCTTCCAGTCTGGGACGATCCAGTCGTTGAGCGACCCGCCGCGTATCTCGCCCGGGTCGTAGCCGAAGACGTCGACGAACGCCCGGTTCACCGACCGAACGATCGGTTCGTCGTCGACGAAGTCGAACTCGACGACAGCGTCCTGGACGTGTTCGATGAGGTGTCGGTAGCGGCCCGAATCGACCGCGCGGCCGTCGCCGGTCGGACGCGTTTCGGTCGCATGACCGTCGCCGGCGGTGCGCGTCTCGTCACCGCCGCGGTCGCTCCCGGCGCGCTCGGTACTCCCGGCCTCGCTCGCATCGTCCCCTCGACCCGATCGGTCACGCCCCATGCTGTGGCTCCGAGGTCATTCGGTTCCGATACGTCGATGAAACTGTTAAGCGTGTAGTCGAGGGTCGATATTGCGATAAGGTGGTCTAGAAGTGATCGAGTGTCCTCATCGATCGAAGTTTGCGGGTGAACCGGACGTTCCTCACCACGAGCCTCCGGTCCGACCCTCTGCGGTGTCGGATTTTATTAGCGTTCGCCGAGATGGTCCGAGCGGACTATGGAACTCACTTGGCACGGCCACTCGACGTGGCACGTCGTGGTCGACGACACGGAGCTGCTCATCGACCCGCACTTCGACAACCCGAAGACGGACGTGGATCCGGAGGAACTCGACCCCGACTATCTCCTCTTGACGCACGGGCACACCGACCACATCTCGGACGCGGACCGGTACGAGGACGCGACGGTCGTCGCCACCCCCGAGCTGACGGGGTACGTACAGGACACCTTCGGCCACGACAGCGCAGTCGGCGGGATGGGGATGAACATCGGCGGCACCGTCGAGTGCAGCGACGCGTGGGTGACCATGGTGCGCGCGGACCACTCGAACGGGATCGACACCGGCTACGGCACCTCCGCGGGGATGCCCGCCGGCTTCGTCATCGGCGACAAGAAGCCGACACAGGAGTCCGACCCCGACTGCACGACGTTCTACCACGCCGGCGACACGGGCCTGATGTCGGAGATGGTCGACGTGATCGCGCCGTACCTCGAACCCGACGCCGCCGCGCTCCCGGCGGGCGATCACTTCACGATGGGGCCGGCCGGCGCGGGGATCGCCGCCGACTGGGTCGGCGCTGACGTCGTCTTCCCGATGCACTACGACACGTTCCCGCCGATCGAGATCGACACGCGGGAGTTCGTCAACGAGGTGAAAGCCGCGGGAGCCGCAGCGGAGCCGATCGTCCTCGACGGCGACGAGACCTACGTCTTGGAGTGACGGTACGGTGGGCCGGTGAGCCGAAAAGCTGGCTCACAGCCGACGGAACGACCGCGCCGCGAGCCAGACGGCCCCGATCCCTATCGCGAGCGTCGCGCCGGCGAGGACCGGCCCGGGCTCGTACAGAAGCGGCGGGTGGTATCCGAAGCCGTAGTCGACGACCGCGTTGAGACCGACGAGCGCGAGCGCCGTCGCGAGCGCGCCGCGCGTCGTCCGGCCGAACGCCGGGAACAGCAGCGCGAGCCCGACGAAACAGAGGTGCGTCCCGATCACGCCCCAGTAGTAGACCAGCGCGTCGGGCGCGGCGAGGTACGCGCCGACCGCGAGGTTCAGCGAGACGAGCGGCCAGAGCCCGAACTGGACGAGCCAGACGAACGCGACGGTGTGGAGATACGCCAGCGGCCGCGAGGTCGGCGCGTCGACGACGCTCTCGCCGGCCCGAACCGTCGGGACGACGCTCGCGAGGACCAGCCCGCCGAGGGCGACGCCGACGGCCGAGTCCGCGTACAGCGGCCACAGCCAGACGGGGACGTCGCCGGCAGTCGGCGCGTAGTAGCCGACGCCCACGGCGAACATGAACGCGGTGAATCCGAAGACGATCGCGAGGCTCCGGGGCGTCCCCAGAAGCTCCGTCGTGACGGCCGCACGGACGCGGTCGCGGACCGCCGGATCGCGGAGCCGCCCGAGGAGCGTTCGAGCCGCCGTCAGTCGGCCGCGATCGGAGGATGACACACCGAGCGATCGGTTCCCCGCCGACCTAAAACCGCCCCTTTCGGACGGGACTGACCGCGGCGCGTTTCCGACGCCGCGCGACCCCGAGCGGGCCCGAGCGTACCGAACACGTGTTCACTGTCTGACGCGTGGTGATTATCACTCGCGGAGTTTTGCGAGACACCTTTTTTAGTACTCGTGAACAGTTCGAAGTTATGACCACAGGGGACGCCGAGCGCTCGCCTCCGTCAGGGGACGGCACGGCGGAGCCGCCGGCGTTCGAGCCGGACGCCGTTCCCGATCTGTTGGCTGCGGGTGCGACCGCCGCCCGCCACCTCAGCGATCGCGTCGGTACGGGCGGTGAACGCGAGGGGCCGACGGCGGTGAAGGGGCGGTACACGTGGGACGACTACGCGGAGGAGTTCTTTTTCGACGCTGACGGGACCCCCCCGACCGACGAGGAGGGGGAACCACGCGATTTCACGCACGCCGACAAGACCGAGGCGCTCGGGTTCGATCCCGACCGGACCGAACCGCTCCTCGGGGCCGGCGAGCGCGCGGCCGCGGACCTCGCGGACCTGGTCGACGAGCGTACGGTGAACGTGAACCCCGACGTCGACGAGGACGCGTTCTTCTCGACCGACGACGGACGCGCGACACTCGCGAACCGCTACGACCTGGAGAAAGCGGTCCCGCTCCCGAAGAAGGCGCACTTCCGCGAGATCGAGCGGTACTGGGTGAACAAGCCGTACGCGTTCGTGATGGTCTTCCGGTCCACGAAGGAGAACGAGGTGAAGTACTACGCGGTGCAGCCGTATCGGACCGAGATCGAGACCGACCTCGTCGAATTTCTCACCGGGAAGCTCCGCACGTCGATCAAGTACGCGGACGAGGCGATCGCCGGCGGCGACGAGACGTTCCGCGAGGGCGTCATCGTCGACGAGACGCTGACGCTTCTCGATCGATACGGCCTCTACGACCGCGCCGACGGCGGGCGGGGAGCCGTCGACGACCTGATCGACGGCCTCTCCGATCGCTTCGGACTCGACGTCACCGCCGGTATCGCCGGGCGGATAACGGAGTCGCTCGGCTACGAGCCCCCGATGGAGGGGAGCGACGCCGCGACCGCGGTGCGCGCGCGGCCCGAGCCCGCGGTCCTCGCCGAGGACCCGGAGACGCTCACCGATCATCAGGTCGAAAAGCTGCTCTACTACCTCAAGCGCGACTTCATCGGCTACGAGCGCATCGACCCGATAAAGTACGACATCAACGTCGAGGACATCTCCTGTGACGGGTACGACTCGCCCGTCTTCGTCTACCACTCCGACTACGAGCAGATCATCACCAACGTCTACCACGGCACCGACGAGCTGGACGACTTCGTCGTGAAGCTCGCACAGCGCTCCGGGAAGGGGATCTCGAAGCGTCGCCCGCAGGTCGACGCCACGCTCCCCGACGGCTCCCGCGCGCAGCTCACGCTCGGTCGGGAGGTTTCGGACCACGGCACGAACTACACGATCCGGCAGTTCAACGACGTGCCCTTCACCCCGATCGACCTGATCAACTGGAAGACGTTCTCGCTCGACGAGATGGCCTTCCTGTGGCTCGCCATCGAGAACCACAAGAGCCTGATCTTCGCGGGCGGCACCGCCTCCGGGAAGACGACGAGCCTGAACGCGGTCTCGCTTTTCATCCCCTCGAACGCGAAGATCGTCTCCATCGAGGACACGCGCGAAGTCGAGCTTCCACAGCGCAACTGGATCGCCTCCGTCACCCGCCCCTCCTTCTCGGACGACGACAAGGGCGACATCGACGAGTTCGACCTGCTTGAGGCCGCGCTCCGCCAGCGCCCCGACTACATCGTGATGGGCGAGATCCGCGGCGAGGAGGGCCGGACCGCATTCCAAGTGATGTCGACCGGCCACACCACCTACACCACCTTCCACGCCGACACGGTCGGCGAGGTGCTCAAGCGGTTCACCACCGACCCGATCAACGTCTCGAAGACGATGTTCACCGCCCTCGATCTCGTCTCCGTGCAGACGTCGACGCGGGTGCAGGGCCGGAAGGTGCGCCGCAACAAGTCGCTCACCGAGATCAACCACTACGACGCCGAGAACGACGAGATCAACGTCCAAGACGTGTTCCAGTGGCAGGCGGAGACGGACGAGTTCCTCCAGATGGGCGACTCGAACACGCTCGACGACATCATGTTCGACCGCGGGTGGAGCCGCGAGACGCTCGACGCCGAACTCCGGAAGCGGCGGATCGTGTTAGCGTACCTCATCGACCGCGGACTCAACAGCTACGCGCAGGTGGCGGCGACGTTTCAGGCGTTCATCAACGACCCGGAGACGGTGCTCGCGCTGATGGCCAACGAGGAGCTGGAGCGCTCGCTCGAGGACCTCCGCGAGATGGAGTCGGTCCTGATCAACGTCGACCGCGACAAGGAGGAGATGGTCCCGCGGCCGGAGCCCGACGAGGCGGGCCGCGAGGAGGTCGAAGGCATCCTCGACGAGGCCGAGGACCTGTTCGCGGAGTACCGCGGTCGGCTGCCCGACTCCGTCGCTGACGCGCTGCTCGACGTCGCGCCCGCCCGCGACGTGGAGGCCGAGCCGGACGCGGACCACGAGACGCTGGCGTCGACCGCGCGAGAGGCGGCGACGCTCGACGCCGAGGCGGTCTCGGCGGTCGGCGTCGAGTCAGACGCGCTCGACCCCGACCGTCTCGTCGGCGCAGATCCCGCCGGCGCAGATCCCGCCGGCGCAGATCCCGCCGGAGCGGACTCCGCGGGCGAGGCGAGTCCCGGATCGCCCCCGGCGTCCGACGTCGACGGGGACCGGTCGCCGGAGTCGACGACGTCGCCGCGAGCACCGACCGCGCCGGACCACGACGCGTTCGAGGGGGTGGCCGACGCGACGCCTCCGTCGGAGAACGGACGCGACGACGAGGCCGTTGACGGGATCGACTTCGACGAACCCTTCGAGGAGGGAATCGACGTGTTGGGCCAGTCGCCGGGGGACGGGACCGAGGAGCAGGGAGACGAACCGGACGCGGACGAAGCCGACGATCAGGGTGGGAACGCAGACGGCGAGGGTGAGACCGGAACCGACGACGAGCCGGACCGCGACTGGGGGTTCGGTACCGTCGATCCCCCGGAGGAGGACTGAGCCGATGCACGCTGGGGGGCGAGTGCGATGAGCGTGGACACGGGCGTCGGCGATGGCTCCGTCGACGGCGACCTCCTCGCGGAGCTGTTTTACCCGGCGTTCGAGCTCCTGTTCGACCCCGACGGCGACTTCGTCGGCGACGTCGAGCGAACGCTCGCGGAGGCGCGCATGCCCGATCAGGTCGAGATGTACGTGTCGCGCGCGCTCGGTGCGGGCGTCATCGTGGGCGGCGTCCTGTGGCTCGTCGGCACGCTCGTCGGCTACGGGATCTTCTCGCTCGGACTGCTCGATCCGACCGCGCTCTCGCTCGGTATCCCCGCCCCCAACCCGGCGGCTCAGGAGCTGCTTCGTTCGCTCGTCGTGCCGACGGCGATCGTCCTCAGCGGGCTCGTCTTCGGGTCGCTCGGCTTCGCTGCGGGGTTCGGCGGGCTCGTCGCGGTCCCCTACTCGCGGGCCTCGGCCCGCGAGCGCGAGATCAACCTCCTTCTCGCCGACTCCGTCTCGTTCATGTACGCGCTGTCGGTCGGCGGGCTCAACCAACTGGAGATCCTTCAGGCGATGGCCACGGCGGAGGACACCTACGGCGAGGTCTCTCGCGAGTTCCAGAGCATCGTCAACGAGACGGAGTACTTCGGCACGGACTACCGGAACGCGATCCGCCAGCAGTCGATGGAGACCCCCTCTGACGAGCTGTCGCAGTTCCTCGCGGACATGCTCTCCATCGTCAACTCCGGCGGCGACATGGAGAGCTTCCTGAAGGACAAAAAGGAGAAACACCTCCGCACCTCGAAACAGGAGCGCGAGATGACCTTGGAGACGCTGGAGCTGTTCGGCGAGATGTACATGACGCTCTCGCTTTTTCCGCTGCTCCTCATCATCATCCTCGTCATCATGGGGATGATGGGCGAGGCGGACGACCGGCTCCTGTACGCGACGGTGTACGCGCTCATCCCGCTGACGGGCGCGGGGTTCTTAGTGCTCGTCTCCACCGTGAAACAGGACGAGCCGGGAGACGGCTACCTCCGGCCGGACGGCGGCAGCGAGCGGCTCCGGCAGACCAGCAAGGAGGGGCTGTTCCACTTCGGGCTCGTCGAGGCGTTCGTCGGACGGTTCGGCGTCTTCGACCGGATCCGGAACAGGGAGGGGACCTACAAGACGAAACAGATCCTCGCCTCGCCGCACCTGTTCTTGCGCGACAATCCGCTCTACACCCTCGCGCTGACGGTGCCGACCGCGCTCGTCATCGTCGTCGTCGCGGCGGTCGGCGGGAGCGCGCCGACGACGTTCGACGGGTGGGTCGCCCGACCGGTGTGGGCGACGTTCGTCTGGGTGTACGTTCCGACGTACCTCGTGTTGGTCCCGCTCGCGGTGTTCCACGAGTGGAGCCAGCGGTCGAAGCGGGCCATAACGGGGAAGCTCTCCGAGAGCCTCCGGAAGCTCTCGTCTGCGAATGACACCGGACAGACCCTGCTCGAATCGGTCGAGACCGTCGCGGACACGTCGAGCGGGACGCTCGCCGAGGAGTTCGAGGTGATCCACGCCAAGGTGAACTACGGGATGAGTCTCCGGGACGCTCTGGTCGAGTTCAACAACGCGTACGCGGTCCCGCGGCTGGCCCGCACGGTGAAGCTCATCTCGGAGGCACAGGAGGCCTCCTCGCAGATCACGGACGTGTTGACGACGGCGGCGCAGGCCTCGGAGAA
This sequence comes from Halorubrum salinum, assembly GCF_024494575.1. GTDB lineage: Archaea > Halobacteriota > Halobacteria > Halobacteriales > Haloferacaceae > Halorubrum > Halorubrum salinum. The sequence continues at coordinate 211,761 of NZ_JANHDO010000003.1, forward strand.
CCAGGACGACATCGAGCGCGAGCGCCGCTCTCGCACGCGGATGCAGGTCGCGATCATCGTGATGACGTACGTGACGCTTCTCGGCGTGATGGCGATACTCCAGACGCAGTTCATCGACGTGATGGGCGGGCTCTCCTCGCAGGCCGAGGGCGGTTCGGCGGGCGCGGGCTTCGGCGGCGGTGGCGGCGTCGACCCCGACGTCCTCTCGCTTCTGTTCTTCCACGCGGTGACGCTGCAGGCGATCCTGTCGGGGTTCATCAGCGGGTACATCCGCAACGCCGACATCGTCTCCGGCGTCAAGTTCGCCGTCGTCCTCCTGACGCTCGCGCTGGGGGTGTGGATCTATGTCGGATGACCGCGCCGGCCGGATCGGACGGCGGGCGCTCGGCGACCGGAGCGAGCGCCCCGAACCGGTCGGACTCGGCGACCGCCGCGCGCAGACGCCGATCGACTTCGCGGTCGGCGCGGGCGTGTTCCTGTTGACGCTCGCGTTCGTGGTCGCGTTCGTCCCGTCGCTCTTCGATCCGTTCGCCGCGGCCGACACGGCCGCGCCGCTCGTGAGCGACCGGATCGCCGCCGCGCTCGCCGACGACGTCCTCGCCGCGTCGCCCGCGGATCCGGGCGTGTTGTCGCCCGCGTGCACCGTCGCCTTCTTCGAACCGAACGGCACCCTCGCTACCGACGCCGGCTGTGCAGACGGCGTCGCGACCAGCCCGGACGCGCAGTTCGGCCTCGACCGCGACGTGCAGGTCGTGATACACCGACCGGACGAGACGGCCCCGAGCGAGAACCCGGCGAACGTCACGATACCGACCAGACACGGCACGTTCGAGGACGTCGTGCTCTCCCGGCCGGAATCGCCCGGCGACGCCGGCGGCGACGTCACCGTCTCACAGCGGCTCGTCTCGCTCCACGGCGAGCAGTATCGGCTCACGGTGCGGGTGTGGTGACGATGCGGGGACTCCTCGACCGGCTCGGCGGCGGACGGCGCGACCGCGCGCAGGCGCACACCTTAGAGGCGTTCGCGGCGGCCATCCTGCTCGTCGCGGGGCTGACGTTCGCCCTGCAGGCGACGGCCGTGACGCCGCTTTCGGCCAGCACGTCGAACCAGCACATCGAGAACCAGCAGCGCGCGGTCGCGGGCGACCTGCTCGCGACGAGCGCGGACAACGGCGACCTCGAGTCGGCGCTGCTCTACTGGGACCCCGAGGCCGATTCCGGCGACGGCGCGTTCGTGGGGACGGGCGAAGACGAGAGCTACACCGAGGGCGGTCCGCCGAACGACTTCGGCGAGACGCTGAACCGGACGTTCCTCGACCGATCGATCGCGTTCAACGTGGATATCCGACACGGCGACCGCAACGAGAACCGGACGGAGGTGGTGGACATGGGGAGGCCGAGCGACAACGCGGTGACCGCGAGGCGGTCGGTCGCGCTCGCAGACGACGCGAACCTGACGGCTCCCGGGTACGAAGACACGACGCTCCGTCAACTGGAGGGCGACCCCGGCGCGTTCTACGTCGAAGACGACGTCGTCGCCGGCGACGTGTACGACTACGTGGAGGTGCGCATCGTCGTATGGCGGATGTGAACGTCCCGCCCGCGGCCGACGGCGACGAGGCGGACGACGAGAGGCGTCTCCGCGACGGCGACCGCTTCCGCGACGCCGACCGCGGACAGCTCCTGTTGGTCGCCGGACTGGTCATGGCCGTCTCGCTGGTGGCGCTCGTGGTCCTGTTGAACGCGAGCATCTACAGCGAGAACCTCGCGACGCGCGGTATCGAGGCCGCCGACGGCGAGCCCCTCGAAATCAGGGCGGCCGCGGTCGACGGAACCGGGACGCTGATCGACGCGACGAACCGCGAGCGCCCCGACAGCTACGGTTCCGCCGAGACCGCGGTCGAAGACGGGATCACCGACCTCGACGGGCGGCTCGCGCGGACCGCGGCCGAACGCGGCGGGATCTCTCAGCTGAACCCGACCGGGGATGGCCTCCGAGAGGGCCGATACGTCGCGGGCTCGGTCGACGACTCGGCGGCCGTCCGGGACGCAGAGCGGACGCGGGCGTTCGTGTTCGCGGTCGGGGAGCCGTCGCTTCCGGACGCGAGCGCGTCGACCGCTCCCGGGACGGCCGTCACCGTCGTGTTCAACCGAACCGGATCGAACACCACCCACGAGGTGTACGTGTACGACCCGGACGACGGGTCGGACGAAGCGGCGGTCGCGACCGCGACGAACGGGACGGACGCGACGGAGACGTGTCGGCTGGAGACGGTCGACGGCGGGCGGCTTCCGGTCGATCTCACCGCTGGGACGATCGACGGCGAACCGTGTCCGGGGATCTGGCCGGCGGAACTGCGCGGGGACGCCGATCCGTACGACATCGAGTTCGCGAACGCCGACGGCGTCGACGCCGAGATGACCGCGACCGCGCTCACGACGAGGGAGCCGGACGGCCCGCTGGCGGACGCATCCTCTCCGGCGGTGTACGACGCCACCCTCCGGTTCCGCTACCGGACGGCGGACGTCCGGTTCGAGACGACCGTTCGGGTCGCCCCGGGTGAACCCGATGAGTGACGCCGGCAGCGAGGGCCGGTCCGCCTCGATCCCTCCCGCGGCGGGGGGCGGCCGGGGGTCGCTCGCAGCCGACGACAGGGCCGTGAGCGTCACCGTCGGCTACGTGCTCACGCTCGCGATCGGCGCGCTGCTGCTCTCCGGAGTCGTCGTCGCCGTCGGCGGCGTGATAGACGGGCAGACGCAGCGGACCGTCGAGAGCGAACTCGCCGTCGCCGGGCAGACGGCCGTCGCGAATCTCGAGGCCGCGGATCGGCTCGCTCGCGCCGCCGAGGCCGATCGTCCGGGAAGCGAGGGAGACGTGACCGTCGCGGTCGAGGCCGACCTCCCGTCGCGGATCGCGGGGAGACCGTATCGGATCGCGGTCGACTCGGACGCGGTCGCGGTCCGGACCGATAGCCCCGACGTCCGGATCGAGATCCCTCACGCCGCGACCCGAGACGTGTCGCCGACGACGGTTCGCGGTGGGGCGATCCGCATCAGATACACCGTCGCCGACGGGGCCTCTGGGCCGGGGACACTCGAGGTGACGGAGCGATGAGCGACGGAGCGCGGCTCCGCGGGCGAGGCGACGGGGACGAACGCGGAGGCCGGGCCCCGACGATCTCGGTCGCCGACGGCGGGTTCGCGGGGCTCGCGTCCGACGACCGGGGCGTGAGCAACGTCGTGGGGTACGTCCTCGTGTTCTCGCTCGTCACCGTCACGATCGGGACGGTGTTCACGGTCGGGCTCGCCGGGGTGGAAGACAGACAGGAGGCGGCGCGTCTCGCGAACGTCGAGCGCGCCTTCGAGGTGCTCGACGACAACGTTCGGGACATCCAGCGGTACGACGACCCCAGCCGGTCGACGGAGATCAGGATGAACGGGGGGCGACTCGCCGTCGCCGATCCGACGACGGTGTGGATCGAAAACGAGAGCGGGGGACGGATAACGAGGGAGATCACGACCCGGCCGATCGAGTACACGAGCGGAGACACGACGATCGCCTACGAGGCCGGAGCGCTGTTCCGGAGCGATTCGGGCGGAACGGCGGTGCTGTCCGACCCTCCGTTCGTCGCCGCAGAGGGCGAAACGGTCCTCCCCGTCGTCCGGCTGTTAGAGGTGTCCGGTGCCGTGACCGCCGGCGGGGACGGGACCGTCCAGATCGAGACGGGCACGCCGAACGACGGCGGACTCACCCGACTCGACGCCGCGGACGACCCCCACGAGATCCGGATCGAGTCGCCGCGAGCGCCCGCGTGGGGACGGTACTTCGATCGCACCGACGGCTTCGGGGACGTCACCGCGAACGAGACCGTCGCGAGCGCGACGCTCACGGAGAACCAGACCGTGTACGTCCGCCGGATAGCCATCGACGCCGCGCTTCGGTCGTGACCGCCGAGGGGGACGACGCGGCGCGCTCGCGGCGACTCGATCCCGCCGTTTATATACGATCCGCGGTTCCCTCCGACATGAAGTTCTGCGACGAGTGCGGCTCGATGATGAAGTCGGGCGAGGGCGAAGACCACTGGGTGTGTGACTCCTGCGGCTACGAGATCGGGCGCGAGGACGACGACGACGAGTGGACCACGGAGTCGCAGGTCGAATCGGAGGTCGTGGACGTGAGCGACGCGGAGGACAAGGGTCTCCCGAAGACCACCGCGCACTGCCCCGAGTGCGGTAACGACCGCGCGTACTGGTACATGCAACAGATCCGCTCTGCCGACGAGTCCGAGACCCGATTTTTCGTCTGTACCGAGTGCGAGCACAAGTGGCGCGAAGACGACCACTGAGGATTCTCGTCCGGCGGCGGGACAGCCGCGCGCCGGCGACGACCGCTCGTCACCCTCGGCGGAGCCGACACCTCGTTTTAGGTGTGCGCGCCACGACGAGTGCGTATGCGCCCGCCGTCGCTGCCGCGCGCACACCTCGACGGGTGGCGACGCGTCTCCGAGACGACCGAGAGACCGTTCGCCGCCGGGCCCGTCTCGGTCGAGGCGCACACGCTTCGATACGAGCGAACCGGACCGACGCCGCGGCCATTCGTCTTCGCGAGTCGCCTCCAGATTCGACCGGAGACGGCTCCGAACGCCGCCCTCACGCGGCTCGTGGAACGGCAGGCGAAATCGGGATTCCGCGATCGCCTCGCCGCGCGCGACATCGACGCCGTCGAGCACCGCGGCGATCGTGCGATCGCGATCGACGACCCGAACGCCTCACAGGCGACGCTCTCGACGTTCCGGGGACGGTGTGTGACCGCCGACGGAGCGGGCGAGTCGACCGACGGTGATCGGGGAGAGTCGGTCGCCGTCGAGGCGCTTCTCGCGGTGTGGGTCGCCGACGGATACCTCCTCGCGGGCGGTGCCTACCCGGTCCCCGACGACGCGTATCCGGCGGGCCGAGACGCGTCGGCCGCTCGCCGGGACCTGCTCCGGATCGTCCGGGGAGTGACCCCCGGATCGTCCGGGGAGTGACTCCCGACCGCCCACGGAGCGAGGATCCGTCCGGACCGCGGTACCGGACCGGAACGCTCAACTCGGGGACGCTCTCATCGGAGAGCATGACCACGGACGGAGCGCGCGTCGGGCTGTCGCCGGAGCAGGCGTGGGCGGCGGCGGTCGCCCTCGTCGCCGCGGTCCTCGCGGTCGGATCGGCGGCGTTCCCGCGAATCGTCTACGACCGGTTCCTCTGGCGGTACTTCTGGGGGCCGGTCGCGGCCGACGGACAGGGGGCACAGTGCGCCGTGCGAGACGCCGACGGGACCACCCTTCTCGACAGTACCGCCGCCTGCGCGGAGGCCGTCGACGCCGGTGCGGTCGTCGCCTTCCCGGGATACACCACGGTGTCGACCGTGAGCTACGTCGTGATACTGCTGGGGATGCTGGTCGGCGTCGTGTTCCTGCTCCAGCGGTTCGACATCGGCAACGAGCTGCGCTTTTTCTACGCGCTGTTCCCGTTCATGCTTCTCGGCGGAACGCTCCGGACGGTCGAGGACGCGGGCGTCGCGGCGATGGACGCGGGCGTCGAGCCGCTCATCCCGTTCCCGGCGAGCGCGCTCTTGATCAGTCCGTTCATCTACTTCACCGTCTTCGGCGTGACGCTCGCGTGCGTAGTCGCCGCCTACGGGCTCGCCGGGCGCGGGGTCGTCGACGACTACGCGCGGCCGCTGTTCGCGATGGGCGTCGGCGCGCTCGCGCTCGCGCTCGGTTACCTCTCGTACCTCGCCGCCGCCACCGACTACGTCGACTTTTATCCGATCATCCTCGTCTCGACGCTCGGCATCGCGACGCTCGCGACGCTCGTGACGTGGGCGCTCGCGACGCGGTACGAGCCGTCGGTCAGACAGGGGACAGGATTCGCGGGGATCCTCATCATCTGGGGGCACGCGGTCGACGGCGTCGCCAACGTCATCGGCCTCAACTGGATGCCGGCGCTCACCGGAACGCCGAACCTCGTGCCGAAACACGTCGTTAACGCCCTCATCGTCGACTGGACCGGCCGGCTGCTTCCCGACTCCGTCGTCGCCGTCACCGGCGACGCGTGGCCGTTCCTGCTCGTGAAGCTCGCGGCGGCGACGTTCGTCGTCTGGGTGTTCAACGGCGAGATGTTCGAGGAGTCGCCGCGGTACACGCTGATGCTTCTCATCACCGTGCTGGCGGTCGGACTCGGCCCCGGAAGCCGGGACATGCTGCGCGCGACGTTCGGGATCTGACCGTCTGCGGCGATCCGATCACGCGGCGTTCGACGGCACCTCGATGGCACGCTGGCGACGGCGCCCGCGAGCCGTCCGCCGCAACGCCACCTTATAAGCCACCGCGGGCGAAACTCACGGGCAATGTCCGAGGGGTCACCGTCGATGCTCGCGGGCGTCAACGTCGCGCTCGGGGTCTCGGGGAGCATCGCGGCCGTGAAAGTCGTCGAACTCGCACACGAACTCCGCCGGCAGGGCGCGAGCGTCCGCGCGGTCATGTCGCCGGCGTCGACGAACATCGTCCACCCGTGGGCGGTCGACTTCGCGACGGACGAACCCGTCGTCACCGAGATAACGGGCGACGTGGAACACGTCGAACTCTGCGGGCGCGACGGCTGGGCCGACGTGCTGCTTCTCGCACCGACGACCGCGAACACCGCGGGGAAGGTCGCGGCCGCGATCGACGACACGCCCGTGACGACCTGCGCGACGACCGCGCTCGGCGCGGACGTGCCGGTCGTGTTGGCCCCGGCGATGCACGAGCCGATGTACGACCACCCGGGCGTCCTCGACGCGCTCGACCGGCTGGAGTCGTGGGGCGTGTCCCTCGTCGATCCGCGGATCGAGGAGGGGAAAGCGAAGATCGCGGAGGAGGCGGCGATCGTCACCGCGGTCGCTCGCGCGACGACGCCGCAGACGCTCGCCGGGACGCACGTCGTCGTCACCGCGGGCGCGACCAAAGAGCGGATCGACCCGATCCGAATCCTGACGAACCGAGCCTCGGGCAAGACCGGCCGCGCTGTCGCCCGAGCGCTGTCCGTCCGCGGCGCGCGCGTGACGCTGGTTCAGGACGGGCCGGACGTGCCGTACGCGGACGTGGTCCGCGTCGAGACCGCGGACGAGATGATGCGGGCGTGTCGACGGACCGCGGCGACCGCGGACGCGCTTATCTCCGCGGCCGCAATCTCGGATTTCACCGCCGACGCGGTCGACGAGAAGATCCGATCGGGGTCGCCGCTGTCGGTCGATCTGGAGCCGACGCCGAAGCTGATCGACTCGGTTCGAGAGGCGTACCCGGACCTCCCCATCGTCGGATTCAAAGCCGAGACGTCCGGCGACGACGCGGCGATGATCGCGGAGGCGGAGCGGATCCGCGACCGGGTCGGCCTCGCGTTCGTCGTCGCCAACGACGCGAGCGTGATGGGCGACGACGAGACGCGCGTTCTCCTCGTCGCCGAGGGCGGAACGGACCCGGAGGAGGTCACCGGGTCGAAAGACGCCGTCGCGGGGCGGATCGCGGACCGGCTCGCCGAGCGCCTCGGTCGGGGTGACTGACCGCCGACGGTCTACGGAATCGGGCCGGTGCCAGAACGGATCGGCGTCAGAGCGGGTCGGAAACAAACGGATCGGAGCCAGAACGGGTCGGAAACAAACGGATCGCGCTCGAATCGGCGAACGACGGGGTTCGCATCGCGTATCGGGACACAGAGCGGTCGCGTCGTCTCGGGACGCGCATATCCGCTGGGATACAAACTGTTTTGAGGCGGTAGGAAAAGTAACCGGGTAGAGATACCGATGCACACAGAGACCGTCATCCCCCGATCCGGCGGAGGTGTGGTGGGTGACTGACGCCAGTGACGAGTCGGACGCGGCCGATCCCGACGTAACGGCGGGAGACCCCGCCGAGACCGGATCCGGCCCGTCAGGCGAGGGCGGTCGACGGGGCACGGTCGTCGTGCCCGTCGAACGGACGCCGACTCTTCGCGCGACGGTCGCACACGCGGTCGAGTCCGCCGCATCCGGTGAGTTCTCCGCGGTGCACTTCGTCGAGATCGCCTCGTGGCGCGACGGCGACCCGGAAAGCGAGGAGCGGACGGCCGAGGCCGAGCGGATCCTCGAACGCGTGTTGGCGTGGGCAGAGGCCGATCTCGCGGACTCGGACGCCGACGAGACGGACGTCACCATCGCGGTCGATCTCATCGGCTCCGACGACTACCTCTTCGGACCGGACGACTACGTCAGCGTGCTGGTCGAGTACGCCGAGGAGAACGACTGCGACGCGGTGCTCTTGGACCCGGAGTACACGCCAGTCGGCAACACGACGCTGCTCCAGCCGCTCGAGTTCGCGCTGTCGAACACGGGGCTGGCAGTCGAGACCGCGCCCGTGACGCGGCCGACGCGACGCGAGCGGCTCAGAAGCGAGGCGACGGGCGTTCGATTCGCCGCGATGTTCGGGCTCTCGCTGGCGTTTTACTTCGTGCTCGGCGACCCACTGTACTGGTTCGACTGGGTGACGGGCGTCGCGAGCGCGGCGATCGTCTCGATCACTCTCTCGCGGATCAGCTTCGACGCGGACCCTGCGCTGCCGCGGACGCCGCTGCGGCTGGCTCGCGGCGCGATCTACGTCCCCGTCCTCCTGTACGAGATCGTGATGGCGAACCTCGTCGTCGCGCGGGTGATACTGGATCCCCGACTCCCGATAGAGCCGACGATGAACCGGATGCGCGTGATCGTCGGAAGCGGGCTCCCGCTGATGACGCTCGCGAACTCGATCACGCTGACGCCGGGGACGCTCACCGTCCGCGCCCGCGACAGCGACCTGTACGTCCACTCGCTCATCCCGTGGGCCCGCGACGGGCTCTTCGACGGGTCACTGGAGCGCTGGACCCGGTTCGTCTACTACGGTCGGTCGTCCGCCCGGCTCCCGACGCCCAGAGAGCGTGACGACTGCGCGGTGTTGCAGGGCCCGGACGCGACGGAGGACCTGCCGATAGCCGCGACCGATGGCGGTGAGGACGCGACCGCCGAGCCGACTCCGACGGACGGGGCGGCCGGGGACGCAGCGGAGGTGACCGACGGATGACGCTCGTCGACGCGACGCTCGTCGCCGGCTACACCGTCGCTGACGTGCTCTTGTACGCGGCGGCCGGCTTCGCCGTGCTCGCGATCGGGATGCTCTACCGCGCGGTGAAGGGACCGACGATGCAGGACCGCGTGCTGGCGGTGAACGTCCTCGGGACGAACACCGTCGTGATCCTCGGCCTGCTGGCCGCCGCGCTCGGCGAGCCGACGTTCCTCGACGTCGCCTTGGTGTACGCGCTGTTGAACTTCCTGATGGCGATCGCCATCTCGAAGTTCACGGTCGAGCGGGGTGGTGTCCTGTGATCGACGCGGTCGAGACCGTCCGCGTGGGGCTGATCGTCGTCTTCGTCCTGCTCGGGCTGTTCTTCTCGTTCGTCTCGATGGTGGGCGTGCTCCGACTGCCGGACGTGTATTCGCGGGCGCACACCGCCTCGCAGGCCGACACCCTCGGCGCGGGGTTCGGCCTCGCGGCCGTCGCGCTCACCGTCGGCTGGGAGGGCGCGGGGTTCAAGAGCGTGCTCCTGTTGTTCTTCATCTTCGTGACGAACCCGACCGCGGCCCACGGGATCGCCCGGGCGGCCTTCGAGGAGGGGATCGTGCCGTGGACCGAGGGGGACGAGCGCCGATGACGGGCGCACTCAGCGTAACCGCACCCGTCGCAGCGCAGGTCACGGCCATCGAGGCGAGCCTGCTCGCGTTCGTCGTGCTCACGGCGCTGGCGACCGCGTTCGCGCGCGACGTGCTCGCGGCCGTCATCATCTTCGGAGCGTACAGCCTCGGCATGGCGGCGCTGTACGTGTTCTACCGCGCGCCGGACGTGGCGCTGACGGAGGCCGCGATCTCGGCCGGCGTGACGACCGTGCTGCTGCTGTTGACGCTCGCGAAGACGACGCGGATCGACCACGAGGCGGCCTTCGAATCGGTGAACTACCCCGCGGCCGGCGCGGCCGCGTTCCTGTTCGTCGGGCTGTTGCTCACGATGGACGCGATCCCGGCGATCGGCTCGCCGAACGCGCCCGTGTGGTCGAACCCGGACGTGACCCAGTGGTACCTCGCAGAGACGTACGCGCAGGTCCACGTCGAGAACACGGTGATGGGCGTGCTGGCGGCGTTCCGCGGGTTCGACACCTTCGGCGAGGCGATCGTCGTCTTCGCCGGCGGGATCGCCGCACTGATCGTCCTCCGACGGGAGGTGTTCGCATGAGCGATTCCGACCGACGCGACGACGCGAACCCACGCGACGGCGGCGACCTCCCGCCCCACCGCGCCGTCGACCGGTCCGGGCGACTCGACTCGACCGAGCGACAAGGGACGCCTTACACGGAGAGCCAAGTCATCATGCCGACCGTGAAGGTCGTCGCTCCGTTCGCGTTCACCTACGGGCTGTTCGTCACCTTCCACGGCGGCGGCTCGCCGGGCGGCGGGTTCCAGGGCGGCGCGATCATGGCCGCGGTCGTGTTCATGATCGCCTTCGCGTTCGGCATCGAGTCGACCCGGACCTGGCTCGCGAACACCGTCGTCGTCGCGCTCGCGGTCGGCGGCGCGCTCGCGTTCGCCGGCATCGGCCTCGTTCCGGTCGCGCTCGGCGGCGCGTTCCTCCAGTACGACCTGCTTCCGATCCCGATCAAGTACGGGTTAGAGGCGGTCGAGATCATCGGAATCGCTCCGCTCGTCGCCGGCGTGTTGATGGGGCTGTTCTTCCTGCTCGCCAACGGCTTCGCCCTCGGAGGCGACGGGTTCGAGCCGGACGACCCGGACGAATCGGACGCCCCGGATGGCGGGTCCGGCGACGGAGACGCTGGCGGAGACTCCGCGTCGCCGGCGGCGGTCGCAGACGGCGGCCGCGAGCACGGAGGTGACGCATGACGACCGCCGGACTCGCTTCGGTCGTCTCCGCCGCCGCGACGGCGACCGGACCGGTCGAGATACTGACGACAAGACACGCGTACGTCGCGTTCGCGCTGCTCCTGTGTATCGGACTCTACATGATGATCGCGAACCCGAACCTCGTGAAGAAGATCGTCGGACTGAACCTGTTCCAGACCGCCATCTTCCTGCTTTTCATCACCTCGGGATACGTCGAGGGCGGCGCGATTCCCATCGTGCCGTCCGGAGGGGCGGAGACGGGGACGTACGTCAGTCCGCTCCCGCACGTGCTCGTGTTGACCGCCATCGTCGTCGGCGTGAGCCTCACCGCGGTCGGGCTCGCGCTCTGTATCCGTATCTACGACGAGTACGGAACGCTCCGTACCGACGTCCTCCGCGAGCTGCTCCGCGACGAGGGATCGATCCCCGAGAGAGCGGACCTCGGGACGGGGGGTTCGAACGCGCCGGACGGCCTCGGAGGTGAGTCGGATGACTGACGTGCTCCTCCCGGTCGCCATCGCGGTACCGCTCGTGGCGGCGACGCTACCGATCGCCTTGGGGGTCCGGTACGACGACCTCGGGTGGCCGGTCGCGGCGGCGGCGACGACGGCGCTCGCGGGGGTCGCGGCCGCGATAGTCGCGAGCGTCGCTCGGGGCGACCGACTGTCGCACGCGCTCGGCGGCTACCGGCCGCCGATCGGCATCGAACTGGTCGCCGACCCGCTGTCGGCCGCGGTGCTCGCGTTAGTCGCCGCGGTCTCGCTCGCGACGCTCGCCTTCGTGCGGGTCGCCGGTCCCCGCGGGAACCCCTTCTACAGCGGGTACCTGCTCCTCGTCGGCGGGCTGACGGGGATGACGCTCACGGGCGACCTGTTCAACCTATTCGTGTTCTTAGAGATCGTCGGGATCTCGACGTACGCGCTCATCGCGGCCGACCGCTCGGGCGCGAGCGCGTACGCCTCGCTCAAGTACCTCGTCGTCGGGACCGTCGGTGCCTCGCTGTACTTACTCGGCGTCGGCTACGCGTTCCTCGCGACGGGCACGCTGAACATGCTCGACATGCAGGCACAGCTCGCCCAAGTGGGATACGGCGACCCGCTCGTCAGGGCGAGCTACGCGCTCATCGTCGCCGGGCTCGGGCTGAAGATCGCGGTGTTCCCGATCCACGCGTGGCAGCCGGACGCCTACCAGCGCGCGCCGGACGCGGTCACGACGATCGTGGCCGCGCTCGTCTCGACCGCGAGCGCGTACGCGCTGCTCCGCGTGAGCTACACGGTCTTCACCGTCGAGTTCCTCGCCGCGAGCGACGCGATCACGACGACGATGCTCGTCGTGTCCGGCGCGTCGATCCTCGCGGGGTCGGTGCTGGCGGCGATGCAATCCGACCTCAAGCGGATGTTCGCGTACTCCTCTGTGGCGCAGTTCGGCATGATCGTGGCCGCGATCGCGCTCGCCAACGAGACCGCGCTGCTCGGCGCGGCCGTCCACCTCGTCGGGCACGGCCTGATCAAGTTCGGGCTGTTCCTCGGCGTCGGCCTGCTCGCGTACGGCTACGGGGCCCGCCGGCTGGAGGACCTCGCGAGCGTCGCCCGGGAGGCACCGTTCACCGCCGGATCGATCGCCGTGCTCGCGCTCGCGCTCGTCGGGATCCCGCCGTCGGTGGGGTTCCTCGGCAAGTGGTACATCGGCGTCGGCGCGGTCGAAACGAGTCTCGCCGACGGCGGCGCGGCCGGAATCGGTATCGCGGCCGTGATCTTCGTCAGCACGCTGTTCACGCTGTCGTACGTCGCACGGCTGTTAGAGCGGTTCTACTTCGCCGGCGTCGGGCTGCCCGGCGACCACGGCGAGCCGGCCGTCGCCGACGGCGGGACCAGCGGTGACGACACAGCCGCTCGCGACGAGACACACGAGCGTTCGAGTCCGCGGCGAGTCTCGCCCGTCGAGGACGCACCGACGGTGCCGGGCGTGCCCGATCGAGTTCCGCCCGCGTCGCTCGCAGCGCTCGTCGCCGCGGCGCTCGTAGCGATCGCGCTCGGCTTCGCCGGGTTCGGTCTCGCGGAGTGGTTCGACCCGTTCCTCACGGAGGTGTTCGCATGACTGACGTTCCAATTCAGGATCTACGACCCCTACTGGCGGTTCTCGTCTCGTTCGTCGCGGCCTTCTTCATCGTCGCGTCGTACCGCTCGCCGAACGTCCGCGAGGGGTGGACGATCGCGGCGGCGCTCGCGAAGTTCGGGATCGTCGCCTCGATGCTGCCGGCCGTCCTCGACGGCGCGGTCTTCGAGTGGTCGCTCGGGGCCTTCCTACCCGGGGGAATCGAGTTCGTCTTACGCGCCGACGCGCTCGGAATGCTGTTCGCGTTCCTCGCCAGCGGGCTGTGGATCATCACCTCGTTTTACAGCATCGGCTACATGCGCGGCAACGACGAGACGAATCAGACGCGCTACTTCGCCGCGTTCGCCGTGTCGCTGTCTGCGACGATGGGGATCGCGTTCGCCGGCAACCTCGTGACGATCTTCGTGTTCTACGAGCTGCTGTCGATCGCGACGTACCCGCTCGTCGCGCACGACGAGACCGACGAGGCGCGCTCGGCCGGCCGGAAGTACCTCGCGTACACGATGTTCGGCGGCGGCGTGTTCGTGCTCGCCGGCACCGCGTTAGTCTACCTGATCGCCGGTAACGTCTCCTTCACCGCCGGTGGCATCGAGGAACTCGCGAACGCCGACCCCGGGTTGGCGATGCTCGCCTTCTTCCTCCTCGCCATCGGATTCGGCGTGAAGGCCGGCATCATGCCGCTCCACCAGTGGCTGCCCGAGGCGATGGTCGCGCCGACGCCCGTCTCCGGGCTGCTCCACGCGGTCGCGGTCGTCAAGTCCGGGGCGTTCGGGGTCTCGCGGGTCGTCCTCGACGTGTTCGGCCCCGAGCTCGTCTTCGACCTCACCTTACCGCTCGGCTTCTCCGCCGGGCTCGTCCTCTCGACCATCGGCGCGATCACGCTGACCGCGGCGAGCTTCATCGCCCTGCGCAAGGACCACCTGAAACAGCGGCTCGCGTACTCGACGGTGAGCCAGCTGAGCTACATCATCCTCGGGCTCGGCCTGTTCGGATGGTACGGGCTCGTCGGCGCGCTGCTGCACATCCCGGCGCACGCGTTCATGAAGCTCACCCTGTTCTTCTGTGCGGGGAACATCCACGTGTCGACGCACACGGACTACATCTCGGAGATGGCGGGGATCGGCAAGCGGATGCCTCTGACGATGGGGGCGTTTACCGTCGCCTCGCTCGGGATGGCGGGGATCCCGCTTCTCGCCGGGTTCGTCAGCAAGTACTACATGCTGATCGGGGGAATCCGGATGGGGATGGAGCTGACGCCGATCGCCTACTACCTCGTCGGGGCGCTTCTGCTCTCCGGCGTGTTGAACATCGCGTACTTCTGGCCGGTGATCTACACGGCCTTCTTCGAGGCCGAGGACGACCACGACGCGAAGCCGCTCGTCGACTTCCGGATGGGCGGGGAGTCGCGGTCGACGCTTCCGGCCACCGATGGTGGTCGCCCGGAAGACGAGGACGCGGACGACCCCGACGGCGGTGACGACGACGGTGACGGTGCCGCCGGTGACGACGTCGACGAGGTCGTCGAGCGCGCGGGAAGCGACGACGAGGCGTCAGAGGGTTCCGACGACGACGCCGGCGTTCCCGACGACTCCGACATCCCCGACGCGGAGATGGACGACCTCCCGACGGACGAGGAGGGCGTCGTCCGGCCGGACTTCGACACGAGCGAGCGCGACTTCTCCGAGCCCGCAGAACGCGTCGACACGGGCGATTACGCGGTCGACTCACGCCCCTCGGACGTCGACGTGCCCTTCGGCGTGGGACGGAGTGGAGACGCCGAGTCGGCCGAGGGCTCCGTCGACGAGTCCGACCACGGTCATGACGACCACGAAAGCGGTCACGACGACCACGAAACTGACCACGAAACTGACCACGGCCACGACGATCACGACGACCACGGCCACCACGGCGGACCGCCGCCGGGCGGCTGGGAGCGCATCGACGGCGTCGCGGCCCTCCTCGGCCGCGAGTCGACGTGGTTCACCCTCGGGCCGATTCTCACCGCGATGAGCCTCGCGGTGCTGCTCGGCGTGATCCCCTACGAGATGGGATTCCTGGAGCTGATCGAGCTCATCGTTGACACGCGGCTCCCCGAAGAGGTGATGCGGCCATGACTGCCGCGACCGGCCTCCTCACCTCGATTCCGCCGTACGTCGTGCTCGCGGTCGCCGCGCTCGCGGTGCTCGCGCTCCCGCGTCGCGCGGGCCACGCCGCGGCCGCGCTGGCGACGGCGTTCACCTTCGGACAGGCCGTGCTGCTCGGCGACGGCGGCACCGGGGCGCACCTCGCAACGCAGCTGTTCGGCTTCGACGTGGTCTTCTTCAACGTCGACCAGTTCTCGCTCTTGATGGGCGTCGTCGTCGGCTTCCTCGCGACGGCGGCGGTGCTGTACGCCTACGGCACGGAGGCGCCGACGTGGGTGACCGCGTTCGCGCTGATTTACGTCTCCTCTACCGTGGGGACGATCTACGCCGGCGACTGGCTCACCCTGATCTTCTTCTGGGAGCTGATGGCCGTCACCAGCACGCTTCTGGTGTGGCAGTACGGCGGCGCGGCGGTGCGCGCGGGCTACCGCTACGCGCTGTTCCACGGGATCGGCGGGACGATCCTCCTCGGCGCGGTCGTCGTTCACTTCGCGCACGCCGGGACGTTCCTGTTCTCGGCGACGACCGGGATCCATCCGGCCGCGACGGTGCTCGCGGCGATCGGCATCGGGATCAACTGCGGGTTCGTCTTCTTGCACACGTGGTTGCCGGACACCTACCCGCGCCCGCACGTGGCCGCGTCGGTGTTCCTCTCGGTGTTCACGACGAAGACGGCGGCGTACGTGATGTACCGCGCGTTCCCCGAGGGCGGGATGTGGTTGGCGTACCTCGGCGGGATCATGGCCGTCTACGGCGCGTTCTTCGCGCTGCTCCAGTACAACCCGCGTCGCCTGCTGTCGTATCACATTCAGGCCCAGCTCGGCTACATGCTCGCCGGGTTCGGGCTCGCGACGTACGTGGGCGAGTTCGCCGTCACCGGCGGGTTCGCGCACCTGTTCAACAACGTCCTCTACAAGAGCCTGCTGTTCATGGCTGTCGGCGTCGTGATCTACCGGACCGGCGTCGAGGACATCAGAGACATGGGCGGGCTCTGGCGCGAGATGCCGGTCACGTTCATCGTGTACCTCGTCGGCGCGGCCTCGATTACCGCCGTGCCCGGGTTCAACGGATTCATCTCGAAGGGGATGGTGCTCGACTCCGCCCACGAGGTCCACAACGTCACGCTGCTTCTGGACAGCGGCCTGCTCTGGTGGCTGCTCGTGCTCGGCGGCGTGGGGACGTTCATGTCGTTCATCAAGCTCGGCTACTACATGTTCTTCCACGGCTCGGCGACGCTGTCGCCGAAGGACGCGACCCCGTTCCAGACGGCCGGGATGGTCCTCGCCGGCGGGGCGTGCGTCTTCTTCGGCGTCTTCTACACCCAGTTGATCGAGCTGATGCCCTTTACCGAACTCATCCTGAGCGACGAGGTCTACTTCAAGCCGTACAGCCAGAGCCACCTCACCGAGAGCGCGGCACTGCTCGTCGCCGGCTTCGTCGGCTTCTTCGCGCTGAAGCGGCCGCTCGGTTGGCTCGCCCACCACATGCCCGACGTCGACGCGGTGACGTACCCGGCGATGTTCTACCTCGGGCGCGCGTCGATCTGGGGCGTCACGGAGCTGTGGGCCGCGGTCGACCGCGCGGTGATGGGGCTCGTCGGCGCGATCGAGTGGACCGCGATGAATCCGCGAGAGGCGCTCGGTCGGGCCGGCGTCGACGCCGAGATCCGCACCGGGATCGGTCGGAGCGTCCTCTTCTTGACCGTCGCGGCCGGCGTCGCGCTGTTCGTGTTCGTGTTGAGCTGAGCGGCACGGTCGTCGCCCGCCGAATGGCGGGCCGAGACGCGTGCCCGCCGCCGTTCTGAGAGTGCCGGAAAGGGGGCTTTATTCGAACGCGGTTCCTCCCTCTCGCGTATGCAGACCCACATCGTGCCGGTCGGGTTCGACTACGACCGCATGATCGCCCCGCTCATCCGGGACCAGTTCGACGTCGACCGGGTGATCCTCTTGGAGGGGACGGTCGGCAGCGAGGCCAACGTGGAGTACTCGCGGAACATCGCCCGGAAGCTCGAACAGGACTTCACGAACTTACTCGGCGCGGAGACCGTCCGCGAGCGGCTGACCGACGTGTACGACTACGACGCCGCCTTCGAACGCGCCTTCGACCTGATCAACGCGGAGCTCGACGGCAGCGCGAGCGACGACGGAGGCACGGGCGACGCGGCTGCGGACGCCGCAGGCGGCGACACCGACGACGCGACCGCTGGCGGCGACGACCGGGAGGTGTGGGTGAACCTCTGTTCGATGCCCCGGCCGGTCTCGTTCGCGTTCGCGACTGCGGCCCACTCGATCATGGTCGAGCGACAGGACGACCGCGACCGGATACACACCTACTACACCGCCCCCGAGAAGTACCTCGAAACCGAACTCGCCGAGGAGCTGCGGGCGAACCGCGACCTGCTCGAAGAACTGGTCGCGGAGCGCGACGCGGCGGACGGCGCGGCCGACGGTGACGACGGCGGTGGGGGCGACGGGACCTCCGGCGTCGACGCCGATCGAATCGCGGACCGGCTCGCCACGACCACGGAGCTGCTCTCCGAGTTCGACGAGCGCGGCACGACCATCGGGGCGAAGCGCATCGGCGACAGCCACGTTATCGAACTCCCCGTCGCCTCCTTCCAGAACGTCAAACCCTTCGAGGAGCTCGTCTTGTTCACCCTGGGCGAGCACGGCGAGTTCGCCTCCGTCTCGGAGTTGGCCGAGACGCTCGCAGACGACCTCAACGAGGAGTATACGGACTCGTTCCGCTCGAAGGTGATATACAACGTCGACCGCCTCGGTCCCGGCGGAAAGGGCTACATCGAGCGCGAGGAGCGCGGGAAGTCCTACCGGACGACGCTCTCGCGGATCGGCGAGCTGTGGGTCCGCGCGCACGCGGGTGACGACCGCGACTTGGCGTGAACCGTCCCGCTCAGCGATCCGCTGATCAGATCCATCGCTCGGCGCGAGCCGAGCGTGCGCGTGGCTCGTCACCCGGCGCGTCACGGCTACCGTGACCGTCCGCTTTTTATCCGTGGGACGGGGACGGTTACGGGATGACTTCGGCGGGCGACTCCGGCGCGACTCCGACCGGCGACGGAGCCGCCGCCATCGACGGAGACGAGTTCGACTTCGCCGCCCCCTCGACCGACCAGTCGTTCGAGAACGCGCTCGCGAAGGCCCGCGACGGAACGCGGCTCACCGTGGACGACGCGGTCGAACTGCTCGCGACGGGCACGGACCGAGCCGGGATCGACCCGGTCCGCAAGGAGGCCGTGTTGGAGGCCGCCGACCGTCGGCGACGCGAGGCGGTCGGCGACGAAGTGACGTTCGTCGCCAACATTAACAACAACGTCACCACGGCCTGTAACACCGGCTGTCTGTTCTGTAACTTCAAGGACTCCGCCCACGCCTTCGAGGCCGACAGCGACGCCGACCACGCGGGGTTCACCAAGACGCCCGCGGAGTCGAAAGCGATAGTCGAGGACGCGCTCGACATGGGCGTCTACGAGGTGTGTTCGGTCTCCGGGCTCCATCCCGCGCTGGCGCTCGACGCGGAGCACCACGAGATCCTCGCCGCCCACGACGACCCCGCGAGCGCGGTGAACTACAAGCCGCCGAGCCGCTACGCCACCGATCCGGGCACCTACGTCGAGCAGGTAGAGGCGATGTCCGTCGGCGGGATCCATGTCCACTCGATGACTCCGGAAGAGGCGTATCACGCCAAACGAGGCACCGATTGGACGTACGAGGACGTGTACCGCGACCTCTCCGCCGCGGGGCTCGACTCCGCGCCGGGCACCGCCGCGGAGATCCTCGTCGACGAGGTCCGCGACGTGATCTGTCCCGGGAAGATCGGCACCGACGACTGGGTGGCGGCGATGGAGGGCGCGGTCGCGGCCGGCCTCGACGTGACCTCCACGATGATGTACGGCCACGTCGAGACGGTCGAACACCGCGCCGAGCACCTCGGCGTGATCCGCGACCTGCAGGACCGCACCGGCGGGATCACGGAGTTCGTCCCCCTCTCATTCATCCACCAGAACACGCCGCTGTACCGGCACGGCGTCGTGGACGGCGGCGCGTCGCGCGCCGAGGACGAGCTGGTCGTCGCGGTCGCGCGCCTCTTCTTAGACAACGTCGACCACGTGCAGGCCTCGTGGGTCAAGTCGGGCGACGCGCACGGTCTCAAACTCCTCAACTGCGGTGCCGACGACTTCATGGGGACGATCCTCTCCGAGGAGATCACGAAGCGGGCCGGCGGTGAATACGGCGAGTACCGCTCGTTCGACGACTACGTCGAGATGATCACGGCGATCGGTCGGCAGCCGGTCGAACGCTCGACCGACTACCGGACGCGTCGACGTCTCGACCCCGAGGACGGCCCGCACGGCCCGAAGCTCGGTCCGCGGGCCGACGGCACGCCGCTCCTGTCTGACCGCTCGTCTGCGGGCGGCGAACCGGGTGCGGAATCGGCCGGGGCCGACGACTGAGAGCGGGGCACGCGACGGAACCGATCGCGGAGACCGCCACAAAGTATTCGCCGGTGACGACACACGCGCCGTCATGCGCCGTAGAACCCTCCTCGCGGCCGCGAGCGCTGCCGGGAGCGTTCCGCTCGCCGGCTGTCCGACGCCCCCGTGGAGCGAGGATCCGGCGCAGATCGACGGGGTGACGGTGACGTTCCGGAGGGTGTACGACGGGGCGATCGAGGGGCACGACCACGGCCCGCGAGACGTTGCCGCGCTCCGTCCGGCTCTCGACGCCGACCCGCCCCGGCTGAGCGTTGTCGGCGTGATCCTCGACGGCGCGCGGGAGTGTTACGGAGCTACGCTCCGCGAAGCGAGCCTCGCCGACGACATCCTCGAACTCCGGATAGCGACCGTACGCACGTCGGATTCGGCGGCAGGCGTCTGTCCCGACGTGGGACAGACACATCCGTATTCGGTCGCGGTCTCGTTCCGCGACGCGGCCGTTCCCGAGCGGGCGGTCGTCCGCCACGGCGACGAGACAGTGCTCGACGAGCTGGTCGCGACCGGCTGACCGGCGCGGACGGCCTCACCGAGGCGGGTCCGACCGGTCGAGGGCACCGTCGGGTCGAGGCCTGCCACCGCCTCCCACGAGGGCGACCAATCGCCACGCTTTATTAATCGCCCCGAGTACCCGCGACATGGACCAGTTGCGGCAGTCGCTCCTCGACGCGCCGATAATCGAGAAAGGCGAGTACCAGTACTTCGTCCACCCGATCAGCGACGGCGTTCCGATGCTCGAACCGGAGCTGCTCCGGGAGATCGTCATCCGGATCATCCGAAAGGCTGAGCTGGAGAACGTCGACAAGATCGTCACGCCCGCCGCGATGGGGATCCACATCTCCACCGCGCTCTCTCTCATGACCGACATCCCGCTCGTCGTCATCCGCAAGCGGCAGTACGGCCTCGACGGCGAGGTGCCGCTGTTCCAGGAGACGGGCTACTCCGAGTCGGAGATGTACATCAACGACGTTGAGGAGGGCGACCGCGTGCTCGTGTTAGACGACGTGCTCTCGACCGGCGGCACGATGAAGGCGATCCTAGACGCGCTCACCGACGAGGTCGGTGCGGACGTCGTGGACGTCGTCGCGGTGATCAAGAAGGCGGGCGACAACGAGCTCGACGACACCGACTACAACGTGAAGACGCTGATCAACGTCACCGTGGAGGACGGCGAAGTCGTGATCGTCGACGCCCAAGGCGACGAGTAGGCCCGTCTCGACGGAGACGCGTTCGGCTTCCGTCACGGATCCAGAACCCGCGTACCGAAGACTGAGAGAAGCGCTTAGCTTAGATTGCGTCGTAATCCTCGCGGAACGTTTCGAGCGTCGCGGCGAGCACGCCGATGACGATCGGGCCGACGAACAGCCCGGTGAAGCCGACGGAGTAGATCCCGCCGAACACGCCGAGCAGGATGACCGCCGGATTGAGATGTGCCTGCTGGTCGATGACGAACGGCCGGGCGTAGTTGTCGACCATGGCGATCACGAGCACCCCGTAGACGGCGAGGAACACGCCCGCAGTCACCTGATCGATGGCGATGAGGTACGCCGCGGCCGGCCCCCAGACGAAGAACGCGCCGACGAGCGGGACGAGAGCGAGCACGGCCATGACGAACGTCCAGAAGACGACGTCCGGGATCCCGGCGGCCCAGAGACCGATCCCGGCCACGACCGCCTGCAACAGCGCCACGACGATGTGTCCGATCACGACACCGCGGGTCATCGCGTCGACTCGGTCAACGAGATCGGAGGTAACGTGCTGGGGCAACGGACTCGTCGAGCGGAGCCAGCGAACGAACGCCGGGCCGTCGATGAGCGTGTAGTAGACGAGAAACAGCGCCAGCGAGAGCCCGACCGACGCGCGGAGCCCCGTCGTGACGATCCCGCTTACCCCGCCGAAAAGCGAGTCGACGAGGAGCTGTCCGCCCATCGCGAGCAGCTCGCCGACGTCGACCTCCTGTCCGGTGAGAGCACCGATCTCGGCTTCGATCGCGGCTACGTCGATGTCGGTATTTCCGCGCGCGATGTCGGCCAAGTCGCGGGCGAACACCCACGAGATGTACGCGACAGGCAGGATGACGGAGACGACGGCGGTGAGAATGAGCCCCAACGCGGAGAGCATGCTCCCGAACCGCTGTGCGAGCGACTGTCGGAGCCAACGGGACAAGAGAGACCGAAGCCGCCGCGAGAGCCGAACGTGGAACGGAAAGAGCACGTACGCGAGGATGGCCGACGCGATGACGTACTCGACGAACGGGAGGATGACGAAGATAGTCAGTAAAGAGACGGATCCGATGAGCAACAGGAGAAACGACTGACCGCGGTTCATGTCTGTGCCCTCTCGCCGCCGCGATATAAACGTGGCCGGCGACGGGAGCGTTGACGCGTCTCAGGCGCTGGCTTCGTCCTCGTCGAGTCCGGGTGCGGCGCTCGGGTCGACCTCGTCGGGCTCTTCGGTCTCACCGCCGACGACGGTCTCGCCCTCGTCGGTCTCGACGTAGACGTCGTCGGCGAATCCGGCGAGCGCGTTCTCGTACTCTGCGGTCTCGAGTCGCTCCGGCGTCTCCGCCGCTTCCGGGATCCCGTCGGCCGGTCGAAACGCGCCGAGCGGGTCGTCGATGGTTATCGCGTGGTCGGCGAAGAACTCCTCGTAGCGGCGGTAGTGTGCCTCCAACTCGTCGCCGGGTATCTCCATCATCTCCGTCCAGCCGTGATTGAAGAAGTCGAAGTTGGCCTGAACGTGCGTGATCTCGCGAGCCTCGGCCTCGGTGAACCCCCGCTCTAGGGCGGCGACGTACGCGTCCATCGTCGCGTCGAAGAAGCCGTCGAGGTGGTCACGTCGCTCCTCGCGACGCTCTTCGTCGGCCTTGTTGAGGAAGATGCTCGTGTGGAGGTCGACGAGTTTGTCGTTCGCCACGTCCCCCACAACCGGCGTCGTAAGCGCCTTCTTCGCGGCCCAATGGCGGATGTTCTGCCGAATTTTCATACCCGTGATTGGACCGCGACACTCTTGAATCTGTGGCGTCCGCGGTCGACTTCCCGTGCCGACGCGAGCGCTTCGAGCGGCGGCAGCCGAACCGCGGTCGCGACGAAACCTATATTGTACACAACGAACAATATCGGGTATGACCGAGGCGACCGACGGCGACGACGACTGGGCTCGACAGATAACGCACGAGCGACGGGCGAAGGCGGAACAGTTCCGGGATTCGGCGCGGTCGCCGCTGCCGGAGTCGATGCGTGGGGACGAGTCCCCCGGGCTGGCGTACTTCGACCCGGACCGAACGTACCGGTTCGTGCTCCCGCTTCACGAGCACGACGACCCGGAGACCGTGACCGTCGAGACGACCGCCGACGGCGAGCAGACGTACCGACGGTGGGGCGAGTTCACCTTCGAGATCGGCGGCGAGACGTCCGTCCTGCAGGCGTATCGGCCGGCTGATGGGTCCGACCGGTTCTGGGTTCCCTTCCGAGACGAGACCAACGGGGAAGAAACGTACGGCGCGGGCCGGTACCTCGATCTCGAACCGGAGCGCGACCGCGTCGACGGCGAGTGGATCCTCGATTTCAACCACGCGTACAACCCGACGTGCGCGTACAACCACGCCTACGAGTGTCCGCTGATACCGATGGAAAACTGGCTCGACGTCCGGATCGAGGCCGGCGAGAAGGACTTTCCCGCCGATCCCGCTGGGTCCCACTCCCCGGAGTCGAACTGACCGATCGTTTCCTCGGCCCCCGCGTGAGCGACGGTGTGTCACGGCTACAGACGCGGATGACAACCCACATTAACCATGAATCCGAACGCCCGCGTATGAGTGATTCGTACGTGATCGTCGGTGACGGTATCGCGGGTGCGTCCGCGGCCGAGACGCTCCGTGAGGAAGCGCCGGACGCCGAGATCACGGTTCTCACCGACGAGGGAGAGTCCCTCTACAACCGGATCCTGATAAAGGAGTACGCGAAGGGGAAGCTCCCCGAAGCGCCGATCTCGATCCACCAGGAGTCGTGGTACGACGACCACGACGTCGACCTCCGGCTCAACACGGTCGTCGTCGACATCGACGTCGAAAACGACGCCGTCCACACCCACGAGGGCGAGACGTTCGAGTACGACTCGCTCCTTCTCGCCGTCGGCGGGACCCCTCAACAGCTCCCCGTCGAGAACGCCGATGCCGACGGGATCCACCACTTCTGGACGTTCCAAGACGCCCGAAACATCAAAGAGAGCGTCGAGGACGCAGAGCGGGCCGTCATCGTCGGTGCGGGGCTTCTCGGCATCGACTTCGCCGCCATCTGCGGCGCGCAGGACGTGGAGGCGAAGTACCTCATGCGCGGCGACGCGTGGTGGCGCTACGCGCTCTCCACGGAGGGCGCAGAGATCATGCACGACGCGATGCGGGAACGCGGCGTCGAACCGGTCTTCGACTCCGGCGTCGACCACTTCGAGGTGGACTCCGAGGGCCACGTCGAGGCGGCAGTCGACCCGAACGGCGAGCGCTACGAGTGCGACTTCGCGGGCGTTGCGATCGGCCTCAACTTCAACACCGAGCTCGTCGAGCCGACGCCGATCGAGACGGAAAACGGCATTGTCGTCGACGAGTACATGCGGACCAACGTCGACAACGTGTTCGCGGCAGGTGACATCACCACGTTCAACGACCTCGTGCTCGGCGAGCAGGGTAAGAACGGCTCGTGGGGATCGGCCAAAGAGCAGGGGACGGTCGCCGCGCGCAACATGATCGAGTACGGTTCCGACGCGTTCGAGTGGGTCTCCTCGTACTCGATCACCCACTTCGACTTCCCGTTCCTCTCGTTCGGTCACCCGACGATCGGCGACGAGTCGGTCGAAGCGATGACCGACGAGGGCGAGTGGCGGCGCGTGGCGCTCAAAGACGGCAAGGTCGTCGGCGGCGTCCTCATCGGCGACCTCTCGCCGCAGTCGGCGTTCAAACAGCTGATGCGTGAAGGCCGCGACGTGAGCGGCCAGACGGACCTGCTCATGGAGCCCGGCTTCGCAGTCGACGACCTCGCGGCGACGACCGAACAGTAGCGTCCGCGGCGGTCAGTACCTTTTCCCGCTCTGAGGTCGTATCGTCGTGTATAGATGGCCCACGGCGCGCGCGACGGTCAATCGGATCCCCCCGGAAACGGGTTCTACGCGTCGTTTATCGAGGAGAGCACGGATCCGGTCTTGTCCGTCGATGCGACGGGTGCCGTGGTGTACGCGAACCCGGCCGCGGCGCGAACGCTGGGGTACGATGCCGAGTCGCTCGTCGGTCGTCACCTCGAATCGATGGTCCCCGAGAGCACTGCCGACCGACGGGCCCGGTCCCTCCGCGAACGGCTTTCGACGCCCGAGCGTCTCGTCGACAGCGGAGACGTCACGGTTCCGCTCGCGGACAGCGACGGGACGGCTCGCTCGTTTTCGGCTCGGTTCCACGAACACGACCCGGGGGACGGTCCGGTCTATACCGGCGTCTTCCGCGAGCGCACCGAGGGCACTCGAGGTCGCGACCTCCGGACGTACCGGAATCTGATCGAACACGCCGGACACGCGATATACGTCACCGACACCGACGGCACGATCGAGTACGTCAACCCGGCGTTCACGGAACACACCGGCTACGAGCCGGAGGAGGCCGTGGGCGAGACGCCGGCGATCCTCAACTCCGGAGAGATGCCGACTGATTACTTCGACTCGCTGTGGGAGACGATCCGCTCGGGCGGGGTGTGGGAGGAGGAGATCGTCGACCGGAGAAAAGACGGCACGCTGTACCATGCCCACCAGACGATCGCGCCGGTGTTCGACGAGGCGGGAACGGTCTCTCGGTTCGTCGCCATCCAGACGGATATCACGGACCGGAAGCAGGCGGAAGGACGGCTGAAGCAGTACCGCGACATCGTCGAACGGCTGGACGACCCGATCCTGTTGCAGAACCGCGAGGGCGAGTTCGAACTCCTCAACGAGGCGGTGAGCGAGTTCGCCGGCGTGTCTCGCGAAGCGCTGTACGGGGCGGACGAGTCCGTCTTCATGGACGACGCGAGTGCCGCCGACATCGACGAACACCGGCAGACGGTCTTGGAGACCGAGGAGCCGGCGTCGTACGAGATCTCGCCGACGTTTCCGAAAGGCGACCGGGACGCGACGTTCAGCACCCGTCGGTACCCCTACTACGACGGCGACGGCGAACTGGCGGGGACGTTCGCGGTCTGTCGTGACGTCACCGAACTCAAGCGACACGAGGCCGAACTGGAACGGTACGAGCGCGCCGTCGAGGGGGCGACCGACCTCATCGCCGCCGTCGACCGCGACGAGCGATTTCTGTTCGCGAACGAGCAGTACCGGTCGTACCACGGGATAGACGAGGAGGCGGATATCTGCGGCCGCACCCTCGAAGACGTCGTCGACGACGAGCAGTATCGCGACGTGGCCCGACACGTGAGCCGGGCGCTCGACGGGAACGCGGTCGAGTACCGGACGAGCCGAACCCATCCGGACCGCGGCACGCGACGGTTCGACGTCCGGTACTATCCGCTCGAACACGTCGAAGACGGGGCCGTTTCCGTCGACGGCGTCGTCGGGGTCCTGCGCGACGTGACCGACAGTGAGAACCGCGCTCATCAGCTTCGCGTCGTCGACCGGGTGTTGCAACACAACCTCCGGAACGCGATGACGGTCGTCCGGGGGCGGGCGAGACAGATAGCCGAGTCGGACGACCGGGCGGCAGTCGACGCGGCCGACGACGTGATCGCCCGCGCCGAGGCGCTGTTGTCGACGAGCGAGAAGGTTCATCACATCACCGAGGTGTTGAGCGATCCGCCGGAGACGGAGCCGGTCGACGTCTCCAGAACGGTCGAGCGTATCGCGGCGGCGGTCGCAGACGAGTTCCCGGAGGCGTCGGTGTCGGTGTCGATCGCGGAGGCGTCGCTGACCGCGTCGGCGACGACGTGGCTCAGCCGCGCCGTCGACGAGCTGTTACGAAACGCGATCGTCCACCACGACGGGGACGCGCCGACCGTCGAGGCCGCGGTGGAGCCGACCGACGACGGCGTGGCGGTCCACGTCACCGACGACGGTCCGGGGCTGTCGGGCATGAATCGAGAGGTGTTAGAGACGGGCGAGGCCGTCGACGCCCTGTATCACGGGAGCGGGCTCGGCCTCTGGCTCGTCTACTGGGTCGTCCAGCAGTCGGGCGGGTCCGCTCACGTCGAAGCGGTTGCCCCCCGAGGGACGCGCGTCACCGTCACCCTCCCGCGGCCGGCCGTGCGCGGGGGCGTGTGACCGCCGCCGTACTCGCCGTGCCGCCGATACGTTTATCACGATCTATGGTGTATGTTAACTCGTGACAATGCGTGAGACGGACAGGCGGATCCGGGTCCGGCGGGTCGGACTCATCCCGGACGACGCGCGGGTTCGCCACTTCGACGAGCTCGACGAGGACGCACAGGCCGCGGTCAGCGAGCTGGCCGGCCGCCCCCGAACCGGGCGGGAGACGGGCGATCTGGACGACGGCGACGTGGTGAAGTTCACCGACTACTACCAGATTCGCACGCGCTGACCGCCGAAGCGAAGTTGTTTTCGCCCGCGAAACGAAACCCGAACCATGGACAGTGGCGGATCTACAGACATGACGCTGGCGTTCGAGCTGGAGGCTCTGAAGACTCTCGCCGACCCGAACGCCGTGTTCAACAACGCCCGGCAGTGGACGGAGTACGTCGGGGTCGTCAGCGAAAAGCCCACGTACGTCGTCACGAACTTCACGCGCAAACACCGCGTGCGTCAGGACTTCTTCTCGGGACCGCGCGGCGTCGAGGAGAGTCTGGAGAACATCGCACAGCAGTTCGACACGGACCGGCACGTGTTCGTCGGCGTCGACGACGAAGACGAGGCGCTCGCCGACGCGACCGGCTGGGAGTTCCTCCACGTCGAGGACGCCGCGGACGCCGCCGGCTGGACGCTGACGTCCGACGAACCCGACGAGGAACCGGCGGAGTCGCCCTCGCGCGACGACTGGCCGTAGCGGGCGGAGTCGCGGGAACCGGATCGTCGTCGAGACGCGGGGTGTTTTGGGCGTCCGCGGCGAACTATCCGACATGACCGACAGCCACTCTCACGGTAGCGACGACGGCCGGTCGGACCGCGGGGCCGGTGATCACGACCACGACGCCGGCAGCGAGGGCAACGGCCACGGCGACCATCATGACCACGGCGACCATCACGACCACGACGCCGACACCGTCGCGGTCGCCGTGGTGACCGTCTCCTCCTCCCGCTCGATCGACTCGGGCGACACGTCCGGCGAATACGTCGCGACGGCGTTCGAGGAGGCCGGACACGAGGTCTCAGTTCGCGAACTCGTCCCGGACGAGTACGACAGCGTTCAGGGGACCGTCGACCGACTCGCCCGACGCAAGGACACCGACGTGGTCGTCACCACCGGCGGGACCGGAGTCACTCCCGACGACGTGACTCCGGAAGCGGTCCGGCCGCTGTTCGCGAAGACGCTCTCCGGATTCGGGGAACTGTTCCGCCGGCTCTCCTACGAGGAGATCGGTACACGGACGATCGGATCGCGGGCGACCGCGGGTATCACCGCGGGGACACCGGTGTTCTGTCTCCCGGGCTCCGAGAACGCGGTCAGGCTCGGCGTCGACGAGATACTCCTCCCGGAAGTCGGCCACCTCGTCGGGCTCGCCGGTCGCGACCGCGAGGACGATGCGGATGAGGATAGCGGCGGATCGGACGACGAGAACGGCGACGAACCGGGGAAATCAGAGAAATAAACGGAACGCTGAGCTCGCTCACGGTCGCGTCTACTGAGGAAAAACGCCGTGACGTCGAACGGTCCGCGGACCGACGGACTACGGGACGGCGGACGGCGACCGACCTACTCCGCCGCCGCGTCGGCGTCGGCGTCGGGATCGTCCGACTCGTCGGACCGGAGCGCGGCGAACAGTCCGTCGGGGTCGGATCGGACGTCCGCCAGGGTCGCGCCCGCGAGTCCGCCGAGCGCCCCGCCGGTGCTCGCGGCGTTTCGGCTCACTAAGCCGCCCACCGCGGCCCCGACGGCCGCACCGATCGCCGCACACTTCGCTCTCGACAACGCGTTCTTGATTCTGGCTTTCATACGATAGCGTTCTCTCCGAGACGACAAAAACCTGCCGTCGGTTCCCGTGGCCGCCGCGCGGGTGTTCCGTCGCACTCGGTCGCGGCGGCGTCCTCACTGCAGGCGCTTCGTCGTCTCCACGAGCGGGTGACGGGCGTAGTCGACGATCTCGATGTCGGTGATGTCGTCGAGCCCCTCCTTTTCGGCCGTCTTGGCCATTCCGAGGTCGATTCGCACGTCCGGAACGATGACGTACGCGTCCATCGTCTCGATGCCGCTCTCGTGAGCGGCCATCACCCGGTGGTGCCCGTCCGCGAGGTGGAGCGTCCCGTCGTTGTCGATGACGACGAGGGGCTCCGCGAGCCCGCGTTCGAGCTCGTATTTCCGGCCTTCGAGCTCGTCGGCGTACACCCGCGCCTGCGTCGGCGTGAGGTTCGTGAGCCGGACTTCGCGACGCTCCTCGGTGAGCGGGACGCCGTGGATCTGTTCGAGCGTCCGCATCAGCTTCCCGACCTTGCTCGGCGTCGCCCGCTCGATCTGCGAGCGCACGACGTCGGTGTTCGAGATGATACCCACGAGGTTGTCGGCGTCGTCGACCACGGGGAGCCGCTGGATCCCGGACCGGAGGATGACGCGGGCCGCGTCGGTCACCTTCATGTTCGGATGCGCCACGATGAGGTCGTCCGACATCACCGTGAACACGGGCGCGTCGTCGTCGGCCAAGAGGAGGTCTGCGGCCGAGATGAACCCCTCGACGGTCCGCCCCTGCGTGACCGGGAACCCGTTGTGTCCGTCGCTCTCGGCCATGCGGCGCGCGACCGACCCGGCGGTCTCGTCGGGACTCACCGTCTCGACGTCGCGGGTCATGTACTCGTCGACGGTCGGTTTGCCGCTCATCGACGAGGACAAGGCCCTCGTGGGTTAAAAAGGGAGGCGCTACCGCTCGGTCGTCACTGCGGGCTCGGACTGGACGGGCTCGACACGTTGCCCTCCTTGAGCGCAGACCCGGTGATCGACTTGAGTCGGGAGACGAGCGAGTCCTTCTCGGCTTCGCCTTCGAGGGCGATGTCGAGGACCTCGCTGATGTGGCTCACCGGGATGACCTCGATCATGTCCTCGTACTCGTCTTCGATCATCACGTCCTGCTCGTTGGCGGCGGGGATGATGACCCGCGTGCAGCCGGCCTTCGCCGCCGCCTCGATCTTGTGGGTCACGCCGCCGACGGGCAGCACGTCGCCGCGCACCGACAGCGAACCGGTCATCGCGAGGCTCTGGTCGACGCCGACGTCCTCCAGCGCGCTTATCACGGCCGTGGCGACCGTGATCGACGCGGAGTCCCCGTCGACGCCCTGTTGACCGGCCTGCACGAACTGGATGTGGATGTCCATCTCCGAGATGTTCTCGTCGGAGAACTTCTTGATGATCGCGGAGACGTTCGACACGGACTCCTGTGCCATCTCCTTCAGCTGTCCCGTGGCGATGACTTCCCCGGGCCCCTGCGACGGGGCGACCTCGGCCATCACCGGGAGCATGATACCGGAGTCCTCGCCCATCACGGCGAGACCGTTGACGCGGCCGACGACGTAGCCGTCGGAGACCTGCAGCTCGTAGTCCTTCCGGCGCTCGATGAAGTCGTCCGCGAGCTGCTGTTCGATGGAGCGCGAGCGCCCCTTCGCCTGCAGCACGTGGTCGCGCGTGGTCAACTCGGCGTCCTCGCCGCGGGCGATGTCGCCGGCGACCCGGACGAGCCCGCCGAGGTTCCGGAACAGGAGGGTGAGATGGCCCTTCCGACCGGACCGGCGCTTGGCTTCGAGGATGACTTCCTCGACGGCCTCGGCCGTGAACTCCGGCAGACGGCCGTCCTTCGCGACCTCCTGGGCGATGAAGCGGACGTACTTCCGACGCATCTCTGGGGTGTCCTCGATGGTGTCCTCCATGTACACCTCGTAGCCGTACCCCTTGATCCGCGAGCGCAGCGCCGGGTGCATGTTCTCCATCGCGTCGAGGTTCCCCGCCGCGATCATGACGAAGTCGGTCGGGACGGGCTCGGTCTGGACCATCGCGCCCGAGGAGCGCTCGGACTGGCCCGTGATCGAGAACTCGCCCTCCTGGATCGCCGTCATGAGGTGCTGTTGGCTCCGGATGTCGAGCGTGTTGATCTCGTCGATGAACAGTACGCCCTTGTTCGCCTTGTGGATGGCCCCGGCCTCGACGCGGTCGTGACTCGGCGTCTCCATCCCGCCGGACTGGAACGGGTCGTGGCGAACGTCGCCGAGCAGCGCGCCGGCGTGTGCGCCCGTCGCGTCGCGGAACGGCGCGGTCTGCGTGTCGCCGTTGTTGACGAGCAGGTTCGGGATCATCGCGTCGGAGCCGCGGTTCAGGTAGCGGAAGACGAGGTAGACGACCCCGGCGGCGATGATGCCGACGAGGATCTGTCCGACGATGATGAGCGCGTAGCCCAACACGACGGCGATGATGATCCACATGAGAAGCGACCGCATCTGGTTGCGCTTTCGCGCCTCCTCGCGGTGCGCCTCCACGATCTGGTCGCCCTTGCCGGCCGGCACCGTCCGGACCTTCGGCTTGTTGCCGTCCTCCGGGTTGTGGTAGACTAAGACGTCCTGTAGCTCCTCTTTCGGTAGGAGTTCGGACATCGCCTTCGCGAGCATCGACTTCCCCGTCCCGGGCGAGCCGATCATCATCACGTGGCGGCGCTGTTTGGCCGCCTTGATGATCACGTCGCGGGCGTGCTCCTGGCCGATCACCTGGTCGACGAGGCGGTCGGGTATCTCGAGTTCGGCGGTCGTGTCGATCTTGAGTCCGCCAAGCAGGTCGTCTTCGTCGGGGTCGTCGTCGATCTCCGCCCCCTCGACCTCGACCGTGCTGCCGAGTTCGTCGATGCCGCCCTCGGTCGGTTCGGCGTCGTCGGTAGTGGCCCCGTTTGATTCCTCTCGTCCCGCCCCGACGCCGTCGGTGCTCGGATCGTCTTCGATGACGACCGTGTCGTCCCAGACTTCCTCCGAGCCGTCACTGCCGGAGTCGTCGCTCGCCGACTCGGCCGAGTCGTCGGGCGCTGACCCGGAGTCACCGGGGTTCCGCGGGGCGTCGCCGCCGTTCCCCGCCGGATCGGAGGGCGCGGAATCGGCGTCGTCCCGCCCCTCGTCGGTCCCGGTTGTCGGGTCGTTCGTGTCCTTTTCGTTGCTCATAGAATCGGGTGTCGCTACGAAAACGGAAGGGTCGGCAACTGATATACTTTCTCCCCGCCGGTCGGGCGGGTGGAATCGGCAGATCGGTGCGTAGGAGCGTTTTAAGTCCAGAAAACGCGCGTGGCGTGGTCTCACGAGGTTTATAAATGAGGGCTGCGGTATGTCGATCCATGCGCGGGTTCTACATCGGGCGGTACCAGCCGTTTCACGACGGTCACCACCACATGGTCGAGGAGATCGCGGCGGAGGTCGACGAACTCGTCTTGGGGATCGGATCCGCCGGCGACTCTCACACCACCCGGAACCCGTTCACCGCCGGCGAGCGCGTGATGATGGTGACGAAGGCCGTCGAGGACCTCCCCGTCACGACGTACGTCGTCCCCATCGAGGACCTCGACCGCAACTCCGTGTGGGTGAGCCACGTCCAGAGCATGACCCCGCGGTTCGACGTGGCCTACTCGAACAACCCGCTCGTCGTCCGGCTGTTCGAGGAGGCCGGCGTCGAGGTGCGCCAGTCGCCGATGTTCCGCCGGGACGTGCTGGAGGGGACCGAACTCCGAGAGCGCATGATCCACGGGCGCGACTGGGAGACGCTCGTCCCCGAGGCCGTCGTCAGCGTCATCGAGGAGATCGGCGGCGTCCAGCGAATTCGACGGATCGCAGAGACCGATTCGAACGGCGCGGGCCCGTCCGACGAGTGACGCGCCGCCGTGCGGCGGGCTCGTCCATGCAGCGCTGACAGAGTCGGTGAACCGGCCGAGAGAGCACTTCGGCACGGACGGTCGCCGCTCCGCTGCTCCCGCCTCCTTTATGCGTCCGCCGACCGCCGGATCGGATATGCTCACGCTCACTTCCGACTTCGGCTCGCCGTACCCCGCCGCGATGAAAGGAGTGATCCGCCGGCACACGGACGCAGAACTGATCGACGTCGGCCACGATCTGCCCCGCGGCGACCCGCGGGCGGCGGCGTTCTGGCTCCGCTTCGTCCTCCCGGAGTTCCCGCCCGCGGTCCACTGCGCCGTGATCGACCCCGGCGTGGGGACCGGACGCGACGCGCTCGTCATCAGGGCCGGCTCACACGTCGTCGTCGCGCCCGACAACGGGCTGGCGATGCCGCCCGCGCGGGCGCTGGCGACCGACGAGACGGACGTCGACGTCTGGGCGATCGACGCGGCCGACCCGGAGAGCGCGACGTTCCACGGCCGCGACGTGTTCGCGCCGACCGCGGCGCGCGTCCACGAGGCGATCTCCGACGAGTCCGGAGGGTCCCCCGACGAGGCGAGCCGGTCCGACGTCGCCGACGCGCTCGCGGAGATGGACGACCTCTCGCGCGCGTCCGACCCGGTCGACCTCGTCTTCCCCGACCCGACCGTCGAGCGCGACGACAGCGGCGGCGTGGCCGCGGTCGACGGCGAGGTGCTCGCGATCGACCGGTTCGGAAACGTGATAACCAACGTTCCGGGGGAACTGCTCGAAGACCGCGACTGGGTGCGCGTCGACGGCGACCTCACGCCGGTCGTCGAGACGTTCGGCGCGGTCGACCCGGGCGAGCGACTCGTCACGGTCGGGAGCCACGGCCACGTCGAGTGCGACGTGAACGACGGCCGCGGTGACGGGGCGTTCGACATGCGTCCCGGGGACTCGGTGCGGTTCGTCGCCGACAACGTCAGCGTGTGAATCGGACCGCGAAGGGCCGCGAGCGCCGACCGGCCGAAAGCTGGCCGCGCGAGCCGAGAACGGGCTACAGTTCGACGCCGGAGGGGATCAGGCTCTCGTTCCGCAGGAGGTTCCCCTCGTGGTCGTAGACGAGGAAGGTGTCTTTGTCGTACGCGACGAGTCGGTCGCCCTCGACGTCGATCTCGACGCGGTAGTGCGCGTCCTCGTCGCCCGCGGAATCGCGCGCGGCGTGGATGAAGGGAAGGACGTCCGTGGCCGTTTCGTTGAGTTCGAGGACGAAGTCCCCGGTGTATCGGTTCGTCACGGCGACGACGCCGTCGGGGTCGTCGGCCGCGGCGAGCGGCTCGCGGAGGCGATACGCCACGTCGATGTCGCTCGCGGCGAGCAGTTCGCCCCCGCCGTCCGAGAGGCGGTCGCGCAACAGCCCCTCGGGTCCACGGAAGTCGATGCGGACCAGAGGGGTCGCCCGAGCGTCGTCACCGACGCCCTCGACGGTCAACTCGAAGTAGTCACGCCGCATTGCCTGTCCGTCCATTCGCGGCCGTCCCGTATCAACTTGACGGGCGGTGTGACGCCGGCGTGGCCGCGCCCCGGTCTCACCGGCGATATCTGCCGAGGGGATTTTAAATCGCCCCGGCACATACGGCCGGTAACGGAATGGCGAGTGACACCGGAGCGGCCGACCTCGAAGGAAGCGTCGAGGACCTCCGGCGACGCCTCTCGCGCGTGTGGGAGACGCTTCGCGGCGTGGACATCGACGTCCGCCCGTTCCGACCGGGGCGAGACGGCCCGCTCGCTACGTTCGACGTTCCCGAGGGCGAACGCGAGATCGACCGGTACTGGGTGAACGCCCCGTACGCGTACGTCGTCGTCACCTACGACGACGCGGACAGCGAACACCGGTACTACGCGGTCGAACCGGACCTAGACCGGTTCGAGCGCGACCTCCTCGACCGCGTCGTCGACGATATCCGCGACCCGCTGCTCTATCGCGAGGGGACCGGCAAGACCGACGCGGCGACGCTCCGGGGGGAACTGGAGTCGCTCCTCGAGAGCTACGGCGTCGACGCCGGGATGGACACCTTCCACGCGCTCACCTACTACCTCTACCGCGACTTCCGCGGCTACGGGCGGGTCGACCCGCTCCTCAACGACCGCCACATCGAGGACGTCTCGTGTGACGGCTACGACCTGCCGATCTTCGTCTACCACGACGAGTACACTGACATCCAGACGAACGTCTCGTTCGGGAAACAGGAGCTCGACAACTACGTGATCCGGCTCGCCCAGCAGTCCGGGCGGCACGTCTCCGTCGGCGACCCGATCGTGGAGACGACGCTGCCGGACGGCTCGCGCGCGGAACTCGCGCTCGGCGAGGAGGTGACGCCGCGCGGCTCCGCGTTCACGATCCGCCAGTACGCGGAGGACCCGTTCACGCCGATCGACCTCGTGGAGTACGGCACCTTCTCGATCGAGCAGATGGCGTACTTCTGGCTCTGTATCGAGCACAACAAGAGCCTGATCTTCGCGGGCGGCACCGCCTCCGGGAAGACTACCTCGATGAACGCGGTGTCGATGTTCGTCCCGCCGCGCGCGAAGGTGCTCACCATCGAGGACACGCGCGAACTCTCTCTGTATCACGACAACTGGCTCTCGTCTGTCACCCGCGAGCGCCGCTACGAGGGCACCGACATCGACATGTACGACCTCCTTCGGTCCGCGCTGCGGCACCGCCCCGAGTACATCATCGTCGGCGAGGTCCGCGGTGACGAAGCGATCACCCTGTTTCAGGCGATGAACACGGGTCACACGACGTTCTCGACGATGCACGCCGACTCGATCGAGACGGTCATCAACCGGCTGGAGAACGAGCCGATCAACGTGCCGCGCGCGATGGTCCAGTCGCTCGACATGCTCTCGATCCAGACGCTGACGCGGTCCGGCGACCAGCGCGTGCGACGCGCGAAGACGATCGGCGAGATCGGGGGGATAGACCAGCGGACCGGCGAACTCGACTACTCGTCGGCATTCGAATGGGACGCCGAGAGCGACGAGTTCCGCCGAAACGACTCGTCGCTGATGGACGAGATCGCCGACGAGCGTGGCTGGTCCCGGTCGGAATTGCTCCGCGAGATCGAGCGACGCGAGCGGTTCCTCGAACTCCTTCGCGCGCTCGACGTCACCGACTACCGCACGTTCACCGCCCTCGTTAACGAGTACTACGCCGACCCGGAGCGCGTGATGGACCGGCTCGAATCGCGCGCCGACGGGACGGCGGCGGACGACGGCGACCGGCGGGGTGACGTCACCGCCGGCGGCGAACGCGCAGCCGACGCCGACCGCCGATGATCGCGTACATTCCGCTCGCCGCCGCGCTCGCGGCCTGCGTCGCCGTACTCCTCCCGGCGGTCAGCCGCCGCGCCGACCGGTTCGCCACGCGGCTCGGGCTGCTGGCGTTCGGAGACGCGGTCGTCGGCGACCCCGAGCGACGCCGACGGCAACGCGACCGGCTCCGCGCGGCCCACGTCGCCGGAACACACCGCGAGTACGCGTCGAAGACCCTCCTGTACGCCGGCGTCCTCGGCGTCGCGGGAAGCGTCATCGGCGTGTACGCCGTCGGCGGACTCCTCTCGATGCTTTCGGTCGGAGAGGCGACGCTGCGCGGGCTGCTCCCCGAACCGCTCTCGTTTCTCGCCGGGATCGCACGGCTCACTGAACTGGGGCTGTCACAGCTGTTCCTCCTGCTCGCGTTCGCGTCGGCGACGGTCGGATCCGCGCTCGCGGCGGGAGCGTACTACGGTCGCTGGGAGCTGTTGCGCCAGCGCGCCCACACGCGATCGACGGCGATCGACGCCACGCTCCCGCGGACCGTCGCGTTCATGTACGCGCTCTCGCGGTCGGGGATGGCCTTCCCTCGGGTGATGGACACGGTCGCGGAGAACGAGGCCGTCTACGGCGAGGCCGCGACGGAGCTGTCGATCGCGGTGCGCGATATGAACGCCTTCGGAACCGACGCGCTGACCGCGCTCCAGCGGACCGCGCGCCGGACGCCGAGCGAGGACCTCGGTGACTTCGCGGAGAACCTCGCGTCGGTGCTCGGCACCGGTCAGCCGATCTCGGCGTTCCTGAGCGACCAGTACGACCGGTATCAAGAGGAGGCCGAGTCGAAACAGGAGCAGTACCTCGAACTGCTCTCGACGTTCGCGGAGGCGTACGTCACGGCGCTCGTCGCCGGGCCGCTGTTTTTCATCACGATACTCGTCGTGATCGGGCTCGTGTTACAGGACACGCTCCCGCTTCTCCGCGTGGTCGTGTACCTCGGCTTACCCCTCGCCACGTTCGGCTTCGTCGTCTACGTCGACAGCGTGGCGCAGGGCGTGGGCGGTACGGAGACCGTCAGCGACGGGGATGAGACGGCCGACGGCGACGCGGCGCTCGGGCGGACGACCACGGCGCAGGCCGACGGAGGAGAGCCCGTCCGAGGGCCGGACGCGGCCGACGGCGAGCGCGACGCCGCCGGTCCGGCCGACCCGTGGACCGCGAGCCGGGAGCGGCTCCGCGTCTACGACCGCCTCCGGAGGGTCAGAGAGTGGGTCGCGTCGCCGCTTTCGAGTGTCCTCGCCGAACCGCACACGGTGGTTTTCGTCTCCGTCCCCCTCGCACTCGTCGGCTTTCTTGCCGCGGTGCTCCCGGTGGCGAGCGGGACGCCCGTCGAGGTGGTCGACCAGTTCGACACGGCGTTCGTCGTCGCGACCGCCGCCGCGCTCGGGTCGTACGCGGCGGTGTACGAGGTCAGCAAACGGCGCGTTCGGCGGCGAGAGGCGGCGGTCCCCGACTTCCTCGACCGGCTCGCCAGCGTCAACGAGGCCGGAACGTCCGTCGTCGGTGGGATTCGCCGCGTGGCCGATTCGAACCTCGAAGCGCTGACGGCGGACGTACAGCGGACCCGACGCGATATCGACTGGGGGGCGGACGCCGCCACGGCGCTGCGGCGACTGAAACGCCGCGTGCGGTCGCCGATGGTCTCGCGTGCGGTCACGCTCGTTTCGAACGCGATGTACGCGAGCGGCGACATCGGTCCCGTCCTCCGGATCGCCGCGGACGAGGCGCGCGCGACGTGGTCGCTTCGGCGCGAGCGCCGACAGGTCATGCTCACGTACCTCGTCGTGATCTACATCTCTTTTTTCGTCTTCCTCGGGATCATCGCCGCGCTCTCCGTGTCCTTTATCCCCGCGGTCGAGTCCGCAGCGGTCCCGGGTAGCGGGACGTCCGCGAGCGGCGGACTCCCGGGCGGCCAGTCCGGGATCGTGGACGGACTCGGCGACATCGACGCGTTCGCCTACGAGCAGCTGTTCTTCCACGCGGCGGCGGTGCAGGCGGTCTGCTCGGGGCTCGTCGCCGGCCAGCTCGGGGAGGGGTCGGTACGTGACGGCGTGAAACACGTCGTCGTGCTGCTCGCGCTGACGCTCGCCGCGTTCGCCGTGATCGGGTTCGTCTGACCCGCCGCCCGAACCGAACGCTCCCGCCGGCGTCCGCGGACCGTCCGCGTCCGCGGTCACCGGACCTATATCGCGGGCCGTCGACCCCTCGGTATGGACCCGCAGGCGACGTACGACCACATCGCCGCTCACTTCTCGAAGACACGAGAGCATCCGTGGCCGGAGGTCGAGTCGTTCCTCGCAGACCGCTCGGCGACGACCGCGCTCGACGTCGGATGTGGTAACGGACGGCACACGGAATCGCTCGCCGACCGCGCGGAGTGCGTCGTCGGCGTGGATCTCAGCCGCGGACTCCTCCGAGAGGCCGTCGAGCGCGCGCGCGACCGAGGCTTCGACGACGTCGCGTCGTTCGTCCACGGGGACGCCGCGGCGCTGCCGATCGCCGACGACGCGGTCGGGCTCGGGGTGTACGTCGCGACCCTCCACCACCTGCCCTCGCGGGGGGCGCGCGTTCGCAGCCTCGACGAACTGGGTCGCGTGCTCGACCCGGACGGTACCGCGTTGGTGAGCGCGTGGAGCACGGCCCACGACCGCTTCGACCGGGAGCACGGGTTCGACACGACCGTCGACTGGACGCTGCCGGGCGGCGAGACCGTTCCGCGATATTATCACATCTACGCGCCGCGGGAGTTCGACGCCGACCTCGCAGAGAGCCGACTCTCAGTCGTCGAATCGACCGTCTCAAGCGGGAACTGCTATGCCGTCGTGGCCGATGGAGGATCCTAATTATCAACGAAAATATTGAGACGAAAGTATTAATCATGTCGTATTGCGCCCGTGGAGGCAATGAGTTCGAATCCTCTCGGCCGTCTCCTCCGCCGGGTGAGTCCCGACGTGATAACCCGGAGTTATCTCGCGAAGTTCGCGGTCGTCGTGCTCCTCATCGTCGTCGCCATCGGCGGCGTCGGTGCCGTCACCTACGCTGAGACGACCGACCGTCTCGAAGAGAGCGCCCAGCAGGACTACACCGCGGTCGCGGAGCTGAGTGGTACGGAACTCGACGTGTGGACGAGCGAGCGCCGAACGACCGCCCGCGAACTCGCCGGGAGCGAGGCGCTCGGAGCCACGAGATCGCCCGAGCAAGCGGAGAGCTACCTCACGTCTCACCTCTCGTGGCAGGCGGACGACGTCGTGGCGCTCCACTTCGTCGAGCGAACCGAGGGTGAACTGGTCGCCTCGACCGACGCGGCCCGGGGTTCCACAATCGTCGGCCAGGGATGGATGGCCGACAACCTCCTGGTGGGGACGGACACCTACACGTCGCCGACCTACGAGATCGACGGAGAGCGGTACGTCTCGTACGTCGCACACACGCCGGGGCGAAACTACCTGGTGATGGAAGTGTCGCTCGCGTCCGTCGTCGGGGACCTCAGACAGCCGACGGAGGGATCGTTCACCGCGCTCGTCGAGCCCGACGGGACGATCGGCGCGAGCGACCGCGACGGCGTCGCAGGCGAGCAGTACGCCGGCGAGGTCGGTGACGTGCTCCTCGGCGAGTCCGCGATCGGTCACGTGTCGTCGGCGACGTTCGAGTTCGCCGGCGACGCCCAGTATTTCGTCGCGTACGCCCCGATCTCCTCCGAGGACTGGCGCGTCGCGGTCCACGTCCCGCTCTCCGAGGCGTACGCCCTCTCCGGGATGATCGGCCGGAACCTGCTCTTGATCGTCGGCGTCGCCGTAGTCGGGCTAGGGCTTCTCGGGACGACGCTCGGCCGCGGGACCGTCATCGAGTTGAACCGGCTCTCCGGGAGGGCGCGCTCGCTGGAGTCCGGAGATCTCGACGTGTCCTTCGACACCGACCGACGCGACGAGTTCGGCGACCTGTACGGCGCGTTCTCGACCATGCGCGACTCCCTGCGCGAACAGATCCGGTCGGCCGAGACGCAGCGGGAGCGCGCCGAGACGGCGAAGGCCGAGAGCGAGGCGTTCGCGGAACGGCTGGAGTCGCGCGCCGCGGCGTTCGGCGAGAAAATGGACGACTGCGCGGACGGCGACCTCACGGCTCGCCTCGACGCCGCCGACGACGATCCGGAGGCGCTCCGAGAGATCGCGGCCGGGTTCAACGACGCGATGGACGAACTGGAGACGGCGATAGCCGAGGTCGACGCCTTCGCCGCGACGGTCGCGGAGGAGAGCGAGGCGGTCTCCGACGGCGCAGACGAGGTCGCGGCCGCGGGCCGGGAGACGAGCGACGCGGTCGACGAGATCTCCGCGGGCGCGGAGCGTCAGAGCCGCCGCCTGTCTGACGTCGCCGGCGAGATGGAGGACATGTCGGCGACCGTCGAGGAGGTCGCGTCGTCGTCCGAGGAGGTCGCACACACCTCACAGCGTGCGAGCGAGGCCGCCGAAGAGGGCCGCGAGGCCACCGCCACGGCGACCGAGGAACTCCACGACATCGAGGACCGCTCCGAGTCCGCCGCCGAGACGATCTCGCGGCTGGAGGCGGAGATGGAGGAGGTGGACGCGATAGTCGAGACGATCTCCGAGATCGCAGACCAGACCAACCTGCTGGCGTTGAACGCGAGCATCGAGGCCGCCCGCGCCGGCGAGGCCGGCTCCGAGTTCGCCGTCGTCGCCGAGGAGGTGAAGTCGCTCGCCGAGGAGACGCAGGAGTCAGCGGCCGAGGTCGAGGCGCTGATCGACGAGCTCCGCGACCGCACCGACGCGACCGTCGCCGAGATGACCGCGATCCGGGAGGGGATAGACGACGGCGTCGAGACCGTCGAGCGGGCCGAGGACGCGCTGGACGAGGTGACGGAGCGGGTGGCGGCGGCCGACGACGGGATCCAGGAGATATCGGGCGCGATGGACGCGCAGGCGTCGTCGGTCAGCGAGGTGACCGGCGCGGTCGACGACCTGGCGGGCGTGAGCCAGCAGACGACCGCCGAGGCGACGACCGTCGCGTCGACCGCAGAGGAGCAGGCCGCGACGCTCGGCGAGGTCTCAGCTCAGGCTCGCGACCTGACCGAGCGCGCGCGCGACCTACGGCGGATGACACAGGGGTTCGAGGTCGAGGTCGCGGCCGACGCCGAGAGCGACGACTCCGGGTTCACCTTCGACGCGCCCGACGCCGACGACGCCGTCGCGGGCGGTGTCACCCCTGACGTCGAGGGTGGCGACGGAACGGCGGGAGAGGTGAGCGCCGACGGCGGCGTCACGCACGGCTCGACGGCGGACCCCGCTGTCGACGGCTCCGCCGATGCCGGTGTCGGAGACACCGAGGACGGTGAGGCCGGCGTTCGAAACGGACGCACAGAAGAGTAGCGGCGGGCTCAGTCCGCGACGGTCTCGTGGCCGGTCCGCTCGTCTTCGGGCATCGGAACCACGATCTTGTAGGCCGCGTACAGCCCGAGCACTGCGATCCCGGCCAGCACGAGGCCGGTCCGGATCTGCGGGGAGATGAGCGGGGTCGCCACGACCTCACCCGCCTCGTTGGTCACCGGGACCGGGCTGTACGGCTGGCCGGCGAGGATCTCGAGTATCCCCATGCCGACGATGCCGAGCAGCATGAGCCCCGCGCTCAGCGCCATCGCCGCTTTGTCGATGATGTCTGTGTTCGTCATTGGTGGTCACCTCTCAGCCGAGCAGGTACCGCAGTTTGGGATGCCGTTCGACCACGTCGAGCCGCTCGATGACCGCGTCGAGCCCGTAGTACCGGCCGGCCGCGAGCACGATCATCGTCATGAACAACAGCAGACCCATGAGGTCGCTGTTGACGAGGCCGTGACCGAACCCCGCGTTGCCGACCCAGAACAGGACCATGAATATGACCCCGCCGAAGGCGGCTAGGCGGGTGAACGCGCCGGCGATCAGCGCGAGCCCGATCAGCGTCTCGAACAGGGGCACGCCCGGCTCGATGAGCCACGCGAGGTTGTTGCCCATCCAGACCGGGATCCCGCCGAGCGCGGTGTCGGTCATTCCCCGCATGTAGCCGGGGCCGGAAGTGAACGACAACCCGCTCTCGATGATCTTGGTGATCCCCGCGTGGAAGAACCACCAGCCGGTGACGACGCGCAGGAACGCGATCCAGTACGCCGCCCACGGACCGTCCAGGGCGAACTCGACGTCCTCGACCAGGGGATTGCTCGATTGATATGACATCGTCGTCACCTCACAGGTGCACGTTGGACGGCTACCCCTAAAGGCCCCCAGAACGGTTCTACGCGTCCGAGAACCGTTCTAAGGCCGCTGGAACGCCCCGCGATACTGTGGTGTTTTATCAACTCGTTCGGTCGGGAGCGCGGGACGACGTAGAGAACACGGAACGTTTATCAGATCAGTTCTGCCTACGTGTAGACGCGCGCCGGTGGTCTAGTGGTAGGACCTGAGCCTTCCAAGCTCATGGCCCGGGTTCAAATCCCGGCCGGCGCATTTTCCCGAACACCGCGAGCGAGGAGCGGTAGCGACGAGCGAGCCGTGAGGGAAATGCAACTCGACGGGATTTGAATCAGGGAGCAAATCTTCGATTTGCGACCGTGGTTCACAATCCCGGCCGGCGCACTCCCTTCGGTCGCGCGCCGCCCGTACTCCCACTCACTGCGTTCGCGGGAGTCCCGGCCGGCGCATTTCTCTCACTTCGTTCGAGAAATCACCGAAATGAGCCGCGAGAACCGCTCTCGTCACCCGCCGTCCAGCCGGTCGGCGATGAACTCCTCCTCGACCTCGTCGAGGTCGCGGTCGGCCTCGCGGAACGCCCGGAGCCCCGCGCGGTACCGGTCGGGGTCGTCGTCGGCCGGCGAGTCGACCGTGCGGGCCAACTCCAGTTCCGCGATCCCCGTCCGTTCGCCCGTGTACGCGAAGCCGCACTTGTGGAGCGCCGCGTACGCGAACGGGTTGTTGACCGCGATCCGCACCCGGTCGTACCCCTCGCTCGCGAGCCGGTCGACGGTCCGGTCTATCAGCCGCGGCCCGAGCCCCTCGCCGCGTCGCGCGACGTGGACGGTGACGTACCGGATCCGACAGCGGTCGGGATCGGTGCGGTCCGGCGAAAACGAGACGGCGGCGACCACGTCGTGGTCGAGCGCGCGCTCGTCGACCGCCGGGGACAGCGGCTCGTCGGGCTCCCATTCCGGGACCGCCGGCGAGCCGTCCGGCGTCCGCAACACCGCCTTCCCCGGTCCGCCGAGGACGAACTTCCCGGCGTACGCGAACGCCCGGTAGTCGAGCCGTAGCGTGACGTCCGATCCGGGTGCGCCGACGAGCGCGAACTCCATGCCGACCGGTACGTCGCGACCGCATATATGCGGCGGGACACAGGAGACGCGGAGCGAGGACGAGCGCCGTGCGAGCGTCGAGCAGATGCGTGGGAGACGGTTTAGGTGACGGAACCCCGAGTCGGGGTATGCACGGACTCGGCGACGTTCGGTTCTTCGACCGGCTGGCTCCGCTGTACGACCTCGCGATGCCGCCGGCGGACGGCGAGGCGCTGGCGGCCGGGCTTGCCCACGGGACGCGACCGATCGATCGACTGCTCGACGTCGGCGGCGGTTCCGGCCGGGCCGCGGCAGCGCTGTCCGGTCCCGACATCTGTGTCGTCGACGCCTCTCGCGAGATGCTCGCACGCGCTCGCGACCGGCGCGGACTGTCGGCCGCGGTCGGCGACGCCGGGCGGCTGCCGGTCCGCGACGCGAGCGTCGACGCGATCACTATCGTCGACGCCTTCCATCACCTGCCGGACCACGACGCGGCGATCGACGAGGCGGCTCGCGTCCTCGCGCCGGGCGGCGTGGTCGTGATCCGCGAGTTCGATCCGACGCATCCGCTCGGTCGGGGGCTCGCCGCCGCCGAACGCGCGGTCGGGATGGCGTCGCGGTTCCGCGCTCCGAGCGATCTCGCCGACCGCCTCGCGGACGCGGGGCTCGACCCGCGGATCGTCGACCGGGGGTTCGGTTACACCGTCGCGGGCGTCAAGGGGAAGCGGTGACCGTCGCCCTGCTCGCAAGACTGGCCGGTGCCGGCGACGAGGACGCCGATTCCGTCACGCGCGGCGGTAAGACGGGCCTCGTGTAACAGGGTTATGCCCGCCACGCTGTTATCGGTGTCCGAATGCAGGACCGACAGACGCGGACCTCCAGACGGGCGGTATTGGCTTCGGCCGGCGCGGCGATCGCGGCGACGGCCGGCTGCCTCGGCTCGGCGAACGACGAACCGCCGGCGGCGTACACCACGCCCGCCGCGGCGGAGTTCGACGGCGTCGTCGACAGCCAGTGGCTCTCGGAGAACCTGGGGGACGTGCACCTGCTCGACGTTCGCGACGAGGAGGCGTTCGGCGAGTCGCGGATCCCCGGCGCGTACCACTTCCCCGACTCGGAGATGCTCGACAGCTACGCGGAGGAGACGCCGGACGGGTTCGAGGCCTCCCCGGACGTGATCGCGTGGACGCTCTCGCAGGCCGGGATCGAGTCCGGCGACGACGTGGTGGTGTACGGTGCCGACTCGAACCTCTGGGAGACGTACGCGATCTACACGCTCAACGCCTTGGGCCACGAGGGGACCGTCAGCCTGCTCGACGGCGGGTTCTCCGTCTGGGA
Source organism: Halorubrum salinum (assembly GCF_024494575.1). Classification (GTDB taxonomy): domain Archaea; phylum Halobacteriota; class Halobacteria; order Halobacteriales; family Haloferacaceae; genus Halorubrum; species Halorubrum salinum. The sequence goes on from NZ_JANHDO010000003.1 coordinate 256,523, forward strand.
CGCCGCTGGCGAGGAGACGACGAGTTCGTCGCCGGAGGCGGGCGAGGCGAGCTACGAGCCGGAACTCGACACCGGCGTCGTGGCGACCCGCGAGTTCGTCGCCGAGAACGTCGAGGAGGACGGGGCCGCGATCCCCATCCTCGACATGCGCTCACCGGCGGAGTATTGGGGCGAAGACCAGCGCGGCGACCTCGACCGATTCGGCCACGTCACCGGCGCGACCAACCTCAACTTCGTTCAGAGCATCGACGACGAGGAGGGCCGCCTGCGGTCGCCCGAAGACCTGCGGACGCTGTGGATCGACGACGCCGGCCTCTCCCGCGACGAGACGGCCGTCGCCTACTGTCAGACCGCCATCCGTGCCTCCGTGGGCTGGTTCGTCCTCGACCAGCTCGGCTTCGAAGACGTCCGCAACTACGAGGGCAGCTGGGCCGACTGGGGGACGCTCACCGAGGAGAACGGCTACTACTATACGACGGGTGAGGACACCGGCACGGTCGTCGACACGTTCGCGTGAGCGGCCCTGGCGATCGGACGCGACGCCGTCTCGGTTGATTCCGTTGATTCGACAGAACCCATTGATTCGGCTGATCCATCGGTTCGGCCGATCTCGCTGGATCGATCGAACTGCGGCGCGGTCCGCGACCGCGCCGACCGTCGCTCTCGGGCGGAGAGACCTCGCGATGGCGGCGTCGGTCAGGTGATCTGTTTCACGAACTGCGTTATGATGCGGTCTTCTGCGGTGCGGAGTCGGTACTGCACGGTCGACCGAGGATCGTCGAGCAGCGCCGCCAGATCGGCGACGGAGACCTCTCTGGGACGTTCGTAGTAGCCGTGGTTGACGGCGGCTTTGAGCGCGCGCCAGTGTGCGGGCGACAGGTCCGTCACGGCCCTCTCGGTCGCGTTCCACTTTCCGGCGCCGGTGACGTGTGAAACGGCGATAGACACGCCGTCTCGGAGGTGTGCCTCCACTCTGTCGTACACGTCGCCGATGGACCGGGTCCCCGGGTAGAGCACGCGCCAGCGGTACTCGTGGCCGACCCGCCGCGATTCGAACACGGTGCCCTCTTGGATGTGATTCCGCACGAAATACGGCACCGAGTGACAGTTCTCGATTTCACGGCGGAGCGTGTAGACGGTCTGGCTCGTCTCCTCCTCGCTCAGAACGTGGTACTCGCGGCCGGTGTCACAGTCGGTGACGTCGAAACACTCGTTACAGCGAGACCCGTCGAGAAACACCTCGTTGAACGCCTCCAACGCGTCGGCCGTGCCCTTCGCGTGGTCGAGCCGCCACATGTGAGTGTCGTTCGTGAAGATGGCGGACGACCACAGCGACAGGCTCTCGTACCGCCGGAAGACGTCCATCAGCTCGTCCGCACCTGACTCGAACCGCAGAACGAATTCGAACTCTCGCGTCTCTTCGACGTCCGCCGGGCGTGCGTCCATTCGACTATGACTCCACGACACAGAAATAAAAAGAAATCTGCTGTTATCAAAAAATTGTATTCGATATTTCGAGATTTAGTATGTACTAAACGAAGACTGATTGTGATAAGAGGGGTACGTAGAGATGCAATGTCCGACGAGAAAGCGCACGGAAGCGGCGCTGTAGAACCGGGAGACACGAGCAAGCGAGTCGGTGCCGAGGTCATCCGCGAACGGGGCGTCGACCCGGAAGAGCTTCGCGAGAAACTGATCGATGCCATCGGTGCGGAGTTCACGACGTACTACTACTACACCAACCTCCGGATGCACCTCGCCGGCGAGGAGGACTACAAGGAGATCACGGAGGACGCTCGCCTCGAAGACCGGGCGCACTTCGAACTCGTCGTGCCGCGGGTGTACGAGCTTGAGGGGTCGCTGCCGAACGACATCCGCGACTTCGCGGACCGCGCCTCGTGTCCCGACGCCGAAGTGCCGACGCCGATGGACGACGGCGGCAACTTCGATACGAGCGACCTCGAGGTAGAGGACATCCTCGAAGTCCTGCTGGAAGCCGAGCGGTGTGCCATCCGAACGTGGAGCGAGATCTGCGATATGACTCGCGGAGCGGATCCGCGAACCTACGACATGGCACAGCGCATCCTCAACGAGGAGATAGACCACGAGGCGTGGTTCATCGAGCTGTTGAGCAAGGAACGCGACGACGAGATAAACCCGGCCGGCCACTTCGCTCGCGGCGAGCCCGGAGACGCGCCGTACTCGACGAACAACCGGTTCAACGACTCGGCCTAGTCACGACGGTCGGACGGCATACAACTTATATTTATGACACAATCGGCGAGCGAAACGTGGTCAGTCAGGATCGTCGTCCCCGAAACGTCGTCGCTGGACGCCGCGGGCGAAACGTTCGATCTGGAGGTCAGAGAAGACGAGACGATCCTCGCGGCCGCGCGCTCGGCGGGGGTGTGGCTACCGGCCGACTGTCAGCAGGGCTGGTGTACGACGTGTGCCGCTCGTCTCGTGGACGGGGACGTCGCTCACCCGAACGCCCGCCGGTACTACGACGAGGACCGCGAGGCCGGATTCGTGTTGCCCTGCACCGCGAAGCCACGCGCTGACACGACGTTGATCGTCGGCCAGTACGACGACTTTCTCGAATTCCGAGCGGACCACGGGAGACCTCCGGGCAGTTCCAAACTCGACACCTAACATGTCCAAGACACACACGCGACGCGAGACGGACCGACGATCGGCAGTCAATCCCTACACACGCCGAGAGAGACGGCTCGTCTTCTTCGACGGGCAGACGGCTGACGCCGAAACGATAGCGAACGGCGGCGTGCGAGAGCAGACCCTCGCCGCGCTCGAGCGGATCCGAGCGGTCGCCGAAGAGCAGCGGATCGACACCCGCGATCTGGTGCGGACGACGGTGTACCTGACCGACATGAGCCGGGCGGAGGCGGTCGACGCCACGTTCGAGTCGTTCTTCGAGGAGCGACGACCGTCGCGCACAACCGTCGGTGCGGACACGCTACCTGACGGCGCTGCAGTCGTAATCGAAGCGACGGGGGTAGACGGGTGAGATAGGCGTACGACCGAACGGACGGATCAGAAGCGATCCGGTTTGCCGGCCCCTTCACCGCGCCGGACGGGGCGTTCTCGCTTTCCCGCGTCGGAGGGGCGGAGAGGCCGAGTGCGGTCGCGGTTCAGTCGTGTGAGGGGCCGTGCGCGGCGTGGTCGTGCGCGTCGCCCTCGCTCGATCCGTCGTGGGCGTGATCGTGGTCGTCGGAGTCCCCCTCGTCGGACCCCGTTTCGCCGAGCACCTCCGCGCCCTCGCCGTCGATCATATCCATGTTCTTCAGGTTGTCGCGTTCCTCGAAGTCCTCGACGGCCGCCATCACGTCCTCTTGGGTGATCGTCATCCGGTCTTCGGTGAGCGCGCCGAGGACGGCCTCGCGGAGCACCATCCGGAGGTCCGAGCCGGTGAGCCCGCCGGTCCGGTCTGCGACCTCTTCGGGGTCGAAGTCGGCGATCTGCATCTCTTTCGTCACCACGCGGAGGATGTCGGCGCGCATGTCGCGGTCGGGCTTGGGGAAGTTGACGATCTCGTCGAAGCGACGCCACGCGGCCGCGTCGAGCTGATCCGGGTGGTTCGTCGCGCCGATCAACAGGACCTCGTCGCGGATCAGCGACACCTCGTCGATCGACTTGAGCAGGGTGTTGACCGCGCGCTTCAAGGCGGCGTGCTCGTCCGAGCGACGGGTCTTCGCGACCGAGTCGAACTCGTCGATGAAGAGGATACACGGCGAGAGCCGTTTCGCCACCTCGAACGTCTTCTCGACGTTTTTCGCCGTCTCGCCGAGGTACTGGCTCGTGATCATCGAGAGTTTGACCTCGACGAACGGAAGCCCGAGCTCGTGTGCGAGCGCGCGCGAGATCGTCGTCTTCCCGGTTCCGGGAGGGCCGACGAACAGCAGCTTGCCGATCTCGCGGAGCCCGATGCTCGCGAGGTACTCGCGGTGTTCGATCGCTTTCACGATCTTCTGGATCTCGCCCTCCTGGTCGCCGGTGAGCACGAGGTCGTCGAGCGTCGTCTCGATCTCCTCCGGCGCGCGTACGTTGACCAGGTCGAGCATCTCGGCGTCCTCCTCCTCGTCGAAATACTCGTCGAGTAAGGCGTCGATCCAGACGCGGTCGGCCTGCACCGGGCGCACGTTGTCCCGGGACTCCTCGTGGGTCACGGGCGCGTCGAGGTCGTCCGCGTCACCGAGGGCGGCGACGATCGTCGGGTTGGCTCCGATTCGGTCCTCGTCCGCGTGATCGACGTACCACTCCAGCGCCATGTCCGGTTGGGTCAGAGAGATCTCGCCGGAGAAGTCGGTCCGCTGGGTGAAGAGAAGCTCCGAGACGGCCTCCCACGGGCGGTCGACCCCGGTGGCGGTGCGCGTCACCCCGTCGGTCGCCTTTATCGGTCGCTCGACGCCGCCCGGTGCGTCCTCGGCCGCGTCGTCGGACCAGAACACCTGACGGAACCTGGGTGGCAGGTCGTTTTCGTCGAGATCGCGGTTCTCGGTGTAGAGGTGCGTCGTCAACACGAACTCGACGACGTCGAGCGCCGGATCACTCATCCGCGCGACGTAGCCTCGGGACGCGGTTAAGCGCGTCGAACTGCGCTCGCCCGTTCGCGAACTCCCTCACCTCCGCGACCCGGCGTATCGAACGCTTATTATCCCTGGTGAGAGACCGGTGTAGCATGAGCTTCGAGGACGCGGGCGGCGCCGAGGACGTCGGTGGAGCCGCATCGGGCGACGGCGACGAGACCGCCGTTGACGGGGACGGACCCGACGCGGCAGACGCCGCACCGGACCACGAGAACGCGAACCAGGACGTGATCGCCGTCGACCCCGACGACGTCGAACAGGGGACGGTGAACCGGCTCGACGCCCACACCGGCGACGGGATCAGACACCGCGCGTTCACCTGCCTCGTGTCCGACACGGACGGGCGGATACTGCTCGCCCAGCGCGCGCCGACGAAGCGGCTCTGGGACGGCCACTGGGACGGCACCGTCGCGTCTCACCCGATCGAGGGACAGTCACAGGAGGACGCGACGGCACAGCGGCTCGAAGAGGAACTGGGTATCACGCCCGATCAGTACGACGACCTCCGGATGACTGATAAGTTCGAGTACAAGCGGTACTACCCCAACGAGGGCGTCGAGTGGGAGGTCTGTGCGGTGTTGAAGGTCACGCTCGAGGACACCGACCTCGATCCCGACGACGAGGAGATCGGTGGCATGCTCTGGGTCGATTACGAACACCTCCACGAGAACCCCGCGCTGTACCGCCAGCTCCGGCTGTGCCCGTGGTTCGAGATCGCGATGCGGCGCGACTTCGCCTGATCCGGGTCGTCCCCGCTGCGCTCGACCGGGCGACTCCGCAGCCGAAACGGCGAGTTGAAGGCGCGCCGGCGACTGCTTCGAGACATGACCGTCGTCGTCGTGCTGGCGAAGCCGCCCCGCGAGGGGCTCGTCGCGACCGGGCTCGCGGAGTCGACTCCGCTGTCGACCGCCGAGGCCGCAGAACTGTACGAGGCGCTGTTCCGCGACGCCGTGCTCGCGGTCGACCGCTCCGGCGGCGACCTCCTCGTCAACTATCCCGACGGGGACGACCTGCCCGCTGAACACCGCACCGACACGGCTCCCGAGGCCGAACTCCGAACGCTCGTCGCCGACACGCTCGGCGGCACCGGCGACGTCCGCTTCGAGCGACAGGTCGGCTCGTCGTTCGGGGCGCGCGCCGGCAACACCGTCACGCATCTCCTGCGCGAGGAGAACGCGGACTCCGTCGCGGTCGTCACGCCGCAAGCGCCGCTGCTCTCGCGCACCCTCGTCGACTCGGCCGCGATGAAGCTCCGGACGAACGAGGTCGTGCTCGGCCCGTCGACCCGCGGTCGGACCTACTACGCGGGGTTCACCGAGCCGATCGACTTCGAGGGGGCGTTCGACGCGCCCAGTCTCCCGACACTCGCGGCCCGGGGACGAGACGCCGGCCTCGACGTCGAGTTCGTCGAACCCTCGCCGTCGATGGTCGACGGCGGCGACCTGCTCGACGCGCTCCCGGTGCTGCGCGCGCGGTTCACCGCCCAGCGGGTCGTGCCCGACTACACCGCCGCGTTCGTTCACGAACACGGACTCGACGTGGTCGTCGAGGACGGCGAGCCGCGCGTCGTGCGCGAGTAAGCGAGCGTGAGCGAGACGAGCGGGCAGCCTGCGACCGACGCGCCCGATGGATCGACGTCCGGTCCACCCGCGGATTGATATGTCGACGCCCGTTCGCTACACGACATGGTGACTGGGGTGGCGTTCTCGGACGCCGCGCACCTCGGCGTCGGACTCGCGCTCGCCGCGGTCGCGGTGCTCGCCGTGTACGCGGTCGATCGGCCCGACGGCGGGTGGACGCGCGCGCTGCGAACGCGGTTCCTCTACGGCGTCCCGTGGGGGACGCTCGTCTCGATCGCGGTCGTCGTCGGAGTCTACCTGTTCGTCCAGGACGGGATCTCAAACCCCTACCGGCCCGTCGCGATCCCCTTCCGGTCGTGGTCGTACTTCTACGCCGAGGGGCTCTTTTGGGCCGGGCTCGCGCACTCCGGACTGGGACACCTCACCGGCAACCTGTTTTCCGCGCTCGTCGCGGGAAGCATCGCCGAGTACGCGTACGGTCACGCGCCGGGCGGTCGCGACCGCCGCCGCGCCGCCTCCATCGCGGACAACCTCCTCGACGCGTCCGCGCGCGACGGGCCGCTCGTCTCGAACCCGTACGTTCGCGCGTTCGTCGTCGTTCCGGGCGCGATACTCGGGTTCGCGGTGCTCTCGTCGCTTTTCGCGCTCGGTCCGGTGATCGGCTTCTCGACGGCCGTCTTCGCGCTCTGGGGGTTCGCGCTGGTCCACTACCCGGTCCGCTCGCTGGCGGCGCTGACCGGACCGACGCTCGCGAGCGTCGCCTACTGGACGCTCCGCAGTCCGGTGGCGGTCGGCGAGGCGACCGGTTCGTACGGCCCGCCGGGGTGGGCGAACGTCGCCGTGCAGGGCCACGCACTCGGGCTGATCGTCGGGGCACTCGCCGCGGTGTGGCTCGTCCGCCGGCGACGCGAGCACGGTTCTGCCCCGGTCTCCGGTCGGGACACCGGCCCCCGCGTCCCCACCGACGCCGATCGGTCCGGGGTCGCCGCGCTCGCCGCGTTCGGCGGCGTTCTGCTGTTCGGCGCATCGCGTCGGATCTGGGCTGTGTACTGGTACCTCGGCAACGAGCGGTTCGAGCTGTACCGCGCGCTCGGTCTCGGGCTGCTCGCCGTGCTCGCGTCCATCGTCGCCGTCGCGGTCGCCGGACGCGACGAGCCGATATGGCCTGACCGCGCCGTCTCTCGCCCCGAGACGGTCCGAGGCGCAGTTCGGTCGGCGACGCCGGCCGCGGTCGGTCTGCTCTGTCTCCTCGCGGCGCTCGCCGCCGTCGCCGGTCCAGCCGTCGTCCCGAACCTCGTGACCGTCGACGACGGCGGCGACCTGCCGGGCGATCCGATCGAGGTCGACGAGTACCAGATCACCTACGCCGAAAACGTCGAGAACCGGCTCGTGAGCGCCGTCGACGTCGAGGCGTTCGGACGGTCGACGTCGGTGAACACCTCGGGGGTGATCGTCGCGAACCCCGACCGGGAGATATGGACCACCGCGGTCTCGCGGGGGAATCTGGCGTTCTGGGGCTACCGCGCCGTCGACGTGGGCGGGACGGGCTGGCGCGAGACCGTCTGGGTCCAGCGGACCGGGTGGGTCGCAGCCGGCGGGGGGCCGACGTACCGGGTCGACGCGATCCGAAACGAGACGCGCTCGACCCTGTTCGTGAGCGATCCCGCGCGCGTCGACGGGCGGATCGACGGGCGTCAGATCCTCGTCGCGGCGGTCGACGGCGGGTTCGAACTCCGCGTCGGTCACGAGGGGTGGACGGAGACCGCACCGCTGCCCGCGAGAAACGAGTCGGTCACGGTCCGGGGAGTCTCGTTCGTGCGGGAGGGGTCTCGGGTGTACGCCGAACGAGGCGAGACGCGGCTACAGGTCGCCAGACAGGAGCTGTACGAAGGCCGTCAGTAGGCGGGGAACGCGCCGCGGACGACGACCCCGTCAGCGCCACTCGATCCGGTACACCTCGGCGTCGATCTCGCGGGATGCCTCGGTGTGGTGGTCGAACTGGGCGTCGATCGCGAAATCGGCCGCGAACGCGTGTGTCACCTCGCCGCCCTCGTCGGCCGCGAACGCCTCGACGAACTCCCGGCTCCCGGCGTTGTGAACCGAGTAGGAGACGTCCGCGACGCGGCTCGCGGTCAAGAGAAAGCCGCGGTCCGCGTTTCGGTTCCCGTCCTGTGCGCCGAACGGCGGGTTCATGACGACGGTGACGGGGTCGGGAATCGCGAGCGGGAGCCGCGTCGCGTCGGCCTGAATCCAGTGGACTGGAGCGCTCGCCGCGACGCGGCGGTCGTTCTCCGTCGCGGTCGTCAGCGCTGCTCGGTCGAGTTCGACCCCGATCACGCGGGCGGGACCGCGGAGGGCCGCGGCCAGCGCGAGCATCCCCGTGCCGGTGCCGAGATCGAGGACGGTTCGCCCGTCGACGTCGTCGTGGAGGTCGGCGAGGTGAACGACGTGGGCGGCCAGCTCAGGCGGCGTCGGGTACTGTTCGAGGGCGGCTTGGGGGTTCTCGAAGCCCGTGACGACGCCCAGCTTGGCTGCGAGAGAGCGCTTCGACGTCATCTGTCGGCCGTCGTCCGCCCCGCCGACACGGCGGCGTCTGGCCCGTCTGATCGCCCCGAACCGCGTCTCTCCTTCGCCGGCAGCGGACGCCGGACACCCCCGCCGTCGTCGACGCCGCCGGCTCCAGTCGCGTGCATACCGCGACGCACGAGAGAGTAATATAAAACAGTTCGTGAATGTTTAAAAGTAATACTTTCGGCCGCAGGCCGGTCGTCGACGCCGCGACGCACCTTCACGCGTCGCCGCGAACGGAGGGCGTGGAGGCGGGCGGCGACGAGTGGTTCCGTCCGCGGACGACGGTCACGTTTCGTGTTCGGCGTGCGGCGCTCGCGGCGTATCACGGAACTGAGACACTGCGGTGTCGATGGCCGAAACGGTCACCGTGGCGTCGCCGTCGCGTGATCGGACCGGGTGGCAGACGGCGTGACGACGAGGCGTGCTCGCCGGCTCGGACAAAGACTTAAATGCGGCAGTAACCAGAAACCTTATAATGGAACGTCCGAGCCGTCAGCGCCAACAGGAGCGGGACACGGAGCGAGAGTCGGACGAAGAGACCCTCTCGTGTCCGGAGTGTGACTCGACGGAGATCGTCACCGACGCGGATCAAGAGCTCGTCTGTGAGGACTGCGGGCTGGTGCTCGACGAACGGAACATCGACCGCGGCCCGGAGTGGCGGGCGTTCAACCACTCGGAGCGGCAGTCGAAGTCGCGCGTCGGCGCGCCGATCACGGAGACGATGCACGACAAGGGGCTGACGACGACGATAGACTGGAAGGACAAGGACGCGTACGGGCGGTCGCTCTCCTCCGAGAAGCGGTCGCAGATGCACCGGCTGCGCAAGTGGCAAGAGCGGATCCGGACGAAGGACGCGGGCGAGCGCAACCTCCAGTTCGCGCTCTCGGAGATCGACCGGATGGCGAGCGCGCTCGGCGTGCCGCGCTCGGTACGCGAGGTCGCTTCGGTGATCTACCGCCGCGCGCTGAACGAGGACCTCATCCGCGGCCGCTCTATCGAGGGCGTCTCCACCGCCGCCCTCTACGCCGCCTGTCGTCAGGAGGGTATTCCCCGCAGTCTCGACGAGGTCGCAGACGTGTCGCGCGTCCCGCAAAAGGAGATCGGTCGGACGTATCGGTACATCTCACAGGAGCTCGGCTTGGAGCTGAAACCCGTCGACCCCAAGCAGTTCGTCCCCCGCTTCGCCTCCGCGCTCCAGCTCTCAGAGGAGGTCCAGTCGAAGGCGACGGAGATCATCGACGTCTCCGCCGAACAGGGGCTGCTCTCGGGGAAGTCCCCGACGGGGTTCGCCGCCGCGGCGATCTACGCCGCGTCGCTGCTCTGTAACGAGAAGAAGACCCAGCGCGAGGTCGCGGACGTCGCGCAGGTGACGGAGGTCACCATCCGCAACCGGTATCAAGAGCAGATCGAAGCGATGGGGTTCCGGTAGGCGACCGGCTCCGGTGGGGTGGGGTCGCCTCGTCGCAGACTCCGGTGATCGGGTTTTTAATCGCTTCGGCCGTACCGTCGTCTGAAATGTATTCGCAGATCCTCGTTCCGACTGACGGCAGTCCGGCGTCCGACGCGGCGATCGAGCACGCGCTCGATCTCGCTGCACAGTACGACGCGCGAGTTCACGCGCTCTACGTGGTCGACGGGAGCGCGTACTCCTCGCTCGAAGCCGGTGCGGAACTCGTCGTCGAGGCGCTCGAAGAGGAGGGCACGGAGGCGACGGACCGCGTCGCCGACGCCGCGGCGGACGCCGGCGTCGACTGCGAGACGACCGTCACTACGGGGACCGCCTACCAGTCGATCCGCGACTACGTGGAGTCGAACGACGTCGACATGATCGTCATGGGTACCCACGGTCGGAAGGGGCTCGACCGATACCTCCTCGGCAGCGTTACGGAGCGCGTCGTTCGGACCGCGGACGTCCCCGTACTGACCGTTCGACAGCCGGCGGATGAGTAGCCTCCCGACGCGATCGGCGGCGCGTCTCGCCCTCCGTGAGCCTGCTAGACGACCGGGCCCGTTCCGTTCCAGGACGCGGTGATCCCCGTGCGGGACTGGCTGTCTCACCGCGTCGTCTCCTCGCCTGACGAGACGGCGCTCGTACGGGCCGAGGACGGCGAGTCGTGGACGTACACCGATCTCGATCACCTGGTCTCCGAGACCGCGGGCCGGCTCGTCGCTCGCGGGATCTCAGAGGGCGACCGGGTCGGCGTGCTCACGCCCCCGTACGTCGGGACGGTCGGACTCGTCCACGCGGCGATGCGGATCGGCGCGACGTTCGTCCCGCTCGGGCCGGAACTCACCGGACGCGAACTTCGCGAGCGCGTCGAACGGACCGACCTGTCGGCCGTCGTCTGCGCGGAGCCGACGGAGGACGCCGCGTGCGCCGCGGTCGACGATATCTCGGACACCCCGGTGTATTCGGTCGACGATCCGACGAACGACGCCGTCGAGGCCGTCCACGCCGTCGAGCCGCAGCCCGTCGAACCGGTCCAGTGGGAGTTCTCCGATCACCTCTGTCTGCTCTTTACCTCCGGCACGACGGGCGAACCGAAGGGCGTTCCGCTCACCGCCGGGAACGTGTACAGCTCCGCCGTCGCGTCCGCGTTCAGGCTCGGCATGGAACCGGACGACCGGTGGCTCGTCTCCCTGTCGTTACACCACATGGGCGGGCTCGCACCGGTGTACCGCTCGGCGCTGTACGGGACGACGCTCGTGCTTCGCGAGCGGTTCCGACCCGGCGAGACGGCGGACGATATCGACGCGTACGACGTGACGGGCGTGTCGCTCGTCCCGACGATGCTCACCCAGATGCTCGACAGGCGCGGGACGCTTTCTGACTCGCTCCGCGCTGTGCTTCTCGGCGGCGCACCCGCCCCGGACGACCTGCTCGAACGGTGCCGTGACTACTCGGTGCCGGTGTATCCGACGTACGGGATGACCGAGTCCGCGTCGCAGATCGCCACCGCGACGCCGACGCAGACGGCGGACCGGATCGGGACCGTGGGTCGCCCCCTGTTCGGCACCACCGTGACGATCGTCGACGAGGACGGCACGCCGGTCGACGCGGGTGAGACGGGCGAAATCGTCGTCGACGGACCGACGATCACGCCGGGATACGTAGGCCCCGACGATCCGACGCGGCTCGATCGCTCGGCGTTCGGCGACCACGGGTTACACACCGGCGACGTCGGTCGCGTCGACGAGGACGGGTTCCTGTACGTGCTCAACCGCCTCGACGACCGGATCATCACGGGCGGCGAGAACGTCGAGCCCGGCGAGGTGCTCGACGCGCTCCACGCCGTTCCGGGGATCGACGAGGCCGCCGTCGTCGGCCTCGACGACGACGTGTGGGGCGAACGCGTCGCCGCGCTGCTCGTCGCCGAATCAGCGGTCGTCAGCGCCTCCACCGACGGCGTCTCTTCCGGGAGTGACGAGGGCGACCACGTCGAAGGCGTCTCGGCTGACGAGGACGACCCCGACGCCGACCCTGACGCCGAGCGCGCGCCGGCAGCCGGCACGGACGGACCGTCGACCGTCGACGACGAGCGGCTCCTCTCGGTCCTCCGGACGCGGCTCGCCGGATTCAAGATCCCGAAGACGATCGCGTACGCCGAGGAACTCCCGCGGACGGTCTCGGGGACCGTCGACAGGGCGGCGGTCAGAGAGACGCTCCGGGAGCGCGGCTACGACCCACGAGACGGACCGGAGGCGGAGCTTGAGACCGCTGGGTTCGAACCGGCCGACCCGGCGGACCCCCCGGAAGCCGAGGGCGACGCCGGCCGCCGACCGGAAGCGAGCGCGACTGACGCGGACGACAGTGACCGCACCGGTGGGTCGGCCGACGACCGCGAGACGGACGGAGACGGGTCTGATTCCGCCCGAGACGACGAGAACGGGAGCGGGTCCGAAGCCCCGAGTGACACCGGGCGAGCGAGCGACGGCGACGGGGCCACAGACGACTCCGGAGACGACAGCAACGACGGCGACGACGGCGAGCCCGGAGATGACGGCGAGCCCGGAAACGACGGCGAGCCCGGAGAGGGAGTCGACGCTCACGAGGCCGACGGACGCTGAACGCTCCCGGCGCTCCGTCGGCGCGTCCGGTCGAGTCGGACCCTGCCGACACGCGCCGATCCACGTTCTCGAACACATTGGATACTTCGAAATGCCATATACGCACGATCCCGCGTAGTTTTTATATCACCTCGGCGTCGGTTCGGTATGACCGAGTCCATCGACGAAGCCGAGATCATCGACGGAAACGCCGTCGCTTCCGACGTGCGCGAGGCGGTCGCGGGCCACGTCGAGACGCTCGACGCCGCGGGCGTGACACCGGGGCTCGCCACCGTGCTGATGAGCGACGACCCCGCGAGCGAGACGTACGTGTCGATGAAACAGCGCGACTGCGAGGAGGTCGGAATCGAGGGGATCCACGTCGAGATCGACGCCGACGCCCCCGCGGCGGAGCTGTACGACACCATCGAGGAGTTGAACGAGCGGGAGGACGTTCACGGCATCCTCGTCCAGCTCCCCGTGCCGGACCACGTCGACAAGCGGAGCGTTCTTCGCCAGATCGACCCGGAAAAGGACGTCGACGGCTTCCACCCGGAGAACGTCGGGCGGCTCGTCGCCGGCGACGCCCGGTTCAAGCCCTGCACGCCCCACGGGGTACAGAAGCTGCTCGACGCGTACGACGTGGAGACCGAGGGGGCAGACGCGGTCGTCGTCGGTCGCTCGGACATCGTCGGGAAGCCGATGGCGAACCTCCTGATACAGAAGTCACCGGTCGGCAACGCCACCACGACCGTCTGTCACTCGCGGACCAAGGACTTGGAGGGGAAGCTGGCCGACGCGGACCTCGTGATCGCGGCCGCCGGGATCCCGGAGTTCGTCGACGGCTCGATGATCAAGCCCGGAGCGACCGTGATCGACGTCGGTATCAACCGCGTCGACGCGGACACGGAGAAGGGGTACGCCCTCGTCGGCGACGTCGACTACGACTCCGCGAGCGAGGTCGCGGGCGCGATAACGCCGGTTCCCGGCGGCGTCGGACCGATGACGCGCGCGATGCTGTTGTACAACACGGTGAAGGCGGCCGGACTACAACACGGCGTCGACCTCGACCTCGACTGAGCCGATTTCGGCTGAGTCGGTTCGACCGAGCCGGCTTCGGACGTCGTATCCGAGCTACGGCTCGACGACGCGGTTCGACAGCGTTCCGACGTCCTCGTAGGTGATCTCGACCGTCTCGCCCGGCTCGACCAGCCCGGGGTTCGCCGGGCTCCCGAACGCGACGCAGTCGCCGGGTTCGAACGTGAACCGCTCCGAGAGGTACGCGACGATCTCGCGGGGACCGAACAGCATCAGTTCGGTGTTGGCGTCCTGCCGCAGTTCGCCGCCGACCGTGGTCGAGATGTCGAGGTTCGTCGGATCCACGTCGGTCTCGATCCACGGGCCCAGCGGTCCCGATCCGTCGAACGCCTTGCGCGCGGTCCGTCCCTGTTGGTCGAGCGCGTCGACGTCGTTCATGATGGTGTACCCGCGGACGACGTCCGGCACGTCCTCGGGATCGAGGTCGCGACACCGCTCGTCTATCACGGCGACGAGTTCGCCGGCGTAGGTCAGTTCGTCGGTCCAGTCGGGGTAGCGGATCTCCTCGCCGTGTGCGAGCAGGCTCGTCGGCGGCTTGATGAAGAAGTCCGGCTCCTCGGGCCGCTCGTACTCCATCTGATCGAGGGTCTCCGCGTAGTTCCGACCGACGCAGTAGAGCGCGCTCGGGTCACACGGCGGGAGCAGGCGGCCGTCGCGACCGACCTCGTAGCGGCCGTCTTCGGCGACGATCGTCCCGTCCTCGTAGCGGCCGGACACCGGTCCCTCGGGCGTGAGCAGGCGTGCGAGTCGCATGCCCGCACCTCACTCTGCGGGCGTGAAAAGGCGTCGGTGACGGTCGAGTTCCGTCGGCGCGCACCGACCCCTCACGCGAACTCCGCGAGAGCCAGCAGGAGGCTGGGGACGACGAGCAACACGAGCCCGACGGCGATCAGGCCGGCGGGTATCCAGAGGAGCCCCGTCTCGGTCAGGAGCCAGAGCGCGAGCCCCCCGAGGAGGCTGACGAGCCCGACGGCGCGGATGAGCCACGCGACGACGCTCTCGAACCCGAGGTCGGCGACGAGGTCGACGGCGTCGAGGAGTTCGTCCATAGGCCCCGGTCGCTGTCGGAGCCACTTAGATGTCTGGACGGCGTCGGTCGGCACGGTGGCCGCCGCTCCGCTCTCGTCTACGTCGTCTCTTCGACCCCGATGACGACGCCGGAGCGGATCTCCAGCGCGGTCTCGAACTCCTCGCGAGCCCGGCCGTCTCCGCCGACGCGGACGACGGCGGCCTCGTGCGCCCGAACGACGGCGTCGCGCTCGCGGTCGTCGAGGTCCAACCGCTCGGCGATCGACTCCCAGTGATCCGGTTCGACGAGGAACGCCTCGCGGTCCGCGTCGGCGGCGATCCGCTCGTACCGCCGCCGGTACGCGTCGATCCGCGGACCGAGATCGGCTTGCACGCGCGCGAGCAGTTCGGGGAGCCGCGACGCGGGAACGCTCGCCAGCGCCGCCGACGTGACGAGCGCCGCCCCCTCGATTGGGTAGGAGTCCGCCGACGCGCCGCCGTCTCTTCGTCCGTCCGTCCCGCCCCCCTCGCCCGGTCGCTCCGCCCCCTCGTCGCCGGACATCACCCGCCGGCCCGCATCGCTTTCTTGCGGTACGCGGGAAGCAGTTCGGCGAGAGCGTCCGGGTCGCCGGCGAACTCGGCGGTCACCTCGGTGAGCGCGATCGAGCCGGCGGCGGTGACGCGGTCCGCACGAAGCGCCGCGCGCCAGCCGTCGCCGTCGACCCGGGTCGCCTCGGCGGGATCGTCGGTTCCGACGAGTTCACCGCCGAGGTTGACGAGGTAGTGGGCGGCGAGCCGGCGCGAGATGCCGCGGTACGCGACGGTCTCGCGCTCCCATCCCGGCTCCGCGGTCGGGGCGTCGTCGGCGGCGTCGCCGTCGTCGGGCCCGTCCGTCTCGCCCGCTCCTCCGGCCGCGTCCGTCATACCCCACCCGCGACCGGCGGGAACACGGAGAGCCGGTCGCCGTCGTCGAGCGGCGTGTCGAGCCCGTCGAGGTGGAGCACCTCCCGTCCGTTCTTCAGGACGTTGATCTGCGGAGCCAACTCCCCGTCGACGACCAGTCGACCGGCCATCCCCTCGTACTCCGCTTCTAACTCCCGTAACACGTCGCCGACGGTCGAACCCTCGCTGAACGACGCCTCGACGGTTTTCCCGCCGGCGGCCTCGCGGAACGTGGCGAAAAATCGCAGTTCGAGGTCCATGTGCGGACATCGGGACGCGACGGCTTAAAAACGGGCGACAGCGGAGAGCGCTACGGGCCCGACAGCGGTATCGGGGGCGCTACAGATCGGAGAGCCGAATTCCGTCTTCGACGAGTCGGAAGTTCCGCTCGCGGTCGAGGTCGTCGCCGAGCCACTCGTGGTCGTACAGCTGCCCGATCAGTTCGACGTAGAGGTTCCGCCACGCGATCGCGTAGATGGGCGATTGCCCCCACGCGCGCAGTTCCGGAACGAACTCGTGATACGTGCTCGCCTGCTGTTCCATGCGCTCTACGGCGTCGGCGACGACCTCGGCCGCCGCCGCGGGGTCGTGGCCTTCGATCTCTTCGTTCAGCCGCGACTGGATACCGGCTATCGCCCTGCGCATGTCGCGTTCTGCGGTTCCGTCCTCCTCGGGCAGCGACTCGACGACGCCCTTCGGCACGCCGAGGTCGATCTGTGGCATACGTGGTCGTCTGGTCGGAACGGTGAAAAACCCACGCGACTCGGCCGCCACCTCGCTCCCGATTACGGCGTCGGAGCCGCTTTCTGGAGGGCCGTCTCCGCGACGTTGCCGCCGTAATCGGCCGACCGGAGCACCGAGTCCACGACGAGTCCGAGCAGTTGGGCGCGGGCCGGGTCGAGGTCTCGGAGCAGTTCGTCGATGGCGCGCACGCGCTCGTCGATCGCTCTGACGCCCGTCCGGGCCTCGTTCGCGCGCTGCGTGGCCGACTCGCTGTCCTCGTCGAACAGCGCGTCCATGGCCGTGTCTATCACCTCGACGGCGTCCGCGTGGAGGTCGTCGACGGCGTCGACGACGTCGTCGGGAAGGGGGTCTTCGATGTTCAGCGTCAGGTGTGCGATCTTCGTCGCGTGGTCGCCGATCCGCTCCAGCTGTCGGGCGCTGGAGTGGTAGTCGAAACACACCTCGCGGGGGAGCCCGAGCTCTTCGACCGCCTTCGGCGTCCGGAGGGTCGCCCGAAAGATCCGGGAGACGACGAGCCACAGGCGGTCGAGGTCGTCGTCCCGACCGATCACGTCGCGGGCGAGGTCGTGGTCGTGCTCCGAGAGCGCGGTGATCGCGTCCTCGAGCATCGAAAGCGAAATCAGCCGCATGCGCGTGACCGCGTTATGAATCGACAGTTCGGAGGAGTCGAGCAGGTCCTGGATGACGACCGTGTCGCGCGTCTCCTCTAGCACTTCCAGTCCGACGAGGCTCTGTACCGCGTCCCGGATCACCGACCGCTGTTCGGTGGTGATGTCTTGGCTCGTCAGTTCGATGGTGTCGAACCCGCTGACGTACATCGTCGTCACCGCCCGAGCGAGCGCTTGTCCCGACAGATCCGAGATATCGAGCGTCCCGCGGGTTCGCTCTGACTCGGACCGCGGCGTGAGAAACAGCGAGTCACCGTCGGGATGGAACTCGATCTCGGTCCCGGCCTCGACGTCGTTGTCGGTCGCCCACGTCTTCGGAATCGAGACCGTGTACGTCGAGCCGCCGGTGACTTGCACCTTCCTCGTCTCCATACTCCCCACTATCTGTCTATTCACTATAAATCTGTCCTAAGATATATACTCTCAAATAATTTTGTGAGTCGGTTTAACCGACACTCAGTGGGCATACGGCATATGAGACCCCATGAGATCGTGTCTGATCGGTTCTAGCTATATAGGTATATATTTCTATATGTTTCTATATACTTCATCGAGACGTATCGTGTCGAGCGACGTTCACGCCGCCGACACACGAGACGGGAACGGCCGGAACGGACTCGTCGAACCGGTCCGAAGAGAGGAGTGACGAGACGGTATCGACGGGTGTCACACACCTTGTCTACCGTTCACACAGAGGCGGGAGTTGAGAAGAGTTAAATCGGGTGCTCCGCTAGCGTAAGTCGCGCTCGGTTGGTGTAGTCCGGCCAATCATGTTGGCCTTTCGACAGACGCGGTGTGACGGAACATCGGTCTGGAAGACAGCCGACGACCAGGGTTCAAATCCCTGACCGAGCACTTCTCTCCGACGCCGCCGATACGTCTAGCGACCGCTGTCGGCCGTCCGTCTTGCGCGGGTCGCTACTACTAAACCGCCCCCGATCGATCGTCGGGTATGGACGCCGAGCGCGAGGTACTCGACGTGTTGGCGCGGAACGCCCGCGAGGACATCGACGACATCGCGGCCCAGACGGGCCTCGACGCGGCCGCCGTCGAGCGGGCGATCGAGACGCTCGAAGCGGACCACGTCGTCCACGGCTACCAGGCGGTTATCGACTGGGACCGCGTCGACGAGGGGAAGATACGGGCGGTCGTCGAGATCAACGTCGAACTCGACCGCGAGACCGGGTACGAGGAGGTCGCAGACCAGATAGCGAAGTTCCCCGCGGTCGACGCCTTACACCTCGTCTCCGGTGACTACGACTTCGCCGTCGAGGTGCTCGGCGAGACGATGCAGGACGTCTCGCAGTTCATCTCCGAGCAGGTCGCGCCCATGCCGGAGGTCACTCAGACGGTGACCCACTACATCATGGAGACGTACAAGGACGGCGGCGTGCGGTTCGAGGACGGCGACGACGACGACCGCCTCTCCGTGTCGCCATGAGGCTCTCGGACCGCGCCCGCGAGATCCCCGAGTCGGGGATCCGCAAGTTCTTCGAGCTGGCCGAGGCCCGCGACGACGTCATCTCGCTCGGGGTCGGTGAGCCGGACTTCTCGGCGCCGTGGGCCGCCCGCACCGCCGCGATCGACTCGCTGGAACGTGGGAAGACCTCCTACACGTCTAACCGTGGGATGGCCGCGCTCAGAGAGCGGATCGCCGTTCACCACGAGCGGTACGACCAGCGGTACGATCCGACCGACGAGGTGCTCGTCACGACCGGCGCGAGCGAGGCGGTCGACCTGGCCCTCCGCGCGCTCGTCGACCCGGGAGACACCGTCGCGATCCACGAGCCGACGTACATCTCCTACGCCCCCGGCGTCGAGCTGGCCGGCGGCGATCCGCTCGCCGTTCCGACCCGGGCCGAAGACGACTTCGCGCTGACCCCGGAGCGGCTGGAGGCCGCGGGGGCCGCCGAGGCCGACCTGCTCGTCGTGTGCTACCCGAACAACCCGACGGGCGCGACGATGAGCGACGAGCAGTTCGCCGAGGTCGCCGCGTTCTGCCGCGACAACGACCTCCGAGTGATCGCCGACGAGATCTACGCCGCGCTCACCTACGGCGACGACCACGCGTCGATCGCGACGCAGCCTGAGATGCGCGAGCGCACGGTCGTCGTCAACGGGTTCTCGAAGGCGTACGCGATGACCGGGCTCCGGCTCGGCTACGCGCTCGGACCGGCGGACGCGATCGACGCGATGAACCGGATCCACCAGTACACGATGCTGTCGGCCCCGACGACGCCACAGTACGCGGCCATCGAGGCGCTCGACCGCTGTGACGACGAGGTCGAGGAGATGGTCGACGAGTACAACCGCCGCCGACGGCTCGTCGTCTCTCGGTTCAACGAGATGGGGCTCGACACGTTCGAGCCCGGCGGGGCGTTCTACGCGTTCCCAGACTGCGGCGGCGACGACGAGGCGTTCGCGGAGGAGCTGCTGGAGGCGGAGGGAGTCGCCGTCGTCCCCGGCTCCGTCTTCGGCGCCGGCGGCGAGGGACACCTCCGGGTGTCGTACGCGACCTCGATGCGCGAACTGAAGGAGGCGACCGACCGGATCGCGTCGTTCGTCGACGAGCGCTGGTGACTCCTCGGTCAGCTCGATTCGGTCAACTCGAGTCGCGCGGCTCGATCCGCCGACTGCCCGCCTACGCGTCGTCGTCGAACTCCATCGCGACGGAGTTGATACAGAACCGCTTGCCGGTCGGTTCCGGGCCGTCGTCGAACACGTGCCCGAGGTGCGAATCGCAGGTCGCACACCGGACCTCGGTGCGTCGCATCCCGTGGCTCGTGTCGAGCGTCGTCGTCACCGACTCCTCCTCGGCGGCGTAGAAAGCGGGCCAGCCGCAACCGGACTCGTACTTCGTCTCGGCGTCGAACAGCACGGTCCCGCAGGCCGCACAGCGATACTCCCCGTCGTCTGGGTGATGGTCGACGTACTCGCCGGAGAACTTCGCCTCCGTCCCGCTCTCGCGGAGGACCCGGTACTCTTCCTCGGAGAGCCGCTCGTGCCACTCCTCGTCGGTCAGGTTCCCGATGTCTGCGGCGTCGGGCTCGTCTGTCTCGCTCATACCACGCGTACGTCCCGCACGCTCAAGGCGGTTGCGGCGGGTGACCACCTGTCGCCGGTGATGCGCGTTTCGACCGGCCACAACGCGTTTCCCGACGGCCGCCGAGAGTCGAGATATGGCACGCGAAGTCACGCACGAGGCGCGCGGACCGGCGAAGCTCGACGAGTCCGATATGGGCGACGACGACATGATCTACGTCTGTCAGTGCGGGCTCTCCGGAACGAAGCCGCTGTGTGACGGGTCGCACAACGCGACCGCGGACGAGGAAGACGGCGTACGGTACAAATACGAGGACGATTCCGCTGGCGAGCGCCGCGAGATCGACGAGATCGTCTACGCGGACGAATGAGCGTCGTGTAGCCGCCGAGCGAGACGAACCGGGTGGTAGCCGGCCGCAGTCTCAGAGCACGCCCATCTCGCCGAGTCGCTCGGGGAGGTACGTGTCCGTCACGAAGTCGAGCCCGCGGCTCGCGAGCGACTGCTGTTCGGACTTCTTGCCGATGTCGAGCTGGAGTTCGATCTGCTCTTCCCAGTAGTCGGTCTGGAAGCGCGGGTCCTCAAGCTCTGATTCGAGGGCGTTCACGTCGGAGTCGGAGAGGGGATCGCTGGGAAGGTCGTACTCGACGATGTCTTCGGGCTGAATCCCGATGAACCGAGCCTCGGGCGTCGCGAGGTACTTCGAGAGGTGCGCGGACTTGATCGACCCGTACGCCACGGAGCCGAAGATCCGGTAGGACCACGGGTCGCCGTCGGTGAACACCACCACGGGGAGATCGAGTTCGTCGCGGAAGCGCTTCGTCAGTCGGCGGGTGGCGCGCGCCGGCTGGCCGCCGAGGTGGACGACCAGCGCGTCGTGCGCCTCGTCGAACCCGTTCTCGACGAGTCTGTCGCGCATCCCGCCGGTCTCGACGCAGAGGACGAACTCGGCGTCGTTGTCGAGGAACTCGATCGTGTCGGGGTTGTTCGGAATCTGATAGCCGCCCTGTCCGACGTCGAGCTGGCAGTGGATGTCGCGGTCGCCGCGGTTGGTCTGCTCGCGGAGCCGCAGCGGACCCATCACCTTCGCGCCCGACTCCTCCGGACGCATGTGGAAGTCCTCGCGGGTCGCGCCCGTGACGATCTCGAGATCCTCTACGAGGTCGTTCGACTCGTCTTGGCTCTTGAACTGCGCCTCGTCGTTATCCCACGACTCGGAGAGGTAGTACAGCTCACGCAGGGTCGAGGAGCGGTCCTCGTCGAGCTGGTCGGCGAGGAACTCGATCGTGTACGCGGCCTTCAACAGCTTGCGTGCGCCCCGTACCGAGTTGGCGCTCCGCGTCGACGTGCGGTCGCCGTAGGTCCAGACGCCGCTCTCTTCGTCGTACTCGATGTTGGTCTTCGTCCGCGTCGGCAGCTCCATCTCCGGAATCTTTCCGGCCGCAAACTGGTCGTAGAAGTCCGCGGCCAGGTCGATCAGCTCGTCTCGTGCGTCGTTTTGGGTCGTCATTTACGCGTTCACCGTGAGTTTCTCCGTCTCGACGCCGCCGACGCTGACCTCGAAGTCGGCGTCGTCTGCCACTCGATACGTTAGTTCCCGCTCGTCGCCCGCGGGAACCTCGGGCGTCCACTGGACGAACCACTCGCCGTCCATGTCGACGACCGTTCCGTCGGACAGGTCCGTCGGTTCCGACGAGACGATGTCCGTGATCTCCACCTGCTCGTTCACGCCCGAGTGGTTCTCGACGACGAGCGTCACCGTCCCGTCGTCGACCTCGCGCTCGACGCTCACGTTGTTCATGATCCGCGCGAGCGCCCCGCTGATGTCGGGCCGGGGGCGCTCCGTCACCTCCGAGACCTTGTCCGCCATCTCCGGGAGGATCGTCCCGAGGACGTTCTGTTTCTCGCGGCGCTGCTGCATCGAACGCCGCTTTTTGAGGAACGACTTCAGCTCCCGGGCCGCCTCCCTGACCGCGAGTTCGATCTCGTCTTCGATCGCCGGGACGTTCGCGATCGCGTCCTTCGACTCGCTCGTGAACGGGACGTTCGTCGAGGCGACGTGGATACTTATGACGGCCGGCCCGTTCGGCATCCCCGAGCCGCCCGGCTGGTCTAACCCGTAGTTGCGCCAGCCGATCGACTTGATCACGTCCGTCGTCGCGCACGCGCCCCGCTGGTAGACGAGCGGGACGCGGTTCGCGAAGCGCAGGAGGTCGACCGACCCCTCCGCCGGGATCTCCCCGCCGTAGGCGATCCCGGCCTCGACGATGAACGGGTCGCCGCCGTGGACCTCCGCGTCGCGGGTCGCCGCCGCGTAGAAGTCGGCGTCGTACTCCTTGCGCAGCCCCGCCTCCACGAGTTCGGCCGTGATCGGCGCGAGGCAGTCGGTCGGCGGCGCGAGGATGTCCGTCTCGCGCATCGCCTCCAGTAAGTCCGCCGCGGCGTCGCGGTCGTCGGCGATCTCCCGCACCTTCGGCGGGTCGTCGGGGACCGTCCGCGCCCGCGACCACACCGCGTCGGCGACGTTCTCGCGGGCGGTCTCGCCGAACGTCGCGTCGTGCTGTTCGGCGACGAAGCTCGCGGCGTCCCCGACGAGCCGGTCGAGGGAGTCGCGAGCGATCCGAAACGCGTCGCCGTCGAGGTTCAGGAACCGCCGCGCGAGCGCGTCGGCCATCGCCTGCACCGCGGCGTCGTCCTTGCGCGTCGAGGTCGCCTCGTCGACGAGGGCGTACGTATCGGCGACGAGCGGCGACTCGCTCGCGTCGTCGCTTTCGTCGGCGTCGGCCCCCTCTTCATCGCCGTCGACGCCCGTGATCGCGGCCCACGCGGCGGCGACCGCGTTCTCGCGGACGGTCTCGCCGAACGTCTTTCCGGTGTCTCCCTCGACGGTCTCTGCGACGTTCCCGACGACGGTCGCGAGTTCCGAGCGCGAGATGTGGTCGTGGCTCGCGACGGTCTCCGCGACCCCGTCGGCGAAGGCGGTCGTCGCCGCCTTCCCCTTGTTGGCGACCGCGTCGGCGACCGCCCGTTCGACGTCGCGGTCGTCGTGCGCGCGCGGCGGCGACCACGAGAGTTCGCGGCCGTAGTAGACGTCGCGGAAGCTGTCGATCACCCCGTCTGCGGTCTTCTTGCCGACCCGGGTGAACTCCTCCTGTAAGAACCCGGAGACCGAGTACGACTCGGTCGCGGCGAGCATCTTGATCAGCGCGCCGAGTTCGACGCCGTGCGGGTGCGGGCGGATCTCCTCCGTCTCCGCCGGCAGCTCGTCGGTCGCGCGCTCGAACTTCATCGGCTCGTCGAGCCCCGGTTCGCGCAGTTCGATCCGGGCGTGCGGGTTGACGACGGCCGTGTGTTTCACGTAGTCGTGGAGCTGGCCGCGGGCGCGCATGTTCGCCTCCATCTCCAACTCGATCCGGGTGCCGTGGGGACGGTCCCACGTCGTCTCCTCGTCGGCTCTGATCTCCGGTTCGTTCGTGTCGGTGTCGATGATGAGTTCGAAGTACTGCGCCCGCGACTGCCCCTTCGGGCGCGAGGTGATCTTCGCCGGCTGTCCGGAAGTCAACTGAGAGTATAGCACAGCGGCCGAAATCCCGATACCTTGCTGTCCACGTGACTGCTCCCTGGCATGAAAACGACTCCCATACAGGAGCTTCCCGAACACCTTCGGGAGCTGTTCTTTCGTGATTCCCGGCCCGTTGTCCTCGATCACGAGCCGGTAGTAGTCGCCCACCTCCTCGATCTCGATGTAGATGTCGGGGAGGACTCCGGCCTCCTCGGTCGCGTCGAGGGCGTTGTCGACCGCCTCCTTGACGGCGGTGACGAGCCCGCGAGCGCCCGAGTCGAACCCGAGCATGTGTTTGTTCTTCTCGAAGAACTCGGCGATGGAGATCTCGCGCTGGCCCTCGGCCAGCTCCTCCGCGATCCCCTCCTCGTCGCCGATCGTCGACTGGAAGGACGTCATTCGGTACCTCCTCCTTTCGCCGAGGCACCTAAAAACGCACCGCCAGCGGGGTGAAAGTGTATCCCGTCGCGAGGGGCGGTCTCGAACGGAGGTTCGCGTCGCAGCCGGAGTCGGCGCGCCGCCCGGGAGTCGCCACGGAAGACAGGTCGCGGGAAGCGGGGAGTCGGTTCGGCAACTTATCTGCCTCCGCGGTGTGGTGGGAGTATGGACACCGGGGACGGCAAGCGGATCGGCGCGGTCGAGCGGTCCGTCCGCATACTCGAACGCATGGTCGACACCGAAGAGGGCGGCGTGAACCAGTTGGCTCGGGCGCTCGATTACTCTCCGAGCACGGTTCACGCGCACCTCGCCACGCTCTACGACCTCGGGTACCTCGTCACGGTCGACGGCGAGTACGCGGTCTCGAACCGCTTCCTGCGCGTCGCGACCCACGCCCGAGACGGGATCGAGGGACTGGACGTGATCAGAGCCAACGTCCGGCGACTGGCCGACGAGACGGGCGAGAGCGCGCAGTTCATGGTCGAGGAACACGGGCGCGGAATATACGTCGAGAAGGCGGAGGGGGACCGCGGCGCGCCGAACGACACGTCGCTCGGGACGCCCCGCTACCTCCACATGTGCGCCTCCGGGAAGGCGATCCTCGCGCACCTCCCGCCGGAGCGCGTGGGCGAAATCGTCGATCGCTGGGGACTCCCCGCGGAGACGGACCGGACGATCACCGACGAGGAGACGCTGTTCGCGGAGCTGGACGCGATCAGAGACACCGGAGTCGCCACGAACGAGGGAGAGACCGTCGACGGGCTGACCGCGGTCGGCGCGCCGATCCGCTCGACCGACGGACGCGTGATCGGCTCGATAAGCGTCTCCGGACCGACACACCGGCTCACGTCGAACGGCGAGATACGAGAGCGGTACCGCGACGAGTTGATCGGCGCGGTCGAAGACGTCACGCTCAACCTCACCTATCTCTGAGCCGCCGGTCGCGTTCACCGATGGCGAACGCGCGATCGAACGGGCCGACCGGAGGGCGTCCGTCTCACCAGAACGGTTCTCCGGTCGTGTTCGGTGGTACCCGGACTCGCTCCGACGCGAACTGGCGTTCGCCCGTAGCGAACGATTGTCTCCCGTCTCTATTTTCGTTCAACATCACAGAATATTCGTATTTTATTCCGCATACAGTAGCTTCATATCCCATCGAACCGCCATCTTAGTTACCATATGTCCACAATTGCAGCAGAGACGATCCGCGAGGAGGCCGACGTGATCGCGTTCGACCTCTGGGACACGCTCCTCGACCGCGAGGCGACGCTCGTCCCGGCGCTGGACGCGTTGCTCGACGACCACGACAGCGACTACGATCCCGAGATCCTGCTCCGGCGGTACCTCGCGATGCACTTCCGCGACTCGATGATCGACTCGCTTATTCCGGGACCGCACACGCCGTTCAAGGAGATCAGCCGCCGCGCGCTCGCCTACCGGCTCGACCAGATCGGCCTCGACGTCCCCGACGAGGAGGTCCGCGCCGTCATCCGGCAGTGGAAGACGCTCCAGCCGTATCCGGACGTCGACGCCGCGTTGGACCGGCTGAGCGACGAGTACACGCTGGTCGGGCTCTCGAACGGTGACCCCGACATGCTGGAGGCCGTCCGCCCGAACTTCGAGACCGAACTCGACGGCGTCGTCTCCGTCGCCGACGCGGGCGCGTACAAGCCGCACCGGGCGTCGTACGACCTCACGTGCGAGGCCTTCGACGTGGCACCGCACGAGGTGGTGTTCGCCACGGCACACACGTTCGACCTCGTGGGCGCGAAGGCGGTCGGGATGCGCGGAGCGTTCTTGAACCGTCACGAGAACCCGTACGGCGGCTGGCCACAGCGTCCCGACATCGTCGTCGAGGACACGGGGGCGCTCGCGGACGTGCTCACGGACTGAGTCCTTCGCGACCGCTTCCAAAAGCGGTAATCCGTCCGGGACGCGAGTAGTCGTATGGACGCACGCATCCGCGAGCACGCCGAGACTATCGCCGACCACTCCACGGGTATCGAGGCGGGAGACGACGTCGTCATTCAGCTGCCGAGGGAGGCCGAGGAGCTGGCGGTCGCGCTCCACGAGATCTGCGGGGACCGTGGTGCCAACCCGGTGTACCTCAACTACTCGAAGCGAGCGCAGCGGGCGTTCAAGCGTGCCTCTGCGGAGTTCACCGAACCGAGCCATCGCCGCGCGCTCTACGAGGAGGCCGACGTGTTCGTGATCGCTCGCGGCGGGTCGAACGCGACGGAGGACGCGGACGTGGATCCGGAGACGAACGCGGCGTACAACCGCGCGATGGAGGAGGTCAAGCGGACGCGGCTCTCGAAGACGTGGTGTCTCACCCAGTACCCGACCGCGAGCCACGCGCAACTCGCGGGGATGAGCACCGAGGCGTACGAGAACTTCGTGTGGGACGCCGTCTCGCTCGACTGGGACGCCCAGCGCGAACACCAGGCGCAGATGGTGGAGATCCTCGACGAGGCCGACGAGGTCCGGATTCGATCGGGCGAGGAGACCGATCTTACACTCGACGTCTCGGGGAACCGCACGCTCAACGACCACGGCGAGAAGAACCTCCCCGGCGGCGAGGTGTTCACGGCACCGGTCCGCGACGGGGTCGAGGGGGAGGTGTACTTCGACCTGCCGCTGTACCGCTACGGTCGAGAGATCGAGGGTGTCAGGCTCCGATTCGAGGAGGGTGAGGTCGTCTCGCACTCCGCAGAGCGCAACGAGGACCTGTTGACGGGCATCCTCGATACCGACGAGGGATCGCGGCGGCTCGGCGAGTTGGGGATCGGCATGAA
This sequence comes from Halorubrum salinum, assembly GCF_024494575.1. Lineage (GTDB taxonomy): Archaea > Halobacteriota > Halobacteria > Halobacteriales > Haloferacaceae > Halorubrum > Halorubrum salinum. The sequence goes on from NZ_JANHDO010000003.1 coordinate 283,620, forward strand.
CCGCCAGATCGACCGGTTCACCTACAACATGCTGTTCGACGAGAAGATGGGCGACACGGTTCACATGGCGGTCGGGTCCGCGTACCCGGAGACGGTCGGCGAGGAGAACGCGGTCAACGAGTCCGCAGAGCACGTCGACATGATAGTCGACATGAGCGAGGACTCCGTGATCGAGGTCGACGGCGAAGTCGTGCAGCGAAACGGGACGTTCGCGTTCGAAGAGGGGTTCTGAGAGCGCTCCACGGTTCGGATCGGTGGATCTCCGGTCCGGGTCGATAGCCGTCCTCGGGGCGGGGTTTTTATGCAGATTTTTCTCGGCCGGCGCGCGACGCTTATCACCCGGGCGGCCGTACCCGACTGCATGCCAGAAGACGTCCTGTTCAAATCCGAGAGCCGCCGTAGTCGCGAGGAGATCGCCGCGTATCTGCGAACCGTCGCCGACTCGCTCGAAGAGGGGGCCGCGCTCACGCTGCGGCAGGGTGACGACTCGGTGAGCCTCGATCCGCCCGCCCAGCCGACCTTCGAGGTGAAGGCGGAGCGCGAGGGGCCCGCGGACGGGCCCGGCGAGTTGAGCGTCGAGTTCGAACTGGAGTGGGACGAGGGACGCGACGGGAACGCGACGGGAGATCTCGAAATCGAGTAGCGGTCCGGAACGCACGCGGTCGAGGGTTGGCGTCGTGCCTCACGGGACGCTGCCGGGTACCTCGACGAACGCGTCGCGCGCGGAGAGTCGGTCGAGCGCGTCGTCGACCTCGATCCTGACCGCCTCCATCTGTTTGATGAGGTCCTCGTACTCCTCCGAGTCGGTCGCGCCAGACGCCTCCAGCGCCGCCTTCTTCGACGCCAGCGCGAAGAACTCCTGGCTCCGCTCGTCGAAGTTCGCCCGGTGTAGTAACACCTCGACCAGCGTGAGGATGTCCTCTTTCGTCACCGGCTTCGTCTTGTAGTCGTCGAACGGCATGTCGATGATGTCGACGTCCGGCTCGACCGCGGTCAACATCGCGATCCGAGCGTCGTAGCCGGCCGCGCGCATCTGCGCCAGAACCTCGTGCCCGGTCATGTCGGGCATCCGGCGATCCAACAGCACCACCTCGACGGAGTCGTCCATCTTGGAGAGCGCCTCCTCGCCGCCGGTGGCGATCCGAACGTCGTAGGCCTCCGCGAGATACACCCGGTACAGCTCCGCGAGGTCGGGCTCGTCGTCGACCGCGAGCACCGTGTGCTCGTGCGTTCCGCTCATGGACGGACGACCTCGATTTCCGACCCCGCAGGGGTGCTCGCCGCGGGATCGCTCGCCGCGAGACCACTCCCGGCGAGACTGAATGAGACGCGTGCAGTGGGCGAGCGTTCGGTCATACTCGAACGGAGACAGGTCTCGGATTAAAGTCTTGAGCCCTCAGTATCAAACGAGATATTTGGACGGGACGCCCGTCCCGACGGCGAGGTCGCTCGCCGACGCGAACGGCCGCTCCTCCCGAGGACGGTAGGGGTGGACCGGTGACGCCGCGGTGACTCTCACGGCGCGGTTCCGTGAGGTACGGCGGGCTGTCGCGGCGGACGGGCGAGCCGGACTGTCGTGACCCAAAGGCACATTTACGCGCGAGCCGTAGCGAGGCGCAACGAATGTCTCACAGTCCCTCATTGCCCGACCGCCCTCGTCTGGAGCTCGATCCGGAGATGAGCGAGACGGAGCGGCTGGAGGCGATCCGCCAGCACTACCAGCGGATCCTGCAGGTGAACAACGAGCTCGAAGACCGGCTCGACGACGCACAGGACCGGCGCGGAGAGCTGAAGACCGACGTCGACGAGCTGAAACGCGAGAACGAGGTGCTGAAGACGACCTCGCTGTACATCGCTTCCGTCGAGGAGATCACGGACGACGGCGTGGTGATCAAACAGCACGGCAACAACCAGGAGGTGTTGACGCAGGCGGCCACGCGGCTGGACGAGGACCTCCGCCCCGGCGACCGCGTCGCGATCAACGACTCCTTCGCGGTCCAGCAGGTGCTCGACGACGAGACCGACTCGCGCGCGCAAGCCATGGAAGTCACCGAGTCGCCGGACGTCGAGTACGCCGATATCGGCGGCATCGACGACCAGATCCGCGAGGTCCGCGAGGCCGTCGAGGACCCGCTAGAGAACCCCGAGCAGTTCGAGGCCGTCGGCGTCGAGCCGCCGAGCGGCGTCCTGCTCCACGGACCGCCGGGCACGGGGAAGACGATGCTCGCGAAGGCCGTCGCGAACGAGTCGGACGCGACGTTCATCAAGATGGCCGGGTCCGAGCTGGTTCGGAAGTTCATCGGTGAGGGGTCGCGGCTCGTCCGCGACCTGTTCGAGCTCGCCGCCGAGCGCGAGCCTGCCGTCATCTTCATCGACGAGATCGACGCGGTCGCCGCCAAGCGGACGGACTCGAAGACGAGCGGCGACGCCGAGGTCCAGCGGACGATGATGCAACTGCTCTCCGAGATGGACGGGTTCGACGAGCGCGGGGAGATCCGCATCATGGCCGCGACCAACCGCTTCGACATGCTCGACGAGGCGATCTTGCGTCCCGGGCGGTTCGATCGGCTCATCGAGGTTCCGGAGCCAGACGTCGAGGGGCGCGCGCGGATCCTCGAGATCCACACTCAGGACATGAACGTCGCAGACGGGACCGACGTGAGCGAGGTCGCGGCCGATCTGGAGGGATACAGCGGTGCCGACATCGCCTCGCTGGCGACGGAAGCCGGGATGTTCGCGATCCGCGACGGGCGCACAGAAGTGACGCAGGGCGACTTCGAGGCGGCTCGCGAGAAGCTCCAAGACGCCGACCAAACCGACGAGCAGGTAATCAACTACCAGTACTGATCGGTCGGCGGCCGCGTCCGGTTCGTAACTTCTTAGCGGTGTGCCGGCGGAGCCATCGGTGATGAACACCATCCACGTCGCCGGCGGCGTCGGCGTCGCCGACACAGCGATGGCCTCCTACGACGCCGCGCTCGCGGACGCGAACCTCCACAACTACAACCTCGTCGCCGTCTCCTCGGTCGTTCCCGCCGAGGCGACCGTCGTCGAGGTGGACGAGGCCCCCGATCTCGGACCCGCCGGCAACCGGCTCACGGTCGTGGAAGCCCGGCGGACGATCGGCCCGCGAGACGAGGTCGACTTTCGAGAGGGCGGTCGCGCCGGCGCGGAGGACGCGGAGTCGACGCGCGCGCCCCGGCGTCACCCCGACGTGGCGGCCGGTCTCGGGTGGGCGACCGGTCCCGGACCCGGACTCTTTTACGAGGTGACCGGAGAGGACCGCGGCGCGGTCCGCGAGCGCATCGAATCCGGACTCGACGCCGGCAGCGACCTCCGCGAGTGGGACCTGCCGGACCGGGCGTTCCGCGTCGAGAGCGCCGCAGCCGAACCGGGCCGGTACACGACTGTGGTCGTGATCGCCGCGTACGGCGAGTCGGAGTCGATCCTCTCGGCCGCCGAGGAGTAACCCGTCGCCGCGGTATCGGGAGCCGAGACCGAACGGGACCGAACGGAGAGCCGGTCCGGCCGAACTGGTCCGACCGAACCGGACCGGATTGTGCGTTCCGCGACTTTTAGGCGACGCGAGCGGCGAGAGTCGGGTACCGATGACTGCCAACCAGATCCAGACGACGCATATCGGCAGCCTCCCGCGGCCGCCGGAACTGCTCGAACTCCTCACGAAGCGGCAGGACGGGGAGCCCGTCGACGAGGCGGAGTGGAACGCGACCGTCGCGGACGCCACGCGCGACGTGGTTGAGCGACAGGGCGAGGCGAACATCGACATCGCCGACAACGGCGAACAGTCCCGCGTCTCGTTCAACTGGTACGTCGCGGATCGGCTCAGCGGCATCGAGGGGAAGCGCGAACAGGAGCTGTGGGCGGACCTCCAAGAGTTCCCCGACTACGCCGAGGAGACGTTCAAGACCGACGTCATCGACCTGTCAGAACACCCCGTCGTGACCGGTCCGGTCGAGTACACCGGGCGCGACGAGGCCGAGGCCGAACTGTCCGAGTTCCGCGCCGCGCTCGCCGCCGTCGACGCCGACTTCGCGGGGGAGTTCGTCACCGCGGCGTCGCCGAGCGTCGTCACCGCCACGCACGTCGACGACCACTACGGCGACTACGAGGAGTACCTCTTCGCCGTCGCCGACGCCATGGCGGAGGAGTATCAAATCGTCGCGGACGCGGGATTCACGCTCCAGATCGACGCGCCGGAACTGCTGACCGTCGGCCACACGGCGGCGTACGCGGACGAGCCTCTCGCGGAGGTGAAGGGGGCGACGCGGCTCCACGTGCAGGCGCTGAACGAGGCGCTCTCTGGGATCCCCGAAGAGCAGGTCCGACTCCACACCTGTTGGGGGAGCTACGAGGGACCCCATCACCTCGACACGGATCTGGCTGACATGCTCCCGGAGATCTACGAGGCCGACATCTCCGGACTCAGCGTCGAGCAGGCCAACCCCCGCCACCAGCACGAGTACCGCGCGTTCGCGGAGCACCCGGTTCCGGACGGCTGGACGCTGATCCCGGGCGTCGTCGACGTGAAGACGAACATCATCGACCACCCCGAGACGATCGCGGACCGGTTGGAGCGCGTCGCCGACGCCGTCGCGGACGGAACGCCGCTCGTCGCCGCGCCCGACTGCGGATTCGGCACGCAGGCCGGGCTCGGCATGGTCGATCCCGAGATCGCGTGGGCGAAGCTGGAGGCCTTAGACGAGGGGGCCGCGATCGCGACCGAGCGGATCTACGGCTGACTCGGCGACGCCTTTTTGAGTGGGCTCCGCGTACACGGTGTGTCTTCGATGAACGGCAACAACCCGTATGCCGGGGCACCGGGCGTGACGAACGCGGGCGAGCCCGCGGCCGTCGACCTCACCCCCGATCAAGAACGGCGTCTCCGGCGCGCGGTAGCCGGGATCGTCACGCGAACCGAATCGTATCTCCCCAACAGCTACGCCGTCGGATCCGAGCTGTCCGTCGGCACGAACGGGCCGCAGGCGACCGTCGCCGTCAACCCGCCGGCCGGACATCCCGTTTCGGCCGGCTTTACACCCGACCCGGACGACTTAGACGCCGGTATCGCCGACGCAGACACCGACGAGGTCGCGCGCGGTCTCGCCGCGAGCGCCGCGATGCAGGTGATGGAAGCGGTCGGTGACGTGACGCCGACCGCGAAGTGAAGTAACTGCGCCGGAACCCTCAAACGGGACTGTCTCCCGCCGCGTCCGGCGGCTGAAGCGTGTGCTGCACTCGGCCGTAGATGCCGAATATCTCTTCGTATCCGTGTTCGCTCGCGAGGATGGGGACGACGCCCTCCTCGTCGACGCGGTGCGTGTACACGTCGTCTTCCGCGAACACGGCACCGCGGGGTATCGACTCGAAGTTCTCGAAGTACACGTGGGGCTCGCCGCCGCCCTTCGGCACCTCTTCGTCGCCCGCCACGACCGTCGTCTCCGTGAACGCCGGCGGCTCGTCGTCGAGCGCGCCGTGCGCCCGCAGGAACGCGAGACACGCCTCGTAGCCGAACTCGACGGCGTCCTCGCTCCCCTGTCGACCGACCTCGATCGAGACGGCGTGCGGGACGACGGAGTCGAGCGTGGTCGACCGGAGGTTCCCCGAGTCGAGAGCGTAGTCGATCGGCATACCGGTCACGCTCCGGCGAACCGACGGAGTCAACTCGCTGTAAATAGCGAACGGCGGCGGCGCGCTGTGTGAGGTGTGGAGCGCTAACACGGCGTCCATTCCGTCGAGCGCCGCCGCGACACGAGGCGCGAGCGCGCGCTCGTACTCGTCGCTCTCGGGATCGCCCGGGAACGCCCGGTTCAGGTCCGCGTCCGTGTAGCGCGTCTCCGCCGCCAGCGCCGGCTCGTTCGCGATGACGAGTCGGACGGTGCCGTCTCCAGACCCCTCCGAGTCGAGCGTCGCGGCGAGTCGTCGCACGATCTCTGCGCCCGCGGGCTCGTCACCGTGAATACCGCCGACGATCGCGACGCGGGACGTTCCCGCTGACCCGCGTTCGATCGTTTCCATACGAAGTGTACGCGCACGTTGCGTGAAAAGGGTGCCCGTTCCGACCGCGACGGCCGGACGAGCGGACGGCGAGCCGCGGAGATCCATTTATCTGCTCTCCGAACGCACACGACCTATGGACTCGACCGACTCCGCGCTTCTCGGCGTCGCCGGCGTTGTCGCCGCACTCGTGGTAGCGGCCGCGTTGGCGGCCGGCGCGCTGTTCGGATTCGACGAGTCGGTCGCTCGGCCCATCGGGCTGCTCGCGGCCGAGCCGCTGTCGTGGATCGTCGTCGCCGCGTTGCTCGTCGCCGTCGTCGGCCACGCGTACATCGACTGACTGCCCGCCATCCGTCCCGCTCGCGGTCCGTCCCCCGCGTCTCACCGGACGACCGTCACCGGAACGGGAGACCGCCGGAACACGGTTTGTGCCACGTTACCGACGAGCAGTCTGTCGGCGAGTGACCCGCCGTGCGTCCCCATCACCACCGCGTCGAACGAGTCGGCCCGATCGAGGATTTTCCGCGCCGGCGACCCGACCTCGATCTCTCCGTCGACGGTCGTGTCGTACTCGTCTGCTATCTCGCGGGCGCGGTCCAGCACGTCGGCCGCGAGTTCACGGATCCGCTCGTCGCTGTCGTCGGAGAGAGCGATCTCCGTCGCTGCCCCCATCATCCGCGACGGCTCACCCACGACGTGTAACACGGTTATCTGTGCGCCGTCATGGACGTCGAGCGCGTACCGCAGCGCCCGCTCGGACAGCGCGGAGTCGTCCATCGGGACCAGCACGCGGTCGATCATGCGTCGTGTACGCGGGGTGAAGGGATAAACGCTCGCGCGTCCGTCCGATCGGTGGTCCGTCCGATCGGTGCCGGTGTTTCTGCGGGACGCCTCGCTACCTCTCGGCGTCGACCTCGCGGATCGCGCGGGCGAGCGAGTCGAGTGCCGCATCAGCGGACTGTTGTTTCACCGCGGCTCTGTCGCCGTCGAGACGGAACCTCTCGCTCCGGACGAACGAGTCCTCCGTCCCCCACGGCGCGGCGTACGCGACCCCGACGTACACAAGTCCGACCGGCTTCGTCTCGGTTCCGCCGCCGGGGCCCGCGACCCCGGTCGTCGACACCGCCCACGTCGTCCCCGCTCTGTCGCGCGCGCCGGCCGCCATCTCCTCGGCGACGGCCGCGCTCACCGCCCCCTCCGCGTCGAGCGACTCGCGGGACACGCCGAGCAGTTCGCGCTTCGCGTCGTACGCGTACGTGACGAAACCGCGATCGAAGTACGCGCTCGCGCCCGGGACGTCTGTCACTCGCGATCCGACGAGCCCGCCGGTCAGCGATTCGGCGACAGCGAGGGTCTCGTCTCGCTCAGTGAGCAGCTCCCCGATCGACTCCGCCCCGTCCGCGTCTCCCGCGTCGCGTTCGGCCATGCGGATCCCTCTATTCGCCGGGCCTTGGGTTTACCTCCACGGGGACGAAACGCGTCGTATGGCAGACGACGGTCCGGGAGCCGCCCTCCGATCGCTCGTCGAGCGCGCCGTCGACGGAGGCGACGGCGGGGATCGAGCGACGGACGACCGCAGCGTAGCCGTGACGGAGCGAGGAGACGACCCGGGACCGGTCGGCGTGCTCTCGACGGTCGTGGCGGAGACCGGATCGAGTTCGATCGTCGGCGTGGTTCCGCGGCTCGACGCGACGACGGTCCGACGGCTCCGTGACGCGGTCGACGGGGGCGACCCCGACCGGACGGTACGGCTCGTGTTCACCGGACTCGCGGCCGAGAGGCTCTCGGGACGGTCTGGAGCCGTGTTCCGGGCGGCGCTCGCGCGTCGCGGGATCGAGGTGGCAGTCCACGCGGCCGAGTCGTCGGTTGCGGTGCTTCTCGTCGGCGAACGGGCGGTCGTCGGACTGTTCGACGGGGACGGACTCGCCGCGCTCCTCTCGACGGACGCGCCCGAGGTGCGAACGTGGGCCGCGGGCGTCTATCGGCGGTACGCCGCGGCCGCCGCGGGCGACGACGTCGACGACCAGCCGGATGACATCGGTGACCACGCCGCCGACGATACCGACGCCGCAGCCGCTGACGACGCAGACGCGCCGAACGCCGACGCGCCGAACGCCGACGAACGCCCGTAGCCGCCGCATCGCTTTTGGTCGCACCCGGCGAAGGGCAGCTATGAAGGCCCTACTGCTTCTGGCAGCCGGCATCGTCGGACTCGTCGAGACCGTTGCACCGCGATTCGTGGTCCGCGCGTGGACTCGCGCCGCGTTTCGAAATTCCGGAGACGTCGAAGCGCGCGAGTGGGTGTACGCCGGTGCACGCCTCGAAGGAGCGGTCTTCGTCGCCGGCGCGCTTTTCGGACTATACCGACTGGCCGCCGCAGACGAGTCGACTGCGACGGACCCCCTCGACGACGCTGACGAACCGGACGTGAACTGAGTCTTCTTCGGTAGGGGACAATCGAAAAAACGTAATCCGCGGAGTGCGCGCTCGATAAAAACTCCGTGTCAGTCAGTCCGTGTTTTCGGACACGCAATGACCGTACTGTGCGGTAGCCGCGAAGTGCGTGGCGATTCCGATTCCTCTGCGTGAATTATGCCACTGTACCATCCGCTCTCCCGCTGCTTCACACTCTTCGAGACTATTCCCGTCAGTCTCGGGAGCAGTCATTGATGGAGTCGTCTCGGTCGTGTCTCGTACGTCCACTGATCCGCTGTCCGTGCACGTGTACCCTTCGTACCCGGGAGCGGGGTCGTCACAGTCGTACGGGTTGTCCTGTGGGGCCTGAGCGATGTTCGAGTCCGCGGCTACCGCACCACTACTCACGATAACGAGCGTGGCAACTACGACGATGCTCGCGGCGATCGTCGGGAGGGTTGGTGAACCCATACCCGTGCGATCCTATACGATCCGTATTATATTTTCCATGAATGTGTTTTAGGAGATAAGAGGATACAGATACAAGACGTATTTATACGGAGCGGGCCGGGCGCGATTTGAACACGCGACCGACGGATTAAGAGTCCGTCGCTCTCCCTAACTGAGCTACCGGCCCTCACTGAGTCGTACCGCGGTCGCGGTAAAAGGCCTTTTCATTCGACGATACGCGAGCGGCCTCCGACGGATCCCGCCCGTCGTAGTCACGGAGGTCGCTCTCCGGCTCCTGCGGCCCAGCGGGACGCGCGTTACGGTCGGAACGAGGTGAGAGAGAACGCACTCGTTAAGTGTCGTCCCGCGGAACCACCGCCAATGAGTGGGGCATCCGGATCGGCGCAGACGCGGTACGCCATCCTCGGCTGTGGAAGCGTCGGGCACGCCGTCGCGGAGGAACTCACGGGCCGCGGCAAGGACGTGCTCATTCTCGACCGAGACGAGAGCCGCGTCGAGGCGCTCCGCGATCAGGACCTCAACGCCCGCGTGCAGGACATCGCCGAGCCCGACGTCACCGAGGAACTGGCCGACCGCGACATCGTGTTGATCCTCGCCAGCGACGTCGAGGCCAACAAGGCGGCCGTCTCGGCGGTTCGCGAAACGGGCGGAGACCACTACGTGGTCGTCCGGGCGTCGGATCCGGTGAGCGAGGACGAGCTCCGTGAGCGTGGCGCGGACGTGGTGATAAACCCCTCGACGGTGATCGCAGACAGCGCGCTCCAGTCGCTCGAAACCGGCGAACTGGAGTACATGGCTCGCCAGCTCGCCGAGATAATCGAGGCGGGCGACGGGCGGATGGCGATCCTGACACACGACAACCCGGAACCCGATTCCATCGCGTCGGCGACCGCGCTGCAGGCGATCGCGGACGCGTTCGGCGTCGAGGCGGACATCCTCTACTCCGGCGACGTCGGCCATCAGGAGAACCGCGCCTTCGTCAACCTCCTCGGGATCGACCTCGTGGCGCGGTCCGAGGCCCCCGAGCTCGCGGAGTACGGGACCATCGCCGCGGTCGACCTCGCGAAGTCCGCCGACGACGGGTTCGACTTCGAGACCGAGATCGACATCTACATCGACCACTTGGAAGCCGACGTGCCCTTCGACGCGCGGTTCGTCGACGTGCGCACGAACGTCTCCTCGACGTCGACTATCCTCACGAAGTACTTACAGGAGTTCGACCAGTCGCCCTCGGAGGCGGTCGCGACCGCACTCCTCTACGGCATCCGCGCCGAGACGCTCGATTTCAAACGGGACACGACGCCGGCGGACCTGACGGCCGCCGCGTACCTCCACCCGTTCGCGAACCACGACACGCTCGAACAGGTCGAGTCGCCGTCGATGAGTCCCGAGACGCTCGACGTGCTCGCGGAGGCGATCCAGAATCGCGAGGTTCAGGGGAGCCACCTCTTTTCGACCGCCGGGTTCATCCGGGACCGCGAGGCGCTCGCGCAGGCCGCCCAACACCTCCTCAACCTCGAAGGGATCACGACCACGGCCGTGTTGGGTATCGCCGACGACACGATCTACCTCGCGGCGCGCTCGAAGGACATCCGCCTGAACATCGGCAACGTCCTCGACGAGGCGTTCTCTGAGATGGGCGACGCCGCCGGTCACTCGACGCAGGGATCGCTGGAGATCCCGCTCGGAATCTTCACGGGCATCGACGCGAGCGGCGACAACCGCGACACGCTGCTCGAACTCACCGAGGAGGCCGTTCGACGGAAGCTGTTCGACGCGCTCGGCGTCGAGGGCGGCGGCACCGAGAGCGGAAACGGCTCGTAGCGCCGCGGCTCCGCGAGTACGGTGACGACCGCTCGTAGCGCGGCGCAGCGGTTTTGCTCGTTCGGCACTGACAGAACGCAAACGGCGACACTCATGCACGTTCCAGCCGATCCGCCCGCACGCTGTCCCGCCTGCGGCGACTCCTACGAGTCGGTGTCGCGTCACGCCGCCGGGTTCGTCGTCAATCTCCTCGACAACGAGCGGTACCGCCGCGTGTGTTTCCATCCGGCGGACGACGGGGGCGGCCCCGCGCTCGACTGCTACCATCACACGCACGGACAAGCAGACGAGGAGGGCGGCGATCCGCGCTAGAACCCGTCGCCGTCGGTGATCGAGGTGTACGCGCCGATCAGCGATCCGGAGAGGTCGACCCCCGTCAGCGTCGCGCCCTCGTCGATCACGGAGTTACGGATCGACGAGTCGGCGATAGTCGCGTCCTCGAAGACGACAGCTCGGTCGAGCGTCGAATCGGTGACCGTCGCGCCGTCCATCACGTGGACGACGTCGCCGATCTCGGAGTCCTCGACGGTCGCGCCGTCGGCGACGAGACTCCCGCCGTCGAGAGCGTACTCGACCGCGTCGAGGTAGCTGTCGGCGGTACCGATGTCGAACCACGCCCCGTCGAAGGTGAACGCGTGGACCGACCCGCGCCCTTGGAGCCACTGGAGGAACCAGCCGGGCTCGTCCGGGTTGTTCCCGTCTTCGAGGTACGTCGAGAGGTCGGGCAGCGTCTCGGCCGGAAACGCGTAACAGGCGATAGAAACGAGCGTCGTCTTCGGGTCGTCGGGCTTCTCTTGGAAGTCGATCACCTCGTCGCCGTCGAGGTCGACGAGTCCGTACGACTTGGCGCGCTCGCGGTCGCCGACGTCGTAGGCGGCCAGCGTCGGCGTCCCCTTCGACTCGAAGAAGTCGGCGAACTCGCCGAGATCGAAGCTGATCATGTTGTCCCCGGCGACGACGATCAGGTCGTCGTCGACGCCCTCGCGGTCGACGAGCTGTTCGAGCGCGCCTACGACGCCGAACTTCTCGTCTTCCTCGACGGTCTCTTCGACCGAGAGCGTCGGCTTCTCGAAGGGGCTGTCGGCGAGGTACTCCGCGAACGTGTCGGCGAACCGCTCGTTCGTCGAGACGAACACCTCGTCGACGCGGTCGTCGGCCTCCAAGTCCTCGAATATCTCGTCGATGACGGTGTTTTCTCCCACCGGAAGGAACATCTTCGGTCGGTGGTGAGTGATGGGCCAGAGTCTGGTCGCGTATCCCCCCGCGAGTACGACGGCTTTCATGGAGACACCCTCTCACCGAAGCGGCATACTTCTTGTGCTGTTATCGACGTTCAGAAATGCTGACGACGCCGGGGGCCTGCTGTTTGGAGGGGGCGGTGGAGATCCGAGTTGTCGCTCGGTCGTGGGGCCTCTCGGTCTCCGGTCGATTAGTCGCTCAGTCGGTCGGTGTCGATGGCGACGCCGGGCGGCGTGACGACGAGGAAGCCGCGGAAGTGCATGAGTTCGCCGCCCATGTCTTTGACGTCGCGGGCGAATCCCGCGGCGAGTTCGTTGAGGTCGCCGTCGATGGTCAACACGAGGGTGTTGCCGTAGTCGACGCTGCGGACCCACTCGTCGGGATCGGTGGTCCCGTCGAGGACGCCGAGGACGACGTCGCCGCTGGCTGCGAACGCCTCGTCCATCTCCGCTTCGGCGTCTCGGAGGTCGAGGTCCCAGTCGCTCATACTACAGCGTCACGAGGCGACGGCAAAAACGTTCGGACCGGTGTCGGTCCGGTCACCGCCGCCCGGTCACGGTGTGGTTAAGTGCGTTCCGAACGGATCCGGCGTATGAAACACACGCGACGGTCCCTGCTCGCCGGCGTTGCGGCTACCGGCGTCGTCGGCGCGGCCGGGTGTCTCGGCGGCAGCGGCGACGGCGGCGGCAGCGGAGCCACGGTCGGCCTCGACACGGGCGAGTACGACTGTGACCTGACCGAGCCTACCGACCCGGACCTCGGCTTCCGGCCGACGCTCGGCGACCCGGACGCGGACGTGCTCGTACAGGCGTTCGAGGACTTCACGTGTCCTCACTGTGCGACCTACAAGCTCGAAGCGTTCCCCACGATCCGCGAGGAGTACCTCGCGTCCGGCGACGTCCGGTACGAACACTGGGACTTCCCGATTCCGGTCAACGAGACGTGGGCTGTCCCCGTCGCGAGCGCGGCTCGCGGCGTCGGTGCCCGCGGCGGGAACGAGGCGTTTTTCGCCTTCTCGACGGCGGTCTACGAGTCGCAGGGGAGCTACAGCGGCGAGGCGATAGGGGCGGCCGCCGAGACGGCGGGCGGCGACCCCTGTGCGGCCATGGCCGACGCCGAGTACTCCGCGTACGAGGAGGCGTCGATGAGCGACCGCAGCGAAGGCGAGTCGATCGGCGTCTCCGGAACGCCGGCCATCTTCGTGAACGGCGACCCCGTCGACGGATACGGCGCAGACGCCATTTCTACGGCCATCGAGTCCGCGCTCTCCGGAGACTGAGTCGCTACCGGCCGGTGCGACCTCGGTCGCTCGCCGCGATCCGATCGCGTATCGCCCCGGTCGCCGCGGCCGCGTGGCGCGCCTCCCGGTGGCGCTCGTCGAACGCGACGCGGGCGCTCGACGCGGCCTCGGAGTCGACGGAGAAGGTCAGGTCTTCGTACGAGACGTCCCAGAGGACGAGCGGCTCGGGCGGTGCCGGTCCCACGCCGAGTTCCCCGGGAACGGGCTCTGCGGCGAGCAGCCGGTCGGCGTAGGCGAGGTCCGCGGTGCCCCGACCGATCGCTTCGACCGCTGCGACGAGCCGCCGAACGAGCGCGCGGGGGAACCCGCCGGCAGACACCTCGACGACGAGCGCGTCGCCGTCTCGCGTCGCGGTCGCGTCGAGGTCGCGGACGGTCCCCGTCTCGTCGCTCGTCAGGTTGTGGTAGTCGTGTTCGCCGGAGAACCGGGCGAGCGCGTCCGCGACGCGCTCGTCGTCGATGGAGTCGCGGGCTGCGTCGTCGTGTCCGGTACCCGCGCTCGCTTCCGCACCGCCTTCTCCACCGCCGGGTGCGTAGAGGTGGTACCGATACGTCCGGCGGAGCGCGTGGTGTGTCGCGTGGAACGCGTCGTGCGCGTCCGCGGCGGCCCATACCCGAACGGATCCGGGGAGGTGGCCGTTGAACGCCCGGGGAGTGAGCCAGTCGGGGGCCGCGAACGCGACCGTCTGACCCACCGCGGAGACGCCCGCGTCGGTACGTCCCGCGGCGGCGTACCCCGGTGGCGTCGCGTGTGTCGGCCCGTCGCCGCGGTCGAGGACCCCGTGTTTCGCGAGCGCCCGCAACAGCGTCCCCTCGACCGTCGTCGCGTGAGGCTGGCGCTGAAACCCCGCGTATTCGCGGCCGTCGTACGCGACCCGAAACGCGCGTAGCCGTCCCGCGTCCTCCGTCGATGCGGTCTCGCCCTCGGCCGCCGGCGCGTCCGTCACGCCGCGTCGTTCCGACCGACATCGGACTCGTCCGGCTCATCCGACTCGTCCGACTCGCGGATCGGCACCGTGACCACCGGGACCGGTGAGACCCGAACCACCTTTTCGGTGACGCTTCCCAAGAGCACGCGTTCGATCCCCGTCCGAGCGTGGCTCGGCATCACGACGAGGTCGGCACCGCTGTCGCCGATGGCGTTCTCGATCACGTCGAGCGGCTCGCCGCGAACGACGTTCCCGACGACGTCGACGCCCGCCGCCTCCAGTTCGGCCGTGACCTCCTCGACGCGCGCCTCCGCCGCGGTCTCGACGCGCTCGGCGAACGCGCCGGCCTGCGGCCCGCGCAGCGTCTGTGCCACGGTGTCGATGGCGCTAACGACGTGGACGGTCGCGTCGTAGCGGTCGGCGAGGCTCGCAACGTGGGGCACCGCGTCGTTCGCCTCTCCGCCCGGCGCGACGGGAAGCAGGATCGTGTCGTACATGTATCAGGGTCGTCCGGCCGGATGCAAAACGGTACCGGCCGCCTCATCGAGGTGAAGGCACACTCCCCCCGACCAGTACGCGAGGCCGCTTCCCATTGCCAGACCCGTTGCGAATATACATATGTTATCTTGTAACTTAGCAGAATAGTAGTATTCCATATATTTTGTCACACATCGAGAAACGAAGCGGGCGAGCCGGTCCGAGACAGACGGCGGTCGTGCGTGACGCGTCGCTGCGCCGCGACCGCCGCGACCGGAGGACGTTTCACCGAATCGTGAGAGACCGCAGATTCGTACGATTGAGCGAGTGATTCGACACGTGTAGCCGGTGAGACCACCGATAGTCGAATGCGAACCCGACGCCGACCGGGACGAATCGGGGCGGACAACACGACCGACGATCGGTCAACGTGCTTTTCGCGATCACGTCGGACGTTCCCGTCTACGTCTCGGATCGCCTCTCGACGCGTTTCGCACCGCGGAGAGACCGGTGGCCGGCCGATCGGTCGTGACGGGCGGAAGTCGCGCCGTCTGCCGTGGCAGCCGTCCTTTTTATCAAATTTATAGCTATTATATATTTCTGTTCTTTCGTTCCGAATGTGTGGTACCCAATCGTGGGATCCACCGGTCTGCACGCTCTGCCGAACACGGACGGAGCGCGGTGCGAGGACGTTCCTGACGACGCGGAGTCGCGAGCGCCGACGGTAGGAGAAAGACGGCGATTCGGGAGCGACGACGAGAACGATCGAGTCAGCGCGTCTGAATCGGGTGTTTCGACGCTGAACGCGGTTCGGACCGCCGTGAGGGTGCCGGTCCGACCCGTATGTTACACCGCTATTTTTGTAAAGGCTGAGCGCGAAGGTGAGCCATGACCGATACGTCGTCGCGGCCGAACAGCAAAGTCGCGCGGGTGATCGACGCGTACGAGTTGGACGGATTGGGTGCGGAGTTGGAACGTCGGTGGACCGGCGAGGACGGCGACCGAACGAGCCTCCGGGACCTCGCGACACTGTTCAACCGTCGCGTCCTGGCGGCGGCGATGCGCGAGGCGGGCCACTCTGCGGTGGAGAGCGACGTCGAGAGCGCGTACGCGTCCTTGACGGACGAGGAGGCGGGTAGCGCAGACCGAATGCGAAAGCGGCGCGACCTCGAACAGGCCGGTGTCGACGTCGACGTCGTGCTCGGTGATTTCGTCACTCATCAAGCCGTCCACACGTACCTCACGAGCTACCGCGATGCGGAACTCCCCGACCGATCCGACGAGCGCATCGACCGGAAAATAGAGACGCTCGAACGCCTGCAGGGACGAACTGCCGCCGTCACTGAGTCCACCGTGGAATCGCTCGTCGACGCCGGCGAGTTGACCGATCACGACTACGAGCTACTGGTCGACGTGCGCGCGATCTGTCCCGACTGTGGCTCCGACTACCCCGTGGGCGACCTGCTCCGGTCGGGCGGCTGTGACTGCGACGACTCGTAGGGCGGCGCGTTCGTGATTTTGCAGTTACATAACAATTATATTAATCGCACCGGTAGAACTCGCGTAATGGAGCCGAAGATGCTTTCGGAGTCGCCCGTCCGCGTTCACGCGAGCAACGTGGGGGGAATAGACGAGACAGAAGTCCAGATTCAACCCGGTGTGACGGTTCTTAGCGGCCGTAACGCGACCAACCGAACCTCGTTCCTGCAGGCGCTCATGGCCGGGCTCGGCAGCACCCGTCCGTCGCTGAAGGGCGACGCGGCAGAGGGACGCGTCGAACTCACGGTCGGTGACGAGACGTACACGCGGACGCTCACTCGCCGCGGCGACACGATCGCGTTCGGCGGCGACCCGTACCTCGACGATCCGGAACTCGCCGACCTCTTCGCGTTCCTCCTCGAAAACAACGAGTCACGGCGCGCCGTCGCCCGCGGAGACGACCTCCGCGAGATAATCATGCGGCCGGTCGACACGGACCAGATCGAAGCGGAGATCCGGGAACTCGAGAGCGAGAAAGACGACCTCGACGACCGAATTTCGGGACTGGATCAGCTCGAATCGACGCTGCCGGACTTAGAGGCGAGGCGGGACGAGATCGCCGCCGAACTGGAGGAGGCCCGCGCGGACCTCGCGGACGCACAGGAAGCGATAGACGAACTCGACGCGGACCTCGAAGAGAGTCGCTCTCGGAAGGAAGAGCTCGAAGCGGCGTTCCAACGCGTCCGCGAGGCCCGGTCGGAGGTCGAAGATCTCACCTTCGAGATCGAAACCGAGGAGTCGACGCTCTCGGAGCTTCGCTCGGAGCGTACCGACCTCGAAGCGACGCTCGAAGAGTCGGAGCCGCCAGACGAGGACCCGGAGCGGATCGACGGTCGGCTCACGGAACTCCGCGAGCGCAAGCGCGCTCTCGACGAGACGCTGAACGAACTCGGGAGCGTGATCAGCTTCAACGAGGAGATGCTGGAGGGCGACGGGCTCGACGTCGCGTTCGGACAGCGCTCGAACGGCGACGACGCGGAGTCGAACTCCGTCACGGACGAACTCCTCGGCACCGACGAGGTCGTGTGTTGGACCTGCGGCTCCGAGGTCGAGCGGGGCCGGATCGACGACACGGTGGACGCGCTCCGGGATCTCAGAGGCGAGCGGCTGGAGGAGCGAAACGAGGTTCGAGACCGCATCTCGGAGCTCACGTCGAAGCGGTCGTCCATCGAAACGCAGCGGGCCGAGAGGCAGCGGGCCGAAGAGCGCCTCGAAGCGGTCGAAGCGGAGATCGAGGAGGTGAAAGACCGGATCGAGGCGCTCGAAGCCGAGCGCGAGGCCGCCGAGACGCGCGTCCGGGAGCGCGAGGCCGAGACGGAGGACGTCGGAGCCGGCGAGTACGACGAAGTGATAGAGCGTCACCGCGAGGCCAACGAGCTGGAACTGCGCGTCGACCGGTTGGAGTCGGACTTGACGGAGGTGGAAGCGGAGATCGACGAGACCGAAACGAAGATAGACGAGCGCGAGACGCTCCGCGAGCGGCGCGAGGCGGTGGCCGACGAGCTGACCGATCTCCGCACGCGCGTGGATCGGATCGAAGCGGACGCCGTCGACGCGTTCAACGAGCACATGGCCGCGGTGTTGGACGTGCTTGGATACGACAACATCGACCGAATCTGGATCGAGCGCCGGGAGTCGGAAGTCCGAGAGGGTCGCCGCAAGGTCTCACGCGCCCGGTTCGACCTCCACGTCGTTCGTTCGACGGACGACGGGAGCGCCTACCGCGACACCGTCGACCACCTCTCAGAGAGCGAGCGCGAGGTGACGGGACTCGTCTTCGCCTTGGCCGGGTACCTCGTCCACGACGTGTACGAGACGCTTCCGTTCATGGTGTTGGACTCGCTTGAGGCGATCGACTCGGACCGGATCGCGGCGATGGTCGAGTACCTCCGCGAGTACGCCGGCTACCTCGTCGTCGCCCTGCTGCCCGAAGACGCGGCGGCCATCGACGGCGACCACCACACGGTCGAGTCGATCTGAACGACGAGGCCCGATGAGCGTCCCGGTGCGGTTCACTCGTAACGCTCGGGGTCGATCCCCGAGAGCCGCATCGCGTTGCCCGTGACGCCGAGGCTCATTCCCATGTCGCCGACGACGACCGCCACGGCGACGCTCACGAGTCCGAGCGGCACGCCGAGCGCCAACAGGAACTTCACGGCGAGGCTGGCCCAGACGTTCTGACGAATGACGCCGTTCGCGGTGTTAGAGAGCGCGTAGAGGTACGGGAGCTTCCCGACGTCGTCGCCCATCAACGCGATGTCCGCGGTTTCGAGCGCGGTGTCGGTGCCTGCCGCTCCCATCGCGACGGCGACGTCGGCGGTCGCCATCGCCGGCGCGTCGTTGATCCCGTCGCCGACCATCGCGACCGCCCCGTACTCCGCCTGAAGCGTCTCGACCGCCTCGACTTTGTCCTCCGGCAGCAGCCCGGCGTGGTACTCGTCTATCCCCGCGTGCTCCGCGACCGCGCTCGCGGTCCCCTCGTTGTCGCCGGTCAGCATGACGACGCGCTCGACGCCGAGTTCGCGGAGCCGGGCGACGACGCGCGCCGCGTCGGAGCGCACCTCGTCCGCGACGGCGATGGCCCCGAGGAGGGCGGAGTCGGTGCCGACGAGCACCACCGTCTTCCCCTGGCGTTCGACCGCCGCAAGCGTCTCCGCGTCGAGCGATCCGGACCGGGCGGAGCGCGCGTCTCCCGCGTCGTCGCCCGTCGCCGCCGGGTTGCCGTCGGCGTCGGGAGCGGTCCGCCCGCTCGCCTCCGCCGTCTTGCCCCCGTCGGTCGCCGGGCGGGCGAGGTCGAAGCCGAGGTCCTCGAACAGCGCCGGCTTGCCGGCGTAGTACGTCTCGCCGTCGACGACGGCGCGGACGCCTCGGCCGGTGAGGCTCTCGAACTCGGTTGGCTCCGGGCCCTCTCCCGGCGTCGAACCTTCCGACGCCCCGGTGTCGGCTCCGGCAGCGGCGGCGTCGGCGTGCGCGAGGACCGCGGCCGCGATGGGGTGTTCGCTGCGCCGCTCCACGGCGGCGGCGTATCGGAGCAGTGTCGCCTCGTCGGTCCCGTCGGCCGGGATCACGTCGGTGACGGCGAGCTCGCCGCGGGTGAGCGTCCCCGTCTTGTCGAAGGCCACCACGTCGACGTCGCCCATCGCCTCCAAGTGGTTGCCACCCTTGATCAGAACGCCGTTCTTCGCGGCGCTCGTGATCCCCGAGACGACGGAGACGGGCGTCGAGATGACGAACGCACACGGACAGGCGATGACGAGCAGGGTGAGCCCGCGGACGAACCACGTGCCCCAGTCGCCGACGAACGCGAACCCGTACCCGGCGACCTCGACCGTGACGGGGTCGGAGATCAGGAGCGGCGGGAGGGTCGCGGTCGCGATCGCGAGGACGACGACGACGGGCGTGTAGTAGCCCGCGAACCGGTCGACGAACCGCTCCGTCTCCGTGCGCTTCGCCTGTGCTCCCTGCACCATCTCGATTATCCGCGCGAGCGTCGAGTCGCCCGCGGTCGAGGTCACCTCGATCTCGAGGTACCCCTCCGCAGCGATGCTGCCGGCGAACACGTCGTCGCCGGACGTCTTGTCGACCGGGACGCTCTCGCCGGTGATCGGCGACTGGTCGACGGCGCTTTCGCCCTCGACGACCCTCCCGTCGAGCGGGACCTTCTCGCCCGGTCGGACGATCACGGTCTCGCCGACCGCGACCTCGTCCGCGGGGACGGCGAGCTCCTCACCCTCGCGGCGGACGGTCGCCTCGTCGGGAGACAGCTCCATGAGTTCGCGTAGCGAGTCGCGGGCGCGGTCCATCGCGTAGTCCTCCAGCAGCTCGGCGATGCTGAAAAGCACCGCGAGCGTCGCGGCCTCGACGAAGTAGCCGATCCCGCTGGCCGCGACGATGGCCGTCCCCATCAGCAGGTCGATGTCGAGGCTCCGGTTACGCGCGGAGTAGTAGCCGTCGCGGATCACCGGAACGCCGCTGGCCGCGACCGCACCGAGGAACAGCGCGTCCGCGACCGTGATCGGCGCGCCGAGGACGCTCGCCACCGGGACGTTCCGGCCGGTCGCGACGAACTCGAAGCCGAGCCCGAGTGCGACGAGCACGGCCCCGATCCACGTCTTTTTCGCGCGCGTGCTCGTCCACACCTCGGTCGGCGGCGCGACGGCGACCCCACCCGAGTCGCCGCTGGCCTCGGACGCGTCGCTGTCGGCGTCGCCGTCGCTCCGCTCGCCGCTCTCATCCGCCCCTCGCCGGCCGCCCGTCACCTCGTAGCCCGCGCCCTCGATCGCGGCGACCACGGCGGCCTCGTCGGTGCTGTCGCCGTCGTATGCCACCGTCGCGGTCCCCGCCGTCGGGTTGAGGTCGACGTCGACCACGCCGTCGACGCGGCCGAGAGCGCCGTCGACCTTCCGCGCGCACGAGGGGCAGTCCATCTCGGGGACGGCGAGCCGAGCGGTCAGCTCTCGCCGCCTCGCCCCACCGATGTTCTCGTCGTCCGCGTCCGGGTCGTCTGTCATTACCCGACCGTACGGGCGACACTGGGGTAAGTCTTGGTTGGAATATTCCAAGTATTCTAGCTGGCGGTCGCTCGTCAGGCACCGGCGGCCGAGTCGGGCAGGCGGGCGTCCGCGACGAACCGCTTCGCCAGCTGCTCTTCGGCGCGGCGGAGGCGGTAGGTGAGCGTCGATCGCGGGACCCCGAGGTGGTCGGCGAGGTCACCGACGTCGGTCTCGCGCGGCGTCTCGTAGTAGCCGTGCTCGACGGCGGCGCGGAGCGCGGCCTCCTGTTCGGGCGAGAGGTCACTCCCGTCGCCGACGGTTCCCTCGCCACTGCCGGCGGCGGCCGCGGACGTGCTCCCGGTCTTGAGGAGTTCCGTACGGGCGCAGTCGCCGACGGCGTCGCGGATCGCGTCGAAGAACGCGCCCACGTCCCCCGTTCCCGGGTGAATGAGCCGCCACGTGTAGTGGCGACCCTCGTGTCGCGTCTCGAAGAGCACGCCCTCACCGAGGTGTTCGCGGGCGATGTGCGGGACCGACGCACACCGCGGCGTGCGCTCCCAGTCGGAGTACAACACGAGGGTGTCGCCGTCGCGGTCTAGCACGCGCGTGGTCTGGGTCGCGCCGCAGTCGTCGCTCGCGAGGCAGTCCGCGTAGTAGTCGGCGTCGCGGAAGGCCGCCTCCAGGTCGTCGAGCGCGGCCGGCGCGCCGGTCGCGTGGTCCACCCGCCAGAGACGGTCGGCCGTGGCGTGGAGCGAGAGCGACCGGACCCGGGCGTCGGGGTGTTCGGCGAGCGCGTCGGCCACCCGGTTGCATCCGGGGCGGTATTCTAACGCGAAGACGAGTTCTCGCATGCGCGGTCGTACGCGTCTCACGGGTATAAGACGTGTCGCCGCCGCCCCCCGTCGACACGCAACTAGCCGGTTCGAACATAAGAAACCCTGATCGGCGCGTCCGGTACTGGACTGATCCCGGGACGATACCGGACTGTATCGCCCTCACAACCCTTATTACCCGTCTCGCGCCACATACGCGCATGAAGGGGGCAAAAACGAAGTCGGTCCGGGCGACGGGGACCTCGATGCAGATACTGACCGCTATCGCCGAGAACGAGGGCGGCGTCCCCATGGCGGAGTTGGTCGACAGGCTGGAGTTGGCAAAGAGCACGGTGTACAAACACCTCATCACGCTCGAAGAGCACGGTCTCGTCGTCAACCACGAGACCGGGTATCGGCTCGGCCTCCGGTGTCTGGAGTTCGGCGGCACGGCCAGACAGTACGACGGCGTGTTCGACGTGGCGAAACCGGAACTCGACAAGCTGGCCGAGGCGACCGGCGAACTGACGAACCTGATGTTCGAAGAACAGGGCAAGGGCGTCTACGTGTACACCGCGCGCGGCGACCAGGCGATCAACCTCGACAGCCGACTCGGCCGACGCGTGTACCTCCACACGACGGCGCTCGGCAAGGCGCTTCTGGCCAGTCTCGACGACGACCACGTCGACGAGATAGTCGACCGGCACGGGCTTCCCGCCCGCACCGACGAGACGATCACCACGCGCTCCGGGCTGTTCGAGGAACTCACACAGATCCGCACGGAGGGGTTCGCGTACAACGAGGAGGAGCGACTCGGCGGCGTCGGTTGCGTCGGAACGCCGCTCGATACGGGCGACCGACGGAACGCCGCGATCAGCATCATGACGCCGATCAGTCGCCTCCGCCCCGACGACACGCGGCACGAATACACCGAGATGCTCAACCAGACGGCGAACGTCATCGAGGTCACCCTGGCTCACGGTCAGTGACCGCCGATCCAGATAACAATTACAAAAGTAGTAATGTAAGAGATCACGCCGAGCGGCGCGAAATGTGTTCGATTATACGAAACTGCTTTCGTCGCGAGCGGTCGATCCCTCGGTGCGTGTCCCACCGGATCGGTTGCACCGACGTGGACGTGGAATCGACCCGACGCGGAGGTGCAATCGACTCGACGCGGACGTGCGTCGGCGCACAACGGGGCGAACTCGCCGATCGGTGACGCCTGCGCGCCGCCGGGGGAGCCGTCCGAGTCGCTGGGCCGAAGCGTCTCGAACCGCCGGCGACCGCGGCGTATCAAGCGCGCGGCGCGGGAGACGGCCGGCCGCCGAGAATGTAATTCAGCTGTTTAGTTCGCAATAACGAAACTCCTGAGCAGGTCAGGCGACGCGGTTCCGCAGCGTCTCGCCCGTCTGGTACCGTTCGACGTTCTCTGCGACGAGGTCGGCGATGTCGAGGTGGTAGCGGTTCGTCGCCGAGCCCTTGTGCGGCGAGATGATCACCTCTTCGAAGTCCCAGAGCGGCGAGTCGTCGGGGAGCGGTTCGGTCTCGAACACGTCGAGGCCGGCACCGGCGATGGCGTCTCGGTCGAGGGCGTCGACGAGCGCGGCCTCGTCGACGAGCGGGCCGCGAGCGACGTTGACGAGGTAGGCGTCGTCGCGCATCACGTCGAACTCCGCGTCGCCGATCAGACCCTCGGTCTCGGGCGTGTGCGGGAGCGCGAGCGCGACGAACCGGGCGTCCGCGATCGCGTCGTGGAGGTCCGCGGGGTCGAAGATCTCGGAGACTCCCGGGACGGGCTCGTCGGAGCGGCGGACGCCGACCACGTCCATGCCGAGCGCGTCGGCCCGCTCGGCGATCCCCTGGCCGATGGTGCCGAGGCCGACGACGCAGAGGCGCTCGTTCTCCACGGTGAACGGGCGCTCGTAGTCGGGCGTGTACCAGTTCCCCTCGTTCTGGTTGTCGCGGTACACGTGGAGGAGTCGGGCGAGCGACACCATGTAGCCGATCGCGACCTCGCTGACCGTGGTGTCGTGAATCCCGGTGCTGTTCGTGAGTGGAACGCCCGCGGCGTCGTACGCCTCGGTGTCGAACTCGTCGTACCCCGCGCGGATACAGTGGACCCATCCCGCGTCGAGGAACTCCGGCTTCGGGACGTACGTGGCGACCGCGTCGGTCTCGTCGTACGACTCGCCGTCGCCGACCAACTCGACGGGGATGTCGAGGTGATCGAACGCCTCGACGAACGCCTCGGGCGGAATGACGTTCTCGACGGATTCGTGGACGTACAGGTGATCGAGTCGTGCTCGCTCGGACATGGAGGCAACGTCGTCACAGTGGGTTATCAGTCCTTCGGGAGCCGCAAGCTAACGCGTGACACTACCGGATCGATACACAACAATTCACACACCAACTGTCCACACAGATACTTTTATATCCTCCCGCGTCGCAGGTCCGGTATCCGCAAGAGAGACTAGTGATGAACGTAACTGAAGCAATTGCACACGCGCTGAAAGAGGAAGGAGTAGAGTACGTATTCGGGTTCCCGAGCAACCCGCTTTTCGACACCGGGGCCGCAGAGGAGGCCGGCCTCCGAACGATCATTACCCGCCAAGAGCGGACGGCGGTGCACATGGCCGACGCTATCGGGCGGCTCACGTCCGGTAACGAGGTCGTCGCGTTCGCCTGTCAGCACGGTCCGGGCACGGAGAACTCCATCGGTGCCGTCGCGCAGGCGTACGGCGAGTCCGCGCCGCTCGTGGCTATCCCGGCCGGATACGACCGAGCCAAGACCGACGTGGATCCGAAGTTCAACTCGCTCGTGAGCTACCAGAGCGTGAGCAAGACCTGCGAGCAGCTCTCGGACCCCGACGCGGTCGGCGAGACGTTCCGCCGGGCGTTCACCGCGGCTCGGAACGGCCGTCCGCGTCCCGCCGTCGTCGAAGTCCCGAAGGACGTCTTCTGGGAGGACGCACCGGAGGACTTCGAGTACGTTCCGTCGAGCGCCAACCGGGCCGGCGTCGACCCCGAGGCCGTGCCGGCCGTCGCCGACGAGCTCGTCGACGCCGAGAACCCGGTCATCTTCGCCGGACAGGGCGTCCACTACGCCGAGGCGTGGGACGAGCTGAAGGAGCTCGCCGAGACGCTCGAAGCGCCCGTCGCGACCAGCCTGAACGGCAAGAGCGCCTTCCCGGAGAGCCACCCGCTCTCGCTCGGAGCCGGCAGCAAGAGCGAGCCCGGACAGCTCGCGCACTTCCTCGACGAGTGTGACGTCCTGTTCGGCGTCGGCTGCAGCTTCACCGAGACGGCCTACGGCATCACCGTCCCCGAGGGGAAGACGGTCATCCACTCGACGCTCGACCCCACCGACATCGACAAGGACGTCGACTCCGAGATGGCGCTCGTGGGCGACGCACAGATCGTCCTCGACGCGGTGGTCGACGCGGTCGCGGAGCGCGTGGACGAGGACCGCGGTCGCTTCGACGACGTCGCCGACGAGATCGCCGAGGTCAAAGCCGACTGGCTCGATGAGTGGGAGGGCAAGCTCACGTCCGACGAGACGCCGATCAACCCCTACCGCGTGATCCACGAGATCACGAACGTCGTCGACGAGTCGGAGACGATCATCACGGCCGACGCCGGCAACCCGCGAGACTTCCTCGCGCCGTTCTACGAGACGGACGAGCCGCTCTCGTACATCGGCTGGGGGAAGACGACGCAGCTCGGCTACGGGCTCGGACTCGCGCTCGGCGCGAAGGTCCGGTTCCCGGAGAAGCTCTGTATCAACATCATGGGCGACGGTGCCATCGGGATGACCGGCCTCGACTTCGAGACGGCCGCCCGCGAGGACGCCCCGATCTTGACCATCCACCTGAACAACTACGAGATGGCGTCGTACGACACGCCGTTCAGCGGCGACTTCGCCGACGTCGGCGAGGCGCTCGGCGGCTACGGCGAGCGCGTCGAGGACCCCGAAGAGGTCGCGCCGGCGCTCGAACGCGCCATCGAGAAGACCGAGGAGGGGACGCCCGCGCTGCTGGAGTTCATCACCGCGAAGGAGACCGAACTCTCGCGTCCCGACCTCGACTGAGCGCACCGGTCTGATCGGCCGCGGTCGCGGTTTTTTGACCGGTTCCGTTCGCCAGCGACTGCCCGCGTATTCCCCATAAATATATAAGCAGGTCTGACAACATATCGGTATGACTCTGGAAGACGATTCACTGGAGTATCACGAGGCAGACCCGCCGGGCAAAATCGAGATCGCGACCACGAAGCCGACCAACACGCAGCGTGACCTCTCGCTCGCGTACTCTCCCGGCGTAGCGGGGCCGTGCCGCAAGATCGCGGAATCGCCGGAGAAGGCGTACGACTACACCGCGAAGGGGAACCTCGTCGGCGTCGTCTCGAACGGGTCTGCGGTCCTCGGACTCGGGAACATCGGTGCCACGGCGTCGAAGCCCGTCATGGAGGGAAAAGGCGTGCTGTTCAAGCGGTTCGCCGACGTCGACGTGTTCGACGTCGAACTCGACATCGACGATACCGACGCCTTCTGTGAGGCCGTCGCCGCGATGGAGCCGACCTTCGGCGGGATCAACCTCGAGGACATCAAGGCACCGGAGTGCTTCCAGATCGAGGAGCGGCTCCAGGACGAGATGGACATCCCCGTGTTCCACGACGACCAGCACGGCACCGCCATCATCAACGGCTCCGGGCTGATCAACGCCGCCGACATCGTCGACAAGGACCTCGGAGACATGAAGGTCGTGTTCTCTGGGGCCGGCGCGTCGGCGCTCGCGACCGCCCACTTCTACGTCTCGCTGGGCGTCGACCCCGACAACATCGTGCTCTGTGACTCGACTGGCATCATCACCGAGGAGCGAGCCGAGGCCGGCGACGTCAACGAGTATAAGCGAGTGTTCGCCCGCGACATCGAAGACGGTGACCTCGCGGACGCGATGGAGGGCGCGGACGTGCTCGTCGGCCTCTCGGCCGGCGGCATCGTCTCACAGGACATGGTTCGCTCGATGGCGAACAACCCGATCATCTTCGCCATGGCGAATCCGACCCCCGAGATCGGCTACGACGAGGGGAAGAACGCCCGCGACGACACGGTGATCATGGCGACGGGCCGCTCGGACTACCCGAATCAGGTGAACAACGTCCTCGGGTTCCCGTTCATCTTCCGCGGCGCGCTCGACGTCCGGGCCTCGGAGATCAACGAGGAAATGAAGGTCGCCTGCGCCGAGGCGCTCGCGGAACTCGCCCGCAAGGACGTTCCCGACGCGGTGTTGAAGGCGTACGGCGACGAGCCGCTGCAGTTCGGTCCGGAGTACATCCTGCCGAAACCGGTCGATCCGCGCGTCCTCTTCGAGGTCGCGCCGGCGGTCGCCGAGGCGGCGATGGAGTCCGGTGCGGCGCGCGAGGAGGTCGACTTAGACGAGTACCGCAACGCCTTGGAGGCACGCGTGGGCAAGTCCCGCGAGATGATGCGGATCGTCTTCAACAAGGCCAAACAGGACCCGAAGCGCATCGCCCTCGCGGAGGGCGAAGACGAGAAGATGATCCGCGCGGCGTATCAGCTCTCGGAGCAGGGGATCGCAGAGCCGGTGCTGTTGGGCGATCAGGACGCGATCACGGCCACGATCGACGAGCTTGGGCTCGACTACGAGCCGATGGTCAACGACCCGACCGACGCCGAGTACGACGCGTACGCGGACCGACTGCACGAACTCCGCAAGCGCAAGGGAATCACCCGCAGCGAAGCGGGCGAACTCGTCCGGACCAGCACGAACTACCTCGGTAGCGTGATGGTCGACCAGAACGACGCGGACGCCCTGCTCACCGGGCTGACGCACCACTACCCGTCGGCGCTTCGGCCGCCGCTTCAGGTCATCGGGACCGCCGACGACGCCGAGTACGTCTCCGGCGTCTACATGCTGACCATCGGGAACCGCGTGGTGTTCTTCGCGGACGTCACCGTCAACCGCGACACCGACGCGGACGTGCTCGCGGAGACGACGCGCCACACCGCGGAGCTGGCGCGACAGTTCAACGTCGAGCCGCGCGCGGCGCTGCTCTCGTACTCCAACTTCGGGAGCGTCGAGGGCGAGGAGACGCAGGCGCCGCGAGACGCCGCGGCCATGCTCCGTGCGGACTCCGCGGTCGACTTCCCGGTCGACGGCGAGATGCAGGCGGACACGGCGCTCGTCGAGGAGATGCTCACCGACACCTACGAGTTCTCCGACCTCGACGAGCCCGCGAACGTCCTCGTGTTCCCGAACCTCGAGTCCGGGAACATCGGGTACAAGCTCCTCCAGCGCCTCGGCGACGCGGAGGCCATCGGCCCGATGCTCGTCGGCATGGACGAGCCGGTCCACGTGCTCCAGCGCGGCGACGAGGTGAAAGACATCGTCAACCTCGCCGCGGTCGCCGTCGTCGACGCCCAAGAGCGCGAGTAGCCCGCCCGCGACGATCCGCAGTCCCGCTTTTTCGGATCGGTTCGCCCTCGCTCGGCGTACCGGTAGTCAATGTGAGAATAGTGTCATCCGACCACACGGGTCACGGTCGGCGTCTGTTGACGCGTAACATTCATACCTCCGCCACACCGAGAGATGACAATACTACCGACACAGATGGCTTCCAAAAACACACCCCCAGATCCGTCCGTAGATCCGCGGACGAACTACGATTACCGCAGCGACGACGACGCCGACTCGGCGCTCGTTTCCGACCTCGACGGGCTCGTCGACGGCGACGTACGCTTCGACGAGTACTCGAAACAGATGTACGCGACGGACGCGTCGGCGTACGAGGTGACGCCGATCGGCGTCGTCTACCCGACGTCGACCGCGGACGTCGCCGCCGTGACGGAGTACTGCGCCGGAGAGGAGATCCCCGTACTGCCCCGCGGCGGCGGAACGAGCCTCGCCGGCCAGTCGGTCAACGAGGCGGTCGTCTTAGATTTCACCCGGTACATGACCGACGTCCTCGACGTCGACCCCGACGGCCGGCGGGCGCGGGCGATGACCGGGATCACGCTCGGCGAGCTAAACCGGACGCTCGAACCGCACGACCTGAAGTTCGCGCCCGACCCGTCGACCGCCGACCGGAGCGCGCTCGGCGGCGCGATCGGGAACAACACGACCGGCGCGCACTCGCTCAAGTACGGGAAGACCGACGCCTACGTCGAGGAGGTCGAAGCGGTGTTGGCCGACGGCAGCGTCGAGACGTTCGGCGAGATCGCGGTGTCGGAGCTTCGCGAGGACGCGGACCCCGACGGCGCGCTCCTCGAACGGATCTACGCCGAGGTCGTCCGCATCCTCGACGAGGAGGCAGACGAGATCGACGACCGGTACCCCGACCTCAAGCGGAACGTCTCGGGGTACAACCTCGACGTGCTGGTCGAGGAGTCCGAGTCGGGAACGGTGAACCTCGCCAAGCTCCTCGTCGGCAGCGAGGGGACGCTGGCGATCGTCACCGAAGCCGAGATCAGCTTGGAGCCGATCCCGGAGACGAAAGGGGTCGGCCTGCTCACGTACCACAGCCTGATGGACGCGATGGAGGACGTGGGTCCCATCCTCGAACACGACGCGGCCGCGGTCGAGGTGCTCGACGGCGTCCTCGTCGATCTGGCGCGCGACTTAGAGGAGTTCAAAGACGTCATCGGTCTGTTGCCGGACGAGACGGACTCGTTCCTGTTGATCGAGTTCTACGCCGACACCGAGGAGGAGGCCAAAGCGCGGGTCGACGACCTCCTCGACGACCGCGTCGGCGATCTGGCGTTCGACGGGATGGCCGCGTACGACGAGGAGACCCAGAAGAAGTTCTGGAAGATGCGGAAGGCGTCGACGCCGATCCTGCTCTCGCGGACCGGCGACGAGAAGCACATCGCGTTCATCGAGGACCTCGCGATCCCGCCCGAGCACCTGCCCGAGTACACGAAGGAGTTCAAGCAGATCTTCGAGGACCACGACACGTTCGGGAGCTTCTACGCCCACGCCGGCCCGGGCTGTATGCACGTCCGGCCGCTCATCAACACGAAGACGGCGGAGGGGACGGAGACGATGGAGTCCATCTCCGACGCCGCGACCGACCTCGCCGTGCGCCTCGGCGGGTCGGTGTCGGGCGAGCACGGCGACGGCCGCGCGCGGACGCAGTGGAATCGGAAGCTGTACGGGGACCGGCTGTGGAACGTGTTTCGGGATCTGAAGACCGCGTTCGACCCCGACTGGCTCCTCAACCCCGGCAGCGTCTGCGGCGATCACGACATGACGGAGAACCTCCGTTTCGGCGAGGACTACGAGTTCGACGCCGGCTTCGAGCCCGCCCTGGAGTGGGAAAACGACAACGGGTTCCAGGGGATGGCCGAGCTCTGTCACGGCTGTGGCGGCTGTCGCACCAGCCAGGACGGAGCCGGCGGCGTGATGTGTCCGACCTACCGGGCCTCCCAAGAGGAGATCACGAGCACGCGCGGTCGGGCGAACCTCCTCCGGCAGGCGATGAGCGGCGACCTCGACGACGACGAGCAGTTCGACACGGAGTTCATGCACGAGGTGTTAGACCTCTGTGTCGGCTGTAAGGGCTGTTCGATCGACTGTCCGAGCGAGGTCGACATGGCGAAGATGAAAGTCGAGGTGGAGAACGCCCACCACGAGAAACACGGCGCGGACCTCCGCTCGAAGCTGTTCGCCAACGTCGAGACGCTCTCGAAGCTGGGGAGCGCGACCGCTCCCCTCTCGAACCTCGGCACCAAGATCCCGGGCGCACGCGCCGTGATGGAGAAGACGCTCGGGATCGCCCGCGAGCGCTCGCTCCCGACGTTCTATCGGGAGACGTTCGTCGACTGGTGGAGCGCGCGCGGCGGGTCGACGGTGAGCGAGTCGTCCGCGGAACACCGCGTCGTCCTCGTGCCCGACACGGTCACCAACTACAACAACCCCGACGCAGGCAAGGCGGCGGTCCGGGTGCTCGAAGCCGCCGGCGTCCACGTCGAGGTCGCCGAAGACATCACAGACAGCGGTCGGCCGGCCCACTCGAAGGGGCTGTTGGGGAAGGCGCGCGAGACCGCCGAAGCCAACGTCGCGGCGCTTTCTCCCCGCGTCGAAGACGGCCGCGACGTGGTCGTCGTCGAGCCCTCTGATGCCGTCATGTTCCAGTCCGACTACCTCGATCTGCTCTCGTCTGACGCCGCGGCGACCGTCGCCGAAAACACCTACGGCGTGTTAGAGTACGTCGACGTCAACCGGCTCGACGAGGCGCTCGACGCCGACGGCGGCGCAGAGCGTCTCACCTACCACGGTCACTGTCACCAGAAATCGGTGAAGAAGGACCACCACGCGGTCGGCGTGCTCCGCCGGACGGGTTTCCGGGTCGACCCGCTCGACACGAGCTGTTGCGGGATGGCGGGGACGTTCGGCTACGAGGCCGAGCACTACTCGATGAGTCAGGCGATCGGGTCGATGCTGTTCGACCGGATCGACGACAGCGACGGCGACAGCGTCGTCGCGCCGGGCGCGTCCTGCCGGACGCAGATCGGCGACGAGTACGACGAGAAGCCGCCGCACCCGATCGAGAAGCTCGCAGACGCTCTCGCGTAGGCCGGACTGCGGGCGTCCGAGCCTCTTCCTCTTTTTTTCAGTCCGTCACTCTCGGCGGAGACGCGTCGCTGTGCCGACGGACGTGAGAGATAGAAGCTACCTACAGATACGTCAAAAAACGCAAAACGCGTCGTCTCCCTACTCGCCGCCGAACGCGCCCTCGTCGCGCCACTCGTCGAGCGTGGTCTGGTCGCCGGCGACCTCGGCGAAGACGGACTCCGTGTGCTCGCCGAGCCGCGGCGCGGGCGAGCGGACGATGTCGTCGTGGTCGGGGAAGTTGATCGGGTGGCCGGGCAGGAGACACTCGCCCCAGTCGGGGTCGTCGTGCTCGACGACCAGATTGCGCGCCCGCGTCTGGTCGTAGTTGACGACGTCCTCGACGTCGTTTATCGGCCCGCACGGGAACCCGTACTCGATGAGCCTGTCGAGCCAGTACTCCGTGGATTCCGTCTCGAACTCCTCTTCTATGATCCCGACGACGGTGTCTGCGTGCTCGAAGCGGTCGTCGTTCGTCGGATACTCGGCCAACTCCTCGCGGCCGACGAGTTCGACGAAGTCGTCCCACCGATCGTCGCTCGGGACGCCGGTGACGAGCGCACCGTCCGCGGTCTCGAACCGCTGATAGGGGACGAGCGTCTGGTGGGAAGTTCCCTGCGGTCCGGGAACGGACCCGTCCATCGAGTAGGAGGTGAGGTACTCGTTCATCAGCGTCACGATGGAGTCGAACAGTCCCACGTCGAACTTCCCGTTGAACGACTCGTCGTCCCCGTCGCCGAGGTGTCCGCG
This sequence comes from Halorubrum salinum, assembly GCF_024494575.1. Classification (GTDB taxonomy): domain Archaea; phylum Halobacteriota; class Halobacteria; order Halobacteriales; family Haloferacaceae; genus Halorubrum; species Halorubrum salinum. The sequence continues at coordinate 315,515 of NZ_JANHDO010000003.1, forward strand.
CTCGTAGAGCCGCGCGAGCAGTCCGATAGCGGTGAACATTCCCGTCGTGAGGTCGCCGATGGCCTGTCCGACCTTGACCGGTTCGCCGCCCTCGGGGCCGGTGACGCTCATGATCCCGCCTTCGGCCTGCAGGATGAGATCGAGGCCGGCCTGCTTCTTGCGCGGACCGGTCTCGCCGTACCCTTTGATGCTGGCGTAGACGATCTCGGGGTTCAGCTCCGTCACGTCCTCGTAGCCGACGCCGAGCTTGTCCGTGACGCCGTACCCGAAGTTCTCGATGAACACGTCGGCCTCCTCCAGGAGCGACAGCGCGGCCTCGGTGCCGGCGTCGGACTTGAGGTCGAGCGTGACGGATCGCTTGTTCCGGTTGTTCGCCATGAAGTAGCCGGACTTCCCGTCGGGCCCGACGCCCTGGCTGCGGGCGGGGTCGCCCGCGCCCGGCCGTTCGATCTTCACGACGTCGGCCCCCATGTCGGCGAGCAGCGCTCCACAGAACGGGCCCGCCCGGTGGCCGGTCATCTCCACGACGGTGAGGTCTGCGAGCGGTCCCCCCGTCATTTCTCGTTGAACTCGTCGACGAGACGTTCTCGCTCGTCGGTCGCGAACTGCTCCCACCACACGTCCGACTCGAACTGGCGGTTCTCCTCCGCGGTCTCCGCGTCGACCGCGTAGTTGAACGCGCGCTTCGAGTTCTTCACCGCGGACCGGCCCGTGCTCTGGATCGCCTCGACGATGTCGTCGACGGTCTGGTCGAGCTCCTCGCGCGGGACGGCGTGGTTGACGAGCCCGATCCGCTCGGCCTCGTCGGCTCCGATCATCCCGGCCGTGTAGACGAGCTCTTTGGCTTTCGCCTCGCCGACGAGCTCGATCGCTCGCCACGTGGAGTTGCCGGTCGGGATCTGTCCGATGTCGGTCACCGGGACGCCGAACTTGGCGTCGTCGACCGCGATCCGCATGTCACAGTACATCGCGAAGATGAGGCCGCCGCCGACGCAGTAGCCGTTGACCTTGGCTATCACGGGCGCGTGACACTCGAACGGCTTGCGGTACATCTCGTAGAACAGCTCCTGTCGGTCCTTCTGTCGCGGGTCGTGCTCTTCAGCGGTTCCCGCATACTGGGAGATGTCCGCACCCGCCGAGAACGCGTCGTCGCCCTCGCCCGTGATCACGACCACGTCGATGGAGCGGTCGAGCTGGATCTCGTCGAACGCGCGGAGCAGGTCCAGCATGACCGTGTCGTTGAGCGCGTTGTACACCTCGGGCCTGTGGAACTCGATCGTCGCAACGCCGTCGGTGACGTCGAGCGAGATACTCTCGAAGGCTGTTTCGCTTACCATGCACCCCCATACCATGAAGGCCGTAAAAAGGGTTGTGAGTCAGCGACGAGGGTGGGCAAAGCGTGTCACGTACCAAAGTGTTTACTACGAGTGAGTGAATTCCGAACGCATGTCGTATGAGATAGCGACGATACCAGGCGATGGTATCGGTCCGGAAGTCGTCGATAAAACCCTGCCACTGCTCCACGAGGCCGCGTCGCGACACGGCGTCGACGTGGAGTTCACCGAGTACGATTGGGGGACGGAGCGGTACCTCGAGACGGGCGAGATGATGCCGGACGGCGGGCTCGATCAGATCGTCGACGCGGACTCGATCCTGCTCGGTGCAGTCGGTCACCCGGACGTCCGCGACCACATCACGCTCCACGGGCTCCTGTTGCCGATTCGGAAGGGGTTCAACCAACAGGTGTGCAAGCGTCCGTCGATCCTCTTCGACGGCGTCGAGAGTCCGCTCCGAGGCTACGAGAGCGGCGACATCGACTTCGTCGTGTTCCGCGAGAACACCGAGGGCGAGTACTCCGACGCGGGGGGACGTATCCACGAGGGGTTCGACCACGAGGTGGCCGTACAGAGCGCGGTTCACACGCGGGAGGGCACGGAGACGATCGTCCGGGCGGCGTTCGAGGCGGCGACCGAGCGGGACGGACACCTGACGAGCATCACGAAGTCCAACGCGCAGGCGTTCAGCATGACCTTCTGGGACGACGTCGTCGAGGACGTCGCGCCCGACTACCCGGACGTCGAGGTCGAGTCGCTCCTCGTCGACGCGGCGAGCATGGACCTCGTTCGCCGGCCGGAGGAGTTCGACGTGCTCGTCGCCTCCAACCTGTTCGGCGACATCCTGACCGACATCGGCGCTATCGTCAGCGGTAGCATGGGACTCGCCCCGTCCGGCAACATCAACGTGGACGACGAGTACCCCTCGATGTTCGAGCCGGTCCACGGGAGCGCGCCCGACATCGTCGGTCAGGGCGTCGCCAATCCGATGGCGACGGTGCTCTCTGCCGCGATGATGTTCGAAAACCTCGGCGAGGACGCCATCAGTAACGCGCTCTGGAGCGCCGTCAGAGCGGTGCTCTCGGACGACGACGCACCGGTGACCCCGGACCTCGGCGGGTCCGCCTCGACCGGCGACGTCGTCGACGCGATCGAAGAACGACTGTAACCGCGCGGCTCGTCGATCTTTTATCGGACACGATGCGTTACCGTACAGCGGCACGGCCGGGTAGCGCGACACAGATAGCTACCGGCGTGGGTGTCTCCATTCGACTGGACTGCGGGTCGCTATACGACTCACGCGTCGATCGGTGTGGACGCGTTACCGGTCTCTGAAACGGACCGCGATCGGCCCGGGATCACGGACGATCCGTCGTCGACGGGTTAGTCCGCGCGGATCGAGACGACGGGGACTTCGGAGTCGAGCATCACGGTCTGGACGGTGCTACCGAAGAGCGCCTTCCCGACCGGGGAGCGCTTGCGGCCGGCGATGACGAGGTATCGAGCGTCGTTGGACTCGGCGTAGTTAACGACCTCGTCGGCCGGATCGCCGAGGAGACCGACCGGCGACACGTCGACCGCGGACGAGTCGTCGACCACTTCCTGGGCGATGTCCTCCGCCATTTCGAGGATGTCGTCGGTCGGGATCGTGTTCCCCGTGTCGCTGACGCTCGTCCGTTCGAGGTCGATGAACTTCTGACGCGTCAAGACGTGCACTACTTCGACGGGCTCGTCGAACGCCTCGCCGAGCTCGACTGCCTCTTCGACGATTGCCGGGGCCCGTTCTGACCGATCGACAGCTGCAACGATCACCATACAGTCCGTATTCAATCCTGTTATATAAAATATTCCACCCGGTCGCCGTCGCCACCGCCACCCGCTGGCCCTCGCGCGCGCACGCTCCCGATCACACGGCCAAGTCGCCGCACACAGCAACAGTCCGCACACAGCAACAGTCGCCTCTAGCAGCTGTCTCACACAGACGCCGGCCGTCGGCTCTGTGCGATCTCGTCGTCTCAACCGGACCGCTCGGTAGTTCACGTCACTCGTCGAACTCGTGTAAGACGGGGACAACGAGGGGAAACATTTATGATATTCCCATCTAATGTCACGGTTGGACACGGCAAAGGCAATCCCAAGAAGGCAGTTCCGGCCGATAAAACCAACTATCGAAACCACGTGACAAGATGACAGAGAACACAGCAGACGATACGGGCGAATCGAGTTCGAACACACGACGGCGGTTCCTGCAGGCGGTCGGTGCGACGTCGGCCGTCTCCCTCGCCGGCTGTTCCGGCAACGGCGGCGACGGCGGCGACGGAAGCGACGGGAGCGATGGCAGTGACGGGAGCGACGGGAGCGACGGAAGCGACGGCGGTGACGGTGGCGACGGCGGCGACGGATGGTCGCCGTCCGGAACCGTGCGCTACATCGTCCCGTACGACGAGGGTGGCGGCACGGACACGTACGCTCGCGGTATTCAGGAAGGGTTCCAGGAGGAGCTCGGCGAGTCGCTGCAGATCGACAACATTCCGGGTGCCGGTGGCCTAAACGGCCTCGGCGAACTGTACCGCTCAGAACCCGACGGACAGACCATCGCGGGCAACGCGGGTCCGCTTGAGGTAGCTCCGCAGCTGCTCAACGAGCCGAACTTCGACATCCGCGACCTCACCGGCCTCGGTGTCGTCGGGCAGTCGACGTGGTGTCTCGTCGTCAACGAGGAGTACCAGGACGAGGTCGAGACCTTCGACGACGTTCTCGCGAAGTACGAGAGCGGCGAGTGGGAGGATATCGGCGTCCAGTCGTCCGGTAGCTCCCAGGACATCATCGTCCTGCTGTACAAGTACGCGTACCCGGACGAGGTCGGATGGAACTGGCAGAACCGCGTGCAGTACACCGGGACCGGCCCGGTCGCGCAGGCGGTCGCCAGCGGCGAGGTCCCGTGTGGTATCGGGACCGACGCCGGGACCCAGTCCGTCGTCAATACCGGCCGGATCTACCCCGTCACGACGTTCTTCGGGCCCGGCACGCAGGTCTACCCGGACATCGACTCCGTGACCGACCTCGGCTACCCGCAGATCGACTTCGTGGGCGGTGTCTGGCGTGGCATGTACGCGCCGCCGGAGACGCCGCAGGAGATCGTCGACTTCTACGCGGACACGCTGGAAGCCACGGTCAACAACGAGGCGACGCAGTCGTGGAGTGACGAGACGGGCAACCCGGTCGTGTTCGAAGGGCCGGAAGTCGCCGAACAGAACTTCGCGGACGCCTTCGAGCAGTACGAAGAGCTCGAGATTCTGCAACTCGTCAACGAAAACCAGCCCTGAGTCGGTCAGGGCCTCGGCGGCGCGTCGTACTTAATTTATTTATACTTGGAGTTCCCCGGATGAGACACCACTGTCATGGTCAATTACTCACAACGGCTTGAAGGCATTACAGCCGAACACGTACTGCTCGTAACGCTCATCGGGCTGTCCATCGTATTCTACGTGGACCCGATACTCAAAGACTATCCCCAAAACGCGGCGATCTTCCCGCAGCTTATGGCACAGGTCGTCGGGATCGGATCGTTCCTCATCCTCATTCAGAACTATCTCCCCGGACCGATCCAGCGGTTCGTCGGCGAGGACGTGAGCATGACGGAGAGCTTCGAGGAGCAACAAACCGAAGGCGTCGACGCCATCGAGAAGAGCAAGGCCGAACAGGCCGACATCGACGAGAAGTACGTCGACACCGAGGACGAAGAAGACGGTACCTCAGAGGACATCGCGAAGGTACCGCTCCACGAGAAGTGGGGGATCAACATCAACAACACCGTCATCATGATCATCTTCTCGAGCATCTACTTCGCGCTCGGGTGGGCGGCGGGGTTCCTCTACGTAACGCCGCTTTTCGTGTTCTCGTACACCACGTGGTTCCGGGTGAAGATGTACAAGGGGGCCTTCCTCGCCGCGCTCGCGACGGTCATCGTATACGGATTCATCGTCTTCCTGCTCATGCCGTTCGACCAGGGAGCGATAGTGTTCACGGGGGGACTATAGATGGCGGTCGGTAGTCTCGTCGAAGGCATTTTGATCGCGGTCAGCTGGCCGGTCATCGGCTGGATGGCCGCCGGACTGCTCGCCGGAATCGTTATGGGTGCGCTACCGGGGATCGGGTCGCCGGTCGGGATGGCGATCGTTCTGCCGCTCACCGTCCCCCTCGATCCGACGCCGGCGCTCATCCTCCTGATCTCCATTTACAGTGGTGCGATGTTCGGCGGGAGTATCGCGGCGATCCTGTTGAACGCGCCGGGAACCGAGTCGGCGGCCGCGACGACGCTCGACGGGTATCCGATGGCGAAGAAGGGACTCGCGAAGAACGCACTCGCGATCGCGACGACGGCCTCCGCGCTGAACGGGTTCGTCGCCGCGATCCTTCTCGTCCTCATCTCACCGATCCTCATCGAGGTAGTACTCTTATTCGGGTCGGTCGAGTACTTCTTACTCGCGATCTTGGGAATATCACTCATCACGATCGTCGCGGACGGGTCTATCGTCAAGGGGATCGTGGCGGGCGCGTTCGGCTTCATGATCTCGACTATCGGCGTCGCGATCATGTCCCCGACCCCTCGCTACGCGTTCGGTCAGCTCGCGCTGTACGATGGGATCAACTTCGTCGCCGCGCTTATCGGAATGTTCGCGTTCGCGGAGATGATGAAACTCGCGGTCCAAGACCAGATCGCGGAAGACGCCGTCGGTATCACGGGCAGCATCACCGACGGGATCAAGACGGTGTTCCAGTATCCCAAGACGACCATCAAAGCGGGCATCATCGGGATGCTGATCGGTGCAGTCCCCGGATCCGGCGCGACCACGTCGACGTTCGTCGCGTACGCCGAGGAGGCGCGCTCCTCGGCGGCAGACGGTATCTTCGGTGAGGGTGATCCCCGCGGGATCATCGCCCCCGAGGGAGCGAACAACCCGACAGTCAGCGGGTCGCTCGTCCCGACGCTCTCGTTCGGTATTCCCGGGAGCGGTTCGACGGCGGTGTTCCTCGGCGGAATCCTGATGCACGGGCTCCAGCCCGGTCCGCAGCTGTTCGGCGAACAGCTCCACATCACGTACGCGCTGTTCGTCTCGGTGTTCCTCGGTAACATCCTCATCCTCGCCGTCGGGTACTCGGTCATCCCGTACGCGAGCGCGATCACGAAGATCGACACCGACATCATCATCCCGATGGTCATCGTGCTGTCGTTCATCGGGGCGTTCAGCCTGCGCCGGAACTGGTTCGACGCCTTCGGTGTCCTGGCGCTCGGGATCATCGGCTACTACATGGTGAAGTACAAGTACTCGGTGATCGCGTTCGTCCTCGGAATCGTTCTGGGGCCGATAGCCGAGGAGAACTTCTTCCGCTCGCTCCAGCTGTCGGGCGGCGGATACGGAATCTTCGTCAACCCGAGTCGGCCGCTCACGCTCAGCATCTCCATCCTGATCATCGTGGTGCTGATCGGGCCGTTCGTCGGGCCGTACGTGAAGAACGCGATAAACAACTTCAGGTAGCACGACGCTCCCACCTCGGAGCAGTCGGCTTCGGTCGTCTCACCGATTTCCGCTTCGATTCGATTTTTTTCGACGCCCGGACCGTGTCCGATCGACGCTCACGACGGACGTCTTCACCGGCTCGATCGCTGTGCGAGGAGACGGTCGAACGACAGAACGGCCGTAACTATCAGTGACGTTAATGTTAGTTCGAATGTTCCGTCGACGGGGCGATGACGCCGTCGGACGGCCGCACCGCTCGACGGCTCACCTAACGGAGAGCAGCAGTGGCAGTAACGATCCACAACGATCCACATAGATACGGCCACGAATGTCGATGATTTCGTCGACGAACGACGATATCACGTGTGGTTATCGACCGTATACGCGCGAGCGACGACCGAACTCGTAAAGAAACCTGATCGGGAATGTCGACACACGGGCGGCCTCACGCCCTTACTCGCCGGTATGGGTCGGCGACCGAACGTGTGGCCGTAAACATCCACGACTCCCTCGCCGCGTCGGCTCGCTCATCGCCGGCGACTGCGGCGGTGTGTTCGTATTGTTCCCCGTTCACGCGAGTCACGGCCCGATGTCGTCGGCAGATGGCACGAACAATACTTATATACATACTTGGTTGCTACCTTCGTACACACGATGACTGCCCAGCACCGGGACGCAGGGGTGCCAGACGCATCACTGGGTCTCGATGATCCCCCGGCTATCGCCGGCGTCGGTATGACGGAGTTCGCGAGCGCGGACGACCGCCCCCTCATCGACCTCCTTCTCGCGGCCGCCGAACGCGCGCTCGACGACGCCGAGTGCGACGCGTCGACGGTCGATTCGGTCCACGTGGGAAACATGGCCGCGGAAGCGTTCAACGAGCGCTCGGGCCTCGCGAACGCGCTCACCGGGAGCCTCGGACTGACCGGCGTCACCGCACGTCGGATAGAAAACACCAGCGCGAGCGGCGCGAGCGCCGTTCAGAGTGCGTTCGAGGCCGTCGCTGGCGGCCACAGCACGCACGCACTGGCCGTCGGCGGTGAGAAGATGTCGAGCGCTGACACCGCGACGGCGACCGAGATAATCAGTCGGATCACGCACGACCGCGAGTACGAACAGGGCGTCACCCTGCCGTCGTTCGGCGGCCTCGCGGCCGCCGCGTACCTCGACGCGTACGACGCGGACCGCCGCGACCTCGCGCGGATCTCGGTGAAGAACCACGCCAACGCGGCGAAAAACGAGTACGCGCAGTTCAGGAAACGGATCGACGTCGACGACGTCCTCGACTCGCCCGCGGTCGCCTCGCCGCTGCGGCTCTACGACTGCTGTCCGACGAGCGACGGTGCCGCCGCGGTGTTGATCACGGCCGAGCCGACGCCGAACGCGGTCTCCGTGGCTGCCTGTGAGAGCGCGACTGGTACTCACGCGGTCGCCGACCGCACCGACCCGCTCGAAATCGAGAGCGTCAGGCTCGCCGGCGAGTACGCCTACGAGTCCGCCGGGTTCGGCGCGGAGGCGATAGACGTCGCCTGCATTCACGACGCCTTCAGCATCCTCGAATGGCTGGAGATGGAGGAGCTGGGGCTCGCACCGGAGGGAGACGCGTGGCGTCTCACCCGCGACGGTGAGACCGCACTCGACGGGGCGCTCCCCGTGAACCCGGGCGGCGGGCTCAAGGCCCGCGGGCACCCGCTCGGCGCGACCGGCGTCTCGCAGGTCGTCGAACTCGTCTGGCAGCTTCGCGGCGACCTTCCCGAGGGGAGGGGCGTCGACGGAGCGGAACGGGGGCTCGCCGTGAACGTCGCCGGGTTCGGAAACAACGCCGTCTGCACGCTCTTGGAGGCGGACGCGTGACGCAGCTACTGGAGTGCCGCGAGTGCGGCCGGCGAACCTACTACGAGAAGCGGCGATGTCTGGAGTGCGGCGGGTCGGCGTTCGACCGCGTCGACGCCGGACGGGGCGAACTCCGTTCGGTGACGACCGTTCACGTCACGCCGGAGGGGGTTCGCGAGCCGAACCGGCTCGGGCTCGCCGCGTTCCCCGGCGGCGCGAACGTCGTCGCACAGCTCGATGAAGGCCTGAGTATCGGCGACGCGGTGCGGTTACAGGGCGGCCACGACCTCCGCGTCACGGACGACGGGACGCTGCGAGGAGCTCGGCTCGTCGCCGTGGAGTGACCGGTACTTACGTATCCCCGTCGTACCGCGCCAGTTCGACGAGGTTGCCGTCAGGGTCCCGGACGTAGACCGACTCCATGCGTCCGCGCGCCCCGACCTTCTCTACGGGACCGTGGACGATCGCCACCCCGTACTCGCGGAGTTCGCGTCGGAGTTCTTCGACGGAGTCCTCGACGAGGAGACAGAGATCGCCGCTTCCGGCCGTCGGCTCCGCTGCGTGAGGCGTGTATTCGTCACCTGCCGGATGGAGATTGATCTTCTGATCGCCGAAGGACACCCCTCGCCGACCGCCGTCGAAGGTCTCCGGGGTTCCGCCGAGGACGGTCGCGTAGAAGTACACCGCCCGTTCGACGTCCGTGACGGTCAACACCAGGTGGTCGAGGCCGCTGACGTGCATGATGTATGCTTGGGAGACACAAGCAAAAAGCTATCTCATGGCGGATCGGCGAACCACCGCTACCACAACGCTTTGGTCACTGTTCGCACACTGAACGGTATGCGCGCCGTTCGCTACCACGAGCACGGAGACGAGAGCGTTCTGACACTGGAGACGGTCGACAAACCGACGCCCGCACGGGGAGAAGTGCTGGTCGGGATCGAGGCCGCGAGCGTCAACCCGATCGACACGTACGTCCGCGAGGGGAACGTGCGTCCCCCGTCCGGGCTACCGCACGTCGGCGGGTCGGACCTCGCCGGCGTCGTCGAGGCCGTCGGTGAGGGCGTGACGGCGGTCGAGCCGGGCGACCGCGTGTTCGCGACCGGACTCGGTCTGTTCTCGCCGGGCACGTACGCGGAGTACACGGTCGCGCCGGCGGACCAGCTCGCGCCGCTGCCGGAGGCCGTCTCGTTCGAGGAAGGCGCGGCCGCGGCGATGGCGTTCGCGACCGCGTGGCGCGCGCTCGTGACGCGCGGCGACCTCCGCCTCGGCGACGTTGCGCTCGTTCACGGCGCGTCCGGCGGGGTGGGACACGCTGCGGTGCAGGTCGCGGCCGCCGCGGGCGCGACCGTCGTCGGCACCGCGCGCGAGGGCGAGCCGGCGGCGTTCGCGCGGTCGCTCGGAGCCGACGCCGTCGTCGACTACCGGAGCGACGACCTCGGCGGCGAGATCGGCGCGGCGCTCGACGGCCGCGGCGTCGACGTGGTGTTCGACCCGCACGCCGACGCGCATCTGGACGCGAACCTCGACTGCCTCTCGCGCGGCGGCCGGATCGTCGCCATCGGCGAGGAGGGACCGATCACGCTGGACGGCGGCCTGCCGATGGCGGCGAAACAGGCGGACGCGGACCTGCGGTTCATGTCGATCGTGGCCTCCTCAGGCGATCAGGCGGCGATCCTCGAACGCGTCGGCGAGTTGCTCGCGGACGGGACGTTCTCCGTCGAGATCGACTCGGTCTTCGGACTGGAGGCGGTTCCGGAGGCGCTCTCTCGGCTGTCCGCCTCGGGAACGCTCGGAAAAGTGGTGCTCGATACGACGCGCTGATCGCGCGCGCCGCTCAGGGCTCCGGGATCACGTCGTTTTCGACCAGCGCCGCGATGCGGTCGTCGTCGTAGCCGACCGCCTGCAACACGCGAACCGTGTCCTCACCGAGCAGCGGCGGGGCCTTATCGAACCCGGCGTCGGCCTCCGCGTAGTTGAGCGGGTGCTCGATGACGGGGATCTCGCCGGCCGCGGGGTGGTCGATCGAGTCGACCACGCCACGGGCGTTGACCTGCTCGTTGTCGAGCGCCTCGTCCACGTCGAAGACGGGGCCGACGGGGAGCCCGCGCTCTTCGGCGAGCAGTTCGACCCACTCGTCGGTCGGCTTCGTTTCGAGGACGTCGGACAGCTCCGCCTCCAGTTCGTCCATGTTGTTCACGCGGGCGGAGTTCGTCTCGAACCGGTCGTCCGTCGCGAGGTCCTCGCGGCCGATGCCGGCGCAGAACTCCTCCCAGAGCTTCTGGTTGCCGCAGGCGACGTTGAGGTAGCCGTCGGCCGTCGAGTACATCTGGTAGGGGGCGAGCACGGGGTCTTTCGTCCCCATCCGCGAGGTCTCCTCGCCGACGAAGCTCTTTCCCGCCTGCTTCGTGAGCCACGGGAGCGCGGCGTCGAGCATCCCCAACTCGACGCGCTCTCCCTCTCCGGTCCGCTCGCGGTTGTACAGCGACGTGACGATACCGAACGCCGACCACATCGCGGTGATCAGGTCCGTCTGCGGGAGTCCGACTTTCGCCGGCGGCGCGTCGGGATACCCGGTGACGTCCATCATGCCGCTCATCCCCTGTACGAGGAGGTCGTACCCGGGGCGGTCGCTCCACGGTCCCGTCTCGCCGAACGCCGAGATCGAGCAGTAGACGAGGTCGTCGTTGTGCTCTTGGAGCGTCTCGTAGTCGACGCCGAGCCGAGCGGCGGTTCCCGGCCGGAAGTTCTCGACGACGACGTCCGCCTCGGACACGAGGTCGTACAGCGCCTGAATCCCCTCGTCTTTCTTCAGGTTCAGCTCGATGCTCTGTTTGCCGTAGTTAACCGTCCAGAAGTACGGCGACTCGCCCTCCTCGGCCGCGGCCCGTCCGGGACCCTCGTACTCGTCCACGTCGACGAACGGCGGCCCCGAGTAGCGGCTGTCGTCGCCCACGCCGGGCCGCTCGACTTTGATCACTTCCGCGCCCTGATTCGCCAGCATCATCGTCGCGAAGCCGCCCGTGACGAACGTCGTCAGGTCGACCACGACGATCTCTTCTAATAAACGCTGTTGCTTGTCGGTTGAGCTCACATTCGATACTCCGCGGACGACGGCATAAATGTTGGGAGGGACGCTCGCGACCCCTACGCCCGCCGCAGCGCGACCACGGTGAGCGCCCCGAGTCCGGCGACGACGCCGAGCACGGAGAACAGCACGGCGCTCGTCGCGTTCGTGAGCACGAAGCCGGCGATCGACGCGCCGAGCGCTCCGACGCCGAACATCGCGAGGTACGTGAACCCGTAGGAGAGCCCCTGCACTTCGTCGGGGGCCTCTTCCGAGACGACCACCTGATAGATCGGGGCGGTACCGTAGACGAAAAAGCCGAGGAGGAGACAGATTCCGACGAGCGGAACGGTTCCCACCTCGCGAACGAGCGGGAACGAGAGCGCGAGCACGGAAAGCGCCGCGAAGAAGCCGAGGAAGGCCGTGCGGCTCGGGACGCGATCGGTCAGGCGTCCCCCGACGTACTGGCCGCCGATCCCGACGGTCAAGAGCGCGGTGTAAACGTACTGGGAGGGCTGGACCGTCTGTCCGAGCAGTTCGACGGGAGCGAGCGCCGGCGACTCCGCGAGCACGTCGGGGAGGAACGTCAACAGCCCGCGATAGTACACCCCGTACAGCAGCACCGCGACGAACGCGACGGTGAACGCCGTCCCGAACAGCGCGCGAGACGACGTGGCCATCTGTCGGAGTTCGGCGGCGATAGACACCGGGGTCTCGTCCGAGTCGTCGCCGACCGGATCGGGTTCGTCTGTGCCGTTACCCGACTCGCCACCGTCCGCTGCCGTGCCGTCGGTCTCGCCGCCGACGTCGAACTCGATCTGCGTCCCGGCCACGCCGACGGCGACCGCGACGACCGAGAGCACGCCGGCCGTGAGCCGCCAGTCGACGAACATCAGGAGCAGCGCCGTGAGGAGCGGTCCGAAGGCGGTTCCGACGTTTCCGCCCACGCCGTGGTACGCGAACACGGTCCCGCGAGCGTCGGCCGTCCGGCTGATGAGAGAGAGGCCGGCGGGGTGATAGACGCTCGCGAAACACCCCCACAACAGCACGGCTGCTCCGAGCGTGAGCGGTCCCTGCGCGAGCGCGACGACGCCGAACCCGATCCCCATCCCGACGACGGCCCCCGATATCAGCCGCCGCGCGTCGAGGCGGTCCGAGAGCACGCCGCTCACCGGAGCACCGACGCCGATGACGCCGTAGCCGACGCTCACGACCGCACCGATGACCGCGGCAGATACGCCGAACTCCGCCATCCAGAGGCCGACGAAGAGCGGAATCGAGAGTTCGTACGTATGAAATAGCCCGTGTGCGAGGGCGGTGAACTGCACGAGCGCGCGGTCGTTTTCGTTCATTGATCGAACGTCCACAAAGCAGGTAAATAAAATTCAGGGCAGTGCCAAGACGTCGCCGGTCCGACCGCGGCGCGTGCCCCGCTCCGACGTGGTTCGAGGCCGGCTTACACGGAGTGTTCGATGTACAGTTCCAGCTCGTTCACCGCGCCGAGGATGCGCTCTGGAAGCACCTCGGTGAACCGGTCGTCGGTGATTCGACTCGCCGGACCGGCGACGCTCAACGCACCTATCACCTCGCCGTCGGCCGTGACGGGGGCACCGACCGCGTGAACGCCCGCCGTCGTCTCCTGTCGGTTGAACGCGTACCCGCGGTCTCGGACACGTTCCAGTTCCTCGAATAGCTCTTCACGGGTGACGCTGCCGCCGTGGACGCCGTCGAGTCCGCGGGCGTCGATGATCGATTCCACGCGGTCCCGGTCGTAGTTCGAGAGGATCGCCTTCCCGGCCGCGCTCGTGTGGAGCGGCCCGCGCTTGCCCACGTGTGCGCCGGTCTGGACCGCGCTCTGTCCCACCTCCGTGTAGAGGTACACCCGCTCTCCGTTCTCCTCCACGAGGAACTGCGCGCGCTCGCCCGTCTCGTCCGCGAGCGCGTCGACTTTCTCTTTGATCATCGGATACGCGGTCACGCGCCGCTGTATCTGCCCGCCGACCGTGAGAAACTGGAGACCGAGCGCGTAGACGTCACCGTCGTGAACCACGTAACCGTGCTTCTTGAGCGTCGTGAGGTGTCGGTGGACCGTGCTCGGCGCTAATTCTATATGCTCGGATAATTCGGCGATCGTCATGCCGTCGGTGCCGCGCAGCACTTCGACGATCTGCAACGACGTTTCAGTCGTTTTGGCGACCGATTTGGGCGTGTTTTCCATGCCCGTCCTATCGTTAGTGGATACTTAACTTCCCGGTAACTCGGAGAGTACGCAATTATTCGGCACGTGTGCGACCCAGTGTCGCCGATAAGACGGATACGAGAGCGGCAAGTCCGAGTATACAGAATTTTGTAGAGTAGATCACGTCTCGTTGGCGGTGAGTCGCGAACCGTCCGGCGGCGTGTCGAACGCGGGCCGCCGAAACGGGCCATCTCCCTTCGCGGTGGGTTCGAAATTACAGACGTACTGTTGTAATTTCTCCGCGGTTCTATCGACGGGACGGTCAGACACGGCCACCGGCTGTCCGACGAGTTCGCGACGCTAACGGGCGGCCGAGATGGCGTTTCGACATGTGGGATTTCACCTCCAGCGAAAGAATAAAACGCTCGCCGGGGACCTCAGACGGCAGTTACTCGGTGACGACGAGCACTCTGAGATCGTTGACGTTGGTTCCGGTCACGCCCGAGACGAGGAGCGCGCCGCGCTCGTCGAGGTACGGGTACACGTCGTTATCGGCGAGCGCGGCGGTCGCCTCGCGCGCGTCCTCGCTGCTCGCTACGGTCTCTCCGGTGACGAGCGCCCCTGCGGCGTCCGTCGCACCGTCGATACCGTCGGTGTCGATGGCACCGAGGACGACCCCGTCGGGCAGATCGAGCGCGGCGCTCACCGCGAACTCCTGGTTCGGTCCGCCGGTCCCGTCACCGCGAACCGTCACCGTCGTCTCGCCGCCGGAGAGGACGACGGCCGGCGGGTCGACCGGATTCCCCGTTATCTGTGCCTCCTCCGCGAGCGCGACGTGCGTCTTCGCGGCCTCGCGTGCCTCCCCACGGACCGACCGCGAGAGGATCAGCGACTCGTAGCCGGCGTCGTTACACGCCGCGGCCGCGGCCGAGAGCGCCGTGAACCCGTCGGCGAGGATGTGCACGGACACGCGGTCGAACGCCGCCGATGCGGCGTTGCCCGGCCCCGAGTCGTCCGTCGCACCAGTCTTCGATTCGAGGTATTCGACGACTGCGCTCGGCGCGTCGACGTCGTAGTCGCCGAGGACGTCCAGAGCGTCGGCGGCGGTCGTCGGGTTCGGCGACAGCGGGCCGCTGGCGACGACGGCGGGATCGTCCGAGGTTACGTCACTGAACACGAGACCGATCGCCGTCGCCGGGGCGAGCGCGGCGGCCAGACCGCCGCCCTTGACGTCCGAGACGGCGCGTCGGACCGTGTTGATCGCTTCGATCGGCGCTCCGCTCCGGAGCAGCGAGTCGGTGAGGTCGGTGAGTGCCTCGAGGCCGATGTCGCCGCTCGGAGCGGTGAGAAGCGCACTTCCGCCGCCGCTGACCGCGACGAGCGCGAGCGTGTCCGCGTCGCATTCGCGGGCGCGGTCGAGGAGCCGGCGCGCGCCGGTCACGTTCGACTCGCTCGGAAGCGGGTGGGTACCCTCGACCATCTCGACGGGCCCCGCCGGTGCCGGGTCGTCGGTGACGACGACGCCGCCGTCGATGCGGTCGCCGAGCCGATCGTGGAGCGCGGCCGCGACCCGGCCGGCGGCGTTGCCGCCGCCGAACACGAGCAGTTCGTCGTACCCTGAGAGGTCGACGGTCTGGTCGGCAACGCGGAGCGTCTCACCGTCGAGCGTCACGTCTTCCGCGATCACCGACCGGGGATGCGCCGCGTCGACGCCGGCTTCGAGCGCGTCGAGCGCGACTCGGCGGGGCTCTTCCCCGTGTCCTTCGGTGTCACTGTCGTCGCCGCCGACGTCGTCGCGGTCGAACATACGAGCACTTCCGCGGGTCTCCTCATAAACGTTGACCCTCGTACGAGTGTCGCCGTCCGGTGAGGCCCCCACGCTTATGTCGACCGCGTCGGAGTCGTATCCATGGACACACTCGACGACCTCGTCGTGCCCGAAGCGACCGTCCTCGAAGCCTGCGGCGATACCCCGCTGCCGGAGTTCGGACTGATAGAGCGCGTCTGGAACACCGACCCCATACCGAGCGACCGCGTCGAGTCGGCCGCGGCCGAGGCGGTCGAATCGCTCGACTTCGACGACGTGCCAGAGGGAGGTGAGGTCGCCGTCGGTGCCGGAAGCCGCGGGATCGCGAACCTCTCCTCTATCGTACGGGGCGTCGTCGGGGCGGTTCGGGACGCGGGATACGACCCGTTCGTGTTTCCGGCCATGGGGAGCCACGGCGGTGCGACGGGCGAGGGACAACGCGAGATGCTCGAATCGCTCGGCGTCACGGAGGACGCGATCGGCTGTGAGATCCGGTCGAGCATGGAGGTCGTCCGCGTCGGCGAGACCGACGACCGGGGCGTTCCCGTGTACGCCGACGCGAACGCGGCCGCGGCCGACGCCATCGTGCCCGTCAACCGGGTGAAACCCCACACCGACTACGACGGGCCCGTCGAGAGCGGCCTCTCGAAGATGCTCGTGATCGGGATGGGGAAACAGCGCGGCGCGAAGACGGCACACGAGTGGGCGATAGACTGGAGCTTCCGGAACATGATCCCGGAGATCACGGGGAAACTGCTCGCCGAGCTGCCGGTCGCGGGCGGGGTGGCTATCGTCGAAGACCAGTTCGACGACACGGCGCTGATCGAGGGCGTCCCCCCGTCCGGCTTTCTGGATCGGGAGGCAGAGCTGTTAGAACGCGCCTACGACCTCCTGCCGACCGTTCCCTTCGACGACGTGGACGTGCTCGTCCTCGACCGGCAGGGAAAAGACGTCAGCGGACAGGGTATGGACACGAACGTGATCGGTCGGCGACCGTTCGCGATCAACGAGCCCGCCCCCGAGCGCCCCGACATCAAGCGCATCTTCGTCCGGGGACTGACAGAGACCACCCACGGGAACGCGATGGGGATGGGGTCCGCGGACTTCGTCCATCGCGACCTCGCCGCCGAACTCGACAGTTCGACCTCGCTCATCAACGCGATCACGGCGAGCACGACGCGGGGCGTCCGCCTCCCGCCGGTCGTGGAGACCGACCGCGCGGGCCTCGTCGCGTCGCTGTCGACGGTCGGCGTCGTCGACCCCGAGACGGTGCGGGTGCTCAGAGCCACGGACACGATGCGGCTCGATCGGCTGTACGCGTCGCCCGCGCTCGTCGAGGCGGCCCGCGACCGCGCCGACCTGCGAGTCGTCGCCGAGCCGACGCCGATCGAGTTCGACGGCGGGGCGTTCGCGGCACCGACCCCGCACGAGACGGGCGACGTCGACACCTGAGTTCGGGGGAGATCCGAACGCCCGTCGCCCTCGGACCGTGCAAAAGTATCAGAATACAATGTATTATTTAAAACTGAGTAGTATGGCTCACGTGCGGCCGTCGGGGGCGGTGAGGTGCGGAGCCGATTTGCCTGTATGGAAACGCTTTCCCGCCCAACTCCAGACAGTTGAATCGACATGGATCTAGCTATCGACGGCAACGCGGCGCTCGTCACCGCGTCGTCAAGCGGACTCGGCAAGGCGTCGGCGAAGGCGCTCGCTCGTGAGGGGGCAGACGTCGTGATCAACGGTCGCGACGAGGATCGACTCGCCGACGCCCTCGAAGAGATCGAGGCCGTCGCATCGGGCGAAGTCGTCGCGCAGTCGGGCGATCTGACTGACCCTGACGACATCGAAACGCTCGTGGAGCGGACCGTCGACGAGTTCGGGACCATCGACCACCTCGTCACCAGTGCGGGCGGTCCGCCGTCGGGCGCGTTCCTCGACACCGACGACGACGACTGGGAGGACGCCTACGAGCTGCTGGTGATGAGCGTCGTGCGGCTCGCCCGCGAGGCGGAGCCGTACCTCAGCGAGGGCGACGGCGGGACGATCGTCACGATCACGTCGAGCAGCGTCAAGGAGGCGATCGACAGTCTCGTGCTGTCGAACTCCGTCCGCATGGGCGTCATCGGTCTCGAAAAGACGCTCTCGAAGGAGTTCGCACCGGATGTCCGAGCGAACGCCGTGCTCCCCGGTTCACACGAGACCTCTCGGATCGAGAACCTCGTCAACGCCGCGCTCGAACGCGGCGAGTACGACTCCTACGAGGAGGGACTCGACGAGTGGGCACAGAATCCGCTCGAACGCGTCGGCGACCCGATGGAACTCGGCAACACCGTCGCGTTCCTCTCCTCGCCGAAGTCGGGATACATCAACGGTGCCGCCCTTCCCATCGACGGCGGCTCGACGCAGTCGAACCTCTAGCGGGCGCGGTCGACCGCGTCTTCGGACACCGCCCTGAACCGTTTTTGACAGCCGATCGCGAACGGCCGAACGCGACACGATCGCACACCAGCCTATCCGCTACCGGTTTTATTACTGAAATGGTAGTATTGTGCTAACATATCATATTTTGTATCGTATTTGTCGATCACTCGAACGACGGATCGCGCTTCTCTAAGAACGCCTGCATTCCCTCACGCTGGTCGTGCGTGCCGAACAGCCCCGACCACGCGCGGCGTTCCACGGCGAGCCCCGCCGCGGTCGGGCCGTCGCCGGCGGCGTTCAGCGCCTCTTTCGCGGCTCGCATCGCCGTCGCCGACTGTGCGGCCAGCGTGTCCGCCAGTTCGTCGACTCGGGCGTCGAACGCCTCGTCGGCGACGACCTCGCCGACGAGCCCGCACTCGGCGGCCGCGTCGGCGTCGATCCGCTCGCCGAGGAAGATCAGGCGGCGCGCCGTCTCGTCGCCGACGAGCGCCGGAAGCCGCTGGGTGCCGCCCCACCCCGGGATGATCCCGAGGTCGATCTCGGTCTGTCCGAATACGGCGCTGTCGGCGGCGATCCGGAGGTCGCAGGCGAGCGCGAGCTCGCAGCCCCCCCCGAGCGCGTAGCCGTCGACCGCGGCGATCACGGGCGCGGGGAACGACTCGATCGTGTCGGCGACGCGGTGGCCGAGTTCGGCGTACGCCTGCGCCTCCGGCGTCGACAGGTCGACCATGTACGAGATGTCCGCGCCCGCGACGAACGCCTTTTCGCCCGCACCGGCGAGGACCACCGCCCGAGCGTCTTCGGCCGCGGCCTCCGCGAGCCCCGCTTCGATCGCTTCCAGCGTGTCGACGGTGAGGGCGTTGAGCTGATCCGGGCGGTCGACGGTCAGCGTCGCGACGCCGTCCTCGACGGTGAGCGTGATAGTGTCCCACGTCATACCTGAGGCTCATGGCGGAGCGTGAAAACCGTTCGCCAGTCGGAACCCCGAGGCGGACGGGGTGGCGCTCGGTCCGTTCCGGTGTGGTCGTCTCCACGCCGTGTTCGGTCTCAGAGTTCCTCGCGGCTGTCGATCTCGCTGTAGATGAACCACGCGGCCGTGTACGCGCCGATGAAGAGCAGGTACCCGAACACGAGGCCGACGAGCTGTCGGGAGCCGATCCCCCCCGGAAGCGTTCGCGAGAGTATCGTCAGCGCGACGGCGAACACGACGAGCGAGAACACTCCGGAGAGGGCATACACGCCGAGATCAGAGGTGAGACGGTCGCGCACGCTTCGGTCAACGGAGCCGACTAATAAACAGTCACCGGTCGCTCCGTCTCGACCGCGCGGACTCGCCCGTCCCTGTGCGGATTGCAACCCATATATGCCCCCGGGCACACGTGGGAGTATGAACGGAAATCGGTTCGGTCGACTCTTCCAGCTGACCACCTACGGGGAGAGCCACGGCGATGCGATGGGCGTGACGGTGTCGGGCGTGCCCGCGGGCGTCGAACTCGACGAGGAAGCCATTCAAGCGCAGCTCGACCGGCGCAAGCCGGGCCAGTCGATGATCACGACCTCGCGCGGCGAGCCCGACGAGGTCGTCGTCAACTCCGGCGTGCAGGACGGGTACACCACCGGCACGCCGATCGGGATGGTGATCCAGAACAAGGACGCCCGTTCCGGGAAGTACGAGCCGTACGTCACCGCGCCCCGACCATCGCACGGCGATTACACCTACTCCGCGAAGTTCGGGACCCGCAACTGGGGCGGCGGCGGGCGCTCCTCGGCGCGCGAGACGGTGAACTGGGTCGCCGCGGGCGCGGTCGCAGAGCAGGTGCTCGACGCCTCCGAGTACGGCGTGGAGATCAAAGCGCACGTGAACCAGATCGGCGACGTCGAAGCCGACGAGGTGAGCTTCGAGCAGATCCTGGACCGCTCAGAGGAGAACGACGTTCGGTGTGCCGACCCCGAGGCGGCCGCCGAGATGCAGGAGCTGATCGAGGAGTACCAGGAGGCGGGCGACTCCATCGGCGGCTCCATCTACTTCGAGTGCCGGGGCGTCCCCCGGGGACTCGGCGCGCCGCGCTTCGACGGCTTCCCGAGCCGGCTCGGGCGGGCGATGTTCTCCATTCCGGCGACCACCGGCGTCGAGTTCGGGCTCGGTAAAGACGCCGTCGGCGTGACGGGTAGCGAGCGCAACGAGGACTGGACGTTCGACGACGGCGAGTCGTTCGATCAGGTCGAGAGCGAGGAGGGTGATCCGGTCCCCGTCGGCAACGACCACGGCGGGCTCCAAGGCGGGATCACGACGGGCGAGCCGATCTACGGCGAGGCGACGTGGCACGCGCCGACCTCGATCCCGAAGAAGCAGCGCTCCGCCGACTGGGAGACGGGCGAGGAGAAGGAGGTCCAGGTCGTCGGCCGCCACGACCCCGTGCTCCCGCCGCGGGCCGTCCCCGTCGTCGAAGCCATGCTCTACTGCACCGTCCTCGACTTCATGCTTCTCGCCGGCCGGATCAACCCCGACCGCGTCGACGGGCGGCCGGGCGAGTACGACACCGACTACCACCCGAGCAGTCCGGACAACGAGTAGCGGGCGACAAGGCGACGTCAACAGTCGCGTTCGGCGCGCGCCTCCGAGCGCCCAATTGGGCGCGACGGAGCCCGCGCGAGGCCGAGGCTGGGGAGGCGTGAGGTGCTGTCGCGGTCGGCGACCGCGACGCTCCGACTCCTGTGTCTGGCTCGCCGCCCGACTCACACCCCCGGCGACCACTCGCAGGCGTCGCCCGCGGTGAGGTCGTTCTCGTCGACGTGTACCGACAGACAGGCGTAGTTGCAGAAATACGTGGGCGAGCCGCAGTCCTCCTCGCAGTCGCGCACGCATATCGGGTCGTGCTCGAATATCGGTGACCCGCAGTAGGCGCACGTCTCGTCGGCCCCAGGCGTCGACACGGTCGTGGACATGTCGAGATCGACCGGCTCCCGCCACCAAAGCGTTTCGCGGCCGTGCGCTTCTCACACCGCCACGACCGCGTCGACGACGACGAGCAGCACGAACCCGACGAGAAAGGCGGCCGTCGCGGCGTCGGCGTGGCCGTGCCCGTGCGAGGAGGGGATCAGCTCTCGGAACACGACGGCGAGCATCGCGCCCGCGGCGAACCCGGAGGCGACGGGGAACAGCCCGGTCGCGACCGAGACGAGAAGGAACCCGAAGGCGGACGCGACCACCTGCGGCACGACCCCCGAGAGCATCGTGTACCAGACCACCCGGAGGTTCGACATCCCGGTCTCCGCCATCGGCACCGCGAACGCGAACCCGTCGGGCACGTTCTGGAGGCCGATCACGACCGCCAACACCAACGCGACCTCCTCCAATCCAGAGGCGAAGGCGACGCCGATAGCCAGCCCCTCGGGCGCGTTGTGGAGGGTGATCGCACCGCCGATGAGAAGCGCCTTCCGAAGGGTGACGTCGCGGTCCGGGTCGGTCGTGACTCCGCCGCTCGCGCCTGACGCGGCGGTCGACGTGACGGCTGAAATGCCGACCCCCGACGCGTCGCGGTCGGTCGCACCTCCCTCGGGTCGCCAGTCGCGGTACTGCGCGTGGAGGTGCGGAATCGCGTAGTTGCCGACGAGGAGCCCGCCGCCGCCGACGAAGACGCCGACCATCACCGCGGCCAGTGTTCCCTCATCCATCCCCGGGATGATCAGCCCGAAGACGCTGGCGGCGACCATCAGCCCGGCCGCGAGGCCGAGCGCCGCGTCGTACACGCGGTGCGTGACGCGATCGCGCACGAAGACGGGGAGCGCACCGAGCCCGGTCGCGACGCCCGCGACGCCGCTTATCGCAACCACGCCGGCGAGGTCAGTCATGTCCCCGAGTTGGGCGGCGGCGATTTAAAAACCGCACCCTGGAAATGGACCGGCTGCGCCGCGCTGCCTCAGACCTCCGCCCCGTCGCCCGGCGGCTGCGTCACGCCTCGACTATCCCGCGGAGGTCCCGACCGTACGCGGAGACGGCGACGGCGACCGTCGCGAGCGCGCCGACCGGGATCACGGTGAACCATCCCGTCGTGGTTCCGACGCCGAACCGCAGCGCGAGGCCGACCGACACCCAGAGGGACGCGCCCGCGGCGAGCACGAGGAGTCCGCCGGTGACGCGGCGGTCCTCGCGCCCGCACGCGATTCCGGAGAGCGCGCTTCCCGCGGCGAGGAGGTGGAACCCTATCGCGAGCGGCCACGCGCGGATCGACGGCGGGAGCGTCGAGAACGCCCGCGGCTGGTCGAAGAAGTAGCGCCACACCGGGTAGCCGCCGACGCCGCCGACAACGCCGGTTCCGTCGGACGTCCCGGTGACGTTGAGGAAGCCCCAGAGGCTCACGACGGTGACGTCCTCTCCGGGGATCACGGCCATCGGAACCGCGAGGAGGGCGACGGCGAAGAGCGCACCTACGAACGACCCCAGCGCCCGGAACCGAGCGACATCGGAGTCGTCGGATCGATCGGCTGGCGGCGAACCGATTGGCATGGTGTCGTTTCGGGTGCCTGCGAATAAGTATGGTCCGGAGTGGAAAGCGACGCGCAACGCTCTTTATTGCCGGGGTCGGTCCTTCGGTATGCGAGTCACCGTCGTCGGCAGCGGGTACGTCGGAACCACTCTCGCGGCCTGTCTCGCGGACGCGGGCCACGACGTGACCGCCGTCGACATCGACCCGGACGTGGTCGCGGCGCTCGACGACGGCCGCGCGCCGATCCACGAGCCCGGGCTCGACGACCTGCTTGCCGAACACGCCGGCGACCGCCTCCAGTCGACCACCGAGTACGATAGCGTGCCCGACGCCGACGTCACGTTCCTCGCGATAGGCACGCCTTCGAACGAGGACGGCAGCATCGACCTCGGCGGGCTCACCGCTGCCGCCGAGATGACCGGCGAGGCGATCGCGACGGACGCGAACGGCGACGCTGCCCGCGCCGCCGCCGACCGCCACCTCGTCGTCGTCAAGAGCACGGTCACGCCGCCGGGGGTGACCGAGATCCTAGCGGCCCTCCGCGAGGGCGCGGGCGACGCCGCAGACCGCGTCGAACTGGCCACGAACCCCGAGTTCCTCCGCGAGGGGTCGGCGGTCGACGACTTCCAGCACCCCGACAAGCTCGTCTTCGGGACCGACTCCGCGTGGGCGACGGAGCGGCTGGAGTCGCTGTACGAACCGATCGTCGCCGGGGCCGGCGGCGACGTGCCGACCATCCGGACGGACCCCGAGACGGCCGTGATGATAAAGTACGCCAACAACGCCTTCCTCGCGTCGAAGATCTCGCTCGTAAACGACCTCGGCAACATCTGCAAGGAGTTCGGGATCGACGCCTACGAGGTGGCCGACGCGATCGGGCTCGACGACCGTATCGGAGCGCGGTTCCTGCGTTCGGGGGTCGGCTGGGGCGGAAGTTGCTTTCCCAAAGACGTCGACGCCATCCGCGCGGCGGCTCGCGAGGCGGGCTACGAACCCGCGCTCCTCGGCGCAGCAGTCACGGTGAACGACGGCCAGCCGGAGCGCATGCTCGACCTGCTCGACGACCGCGCCGACGTGGCCGGCGAGCGCGTCGCGGTGCTCGGGCTCGCGTTCAAACCCGGCACCGACGACGTGCGCAACTCCCGGGCAATTCCGATCGTCGACGGCCTCCTGGCGCGTGATGCGGCGGTCGTCGGCTACGATCCCGTCGCAGCCGAGAACATGCGAGCGCACTTCGAGGCGGGAGCGATCGAGTACGCGGACTCGGCCGCGGCCGCGCTCGACGGGGCGGTCGCCGCGCTCGTCGTCACCGACTGGGACGAGTTCGCGGCGCTCGACGGTGAGTTCGACGCGATGGCGGCCGCACCGGGCGCTGACGCGCCGGTCGTCGTCGACGGTCGGCGAGTGATCGAGCGCCGCGAGGGGATCGCGTACGAGGGGCTGACCTGGTAGCGCGCATCCGACCGAGTAGCCCGCGGCCGACCCGATATCGCCCTGCCGTCGGCCGAGACGCGAGGTCGCTTCCCTCCGATTTTATATATCACCGCTCTGTGTCATCGCGTATGGCAGCCCTCCAATCGCTGCGGCCGGCAGTCGGTGGTATCGTTCGGAACCCGATACTCGTGGTCGTCGCGGCGCTCTTCGCCGTCGCACAGCTTCCCAACCTCCTCGTGCCGCCGTCCATGCCGGTGCTCTCGCTCGCCGTCTCGATCGGCATGTTCGGGGTGTTCGTCCTCGGTCTCCCATTCGCGCAGGGCGGATTCCTCGGGATGGCCGACGAGGCGGTCTCGGGTCGCACCCGGCTCGGAACCTTCCTCAGCGTCGGCAAGGAGCACTACGTCTCCCTGCTGCTCGGCTATCTCGTGCTCCTCGCGTTGAACTTCGCGTTCGGCTTCCTCGCCTTCTTCGGTGCCATGGCGGTCGTCCTCGGAGGCGCGTACACCGCCGCCGGGAGCGGCGCGGCCGGGAACGCGATGTCGACGAGCACGGGTGCGAGCGCTGGCGGTGCCGCGACGGGAACCGGCGGATTCGGTGCCGACCCGACCGTCCTCGCCGCGGCCGCGCTCGTCGGACTCGGACTCCTGCTCGTGTACCTCCTCGTGACCTTTTTCATCCAGTTTTACGCGCACGCCGTCGTCCTCGACGGGACCGACCTCGTGGCCGGGTTCCGCCGCAGCGCCGGGCTCGTCCGGCGGAATCTGCTCAGTTCCCTCGGGTACACGATCGTTCTCTTCGTCGGCGGGATCGTCTTCGGCGGGATCGCCGCCCTCTCGTCGGCGATCGCCGCGGTCGCCTTCGGCGGCGGAATGGCCGACGGAAGCCCGGCCGCAGAGCTGCTCCCGGCGCTGTCGCCCGCCGTCGCCGTGGTCGGTCTCGTCGTGTACCTCGTCGTCGTCGGTGTCATGGGCGCGTTCTACGGGACCTACTCGGTGGCGTTCTACCGGTCGCTCTCGGGATCGGCATAGAGGCCGTGTTGGTGCGATCGAGACGGTCCGGGGAGGCCGAACGCGTCAGCCGATAGCGACGCGGTAGGTACGGGCCCGCCCGCGCCGGCTACGCCAGCAGGCTCTCGCCGTCGAGCGCGTCGTCGACGTCGACGTCCATGAGATCGAGGATCGTCGGCGTCACGTCGAAGAGGTTCGCGCCCCCGACGTCGAGGTCGGGATCGGTCGCGTACAGAAGCGAGTTCTCGAACTTGTGCATCCCGTTTCGCGGCCCCTCGGTGAAGACGGCCTCCTTCCCCGAGAATCCGGACTTGAGGTCGAACCCGTCGGCGGGAATGACGACGAGGTCGGGAGCGATCTCGTCGTGGTCGCCGTCGAAGACGGTCTCGCCTTTCACGATCCGCTTGCAGACCTGTCGGCCGTCGGGCCCGGTGAGCGATTCGAGGTCGTCGATGAGCTCCTCGCGCGTCGCCTCGTACTCGGATTTCGGGACCGAACCGTTCGGTTCGCGACCCTCCAGATTGAGGTAAAACCGGCCGGGAATCAGCGAGTAGGCGCGCGCGTCGTCGCCGATGTCCGCCAGCGCGTCGTGGTCGTCGCCGTCGTAGGTGAGCCATCCCTCCTCGGCGAGGAACTGGTTGCAGTTCACCTCCCACTCCAGCCGGGTGAACCCGTGGTCGGAGGCGACGAGCAGGGTCGTGTCGTCGTCGAGCGTCTCGCGGATCTCGCCGATGTACTCGTCGAGCGTCCGGTAGAACTCCAAGAACTCCGATCTGTACTCGCCGTCGGTCGCGTAGTCGCCGTAAAGGAAGTGGTTCACCCGGTCGGTGCTCATGAACACGCCGAAAAACAGGTCCCAGTCGTCCTCGGCGAGGTAGTGCGAGAAGGCCGAATAGCGGGCGTCCAGCGTCTCGTGGGCGTCTTCGATGAACGCTGATTTGTCGTCGTCGTGCCCGAGCTTGGCGTTGACGTCGATCCGATAATCGAGCCCGTCCAGCGTCTCGCGGACGGACTCGTCGCTCGACGCCGATTCGAGATCGGGCGAGAGGAACCCCGACACCTGTCGCTGGATCCGCGTCGAGGGAGGGAACGTGACCGGGACGTTGAGCACGGTCGCGTCGCGGCCGGCGTCGGTGACGCGGTCCCACAGCCGCGTCGCCTTCACGTGTTGGCCCATCGGAACGTACGTCTCGTAGGAGTCGATCTCGCGGTCCTGGAAGCCGTACACCCCCGTCTCGCCGGGGTTGACGCCGGTCGTGAGGCTCGGCCAGCACGCGCTCGACTCCGGCGGCACGATGCTCTCTAATCGTCCCGCCGAGCCCGCTTCGGCGATGTCTGTCAGGTTCTCGAAGACGTCGGGGTGGTCCTCGACGAGGTCGAGCGGTACGCCGTCGATCCCGAGGAAGACGACGCGCCCGTCGTCGTCGCCGCGGAGCCGGTCGAACAGTCCCATACTCGGAAATCCGCTTCCGCCGACATATCGCTTGTGCTCTGGCGATTCACGCCGCGTCGCCGGTGATCCGGCAGGATCCACCGAGGTCTCGGAGCGGCAGCGAGGGCGACCGGGGTCGCTGACCCATGGCGACACCCGCCGTCGTCGGCGTCGGGTGGCAAGCGCGGCCGATTCAGAAGGCCTATTCACCCCGGCGGAGACATATCGGGCGTATGAGCGATGACTTCCCGGCGAGCGTCGACGTCGAGTACGACGACGGCGAGGGCGAAGACCCGTCCGACTACCCGTCGTTACAGCACAAAATCGAGAAGGCGGTCGAGGTCACCCGTCGCGGGCTCGAAGAGTACGACAACCCCGCGGTGATGTGGACGGGCGGGAAAGACTCGACGCTGACGCTGTACTTCATCAATCAGGTAGCAGAAGAATACGGCTACGAGAAGCCGACCGCGGTGTTCATCGACCACTACCAGCACTTCGATTCGATTACGGACTTCGTCGAGCGCTGGGCCGACGAGTGGGACATCGAGTTGGTGTACGCCCGCAACGAGGACGTGGGCGCGTACGTCGACGAACACGGGTTAGAGCCGGGCGACGACATCCCCGTCGACGCGCTCTCCGAGCACAACCAACACCACATCCGCGACATCTTAGAGTACGAGGAGGACACGTTCCCGTTCCTCTTGGACACGTACGTCGGCAACCACCTGCTGAAGACGGTCGCGCTCAACGACGCCTTAGAGGAGTACGACATCGACGGCGTCATCTCCGGCGTGCGCTGGGACGAACAGGAGGCCCGCGCCGACGAGACGTTCTTCTCGCCGCGGCACGACCCGGATCTGTTCCCGCCGCACGACCGGGTCCACCCGATCCTGCAGTTCGCGGAGGCCGACGTGTGGGAGGCGTTCTGGGGGTACGTCGTCCCCGACACCGTCGAGGCGTTCCCGGACGAGGGGTACGTCCCGCAGGCGGACGACGACCTGCCCGACGGCGTCACGCAGGCCGACATCCCTATCTCGCCGAAGTACTTCGCCGGCTTCCGCTCGCTCGGCAGCGAGGTCAGCACGGAGAAGACGACCGAGGAGCCCGCGTGGCTCCAGAACCTCGAAGACACCACCGAACGCGCCGGCCGCGCCCAGGACAAGGAGGACCTGATGGAGCGCCTGCGCGACCTCGGCTACATGTAGGCGTCCGGGCGTCGCGGCCGAGGTGGGTTCGATCGCCGACGCCGCGACCGGCCGTGGCCGACGACTCCGATCCGGTGGGTTCACTTACCGCCCCGCCGACCGCGGGATATGAACAAACGCGGCCACGTCCTCAACGCCCTCTTGCTCGCGCTCGGACTCGGGGTCGTCATCGAACCCGGGCTCGACGCGGCCACGGTGCGGACGACGGCGCAGATCACCGTCCCGATCGTCCTGGGCGCGCTGTTTCCTGACGTCGACACGGCGTTCGGTCGACACCGAAAGACGCTTCACAGCCTGCCCGTGCTCGGGATCTTCCTCGCGTACCCGATCGTGTTCGGCAACCTTCAGTACGTCTGGATCGGCGTGTTAACACATTACGTGCTCGACGTGGTCGGAAGCCGGCGCGGCATCGCGCTCTTCCACCCGCTGTCGGACGCGGAGTACGGGCTCCCGTCGGGCGTGACGACGAGCAGCAAGTACGCGGACCTCGTCACCGTCGTCGTCACCGCGGTCGAACTCGCGATGTTCTGGGCGCTCCACACCTACGTCGTCACGCTCGATCTCGACCTGTCGGCCGCCTCCGAGGCCGCGGCCGGTCTCGGGCTCTGACCGGCCGCCGCCGCGCCGCAGTCGGCGCGAACCGTGGTCGCCGCCGCGTCCTACTTCGGCCGGTAATCCGACAGCGCACCCGAGTAGACGCTCACGTCGGAGAACCGCCCCTCGTAGGCGACGTTCGTCGGAAGCGTCGGCTCGTCGCCCGATAAAAAGAGCCGGTCGAGCTTCTCCCACGTGTTCTCGTACGCGAGGTGGGCGAACTCGACCATCCCGCGGATCTGATGGGCCGCGCCGCCGCGGTGGACGACCGTCCGCGACAGGCCGGTACGGAAGGCGTCGACGACCTCGTCGACGCCGTCGAGGGCCGCGTCGAACTCGGTCCACGCCTCACCGACCGTACCGCGCAGGTGGGCGTACGACGAGCCGAACCCCGGCTGGCCCGTCGCCTCCGCGATCCGTCGCGTCCGCGCGTTCTGGTGCGGGAGCAGCTTCGTGTTGTACGTCTCAACCGCGGAGAGTCGGTCGGCGTGCGCGGCGATCTCCGGTCGGGTGAGCGAGATGGTCGCGAACCCGGGGTGCGGGACGAGCACGGCGGCGTCCTGTCGATCGAACTCCGCCATCGCCGCCTCAAAGGTAATGTAATCCGGAACGGGATCAGACAGGCCGATCGCGAGAACGTGCCGTCGGTTGCCCCAGTCTCCGGTGAACACCTCGCGGGCGGGAACGACGGTGAGGTCGTCGTCTGAGAACCGCGCCGCACGGTCTCGGATCGTCGGCAGGCGGGTGAAGTGCGGCGCGTACACGAGCGCGTCGATCCCTCGCTCCTTCGCGAGGGCCACGACGTCGTCGTCGAGCACCTTCACGTGTGCGTCGACGCGCGTTCTCGGTCTGGTCACGAGTGGACGGTGTGCGTCGCCGAGCAAAGGCGTATCGTTCGACGGTCACGCGGCGGCGGCGGAACCGCAGACACCTGACCCGCGGCCGGCTCGACGAGAAGCGGGGGAAACGGTTAATCCCCCTCGGCGGCGACCACACGGACATGCCCCGCTGGACGTGCGGCATCGACGGCTGTGACGCCGCCTTCGACGACGTGGAATCGGCCATCGTCCACCAGACGAACGGCCACCAGCGCCACGAGTGTAAGGTGTGCGGGACGATCGTTCCCGACGGCTACTTCGCGATCCGACACGCGTTCGACGAGCACACCCGCGCCGAGTTCGTTCGGGCGTACGACGCGGACTCCGCCGCCGTTCGCCGCCGCGAGGAGATTAAACGCGACATCGAACGGGAAGCGGACCTCCAGAGCGTCGTCGAGCAGTTGGACCGCTCGGAGTAGTCTGCGGTCGGGCGCGTTCCTTTCGTTTATATCGACGACAGCCGAACACCGTCCGTGGACCTGCACGTCCGGTACGAGGGCGACGACGACCCCGACAAGTGTACGGCGCGAAAGCTCGCGCGGTTCGACCTCGCGACGCTCCACCGGTCCGACCGCGCGACCCCGTACGGGGTCGTCCTCAATCCCCACGCGGAGCGTGCTCTGTCGCCGGCCGACGCCGAGACCGCTCGCGGGAACGCGCTCGTCGCGCTCGACTGTTCGTGGGAATCCGCGGGCGAAAAACAGTTCACGCTTCCCGGAGAGCACCGCGCGCTGCCGTACCTCGTGGCCGGCAACCCGGTGAACTTCGGACGGCCGATGCGTCTCACGACCGTCGAGGCGTTCGCCGGTGCGCTCGCCATCCTCGGCGAGCCCGACCACGCAGAGCGGGTCATGGCGAAGTTCACGTGGGGCGAGACGTTCCTGGACCTCAACGAGGAGCCGCTCCGGCGGTACGCCGACTGCGAGGATTCGAGCGAGATCGTCGCAGTCCAACAGGAGTACCTCGACCGGGAGTGACGCCGACCGGTGGGACAGAGGGGCGGTCGAGCAGACAACCGGTGAGACAGACGATGATCGTCGGTACCGGCGGCGATCGAGTGTGAGACAACATTTTTCGGTCGATCGCCCGTACGGGTAGGTGATGGTAACCGAGGGAGACACCGCACCGACGTTCACCGCGACAGTTGGCACGAGCGACCACGAACCGTTCGACCTGACCGACCGACTCGGCGACGGCCCGGTCGTGTTGGCGTTCTTCCCGGGGGCGTTCACCCCGCCGTGTACGAACGAGATGATCGCGTTCCAGGAGCGGGCCGACGAGTTCGAGGCGGCCGGCGCGACGCTTCTCGGGCTCAGCGCTGACTCGCCGTTCTCGCTCGGCGCGTTCCGCGATGAGCACGGGATCGAGTTCGACCTCGTGAGCGACATGGCCGGCGAGGCGATCCGCGCGTACGGCCTTGAGATGGACATCGCCGACCTCGGGCTGCACGGCATCGCGAACCGGGCCGTGTTCGTCATCGACGACGGCGGCGAGGTCGTCTACAGCTGGGTCGCCGACGACCCCACCAACGAGCCGGACTACGAGGCCGTCCTCTCCGCCGCCGAGTCGGCCTGAAACCCCGCGCTCGGAGATTTCTCTCAGTCGGCTCAGTTCGTTCGAGGAGCGCACCGTCCGGGAGTCAGGTGAGCGGAGCGAACGGGACAACGGACGGGGCGCGGCTGAAAAGAGTGCACCGTCCGGGAATCGAACCAGAGGAAGCCGGTCCGAGCGTGCGACCTCGCTCCGGTCGGCCGTTCCGGGCTGCGGCTTTCAGGGTTCAATTCCCGGACGGTGATTTCTCTCACTACGTTCGAGAAGTGCACCGTCCGGGAATTGAACCCGGGCTATTAGCTTGGGAAGCTAATGTCCTACCACTGGACCAACGGTGCGCACTCGCCGGTACCCGACCGCGACACTTCAACGTAGCGTTTCCGGCGGCCGGTCGGACCCGACCCGGCGGTCCCGGGTCGGCGGGTCGCCGCCCGCGGGGGTCACTCATGTCACTCATCGGGATCCGTCGGTATCGACGGCGGTCCGCGCTTGTGCGCGGTCGCGCGGTGTCGCGCGAGCAGGTCGGCGACCGTCGCCGCGTCGACGCAGTCCGTCGAGTCCAGACGCTCCGCGATCGCCTCCGGATCGAGGCCTCGGTCGACCCCGAGACGGAGCACGCGGTCGATCGTCTCGTAGGGCGCACCGAGGTCCTCCTCATCCCGCTGTCCGGGGAGGAACCCCGCCGTCGGCGGCTTCTCGACGACGAACTGCGGCACGTCGATCTCGGCCGCGAGCGCGCGGACGTCCGTCTTGTACAGGTGACCGAGCGGCAGGAGGTCGGCCGCGCCGTCGCCGTACTTCGTGAGGTAGCCGAGCAGCCGCTCGCTCCGGTTG
This sequence comes from Halorubrum salinum, assembly GCF_024494575.1. GTDB lineage: Archaea > Halobacteriota > Halobacteria > Halobacteriales > Haloferacaceae > Halorubrum > Halorubrum salinum. The sequence continues at coordinate 347,103 of NZ_JANHDO010000003.1, forward strand.
CTCGTGCCGCAGACGAGCCGGCCCGTCGCGTTCGCGGCGAGGTACGCAATCGTCATCCGGAGCCGCGCGATCGCGTTGCCGGAGCGGACCGGGTCGTCGTGGAGGTCGAACCGCTCCGGCGCGACCGCGCCGAACTGCGCGAAGAGCGGCTGGAGGTGGACCGTGTCGTGGTCGATCCCGAGCGCGTCCGCGAGGGCCTCCGCGTCCCTCGCGTGCGGTGCCCCGATCTTGTTACACGGGAGTATCAGCCCGTACACGTTCTCGGAGCCGAGCGCCTCGACGGCCAGCGCCGCCGTCACGGTGGAGTCGAGCCCGCCGCTCATGGCGACGACGACGCCGTCTGCGGCCGCGTCTTCGACCGTCCGCTCGATGAACGCACAGACGCGCTCACGCTCTGCCGCGGGGTCCGCCGCGTCGAGGGGCGCGTCCGCGTCGTCACCCGACTCCCCCGGGCGCGGTCCGGCGTCGAGCCCGTCCGACGACCGGGAGCCCCGGGTGCCAGACGCCGCCCGCTCGTCGAGCGCGTCGGACTCGAACGCCGACGGTCCGCGGTCACTCATCGCCGCGACCCTCCGTCGCCGGCGGCGCGACGCCGGTCGTCTCCTCCGCGATCCGATCGAGCGGTGTCGGCCGCGGGCGACGCGAGCGCGACCGGAACGGCGATTCGATCGCTCATGTTCACGCGGCGGTTCCCAACGAGCGAATAAATACTCGTGGTACACATTATTTAAGGAATACTGCGTCTACGGTAGTGTATCTGCACTAATAATCGATTAATAATTATATTCGTGTCGAAATCCAAGGTATCAGTGCGGCTAGCAGGTAAACGATACGATCCGCGAGCGCAGGCGTCGGTGTGGGCTGACGCCGGTACGAGGCGTCCGAGGCCTCTCACGCGCCCGGGCCACCGCGGAGCGTCGGCCTTTTGAGCGCGCGCGCCGGTTATAACCCCATGACGGAGGCGGACCGCGGGACGCGTCGCCGGCTCGGAGCGGTCGTACTCGCGGTGTTGATCTCGCAGGTGCTCTTGTATCCGGGGGTCCCCGACCTCGTGGTCGCGCTCGGCGCGCCCGCCGGGATCGACGCCGGAATGTGGTTCCTCGTCGCGGAGTTCGGCGCGTTCGTCGCCTTCGCGGTCGTCTGGGGGGCCGCGAGCGACGCCCTCGGTCGGCGGCTCCCGCTCGTCGTCGTCGGGGCACTCGGCGGCGCGGCCTCCTACGTCGCGCTCGCGGCGCTGCCCCGATTCGGTCTCGGCTTCGACGCGGTCCTCGCCGTCCGGGTCGGCGGCGGCGCGCTCACGATCGGGGCGTTCTCGCTCGCGATCACTTCGCTGATGGATCTGCGCGGCGGCAACGGTCGCAACATGGGCACCGCGGGGCTCGCTATCGGACTCGGCGCGGCGATCGGGTCCGTCGTCGGCGGCGCGCTCGCCGATATGAACACCTTCTATCCGGTGTACGCCGGGGCGGCGGTGCTCGCGGCCGCCGCGGCCGTCGCGGCGACGGTCGACGAGGAGGCGATCGCGGAAGCCCGGCGCGGGGACGGTGGCGAGGGGAGACTCTCCGGTGACGACGGGGACGAGACCGGCGTCGGCTTCCGTGCCGTGCTCGACCGGACGCGGTCGACGCCCGGGCTGTTGGTTCCGCTCGCGTTCGGATTCATCGACCGGCTCACCGCCGGCTTCTTCGCGCTGGTCGGTGTGTACTACTTCCAGGACCCGACGACGTTCGGCCTCTCGGCTGCGGGCGCGGGCGCGACGCTCGCGCTGTTTTTCGTCCCGTTCGCGCTGTTGCAGGCCCCGTTCGGGTCGCTGTCGGATCGGATCGGGAGATTCCTCCCGGTCGTCGCGGGGTCGCTCGCGTACGGCGTCGTCACGATCGGTGTCGGTGTCGCACCGATATACCCGGTCGCGGCCGGCCTGATGGTGCTCGTCGGCGTCTGCGGGGCGTTCATGGCACCGGCGACGATGGCGCTCGTCACCGACCTCGTCGATCCGGAGGCGCGCGGCGCGGCGATGGGGCTTTTCAACGTGTTCGGCTCGCTCGGTTTCCTCACGGGGTTCCTCGTCGGCGGCGGCACCACGGACCTGTTCGGGTACACGCCGGCGTTCCTCGCTGTCGGCGGCCTCGAACTCGCCATCGCGATCGCCCTGCTCCCGGCGGTGAAAGCGATCGCGCCCGGGAGGGGAGTCGGCGGGCTGTTCGAGACCGACCGGTCGGTCTCGGAGTGAGCGGGACCCGGTCGACGGGCCCGCCTGACCGAACGGCCGCCCGAGTCGAGCCTTTTTACCGCACCCGCGCCATCCGTACGGACGACAGATGGACCTCCTGATCGTCGGGGCGGGCGAGATCGGCCGCTGGATCGCCGACACGGTCGGGGCCGACGAGTCGCCGCTCGACGCGACGGTCGCCTTCGCGGACCGCGATCCCGATGTCGCCGCCGACGCGGCCGAGAGTCGCGACGCCGACGTAGTCCCGGCCGACGGCGACACGACACACGACGCGGTGTGTCTCGCGGTGCCGATGTCGGCGGTTCCCGCCGCGGTCGAGGCGTACGCGCCCCGCGCGGAGCGGGCGATGGTGGACGTGTCGGGCGAGATGACGGAGGCGGTCGCGGCGATGCGCGAGCACGCGCCGGCGCTCGAACGCGCGAGCTACCACCCGCTCTTCGCCCCGCCGCGCGTTCCCGGCAACGTCGCCGCCGTCATCGACGCCGACGGTCCCGTCGTCGAGGGGATCTCCGCCGCTATCGCGGCGGGCGGCAACGACGTGTTCGAGACGACGCCCGCGGAACACGACGAGGCGATGGAGACGGTTCAGGCGGGCGCGCACGCGGCCGTGCTGGCGTGGCGACTCGCTGGCGACGACGTGCGCGAGGAGTTTCACACGCCCGTCTCGGCCGCGCTCGACGAGGTCGCGGACACGGTGACCGAGGGCGCGCCCGAGGTGTACGCCGAGATCCAGCGCGCGTTCGACGGGGCGGACGAGGTCGCGGCGGCGGCCCGCGAGATCGCAGACGCGGACGGCGAGGCGTTCGCGTCCCTGTACGAGGCGGCCCGCGGCGACCACGAGGGGCGGGAGCGACACGAGTGAGGAGAGCGAGGCGGACCCGAGACGGAGACGACACACCAATGATAGACCGAGAGGCAGTCCGGAACAACGCGAACTACCTGCGAAACGTCAGACCGATCGACCCCGACGAGATCGCGGAGTACGTGGAGGGGACGCCGCATCCGGCGGTCGTCCGCGAGACGCTCCGCGAAGAAGCGTTCGACCTCCGGCTCCGCGAACGCGACGACGGAACCTTCGAACCCGTGGAAGCGGGACCGATCCCGGCTCCGAGTTGGTCGCCGACGGCGCTCCCGGACGCGTACTCGTTCGCGCTCGAAGACCTCCTGGTCGGCGAGTTCGGCGCGAACTGGCACCGCGGGGAGTCCGGCGATCGACTTCGGGAAACCGTCCGGCGGCTGAAGACGGATTACCTCTACGAGAACGACGTGGCCTACGACCGCGTCGCCGCGCTCGGCTACGCCACGTATCACCTGCCGGCGTACTACGCGACGGTCGGCTACGTGCTCGACGACCTCGCGGAGAACGGCCTTATCGACCGGACGCTCCGAGTCCTCGACGTGGGCGCGGGCGTCGGCGGCCCGGCGCTCGGACTCCACGACTACCTGCCGGACGACGCCGTCGTCGACTACCACGCGGTGGAGCCGAGCGCGGCCGCCGACGTGCTGGACCACATGCTCGACGAGACGGGGCGCAACTTCCGGTCGACGATCCATCGGACGACGGCGGAGGAATTCCTGGGGACCGAGGGCGGAGCCGACGGCGCAGACGACGTAGACAACGCCGACGACGCGGGCGACGCAGACGAAGCGGCCGGCACCGATGACAGCGACGAGGAGTTCGACCTGATCGTGTTCGGCAACGTCCTCTCGGAGTTGGACGACCCGGTCGCGGTCGTCGAGGCCGCGCTCGACCGGCTCGCGGCCGACGGGAGCGTCGTCGCGTTCGCGCCCGCCGACCGCAACACCGCGATGGGGCTCCGGGAGGTCGAGCGCGCGGTCGCGACCCCCGAATCCGGCGTGTCCGTGTACGCGCCGACGCTCCGCCTGTGGCCGGACGCGACGCCCGCCGACGGCGGGTGGTCGTTCGACGTCGCGTCCGACCTCGACGTGCCGCCGTTCCAGCGCCGGCTCGACGAGGCGGCCGCGCGCGAGGCGGGAGACGAGCCCGGCGAGTTCGTCAACGTCGACGTGCAGTTCGCGTACGCGATCCTCAGACCGGACGGGAGACGGCGGGTGGACGTGCGCGCGAGCGCGGACCGGTGCGCGCCCATGGCCGACTCCGAGTCGCACGTCACGGACCGGGTGAACCTGCTCGCGGTGAAGCTCAGCCACGACCTCAGCGGCGGCGACAACGCGCTGTACCTCGTCGGTGACGGATCACAGACGGTCGACCACTACCTCGTCTGCACCCGGGAGACGGCGTTGAACCGCGACCTCCGCGAGGCCGGCTACGGCGCGGTCGTCTTCGTCGAGAACGGGCTCGTCCTCTGGAACGACGACGAGGGCGCATACAACGTGGTCGTCGACGACGAGACGGTCGTCGACCTCGTCGCGCCCTGACGGCTCCAGATCCGTGGGGATCCGGCGCAGCGAGTCCGCGAACGCAGGGGGTCCGCGAACGAAGCTGAGTCCGCGAACGCGGTCAGAGTCCGCTTCCTGTCGCCGAGCCGCTCCGACCGATCTCGTCCCGGACGACGAAGTAGAGGACCCAGACGATCAGACCGCCGAAGAACGCGCCGACTGTCCACGCTATCGCGTGTCCGCTGTCGCGACGCTTCGCGTCGCGATAGATGAGCGCCGAGACGATCACCGCCACGAGGGCGAAAAACACGGGAACCACGAGCAGAACGAACAGTTCCGGACCGACGGGAATGCCTTGGAGGGGGAGTGGCATAACGCGACCAACTACCGTGACGAGAGTCAAAAACGTTCCTCCGCGAGGTCGACGACGCGGGAGAGTCGGGCGGTCCCGGGCGCGTCAGCAGGGCGTCGGGCGGTCCCGGGCGCGTCAGCGTGGCGTCCGGCTCGTCGCCGTCACTCCGCGCTATCACTCCGCGCCGACCGGCTCGATCAGCTCCGGCGCGTCGACCGCGGGCGAGTTCACCCGCGTCGACACCGGGTGGGCGGTCATGTCGTCGGCGGGATACGGGTCCAACAGGTCGGCGGCCTCGGCGGAGTCGCCCCGGAGCCACGCCTCCTCCTCGTCCGGGCCGAGGATGACGGCCATCCGGTGGTGGAGGTCGGCGACGAGGTCGTTCGGCTCGGTCGTGAGGACCGCGAACGTCTCGACCACGTCGCCGCCGCTCCCGTCGTCGACCGCGTCACCCCCGTCGTCGGCCCCGTTTCTCGCGTCGCCGAAAGCGTCGAGCCCGGTCTGGGTCGTCTCCGGCTCGGGCGGTTCCCACCGCTCGTAGATCCCCGCCATCGCGAACGGCCGATCGTCCGCGAAGGCGACCCGGTACGGCCGTTTTCCGGACGAGCGTCCGGCGGAGTCGTCGGGGCGCTCGACCCACTCGTAGAACCCGTCCGCGGGCACCAGACACCGCCGGCGCTCGAAGGCGTCGGCGAAGCTCCGCTTCTCGCGGACGGTCTCCGCGCGGGCGTTTATCAGATCGAACGACTCGTCGGCCCAGCGCGGGGTGAGCCCCCACTCCATCCGCGTCGCGGCCGCAGGGTCCTCGCCGGTGATCACCGGGAGCGACTGGCCGGGCGCGCAGTTGTAGCTCGGCTCGTGGCCACCGAAGTCGGCGTCGAACCGCGCTTCGAGGTCGGCGGCGGGCGTGAACAGGGTGTAGCGGCCGCACATTCTGTCGGTGATTCGTGCGGCGAGTAGTTAAATGCGAAGCGGGACAGGACGGTTCGACCGGCCGACGCGGGTCGGCACGGGGCGGTCGGCCGAGCGCCGCCCTCGTCCCTCCCCAGCCTCGGCGTCCGGCGGACGCGAACCGTCTCACGTCCGCCCGGCGCCTCCCTCGCGAGCCCCTCGCGCCCGCTCGTAAGCGGCCGCTCGGCGGCGCGCCGGTCGATGACGGCCGTGCGCTATCGCGCTTGGTATGGCCTTCGGCGCCTCGTTTATGAACTGTCGGCGCTCTCGCTCCCGTCGGCTTTTTACCGGCGCGACGCCGCGGTCGGGTATGCGCATCGAGAACAGCTTCATCCCGGTCGAGGGCGTCGGCGAGACGACGGAGCGCCGGCTCTGGCGGTCCGGGGTCACGACGTGGGAGGCGTTCGATCCCGGCGTCGGGGTCGCAGGCGTCGGGGACGCGACCGCAACGCGGATCGAGTCGTTCATCGCCGAGGCGCTGACCCGGCTCGACGACGGCGACGCCGCCTACTTCGACCGCGCGTTCCCGAGCGGGGAGCGCTGGCGGCTTTACGAGAACTTCCGGTCGGAGACGTGTTTCTTCGACATCGAGACCACGGGGCTCGACGAGCACCGCGACCGGGTCACCACGGTGAGCTTCCACCGCGACGGCGAGACGACGACGCTCGTCGCCGGCGAGGACCTCACAGCCGAGGCGATCGCCGCGGAGTTCCGCGACGCCAGCCTGCTCGCGACGTTCAACGGGGCTCGCTTCGACGTTCCGTTCTTAGAGAGTTCATTCGATATCGAGGTCGACACGCCGCACCTCGACCTGATGTACCCGGCGAAGCGGATCGGGCTCTCGGGCGGACTGAAACCCATCGAGAAGCAGCTCGGTATCGAGCGCGACCGGCCGGACATCTCCGGGCGCGACGCGGTCCGGCTGTGGCGCGAGTACGAGCGCGGCGACGAGGACGCACTCGACACGCTCGTCTCGTACAACCGAGAGGACGCGGAGAACCTGCGCACGCTCGCCGACGTGGTCTGTGAGTCGCTTCACGAGAGCGTCTTCGTCGACGAGCGTGAGCTGTAGCGCGGTGAGAAACCGACGGAACGCCCCGCTACCGGTCGGCGTCGCCGTCGGCGGACGAATCGGCTCGCGCCGCCTCGACGCGATCGGCGGTCGACTCCAGCGCGTCGCCGAGCGTCCGCGCCTGCGCCGGCGAGAGGTCGATCTCGTCGGCGTGCGGCGCGAGCGCGTCGGTGTCCGTCCCGTCGAGTTCGACCTGTAGCGTCACGTGCTCCGGGTCCTCCCGCGGGGCCGTGACGTTTACCACGCCCGGCGCGTCCGCCTCGAACTCGTGGCCGCGGGCGCGGCCGTCGACCAGATCGAGAGTGGTGTACGCGTTCACCCGAAGCAGCCTGTCGGCCATCATCAGTCGTCCGCCGGCGCGGGTGGCGCCGAATCGAGCGAGTCGTCCTCGGCGTACGGGTACCACGTCCGCTTCGTGTTGTGCATCATGGGGTCGTCGTAGTCGGTCTCCTCGGGGTCGACGAACGCGTCCAGTTCGTCGTCGTCGTGGCGGGCGACGAACGCCCGGAACGACTCGCCCTCCTCGCGCTCGGCGGCGAAGGTGTCGATCAGGTTCGCGATCGCGCCCGGGACCTCGTCGGCCGGGACGCGCTGGGTTACCCACCGGGCGAACTGCGGCTCAGCGCCGAGGCCGCCGCCGAGACCGACGTCGAGCGCCTCCACGGGCTCGCCGTCCTTACGCGTCTTCATGCCGCGGAGGCTCACGTCGGCGATCTGCGGCTGCGCGCAGGAGGCCGTACAGCCCGAGAGGTGGATGTGGAACTGGTCGACGTCGTCGGGCAGTTCGACGTTCTCCTTGAGCCACCGGGCGTACCGGACCTGTCGGTTCTTCGTCTCGACGATGGACAGCGAGCAGTACTCGGTGCCGGTACACGCGACGGAGCCGCGCATGAACGGCGACGGCGACGGCGAGTAGTGCTCCAATATCGGCTCGTCGAGCAGGTCGTCGATCGCGTCGTCCGGCACGTCGGTCACGATGACGTTCTGGCGCTGTGAGAGACGCACCTCGCCGGAGCCGTACTCCTCGGCGACGTCCGCGAGTTCGAGGACGTCTTCGGCACCCATCCGCCCGACGAGGACGTTCAGGCCGACGAAGTTCGTCCCGTCCTTCTGGTCGTGGATTCCGATGAGATCGTTCCGCTCGCCAGCGCCCGTGTTGTACGTGTACTCCTCGCGGACGTCGCGGCCGGCGGTGTGCAGATCGAAGTCGACGTACTCCTCTTGGAGCGTCTCGCGGACCCTCTCGGCTCCCCACTCGTCGACGAGGAACTTGATCCGAGCGTTGTAGCGGTCCTCGCGGTCGCCGTTGTCTCGGAACAGCGCCGAGAGCCCGCCGGCCACGTCGGAGACGCGCTCGGGCGAGACCCAGACGTCGATGTCGCGGGCGAGCCGCGGCTCGTTGCGCGAGAGGCCGCCGCCGACGCGGACGTTGAATCCGACGACGTCCTCGCCGTCGACCTCCTTGTACGCGGGCTCGAAGGCGAGGTCGTTGATGTCGCCCTGACCCGAACCGTCGGCGGAGCCGGTCACCGACACCTTCCACTTCCGCGGGAGGTTCGAGTGGTCGTCGTTCCCCTTGAACGTCTCGTTGAGGTCGCGGATCACGGGCCACGCGTCGATGACCTCTTGGGCGTCCTTGCCGGCCACGGGGTTGCCGACGATGTTCCGCCACGAGTCGCCACAGGCCTGCTGAGTCGAGAGCCCGTTCGCTTCGAGCTTCTCGAAGATGGCGGGCACGTCCGAGAGTTCGATCCAGTGGAGCTGGATCGACTGGCGGGTGGTGAAGTCGGCGTACGCGTCGCCGAAGATCGGGTTCGTTCCCGGACCCCGGGCGTACTCGTCGGCTATCTCACCGACGACGCGGAGCTGCCCCGGTTCGAGCACGCCGTTCGGCGTCCCGATCCGCATCATGAAGTACCCTTCCTGTCCGTTCCGCTGGTGGTACAGGCCCCACCACTTGAACCGCTCGAACCACGCGTCCCGCTCGTCGTCGGGGATCGAGTCGAACCCCCGTTCGGCGAACTCGAACAGGTGGTCTCGGATCTCCGACCCGTAGACCTCCGACTTCCAGTTTTCGACGTCCGTTGGCATCGATATCGCCTACACGCCCCCATCACATAGGCGACTGCGTCGAGTCAACCTTCCCCGGTGCTGCCCCGAAGCGGCAACTGTTACTGGTTCGTCTCGGGGCGTGGCCGTCTGATAGCGGACCGATCGATTGCGGCGAAGGAACCGTCGCGAATCCGTCCGACGGGTATCCAGCCGGTCGTTCCGGACGCGCCGCAGGCGATACACTGTCCGTACACGCGGACCTCGACGGTCGACCCGTCGACGCCGACGGTCTGGAAGTTCTCGACGACCAGATCGGCGAGATCGCAGCCACAGAATTCGTCGGTGTCGAGCCGCCACAGTTCGCTAACGCGCACTTCTCGGTGGTCGTCGACGGAGATCCACGCCCCGTCGTCGAGGACTCGCAGGCGAGTTGTCACGGGTCGAATTAGGCGCGAGGCCGTCAATGCGTGTCGGTGCGTGCAAACGGCCGGCGTTTCCGTGACGCCTCGAACAGGCGAAATCGCCGGACTGAGGCGCGAACGGTCGCCGCGCCGTCGTCACGAGTACCGGACACCGGTTCCGGTATCCCCGAGTAGTGGTGCGAATTACTCCTGAACGGCCGCTTATGGCCCGGTGGGCCGTGGACCATATCGATGACCGACCCGACTACCGGATCGAAAGCGCCCTCCGCCGTTCCGGCGAGTGCGGAGCACAGAGAGCACGCGTCCGCGGACGTGGCACCGGAGCTGTTCGAGCGCGACGCAGACGGAGAGGGCCGATGACGCTCGACACCGCACCGCCGTCGACGGACGAGTCGGAGTCCGAGACCGAACACGGCGCGGCCCCGAGCGACGACGCCGACGACGGTCCGCGACCGGCGGACGGCGACGCGAGCCACCTCGACGACCTCGAAGACGGCGCGGGATGTACGGAGATCTGGGAGAAGCTCTCCGAGGGACGGGAGTAGCTTCAGCGGACGCGCACGCGTCAGAAACGCGCGCTAGGACAGGTGTGCCGCGATGTCGGCCTCCGTGATGATGCCGACCGTCTCGCCCCCGTCGGTGACCATCACGGCCTTGTAGTGGTCGAGGAGGTTCCGGACCTCGTCGACCGTCGCGCTCGGCGCGACGGTGGGGAACGACTCGCTCATCACCTCGCTGACCGGGTGCTCCCCGACGTTGTCGCCGGCGTGGATCACGTCGCCTTGGCTGATCGACCCGACCGGCACCCCGTTCTGGAGGACCGGTAACTGCGAGTACGCCTCCGCTTCCATCAGTTCGACCGCCTCACGAACCGCGTCGTCGGGCGCGACGCTGATGACCGTCTCGTTCATCAGGTCGGTCGCGCGGACGACCTCGCCTTCGGCCGCGTGGAGCGCGTTGACGATCCGACGCAGCGTCGAGAGCCGCGGGTCGACGTCACCGCCCTCGATCCGCGCGATGAGCGGCTGTGAGACGTCGGCCGCCTCCGCGAGTTCACTCTGTGTCAACTCGAGGTCCGTTCGGCGCTCGCGGAGGTCCTGTGGCGTCGGAAGTTCCATACCGACGGATAACTCCGGGTTATTAGAAAAGGTTTCGACGGCGTCCGATATCGCAGCGGGACAGTTCCGGACGTCCGACTGCCGCCGGAAACACTATCATCGATCGTGTACGATACCGTGTCATGGTATCACTGGGCAGGATGCGGGAGTTGTACGCCGACATGGTCACGGCGCGCCACTACGAGGAGCGCTTACAGGAGGAGTATCTGGAGGGGAAACAGCCGGCGTTCGACATCTCGGCGGGACCGATCCCCGGAGAACTCCACCTCGCGGCGGGACAGGAGGCGGCGGCCGTCGGCGTTTGTCACCACCTCCGAGCGGACGACACCGTGACCGCGCCGCACCGACCACACCACGTCGCGATCGCGAAGGGCGTGGACCTGAAGCGGATGACCGCAGAGATATTCGGACGGAAGACGGGACTCGGCAAGGGGAAAGGCGGTCACATGCACCTGTTCGACCCCGACGTGAACTTCGCCTGTAGCGGGATCATCGCCGAGGGGTGTCCGCCGGCCGCCGGGGCGGCGCTGGCGGCGAAGAAGCGAAACGAGGACTCCGTGGCGGTCGCGTTCCTCGGCGAGGGCGCGATCGATCAGGGAGCGTTCCTCGAATCGCTGAACTTCGCGAGCGTTCACGACCTGCCGGTCGTGTTCGTCGTGGAGGACAACGACTGGGCGATAAGCATGCCGAAAGAGCGCGTCACCGACGTGGAGAACGGCTCGGACAGGGCGGCCGGATTCGACATGCCCGGCTTCCGCGTCGACCGCGACGACGCCCTCGCCGTCTACGAGGCGGCCGGGGAGGCGATCGGCCGCGCGCGCGACCAGAACGGACCGACCCTCTTGGAGGTGCAGGTCCACCGCCGGATGGGCCACTTCATGGGCGATCCACAGACGTACCGCCCCGACGACGACGAGGAGGCGGCGCTCGCTCGCGACTCGATCGACAGGCTCGAATCGACGCTCCGCGACCACGGCCTCGGCGACGACGACCTCTCGGCGATTCGCGGCGACGCGGAAGAGCGGGTCGAGGAGGCGATCGCGTGGGCGAAAGAGCAGCCGCAGCCGGCTCCCGAGGACGCTTACGACGACGTGTTCGTCAACCCGCCGTCGGGCGTGACGACGGAGGAGCCCGACTTCGATCTCGCAGGAGGTGACGACCGATGAGCGACGCGGACGACGCGGTCGACCGCGAGCTGACGATGAGCCGAGCGATGGTGGAGTCGATCGCCCACGAGATGCGCGCGAACGAGGAGGTCTTCTACATGGGCGAAGACGTAGCCGACTACGGCGGTATCTTCGACAGCACCCAAGGGCTCCTCGACGAGTTCGGCCGCGACCGGATCATGGACGTGCCGATAAGCGAGACGGCGTACCTCGGGGCCGCCGTCGGCGCCGCCCAAGAGGGGATGCGACCCATAGCGGAGCTGATGTTCGTGGACTTCTTCGGGGTCGCGATGGACCAGATCTACAACCAGCTCGCGAAGAACACCTACATGAGCGGGGGGAACGTGAACGTCCCGCTCGTTCTCACGGCCGCCGTCGGCGGAACGTACAACGACGCCGCCCAGCACTCACAGACGCTGTACGGGACGTTCGCGCACGTGCCGGGGCTGAAGGTCGTCGTTCCGTCGACGGCGTACGACGCGAAGGGGCTGATGCACAACGCGATCCGCGACGACGACCCGGTCATGTACCTGTTCCACAAGCGGCTGATGGGTATCGGCTGGATGCCGGCCCCGGACGGGCCGAAGACGCCCGTCCCGGAGACGGACTACACGATCCCCTTCGGGTCGGCGGACGTCAAACGCGAGGGAGCAGACGTCACCGTCGTCACGCTCGGTCTCCACGTCCACCGGGCGCTCGACGCGGCGGAGTCGCTCGCGGCGGGCGGTATCGACGCGGAGGTCATCGACCTCCGCACGCTCGTTCCCCTCGATACGGAGACGATACTCGAGTCCGTCCGGAAGACCGGACGGCTCGTCGTCGTCGACGAGGACTACCGGTCGTTCGGCGTGACCGGAGAGATCATCGCGAGCGTCGCCGACGGCGACCTCGACGCGCTCGACGCCGTCGAGCGGGTCGCCGTCCCCGACGTCCCGATCCCGTACGCTCGCCCCATGGAGAACGAGGTCATCCCGGACGCCACGGACATCGAAGCGAGCGTCCGCGAGGTCGTCTCGGGAGAATGACCGACCGGAGACGCGTGACCGACGGCGGATCCGGGATGCGGGTCGCGGTTCGCGCCGCCGGCGACTGGGAGGAGGACGTCGACGAGACCGAGGGGATCGTCGTCGACTGGTTCGCCCGCGAGGGGCGGTCGGTGCAGGCCGGCGATACCGTCTGTGAGATACAAGTGGAGAAGGTGAGCGTCGATATCCACGCGCCCGTCGCGGGAACCCTCGACGAGATCGTCGTGGACGAAGACGACGCGTTCGAGATCGGCGACACGCTCGGGTGGCTCCGGTCCGAGTGAGCACACCGGAGCGCCCGATTCCCCCGGTTTCGCTCGGCCGGGCCGGGGGATTATATATCGACGGAACGTGCGGTCTGTGGTATGCGCATTGCGCTCATCGCCCACGACGAACTGAAAGACGAGATGGTCGCGTTCGTCACCGCTCACGCTGACGCCCTCGGAGAGTGTGAACTGGTGACGACCGGGACGACGGGAAAGCGGATCGCAGACGAGACGGGCCTCGCGGTGAATCGACAGGCCTCGGGTCCGTACGGCGGCGACCTCCAGATCGGCGGGATGATCGCGGACGGGACCGTAGACGGCGTCGTGTTCCTCAGGGACCCGCTCACCGCGCAGGCACACGAGCCGGACATCTCGGCGCTGTTGCGCGTGTGCGACGTGAAAGACGTCCCGCTGGCGACGAACGTCGCCTCCGCCGACCTCCTCGTCGACGGACTCCTCGGCGACGGGTGAGCGCGTTCGGTCCCGTCGAGGCCGCCGATTATCATCGTAGAGACTCCGTCCGGCGATGTTTTACCCCCGGCCGTCGTACGACCCGCCGATGAAGCGTCCGGATCGGCTCCGCGTCGTCGTCGCGGTCGCGCTGCTCCTCGCGGCTCCGGGGGCTGTGAGCGGCGCGGCCCTCACGGGGCCGGCTCAGGCGGCAGACGACGGGCTCCCCGGCGACCCGAGCGACGGCTCGGTCGAGCCGATGACGGCGTGTTTCACCGGCGACGGATATCCCATCTCGATAGGTGAGACGGGGGCGACGCTGGACGCGCTCGTCCACCTCTCCGTGTTGACGGACCCGGCGGTCGGCAACGAGTTCGGAATCGAGGCGGCCGGCACGTTAGAAGACGACTCGATCGTGACGCTCGCCGCCGGCGTCAGACTCACCGCGCGAGAGGCGATCGCGGACGGCGTCGACCCGTTCGCGGCGTTCGACATCCTATATACCTACGAACTCCGCCTCCCGATGTTCAGCGGGTCGATAGACGAGACGGAATACCGGGACAGCGGCTCGCCGTTCCGATCGAGCGCGGGCGTCGTCCCGTGTTGACGTGTTCCGGCCGTCGCGTTCGGGTTCGCGGGTCGAGGTCATCGAACGCGACGCCAGCGTTCGTTGACTCGACCGCCGGCGAGTCCCGACGTCAGACCGGAGGACCGTCTTCCTCGTAGTTCGTTTCGAGGATGATCATCGTCTGTGACCGCGAGAAGCCGTCCATCTCCGCTATCCGGTCGAACATCAGTTCTCGGAGGCTCCCGGTGTCGGCGGCGACGACGCGGAGGAGCACGTCCCACTCGCCGGTCGTCAGGTGGATCTCGCGGACCTCGTCCACGTCGCGAAGTCCGTCGATCGCGTTCTCCTCGCGCCCCTGTTCGACCCGGAGCCCGACGAACGCGCTCACGCCGTACCCGACCGCCTCGGGGTCGACCGACGCGTGGTATCCCTCGATGACTCCCGCCTCCTCCATGCGACCCACCCGGTCGTGGACCGTCGCACTGGACATGTCGATGCGGCGTGCGACCTCGGAGAACGGCGTTCGTGCATCCGCCTGAAGGATTCGGAGGATGGCGCGGTCCGTCTCGTCGAGTTCCATGCGTACGATACGCATCCGCCGGACTTGGCCCTTCCGGAGCCACGTGGTCGCGATACACGACCCGTGATACGCGACACCACGCCGGTGCGTGACTCCGCCGTATTCAAATATCCGCGCCAAGACCGATCCGTATGGACGATATCGACGACCAGTACACGCCCGCCGACGTCGAGTCGGCGGTCGACGAGTACTGGGACGACGCCGACGCCTACGAGGCGGCCAAGGAGGCGCACGCCGACGACCCGCCGTTCTTCTTCGTCGACGGACCGCCGTACACCTCCGGTCAGATGCACCTCGGGACGGCGTGGAACAAGACGCTGAAAGACGCCGTCATCCGCCACAAGCGGATGACCGGCCATCGCGTCACCGACCGACCGGGCTACGACATGCACGGGCTCCCGATCGAGGTGAAAGTCGAGGAGGAGCTCGGCTTCGAGAACAAACGCGACATCGAGGAGTACGGGATGGAACCGTTCATCGAGCGGTGTAAGGAGTTCGCCTTAGAGAACCGCGCGGCGATGGACGAGGACTTCAAGTCGATCGGCGTGTGGATGGACTGGGAGGACCCGTACGAGACGGTCTCGCCCGAGTACATGGAAGCCGCGTGGTGGGCGTTCTCGGAGGTCGCAGACAAGGGACTCGTCGAGCAGGGGAAACGCTCCATCTCGCAGTGCCCGCGGTGTGAGACCGGCCTCGCGAACAACGAGGTCGAGTACGAGGACGTCGAGGACCCCTCCATCTACGTGAAGTTCCCCCTGGCCGACCGCGAGGGGAGCCTCGTCATCTGGACGACGACGCCGTGGACCATCCCGGCGAACACCTTCGTCGCGGTCGACGAAGACCTCGCGTACAACGCGGTTCGCGCGGAGAAGAACGGCGAGGAGGAGCTGCTCTACGTCGCCGAAGAGTGCGTCGAAGACGTGCTCGGTGAGGGGCGCTACGAGGACTACGAGATCGAGGCGGAGCTCTCGGGGAGCGACCTCGTCGGCTGGGCGTACGACCATCCGCTCGCCGACCACGTCGCCGAGTACCCCGACTTCGAGGGCGCGGGGCAGGTGTACGCCGCAGACTACGTCGAGGCCGACCGGACCGGACTCGTCCACTCCGCGCCCGGCCACGGGGAGGAGGACTTCCATCGCGGCACGGAGCTCGGACTCGACGTCTACTGTCCCGTCGGGCCGAACGGAGAGTTCTCCGAGGCCGCAGGCGAGTACGCCGGGGAGTTCGTCCGCGACGCCAACGGCGACATCATCGACGACCTCGTCGCCGACGGTCACATGCTCGCGCACGGGACCGTCGAGCACAGCTACGGCCACTGCTGGCGGTGTGACACCGGGATCATCCAGCTCGTCACCGACCAGTGGTTCATCTCCATCACGGACGTGAAAGACGACCTCCTCGACAACATGGAGGCGTCGGAGTGGCACCCTCAGTGGGCCCGAGACAACCGCTTCCGCGACTTCATCGAGGACGCCCCCGACTGGAACGTCTCCCGCCAGCGGTACTGGGGAATTCCGATCCCGATCTGGGTGCCCGAGGACGCGGACCCGGACCACCTCGACGAGGACATGATCGTGGTCGGCACCCGCGAGGAGCTGTCAGAGCGGGTGGAAGAAGACGTCGACCCCGACGCGATCGACCTCCACCGTCCCTCGGTCGACGACCTCACGATCGTCGAGGACGGTACGACGTACCGCCGCGTCGAGGACGTCTTCGACGTGTGGCTGGACTCCTCTGTCGCCACGTGGGGCACGCTCGGCTACCCGAGCGACGAGGCCGCTCACGACGAGCTGTGGCCCGCGGACCTGATCATCGAGGCGCACGACCAGACCCGCGGCTGGTTCTGGTCCCAGCTCGGGATGGGGACCGCCGCGGTCGGCGAGGTCCCCTACGAGGAGGTGATAATGCACGGGTTCGCCAACGACGAAGACGGCCGGAAGATGTCCAAGTCCGTCGGCAACATCGTCACGCCCGAGGAGGCGATAGCGCGCGCCGGTCGCGACCCGCTGCGGACCTACCTGCTCAGTCACGACCAACAGGGGGTCGACCTCGCGTTCGAGTGGGACGGGCTCGGCGAGATCCAGGGGAAACTCAACATCCTCTGGAACGTGTTCCGGTTCCCGCTCGAATACATGGATCTCGACGGGTACGACCCGGCCGAGCCGGACCTGTCGGACGGCGACCTCGAACTCGTCGACCGGTGGGTGCTCTCTCGGCTTCAGTCGGTCGAGACGGAGGTCACCGAGGCGTGGGACGACTACCGCGTCAGCGACGCCGTCAACGCCGTGATCGAGTTCGTCACGCAGGACGTCTCTCGATTCTACGTGAAGGCCGTCCGCGACCGGATGTGGGAGGAGGCCGACTCCGCCTCGAAGCGCGGGGCGTACGCGACCCTCGCGACGGTCCTCGACGAGGTGATCCGACTGCTCGCGCCGATCGCTCCCTACCTCACGGAGCGGATGTACCAGACGCTCGACGGCGGGGCGACCACGGTCCACCAGCTCGCGTATCCGGAGCCCGACGACGACCTGCGCGACCCCGACCTCGAACGCGACGTGGCGGTCCTCCGCGACGTCGAAGAGGCCGCCGCCAACGCCCGCCAGCAGGCCGGTCGCAAGCTCCGGTGGCCCGTGCCGCGCGTAGTCGTCGAGACCGACGACGAGGAGGTCGCCGCCGCCGTCGAGCGGCTCGCAGACCTCATCGCCGACCGCGTCAACGCCCGCGAGGTTCGCGTCACCGACGCGTTCGACGAACTGGTCGAGACCGCGGAGCCGCAGATGAGCGAGATCGGTCCCGCCTTCGGCGGCGACGCCCAGGAAGTGATGGAAGCGGTGCAGGGGGCGACTCGCGAGGCCGTCGAGGCCGGCGACGTCACGGTCGACGACGATCCCGTCGACCTCGACGACGCGATGGTCGAGTACGTCGCCGAGCCGCCGGAGAACGTCACCGGCGTCGAGTTCGACGGCGGGGCCGTGTACGTCGACACGTCGCTGACGCCGGCGATCGAGTCCGAGGGGTACGCCCGCGACGTGATCCGTCGGATTCAGGAGATGCGAAAGGACCTCGATCTGGACGTCGAAGCGCGGATCCGCGTCGGCGTGGCCGTCGACGATGACCGCGTCGCCGGGTTCGTCGACGACCACGCCGACCTGATCGCCGGCGAAGTCCGAGCCGACGCGTGGCTCGACGACCCGAGCGAGGCGGCGGGAGAGGAGGGACTCACGGAGGAGTGGGAGGTCGAAGGGGTCACGGTCACGATCGGGATCGAACCGGTGTCGTAAGCGGACGCTGGTCGACGCACGAACCGCGTGGCCGTCGGGGTCGAAATCGATCGAACGCCGCGTCTCTGTGAGTGAGCGGCCAGCCGATCGGCTGTTCGTCGAGTATCTGTGTGGGGTACAGTGACATCCCGAAACCTATAGGTGATCGCTTTCCCCATGGTCACGTATGCATGTTCGGGCGGCCCGGCCCGACGACGCGGAGGCGCTACGGACGGCCGTCTCGCGAGCCCGAGAGGCGACCGTCTTCGACGATATCGGATCCCCGCTTCTCGACGTGTCCGCCGCCGGCGTCCGCGAGGCGGCCGCGGAGGCGGAGTGGTCGTTCCTGATGGAAGACGACGACGGCCCCGTCGGCGTCGCCATCGCACACCCCGACACGGAGGGGACGGAGGCCGAGCTGCTCGCCCTCTGGGTCCACCCGACCCACGCCGGCGAAGGCGTTGCGGACGACCTGCTCTCTCGGGTCGCGTCCTCGGTGATCGACCGCGGCGTCGACACCCTCCGTGCGAGCGTCCCGACCGACAGCCCGGGCGCACAGGAGTTCTTCGCGTCGTACGGCTTCGAGCCGCGGGAGACGCGACGCGGTCCCGCGGGCGACGAGACCATCGTCGCCACCGACGTGGACGCGCTCCAGTGACGCACCGCACGCGCGACGGGGTGAAGTGAAGACGATAGCGTTCCCAACGACACCCGTCCACCGATGAGTTCCGCCGACGTCGCCCCCGCCCTCCTCGTCGCGCTCGGTGTCGCGCTCTGTATCGTCGCTCTCGCGAGCCTGCCGTCCGGAAGCCGACTGCGCCGGCTCTACGGAGTCGCCGACACGGACGATCGGGGCGCACGGGCGAACGCGGCCGTCCTCGCGGGAACCGGCGCGTTTCTGCTCGCGCTCGCCGCCGCGATCGTCGCCGACGTCCCCGACCGGATCGTCGCCGGCGGGGCGCTCGGAGTCAGCGCCGTCGGGACGCTCGGTCTCGGCTGGCTCGTCCGCTACCGCGACCGGCGTGAACTCCTGACGACCCCGGACGTGAGCCGCGAGCGGGCGCGCCGGCTCGGCGGTGCGGCGATGGCGACCGGAGTCCTGCTCTGCTTCCCGCTCGTGGGGGTCCTACTGGGGGCCAGCGAGACCGTGATAGCGGCCGTGACACTCTTTGTCGGCGGAATGGTCGGCGGCCTCGTGGCGCTCGCGTATCGGTAGATCTGTTCTGCCAGCGTCGTCACTTCAGCCGTTCCTGTAAGAACGAGGGGTGTGCAGCGGTGACACCGTCGATCGCGAGCAGCTTATCCGAGATCACGTCACCCAGTTCGTCGCCGTCGCCGGCGCGGACTTCGGCCATCAGCATGTGGTCGCCAGAAGAGGTGTAAAGCGCCTGCACCTCGTCGAGCTCTTTCAGCTCGCGGGTCGCCCCGACGTACTTGCCGGAGTCGACGTCCATCCCAACCATGGCGATCGACTGCGAAGAGAGCTTCTTCGGGTCGATCTCTGCCGAGTACCCCACGATAACCCCCTTCTCTTCTAAACGATCGATGTACTTCCGCACGGTCGGCTTGGAGACCTCGGCGCGTTCTGCGATCTCGGCGCAGGACGCCTGCGCGTCCTCCTCTAACACCGACAGGATCCGTTCTTCCGTCGATACCGTACTCATACCCGTGGGTTTGTCTCCGTAGAAAAAATACCTTCCGAATCGAAAAACGAGACGAACGGACACCGAACCGCGCCGGATCGGCGGCCCGCTCTGGCGGTCGGGGCGTTACGCGTGCTTGTCGAGGAACGAGTCGTGAGACCGCTCCCACTCGTAGTCGTCGTCCCAGTACCGCTCTGCGAGCGGCTCCTCTGGCATCTCGCCGATCGCGCGCTTCTCTTCGCCGTACGACGGGCGGTCTTCGTCCACGTAGAAGCGGCCGGTGAGGACCTCGCCCTCGTAGAGCGACTCCTCAGTCGTCCGCATCATCTCTTGGGCCTCGACGCGGTCCGTCTTGTCGAAGTCGTAGTCGTCGGACTCGTTGACGTCGATGTACGGGACGTACTGACGCGCGTCCTTGTTCCAAGTCGGGCACTGAGTGAGGAAGTCGACGTGGGCGAACCCGTCGTGTTCGATCGCCTCGATGAGGATCTCTTTGGCCTGGTTCGGATTGACCGCGGCCGTGCGGGCGACGTAGGATGCGCCCGCGTTGAGCGACATCGAGAGCGGCTTGATCGGCTCCTTGGCGCTGCCGGACGGCTGGGTCTTCGACTTGTGGCCCTTCGGGCTGGTCGGGGACGTCTGCCCCTTCGTGAGCCCGAAGATCTCGTTGTTGAACACGATGTACGTCATGTCGTGGTTCTCCCGGGCCGTGTGGATGAAGTGGTTCCCACCGATCCCGTACCCGTCGCCGTCGCCGCCGGCGGCGATGACTTCGAGGTCGGGGTTCGCCAGCTTCGCGGCGCGGGCCACGGGCAGCGAGCGCCCGTGGATCGTGTGGAACCCGTACGTGTCGAGGTAGCTGTTCAGCTTGCCGGAACAGCCGATCCCGGTACAGAGCAGGGTCTCCTCGGGCGTGCGCCCGACTTCCGGGAGCGCCTGTTTCAGCGCCTTCAGGACGCTGAAGTCACCGCAGCCCGGACACCACGTGGGCTGGGGCTCGACGCCCGGTGTGTACTCGTCGCGGTCGATCTCTCGCTCCTCTCCGATTGCTGAAAACGTGCTCATTGTTAGTCACCTGCGGCTGGGACGAAGGTGGTCTGGTGGCCGGACGCGTCGCCGTCGCCCTCGATGATGGCGGCCTCGAACCCGTCGACGATCTCCGCCGGCTCGAACGGGTTCCCGTTGTACTTCAGCAGGCTCGACAGCCTCTCGCCGTAGCGGCCGAGGTTCTTCTGGATGAGCCCGCGGAACTGTCCCGAAGCGGTCATCTCGACGACGAGCACCTCGTCGACGCTCTCGACGAACGCCTCGACCTGCTCGGTCGGGAACGGGAGCATGTCGGAGACGCCGTACGACTTCACCGAGACTCCGGCGTCGTTGAGCCGACCCACGGCCTCCTCGACCGTGCCCTGCTGGCTCCCGAAGGTGAGGATCCCGTACTGGGCGTCCTCGGGACCGGCGTACGAGCCGGTGTCCTCGGCGTCGAGGTCGGCGCGGATCGCCTCCAGCTTCTGTGTCCGCCGGTCGATCTGCGCGACGCGGTTGTCGGGGGACTCGGCGATGTGGCCGGTCGGGTCGTGTTCGTTGCCGGTCGCGAGGAAGCGACCGCCCTTCTGGCCCGGCAGCGAGCGCGGTGAGACGCCGTCGTCGACGTCGTGTTGGAACCGGTGGAACTTCCCGTCGGCCGAGTGGGGCTGCTCCGCGAGCGCGTCTTCGGTCAGCGTCTTGCCGAGCGTCGGGTTGGGTTCGCGATCGAAGTGGCTCTTGGGAACGTTGACGAGTTCGCCGCCGAGCTTCTGGTCGTACAGCAGGATCGACGGGATCTGGTACTCGTAGGCCAGCCGGAAGGCGAGCCGCGACTGCTCGTAGGCCTCCTCGACGGTTCCCGGCGCCAAGACGACGCGCTGGGAGTCGCCCTGTGAGGTGTACAGGACGTGTTCGAGGTCGGACTGCTCCGGCTTCGTCGGCATGCCGGTCGAGGGACCGGCGCGCATGGCCTCGACCAAGACGACGGGCGTCTCCGTCATCTCGGCGAGCCCGAGCGGCTCGGACATCAGCGCGAAGCCGCCCCCGGAGGAGCCGGACATGGCCTTGACGCCGGCGTGCGACGCACCGACCGCGAGCGCGGCCGCCGCGATCTCGTCTTCGACCTGCTCCGAGATCCCGCCGAGCTTCGGCAGGTGTTTCGTCATGATGGTGAACACCTCGGTCCACGGCGTCATCGGGTAGCCGGCGATGAACCGGCAGCCCTCGTCGATGGCACCGTAGGAGATCGCGTCCGACCCGGACATGAGAAGCTGCGTCTCGTCGTGCTCGCCGGTCGGTACGGCTACGTCGGGCGCGTCGACGTCGTACTCCTCTTGGACCTGGTTGTACGCGGTCTCGAGGATCTCGAGGTTCGGGTCGAGGATCTTCTCCGGCATCGCGTCGCGCATGAGGTCCTCGACGTGCTCGGGGTCCATCCCGATCAACGCGAGGGTCGCGCCGACTCCGGCGGTGTTGCGCATGACTTCCCGGCCCATGTCGCGGGCGAGCCCGCGGAGGTCGAGCGGGTAGACGTGCCAGTTGTTCTCCTCGGCGCGCTCCTCGAAGTTCGGGATCTCGGAGGCGTCGAGCAGGCCCTCGTCGTACACGATGACCCCGCCCTCGCGAAGCTCGTCGAGGTTCTCCGAGAGCGGCTTGACCTCTTCGTTCCCGTAGACGGCTTCCTCCTGCGGGTTACGGGCGAACGAGTCGCCGAGCGCCAAGAGGAAGTTGTACCCGTCGCCGCGGGACTGTACCGGGTCCGCGGACGCGCGGACCTCGGTGTACGTGTGGCCGCCGCGAATCCGCGACGGGTAATGGCGATGCGTGAAGACGTTCAGCCCCGAGCGCATCAGGGCCTTCGCGAAGTTCTGGCTCGTCGAAGCGATCCCGTCACCGGATCCCCCCGATATTCGCCAGATGAGTTCATCGTCAGTCATAGTGGTATGTGAGCCCGTGTAGGCCTCGTAGCTTGGGGTTGTGTCGGTTACCTCTTAGTGCTTGCTATGGAATCACAAGAGACGATCGTGAAGAATACCGGACCGCTCTCCGTCGGCGACGCGGTTCCGGGTCACTTTAACGGTCTCCGCTCCGACCAGTGGCATGCTCACCTTCATCGGGCTCGGCCTCTACGACGAGCGGTCGGTCACCGTCGAGGGGCGCGAGGCGATCCGGGCGGCCGACCGCGTCTTCGCCGAGTTCTACACCAGCAAGCTCGTCGGCGCGGACGTGGCCGACCTGCAGGCGTACCACGACGTCGACATCGAGGTCCGTCCGCGCGAGGGCGTCGAACAGGACCCGGAGGCGATCCTCGACGCGGCCGCGGACGGCGACGCCGCGTTCCTGACGGCGGGCGATACGATGATCTCGACGACCCACACGGACCTCCGGCTCCGCGCCGCGGAGCGCGGGATCGACACGCGCGTGATCCACGGCGTGACGGCGCAGTCGGCCGCGTCGAGTCTCACCGGCCTCCAGAACTACCGGTTCGGGAAGGCGACGACCCTCCCGTTTCCGTACGCACACGGCGGCGACGACGTGCCACAGAGCGTGATCGAAACGATCGAGGCGAACCGCGAGCGCGGGCTCCACACGGTCGTCTACCTCGATATCAAGGTCGGGACCGGTCCGACGGGGCCGGATCCCGACCACGAGGAGTACATGACCGCGGACGTCGCCGCCGAGCTGCTCGCCGAGGGATGGGAAGACGTGCTGGCGGTGGTCGTCGCCCGCGCCGGCTCCCCCGACGCCGTCGTCACCGCCGATCGGCTTTCGGCGCTCGCAGACCGCGACTTCGGCGACCCGCTCCACCTGCTCGTGATCCCCGGCGACCTCCATCACGTCGAAGCCGACGCGCTCGCCGGGCTGGCGGGCGCACCGGACGACCTCGTCGAACGGTGAGTCGCCACAGCCCGTCGCGTCGCGACCCCACGTTTGATATCGACGTAGCACGGTACCATGTCTCATGGACTCACCAGCAGTCGAAGCGATCATGTCGACGGACCTCGTCACGATCGGACCGGACGCGACCGCGGCCGACGCCGCGGCGCTGATGCTCGAAACCGGCGTAAACTCCGTGTTGGTCGTCGACGGGGGTCGGCTCACGGGACTCATCACCGCCACCGATTTCGTCTCGCTGGTCCACGAGAACGACCCGGAAGACGAGACGCCCGTCGACGCGTTCATGACGCACGACGTCGTCACGGTCGGGCCGGACGACACCGTCGAAGAGCTGGCCGAGCCGACGGCGCACGGGTACACCCACCTACCGGTGACCACCGGGGACGACGAGCTGATCGGGATGGTCTCTTCGACCGACCTCACGGCGTTTCTCTCGAAGGCGCAGTAGCGACGGGGCACCCCGACCCCGGTGGGTGTTCCGGAAGAGTAATTTAACGTGATAGCACACACCACTGCATGGATCTGAACGATCGGACCCGCGTCAGCGACGTCATGTCGACACCACTGGAGACGATCGGCGCGGACGAACCGCTGCGAGACGCGGCGAGACGGATGCACGACGACGGGATCAGCGCGCTCGTCGTCACGACGGGCGGCGGCTGTATCGTCACCCAGAGCGATATCGTCGGCGCGGTCGCCGAGGCGCGCGACGTCGAATCGACGACGGTTCGAGACGTGATGACGGAGAACGTCGAGACCGTGACTCCCGATCTGATGATGGAGGAAGTCGCGGCGATGATGACCATGTACGGCGTCAAACACCTCCCGGTCGTCGACGACGACTACGTCGGGATGGTCTCCTCGACGGACGTGGCCGAGCACCTCTCGTGACGGTCTGACGAGCCGTTCGTACCGGTCACAGGACCAACAGCGGAACGCCCGCGACGACGCCCGCGGCGATCAACACGAGGTTCCAGACGAACACCGGTCGAACGAGTTCTCGCGAGACGCTCGCGGCGAAGGCGGTCTTCACGAGGATGCTCGCTACCGTTCCGGCGATCACGCCCGCGACCGCGGTTTCGACGCCGATCTGTCCGGTTCCGAGAAGCGACACCGCCGTCGCCGTCGAGGTCCCCGAAGAGACGAGACCGGAGAGGAACGACGTGGCGACGAATCCGCCCGCGCCGAAGGCGCGCTCCGCGCCCGCAGAGACGAACAGGACCGCGAGGAACAGCGCGCCGAACGTCAGCGCGTTCCGGAGGCTGAACGGCGAGGTGAGGTCCGTCTCTATCGGCGTCTCCCAGTCGCTTCGCCACACCGCGACGGCCACCCCGACGACCGTGATCGCGCCGAGAGGCACGCCGACGACGAGGGCGGCGTCCGGTACGAAGACGGCGACGACCGCGGCGTTTCGAAGCGCCATCGCCGCGTTCGCGAGCAGGATCGACCCGACGGCGACGCGTCGGAGGTCTTCGCGCCCCCGCGCTCGCTTGGCCATCTCGGCGACGACCGCGGTGGAGTTCACGAGCCCGCCGAAGAAGCCGGTGACCGCGTACCCCCTGCTCTGGTACCGCTTCACGAGCACGTAGTTCACGAAGCCGATACCGCTGACCGCGACGACGAGCGACCAGACGAGCCGCGGCTGGATCGCCCCCCACGGGTCGACGGTCTCCGTCGGAAGCAGCGGGAAGACGACGAACGCGAGGATGGTGAACTCGACGGCGCTTCGCACCTCCTCTCTGGAGAGTCCCCACGCGAACTGGTGAAGCTCGCGTTTCAACACCAGGAGCAGCGAGGAGAGCACGGCCACCGTCACCGCCTCGATGAAGAACTCGTTCGCGACCAGCGCGCCCACTCCGTAGGTGACGAGCATCGAGACGGACGTCGTGAGCGAGAGCCCCTCGACGTCGGATTCAACGAAGCTGCGGACCGCGAGCAGCACCGCGATGACGACGATGAGGATCCCCCCGACGATCAGGAGCCCGTCGCTGTCGACGAGAGAGAACACCGCGGCCGAGAGGCTGATCAGCGCGAACGTCCGTATCCCGGCCGACTTGTGGGACCACTCCCGCTCCAGTCCGAGGAACATCCCGAGCGCCGTCGCCAACGCCAGCTTGGCGACGTTCGTCTGGAGGTACACGAGCGGGTCGACCGCGTCTACCATCTCCACCACCGCCGGGTCGCGAACCCGCGCCCGTTCGCCGTCGAAGCTGTACCTCGCATACGCCGAACCACTCGACAGCGACGCCTATAGTTTGCCATGCAACGCGTTACCCGGCGACGGCCGCTCCGGTCACCGGTTCGTCGGCTCTCGCGGAAGGTCGAGCGACTCGGTGAGGTCGTGCTCCTCGCCCGTGAGGAGGTACAGCACGTCTTCGAGGATGACGACGAGTTCGGGCATCTGTCGCACCACGAGGAACGTGATCCCGACGAGCGCGACGACCGCGAGGAGTTGGCTCATGATCCGGTCTGAGATCAGAAAGGAGACGCGGTACGGGTCGGTCGCGCCGAACATCGTCAACACGAGATCGGGGTACCAGTGCATGTACTGGTTGCCGGCGACGACGGAGATGAACGTGGTCCGGAGGATGTTGAGGACGTAGATGAGCGGGAGCGACACCGCGAGCGCGCGGAACTTCCGCGACAGCGGAGCCTGCACCGCGGCGACGAGCCCGCCGAAGATCGCCATGCTCCCGAGTCCCGTACACGCCAGCACGATGTGGATGACGACGGTGTGGCCGTCCTCAAGCGTCCACGAGTACGCCGCGTCGTACCCCTCGCTGCTCGTCACCGCCTCGGGCGCGTAGCCGAGCAGGTCGATGAGCGCCCCGGTTTGCGCCGCGACGATCTCGATCAGCACCCGTCGCGGCTCCGGAACCGCAACGCCCGCGACGGTGAACGCCGGGATCGTCTCGAACGGGAGGTAGATGAACAGCATGATCGCGATCGCTCGCGTGAGGGTGAAAAGCGACGCGCGACCGCTGTACAGCAGGTAGCCGGCGTACACGCTCGCGGGAAAGCCCACGAGCGCGAGGATCGACTCGACGTAGCTCTGGTGTTCGAACGCGAAGTACGGCACCGTCGACAGCCAGAACAGCCCGAACAGCGCCCACGTCCCGGCCGCGAGCGCGCGTCCGGCCGCCAGCCCGCGGCTGTCCAGAAGCCACGCCGTGGCGAACAAGATCGCGACGATCCACGCGAACGTGAACGTGTCCGGGATAAGGCTCAAAACCGCCGGCACGCCGGAACCGAACATATCCGACCTGTCGGTCGTCGCCGAATAAAGCCCTTGTCGTTGCCGACGATGCGTCGGGTATCCGGACGCGGGACGAGAACGGGAGTTCGGCGGCGTCGGGTCGCCGCCGATCCGATCAGCGTTCGTCCGAGTCGAGCACGCGGATCTGGTCCCCGCGCACGGTGACCGGAATCGGGACGGTCGCCTCGTACAGCTCGACGGTCACCTGGTCTTTCCCCTCGTCTATCCGCTGAACGCGGGCCTTCTCGCCTTTGAACGGACCGGCGATCAGCTCGACGATGTCGCCCTCCGCTATCCCCTCCACGTCGGGGGTCGGCGAGAGGAAGTGTTCGACCTCCGAAAAGGGGCTCTCCGCGGGTCCCTCGGAGCCCTGAATCACGCCGCGGGCGTGCGGGATCTCGTCGAGGATACGCGCGAACACGCTCCCGTCCGTCGCCTCGACCATCACGTAGCTCGTGAGCTGGTCGGGGGCGATGACCGCCTGAATCTCCGGCATCTCCTTTTCGGCGAGCATGTCGGCGACGGTCCGCTCCTGGCTCGCGGTGGTTTTGACCGAGAAGATCGGCATTACGCGCCGACCCCCGGCAGGAGGCTCATGATCGCGAACATCAGGAACCCGATGAAGCCGATGAGGAGGATGCCCGCGCCGGCGATCTTCGACACCTGGAGGAACTCGTCGGTGCTCGGCGTGCTCGCCAGCTTCAGCACCCGAATGTAGCTGTTGAGGTCGTACGGAACGTCCATGTTACGACCGGCTTCGAGACGCGACGGTTTTTACCTTTTGATGCTGGCCGGTCGCAGGTCGGACCGTCCTGCCTCGATCACTCCACGTAGTCGATGTCTTCGACCTCGGACGCGCCCTCCGGGGCCTCGCCGTTGCGGCCGTAGATCTGCGGCGACTCCACGCCGGTGACGACGATCATCGTCCGCATCTCCCCCTCCAGATCGTCGTCGACGGAGGTGCCCCAGATGATCCGCGCGTCGGGGTCGATCCGGTCGTAGATCTCCTCGACGACTCCTTCGGCCTCCTCGATCGACATGTCTTGCCCGCCGGTGACGTTCACCAGCGCGGAGTTCGCGCCGGAGATGTCGACGTCGAGAAGCGGCGAGCGGAGCGCCGATTTCACCGAGTCCTGCGCCTTCGAGTCGGAGTCGGACTCGCCGAGGCCGATCATCGCGACGCCGCCCTTCTCCATCACGGTGCGGACGTCGGCGAAGTCGAGGTTGACGAGCCCGGGCATCGTGATGAGCTCCGTGATACCCTTCACGGAGCGCATGAGGACCTCGTCGGACACCTTGAACGCCTGTCGGACGGGGAGCTTGCCGACCGCGTCGAGCAGGCGGTCGTTGGGGACGACGATGACCGTGTCGCTCACGTCGCGGAGCCGCTCTAAGCCGGCCTCGGCGTTCGTCCGGCGCACCTCGCCCTCGGCGGTGAACGGGGTCGTGACGATGGCGATGGTGAGCGCGCCCGACTCGCGGGCGGCCTTCGCGACGACCGGGGCGGAGCCGGTGCCCGTGCCGCCGCCGAGCCCGGCGGTGACGAACACCATGTCGGAGCCGTCGATGGCGTCCTGGATCTCCTCTTGGGACTCGATCGCCGCCTCCTCGCCGACCTGCGGGAGCGAGCCGGCACCGCGCCCCTGCGTCTTCTGTTGTCCCATCAGGATCTTCGTGTCCGCCTCGATGTTGACGAGGTGTTGCACGTCCGTGTTGGCGGCCACGAGCTTCGCGCCGTGGATCCCCTCCTCCGTCATCCGGTTGACGGTGTTGCCGCCCGCCCCGCCGCAGCCGACCACCGTGATGTTCGTCTGGAGGTCTTGGAGAACGTCCTGCAGTTCGTCGTCGGTCATCGTTCCGGTCTGTGGCGGCGCACTGGCGGTTCCGTCGCCGGTGCCGGCGTCCGCGCCGGCCTCCCCGGCGTCGTCGCCCGGGGATTCCTCGGCTTCGTCGATGGCGTCCTCTACGATGGAGTCCATTATGTGGTGTGGTTGCGACCCGGACGTATTTATTTTTGCCCGATCGTCTGACGATAGTCGGACGTATTCCGTCGATCGGAGGCTCCGTACCCGACATGCGCCGGGAGGCCGATCAGCCGTGACGGTCGTCGTCTTCCGCGGTTCAGACCGGGAACCGATCCACCTGCGTCCGCGACACGTCCGCCGGCTCGACCGTCCCGTCGCCGACGTCCACCGGCTCGCCGTCGGCGAGTCGCCCGAACGCCGGCCCCTCGGGTACGCCTTCCTCGGCGGCGAGTCCCGGATCGAAGGCGGTCTCGCGGGCGACGACCGCCGTCGGTTCTCCGGTGCCAGTGGCCGGTTCGGTATCAGCGTCAGCGGCCGGTTCGGTACCGGAGCCAGCCGTCGGTCCGGCACCGGAGTCACCGTACTCGACGTCGACCGCGTCGTACCGTCGTTCCAAGACGCCCGCGAGTTCGGTGACGAGGTCGGCGTAGTCCGGCGTTTCGGAGGCCGTCGCGAACGCCGCTCGCCCGGCGGCTCGCGTCCCGGCCTGCTCGGTCTCGAAGGCGACCGTCGCCGATTCGACCGCCGCGCGGGCCGCAGTCGAGTCGATGCCCTGCGCCCGAGAGAGCAGGGCGTCGGGCAGGTCGCGTCGCCGGAGCCCGTCGGAGTCCGTCGACGCGGGCGCGACCTCGCCGAACCGGAGCCCGTCGTCGACCGCCGAGAGGTCGGCCTCCAGTCGCTCCACGAGCCCGAGCGGTCTGTCGCCGACCGCCCGCACCCACGTCTCGCTCACGACGCGGTACCCGAGGTCGTCGATCACCGCTTCGAGGGCCGGTCTGTCTCCCTCGACCACGGCGAGGTCGGCTCGACTCCGCTCGAACGCCTGCCGTAGTACGTCTCGGTTCGCGTCGGGCGCGCCCATCTCCCCGAGCGCCCAGTCCGCGCCCACGTGACCGACCGCCCACGCCGTCTCGCGGACGATCCGGGTGAACCGCGGCGCGTAGTGGCCGCCGCCGAATCCGACCACGTGGCGCGGGGTCGGCTCCCCTCCGTCGTCGCCGGCGACGAGCAGGTCCGGCCCCGTGCCCCGCAGATCGAGGACCGCCCGCGCGACGGCGCGGGCCGCGTCCGGGTCGCTCCACTGCGGCTCGTCCGAGCCGAGTTCGACGAACAGCGACGGGACGCCCACGTCTGTCGGTCCGTGGTGCGTGCACTCGATCCCCACGTCGTACCCCGCGGGCGCGTGCGACGCCAGCGCCGCGACCGCGCGCTTTTCAGTGCCGGGCGCGGCCCGCGAGAGCGTCTCGGACGCGCCGCCGTACGGCGCTGGGCCGAAGTTCCCGGTGACGTGTGCGGTCAGCAGCTCGCCGCTCTCGCCCGAGTGCCTGGAGACGAACACGAGGACCGCCGGCGTCTCGCCGTCCGTACCGAACGCGTCCGTCGGATCGTCCAGATCGACGTGGAGGTCGTCGAACTCGCGGAGCTCGAACCCGTCGGTCCGGTAGTAGGTACCGCCTCCCGCCGCGTCGGGGCGCGTCTCGTCCTCGTGCGGCTCCCAGTCGCCGACCGCGAGCAGCTGCTCTCCGATGTGTACCGAGGCGCTGTCTGCCCGACTCACGACGATCGCTATCACGCCCGTCGCTCCGGGAGCGTCGCCCGAATAGCCGTCGGTTCGCGGGCGGGCTCGAACGGCTGTCGGGCCGTTTCCGGTCGCGGGCGGACGAGCGGCCGCCGGCGAACGACGACCGAAAGGCGCTTTTCGCGGGCCCGCGACCCTCGCGTATGATCACGGTCGCGCTGGCGGGAAAGCCGAACGCCGGCAAGTCAACCTTTTACACCGCCGCGACGATGGCCGACGTCGACGTCGCGAACTACCCGTTCACGACGATCGACGCCAACCGCGGGGTGACCCACGTCCGGACCGAGTGCCCCTGTCTCGACCGCGACGAGCGCTGCGGCAACGAGCGCTGCCGTGCCGGCAAGCGGTACGTCCCGGTCGAACTCCTCGACGTGGCCGGGCTCGTCCCGGGCGCACACGAGGGGAAGGGGCTCGGCAACCAGTTCTTAGACGAGCTGACGAACGCGGACGTGGTGGTGAACGTCGTCGACGCGTCCGGGGCGACGAACGCCGAGGGCGAGCCGGTCGAACCGGGGAGCCGCGACCCGCTCGACGACGTGGACTTCATCGAGGAGGAGATGGACCTGTGGCTCACGGGGATCGTCGACCGCAACTGGGAGGGCGTCGAGCGCAAGTCGCGGTCGCCGGAGTTCGACATCGAGGCGGCGCTCACGGACATGCTCACGGGGTTCGGCGCGAGCGAGCACGACGTGGCGGCGGTGCTCCGCGGGCTGGAGTACCCCGCCGACCCGAAGGCGTGGACCGACGACGACCGCGAGGCGCTGGCGCGGGCGGTCCGCCGCCGGACCAAGCCGATCGTCGTCGTCGCCAACAAGGTCGACGCCGCGCCCGAGGGCGCGGTCGACCGCATCCGCGAGGGGACCGACAAGCCCGTGGTCCCCGCGACCGCGGACGGCGAGCGCGCCCTCCGCCGCGCCGCCGAGGCCGGCGTCGTCGACTACGACCCGGGCGACGAGTCGTTCGAGGTCGTCGGCGACGTCTCCGAGAGTCAGCGGGCTGGCCTCGACGCTATCGCCGACGCGATGGCGAGCCACGGGGGAACGGGCGTGCAGGCGGCGCTGAACGCGGCCGTCTACGACCGCCTCGATCGGATCACGGTGTATCCGGTCCAGGACGCCGGGAAGTGGACCGACGGCACCGGGAACGTCCTCCCCGACGCCCACCTCTTGCCCGCGGGGTCGACGCCGCCCGATCTGGCGTACGCCGTTCACACCGACATCGGCGAGGGGTACCTCCACGCGGTCGACGCGCGCTCCTCGCGCCGGATCGGAGAGAGTCACGAGCTGTCGGAGGGCGACGTGATCAAGATAGTCTCGACGGCGGGGCCGTGACCGGTTCCGGGAGCCGCTGGCGTCGGACGCTCCCCGCCGTGCGACCGATAGACACATCCGATTCGGGAGAGAGGGACCGGTAGACACCGGCCATGCTGGGGCTCGAACACGACTTCCGGATCGTCGACACGCGGGCGACGCTCGATCCCGACGAGTCGTCGGTCGCGACCCACGGCCGTGACATCTCCCCCGAGCGGCTGGAACGGGAGATGCTGCAGGCCGGGATCGTCCGCGCCGTCGCGAGCCCCGGACAGCGCGCGGCGGGACGGAGCTACCTCCGCGCGAACAACGCCGTCGCGCGGCTCTCCATCGATCGCCCCTTCGTCGCGTTCGCCCGCCTCAACGGTCCGCGCGACGCCGGAACCGGACCGATGTCCGTGGTTCGGAACCTCCGCGCGGAGCGCGAGGACCACCACACGCGACCGGACGACGTCGAGCAGTACTCCTACGACGACCGCTTTCACGGGTTCACGCTCGCGCCGCACGTCGACGGGCTCCCCAACGAAGACGTGTTGACGCGGCTGGCGGACGCGGACCTCCCGCTCATCGTCCACGCGGGCAAGCGGTTCCCGCCGTCGGCGGTCGAGACGGAACTGCTCGGGTACGACTTCCCGGTGGTGCTCGGGGGCTTCGGCGGCCATCCGCTCGACGCCGACCTGATGAACGAGACGCTCGACCTGCTCGACGACCACGACCGGCTGTACGTCGACACGACCGCCGTGCGCTACCGCGAGGTGCTCGAACGCGGTATCTTGGAACACCCGGACCGCGTGCTGTTCGGCTCCGGCGCGCCGGACGCCCATCCGAACGTGGGCGTGATGGAGGTGCTCACGCTCGACGTCTCCGAGGACCTGATGCGCCGGGTGTTCGCGAAGAACCCGGTTCGGCTGGTGCCCGCGCTCGCCGAGGGGGCCGACGTCTGACCCTGACTGTGCCGCGCTGCCGACTGACGCGCTGCCGACGACTCCTACCGACCGCACCGCCGACGCCAAGCGGTAGCCACTTGCCGGCGCGTCGCCCACTCGCGACCATGAGCGACGCAGACGCCGACGGCCCCGACGACCCCCTCGTCGAGGTCGTCCGCGCGACCGGCCACGAGAACGTCACCGCCGAGCACGCGAGCACCGTCGAGTTCACCACCGACGACTGGCTCACGCCCGCGGGCGACTGCATCGTCGGCGTCGCGGCCGACCGTACCCCGCGGGACTTCTCCGCCGAGTTCCGCGAGGCGTGTCGGGACGCCGAGGCGACGATCACCGCGGAGATCGCGGTGGGATCGCCCGACGACGAAACGGTTGCGCTCGACGACCCGGCCCACGCGGGGGCGATCGTCGGCCGGGGCGACCCCGACCTGACGCTCCTCGATGACCGCTCCATGGTCGCTCGGACGAGCGCGTACACCGACGACGAGCGGACGGTCCTCGTCGACGGGAACGCGGCGGCCGGCGACCTCGCCCGCGACCTCGTCGACGCGCTCGCGGCCGGCGCGCCCGCGGCGCTGCGGTTGACGGTCGATCCCGGAGCGTAGCCGTCACTCGACGACCGGCAGGTCCGCTCGGCTCCCCTTCGGCACGACGGAGCGAAGCTCGTCGTAGAGGTAGAGCCCGACGCCGATCGGGACCGGTTCGCCGGCGACCTCGTGGGTCGCGATCAGGTACCCCCAGTCGCCGTCCCACTCGGGGAGGTCCTGGTCCTCGCCGGCCGCGAACCGGGCGGCCCGTTCGGGACCCAAGTCGATCACGTTTCGCGTCGCGTGTGCCCCGAACCGCGACGCCGCCCGACCGGTTGGCTTCCAGTGCTCCTGTCGCGTCCGGAGGAACGTCATCCCGACGGCCTCCACCTCGCTCGGGTCGCTCGCCTCCCCGTTGAATATCCAGATCTTCCCGGCCCCCTTCTCCCAGAAGCTGTACCCCTCGAACACGCCCGTTCCGATCCCGAACCGCTCTTGCCACCAGTCGAGCACCTCGGCGCGGCTCGCGCGCCCCTCGACCACCCGGTCCGCCGGCGTCTCGGGCAGACGGTCGAACCGCTGGCCGTCGTTGGCCGGGTCGCCTCGCTTCTCGCCGTCGGTGTTGTCGCTCACGTCGCCACCTCCGTCTCGTCGACCCCCTCGTCGGGGGAGTTACCGTCGGCATCGCCACCGTCAACCCGCAGCTTCGCACAGAAGAACCCGCCCGTGTCGTTCCGGTGCGGGTAGATCCGCTTCGCGCGGGTCACCGCCTCGTCGTAGGTCTCGTCTTCCCACTCGGTGACGCCCGGATCGGTTACAAGCGGGAGGTCGAACTCGACCACCTCGCACGCCTCGTTCGCGAGCACGTGGTCGAGCACCGCCTCGTTCTCTTCCGGCGCGAACGTGCACGTCGAGTAGACGACCGTCCCGCCGGGACGGGTCGCCTGCACGGCGCGCGAGAGGATCCCCTTCTGGATCCCGGCGACGCCGTGGACGTGATCGAGCGTCCACTGGTCGAGGACGTCCGGGTTCTTCCGGCAAGTCCCCTCACACGAGCAGGGGGCGTCGACCAGCGCGCGGTCGAACGCGTCGAACGCGAGCGGTTTCACGGAGAAGTTGCGCGCGTCCTGGTTCGTGACGATCGCGTTCGTCACGCCGAGCCGCTCGGCGTTGTGCCGCAGCGCCGAGAGCCGACCGAGATTGTTGTCGTTCGCGACGACGGTCCCCCGGTCGTCCATGGCGTCGGCGATCTGCGTCGTCTTGCTCCCCGGAGCGGCACAGGCGTCCCAGACGCGCTCGCCGGGCTGCGGGTCGAGTGCGAGCCCCGGCAAGACGGAGACCTCCTCCTGGCCGTGGGTCCAGCCGTGGACGTACGGCCAGTTCCCGCCGGGGTTCCCGTCGGGCAGCCGAAACAGTCCGTCGTGCCAGTCGACGGGCTCGTACGACACACCCTCCTCTTCGAACGCCTCGCGGACGCGCGACGGCGAGGCGGCTATCCCGTTCGTGCGCACGACCGACGGCAGCGGCCGGTCACACGCCGCCCGGAACGCGTCGACGTCGTCGACGAGTGACTCGTACCGGTCGAGCGGATTCATGGCCTGTCTACCCCGCGGGGGCGTTAGTCGGTTTCGGCACGGAACGGTCCGGAACTCGCCGCGCTCCCGTGGCCCGACGGCCCCACCGTTTTAGGTCGGTCGGCGGCGTACCGCCGCACATGGCGCGAATATCCGTACTCGACGACGAGGTGTCGCTGTCCGAACCGACCCTTGTCGAGGGGTTTCCCGGCGTGGGGCTCGTCGGCAAGATCGCGACCGATCACATGATCGACGCACACGAGATGACTCACTACGCCAACGTCCACTGCGACGGCCTCCCGCGAGTGGCGGTGTACCGGGAAGACGATCCGACGGTGACCGCTCCCGTGCGGCTGTACGCCGACCCCGAACTCGATCTCGTCGCGCTCAGAAGCGACGTGCCGGTCCACCCGAACGCCGCCACGGAGGTCGCGAACTGCCTCGACGGCTGGTTCGACGAGACGAAAGCGTTCCCCGTGTTCCTCTCCGGACTCGGCCGCGAGAAGGACGAGGAGCCGCCGGCGCTGTACGGGATCGCGACCGGCGACGGCGGCGACGCACTGTCGCGCGCGTCGGTCGACGACCCCCCGGAGTCCGGGCTCGTCTCCGGGCCGACCGGCGCGATGATCGCGGCGGCGTTAGAGCGCGGCCGCGACGCCGTCGGTCTGATCGTCGAATCGGATCCACAGTTCCCCGACCCGGAGGCCGCACGGGTCCTCGTTCGCGACGGCATCGACCCGATCGCCGGGACCGAGACGCCGACCGACGGCCTCGTGGATCAGGCGACCGAGATCCGCAACGCCAAACAGCAGCTCGCAGAGCAGATGCGGGAGGCGACCGAGGAGAGCTCGCAGGCGGAGCCGCTGAAGATGTTCCAGTGACGAGAGTAGCCTAGCCGCCGTCCGCCGCCCCCGTCTCCTCGCCGGGAGCGGCGGTTCCGTCCTCCAGTTCGTCGAGGATCGGCCGGTACTTGAGTTGCACCTCGTCCCACTCCCGGTCGGGGTCGGAGTCGGCGACGAGACCCACGCCGGCGAAGAGCGTCGCTCGACGCGGACGCGCGACCGCAGAGCGTATCGCGACCGCGAACGCGCCGTTTCCGGCGGCGTCGATCCAGCCGACCGGCGCGGCGTACCACCCGCGATCGAACGGCTCCGCCTCCCGGATGGTGTCGAGCGCGCGGTCCGGCGGAAGTCCCCCGACCGCGGGTGTCGGGTGAAGCGCCTCGACCAGTTCGAGGACGTGGCGGTCGTCGTCGAGCTCCGCCGTGATCGGCGTGTGGAGGTGCTGTACCGTGGCGAGCCGACGCACGCGCCTGTCGCCGGCCGAGATGGACGCGGCGAACGGCTCCAACTGCTCGCGGACCGTCTCCGCGACGAGTTCGTGTTCGTGGACGTTCTTCGCGTCGTCGAGGAGTTCGTGCGCGAGCCACTCGTCTTCCGTCGGCGTCTCGCCGCGGCCGGTGGTCCCGGCGAGCGCGTCCGTCTCCACCGTTCGGCCGCGGAGCGCGACCAGCCGTTCGGGAGTCGCGCCGAAGAAGGCGCTCCCGCGCTCGTCGCCCGCGGGTTCGAAGTAGTACCGGTGACAGTCGGGGTACTTCTCCGCGAGCCGCTCCAGGGTCGCCGAGCGCGGGAACGGCGCGGAAAGCTCCGCTTCGAGCGCCTGCGCGAGAACGACCTTCTGTAGATCGCCGCCTCGGATCCGGTCGACTGCGGCCTCCACCCCTGAGCGCCACGCCTCGCGGCTCGTGGTGCGGTGGCTCGCTGCGATCCCGGGACGCGGCGGCCGTTCCGTCTCCGCGTCGAGCCCGGACAGTCGATCCGCCTCGGCTTCGAGCCGACGCTCTACGTCGCCCACGGACGCGTCCGACCCGTTCGCGTTCACCGTCAGCCAGACGCCGTTGTCGGCGAACGTCACCTGCACGCGCGGGAGGACGAACCGCGCCTCGGGGAACGGTTTCCACGGGTCGCCGTCACAGCTCCCCGCGTGAAACGCGAAGCCGCCGAACACGCGAGGGCGGGCGGCCTCGGTGCCGGCGTGGACGTCGCCGGAGTCGAACAGGTCGGCGGCGGCGGCGCGGATCTCGGCGAAACGGTCGGGGCCGCGGCCGGTCAGCGTCGCGGCCGCCCCGCTCCCGAGCACCAGCGCGTCGTCGGGTGCGTTCCACGTCGTCCGCGGTGCCGGAAGCGCGTCGAACGCCGCCGCGAACGTCGGGGCGTCGATCGCGGTCGTGCGGCTGACGAGCGACGGCGGCGACGTCGAACGCGCCTGTTCCATTGCCGTGAACTCCGGGCCGAGGAACCTTTATCCTGACTATCGGGGGAACCCGCCCGCCCGTCGACCGGCGCGACGATCCCCGACTCGACCGGCCGACGTGCGGTTCGTCGTGCCGCACGCGGCCGCTAGCTGTACCGCTCTTCTTCCCACGGGTTCGCCGTGTCGCTGTACCCGCGCTTCTCCCAGTACCCGAGCGTCTTCTCGGTGAGAAACTCCACGCCCGTGACCCACTTCGCGCCCTTGTACGCGTACTTGTGGGGAGTGACGACCCGGATCGGGCCACCGTGGTCGGCGGGGAGGTCGCCGCCGTCGTAGCCGTACGCGAACAGCACCCCGGGCTCTGTGCACTCGTCTATCGGAAGGTTCGTCGTGTAGCCGTCGAGCGCGTGGAACACCACGTGAGAGACGTCGTCATCGAGCCCGGCACGCGCCGCGATCTCGGCGAACTCGACGCCCGTGAACGTGCAGTCGAACTTGCTCCAGCCGGTGACACAGTGGAAGTCCTGCCGCTGCGTGACAGAGGGGAGGTCGCGAAACGCCGCGAGCGAGAACGACCGGGGCTCGTCGACGGCACCCCACACCTCGAAGGCGAACGAGTCCGCGTCCCACGCGGGCGTCTCGCCCTTCGAGAGCACCGGGAAGCGGTCGGTCTCGCGTTGTCCGGGCGGGAGCCGGTCGTCGCCGTACTCTCGAAAGAGCCCCGTGAGATCGGTCACGCCGTCGGTGTCGGCCATGCGTGCCGATCAGTGGCGTACGCACCTATCGGTGTCGCTCCCGGCCGGAGAGCGCAATCCGACGCGGCGAACACATACGCACACACTCACTAATACGCATATTCTGAAATAGAGTTAGATGAATTCGAAGTAGTCTTTTGAAGTATTCTACTTTTGTTTTCTTATACCCGCATCTTCGACGCCACATTTATATCCCCATTGCCATTACTCCCGGACAGGAAATGCCACGAGTGGAGATAACCGTGCCGGAGCATCTGGAGATGCAGATCGCCCAGATGGTGGAGCAGGGGGAGTTCCTCAACCGAGAAGAAGCGGTCGAAGAACTCCTGTCGACGGGAATTAAGGCGTACAAAACCAGCGGTCCCCGAGACGACGAGGAGTCGAGTGGCTTCGAGGACGAGGGGATGATGGGCCACGAAGACGAGTACGTGTTCTGACCGGCGGCGGTCGGGCCCGGTCTCGCCGACGCGGCGATATCCGACCGCTATCGCACCGACAAAACCGTGCGTACCCCCCTCAACAACGCTTAAAGGGGCGAGGACCCGTATCTGCGGGTATGCACAAAGACGAGCTGCTCGAACTTCACGAACAGATGGTGACGATAATGGAGCACTTCCGCGACCACGAGACGGTCGACGGCTCGCTTTTCGATCCGTACGACGAACTCGACGTCGACCCGTCGCACGTCCACAAGTCGAAGAGCGAGCACAAACACGCCGTGTTCGTGCTCGGCAACGCCCTCGCGAACGCGATGAGCGAAGACGAGTTCTCGCCTGCGGGCCGCGTCGGAAAGCGGATGAAAGAACTCGCCGACGACGCCGAAAACAAGATCTGAAAGGCGGTTGTACGCCGATACGCGGACTCCCTGCCGGCAGCGACGGCGCGCTCTACGGTTCTAAACGGTTCGGGTCCCGCGGGAACATGATCGCCTCTTTGATGTTCGAGAGCCCGGCGACCTTCTGAACCAGTCGGTCGATACCGAGCCCGTAGCCCCCGTGCGGCGGCGTGCCGTAGCTCAGCGCCTCGATGTAGAACTCGAAGTTGGCGGTCTCGACGCCCTCCTCTTCCATGACCTCGACCATCCGATCGACGTCGTGTTCACGCTGCCCGCCCGACGACAACTCCTGTCCCTTGTAGATCAGATCGAACTTCCGAGACGCGATGTCGTCTTCGTCGACGTCCTGCATGTAGTAGAACTTCTCGTCGGGGTACCCGACGACGAAGAAGGCGGGGTGTCCCTGCTCCTCGAAATGCTCGCCGAGCAGCTTCTCACCCTTCGTGTCGAGGTCGGTCGGGTCGTCCGGGAAGTGGCCGTACTCGGTTTCGAGGATGTCGAGCGCCTCCTCGAAGGTGACCCGCGGAAAGTCGTCTTCTGGCACCTCGAGGTCGACGTCGAGTAAGTCCAGTTCGCGCTCGGCGTCCTCTGCGACCGCGCGAAGCGCGTAGCGGAGCGACTCCTCTTGGACGTCCATCACGTCGTCGTGGTCGTCGATGTACGCGAGTTCGACGTCGAACATCGCGATCTCGGAGACGTGCCGTGAGGTCGCGAAGTCCTCGGCGCGGAACGCGGTGCCGGTCTCGTAGACTGCCTCGTAGCCGGAGGCCATGAGCATCTGCTTGTACAGCTGCGGGCTCTGTGAGAGGAACGCGTCTTGGTTGTAATAGAGGATCGGGAACAGCTCCGCGCCTCCCTCGGCTCCGCCCTTCGAGATGAGCGGCGTCTTGATGTCGACGAACCCCTCGTCGTCGAACCACTCTTCCATCGCCGTGATCAGCTTCGAGCGCAGGGTGAACACGGCGAGCGTCTCCGGTTTCCGGAGGTCGAGCGCGCGGTTATCGAGCCGGGTGGAGAGGTCGACCTCGATGTCTTTCGAGATCTCGAGCGGCAGCGGCGAGCCCGCCTCGTCGATGACTTCGTACTCGGTCGGCGCGATCTCGACGCCGCCTGGCGCCTGGTCGCTCTCCAGCGGCTCGCCGACGACGCGAACGACGTCTTCGGCTCCGACGTCTTGGACCGCCTCGAACAGGTCCGGCTCCCGCTCCTCTTTGAAGACTATCTGGATGAGCCCCTCACGGTCGCGTACGATGAGGAAAACCAGCCCGCCTAAATCGCGGATCTCGTGAACGTGGCCGGCGATGGCGACCTCGTCCGCGTCCGGTTCGACGTCCGACGTGTGGATACGCTCTATCATGGAGACTGAGTTACGTCCCACTGGTCGGGCGGCCGTCATAGGCCTGTCGTCTCGCCTCGACAGAACCCGACGCGCTGGGTCGTCTCGTCCGTAATCTCCGTCGCGGTCACCCGTCTATCGGCGCGCGGACCTGCGCTTCCGCGCGGCGGAGCACCTCCCGCACAGCGAGTCCGGTCTCCGCCGCGACCGCGGCCGCGTCGTCGTACTCGGCGCTGACGTCGTAGACCTCGCCGTCGGCCGTCGACGCCACCTTCACCGACACCTCGTGGTCCGCGCCGTCGAGAGAGATCGTCGCCGTTTCGAACTCGCGATCGGCGATCCAGCGGTGGCTCGCTCCCGACTGTCGGACGCCGAGCGTCCCCGTCTCGCGGGCGAGCGCCTCCGCGACCGCCTCGGCGTCGGCCGGGCGACAGATCACCTTCACGAGGTGGCCGGGCCGCGATTTCTTCATCGTCGTCGGGACGACCGTCACGTCTCGCGCACCCGCCCGCGAGAGCGTCTCTTGGAGCCCGCCGAGCACCTCCGGCGTGGCGTCGTCGAGGTTCGTTTCGAGGACGGCGACGTCGTCGCGGACGAGTCCGCCGGCGTCTCGGTCTCGCTCGTCCC
The DNA here is from genome assembly GCF_024494575.1 of Halorubrum salinum. Taxonomy (GTDB): domain Archaea; phylum Halobacteriota; class Halobacteria; order Halobacteriales; family Haloferacaceae; genus Halorubrum; species Halorubrum salinum. The sequence goes on from NZ_JANHDO010000003.1 coordinate 387,563, forward strand.
CAGCGGCGCGACCTCTTCCGTCGCCGACGAGGACGCGGAGCACGTTCGGATGCTCGGGGAACGTCGCGTCGCCGGCACCGTACCCGACCCCGTCGAGCGCGAGGTCCGGCACCGAATCGACGCCCTCGGCGACCGCACCGAGGATCGCCGCGCCCGTGGGAGTCAGAAGTTCGGCGTCGACGGGGCCGCCGCGAACCGCGTAGTCGGCCTGAGCCGCGATCTCCGCCGTCGCCGGGGTAGGGACCGGATAGACTCCGTGTGTCATCGCCACCTCGCCGCGCCCGGCGGCGACCGGGGTGGTGACGACGCGGTGCGGGTCGAGGTCGTCGAGGAGGAGCGCCGCGCCGACGACGTCGGCGATCGCGTCGTCCGCGCCGACCTCGTGGAAGTGCGTCTCGTGGAGGTCCGTGCCGTGGACCGAGGCCTCGGCGCGGCCGAGTCGCTCGAACGCGTCGAGCGCCGTCGATTCGACAGATCCGGAGAGATCCATCGACTCGACGAGCGCCACTACCTCGGAATAACTCCGAGTGACTCCGGCCCCCTCGGCGTGGTCGTGGTCGTGGTCGTGGCCGTGGTCGTGGTCGTGTCCGTGGTCGTCGTGGTCGTGGTCGTGGCCGTGGTCGTGGTCGTGTCCGTGGTCGTCGTGGTCGTGGCCGTGTCCGTGGTCGTCGTGGTCGTGGTCGTCGTGTCCCTTCGACGGCTCGATATCGTCTCTCGGCCCGTCGAGGAGCACGTCCACGGTCGTCGCGCGTATCCCGTTTCGGGTCGTCTCGCCAACCTCGTACCGGACCGGCAGCCGCTTCGAGACGGGGGCGAGCACGGCCGGGTCAGCGCCGGCCGCGATCAGCGCGGCGCAGATCATGTCGCCGGCGGCACCGGTTCGGCCGTCGAAGACGAGCGTTCGCATGGCCCATCGGACGCGAGCGGCGGACAAATACCTCCGGATTCGACTCCGATACCCCACCGCGAACACGCCCGGTCCGCGTCGCGGCTCTCTCACTTTCCGCTCCCCGATTCGAGTCCCTACCAGCCCGGCCGCGGCGCTCACGAGGTGTGAGCGCCGCAGGCATGCGGGGGAAGGGATTCGAACCCTCGAACCTCTACAGGAGCGGATCTTAAGTCCGCCGCTTTTGGCCAGGCTCAGCCACCCCCGCGCAGATCCGGGTTCAAGCGGCGGAGTCAAACCCCTTTCGAATGATCGGGCCGCGATCCGCGGGGCGGTCCACGGATGTCGATCCACAGACAGCGATCCACGTGCGTCCGAGATGTGGGCGACGACGTGTCGGTGACCTACCAGTCGACCGAGAGCGTCCCGTCGCCGTGCGGATCGGGTGCGATCTCCTCGTCCGTCCGCCGGTCGACGACGTGAATCACGCCCTGTTCTTTCTTCGCGGGACACACCTCCGCGGCCCGGATGTTCTCGTCGAGTTCGTCCTCGCCGATGTAGTACGACCGCGGCTTCGCCATGCCGCTCTGGATGTCCATCACCCAGTTGTCCGCGACCTCCGCACACTTGCCCGCCCCGAAGCACTTGTTGGCTTCAAAGACGATCTTGTACGGCTTCTCCTCGACCGGCGGCCCCTCGCCGCCGATGTCGCTCGCCCGAACGACCTCGTCGCGGTCGGTCTCCGGTTCGGCCTCGTCCGTGTCCGCCGCCGTCTCGTCGGCGTCGCTCATACGTTTCGTCGGCGCCGACGCGACTTTCGTCTGTCGATCGTTCTCGCCGATCGGCGACCGATGGTTCTCGTCGTCCCGGTGGTCTCCGAGTCTCTTCTCGGATCACGCAGGTCTCTTCTCGGACCGCACGGGTCTCCCTCCGGCGGCTCACCGGTGTGCGTCGAGTCCGTCCTCGGGCCCCTCGACGATCTCGTAGCTCCCCTCCGTCCAGCCGTCTTCGACGAAGACGAACACCCGCCCGCCGGCGATCTCGGGGTCGGCGATCACCTCGTTGCGCTGTCCCGTGCGGCCGACGATGACGCCGGGAAACACCTCCTCGCGGTCCCCTTCCTCGACCATGACGCGGCCGACGCCAGAGTCCTCCAGTATCTCGTCGTCGGTGTTGTAGTCGTTGACGTACGTCATCACACCCTCGGTCTCCGTCGGATCGGTGACGAGGACGTGCGTCTCCTTGCCCGGGCCGGCCGTCACCGACCCCTCCACGGAATCGGGAACACCGCGGTAGAGGGTGGTCCGCCCGTCGAGGTATTCGACGACGACGCCCTCCTCCCGGAGGTCGATCCCGATCGACGTCGGCGGAACGTCGCTTCGCGAAGGCGCTGACATACGAACCGGTCCGAGCGCGCCCCTCAAAAGCGACGCGGGACGCGCCGACGAGCGATGGGCTCACGCCGGCATGGCCGAACTCGCGGGTGCGTGCGAGACGGCAGATAGCAATAGAAGAGTGGATAACAATAGAAGCGGAGATGGCAACAGGAGATCGCGATTGCGATCATAAGCGAGCGGACGTGCGCCGCCACCGCGAACCGACGCCGTGAGAGACTCGCCGTGATCGCTACCTCTTTATTTGCGCTCGCGAGCCGTGAGTGCATGGAGGGACGGGCAGCGGCGCTCGGAGCCGGAACCGTGTTGAACGCGCTCGCGACCGGCACCGGCGCGGCCTTCGGTATTGACGTCGAGACGCGCGCGACGGTCGCGCTCGACCCCGACAGCGACGGCGTCGACGGACGGATCGCCGAGGACGCCGACGCCGACACCGACCTGATCGAGCGCTGCGTCGCCCTCGCGGTCGATCGCTGGGGCGGCGGCGAGGGGGGAACCGTCCGCACCGACAGCGACGTCCCGCTCGCGGCGGGGCTGAAAAGCTCCAGCGCGGCCGCGAACGCGACCGTCCTCGCGACCTGTGACGCGCTCGGCCTCGAGGTCGGCGACGACGCCGACGACTCGTCGGTCGACGTCACGCGTCTCGAGGCCTGTCGACTCGGCGTCCGCGCGGCCCGAGAGGCCGGCGTCACCGTCACGGGCGCGTTCGACGACGCGGCCGCCTCGATGCTCGGTGGCGTCGCCGTCACCGACAACGGGAGCGACGAGCTCCGGTCGCGCGACCCGGTCGACTGGGACGTGCTCGTGTGGACCCCGCCCGAACGCGCCTACACCGCCGACGCCGACGTGGCGCGCTGTGAGTCCGTCGCGCCCATGGCCGACCTCGTCGCCGATCTCGCCCTCGACGGGCGGTACGCCGAGGCGATGACCGTCAACGGCCTCGCCTTCTCCGCCGCGCTCGGGTTCGACGCCGATCCCGCGGTCGAGGCGATGCCGCACGCGTCCGGCGTCTCGCTGTCGGGTACCGGACCGAGCGTCGTCGCCGTCGCGGACCCGGACGACCCCGACGCCGACCTCGACGCTGTCGCCGACGCGTGGGACGACCGACCCGGAGCGCTGCGACGAACGACAACGAGAAACGACGGCGCGGCCGTTCTCCGAGAGTGAACCAATGAGCGAAACACCGAATCCCGAAGAGATGAGTCTGGACGAACTGCGCCGCGAGATAGAGGACATCGACCGAGAGATCGTCGAGCTGATCGCCCGTCGGACGTACGTCGCCGACACCGTGGCGGCCGTGAAAGCGGAGCGCGATCTCCCGACGACCGACGAGGGCCAAGAAGAGCGCGTGATGGAGCGCGCCGGCGACAACGCCGAGCGCTTCGACGTCGACGCCAACCTCGTGAAGGCGATCTTCCGGCTTTTGATCGAACTGAACAAGGTCGAGCAGCGGGAGAGTCGTTAGAGTTCCATCAGACCGAGGCTGTATTCGAGTGCCTCGTCCACTTCCTCCATACGGGACGCCGGCACGGAGCCGAGACTGGTATTAATACGATGCTCGATGGACACCGTGCGAATCTGACTACAGAGAGCGACCGAATCCTCTCGGAGCGGAGACTCGGCGGCCGAGACGAGTACCTCGAACGGGTACAGTTCGTCTCCTTGCGAGGTCGTAAACGGGACGACGATGGTCGTCGGCGCATTCTCGTTCCCAACGTCGTTCTGCACGACTAGGCACGGTCGTGTTCCCCGTTGCTCTGACCCCTCTGTCGGGTCAAGCTCGACGATGACGATGTCTCCGCGGCGAACGTCCATCGATTACCACTTGGGAACATCACCGAGGTACTCGTCGGCCTCGCGAGATACACCGTCCATCTCCTCCGCGAGGGCTTCGGATTCTGCTGCGCGTCGTCGGTATCCCTCAGCGAGTTCCTCACGAGACAGCGGTTTTTCGATGGTGATTTTCCCGTCCTCTTCGTGAACCAGTACCTCGTCCCCCCCGTGGATACCCAGTTTCTCTCTCAGTTCTTTCGGGAGGGTGACTTGCCCCCGTTCACCGACCTTACGTTCCTCGCTCTGGCTCATGTTTATTCATATCATATTCATATCTATATCCTTTTCGCTCGGAGAAGAGCTGAGAGGGGACAGACCACCACGACATGCGCAACTTTCGTTCGGGGTTCGATATAATGGATTTCAGCTACCTGAACAAGGTCGAGCAGCGGGAGAGTCGGTAGGGGGGTCACACCGGATACGCTACGTTCGGCCATCGACCGATCGAGCCCCTAGAGAGCGGTTTCAGCGGGATACAACGCCTTGCCGTCGAGACGTCTCGTGGCGAGCGTGCCCCCGACAGCGAAGCGTCACTGTTTATGTTGCCTCGCCTCTGGTTGCAGCAATGAGCGTTCCATGTGTCGCGGTCGCGCGCGAGCGCGGCGAGCACGTCCGCGAGCTGCTCGCCGACGCCGACGTGATCGACGGGGACCACGAGATCACCGTCGACGGAGACACGATCTACATACCGGTCACCGACGCGGAACGCGTTCCGAGCGGCCTCGGAGGCCGGATCGAGAGGCGCGACGCCCCCGAGCGCGACAGACCGAAGACGCCGGCCGAGATCCTCGGATTCGAGCCCTCGGTAGAGCGACTGGGAGATATCGTCATCGTCGACGAGGACGATCCCGACCGCGCCGCCGCGATCGCCGACGCGGTGATGGCTTCCGATCTGCCCTGCGAGACGGTGCTCAATCGCGCGTCACCCATCGAAGGCGAACTTCGCGTTCGGCGGTGGGACGTGCTCGCCGGGAACGGCACCGAGACGGTCCACCGCGAGTACGGCCACGAGTTCGCGCTCGATGTCGCCGAGGTGTACTTCTCGCCGCGGCTCGCGACCGAGCGTCATCGCGTGGTGACGCAGGTCGGCGCGGACGAAACGGTCGTCGACATGTTCGCCGGGGTCGGTCCCTACGCGGTTCCGATGGCGAGCCACGGTGCCGACGTCGTCGCCTGCGATCTGAACGAGACGGCGATCCAATACCTCCGGGAAAACGCCGAGCGAAACGGCGTCGCCGATCGGGTGACCGCGGTCGCCGGTGACGTCCGCGAGGCGGCGACGGAGTACGCCGACACGGCGGACCGGCTCGTGATGAACCTCCCGCACTCCGCCGACGAGTTCCTCGACGCGGCGACCGCGCTGGCCGGCGACGACTGCGTGATCCACTACTACGACATCCAACACGAGGACGATCCGTTTGGCCCGGGAGCGGACGCGATACGCGCCGCCGTCGGAGACGAGTACGCGGTCGACGTAGAGACCGAACGGGTCGTCCGGTCGTACGCGCCACACGAACACAACGTCTGTTTGGACGTCAGACTGACGCGGACGGAACCGTAGTGCGGTCCAGTGGAACTGGTACCGGCGTCTAGAGGCGGTGGCAAAGGCAGATTCGCCGCCCGCCCGAGAGTATCGCGGGTCGGAACGGCGTCGGGCCCGTCACATGACAAGAGTCCACGGCCCCGTGACCGTCGAGGTCAGAGGCGATTGTGCGCTTGACACGCCGGTAGCGTTGGCCACGCAGGTGCCGTGGTGGATCACTCGCTGGGGAGAGTGGCGCGTCAGATCGCCGTGGGGGATGCGATCGACGCGGTCGTCGACGCCCGGTACGGGCTCCGACCGGGCACACACCGACGAGGGAGTCGATCCCCGCCATCGCGGCACGCGTTCGGTGTCATCACACTCTGATTAAACCCCAACCACATATTTATGCTTTTTCCTTATATCATACGAACTATTTGCTAGATACCTACTCGTATGTAGTAATATATAGTGTATTTCAAAACACATGGATGTCGTGCGAGTGTCTACCGACCGGAACAACCGATCCGATCGGTACCGACTGGACTTCGTCGCCGCCACCGTTTCGGAACCCTTATTTTCGTGTTCGGAAATGGTCACATGCGCGCCGGGGTAGCTCAGCTGGCAGAGCGATTCCTTCGTAAGGAATAGGTCGAGGGTTCAAATCCCTCCTCCGGCTCTCGCTTCACTTCGTTCTGCGAGGGAGTACGAGTAACCGTTAGAGGGCCTCATACTTGTCTTTTCGCATTTAGGAGCACCTTGATAACTACCATTTGATTCGGTCTCGCGGACGGGATTGCCGTTAACATTTGATTCGGTAATGGGGTCGCGGGTGAGCCGTGGTGGAGTCTAAGCAAAGGAAACGAATCCGGATGATCTTCAGGCGCGGGTCCGTTCGCTGGCAGCCTCGCGCGGCCCCTCGTTGCGATAGAACGTCCCCGACGATACCACACGACCCACGGGGGACCGGTTAGAACTCGGTCAGGCGACTTGTGTGCGTGACACAGAGTTAGGGCGAGAGTCGATCTCGAATTTTACGGCGGCCCTATACGATTCCGCGTAGATTCGGGTAGGGCTGGTCCAAGGGTGGAGAAAAGTTGACGGCGGCAGTTCTATCGCAATGTCCGCTCTCTCCCCGGACAAATCACACATATTGGAGAGTGTAGTTTCTTCGGAGAAAGATACAGCCTCGGTTAGTGACGGACGGGACACCCTCGATCAGATGGGCTGAATATTGTAGGGGAATGAAAGGCGGCTAAGCAGAGCGCACAGATGGCTGTGAACATTTTCGCCGTGACACTCGCCATGGAAGTGTGTTCGCTACAAAACGTCGTCAAGTAGTTTGATATGAGCCTTCCACGAACTGGTATATATGACTCAGGAACTCTACGGAATACGGCTTATCGAGGAAGGGGATGTGCGTATTGAGTTCCAAGGGCCACGTCAAGTCGATCCCTTCGTAGACCTCGTAAACCACCTGCTAAGCGAGTATAATTTGGAATCGAAAATTCAACCCCTTCCCTATATCCCCGGTACAATGCGACCAATCATACATGATCAGACTTCTCATGGAGAGAGGAAAATGAAACAACCTCGTGAACTCGTTAACGGATATTACTTAGAGCTGAACCTAAGCGCCGAGCAAAAACAACGAGAGGTTGAGCGTTTAGTTAGGAATTTTGCTTTTGAAGTTCAGTACACCGGAAAGTGGGATTGAGTCAACGCGCGTAGTGTCTGTTCCCCGATGTTCTTTCGGACCGGATATTGTCTAAACCCGAGACGGTGTCTATTAGAACACGTCGAGGTAGTCTTCCACGACGGCGCGTTCTTCCGCAGTTAGGTCGAACAGATCGTACACCGCATCATCGATCTCGGCTTCGAGTTCGGCTATGTTCGTCTCCTCGACCTCGGTACGATCCGTCTCCAGACGCTCCAGTAGTTCCACCACGCCATCATCGCTCCGGGGAATGGGAATGGTCGTTTCCTCGCTGCTCTTGACGCTCCGACCGTCTACGGCGGCGTGAACGTACTCAGCGCGGCGCTTGCGAGCGTCTCGATCATCGGAGTACATCGCCGGGTCGTTGATCTCGTCAGAACGCCCCGCCTGTACGGTAAAGTCGCCGTCCATGTCCCCCTGAATTTCGGCATTGACCGGGTACCGCCGGGTCTGCCACTCGTAATTGATGTAGTCGAGTTCACCGTCGTAGTCGCCGAGGTATGCCTCCGGGAAGCGGTCGGTCCGGCTATCGAGGTCGATGGTGTCTACGATCTCTCCTGCCGTCCCGCGCATCGATCCGAAGACGCCCGCCGTGTCCTCGGTGACACAGGGGAGCTTCTCGACGTACTGCGATCTATACTCGTAGTATCCGCCCATCTTGACCGTCGTGATGTGCTTGAAATAGAAGTCGAGGGCTTTCGAGTTGAGCTGGCATGTGATCTCCTCGGTGAGGCTTCGGTGGTCGGGATCTAAGAGGACTCCATACGCGGTCGTGAAATACCAAGTCCCCGGCTCGTCGATCATAAATGTCGCATCGGTAGCGATGTGTGCTTGGATGATCTTGGGTGCCTCGAATTTCCCGAGGTTCTTCGGATAGATGTAGCCGTACCAGTCGTCCTTACCTTCTTTTCGACCGCTCTCTCGGGCCTCAAGCGCGTCTCGATGTTCGAGGAAGAACTGCCACGTTTTCGGAAGGTTCTCGCTTAAATACTCTTGCGAGTACAACCCGGCCTCAACTTCGCCGCTGTCTGTCTCCTCGGCATAGTACGGGTGAACGACATGGAGTCCGCCCCAATCGCCTCGCCATCGTTTCACTTCGTCTCCTTCCAAGAACGGGCGAAGTAGGTCGGTCTCGATCTCGTACTCCTGTGACTCTCCGATCGGGACTACGGTCACTACCCCGTCAGTATCATCCGATTCAATTCTGTCGGCATCCAGCACATCCACCACATAGATCTTGTTCGCGCTGGTTCGGATTCCCTGAAAAACGGCGTCAGTCACGTCCCCAATCGTCGCTGGTGCCTGCCTCTCCAGCTTCTCGAAGACCTGTAGCTCCTCGGGAGGCATCAACGCCCAATACTCGTCTCCCGAGAGCTTCGATTGTGGGTAGTCGAACACGTCGATGAACTCGTCAGAATAGCCCGGGGAGCCGCGGTTCTCTCGCACCGAAGTCACAATCTCCTCGTCCAGTTCTCGGTCGTCCTCTCCGTCCGTGTTCGCCTTCACCCGGACGCACCGAATTTCGTTGTCTTCGCGCGCCGCTCGGTCGGGCTCGTCTTCGAGGATCACGACCGCGGGGTAGTTGGTGGCGTCCTCGAACACGCCCGAGTCCCGGAAGTCGTACACCTCCTCGATCTGGCTGTCTTCGAGGAGAACGCGCCGAAGCCCCTCCCCGTAGTCCGTGACCATGAACTGGTTCGGCGTGATGAATCCGAGCTTCCCCGTGCCCTCCGCGAGCCAGTCGAGACCGCGCTCGTAGAATGGGCAGTATATGTCGTAGTTCCCGGTTGTCGCGTCGTACAGCGTGTCCATCATCGCCTTCTGACTGTCCGGGAGGTTCTGGATACGGACGTACGGTGGATTCCCCACCACGTAGTCGTATTCCATGTAGTTCTTGACGACGAGTGCCAGCACCGTGTCCTCGAACATCTTGAACAGCCGCCCGTCGTTGTGTTCCTCCTTGAGATACCGGACGTTCTCCAGCATGTCGTTCACGTACGGGGCGAAGAACTCCTCGACGCCGTCGTACTCGCGCTTGGTGTGGTGGTGGATACGCTCCTCAAGCCCGCTCTGGTAGGTCCAGTCGAAGTCCCCGCCGAACTCCTCCGCGAGCGCCATGTGGTCCTTCACCGTGTCGAGAACGCCCTGTAACGCGGCGAAGTACTCCCCGAAGTTGCTCACGCCCGTCTGAACTTGGAGGGTGTCGAACAGCGGCATCCGAACGCGTCGCACCAAAAAGCCGTCCTCGGTCTCATCCACCTCGTCCTCGTCCACTTCGACTGGGAGCGGGACCGGGATCCGCACGTCTTTCTCATCGTCGACCATCGCGTCGAAGGTCATCTGCCGGGAGCCGTCGTCACCGAGGTCGGTCCCGGTTAGTTCCCGCTCGTTCCGTAGAGTGTCGGTCCGGTAAATGGGTAGACGGCGGATCGTGTATTCCGGATGTTCCTGTTTTGCCTTCCGATACGCGGGGAGAACTGCCACGACAAACCGAATCTGCGCCATGAGAACGGCGAAGGGGTGTATGTCGAGCCCGACCACGCGCGGGCGGGTACATAGGTCCTGTAGGTGGTCTTTCCAATCCGGGTCCTCCTCGTACTGCTCCACGTCCGCGATGTACCGCTCGACGGCTTCCACGAGGAACGTCCCGGAGCCACAGGCTGGATCAATGAGTCGCTCGTTTGAGACTCCCCGCTCGTAGCCGACGCCGTCCATGATGTAGTCGATCACCGGTTGCGGCGTGTAGAACTCTCCGAGGGCCTTCCGCGTCTCCGGGTCGAAGTATCGCTGATACAGGTCCCCAAGGAGGTCCCCCTCAACGTCCCCGAAGTCGAACCGAAGTACGTTGAAGAACACCTCCGCTACCGCCCGGCTGAATCGGTCTCGGGTCGCGTCGCTGATCCGGTCCACCCCGCCGGCCTCCTTGGCGACTTCCTCGAACTGGCTCGCACCCGTCTCGTGCCCCCGAGACAGTTCCTCGGCGTAGCCGTCCGTCCACCACACGAAAATGTCGTCCTGAAACAGCCCCTCAACGAGCTGATCCGACATGTCGTCAATGAGATTGTCCGCGGCGACAGGGAACGCGTCGAGATTGATCGTCCGGCCGAACCCTTGGAGTCCGCGGAAGTAGTCGTCCATCCCCCCGTACGGGGTGCCGGCGAAGAAGTCGTGATCCTCGGTGGCCTTCGCGAGGAGGAGACGGGCGAGAAGTGCGTGTCCGCTTTCGAGACAGAACATGAAGTCCCGGAGCGACTGGTTCCCGCCGATGAACGGCTCCCACGAATCTGGCACCTCGTCGGGCTCGCTCGCGTATGTCGCCTCCCAAAAGTCGTACGCCCCCTTCACGAACTTGGCTTCCTGTTCGTCACGGAGTTCTTCGAGGAGGTCCATCATGCCCGTAACGAGGTCGGCGAACGGGCTGCCCTCCTCAAGCCGGAACGTGTCGAAGAAGTGTTCCTGCCCGAGTTCGGCCTGCTGATTCAAGGGAATCGGATCGAGGTTCCCGAGAAAGTTGTTCACGTCGTCGGGATCGGTGAGGTCGAACTCGCGTTTCTGGAGCGCGCTTGCGAGGTCGCGGGCGTCCGAGTCGGTGACGGCGTCGAGAGAAACGACGAGTCGGGGGCGGTCCTCCCCACGTCGGTAGAGGCGCAGTTCCTCGCCGTTCGTCAGAACTCCGTGTTCCGCCCGGAGGAAGTCCATGTAACCGAACAGCTGTGACCTGTGTTGCGGGAGGGACTCGCCGGTGGTCTTGAATTCGTATACGGTCGTGACGGCCTCGTTCGAGTCCAGCGTGATGTAGTCAGGGCGGCGATCGTCGGGAAGGGTGAACTCGCTTCGGAGATCGGTGCCGGTTCCCTCGAAACCAAGAGCATCGTAGAAGCCGGTTTCGAGAAACAAGTTCTCCACGTCGCGCTCACTCATGTCCCCCGCCGAGAGGGTACTGACGGCGTGGAGAGACTCGGAGACGGCGGCGGCGTCGGGCATAGCCTCTTGTGTCGACCGGTGTTCCTTAATGATTGCTGACTACTTGGGTACTCGATCGCGATAGAACCCCGGCGAGAATAGTCCGTTCTGGCGTTCGGATATGCCGAGCAAAGGATCGCAGGCGGCGGGGTTCCCGCCTACTCGGGGAATTCGCGCCGGCCGACGGAGTAGCAGTCAAAACACGGGAGCCGGTCGCCGTCACACTTGCACCCGCCGTCGGTGGCGACGCCGAGGGCCGGGCTTGAGCCCTCGAAGTCCACGGCCGCGTTCAGGACGGTCGGGCCCCCGACGATCGCGAGTGCGGTCTTGTGCTTACAGTCCGAGTCGTGATGAACGTCGGCCGGGCACTCGCACTCGGCTGGAACTGCGACGCCGTCCCGCACCTCCACGCCGACCGTGTACGAATGATCGTCTTTGAGGTAGCCGTAGCTCGCGTTCGTGACTTCGATCAGGTGCGGGCCGGTCACGGTGAACTCCCATGACTCCCACTCGACTCGGCGAAGGGTTCGCGAGGTGTAATCAAGGTATTCGACAGCGGTACGCTTTTCTCCGGTTCGGCTTGTAGTTGCCATTGGTCTTCCCCAAGAAGGCCACCGTCCGGCGTCACTACCGCCGGGCGTTTCCGATACGCCCCGAGGGATGGGTCCTTCTTACCACTACCTACGTAGGAATAGGATATAGCTGTATCGGTTACCCTCGAAGGAACTGGAAACAGCTATCTGGATTCGGATAGAACCGCCCGGTATGACTGCCGACAATCGCGAGCGTTCGGACGACGGGACCTATGCCGAGACCGTCACTCCCGAAGACGTCTTGGCGCTGTTCACCGACACGGAGCCCCGGACTGCGACCGAGGTAGCGGATGAACTCGGGATCGTACGCCGGACGGCCTTGAACAAGCTGAACGAACTCGCCGAGGAGGGTCGTATTCACAAAAAGAAGGTCGGAAGTCGAGCGGTGGTTTGGTGGGTTTCGGGCGACGACGAGTGACCGAACAGGGTCGCCTCAGGCGGCCGAGGATGCTCCCTACGGGCTCCAAGCAACAGACCGTAGATGGGGTCCTGTTCCCGTCCCAAAGCTCACCACGGGACTCACCGAGAGCCTACGAGCGAAGAAAGCGGCCGGCGGGGTCGGCGGCGTTCTATCGCCCCCTCGGATCCGCCTTGGGCTCTCCTCACAGGTCCTATCGTGGCTCGCCGTCGACGGGGATCCATTTGGGGTCCGGTAGGGTTCCGGCCGAAGGTCTGGTACTAACTTTTCATGGCGAAAAACCGCCTATACCAAAGGCTCGAAACGGCTTGCATGGACGGATCCGGGTCCGGGGTCTGCCGGGCTCGTAGTCGACGTGTTAGGGGCTTGCCGATCCGGGGTCTGGTCCGTTGTCCCCGTCGTGGAGTCCGACCGGTGAAGGAACCGCCCGCATATCCCCCTGTCTCTGTCGGGCTCCGCCGTGGGTTCGGGGTCCCGTCGCTCCCACCGTCGGCCGGCGTCGACCCACCAGAATTCTGCGCGCGAGGTAAGGCCCGGTCGGTTGCTACACCGTCAATTCCCTCTACAGGTATAGAGAGTGTTACCCCGCAGATATTTTTGAATTTTTGAGATACCTCTATAGGCCCCTCGGAAAGGTACAGACAGGGCTCAGAAGGTGGATTGTGTATTTCCTTATGAGCGTTCCCTGAGTTAGCTCGCAGTAAGCAGCGGTCGCTGATATTGTGGGCGGCGGTTCTCTCGCAATGTTGGCTCTCTTTCCGGACACATCACACTCATATTAGAGTGTGGCATGCCCGATGAATGACCTCACATAGCAGTCTCCCGCGGAGGAACTACATAGCCCGGACCGAACTCAATCAGCTCGGAAAGGTTCTCGGGGGTATACCGCCATGGACGGCCTCGGCCCGAGCCTTTTCCTGTCCGTTTTTCTCCTGTCACGATTCCATCCTCGGAGAGACCATTCAGGTTACGGCGTGCTGTTTCCACGCAGATGGCATCCTCCTCGCCATGGATCGTCTCTAAGACCTCCTGAACCTCTCTTGCGGTCCACTCTGTAGTTTCGTCTCCGTACTCCCGAAGTACACGAAGAACATCGGTCAGTCCATCGCTGTTCACCCACAGTTTAGGACTAATCAACCGATCATCGTATTCGACCCACTCCGGGAGTGCCGAAGTGTGAACGAACACAGTCGCTCCGCGATTTCCGTTCTCGTCTGGTTGTCGACCATAGCGCATCGCAGCTTGGAGAACAACGTTTTCACGGACTGCGTGGAGAAACGGTTCGCCTGCGGTTCCGAAACTTAGATTCCGTCCTGAGAGACGCTCTCCATCGTCGTTAGTCACAGCTTCAACTCCAACACCGCAAAGCGCCGCCCACATTTTGACAACTTCGTCGCCGGGGTAGTTACAGCCGGATACGATCCCGAACCGGGAGCGACCGAGTGCGTTCGTCCCGATTAGGTTGTTGTAGTGCTCGTATTGGTCGACCTCATTCAAGAAGCCGGCACGCCCGTAAGCTTCGTTGACGGCCTTGGTGCTGATTAGTGAGGGCGGGTCGTCGCTCCCGTGTGAGCCGATCATCCATTTGAACGCGAGCACATCTCTTACTGTAGCCTCGTTCATACTGTGGATCTGATTGCTCGGCTTATCGGGGTCGAACTCTTCCCCTGATGCGTAGGGCTTGACGTAGGCACTCGTCCGGATGAATCGTAAGCCAAGTTGATCGCGGATATATTCGTTTTTGTACTCCTCAGTCGGGAGTACCGGGTGATGTTCGATACCGGGCAGCAGAAGGTCCCATAGCTCAAGCGTCGGCGTTCCATCGAGAGCAATGACTCCCCGAGCGTTCGTAACCGGTGGCCGAGTCAGAAGCCACACAGAGCCGTTTCCACCGTTCATTACCCCTATGGTGTCCCGGCCGACCTCAGCACGACCGTATCTGTTGACTGGAAGTGGCTTGGCAGAAAGCGCCAGTTCAGTTAGCAAGGGTGCTTCGGCTACCGCGTTACCTCGACCATTAAAACGGCTTGACCAGAACGAGCGGTTCTTTCCCTGTGACGATCGCCACTTGCTAATCTCAGACTGGATCTCCGGATCGTCTTTCCTCTCGTTTAGATCGGCATAGTTCTTGAACGGGAGATCGGGTTCTGTCTGGAGATATGCCGTAATACTCTCTTGAACAGTCTCTCCGCCGATTTTCCGAACGGCATCCTCTCCGGGGAATTCGTCGAAGACGACGTACCGATCCTTGTGATACCGGCCAGGTTTCTGGATCGTTATTTCTTTTCCGTCCGACTTCTGGATCGTCTCGGTGTACGGTGTAAACGAGTGGAGATAGTTACCGATGATCACGTCATATGGTTCCGCATTTCCCTTCTCGATCTCGTCCAGCATCCGGTGGAACCCCTCGCGGCTTTGGACGTAAGGACACGGACCATCGGATTGGCACGGAAGCTGATCCCCGAAGTGCTCATGTACTGCGGTGAAACTTTCGAGCCGTTCGTAGACCTCTTCAACCTTGTCGTCCCACTCGTCCGCTTCTGGATGACGAGACTTACCGTGGGTATTCTTATACTGTTCTCCAAGTGGACAGTCGGCTCGCTGTGACGGAATACGCGCGTATCGCTGGTTAAGTTCCTCACACGACTCTTCGTACTGACGATACAGGTCGTGTCTGAGGGTGTAGATCGTAATCGGTTCTCCGGTATCGGTCTCCCAAAGAGGTATACCACGACTTTTGCCCATCGCCGGCAGGGCATCAACCAGTCCTGGCCTGTCGCTCACAAATGCTTCACAGATTGTCTGGTAGCAATTCGGATCAACGGACTTTCGGTACGATTCTATCGCTGTAGATGTAGGTTTAGCAGACATTTTTAGACTAAATCAGAGAGTTTCAGGTCGGTCGCACCCGGGTAGCTAATATCGCCACCGGATTCACTCAGCCATTCACCGAACGAGAGACTACATCCATGACAAAAGAAATGGAAGTGAATCTCCTGCTCAATATCTCGCCCATGAGGTGGGCGGTATGTCCGGTCAATCATCTCGTAGCCAGTCATACAATTAATCAGATCGCCACACCGCTCGCAATAACCGCCTATAGTTTTGTTAGACATTTTCGAATGGAGAGGATCGCCGGAATACAGATTAGACTGAGACTTAGATAAGCATCTCAAGAACTACGATTCAGTCATACTCATACAATCCCGGATATCGAACTTACGAGATTAGAATGGATGCTGTCTGACAGCGTCTCCTTTCCACCCACTAATCTACGAGTAAGTATATATAGATACCGTTCAGGAAGGTGATATAGCTGCTCGGCAGGAAGTCCTCTTCACTATACAGACTACCTCTATCCTATTATAGATACCGTGACACGAGATCGCAGACTTGCCGGCAGAAACTCTCTTCACTATACTAACAACCCAATTTGTCTTATAGATTCCGTAACACGTGATAGCAGATAGCTCGCCCGGCAAATACGAGTGGGCGGCGGTTCTGTCGTGATCCAGACTATATCATAATCCGTGAGATGGTGTGGGATCTATGAGTGTGGGAACAAGTCCGGCTGTCCTACCGGTCGTACCCCTCTACTCGCCAATCGTGGTAGATCTGCTTCGGCCACGTCGCACAGTTTCCATCCTTATGATGGCTCACCATCCCTCTTAACATTCTAACATACTCTACACTTTCAGGAGGCATCCCACAAGAAGGACAGAGAAATGGAGCCTCTTCCTCAATTTGGCCCCGTTCCATGGGTTCCGGTAGTTTCTCACGGAGGTGCTCCTCAAAGTGGGAATGACAATCAGCACAGATGTTAATTAAGGACCGTTGTCTTCGGGTGATCTTATCCTCTCGAATCTTCTCCCCATCATGAATGTCAACATTATGTTTACAGACATTCTCGACCTTTCCGGTCCTCGACTTTCTCAGGACGTGATCCCGGTACGGTGGAGGTCGAAACAGAATGTAGTGCTTGCCAAAGTCGGGTGGCACCTCACCAATTATTTTGATAGAGTCAATCGGTCCCTCTTTGATGGGATGTGCCGAATAATAAGCTCCCGAACTGGTGATGCTTACTTCATCGTCGATTGTGTTTCCCCACTCATCAAGAAGGGTGATCAAGGTCTCCTCGCCATGTTCTCTGACTGAATCTACCACCACCTCCATTCTTGCATCTGTGTCGAACGCCGTCCTGTGGTAGTCTAAGCGGAGTACGTCTCCGTTGCTCAATTGGTTGGGATTTGGTATTGTCATAGTCTCTATTTGAATTTGATTGATATGTCTGTGCCGGTCATTAGTTCGATCAAATATCCTTCAAGTAGTCTTTCCGTCGCTCGGCCTTCTCATCGTGGGTACCCTTGTCGTAGTGCTTGTCCAAGATCGGTCCGCTCATGTTGACTCTATTTCCGGTCACGTCTTTCGGCTGCCCTGCGTTTCTCGCAGCCGTCACGTAGCCCCGACGAAGCGCGTGCGGACTGACTGAACCGGGGCACTTCGAGGCGTGGCCCCAACTGGTCGACTGACACTCCTGCGGGTCCTCGTTGAACGGACAGGTGCCGCCGTTGTAGAAACACGGTGACGTGGACAGGTAGACGTGCTTCGTGATGGTCGTACGGCTTGCCCGGCCGTGGTCCGTAGCAATTAGCGGCTCGCGGTCGTGGTCGTCGATCACGTCAGGCCGGCGGTTCTGAATGAAATCGGCAACCACATCGGCGGTGTCGGGCCGAATCAGCACGTCCCGCTCGCTGTTGTGTTTCCGCTTCAGAGGAGTTCCTGTCTCCGGCCGGTGTCGGATCTCGATCGCCGGCCGTCCCTCATCAAAGTCGTCCACGTCAAGCGTACGGAGGCCGCTGATTCGCATTCCGCACTTCCACAGGAGTAGGATGGTGACGTGGCGGAGGCTCGCGTACTGGTACTTCTCAAGTTGGTTGAGGATCTGAACTGCCTCCTCGCGGAGTAGTACGTCGTTGCAAATCTCGTCCTCCTGTTTGACTTTCGTGATCTGGATGAGTTCGTGGAGCCCGACAGGGACGGCCTGTATGGACTCGCAGAACTGAATGAAGTTCCGGATCGTCCGCATATCGTTCCGGGCGGTGATCGGCTTGACCGACTCCAACCGCCATTCCTCAAACTGTGCGATAGTGTCGCTGCTCACGTCACGCATGTCGGCGGTTCCCTTGCTATCCAAGAACTCGATAAGTCGCGTGAGTGCGGTGTCGTAGTTGTAGATCGTCTTCTCGGTGACGTGGGTTCGCTTCTTGTTCAGGTACCGTGTCCGTGCGTCCCTCGGGGGAGTAGGTTTGAGTTCCATGGGTGGTCTCGTGTACTCCCCGGCAGAACGCCGCGCTCGTGTGCCCGCGTCGAGGGGTTTCAAATCCCTCCTCCGGCTCTTCTGACGAAACGAAGCGGGACCGAAGAGCTGCAAGAGCCATTTGAACCGGGAGCGAAGCGAGGTGTCGAGCGGAACGACCGCGGTTCACGGTCTCTGCCGGCGTGGGTTCGACGGTCGTCGTTGCCGGCACGGCGTCAGTTGCCGAGGGATTCTACGGGCCGGGATAGAACGCTCTTCCGGGTCGAAGCTACGGTTCGGAAGGGAGTGGCAGCGTCATCCGCACGGTCGTGCCGTTCTCGTCGAGCGCGAGGTCGCCGTCGGCGTTGTCCACGGCCCACTTGAGACACCAGAGAGAGACGTTTTCGGCGTGCGCGAGCGGCGTCTCCTCGCCGCGTTCGACCGCCTGCACGTCGAACTCCGGAAGCCCACAGCCGTCGTCTTCGACGGCGACGAGCACGGCGTCGTCGGTATCGGCTCGGGTCACGCGAACCTCGACGGTGACGCCCTCGTTGTTTCGAGCGATCTGCGCGACGACGTCCGCTATCGTCTCTGGTAAAATAGACACGCCGGTGACTCGCTCCGGCACGTCGTCGTCGACGTCGAGCGCGATCGCCGTGTCCGAGTCGCCGACACGCACCCGCGAGAGCGCGTCGTCCAACGCGCTCGCGATGTCGACCGGCAGCTGGTCGGCGTCGTCGTCGGCCAACAGCTGTTGCATCCGCCGCGTCTGCTCCGAGACATCCGCCAGCTTCATCGCCGTCTCTCGAATCGTGTCGAGGCCGTCCTGCTGGTCGCTTTCGGCGTTCCGTGACAGCAGGTCCGCGCGTCCGGCGATGATGTTGATGTCGTTACGGACGTTGTGGCGGAGGATCCGATCGAGGACGCTCAGCATCTCCGTACGCTCTTCGAGCGCGACGTTCGACGCCTCGAGCTGGTCGCGCGTCTCGCGTATCTCCGCGATTCGATCCCGCTGGGCGTCTCGCATCGCCGCGAACGTCCGATTCAGCTCACCGAACTCGTCCGCGCGCTCCGTCTCGAACGTCACGTCGTACTCGCCGTCTCGTATCCGCCTCGCTTTCTGGGTGAGTCGTGAGAGCGCGCCCGTCACGTCCGCGCCAAGTATTGACACGACACCTACGAAGCCGGTCAGCATGAACGCGCCGACGATCCCGATCCACGTTCGGGTTTCGTGAAGGATCGCGAACGCCTCGCGTTCCGGCGCGTGTTTGATCAGTACCCAGTCGGTCCCCGTGACGGGAACGTACGCCGCGACGTATCCGTCCCCGTCGCTCGCGGACAGGGCAGAATCCGACGGTTCCGGGTCGGCAATGAACCCGGACTCGCCGCGAAGCCCGGAACGGAGAGCGTACGGTCGTTCTCCGCCGTCGTCGTACGGCTGCAGCGTCGCCGACGCGTCGTCCGCGAGCACGATGGTCCCGTTCGAGTCGACGACGCGCGTGAAGCCGCCGGCGACCGGGTAGGTGAACCTGTCGAACGCGCTCGTGGTCCCGACGGCGACGACGAGAAGCAGTTCGGGCCGCTGGCGGATCGGCGTCACGTAGCTGACTACCGTCGTTCCATCGACGCGTTCGTACGGGTCCGTCGATCGAACGTCGTCGAACCCGCGGAACGCGAGCCGCTCGTTCCACGGGAGCGCGGTCGTCGGCGCGCCCTCGATCGACGGATCGGTGCTCGTTCTGATCGATCGATTCCGACGGTCGACGACGTACGCGGCCTCGATGGCGATCTCGTCGCGCGTCCGTCGTTGCCCCTCGAGGTACGATCGGATGGCCTCGTCGTCGTTCGCGTACACCGGATGCTCCGAGAGGATCTGTGCCGTGAGCCGGTTCCGGGTGTCCCACTCGGTGAGTTCGCCGGCCTCGGCCGTCGCCGCGGCAGTCATCGAGTCCTCGACGTTCTCGTTCAACAGCCCGCCGACCTGAACGTACAGCCCGACCCCACCGACCGCGGTGACGAGGAACACGGCGAGCAGTGCCACGGCGAGCTTCCGCCGATACGAAGACCGAACGAACGACCGAAGGCGCGCGGCACCGGGCGGAGACCACATCACCGGACCTCCGCCGACAGGAACGACTCGGCGACGGCGCTCGGAAGCTCGCCGTCGACGAACACGCGTCGGTTGAGCCGTCGCATCGCCGGCTCGCTGAGGGCGTCGACCACGGGTTCGAGCGCCGTGAACACCGCCGGATGCGCGTCGACGGTCGGAGCGTGTGCAGTCGGAGCCGGATTGTACGGGAGAAAGTATCCTCCGTCGTCGTCGAGCGTGACGATTCCGTCTCGGTCGAGCTGCGGATCGCTCGCGAACCCGTTCGCGACCGTCGCGTCGCCGCTCGCGAGGAGTTCGTACGTGAGACCGATGGAGGTGACGGTGAGCGCGTCGCCGGAGAGCGAGGCCCGCGCCGCCGGATCGGCGTCGTAGTGGTCGAAGAGTCCCGGCCAACCGTCGCGGCGGTGGTAAAACGCTCCGTTGACCGCGACCGGGACTGCACGCTCCGCCGCGCTCGCGTACGCCAGCAGGTCTCCGATCGTCTCGACTCCGGTGTCGCGACTCCACGCCGCATCGGTGACGAGCACGTACTCGTTCGAGAAGTCAGCGGGCGGGGCCATCGCTACCCCCTGGTCGCGAGCGTCCGCTGCGGCTCGCTCGTAGACCGCTCGGGGATCCATGATCCGCTCGTCGCGGACGGGCGGGAGGCGACCCCATACCGTTCCCGTGTACTCCCAGTAGAGGTCGATCGTGCCGTCCCGCACCGCCGCCCAGTTCGTCTGTGTGTCGCCGCGTCCGATTCGGTCGACGAGCCGAACTCGTTCGAGGTCTCGGAGGCTGTGGTACGCGAGGTATCCGAGAATGCGTTGCTCGTCGAACCCCTTCGAACCGATCCGGAGAGTGAACCGGGGACCGGCGGGCGAGGTGTCCCCCAGACACCCGGCCGAAACACCGGCGGTCACGCCGCTCCCGACTCCTGCGGCACGCGCGAGATACTGCCGGCGAGTCGGAGGCATACGTGCGAACATATCGGACAGCATAGACATAAACGTACGTGCCGGGAGCGGTCGCGGCCGCGTGCCACGCTCGATATGGGTAGGGTTTTCCGGCGTGCGGTCGTCCCCGTGAACATGGCACGAGACGTTTCCGATCCCGACAACCCGCAGGTGACGCTTCAGACGAACCACGGCGAGGTCGTCGTCGAACTGTTCGCCGACCGCGCTCCGAAGACGGTCGAGAACTTCCTCGGGCTGGCGCGTCACGACCCCGCCGCAGACGCCGAGCCCGACCGCGACACGAACACCTGGGAGGACCCCGAGACGGGCGAGACGCGGGGCGACTCGCTGTACGAGGGTGCCGTCTTCCACCGCGTCATCGAGGACTTCATGATCCAGGGCGGCGACCCGCAGGGGAACGGCCGCGGCGGCCCCGGCTATCAGTTCGACGACGAGTTCCACGACGAGCTGACCCACGACGGTCCGGGTATCCTCTCGATGGCTAACTCCGGGCCGAACACCAACGGCTCGCAGTTCTTCATCACGCTCGACGCCACCCCGCACCTCGACGGGAAACACGCGGTCTTCGGGCAGGTCATCGACGGGATGGACGTCGTCGAGGAGATCGGCTCCATTCCCACCGACCGACGCGACGAGCCGCGCGACGCGGTCGAGATCGAGGGCGTCACCGTCGACGAGTAGCGTCGCTCACCCACGAACGTGGGGCCGGTCTCGGTCCACCGACTGTTTCTCACACGCTCGTGGTCCGGTGTCGCTGTCGCTCCGCGAGCGGCGTCACTCTCGGACAACACAGCAAAAAATCGCAGAACTCGACGCGCGTCGCGCGCGGAACCCCTCGTTACTCGAAGAGTTGGACGGCCTGTTCGTAGCGGGCGGCGGGTTCGTTCCAGTCGACGACTTCGAAGAAGTTGTCGACGAACTCGCCGCGGGCGGGGCCGTAGTCGTGGTAGTAGGAGTGTTC
>NZ_JANHDO010000004.1 GCF_024494575.1 Halorubrum salinum
TCCTCGATTACGTGCCCAACCTGCCGATCGGGAAGGCGTTCTCGGTGATGGACCAGATCATCGCCGAGACCGTGAAGGGGATCTCGGAGACGATCACCCAGCCCTCGCTCATCAACCTCGACTACGCTGATGTATCTACGATCATGAACCAGGGTGGCATCGCCGTGATGTTAGTCGGCGAGACACAGGGCAAAAACAAGACCCAAGAGGTGGTCAACGACGCGATGAACCACCCGCTCTTGGACGTCGACTACCGCGGCGCGAGCGGCGGGCTCATCCACATCACGGGCGGCCCAGACCTGACGCTGAAGGAGACAGAGGGAATCGCGAATAATATCACCGAGCGGCTAGAGGCGGACGCCAACGTCATCTGGGGCGCGCGTA
Organism: Halorubrum salinum; assembly: GCF_024494575.1. Lineage (GTDB taxonomy): Archaea > Halobacteriota > Halobacteria > Halobacteriales > Haloferacaceae > Halorubrum > Halorubrum salinum. The sequence continues at coordinate 385 of NZ_JANHDO010000004.1, forward strand.
TCCGGGACGAGTATAAGGGGAAGGTCCGTGTCATGGCGATCATGACGGGCGTTCAGAGCGCGCAGGTGCTCGGCCCCTCCACGCAGAAGCAGGCCGACAAATCACGAGCAGCAACAAAGAGAGAAACAGATGTTGAAACTCGGATGGATACAGCGGTAGATGGCGGAGAAGACGATGATAGTGATGACGGAGTTGACGTAGTTTGATAAGCTATTCAGGATACTATTTATCAAACCAAATCACATACATAATTAAAACCACATAATTATTTGGTTGAGAGTGAAAAAACAAGTAATTATTTAGACTAATTAAACTGAATCTCAGGGATATATCAGAGGACAACTGTTTTGTAACGTGTCAAGAAAGACATTGAGTATGGGTGAGGATGCGGCTGAGGATCCGGATGTTCATTTTGGCGCGACTGATGATCATCCAGCTGAGGTTGACCAACTTGGATTTCAGCCATATGTGACTGCGGTCAAATATTTCCTCACAAATGATGAAACGGAACCACCACTTACACTTTCTGTAGAGGGCGAATGGGGGAGTGGAAAATCATCTTTCATGAGTCAACTTCGACGAGAGTTGGAAGAAGAGGGAGAAACAACTATTGAATTCAACCCATGGAAGCATGAGCAGCAAGAGGCACTATGGGCATCTTTTGCACTAACATTTGTAGAGTCTCTCAAAAGTAGTGTTCCATGGTACAAGAGACCAGGGAAGTTTGCGATGATCAGTTGGCGCCGGCTTCTCTCTGAAACTAGCAACGGAGCACTAGCGAAGTTCGCAGCCATTCTTGCAATTTCAGTCGTTGTGGTTCTGAGTGGGCTTTGGTTTTGGTTAAACATCGGTATCGAATGGGTTAGCGCGAGTTCGGCAACGACAGGGTTAAACCTGCGATTCTGGCTAGGAACTAGTGGCGTTGTCGTCAGTATTCTTGCAACTGTAGATCTCAGCCGACGTGCGTACGGGGTATGGGCAACGTCTATAAATAGATCTTTTAAAAAACATTTAAACGACCCTTCCTATCGGGAACGGACGGAGTTTCTACAAGCGTTTCAGTCCGATCTTGAACGCATACTGGACACATATGCTGGTAATGATCCAGTTTACGTTTTTATGGACGATGTAGATCGATGTACCGTTCCAAAGGCAGCTGATTTGATGCGATCGATTAATCTAATGGTATCAAGCAATTCAGATCTCATCTTTATTATTGGATTAGATCGAGAGCGTGTTGCCGCCGGAATTGCTGCAAAGCACGAAACATTACTTAATCATATTAATGATGAGACAGAAGATGAGGCGATCGATTTCGGGTATCAGTATCTTGAAAAATTTATCCAAATACCATTTGTAGTCCCGGAGCCAAAAAAAGAAGACATCCAGAAACTTGTGCGGAGAGATGTGCTTAATAAGGAAATAACAAAGCACAATACAGGTGGAGATAATATCGAGTCAATCTGGCAAACAGAACTCTCACCGAGGTTTAAATCATCACTTGATGACGTGGTAAAGATGGCGGCACCGGCTCTTGAAAATAATCCGCGACAAATAAAAAGATTCATTAATTTATATCGTCTTAGGGCGGTTCTTGCGGAATCAGAGGGACTACTTGCAGGAAAAAATGAAGAACCAGCAGGGGATATGATAACACTCTTTCAACTTGCGAAGTTTGTCGTAATAAGTATTCAATATCCTACGTTTGTAACCGTCGTGGCAAACGATCAAACTGCTCTTAAACGGATGTCTAAGTTTGCTAATGACAACGAAGGAGATGTTTCTGAACATGAAGTACTGCAAGATTGGGGGAGTGTAGACCCACTTCTTGACCTACTGACGTACGGGGAAGGTGATCAATATCGAATGGATCAAGTTTCAGTTGTAGATCTCCAAAAGATCTCACCACGTGTTGATCGACCAATAGATACTGATCAGGAAGAGTCAGAGAAAACTGTCCAGATTGCATTCTTTGATAGCGCAGAATATGATCCTGATAAAATTCAATCGCAATTGCGGTCCGTCTCAGAAACGTTAGAGTTGGATCTACAACTAACTGTTTTTGAAAATGCGAAAGAGAAGCCGATTGCAGAGGTTGACGAGCTCTATTATTGTTTTATATGGATTGTTGATCCATCGCTTCTTGCAAAAACTTGGTTCCAGCGTCTTCGTGAAAATGCGCCAGAACAACTACAGGTTATCTCTCTAAGCCCTAACACGGAATTTATTGATTCACCGACCCCTCAAGATTTCTGGTCTGTTGATGGGCTTGACGAATTAACAGATGTTCTCAAACAGCGATTACAAACAATTGACGCTACTGATATGAGTGGGGGTTCCCGTTGGGAAGAATGGCAACGTTCCCTTTCGGGTCTTCAGAGTACTGACGACACTGAAATTATCGAATAAAAACCTCTATTGAGTTACTCGGAGAATTACAAATCGGGCTTTCGATCTAACATCTTGACAGGAAGACGTAATAGCACGATGGCGAGAAGCAGGCCCTTCTCGCCCCACTGGCGAGTAGACCTCATTTTTAATAGAACTAGGTGTGCCGGCGTCGATATGGGAAGCTCAACTGCCACCAATAGTATCGGACAGGACACTTTACGGCGGTAGCCTTTTCTCTCTTGTTTGTTCAGTCGTATAACAAATGAGCGGAGATAATCAACAAGAGAATGATGATCGTGAGAAGGGCTCAGTATCTGAAGAGGCGCTAAGACTAGAGTACGAAAACGCCAAACAGCGCCTAAGTACTCAGAAAGAGAGTATCAAGTCCTTTTCTAAGGAGGGAACGCGCTATTTTCAACTCGTTTTGATTCTTGTTGGAGTACCTGTTACATTACTGAGCGCCTTTGAGCCGACATCTCTTACCAGACTTGGAAGTTTGGTTCTGTCAGACAGATGTATATTTGATAGCGGGGGTTGTATTCCAATAAGATACCTTACAATAAGTGGATTCACATGCTTACTGATAACTGGTCTCGTTAATATAGGAGCAGGCGGGTATGAGGCATACAATACGCGTAGTATTTCCAACCCAAGCGACATACATGACCTAACTTCATTTGAAGATTCAACTCAAGAATATCTAAAGTCTCGACTTGAGGATTATAGAGATCGAATCGAACACAACGATCGACTAATCTTCTCTCTGGATCGGTGGCTAATGATTGGCAAGTTAGGACTTACTCTTTCAATGATGATCCTATCGGTGGTGGCATATACTCTCGCAGCAGGAGATACGGCCTCACCAATTGAGTTATTGGGTATCTTCTTTGGCATTGGAATGGTGTACCGGTTGTTGCTTCTTATTTTGCCTGAGAGCGTTTCTAACAGGGGCTCTATGCTAAGATTTGATCCGCCATACAGCCTTGAGTACATGAAAGAAATAGAGAAAAGAGATAAGGACACATCCAACAGTTCAGCAGTAGACGAAGAGGGTGAGTAGATATATCGCAACAACGCGATCCAATAGAATAATATTGGTTATCCATCATCAAGCACTAACTCCTACAAATGGCCGAGGTAACATCCGCGGGAAAGATTTTACTCATCACCGCTTTTGCGGCGGGGGCGAGCATCGTACCGGCCTTCGCGATTATGAACCGCTTCATACGCGAAAAAGAATCCAACTGGAGTACAAACCGTGGAATCGGTGTCATGATCATTGCCGGTCTACTATTCTCTGGAATGCTCACGGTCAATGGAATTGCTAATACATCGTACGCTCTTCTATCAACTGAAGCATTAGTTAGCCTCCTGATGATGCTCGTCGGCTCGTTCATCGGAATGGTAGTGATCGGAGCGTTCCTTGCGTACCCGCTCCATTGGTTCTTACAGTGGCAGGAACCGCCCGATGTGGTCAAAGAGTTTCAGCCATAATCACGCTGTATTCAAGAGAAGTGCTGAATCGCGCCGACAGGTGAGTGGTTCATCAGTACCTGTCCGGGAACTGGGAGAAGATCGGACGGCGTAGTTCGACATCAGGTGCGGATGAACTACTCTTTCAAATCCTCTGCCCAAAGCTCACTCAGACTAGCCTTCGGTGCTTCCTCGATGAGTCTCCGTTTCGCATCAACTGCGTTCGATATTGCGTTCAGCCGGTCAACATCAAGTTGTTCGTGCTCCTCATCGAATTCACCAGTCGCTATTCTCGCAGCCATCTCATTTATCGCTTTGTCGAGTGACTGGATCGTCTCTTCAATATTCAGATCATCTTTCACCGCTATGTCTGGATCTGCCATATTCTCTCAGATCATATCAAACGAATTAATATTTTGTGGCACGTCGATCATCAACAGCTGGACTCAGACATGGCGAGAAGCAGGTTCCTACCGCCCAAACAGCTCCCCCAAAATATTATACTGATAGTGAGGCAAACAAACAGCTATGAACGTCTCACTGACCGGTGCCAACTGCGGCTCCTGCGATGAACAGGGAACACTAGTTCCTGTGAATATTAGTGATCTAAGTAATGATGCGAACAGTGAAGACTGGGTTATTTCATGGAAATGTTCTTCCTGTGGTTCTGAAACCTCGTAGAGTTTTATGCGAAGTGTCTGAGCTTGATGTCCGACAATACGGAGAGAGTCGGACAGTTACAGGTCTGATACGGAACAACACCTCCGGATATTTTCAGACAGCAAGGGGGCTCAAGAGAGCTGTCGAATCAAGATCATCATCTGCTCAACTGTTTTGAGACATGTGGTGTGGAGTGTATCTGAGACTGATATGCCACTACAGGAGGGTTTCATACGCCTGCTGGACCTCCTCAAATTCTTCTCGTGTCCCACCTTGATCTGGGTGTACATCTGTCATGAGACTGCGATAGGCATCTTTAATTTCCGCATCGGACGCTCCAGGCGACAGGTCAAGTACATCTAATGCGTCTGCGCGGTCATATTCATTCACGCCAGTCGCTTCGTTGATGAGCTGCTTACACCGTGGACAACACTGAACTGTCTCTCCAGTAGGTGTTTCGACGGTCTCTAACTCAACTTGGAAGTACTGTTCACACACCATGCAGTAGGAGCCCGTGTGGTGGTTGTGAGAAGACGAACTGGTTCCGTTTGATTGCGAGTGAGACCTTCCACGCTGAGTTCGCTGGTTCCGCTGGCTCGAACGCGCACCAGTCTGGGACTGAATTGGAGGCGCTAGCCGAGAGTGAGAGAGCATTTCACGAAGCGTCTGGCCGTCGATCAACTCCATCTGATCGCCGTAATCCTGACTTGCATCGCGAGCGGTCCCAGTGAAGTTACTCGAAGTAACAACGACAGCTTTGTCAGCACCGAATTGGTCTCGGACTCCTGCTGTCTGCTGAATTGTCGGGCGTCCGATCTTGTTACCTGGAGAGTACTGCTTGACCTGAATGATGAGTTTCTCGCCATCATCAGTAGCAACGACGTCGATCCCACCGTCGCTTCCTTCCTCTGTCACCTCCGTCGAGTAGCCTAGATCCGAATACAGATCAGCAATCAAATGCTCAAACTCGTACGGAGAGTACGCGTGTAGGTGTTCGGCTTTCCACACGCCGCGTTTGAGATTTTGAAGATTCGTTGCGATTGCCTGCATCTCATTGACATCGATAGTCGCGAGAGCCTGCCTGATTGAGGCAGTGACCTCATCTGCAGTAAATCCGGTGTGAGAATAGTCGATATCGGTACGCGCCTGCTCTGCCTCCGTGGCTGCCGTGAGGAGTGAATCGAGCGTTTCGAATAATGGGACTCCAGAATCTGTCTTCATCGGGTCTGACTGAAGTGCTTGATTCAGTTGATCTCGGATTGGCGAGAGGTCATATGTCTCTAAGTGACGGCGTGAATTCGCATAGGTGGTTAGAGACTCCAGCCCAGCCTGCACATAGGCATCGACAGTGGCCGGCGTTTCAGCCGTCGATTGAACAGTAGTTATTGAAGAGTCGAAGCGGCTGAGATCGATTTTGCCCATTGGAAGTGCATCTTTGACCTCTGTGTACTGTTGTGTTCTTGAAATGGCCTGTCGACAGCGCGTAAGTGTATTCTCTTCGACTGTACCATCGGTAGTCAGTTGTTCTTCAAACTCTTTCCGCCACTGTTGTGTGTTGAGTTCGCCGGCAACCGACTCGAGTTCCGACGAGATCGTCTTCAAGTCAGTATGGACGTTATGAAGGCTTTCAAGCGTCTGTATGAGCGAACTATAGTCATCCTGCTGTGTTGCAAGCATTCGGAGTGCAGGGCCGAAGCGTGACTGCTGGATACTCTCCTCGGCAACCTGTGCCTGATCGAGAACTGCGTTCGGTGAAAGGCCTGCAAGCGCGCCTGATTCAATGGGATACTCATCTTGGAGCTGATCGAGTGCTGACTCTAATCGGCGGGCTTGCACTCTCTTGCCAGTTGTCCGAGCGCCACCGTACACGGCACCACCCGTTAGGAGTGTTGCTGTGGCTTCAACAGCCCCCTTGCGTTGATTCGCACTGTCAACGGCTGTCATCGCCTCCTGATAACGATTGTTCTCAATAGCGGTCTCTGCCCGCGAAAGGGCATTTTTTCTCCCGAGTAGGTTTGCGACTGCTGCTGTAGCAGTTCCTAGGCCATCGGTGTCTCGGGCGCGTCCTAATGCTGTCAGTGCCTTCCCTCGTTGTCCGGTATATCTAGAGACCCAATTATGAGAGAACAAATACAGATCTTCGTCGCTATATCGGATGAAACCATCACCATGCGGATGAGAATCTTCCCAGACAATCTCACCTGTTCCCGGATCGAGCGCGTAAAAATTTCCACCGTACGCGCCGATGAACACGAGGCCACCTGTATGTGATATATCGTATGGTCGGATGGTGGTATTCGTCCACGCTACCTCGCCAGTGGCGTACTCGATCGCTTGGATCTGGTCACCCGTTCCTACGAAAAGATGTGTCGGTCCAGCGTCATAATCTTCTACCTTCGGACCGACGTTTACCGTCCATTCTTCCTCTCCAGTATTCGCGTTGATCCCTCGGATTGCGTCGTCTCGAGTGTGCGCTACAACGAGATCGAACGGTGTTGAACGGATATTCCACACCTTGATATCTGGTGTTTTCCATTCGACATTTCCAGTCTCGATATCTCGAGATACTACCCGTCCGCTGGTGACAGTATAGTCACCTCCCTCACGGTACTCACTCCCCGCAATGTGGATGATTGAATCACCTTCCACATACGGTGATCGAAAGGATTCACCATTGACAGCCCACTGCTGGTTCCCGTCTGAGTCTAATAGTGTGAGCCGTCCATCCTCATAGGTATAGTCGCTCGGTCCGCTATCTCGGGAGGTCGCATTATATTCGTGGATTAAGAACCCATCTCGAGCCCATGCTGGGTCGCCAACGATATCCATGTCTGTGGTGTACTCCCACAGTGTCTCTGTCGCCATTTCAGCTGCTGGGTAGGCCTTGATATCAGAGAGTACTGAGACAACGAGTGTATCGTCAGTGACGACTGGTGGGGAAACGTAATTCCTTGCTGTCAACTCCCAGCGCTTAGAGCGGTCTTTTATATCATACGCGACAATCTTCGCTGGGTCAAACTCGGTTTCTTCCAACTTGAGGTAGTACGTATCACCGACTTGTGATCCGGGGGAAACTCTCGGACCACCAACCGCCTGAGAATCAGCGAACCCAAAGGTCCACTGCTGTTCTAGTGGGAGTCCGATCTCGTATTCTGAAGCGGAGTCGTCAGACTGCGCGGTAGCTGTCGTCACATTACCGCCTGTAGCTGTGAGCGCAGCGGTAGCAGTCAATACGTCCCGGCGAGTTGGAGAAAAAAAGACAGCACCATCGTCGTCATTCATATGATATGTAGCGATTACGAATTGATTTAATCGTAACGTATTTTCTAAGCCATGAACAGCTTTGCTGATTAACTAGTGTCCGAGAGTGAGACGAGAGTCGGACGCGATCGTGCTCGAACCCGCCCCGATCACGCCGGGAACCCACCTCGACCCGCACCTTTATGTCCGGTTGACGCACCAGCCGGACGCGATGAACCTACGACCTCACGACGAGCAGGACGGGAAGAAGGTGTGGCTCTCCGAGAGCGAGGTCTCGAAACTCGAAGCCATCGCGAGCGACACCGAGCAGACGATCGCGTTCGGCCTCGGCGCGCGCTCCGGCTTGCGCTCGAAGGAAATCCTCGACGTCGCCCCGCAGGATGTCGTCGAGACGGACGCCGGCTGGGTGGTCCGGGTCTGGGAGGGGAAGGGCGACAAGTTCCGCGAGACGCCGATCCCGAGCGACCTCGCGATGCGGATCGAAACGATCGGCGACATGCGCGACGCCGCAGGCGACGAGCCGGTGCTCTCGATCTCGTCGACGCGCTCGCTCCGGCGCTGGCTCCAGGACGCCCGCGAGCAGCTCGCCGACCAGGAGGACGAACGCGGATGGCTGTTCCTCAGTACGCACGACCTCCGGCGAACGTGGGCGAGTGCGCTCGCGGATGCGGAGGTGGACCCGCTGCTCGTTCTCGACTGGGGCGGCTGGGAGGACCTAGAGACGTTTCTAGATCACTACAACGGGACCTATAGCCCGGCGGCACAGCGCCGAGCGCGGGAGAAGGTGGAATGGCTCTGATGGTGGCAAATTCTTTAATACGATACCGGTTCTATTCAGAATCGCCTACGGGTGGAGACGCCGGTTAAGGGCGTACTCCACTACCTCAACATCTCGACCAGCTTTGCTGCTGTTCTCATCGTTTCCAGCACGAGTTTTGCTTCTCGTACTCGGTCGAGATGGGTTTGTTCCTCGTCGTCTTTATCGGAGTCTTCCTCCGATTCGTTAGCGTTGTCACTCATTGGGAGCGAACGCGCAAAACCCGCCGATACCCTGCCTACGGGTGGAGACGCCGGGTTTCTACGCATCAACGCCTTCGACGCTATCACCTAAAAAGGCTCGTGCAAGGGGTGCAAAGGCAAAGTCTTGCTCAGTCCGCCTGCGGTACGAACCGCCTCGCATCGAGATCGAGGGCGCGCTGCGCGGCCAGCCGTTCGACGAAGTCACACCGGGTCAGCTCGGGAAGCGTGCCGTCATCTTCAGGGATACGAACCACGTATGTCCGGCGACCCATCCGTTCGACATCGAGGTGCTGTTCGTCCGGAATCTCGCCGTCGTCGAGAACGTCGTCTTTCTGGAGTTCGTCGCGCGGGAGGGTGACAACACCCGATCCACCGTGGTCTTGGAGCTTCTGCATGGGCTGGCCGACCTGTCTGGGTTACTTAAATCTATGCCTGACATGGCTTCGAGGTTACTCTGTTCCATTTCAGCGGTGGGTTAAACACGGGGGGACAGGTCGCGCGTCTATCGGCCGCTCCGGCCGATAGACAGAGATGACCGACAGAGACCGGGTGAAAGAGACCCCCGATCCCTCCGGTAACGCGGAGGCCGACCGCAGCGAAGTACAGCACTTCCGAGACTGGCGACACGTCAACACCACCGATGCCTGACGGCGAGGTCGCCGTCCGGCAGAACGGCCACGAACACGCAGTCGACGCGCCGGACCTCGACGGTCAGGTGCTCGTCTGCCTCGACCACGGCCACGTCGAGGTTCCGGCAGGGCTCGACGTTCGGTACCAGGAGGACGCCGATGACGATCTCGAAACGGATGGCGGGGTGACCGCCGACAGAACGTCCGTCGAGATGCGCGGTGCTGGTATCGGTGGCGAACTGGCGATGTGGGCGCTCGTCGCGTCTGGGCTTCTGCTTATTTCGTCTGGTTACCTCTTCGGTGTCGACTCCACTGGGTCCGGACTGATCGCTGGAGCCGGCGGGATACTGCTCGCGTTCATCGCGGGTCCGGGATACTGGAGTGATCTCTCGTGAGCCCGCGAGCCGACCCGGACGGCATCCACCTGAGCGACGCCGCTCTCGATTACCTGACCGCGTTTCGGCTTCGGTTCCCACGAGATAACGCTGAAAACCACGGACTGGCCGCCGGAAACGGCCGTTTTCAACCGACGATGACAGACACGATCGACACTGACAGCGACGCACAGACCTATCAAGACGCGCACCTCGAAGCCGCCTCCTATGCAGCACCAGACGCGTTCCAGTGGCAATACGAGGCAAGCGATGCCACCGTCCCCCGGAACGTCGGTCGGCGGGCGTTCATGGCTGGTGTCGGTGCCGCGGCAGTGGCCAGTGTGGCCGGCACCGCGGCCGCCCAGAGCGGCGGCGGTCAGCTCAACTTCGGCTACGACCTCGTCCACGACCCGTGGATCACCGCGGACGTGACCGTCGAGACGCACGAGCCGGACTTCGACCAGTTCAACTACATCGCTGACGACGAGTCGGTGCAGTCGCTCCCGGGCGCGACGCTCGCCGACCGCGAAGACGACACGACTCCGCACAACCCCGTCCGTATCCGGGGGGACCTGATCGACATCGACGACTACCGCCGGTTCCCCGCGGAACTGACCACGACGAACGCGGACGGCGATGACGTCGACGCGTCCGCGCTCGACTCGGAGTTCTGGACGACAGACGCGTCCGGGAGTACGGGCTCGATCTCCGTCACCGAGGAGGACGACGCGCTCAACATCGCCGCAACCGGGCAGGCGGCCGGCGACGTGGTGACCGCGTCGTTCACCGACTTCACGATCGACGACGGTGAGCAGCGGCGTGTCCTGCAGTTGGTCGCTGACGTGAACACGCTGGCGGCCGACGCGGTCGTCACCGTCAAAGTCGTCGACGCAGCGAGCAACACGGTCTCGGCCGTCATCGACGCGTCGGCCGACGGTGCCGCGGACAGCACCATCGCGACGACGCAGGGTTCGGGGATCATCTACCAGCAGCAGCTCGGTGAGCTGACCGGGGGCGAGAACCTCGATACGATCGAGGAGGTCGTCGTCGAGGTCACCGAGGCCGACGCGGACGTGACGCTGCACGGCCTGAACCTCGAAAGCGCCTCTCGGTGGCAGTTCGGACAGCGCGAGCAGACGAACACCGACGACGAACTCGTCACCAAAACGGTGTACGAACAGACTGGCTGGTTCGGCATCACCTCGTTGGAGACGCTGTACGACAGCGACCGGATGTCGAACGCCGTGCTCGAACAGGTCAAGTACGACGCGGCGTTCCGCGTCTCCGAGCTGCCGAGCGACTACGTGGAGTATACGTTCGAGGACTCCGGTCGGTCGGACTTCGACCGCCGGATGCGGTTCGTCTACAACTACGAGTTCCCGACCGCGTACGCGCTGGATATCACGCTCAACACGTGGTACGACGAGGTGGTGTTCCAGTACCCGGGCGACCGCTACATGGCGATGGAGATCGCGACCGGCCTCGACGAACAGGTCACCCTCGAAGAGGCTCGGGACGACGAGAGCACCATCTCGTGGACCTCACGCACGTCGACGTACACGAGCGCGAGCGAGGGTGACGAAATCGAACTGTCGGGCACGCCGACGTCGGACGCGGTGCTCGCGCTCCAAGGCGACGTGCTCTACCGGAGCGGCGAAGAGAACGAGGCGACGGCGGTGGCCGCAATGGGGCCGACCGGACGCGCCGGCGGCGGCATCCTCTCGACGCTCTCCGGGAAGATCGGTGCGATCCTCTCGGCGGTCGGGCTCGCTGGCGTCGCCAACTACATCTGGGGGTCGTAGATGTCCAGTTCAGGCAGCGACTGGGTCGGACGCGCAAAGGGAACCAGTATCGACGAGGGACTGATGCGGGCGATCGTCGCGCCGATCCTCGCGCTCGGCTCCGGCGTCGCCCTCCTGATCGAGAACGGGCTCGCGTCCCTGTCGGGACTGTTCGCCGTCTTCGGCGACGTCCGCCGGTTCATCGGTGCGCTGTTCACCGAACCGATCACGGCGCTCGAACTCGCCTCGCAAGCGACCGGCGTCTCCTCACAGCAGTTTGGCGTTCTCGCAGCACCGGTCGTGATGGCCTCCATCGCGCTCGGGCTGGTCTTGGTCGACCTGATCTGGGGCGGCGAGATTCCGATCGTGAGCGCGCTCAACCCGTTCAGCTAACCATGACGGGAACGCCGCAGACCGTCGCGTCGGCGGCGGACGCGAGTGACGACGCTCTGAGACTCGCCGGGGGTAACCGATGAGCGGGACGAGAGCGACGACAGACGATTTCATCGGCGAGAATGGCGTCCAGTGGCGAACGCTCGCCCGTACGCTGGTCGTGAGCTTCTGGCTTCGACTCGGCGCGCTGGTGGCCGGGGTCCTAGAACTGACGTTCGGTCTGCTCGGATCTGCTGTTGACGCGGTCTACAGCGCATACGCGGCGTTCCTCGGTCTCCCGTTCAACGGGTGGCCCGAACTGCTCGACGCGGCGTGGCTGGCAGCCGGTCGGTCACTCGCCGAGAGCTTCGGACTCACCGCGTGGGTCGTCGGGATCGCTGTCGTCGCGGCGTTCTTCTGGGTACTCCGGCGAGCGCTGCGAACGCTCATTGAGGGGGTGACGCCGTGAGTTTCGTTCTCCCTGACTGGGTGAGCGATCTTCGTCCGCTCGCGGATTTCGCCCACACGCTCACCAACTTCGCCAGAGACCCGAGTGGGTTCGTCATCTCGATCATCGAGGAGTACCTCGTTTCGGGAATCCTCGCCGGCTGGCGGTGGTTCCTCGCGAACGTGGTAACCGCGGTGTTCGAGGCGATAGAACTCGGGCTCGTCGACGGTATCGCGATTCCGCTCCGAGACGGCTTCACCATGGCGGGTGGGTCGCTCTACGACGCGCTCGTACAGCTCCGGCTGTGGGCCGAGAGCGGCCTGGTGGAGTTCGGCGTCGCCGCACCGTTCGCGCTCGCCGTCTCGTGGCTATTCCTCGCCGTGATCGTCGCGGGTATCACCCAGTTGCTCTGGGGGTTCATCGAGACGTACCTCCCGGTCAGTTCGGTCACGGGCGCCGTGGATGCGATCCGAACCGCACTCGCGGGTGATGAGTCGTGAGCGACCTGAAAGAGGCGTTCACCGGCGGTGGTGCCGGCGTGGTGTTCCTCGACGCGATGTTCAACAGCGCGGACTTGCTGTTCGCGTTCGCCGACGTGGCCTACGTCCCGCTGTCGGTCGCGTTCGGGACGCTCGCGCCGAACGTCGAGTGGCTCTCGCAGGACGCGCTCCAGCCAGTGGTAGTGTTCGTCGCGATGCTGTACATCGCGAACGTAGCGATCCAGCGGATACAGCGGTTCAGAAGCGGTGATTCGGATGAATGAGACACGTATACAGAGACGATACTGGAGTATAGACGACGGACAAGGGGGTGAGACGCGTGTTCGCTAGTCGCAACCTCTCGCTGTGGGCTCCCCAAGTGCTCCTCGGGGCGCTACTGCTCGCGTACGGGCAGGACTACGTCGCGATCGACGTGCTCGGCATGGTGCCGGGACTCGATCGGAGCCTGACGATCGCCGGCTACACGATCGGGGCTGCCACGCTGCTCGGGCTCTTCGCGATCGCGTTCGCGGTGGTCGTGGTCGCGAGCGAGTCGGGGTCGGACGAGGAGGGCGGCGGCGAGGCGCTGTTGAGCGTCGCGGCCGCGATTCGCGCGGGTGCGTTCGCCGGCATCGTCGGCATTGGCGTGTACTTCTACCGGCAGACGTACGCGTCGCCGCGCGAACTAGTCTTCAGCCTCTGGTGGGTGCCGCTGTTGCTCCTCGTCGGGTGGTTCATGTTCGTCTACCTCCAGAACCGCCGGAAGGTGGCGTCGGGGACGACCGCGCTCAACCGCTCGCAGCGTGACGTGCGACGAGCGATCGAGAGCTGGTCAGAACTCGGGACGGCCGCGATCGCGTTGGCCGTCACTGCGGTGTTCGCCGCGATTAGCGGGTTCTTCACGGGTGCTGCGACTCTCGCCGAGCCGCTTCTCGAATTCGCCGGCCACGGCGTGTACCTGCTGACGGTCGTGATCGGATACACGAATCTGGGCGGTGAGTGGCGCTACGGGTGGGTTATCCCGGAGTTGTCACCGCTCCAGTTCGTCGCAATCACGCTGTTTCTCGGAGCGGTCGCAATCGTGGTGCATGACCGATGATCGGGAATCCTCTTTCACTTCCGGACTCTGAGCGCGACGCGTCGGGACTCACAGATCGAGCGTATCTTGATGTGCTAGGGTTGTGCGTCTCGACGGCGCTCGTCACGTGGCTGCTCTACGAACTCACGCTGGCGCTTGACCCGGAGTCCACGGCTGCACTCATCGCGCTGGTCGCGACGCTCGGGTCGCTGTTCTACCTCGTGTCGTGGCTCGAAGAACTGGGTCGCCAGACGCTGATCTACGTCGGCACGTGGCGCTACGGAGGGCCGATCTGATGTTCGTGAAGATCGACGGCCCGGTCGTCGCGCTCGGCGTGGTTCTCGTGCTGGTCGCGCTTGCACTGCTGTTCCCGAGCCGAGCGGGTGAACTCGTCGAGAGCGCACGACTCACGCTCGTTCGGCTGCTGACGCCGGGCGTCCTCGTTCCGGGGGTGAGCGGGTAGATGGTCCGGCGATGGGTACTCGCCGTGGTCGTCGCGCTCGCCGTCGTCGCGAGCGCCGGGGTCGCAGTGACCGCGCAGCAGTCCTCGGGAGAGCAGAGTGCGGACTACACACTCTCGGAGCTGCGGCAAGACGGCACGTCCTACTCGAACTCGCCGGACTCGGTGCGGCTGTCGGGCAGCGAGATGTACTGGATGGTTCACTGGCCGGCGGGCCTGTCTGGTAATCCGGGAGACCCGAGCGACCAGTATTGGGAGTACCTGTCGCCCGACACCGTCGTCGACCGGAACTCGGTGTATATCCGGTCGATCAACACCGAGTCCGCCAAGGAGCTGACCGTGACCGTCGCGACGTACGACGTTGCAACGCGAGAGGTCACGAACCGCCGGACGAACACGACGACGATCGAGCAGTACGCGACCAACGTCACGACGCAACAGCGTGAGGTGGCTATCTCGCGCGGCTGGGCGATAGCAGAGATCCCGCTTGGCCAGTCCGACGGTCGCGAGCATGTGACCGTCTGGGTCAACGAGAACGGCCAGCCGAGCGACGAACTTCGATGGACGTTCGAGCACGAGTCGGTCGCGACGACCCAAGAACTCCCGTTCAGATCGTGGGGCGGCGCGCTCCAGTGGCTGATGCTCATCTTCGTCGTCCCGACCGGCGTCGGCGGCGTGATCTCGCTCGCCGGCTCGAAGAAGTTGATCAACAAGGCCGGGAAGGGAATCGGCTGGGGTTACGGTGTCTGGACAGCTATCTTTGGCCTCATCGGAACGATGCTCGTCGTGATGTTCTGGGGGAACATCACCGGATTGCTGGTTCAGTACCCGTGGGTGATGGTCCTGTATGTCATCGCGTTCCTGTTCGTGCTGATGATCGAAACGTTCGAGCAGCATACGAAGACGGTCCGGTTCGAGCAGGACGAACTCGCGACCTCAACCACGCCCGCCGACGATGTTGGCGTCGACGTGCTCGGCTCTCGCGAAAAGACATTGACCGTGATCGACCGGCCGGACGAACCGATGATGGTCGCCTCTGACGGCCTCATGGCGTTCCTCTCACGGCTCGCGACCGGGAGCGCTGCAAAGCTCCGCACGGTCGACCCCGGTCACGACGACGCCGACATGCACGGCGAGACGGACACGTGGAAAGACCCGCTCCGCTGTCAGGCGGAGGTCAAGGAGGGCGACGTGGATATGCGCGCGTACGTCCATCCGCTTTCCTCGAATATCGTGGACTACCAGCCGGAGGGTTGGAAGTTCTCGTTGCCTGCCCTCACCGATCGCGACGACTACACCAACCTCGTGATCCGGATCGGCGTCACACTCGTCGGAGCGTTCCTCGCCCATCAGATACTGCCTGCTGTCGGCGCAGCGGTCGTGTTCGCTCTCGGCGTCGGTTGGATAGGGTTGCGTCCGAAAGAGGCGTACGCCCGCGTGTGGCCGGCTCCTGCACACTACAGGAGCGCACGCGCCACCGCGCTCCATCTCGCAGAGGAGACGGACAACGCCGAGACGATCGAACAGGAGCGCGAGAAGCGCATCCTCTCGGAAGTCTCGACCGAGCAGGAGATCATGGATGCGGTCGACAACCGCGACCGCACGCTCATCGACGGGATGTTCGGCATCGGCGAGGATGAAGACGACCTCGACGGGACCGGCTCTGATACTGGAGGTGTTGCCAGTGGCGACGACTGACTCACCCGCAGCTAGCCAGTTCGACCCGACAGACGACGATATCCCCGAAGGGTCGTACCGACCGGCGCTGGTGAAGCTCGTCGAGGACGTTCGCGACAGCGAGCGGCAACTCCTCAACGGGTTCACTTCCCGCCGTGAGATTCTGCTGTGGACGCAGGAACTCGCGGTCAGGACGCTCGGCGAGATGCCGCAAGACTGGTTCCATCAGATGGCTCGGCAGTTTCGTGGCGTACCTGCGAGCGCTCACGAGCGGACGCTGGTGACTGCGTTACTCCGGCCAAAGTACCGGACGCGGTCGCTTGCGGAACCACAGGCCCGCGAGTTCCGCCGTCAGATGTCGGCGCAGACGATTCGGCCGGCGGCACACCGCGCGTTCAGAGAACTACGGTCGGATGCTGGCGAGTACGTCGATGACGGCGATGACGACCAGCACGCGCCGGGCAAACAGCAGTTCGTGGCGATGCGGCCGGCGGTCGATGAACTGTATCGTAAACAGAAGTCGGCGCTGGAGTCGCTTCTCGACGGGTTCGAGAACCGCGAGGCGATTCTCGACTGGGGTCACGACCTCGAACTCGCCACACACGGCGAGATGGACGAGACGTTCGTCACCCAGTGCTACGGCGAACGTTCGACTCGCCAGCTGCTGACGAGCTCCGACGGGAGTGATCGGCGCGGTCGCGAACTGTTCGCGGCGCACTACATCATCCCGGTGTACAACCGCGGCGTGCGCGACCTCGCGGGTCGCGCGAAGGAACAGGCCGGAGAAGAGCGGGAAGAATCAGAGGCTGCGAAATTATGAGTTCAAAACATCAGATACGGACAGCAGACAAGACCACGAAGCGGGCGGTTCTCGACGAGTTTCGCGAGCCCATCTCGCTCACTCGCTGGACCGATGCGCGGTCGATGCGCGAGGAGTTCGGCATGGGTGCGTGGGACCGCAGTGTGTTCAAATTCGACGGGGTCATCCCGAACTGCATCGAACACAGCTGGGACTCGCCGGTCGATGAGAACGACGGCGGCACGGACTGGTTGGCACGTGGCAAACCGGGGACGGGGAAGTCGACGCTCGCGAACTACCTCGTGGTTCGGCTGCTGGAAGTCAACGACGAGAAGGTCATCTGGCGCGGGTCGAGTAGCCGCTCAGAGTGGCTGCCGCTCGCGCCGTGGACCACGCTGTACCTTCCGAAGGGAGTGGAGATGTCGGTGCGACTAGAGCCGAAGAACCCGACGAACGAGCCGGTCGACCTCGACGTCGACGAACTGACCGAGATCGTCCGAGAGGTGCGATACTACTCGGACCCGCGAGAGTTGAATCGGACGCTCGACGAGGGGAGCCTGCACGTCGTGTATCCGGACCCGCGGATGCGCGGGTGTCAGGAGGTGTACGCGCAAAGTCCGGAGAAACAGTACGACACGCCGCCGAAGCGCGATTCGCTGTTCTCTCCGGAAGACCCGGCGAGCCACTGGTGGTTCGCGTGGCTGCTCGCTCGGGTCGAGCACGGTCCGCATCACTGGACCTCGCTCATCTTCGACGAGATCGGCGACGTGTGCCCGCAGTCGGCGAAGAAGGATTCGTACGGGACGTACCAAAAGGTGGAGCTGCTGAAGGACACGTGGGTCGACATGCGGAAGTTCGGCGTTTCGGTGTTCGCGTTCGCACACTCGGAGACGGACGTTCACCAGATGATTCGCCGAAAGCTGCGCTGGCGCGTCCAGATGCCGGGCACGGCGAATCCGACGAGAGCGAGCGACGTGGTCGGCTTCGAGAGCATCCGGATGGACCGCGACCGGACGTCGAAGTGGGATGTCGGTCACGCGCTGATGTACACCGAGTCGAACTTCGAGGACTTCGAGTGGGACCCGATGCCCAGCCCGAGCTCGTACAAACTCAAAATCGCTCCGGAGACGCGTCTATGATTTTTCAAAAAGAAACCAAGATAACGACGATCGAAGCAGGGGGTCGCGAAGTTCAGACACCGCCTCGCGGCCGGCTCCGCCGGTCCGGAGTTCGCCAGATACGCGCGCGCGTATCAGATGGGATCGTAGGGGTCCCCCCGGGTGCGCGAGCGCAGACGGAGGTGCACGGATGAGACGCGCGACTGCACTCGCGATCACGATCGTCGTGGTCGTGTCGACGCTCGCGATGCCGCTCGGCGCAACAGTTGCGACCGCACAGAGCGGACCGAGCGGGATGGTCGCACTCGGTCCGGACCAAGTCGATGAGGACCTGCCGGACAACCCGGACGTGCCCATCCGCGCGAGCGACCTCGAAGGCAACGTGTACGCAAGCGACCACGCAGGCTCGCTACAGGTGACGATCACGACGCCCGAGCGCGCGAGCGACCACTTGGGGCCGAACGCGAACGTGATCGCGGACGACGACATCGCGATCGTTCTTCGCGACGATGAGGTCCACGAGGGTCGCGACGTGGCCGTTGACGTCGGCGTCCTCGAAGCGGGCGTCGGCTACGTCCCCGAAGTCGCATACGGTGTCCACGACAGCGGTGAAGAGTGGCAGTCGCCGGTCGAGCGTGATGGGACGGTCGGCGTCTTCCACGTGCCAGAGTTCTCCTCGAACTCGGTCACGTTCTCAGGCGGTATCGAACTGTCCGGAAACGCTGCCGGCGACGGGACGAACTACGAGTACGAACTGGGATCGATCGATGGTATTGACCAGTACGCGATCAATTTGACGGGTGTCGCGAACAGCGGTCCGGTCACCGAGAGCGGATCGTCGACGGGAACAAAGTCGATCGACGTGATCGGGACACAAGAGCCAACGGGTCCGGCAAACGGAGAGCCACAGTTTAGCGCATCGATCCCGGACACCTCTACGACAATGATCGATCCGGATAGTGACTCCTACACGATGCAAAAAACGCCGTCGGGGGATACTCAAGTCAAAGTCGATCCTGAGGCGGATAGCGGCGAAGTAACAACGACCGTGTATGTGAACGGTGATCAGGTCGCTCAGGGGACTTACCAATACTACACTATCCCTACTTATGACATTAGTGTCTCTGAGGGAGACACGATCACCGTTAGCTCATCAAATTCCAAGCCTGTCGAGATTTACGAAATTTATTATGACGAAACATATTCGGGGACGACGACGGTTGAGGTCGGTGGACAATCAAAAACGATTGAGGACTCGGGATCTGTGCCGCTCGATCTGTCGACCGGGGCACAAGACCTCTCAATCTCTCACACCGGGGACGGGCTCACATCTTGGTCACTTGACTACGACGCGACCGTCGAAACGACCGATCCCGTCGTGGAAGTTAACGGATACGAGACTGAATATAACGGTGTCCTGAGCGAGGGTGAGACGACCTCGCTCGCGACGAACGAGGCGTGGCTCCGGGAAGGGACGAACAACGTGACCATCCGGACGAACACGCCCTCGAACGGTCCCGAGTCGCTCGTGGACATGGAGTACAGCCACGATGCTGCCGGGGTGACGAAGAGCGTCGACGTCGAGGCGACCTCGTGGACCGAGCAGTTCAACGTGAGCCACACGTTCCCGGCGGAGGTGAACGACGCCGACGCCACGCTCACCTTCGATGAGCAGGTCGCCGAAATCGAGAACATCGAGTACCGCACCGACGGCGGGAGCTGGCAGCCGCCGCCCTCGTACGAGCTGAACGAGACGGACCTCAACGTCCAACTCGGAGACATGCCGGCGGACACGACCGTCGACGTGCGTGCGACCGGCCACAAGGTCCGCAGCTACGACGGCGATATCAAGGTAACAGAGCCCACCGTGGAGGGTGACGCGCTCGCGACCGAGGTAGAGATCACCGACATCAATCCCGACGGCAGGTTCGGTATCCGCGTCGACGACACCGCGACCGGCAACCGCCTCCACTACGCGAGTGAGGAGTCGTGGACCGGCGAGTCGGCGTTCGTCGACCTCGCTTCGAGCGGGACGCAGATCCTTCGCGCGCCGGACGCGAACGTCGGCTCCACGATGACGATCTCCACCGCCCCCATCTCGGTGACGCCGCAGAGCGGAGCGATCGAAGCCGAGGTCGAGGACGCATCGACCCCGACCATCTCGGTCCGGAAGGGCAACACGACCGGCTCGGACCGGCTAGATGTGACCTACTACGACACGGTGACCGGGAACCGCTACGTCCTCTGGTCCGAGACGCGAGAGGTCGAGGTTGACGCCGACCGCGCCGAGTCGCCCGTCTCGTTCGTCACAGACGGCGCCACAGAGACTTATTCCATCCTCCAGCGCGACGAAGGGGCCGGCACCGATCCCCCCGGCCCCGGACCGATCGAGACGCAGGATACGCTACCGCTCATCCTCGTGTTCGGCGGTGTCGGCGGCGTACTCGTGGGCACGAAGCTGTTCGGTCGTCGGTTCGGCATCGGCGGCTGGCTGCTTCCGGCGACAGCCGCGTCGGTGACGCTCATCGCGATCCACGTGCTCGCGCCGACGTCTCCCGTGACGCGCGTTGCCGAGCTGGCCTACCAGTCCAACATCGTCACGGTCGGAGCGGTGGGCCTCCTGCTGGTTGGTATGTGGCAACTCGACGAGCGGACGTCGGGTTCGGTCCCGTGGTACGTCCGCGGCGTCGTCGGCCTGCTCTCGGTGATCTGGGCGCTCGAAACGCTCTCGCCGGGTGTCATCCTCGGTGGACTCCGCTCAGGCGTCGAGTCGATGGGACCGCTCATCGTGATCGTCATCGTGGGTGGCGGCGCATACCTCATCCGCGAGTGGATTCAAGCGCGGCGAGCCCCGGACACGGTCGTCCGGTTCTCGGGAGGGAACGAGTAGACCGATGTTCGCCGCCACTGAGTTCTTGGCCTCGCTCGGCTTCGGCTCGCAGATCGTCGTGGCGGCCTCGCTCGTGATGGTCGCGCTGTACGTGTACCGTGCGGTCGGCGTCGCACGGATCGTTGCCGGCGTCGGCGGGATGATAGCCAGCCACGCGCTCGTGCTTTTGGTCACATTCGCGGCCGTGATCGCACTCGGGTGGGTCGCCCCTAACGCGGGCACGATGGTCGACCACACGCAGATCGCGTGGCGGTTCGCGACCGATCAGGGCGTCGAACTCGCCCGCAAAGGTTGGAAAATACTTTCGAGTTTTGGCAGGTAGCTAAAATCAGCCTAAAGAACTGCTTTTACGCGTTCTCTCGGTAGCGGTGCGACGCTGGCACGGGTACGGATACGATCGGGCGCACACACACGTGTATGGTGCCGGGCGCGTACACTGGCGAGCGCTTCTGCGGACGCGTAGCGCGTACAGCGGCGCGTTTCGCGCTGCGGCGCGAGCCTAGACGCCCGCCCGCGACAAGTGGCCGCGCGCTCGCTGGCGCTTGATGTAGGTTACGAAGTCTTTCATACTTTGGCAGAAGATTTAAATAGTAACGACCAGTACCTGAAACTGCGATGGGAGACCTGAACCACTTCGACGATCGCACAATCCAGCGGGTTCGTGACCGCTTCACCGACGGAGAGATCGGTTCGGGAGACGACCCCATCGCGACCCACACGAAGATGATCCAAGATCACTACTTGGAGAATCTTGAGAAGCTCGCGAGCCGCGCGGAGAACCGCGCGTATGAGACCGGTGACGGACTCCAAGGCGAGGTCGACACTCACGCGGAGATCGATCCGACTCTCTCGTACGAGGAAAACGTCGCGCTCCTGAAAGACGACCTCAACGTTGAATTTCGGACGGAAGCGAAACAATCGGAACGCGACGCGAGAGCCGACGAAACCCACAAACAGCGGCGCTATGCGGCGCAGTCACTTCGAGAGAACTTCGATGCGATCGAAGCGGGCGAAAAACCGCAGCTCGTCGAGGACATTTCCGCGGAGATCTCTGAAGGGTTCGTGAACGACGTGCTCGCGGTCGAACGAGCCGAGCGGGCGAGTGACACCGGCTCGCTGCCAGAACCCGAGCCGGAACCGACGCCAGAACCGGAACCGACCGTCGAGGCGACTCCGGAGTCGGCGACACCCGAACCGACCGCAGAACCGACGCCCGAGCCGGCGACAGAACCGACTGTCGAAGCGGAGCCGACCGTCGACGCCGAGCCGGAACTGGCGGTCGAACCGGCGACAGCGGATTACTCGGGCGTGCTCGGCTCGCTCCGGCTCATTATGAGCTACATCGCCGCGTGTTTCGCGACCGGAACCCAGCCGACCGAATCGGGCGACAACCAGCAGCAGGCGACCTTAGACCACTACTAAACCCATGAGCAGTAACACCAGCGGCCAGGCGACGTTTGGCGACGAGGGAAGTATTGACCAGCCAGAGACGTTCGACAGCGATCTTACCGCGTTCGGCGTCGAACCCGGCCAAGAGCGCGAAAGCCGTCGCGACGAACCCGAAGCGACCGAGTTCGGCGTCGACGATCGGCCGACCGACGACAGTATGCCGGACGCCGGGCGACAGGACCAGCTCGCGACCGACGCGGCACAGACGACGATCGAAGCCGAGACCGACGCCAAACCGAAACTCGGCGACGTGTACGGTGCGACGAAGCACACGCCGATTCCAGACGCCGAGCGGAACGATGTCGGAACCGGCCGAGTGTCGGTCGATTCACGCGAACTCGCGAGAACCCCGCTCGAACCGCACGACTTCGCTCGACGCGGCGTCGAGGTCGAACTCGGCCACGACCGCGCCGATCTCGAATCGCGCCACGATCTCGGCGCGACGCCCGAAGATCAAGAACACTACGTCGAAACCGACGAGGTGCGTGTCTCTCCCGAAACGGTGGATCCGTCCGAATACCCCGGCGAACAGGAGCAGGACATCCAGACGCAGACGGCGACCGACGAGTACGACAACGAACACGTGATCCACTACGATCGAAACTCGGAGATGTGCGGAACCGTCCGCAAACACCTCGCAGAAAACGAGGAGCACTGCCCATACTGCGAGGACGCCGCCGAGGACCTCGTCACGGACGGGGGACAGATCGCGGATGTCGAGGCTGTCGCAGGCGATACTGTCCGGCTCATCACGGGGATCACCGGTCTGATGCACTCTCCCGAAGTCATCGAAGGTGAAGCGTCGTCGTCCGGAAAGACGATCGCGGTCGAACACCACGACAAGAGCCACCGATTGGACACCGAGACGATACTCGACGGTGACGGCGAATTCCGCGACTCCCGGTACTTCGAAATCTACACGCCCGAGCGGCTTCGGAACAAGCAGCGATCGAATCACGCACCCGGTCCGCAGGCAGGAGCGAACGGTATCTCCGACACGAGCGACCTACCCGAACCGACGCATCGACCAGCAGACGAACCAGCAGAGACTCCCGACGAGACCTCACCGAATCCGGAGGAAGAGACATCCGAATCAGCGGCGGACAAATGGGATCTCTCGCAGTACGGGCGTGGAAGCGTCCTCATCCTCGAAAAGTACGCGGGCGAGTTCCTCGTTGTCGGGGATAAGCGGACGCAGTTCGGCGACGTGCTCGCGCTTCACGTGATCGATTCGGATGGCGAACCCCTCCGACTGAGAAAGACGGACGTGGGCGGCGACGGCTACATGTTCGACGTTCGAGCCTGCGAGATGCGCGGCGGCCAAATCAAGCCAGTCCGGACGCAGGCATTCCGGAACGTCGACGATATCGACGACGTTCGCGAGTTCGAGAAGATAGGCGAAGATACCGAGCGCCTCAGAGAGTGGATCCGGTCGAGGTACCACGGCGAGTGAGAGGGACAACAGAAAGAGACGGTCGTCCGAACCGCTTACGAACCTACCACGAGACACGAAACTATGCCAAATACGACAGACGAGACAACAGAGGAGATCGGAACGGACCGACTGAACGACCTCGCCGAAGAACACGGGCTCGACGTCGAGGCGGTGCGCGAGCTGGTCGAGACTGCAGACTCAGAGTGTTGGGAGTGCGGGCGGAGCACGGACGAGATAGAACCGATCGAATCGTATCCAGTCGGAGACGGTGACACAGCGCGGCTGTGCCACGAGTGCTACGGCGAGTACCTCGACAACGTGACGACGCTCTCGCCGCTCCAAGCAAACGTGTGGGCGCTGTATGAGACCGGGATGGAACCGGCCGAGATAGACCGAAAGCTCGAGAAGAACTCGGGACAGAGCCAGACGGCTATTCGTCGCGCACAGTCGAAAGCGCTCGACGCACGAGAGGAAATCAAACAGCTCCGTGCGACGGTCGAGCTAATCGGGGGTGGTGACGATGCGGAGTGACGACCGAAGCCGCCTCGACAGGGTGTTGGATGGGCTCGAAGAAGCGGCCGAAAAGGCGCGAAAAGACACGCAAAAGCGGCTCAACGACCGATATCTAGTCGAATACCGAGACGAACCTGGTGCACCGAATCTGAAAGACTATTCGGAAGACGAGATCGACGAGTACCTGTTCGACCTCCACGAGTGGGCACGCGAGCAGTACGCCGAGCGCGTCGACGAACTGCGCGAAGCAGCGGACATCGATGCATCGGAGTACCCGGAACTCGGCGGGGATCGACGTGCAGATCGGAACAAGCGGGCCGATCAGAGCAAAGAGATCGTCGGCGTCGGAAAAAAACTGGCTCGCGTCGACGAGGCGCGTGGTTGGCTCGACCAGATCGAAGACGAGTGGCGCGAGCGGTAGCCGCATGTGAGAAGGGTCCCAGACCACTCTCACGCGAATCGAATTACCTACGAGGAGAGTTTTGAGGAAGCTCCGACTCCTACTGTAGATCAACCTCGATGCCGCCGACAACACCGGCGAGTAGGTTGTAGACGAGGCCGGTAATTGCTATTGAAAGGCCGAACGAGATCGCGGTTCCGAGGATGATCGCGATTGCGCCGACGAAGCCGAAGCCACTCTCAGCAACGATACTGATGATCGCGACGGGGACGCCAAGAAGTGCACCGTAGATGGCTCCGACGAGGCCACCGAGACGAATGAGTGATCCAATTCCGATCGACTTGATCTCTTGTGTAGCCACGACTTCAACTCAAGAAAGATATGTATAATATCTACGATTCATAAAAATCTGTCTCGCTGTGCAGAATGAGTCCTTTCTCGCGCACATCATACCCCTGTTTCGAGTGCTTCATGTGGAACATTTGCTGTGCGGGTGCGGAGTATTTCCCCCGTAGGGGGTGCCCTTAGGCACACTCCCTAAGGGGTCCGTCCCAACCGCTGGGATCGAAACCTGCTCCGCCGCAGCGCTGGCGGCGCACTCGACATCGATCGACACCACGATCACGGCGAAAACGAGGTCAGATACCGGCTAAACACTCAGAAGACGAACAAGAAAGAGGTGTCTGGATAGTGTTGCCACTAGACTGTCGTGTTCAGGGTCGGAGCACGCTACCCCGGTGATTGATCGGCCGCTGACCGGTCTTCCGACCGTCACCTCTCTCCGTCCAGGAGAACTCCGCACTGATGAATCGGCGGTAGACCATTTTCCCCGACCCACGCGCGGCGTCGACGCCGGCGCGGAGCAGTTTCATCAGTTCGAGGCGAGTGAGTGGCCGCCCGCCGAGATCGACGAGCATGCCGTCCGCACTCTCAGTGATAGACACACCGTGGCGGCGAGCCCACCGAGCGAGCGCGGAGTCCTGGTCGAGCATCGTCGTCTCGTCCGAAGCGAGCTTACGGACACCGCCGACGACCCAGTCCGTGACATCCTCGAACGTGTTCAGCAGGTCCTGGAACTTCTCGCGGATCAGGCCGTCCTCGAACGACATCTTCGCGTTCGCGACCTCGACGAGATCGTCGAACTTGTCCGCCGCTCGGTACACGGTCGAGCGGGAGGTATCCGACAGCTCGGCGAGGCGCTCGACGTCTGCACCATCGCCACCGTCAGTCAGCGCCGCGAGCACGGAGCGCTCGCCCTCCGTCGCGTCTCCTCTCGCGAAGTGCGCGACCGCCTGCTGTTCCTCTCCCTCTTTGACGCTCGGCATTCGGTTCTCGACGAGGTCGAGATCGCGCTCGGACTCCGTAGCGTCGAAGTAGTGATCCGAGGTGTAGATGCGCGGATCGGCGCGCGTCGGGAGACCGGCCCACGACAAGACGTTCACGAGTGACTCGTCGAGTTCCTGGAGCAACGAGTCGACATCGAACGCGTCATCGTCATCCCACGGTACCGACGAGATATCCGAGTAGTCTTTCGACCACTGGAGTTCGAGCTTCGGATCAGAGAGCGGGTCATCATCCGACGAAGTTGACTCTGACCGGGCGAACTCTGGATGATAATACTTCACGAGCTTCCCGATCCCGTTCGGCTTCTCTGTGAGCTTCTTCCAGGTGGACTTGTCGAGTGCGACCGCGTTCCGATGGCCGATCACCTTCTCGTTGTCCCACTTGTACTCACCCCGGCCGCGGTTGTTCGATCCGAACAGCGCGAGCTGGTCGAGGACGCCTCCGCGACCAGCCACGTGCTCCTCTCCGGCGCTCCGGTCGAGGCGCAGATACATCTCCATCTGGTATGCGCTCGAATGCTCGTGGACGCAGTCGGGAGCGAAGTAGTGACCGCTGATGCCCATCTCTTCGGCGAGACGGCGAATCAGTGGGATCATCTCGTCAGGGTGGAGGTTGCTGGAGTTCGCCTGGACGCGCAGGCCGTACGGGAGATCTTCCGGCATCGAACCGATCCGCTCTCCGTCGGCAGTTCGTGCCTCGGGGATCGACGGGCGGAACTGGAGCGTGGCTTTCCGCTCGCCGAGACCATCCTGCGCTCGCACGGCGATCTGGTACTCGTTGAACGTCTCGTACGGTCGCCCTGGAGCCGCGATACCGCCGGACCAGTACCGCGTCTTATCTGGGTTTATTTCCCATAGTTCGCCGTCGAAGGTGAAGGAGCCGATATCCTCGGCGATCGTCGGCTCGTACTCCGAGACGATCGCGTCGTACGGCGATAACGAGCCCGGATGGCCCTGCTCGCTCACGTCGGGCTGAGAGAACAACAGGTGAGCACCGAACGCGTGAACGCGCGGCTGGACACACGGGATCGGTCCCTCTGTGTCGAATGTCTGGTACTCGGTCGCCTCCGGGCTCTTCGGGTGGACCTGTCGGGACGCCCCGTCGGCAGCGCTGCGAAGTTCGCGCGCTTCGTCGGAGTTGATTGTCGCCTCGATCGAGTCCTCGTCGCCGCCGGTGACCGGCTGAGCCTCGTCGAGGAGGTCGTCGAGATTTCCCTGCGGTCCGGGTTCGAGGTAGTCGTCGCTCAAACCTCCACCTCTCTACAGGGAACGACGACAGCGCCGCGCTCGCCAACCGTGAAGACGGCGACGAGCGGGACCCACGATTCGGTGACGTCGAGCGGTGGGTCGCCGGGGTCACGACGACCGGGATCGAACACATCGACAGAGGCGTGTTCCGGCGCGATCGCGAGGACGTAGCGGCCGTCTTTCCAGCCGCGAACCGGGATGGCCTCAGACTGGACGTCATTGATGTGCTTGCCGGCGATGCGCCGACGCGGGATGAGCGCGGTCCCCAGCGGCTCACTGACGGGCTCCTTAGTGAATGGGTTCGCCGGGACACGATCGCCGTCAACCCACCGGATGATCGGCCGGCAGAGGCGGACACGATCGAGCCGCATCACTCCACCTCCGCGGGGTCGAAGACGTTGCTCCAGGTGAGCTGAGCCTTCCGACCGCGCCCGTCGAGTTCGTCACGCCAGCTCGCGTTCGAGTCGACGAGCCCGCCGGCGCTGCGAGCGGGGATGATCTTCATCGCGATGGACGTCCGCTCCGGATACGGCTCGCAGACCACGAAGAGGTAGACACCGCTCTTCTCGACCAGTGTCTCGTGTTGGGTTCGACGGAGTTTGAACCGGCCGCGGCGCTGGTCGGCGGTCTGGACCACCATCGTGCTCTTGATCTCGACGGGGAGACCGGCCTCGACGACGCAGAGCCCGTGGAAGGGCAACTCGTCAGAGGGCCAGACGGCGGTCTCGGCGATCGCGTCCCAGTGCTCTTCGCCGGAGGTGGGTTCGAGCGCGTCGACAGCGTCAAGGACGTGGTGCTCGGCGTTGTGGCCGGCCCGCTTCGCGGCAGCGAGACGCTCGCTGCTCATCGGTCTAACCTCCGTCGGCGCGGACAGCTGCTCCGACGCGCTGGCCGCGGTTCCGGTTCGGTTGATCTGCGGGGTCAACAAGATCGACATCGACGCCCGCGGCGCTGCCGCGAGATATCCGTCGGAAGCAGTCACACGCGGGGCAGCGGTGAACGCGGCTGTTCTCGTCTCCGTGGACACGGGCGAAGTCCTTGGTGACGTGTCCGCCGCAGTTGCGACACTCTCGCTCGGTGTGGGAGCTGCGGTCGAGGCGGATCACGGCCGACACCTCCCGTCATCGAGTGCGGGACACTGCTCGCGCTCTCCCTCATCGATCGGAAGTCCACAGAACTCGCAGCAGACCGGGTCGAGAACCGTTTTCTCGGACGCGGTCATCGACTCTCACCCCTTAGAGAATCGCACGACCGCGGTGACCCGCCTTCGGACCCCGAAGCAAATCCATTCTCTGGGGGGAGGGTCCCGCATCGGGATTTTGCCGTTACTACGAGGTAGAAGGATTCTTCTACGCGTTTAGGAACAATCGGTACGGCGGAGGAATCGGAATGGACTCGCGGGGATTTGAACCCCGGGCCTTCCCCGTGCCAGGGGGATGATCTACCACTGATCTACGAGCCCTCGTACGCACTCGTTCGTTCCCCGGTGAATATATTAAGGCCTTCGACTCGGTGTTGCGGTTCGCAGCCGTCGAGGAAGCGACGCCCCGGATCAGATGCGTTCGGAGTCCACGTACACGTCGAGGTCGACGTCGCGGGTCGATCCCTCCAAGTCCCGAACGGCGCGCTCGACGACCCGCTCGGCCTCACCGCGGATGAGCGGGATCGCCTTCGTCAGCACCCAGTCGAACGAGACGAGCCGCGGGAGGTCGAGCGCGTCCGGGCTGGTAGAGTCGGGGTCGAACTCGACTTCGAGGGCGACCTCACAGGAGTCGTCGTGCGGCGTGACCCGCCAGCACCCGCCGGCGTCGATGTCCTTCGTGATCTGCCAGTCGATCCGCTCCGGCGGATCGACGCCGGTCACCTCCGAGTGGGCGGTGTACGTGAGCTTCCACCACGCGAACGTCAGCGCGTAACGAGTGCCGGGACCTCCGTCGCCCGCCGCGGTCCGCACGTCGCGGAGATACTCCGTGTAGCGGGCGTACCGCGGGAAGTCGAGCAAGAACTCGTACACCTCTTCCGGGTCGGCGTACACGGTCGTTCGCACGACGAGTTCGTCCACACCAGCGGATCGGGTTGCAAGCGGTTAAATCCGCCTGTCACGGGTACCTGAACGGGGAACCACTAATAGTTAGGTGTGCCTAAAAATCGACGGTGTTTTATCTTTTTAGGGTGGCCTAAACAGTATGTCCTCCGATCGCATATCGAGACGCGACGTACTGACGACCGGCGCGGGAGCCCTGACGGCGTCGATCGCGGGTTGTGCCACCGGAAGCGGGAACCGCGGCGGGGGCGACGGCGCCGACGGGGGGTCGAGCGAGGTCACACATGCGGTCTCCATGGAGCCCGTCGGCGAGGTCGCGTTCCGCGGCGTCCCCGAGCGCTGGCTCACCTACTTCCCGGGCTACGCAGATATGGGCGTCGCGCTCGGTCACGGCGACGGGCTCGTCGCCGTCGGCAACGTTCCGCGGTACCACGTCGACGCGTACGACGAGCTGCCGGGCGTCTCCGTCGACACCGACGACCTCACGCAGGTGCTCGGCGAGGGGGGCATCGACACGGAGATCTACTACGAACTGGACGCAGACGTTCACCTCACCGATCCGCAGTGGCTGATCAACAACTCGGCGTTCGGGCTGGAGGCGGACGCCGTCGACGAGATCGCATCGAACGTGGGGCCCTTCCTCGGCAACACCGTTTTCAGGCGGACCGACGGGTGGCACAAGTACCGCTACTACACGCTGTACGAGGCCTTCGAGACGGTCGCCGAGGTCTTTCAGGAGCGGGAACGCTACGAGGAATTTCGAGCGTTCCACGACGACGTCATCGCCGGCGTACGGGCCGACCTCCCTCCCGCGGATCGACGGCCGAACGCCCTCCTCACGTTCGGTAACGGTGACGAGCCCGAACGGTTCTCTCCGTACCGCCTCTCCGATGGGGGCACGAACAAAAAGCAGTTCCGCGATCTCGGACTCACAGACGCCCTCGCGGACACCGGAATCAGCGGTCTCTCCACGACCGACCGTGGGCGGATAGATTACGAGACCATGCTGGAGGTCAACCCCGACGTGATACTCGTGCGGGGCCACGAGGACAAGACCGCAGACGAGTTCGCCGACACCGTCTTCGCGTTTATGCGGGACCACGACGTGGCGAGCGAACTGAGTGCCGTCCGGAACGGCCGGGTGTTCCGCGGTGGCCCCATCTATCAGGGCCCCGTCCAGCACCTGTTCTCTCTCGAACGCGCCGCCACCGAGATATTCCCCGATACGTTCTCCGGTGAACTGTTCGACCGCGACGAACTGGCGGCGATCGTCACGGAGGAGTCGTGAGCGACGACCCGTCCGAGCCGACGCCGACGCGCCGACGCCTGCTTGCGACGGGCACGGCCGTGGTCGGCGCGACCGGCCCGATTGCCGGGTGCGCCGGCGAGACCAGCGACGGTGTGGCGGGCGGCTCACGGGATTCGGCCGACGAGGTCGGCGGCTCGTCCGCCGAGGGTCCGACAGATATCGACGACGGAGACGGCAGCGGTGAGGAAGATACCACGTGGACCGCGTCGCTCGCCCCGGTCGGCGAGGTGACCTTCGAGTCGATTCCAGAGCGCGTCGCCGTCTACGACCTGCTCTCGGCCGACCTCGCGGTCGCGTACGGCCACGCAGACGCGATCACCTCCCTCGGATTCGACGCCGCGGTCGGCGGCGAGACGCTCTCGGCCTACTACGAGCGGCTCGACGGCGTCGACCCGGAGTGGGACGGGATCGCACAGCTCAACGCGGGGAACACCGGGGTCAGCGTCGACGCCGAGCTGTTGTACGAGATCGACTCGGACCTGCACCTGATCGATCCGGCGCTCGTCACCTCCTTCGACGGGTGGACGCGCGACGACGTTGCGGAGATCGCTGACGCCGTCGGGCCGTGGTTCGGTAACAGTTTCAGCCGTAGACACGGCGACCCGCCGGCCGCGTGGACCGACGCGTACGCCTACTACACCGTCTGGGAGGTCGCGGAACGCGTGGCTCCGGTCTTCCGCGCCGACGCGCGGTACGAGGCACTCGCCGCCGTCTACGACGAGATGCTGGCGGCGATCGAAGCCGACCTCCCGCCTGCAGAAGACCGGCCGACGGTCGCAGTGACGCTTCTCGTAGACGGGACGTTCTATCCGACCGCGGCGAACGCTCCGGGGTACGCGACGGCTCACGTCCGGCCGTTCGGCGTCGTCGACGCCTTCGCGGGCGAGGACGTCTCCTTCGAGACCACCTACGGCTACGAGGCGATGTTGGCGTTCGACCCCGACGTGATCTTGCACCCGTACGGGCTCGCCTCTCACTACTCGGTCCCGGACGTGCGCGACAGGCTCGCAGAGCACCCGATCGGCTCTGCGATTACGGCGGTCGCCGAGGGTCGCGTCTACGCTTCCGGCGTCCCGATGCAGGGACCGATAGTGACCCTGTTTCAGACCGAGATGACCGCGAAACAGCTGTTCCCCGAGCGGTTCGGCGAGTGGCCCGACTACGCGGGCGGACCGTACCCGGAGATACCGGCAGACGAGCGGCTGTTCGACCGCGAGCGCGTCGCGGAGGTGGTCCGCGGTGATGTCTGAGTCGCCGTCTGAGGCGTCCGGAAGTTCGTCCGACGCGTCGGGCGGACCGCGAGCGAGCCCGGACGCGACCGCCCCGACCGATCCGGCCGGAGGCTCGGGGACGGCGGCTCGCGACCGGCTGGCATCGCTTACCGCGCGGATCGACGGGACGCTCGCGTCGGTCGTCTTCGCGAGCCTCGCCGTCGTCGGCGTCGGCGGCCTGATCCAGGTGAGCTTCGGGACGTACTCGATGACCGTCTTCGAGGCGTGGCGCGCTGTCGTCGACCCGGCGGTGTGGAGTCACCCGGGGCTGCTCGGGGAGTTCTTCCTCGGCGAGACGCTCGGCGGGCTCCTCGCGGCGCAGTTCGGCTGGGCGACCGAGGTGGAGCTCGCGCATCCGACGCTCATCGTCTGGACCGTTCGGCTGCCGCGGGTGCTCGTCGCGGTTCTCGTCGGGGCCAACCTCGCGATCTCGGGGGCGATCTTCCAAGCGGTGACGCGAAACGAACTCGCGAGCCCGTACATCCTCGGCGTCTCCTCGGGTGCGGGGCTCGCGATCCTGCTCACGCTCGTGGTCTTTTCGGGCATGAGCGCGTTCCTCCCGATCTTCGCCGCGCTCGGCGGCACCGTCGCGTTCCTGATCGTGTACGCCATCGCGTGGAAGGGCGGTACCTCGCCCGTGCGGCTGGTCCTCGCCGGCGTCATCGTCGGCACCGTCTTTCAGTCGCTGCAGACGGGGCTGTTCTTCTTCGCCGACGACCTCGGCGTCGTCCAGTCGGCCATCGCGTGGACGACCGGCTCGCTCACCGGTACCGACTGGGAGCAGGTCCGGCTGGCGCTCCCGTGGACCGTCATCGCACTCGGGTTCGCGCTCGCCGGATCGCGACAGCTCAACGTGCTCCTGCTCGGCGAGCGCACCGCGCGGTCGCTCGGCATGTCGGTCGAGCGCGTCCGCTTCGCGCTCTCGGGCGTCGCCATCCTCGCGGCCGCGGCCGCCATCGCCGTCGCCGGGATCGTCGGGTTCGTCGGGCTCATCGTCCCGCACGTGGTGCGGACGCTCGTCGGGTCCGACTACCGCCGGCTGGTCGTCGGCTGCGCGTTCGTCGGCCCGGCGCTCCTCGTCGGTGCCGACGTGGGGGCGCGGCTCGCGATGGATCCGGTCCAGATCCCCGTCGGTATCGTCACCGGACTGGTCGGCGGCCCGTACTTCCTGTACCTGATGCGTCGACAGGACGATCTGGGTGACCTGTGAATATGTCCGGAACGCACTCCGACGCAGATACGGACGAGGCGAACGGCGCGTCCGCCGACGCGAACGGCGCGACCGACGGCGACGCGGACGCCCTCCACGCCGAGGACCTCGCGCTCGGCTACCCCTCGACTGACGAGCCGGTCGTCGAGACCGATCGCGTCGACGTGCCCGCGGGCGAGGTGACCGCGCTCGTCGGCCCGAACGGTTCCGGGAAGTCGACGCTGTTGAAGGCGATGGCGAAGCAGTTGGACCCGGACGCGGGGCGAGTGGTCCTCGACGGCGAAAACGTCGCGAACTACGGGACGAAGGAGTTCGCCCGCGAGGTCGGCCTGCTCTCACAGGAGAACGACGCTCCGGGCTCCGCCACGGTCGAAGACCTGGTCTACCACGGGCGGTACCCCCACCGCAGCTTCTTCGGCGCGGTGACCGGGGCCGACGATGCGGCGGTCGATCGGGCGATCGATCTCGCGGGGATCGACCACCTGCGCGACGCGCCCGTGAGCGACCTCTCGGGCGGACAGAAACAGCTCGCGTGGATCGCGATGACGCTCGCACAGGACACCGACGTGCTCCTCTTGGACGAGCCGACCACGTACCTCGATTTACACCACCAACTCCGCGTGATGGAGGTCGTTCGCGAACTGAACGAGGAGGCGGACGTGACCGTCGCCGTCGTGCTCCACGACATCGCACAGGCCGCTCGCTTCGCGGACAACATCATCGCGATGCGAGACGGCGAGGTGTACGACTGGGGACCGCCGAGAACGGTGGTCACAGAGGCGCTGCTTGCGGACGTCTTCGACGTGGTCGCGAGCGTCGACGCCGACGCCCCCGACGGACCGACCGTTCACCCGCATCACCCGGTTCGGTGAGTGACTTCGCTCGTCGGACCGTCTTGGCCGGCGAATCGACCGAGCCGGCGCGGAGCCGGCCGATCAGTCGTCGCTCGACGCCTGCCCGGTCGCGTCGGTCGCCGATCCGGGCACGGTCTCAGCCGGCTCCGGCGGCTCCTCGCGCACGTCCTCGCCTTTCCCCTCCGCGATGACGTCCGCGTAGGCGTCCGGGAACACGCGAACGAAGTCGTCGAGAGCCGCGCTCCAGTCGTCGAGCAGCTCGGCCGCGCGGTCGCTTCCGGTGTACGCGCGGTGGTTCTCCACGAGCCGTCGGAGCATCCCCTCGTCCGACTCATCGAGCGTCCGCGAGACGGAGATCATGTCCCTGTTCACGCGGTCGGCGAACCGGTCGTCGGGGTCGTACACGTACGCGACGCCGCCGGACATCCCGGCCGCGAAGTTCCGTCCGGTGTCGCCGAGCACGGCGACGACGCCCCCGGTCATGTACTCGCAGCCGTGGTCACCGACGCCCTCGACGACGGCTTTGACGCCGGAGTTACGGACGCCGAACCGCTCGCCGGCGACGCCGTTGACGTACACTTCGCCGGAGGTGGCCCCGTACAGACAGACGTTCCCGGCGACGACGTTCTCGGTCGGGTCGTACCCCGCCTTCTCGGGCGTGTTGATCACGAGACGGCCGCCGGAGAGCCCCTTGCCGACGTAGTCGTTCGCGGCACCGGTCAGCTCCAGCGTGATGCCCGGCGCGAGGAACGCGCCGAAGCTCTGCCCAGCGTAGCCGTCGAATCGGCAGGAAATCGTGTCGTCCGGGAGGCCGTCACCGCCGTGTGCGGAGACGACGCGGTTCGAGAGGGTCGCCCCGATCGCCCGGTCGACGTTCTCGACGTCGCGGGTGAGCGCGACGGGCGCGCCGTCCTCGATGGCCGGCGCGGCCTCGTCGATGAGGTCCCAATCGAGCAGGGCGTCGATCTCGCCGTCGGTCTGTTCGCGGGTCTTCGTGCGCGCGTCGCCCGCGGGATCGGCGATGACCGCAGACAGATCGAGGTGTTTCGCCTTCTCGTGGTCCGTCTCGCGCTGGGTCAGCAGGTCCGGTCGGCCGATGAACTCCTCAACCTCGGTGTATCCGAGGTCGGCCATGATCTCGCGGAGCTCCTGTGCGATGAACGTCATGTAGTTGATGACGTGGTCCGGCTGTCCGGGGAATCGCTGCCGGAGGTCCTCACGCTGCGTCGCGACGCCGACCGGACAGGTGTTCTCGTGACACTGCCGAGCCATCACGCAGCCCGCGGTGACGAGCGAGGCCGTGCCGAACACGTACTCCTCGGCACCGAGCGCGGCCGCGACGGCGACGTCTCGGCCGGTCTTGAGCCCGCCGTCCGCCGTCACGCGGATGCGGTCTCGGAGCCCGGTGGCGCGGAGCATCTGGTTCGCCTCGGCGAGCCCGAGCTCCCACGGGAGCCCCGCGTTCTTGATCGACGTCTTCGGCGAGGCACCGGTCCCGCCGTCGTGGCCCGAGATGTGGACCACGTCGGCGTTCGCCTTCGCGACGCCGGCGGCGATGGTGCCGATTCCCGCCTCCGAAACGAGCTTCACGTTGACGTCGGCCTCGGGATTCGCGGCCTTCAGGTCGAAGATGAGCTGCTTGAGGTCCTCGATCGAGTAGATGTCGTGTTGCGGCGGCGGCGAGATGAGCCCGACGCCCGGCGTGGAACACCGGACGTGTGCGATCATCTCGTTGACCTTCTCGCCCGGGAGGTGACCACCCTCGCCGGGCTTCGACCCCTGTGCCATCTTGATCTGCAACTCGTCGGCGTTCGCGAGATACTCGGAGGTGACGCCGAAACGGCCCGAGGCGACCTGCTTGACGTTACACTCTTTTTCGGTGCCGAAGCGCTCCGGCGGCTCGCCGCCCTCGCCCGTGTTCGACTTCGCGCCGAGCCGGTTCATCGCCATGGCGTTGTTCTCGTGCGCCTCCGGCGAGATACTCCCGAGGCTCATCGCGGCCGTCGAGAAACGCTCGACGATCGACTCGACCGCCTCGACCTTCTCGACCGGCACCGGATCGCGGTCGGACTCGAACTCGAGGAGCCCGCGGAGCGACTGCAGCTTCTCGCTCTGGTCGTTCACCAGCTCCGCGAACTCCTGATACTGCTCGTAGTCGCCCCCGCGGACCGCCTGCTGAAGGGTGCCGACCGTCTGCGGGTTCCAGCCGTGTTTCACGCCCGACGAGCGGTGTTCGTACTCGCCGATGGTCTCCAGTTCCGGGTCGGCACCGAACGCCATCGCGTGACGGGTCCGGAGATCGTCTTCGATCTGTTCGATACCGATGCCCTCGGTGCGGATCTCGGTCCCCTCGAAGTACTCGGCGACGAACGCCGAGTCGAGCCCGACCGCCTCGAATATCTGGGCACCCTGGTACGACTCCATCGTCGAGATTCCCATCTTCGCCATCGTCTTCAGGAGGCCGTCTTCCAACGCGCCGCGGTAGGCGGCTAGCGCCTCCTCTTCGTCCGCACCGTCCGGTCCGGCGACGACGTCGGCGATGGACTCGTACGCGAGGTACGGGTCGATCGCGTCCGCGCCGTAGCCGACGAGCGTCGCGATGTGGTGGACCTCGTGCGGCTCGCCGGACTCGACGACGAGGCCGGCCCGGTTCCGAAGGCCCTTCCGGACGAGGTGGTGGTGTACCGCGCCGGTCGCGAGCAGGCTCGGCACCGCGAGTCGGTCGGGGCCGACGGCGCGGTCGGAGAGGACGACGACGTCTGCGCCCGCGCGGATCGCCGATGCGGCGTCCTCGCGGATCCGACTCACGGCGTCGACGAGGGAGTCTCCGCGTTCGTACGTCGCGTCGACTACCTCCGAGGTGAACGCGGGACCGTCGCTCTCCACGGGCTCGCCGGAGAGGTTCTTCAGCGCCGCCGTCTCGCCGTCAGTGAGTATCGGGGAATTGGAGACGATCTGTTGGGCGTGCTCGGGCGTCTCGTCGAGCAGGTTTCGCTGGTTGCCCATCCGCGTCTCCAACGACGTGACGAGCTCCTCGCGGATGTAGTCTATCGGCGGGTTCGACACCTGCGCGAACAGCTGTTTGAAGTAGGTAAAAAGCGGCCTATCGACGTCGGTGAGCACCGATAGCGGCGTGTCGTCTCCCATCGATCCGACGGGGTCTTTCCCCTTCTCCGCCATCGGCTCGACCAAGTGGTTCAGCGAGTCGGTCGTGTAGCCGAACGCCGCCTGATGGGCGCGGACGGTGGGTTCCGGGTCGGCCTCGCCGCTGCCGTCGTCGGCGTGAGCCACGCCGGATTCTTCGCCGTCCTCGGTGTCGACGGAGACGGCCACGTCGTCGAGGTCGACCTGTTTCTCGTCGACCCACTCGCCGTACTTCTCGTCTGTGAGTTCGTCGAACACCTCGTCGTCGGGAACGATCCGACCCTCTTCGGGGTCGGCGACGAAGATCTCGCCGGGCTGAAGCCGTCCGCGTCGGGTCACCTCGGAGGGGTCGGTCGGGAGCGCTCCGACCTCGCTTCCGACGATCAACCGCTCGTCGTCGGTGACTTCGTACCGGCAGGGCCGAAGTCCGTTGCGATCGAGGACGCCGGCGACGCGGTCGCCGTCGAACCCGATGACCAGGGCGGGACCGTCCCAGGGTTCGACGAGCGAGGCGTGGTAGTCGTAGAAATCCGCGCGGGCGGCGTCCATCAGCTCGTCGTCGCGGAACGCCTCGGGAATGAGCATCCGGAGGGTATGCGGCAGATCGCGGCCGGCCTGTAAGAGGAGCTCGACCGCGTTGTCGACGCTCGCGGTGTCGGACTGGTTCGGATCGTCGATCACCGGCTTGATCGTGTCGAGTTCCGCGCCGAACGCCGGGTGGTCGAGGTCGTTCTCGCGGGCGCGCATCCAGTTGACGTTCCCGCGGATCGTGTTGAACTCGCCGTTGTGGACGATGTTACGGTACGGGTGCGCGAGGTGCCACGCGCCGAGCGTGTTCGTCGAGAACCGCGCGTGGACCAAGGCGACGTGGCTCGCGAAGCGATCGTCTGTGAGATCGGGATAGTAGTCGGCGAGCTGGGAGCCCTTCAACAGGCCCTTGTAGACGACGCGCTGCCGGTCGAGCGAACAGACGTAGAAGCGTCCGGCACCGTCCACGTCGTCGACGGCGTTTTCGATCTCCCGACGGGCGGCGTACAACGCGCGGTCGAATCCGAGTATCTCGGGGTTGCCGTCCTGGTCCGATTCGTCCGTAAATCGCTCCGCGAGCCCCGCGCCTTCAACCGGCGCGGCGAACAGCTGTGCGACCTCCGGCTCGGAGTCGAGCGCCGTCTCACCGAGGTCCGCGTTGTCGGTCGGGACCGAGCGCCACGCGAGCACCTCCAGCCCGTAGACGGAGAACACTTCGGCGATGACGTCGTGAATTTCCGCCTGTACGCTCGGCTCGGTCGGCATGAACACGGATCCGACCGCGTACTCGTCGGGGAGATCCGCGTCGACGACGTCACGGAAGAACGCGTCCGGGCGGGCGACCATGATGCCTGCACCGTCCCCAGTGTTCTCTTCTGCACCGGTCGTTCCGCGGTGTTCGAGGTTCTCCAGCAACTGGACCGCATCGGTGACGGTGCCGTGGCTCGGCGAACCGTCCAAGTCGACGATGCCGCCGATACCGCAGTTCGATCGCTCGTCTGATACTTCCGCAAGTCCCCCAGCGTGGCCCGAAGAGTCCGCGTCAGATACCCCCCGGGTGTTACTACGTGGCTCAGTCATGCCCCATACTCACAGGGTGGTGTTTAAAGATATGACCCTGATAGGGGTGGTAATCATTGTACACACATTAGGGAATATAATGTAATAATCCATCAGGGGTATGTACCCAACGCATTACAAGACGATCGGCGAAAAGCGGCCAGCAGAACTGAACTGTGCCAGTATAACTCACTCACTACCGAATAATTCGTCAGGAAACACCGGCGATCGGTTCCGGAACAACATCTGAGTATGTAGACGGGGCGGAACGACTGCGCCGACACCAGTCTATATCTCGGAGAGTCACTCGCGGCGGGAGTCTACCGACCGCGATCACAGCGATTCCGACTCTTCGATCGGCGTGAACGATCCGTTGATGTCCCACTCGTGGATGCAATACACGTCGCCGGGCTCATCTGCAATCTGCCAGCCGTCGCGATCGTCGTCCCACCGCTCCGTGCGACCGCACAGCTCGCACTCACGCTCTCGCGGCGGCGTGATAGTGACGCTCATGGTACGAGAAAGGCACCGATACAGCAAAAGGATACCGCTGTCCGCGCTCGTCTTCCCGAGACAGTCACGGTTCGAGCGCCCGTCGACGGATCGCGACCCACCCGAAGAGGATGACGGAAAGGAGCGTAGCGAGCGGACCGAAACCCGCGACGTCCTCTGCGGTCGCCCGAATCGGTGCGTTCTCGTACGTCGGGGTCGCGACGCGTCTCGTCGGGTCTGTAGTCGTATCCGGGTTCGTAGCGACGTCACGCGCCGTCGCGGTACCACCGTCGATCCCGAGGCCGCGGCCCGCACCGCTCCCCGCGGCGCGATCGGACACGATCATCGCCGCGACGACCGACATCGATAGAGATCGCGTCTCTGACACGTCTCGAACGTCCGCCGCCGGTCGAGTGCCGAAGCGCTCCCCGTTCTGGGAGGGTAACTGCCACCTCGCGGTGTCCTCTGACGACCACAGGCGACTGTATCCACCCGAGCGGGTACCACCACCGCCACCCGAACCGGATCCCCCTCCGACGCTTCCACCTCCTCCGCTGCCGCCACCACCAGTGACGCTACCGCCACTGCCGCCACCGCCCCCGGCGACAGCACCGCCACCGCCACCCGCGGCACCGCCACCACCAGCCGAAGCACCGCCTCCACCGGTGACGCTATCGGGTTCGCCGCTTCCGTCCGCTTCGTCCGGGTTGCGTACGGTGTCTACCGCCTCGAACGTCACCGTCGTCGAGACGGTGTGATCGGCGTCCGGATCGGACGTAGCGTCCCGCAAAGTGTCGTCCGTGACGCGGAACGTGGCGGTGAACGACTCGCCGTCGTCCGGCGTGTCGTCCGTCGCCAGTGCTCCGTCACCCTCCGCGACGACAAACAGCCCCTGACCGTCGAGGTACACGGACGAGTTGTCGGGCACGCTCCCGACGTCGTCCGTCTGAACCGCCGTACCCATTGACCCGGTCGGGGCGATGCCGAACTGAACGCCGTCGAGTCGAGCGAGGTCACGACCCGTGGCGAGAGAGACGTTTCTCGCGGCGGGCAGTCCGGTGAGTCCCGACGCGTTCACCGCGTACACGACGGTGTCGTCCGGCCGGATCGTCGACGATGACGCAACCGTTCCGACAGCGATCGCATCCCTAACCGCGGCGGCGGAATCGAACTCCGAAGCGTCGACCTGGTCCGTCGTGTACGACGTCACGCCCTCCGTCGACCGATCTCCGAGAGTTACGAACGTCCTATCGGCCGTCGTGACCGCTCCGTATTCGGATCGAACTGCGATCTCGTAGGTTCCCGGTGAGAAGGCCCCATCGTCCGTCGATACGGTCACCGATTCAACGGTTGCTCCCGGCCCCGCTGTGACCAGTTCGTCGCTCAGGGAGGCGTTTCTCGCGGCGTACGTGTTGAATCGGATCGGCGTTGTGCCTTGAGTAGGAGTCGAAAGTTCGACAGTTGCAACGTTCTGAGTATCCCTCTCTACTTCTACGGTTGATTCGTCATATGTCCCAGACAATTCAAGCAAAAAATTTGATCCGATCTCAGTTTTGTTTTGCATATCCGGCACATTAATGGCTAGATCCTGATGTTCAATCACGTCGAGTCTTTGAGATATAGTTTGATTCGAGTCAACATCGGTTATATTTAACTCATATGTGCCGGGGATAGGTGGTGAGATTACTTGTTTAAGCTGTGTCTTATTATTTATATCAAATTCTCTTTTGTGGACAGATGATGAATTTATTTCAGAATACGTCAAAGTGATATGTCTACCTACCGAATCAGAATTGAAGTGTATTATTTGCTCTGCAGTTGTCACAGTGCTTGAAGCCTCAGGATCAAAAGAAGTGTTTGTTAAACTAAGTATGTTTTCACCAAAGAGCGAACTACTATTAATTATGTAATCTCCCTCTCTAGTTTGAGAACTATTAAACACGGAAACATTTTGTGAGGTATATGCCGGAAAAACATGCGCATTACCGCGAACAAGCTCAAGATCTCCTAGATTATTTGCTTCCGAATAAAATCCGAAATTTATATTATTTGGAACTGATGTATTTTTTGGGATATCAATTAGATGGCTGATTCTGATTGGGACATAATTACTTTTGGAAATGAACGGACCTCCTGTATTTGATGTGACATTCTCTATAGAAACAGCGCTAATGTGTGGTTGCTCAGGATCAGAAGTTTCTGCTGTGTATAAGAACAGCTTTAGCTTATTCTCATATACCTCATACTCACCAAAACTTTCTGATATTTGGATTGTTGAGGGTGGATGATCAAAATACTCTACCGTTATATTTCCGTTATTGCCGCTTAGATTTGTATTAAACTCGAATAGTAGTGTATTCTGTGGCTGAGAGTCTTCACTAGGAGCAGTCTGGTAGTATATGGGTTCTTGTACGAGCTCAATCGGAATTGGCGCTGTTATTGTGGCGGTGGCCATCGCATGTATTGTCTGCTTATCAGGTCCATAGTTATCGGGATGAGCGGTGACTGCGATCTCTGTTGTCCCTTCAATTAGACTATCATCTATTGTAATCGCCGTTTTTTCACCCTGAACCTGTCCAAGAGGTGTATCCAAGTTCCCTTTAGAAGACAAGTTCCACACTAGAATGTAGTCAGATGTTTTGTTAGTTAAATGAACATTTTCTATGGTAACTGATCCATTATTTCGGTCGTATAATCGAGGACCAGTCGTGATTTCAGCGGAAGAGTGGATTTTGAATGAAATGTCCTCTTTTTGTTCATCCTGCTCAACTACATATCTGATCTCATCATCAATCTCGGTGGTATCAGCCCTATATTTTGAGATGGATGTGCTATCGATATCAGTTATTACCACGTCAAATTTATCTAGGCTAGTGATTGCAGAGCTTTTGACAATTATTGTAGCATCCGAGCTACTCGGATTTTTTATAAATACTTCCTCAGCTTTGGTCGACTCACCATTAATTAACTTATACGATGAAGGGTCTTGAGAAAGTATTGCACCCCGTTGAGCTAATTCACCAACATTGATCTTAACGTCGTGGGACGTGCTGTAAATATTAATTCCGCTAATCGTTTGTTCTTCGTTTGATGAGACTGTGATGTCATTAACTCCGTCTACGCTCCACAAAAACCCGGATGCAGGTGTAGTAATAATACCAATCAGACCAATAACCACAACCAGAATCAGTGTAACGGTCACGAAGATCGGCACGTACCGAGATAAATTTGTCAGGTCCATATTGTTCGTGTAGTGCGACCGGACCTACAGCTAAGGGACCCTAACGCCGGAATTGTTGCGTCACGAGTCAATCACGTAACCGAAGTCTCACGTCGCGGATGGTTGAACTCGGTTGGATGATTTATATATCAGTTGCGAATGATGATGTTTCGCTCGTCAAAAACGATCGGCAGGATAGGTGTGGGCAGCGTTATCGTATCTAAGTCCTCGAAGCGGCCGAAGGCACAAAGTTCACGGTGTCCCGTGCGCGAGGTGGTGCAAATGGAACGCCGAGGACAAACCGGGCTGGTGGAAGCGCTCCTCCTTGACGTGGTCCGGCTCCACGAGACGTGGATGGAGGTCGTCTTCCCGAGGCAACTGGACCCGAGCACGGTGTTGGGGAAATGGAAACCGGAGACGACCGTACAGACCATCGGGTACAACCTCTGGGCCGTGCTCGGTGCACCGCTCGTGGCCATCGCGTATCCGCTCCTCCTCGTCGGGTTCGCCACGCGATACTACGCCGCAAAACTCGACTCGGCAGTCGCGCGGTTCGGCGTCGCCGGCGCGGTCCTCGTCGCGACGGTCGTCTGGGGCTCTCTCACGCTCATCGCGCACCTCCAACTCCCGACCGACGTGATGCTCGGAATTGGGGGTGCCAGCATCGTTGCAGTCGTCTCGGCCGGTCTCGCAGCCGGGTTCTCGAAAATCGGTGGACGGTACGTGAGCGTCCTCCTCGCGTATCCGTTCGCGATGACCGCGATCTTCCTTCCACCGGTCGTTGCAGCGCTTCTCACGCCGTCGATTTCGGACATCGTGCTCGATCCGAGCTACGA
The DNA here is from genome assembly GCF_024494575.1 of Halorubrum salinum. Lineage (GTDB taxonomy): Archaea > Halobacteriota > Halobacteria > Halobacteriales > Haloferacaceae > Halorubrum > Halorubrum salinum. The sequence continues at coordinate 43,650 of NZ_JANHDO010000004.1, forward strand.
ACTCGCACGGTGGATCCTCGACACGTTCCTCGCGGTAGGCGGAATCAACGAGACGCTCCGTGGAGCGTTCGATCTGGAGACGTTCGGCGCACAGTGGGGCATCCCCGGACTGGGATACGTTCTGATGTGGGTCGGAATCTCGATCCCGTTGGGATGGTTCCTCGGGCTTCTCGTCTCGTTCGCGAACCTCATCCGCCCGAAACCAGACGCTTAGCGGCGTCTCAGGCCGTCTGACACCTCTGATCTAGGTCCTGTCCTCCGGGATTCCGTTCAGCCGTCCGATTCGTCTCGCCGGTCGGCTCGATCGCGGCGCTGACTCGCCGTCTCGAACGGTGACTCCGAGCGGGTCTTGCGACGCCGCCCCTCCCGCTCCGCGATCGCCTCGGGGTCAGGGCTCGCGTCGTCGTCGATCCGTGCGAACGAGCGGTGAACTTTCGTGTGACACCAGCGACAGAGCGCGACGGTGATCTCGTGAGGGCCGGCGTCGACGTCGCCAGTCTCACCGCTGTCGCCCGCCGATCTGCCCTCCGTGTGTCCGTGCTCGGCCTGCGTGCGTCCGTACGACAGGTGGTGTTCCTCGACCAGCGGGCGAGCGTCGTCGTGTGCTAACCGGACCTCGGATACTCCGCACCGCAGACATTCGCGCCCGTCGGTCGTCGATCGGTAGTGCGGACAGGCCTTCCACCTCCGGTCCGATCCGACGTAGCAAGCGTATCCGTTCGCGCGCCTGTCCGCGGCGAACTCGGGATCGTCTCCGGTCCGCTCCAACGCGAAGCGGCAGCGACCGTCGTCGGTGAGGTGATCGCAGACCCCGGCGGCCGCGTACGGATCGTCGACGCCGACGGGAGTGCCGTCCGGCGTGTATTCCATGTTATCGCAATCGCCCGCGGGTTACTTCAACCCTCGCGGTCGGTGGGGAACGAGTCGTTCGAGCGGGTACACGATGTCCGCGGCCGGGGACCTAAACGAGGCTCGCGCCGTCGAGGTCGGTCCGACCGTACTCGACGTCGAGGAGCCTGAGGAGGGTGGGTGCGACGTCGAGTAAGTCCGCGTCTTCGACCTTCGCGTCCGGGTGGTCGACGAACAGTCCGGCGTCTTCGAAAGTGTGCATTCCCGTCCGCGGGCCGTCGGAGTCGAACACGCGGTCGTGCGGGCGGAAGCCGGACTTGAGGTCGAACCCCTCGTTCGGGATGACGACGAGGTCGGGAGCGATCTCGTCGTGGTCGCCGCGGAACACCGTCTCGCGCTCGACGACGCGTTTCGCGACGGGCCTCCCGTTCGGGCCTTCCCACGACCTGAGGTCTTCTTGGAGTTCGGCACGGACGGCTTCGTACTCGGAGGCGGGAACGGCTCCCGTTGGCTCGCGGTCCTCCAAGTTGAGGTAAAACCGGCCGGGGACGAGCGAGTACGCCCGAGTGTCGTCGTCGATGTCGGAGAGCGTGTCGTGGTCGTCGTCGCCATACGAGAGCCACCCCTCTCGTTCGAGCCACTCGTTGCAGTACACGTCGTGTCGGAGTCGCGTGAATCCGTGCGTGGACCCGACGACGAGAACGACGTCGTCCGGAAGGCGTCCGCGAATCGCTCCGATGTGATCGTCGAGGGCGGCGTAAAACGAGAGGAAGTCGTCGCGGTACGTTCCGTCGTCAGTGTAGTCTCCCCACAAGAAATGGTTCACCCGATCCGGTGCAGTGAACACGCCGAAAAACAGGTCCCAGTCGTCCTCGGCGAGGTAGTGCGAGAAGGCGTCGTAACGGGCGTCGAGCGTTTCCCGGGCGTGCTCGATGAAGTCGGACTTGTCGGGTCTGTGCCCGAGCTTCGCGTTGACCGAGAGTCGATAGTCGCTCTCGGCGAGGCGTTCGCGAAGCTCGTCGGGGTGGGCGGCCGCGTCGATGTCCGGCGAGAGATAGCCGGAGACCATCCGCTGGACGGTCCGCTGTGGCGGGAAGGTGACCGGGACGTTCATCACCGTCGCGTCGAGTCCCGCCTCCGTCGCGCGGTCCCACACGCGGGTCGCTTGCACGTCGCGACCCATCGGAACGTACGTGTCATAGGATCCGATCTCGCGGTCTTGAAACCCGTATACGCCGGTTTCGCCGGGGTTGACTCCACTCGCGAGCACCGGCCAGCACGCGCTCGAATCCGGCGGGACTGTGCTGTCGATCTGTCCCCCGTCGCCCTCGTCGGCGATCGCCGACAGCGTCGGGAACGTGTCCGGGTTGTCGACGACGAGACCGTGCGGGAGGCCGTCGACCCCGAGGAACGCCACTCGCGGAGTGTCGTTCCCTCGCAGCCGGTCAAAGAGACCCATACCACCCCATCTGCCGTTGAGGCCAAAAGGGTTCACATCGGACGCCGGTACGAGAACGTGCCGGGACGTCGGCGAATCCGTCCTCGGGAGTCTTTTGCGTCCGGCCGCAGAGGTGCACCCATGGAGACGCGACGCGCGCTGCTCGTCGACGCATTCACTGACGAACCGCTGGAGGGGAACGTCGCCGGGGTCGTCCCCGGCGCAGCGGGGATGAGCGACGACCGGATGGCACGGATCGCCGCAGAACTCGGTGCGTCCGAGACCGCGTTCCTCGTCGGGTCGGGCGACCGAGGGGGCGATGAAAACGGCCGAAAAGACGACGACAGCGACGCGACCGACACGGCCAACGAGCGGGTCCGGTATTTCACTCCCACGACGGAGGTGGACCTGTGCGGCCACGCGACCATCGCGAGCTACGGAGCGCTGTACGCGGACGGGGCGATCGACGCGGGAGAGCGAACGCTCCGGACGAACGTCGGCGACCTCGAGATCCGGATCGACGACGACGGGACCGTCTGGATGGGCCAAGATTCACCGACCGTCGACGTGGTCGGGGCAGAGGCGCTCGGCGCGGACCGGCTCGGAGACGCGCTCGGCGTCGACCCGGCGGCGCTCGCCGACATCGGTGCAGACCTCCCGGTCGCCGTCGCGTCGACCGGGCTCCCGTGGCTCGTCGTGCCCGTGAACTTCCTCCAACGCCTCGGTGAAGCCGATCCGGACTCGGCCGCGATCGAGAGGATATCGGAGGAGTTCGACGTCGCAGGCGTGTACGCGTTCACGTTCGACACGCTTGAGGCCGAATCGACCGTGCACGGGCGGGCGTTCGCACCGGCCCTCGGAGTCGAGGAAGACCCCGTCACCGGAACGGCGAGCGGGGCCGTCGCAGGCTACCTCCGCGCCGCGGAGGCCTTCGACGGCGAGTTCCCCGAGGAACTGCGGTTCGAACAGGGTCACTTCCTCGACCGGCCGGGGCACGTCAGAGCCCGCGTCGACGGCGACGAGGTCCGCGTCGGTGGGACCGCGGTGACTGCCGCGGAGGTCGATCTCAGGCTGCCAGCAGACGACGGGGACGGCTCCGACGAGATACTCGAGGCGTGACCGCCTCGGTCGCTCGTCGGCCGAACTCTTAGGGTCACGGAAGCCGTATCACGCGTATGGACTTCGACTTGCCACGTGCGGCCGCGTTGCTGCTACTGATCGTCGCGATCGGAGCCGGCGGTCTGATCGGAGCCGGGATGATGCCGCTCCAGACGACGCTGATGATGGTCGTCCCCTCGATGCTCGTATTCGGAGCCGTGGCGTTCGCCATCGGCGTGAAACACGGGCAGTTCCGCTCGACGCGGGTCTGAGACCGTTCGGTCCCGGTACAACCGCGCCCGAGTCCGGCCGCAGGGTGGAGCCGGAACCGCGACGCTTTTTGAACGTCGTCGAGAACCGGGAGCCGTGCCTCTCGGCCCGCCACTAACCGAACTCCTGTTGCTCGCCGGCGGTGCCGCGCTCCTGTACCTCGGCGCCGAGCTGCTCGTTCAGGGTGCGAGCGACCTGGCGCTTGCGATCGGGCTGAAGGCGTCGACCGTCGGCGTCACCGTCGTCGCGTTCGCGACCACCACGCCCGAGCTGTTCGTCTCGCTTCTGGGCGCGATCACGGTGTCGACGGACACCGGGCTGGGCGCGATCGTGGGATCGAACGTCGCGAACATCGGTCTGGTGCTCGGCGTCTCCGCTATGATCCGGCCGCTCGATATCTCAGAGACGGTGTTGCGGCGACACGTCCCGTTCATGGTGCTCGCCGCGCTGCTTCTCGTCGGACTCGGCTGGGACGGACGCATCGGGGCGCTAGACGGCATCGTCCTCCTCGCCACGCTCGTCGGGTTCACCGTCGTTATCATGCGACGGATCCGACAGACGCAGTCGGCGATCACGGACGCGGAGCGACAGGGGATGCCCGACGCGAAGCTGCGAGACGTCGCCGCGGTCGGAGGCGGGCTCGTCGCGTTGGTCCTCGGCTCGCGCTGGCTCATCGACGGCGGACAGTCGCTCCTAGCGGCCGCCGGGTTCTCCGATTTGTTCATCGGACTCACGGTGCTCGCGCTCGGCACCTCGCTGCCAGAACTGGCCGCCAGCGTCGTCGCCGCCGTTCGCGGCGAGGCCGAGTTCAGCGTCGGCAACGTCGTCGGGTCCAACATCTACAACGTCCTCGCGGTCATCGGGATCGTCGCGCTCGTCACCCCGATCAGCGTGAGCCCGGGCGTGCGCGGGTTCGAGTTCCCTGCACTCCTCGCGTTCACCGCGCTGGTCGTCGGGTTGATGTACCGCCACGAGCGCGTCTCTCGGGCGGACGGAAGTATCCTCACCGGCGGTTATCTCCTCTTCGTCTACCTGCTGTTGCCGTGAGGCGAGGTCACTTCCGTGCGACGATCCGGAGGACGTCCTCGTCGGCGAGCTCGTGGCCTTTCCCGACCTGCTGGTCGTCGTGTTTCGCGCTCGGCCCGGAGACGCGGGCGAACTTGAACCGTTCGTCGAACTCGCCGCCGATCTTCTCGCAGGCGTCGCCGACGGTGTCGCCCTCGAAGAGGACGAGCGGCTCCTCGTAGTCGACGCCGCGGCCGGGCTTGTCCATGTAGATCCGGATGAGCCCGAGCTCCTCCCAGAGCCGCTCTTTGAGCCCGTCGAGTCCGAGCTCCTCCTCCGCGGAGATGAAGATGACGTCGTCGGGGTCGAGGTCCCGGTCGCGAAGCTCGGATTTGACCGTCGGGAGGTACTCCTTGTCGATGAGGTCGGCTTTGTTCACCGTGACCATCGACGGGAGGTACTCCCGGTTGTCCATCACGGCGTCGACGAGCTCGTCGATCGTGAGGTCGTGGGGGATGGTCACCTTCGCGTTGACGTAGCCGTACTCGCGGAGCACCTGCTTTACCGTGTCCTCGTCGAGGCTCACCTCGTCGCTCATCGTCACCCCGATGCCGTCCTTGTGCGTCTTCCGGATGTTGATGTTCGGGGGGTCCGTGTCGAGCCGGATGTTCGTGTTGTACAGCTCCTCACTGAGGCGGTCGTACTGTTCGATCTCGAAGACGGAGAGGACGTACACGACCAGGTCGGCGGTGCGGACGACGGAGAGCACTTCCTTGCCGCCTCCGCGTCCGCCCGCCGCACCCTCGATCAGTCCGGGCACGTCGAGGATCTGGATGTTGGCACCGCGGTACATCAGCATCCCCGGATTGACGTCGAGCGTCGTGAACTCGTAGGAGCCGACCTCGCTGTCGGCGTTAGTGAGGGCGTTGATGAGCGTCGACTTGCCCACGCTCGGGAACCCGACGAGCGCGACCGTGGCGTCGCCGTGCTTCTCGACGGCGTACCCGTGACCGCCGCCGGCGGAGGACTGGTTCTCCAGCTTCTCCTTTTTTTCCGCGAGCTTCGCCTTCAGCCGCCCGATGTGTGCCTCGGTGGACTTGTTGTAGGGCGTCTCGGCGATCTCCTCGCGGAGGTCCTCGATCTCTTCCTCCAGTCCCATTGGCGAACAGTCGGCCGTTCGGCTCGTTAAAGGTGTTCTTTCTGCCCGCCGGATCGGTTCCCGGCTGGCGGTGAGGCTCCCGGCCGACCGCGTCCATCGGTGACGGCCGTCGTGTCGATGTTTCGACACGGTTATATTCGGCCCGTCGGATCACCCTGCACGCCGAATGCCCGACCCGTCGAGCCTCCGTGACAGCACGCAGATCGTCCTCCCGCGTCGCGCGCTCGACGGTCTCCGTGACCGGCTCTGCGAGCGGTTCACCGTGACAGTCGTCGAGTCGGACGAGTGCTCCCGCATCATCGGGAGTCCGGTCGAGATCAAAGCGGCGAGCGACTACCTCGCGCGAAGGGGCGTGGCCGTCGCGTGAGTTGACCACAGAAGAGAGCCGCAGTTGGATGTGTCGCCGTCGGATGCTGCTACGGCCGCGATGCCTGCAGAATTTCGGTGAGACGGTGGTCCGGCGTCAGCCGATGATACCGACGAGGAGCTGGACCACGATGACGACGAGGAACACCAGACCGGTCGCGAACGATCCGGCCGCGACGCCGTGGGCGTTTCCGAGCCCGCGTCCACGTGCGGAAAAGTACGCGCCGAGGAAGACGAATCCGACGAGGAGCAGTCCGACGGCCGCATAGACGAGCGAGAGGAGCGTCCCGGCGAGCGCCTCGGGAATCCCGAAGCTGCCGACGGCGAGAAGCGTCACCGCGCCCACGCCCACGGTTATCGCGAGGAATCCGACCGCCCAGACGATCGGCGTTCCGGCGACCTCTTTCAGCGCTTCGGTGACCGCGGCGTACCGATCCTGTTCGCCCGCGCCGGGAGCCGTTCGTTGCGCGCCGATCCGCGCCACAGCGAGGAACGTAGCGACGACGAGCAGCCCCATCAGTGCCGTGCTCAAGAGGGTGAGTGAGACCATGGTGAGTTCGTTGTTGTCCCGTCCGTTCGCGCGTACAAATAGCCTTCGACACGTTCGGTTTCAGGCCGGGGAGCGTCACACACCGACCTGCTACACAAGAGCTAAGTGTGCCATCGCCAAGGAGGGTACAAGAGCAGACAGACGAACATGATAGATACAGTGATACTGCAACAGGGAACCGGCTGGCGGGCACAGGCGGAGGTCTTCGATGAGATCTTCTTCGTCTTCCTCGCGCTGGGCACCCTCATCGGTACGATCGTCGTCTCGTACACGCTGTGGAACGTGTACAAATACCGCGACGACGGCGGAGAGCCGAAAGACGACTTCGACGCACCGGTCGTCGGCGAGCTCCCGACGGGACAGGGCGGTCCAAAAGCGAAGAAACTCTTCCTCTCGTTCGGGCTGAGCGCCATCGTCGTCATCAGCCTCGTCGTGTACGCGTACGGGATCCTCCTCTACGTCGAAGAGGGGCCCGACACGGGCGATGAAGGCGACATCGAGATTCTCGTCGAAGGGTATCAGTTCGGCTGGGAGTACGAGTACCCGAACGGTCACACGGAGACCGGCGAGATGATCGTTCCGGCCGACCAGCGGATCGACATCGAGGTGACGTCGAGAGACGTGTGGCACAACTTCGGCTCCTCGGAGTTGCGGATAAAATCGGACGCTATCCCCGGAGAGACCAACAGCAACTGGTTCTCTGTGAGTTCCGAGGAGGTCGAAGCACAGGGCGGCGAAGCGACGTACATGGTCGAGTGCTTCGAGCTCTGCGGCTCGGGGCACTCGGCGATGAAGGGACAGATAACCGTGATTCCACAGGATGAATGGGAAGAATGGTACGCCGGGACCGGCGAAGAGAACGCTAACGGCGAGAACGCCACCAGTATCGACGGCACGACTGCCGGGGGTGTTCCCGCATGAGTGAGCTTCCGCCGACGACCTCGGTGAAGCGCTGGCTCGTCACGACGAACCACAAGGACATCGGTATCTTGTACACGATCACCGCGTTGTTCTTCCTGCTTTTCGGCGGGGTCCTCGCGCTGCTCATCCGGGTACAGCTGTGGGACCCGGCGAATCAGGTCCTCTCCGGGCTCGCGTACAACGAGGCCGTCACCGCTCACGGGCTGATAATGGTGTTCTGGTTCCTCTCGCCGTTCGGGTTCGGGTTCGCGAACTACTTCGTGCCCCTGCAGATCGGTGCTGACGACCTCGCGTTCCCGCGGCTGAACGCGCTCTCGTACTGGATGTACCTGTTCTCGGGCGTCCTCCTCGGGATCAGCTTCTTCCAGGGCGGCACGCTGAACGCGGGGTGGACGATGTACGCGCCCCTCAACGTTCCGATGTACACGCCGAGCATCGGGTCGACGGGGGCAGTGCTCGCGCTCGCGATGTTCGTCATCGGCGTCACCGCGTCGACGGTGAACTTCCTCACGTCGATCCACCACTCCCGGGCCGAGGGAATGGGGATCATGGACATGCCGATGTTCACGTGGTCGATGCTCGCGACGGTGTGGATGATGCTGTTCGCGTTCGCGGCGCTTCTCGCCGTCGGCCTCATCCTCGCGTCTGACCGCGTGCTCGGGAGCGTCTACTTCTCCGCGACGGAGGGAGGGTCGCTCCTGTGGGGCCACCTGTTCTGGTTCTTCGGTCACCCGGAAGTGTACATCGTGTTCTTCCCGGCGCTCGGCGCGATGTTGGAGCTGTTCCAGACGTTCTCCGGACGTCGGCTCGTCGGCCGGAAGTGGGTCATCATCTCCATCTGTCTGATCTCGGTCCAGTCGTTCCTCGTGTGGATGCACCACATGTTCCTGACGACGATCAACCTCGAGATCAAGACGCTGATGATGGCGACTACTATCGGGATATCGCTCCCGTTCGACCTGGTCGTCTTCTCGCTCATCTACACGCTGATCAAGGGGCGGATACAGTTCACGACGCCGTTCCTCTTCGCGTTCGGTGCGCTGCTCCTGTTCATCCTCGGCGGCATCACCGGCGTCTTCCTCGGCGCTATCGTGCTTGACTACGAGTTCCGCGGCACCTACTGGGTGGTCGCGCACTTCCACTACGTGATGTTCGGGGGCGCGACGGCGCTGTTCGGCGCGGCGTACTACTGGTTCCCGAAGATGACGGGGAAGATGTACGACGAGCTGCTCGGTAAGATCCACTTCGTCATCTTCTTCATCGGGTTCAACGCGGTGTACTTCTCGATGTTCCTCGGCTGGGAGACCCCGCGCCGCGTCTTCGAGTACAACCCCGCGTTCCAGATCTACCACCAGATCGGGACGATCGGGGCGTTCATGCTCGGGTTCTCCTTCTTCATCATGTTCTACAACTTCGCGAAGTCGTACGTCTCCGGCCCGGACGCCGGCGCGAACCCGTGGGACTACTCACGGACCGCGGAGTGGGCGGTGCCGTCGCCTCCGCCGCTCGAAAACTGGTCGAACCGGCCCTCGTACGCGTCCGGGAAGCTGGAGTTCGTGAAAGACTACGTGCCGGACGGCGGTCCCGCGGTGAAGACCGACGATAACGGCGACGTCGCCACCGACGGCGGCGACAGCCACTCGGCGCACATCAAGGAGTACCCGTACTGGGACAAACACCCGAGCCACGCGAGCATATGGCCGCTCGCGCTCTCGTTCGCGCTCGGCGTGCTGTTCCTCGGGCTCTCCGGGTTCCACGACAACGTCGTCTTCGAGCTCGGTGAGTCGCTGGCGTCGACGACCGTGACGATATCGAACCCGGTCTACCCGATCCTCACCGTCGTGGGACTGGTGGGGCTCGTCGCGAGCGGCGTGAAGTGGGGGCTCGAAGACTTCTACGCGCCGCCGACCGAGTTCGCGGAACGCTGGCCGTTCAACGGCGTCGAGAAGGTCAAGCTGGGAATGTGGTTCTTCCTCGCCTCTGACGTGATCGTCTTCGGCGCGTTCCTGTCCGCGGCCATCTTCGTCCGTTACAACGCCGGCTGGCGCACGTGGTCGCCGCTGACCGAGTCGCTGCCGGGGCTCATCAACACGTTCGTGCTCCTCACGTCGTCGTTCACCGTCATCCTCGCGCTCGTGGCCGCCCACCGGAAGAGCCGGCAGGGAGTGCTCGCGTCGCTCGGGGCGACCATCGCGCTCGGGTTCACGTTCCTCGCGATCAAGCTGTGGGAGTGGCACCACGAGATATACGACGTGGGCGTCACCATCGCACAGAACTCCCACGGTGACCCGATCCAGGCGTCGATCTACTACGTGACGACGGGGCTCCACGGGATCCACGTCGTCGGCGGTCTCCTGATCGCAATCTTCCTGTTCGTCAGGGCGTATCAGGGACACTACATGGAAGACGAGCGCCCGATCGAGTACTTCGGGCTCTACTGGCACTTCGTCGACATCGTCTGGGTGTTCATCTTCCCGCTGTTCTACCTCTTCTGAGGGGATCGCCCCCTCTCGCCGCGCTGCGTCGGGTGTCGGGACGTGACTCGTTGTTTTCGTCGTCGAATACGGTTCCCCGAGTGACTCACACGGCGGGAGGGCTGTGCCGTGCTCGGTGCGTTTATGTGGCGCAAACGCCGAGAGGGCGTATGTTCGGAGTGCCGACAGGCGAGTTTCTGTGGGGTGCCGCGTTCGCGGTGCTCGGGGTCGGATCGTGGGGGCTCGGGCTGGCGATCGCGTATCTACTGTACCGCCGGTGGCGCGGAGACGGCCCACGTAGCGACGACTGAGGAACGGACCGATACTGCGAATCGATGAAGAATTAATGTCACGCAGACAGCACTCTGACGCCCGACAGACGCATCGAACGACGGTGTGACGGTCAGTACGCGGCGTCCCACCGAGACGGCTTGCGGCGGTTCCCGCAGCCCGCACACTCCATTCGGTCCATGGTGTCGATGGCGATGTTGGTCCCCTCGCAGTTGCCACAGAAGTAGCCGTATCGTTGGTCCCTGTCGGGGTCGGCGTACGCGACGTAAAACGGTGCGAGCGATCCCCGCTCGCTCTCGTCGAAGGCGACGTAGATGCGCTCGCCGTCGTCGGTCTCGACGACGCCGTCGGAGATGCCGGTCAGCCGGCTGAGCTGTTTCCTGTACCCTCGCTCGTCGAACGTCTCTTGCCCGATCTCGACCGCGCGCTCGTCCACCAGTTCGTACCCTTCAGACTCGTAAAACACCGTTCCGGCCTCGTTGGTCGCGAGGACGCGAGCCTCGATGCGGTCGACGTCGGCGTCTTTCAGCTCCGATTCCACGAGCGCCAACAGCGCGGAGCCGATCCCCGACCCGCGGTGGTCCGGGTGGACGTGAAGCCAGTCGATCTCGCCGACGCGTTCACGGCGGCCGATCACGTAGCTCTCGGCGAACCCGACGACCTCGTCGTCGACGACGGCGACGGGACACACCGTCTCGTCGTCGTCGATGTCGTCGTCGAGGTCGGCCGGGTCGTACCACTCGTCCACCGCCTCTTCGAGGAGGGCTCGGTCGACTGCATGTTCGTAAGAAGCGAAGAGCGACTCGCGGGCGACTCGTCGGATCGCGTCGATGTCGTCGGTCGTGGCGGCTCGCAGTTCCATACCGCGATGTTCGACCGCGACTACAAAAAACACGCCCGAACGTGTCAAATCTCTCGGTCGAAGCGCCGGGAGCTCGACGGCGCGAGCGCGCGCCGATTACGAGATGGAGTACGTCGCGGCGGCCATAAGCAGCATGGTGAGCGCGAGCGCGAGCGCCATCACGTAGGTCAGAGAGCGGTTCTCCCAGCGGAGGTGCTGGAAGTACGCGACGATGAGCAGCGTCTTGACGGTCGCGATCACCAGCGTTCCGCCGAGCGCTTGCGCGTACGTGAACGCGAGGAAGTCGGCTTCGAAGAGAACGAAGTTGAGCGCGGCCGCGATCAGGAGCGCGACGTATATCGCCGAGTACAGTTTGAGCGAATCGGACGACATTGCTTGCTATCCCCTTCGTTCGTGTGCTTAAAGAATTAACCATCCGGGACCCGGCTCGCGGGCGTTCACCGACACCGAACCGTCAGCCGTCCGACGGTCCCCGAAACGCATATTGGCGCGACGCACAGACCACACGTCGGTCGCAGACGACGACCGGACCACACCGTGGACGCGCTCGAACCGACGGACGATCTGCTCGAATCGCTGTACGTCGTCAACAAGACCGCAAAGCGGCTCGCCGACGAGGCGACCGACGCGTACGACCGCGGCGACGTCACCGAGAGCAACGTCCGTTCCGCGCGCAAAGACGCCTTATACCGAACGAAGACGGCCGTCATCGCTCGCGTGGTCGCACACGACTCCTCTCACGTCACCGGGGAGTACCACTCCATTCACGGCGACGTCTGGCTCTTCTTGCGGATCGGCGACTGGCGGTTCCACCAGCCGCCACACGCCATCGGGTCCGACCTCGCGGACGAGATCGAGACGGCGAACGACCGATCGGAGCCGATCGACGCTCCGTACGTCCGCGATTCGTCGATCGCTCGGTCCGACCGGACGCTTGAGGAAGCTCTCTCACGGTTGGCAGAGGCGGGTGTCAACGCCAACGACCACCTCGCGCGCCCGACCGTCACGAGCGAGCACGACCGGATCGTCGACGTCCGGTGGTCGCACCTTCCCTGACCCCGCCGTCCGCGCGCCGAGAGGCGTCGTTGCCGACCCGCCGTCGGCTCATCCCTCGACGACGTCGATACCGCCGAGCATCCCGCTCGTCTGGTGAGGAAGGCAGTAGTACAGTTGGATTCCGGCGCTGTCGAACGTCTGCTCGAAGGTCGTCCCCTCCTCCGTGACCGCGCTGCCGCTGTTGAACTCGGACGCGGAGTCCTCCGCGGACTGGACGTTGTGTGCGCCGCCCTGTCCGGTCCACTCCCAGACGACGGTCGTCCCCGCGTCGACGCGGATCGCTGGGGGATCGAACGCGAACCCGACGTCGCCCGCTCCGACGCGGACAGTCACTTCGTCTTCTCCGGTGTAATCGAGGATGGACCCGTCGTAGAGCCGTGCGTCGGAGAGGTACTCGTCGAGGGCGCTCGGAACGTCGTCGAGCGCCTCGGCCTCCGAGCCCCCGCCGGAGTCGTCTCCGCCGCCGTTCCCGCCGCTGCCGCCGTCGCCTCCACCCGAGCACCCGGCGAGCGTGCCGAGCGCGAGTGCGGCTCCGGTTCCGGCGACGTACCGTCGTCTAGATAGTCTCTCGGACATCGGTTATCTGTACGGGGCGGACCCATACAAACCCCTTGACTGTCGCCCGAATTCGGGAGCGCGCCGTCGCGTTACAACGGCGCGTTTATTCACCGTCGGCGCGCTCGTTCGCCCATGCGGGAAGACGAACTGGCGACGCGGGTCGTCGATCACTACGCGGCCGTCCACGACGACCCCGTGGTCCGGGTCGAAGAGCCGTACGACGCGGACGGTCGTCGCGGGGTCGTCGACGTGTACGTTCGTCTCCGCGCGCCGGAGCGCGTCGACCACGTCCTCGAGCTCAAAAGCGACGCGGCGGTGAGACGCGCGACCGGCGCGAACGAAGTTCTCAGACAGTACCGGCGGATGGAGCGGTACTTCCACGCGGACGACGCGCACGCGATCAGCCCGAAGCTTCGCCGAACCGGGCCGGGTGCGCGCTTTCTTTTATGTTTCGCGCCCACGCCGACCTGCGTGTATCACGTCGCCACGCACCGGACGCTGTACGCGTCGGTCGAGGCCACCGACCGCGTCGGCGACGTCCCCGCGGTTCGGACCGTCGCGTTCCTCACGGGGCTCGACGGGGACCCGACGGACCTCGGATTCGTCTCGATAAACGCCGACGCGCCGTTCGGGTCCGACGCGTTCTTCGAGGCCGTCCCTCCCGGCTCGCGGCTCGCAGACAGTCTGGACCGCGTCGACGACGAGGTGGTCGCTCGCGGCGGTCCGGACTGAACGGAGTTCGCCGTCTCGGCCTCGCCGGCCGACCGCTGTCGCTTTATGCCTCTCCCTCCGTGTTCGCCCATGAGCGACTGGGTGAGCCTCTTTTCGGGCGGCAAAGACTCCTCGTGGGCGCTGTACCGCGCGCTCCAGCAAGACCTCGACGTCTCCCGACTCCTCACGATCCATCCCGCGGGCGACTCGTACATGTATCACACGCCGGCGACCGAACTCGCGGGCCTCGCGGCCGAGAGCATCGGCATCGACCTCGTCGAGGTCGCGCCGGACGACTTCGGCGCGGACGACGTCGAGGACGCGAGCGCACAGGGTGACGCGGAGTTGGAACCGATGGAGGCGACGCTCCGGGAGCTTGCAGCTGACGGCGATCTCGACCTCGTCGGCGTCACCGCGGGCGCGGTCGAAAGCGAGTTCCAGACGAGCCGGATTCAAGCGATGTGCGACCGGCTCGACATCGACCTGTTCGCGCCGCTGTGGCGAGAAGATCCCGTCGAACTCGCCGAGGCCATGTTCGACGCGGGGTTCGAGATCCGGATCGTGCAGGTCGCGGCGTACGGGCTCGACGAGTCGTGGCTCGGACGACGATACGACGCGGACGCGCTCGACGAGCTCCTCGACCTCCGCGCGGAGTACGGCGTTCATCCGCTCGGGGAGGGCGGCGAGTTCGAGACGTACGTCCTTGACGGGCCGCACATGGACCGACGGATAGCGATGGACACCGAGGCGGTCTGGGAGGGCGACCGGGGACACCTGTCGGTTCGGAACGCTCGACTGGTCTAGCTCCGCGTCTCAGTGAGACCGGCCGGTTCCGCGTGCGACCGCCTCCGCCTTTAGGGCCGACTGTCCGCCTAGTCGCGCTTCAGGGCCAACTCCCCGCCTGGTCGTACGCGCTCACGATCCGTTCGATGGCGACGATGTAGGCCGCAGTCCGGAGGTTCGCGACGTCGTTCGACTCGTAGGCGTCGACGAGGTCGTCGAACGCCTCGACTATCACGCGTTCGAGCTCCTCGTTGACGCGCTCTTCCGTCCAACTGAACCGCTGGCGGTTCTGTACCCACTCGAAGTACGAGACGGTGACGCCGCCGGCGTTCGCGAGGATGTCCGGGATGACGTGGACCCCGCTGTCGGCGAGCACGTCGTCGGCATCGGGCGTGAGCGGGCCGTTGGCCGCCTCGACGATCAGATCGGCGTCGACCTCGCGAGCGAGGTCCGCATCGATCGCGTTCTCCAGGGCCGCAGGGACCAGCACGTCGACGCCGAGCGTGAGTAACTCGTCGTTGGTGATCGCTTCGGTGTCGCCGTATCCGGTGACGGAGCCGGTGTCGGCCTTGTGCGCTTTCACGTCACGGGGATCGAACCCGTCCGGATCGTAGATGCCGCCGGAGGAATCGGAAACGGCGACGATCCGAGCGCCGAGGTCGGAGAGCAGCGCCGCGCCGATCGACCCCGCGTTCCCGTAGCCCTGCACGGCGACCGTCGCGCCGTCGAGGTCGCGGTCGAGCCAGTCAAACGCCTCGCGGGCAGACAGCGCGACCGACCGGCCGGTCGCCTCGACGCGCCCCTCGCTACCGCCGGAATCGAGCGCCTTCCCGGTGATGACTCCGGGCGCCGTGGTGTTCTCCAGCGTCTCGTAGGTGTCTTTTATCCAGTTCATCTCCCGCTGACCGGTGTTGACGTCCGGCGCGGGGATATCTCGGTCCTCGCCGATGAGCGGACGCAGCTCGGTCGCGAACGCACGCGTCAGTCGCTCCAGCTCGCTCTCTGAGTAGTCGGCCGGGTCGATCGCGATGCCGCCTTTTCCACCGCCGTACGGGACGCCGACGATGGCGCACTTGTACGCCATCCACCCGGACAGCGCCTTCACTTCGTCGCGAGTGACGTTCGGGTGATAGCGGATACCGCCCTTGTACGGCCCGCGGTCCCCGTTGAACTGCGAACGGTACGCGCGGACCGTCTCGAGGGATCCGTCGTCGAGTTCGAACGTCAGGTTCGTCTCCAACACCCGCTCGGGGTTTTTCAAGCGCTCGATGACGCCCGGTGACGCGTCGACCGATCCAGCGGCGTCGTCTACCTGCTCTTGTAAGCTCTCGAACGGATTCGCTTGGTCAGACATACGTCCACGTCTCCCGGCGGTGGATTTAGTTGTGACGAACGGTCCGGAAATTGTGACCGTCGTATGCAAAGTGAAGTGAACAAACGTCAAGATGCCAACGCGGCGTCCCTCCGCCGCGTCACTCCCCTTCCAGAAGTAGCCCGAGGTACGACGTCCTGATCTGGTCGGTGCCGTCGAGCCCCAGTTCGGAGAGCACGTCGACCGCCGCGTCGCGGGCCGACGCGACGGCAGGCTCGTCTTCGACTTCGCGTTCGACTTCGACGAACTCACCGAGACCGTCGACGTCGTCGAGCGTGACCGTGTATCCGTCGTATCGCCAGAACTCGCGGCGTTTCTCGACGGTCGCCGCCGGTTCGAAGCCGAGCCCCCCGAAGACCCCCGAAGCCGCCTCGCCGTCGTCGACGCCGGTCTCGTGTTCGATCCGCGTCTTCGATCCCTCGTCGACGAGCGGGCCCTTGTAGGTCAGCTTCGTCGTCTCGAAGCCGTCCTCATCACGGGTCGTGCGGGAGTCCGAGACCGACGCGATCGGCGTCTCGCGCCGCAGCCGGAGCGCTTCGTCGGTCTCGGCGAAATCGCGGTGGGGAGCGTCGTAGTACACGTCTCGCTGGCGGCGAGCGCCGACCCGCTCGGCGTCGACCCGGCGCAGTCGTTCCCGGACGGCCTCGACGTCTGCCGGTACCTTGATCTCGACCTCGTACATGCCCGTGGCTCCGGCGGCGGCGGTGTTAAGCGCCGCGGGAGCGGGCTCGGCGGAGAGACGGAGGCAGACGCCGGCGTCGCCGGGGCGAACCGTGCGCCTTAAGGGTGTAACCGGTGACCTTGCGGGTATGAGCGATCAGGAGCAAGCGGACGCGGCCGAGGACGGAGACGAGGCCGAGACCGAGAGCGCCGGACTGAACGACGGCGACTTCGTGCGGGTCGCGTACACGATCCGAACCGCGGACGACGACCGCGTCATCGACACGACCGACGAGGAGGTCGCCGAGGACGCGGAGATCGACACGGACGAACACGAGTTCGAACCGCGCGTCATCGCGCTCGGTGCGGGCCACGTGTTCCCGTCCGTCGAGGAGACGTTCATCGGCTCGGAGGTCGGCGACGAAGGGACCGTGGACGTCCCCGCTGAGGACGCCTTCGGCGCGTACGACCCCGACGAGGTCGAGACCGTCAAGGCCGACAAGATCCCCGAGGACAGCCGCTACCCCGGCGCACAGGTCCAGATCGACAACCGGCAGGGCTACCTCGAAACGATCATCGGCGGGCGAGCCCGCGTCGACTTCAACCACCCGCTCGCGGGCGAGGACCTGGAGTACGAGTACGAGATCCTCGAAGCGATCGACGACCGCGAGCAGCAGGCCGCCGGCATGCTCGGTATGTACCTCCAGGACGCGCCCGAGGTCCGTATCGAGACGGTCACGGAGGAAGAAGAGACCGTCACCGAAGACGACGACGGCGAGGAGGCCGTCGAGACCGAGGAGGTCGAGAAAGACGTCCTCTACGTGACGGCGACGCAGGCGATGCAGATGAACCAGCAGTGGATGTTCCAGAAACAGCAGATCGCACAGGACCTGATGAGCCGGCTCGACCTCGACCGCGTCGTCGTCGAGGAGGTCATCGAGGGCGGCGGCATGGGCGGGCTCGGCGGCATGATGGGCGGCATGGGCGGAGCCGGCGCGGGCGACATCGAAGAGGCGCTCGAAGACGTCGACGTCGACGCCGACGAGATCGTCGACGAGATCGACGACGCGTAGACTGCGTCTCGCTGCGGCTCAGTATCGGACCCGTTTGAACGCCGACCGTCTCACTGCGTACCATGGAACTCGAACGCGCCCGCGAAGACGTCCTCGTTGCGGCGAGCGCCGGGGCGACAACCGTCGCGCTCGCGCTGCTTTCGGGCGTCGCCGGCGTCGTCGACGTCGGAACGCTCCCGACGCTCGCACCGCTCGCCGTCTACGCGGCGTACCTCTTCTCGCGGAAGGGAGGTCCGTACGGCTCGGCCGATCGCCCGCGAAACTGGGCGATAGCGGCGATCGCGGTCGGAGTCGCAGTTCTCGTCTTCGGCGCGGTCGCGTGAGAGCGGCCTCGCAGGCGGAGGCGATATGGGCCCTGCGCCGTCGGCTCAGGCGATGTCCCGGCTCGTGTCCACCGTGACCGTGTCCGTGAGCTTCAGCTTCAGCGGCTCTTCGAGCGCCGCGCCGCCGCGGAACTTCGGTACGACGAGACGGTTCGCGATCTCCGTCCCCGTCACCGTGGTCCGGAGGTCGAAGACGACGTCGGCCACCTGCGTCGTCACGGTTCGGTTGGGGCCGTCCGTCTCCCCTTTCAGCGCGTGCAACACGGCTATCCCGCCCGCGTCGACGACGCGTCGGCGTACCCCGTTGAGGAACGCGCGATAGCCGTCTCGGTCGCCGGCCTCGAACGGACCGACGGAGTCGACGACGAGCGTTCCTCGCTCCGGGAGGTCGTCTGCGACGGAGAGCGCGTCGTCGATCGGCTCCGCCTCGACGCTGCTGACGACGACCCCGTCGCCGTCCGCGGTTCCGCCGCTGTCGCGCTTCAGTCCGTCCTCGACGGCCTCCGGCGAGCGAACGGTCGTGAGGTACCGGCACTCCCGAACGCGCGCGAGGCGGTCGACGATCAGCTCCGACTGGCTCGCCGGGCTCGCCGTCAGGACCACGACACTACCGCTCGGGAGCCCCCCGCCGAACTCCCTGTCCAGCACCGAGATCCCGGTCGGAAGCGTCTCCATACGATCGCTGCCCGCTCCGAGGGTTTGGCTCTGTCGGTGACCCGCAGTCTCAGGCCCCGTGCCGGTGCTCACGCGACGCGCCAGTCCGAGGCGACGTCACGCCGAACGAGCCGCCGCGCGAGGTCGTCGTACGCCGACCGCACCGTCGGGTCCGAGAGCGGCTCCGCGTCCGCCTCGGGAACGCGTCCGAGGACCGAACAGCCGAACAGGTCGCGGACGCCGTCGGGGACCGACCCGGTCCGCACCGCGACGACGCCGATCGGCGGGCAGTCGAGCCGCCGCGCGATCGCCACCGTCTTGACCGCGTCGCGGAGGGCGGGCCGACGCAGCGGCGTCACCAGCAGACACCGGTCGGCCGCGCGGAGCGGCGCGGCGACGTCGGGCGACGCGCCGGCCGGACAGTCGAGAAGCGTCGGACGCTCCGAGGACGTCGCACCGGCGAGCGACGCGAACACGGCGTCGGCGTCGACGTCGTCGGACGCCCGAGGCGGCGCGAGCACGAGCGGCAGCGAGCGGCTCGGGCGGACCGTTTCTCCTCCGCGAACCGCCTCCGGGATCGTCGGGGGTGCGCCCGTCGACGCGGTGAGCGACGGCGTCGGAGCGGCCACTCCCGCCTCT
Organism: Halorubrum salinum; assembly: GCF_024494575.1. Lineage (GTDB taxonomy): Archaea > Halobacteriota > Halobacteria > Halobacteriales > Haloferacaceae > Halorubrum > Halorubrum salinum. The sequence goes on from NZ_JANHDO010000004.1 coordinate 62,762, forward strand.
GTCGCGAGCCCGTTCAGGTTCGGGAGATCCCAGTCGGCGTCGGCGGCGACGACGGACGCGCCGCGGCGGGACAGCGCGCTCGCGAGCCCGACGGTCGTGGTGGTCTTTCCGCTTCCGCCCTTTCCGCCGGCCACGGCTATCACTGGCGGACGTGCGTCGGCATCCGATATAAGGAGGTGCGCGCGCGGTCGACCCCGGCCGGCGGCGATCAGTCCTGACAGCAGCCGCCCGCCTCGCCGCCGAAGTCGACGGCCAGCGGGTCGGAGATGGCCTCGTTGACCGCTTCGAGCGTGTCGGTCAGTTCCTCCTGTGCGTCAAGGAACTCGCTCATGACGGGCATCGAGTGGAGCTCGTCTTGCGCCTCCTGAACGCGCTGGAGGTCGCTGTTCGACGCCTGTCCGGTCTGTCGGGCGTGCATGAACTCCGAGCGGATCTGCTCGAACTCGTCGATCTTCGCTTGGACTGCCTCGTCGCGTTGTACCGCCGCTCGGGCCTCTTCGAAGCGCTCGTACTCGGGCGTCTGTGCGATCCGTTCGCCCAGTTCGCGACCGAGCTGCTCGACCGAGTCCCCTTCGTCGACAGCCGCCTGTTCGACGCTCATGTATGGCAGTTGGCGCGGAGCTAGTTCAACCTGCCGGCGTCGGGAGTCGTCGAGCGACGCCGGTGGCCAGACACCCCGGCCAGAACTGCCGCCCTTCGCGGGTTCAAGTGCCCGGAGGTGTTGTCACCGCCAATGGTAGATCCGACTTCGGACCTCGGGGAGGACGTCGACGAGGAGTCCGCGCCGCGGTGCGTCTCGTGTGGGGGACCGGCGCTCGGCGTCGGCCGGCGAACCGTGACGTGGGTCGACGGCGTCGACGTGACGCACAGACACTTCTGTTCGCAATCGTGTCGCGACGACTGGACGGACGAGCGACCGTCTGCTGTGAGCTGATCGGCTCGGTCCGCCTTACTGGGTGGCGTCACGCGGCGGCGCGAACCCGATCGCCGTCAGCCGCGGCGTCGGAGCGCCGCGGGAGGATTTTTCACGACGGGGGTGGTAGTACCGATATGATATCGCTCGACGAGGCCGTGACGGCTCGACTGGAGTCACACGGTGAACGATTCGAGGTGCTTATCGATCCGGACGCCGCGCTGGCGATGAAACGCGGCGAGTTCGACGGCGACCTCGAAGACGTCATCGCAGCCGAAGACGTCTTCGAGAACGCTTCTCGCGGCGACCGACCGGCCGAAGAGGACTTAGAGACGGTCTTCGGAACGACGGACCCCCTCGAAATCATTCCCGAGGTCGTCGAGCGCGGGGAGATACAGATCACGGCGGAACAGCGCGAGGAGATGGTCGAACGGAAGCACAACCAGCTCGTCACCACCATCACGCGCAACGCCGTCAACCCGCAGATGGACGACTCCCCGCATCCGCCGGACCGGATCGAGCGGGCGTTAGAGGAGGCCGGGTTCCAAGTCGACCCGATGGAACCGGTCGAAAATCAGGTCGACGACGCGCTCGACGCGCTGCGTCCGGTGATCCCGATCCGATTCGAGGAGGTGACGATGGCGGTCCAGCTCCCGGCCGACTATGCGGGCTCCGGACAGGCACAGATCCGCGAGTTCGGCGACCTCGAACGCGAAGAGTGGCAGAACGACGGCTCGTGGGTCGGCGTGCTCACGTTCCCGGCGGGGCTACAAAACGACCTGTACGACCTCGTCAACGAGGTCACCTCCGGCGAGGGCGACGCCCGAGTGATCAAGGACAAAGACGAGATTCGGACGCGCTGACGGACGGAGCGCGGACGCCCGACGCCCTGCGTCGTGGCGGCGATCGCTCGGTCGACTTTCGACCGGCCCGCATACGTACCGCATCCGGGGAGTTGATACCGACGCCCGTTCCGTCGTGTGGTATGCACGAACGCGCGGCGGAGTTTTCCGAGGGCGTACACGAGCGGTACGGTATCGACGTCGACGTGCTGGAGTTCGACGCGGGAACGAAGACCGCGGCCGCCGCGGCCGACGCCGTCGGGTGTGACGCGGCGGCGATCGCTTCTACCATCGTGGTGTCGCTCGCCGATGAGGGGAACGGAGGCGGGTTGGGTGCCGCCATCACGAGCGGCGCGAATCGCATCGATCTCGACGCGGTCGCCGACCACTTCGACGCGTCGGCGGCGGCGATGGCGGACCCCGATCGGATCCGCGAGACGATCGGCTGGAGCATCGGCGGCGTCCCGCCGCTCAGTCACGACGCGACGATACCGACGGTCTTCGACCCGACGCTCACGGAGTACGACACCGTCTACGCCGCGGCGGGAACCCCGAGCGCGCTGTTTGCGATCGACCCGAGACGGCTCGCCGACCTCGCCGACGCGACCGTCATCGATCTGACGGAGTGAACCACGCGAGGCCAGAAGCCCAGTTTTGTTAACTCCGACTTATGAAATAACAATACTTTTCTGTTAACACGTTCTTCGATCCGGTATGGACCAGTCACGACGGTCGGTGCTGAAGCAGGGAGCGGGGTTGGTAGGTACCGGTGTGACCGCGTCGCTCGCCGGCTGTTCGGGCACTGGTGGGAGTGTCGACGGCGGGGAAGGTGCGGGAGACGACTCCGGATCGTTCGGGGGCGGCTACACCGCCTTCTTCACGCTCACCGACTGGACGAACCGGGTCGCCGGCGACCGTGCGACCTTCGAAGATCCGGTCGAGGTCGGTCGGCTCGGGCACGGGTGGGAGCCCAGCGGGACGCTCGCCGCCGACGTCGCCGCCACCGACGCGTTCGTCTACCTCGACCACCCCGAGTTCGCGTGGACGCAAGACCTCGCGTCGACGCTGGAGGCCGACTACGACTCCGTGGCGGTGATAGACGGGCTGTCCAGGCTGGAGGGGGACCTGCTCGCGTGGGATCACGGGCACGGAGACGGCGACCCCGACGGAAGCGGAACCACGGAGACGGAGGACGGTCACGGCGAGGACGGCGACGGTGAAGACGGGCACGACGGCGGCCGGCAGACCGACCCGCACGTCTGGGTCGATCCGGTCCGATCGGCGGAGGTCGTCGAGACGATCGCCGCCGGGCTCGGGGACGCCGACCCCGACAACGCCGAGGCCTACGCCGACAACGCCGAGGCCTACGCCGCGGAACTCGACGAGATCGACGCCGCCTTCGCGGCGCTCACCGAGAGGGCCACGCGCGACGTGGCGGTCATCGCCGGCCACAACTCGTTTCAGTATCTGGAGGACCGGTACGGGTTCCGACTCCACTCGCCGGTCGGCGTCTCGCCGCAGAACGAGCCGACCCAGACCGAGATCGCGGACACCATCGAGATCGTCGACCGAGAGGGAATCGACACGATCCTCTATGATCGGTTCGGCTCGACCACGCTCGCGGAGGCGATACTCGAGAACAGCGACGCGACGGAGATGGCCGCCGTCTCGCCGGCCGGCGGCACGACCCGGGAGTGGAACGAGGCCGGCTACGGCTATCTCGAACAGATGACGGAGATCAACCTCCCCGCCTTTCGGCGGGCGTTCGGCGCGCAGTGAGCCGACTCCGTGTGCCCCCCTCGCGGTGCGGTGCGTCGCCTGTTGCGCGGGGGTGTCTGGCGACTGCTCCGCGTTTGGGACCGATCGCTCGCAGACTAAAAGAGCTAAACGTCCGGCCGACGCAGGGACGACACACGCAGTGACCGCAATCGTCGACCTCGACGGCGTGACGTTCTCCTACGGCGACACCGTCGCCGTGAGAGACGTCTCGCTGACGGTCGATCGGGGTGATTTCCTCGGGCTCGTGGGGCCGAACGGCTCCGGAAAGACCACGCTGTTGCACCTCATGTTGGGACTTCATACTCCCGACGAGGGCTCGGTCGCGCTGTTCGGCCGCCCGATCGACCAGTTCGACGACGGCGGGCGCATCGGCTACGTCTCACAGAAGGCGACGAGCCGCGGCGGGGCCATGCCGGTCACGGTCCGCGAGTGCGTCACGATGGGGCGGTTCGCACACGCCGGGTTCGGTCGTCTCACCGACGCCGACCGCGCCGCCGTCGACGACGCGATCTCGACGGTCGGAATCGGCGATCTCTCTGACCGACTGCTCACGGAGCTGTCCGGCGGACAGAAACAGCGGGCGTACATCGCGCGTGCGCTCGCGAGCGACGCCGACCTCCTCGCGCTCGACGAACCGACCGTCGGCGTCGACGCGGAGTCGCGCGACGCCTTCTACGCCCTGCTCGCCGACCTCAACGACGACGGGATCACCATCATCCTCATCGAACACGACATCGGCGTCGTCACCGACCGCGCGAGCCGTATCGCCTGTATCAACACGGAACTGTACCACCACGGGGACACGGAGTCGTTCGTCGAGAGCGACGCCCTCGCCGAGGCGTACGGCGCGACCGGACAGGTCGTCCACCACCACCACTGATGGCCGACGACACCGCGGGAACCGACGACGGAAGCGACGCGGGCGGAGGCGGCCGGGCCGAAGGCGGCGGCGCGGGCGGTGACGGCAGACCCGCAGACGGCGACGCGTCCGTCCCGAGCGATGCGACGCGAACCCGGGACAGGCGTCGGACCGTCGAGCTCGTCGGCGTCGGCTGCACCGCGGCGCTCGCGGCCGTGATGCTCGGGTTCGTGTTTCTCTACTGGGCGCAGGACCTCCCGATCGCGAGCGGGCTGTACGCGGCGTTCCGGTCGACCGGGCGAGGAATGGACGCGGCGCTCGGCACGAACGTGTTCCGGCACCCGGTCATGTGGCAGTCGATGGCGACGGGCGTCCTCGTCGGGGTCGTCGCGCCGCTCGTCGGCTCGTTCCTCGTTCACCGGGAGATGGCGCTGATCGGCGAGACGCTCGCGCACACGGCGTTCGCGGGCGTCGCGATCGGCATCCTCGTCAACGCGTCGACGGGCTGGGACGGGTCGCTCCTCCTCGTCGCGCTCGTCGTCGCCGTCTGCGGCGCGGTCGCGGTCCAGTGGCTCACGGCGCACACGGACGCGTACGGCGACGTGCCGATCGCGATCATGTTGAGCGGGAGCTTCGCCGTCGGGACGCTGATCGTGAGCTACGGTCGCGGCCTCACCGCGATCAACATCGAGGGGTACCTGTTCGGCAACCTCGCGGTGGTCACCGTCGAGGGAGCGCGGCTCATGAGTGTGCTGTCCGTCCTCGTCGTCGTCGGCGTCGCGCTGACGTACAAACAGCTGCTCTTCATCACCTTCGACGAACAGGCGGCGCGGGTCGCCCAGCTGAACGTCACCGGCTACAACACGCTGCTCGTGGTGTTGACGGCGGTCGTCGTCGTCGGCGCGATGCAGGTGCTCGGCGTCATCCTCGTCGCGGCGATGCTCGTCGTCCCCGTCGCCGCCGCCTCGCAGGTGGCTCGGAGCTTCCGGGAAACGGTGTACCTCTCCGTTATCGTCGGGCAGCTGTCGGTCGTCGGCGGGTTCGCCCTCTCCCTCGGCCTCGGGCTTCCCTCCGGCGGGTCGATCGTCGTCACGGCGATCGGCATCTACCTGGTGAGCATCGCCGCGTCCGGCTTCTCCGTGACGGCGATCTCCGCGCACGGCTGACCGCTCGACCCCTTTCCACAGACCCTTATGTCCCCGCCGCGAGTGAGGCGTATGGGAGAGACGGAAACCTACACGCTCACCGGTCCCGACGGCAACGAAGAGTCGTTCGAACTGCCCGCGGGCCTCGTCGACGTCCTCAGCGAGCAGGGCGAGGAGTCGACGCGGGTCGTAAGCGACGTCGTCGTACAGGCGATGGCCCAGCAGGCGCACGTCATCGTCCACCACAGCGAGGGCGAGGTCCCGGAGGACATCGCGGAGATGGAGGAGACCGCGGCGGAGTTGTTCGAGGAGCGGTTCGGCCAGTCGCTCGAAGACGCGCTCGGCCACTCGCACTGAGTTCGTTCACACAATTTTAATCCGCTCCGACCGGCCGCTTAAGCCGGTTCGACCCGTACGTTTTCGCATGACCACCGACTCGGACGCGCCGGTGTTGATCTTCGACGGGGACTGTCCCTACTGCTCCGTCGCGGCCCTCGCGCTCCGTCGGCTCGACGGGGTCGTCGCGGTGCCGTGGGCGGCCGATCCGGTCGGCCCGTTCCTCGACGCGCAGTTCGGGTCGCGCCCCTTCGCGATGGTGCTCGTCGACCCGACGGAGCGGCTGGTGTACGCCGGCCGCTCCGCGGCCGAGGAACTCGCCGACCGCGCGGGAACGCCCGGGATCGTCGGCGGGCTCGTCCGCGACAACTACGACCGGATCGCCGACGTGGTCGGTACCCTCTCGGGCCGCGGCCGCGACCCCGACGACGTCCACGACGTCTATCCCCTCACCGACGAGGCGAGCGACCGCGTCGACGACCTCCGGCCGGCGGCGAGCGAGCCGCCGGGGGCGCTGTCGTGAGCGGAGGAGCGGGCGGCGATCGCGGCGATCCCGACGGCGGCGGGACGTACACGCTCCTCGTCGAGCTGTCGGAGCCGACGACTATCGAGGTCGGCGCGCTCGGCGAGCACCGACTCCCGCCCGGCGCGTACGCGTACACCGGGAGCGCGCTCGGCGCGGGCGGGTTCGCCCGCGTCGACCGCCACCGCCGGACCGCACGCGGGGAGCACGACGTGCGCCACTGGCACGTCGACTACCTGCTCGGCCGCGACGAGGCTCGGATCGACCGAGTCGTTCGCAGCGTCGGCGTCGACGCCGAGTGCGCGATCGCAGGGGGGCTGCCCGCGGGACCGGTCGACGGGTTCGGGGCGTCCGACTGCGGCTGCGCGAGCCACCTCGCCGCGCTCGATGAGGACCCCGAGGCGGGGGCGGACCCCGCGTCGCAGGTCCGGGACGCGCACGCGTCGGTCACGCCGGCGCGCGGCGGTCGCGTCGACGTCGTCGCCGGCGACGAGCCGGCGCGAGAGGAGTGAGCGTGGCCTCGTCGCGGCCGACTCACAGATCGTAGCGTTCGGTCACCGCGCGCAGCTGCTCGCGTCGTCCCTCTATCGCGTCGTCGCGAAGCGCCTGCTCTTCGGGCGTCGGCGCGGTCACGTCGGGCACCCGCGTCGGGGTCCCGTCGTCGCCGAGCGCGACGAACGTGAAAAACGAGGACGTCGTCGGTCGCTCTTCACCTTTGAGAGGGTCCTCGGCGTGGACGTCGACTTTCACGTCGAGGCTGGTCCGGCCGGTGTTGAACACGTATCCCTCGATCACGGCGACCTCGCCCGTCTCGATCGGGCTGATGAAGTCCACGTGTTCCATCGAGGCGGTGACGACCTCTCGGCTCGAAAAGCGCATCCCCGCTATCCCTCCGCAGATATCCATCCAGTGGAGGACCGCGCCGCCGAGCGCGCGCCCGAGGTTGTTCGTGTCGTTCGGGAGCAGCATCTCCGTCATCTCGGTGTACGACTCGGCGACCGTCGCGGTCCCGGGGTCCGTTCCCGTCTCGTCCATGCGTCGGGTCCGTCTGGCGACGACTTGAACCTCCGGACTCCGTCGCCGGTCAGCGTCCCTCCCGAGAGCCGTCGTCGAACCGAACCGAGTCGGACGGGCGACCCGCCTCGTCGATCACCGGGTCGGAGACGACGATCGGGCAGTCGATCCGGACGGCGAGCGCGAGCGCGTCGGACGGTCGGGCGTCGAAGACGAATCGCTCCGGCTCGCCGTCCTCGTATCGCTCGGCGTCGACCTTGGCGTAGAAGGTCCCGTCGCGGAGGTCGTCGATCCGGACGCGGTCGATCGCGCCGCCGAACTCGGTGAGGATGTCCACGAGGAGGTCGTGGGTGAGCGGCCGGTCGAACGGCTCGCCTTCGAGCGCGGTCCCGATCGACTGGGCCTGGTCGGCACTGACGAATATCGGGAGGTAGTCGCCGCGAACGGAGAGGATGACCGCCGGTACGTCGCCGCCCGGGGCGGACCCGGTCCCGACGCCGACGACATCGGCTTCGTGTGCCATACCGGATCATCGGGGCGACGGCATGAATAGCTGTCCCACGGCGACACCGGGTCGCGGTCGCCGGTCTGGGGTGACCCGTCCCCAGCGCGCCTCAACGCCCCGCGCCCCAGTACCAGTACGCCCACGCGACGGTGAACACGAGCGCGGCGCCGGCGAAGAAGACGACGCCGGGCTCCAGGAGCGAGACGGCGTAGTCCGCGAGCGGGTCAGTGACGTACTCGACCGTCCCGTCGATACCGGACTCAGTGCCGCCGGCGTCGCTTTCGATCGCGGGGCCGCCCGCGGTTCCACCGCCGTCTCCGGTCGTCTGTGAGACCCGCACGGTCGGCCCGGCCACGGAGAGGACTCGCTGGGCCGCGAACGCGGCCAGTCCGATGATTCCGTAGCCGCCGAGCAGACGCATCAGCGCGGTCTTGATCCCGCTCTTCGACTCGCTGCCACCGGCGAACAGCACGAGGGGTTCGTCCGCTGCGGCGTACACGTCCATCTCGCGGCCCTTCTCCGAGTACGTCGTGTCGATCACGTCGACGAGCTCCGCGTCGTCGAGCTTCCCGAGGTGGTACTGGACGTTCTGGAGCGAGGTGTCGACGGCGGCCGCGACCTCCGATTTGGTCGCCGGCTCGTCGTGAAGCCGCGTGAGGATCTCGCGGGCGGTCTCGGAGCCGAGCGCGGCGATGAGGTCGTCCGCGTCCTCGTCGTCGACGCCCACCACGCGCGGCTCCCGGTCGTCCGGAGTTCGGTCCGGAAGAGAGGGCAACAGCCGGGACATGCGCCTATCTCTACCCCGTGAGAATACAAGCCTGTTGGATCGATGACCGGACGGCCGCGCCGGCGGCCACGCGCCGCCGAGCCGCGGGCACACATCATCGACTCACAAACCCTAAACGCGGTGACGGAGTAAGGCGTGGCAATGACAGAGACGCCAGGGGACGCCGAGGACCGGTCCGCGTCCCCGATGGCGAACGATCCTCCGACAGACGCGCCGCCGGACTCGTCCGGAACGTCGCAGACGGGCTCCGTGACGGTCGTCGGGACCGCACACGTCTCCGAGCGCTCCGTCGACGAGGTCGAAGAGGCGATAGAGCGGGAGCGGCCCGACGTCGTCGCCGTCGAACTCGACGAGGGACGGTACCGCCAGATGCAGGGCGAGACGCCCGACGATCTGGACGCCGGCGACCTGCTGAAGGGGAACACCGTCTTCCAGTTTCTCGCGTACTGGATGCTCTCGTACGTGCAGACGCAGCTCGGCGACCGCTTCGACATCGAGCCGGGAGCCGACATGCGCGCCGCGATCGACGTCGCGGAGGGGCTCGGCATCGACGTCGCGCTCGTCGACCGCGACATCCAAACGACGATCCAGCGGTTCTGGGCACGGATGTCGATCACGGAGAAGCTCCGGATGGTCGGGGGACTGGCGTTCGGAGTCACCGATCCCCGGATCGCGGGAGTCGTCGTCGGGTTGTTCGTCGGAATCCTCGCCGGACCGGTCATCGGCCTGTTCGGCGGTGCGCTCGGGATCTCCGACGCGCTGTTGACGAGCGTCACCGGCGGCGTGCTCGCCGCCGTAGCGGTCGGCGTCGTCGTCGATCAGGTCGGGAAGGTCGGGCTCTCGCCCGACGGCCGGCTCTACGCGGCGAGCGGGCTCGGCGTCGCGTCCGGCCTCGCGGTCGCGGCGCTCGGGCTCACGGATGGGTTCGTCACGGCGTACCTCGGCGGGTTCACCGTTACCGCCATCGGGAGCCTCGGCCTCGGCATCTCGTTCGGGCTCACGCTCGGCGTCGTCGCGGCCGGACTGCTCGGCCTCGCCGGTCGCGGCGGGAGCGACCCGGAGCACGGCGGAATCGAAGGACTCGACGTCGATGACCTCACCGACGCCGACGTGGTAACCATGATGATGGAGGAGTTCCGCCAGTTCTCGCCGGGCGGCGCGGAGGCGCTCATCGACGAGCGCGACGCGTTCATCGCCCACCGGCTCGTCGCGCTCCGCGAGGCCGGACACGACGTCGTCGCGGTCGTCGGTGCCGGCCACCGGGCCGGCATCGAGGAGTACCTCGCAGACCCGTCCGCGCTCCCGCCGATGGCGGACCTCGTCGGACGCGAAGGCGGCCGAGGGTTCCCCTGGAAGAAGCTGATCGGCTACGGGATCACGGTCGGGTTCGTGGCCTTCTTCGTCCTGCTCGCGCTCGCCGGCGTCGAGAACGCCTTCCTCTTCCGGCTGTTCGGCGCGTGGTTCCTGATCAACGGCGTCTTCGCGTTCGCGTTCGCCAAGATCGCGGGCGCGCGCTGGCTGTCCGCCGGCGTCGGCGGTGCCGTCGCGTGGATGACCTCGATAAACCCGATGCTCGCGCCCGGGTGGTTCACCGGGTACGTCGAGCTCCGGTCGCTGACGGTGAACGTTGGCGACATCGGGACGCTCAACGACCTGCTCTCGGACGAGACGCTCTCGCCCGGCGACCTCGTCTCGGCGATGCTCGACGTCCCGCTGTTCCGACTCATCGTCGTCGTCGCGATGACGAACGTCGGCAGCATCGTCGCGAGCTTCCTCTTCGCCGTCTACGTCATCCCCGCGATGTTCGGCGCGGAAGTGGGGGGCGTCGACGAGGTGAGCCGGCTGATGATTGAGGGTGCCAGACGCGGTGCCGAGCTGATCGGGAACGCGGTCGCGGGGGGACGATGAGCACGACGCCGCAGGGGCGGCGGATCGCCGGCCTGTACTTCAGCGGAACCGAGCTTCGCGACCTGCTCGTGGCGTGGCTCGCGCTCGGCGTCGCGTTCATGTTCTTCTTCGTGGGCGGATCGGCGGGGATCGGTCGAATCGTGGACGCGGGCGTGGTCCCGCCGCTGGCGGTCGCGCTCTCGACCGCGGGGGTGGCGTTCCTCCTCCACGAGCTGGCACACAAGGTCGTCGCGGTCCGCTACGATCAGGTAGCCGAGTTCCGCGCCGACACGAGCATGCTGTTTCTCGCCGTGATGAGCTCGCTCTTGGGGTTCATCTTCGCCGCCCCCGGCGCGGTCCACCACCGGGGACGGCTGACGCCCCGAGAGCACGGCCACATCGCGCTCGCGGGCCCGGTCGTGAACCTCGTGCTGGCGGTCGTCTTCCTTCCGGCGATGGTGGCGGGGGGTCTCATCGGGAGTCCGATCCTCTCGCTCGTCGGCGCACGCGGGGTGGCTATCAACGTCTTCCTCGCCGCGTTCAACCTGATCCCCTACGGCCCCCTCGACGGGAAGACCGTCATGGGGTGGAGCAAGCCGGTGTGGGCCGTCGCGTTCGTCCCCTCAGTGCTTCTCGCCGTCGGCCTCGTGTTCGTCGGCGGACTCGGATTCGGCGGGCCGTTCTGAGTCCTCCGATCTCGGTTCCGCTCCCGGCGGGTTCGACCCGCGTGTCGTGAGCGGCGTCCGCGTCGTGAGCGGAGGCGTCCACGGTCGCTCCCGTCGGGAACGGTGCGCTTTTGCTCCGCGGGCGTCCCTCGACACACATGACAGAGGGCGACGACACGGACCGGGACGGCACCGCGGCCGACGACGAGCTCACATACGCCGACGCCGGCGTCGACATCGACGCGAGCGAGGCCGCGACCGCGGCGCTCATTGGCGCGGTCGGCGGCGACGTGGAAGGCGAAGGAACCGACAGCGACTACGCCGGACTGATCGACATCGGCGACCGCTACCTCGCGCTCGCGACCGACGGCGTCGGGACGAAGCTGCTCGTCGCCGAGGCGCTCGGCGACTACTCGACGATCGGGATCGACTGCGTCGCGATGAACGTCAACGACCTCGTCGCCGCCGGCGTTCGACCGGTCGCCTTCGTCGACTACCTCGCGGTCGAGGAGCCCGACGAGCGCTTCTCCGAACAGGTCGGCGAGGGGCTCTCTCGCGGCGCGGAGCTTGCGGACATGGCGCTCGTCGGCGGCGAGACCGCGGTGATGCCGGACGTGATCAAGGGGCTCGATCTGGCGGGCACCTGTGCCGGACTCGCGCCGAAAGACGGGGTGTTCGACGGTTCTGCGCGCCCCGGCGACGCCCTCGTCGGCTGGCGCTCCTCCGGGATCCACTCGAACGGGCTCACGCTCGCCCGCGAGGCGACGACGCGAGAGCACGCCTACGACGACCCCTGTCCGTTCGACGGATACGAGACGATCGGTGAGGCGCTTCTCGAACCCACCAGAATCTACGCCGACCTGCTCGGTCCCCTTCGCGATCACGACGTTCACGGCGCGGCCCACGTCACCGGCGGCGGCTGGACGAACCTCGAGCGGCTGGGCGACAACGGATACGTCGTCGACGACCCGTTCGACTCACAGCCCGTCTTCGAGTTCGTCCAGTCGGAAGGAAAAGTCTCGGACGAGGAGATGCATCGCACGTTCAACATGGGGACCGGCTTCGTCGCCGCCGTCGACCCGGCCGACGCCGACGCGCTCGCGGAGGCGACCGACGGGCGCGTTATCGGCCGCGTCGACGACGGCGACGCGAGCGTGTCGATCCGCGGCCTGACGCTGTAAGTCAGCCGTCGGCCACCTCGCTCGCTTTCGCCCGTCTCCCACCGCTACGTCGCTTCCGCGTCGGCGTCCGCCGTCGACGCATCCGCCTCACGGGCGTCGCCGCTGTCGTCGCTGTCGTCGCCGCTGTTCTCGCCGTCGCTGTCGTCTCTGGACTCACCGCCGTCGTCTGTCTCCGCGTCGTCCGTCTCCGCGTCGTCTCTCTCGTTCGACGGGCCGTCCGGCCCGTCTCGGTCGATTTCCTGAACGAGCTTCATCTCGCCGCGAGCGCGGAGCGTGCCGTCTACCTCGGCGTCCTCGTGTACGACCAGGTCGCCGGCGGAGACGTCACCGAGCACCCGAGCGCCGGCCTCGACGGTGACCGTCCCGCTACGGGTGGTGACGTCGCCGTGGATTACCGTGTCCGTCCCGACCCCGATGTCGTCGCGGGCGCGCAGGGAGCCGAACACCTCGTTGCGCTCGCCGACGCGGATCGACTCTGCGCGGATGTTTCCGTGGAGTCGGCAGTCGTCGCCGACGGTCGCCGGGGTGGAGACGCGCCACGCGTCGTCCGATATCTCGGCACCGCGCGGTACCAAGAGGGGGTCGCGGACGTCGTCGCCGTCGGCGAGCGCCGTCGCCAGCTCGTCCGCCGCGTCGGTCTCGCCGATCCGCAGGAGCTGTGAGAGGACGATGAAGTAGAAGACGAGGGTTGGGACGGGGTTCCGGATGACGATCCACCCGTTCGCCTCGAACCCCTCCTCGATCGTCACGTCGTCGCCGATGTCGAGGTCGCCGGAGACCATCAGCTGGCCGCTGACGGTCACCCGCTCGCCGATGTAGGCGTCCTCGCCGACGAGCACGTTGCCGTCGACGGAACACCAGGTGTCGAGTCGACAGTCGCCTTCGGCCTCGATGTCACTCCCGACGCTCACGCGCTCGCCGATGGCGACGTTGCGTCCGCGGAGTCCGAACTCCACGGTCGACTGGCTCCCGACGAGCACGTCGCCGTCGGTGACGAGGTCGTGTTCCTCGACAGTCGTCTCGGACGGGACCGTGAGTTCGTCTACCGGACCGCCTCCTCGCAGCGACACACCGAGAGAACTCCCTCCGGCCGTATAAACCGTGGGGGCCGTCAGACGAAAGTCGGACGCGCGGAACAGTCGACCGTGTGAGTTCCTGTCGAGGCGTTGCGGGGTCACCATCCTTATCACTCCGGACGGGAACGTTCGAGTATGGGATTCGGATCGTACGACGAGAGCGAACAGAAGGATCAGGACGTAGACACCGACGACGACAGCGCGGTCAACGTCCACGAGAACGACCACGACGGGGAGGTCTCCATCGAGGGGGGTGCGTCCACGGACGATCTCGTCGGTCGCCTCTCGGAGATGAAAGACGACGAGGACGACGAATAGTTCGTCGAACTGCGTTCACAAACGCGTCGGAGCCGAACTGAGTTACGGCGACAGACCGACTCCGAAGCGCCGCACCACCGTGTCACGCCCCTTTTATCCGGTCGAGGAATACACCACGCTATGAGCACTGACCTCACGTTCACCAGAGACGGCGTCGACGTCGTTTACGAGGGGACCGAGTTCGAACTGGAAAAAGACCTGATCGAAGAGGCGACCGGCAAGGGATACCGCGATGTCACCGACCACGAAGTCTTACAGATCGTCGCCGAAAGCCCCGAACTCGACGGAGAGCCCGTGCGAATCGGCGACGTGTTGTAGCCTCTTGTAACAGATGTGACACTAGACGGTCCACAGCGGTACGACTTTATCACTCGGCCGATTCGGACCGGTATGAATCCGCGGAAGGCACTCTCCGCGCTCGGCGGGTCGAAGATCAGACTCGTGTTTCTCGCTGTCCTCGTCCTCGGCGGAGCCGTCGGCGGGGGGTTCGCGCTCGGCCTGTTCGGCGTCCCGAGCGTCGCGGCCGTCGACAACTCCTTCGGCGAGGTGACGAACGAGACCAGCGAGATCGAGACGAACCTGACGGTGTCGAACCCGAATCCCGTGGGGATCAGCCTCGACAGCCTCGCGGTCGACTACACCGTCTCGATGAACGATATCGAGATGGCACGGGGCGGTCGCGAGGGGGTCCGGGTGGGAACCGGCAACTCGACGATGGCGTTCGACACCAGCCTCCAGAACGACGACATCCCGGCGTGGTGGGTCGCTCACGTTCGCGACGGCGAACGGACGACGGTTCGGATCGACGCGACCGCGACGTCCGGGATCCTCGGCCGCGGCGTGGACTTCTCACAGACAAGAGAGGTTGAGACCGACCTCCTCGGCGCGTTCAATTCCGAGGAGACGCGGCCGGTGAACGCCGACAGCGCGCTCGTCGACGATCCCGTGCTGTACGTCAACGAGACGCAGGCTGAGTGGGGCGCAGTGAGCGAGTCGGAGACGCCGATCGACATGGCGTTCACCGTCTACAACCCGAACCTCGAGCCGTACGCGATCACGGAGGTCGGCTACACCGTCACGATGAACGACGTCGAGATGGCGACGGGCCGGACCGAAGAGGGATACGTCATTCCCTCGCGTAGCACCGAGACGATCGATCTCACGACCGGGTTGCAGAACGAACGACTCGACGAGTGGTGGGTCACCCACCTCGACGAGGAGGTAAACGGCCACCAAGTGAGCGATCTCCGGATCGAGTTTTACGCCGTGATCGAACTCCCGTCGGGCCAAGCGATCACGGTTCCCCTCGACGAGCTCACCTACGAGGAGACGGTCGAGACAGACATCTTCGGCGAAGGCGACGACGTGCGCGACCGCGAAGAGAGCGATGACGGCGACACAGACGGCGGGTCAGACGACGAAAGTACGGACGGCGGTAGCACCGAAGGCGGATCAGACGACGGATCTGGCGGCGAAGACTCGACGAACGAGACGGACGGAAGCGACAGCGTGATCGACGACGAGAACACGACCGACGACGGAAATCAATCTGACGACGGTAGCGACGTGCTACCGCTCTGACGGGGCGGAGATGCCGTCGTTCTGTAGTCAGATAGACACCTTCGAGTAGGACGGAAGCGTCGCGCGGTTCCGTCGATATTCGGTGATGTAGCACCCGCAAAACTCGCAGATCGTCGGATCTGCGTTTACCTGGGGTTCACAAAGGTTTAAGACCGCTATGGGGCCGGAGGGATTTGAACCCCCGATCGACTGATATCTCCGGTGCGCCTCGGAACTCCAGAGGGTCGTCAACGCGACCGATGATCAGTCGGCCGCTCGGTATATCAGTCTGGAGTGTCGTCCCGGGCGCGAGCCTCTGGAGTCAGTCGCCATGCCTGGCTTGGCCACAGCCCCGCGCGTGATCTCGCATCAGTTGCTTGCCGAAACGCGGATAAAGGGGTTTCGATCGCAGGTGATCGGGAGACGCGAGAGCGACGAGCGAACGCGTCAGTGCAGAGCGAGCCGCTCACTCGCGGTCGTCGTCGCTCCAGTCACACTCCTGGCATTTGTACCCGGTGACGAACTCGGTCACGCTCGGCATGTAGCCGACGGCGATGACGTCGCCGCCGCACTCCGGGCAGTCGCGGTCGGCGTCGGTGATAGATTCGGCCTCCAGCACCGACTCGCCTTCGACTAGTTCCGCGAGCTTCTCGGGCGTCACCATCCGTCCCTGCACGACGCGGTTTGACATACCCGGGATACACGACGGAGCACCTAAACACCGGCGACACGCGCAGACCACGCCGGCGAGTGTTGATTCTCGGCTTCGGTCTCCCGACCTACAGCCACGGCGCCCGCGAGTCGTCCTCCGCGAACGGGTCCGTTCCGTCCGACTCCTCTCCGGCCCCCGAGGGCTCGCCGCCGTTCGCGAGCACCGACACGTCGTCGTCGACGAGGTGTCCGGGGTCGACCGGCGGTGCGTCAAGAGGCGGGTCCGTCGGATCCAGCTCGCCGTCGTGCTCGACATCCGAAGTCTCGTCGTCGTAGGACGAACCGGCGTCAGTCGGCACGCCGTCCGAGGGTGCATCGCTCGGCTGGTCGGGATCACCGTCGGCGTTTACAGACGGGCCGGCGTTGGGGTCGTACGCGAACAGGGTGGTCACGGCGAGCACCGCGAGCGCGATGGGTGCCTCGGTCTGCATGAGGTCGAACGGTCCGAGCAGGATCGGCAACGCGAGCACGCCGAGTGCGACCGCGGAGCCGAACCGAAACCGGTCGATGTCGACGCGGCCGCGGAGGTGCGGCGACAACACTGCGACCGCCAGCGCGAACGCCACGCCGACGCCCGCCGCGGCGGCCCCGTTGACAACGTACTCCGGGGACGTCTCGATAGCGAAGCCGGCGGGCTCGAAGCTCGCGACGAGCCCGAGAGCGATGATGACGCCGGGGCTCGGGAGGTGTTCGCCGATCTCGGAGCTGGCCGTCTTCGCGGCGATCGTGAGGATCACGAGCCCAGCGAACCGCTCGAAGACGGGGAGGTTCAGGAATCCTCGGAACGTCGGCGCGAACGCCGCCTCGATAGCCGCGAGCGGAACGATGACCGCGCCGATCAGGAGCACAGACGAGACCATCTGCTTGCGGTCGCCGTCCATCTCGGCGAGGATCACGGCTGCGGTCGCCGATCCGCCGAAGATCAGGATCCCGGTCTCGACGACGCCGGTCGCCGTCCCCATGACGCCGGCGACGACGAGGGCAGGGAAGATCCCGTCGACGAGCGGGAGCACCATCACGGTCGCGAGCAGCTTCGTCGCGCTGCCGACTTTCCGCTCTAAGCGGAGGGCGACGGGATGACGTGAGACGCTCATTCAGGGGCGATATCCCTGACCGAGTGGGAGACGGTAGGAGGCGGACGACCCGCGATAGCCGAGGGGTCGGCGAGCGGAGTCGAACCCGCAGGCGGCCCGACGAGCCCCTGTAAACCGTTTGCGCGTATTGCCGGCTGTAAAGGCGGTGCCGAGGTCACAGGTCGGCTGGCCGGCGATGCGCATGGTCACGGGACTGTCGGAGTCCATACACAGTATACGTGTTTCGGTCGCGTTAAAGGTTGTGTGAGATGCGACCGCACACTTGTGTAGATGCGTCGGAGAAATTTATATACTGTACGCAGATCCGGACACAGCACACCACGTACAGCGATGATATCACACAGGAGACGCGACAGGCCGACAGATAGCTGATTCGTCTAACGCCCCGGGTGGCGACGTCACGGCCGAAACTCGACGAACGAGTCCCGACGCCTCGTTGATCCATGTCTATGGATCGTTTGTGATTTTGGATGACAACGACGTGCACGTCTGTGCTGACTCGCAACGCTTTTTATCGGGGGCTCACGACGGTTTATATGGCGACAGATTCTGGTCAGTTCTCCGCGAAGCTGGACGTTCCAGAGGCGTTGACGTTCGACGACGTGCTCCTCCGTCCGAAGGAGAGCCGGGTCGAGCCCGACGATGCCGACCTCTCCGCGCGCGTCTCGAAGAACGTCGAACTCACCGTACCGGTCCTCTCGGCGGCGATGGACACCGTCACCGAGAGTGACCTCGCGATCGCGATGGCCCGCGAGGGCGGTCTCGGCGTCCTCCACCGCAACATGACCGTCGAGGAGACGGCGACGGAAGTCGAGCGCGTCAAGCGCGCGCACGAACTCGTCATCCGCCGCGAGAACGTCGTGACCGTCTCGCCGGACGACACGGTTCGCGACGCCGACACCCTGATGGAACGAGAGGGCGTCTCGGGCGCGCCCGTCGTCGACGGTGACGACACCGTACTCGGGATCATCTCCGGGACCGACATCCGGCCGTACCTCGAGGTCGGCGAAGACGACGCCGTGAGCGAGGCCATGACCGACGAGGTCATCACCGCGCCCGAGGACGTCGACGCCCGCGAGGCGCTCGAACTTATGTACGACCACAAGATCGAACGGGTTCCGATCGTCGACGACGACGAGGGCCTCGTCGGGCTCGTCACGATGCAGGGGATCTTACAGCGACGCGAGCACGAGGAGGCGGCACGCGACGAGCGGGGCCGTCTGATCGCCGGCGTCGCCGTCGGTCCGTTCGAGGAGGAGCGCGCGATCGCGGCCGACGAGGCGGACGTCGACGTGATATTCATCGACTGCGCGCACGCCCACAACCTCAACGTGCTCGACTCGGCGAGGGCGATCAAAGAGACGGTCGACGCCGACGTCGTCGTCGGCAACGTCGGAACGCGCGAGGCCGCCGAGGCCGCCGTCGACTTCGCAGACGGACTGAAAGTCGGTATCGGCCCCGGCTCGATCTGTACGACTCGCGTGGTGAGCGGTGCGGGGATGCCGCAGATGACCGCGGTCTCCGAGGTCGCAGACGTGGCCGCCGAACACGGCGTCCCCGTGATCGCCGACGGGGGGATCCGATACTCCGGTGACGCGATCAAGGCGCTCGCCGCCGGCGCGAACGCGGTCATGCTCGGGTCGTACTTCGCCGGTACCGACGAGGCGCCGGGACGCGTCATCACGATGCAGGGGAAAAAGTACAAGCAGTACCGCGGGATGGGCTCCGTCGGCGCGATGAAGTCCGGCGGCGGCGACCGGTACCTGAAAGAGGAGAGCGAAGACGAAGAGTTCGTTCCGGAGGGCGTCGAGGCCGCGACGCCGTACAAGGGTAGCCTCGCCTCGGAACTCCACCAGCTCACGGGCGGGATGCGGTCCGGAATGGGGTACGTGGGCGCAGAGACGATCCCCGGGCTCCACGAGCGGGCCGAGTTCGTCCGCGTCTCGAGCGCCGGCCAGACGGAGGGCCACCCGCACGACGTGATGATCACCGACGAAGCCCCGAACTACAGCCCGAACGAGTAATCCGAACGGGTGATTCGAACGGTGACTCGAGCGCGAGTCGTCCCGTCGGACGCCGAGGGGAAAGCGGCGACGCGGGCCAGAAAAGGTATTTTAATATAGGCCGCGCAGAGACCGATCGTGTGAGCGAACACCTCGTCGCTCCGGTCATTCATGAGTGAGCAATCGCCGCTCGTCCTCGTGGTCGAGGACGAGCCCGACCTGGCCGACCTGTACGCCGCGTGGCTCAGCGACGAGTATAGCGTCTTGACCGCGTACGGTGGTCAGGAAGCGCTCGATCAGATCGACGAGGCCGACGACGACGTGGACGCCATTCTTCTCGACAGGCGAATGCCCGGCCTCTCCGGGGACGAAGTGCTTGCGGCCGTCAGAGAGCGCGGGATCGACTGTCGCGTGGCGATGGTCACCGCGGTCGAGCCGGACTTCGACATCCTGAAGATGGGATTCGACGATTACCTCGTGAAACCGGTCACGAGCGACACCCTCCGCGAAACGGTAGACGGCCTGTTGCGCCGCGGCGAGTACGACACGGACGTACAGGAGTTGTTCTCGTTGACCTCGAAGAAGGCGATACTGGAAACCGAAAAGAGCGCCACGGAGCTGGCGGACAATCAAGAGTACCAGGACCTGACGGAGCGTATCGAGGAACTCCGGTCGAAGGCGGACAATTCGCTGGAAGCGGTGACCGAGGACGACGACTTCGAGCGGCTGTTCTCCGAGTTCGACGTCGAGGAGTGACCGGCGACAACCGATAATCTGGCGACGACCGGCAATCTGGCGACGACCGACACCGTCGGTACATCGGTCGCTAACGCCCGGGTTCCGCGGCGACTCTTTAAATACCACCACGCCGAACCGACGGTCGAATGCGCGTTCGGGACCTTCCGCTTTCCGCGTCGCACGTCGATCACTTCGCCGACCGCGGGGTCCGAGAGCTGTACCCACCGCAGGCCGCCGCGGTCGACGCAGGTGTCTGTGAGGGCTCTAACGTCGTCGCGGCCATCCCGACCGCCTCCGGCAAGACGTTCATCGCACAGTTGGGCCTGCTGACTGCAGACGGCCCGGGGTTGTACGTCTGCCCGCTCCGGGCGCTCGCCCGTGAAAAGTACGAGTCGTTCGCGTCGCTTCCCGGTCTCGATGTGGGGATATCAACGGGCGACTTCGACGCGTCGGGAGAGGACCTCGCGGGCAACGACGTCATCGTCGCCACCTCGGAGAAGGTCGATTCGGCGATCCGAAACGGCGCGTCGTGGGTCGACGAGCTGGCGTGTGTCGTCGTCGACGAAGTGCATCTCCTCGACGCGGAGCGTCGCGGCCCGACCCTCGAAGTGACTATCGCGACGCTCCGCCGACAGAACCCCGACGTGCAGGTCGTCGCGCTCTCGGCGACCGTCGACAACCCGGAGGCGATCGCGGGGTGGCTGGACGCGACGCTCATCGAGTCCGACTGGCGGCCGGTCGATCTCCGCACCGGCGTCGCAGTCGGCGGGTCGATCGCGTTCGACGACGGGACGACCCGCGAGATCCCGCTCGACGAGACGGCTCGGAACGGACGCGGCGGCGGTGGCAGTGGCGGGGGCGGTGACGCCGGCGACGCTGGCGGACCCGACGACGGCGATGCGGGACCCGACGACACCGAGGTCACGGCCGCGCTCGTCGCCGACACGGTCGCCGAGGGGGGCCAGTGCCTCGCGTTCGTGCGGTCGCGGGCGGAGGCGGTGTCGCTGGCGGAGCGGCTCGCCGCCGACGGCCTCGCAGAGCGGATGGGGATCGAGACCGCCGCGGCCGCGGCCGCCGACGAGGCCGCGGCGGTCGACGGGACGGTGACCGGACGCCAGCTCGCCGACTGTCTTCGGTCAGGCGTCGCGTTCCACCACGCCGGGCTCCGCTCCGGCCACCGGGCCGTGGTCGAGTCGGCGTTTCGCGGCCGCGACGTCGCCTGCATCTGTGCCACGCCGACGCTCGCGGCGGGCGTCAACGTCCCGGCGCGTCGGGTCGTCGTCCGCGATCAGAAGCGCTACTCCGGGTCGCGGATGGAGTGGCTCCCGACCCTCGAAGTACACCAGATGTGCGGACGAGCCGGTCGCCCCGGCCTCGACCCGCACGGGGAGGCCGTTCTCGTCGGCGCGGCAGACACCAGGGACGAGCTCGTCGAGCGGTACGTCGAGGGCGAGCCGGAGTCCGTCGAGTCGACGCTCGCCGACCCGGCCTCGCTGCGGACGCACGTCCTCTCTGCTGTCGCCACCGGCTTCGCCGAGACCGAATCGGAGATCCTCGACGTGTTCGAGGGCACCTTCTACGCCCGCGAGGCGGGTGCCGGTGGACTGGCCGACGCGGTCGGCGTCGCGGTGGGTGCCCTCGTCTCAGCCGACATGGTCCGGAGGGAGACGGCGGGGGGAGTCGACGACTACCGGCTCGCCGCGACGCAGGTCGGCGAGACGACCTCGCGACAGTACGTCCGACCGGAGACGGGCGAGCGAATCGTCGGCGGCCTGCGGACCGCCGCGGCCATGTCGAACGCGACGACGCTCACCGCCTTCGAACTGATATGTGACACGCCCGATATGCAGGACACCTACCTCGGCAACGAGGAACGCGCCGAGATGTACCGGTTTGCGCGGAGACACGCCGGCGTGTTGACGACCGAGATGCACGAGACGGACGACTTCGAACAGTGGCTGGAGTCGGTGAAGACGGCTCGCATCCTCGACGAGTGGATCGACGGGGCGACCGTCGAGGAGCTCGTCGAGGCCTACCGGATCGGACCGGGGGATCTCGACTCCCGGATCGAGCGCGCGGAGTGGCTGTTGAGTGCGGCCGAAGCACTCGCGGACACGATCGGCGTCGGCGTCCCGTCGGTTCCCCGGGCACGCTCTCGGCTGTGAGTGTGGATCGAGAGGGCCTAACCGGGCGTCGAACCGGTCAGTCCGCCGGTTCGACGGCCCTGTGGAACGGCGTTCGGGAGATGGTCTTCCGGAGGTCCGCGAGCGAGTCACGCCCCGCTTCGCCGGCGACCGACATCACGGCGAACACCTCTTTTCTGGATATCTTCACGCCGGTCTCGGTGAGCGCGTCTTCCGGACGCGAGCTGAGTTCGCGGAGCGTTCCGACGGCAAGCAGGTACGGGACCGTCCACGCCTCCATCGTGTTCCCGTTCGAGAGCGGCATCGTCTCGAGGTACGCCTGCGCGTCGTCGAGGAACGAGCGCGCGAAATCGGCGGTGCGGTCGACCACGCGGGCCGACGATTCGCGGTTCGCCGGGTGGACGACGCGCTCTTGGTCGACGCCCTCGTCCGCGAGCCACTCCGCCGGGAGGTAGACGTTGTTCTCTTCGGTGTAGTCGTCGTACACGTCCTTCGAGACGTTCACGAGCTGCAAGAGGAGACCGAACTCTTCCGCGGTGTCGCGGAGCCGCCGGGCGCGGTCCTCGGTGACGTCGCCGCGGGTGAGGAGGTTCGTGATGAGGTTACCGACAGTACCGGCGGCGTAGTAGCAGTACTGTTCTAACTCCTCGCGGTCGTCTATCCGGAGGCCGCCCTCTGTCGCGTGGCGGTCGACGAACATCGCCATCCCGTCGACCATCTCGACGACGGGCGGAACGATCGCGGCGCGGGCCTCGGGGTCGAGCTCTTCGAAGGTCGCCACGATCGTCGGGGCCTCGGCGACGACCTCCCAGTCGTCGTCGCGTTGGTCGGGGGCCGGTAGCCACTCGTCGACCGCCTCGCGGAACGCCGCGATGTCGACGTCGCTGTCGGGGTCTATCGCGCGGCGGTACGTCCGCAACACGTCGCTCTGGGCGGCGGGCGGGATATGCCCCGCGTCCTCGACGGTGTCGGCGACCCGACAGAGGAGATACCCCACGCAGATCTGCGAGGCCATCGGCTCCTCTAACACGTCGACGGTCAGCGCAAAAGTTCGGGAGACGCCCTGCACCGCCTCGTGGCACCACGAGAGATCGGGTTCGACGGGGCCGTGTGATCGTCCGCTCATTCGGGTATCGGCTCTTACGTCACAACGCATAAAAAGCCTCGTGGAACGGCAGAGGGTGGCGGCCGCACCGAAGCGATACGCGGCGCAGCGTCCGGAACGAACCCGCGCGAGCGATCGCGTGGCAACGGCTAAGTCACCGTGGGGGAAGCGATCGCCATGGAGCTCACGCTCTCACCGGAGCAGCGACAGATCCGAGACGCCGTCGCGTCGTTCGTCGACGAGGAGGTCGTCCCGCGTGCCGCCGAAATCGACGAGACGGACGAGTTCCCCGCGGATCTGATAGACGAAATGGCCGATCTGGGATTCATGGGAATGCCGTTCCCCGCGGAGTACGGCGGCTCCGGACTCGATTACCACAGCTACGTGCTCGGACTCGCGGAGATCGCGCGGGGGTCGGGCGGGCTCGGCACGATCGTCGCGGCCCACACCTCCCTCGCCGGAACCATGGTGTACGAGTTCGGCGACGAAGCCCAGAAGTCGGAGTACCTCACGCCGCTCGCCGCGGGCGACGACGTCGGCGCGTTCGCGCTCTCTGAGGCGGAGGCCGGCTCGGACGTGCCCGCCATGTCCACCGTCGCTGCGCGCGACGGGGACGGCTACGTCGTGAACGGCGGGAAGCTGTGGATCTCGAACGGGTCCGTCGCCGACACGGTCGTCCTCTTCGCGAAGACGGACCCGGACGCCGGCCGAGACGGGATCTCCGCGTTCGTCGTCCGCCCCGACGAGGACGAGGGGTTCGTCGTCGAGGGGACGGAAGAGAAGCTCGGCGACAAGGGGTGTCCCACGGCGGAACTGCGCTTCGACGACATGTGGCTGCCCGAGAGTCGGCTCCTCGGGGACGAGGGCGAGGGGTTCGTGCAGGCGCTGAAGACCCTGAACGGTGGCCGGATCACCATCGCGGCACGCTCCGTCGGCATCGCTCGCGCCGCGCTCGACGAAGCGACGTCGTACGCGCAAGAGCGCGAGCAGTTCGACCGCCCCATCGCCGACTTCCAGGCCATCCAGCACAAGCTCGCGGACATGGACACCAAGACCCGGGCCGCGGAGCTTTTGATGCACGAGGCGGCCGACCTGAAGATGCGCGGCGAGCCGTTCGTGAAGGAGGCCGCACAGGCGAAGCTGTACGCCTCCGAGATCGCCCGAGAGGTCGCCAACGAAGGGATTCAGATCCACGGCGGCTACGGCTACACGAAGGACTTCCCGGCCGAGCGGTTTTACCGGGACGCGAAGCTCTCCGAGATATACGAGGGCACGAGCGAGGTGCTCCGGAACACCATCGCTCAGCAGTTGCTCGACGAGTAGGGCGCCGCCGGTCCCTTTCGGGGACTGCTTACTGACGGTCCCGGCGCGTCAGCCGTGGTCGTCGCCGCCGTCGCCGTCACTGCCGGCGCTGTCGTCGTCATCGTCGCTGTCGTCGCTGTCGCTGCCGCCACTGCCGGCGCCGGAGACACCGCCAGCGTGGTCAGCACTCGCAGCGTCGCGGGCGATATCGCCGTCGTCACCCTCGTTCCGATGCGCCACGTCGGCGTCGGACGGGAACCGATCGACCGCGTAGTCGCCCGTGTCGACGCGCTCTGCGGGCTCGGAGTAATCGCGGTCGCTCCCCGCGAAGTCGGGTCGGATCACGCCGTCGTCCGGAGGCTCTTCGGCGTTCGCCTCGACCGTTGCCGCGTCCGCGTCGCTGTCCGTCTCGCCGTCCCGCGACGCGTCGGCCTCCGTGACGGCGTCGGTGGTCGCGGCGCTTCGAGCGGTCGCGCCCGCGTCGTCATCGGGAGTTCCGTCTCCGGCCTCGGGTGCCTCGCCGCCGCGGTCGCCTTCGACCCACTCGAATCCGCTCCGTTGCCGTCGCCGCGCCGACACGGCCTCGTGGAGTCGCTCGCGAAGGGCCTCGCGGAGCGTGACGGCCTCGTCGACCGCGATATCGACGGCGGCCGCCTCGTTGCCGGTGAGCGAACCCGATCCGGCGGTGTCTGCGACGATCGTCGCCACCCCCCACCGACGCTGGAACACGGTGCGGCTGTCGATGACGTTTTGCACCCGATAGTACGGGACGACGGTCACCGTTCGGCTCCAGAACCCGTTCCGCGTGAGCAGGTGGTCCTCGCCGAGCCAGTAGCCGCGGTGTGTCCACTTGAGATGGGCGGCCGGCGGCACGGCGAGGAGGAGCACGAGAGGACCGAACCGCGGCAGGTCGGCGGCGAGGTACCAGTCGATCGCGAACGCGATCCCCGTGAAGACGGCGACCGCGAGTGCGTACCGGAACGCGTACCGCCACCGGATCCGTTTCGGGGGGCGCTCAAAGCTCGGATCGCCGAACGACTCCACCTCGCGGGCGAGTCCGTAGACGCGGTCGGCGGCGGCGATCGGGACCGCTGACTGACTTCCCTGATCGCCGTTCTGTCCCGGGGCGTAGCCGGCGGTCTCGATGGCAAGGCTCGCGTAGCCGAGCGCGCGCTTCGCCGGGTTGTCCGTGATCGTGAGCGTCTGGACCTTCTCGGTCGGGATCGACCCGCTGTATCGACGGAAGAGGCCGCGCTCGTACCGCAACTCGTCGCCGGCGCGCGAGAGTCGGAACCCGTAGTAGTTCGAGAACGCGACGCCCGCACCGAGCACCCACGACACGAGGAACAGCCCGCCGACGGCGACGAGCGCCGTCGCGGTGAGCGCGGCGGCGTCCGCGTCCGGAAGGAATCCAGAGAGCACGGGGAACGACCCGGAGCTCAGGAACGCCAACAGGCCGATCAGGCGGCCGTCGAACGACAGCGCGCCGACGAGCGCAAGCTCTTTCGGCGAGATGGCGAACAGCTCCGTCTCAGCGGCGGCGGATCCGCCCGACGCGCCGGCCGTCGCTGGGTCGTCGGTGTCGCTCCCCGTTCCGCTCTCGCCGCCCGCACCGCTCTTTCGACGCTGGACCTCGCGTCGAATCCGCGTCGCCTCGGTCGGCGAGACGAACCGGATCGACCCCTCGGTGCTCGACCCGCCGGCCGTCTCCAGGTCGACGGCCGCGATCCCGATCGCCCGCTGGATCACGCTCTGGCTCACGTCGACGTTCTGTATCCGTCTGTAGGGTATCTCCCGCTCGCGACGCGATATCACGCCCGACGCGATGTCGAGGGTGTCGGCGGTGAGTTCGTAGTCGAACCGCCGGTAGTACGCCGTCTCGTAGCCGAAGGCGGCGAGAAGCATCGCACCGGCGACGCCGACCGCGAGCGGAAGCCCCCAGTCGTTGCTGTTCACGACGAAGAAGGCGACGACGACGAACCCCGAGACCTTCTGAAGCGCGCGGTACGGGATCGACTGGGGCGCGAGTCTCACACCGCGTCCTCCCCGTCGGCGCGGATGGCCAGTCGTTTCAGTTCTTCTCGGAGGTCGCTCGCCCCGCTCGGCGTCAACCCCGGGATCTGTACGTCTGCGCCCCGAGACCCGGCCGTGTACACCACACAGGAGGCGAGGCCGACGGCGCGCTCGACCGGCCCGCGGCGCGAGTCGACGTGCTGAATCCGCACCAGCGGGACGGTCGTCCGGACCTGCGTGATCACGCCGCGGTCGAGGTAGAGCGCGTCCTCGCGGATCTCGTAGCTCCAGCGTCGGTACTTCAACACGGCGTGTGCGACGCCGACGACGAGCGCGACGCCGCCGGCCGCGACCGCCGACCACCGCGGCGCGTATCCCAGGTAGGCCGCGGCGGCGAACGGGAGGGAGACGAGCGCGGCGACGAGCGCCGCACGGAGGATCCACACGACCCGTACGCGGGGATGAAGCGACTGGGCGGTCATCGGTCCGCCCCCGTCGCGCGTCCGAGAGTCATACGCGGTGGTTGTCCGCGATGACGTATAAGTCCCGGCCGTCGGTCCACGGCGTCGCGGTCCGTGGCGCGTTCCCACGGGGACGTCTCGCGCCGATCAGAGCGGGCGACGAGGTGTCAGACCCGACGGATTCGGTCCGCCGTCACGTCGATCGGGTCGGCGACGTGCGCGGTCGGCTCGCCGTCCGGTCGCTCGAACCCGTTCGCCTCGAACAGCGTGTTCGCCCGAAGGTCGACCCGAGCCTCGCGAAGCGTCCACGGCTCGTGTGCGATCTCCCCGACGTAGAGCTCCCGACCGGACGTGTAAAACCGGTAGTTCTCGACGAAGAAGGCGTCGCGCGAGTCCGGATCCGGAACGAAGGGGTCCCCGTCGGGCGCGTAGGTCGCGTCGAATCGGGCGTGCGGGGCGTCGCGGTGCACCCGGCGGCTGGTGAATCGAACCGCGTCGCCGTCACGGCGCGCCGTCATCTCGGCGCGGTAGTACGGCAGGGCGAACAGCCGGCGCGCGACCGCGACGCCGAACCGGTCTGCGGCGTCGAGATTGTAGAAGTAGACGCCCGGACCGCTCGGTCCCTCGACGTACGTGCGGAGGTTCAACTCCGGGAACGAGAGCCCGACCGGCGACCCGCGCGGACGGATGTCGTCCATCACGAACGCGACGACGCCGAGATAGGCGTCGCCGCCGTGCGTGGCGACCGAGAGACGCGCGGGCAGCGTCTCTGCGACGACGGCGGGGTCGACCGCCCAGTGACAGAACAGGCCGTCGCGCCACGTCATCTCCAGCCAGCGAGGAGCGGACATACCGATCGTCGGGGCTCGATGAACAAAGGCGGTGCGGCGGGCGGAGCGACCCGTGAGGATCGAAGCGGTCGCCGAGTCTCAAAACGGGCCGCCGCCGGACGGTCCGCGCGCCGAGCCGGTCGTCGACTCCTCTGCGTCTTTCCACTCGCCGAGCCCGGACGGGTCGAGGTGGACGTGGACGTCGCCCACGTCGTCGAGCGCGCGCAGACCCGTGACGAGTTCCGTCTCGATGTCGTGAGCGTCGTGCAGCGTCATGCTGCCGTCGACCTCGACGTGGACTTCGACCTCCAGATCGGTCCCGTCGTAGTACACGGTGAGATCGTGAACGCCTTCGACGGCGGGGTGATCGCGCAGCGCCGCGACGACCCGGTCGCGGTCGGCGTCGGGTGGCGCGGCACCGACCAGGTAGGTCACGTTCTCGCGGCCGATCTCGATCCCCTGATACACGACGAGGACGCTGACCAGCGCCCCGGCCAACGGATCGAGGACGGGGAATTCGAGGAAGACGCCGAAGATGCCGACAAGCGCCGCGATCGTCGTGTAGATGTCGTTGAGGCAGTCGGCCGACAGCGCGGTGAGCGCCGTGGACCCGAGCGACTCGTTCACCCGCTCCGTGTACCAGTAGAGGAGGTACATGTCGGCCACCGCGAAAAGCAGCGCGACGACCAAGATCGGGCTCGCCGAGACCTCCGTCGGACCGATAAGCCCCGCGTACGACTCGCGCAACAGGAGGAGCCCGAGGATCACGATCGTCGCGCCGACGAAAAGCGCCGTCAGCGGTTCGATCCGCTGGTGACCGTGCGGGTGCGTCGAGTCCGGGTCGTCGTACCGCGCACCGCCCCAGATCAGGACGACGGCGCTCGCGACCAGATCCGCGACCGAGTGGGCCGCGTCGGCGACGAGCGCGACGCTCCCGAAGGCGATCCCGGCCGCGCCCTCGACGAGGATCTTGGCCAGGTTCCCGAGGACGTTCACCGCCGCGGCCCGCTGGAACCGCCCTTTCTCGCTTCGAGAGCCGGGGACCCACATTCGTCCGAACCGTCGGCGGCCGCGTTTAAGAACCTCGTGGCTGGCGCGTCCCGACGCAAATTCGCCCGGGTGCGAACCGGACGCCGCTCCCGGGTATCAGTTCTGATGACTGACGGTCGGGTGTTAAATACGGTGGCGACGTACGTTCCGGCATGAGGGTCGGCGAGCGCGGCCAGAGCGAGGTGATCGGCGTCGTGCTCCTGTTAGGGATCACTATCGCGGCCGTGACGGCCACGGTGGCGACGGGGAGCGTCGCGCTCGGGCTGATCACCGACGAGGCCCAGTCTGCGAGCGTCGAGAACGGCATGTCTCAGCTCTCCTCGCAGTCCAGTCTCGTCGCGCTCGGCGAGACGGACGCGCGCCGGTTCGACCTCGGGAGCGTCGACGGCGGACAGCTTCGCCTCGACGAGGACGCCGGGCACGTCACGGTGCGGGTCGAAAACGGGACCGACGGCGATACGACCGTCTACGACGGGCCGATAGGCACGCTGGAGTACGTCGGGTCGGACCGTACCGTCGCGCTTCAGGGCGGCGGCGTCTGGACCGTCTCGAACGGCTACGGGCGGATGGTCTCGCCGCCGGAGTATCATTACCGGGGGACCACGCTCACGTTCCCGATCGTGCGGCTGAACGGGACGGAGCAGACCCCGCAGTCGGGGACCGGCGTCGTCCGCCGAGTCCCCGGCGACTCGGACAACGTGACTGAGACGGCGAACCCCCTCGAAAACGGGACGGTCGTCGTGGAGGTACAGAGCGACTACTACGAGGGGTGGTACGAGTTCTTCACCCAGCGCGCCGACGGCTCGGTGACGAAGTACGACGGCAACCGGACGACGGTCGCGCGCTTGGTCGTGCCGGACGACGTGGCGTTCGACCGGGCGATATCGCTCGGAGGCGAATACACGCACAACAGCGGAAACAACGGCCTCGACGAGTCGCTCTACGAGGAGGACGAGGTGCACCCGTCGCCGGGGCCGATGATCGACTCCGCGCTACGAGAGGGCGCGGATTCCGGCGAGCCGCTGTCGAACTGTTTCGACGCCGACACCTGTACGGGCGGCACCTACTACGCGTCCGGCGACGTCGACGTCGGCCAGCGGGTGGAGTTCGACACGAGCGGCGACGACGTCACGATCGCGGTCGACGGAGACCTCGACCTCGGCGGAAACGAGCTCGAGATCACGAACGATGGCGACGGCGTCGTCCGGTACTACGTCAACGGCTCCGTGTTCGCGAACGGCGACGCGACGGTGGGGACGACGAGCGACGCCGTCGAGGCGCAACGAAATCGGTTCTACGTGCGAGACGGGTTCCTCGAAGACGGTCCGGGACAGGGAAGCGTCGACGTCGACGCCGTCGTCTACGCCCCGAACTCGGACACGAACCTCGCCGGGAGCGTCACCCTCCGTGGGGGCTTCATCTTCGACACCCTGACCACGAAGAGCAACGCGTTCACCGTCGAACACGACGACACGCTCGACGACATCGAGATCCGTATCGGGGGCGGCAGCGGCCGGAACTCGATCACGTACCTCCACGTGAGCGAGAACGTGGTCGAGGTCGACTTCGACTAGAGCGGTCGGACACCGGCGGTCGAACCGCCGCCGTGGCACCGTCGTAACGCCTAAGAACGAAACGCTCCTCGGTCACGGTAATGAATCATGAGTTTTTCGTCCGAGGTGGTCCCCGTGGGCGTCGAGATTAAGGAGACGGAGGTGAGCGACGAGGAGTTCGCCGAGATGAAGGCGTTCGTGAGAGATTACCTCTCAGCCAGCGTCGAGAGCGAGGAAGACGGCGGTCGGATGCGGTGGTACCCGTGGCACTCGGCCGACTACCGGTTCAACCACATCCTCAACGTCGTCGACCTCGCGACCGAGATCGCGGAGTCGGAGGGCGCGGACCTCGACGTGGTCCGCGTCGCGGCGGTGTTCCACGACGTGGCGAAGCTGGAGGCCGAACAGGACGTACACGCCGAGGCCGGCGCGCGCGTCGCCCGCGAGTACCTGACGAGCCGCGGCGGCTACCCCGAGTGGTTCGTCGACGAGGTGTGCGGCGCGGTCGTCGACCACTCGTACACCGGCGACCTCGACGACGTGCCCCTGGAGAGCCGGTGTCTGATCGAGGCCGACGTGCTCGACAAGGTCGGGGCGAACGGTGCCGTCCTCATGTTGCTGCGGATGGGATACGAGTCTCGCACGCACATGGACGCCGCGAAGATGGTCGACCGCGTCCTACAGCGCGCACACGACCACACGGAGCGCGTCGTCTCCGACAGCGCCGAGAGCATCGCTCACCAGCGCATTAAACGCGTGAAGTGGCTGCGCGAGTGGCTCGAAGAGGAGGTGTCGCGGATGGACGCCGACGGCGTCACAGACCGCTGAGGCGAACCGGAGCGCGAACCGCGCTCGGACCGCGCCCGGACCGGCGAGTCGTACCTCCGACCGCCGAACCTCAAGCTTCAATGGTCACGGGCGTGTTGCGTCCGTATGAGCGACCAACAGCTTCGCAAGGAGGCACACGACCTCGACGTCACCGTCTGGGTCGGGAAACACGGTATCGACGCGGTCGTCGACGAGCTCGGAGATCAGCTCGACGACCGCAAGCTCGTCAAGGTGAAGTTCCTGCGTGCCGCTCGCGGCGGGACGACCACCGACGAGCTCGCCGCTGAACTCGCAGACGCGGTCGACGCCGAACTGATCGAGACGCGCGGGAACACGGCGGTGCTCCACTGATGGCCGTCGCGGTCCCGGCGGGAAGCGTCGTCGCGGTCCGCGGCGCGTTGAATCCGTACTTCGGCCCGTTCACGGCGGCGGCCGTCGACGCGGCGACGTTCCTCATCGTGCTCGCGGCGGTGTACGTGGCGTTCAAGATCGCCGTCGTACCGCTGTCCGTGCGGGTGTTCGACCGCCGCGGGCTCGACGACCACGCGCGGAAGCCGATCCGGAAGCTGTTGGCGTTCGTCGTGTTCTTCGTCGGGATCACGGTCGCGTTCGGCGCGGCCGGCTACGGCGACTTCCTGCAGTCGCTGGCGACGATCGGGGCCGCGGCGACGCTCGCCATCGGGTTCGCGCTCCAGGACGTGCTCAAGAACTTCGTCGCGGGCGTGTTCATCTTCACCGACAAGCCGTTCCGGATCGGCGACTGGATCGAGTGGCAGGGGAACTCCGGCGTCGTCGAGGACATCTCGCTGCGGGTCACTCGCGTCCGAACGTTCGATAACGAACTGCTCACGGTTCCGAACAACGTGCTCACGGGCGACGTGATCAAAAACCCCGTCGCGAAGAAGACGCTCCGCCTGAAGTTCGTCTTCGGGATCGACTACGAGGACGACATCGACAAGGCGACGGAGATCATCGTGGAGGAGGCGGAGCGGAGCGAGGCCATTCTGGACGACCCCGCCCCGTCGGTGCGGCTGACGGAACTCGCGGACTCGTACGTCGGGCTGCAGTCGCGGATCTGGATCGACGACCCCTCGCGCGCGGACTTCGTGAAGGCCCGAGCCGACTACGTGAAGGCGGTCAAAGAGCGGTTCGACGAGGAGGGGATCTCGATCCCGTTCCCGCAGCGCACCGTCTCGGGACGGAACTCGTGGGAGGAGCCGAGCGCGTTCGGCGGGGACTGATCGCCGAGCCGTCTCTTCTCCGGGCCGGTTCGGTCTCGGTCCGAGGTAGCACCGATAGTAACGAACTTCAGTCTCGGGTAACTCGTCTCCTGCATGCACGTGGTCATCATCGGGGCCGGCGAGGTCGGGACGAGCACCGCGGCCAGCCTGGCGTCGGACCACGACGTCGTCGTCATCGACTGCGACGCCGACCGCACTGAGGACCTCAAGTACCAGTACGACGTACTCACTATCACCGGCGACGGGACCGACTCGTCGGTCCAGGAGCGGGCCGACGTCGCGGGCGCCGACATGCTCATCGCCTGCACTGACGACGACCGGACGAACCTCGTCGCCTGCGGGACCGCGAAGACGTTCGGCGACCCGTTCACGATCGCTCGGGTGAAGAGCACGTCGTACCTGAAGACGTGGGAGCGCGACGAGACCGCCTTCGGCGTCGACTTCCTCGTCTGCACGGATCTGCTCACCGCGGAGAACATCGTCCGCGTCATCGGTCTGCCGGCCGCGGTCGACGTCGACCCGTTCGCCGGCGACTTGGTACAGATGGCCGAGTTCGAGATCGGCGCAGAGAGCCCGGTGGCCGACCAGACGGTCGCGGAGGCCGACCGCTTCGAGTCGCTCACGTTCGTCGGTATCTTCCGCGACGGCGAGGTGGAGATCCCCCGCGGCGACACGCGCATCTGTCCGGGCGACCGGGCGGTCGTCGTCGGGAGTCCCGAGAGCGTTCAGGCGTTCGCGAACGACATCGCGCCGGACACCACGCCGAACGACGCCGACGAGATCGTGATCGTCGGCGGCAGCGAGATCGGCTACCAGACCGCCCGCATCCTCGAAGAGCGCGGGCTCCGCTCGCGGCTCATCGAGCAGGACGGCGAGCGCGCGCGGTGGCTCGCGGAACAGCTACCCGACACCGTCGTGATGGAACACGACGCGACGGACACGGAGTTCCTGTCGCGCGAACACGTCGACGAGGCCGACATCGTCGTCACCGCGCTCGACTCCGACGAGCGGAATCTGCTGGCCGCGGTGTTGGCGAAGCGGCTCGGCGTCGACCGCGTCGTGAGCGTCGTCGACAGCGCCGACTACGTCACCGTCTTCGAGGAGATCGGCATCGACGTGGCGATCAACCCGCGGACGGTGACCGCGGAGGAGATCATCCGGTTCACCTTCGAGAGCGTCGCCGAGAACATCGCGGTCCTCGAAAACGACCGTGCCGAGGTCCTCGAACTGGAACTCGACGAGGGGTGTGCCCTGGTCGGCCGGCCGATCCGCGAACTCGTCGAGGAGATCGACGCCAAGTTCGTCATCGGCGCTATCGTCCGCGACGGCGAACACGTCACTCCCCGCGGTGACACCGTCCTCCGGCCGGGCGACCACGTGATCGTGCTCGTCGAGACCGCGTTCACCTCCGAGCTGGCCTCGATGGCCTGACCGATGACGGGACGCACGCGGATCAGGGTGCGATGGCGCGCGAGCGCGGAACTCACCGGCGACGTGCTCGCGTACCTGACCGTACCGCTCGCGTTCCCCCTCCTGGTCGCGCTCTACTACCGGGAGTCGCCGGTCCCGTTCCTCGCCGCCATCGCCGTCGCGCTCGCGCTGGGTGCCGGGTTCCGATCGCTCCGCGACCCCGACGCCGACCTCGGGCCGCGCGAGGCGTTCCTCGCGGTCGCGTCGATCTGGTTTCTGGTCGCCGCGGTCGGCGCGATCCCCTTCGTCGTCGCCGGCACGGGCGTCCTCTCGAACCCCGTGAACGCCATGTTCGAGTCGATGAGCGGGCTGACGACGACGGGCGCGACGGTGCTCGTCGACTTCGGCGTCCACCCCCGAGGCGTGATGATGTGGCGGCAGGTGCTCCAGTGGCTCGGCGGGCTCGGCATCCTGATCTTGGCGACCGCCGTGCTCTCCGAGATCGGCGTCGGCGGGGCACAGCTGATGGAGTCCGAGACGCAGACGCGGGACGTGAGCAAGCTCACGCCGAAGATAAGCCAGACCGCGCGGCTCATCTGGAGCCTCTACGTCGGGCTGACGATACTGGCGGCCGCGACGTACTTCGCGCTCGGGCTCGCCGTCGACCCGCAGATGGACCTGTACAACGCGGTCGCCCACGCGTTCACGTCGGTGTCGACCGCGGGGTTCTCGCCGGAGCCGCTCTCGATCGGGGCGTTTCACCCCGCTATCCAGTGGGCCGTGATCCCCTTCATGGTCGTCGGGTCGACGAGCTTCGTGCTTCTGTACTTCGCGATCAACGGCGAGCCGATGCGCCTGTTGAAAAACGACGAGTTCCACTTCTATCTCGGGTCGATGGGGGTGTTCGCGGCGATCGTCGCGCTCGTGCTCGGGCTCGACCCCGGCACCCCTTTCGGCCCCGAGGCGACGGTCCGTCACGCCGTGTTCAACGTCGTCTCGATGGTGACGACGACCGGGTACGCGAGCGCAGACTTCGAGCTGTGGGCACCGGGCGCGAAACACCTGCTCTTCATGGGGATGTTCCTCGGCGGGATGGTGGGGTCGACGACGTGTTCGATCAAGTCGCTGCGGTGGATGGTCGCGCTGAAGGCGTTCAAACGCGACCTGTACACGAGCATCCACCCCGAGTCGGTCCGACCGGTCCGCAACTCCGGCGCGCCGATCGACGAGGAGACGATCCGCGACATCTACGCGTACATCCTGTTGAGCGTCGTGATATTCTTCTTTTTCACCGTGTTCGTCGTCGTCGACGCCGAGCGGGGCGACGCCCGGGTCACGGAGTTCGAGGCGATGGGCGCGGCGGCGTCGACGTTCCTCAACATCGGCCCCGCGTTCGGCGACGCCGGCCCCTACGGAACCTACGCCTCGTTCCCGCTGTCGACGCGGGCGGTCATGATCGTCCTGATGTGGATCGGGAGAATCGAGATCATTCCGGTGTTGGTGCTGTTCACGAAGTCGTTCTGGACGTCGTGACGCCGCCGGCGGCGGTATCGACGGGTTCTTGCCGTGCCGGGAAGCTACCACGGATATCGACGCGAGGCCGACCCACACGTGAGACGAACTGTCGACGCGCGGGCGACGCTCAGCTACACCGGGAGCATCGTGAAGTACCTCTCGGCATCGATGAGCGTGCCGCTCGTCGTCGCGCTGATCTACCGGGAAGACGTCGTCGCGTTCGCCGTCTCCATCGCGATCGCCGTCGCGGTCGGCGCGGGGCTCGAACGGCTCGACGACGAGCCGGACCTCGGTCCGCGCGACGCGCTCGCGGTCGTCTCGCTCGCGTGGTTCATGGCGGCGGTCGTCGGCGCGATCCCGTACGTCGTCGCGGGGTACGGGACGGAGTCTGCGCTCGCGCACCCGGTCAACGCCTTATTCGAGTCGATGAGCGGCTTCACGACGACGGGCGCGACGGCGACCGCCGAGATCAGCTTCGAGCAGCACTCGCACGCGCTGTTGCTGTGGCGACAGCTCACGCAGTGGCTCGGCGGCATGGGGATCATCGTGCTGATGGTCGCGATCTTACCGCAGCTCGCGGTCAACGGCGCACAGCTGATGAAATCGGAGGCTCCGGGGCCGGGTCTCCAGAAGCTCACGCCGCGGATCGCCGAGACGGCCCGGGCGCTGTGGCTCATCTACGTCGGGTTCACCGCCGCGCTGATCGCGATTCTGTTCGTGCTGGGGCTCACGCCGCTCGCGCCGGAGATGAACCTGTACAACGCGGTCGCCCACGGCCTCTCGACGCTGCCGACCGGCGGCTTCTCGCCGCAGGCCGAGAGCATCGCGGCCTTCTCGCCGGTCGTCCAGTGGGTCTTCGTCCCGTTCATGGTGATCGCGGGCGTGAACTTCGCGCTGTTCTGGTACCTCTTGCGCGGCGAGCCGCGCCGGATGCTGGAGAACACCGAGTTCCGGACGTACCTCGGGCTGGTGACCGCGTTCGCGGGCGTGCTCGCGGTCGGGCTGTTCGCCGGCGGCGCGCCGGCCACGCTGATCGGCGGGATAACTGAGGGGGCGGCCGAGAACGCCCTCAGACAGGGCGTCTTCCAGGTCGCCTCGCTTTTGAACTCCACGGGGTACGCCACCGCGGACTTCGCCCAGTGGGACCGACAGACCCGGTTTTTCCTGCTCTTCGTGATGTTCGTCGGCGGGTCGGCCGGGTCGACCGGCGGGGGTATCAAGGTGATCCGCTGGCTGATCGTGGCGAAGGCGCTGTACCGCGAGCTGTACACGACGGCGAACCCGGACGTGGTCAAGCCGGTCCGGCTCGGCGGCGAGGTCGTCGACGAGGACGTGATCCGCGGCATCTTGGTGTTCACGCTCCTCTACTTCCTCATCTTCGCGCTCGCCGCCGTGTTCATCGAACTCGACACGGCGCGGATGGGCGAGGCGCTCACCGGGACGGAGGCGTTCGCGGCCTCGCTCGCGACGATCGGGAACATCGGACCGGGACTCGGACCGCTCGGCCCCTTCGGGAGCTACGAGTTCCTGCCGAACACGACGAAGGTCGTGATGATCGGGCTAATGTGGATCGGCCGGTTGGAGATCGTGCCGGTCCTCGCGCTGTTCGTCGCCGGGATCGACGACCGGTGAGGGACGCCGGCGCTCGGCGCCGCTCCGACCACCTTCTTAAGTCGCGGCGTCGAAGTCGCGGTATGGCCGATCTGGACGATGCCGGCGATACGGCGGATCGCGACGACACCGACGATCGCGGCGACGCGCCCCACACCGGCAACGCGGACCTGCTCGGTCACGTCCTGTTGCCGGTCGCAAACGAGGACGACGCGCTTTCGACCGCGCGGGCGCTCGAACCGTACGACCCGGCTCGCGTGACCGCGCTCCACGTCGTCGAGAAGGGCGAGGGCGTCCCCGACAAGACGCCCGTCGAGCAGTCGGAGGAACTGGCCGAGGAGGCGTACGCCGCCGTCCGGACGGTGTTCCCGGACGCCGGCGACCACACGGCGTACGGCCGCGACGTGGCCGGAGAGATATTCTCGGCCGCGGAGGCGGTCGACGCGAGCGCGATCGTCTACCGCTCGCGCGGCGGTAACCGGATCATGCAGATGCTCTCCGGGGACCTGTCGATCAAACTCGTGACGGACGCCGACGTGCCGGTCGTCGCGCTTCCGCGCACGGAGTCCTGATCCGCTTCGCCGATCGGCCGTCTCGGCGACGGCGTTTCCTGGGGCCCGGTCAGGCGGGGTCCGCGCTCACCGGCTGCGCCGTCTCGGCGCGCCACGCGTTCCCGCGGCGACCCTCGCGTTCGAGTTCGACCCTGACGACCGTGCCGGCGTCGAGGTCGGAGAGCGCGGACTCAACCTCCGAGTCGCCGTATTCGACGACGTGAACGGTGCTGTTCCGCGGGTGCTCGCGGAGCGTCGTCGTTCCGTGGTCGTTGCACGGTTCCACCACCGTGTACGTGCCGGAACGGTCGGTCATCACCGGACGTTCGTGTCGTATCCCATTAACGTTTGCTGCGGTGGCACCATCCGCGTCGAACTGGAACGGGGCGCTTTACTCGTCGCGCCGACAACGGCGGACATGACCGAGACGGACGTCCCCGACGACCACCCGCGATACGCGTCGCTCGTGACGCGCCACCGTATCGAGGCGGGCGTCGAGGCGGGGATCACTTCGAAGCAGGGGCTCATCGCGCAGGGGCGCGGCGAGGCGTTCGATTACCTCCTCGGCGAGCGGACGCTTCAGAGTGCTGACGACGCCGCCCGCGCCGCCGCCGCCGCGCTCCTCGCGGCGGATCGGCCGGTGATATCGGTGAACGGGAACGTCGCGGCGCTCGCGCCGGGAGAGACCGTCGAACTCGCCGAGGCGGTCGACGCGGACCTGGAAGTGAACCTGTTCAACCACACCGACGAGCGCGTGCGCCGGATCGCGGACCACCTCCGCGATCACGGCGCGGACGAGGTGAAGGGACTGGCCGCGGACGGCGAAATTCCCGGGCTGTCACACGCTCGCGGGACCGTCGACGCCGACGGCATCGAGGCGGCGGACGTGGTCGTGGTCCCCTTGGAAGACGGCGACCGCGCGGCGGCGCTCGACGACATGGGGAAAACCGAGATCGTGATCGACCTCAACCCGGGAAGCCGGTCGCCGCAGACCGCGAGCGTGCCGGTCATCGACAACCTGATCCGGGCCGTGCCGAACGTCACGGCGCACGCCCGCGACCTCGCCGACGCCGCCGACGCGGAACTGGAGGCGATAGTCGATCGCTTCGACGCCGACGCCGCGCTCGCCGACGCGGAGGCCGCGATCCGCGACGGGAGCTTCGGCGCGGGCGAGGGTGCGTGACGGGCGGCGTCGGTCGCGGTGACCCCGGCCGCAGTATGTCACGAACGTTCACTCGGAGCCGACTCAACCGTGTGGCTTTTTCCGGCCCTGCGTCGAACCGAGCGGTATGCGAAACGCCAAGATCGTCTGTACGATCGGTCCCGCCTCGGACGACCGGGACACGATCCGCGACCTCGCCGCGGCGGGGATGTCCGTCGTCCGATTGAACGCCAGCCACGGGACGACGGACCACCGGGAGACCGTGATCGAGCGCGCCCGCGCCGTGGACGCCGAGATCGACGAGCCGCTCGCGGTGATGGTCGATCTGAAAGGGCCTGAGGTCCGAACCGCCGAGATCGACGAGCCGATCGCGATCGCCGAGGGCTCGACGGTGACGTTCGCCGAGGCCGACGACGCCACGCCCGAGCGGATCGGTCTCACTCACTCGATCGCGGCCGCGGGGCCGGGAGACACCGTGCTCCTCGACGACGGCCGAATCGAGTGTCGCGTCGACGGCGTCGACGGCGATTCGGTGACCGCGACCGTCGTGTCCGGCGGGGAACTCGGCTCTAGAAAGGGCGTGAACCTCCCGGGCGTCGCCATCGACGTCGACCTGATCACGCCCGAAGACGAGGCGGAACTCGACTTGGCGGCGCGGACCGACGCCGACTTCGTCGCGGCCTCGTTCGTGCGCGACGCCGACGACGTCTACACGATCGCCGACGAGCTCGAGGCCCGCGGCGGCGACGACATCCCGATCGTCGCCAAGATCGAACGCGCGGGGGCGGTCGAAAACTTGGAGGGGATAGTCGACGCCGCAGACGGCGTGATGGTCGCGCGCGGCGACCTCGGCGTGGAGTGCCCGCTCGAAGACGTCCCCGTGATCCAAAAGCGGATCATCCGGACGTGCGTCAACGAGGGGGTTCCCGTGATCACCGCGACCGAGATGCTGGACTCGATGGTCGCCTCGCGGCGGCCGACCCGCGCCGAGGCGTCCGACGTCGCGAACGCGGTCCTCGACGGGACGGACGCGGTGATGCTCTCCGGTGAGACCGCGATCGGCGACGATCCCGTCAACGTCGTCGAGACGATGGACCGGATCGTCCGGCAGGTCGAGGGCAGCGACGAGTACGCGGAGACGCGTGAGCAGCGCGTGCCGACCGCGGACGAGGGCTCTCGAACCGAGGCGTTGGCGCGCTCCGCGCGCTACCTCGCCCGCGACATCGGCGCGTCGACGATCGTGGCCGTCTCCGAGTCCGGATTCACGGCGCGCAAGACCGCGATGTTCCGTCCGGGGGTTCCAGTGGTCGCGACGACGCCGGACGACCGCGTCCGCCGCCAGCTCGCGCTCTCGTGGGGGGTCCGTCCCGTGTTGAGCGAGTACGCGCACGACATGGAGACGATCCTCGACAACGCGGTCGACGCCGCGCTCGACACGGGGGGTGCCGAGTCGGGCGACACGCTCGTCGTCCTCTCCGGGATGTTGACCGAGTTCGAGGGGACGAACACGACGAACACGCTCAAGGTCCACGTGGCGGCCGAGACGCTGGTGACCGGGAAGGCGGTCGTCACCGGACACACGGCGGCTCCCGTGTACCGCCTCACGGACGGTGCGCTCGACGAGGTTCCCAGCGGGTCGATCGTCGCGCTCGGCCCCGGGTTCGAGGGGGAGTTCACGGGAGACCTCGACGCTATCGCCGGCATCATCGACGCCCGCGAAGGGATGACCGGGTACCCGGCCGTGGTCGCCCGCGAACTCGGCGTCCCGATGGTCTCCGGGGCGACGCTGCCGGAACGCGTCGCCGACGGCGAGACGGTCACCGTCGACGGCGAGCGCGGTATCGTCTACGACGGCGACGTGATCGCGGCGGCGCGGAGCCGGTAGACCGAGCCGGGTCACAGACGCGGCCGTGAGGCGGCTTCCGTCGCCCGCCAGTCCTTTACTGTCGCCTCGCGTAGCGCGGGTATGAGCCGCGAGGACCGCGACGACGACGTTCGGAGCCGGGCGAACGAGCCCCGCGAGGGCGACGGAGACGAGAGCCAGTGGCGGTTCTCCGTCGACGAGGTCGGACCGAACGGCGTCACGGAAGACACCCACACGCCCGCGGACGAGCCGATAGAGCCCGGAACGATCGACCTCGAACACGCCGTCTTCGTCGGGCTCGGCGTGGCGCTCACCGTCGGCGTCTTCGTGCTCGGCTTCTGACGGTCGCGGCCGGCCCCTGAGGTCGCACTCGCCGTCCCGTTCGACGCCGGTCGCGGCGGTCGGGCGGAGACGCCCTCGGCGTCCCGCACCACCACTTATGCCGACGCAGCCGTACGTCCGAACATGGACGCGCTCGCGCAGTCGGGACTTTTGGCCCCCGAGACCCTCCCGCTCCTGTTGTTGACGGCCGGGCTGTTGCTCTCGATGGCGGAGGCGATCGCGCCGGGAGCGAACTTCATCGTCGTGGGCATCGCGCTCATCGGAGCCGGCCTCGGCGGCCTCCTCCTGGCGAGCCTCGGCGTCGCGGGCGCGGGACTCGCGCTCGTCATGGCGCTCCTGACGCTCGGGTTCGGCGCGGCCGCCTTCTACGGCTACCGCGAGTTCGACCTGTACGGCGGGAAGGGCCAACAGCAGACGAGCGACAGCGATTCGCTGAAGGGGAAGACCGGCACCGTCACGGAGGAGGTCACGACCGCGGGCGGCGAGGTGAAGCTCTCCGGCGGCGGGTTCAACCCCTACTACTCCGCGCGGGCCATCGAGGGGACGATCGCGGAGGGCGAGGAGGTGATGGTCGTCGACCCCGGCGGCGGCAACGTGGTCACCGTGGAGTCGATGGGGTACGTGGAAGACGACATCGACAGGGAGCTTGCGGCCGACCGCGCCCGGAAGGAGGCGGAGGGTGACGTCGACAGCGAGACGGGAGCCGACAGCGAGACGGGAGCCGACAGCGAGACGAGAGCGGAGACCGGCCGCGAAACGGAAACCGAGACCGACCGCGAATGACCGAACTCGTCGACCTGACGGAGCGACTGGTCGCGATACCGTCACACGAGGACGCGACCGCCGCCGGCGACGCGGTCGAGTCGTGGCTCCGCGCGGAGACGGACGCCCGCGTCGAGCGCGACGCCGTCGGCAACGTGCTCGCGTACAGGGAGCCGCCGGGAGGGTCCGGTCGCGTCGGGGGCGACGAGACGCTCGCGCTGGTCGGCCACCACGACGTGGTCCCGCCTGCCGAGCAGCAGACGGTCGGCGAGGGGACAGACGGCGAGTACGTCGTCGAGCATCGCGACGGTCGGCTCCGCGGCCGTGGCACGGCGGACATGAAGGGGTCGCTCGCGGCCTGCCTGCTCGCCTTCCGGGACGCGACCCCGCCGGCGGACAGGACGCTCGCGTTCGCCTCGTTCGTCGGCGAAGAGGAGGGCGGAACCGGAGCGAGACACGCGATATCGGAGGGGTTCACACCGGACCGCGCGGTCGTCGCCGAGGGGTCGACCGGCTACTCCGCACCCGGCGTCACGGACGTCGCCGTCGCACACAAGGGCCGGCGCGCGTCGACGCTTGTCGCCCGCGGGACCGCGGCACACGCCTCGGAGCCCGAGGCGGGCGAGAACGCGATCTATCGGGCGAGCGACGCGATAGACGTCGTCCGCGACCTGGACGCGCCGAGCGCGACCGTCTTCGGCGAGTCGGTCACGGGGTCGCTCGCGGTGACGATCGTCGAGGGCGGCGAGACCTGGAACGTGATCCCGGAACGGTGTGCGGTGACGATCGACGAGCGGACCGTGCCGGGCGACCGGGCCGACCTCGGTCGGGTCGAGGAAGCCGTGACGGGCGTGGAGTGGAGCGTCGATCAGGACCTCCCGCCGATGGCCTGCGAGGAGGCCGAGTTCGCGGACGCGGCGCTCTCGGTCGCCCGCGAGGTGCACGACGCCGGCGGCCGCGAGAGCGCCGATCACGACCCCGGTGCGCCGGAACCGGAACACGTCTCGAAGCCGCACGCGACCGACGCCGGGTGGCTCGCAGAGGCGGGCGCCGCCTGTCTCGTCTGCGGGGCCGCAGAGCCCGGCGAGGCGCACACCGACACGGAGAGCGTGGGGATCGACGTGTTAGAACGATGCCGGCGGATCTACCGCGGGATCTGCGAGCGAGAGGCGTGAGCCGTCTCCGGCGCGAGTGAAAGCCGCGAGCGTCGGTGTTCGGAGCGGCGGGTGCAGTGATCGGCGATGTCCGCGGGAGCGGCGACCGGAGGTGTCCGATTGGAGCGGCGACGTGACACCCCCGAACGACGCGGTATGGAAGGGGTTTTATGCGCCCCGGGGAAACTGGGGACCACTATGGGAGACAAATCGAAGGCTCAAAAGAAGCGTCTGGCGAAAGCGGAGCGCCAGAACACCCGCGTCCCCGCGTGGGTCATGATGAAGACCGACATGAACGTCACGCGAAACCCCAAGCGGCGCAACTGGCGTCGGAACGACCTGGACGAGTAAATGTCGACGAGTGATTTCGAGGAGCGCGTCGTCACCGTCCCGCTCCGCGACGCCAACGACAAGCCCGTACAGGAGCGCGCCGACTTCGCCATGAAGATCGTTCGCGAGCACCTCG
Organism: Halorubrum salinum; assembly: GCF_024494575.1. Taxonomy (GTDB): domain Archaea; phylum Halobacteriota; class Halobacteria; order Halobacteriales; family Haloferacaceae; genus Halorubrum; species Halorubrum salinum. Next base: position 106,062 of record NZ_JANHDO010000004.1, read on the forward strand.
CACAGCACTTCTCCGTCGACGAGGCGGACGTCGTGCTCGACACCTCCGTCAACGAGGCGGTCTGGGCGAACGGCCGGCAGAACCCGCCGAGCAAGGTCCGCGTCCGCGCGGCCCGCTTCGTCGAGGACGGCGACCCCGTCGTCGAAGCCGAGTACGCCGAGTAGCGTGTTACGGGCGACTTTCACCGGCTCGTCGTACGTCGGGGTGTTCGCCCGCGTCGTCGACGACCTCCTCTTGGTCAGACCGGACGCCGACGAGGAGCTCGCGGAAGCGCTCGGCGAGGAACTCTCCGCGACTCCCCTCCAGACGACCGTCGGCGGCTCCAACACCGTCGGCGCGCTGGCCGTCGGCAACGAGAACGGGATCCTCGTCTCGCCGCGCGCGACGGACCGCGAGCGGTCGCGGATCGCGGAGGTCGCGGACCGGGCGGTCAGCGAACTCCCCGGAGAGATCAACGCCGCAGGGAACGTCGTCCTCGCGAACGACTACGGCGCGTACGTCCATCCCGACCTCGCGCGCGAGTCGGTTACCGCGATCAGAGACACGCTCGACGTGCCCGTCGTCCGCGGTGATCTCGGCGACGTTCGGACCGTCGGCACCGCCGCGGTCGCGAACAACACCGGCGTGCTCTGTCACCCGAAGTCGACCGAATCGGAGCTACAAGCCGTCGAGGACGCGCTCGACGTCCGCGCCGATCTCGGCACGGTCAACTACGGCGCGCCGCTCGTCGGCTCGGGGCTCGTCGCCAACGACCACGGATACGTGGTCGGCGAGGAGACGACAGGCCCGGAGCTCGGTCGGATCGAAGAGACGCTCGGGTTCATCGACTGACCGTTCCGGTCCGATCTCGGCATCGCGGTTCTCCCGTCATCCGTCTCGTCACAGCCTGCTGCGCACCTATACGCCGGTTTCGGGGTGCTCTCACTGGCTCTGTTTTTTAGGAAGATACTTCCCTGTCCCCGCCGGAACGGGGAACATGAGTACCTACACGGTGAGTGGACAGTTCCAGAGTCGAGACGGCGACCAGCCGTTTACCAAAGAGATCGAAGCCGAAAACGAGTCGCTCGCCCGCGAGCGCACCTACACGACGATCGGGAGCCAGCACAACCGGAAGCGTACCCAGATCGAGATCGAGGAGGTGTCCGCGGCATGATGGGCGGCGGACAACAGCAGCTCCAGCAGCTCTCACAGGAACTGCAGGCGCTCGACGAGGAGATCGAGGCGCTCGAAGCCGAGATCGACGACTACCGCGAGGAGAAGAGCGACATCGACGACGCGGTAGAGGCGATCGAGACGCTCGATACGGGCTCGACGGTGCAGGTTCCGCTCGGCGGCGGCGCGTACGTCCGCGCCGAGGTGCAGGACATCGACGAGATCATCGTCTCGCTCGGCGGGAACTACTCCGCAGAGCAGGAGCAGGGCGACGCGATCGACGTGCTCCGGCGTAAACAGGAGTCGCTCGACGACCGGATCGAGGAGACGCAGGCGGAGATCGACGAGCTCGAATCCGAGAGCGACGAGCTCGAACAGCAGGCCCAGCAGATGCAACAGCAGATGCAACAACAGCAGCAACAGCAGATGGAGCAGCTGCAGCAGGCGGCAGACGACGAGGAGTAGCGACGAACCGTGTTCGACGGACTGAAAGACAAGCTCTCCGGGTTCCGAAAAGACGTCGAGGAGAGTGCCGGCGGCGAAGAACCCGAGGCGAGCGACGAGACAGCCGCGGACGAGAGCGCGGCTGCTTCGGACAACTCGACCGACGCCGGATCGCCAACCGGTGAGGACGCGGACGCGAGCGACGCGGCCGAATCCGACGAGACGGGAGACGCCGATCCCAGCACGTTCCAGCGCGCGAAGGCGTTCGCGACCGGGCGGATCATCATCGAGGAGGAGGACCTCGAGGAGCCGCTGTGGGACCTCGAGATGGCGCTCTTGGAGAGTGACGTGGAGATGAGCGTCGCGGAGCAGATCCTCGATACCGTCCGCGAGAAGATGCTCGGCGAGTCGCGAAAGCAGGTGGAGACGACGGGCGAACTCGTCGAGTCGGCGCTTCACGACGCCTTGCTCGACGTGATCGCCGTCGGCCAGTTCGACTTCGAAGAGCGGATCGCCGAGGCCGAAAAGCCCGTGACCATCGTCTTCACCGGCGTCAACGGCGTCGGGAAGACGACGAGCATCGCGAAGCTCTCCGAGTGGCTCGACGAGCGGGGGTATTCTTCGGTGCTCGCCAACGGCGACACCTACCGGGCGGGCGCGAACGAGCAGATCGCGGAACACGCCGACAGACTGGACCGCGAGCTGATCGCGCACGACCAGGGCGGCGACCCCGCGGCCGTCATCTACGACGGCGTGGAGTACGCCGAGGCCAACGACGTCGACGTCGTCCTCGGCGACACGGCCGGCCGGCTCCACACGAGCGACGACCTGATGGCGCAACTGGAGAAGATCGACCGCGTCGTCGACCCCGACATGACGCTTTTCGTCGACGAAGCGGTCGCCGGACAGGACGCGGTCAACCGCGCGAAGGAGTTCAACGACGCCGCCGAGATCGACGGCGCGATCCTCACGAAGGCCGACGCCGACTCCTCCGGCGGCGCCGCGATCTCCGTGGCGTACGTCACCGGCAAGCCGATCCTCTTTCTCGGCACCGGTCAGGGGTACGACGACATCACGCTGTTCGATCCCGAGGAACTCGTCGACAGCCTGCTCGGCGAGGAGTAGCTACCCCTCTCCGACCATCCGGTCCTCGTCGTCCCACTCCCGCTCGCGAAGCTCGTACTTCTGTATCTTCCCCGTCGCGGTCGTCGGCAGTTCCGCGACGAACTCGACCTCGCCGGGCGTCTTGTAGTCGGCGACGCGCTCGCGCACGAACGCCGTGAGTTCCTCGGTCGTCGCGCCCGGATCGTCGGGGTCGCCGCCCTCGGGGACGACGAATGCCTTCGGGGTCTCACCCCACCGTTCGTCGGGCGCGGGGATGACGGCGACGTCGCCGACGACCTCGTGTTCGAAGAGGGTGTCTTCAAGCTCGATAGAGGAGATGTTCTCGCCGCCGGAGATGATGATGTCCTTTTTTCGATCCTGAATGGAGATGAAGCCGTCCTCGTCGACGACGGCCAGATCGCCCATGTGGTAGTATCCGTCCAGCCGCTCCGAGAACGCCTGCTCCGTGGCCTCGGGCTTCTCCCAGTAGCGGTCCATCACTTGGTTTCCACGGACGACGACCTCGCCTATCGTTTCGCCGTCGGGGGCCACGTCGTCGCCGTCCTCGTCGACGACACGGACGTCGGTCCCCAGATAGCCGATCCCCTGCGTCTTTTTCACGGCGAACCGGTCGTCGGAGTCGAGGTCGTAGTGCCGCTTGGCGTCGGACGTTGTCACGAGCGGTCCGGTCTCGGTCGCGCCGTACACGTGTTTCAGCTCCCAGCCGAACTCCTCCTCGACCGTGCGGATCGTCGCCTCCGGCGGCGCGGCACCGGCGGTCGCGACCCGCACCGGGTTCTCTCCGGTCGTCGCTCCGCCGTGATCGGCGTGGTGGTCGCCGAGCATGTTGAGGACGGTGGGTGCCGCACAGAAGTACGAGACGTCTTCGGTGCGGATCCGGTCGAACGCGTCGGCGACGTCGACGCCGCGGGTGCAGATGTGTCGCGCGCCCATTCCCGTGATCGCGTAGATGTGCCCCCAGCCGTTGACGTGGAACATCGGGAGCGTCCAGAGGTAGACGTCGTCGTCCGTGATCTCCTGGTGGACGGTGATGAGGTACGCGTGCAGCGTCTCGGCGCGGTGGGTGCGACAGACGCCCTTCGGGTCGCCGGTCGTCCCGGAGGTGTAGTTTATCGTGATCACGTCGTCTTCGTCCATCTCCGGGCGCTCGTAGGCGGCGGGGTCCGCGTCTTCGAGCGCGCCGTCGAACGACTCCCAGTCGCCGTCGACCGCGTCGGCGTCGTTCGTGAGGAAGACGTCCGTGGGGACCTCCTCGCGGACGGCCTCGACGTTCGCCGCGTACTCGGCGTCGGCGTATATCGCGTCGACGCCCGCGTCGGAGAGCATGTACGCGAAGTCGTCGGGCGTGAGCCGGTAGTTGAGCGGCGTGTGGACCGCGCCGACCTGCATCGCCCCGTAGGCGGCTTCGAGGTGGTAGTGCGTGTTCGGGTCCAACACCGCGACGCGGTCGCCCTTCTCGATCCCCCTGTCCTGGAGCGCGGCCGAGAACCGGTCCGCGCGGTCGCCGAGTTCGGCGTAGGTGTATCGCGTGCCATCGACCGCGAGCACGGCCTCCTCGTCTGCGTAGTGACGCCTCGCCCGATCGAGAAAGTCCGTCGTGAGTAACGGTTTTCGCATCGATCTATCACTATTTATGATCTATGATAGTGTTTGCGGCCGCTGCAAGCTGGCGAGGGGAGTCGTCGTCGAGCGTGCGGGTAGTCGTCGGCGAGCCGGTGGGGGATTGTCGAGGAGGTCGAGCGCGCGTCGTCGTGGGGTTTTATCGGACCGGCGACGAGGAGAGGAGTATGAGCGACGAATCCGGCCGGACGGCGGCCACCGGTGGGTACATAGAGCCGATCGCGGGGCTTTTCGGCCTGCTGTTCGCGCTGATGGCGGGGATAACGGCACCGCGACTGCTCTCCGGCGACCCCGCCGAGGCCGTCCTTCCGATCACGTTCGCCGTCGGAAGCCTCGCGACGATCTGGGTCCGTCGCCGGTACGCGACCGCCGAACCCGACGGGGAGTGAGGTGCCGTCGCGAACGGATTGATATATAAACGTATCGTGGACGAATCGCACACGGGCGACGGGATCAGAACCCTTAACAGTCGCACGCGAGTTTGCTACGATAGCGGGATGGGATAGCCAGGAGATTCCGCCGGGCTCATAACCCGGAGATCGGTAGTTCAAATCTACCTCCCGCTATCTCCTGTCGACGACAGTAAACGCCGAGCGCAGCGAGGCGTGAACCGTCGTCGACGAGATAGCTCTGAACGGTTTGAACCAGAGAGCGGGGAGACGCGGAGCGACCGTGGTTCAAATCTACCTCCCGCTATCTTCTGGACGAACGCCACACCGAAAGCGGTGCATCGGCGTCCCGCCAGTCCGCGGCTCGGTTCGGTCTCTGCACGGGTTTCTTCGGCCGTTCCGAACCCGGAAGCGATTTCCGTCGCGCGGTCGTCCGCTCGCGTATGGACTACGAATCGAGCCTCGACCGCGCGATGGAGGAAGTGCCCGATCTCGGCGGTTCCGACGAGCGACTGTCGGTGCCGGATCCGGAGACGCAGAAAGACGGCGCGTTCACGCGCCTGACGAACCTCTCCGCCATCGCGGACGCGTTGAGCCGCGACCCGGAGCACGTCCACTCGAAGATCCAGCAGGAACTCGGTACCGCCGGCCAGTACGAGGACGGTCGCGCCCGTTACAGCGGGAACTTCCGCGAGCGCGACTTCCAGGCCGCGATCGACTCGTACATCGAGTCGTTCGTCACCTGTTCCGAGTGTGGCCTTCCCGACACGCGGTTAGAGACCGAAAACCGCACGCCCATGCTCCGGTGTGAGGCCTGCGGGGCGTTCCGACCGGTCGCGAAACAGAACACGCAGAACACAGAGCGGCAGGAGGAGGCCATCGAGTCGGGCAAGACGTACGAACTCGAGATCGTCGGCACCGGCCGCAAGGGCGACGGGGTCGCAGAACGCGGCGAGTACACCGTCTTCGTCCCCGGCGCACAGGAGGGCGAGACGGTCAAAGCCTACATCAAGAACGTCTCCGGAAACCTCGCGTTCGCCCGCCGCGAGAACTGAGCCAGCGGGCACAGCGTTTCTCAGTCAGTCGTCGGCGGGAGCCGGTTCGCCGCCCGCAGAGAGCCTGACTTCGGGCTCGTCGACGCCGAGTTCGTCGAGGGCGGACTGTGCGGCGCGCTTGCCGGAGACCAGCATCGCGCCGAACGTCGGTCCCATCCGCGGGAGCCCGTGAGCGGTCGCGACCGCCATCCCCGAGGCGATCAGCCCGTCGTGGACGACGCCCGTGTTCTCGACGACGGCGTCCTCGCTCTCGCCGACCCACATCGAGTCGTGACCGGGCGAGTCGTGGCCGGGCGCGCCGTACTGACCGTCGTCGGTCTGGTCCATCCCGGTGTTGTGTTCTTTCGCGTGCTCGATCCCCGGAGCCGAGAGCACGCCCCGCTCGTCGAGCTTGCTGATCGCGACCGCGTCGTGGCCGGTCGCGTCGATCACGAGGTCGGACTCGACCGCGATCGGGTCGACGCAGGTGATCTCGCGCGGGAGCGCGTGCACCGGCGTCCAGTTCATCACGATCCCGCCGACCTCGTGGTCCTCGCGGATCACGAGGTCGGTGAACTCCGTCATGTTCTGGACGCGCGCACCGGCGTCACACGCCGCCTTGATGAGTCCCGAACAGGCCTCCGGTCCGGCGGCGGTGTAGAGGCCGTCGACGTCCTCGACCGGCTCGTAGTCGACGTCGAGGTCGGCGAGGATCTCCTGAGCCGGATCACGGACTGTCACCGTGTTCATCAGGAAGCCGCCGAGCCAGAACCCGCCGCCGAGGTAGTTGTTCTTCTCGACAATCATCACCTTCACGCCGCGCTCTGCGAGCTCCTTGGCGGCCATCAGCCCGGAGGGGCCACCGCCGAGGATAATGACTTCCGAATCCGTGAAATCGAGGAACCCGTCGGTCCACTCGGTGCCGATAGCTTGCGTTACGTCCGTCTCGCTCACGTCTGCGAAGCCGTCGTATCCGTGCATACAACCAAGTGATATTACTAAGTAGTATTAGTCGTTACGGTCGCCGATGCGCCGCAGACGGCCGTCGCTTCGGCGTCGAGGTCGGCGTCCCCAACTCGTAGCCTTTTTACCCGCGCTGGCGGTATTCGCACTCACTATGGCTGAGGACAAGGCACGAAGCACCGGGAGTGCGGGCCGATTCGGCGCTCGCTACGGCCGCGTTTCCCGCAAGCGGGTTCAGGACATCGAAGAGGAGATGCGCAACGCGACCGTCGACGGCGACGACGTCAAACGCGTCGGGACGGGCATCTGGGTCAACGAGGAGACGGGCGAGACGTTCACCGGCGGAGCTTACCGCCCCGAGACGCCGGGTGGCCGCACCGTCCGCCGCTCCATCCGCGCTGCGCTCGCCGACGAGGAGTAGGTAGATGAGCTACAAGTGCTCCCGCTGTAAGCGCGACGTCACCCTCGACGAGTACGGCGGCGTGCGCTGTCCGTACTGCGGCCACCGCGTTCTCCTGAAGGAGCGCGGCGGCGACGTGAAGGAAGTCAACGTCGAGTAGGTCGGACGACGCGTCGACCGTGGCGACCTCTCCGATGGCCCGCAGACACGAAACGATTCTCTCGTTCACCTATCCCTCCGAGCGACGCGCCCGGCTCGTCGGCGACGCGCTCGCGCCCGAGGTCGACGAGATCGACGACGATCGCTCGGGCGCGACGGTCGAACGCGACGGTGAGGCGGTCCGCGTCCGCGTCGTCGCCGACGACCTCGTCGCGCTCCGCGCCGGGATCAACAGCTGGTCGCGTCTCGTCGCGGTCGCAGAGCAGGTCAGCGCCCCCGCCGGTCGGTGACGGGTCGTCCGGTCCGGTGGGACGGCGGATCGTCTGGTCCGACGAGACGGCGAATGCCGGTTTTCGTTTGAGCTGCTAATACACGGTATTCAGGCGCGTAAACGCCTGCATATCGGTTTTCTCTCGTCGTCGGAGAAGTCGGGGGTTTTTCCGTCCGGGTCGCCACGTTCCGCCCATGCAAGGGAACATGCCGCCCGAGGCACAGGAGAAGATCGAGGAGCTGCAGGAACTCCAAGAGACCGCCCAACAGGTCGCAGAACAGAAAGAGCAGGCGAAGTCCGCGCTCAACGAGTCGAAGACCGCGCTCGACGCCCTCGAAGACGTCGACGAGGACGCCGGAATGTACCGCGAGATCGGCGAGGTTCTCGTCGAGACCGACTACGAGTCCGCCCGCGCGGACCTCGAGAACAAGGTCGACTCGCTCGAAGTGCGCGCCGAGCAGCTCGAAAAACAGGAGGAACGCGTCGAAGAGCAGTTCGACGACCTGCAGGGCGAGCTGCAGCAGATGCTCCAGGGCGGCGCCGGCGGCGGTCCGATGGGTCCGGGCGGTCCGGGCGCGGGCGGCGCGTAAGCCGCGATGAGCGACGAATCGAGCGGTGAGCGTTCGTCCGACGGCCCGAGCGACGCCGCGGTGGTGGACGCCGCGGCCGAGGCGGCCGAGGGAGTCGTGTTCAAACACTACGACCAGTCGACGGTGACCGACCTCGACGTCACCGTCACGTTCGAGGACGGCGTCCTCGACGTCGACGTGTACCTCAACGTGCCCGACGACGCCGAGCCCGACCCCGACGCGGTCGCTCGCGAGGCGGCCGAGACGGCCGGTGAGGCAGTCGACGAACTCTTCGCGGAGTGACGCACCACCGGAACCGATCGGCCGTCACGGCCGGCGGTCCCGGGTGACTGCGCCCGAACTCAGACGATCGGGAGTGACTACCGTGCGGTGGCACCGGTACTTATTACTCGTCCCACCGTGACATGGTACCACATGTCATCGAGTTACGGCGGCACCTCGGCGTTCGACCGACTGCGCGCGCGGCTCGACGGGCGACCGCACGCCTGTGAGGAGTGCGGCTTCGTGAACGACGGCGAATGGGAGGCGGCGACCTCCGGCGCGACCGTCGAGTACCGCAGGGAGTGTCCGAGCTGCGGGACCGAGCAGACTCGACGCTACCGGCTGTGACGCCCGCGGGCCCCGACCGGTCGACACGGGCCGCCCGCTCGGCGCGGACCGCGTGAATGTACGACGCGATCTGCTGTCCGACCGACGGCAGCCGCGGGAGCGACGCGGCCGTCGAGCACGCCTGCGAACTCGCCGCACTCGCCGACGCTCGGGTCCACGCGCTGTTCGTCGTCGACGAGTCGATCGCGGGGGCGGCCGAGTGGGATATGGTCGTCGAACGCGAGGAGGCCCGCGGCGAGCGCGCGCTCGCTGCGGTGACCGACGCCGGCGAGCGCCGCGGCGTCCCCGTGGAGCGACACCTCCGGCGGGGACGGCCGCACGAGGAGATACTCGACGCCGCCGGGGACTACGGCGTCGACCTGATCGTGATGGGGACGGAGGGGCGGACCGGAATCGGTCGGTTCCTCTCCGCCGGCTCGGTCGCCGAGCGGGTCGTTCGTCACAGCGAGGTGCCGGTGTTGACGGTGCGGAGGAGAGACGCGGACCGTGACGTCGCCTGACTACGCCGACTCGCAGATGGCAACGAAGTTCTCGAAGACCTCGTCGCCGCGCTCGGTGTGGGCGACCTCGGGGTGCCACTGGACACCGTACAGGTCCTCGTCCGTGTCCGCCATCGCCTCGATACCGCAGACGTCGGAGGTGGCGGTCCGGACGAACCCCTCGGGCAGTTCCTTCACCTCGTCGGCGTGAGACGCCCAGACGCGGGTCTCGGGCGCGAGCGATCCCACGAGCGGATCCTCCTCGTCCACGATCTCCACGTCGACGTCGGCGTAGCCGCCGTAGTCGCCGCCGCCGACCGCGCCGCCGCGCTCGCGCGCGATCAGCTGCATCCCGAGACAGATGCCGAAGACGGGGACGTCGCCGTCGAGGTAGTCTGGCGCGTTGCCGACGCGGTCCATGTCGGGACCGCCGGAGAGGACGATCCCGTCCGCGTCCACCTCCTCGGCCGGTTCGTCAGCCGAGACGATCTCGGTGTCGACGCCGAGGTCGCGGAGCGCGCGCCGTTCGAGGTGCGTGAACTGGCCGTGGAGGTCGATGACGACGATTCGGGTCATGCCCTCGATTGCGGACTCGCGCACAAAAACGGCTCGGAACGGGACACAGTATCGTGGGTTTTTCCGGCCGAGAAACGCCGAGTAGATCCAGAGTTGTGGATCAGTCCGTCCCGAACCGCCGTCGCTCGCCGTTCTCAGACCGAGCGAATCGCCGGCATCGGTTTATCCACACAAACCTAACGATAAATCATGATGATAAGAGCACTGCTCGCGGTCTTCGGTGTCGTCGAGTTCCTGTTCCCGAGGCGTCTCGCCGACGCGGCGATGTCGCTAGCGACGACTGACGACTCCGAGTACGAGCTTCGTTCGTGGGTGTATACCGTCGCGCGCGTCGAGGGACTGTGTATCGCCGCTCTCGCGCTGTGGAGCGGGCGGCGTGTGTCGAGTGGCGACGACGAGTAGCCACGGACGAGAGACTCGTCGTACCCGTCCGCCGGCGGCGTAACGCGGGTGATCCGAGCTGCCGGAGAATGATTATACCACCTCTTTTGTCCTTATATACCTATCAGGATTAATATTATTTGCGGCCGGCGCGAGGCTCCTGATATGCCTCACAACCAAGACGTCGCAGCCGTCGACAGTACAGACGCCGAGTCCACGTACGAGTGCCTCCAGTGTGGACGGCTCGTCTCGTCGGAGACCCACCCCGGAACGTGTGAGTGCGGCGGCGAGTTCCAGAACCGGGAGAAATCGCTCGAGTGAGGGCCGGTCTGTCCGTCGTCTGTTCTGCCGCCCGGGCGATCAGCCGTCGAGCGGACCCGATTTCGTGAACTCTCTGAGGAGAACGGTCGCGTACGAGCCGCTCGGGAGCGCGAACGCGAACCGCGGGTCGCCGCCGTCGACGGTCACGTCGAGATCGGAGCGGAGGAGGATCGCCCGCCGGGTCCCGGCCGAGTCGAACTCGTCGGGCAGCGCGAAGTCGCTCGGTGCGATCCCGGCGTCGTCGAGCACTTCACGCTCGATGTCGCCGGGTTCTCCGCCGCCGAGTTCGGTGTCGGTGCCGACGAGCGGCGCGGTGACGAACGCCCGACCGCGCTCGCAGTGGCGGGTGACGACCGAGACGCGGTCGGCGTCGACGCGCTGGAGCCGGTCCGCGTCGGGGGCGTACAGCTCGTCGGGCGCGTCGACGTCGGCGAAACAGACCACGTCGCCGGCGACGGGGCGGTCGAAGGGGATCCCGCGTCGGAGACGCTCGCTCACGATCCGGTTGAACAGGGCCGACTGTGCGGCGTTGACGAACAGCCGCTGGAGGTTCGACGGGACGGCCTCCAGCGCGTGCCACCAGTCGTCGTGGTCGCGCGGCGCGTCGGGGGAGACGCCGCGGTCCGCGAGCCGGTGAATCATGGAGCGCTCGAACCGAAGCTTTCGCGGGATGTCGTCGAGACAGGCCGCCCAGTCGCCGTCGCCGGTGCCGTCGACGGCGAGGTCGGTCGCGCCCGTCGCTTCGCCGCTCGCCTCCCCCGCCGCGTCGCTCGCGTCGTCCGCTCCGCCGCTCACGCCGAACGCGGCGTCGACCCGCCCCCGGGCGGCCCGCGTGTCGTCCGGCTCAGCGGGAGCCGGATTGCCCGCGTACAGCCGGACCGCCTCCCGCGGGTCGTTCCGGACGATAGCGAGGCCGACGCGGTGGGTGACCGGCCGGCGGCTCCCGAACCGCTGCTGGCCGAAGTAGTTGGGGACGCCGACGGTCGCGCCGTCGACGACCGCCGCGTCAGCTTCGATCCCGTCGGCCCCGGTCCCGTCGGCTCCGTCCCCCCCGCCCGCGAACGCGGCGAGATCTCGAGTCACGTCGGCGATTCGGTCGGGAGCGTCCGCGGCCGCGTCTGCGACCCGGATATCGAAGGCGTTGCCGGCGAGGTCGCCGAAGGTGAGCCCGCGCCCGGCGCGTCCGAGAGGCTCGATTTCGGCCCCGCGGATCTCGGGGAGGTCGTCGGGGTCGACGCCCCGGAGGGTGAAAAGCTGGGTCGTGACCGCGCGCTTGTCCTTGGTCCCCGCCCACGAGACGCGCTCACGGCTGATTCCGAGCGCGTCGGAGATCCGCCGCGCGAAGTCGTTCGTGTCCCAGTCGCGCAGCGTGACGCGGACGACGAGTTCGGGGTAGCTCCCCGGGTCGACGTCCGTGGGCTCCGGCTCGAACGCCTCCAGTTCGCGCACGCGGAAGTCGTCCGGCGTCTCGCGGAGCCGTCCCCCGATTCCGTCCGCGTCGCTGACGTAGTAGTCCATGCCGACCGCGCGCTCGATCGGGTGGCCCTCTCGGAGCGGGATCGGCGAATCGGTACCGTCGCTGCCGGCGCTGTCGTCCGTCATCGGTCAGTACAGCGAGAGGTCGCCGGTCACGCGGTCGACCAGTTCGTCGCGGGCGGGGCCGACCGCGAGCGCGGTGACGGTGCCCGGTTCGAGTTGGGTGTGGCCGGCGTCGCGGACGACCGCGTACGGGAGCCCCTCCGTCTCCGCCTTGTCGGCCAGCGCGAACAGCTGGCTCTCGGAGTCGCCCTTGAGCACGACCTTCTTTTGCCCCTCACCCTGCCACTTCTTGCGGGCGCGTCGACCGGCGTCCTGGTACGCCGACAGCGACGCGTGCGCGACTTGGGCGGCGAGTTTCCCCGTACCCATGCCGATGTCGGTCCGAGCGACGATGGCCTGTTTCATATTCCAGACACCGCCGCCGCGGATTTAGCGCTTGTCTCTCGGCGGCCGCGCGTTCGTCCCGACGGCGTCCCGAGTCACCGATGTCGTCGATCAGTCGTCCGCATCCCGCCGTCGATCAGTCGTCCGCGCCCGACGCACCGCGGGTCGCGGCCCCGAGTCCCGACGCCATGCCCGCGACGGTTCGCTCGTTCTCGACCACCCAGCGGAGCAGGAGGAACGCGAAGAGGTACTTCGCGACGATGTCCATGCCGCTGTAAGCCCACGAGGTGACGGCGACGTCGATCAGCGCGAACCCCTCCGCGCCGAGCGCCCAGACGACCGGGTAGCCGAGCCAGAGGACGACCGTGAGGATCTTCAGCGTGTCGAATATCTCGGCCGTCCCGGCGATCTCGGCGTCTTCGGCCCACTCGACGAGGAGGACGTATAAGACGACGACGAAGAACGCACAGCTGATCGCGTACCACACCCACCGGAGGAGATACGAGGAGGTGGTCAGCGCGGCCGCCAGCCCGGTGACGCACATCCCGATGTCCGCCGCGATGGCAGTGAACAGTTTCGTGGGGTTCGAGCCCGCGAGAAGCCCCAGAGCGAGCAGTATCATCGGCGTCGACAGCGCCCACGTGAGATACCGACCCCACATCGTCAGCACCGCCTCGCCGGCGAGCGCGTGGCCGGCCGGCATCTCGAGGAAGCTTATCGTGAGCCCGGAGGCGAGCCCGACGTAACTGGAGATGGACACCAGCGGGACCATGAGCGTCGCCACGAAGATCAGTTGGGCGCGCGGGTCCTCGACCGTCCGTCCCATGAAGACGAAAAGGAGGATCGACAGCCCCGCGAGCGCGATGTTCACCCAGAACGACGCGTTCAACAGCTGATCGCTTTGCACCGCCTGATACGCCTCGGTCTGGGTCGTCCCGAGCGGGACGCCGCCCTGTACCAGCAGGTCGAACGCGGCAGTCTCGATCATGTAGCGTCCGGAAGTTGGGTGCGACGCTGTGTAACAGTAGAGCCCAACTAGTTGGGTACGCGAGTAATACGGGGTGGCGAACCGCCAACCCAGTTCCCGCTGAACGGGGGCGACCGCGATATTGAAACGACCGGAGCCCTCACGTTGGGTATGCACCGCAGACGGTTCCTCCGGCGGGCCGGCGCGCTCGGGGCCGCGGGGGCCTCGGTCGGCCTCGCCGGCTGTGCCGGCGTCGGCGGCGACCCGGGGTACGACGTGGGAATGATGGCGTCTGCCTTCCGGCCGGCGGAGATGACCGTCTCCGTCGGCGACACCGTCGTCTGGGAGAACACGAGCGCGCGCACCCACACAGTCACCGCGAGTCGGCTCCCCGACGAGGCGGCGTACTTCGCGTCCGGCGGCTACGACGACTACGAGACCGCGCTGGCGGAGTGGGAGAGCGATTTCGGCGGCGGATTAGAGACCGGCGACCGCTTCTCGCACACGTTCACCGTTCCGGGCACGCACCACTACGTCTGTATCCCGCACCTCACCGGCGGGATGGTCGGGACGGTGACCGTGGAGGAGTAACCCGTCGCCCCGCGGCGATCCCCGTGCCGACCGACCCGACCCGCCGCAGTCGCTTACCGAACCGACCCGCCCGTCGAAACCCATTACCGCACGCGACCCCAATCGAGACCGACTGAGTTCACATGGCCATCTCGACGCTCCTCGGAGTCGACGTCCTCCTGTTTCTCGCCATCGGCGTCCTCGGCGGAGCCCACTGCATCGGGATGTGCGGCCCGCTCGTCACCGTCTACGCCGGACGGATGCGCGAGGGGGCGGGCGAGCGGACGGACGGCGGCGCGACCGGCGGACGGACGCGCGGCGGTTCCGACACCGCGACCGACCGCCGCGGCAGCCACCTCACCACCTACGAGGTCCGCCAGCACGCCCTGTTCAACCTCGGACGGGCGGCGAGTTACACCCTCATCGGCGCGGCGTTCGGCGCGCTCGGCGGAGCGGTGCTCGTCACGACCGCGACGCTCACGGGCGCGGCGGCGACGGTCCGCGGCGTCGTCGGCCTCGGCGTCGGCGCGGCCGTCATCGTCGTCGGCGTCCGGTACGCGCTCGGCGGGGCGACGGGCGGCGTTCACCTTCCGGGGCTCGACCGCGTCACCGGCTGGCTCACGGGGTACGTCGACCGGCTGGCGAACGGTCCCGGGATCGTCGGTCTCGGCGGGCTCCACGGCCTGCTCCCGTGTCCGATCCTCTACCCGGCGTACCTCTACGCGTTCGCGAGCGGGTCGGCGACGAGCGGCGCGGTCGCGCTCGCCGCGCTCGGCGTGGGGACGATGCCCGCGGTGTTCCTCTACGGGACGCTGATCGAGAGCGTCGACGCGGTCCACCGCAGGCGGGTCCACCGGCTGCTCGGGCTGGCGTTCGTCGCGCTCGGCTACGTGCTGTTCGCGCACGGGCTGATGGCGGTGGGCGTCCACATTCCGCACCCACGCCTGCCGTTCTGGAACCCGCTCGACGTCGCCGGCGCGTCCGGTCACGGAGGGATGTGACGTGAGCGCGAGCCCGCCGAGCGAGACGGGAGACGCCGCCGACGGCTGTACCCTCTGTGACCTCCCGACCGAGGGCGTCGACGTCACAGACGACGAGGGGAACCGCTTCTGTTGTGCGGGCTGTCGGGACGTGTACGCGGCCCTCGGCGACGCCGACGTCGACGCCGACGACGTGCGCGAACGGCGGTCGGCGACCGCCTCCGAGTCCGGCGGTCCCGCGCGCGACGGCTCCGACGCCGAAAGCGACGCGTCGGCGGTTCCGGCCGACCACGAGGCGGCGTTCCTCGAAGTGGACGGGATGCACTGTGCGACCTGTGAGGCGTTCATCGAGACGGTCGCGACGGACACCGAGGGCGTGAGCGCCGCGAGCGCGAGCTACGTCACGGACACGGTTCGGATCGACCACGACCCCGACGCCGTCTCTACAGACGACCTCTCAGAGGCCGTGAGCGGGCTCGGATACAGCGCGTACGCCCGAGACGACGCCTTCGAGCGCCGCAGGGCCGACAACATGGCGACGGCGCGTCTGGCTGCCGGCGTGCTCGTCGGCATGGCGGTCATGCTCCAGTACATCGTCATCATCTACCCGACGTACTTCGCGTTCCCCTTCTACAACGAGCGGACGCTGGAGTACCTCAATCAGGCGATGTCCTCGACCTCCGGTACCTACTTTTTCATCGTCATCGCGGTGTTGACGACGGTCGTGCTGTTCGTGACGGGCAAGCCGATCCTCAGGGGGGCGTACGTCAGCGCCAAGACGCGGTCGCCGAACATGGATCTCCTCGTCGCGCTCGCGGCCGTCAGCGCGTACGTCTACAGCACGCTCGCCGTGATCTTCGTCGAGTCTCCCTCCGTCTACTACGACGTGACCGTCGCGATCATCGTGATCGTCACGGTCGGGAACCGCTACGAGGACGCGATCAAGTCGCGCGCGACGGAACTGCTCTCCGATCTCACCGCCGTGCAGGTCGACTCGGCGCGCCGGGTCGCGCGGGCGGGAGCCGACGGCGAAGACGGAGGGACCGAGGAGGTCGCCATCGACGCCCTCGCCCCCGACGACCGAGTGCTCGTGCGCGCCGGCGAGCGGGTTCCGGTCGACGGCGAGGTCGTCGACGGCGACGCCGCGGTCGACGAGTCGGTGGTCACCGGGGAGTCGATGCCCGTCCGGAAGACGCCCGGTGACGCGGTGGTCGGCGGGTCGGTCGTCGCCGACGGCTCCGTGACGGTCGCGGTCGGCCCGGACGCGAGTTCCAGCCTCGACCGCGTCTCGGAGCTGGTCTGGGACCTCCAGAGCGGGAACCACGGGGTCCAGAAGCTCGCGGACCGGCTCGCGACCATCTTCGTCCCCGCGGTACTCACGATCGCCGTCGTCGCCGCCGCGGTCAACCTCGCGCTCGGCAACGGCGTGACGCGGGCGATGCTCGTCGGGCTCACGGTGCTCATCGTCTCGTGCCCGTGCGCGCTCGGGCTCGCGACGCCGCTCGCTGTGGCCGCGGGGATCCGCGACGCCTTGGAGCGGAACATCGTGATCTTCGACGACACCGTCTTCGAGCGGGTCCGCGACGCCGACACCGTCGTCTTCGACAAGACGGGGACGCTGACGACGGGCGAGATGCGCGTGGTCGCACGCGAGATCGACGACGGTCTGCTCCGGCTCGCGGCCGCGCTCGAAGAGCGGTCTTCACACCCGGTCGGACAGGCGATCGCGGCGGCTCGGTCGGGCGGCGGCTCCGGAGACGTCGCCGAAACGGCGGGGTCCGGCGACGGCGACGCGACCCCCGCGGTCGCGGACGGCGGGGCGGCGGCGGACGACCGGGCGGAGAGCGACAAGTCGCCTGTCGGCGGCTCGCCGTCGCCCGCAGTCACCGACTTCGAGAGCCACGCCCGCGGCGTCTCCGGAACCGTCGACGGGACGCCGGTCGTCGTCGGCCACCCCGACCTCTTCGACGAGCGCGGGTGGACGGTGCCCGACCGGATTCGGGAGGCGGTCGCCGACGCCCGCGACGTTGGACGCGTCCCGGTCGCGGTCGGTCGCGACGGCGCGGCCGAGGGCGTGATCGTCGTCGGCGACGAGCTTCGCGAGGGGTGGGAGGAGACGGTGACCGCGCTCGACGGCCGCGGCGTCGACGTGGTCGTCCTCACGGGCGACGACGAGCGCGCGGCCACGGTGTTCAGCGAACACGACGCGGTCTCCTCGGTGTTCGCGGGCGTTCCGCCCGAGGGGAAAGCCGAGACCGTCGAGCGGCTGAAGGCCAACGGCCTCACCGTGATGGTCGGAGACGGGACCAACGACGCGCCCGCGCTGGCCGCGGCCGACCTCGGCATCGCGCTCGGGGGCGGCACGGCGATGGCGGCCGACGCCGCCGACGTCGCGATCGTCGACGACGATCTCGGCTCCGTGGCGACCGTCTTCGAACTCGCGCGCGCGGCCGGTCGGCGGGTGAAGGGGAACATCGGCTGGGCGTTCCTGTACAACGCGGTCGCCATCCCGCTCGCGGCGCTCGGGCTGCTCAACCCCCTCTTCGCCGCGGTCGCGATGGGGCTGTCGAGCCTGCTCGTCGTGACGAACTCCTCGCGGGCGCTGCTGTCCGACGAGGCCTGACGGCGCGCGGAGGCCGTCGCGGCGCGGGCGACGGCGGCTCGCCGACCACGCGTGCGCCCGCCGGACTCGCGGCCGAGTCCCGGTCGCACCCGCCCGTACCGCAAGCGATTTTCGGCTCACGCGAGTACACGTGCCCGATGACAGACCAACAGCAACAGCCCGCGGCACCGCTCCGGAACGGGATGCCGGTACTCGGCATCGGTACGTGGCAGAACGAGGACCCCGCGCAGTGTACCGACTCGGTGGCGACCGCACTGGAGATGGGATACCGCCACGTCGACACCGCGCAGGCGTACGGCAACGAGGCGGCCGTCGGCGAGGGGATCGCGACCGCAGACGTCGACCGCGAGGACGTCTTCCTCGCCACGAAGGTCTGGATCGACCAGCTCGCGCCAGAGGACGTCGCCGCCTCGACGCGCGAGAGCCTCCAGAAGCTCGCGGTCGACACGGTCGACCTCCTGTACGTCCACTGGCCGGCCGGCGCGTACGACCCCGAGGAGACGCTGTCCGCGTTCGCCGAGCTTCGCGACGACGGCCTGATCGACCGGATCGGCGTCTCGAACTTCGAGCCCGAACACCTCGACACCGCGGCCGACGTGCTCGGCGAGGCCCCGTTCGCGAACCAGGTCGAGATGCACCCGCTCCTCCAGCAGGAGGAACTCCGCGAGTACGCGGACGACGGCGACGTCGAACTCGTCGCGTACTCGCCGCTGGCCCGCGGCGCGGTCTTCGAGAATCCGACGCTCACGGAGATCGCCGAGGACCACGGCGTCAGCGCGGCACAGGTCAGCCTCGCGTGGCTCCGCGAGAAGGGCGTGACCGCGATCCCCAAGGCGACGAGCGAGGCCCACATCCGCGACAACTTCGCGAGCCTCGACGTCGACCTCACTGACGAGGACGTCGCCGCGATCGACGCGATCGAAGAGCGTGACCGTCGCGTCGACCCCGACTTCGGTCCCGACTGGGAGTAAACCCGATCCACGCGAGCGACGGCGGACTGTCGCTCGCCGGGCACCGAGCAACACGCCGCCGCGCCTACACGTGCTCGCCGAGGAACTCCACTATCGCGCGGTACGCCTCGACCCGGTTCTCCAGCTTCGAGAAGCCGTGGCCCTCGTCGTCGAAGACCAGCTTTCGGACGGGGACGCCCTGCTCACCGGCCCGCTCTGCTATCTGTTCGGCCTCGTCGACGGGCACTCGCGGGTCGTTCGCGCCGTGGAGAACGAAGAGCGGCGACTGGATTCGGTCGATCCTGTTGACCGGCGAGATCGACTCCAAGAACTCGCGGTCGTCCGCGAGCGAGCCGTACTCGGCCTCGCGAAGCTCGCGCCGCCAGTCGCCGGTGTTTTCGAGGAACGTCACGAAGTTCGCGATGCCGACGACGTCGACGCCGGCGGCCCACAGGTCCGGGTACTCGGTGAGCGCCGCGAGCACCATGAACCCGCCGTAGGAGCCGCCCATCGCGACGACGCGGTCGGGGTCGATCTCGGGGTGGTCGTGGAGCCACTCGACGCCGGCGCGGAGGTCTTTCACCGAGTCCATCCGCTTTCTCACGTCGTCTAGGGCCGCATACGCCTTCCCGTAGCCGGACGATCCGCGGACGTTGGGTTCGAAGACGGCGTACCCGCTGTTCAGCAGGTACTGCGTGACCGACGAAAACGAGGGGCGACGCTGGGACTCCGGCCCGCCGTGGACGTCGACGACGACGGGGTAGCCGGCCTCCGGCGGCTCCGTCTCCGGCACCGAGAGGTACGCCGGTATCTCCCGCTCATCGAAGGTGGGATACCGGACCAGTTCGCGCTCGACGAACGTCTCCGGCGGGATACCCGCCGTCGCGGCCGCGGTCCACCGCTCCGTCTCCCCCGTCGTCGTCTCGACCACGTGAACGTTCGCGTTGTGCGTGCTCCCGGTCGCGGTGACCGCGAACCGGTCGCCGTCCGGGCCGAAGCTCACGCCGCCGGCGACGCCGTCCGGGAGGTCCGGCGCGGGCAGTTCGTCGATCCGATCGGACGCGACCAGCTCGCCGACGGTAAGCTCCGTGTAGCCGTCGACGTTGCGCGAGTAGACTAGCCGTCGGGATTCCTCGTGAAGCGCGACGCCGTCGACGTTCCACTCGCCGCCGGAGACGACGACGGTGAACTCGCCGGTCGCGAGGTCGAGCCGTTCCAAGCGGAGCGTGTCGCTGTCGCGGTCAGTGACCAGATAGATCGCGTCGCCGTCCGGTCCCCACTGGGGGCTGCCGTAGCGGACGTCGCCGTCGTGCGGCGTGTGGTGTGTCAGTTCACCGCTCTCGACGTCGAGGGTATACAGGTCGTGGTCGAAGGAGGCGTGCGCCTCGTGGACGACGAGGCGGTCGTCGCTCGGCGACCACCCGGCGACCGAGAGCCACCCGTCGCCCTCGTACACCAGCTCTGGATCGGGCGGGCCGCTCGGGGTGTCGGAGCGGTCGCCCTCGACGTCGCCGCTCGGTTCGACCGCGCGCTCTTGGACGTACACGTCGAAGACGGCCTCGTCTCGGCGGTTCGAGGCGAACGCGAACCGGTCGCCCTCGCCGTCCCAGCCGCCCCAGCGGTGTTTCGCCGCCGGACGACGGGTGAGATCGACTATCTCGCCGGACTCGTAGTTGAGGCGGTACAGTTGGGTGCGCTCGTTCCCGCCCTCGTCCATACCGAAGACGGCTTCGGGACGCTCGGGCGAGGAGTCGACGAACGAGACGGTCTCCTCGAAGAAGGTGCGCTGTGTTGGCCACGAAAGCGGCGCGTCGAGCGACCACACCTGACCGGTGCCGGTCGTGTTCAAGACGACGGAGAGCCGACCGTCGGGACCGATGTCGGCTCCGCCGGCGCTGCGGACGTTGAGGTATCGCTCGATGTCGTATCGATGCATGGGAGTCGGTTCCGCACGCGGTGTGAAACCGTTTCGGGTGGTGGCGTTGCGCGGCGAGCGTCCCGGCCCCGTTCACACTGCCACCCGAGCGGACGATTCGATGCCCGTGTCTTTTTACCTGCCGCCGTCGTCCACCCGGCGTATGCGCGTCGCGTTCGTCTCGCTTTTCGCCCCCGGGCACGGCGACACGCCGGCCCGGAGTCGAACGCGTCGAGTGGCTCGCGGCCTCGCCGATCGCGGCCACGAGGTGACGTGGCTCTGTGCCCGCTGGTGGGGCGGCGACCACGACGTCTTCGAGGAGGAGGGAATCACGTACCGGTCGGTCACCGCCGATCCCGCCCCGTCGACGTTCGCGGCCCGACTCCCGGTCGCGCTCCGCCGCGTCGCACCCGACGTGGTCCACGCGGTCAACAGCCCACCGACGCCCGGGGTCGGCGCGACGGTCGCGGGAACGCTCTCTCGGACTCCCGTCGTCGTGGACTGGTGGCACGACCACCCGGCGGACGCCGCGCGGCGGTACCGCCTGCTCGCGCGGGGCGCCGACCTCGTGACGACGCCCTCGCGAACGGTCAAGACGCGGGTGCGAGAGCACGGTGCCGACGGCGACGACGTGCGAGTCGTCCCCGAGAGCATCGACTTCGACCTCGTGACCGACGCCGCGGTCGACGATCGGTTCGACGCGGTGTACTCGCGGCGGCTCGACCGCCACGCCAACGTCGAGACGTTCCTGCTCGGGCTCGCCGAGCTTCGCGGCCGCGACTGGACCGCCGCGGTCGTAGGCGACGGGCCCGAGCGCGGCCGGATCGAGTCGATGGCGAGCGACCTCCGGATCGACGATCGAGTGTCGTTCCTCGGCGACCTGCCGCTCCGCGAGCGCGTTTCGCTTTTCAAGGGGACGCACGTCGCCGTCGCGACGGCGACGTGGGAGACGTTCGCCACGGAGCTTCTGTGGGCGCTCGCGTGCGGCTGCGTCGCGCTCGTCGAGTATCAGGCTGACTCCAGCGCGCACGAACTCGTCGAGGGACGCCAGCGGGGACGGCTGGTGACGACGCCGGCGGAGCTCGCAGACGAGTTCGTGGCCGTCGCCGACCTCGATCGAAAGACGGTCGAACGCGACTTCGCCGAGTACGACCACGACGCCGTCTTGGACCGATACGTCGAGGCGTATCGGTCGCTCGCGAGCGCGTGACGACGCGGGACGGACGGGGCCGTCGGCTGGTCGACGACAGAAACGGAGAAGACTGGTGCGTTCCGACGCGGCGAATCGGACGTGTCCGCCCGATGTGGGAGCGTTACGCGTCTTCGGCGGTGATCGTGCCGCCGTACTTCATGAAGACGAACGCGAGTCCGAGCGTGCTCACCATCGCGATGAACGTCGCGATCCCGAGCGCGCGAGCGCCCTGCGGAACGAACACGGCGTTGCTGCCTCCGCCTCCGCCGGTCTCGACGGTGGCGACGTCCCCGCCGACGGCGAGGCCGGCGTGCATGCCGACGGCCGTGTGCGGAACGCAGTGGTAGTGGGTGATCCCGGCGTCCTCTTCGGTCACCTCGTACTCGTAGGTGTAGCCCTCCTCGCCGACCGGGTCGCCGCTGTCGAGGCTCGCCGGACCGCCGCCCTCGACGGTCTGGACGTTGTGTGCGCCCCCGCTGCCCGTCCACTCCCACGTGATCGTCGTGCCCGTGTCGACCCACACGAGCGTCGGATCGAACGCGAGCCCCTGGTCGCCGGCCCCGACGGAGATGGTCACCGAGTCCTGTCCGCGGGCGTCCTGGTAGGATCCGACGTTCCCGCTCGATGCCCCGCTCGGCCAGTCGGGTTCGACTTCCTGTGCCGCCGCAGTTCCCGAGGTCGCCGTCGCCGCGCCAGCGGCCGCGGCCGCGCCGCCGGCGGTCCGGATGAACGTGCGCCGCGAGACGTCGTCCGTGCTCATACACCCCGGTTTGTGACGGGTTGTAGTGAATATGTTGATCCGGCCGCGAGAGTGATCCACACTGTCGGACCGTTCGCCCGGGACACCGCGGGCCGCTCGGTAGGCTTCCGCTCGGTGCGTGTCACTCCTCGCGGTACGGCTCACACACCAGCTCGACGCCCTCCTCGAAGCCGATCTCGGGCTCCCAACCCGTGGCCTCGTGGAACGTCGAGTAGTCGGCCATGGTGTCGTGGACGTAGCCGTCGAAGGGACACTCGATATACACCGGATCGACGTCGGTGCCGAGCGCGTCGTTGATCAACTCGACCATCTCGTTGAACGTGTACGCCTCCTCGGTGCCGACGTTGTAGACGCCGGTCAGCTCGTGGTCCGCGGCGAGTTCGCAGGCGCGCGCGACGTCCGAGACGTGGGTGAAATCCCGGGTCTGGCTGCCGTCGCCGAACAGCTCGGGAGCCTCGCCGCTCGCGATCGCGTCCGCGAACTGCGCGACCGTGTTCGCGTACTCGCCTTTGTGCTCCTCGTTGCCGCCGAAGCCCTGATACACGGAGAAGAATCGGAGGCCGGCCATGTTCATCTCGTGGTGGTTCGCGTAGTACTCGGCGTAGCGTTCCCGCGAGAGCTTGGAGGCCTCGTAGGCCGTGTGCGACTCCACGTCCATCTCGACGGGAGACGGCTCGGTCCGGCTCCCGTAGATGGAGGAGGTAGACGCGTAGACGACCGTGTCACAGCCCGCCTCGCGGGCGCGCTCGACCGTGTTGATGAACCCCTCGACGTTGACGCGACAGCCGCGCTGGGGGTCCGACTCGTGCATGTTCCGCGAGGAGAGCGCGGCGAGGTGGAAGACGACGTCGACGTCGACGGGGTAGTCGTCGTCGAGCACCGAGGCCTCGACGAACTCCACCGCGGGGTCGAGGTTCTCCGGCGTTCCGAGGTAGATGTCGTCGACCGCGATCACGTCGTTGTCCGCGGCGAGGCGGTTCGCGAGGTTCGAGCCGATGAATCCCGCACCGCCCGTCACGAGGACGCGCTTGTCCTGCATGGTCCGGTGTCGTCGCGGCGGGAGGATTATCGTGTCGGTTTCGACGGCGACCGCTCCCCTCGCTACGGCGAGGGCGGGGCGTCCACGTCGACGCGGTCGTGGATGGTCCCGTCGCGCTGACGCAGGTGTCCCGGCGTCCGGTCGTTCGACACGGCGAGCGCCTCGCCGACGATGCTGTGTGCGATCTGATACGGGGAGCCGCCGCCGAGGTCGAGCCCGACGGGCGTGTACAGCGACGCGAGCTCCGCCTCCGAGAACGTCGTCCCCTCGTCGTCGAACGCCTCCAGCATCTCGTCGAACCGCTCGCGCGGCCCCATCAGCCCGACGTACGGCGCGTCCGACCGCAACAGCGTCTCCACGGCGAGCCGGTCGTCGACGAAGTTGTGGGTCATCACGACGGCGTGCGTCCGGTCGTCGACGTCGAGCGCGTCGTCGAGCGTCCCCGGAGAGGTCGTCACGGTACGGTGCGCCTCGGGGAACCGCGATTCGAGGTCGACCGCGCCGCGGAACCCGACGACGGTGACCCGGAAGTCGGTTCGTTCGGCCAACTCCACGACGGGCCCGACGTCGTGGCCCGTCCCGAAGACGACCAGGTCGTCGGGGGCGGCGATCCCGTCGACGAACACGGTGAGCGTCCGGCCGTCCGGGCCCTCGACGGTCACGACGTCCGCGGAGCCGCGCTCTGCGAGGTCCGCGGCCGGTCCCGAGAGCGCCTCGGCCGGCCACGCGTCCGCGGACGACCCGTCGGAGAGTCGCAGCCCCCTCTCGTCGGGATAGTAGTACGCGCGGTCGCCGAGCCGTTCCGGGACGTCTGAGTTCTCGCTGTCGTCGTCGCCGTCGTCTCCCACGCGTCCGTTTCCGTCGTCTCCCACGCGTCCGTTTCCGTCGTCCCCGATCCGTTCGTCTCCGTCGGCGGAGAGGACGGTGAGCACCGCTACGTCGCGACCGGCGTCGAACGCTTCGACCGCCGGGCGATACGTCTCGTCGAGCGGTTCGAGCAGGATGTCGATGACGCCGTTACAGCCCACGCCGAGCCCCCAGACGTCGTCGGCGTCGTCGCCCATCAGGTCGTAGGTCACCCGGTCCGGTCGGCCGGTCTCCCTGACCGACTCCGCGGCGGCGAGCAGGTCGTCCTCGATACAGCCCGCGGTGATCGAGCCGACCCCTCCCTCGTCGTCGAGGAGCATCTTCGCCCCCGGACGGCGGTAGGCGCTCCCCTCGACGTCGACTATCGTCGCGAGGACGCCGGTGCCGTCGGAATCGAGGTGGTCGTGAACGCGCTGTACGACTTCGGTCTCCGGAACGCTCCAGTTGCTCTCTGTCATGTCAGGTTCCCGGTTGCAGATCCATGGTTTCGGGCGCGCCGCGCGCCGCGTACACCTTGCGAACGCCTCGGTCGTGGAGGTCGGTCCCGCAGTATCCGTCCGCGACCGCCGACCGCACCCGTTCGGGGTCGGCTATCGCCGCGCCGGCGACGACGTCGACGCCCCGGTCGAAGAGCGGTTCCGGCACCGCGGAGGCCGTCGCGCCGACCACGACGACCGTCGCCGACGCGGGGGCGGCGTCGAGATATCGCTCGATTCCCCCGTACACCAGCGTCGATCCGGTGACGAACGCCACGTCGGCTCCCTCCATCGCGGCCGCGGTCTCCTGCGGCGTGAACGACTCCACCGCGACGCCCGGCGGCGTCGAGACGGTCTCGACCGCGACGGGCTCGCGCTCGATCACGCCGACATCGACGCCGTCGAACTTCCGAAACGCCGGCCGGAACAGCCCGACCGTGACGATCCGCGACACGGACGCGTCGAGCAGCGCCATCGGGTCGCCCGTGTGCCAGTCGAGGAACGGGACCGAGAGCGCGTTCAGCGCGGCGACGGCGAGCGCGCGCTCGCCGAGCGGGGCGTCGCGATCGCCGCGGTCCTCGATCGGTGCCACGAGTCCGTCGAGGGCGTCGGGCGGCGTCGGCGACGACCCCGTCGGGCGGTGTGCGAGGCCCGCAGACGCCCGATGCTGGCACTCGGCGTCGTCGCCGGCGTCGGCGACGAGCTCCACGAGCACCGCCGAGGTGCCCACCGTGGCGCGGTCCAGTCGAACGCCGTCGAACGCGCCGCGGGCGCGAAGCGCGTCGAGGGTCGCTCGCAGAACCGGTCCCGGCCAGTCGGATCCGGAACCGCTGTCAGGCCCGCGATCCGGCTCGGCGTCGGTCATACGACCCCCTCCCCGCCGTCGATCCGGCGCGAGTCGTGTTCGTAGCCGACCGCGCCCGCGAGGCCGCGGCGCTCGATCTGCCCGGCGGCTTCGGCGAGGTCCGCGGCCGACGCGAACCCGAATAGGGCGTCGACGTACGGTGCGGCGTCGCTCATCCCGCGCGACTCGGGCGCGAAGGACGCCGAGACCGCGAGCGGGTTGAGCCAGAGGACGCCCTCGGCGCGGTCGGCGAGCCACGTCATGCCGTCGACGAGCAGGTCCGGGTCGCCCACGTCGAGTCCGTCGCTCACGACCACGACGACGGTCCGGCGGTCGACCGCGTGCGGGGCCGTCCGGCGCAGCCGGTCGACCGCGTGACCGATCCGGGTCCCGCCGCCCCACTCGACCTCCGCGGCCCGGAGGGCGTCCGCCGGCGACCGCGTCGAATCGGCGAACGCGTCGGTCGCCTCCACGAGGTCCGTGTCGAAGAGGAACACCCGCGCGCCCTGCGCGCTCGCCGTGACCTGCACGCCGAGTTCCAACAGCGCGCTCCGGTCGACCGTGTCGAGCACCGAACCGCTGACGTCGACGAGCAGACAGCAGCGGAACTCCGACGGCACGGGGGCGTCGCGCGGGAGGTCTATCGGCGCGCCGCCCGTCTGGAGGCTCGCCCGGAGCGCACCTCGGGCGTCGACGGCCGGGCCGGTCGACGAGCGTCGCCGACGGCGGCCCGGCAGCGACGACAGCGCGTCCACGAACCGCCGGACGCTCGCCGCCTCGTCCGAGGACGCGGTCGGAACGTCGGCCGCGACGAGTTCGCTCTCGCCGACCGCGCTGTACCGGCGGCCGTCCGTCTCTTCGCCGCGGTCGCCCGCCGGCCGGTCGCCGGCGGCGTGGCGACGGTCGGTCGGAATGTGAACGGTCGGGTCGCCGTCGCCGTCGGCGTCCGTCTCCGGCGGCTCGGCGTCGTCGAGCACTCCCGGCTCGTCGGCCGCCGAGCCGCTGTCGTCGCGCCCGCCTTCTCTACGTTCGGTCTCGTCGTCCCCGTCGTCGTCCCCCGGCGACGGCCCGCCGTGGGCGGTGGCGATCCGGTCGAGCCCGCTCCGGAGCCGGTGCCAGAACGTCGGGAACGCGTCCTCGAACGCGTCGGCGTCGGCGGCCTCGGTGAGGAGGCTCGCGCGCAGCGCGGCCGCCACGCGCCGCTCGTCGGCGAGTCCGACCGCCGCGAGCGCGCGCGCCGCGTCGAGCGTCCCGGTCGCCGGGACGCTGACCCCGTCGTTCCGGAGGACGGCGACGAGCCGGACCACCTCCGTCAGGAGGTGCGTCTTGGCGGCCGGGAAGTCGGGCGTCTCCGTCCCGGATCCCCCGTAGACACCGACGTCGGCGTCGGCGGGCTCGACCCCCGTCTCGTCGTCGCGATCGGCCATGCTCACTCGACCCGCTCTGCCGCCTCGCGCGCGGCCTCGTGGAGGCGTTCGAGCAGTTCCCCGTCGACGCGAGCGACGTCTTCCGCTTCCTTCAGCAGACAGCCGATCGTCCGCTCTATCTCCTCGGGCGAGAGCGGTTCGTCCCCGTCCTCGTGCCGCAGGGCCGCGACCGCCCGCGCCCAGTCCAGCGTCTCCGCGACGCCCGGCCGCTTGAGGAACGACTCCTCCCGGAGGTTCGCGACCACGGAACACACCTCGGCCGCGACGGCCGCGTCGAGTTCGGGCACCTTCCGGCGGACGATCTCGTACTCCGTCTCGAACGACGGCGGCTCGACGTGGAGGTACAGACAGCGCCGCTTCAGCGCGTCGCTCAGGCCGCGCGTCCGGTTCGACGTGAGTATCACGACCGGCGGCGTCGACGCGCTCACCGTGCCGAGCTCGGGGATCGACACCTGAAAGTCCGAGAGCAGCTCCAACAGGAACGCCTCGAACTCCTCGTCCGCGCGGTCGATCTCGTCGATCAGAAGCACCGGCGGCGTCTCTCCGTCGGTCCGGAGCGCGCGCAACAGCGGGCGTTCCAGCAGGTACTCCTCGTCGAAGACCGAGCCGGATCCGAGGCCGGGGCCAGAGGGGTCGCTCGCCGCCGAAGGCGTCCCGGCGTCGTTCGTCTCCGCCCGCGCCGCACCCGCGTCGCCGTTCGCCGAGACCGCAGCGTCGTCGCCGCCAGCCACGCTCCCCTCGTCGGCCTGCACGGCGAGCAGCTGTTTCGTGTAGTTCCACTCGTAGAGCGCGTTCTCCGCGGTGAGCCCCTCGTAACACTGGAGGCGGATCAGCTCCGTGTCGAACCCCTCGGCGAGCGTCTTGCCGAGTTCGGTCTTGCCGCTCCCCGGCGGCCCCTCGACCAAGAGCGGCCGACCGAGCCGGAGCGCGAGTTCGACCGTCGTGACGGTGCGATCGTCGGCGACGTAGTCGGTTCGTTCGAACCGCTCGCGGATCTCCGCCTCGGTGACCGACGCGAAGGGGGTCGCCACCTCCCCGTTCACGCTTCGACCTCCTCGTCGAGATACGACGCCGGGTCGTTGGCGAACGAGTCGGCACAGCCGTGACAACAGAAGTGGTACGTCCGGCCGTCGTGCTCCACCGACGCGTCCGCCGTCGCCGGGTCCACGGTCATGCCGCAGACCGGATCGATCGCGGTCTCGTCGTCCGCAGACGCGTCGGAGCCGTCTCCGGCTGTCCCCGAGTCGTCCCCGGCTGCGTCCGTGGCAGCCTCGGCGTCGCCGCCGGCCGCCGCGGCCTCGCCCGGATCCGACGGGGTCGCCTTCGACCGCTCGTCGACGACCTCTGCGAGCAGGCTCGCCGCGATCGCCGCGGGCGTGTACGCGGCCACGTCGACGCCCGCGGGGTTCGTCACCGCGCTCACGACGTCCCCCACGTCGCGGTCGAGCAGCCCGGCCGCGCGCTCCGTCTCCTCGGCCGCGCGCTCGTCGCTCGCGACCAGCCCGATGTAGGGCGCGTCGGCGAGGACTCCCGCCGCCACGCCCCGGGCGTCGTACTCGCCCATGGAGGCGACGACGACGAGCGGGGAGTCGCCGACGGCGTCGGCGATCGCCTCGTGGTCGACCGTCTCCACCACCCGGGTCCCCGCGGGGACGTCCCGGTCAGCGTCGCCGTCCGCGACGACGAGCGTCACGTCGACCGTCAGCTCGGCCGCGAGCCTGGCGAGCGCGCGCGCGACCGGCGAGTCGCCGACGATCGCGAGCTCCGTCGTCGGCGTCACGGGCTCGACGAACAGTTCGAGGACGCCCTCGCTGTGACACGTCATGGGAAAGGCGTCGAGCCCGGGCCGGTCCACGGTCTCCGGGTCCGGAGCGATCCCCACGAGCCGCGGCGTCCCCTCCTCTATCGCGGCGACGCCCTGCGTCGCCACCACCGACTGCGCGCAGGCGGCACCGCCGACCCAGCCGTGGATCTCGCCGTCCGCGGTCACGACCGCGCGGTCGCCGACGTTGGCCGACACCGGCGGCTCGCGGCGGACGATCGTCGCCCGCGCGAACGCCTCGCCGCGGTCGGCGAGTTCCGCCTCCAGCGCGGAGACGTCGCCGTCGTCGATCGTCGGTGCCTCTCTCGATCCGTCCGTGACGGGCCGTCCGACTCCGTCGCGCGGGGGCCCGTCGGCCTCGTCGTGTACGGCCTCGTCCGTCTCGTCGTGTTCGGTCTCGTCGTGTGTCATCTGTGTGGAAGCGGTGCCGCCACCCGGCTCGGGGCGTCCGAGGCGGCGGTCGGCGCGGAGGTGGCTGCGTGCGGGGTCAGTCGTCTGCCGGCTCTGCGTCGTCGCCGAGGTCGAACTCGACGTTGTGGGCCGGCTGGTGGGAGAGTCCGACGTCGTCGAGCGTCTCCCAGACGACGTCCGGCGTCATCGGCATCTCCACGTGGGAGACGCCGGCGTGGCTCATCGCGTCGACGACGGCGTTGACGATCGCCGGCGGCGACCCGACCGTGGGCGACTCGCCGACGCCCTTCGCGCCGATCGGGTGGTGCGGCGACGGCGTGACGGTGTGGCCCGTCTCGAAGTTCGGGATCTCGTTGGCCGTGGGAAGCAGGTAGTTCATGAAGTCACCGCCGGTGACGTTGCCGTTGTCGTCGTAGGTGACCTTCTCCAACATCGCGGTGCCGATCCCCTGCGCGAGTCCGCCGTGGATCTGCCCCTCGATGATCATCGGGTTGATGCGGTTGCCGCAGTCGTCGACCGCGACGAACTTCTCGAACTCCACCTCGCCGGTCTCGCGGTCCACCTCGACTATCACGATGTACGACCCGAACGGGTACGTCATCTCCGGCGGGTCGTAGTAGTTCACGGCCTCCAGCCCGGGTTCCTCGTCGCCGGGGTGGTTCATGTAGGCTCCCGCCGCGATCTCCGTGATGGTGATCGAGCGGTCCGGCGCACCGGCGACGTGGAACTCGCCGGACTCCCGGTCCCACTCGATGTCCTCTTCTGCGGCTTCGAGCTCGTTCGCCGCGATCGATTTGGCCTTGTCGCGCACCTTGCGCGCGGCGACGGCCGCGGCCGCGCCCGCGACGGGCGTCGACCGCGAGCCGTAGGTTCCGAGCCCGTACGGCTCGGTGTCGGTGTCGCCGTGCTCGACGGAGATGTTGTCGACGTCCATCCCCAGCTCCTCCGCGACGATCTGCGCGAAGGTGGTCTCGTGGCCCTGCCCCTGCGTCTGGACGCCGACGCGCAGGACCGCGTTGCCGGTCGGGTTCACGCGCAGGTCCGCGGAGTCGAACATCTCGATCCCGGCGATGTCGCACTGCTTGCCGGGGCCGGCCCCGACGACCTCCGTGAACGAGGAGATGCCGATGCCGATGAGCTTGTCAGCGTCCTCGGCGATCCGACGCTGCTGCTCCTCGCGGTAGTGTTCGTAGTCGGCCATCTCTAAGGCCTTGTCGAGCGCCTTCTCGTAGTCGCCGGAGTCGTAGTTCCACCCGGTCGCAGACTCGTACGGGAACGCGTCCGAGGGAATGAAGTTCTTCCGTCGGATCTCCGCCGGGTCCATCTCCAGCTCGTCGGCGAGCACCTTCACCATGCGCTCGATGAGGTACACCGCCTCCGTGACGCGGAACGAGCACCGGTAGGCGACCCCGCCGGGCGCGGTGTTGGTGAACGCGGCCGTAAGCGACCCGTAGGCCGCCTCGATGTCGTACGACCCGGTGAAGATGTTGAAGAAACCGGCCGGGAACTTCGAGGGTTGCGCCGCCGCGTTGTACGCGCCGTGGTTGGCGAGCACGTCGACTTTGACGCCCTCTATCATCCCGTCTTCGGTGGCGGCGAGTTCGCCGGTCATGTCGTAGTCGCGGGCGAACCCGGTCGTCTGGATGTTCTCGGAGCGCTCTTCGATCCATTTCACGGGCTGTTCGAGGACGTACGACGCCGCCGCGGCGACGACGTATCCCGGATAGATCGGCACCTTGTTGCCGAACCCGCCGCCCACGTCGGGACTCACGATCCGGACCTTGTGCTCCGGGATGCCAGACACCTGCGAGAACAGGGTGCGGTGGGCGTGGGGAGCCTGCGAGGTCATGTGGACCGTCATCTTGTCCATCCCGGGGTCCCAGTCGGCGACCGCGCCGCACGTCTCGATCGGGGCGGGGTGGAGCCGCTGGTACAGCATGTCCTCCTCGACGGTGACGTCGGCCTCGTCGAACACCGCCTCGGTGGCCTCCTTGTCGCCGGTGTCCCAGTCGAAGATGTGGTTGTCCTCCTGGTCGTCGAGCTCGTCGCGCACGAGCGGGGCGTCCTCTTCGAGAGCCTCCGCGGCGTCGACGACCGGGTCGAGCACGTCGTACTCGACTTCGACCTTCTGTGCGCCGTCCTTCGCCGTGTAGCGGTCCGTGGCGATGACGGCCGCGACCTCTTGGGACTGGAACTTCACCTTCTCGTTGACGAGCACGTCCTGCGTGTCGTCCATCAGCGTCGGCATCGTCGCGAGGTCGTGCTCCAGTAAGTCGTCGGCCGTCAACACCGCGACGACGTCGTCCATCGCCTCCGCGCGGGAGCCGTCGATGTTCTCGATTCTGGCGTGCGCGTGCGGGCTCCGGACGATCTCGCAGTGGAGCATGCCCGGCTTCTTGATGTCGTCGACGTAGTTACCGCGACCGGTGATGAAGCGTTTGTCCTCCTTGCGCGTCACCTCTTCGCCCATGCCGCCGCGGCCGTGGCCGCAGTGTTTCTCCGGGTCGGGACCGCCGTCCTCGTCGTGTTGATACTCCGTCTCGGCGTCGGGTGTGTCTGGTTCGCTGCTCATACTGAATCACCTCGGTCGTCCGCGTCGACGGCGGTGTCGGTCGAGTCGACGGCGGCGTCGCCGTTCCCACCCTCCGCGTCGTCGAGGAGCGCCTCGCGGTCGAACGGGTCGGCCTCGCTCGGTCCGCCACAGCAGTCCTCGCGCCCGCAGAACGTGTCTGCGTCGCCGCCGACCGCGGGCGGCTCGTGACCGCCCTCGGGCGACGCCGACGCGCCGCCGTCGGCGGTGACCGCGCCGCCGTCGGCCGCCGCTCTGTCGGCCAGTTCGTCGGCCGCGTACTCGATCGACCGGACGATGTTCTGGTAGCCGGTACAGCGACAGAGGTTGCCGCTTATCGCGTCGCGGATCGTCTCCTCGTCGGGGTCGGGGTCCTCGTCGAGCAGCGCCTTGCCCGACATGAGCATCCCCGGCGTGCAGTAGCCGCACTGCAGACCGTGCTCCTCGCGGAACCCCTCTTGAAGCGGGTGGATCCCGTCGGCCTCCGGTAAGTCCTCCATCCCCTCGACGGTGAGGATCTCAGCGCCGTCCGCCTGCGCGGCGAACATGAGACACGACTTGATCGGCTCGCCGTCTTTCAACACGGTACACGCGCCGCAGTTGCCCGTGTCACAGCCGATGTGCGTGCCGGTGAGGTCCAAGTCCTCGCGGATCGCGTGGACGAGCAGCCGCCGCGGCTCGACTTCGACCGTGTGTTCGGTACCGTTGACCGTCAGCGTGATTTCGCGTTCGTCTGTCACTGTGTGACCCTCCGTTTGACCGTCACCGTGCCGGCGCGCTCGGCGGCGTCGCCCAGCGCGCGCTGGGTGAGCACGTCGACCATCCGCGCCTTGTAGTCCGCGCCGCCGTGCTCGTCGGACTCGGGGTTGGACTGCTCCGCGGCCAGCTCGCCCGCCGCGGCGAACAGGTCGGGGCTCGGCCGCTCCCCTTCGAGGTGCTCTTCCGCGTCCGTCGCGCGGGCGTTCGTGATGTCGACCGCGGTCATCCCGATCCCGGCCGACTCGATGGTGCCGTCGTCGTTGAACGTGAGCCGGACGCCGACGCCGGCCATCGCGTAGTCGCCCGTCTTGCGCTTCAGCTTGTGATACGCGCTCCCCTCGTTCGGTGACGGAGTC
Source organism: Halorubrum salinum (assembly GCF_024494575.1). GTDB lineage: Archaea > Halobacteriota > Halobacteria > Halobacteriales > Haloferacaceae > Halorubrum > Halorubrum salinum. The sequence goes on from NZ_JANHDO010000004.1 coordinate 139,025, forward strand.
GGAACGCGGACCTCGGTTATCAGTTCGTCCTCGCCGAGCGTCGTGTCGTACGGTAAGAGGAAGAACTCCTCGGCCGGAATCGCTCGCTCGCCGTCCGGACCGCGGGCTACCACCTCGCCCTCGTGCGCGAGCAGTACCGACCCCCAGTCGCCCTTCGGGTCGGCCTGCGCGACGGAGCCGACGACCGTCCCGCGGTTGCGGATCTGCGGGTCGGCGACGAGCGGCGCGGCGTCGGCGAAGCTCCCGTACTTCTCGTCTATCACGTCGGACTCGGCGACGTCCGCGTGACGCGCGAGCGCGCCGACGCGGAGGTGGCCGTCCTCCTCGCGGAGGTAGTCGAGCGAGTCGATGCCGTTGATGTCGACGACCACGTCGGGGTTCGCGAGCCGGAAGCGCAGCATCGGCACGAGGCTCTGTCCCCCGGCGAGGATCGTCGGGTCGTCGAGGCTCTCCAGTAAGCTGACCGCCTCGTCGACCGTCGTCGGTTCGTGATGCTCAAACGGGGCTGACTTCATCAGAACATCCCTCGGATTCGGTCCGTGACCCCCGAGTCGGTCTCCTCGACGTCGGTCATCTGCGACTCGATGGAGGTGAAGAAGTTGTTGACGATCTTGTTCGCCACCGGGTTGATCACCCGCCCGCCGAGCTGGGCGATCCGCCCGGAGATGTCGGCCTCCGTCCACCACTCGATGCGAGAACCGTCGCCGTCTTCCTGCGGGTGAATCCGCATGCCGGACTCCATGCTGAAGCTGCTCCCGCTCGCGGAGCCGGAACCGGTGGCCGTCATCTCGAAGTCCTCCTCGTCGCGGTCGTCGATGGTGACCGTCGTCTCGAACTTCGGCTTCACGCTGCCGACGCCGACCTGCATCAGCGCCGCGTACTTCTGACCCGTCCGGAACGCCCGCGACGCGACGTCGTCGGCCTCCGCCTCCGGCAGCGTCGGAACGTCCTCCTCGGGCTCGAAGGAGTCCCACTCGAAGGAGTCGTCCATCGGCGTGATGTACTGACATCCCTTCAGCGAGTCGCGCACCGCGACCGGATCCGAGAGCACGACCCACGCCTTCTCCGGCGGAACGCCGTCGAGCTCGAACTCGCCGTCGAACTCCATCAGCGACCCCCCACGTCAACCGTCGTTCGTCGGTCTGTCACCGTCATCTTTTATATCCCCCTCCTATGAGCATACTATTACCACGGTCTATGATATGTAGTACCACCCTAATAAACGTTATCGACCATGATAGATCGGCCGTTCACGGACGGAGCGGCCGTGACGACCCCGTGTGTAGCCGATGAGCGGGAATTCATCCGAGGACGGCGGCGGTGGGGGCGGAGGCGGCGACCACGGCCACGGCGACATCACGCCGGTACGGACGGCCGCGGAGCGCGTCCGCGACCTCCGCGACGAGTGGCTCGATCGGTGGGGCACTGAGACGGTCTCGATAGACCGGATCGCCGGCCGGACGCTCGCCGAGCCGATCGACGCGCCGGCGGCGGTGCCCGAGCGGAGCCACGCGACGATGGACGGCTACGCGTTCGACGCGAGCGAGGGATACCCGTACGAGCTGGTTGCGGAGGAGGTGTTCCCGGAGTCCGAGCCGCCGTCGCTGTCGTCCGGCGAGGCGGTCCGGATCTTCACCGGCGCGCCGCTCCCGACCGGAGCCAACGCCGTCCTCAAACAGGAGGAGGCGAGCGTCGAGGACGGCCGACTCGACGGCACGCCGACCGAGCCCGGCACGTACGTCTACGAGCGCGGCAGCAACGTGGCGGACGGCGAGCGGCTGTTCGCGGCGGGCGAGCGGCTCGGCGCGAAAGACGCGATCTTGCTCGGCGACCTCGGGATCGACGAGGTTCCCGTGACGGAGCGTCCCTCCGTGGGGCTTCTGGCGACCGGCACGGAGATCCACGAGGGGCGGCACACGGACCTCGACTCGCCGATGCTCGCGGGGCTCGTCGACGGGTGGGGCGGCGAGGCGACCTACGAGGGCACCGTCCCGGACGAGTACGACCGCGTCAGAGACCGGATCGCGGGGCTCGCCGACGAGCACGACGTGGTGATGACCACCGGCGGCACGAGCGTCGGCGACAAAGACTACGTAGTGCGCGCGCTCCGCGAGCTTGGAACCGTGCTGTTCCACCGCGTCGCGCTGCGGCCCGGCAAGCCGATCGCGGTCGCGACGCTCGACGAGCGGGACGCCGTCGTCTTCGCCATCCCCGGCAAGCCCGTCGGCGCGCACGCGGTGACCTCGCTCGTCGCGCGGCCCTTCTTCACCGGGAGCACCGCGCTCCCGACCGTCGACGCGGCGATGACGAGCGACGTCGGGATCGCGGTTCCGGGGTTCACGTACGCCGTGCCGGTGACGCTCGCGGACGGCGAGGCGCTGCCGCTCGGCCACGTCGACTCGCCGCTGTCCGTGTACGAGGAGGCGTTCGACCCGAGCGTGCTCTCCTCCAGCACGCGGGCGACGCGCGCCGACGGGTTCGTGCTCACCGAGTCGGCGCTGTCGGCCGGCGAGGCGGTCGACGTCGTCCCCTACCCGGTCGTCGAGCGATGACGGACGACGGGCTTCCGGTCGTCTCGTCGCCGTTCGACGCGGACGGATCCGGTCAGGCGGACGCGACCGACGCGCCACGCGTCGCCGGCGTGCTGCTCGCCGCGGGGACGAGCAGCCGGTTCGGCGACGACAACAAGCTCCTCGCGACCGTCGGCGGCGAGCCGGTCGTGCGGCGCGCGGCGCGGGCGCTGGTCGACGCGAGAGTCGATCCGGTCGTGGTCGTCGTCGGCCACGAGGCCGACCGCGTTCGCGACGCCGTGGCGGACCTCCCGGTCAGGGTCGCGGTCAACGAGGCGTACGAGGCGGGACAGTCGACGTCCGTCCGGACGGGGATCGGCGCGCTCGGCGATTCAGACGCGCTCGGCGACGTCGACGCCGCGGTGATCGCGCTCGGCGACATGCCGTTCGTCGACTCGGAGACCGTCGAGACGCTCGTCGCGGCGTACGCCGCCGGCGCGGGCGACGCCCTCGCGGCCGCCTACGACGGCGACCGGGGGAACCCGGTGCTGTTCGACCGGCGGTTCTTCGACCGGCTCACCGCCGTCGACGGCGACGTCGGAGGGCGCGAGATCCTGTTGGAGAGCGACGCGAGCGCGCTCGTCTCCGTCGACGACCCGGGCGTTCGCCGGGACGTCGATCGGCCGGGCGACCTGCCCGAGGAGGAGTGAGTCGCGAAAGGGGGACGCCCGTCCCGACCGCGTCGGGCCGGTCGACGCCGGCCCGCGCGCGACTCACTCACTCGTCCGAAGCCTTTCGCACCACGATGTTCCCGTCTTCGACGTGCCACTCGACGCGGTCGCCGGCACCGACGTCGAGGAAGTTCCGCACCGGCTTCGGGACCGTCGTCAGGTTCTTTTCGGAGACCTTGGTATCCGTTAGGTTACCCATCGACTCGCGGTTCGCACGTAGTAGGGACATAGTTTTCGCTACGGACACGCGTAGCGGCGAGACGGCCGCGGAGCGACTCCTCCCCGCTCAGACGGCTGAATTCCAGCGATGAGCGCCGCCGTCGGAGGCGTTTCCGAAGTCCAGATCGAACCGGTCCGATTCGAGCAACACCCGCCCCGGGACGTACGCGCCGTCGTCGACCGCGGTGAGCAGGTCGCGCTCGCACATCGTCTCCAGTACGTCCTCGACGGTGCGCTCGCGCCCCTCGATCAGGTTCGCCTCCTCGATGACGCCCGCGACCGTCACGCGCCCTTCGAGCATCGCCAAGCGGATCGCCGACACCCACGCGGGCTCTCGTCGCATCTCCCGACACATGACACTTCGAGGCACACCCTCGTCGAATATATACCTTCCCAAGCCACCCCCCGCCGGGATCGCTCACCGCGTTCCGGTCAGTCGTCGGCCGTCTCGCGCGCGAACCGGTCGAGCGCGAACTCGAGCATGTCCGGACTCACGGGGCGGTACTCCTCGCGCTCGTGTTCGGGGAGGTACGATCGGACGCTGTTCCACGACTCGCGGGCGTACCGCGCGTCGAGGAGGACGCGGACGCCGCGCTCGTCCGGGCCGCGTATCACCCGCCCCACGGCCTGCCGCGCCTTGCGGACCGCCGGGACGGTGAGCGCGGTCTCGAACCCCGATTCGAACCGGCGGTCGTAGGCGGTGATCACCGCCCGCGTCCGCGGCCGCGCCGTGTTGATGATCGGGACGCCGCAGACGACGGCCGCGGAGAGCCGGTCACCGCGGTAGTCGACGCCCTCGGTGAGCGTTCCCCGAAGGCTCGTCACGAGCACCTTGCCGTCGCCCGCGAAGAAATCGTCCTTCAGCGACTCCGTCGCCCGGTCGCCGGACGACTCGTCGAGGAGGACCGGCTTGTCGAGTCGGTCGTCGAGCGCGTCGGCCATCCACGTCGCCTCCGCGTAGCTCGGGGTCCCGACCAGCACGTTCCCGTCGCGGCGCGCGACCGCAGCCGTCGCGTCGAGGTGCGCGAGCCGCGTGTCGTTCGCCTCGCCCGGCGGGCCGCGGTTCTCGTGGGTGAACTTCGGCGCGTCGACCGCGAAGCTCGCGCGGTTCTCCGGGGGAAAGGAGAGCCCGTACGTCCGCTCGACGACCGGTCTGCCCCGCGCTTCGAGGTGGTCGAGTCCGGTCACCTCGCGGAACACGTCCATCGGCTCCAACGTCGCGCTCATCAGGACGCCGCCGCCGAACTCGGCGAGCCGGTCGCCGATCGGCTCGCTCGGCAGGCAGTTGTACAGCGCGAGGCTCGCGTTGTACGCGCGCCGCCACGAGTCGGGCGGCGCGGTCTCGTCCCACGTCCGCTCCAAGTCGACGGCGCGGAAGAAGTCCTCGTGGCCCTCGCGGTACCACGCGTTGAGCGTGCGGCCGACGCCCGGCGCGGCGCGCTGTTTGTCCTCGTCTTCGAGCGAGTCGAGGACGCGCTTGACGACCGCGCCAACCTGCTTCGCGCGCGCCCAGACGCGGTCGCCGTACCCCTCTCGTTTCGCCCACGCCGTGATCGCGTCTTCGCCCGGCTCTTCCGGGTCGCGAAGCGGGATCTCGTCGTCGTCGAGCTCGCGCATCGACGCGCGCCAGTCCGGGTGCTCGGCGTCGAGCCGCTCGGTCACTCGTCGGTCGAGTTCGCCGCGGAGGTCGGCGTAGAACTCCCGGACGGCCTCGATCTCCTCGACCGTCACGTCCGCGTCCTCGATCTCGCCGCGGACCAAGGCGGCGTCCTCGGACTCCGCACCCGCGGTCTCGAACGACAGCGGCTGGACGACGCGCGTGAGTTCGTTCTCGGCGTCGCGCAGGCTCGCGTCCGCGACCGCGTCGCTCACGAGGTCGCGCACGCGCGGTTCGAGCATGTGCGCCTCGTCGCAGACGACGAACGTCGCGTCGTCGAGCAGCGCACCGGTGAACGTCCCGGTCGTCACGGGATCGAACGCGTGGTAGTAGTTGCCGATGACGACCTCGACCTCCGGGACGAGCGCGCCCATGACCGAGTGGGGACACGAGCCGTGGCTCGCGGCGAGCCGAACGAGTTCGTCGGCGTCGACGTGACCGAGATCGGTCACGTCGAACGGCACCGCCTCGGCGGGGTCGCCGTCCTCGGGGAGGTCGTCGAGGAATCCGGCGTAGAAGGGGCAGAACTCGGTCCCTTCGAACTCCTCCGTGTCGGGACGGTACGGAGTCGGCTCGCCGTCGACGCTGAGATAGTCGGCGTCGGGGGCGGCGGAACCGGGAGCGTCGCCGGTCGCGGGGCCGGCGGCGGTGCCGGACGACCCCGAGTCCAGCAGTCCGACCTGCTGGCTCCGCGCCTCGCTGACGAGGTTCGAGGTCGTCGTCGCGCCGCCGTCGCCGACGAGGTTGCGGGTGCGTTCCCGGAGCCCCTCGCAGCGCTCGTAGACGGTCTCGCGGTCGATGCCGGCGCGGTTCTGCCGGGCGTACGGGCAGACGTCCGCCTTCCCGACGAGCGTGAGCCCCGAGACGGGGTCGTACCCCTCCGGGAGGTTCTCGTTCACCGCCTCGAGGTCGGTCTCGAACTGCCGGAGCTGCTGTTTGACGCTCGTGAGTACGAACACGCGCTCGAACTCGGAGTCGGGGTCGCGCACGCGGTCGAGGCCGGCCGTGAGCGCGAGCATCGTCTTGCCGGTCCCGCACGCGCCCTCCAGGGCGAGGAACCCGCCCTCCGCGGCGGCGTCGATGGCGGCGTCGATGCCGTCGGCCTGCTCTGGGTAGGGCTCGGGGTGGCCGAAGAGGTCGGCCCACGGCGGCGAGTCGGTCACGGAGACGGGTTACGCGCCATCGGATTTAAACGCTTCATCGGCGGTGGCGGTCCGGGCGTCGCGGGTGCGGGCAGTGGCGGTCCGGATGTCGCTCACGGACGCGTCCGACCCGCCGGTCACCCGCCGAGACGGCCTCACCCGACGATGTCGTGAAGGTCGGAGAGCTCCTCGATCTCCCAGGTCGGCCAGACGTTCAGGTCCCAGTTTCGGCGGTGCGGGCGACGGATGAACGCCGAGTCGATCCCGGCGTTCTCGGCGGCCCGCACGTCGGACTCGTTGTCGCCGACGAACAGCGCGTTGTCGGCGTCGAGGTCGCCGAGCGCCTGCTCGATGTAGTGAGGGTTCGGCTTCCGGAGCTGGAGCGAGTGGATCGTCGGCTCGCGGCCGTAGGCGGCACCGAACCGGTCGAACCCCTCGAAGTGGTCGACGAGGAAGTCGACGGTCGCCTGCTGGTTCGAGGAGACGATCCCCATCTCCACGTCGAGGTCCTCCAGTTCGTCGAGGTCGTCGTACGGGGTCTTTCGCCCCGCGCGCGCCTCGTGCTGTTGGGCTTTCGAGACCACGTCGTCGCGAGTCCGCCAGAACGACCCCGGATCGAGGTCGTACGTCTGACAGACGGTCCCCACGCTGCCGGGGGTCGCGCCGATCGTCATCTGCTCTACATCGTCCGAATCGGGCTCCTCGACGCCGCACTCGACGAACGCGTCCCGGGTCGCATCCCGGAGCACGTCGAATCGCGTGCGGCCCACGAGGACACCGTCGTTGTCGAACACGACGGTATCGTACGTCATACCCCACGTCGACGGCCGAGAGGGATAAGCGTTTCAGTCGGATTATCGGCGACGAGACGCGAGACCGGCCGGGTTTACACCGCGTCCCGACGTGAGACGAGGCATGCGCGTGAGCGTCATCGGCGGGAGCTCGATCGGGGCGGAGACCGCGGCGGTCGCCGAGGAGCTCGGCGAGCGGCTGGCCGAGCGCGGCCACGTCGTCGTCTGCGGCGGGCTCGGCGGCGTCATGGAGGCCGTCTGTCGCGGCGCTCGCGGGGCCGGCGGCGAGACAATCGGAATCCTCCCGACCGACCGACGCGCGGACGCGAACGACCACGTCACCACGCCGATCGCGACTGGGATGGGTCACGCGCGCAACGCGCTTGTCGTCCTGAACGGCGACGCGGCGATCGCGATCGACGGGGGTCCGGGGACCCTCTCGGAGATCGGACTCGCGCTCGCGCACGGACGGCCGGTCGCGGGGCTCGACACGCACGACGTCGCGGGGGTGGCGGCGGTCGAGTCGCCGGGGGCGGCGGTCGAGTACGTGGAGGAATCGAAGCGGTCCTGACCCGCCGCCGAGCGCCGTCGCTACGCTCGGTGTCGGCTCTCCCCGTCATCGACGCTGCTCTCAGCAGTCACGCACCGTCGACGCTGCTCTCGGCTGTCACGCGTCGTCGACGCCCGTTATCTCGAATCTGGCACCGCCCCGCGTTCCCTCGCTCACGGCGACCTGCCACCCGTGGGCGGCGGCGATGTCGCGAACGATGTTGAGACCGAATCCCGTGCCGTCGTCGTCGGTCGTGTACCCGACCTCGAACACGCGCTCTCGGTCCTCGCGGGGGATCCCCGAGCCGTCGTCCTCGACGAAAAAGCCCGACGGCAGGACCGCCTCGGCCCGCGTCGTCGTGTACATCGGCGCGATCTCGCCGACGGTGACGGTCACGTCGTCGCCGCCGTGCTCGACCGCGTTGCGGAACAGGTTCTCGAAGAGCCGTTTCAGTCGACTCGGGTCCGCCAGCACCGTCCGGTCGCCCGCGACGGTGAGCGTCGCGCCGCCGGTCTCGACGTTCGCCCAGCACTCGTCGGCGAGATCCGACAGCGCGACCGGTTCGCGTTCCCGCGGCGTCTCGCCCTGTTTCGCGAGCGTCAGCAGGTCGGCTATCAGTTCGAGCGTGCGGTCGACCGCGGTCGACGCGTCGGCGAGGTGGTCGGAGTCGCAGTCGCAGTCGCGTTCCGCCAGGTCGAGGCGGCCCTGTGCGACGGTGAGGGGATTTCGCAGGTCGTGGGAGACGCCGCGGACGAACTCGTCGAGCCGCTGTCGCTGCCGCTCGGCGTCGGCGGCGGCGCGAGCGGCCGCGACGACGTTCGATATCCGGTGAGCGAGGACGGCGATCGCGTCCGAGTCGCCGCACGCTCGCACGACATCGGTGGCTCCCGCGTCGAGCGACTCGGCGGCGGCGTCCGCGTCGGGCGACTCGTCGAGACAGCACACGATCGGGAGGTCCGGGCGTCGGTCTCGAACCGTCTCGACCACCGGCGTTCCGGTCGCGTCGACGGGCGTCCCGACCACGAGCAGGCAGTCGATCGCCGAGTCCCGGGGTAGGTCCACGGCCGCGTCGACCGACGCGATCGGTTCGACGACGAAACTGTCGTCTGCGCGCTCCAGTGAGACCGCGATCTCCGACGTGCGGGCCGGCGGTCCCCCGACGAGGGCGATGGCGATCGACGTGCTGGACGGTGACATCGAGGCGCTCGTGTAGCGATCGCTCGGCCCGATCTGATAAGTATTGGCGTGCCACACCGGTATTGGCGTGCCACACCGCTCGGGCCACGCCGAACGTCGAGAACCGACCGGAGACCGCTCGTCAGCGCCACCCGGAATCGTCGTTCGCGTCGCCGCCGGTCGGTCCGGCGTCCGCGTCGTCGCTTTCGGTCACGTCGGCGTTCGCGTCCTCGGCGTCTCGCTCGGCGGCGGCGATGTTCTGGAACCGGTCGTCAGACTCGTCTCGACCGTCGGGCTCGTTCCGTCCGTAGGGTTCGGCGGCGCGGGGACGGCTCTCGCCGCCGGCTCCCGGCGATCCGCCGACGCCGGAGGCGACCCGGTCGCCGTCGTCGCGCCCGTCGAGGACGCGAGCGACGAGGTAGCCGAACCCCATCGCGTTGAGCGCGCCGGTGGCGAGCCCGCCGAGGACCGGGACGACCCCCAGGAGGGCCCACGCGAGCGCGCCGACGACGAGCGCCGTGCCCAATCCGTCGCTGACGTCGGCCACGTCGCCGATCCACCGCCCGAGCGCGACGACGCCGACGGTAGTGGTCGCGACGCCGACGACCGCGAGCGCGAGCAGTCCGGGGATGACGACGAGGAGCCCGACGATCGTGATGGCGAGAAGGAGCGCCGTGACTGCGACAGCGATGTACGCGCCGAACCCGTAGACGAACGCCATGACCGGCTCGCCGCGCACGTACCCGGCTCCCTCGTCGGTGAAGTCGGGAGCGACGGCGATCACGATCGCGCCGAGGATACCGACGACGGCGAGTTCGATCACGAAGGAGAGCCCGGTACTGATGGCGAATCCGAGCGGCTCGGTCGGGTTCGTCGGCCCCGGACCGATCCCGTCTATTGCGGTCGAAAGCAGTGTGGAGGGCATCGTCCACAGTGTGACAGAGGTAACTCAAGAGTCTTGTCACAGCGGACGGACGAACGCGGTCGTTTCGGGGGGGCGACGGCCACCACGCGTCGAAGGCGTCGAAGGCGTCGCAGGCGTCGGAGGGGACGACCACCGGCGCAGGCGTCGGCGTCGAGGGCGACGACCGGCGTCGCTGACGGCGACAGCGACTACCAGGTGTCGTGGAACGTGTCGAACTCGATCGAGTCGAGCGGCTTCTCGCCGATCGCGGCCTCGTACTCGCCGGGCGTCAACATGGGCTTGTGGAAGCGCGGACCGTCGTCGGTCGTGATCCGCGGGCAGCCGGTGTTGACGAACGCGTCCATGTCGAAGTTGCGCAGGCGGTCCGGCGTCACCTCGTCCATGGTGATCAGGTAGGCGTTGTCGTTGTTCTCGACGATCTCCTGGGCGGTCTCCCACCGGCCCTGTCCGATCTTCGTACAGAAGATGACGCCCCACTTCTCCGCGTCCATCGCCTTGTGGACCGAGGCGTAGCGCTGCTTGAGGAACTGGTCGTGTTCGGCGACCTTCACGACGTTGTTGACCGGGTCGGCGATGATCACGCGTTTGTCGGGGTGCTCCATCGCGAGCCCGACCGGGTGGAACTTCCCGCCGCCGACGTACAACACCTGTTCCGCGTCGATGTCGGCGGAAGCGTAGTTACACCCCAAGACCTGCCCCTCCTTCGTGAGCCGGTCGTCGCCGCGGCGGGTGTGGACCTCGTAGCCGCGCTCTTCGAGCCAGTCCGTCATCTCCTCGAAGCGGTTCATGTGCTGGGCCGTCGTGACGAGCCCCACGTCGGCGTCCTCCTCCGGCGGCGACAGCTCCTCGTCGAGGGCGTCCTCCATGATCGGGAACGGGTCGACGTTCGAGAAGAGGGGGACGTAAACGATGCTGTCGGACTCCTTCATCGGCGTGTGTCCGAAGTGGACGAACACGTCGGTCCGACGCATCAGGTACGTGTCGAGGTCACAGGCACCGTAACAGGGCTGGCCCGACAGCATGAACGTCACGTCGTCTGGCGCGACCTCGCGGAGGTCGTCTGCCACCTTCGGGCCGCGGCGCTTGAGTCCCTCGGGGAACTGGAGGCCGACCTTCGAGGCGTCTCGCTCCTCTATCGCCTCCAAGATCCGGTCGAGTTCGTAGTCCCACTCGCGGTCGTGTTTCAGGGCCATCCCCGTCTTCGTGAGGTCGCCCTCCGTGGAGCCGCTCATGTCGAGCGGATTGTGCGGCAGGACGGTTAAACCGCCCGTTCGACGCCGTCGGCGGCGGTCGATGATGACAGAACGGGATCGGCGACTCCGCGACCGACGACGAGCCGATCCGCGCCGGTTCCGCGACTGACGACGAGCCGCCGGGAGAGGAGAGCCGCTGCCGGGGGCGACAGACCGAAACCCCGAGGCCGCGAATGGGAGCGTATGTCCGACACCTCGGAGACCGATCTCCCGCTCGAACACGTCCACGTCGCGCCCGACGCAGACCCCGCGAACGCCCCGGCCGTCTTCGTCCTGCACGGCCGCGGGGCCGACGAGGAGGACCTGCTACCGGTGGCACGACACCTCCCCGACGAGCTTCACGTCGTGAGCCTGCGGGCACCGGACCCGCTTCAGGGGGGGTACACGTGGTACGAACTCGACCTGTCCGCTGGCGGCCTCGAATCGAGCCAGCCGGACGCAGAGGACTTCCGGCGCAGCCTCGACCTCGTCGTCGAGACGATCGAGGCCGCGGTCGACGCCTACGACGTCGACGCCGACCGGGTCGGGCTGCTCGGGTTCAGTCAGGGCGCGATCACGAGCCTCTCGCTCCTCCTCGAAGAGCCCGACCGGTACGCGTGGGCCGTCGCGCTCCACGGCTACCTCGCCGACTCGCACGCCGACCTCGACCCGGCCGGGATCGAGGGCAAACCGGTGTTCGTCGGTGCGGGAGCCGGCGACCGCGTCATCCCCGAGTCGCGCTCGGCGGCCGCGGCCGACCGGTTCGAAGCGCTCGGTGCGGACGTGACCCGCGGCAGCTACCCCGGCGGCCACGGAATCGGCCAGCAGGAGCTGTCCGACGTGGTCGCGTTCGTGGAGTCGCGCGCCGGAGGCGCGTGAGCGGTCCGACACCATCGTCGCCTCGGAGACGAAAGCGATCGTTTGCGTCTCGCTGACACATTTATGTGAGGCCGGTGAACGACGTGTGTGCACGAACGAACACCCTCCAGACGACGCGTGCTCGCCGGCGGCGTCGCGGCGGCGATCGGCGGGGTCGCGGGCTGTCTCGGCGGATCGCTGCGCGGTGACGGCGCGGACGACGGCGGCGACGACCGCGTCCTCCGACTGACGCTCGATTCGGTGGGAGAGCGCCTTCGCGACCGCTTCGTCGACGATCCGAGCGAGGCCGACCCGACGTGGGACACCTCGGCGTTCGCGGCCGTGCGAGCCGGAGAGACCTACACAACCCAGTACCGGCGGCCGTTCTTCTCGACGACCGACGACCCGCGGTTCGCGGTCCACGCGGGGACGTACTACCGACTGGGCTCCGTCGTCGTCGACGAGGCGGAGACGGTTCGGCCGATCCTCCGGCTGTTCGACACCGACGCCGACGGCAACACGGCCGAGTCGGGAGCCGCCGAGGGTTCCACACCGGGAGCGGAGAGCGGTTCGACGACCGGCTCCGACGCCGCGGTCGAGGCGGCGTCGCTCCCGTCGGGCGACCGTCGCGCCGTCGAGATCGCGCACTTCGCCGCGCGGGCCCGCGGCACCGAGGGCGGCGTCCCGATCGGACTGGTCGAGCGCGGCGGCTACGTCTACCGCCGCGCGGACGCGGTCGACGCGAGCGCGCTCCTGCCCGACGACGGGCCGGACCGGGTCCGGTTCCGAGACACGGTCTACCGGGTCGAAGTCTCTCGCGAGCGGTTCCACGAACCGGTGTACCGCGCCACGGGGACGGTGGTCGCGGAGTCGCCCGAGCGGATGGAGGCGATCCTCAGGGCGCGCGAGGTCGGTGCGCGGATCGCCGAGGGCGACCTCTCCGCCGACGCGCGACGGGTGATCGAGACGGCGAGCCACGGCGGATACGAGGAGTCACACCCGTACTCGGCGGCGTACCGGGCCGTGTTGCGCGCGCTCCACGAGCGGCCGTACCTCGACGGGGACATCGAGTCGGACGCGATGGGCACCGAGGCAGGATCGGGGATGCTCCGGTACGCGGGGCGGTACTACGACTACCGACTCAGGTTCGGTCGGGCGACCGATCCGAGTTAAAATCGAGTTCGACCGCCGCCGGCGTCCTCGCGGCCCAGCGCCTTCTTTAAGAAGTTCATCCACCGCTTGCGGTCGGCCGTCTCCTGCCGCCTCGCCTCCGTCTCCGGGTCGGCCGCGTCGAGCCCCTCGAGCGCCTCGAGCGCGCGGTCGATCCCGATTATCGAGGCCGCGAGCGCCTCGCCCTCCGCGTAGCTCACCTCGTTGTCTTCGATCGGCTCCAGCCGTTCGAGCCGCTCGCGCCGGAGATTCCGCTTCGCCTGCTCGACTCGCTCGCGCTCTCCCGGAGGGACCGAGTCGCGGCGCTTGATCTCGAAGACGAACGATCGGAGGTCGATCGGCTCGCCCTGGACCTCGATCTCCTCGGGGATGTCCGCGCCCACCGTCGCGGCCTCGCGGTTGACGCGTTCGAGGAGCCCCTTTCGCTCGTACTCCTTCACGCCAGACGCGTAGGGGTGGCGGGTACTTTCGTCCTTCGTCTCACCCGCTCGAATCGACCCGCCTGCTGGCACCGTCGTTCGGATCGTCTCATCGCCCGTCACCTCGCCCGTCGTCCGTCATCTCGTCTCATCGCCCGTCACCTCGCCCGTCGTCCGTCATCTCGTCTCATCGCCCGTCACCCCGTGCGGGCTGTCTCTAGCGGGGAGGTACAGCCGAACGAGGTTTCCCCGCGGTTCTCGGCGCTCGAATGCCAGCTCGCCGCCGATCGACTCGATGCACCACTTCATCACGAACAGACTGACGCCGGTTCCGTGGCGCGTGCTCGTCAGGTCGGCGAACTCGTCGAGTGCGTCGATTTCCGTCTGCGGAATGGGCGGATTCCGGTCGGCGACGCGTATCTCCACCCGCCCGGTGTTGGGCGAGGGGCCCACGGTCACCTCGACGACCGGGTCGGAGCCGTCACCGTGTCGGATGGCGTTCTCGATCGCGTGGCGGAGCGCGTGATCGAAGGCGGCGTCCACGTGCACCCACATCGACCGGCGCTCTTCCACCCGGACGGTCGCGTTCGGATACGTCGAGTCGAGTGCGGCGACGACGTCCCTGACGGCCTCGGTCGCCGCCCGGTGTGACCGGTCCGTCTTCGACTGCACCGCGGCCTGCTGGATCTCCTTGACCGACGTCGCGACCGTGCCGAGGTCCATCGCGGTCGAGCGAACGGACGCAGCGGCGTCGCGAACGTGCCTACGCGTCTCCTCGTCTGCGATCCGGCGGTCTTCGTCCGCGATTCGACAGCCGTCGGTCGCAGCCGCCAGACGTATCTGCTCTGCGTAGCCGACGATCTTGTTCGTCTCGTTTCGGAGGTTGTGACGGAGGACGCGCCAGAACAGCGTCTCCCGACGGCTCGCGGTGTAGTAGTCGGTGATGTCTCGGATCTCGGCGAGTGCGCGCGCGTCGCCGTCGGAGCCTCGCTGCGTGAGCGACACGCTGGTCCAGACCAGTTCGCCGTCTGCCCGTTTGACCCGCCACGTGAACCGCTGCGGTTCGCCTTCGACGGCGGTGCGGAGCCGTTCGGCGAAATCCTCCGCCGAAAAGCCGTACGTGTTAGCGGTGTATCGCTCGACTGGCATGCCGCGCAGGTCGCAGACCGTGTAGCCGAGAAGCGCCTCCAGCCGGTCGTTCGCGTCTCGGATGGTCGCGTCGTCGACATTGTACAGCGCGATTCCAACGCGGAGCCGATCGAACGCCGCGGGCAACGTGGCTGCCGTTTGTGAAACCATGCGGCTATCGGATGTCGCGACGGAACGAGATATGGCTCTTGCTAAGAGCGATATATATCACTCCGGACAGCTCCATTCGAGAAAAGACGGATCGCAAGCCTCGCGAGCGCGACGGCGGAAACACAGAGCGCGGAGAGAACACAGCGTCGAGACTCCACCGCGTCGAGGCCTCACAGCGGCGAGGCCACAGAGCGTCGACGTTAACCCGCCCGCGGCACAACCGAGAGGCATGGAGTCGCTCGAAGCCGAACTCGCGAGGGCGCGCGACCTCGACCCCGCCGAGCTCGCCGATTCGATCGAGGCGATCGGCTTCGAGTGCACGCGCTGTGGCGGCTGCTGTACGGGATACGCTCCCGACGAACCGGGCGGCGCACCGGCGGGCGAAGGGGTCGGCGAGCGCGCGGCCGACGCGGAGAGCGATGCGAGCGCGACCGACGACGCGGACGCCGGACCGACCGGCGAAGCGACCCGCGAACCCCACACGGCGACCGTCTTCCCGGACGAGGTTCGCAGGGTCGCGGACGCCGCCGAGGCGGAGTTCGGCGAGGCGTACGACTGGCGCGACGTCGCGCGGCCGATGCCGTTCGGGCTCTCCGAGGACGGCGACGGCGAACCGAGCGGCGAGACGTTCGAGTGGGCGCTCGCGACGGACGACTGCGGCGACTGCACCTTCTACGAGGAGGTCGACGGACGGGGCGCGTGTGCCGTTCACGACGCGCGCCCGCTGATATGTCAGACCTACCCGTTCAGCGTCGGAAGCGAAGGGGAGTCACGACGCGACGACGGCGGCGGCCTCGGAGCCACCGAACCGATGGGCGGCGTCGTCGAGCGGGAGGGGCTGGTGCGAGCACACGAGTGCGAGGGTCTGGGGCGCGATATCTCGCGAGAGGACGCGGAGGAACTGGCGGCGGCGCTCAAAGAGCGGGCCGTTCGGGAACTCGAGGAAGCGATCGGCGTCCGCGACGGCTACGAGCCCACCGACGTCGACGGGGTCGTGGTCCATGATTCGGAGGGGCAGAAACGCCCCGACGGTAGCCGAGTAGATGAAACGAACACGTGAGCACCGCCCGCCTCACTGCTCGCTTCGACCTGTGCGGAGCGCTTGGATCGATCATTCGTCCGGTATCTGTCGGAGAGATCATTATATGTTCTAAAGAATAATAGGCACCAAGTCATGTGTCTCGGTAGCATAGACATAGATATGCGACCAGAGTGTGACACTGGCGGTGAAAAGTTGTACGAGTGTTTCGAATGCGGGTCGCGGTGCGAGACCGGCGGAGCCTGTCCGGCCTGTGGTGGCGAACTGTGTCACTTGGGTCGGTCACGGGACCTGTGACCCGCGAGAAGCAGTAGCCCGGGTGAACCGCTTCGGGGTCAGTCACCGTCGCCGGCGGCCTCGCCGTCGGGGTCTGCCCCGTCATCGCCTGCCGCCTCCTCGCCGTCGGCGGCCTCGCCGTCGTCGGTCGCCTCGTAGTCGGGTAGCGACAGGACGTTCTCGCGGCCGAGTCGGAAGCCGTCGAGCTCGTCGTCGTCGCGGAGGCCGGTCACGACTTGGCTGGTCTTGGCCGCCGTCCAGTCGAGCTCCTCGGCGACCAGCTTCTGTTTCATTCGACCGCCGTTCGACTCGATGAGGCGGAGCACCTGTTCTTCGTTGCTCAGCAGCTCCTCGTCGACGGGCGACGCGTCGGCGTCTGCCGCGTCGTCGACGTCAGCCGAACCGCCCGAGTCGGCCGGCTCGGCGGTCTGGGCTGTCGACTGTGACCCGGACGTATCGTCCGACTCGGGAGCCGTGACCGCCGAGTCCCCGGTGTCCGCGTCCGGGGAGCCGCCGCGTCCGAAGGCGACGTACCCGCTGCGGTGGGCTACGACCGCCGCCGCGCCGAGGACGGCGAGGAGGACGCCCCCGAGCAAGGGGAGACTCACGCCGCCCGCGACTCCGGCCGGTTGGAGCGAGACGCGCGGTTCGCCCTCGGTGAAGTCCGTCGGCCCCCGCCAGACGACGGAGTCGTCGCGGGTCTCGGTCGGCGCGGGCGTCGTCTCGGCGACTCGGTATCCCTCCGGCCACGAGACGATGAGCGAGGTGTCGTCGTCGAGGAACAGCTCGTCGACGGCGTCGCCGACGACGATGCGGTCGCCGTCGACCGCGGCGAAGTTCCGCCACTCGAAGCGGTAGGTGAGAACGCCGTACGACTGCGGGAGTTCGCGCCGGTCGGCGCTCACGGTGACGTTCGTCACCGCCATGTCGCGGCCTGTCGTGTTCTCGGCGGCGGCGGCGGTCGCGGTCATCCGCTCGCGGAACCGGCCGGTGTACGTCGTCGTGTTCGATTCGACGTCGGTTCGGAGGTCCGCGAACGCCTGCTCTTCCTCCTCGGAGGACAGTCGCACGCGGTACTGGATCTCCCACGTCGCGTTGCCGTCAGCGTCGACTGCGGTCTCGATAAGGACGTCGTCCGGATCGATCTCCGTCTGCTCGAATCCGACGGGAGAGACGCCGGACCCGCCGGTGGCGTCGCCGGGCGCTCCCGCGGTACCCCCGGTCGCCGCGACGCCGAGGGCGACGAACACCGCGGCGACGACGAGAAGCAGGGCCGTTCGCTGCACAGAGTCGAGGTCACGCGGGGCGGATAAATCGTTTCTCATCTGGGTGGCTCGGACCGTCGGTCGTGAGCGGGTCGGATCACCGGACGAACGGAACGAAACGGGACGGTAGCGTGACTACGACGGTCAGATCGCAGCGACGCCGCTCCACGCACTCCGGAGGAACGCTCCGGCCGCGTCGAGGGAGTCGAGCAACGGTCTGTCACGTCCCGGGTTGCTCTCAGCGCCCGAACCGCGACCGGCCGAGCCGTCTCCGCCTGACCCTCCGTCAGCCGAGTCGTCGCTAGCCGAACCGTCACCGCCTGACTCTCCGTCAGCCGAGCCGCCGCTAGCCGAGCCGTCGCTAGCCGAACCATCACCGTCCGAGCCGCCCCGGTCCGGCGGACCGGCCTCCGATCCGCCGTTTCCCGGGTTCGCGCCTCCGGACGCTCCGTTTCCCGGTGTGTCGTCGCTCGCTGAGCCACCGTCTCGTGCGGATCCGTTCCCGGGTGGACCGTCCGCGCCGCGTGCGCCCGCCGTGCGGTCCGGCTGCGACGCGTTCTCCGGACCGAGACCCTGCACGCCGGTGTCGTTACCGCGACCGGGCGCGGCGTCGGTGCCGTTGCCCGCGTCGGTCGGTCGGCCGGCCCCGGGCCGGTCTGTCGCTCCGGGCGGACCCTGATCGGAATCGGTTCCGTTCGCGGCGTCGTCCGGGGGGCCGCGGCGAGCGGGCGGCCCGCGACGATCCGCGGCGAGCGGGCGGCCCGTCTCGTTGCCGGCGATGCCGCGGGCCATCGCGGCGACCTCCGGACCGCTCAGGTCGCTCGCCTGCCGGCGAACCGCGTTCAACCGCTTCTCGTCGAGTCCGCGCTGCGCTCTGGCCGGTTCCGGAAGGCGCTCGGCGACGTCCGCGCTCCGGTTGACCTCTCGCCGCGCGCTCTCGGCTCTCGCGCCGATCTCGGCCATCCGCGCGGCGAACGCCCCCTGGCTCAACTCGCCGGCGTCACGGCGCTCGCGGAGTTCGCGCTGACGGCGCTCGATCGAACCGAGTTGGTCTTCGGTCCGGTTCAGTCGCTCGGCGACGACCGCGGCCCGCTCCGCGTCGGTGTCGGCGCGATCGAGCGCGATCTCGAACGACCGAGACGACACCTCTCCCGCGATCTCGGCCTGCTGGACGCCGACCACGCCGGAGAAGCGCTCACCGGGAGCGATGTCTGTTCCCCCGCCCTCGGCGCTCGTGTCGGTCTCGTCCCCGTCGTTCACGCCGGTTTCGCTCGTTCCGTTCGCGTCGGTCTCGCTCGTTCCGTTCGCGTCCGTCCCGTTCGTCGCCGGATCGTCCTGGGCGACGGCCGTGCCGACCGGGCCGGCCGCGGCCACGCCGACCAGTCCGACGACCGCGACGGCAACGACGACGAGTGCGATCCCTCGGTTCATCACGACGATGATACGTGACGTATCCGTATATAAATGCGACTCCGTTAAGCCGGATTAACCCCGATTAACCCGCCGACTGCGCGGCGATGGGTGATTCTTCGACATCGGCCGCGCAGCGACGGAGATCGGCGTGAGATGCGACGCCGTCTGCGGTCTCCTCAGTACGACTTCGCGAAGTACGCCGTCCGCTCGGCGTCGTCGCCGCAGATCGCGCAGGTCTCGTCGCCGTCGCCGTCGACGAGCGGGTCCTCGTCCTCGAAGGGGACCATCACGATCTCGGCGGCCATCGGCTCTTTGATCGGCTCCTCGCACTCCTCGTCGCCGCACCACGGGGTCTTCACGTACCCGCCGTGCTGGCCGAGCGTACCCAGGATCTCCGCGCGGTCGTCCGCCTCGCGCACCGCGCCGTCGAGCGTCTCCTCGGCGGCCGCGTACAGCTTCGCGTAGATCGTCTCGAAGTGGTCGCGGACGGTCTCGACGATGTCGGTCCGGTCCTCGACCACGCTCTCGCCGTCGGGTCGGTGGACGAGCGTGAGCTCGTCGTCGTCGACCTCGTGGGGGCCGATCTCGATCCGGAGCGGAACGCCGTTCAGCTCGTGTTCGTTGAACTTGAATCCGGGATTGCGCTCGTCACGGTCGTCGAGTTCGACGCGGACGCCGGCGTCGTCGAGGTCTTCAGCCACGCCCTCGGCGTACTCCAACACGTCGTCTTTGGTGTCCTCCTGCCAGATCGGGACGACGACGACCTGTTCGGGCGCGACCGTCGGCGGGACGACGAGCCCCTGCTCGTCGGAGTGGGTCATGATCAGCGCGCCGAGCGCTCGCCACGAGAGCCCCCACGAGGTGGTGTGGGCGGTTCGCTTCTCTTCGGTCTCGTCCGAGTACGTGATGTCGAACGCCTCCGCGAACGACTGTCCGAGGTGGTGGGAGGTCGCGCCCTGCACCGACTTCCCGTCGGGCATCAGCGCCTCGACGGTCGTGGTCGTGTCCGCGCCGGGGAACTTGTCGTGATCCGGTTTCTGGCCCTTCAGGACCGGGATCGCGAGCAGGTCCTCGTAGACGGACTCGTACTGGTCGAGCCGGGTCATCGTCTCCGCCCACGCGTCCTCGCGCGTGGCGTGGGCGGTGTGGCCCTCCTGCCAGAGGAACTCCTTCGTGCGGAAGAACGGCTTCGTCTCCGTCGCCTCCCAGCGCACGACCGAGCACCACTGGTTCACGCGCAGCGGGAGGTCGCGGTGGCTCCGAACCCACTGGGAGATGTACGGCGTGATGATCGACTCGGAGGTGGGACGGACGGCGAGCCGCTCTTCGAGTTCGTTCGTTCCCGCCTCGGTCACCCACGCGACCTCGGGGTCGAACCCCTCGACGATGTCCTTCTCGCGTTCGAGGTAGGACTCGGGGATGAACATCGGGAAGTAGGCGTTCCGGACGCCCGTGTCCTTGAACTTCGCGTCGAGGAAGCCCTGCAGTCGCTCCCAGAGGGCGTACGCGCGCGGGCGAGTGACGATGAACCCGCTCATCCCCTCGGGGCCGTAGTCGGCGAGCCCCGCCTTCTGTACGACCTCGGCGTACCACTCGCCGGTGTTGTGTGACTTGGACTCGGTGATTCCGAGTTCCTGGTCGTCGTCGCTCATTACGCACAGAGGGGTCGGTCGCGGGCTTAAAACGTCCGAAGCCGACCCGTCGACGCGACCGCAGCGAGATGCGGCAGACTCGCCAGGGACGAGACTGCGGCGGCCTCCTTCCAGACCGCCGGAAACGGAGAAACGTTAACCCCGCTCGGCGACCTACCTCCCGGCATGGACCTGTCGGCGCTGCGTGGGTACACGCCGGGGACGATCACCGGAGCGCGCCGCGAGGCGGCCGTGCTAGCCCCGGTGATCGCGCGCGACGAGCCCCACCTGCTTTTCACCAAGCGCGCCGACCACCTCGGCGAGCACCCCGGGCAGATGAGCTTCCCGGGGGGCGGTCGCGAGCCGTTCGACCGCACCCTGACCGACACCGCGCTGCGCGAGGCGAACGAGGAGGTCGGGATGCGCCCGGAGGAGGTCGACGTGCTGGGACGGATCGACGACACGCGCACGTCGAGCGAGTACCGGATCCGGCCGTTCGTCGGCGTCGCGCCCGACCGCGAGTACGTCCCCGACGAGTCGGAGGTCGCGGAGGTGGTCGTCCTCCCCGTGAGCGGACTGACGGACCCCGCGAACTACGAGTCGGAGCGGCGCGACCACCCCACGTACGGCCGCCACCGCATCCACTTCTTCCACGTCGACGGCTACACGGTCTGGGGCGCGACCGGTCGGATGGTCGTCCAGCTGTTAGAGCGGACCACGGACTGGCGCGCGCCGGAGGAGGTCGACCGCGTGGTCGAACCGGACGCCGAACTCCCGGTCTGAGAGCGGACGGGCGTCGCCGTCGCGGTGAGCGCTTCCGCCGCGGTGAGTTCTGCTGTCGCGTGAGCGCTGCCGTCGCGTGAGCGTTTTCGTTCGCAGACCGCCTACGCGTCGCAGGCCGCCGAGCCCCTCCTACGCTCCCTTTTCGCGGAGCGTCCCGCCGCCCAGCCCCTCCCACGCGACGCGGTAGCCGAGTCGCGAGAGCGCGGCGCTCGCGTCGTCGATGTCGCGGTCGTCGAGGACCGCCTCCGCGGCCGACAGCGACATTCCCGCGTCGATCTCGTCTGCCAACTCTTCGAGTACCGCGGGGCGAACCAGCGTCCGCCCGACGAGTTCGTGGTCGGGAAAGGACTTCTCGGCGATGGCCTCGACGCCGACGCCCCGGTCGGCAGCCAGATCGGCCAGTCGGATCGCGTCGGCGTCGGGCGAGAGCGCGTCTGGGAGGTCGGCGGCGGCGGCGGCGACGAACTCGGCCTCGTACTCGCGGAGCACGTCGACCACGTCTTTCACGCGGACGGTCCCGGAGTAGCTGACGACGCGGTGGTCGCTCGCGGCGATCGCCTCGCCCACGCCGAGGCTCTCGTCGACGGCGACGAGCAGGTCCACGTCCTCGACGTCCGCGAGCTGGCCGAGCTTCTTCTCGACGTATTCGGGCGTCCAAAAGCCCATCACCTCGAAGAACAGTCGGAAGTCGGCGTGGTCGTAGTCGAACGCGAAGTCGGGGATCATGACGCTCGCGCCGGTTTCTAACGGCTCCGGCTCGCGCACGAGCGTCCAGTCGAGGTCGAGCGCGCGGAACCGGCCGGCGAAGTCGGCCTCGACACCGCTGTCGAAGTCGGGCTCCGCGACCGGCTCGACGCCGGGCACGGTCACGTCGCCCGCGCCGAGCCGCAGCGTGCGCTCGCGCCCGCGGTCGTCGATCGTCGCCGAAAGCGACCACTCCGCGGACTCGGCGACGGTCCGGAGCAGCCGCGCGAACGCGGTGCCGTACCGCCGCGTGCGCGAGAACAGCGCGTCCGGGCCGGTGACGACCAGTTCGCGGCCCTCTGGCGTGGTCTCCAGTTCGTACATCAGCCGGAGCCGCTTGACCGCCGAGACGAGCCGCTTCGGGTCGTTCGACCGCACGCGGACCTCGGTGGCGTCGAAGAGCGCGGTCTGTGCGAGCGAGAGGTCGTACTGCTCCAAGAGCGAATCGGGGTCCCAGCGCACGTCGGCGTCGACGAGCACCTCGTTGACGTCGCGGTCGGCGTACAGCGACGCCTCCACGTCGGCGGGATCGATCCCGAGCGCGTCGGCGGCGCGGTCGATCGCCGTCTCGCGTTCCGCCTCGCTCGCGACGCCGACCGCCTCGGCGGCCTCGAACGTCGCCCGCCGGACGCGGCGCGGCGGGACCGGCGCGCGCGTCTCGAAGGCGCAGGCGCGCTCGACGAGCGCCGCGAGCCCGCGGACGAGCTTGAAGTCGCCGCCCGCCTCCGCGGCCTCCGCTTCGAGGTCCGCGAGCGCGTCGTCGAGGTCTCCGCGGCGCTCGCCGACGTGCGCCTCGAACGTCCCGAGCACCCGCGCGGCGAGCGGGCGGTGCTCGCGGGTCGTGAACTGCGGGCGGTACCCGCCGCCGGCCCGCGAGACGCGCAGGAGGTCCTTCCGGAGCACGCCGGATGATATGCGGCGGGCGGCCTAAAACGAGCGGATCGCCTTCTCACGTGGTGCGGGTCGATCACTTCGGCGTGATCTCGAACTCGACGTCTTCGCCGCGCGCGAACCGCCACATCGCACCGAGGATCGGGACCACCCAGATGGTCGCGTACAGGACCTGCGTGAAGGGGTTCGCGAGGACGTAAAACCGGACCGCGTCCCGGCGCGACTCGAAGGAGACGGCGTCCCGGGTCGCCGCGTACGTCCGGAGCGAGTAGTAGAGCCAGCTCACGAAGTTGAGCGCGACGACGACCGTGAGGGCGGTCGAGAAGGCGAACGGCCGCCCGCCCAACGTTCGCCAGAGGACGTAGATCCCGGCCGGAACGCCGATCAGGTTCGTGAGCGACAGCATCTGGTTGGCGACGGTGAACGCCCAGAATCGCACTCGGTCGCGGCCGGAAAGCCGCTCGTTGAGGAGGTGCTTGTACGGCCCCATCACCCAGCGACGCTTCTGTCGACGCCAGTCGGCGAAGTTCGTCGGACACAGGTCCTGCACGTAGCGGTCGACGACGCCGAGTTCGTAGCCGTTCAGATACGACTCGACGCCGAGCGTCATGTCCTCCGTGATCTCGTCTGCGTCCCAGCCGCCGATCGCGTACAGCTTCCCGACTTCGAAAAAGTACCCCTTCCCGAGCAGCTGGTAGGGCCCCTCGCTCGTGCTCGCGTATATCACGTGTGACCACGCCGCGATTCCCATCGCCTCCAGCGTCGGGAGCCAGCCGTCGGCGTGGTTTCTGACGGTCTGTTTGGCCTGGACCACGTCGTACTCCTCCAGCCCGCGAACCGCGAGCGAGAACGTGTCCGGGGGTAACAGGGTGTCGGAGTCGTAGACGGTGACGACTTCGTCGGCCGATAGCGACAGCGTCGAGAACGCGTACGTGAGCGCCGCGGCCTTGGTCTTCGGACTCTGTCCGCCGTCTAACAGCCGGCCGTCGGCCTGCAGGTAATAGCGGAGCCCCTCGCGGTCGACGCCCCACGCGGCGACGTCCCACCCCTGACCGTCTGCCCAAGCTTCCAGATCGCGAACGTAGTCGGTCACGATCGGGTCATCTTCCTCGTAGACGACGTGAACGTGGATCAGCTCGTCGGGATACTCCTGTTCGAATATCTCCTCGATCGTCTCTTCGAGTATCTCTCGCCGCTCGCCACGGACAGCCATAAGGACGTTAATCGGCCGCAGCTCGGACGGCGGTTCGTCCGGGACGGCGTTGACCGGACGCACGTAGAGCAGTCCCGTCACTGCGAGATTGACGACGAGGTACAGCACCTGCGTGAAGACGAAGACGGCAAACGCCACCGGGACGACGGGTCCGAGCGACAGTAAGACCGACGCCACAATCGAAGCCGAAGAAACGGATAGAGCAGACACGTGGTAACTACGCCACCGAAGTATTTGACACTATCTCACCACCCCGATATATGACACGACGACGCACTGTGAGATCGACGCGTCATTTCCTGCGAGCGTTTCTCGCGGAGCACACGGGTGCGACACGCTTAACTCCGAAACCCGTCGATCGGGCGTAATGAGTACCGACGCGGCGAGTGAGAGAGACGAGGACGCGGGCGAAGCCGGAGGTCCCGAGTCGGGCGAACCCGGCGAGGCCGAGACGGGAGAGGACGCCGAGCCCGAGGCGTTCGTCCGCGCCTGCGAGCACCTCGTCGACCGCATCCTCGCCGGCGAGATCGACCGCGACGATCTCGAGTCTGCCAAGCTCGACGCCTGCTCTGAGTTCTCCTCGCCGAAGGTGCCGAAGAACACCGAGATCCTCGACCACGCGCCCCCCGAGGCCCGCGACGATGTGATCGAGGTCGTCCAGCGCAAGCCGGTGCGGACCGCCTCCGGCGTCTCGCCCGTGGCGATCATGACCTCGCCGAAGCTGTGTCCCCACGGGAAGTGCCTCTACTGTCCCGGCGGGCCGGCCTCGGAGTTCTCCTCGGCGCAGTCGTACACCGGTCACGAGCCCGCCGCGGCCCGCGGCGAGCAGAACGACTACGACCCGTACGGGCAGGTCACGCTCCGGCTCGAACAGCTCCGGAAGATCGGCCATCCCGTCGACAAGGTCGAACTCATCCTGATGGGCGGGACGATGACCGCGCGCTCACACGACTACCAGGAGTGGTTCGTGAAGCGCGCCCTGCAGGCGATGAACGACTACGACCTGGAGAAGGAGCCGGAGCCCGCGGAGGGCGAGTCGTTCGCGCCCGACCCCGAGGAGACGGAGTTCGAATATCTGGAGGACGTGATCGCGGAGAACGAGACGAACGCGATCCGCAACATCGGCACCACGTTCGAGACGAAGCCCGACTGGTGTGATCCGGAACAGATCGACCGCATGCTCGATCTGGGCGGCACGAAGGTGGAGGTGGGCGTCCAGACGACCTACGAGCGGATCAACCGCGAGATGCACCGCGGCCACGGCAACGAGGCCTCCCGCAACGCGAACCGGCGGCTGCGCGACGCCGCGTTCAAGGTCGGCTTCCACATGATGCCGGGCCAGCCGGGGATGACGAGAGAGATGTGCGTCGAGGACTTCCGGCAGCTGTTCGAGAACCCGGCGTGGCGGCCCGACTACCTGAAGATATATCCCACGCTCGTCGTCGAGGGGACCCGCGTGTACGACCGCTGGCGGCGCGACGACTTCGAGCCGCTCTCGAACGAGGAGGCCGCGGACGTCGTCGCCGAGGTCATGGACCTCATACCCAAGTACACCCGGCTCCAGCGCGTCCAGCGCGACATCCCCGCCGACTTCATCGAGGGCGGCGTCTGGAAGTCGAACCTCCGGCAGCTCGCGAGCCAGCGCGCAGAAGAGAAGGGGATCGTCCAGCGGGACATCCGCGCCCGCGAGGTCGGCCACAACGACGCCGACCCCGACCCCGACGCCGTCGAACTCGACGTGATGACCTACGAGGCCGGCGGCGGCACGGAGCACTTCATCTCCTTCGAGGACCCCGTCCGCGACCTGCTCGTCGGCTTCTGTCGGCTGCGGTTCCCCTCCTTCGCGCCCGATCAGCCCGGCGCGCCCGGCACGGAGAGCGACGCGATCCGGCCCGAACTGGAGGACGCCGCGCTGATCCGCGAGTTGCACGTGTACGGGAGCGAGGTCGCCATCGGCGGCGACGGGGACTGGCAGCACAAGGGGTACGGCAAGCGCCTCCTGGAGCGCGCCGAGGAACTCGCGCGCGACGCGGGGTACCGGAAGCTCGCGATCATCTCCGGGATCGGCGCGCGCAAGTACTACCGGAACAAGCTCGGCTACCACCAGGACGGCCCGTACGTCTCGAAGCGGCTGTGACCGCCGGCCTTCCGTCGACGCCCGACGACCAGCCGAGCCGCGGTCCAGCGTGTCCGATGTGACCAGTATTATCTCTCTGTAGCCTCCCGACCGTGCATGGACGACGGCTGGATTCCCGACGAAGACTGGCGGACGATCGTCGCGACCGTCCCGATCGTCTCGGTCGACCTCGTCATTCGGCGCGACGGGGGCGTACTGCTCGGTCGGCGGACGAACGACCCCGCGAAGGGCCACTGGTTCGTGCCGGGCGGCCGCGTGCGGAAGGGCGAGACGCGCCGCGAGGCGGTTCACCGCGTCGCGAGCGAGGAACTCGGGATCGACGTCGAGATCGTCGAGTCGCTCGGGGCGTTCGAACATCAGTACGAGACCGCGGACGTCGACGGCGTGGACTCGAAACACTACCTCGCGAACGGGTACGTCGTCGACATCGCAGGGGGAGTTGGAACCGACGGCGTCGACGCCGATGAGCAACTGACGGCGGACGACCAACACGACGCGTTCCGCGTGTTCCGGTCGCCGCCGGAGCCGTGTCACGAGTATGTCCGCGACTACGTCGAGGCCGCCGCGACCGTGGACGCGTGGTCGGTGTAGCCGTCGTCGAGACGGACCCGGGCCTCGGAACGTGACAGCGCGACAGTGGACAGGGTCGCGACGGCGGAACGGCGCGACGGTGGAACGGCGGCGCGACGCGTGGCCACCGAGACAGACGAAACGTACTCACCCCCGTTCTCCGTATCCACGCAGGGTGACGCGCGAAGGGAGTGCCTGCAGAGAGACAGACGAAACGCACTGTCTGGATCGCGCTATCTTCGTGGAGTGAGAGAGTACGTTTCGTCTGTCTCGGAGGTCGATAGCCGTGGTGTGGCGTCTCGGAGGGGATATCAGGACGTGGGGTCTGATTCGGCCTCTCGTCGAATGTTGAGGACGATCTGCGGGTCGAGGTCGAGTTCGTACTCGTAGTACCTCCCGCCGCCCTCGCCGTGGTTTCGGTCCCGGCGTTGCAGGAATCCGAGCATGTGCAGATCGGAGAGGTGGTTCTGAATGCTCTTGAGCGTCGTGAGGGGGTCCACGGCGTGCGAGTCGGCGACCGACTCGTACCGGTCTTTGATCGTTCGCGACCGGGCGGGCGAGTCGTCCTGTTGTTCGATGTACGCCACGGTTTCGAGCAGGAGCTGTGCGTGCTGCGTCTGGTCGCGAATGCGGTTCCGCAGCCGACCTCGCTGGACGAGTTCCTGCGCTTTGACGATGTGCGAGTCGTCGACCCTGTCGTCGTCACACCGGGTGGCGACCTCGCCGCCGACGCGGAGGAGGTCGATCGCCTGCCGGGCGTTGCCGCGGTCTTTGGCCGCGATCGCCGCCGCTCTCGCGATGGCCGAGTCGTCACACGCGTCCTCGACGAACGCCCGATCGGCGCGGTCGGCGAGGATGGTCCGAAGCTCGCTCGCGTCGTACGGGCTGAAGGAGATCTCCGTCTCCATGAGCGTGTCCTTCACCTTCGGCGACAGCGACTGCCTGAAGGTGTAGTTGTTGCTGATCCCGATGACTCCGACCTTCGACTCGGTGATGTGGCCGATCGACCGCGCCCGAGGAAGCTCGTACAGGAGCGTGTCGACATCGTCCAGATGATCGATCTCGTCGAAGACGACGAGGTGCGTGCCGCCGATTCGGTCGAGTTGCGCGTAGAGTTCTTCGAACGCGTCGGCCGTTCCGAGTCCCCGTTTCGGGAAGTCACTCGCGTGATCGGGGAGGAGTTCGTTGACGAGCGTCCGGACGACCGTGTAGAGCGACTTCCCGTTGCAGTTCAGCTCGTGAACGTGGAGGTCGTCGGCGTCAGACCGCTTCGTGACTTCCTCTTGAAGCGCCTCCATCATGTACGTCGTGACGGCCGTCTTGCCGAGCCCGGCTTTCCCGTACAGCATGACGTTCTGCGGAGTGCGGCCGAAGAGGACGTCTTGGAGCGCGTGTCGGTACTGATCGATCTCCTCGTCGCGTTCGAGGATCTGATCCGGCTGGTGGTCCTCCGAGAGCACCCCCTTCGAGACGAAGATCGATCGCTCGACGTCGCTGAATGGCCCGGCCATGCGTACGTTCGAGGTTACTACACTAATTTATAAAACCTGCTTTTGTCTGTCTCGTCTGACTTACAGTATCCGACGTGCCGCCGGGCTAGTCATTTTTCAATTCTCTTGACGATCTCGCCTTTCAGAGGCCATTTCAAACCGACCAGCGGCAGAGAGACAGACGAAACGTACTCTCACACTACGTGGTTTCCAGACGATACGGGCGTCCTTCCGTGGGCGTCAACCGAACGCGGCAACCGAGGGGCGACCGACTGCAGTCACCGACTACTCGTAGACGAAAGACAGACGAAACGTACTGTCTCCGTCTCGGTGTGTGCCAGTGATGGACGCGGCTGGTCCCGCCGGTCCCGCTCGACGCGTCCGTGAACAGACAGACGAAACGCACTGTCTCCGTGCCGCGCTGGGACACCAGGGACACAGTCGCTGAGGGGACGCTTTCGGATACTCAGAACCCGCCGACGGCCATGACGAACAGCGCGGCGGCGATGACCGCGAACAGACCGCCCACGCCGGTCTTGATAGTGGAGGTGTCGAGCGCCGTCGAGACGTACGGCGCGATCTGCCCGCCGAGCGTGGTCGCCGGGACGGTCCAGACGACCATGTTCCACGGCGTCGACGCCAGATTCATCGTGTGGCCGCCGACCAGTCCGCCGCCGAACACGTGCACGAGGGACGCGAGCACGGCCGTCGTCGCGACGACGATGTGGTTCGTCCCGATCGCCACGCGGACGGGGACCTTCGTGCGGAGCATCGAGATGATCCCGAGTTCGCCGATCCCGAAGCCGGCGAGTCCCTGGAACACGCCGCCGATGCTGTAGTTGGCGAACCGTTCGAGGTAGCCGCCGCGCGAGTAGACGTAGTCGTCGCCGTCGCGGTCGACCCGCGTGACTGTTCCGGTGTCGTCGGTGTCGACGCCCGCGGGGCCGAGCTTGTTCGCGTCATCGGGAAGATCGCGGGGCGTGCCGCCGTCGGTGGCGGTCGCGTCCGCAGCGCCGCTCCCGCCCCCACCGCCGCCCGGTTCGCCGTGGGCGAGGTCGATCTTGAACAGCAGGTACGAGGCCGCGAGCAGCGCGACCGCCAGCAGCGCGTGGAAGACCGCCTCGGGAACGACGAAGGAGAGCAGCGCACCTCCGATGACAAAGGGGACCCCGCCGAGCACGAGCGACAGCGAGAGCCGCCGGTCGACGAGGCCGTACTGGATGAACGCGAGCGCGGAACTCGACAGGCCGAACGACTCGCTGATGAGCCCGATCTTCACCAGCGTCTCCGGCTCAAGCGGGTACGCGACGAGCGGGAAGACGAAGATGAGAAACGGGACGAACAGCGCGGACCCGCTGATCCCGACCGTGTTCACGATCGTTGCACCGGTGACGAACGCGACGAACAGCCACCAGTACTCGGTCCAGTAGCCGACGCCCGCGTCCGCCGGGATCGGCGCGAAGGCGTACACACCGACGACGAACGCCACGGGAGCGAGGAACACGAGCAGATGCTGATACTGGAGGAACGTCCGCTGAACCGTGCTCGATAGAGACGTACTCATGAGCGCGTGCGGCCTCGTTATCGAGCGTGGATAAATGCGTGTTCATCCCCGCTAATTCGGATAGACGATCATCGACGTTTTCGACGGCAGACAGACGATCCGACCCCAACCGTCTTTCCGCCCGGCGGTGAAGCCGCGGTATGTTC
Organism: Halorubrum salinum; assembly: GCF_024494575.1. GTDB lineage: Archaea > Halobacteriota > Halobacteria > Halobacteriales > Haloferacaceae > Halorubrum > Halorubrum salinum. Next base: position 168,866 of record NZ_JANHDO010000004.1, read on the forward strand.
GGAGACATGAGAAACTCGACGCAGTCGGGTTGCTATGTGGCTATAGACCTGGTTCAGACGCGGATCGACTCGATATAGGAGCGTCCCTATCCGTCAACAACTGCCTCGTCGGTATCGTCCGGCTCTGTACCATCGTCAGTGTCCGTTTTGTCGGCCAGTTCGTCCAGTCGCTTTTCGGCCCGATCGCGATCTTCCGGGTAGCCCACGTCGATCCGCCAGCCGTCTAGCTTGATCGCGTCGATGGTGCGGCCCGATTGGATGAGGAGATCGATCGCGTCGGGGAGTTCGTACTCGCCGCGGTCGGAGGGCTGCACGAGGTGACACGCGTGGAAGATCGCGGGCGTAAAGGTGTAGAAGCCGGTCATTACGAGGCTGCTCGGCGGGTCGTCGGGTTTCTCGACGACTTCGACGACCTCGCCGTACTCGTTGGTGTCCAAGACGCCGTAGCGGGAGGCCTCCTCGTAGGGCACCTCCTCGACGAGGAACGCGGCGTCGGCGCGGTCCTCCTGCTGGCGGTTGGTCACGTCGGGAAGGTTACCGCGGAACACGTTGTCGCCGAGCATGAGCATGAAGTCGCCGTCGACGTGCGGCTCCGCCTGAAGGATGGCGTGGGCCAAGCCGAGCTGCTCGCGCTGGTGGGTGTAGGTGATGGGGACGTCGCGGTAGGCGTCGCCGTAGCGGTCGATGATCTGTTCAGCCTTGTAGCCGACGACGACGACCAGCTCGGTCGCGCCCGCGTCGATCAGGTTGTCGAAGACGTCCTCGACCAGCGGCGTGCCGTTGACCTCGACGAGGACTTTGGGCTTGTCGTCGGTGAGCGGACGGAGGCGCGTGCCCTTGCCCGCGGCGAGTACGACTGCTTGCATGGCTTGTGGATGTCGAGGTGGCGGGAAATACTTTGTGAGCGCGTCTTCGGGCACCTCGCTCCGCCAAACAGCAATCTTATCAAGCGAGCACGGGAAGCATCGCGCACTCGAATGACGGACGCCAGCGAGAACATCACGTGGAGAGAGAAACTGACGGCGTTACGTCGAGTCGCGCAGTTCCGCCCGAAGATCACGGCCGTGATCGTGGTTCTCGGCGGCGCCACCGCGTTTTTGGAGGGCGTCGGACTCAGCTTCATCTGGCCCATTCTGGAGGTCGCACAGGCCGAGGAACCGATCACGCAGGCCGGCGGCTTGCTCGGTGTCTTCCTGGAAGTATACCAGTTCATCGGGATTCCGTTTCAGTTGGAGTATCTGATTATTGGCGTCGGGCTGGCGATGACGGCGCGGTTCACGTTCTCATTTCTTGTGACGTGGCTGCGATCGATTCTCCAGAAAACCTACGAGGAGTTGCTTCGGACGGAGGCGTTCGACTCGGCGCTCGACGCGAAGGTGAGCTACTTCGACCAAGAGGGCTCGGACGACATCTTGAACGCGATCATCACAGAGACACGGTACTCCGGTCGCGTGATCCGCTTCGCGGTCCAGTCGATAGAGACGACGTTTCTCGCCTTGGTCTACCTCTCGGTGATGTTCTACATCGCGCCGCGGATGGCGCTCGGCGCGCTGGCGCTGCTCGGGGGAATCACGTACCTGCTGCGTGAAGTGATCGAGCCCGCGTACACGGTTGGATCTCGCGTCGCGACATCGAACGAGCGTGTGCAAGAGGCGGTACAGGCCGGGACACAGGGCATTCGCGACGTGAAGCTGTTCGGTCTCTCTGGCGAGGTGTTCGACGTGTTCGACGAGTGGATCGGGAAGTACCGCGAGTCGTCGATCGATCTCGATCGGAACAAGGCGGCCATCCAGAACTTCTACGACCTCGCGGCGGCGTTGACACTGTTCGCGCTTATCTACGTCGGCTTCACGTACAGCGGGCTGGCGCTCGGCGCGCTCGGCATCTTCTTCCTCGCGATGTTCCGGCTCGCCCCGCTGGTGAGCCGCCTGAACAGCAACTTCTACAACATGGAGGGCAACCTCTCGCACCTCATTCGGACGCAGGCGTTCGTGGAGGAACTCGACGGTCGCCGAGAGTCTGACGGCGATGCCGACCCCGACCGCGTGTCAGAGATCGAGTTCGACGACGTTCGGTTCTCCTACACCGACGACGAGCAGGTGTTAGACGGGATCTCCTTCTCCGTCGAGCGCGGCGAGTTCGTCGCGTTCGTCGGACAGTCGGGTGCCGGGAAGTCGACGATCGTTTCGCTTCTGGCGCGGTTTTACGACCCGGACGAGGGCGATATCACCGCAGACGGGCGGTCAATCGACGAGTTCGATTCACGGGCCTGGCGTGACCGCATCGCGGTGGTGCGCCAGCAGCCGTTCATTTTCAACGACACGCTGGAGGGGAACGTGACGGTCGGAAATCGGGATGCGTCGCGTGAGGAGGTTGAGGACGTCTGTGCGATCGCGAAGGTCGACGAGTTCGTCGACGACCTGCCGAAAGGGTACGACTCGGAGTTAGGCGACGACGGTGTACGGCTGTCCGGTGGACAGCGACAGCGCGTGGCGCTTGCGCGGGCGTTGTTGACCGACGCCGACTTCTTGGTGTTGGACGAGGCGACAAGCGATCTTGACTCCAGTCTGGAAAAAGAGGTACAGGCGTCGATCGAGGCGATGGACCGTGAGTACGGGATGATCGCGATCGCGCACCGGCTATCGACGGTACAGAACGCAGATCAGATTCACACGGTCGAACAGGGTCAGATTGTTGAGTCGGGAACGCACGAAGAACTCCTCTCTGATGAGGGAGAATACGCGGATCTCTACTCGATTCAATCGAGTGCATAGCCCGATTCGAGAGCCTCTTTTATATTAGAGATCTCAGTATAAATCGTCTCGATAGTTGGTTATTCGTCAGAGAGGTAGTATTCGATCGTTTTCGTGAGTCCGTCCTCGAAAGTGTATTCGGGTTCCCATCCGAGTGCTTCGATTTTTGCAGTATCAAGCGCGTATCGCTGGTCGTGACCGGCGCGATCATCGACGAACTCAATTAGATCGTTGTCTGCTCCAACAGCCTCCAAGATCGCTTCGGTGATCTCGAGGTTCGTCTTCTCGGCATGACTTCCGATGTTGTATATCTCGCCAACTGCGCCCTCTCGAAGTACTAGATCGAGTGCGCGACAGTTGTCTTCGACATAGATCCACTCACGGACGTTTGATCCGTCTCCATAGACGGGGAGCGTTTCGCCCGCGGCAGCGTTCTGGATGAACTTCGGAATGAGCTTTTCCGAATGTTGTCGCGGACCGAAGTTGTTGCTCGTGCGTGTGATGAGCACCGGAAGGTCGTGAGTCGTGTGATAGCTCTGAGCGAGCAGATCTGCGCTCGCTTTAGTCGCAGCGTATGGGTTCCGTGGGGTGAGATTGTCGTCTTCAGAGAACGTTCCGTCGAGAATCTGTCCGTACACCTCGTCGGTCGAGATCTGCACGAATCGATCGACGCCTGCTTCGTTGGCTGCGTCGAGAAGCGTCTGCGTTCCCTGCACGTTCGTCGTAACGAACGGTTTCGCTCCCTCGATCGAGCGATCCACGTGTGACTCCGCAGCGAAATTGACCACTACATCGGCATCAGACACGAGATCGTCGACGAGTTCGCGATCACGGATGTCCCCCTCCACGAACTCGTGTCTCGGATCATCGAGTGTGTCGCCAAGATTGTCCTTAGATCCCGCGTACGTCAGGGCGTCGAGGGTGACAACTTGATCATCGTGCGTGTCGAGTAAGTGGCGAACGAAGTTCGATCCGATAAATCCGGCACCGCCAGTGACGAGAATTCGCATGTCGCGGCTTTCTTCGCGGGACTTAATTAGATTACTGTCGGAGCATTCGATCATGCGTCTCCTCGTCGTCGGGGCCAACGGCCTCCTCGGAAGTAACGTCGTACACGCCGGGAGGCGTCGTGGGTGGTCACTCTGTGGAACGTATCACTCTACTCGCCCAGATTTTGAGATACCGCTGAGCGCTCTCGACCTTCGCTCACCAGAGCGGTTTTCCGATATTCTCGCGGAGTACGAACCGGACGCAGTCATCAACTGTGCTGCAATGACTGACGTCGATGGGTGTGACTCTAATCCGGAACTTGCACACGCACTCAATTCTGAGGGGCCACAAAGACTAGCTCTCGACTGTCGCAATCGGGATATCGAATTTGTCCATGTTTCGACCGATTACGTCTTCGACGGGACGAAGCGAGACCCCTATTGTGAGTCCGATCGTCCGAACCCACAGCAAGTGTACGGCGAGTCGAAGTTGGCCGGTGAAGAATCGGTGATGGCTACAATGTCGTCGGCACTGGTGGTCCGGCTCGCGTTCGTCTGGGGGGTTCACCGAAGTGAGGAGACAATCACCGGATTTCCGGCGTGGATTCGCGATAAACTCCAGGAGGACGTTCCTGTCCCGGTGTTCTCCGACCAGTGGGTTACACCAACGCGTGCCGGCCACGCCGCCGAAGCGATACTGGATCTGTTGGCGGCAGATCACACGGGGATCACACACGTCGCGTCGTCCTCGTGTATCACTCCCTACGAGTTCGGCCGACGGATCGCGGAGCGTCTCGGCGCAAGCGAGAGCTCGCTTGTGAGTGCGTCGACCGAGTCAGTCGAGCGTGCAGCGGCCCGGCCAGCGTACAGTTGTCTCGATGTTCAGAAAGTGGAGTCGTTGCTCGGCCGTCCACAACCGACAATCGAAGACGATCTCAACACCGTCGATTTCGGTTCTTCCGCAGATCAGATCTGATAGCGCTCCCGATTGTCGAGGAAGTGATCGCGAGCGTCCTCTGGAAGGTCGTCGAATCGAAGCACTGCCTGACAGCCGAGTCCGGGACACTTCATCACGCGGTTGGACTCCAGTTCGTTCGCCGCGACGACCGTACCGCAGTCGGGGCAGGTATGGGTGATAATGCGCATCGTTAGAGTTTGAGCTGTGAGTTCTCGCCGACGACGAGCCGTCGACCTTCTGGGAGTAATCCGTCCGTGCTCTCGACGTTCGCGCTTCGTCCGATCAGGCTGTCAACGATTCGCCCAGATGCAGTGATCTCTGAGTCGCCGATGACGACGCTGTTTTCGATGTGGATATTCGAGAGAGTGACGTTCGCGCCGATCGATGAATACGGCCCGACATAGGTTCCACTTTTGACCGTAGTGTTTTCAGCGATAGAGACGGGACCACGGACGACCGCGCCGTCTTCGATAGTTGCGGACTCAGCAAGGCCAACCCGACCGTCGGTCGTCGCGTCCTCTGCGACGGTGCCATCGGTGGTGAGATTCGTCTCTTCGAGGACGAGCCGATTCGCTTCGAGGATATCTTCTGGTTTTCCGGTGTCTTTCCACCAGCCGGTGACGACATGCGAGTCGATCTCGTATCCATCTTCGAGAAGTGACTGGATCGCATCGGTGATCTCGAGTTCACCACGCCACGAGGGTTCGAGGTTATCGATGGCGTCGAACACGGCTGGCGAGAAGACGTACATCCCGATGAGCGCGAGGTTAGTGGGCGGATCGTCGGGCTTCTCGATGAGCTCAGTGACGTTTCCGTTCTCGTCGACGTCGGCGATTCCGAATGCTTGGGGATCATCGACACGCTGGAGCGCGATCCCGGCGCCGTAGTCGCCAGCCTCGAAGCTCTCGACGAGGTCGGTAATTCCCGATTTAAGGATGTTGTCACCGAGGTACATCACGAAGTCGTCGTCGCCGACGAAGTCTCGGGCGCATCCGGCCGCGTGTGCGAGTCCCAGGGGGTTCCCCTGAACGATGTAGGTGATATCGACGCCGTACTTCGAACCGTCGCCGAGGAGGTCTTGAATTTCGTCGCGGCCCTTGTGGCCCAGGATGACGCCGATTTCGGTGATTCCGGCGGCCTTGAAGTCCTCGACGGCGTACTCTAGGACGGGTTTGTTCGCCACGGGAACGAGCTGTTTCGGGCCAGTGTGCGTGATCGGGCGGAGCCGAGAGCCGGTTCCGCCCGAGAGGAGAACGCCCTTCATTTACTCGTGTGGGGGTGCTTCCCAGTCGAGCGGGATGCGGTCGGTGTCGTATGGAATGCGCTCTTCGTCCGGATCATCGTAGTCGTACAACTTCGTGGGGAAATTTATGAGCATCGCCCGCTCGTCGCCGATCGCCTTAAAACCGTGCCAACAGTCACCCGGGATGCGAATCACCTTCTGGTCGTGCTCGCCGATGACGAACGTATTTATTTCTCCCTTTGTCGGTGAATCGTCTCGTTCGTCGTAAACTCCGACCTTGATCCGTCCAGTCGGACAGACGAAGTGATCGTTCTGCCCCTTGAGGTGTCGGTGCCACGCCCGGATCGTTCCGGGGTACGTCATCGAATAGTACGCCATCGCCGGCTTTTCGTCGTATGTATCCCAATCCTCGCGAAACACCTCTGTTAGGTGGCCGCGTTCGTCTGCGTTTACGTTTAGCTCTCGTAACTTGACGCCGCTTATTTGTGTATCAGCAGTAGACACTACTGACCACTTGAATGGCCATATTAAAAAAAATGTGTGAGCCACCTTGGAGAGAATAGATATGAAAATTCCAGACTAGAATCAACTCAGAGCATCATACACAATTTGAGCCATATCCCGCACCGCTGACAAGGATCCCTCCGAGTACATATCATAGTAGCTATTAGACATGTTTTCAAACACAAGACGAAATTTATTTGCAGATTCCCCATCCGAATTATATATCCTCGCTCTGTTAGATTCATATATTATTTTGTTTTGGAGAATACTATCAACAAGATCCTCATTACAAGTATAAGAGAATTCAGTACATCCAGTTAGATACTTGTATAGCCTTGTCCACCGATCTCTTTTTTCGATATATTGATCATGGGTAGTGGAAAAACTATCGTGAACACGATCAAAAAAGTATTATTTTTTGAACCAACCACCTGATTTTGATGCTGACGATATAATAATAATGGCTCATTTAAACCATATATTCCAGTTGATATCGCAGTGATAACTGCGATCCAATAGTCATAGTTCCAATTTTGTGGGATGGGAAGAAACTTGTCTTTTAATGACGTGTCAAACAAGATTGTTGCACCTTGCACATAATTTCGTCGGACGAGCTGGCGTACTTTTTCGATTTGATCTTGATTATTTTCAGAGTACACAGGATTAAGTGAATCCCATAGTGTAGTACGCCTCTCAAGTCTTTCAGATGTTACAATTGAGTTATGATAAATCAACGGTTCAGGTTGCTCCTTTATTGCTCCAACTTGTTTCTCAAGTTTTGTTGGAGCCCAAACATCATCTTGATCACATATAGCGATCACATCTCCGGAACAGTGTCTAATACAACGCTCGAAATTCTTGTTTGGTCCTATATTGTAGCTATTCTGGTGTATATTGAATAGATTTGGGAACTCATCTTCATATTTATACAAAATATCAATAGTATTATCGTTTGATTGATCGTCAAACACAATTACCTCATCTGGAGTACATGTTTGTGACAAAATACTATCTATTTGTTGGCTCAGATACGGAGAGCCATTATAAGTGCAAAGTGCAACAGATACGTTCATTGGCATTTTTCATTCATACACTCAGACATTTACTGTAGCCGCTCTTGAAGATATTCCCGTAGTATTTTAATATTGTTTTTTGCTGCTATTTTTGTCTGTTGTATATCTTTTTCAATAATGATTTTGTGCAGCGGTATGACCAGTATCCTAAACAGTAGATCCGCTATAATCATAGCTTCGATAATGTATGATTGCCTCTGGTGATGTTTTCGGAAGTACTCAACAAGATCAGCTTTCATTGTATACTGGCTCCATACTGATTGTCGCTTAGTAAATGAGCTGCTTTTTTTGTGAATAACTTCTGCAGAAGGACAGATATCAATTCGGTATCCGGAATCATAGATTCTTTTGCAGACATCGACATCGTTGAAATAAAACTCGAATTTTGGATCAATAATATAATCAGATCCGAGCAATTCATTACGCACAAGCAAGCAAGCAGCAGGTGGTTGATCAAGCGTAGTAGCCTCACCTACGTCAATTTCTTTTCCGTAATAATACTTTCTCATTCTATTCGAAAGGAGGCGACTATCCAGTTGTTCACCAATAATTGTTTGAGTGAAAAACACCATCGGTAAGTTCCAAAATCGATAGTAATACATTTGCGCAGACAAGTCCGGGTTTAGCAATTTTGCAGTCACTCCGCCGACACTGTTGTTTTGATCAAGATGTCGACACAGTTTCTGGAGGGATTGAGGAAGTATAACTACATCTGGACCCAAAAACAGGACGTATTCACCCTCAATTCTCTCCTGTATTTCGTTTATAACGGCCGCTCCAATATTATTACTCGAACGATAGAAATTAAACTCATCCACTTCTCTGAATTCACTCACAATGGATCCAAAATCGATAGATTGTGAATTATTGTCAATTATATGGACTTCGTACGATCGGTCGAGGGAGTTCTGCTCGATCGAGGACAGACATCTCGTAAGTTGTATATCTGACTCCCAGTTAACAATTATAATACTGAGTTCCATATTAAGTGTTAGATGGTCCACTGACATACATGTGCTTATTAGTAACGATACTGACCTTGTCTTACATGTATCCAAGATGTCGCAGGGTTTCTTTTGTTGAAGCTGAATTTTCTTGTTCTGATTCCCTTGTCATATTAGATGTGGTAATTTTCTCTAAAAATGAGTCGTATCGACCAGATATCACTTTATCATCTATAGATACAATATCTTTGAAGTTTGAACAATTAGCATAGGTATATCGGTTTTTATATCGTATCATCTTATGTATATTTTTGTTATCATCTTCGAGGTACAATGCGTCTGTCTGTATCTTGTCGGCTCCAACTGCATAGTTTGAAAAATCATCAATATACTTTGATGCCCTATCTTTAGCTTTCGGCCCGATGCCACGTGATGAAGCTAAAAACCACCCATTAGGTTGCTTAAAGCTCCTTTGCTTGTCATTGACGACACCTCGTACTACCTTTGGAAAATTCACGGGTGATGAAAGTGAACTCACACATTTTTCATCTGTTTGATTGGGATACTTAACAACAAGCGGAACATGTAACAGTTCTTCATTGAGCCCAGCTGCTTCGCCATGCGAACTGATTTGAATTGGCTTATATTCACTCTGTTCTCCGAACCCTTCGCCATGATCAGATGTAATTACCACCAACGTATTCTCTATATCCTCTTGAATATTCGTAAGAATATGTCTCACATCATTATCTGTTTGAAGGATTGAATCATCATATAAATTGATATGATTTTGCTTTTTTGACCACGATCCCTCATTGGAAGCAAACTGCCAGATCTCGTCGTCTACACTTTCATATTCTGCTATCTGATCATCACTCGACCAGTTTCGATATTGCTCCTGTGCAACAAAGGGCAGATGGCTACCCATTAAATTGATGCAGGCAGCCCACAGTCGAGATGTATTATCGACCCATTTTATAAACGAATTCGATATTTTTCGATCTGGGTGCGAATTAGTTGTCTCTCCGAATATCGAATTATCAATCTTTAATTTAACACCATTAAATATAGACTTGGTAACGCTATTTTCAGTATATGATTGGGATATAAAATTGTATATGTCTTTGACACCACCGTCAATAATCTCAAATCGATCATCTCGGGGATCATTTGCATTAGGGAAAAGTAGGTCCACTTGGTTACCTACTGTCTTGTCGAAGTCTCTAGATAGTCCTATATTGAGCTCCGTCAGAAACGGATTCGTAGAGAACACGCCAGTATCATATCCTTCAGATTTTAATTCGCTCCAAATCGTAGCACCTGGTTCGAATGATTTATTTGAAGAAGTCAATTGATGCTGTCGAACAAGCTCTCCGGTGAAAATTGACGCATGTGAAGTGATACTCCTTTCACTTGGTGCTCTAGCTTGTAGATATGTCGTAGCATTTTCTGCAAAGTCCATATGAATGGAGTTGTCTGCCGCTGGTATCCATGCAGACTGGTATTTTGTGCCCGTACACTATCTAATATTATTAGTAGAATGTTATTCTTCATGGTGTGTTGGTCTCTGTTTGTGTATAGATCAAATATAACCCAAATCCTTTAGTCTCTTCTTTGTCTCATCTTCGGGGTCTGCGGGTCTGTGTCCTTTGTTGGCCTTTTTTAGGTCCGTCAAACGGTCTTGAACGGCCTCAATCAGTATTGATGGGGCGGCTTCTATGGACTCCTCTGAACTTGCTTTCCAAAATACTTGTTCGCCATTTGACCTTTCCATGTATTTCATATTGTCGTAATATCCAACTACAGTGTGAATCTTTGCTTGTAAGTCGTTGACCCGATCCGGAATATTATTTCGGTTCAAGTAGTCTTCGTTCCCTGTAGCTGGACACTCTGAGATACAAATATCACTCCTTTCGATTACACTTGTGACTTCCTCGTTTTTTTCCACCGCGGCATTACGACAAAGGTTAAATATTGAACGTAGTTCAGCTGTCCCATCTGGAATGTCATTTATGTCTGGATGAAGGATTAATAACGGTACCTTCAGAACGTTATCGCTCACGGTCTCAACGTGTCCCATCCGCCGCTCACCATTATATTCTGGTTCCCCTAGCGCCTGTCCGTGATCAGCAGTGATAACAACTAATGTATCTCGATCATTCTGAACTTCTTTTACTGTTTTATATAATCTCGAAGCATATATGCTAGCATTTTTTACCTCAGATTTGTATAAATCTTTTATATTTTGCAGATGAGTTTCATTGATTTCATGAGTAGTAGAATAGTATTTTTCCAAAAACTCTGGCGGACGGACAAATGAATTATTCAAATGTTCTATATAATCTTGTTTGTGGATTCTGTTACTAACTCTCCACTGCCTTTGAGCGGAGGGTTGATATGGTGAATGGGTACTCATAAGGTTGATAAATGTGAAAAATGGGGAATTACTGCTATATTGTCGCAGGAATTTAGTAGCTCTCTGAAATGTATTGTGTGTACGTTGGTCACCGTTAATCAGTCCAAGCTTGAGACAACTATCAACAGCAACATTTTTTATACTAGCAATTGGATGATCATTTAATAATGCCTGCTTAACAACGTCTGAGTAGTGCCAAAGACCATTATGCACAGAATCATACTCGGCAGGTTTGAACCCGGATTCCTCATACCGAGTTGGTTCCTCAAAAATATCAAATGGTTGATCAAAGCTGCACCGTTCAGAAGCATACGGATTTGCTGAAAAACCAGATGTGGTGTATCCTTCTGAGTTTAGCTCATCAACCAAAGGAGCAGACAGGTTTTGCCCGTCGTAAAATATTTCGTGTTCACTTGGCAATTTACCTGAGAATATAGAGGCGTGAGATGGAAGAGACCACCTAGCCGGTGCAACCGCATGTTCATAGAATACACCCCCTTGCGAGATCTCCATGAGTTCGTTAGCGTACTGTTTTATATAGTCTGTTCTAGCAGAATCTAATACAATTAATAGTATATTTGGTTTTGTCACGTTCAGTTATACTTAACCGATTGGGTTATACTTTTTCAATTTTCAGATCGTCGTTTAGAGATTGATTTTCAGAACTGGCTAGTTCTATTCAAATTCTGCTATTTTCATATGTTTTTTGTCTGAGGTGGCAGATCGTTCAACAGTGATAAAATAAGATAATTTATATAAAATAAATTTATGGATGGGATGGTTGGATAAATATAATCAGATGATAATGACTACAGTAATTCTAGCAATCATTACACCGAGAATGATTGAGATAACCCGGCAATATCTCTTTCTCCCAGCGGAAAACGGTGTACCACAATATTGAGGATGACTACAAGGATGACAGATGCAACAATTACTGTCGATTAGGTTTAATACCTGGATTCCATTCTTACGATACGGTTTGTTATCAGAAACTAAAAAGTTAGTGTTTGTACTGATCACATCGAAATAAAACCGGTCTCTTTTTGAGAATCTCAACTGAGACAAGTTACTGTAGACCTGTAGTACAACACTAGATTTGTATTCTGCAGCTTAATAGCCACATTATTATAAAGACAGGTCGATAGTAGAAACAATGGAATTACAATCAGAAGAGATAGCGATAGAGTATGAAGTAGAGCACCAAGGGGACCCGACCTTGGTAACTGGTGTTGCAAGCCTAGAGCACGCAACAAAAAACGATCTGACATATGCAACCAGTTATGATGATCCAAAGACAATCAAAAAGACGGATGCTGGTATTCTTATTGTACCACCCAGTCTAACCCACAAACGCAAGCGTTGTGCCACTCTTATCGCGAATAACCCACGCTTGTTGTATTGTAAAGTCACCGAAGAGTTTGTGGACTCAAAAGAGATACATAGATCTGCTACAATCGAAGACGGCGCAATCATCGGAGACAACTGTTCAATCGGTGCGAACGTATACATAGCAGATTATGTTACAATCGGAGATAATTGTGTGATTCAACCCGGAGCAATCATTGGAGGCGATGGGTTATATTTTATGCGTGATCATAAAGGGAAACTTCGAAAACACCATCAAGTGGGTGAAATCCATATCGGTGATAACGTAGAAATTGGATCAAATACTTGCATTGACCGAGCTATGTTTGATGAGACAATTATCGAGAGTGGATCGAAACTCGATAATTTTGTTCACGTTGCACACGATGTTCATATTGGCCAAGACTGTTATATTCCGGTGGGTTGTGTCTTTGGAGGACACGTTGTACTAGAAAACAAAGTACGGATGCAACCTGCTGCTGCTATCGCATCATACAGTACAATCCATGAGGGGGCAGAAGTGGGTATGAATTCAACCGTACTCGGCGATGTTGAAGAATATAAATTGGTTGTCGGATCCCCAGCAGAGGTAGTGGGAGAGTCATCTGTTCATAAATAAAATAAAAGACGCTCTTGTGACGTAGATTGTTGGTGAGTCAGAGAACTGCTTTGATAATCTATTTCAGCACCTCTCGACCGGGTTCACGGAGGATTCGTCGCCGAAGTTGGAGCGGTCTGAGATACGCTGTCAGTTTGTCTTTTGGGACGCCTCGATGCAGCGAGAGCCACCGTCGCGCCAGCTACGCGTGGCTCTCGCACGTGTTCATGTGTGCGTCTCTATCAACGTACTCGCCGTCACTGTGAATAACTGCTTCTCGGTGAGGGCTCTCGTCATCGTCGAGTGAATCGTCGGCCCGAAATCCGTCAGTATAGACGGTTTGCGACTCCTTCTCGTGGTTGCCGAGAAGGAGTCGCACCGTCGCTTCGTCGGCGGATTTTGCCGGGATAACGTATCGCTGACCGCTGCCGCGATCAACCAGCGTGAACACCGGCGGTTTGTCCTCATCGTACGTTCCCCGGCCGCGTTTCGAGAGCCCACGCGAGCGCGACTCTTGGTCGCGTTCACGGTCTTTCTTCCCGGCAGAGACGCAGAACTCGTCGATCTCGACCGGGCCAACGAGGGAGATGGCTGGCGTGTCGAGGATTCTGGCGAACTGCTCGACGCGCCGCCGGAGCGACCGATACGAAACGTCGATTTCAGCGTCTGACTGGCGGATGCTCGTGTTGAACCGGAGGAACGAGTAGAACGCAAACAACAGTTTGTCGAGGCCGATCTTCGCGTGCGCGAAGATCGATGCCGGTCTTGTCGTTGAACGTGCGGTCGCAATCCTTACAAAGATACCGTTGATACTCTCGATAGTGCCGTGTTTGATCACTGACTCAGACCGGCAGTGCGGGCAACAGAGGCCCTCTCGCCAGCGAACCTGCTGGAGCAGGTTCGCGGCGCTCGCCTCCGAACTCAGCAGTTCAAATGGGAACATCGTGTTCGGGTGACGGGTTCGAGTCACCCTTGCCCGCTACGCTTCCACAGCGACAGTTCTACCTGACCAACAGTCTACTTCCGAAGAGCGAATAAAAGAAAGCACCTGTAAATACAGATCACGGTTAAACGAAACCGTTATTGGGAATTTGAATAATGTATAAAATTTCGGTATCCCCGAACATAATCATCTTCATCGTACTTCCGCGAAGCAAGTACGAGACACACTGATCCAGACGAAAAATTCTCTAATTCCCGCCACACCCCAGGAGGCATATAAATCCCGTAGTAAGACCGATTCAGATTCACGCGCTCCCGCTGCTCTGCATCATCAAGAATCAAATCAAAACTTCCATTCGCAGCGATGATTACCTGCTCTAACTCTCGATGCGCATGACCCCCACGCGACTCACCGCCGGGCACGTCATACAGGTAATAAACCCGCTCGATATCGAATGGAACGTGTTCGTTCTGCTCGATATACGTGAGATTCCCTCGTTCGTCGGCCACTTTCGGGAAGTCGATTCGTCGACCGATCTGCAGGTCGTCCTCTTCACGCATCGTCGAACCCCGCGACGACATCGGCGACCCGCGCGATCTCCTCCTCGCGACACCACGGATGCATCGGCAACGAGACGATCCGATCTGCCACTCGCTCCGTCACCGAGAGATCGCCTCGTTTCCCGACACCCTCGTACGCCGGCTGTTCGTGGACCGGCGTCGGATAGTGGACGAGTGTCTGCACACCGTGGTTATCCAGATATGACCGAAACTCCTCGCGATCGTCAGTCTCCACCACGTACAGATGATAGACGTGCGTTCGGTCGTCCTCGACTGTCGGCGTGGACACGCCGTCGAGCAGGTCGTCATACGACGCTGCGACTTCTCGACGTCGCTCGTTGAGCTCATCGAGACGGGTGAGCTTGTACCGTAACATCGCGGCCTGAATCTCGTCGAGACGGCTGTTCACACCGACGAATTCGTATCGGTACTTTTCGGAAGCCCCGTACTCACGGGCCATCGACACACGCTCGGCGAGGTCGTCGTCGTCAGTGACGACAATTCCGGCGTCGCCGTACGCGCCGAGATTCTTCGTCGGATAGAGGCTGAAGCACGCGATGTCTCCAAGACTTCCTACTGGGTCGCCGCGATACGTAGAGCCATGTGCCTGCGAGGCATCCTCAACGACTGCGGCATCGTGTTCCTCGGCGATTTCGAGGATCGGGTCTACGTCTGCCGGCTGTCCGTAGAGGTGTACCGGGACGATTGCCGCCGTCTCGTTGTTCACATGTTCGGCGACTGCCTCCGGATCGATAGTGTAGGTTTCAGGATCAACATCAACGAACACAGGGATTCCACCGTTTCGGACGACCGCGTCTGCGGTCGAGATGAATGTATGCGAGGGAATAATAACTTCATGACCCTCAACGCCAATAGCCTGCATAGCGAGGTAGAGTGCGTCTGAACCAGAATTCACGCCAATACTATAATTTGTACCAATATATGTTGAGAACTCGCCTTCAAATGCAGCAGTTTCCTCATCAAGGATGAAACGACCGCTAGCGAGTGCTGTCTGTACCTTTTTGACGAGTTTATTGCCGTACTCGGAATACTCTCGTTGAAGGTCAAGAAAGGGAACTCTAATACTGGACATGATTCTATGCATTATACTCTCGTCAAAATAGTTTATGTTCAAAATACTTGAAGATAATTTCAACCATGTGTACTTGTGTATAGCGGACACTGTTTGAAAAACAGATAGTTGGCGTTTTAGTTCGGTCGTGTTTAGTTAAGGATAAACAGTGAGGCGGAGTGATTTCTTGCTGGTCTATGCAGAAATCTCCCGCTTCAACGGATGTACAGACTGAATTGATTTGGATTTTGTGGAGCGCCAGCGGACACCCGAGCGTGCGATGAAGATTGGTATTCAACTCCAGTTAGTGGGGCTTCGCTGTCGAATACCGTCTCTCTTCTCGAGGAACTGGATGTCGAGCGATCTCGCAAGGCAATCCAATTGGATACATAAGGCCGATCTACAGCCCGCAGAAGGCCGAAGCCCGAATCACGTTGCGATTGACGAAACCGTGATTCGAATCAATGATCAGCAATTCTGGCTGTACGCTGCGGCTGATCCTGAGACGAACGATCTGCTACACCTCCGATTATTTTCGACGACAACGACTGCATTAACCGAGATGTTTCTCCGAGAACTCCGCGAAAAACATGAAGTTGAATCTGCCGTATTTCTCGTTGATGGCGCTCAACACCTCCAAACTGCGCTTGCTAGAGCTGGACTTCGATTTCAGACAGAACGCCATGGAAATCGGAATGCCATCGAACGGATCTTTCGAGAACTCAAACGCCGAACGTCTTCCTTCTCAAACTGTTTCAGCCATGTTGAGCCTCAAACCGTCGAAAAGTGGCCCCAAGCATTTGCTGCCTGGCTCAATGCTCCAAAAAACACGACCATCTCAACACCGCCATATCGCTCTAGCAGAGGTTTCAAATAGTATCTAAACCAAATCAAGCACTTGTATGTGTGATTCCCCACAATTTAGTATTATCTCCGTCTATAATGATGAGGAAATACTCTCTGAATTTTTACTAAAAGGACTAAGAAACCAAACCTGCCAAAATTTTGAAAAAATACTAGTGAATAATTCAGATGGAATCTACTCATCTGCAGCATCAGCACTAAATGCAGGAGCAGATGATGCTTCTGGAAAGTATTATGTATTCATACACCAAGACGTGTTATTACCTCCACATTATCTTGAAGAAGCGATGAATTATCTGAACGATATTGGTGAATTTGGCATTGCAGGCGCTGTCGGCGTGAAGGGAGATGATTCAGTACCTCCTCGTCCAGTTGATGTCAATATTATTCAAACTGGTCTCAATAAAACTAGTAGAGAATCCAATGTCAAAAACATTTCCGACCCAGCAGAGGTCGAAGCAGTAGACGAGTTGTTACTTATAATCCCTGCAAAAGTATTTTCTAAAGAAAATTTCTCACAGGATATCTGTAATGGTTGGCATCTATATGGAATCGAGTTTTGCCTAAGGATGAAGTCAGTTGAAAAGCAAATAATTACTCTCCCAATCGAGCTTTGGCACCGTGATGGAGAATTGAAGCGAAATTGGAAACATGATCTCACATTACTTCGAATAATAAATGAGTACGATAATGTAGATAGGATCTATGTACCCCGCCATTCATGGCCAGCGACTAGAACACATGTGATATATCGTTTACTCAGAAACATACCCATTATTAATATTGTTGTCAGAGTCATACACTCAATAAAGAAGAATGGATTATATGACACACTCAGGTTGATCTCAAAAAGGCTGAGACGAATATAACGGTCAGATTGTATTATACACAGATACATTAATAGTAAGAAAATATATTAAATTGCTGAAAGATATAATCGAAAAATCACACTTAGAGCCTAGCTCTAGTGATAAATAGATGGTATATCTTCCCATTATTTATTTCATTCAGTCGCTAGTCGTCAGAATCGCTGAGTCGTATATTCCCCATTCAGTCGACCAGTAAAGACTGATCAAGAGATGGACATATATCGGGGTTTAGAATATTTCTACCGACAATTTCATTATAAAATTGCCAACTTAACCAGTTTTCAGTTCAAACCACTGCAGTCCTTCACAGTGTCACGTTCTACCGTTGTTACCCTGTTGTACCGTCTTAATTGCTCTGAGTAATCTTTGACCGGTATGATCTGCCCAAAATCCAAACTTTTCAACAGTGTCAATACAATCCTTTCTCATATCCTCGATTTCTAATGGCTTCTCGGCGATGTGTGAAAGAACGTGTTCCCAGCCTGTTTTGTTAACGTGATATCCATTCGTCCCGTCATCGATTAAGTATTGTAATAATCCGACTGGTGACACTGCTACTGGAATGCCAAGAGCGAGGCATTCCACGACAGAGGTAAATCCACCTTTCGACTGTGCCCACTTATCGTCACGAAGAGGGCGTAATCCGACATCAACTGCAGATAAGTCCTCCACAGCGGACTCAAGTGACCACGTTATATACTCTACATCTTTTCCTTCTCTATTTTTAAACGGGCGCACCGGTATTGAGTCTGCAGTAATAATTCGAAGCTGTAAATTTCCATGCTCATCTAAAACTTTTGATATTTCCGATTCTATATTCGACAGATAGTGAATATTTTCACGATTTCCAATCCAACCAAGAAGTACATTATTATCAGATCTGTCTGAATATTTTTGATGTTTTTTATATTTACTTTTAGGTATACCAGTATGAATACACTGAACCTGATCTGAATACTTCTCGGCGTATTTGTACAAACTCTTACTTCCAGCTATCGTTAAATCACATCTCCTCAAGAGTTCGTTCAATTCCAATGTTGTTTTTTCAGGAATAGAAGTGCCTGGCGGAGACTCATAGAGTGCGTCATCAAAGTCGTAAATCATTTTTTTTGAGATGGTATCAAGTATCCGGGTAAACCAAATCGGGAGTGTTTGCTTTTGAATATACACTATATCATATCTCGGAGCATCAAATAAGATATTAATTGCAAACTTAATTTTTTGGTAAAGTGTGGGATTCTGGCTATCTAGTGTCGATGCAGGAATAACTTTTGTGTAAATCCCATTTTTGTGTAGAGTTGGTAGATGCTGATAAACTCGCAGCCGAGAACTTGCTTTCTCTTTGTTACCAATTGTAATGAAAAGAACCTTCATGAGTTTCTGTGTTTTTTTTTTTGAATTAGTCTTTGAAAGTTAGCACAATATATTAGACTTTTCTACTCGAATTCACTGTCTCGGTAATTATCATAAAGGACTGCATCAGTTTCTCGATCGAGTAATGTGAGAAGTGTTAGCAATAAAAAGACATGGTTTCGTGGGTATTCGTATATCCTATTTAAAAACACCTCTTCTATACTATCAAAATCGATCACCGTAGAGGACCCTGCAATCTGATCATTAATGCATTCAATTAGCGTCTGAGATGTTGTTGCATTAGTGCGCGTACCAATGATTTTCTTAGCGTATGGTAAGACGTACGCGAGGATCTTGGGATGGCGTTTGAGATTGTCATGAAGAGCATATCGAAGAGTGTGTGATCGGCTTGCTGGAGGCACACCGACGTTTGCGTTCACTATTTTGGTTAATTCAGGCGCAAGCTCATTGAGAAATACAGTGAATAGCTTAAATCGATGTTTTTGTGAATCTGGACATTTCATCGCGTATGATAGTACTTCGGGAGCGTAGTAGGGAGAGGTTGTCCACATATAATTTCTATTCGTATCTGTTGCTTCAAACAGCCAAGCAAAACCTCGTTCAAACATCTCGTAGTGAATGAATTGCTTGTTCAAAGACGCTTCTGGATATGACTCAAGTCGGTCGTTGATTGATGATCGAATCTCATCTTCTGTTACATTCGTTATTTTTTCAACTTTATATTGATCGAAGTTAGACTCAGACTCAAGAATATAATCTATAAGATCATCAGTCGATTTTATCTGGATAGCTGGCGAAATATCTGGTAATATTTTATCGCCACCATCACCGGTATATCCCCATACTGTCTTAGAATTTTTCTCTACTATCTGTCCAAGAAACGATTGGATATGTGCGATGTTGAAAGGATCTGTGCCGGCAGTCATATCCAGATGAGTTAGTAGATCTCGGCCCGTCGGGGCAGGTGTCGATATACGCGTCCATTCTGCACTGACTGCGTCAGCTAGTTCTTCTGCGACTTCAATATCTGCGGAAGAATCATGTTTGTAGTCCCGTGTGACAGTCGTATATTCGGTATCTGTCCTGTCTAACGCACCGAGCACTCCTCGTGAATCCATACCACCACTTAACAACAGTATGTTCCTACCGGGACACGCATCAGCTCTACGGCGAGTCGCTTCCGCAAATCGGTCGGCAAGCTCAGAGGCATTTTTTCTGATTGATCGAGATTTGTGAGATTCTGTTGAAAAATCAAATTGGTGGTGACGTCTGAGATTAAGCTCACCTGACTGAGTATTAACTTGAACTATTGTGCTATCAGGTACACGTCTGATATCAGCAAAGAGTGTTCTATCAGTAAGGGCATACCCTAGACGGAGATACTGTGCCATTGCTAACTGATCGAATTTTACATCTGGTAAAAAGCGTGACAAAACAGACTTATTTCGGCCAATTAACGCGTAGTTGCTTTTATTAGTTACGTAAAATAACGGCAATTGACCGAGGAGGTCTGGTATTATTGTCAATTGATCTGCTTGATGATCATGCAGATAAAAAATGAACTCCCCGTCGAGAGAACTGAGCCATTTCGTGATAGATTCAAAGCTGAGATTCGTGACTAGATGCTGTTCTATCTCTTCGGCCAGCGTCTGACGGGTACGGTTGTAGATCTTACCTTCTAGTATTACGGTCACTGGATTATCTTGGAACTCATAAGTTGTTATCGGGTAGCTTGGGTATGTGGCTGATACAAAGTAAAATGAATCATTGACAGATATGTCGATATCATATCTATCATCGTATAGTGAGGGCTCATGTGCTTCTATAATCGTTGTAGTGTCTGGCATATTTGATCCAGCAACTACTGTCACTCCGGGCATATTTGTGATACCTTATGAGGTGGTATATAATTAGTTGTGATGTCTACTGGTCACCAGTGACTAGAATCATGGGAGAACTGTTCGATAAATATCGATAATCTGATCTCCAATGTGATCCCAACTCACTTCTACAACTTTTTCTCGCCCGTTAGAGCGTTCTTGTGAGCGAAGCACTGAGTGCAACTGCTTGGCTAACTCTGTTTTAGTGGAACCTACACCAGAAGGAGTTACCCCTTCCAGTCGGCTGCGAACATCCCCAACATCAGTTGAAACCACAGGAACGTTACACGCCATAGCCTCTTTGACGGTGTTCGGAGAACCCTCGTGACTAGAAGTCAATAGCAATGCATCAGATGCATTCATATAATTCGGCATCTCAGAATGATCGACACCAGAAATTGTTTGGAGGTGTATAGTGCGATCAAACTCCTCTTGTACCTGTTCAACAACTTTCTCAGCCAATGAATAATTCTTTCTCTTATAATCTGGAGAATAAGGAAACAACACGTGTAAGTCGTTAAGATCCCATTGAACGTGCTGTCGCGCAGCCGTTTGATCTAAAGGCTGAAATAAATCCATATCAATTCCACTAGGGATTATGTATGCATCTTCTCTCCCTAGTAACTCTCTCATTTCGGTTGAACGAACCGTTATCGCGTCTGGCCTTCGAGAAAACAACCGTGTCACAAGGCCGTCTAGACCAATTACATCTGATCCCCACAGTGTGGCTACGACTGGATGCTGGAATTGCATAGCCGCAAACGGTATCGTCAACCCATAATTGGCATGCAGAATATCATAGTCACCACCGCGTACTGCTTTCTGTACTTTTGGAAGATATTGTAAATATTCTCTGATACCCCGCTGAGAGGCCATATCACCATCAATCTGATCTGCGCCAGGAACTACACAGATATCGCATCTGACTCCCTTTGATTCTAGTGTTGAGATCTGCTGACGAAAGAAAACCTCTTCCGCAGTCACAAGGTGTAGAACGCGAAGGTTAGTCACAACAGGTTCTTATCGTCGATAAGCAGTAGTTGCCAATATATGTGTTGAATATAAAGATGAGAATGATTAGGAATCTTGGTGGTTAGATTACCCCAGAATGTCTTGAGTAATCGATCACAGATCTGTCTTATTTGATTCTAGTGTACTAAATGTGGGTGAATATTTGATTATTTTTGGTTAATCACACATGTTAAGAATTTCGAACGAGTGGGTCGTACCAGTTTTGATTTTCTTGGTACCACTGTGTGAATAGTTTTGCACCTTGTTTAATTGAGATATCTGGATTATAATCAAGCATTCGTTGAGCCTTCGAAATGTCTGCATGTGTGTGTCTTGCATCGCCTTCGCGCGATTCTACATGTTCAATCGATAGGGTAGGATCGACTTCGTCTCGAATCACCTCCGCCAATTCTTGGATTGTAATCCTTCCTCCGCTTCCGATATTTATGACTTCACCATCAGCGTCATCAATTTCAAATAATTGTTCATTGGCGTCAGCCACATCCTCAACGTAGGTGAAATCACGCGTTTGTTTTCCGTCACCGTATATGAGCGGTGGATCTCCGTTAATACAACGTGATACAAAATTCGTGAATGCCATATTCGGCCGCATACGAGGACCATAGACTGTGAAATACCGGAGCGATACAGTCGGAAGACCATACACTTCGTTGTATACACGAACATAATGTTCAGATGAACACTTAGAGGCGCCATATGGACTTACCGGAGTCGTCGGATGTTCCTCATCGTACGGGAGATAATTGGGTTTCCCGTATACTGATGAAGAACTTGCGTTAACAACTCTTTTAACATCGGTGTCTCTCGCAGCATCCAGTATGTTTAGTGTTCCATCAACATTGATCTGATGAGTTTTTCGTGGGTTGTCAACACTTACTCGAACACCGGCTTGGGCAGCATGATGGAAGATATAATCTGCATCTTCAACGAGAGTAGTAACCTGTTCAGAATCAGTAACACTCCCTTCTACAAACTCGTATGTCCCTCCACTTTTTTTCGCAGTTTGGCGAGCAACATCGATATTTCGCTGTTTTATACCGAGATCATAGAAGGGTTCGAGTGAATCGAGAACTGTCACATCCCGACCACGATCTACAAATTGCTTGGAAAGATGTCCGCCAATGAAGCCTGCCCCTCCCGTAATAAGTACACTCATTGAGAATAATGCGATTACTAATAGTTAAAAATCATTCGTGTCGACACATGCTTACTACTGGTTTTTAAGTATGTCATATCTCGTCTGTTTCTCGAAGTATATCTTGTCGTAGCAGGCCATATCCATACCCGAAACCAACTGATATAGTAAAAACAAGAATTGCTGCAATTTGCTTTAGTTCTTCTATTGATTGATTAACAATAGCATTCTGTGCTCTATCTGGGATATATTCCGCGAATATTCGATATAAATACTCGCTCTCGTTCTCCTGCGCACCTGGATACAGCATCTCCATCACTCGTTTTGAGAAACCTTGCCAGAATGACCGAAACACGAGCCACCTGAATTCGCCCCGGTAGTCGAACAGGGTGTGGTGGACAACAGCATCTTCGGCATAAACAACGCTTCGTCCGTACTTATCGTGAATCCGAATACCGACCGGTGCCTCGTGTGCTTGGATATGCCTATCTCCCTTTCGACCCGTGTTCACGTCGTATCCCCCGACATCAAGGAATACATCTCGTTTGTACGAGACATTTGATCCGTACCCATTTCGGATCTCCTCGCCGTCCTCTGCGAACCCCAACTCGGTGCATCCGACGAGCCAATAGAACTCCTCGGGAAAAAAATCGGGCTTCTTGCTGACCCAATTCGGTGCAACGTATCCCGCGACGGCAACCGCGTTCGTTTGCTTGTATGTCTGCACATGGTTTTCGATCCAATCTTCTTCGGCCACTCCATCGTCGTCGATGAACGCGACGATCTCCCCCGATGCCAGTTCGGCACCTTTCGTCCGACTGTAGGAGATTCCACGATTCTCCTCGTTGTTGTGCACGACTACGTTCTCGTGGTGACCAAAGTCGTCAACGGCATGTTGGTACACTTCGAGGTTCCCATCAATGACCAACACGATCTCGATTGGCTTGTATGTCTGTGACAACGCGCTTGTCACGGCCTCCGTGAACACCTCGTAGCGATCCATCGTATAGGTACAGACAATCACGGAGACCTGCATAGATCTCAGTTGTGTGAATCACCGAATAAGCATTGTGTTTCATTTCATCCGTCACAGAAGACACTCAACGCACAACCGATAGCGTTTAGATACCTCCCGGTGTTTAATTTCCGTCAACGTAGCACCAATCGATCTCCTGTACCGATTGTCTGTACTTTTGGCGTCTTAGGCTCACTTGGCTTATTTGCCACCTATATAACAAGCCTTAAGCACGTTTTCCAAGTCCTGTTCGGTAATGAGCCAGCAACAAGACTCGTCCGAGGATTCGAGTGTGTCCCCACTCGATCTCCTCGAACGCTGGTATCACGTTCCAGCACTTCTCGGCGTACTCGCCGCTATGCTGTGGACGCGACTCCAGTCGTACGGTAACTTCGTCGTGGACGGACAGGTGTACTTCCGTGGGAACGACCCATGGTATCACCTTCGCGAGACGAACTACCTTCTCGAAAATTGGCCGAACACGATGACATTCGATCCGTGGACTGGCTTCCCCATCGGAAACTACGTCGGCCAGTTCGGTACTCTCTGGGACCATATCATGGCTATCAGTATCTGGATCGCCGGTCCGATCATGGGCGGTCCCGAGGAGGTCATGCTCGTCATGTCTCCCATCGTCGGATCGCTCGTCTCGATTCCCACGTACCTCATTGCGAGACGCTTCGTCTCTCGGCCAGCCGCTATCGTCGGTGCCGGCGTGCTTGCGCTCCTCCCAGGGACGTTCTTCAGCTACTCTCTAGTCGGCTTTCCCGACCACAGCGCAGCGGAGGTGTTCTTCCAGAGCCTTGCCGTCCTCGCGTTCCTCGTCGCCTTCGCGGTTGCAGAGCACGAGGCTCTCGTTTGGGAACTGGTCGTCGATCAAGACTGGGACACTCTGAAGCGGCCACTCGTGTACGCCGCGGCCGCCGGTGTCGCACTCGGACTCTACATCTGGACGTGGCCGCCAGCCGTCCTCATGGTTGGGTTCACGGGTGTCTTCCTCGCCGTCAAGATCACGAGTGACACTGCCCACGGAACGAGCCCGGAACCGATCGCGTTCGCCGGCGCAGTCGCGATGGCGCTTACCGGTCTAATGCAGTTGATTCCGCTCGACACGTTCTCGTTCTCGCCCAGCCAGACATCGCTCCTCCAAGTCGTCCTCCCGCTCGGCGTCGCTGTCGGCGCAGTGTTCCTCGCGTGGCTCGCTCGCCAGTGGGAGTCGCGCGACCTCGATACCACGACTTACCCGCCTGCGGTCGGCGGGCTCATCCTCGCGTCCGCGGGAGTCATTTGGCTCGCGCTTCCGTCGCTCTGGGGAACACTCACGAACAATCTCCTCAACTTCGTCGGCTTCAGCGCCCGCGCCACCTTCCGCACGATCGGCGAGGCCCAACCGCCCCTCCAGAACGCCTCCTTCGCGAACTTCGTTCTCTCCCAATACGGCCTCGCCTTCTTCCTCGCGCTCGCGGCGATCCTCTATATTGTCGCGCGCCCCCTCTACCGCTCTGACGACACCAACCACACGCTCTACATCCCGGCCGCGCTCGCGGTCGTCGGCTCCGTCTACGCGGTCCCCCAACTCTACGACACCATCGGCGGCGTCGTCGGCGTGAGCTGGCAGGTGGTCGGCCTCGCGCTCGCCGCCGCCCTGCTCGTCGGCGCGACGTTCCTCGTCGAGTACGACGCCGAAGAGCTGTACTTCGTCGTGTGGGCGGCGTTCATCGGGAGCGCGGCGTTCACCCAGACCCGGTTCAACTACTACCTCGCCGTCATCGTCGCGGTCGGCGCGGCGTATTTCCTGCAGGTCACGCTGGACGCGATCGACCTCACCTCGCTCGCGGCGCTCCGCGACATCGAGGGGTGGCAGGTGATGACCGCGCTCGCGGTGATCGCGATCCTGATCGTGCCGCTCGTCGGCGTCGCCACGCCGGTCTGGACCGCGGGCAACTCCACCGGCCCCGGAAGCGTCACACAGTGGGACGGCAGCCTCCAGTGGATGAACGACGAGACGCCCACGCCGGGCGAACTCGAGGGCGCAGACAACGCGATGGAGTACTACGGCACCTACGAGCGCCCCGCTGACGGCGACTTCGAGTATCCCGACGGGGCGTACGGCGTGCAGTCGTGGTGGGACTACGGCCACTGGATCACCACGCGCGCAGAGCGCATCCCGAACGCGAACCCGTTCCAGCAGAACGCGGACGAGGCGGCGAACTACCTGCTCGCACCGAGCGAGGAGGAGGCCCGCGAGGTGCTCGCAAGTCAGAGCACCGAAGGTGAACACACCCGCTACGTGATGGTCGACCGGCAGATGGCGTCGCCGAACTCCAAGTTCAACGCCCCCGTCACCTTCTACTCGGGCAACGAGACGACGGAGGACTTCAACCGCGTCCTCTACCAGCAGACCGAGCAGGGCGGGTTCCGGACGCTGATGCAGGTGAACACCCAGCGCTACCACGAGAGCCAGATGATCCGCCTGTACGAACACCACGGCAGCGCGGTCGAGCCGCGGCCGGTCGTCGTCGACTGGAACCAGCAGGCCGCACGGGCGGCGAGCGGCGAGCGGATCGACATCTCCGTCGCGCCGAGCAACACGAGCGCGGTCGTCCGCCAGTTCGACACGATGGAGGAGGCCCGCGCGTTCGTCGAAGAGGACGGCAGCGCGCAGGTCGGCGGCGTCGGCGGCGTCCCCTCCGAGCGCATCGAGGCGCTCGAACACACGCGGCTCGTCCACGCCAGCCAGTCGCAGGGGCAGTCGCCCTCGGCGCTGCAGGTGAGCGTCCTCCAGCAGCTCGGCATCAACGTCCAGAGCGCGCTCGGCGAGAACGCGCTGCGGGCGTTCCAGGACGACTGGGTGAAGACGTTCGAACGCGTCCCCGGCGCGACGATCGAGGGCTCGGGCGCGGAGCCCGGTCAGGAAGTCACGGCGACCGTCGAGATGCAGAAGGCCTCGGGGCGGACGTTCACGTACACGCAGTACGCGACCGCCGACGACAGCGGGAACTTCGAGCTGACGGTGCCGTACTCGACGACGGGCTACGACGAGTTCGGCCCCGAGAACGGCTACACGAACACGAGCGTTCGCGCGACCGGCCCGTACCAGCTCTCGACCGGCCTCTCGATCGATAACGGCACCGCGAGCGCGCTCACGGGCACGGTGAACGTGACCGAAGGGCAGGTCGTCGGGGCAGATGACACAGCCGCCACGGTCGAACTCGAAGAGACGACGCTCGGCGGTGGGAGCGAGGACGGTAGTGACGGCGGCGACGCCGGAGACGGATCGAGTGACGGAACCACCGGCAACGACACGAACACGACGAACGCGGTGACCGCGAGCGATGCGCTCGCCGTCGGCGCATCCGCACGTTCCGCGTCTGCGAGCGCGTAACACCGCTCTCCGCCGCACCCCGCGTCCACCCGTTTTATCACTCGGCCGACTGTACTGCATGAGTATCTCGTCGTACGAATCTGTCCCGCACGAGCCGCATTCCGCACCCCACACGACCGTGGTAGCACATGAGTGACCGCCGCGACTGGATCACGCTGTACCTGAAGGGGATCGCGATGGGCAGCGCCGACGCCGTCCCCGGCGTTTCTGGAGGTACTATCGCGCTGATCGTCGGGATCTACGAGCGGCTGATCGCGGCGGTCACCGCGGTCGACCCGGACCGCATCCGACGCGTGCTCGCGGGCGTCCGTCCGGCGAACCTCCCCGACGCGCGCGCCGCATTTCGGGAGGTCGACGGCGCGTTCCTGCTGGTGCTCGGTGCCGGCATCGCCACCGCGGTCGTGGTCGTGTTGAGCGGCGTCGACTACCTGCTCGCGACGCGCCCGGTCGCCACCTACGGGTTCTTCTTCGGCCTGATCGCCGCGTCTGCAGCCGTCTTGCTCGGCGACGTCGCGCTCGACACGCCGCGCCGGAAGGCGGCCGCGCTGGCCGGCTTTGCGCTCGCGTTCCTCGCCTCCGGGGCGGCCGCGACGTCGCTCGGGAACCCCCTCCCGATCGTGTTCGTCGCCGGCGCGGTCGCGGTCAGCGCGATGGTGCTCCCGGGGATCTCCGGGTCGCTCCTGTTGGTCGTGCTCGGCCAGTACGAGTACATGTCCGGGACAGTGGGCCGGGCGATCGACGGGCTCGCCGCGCTCGCGCTCGGCAACGGGACCGACGCGCTCGTCGAGACGCTGCCACCGGTCGCGACGTTCCTCGCCGGGGGCGTCGTCGGCCTCTTCACGATCGCGCACGCCGTGCGCTACGCCCTCGAACGCGCCCGCGCCGCGACGCTCGCCTTCCTCGTCAGCCTCGTGGTCGGCGCGCTGCGCGCCCCCGTCGTCGAGGTGTCGGTCCGGCTGGCCGAGAGCGGCGAGTCCTGGCGGGCCGCCGCGCCGCGGTTCGCGCTCGCTGCGCTCGTAGGCGCGACGCTGGTGCTCGTCTTGGACCGGTACTCGGCGGCGATCGAGTACTGAGCGTCGGGGTCCACTCCGGTTGCCGGGGAGAACGACCCGCGTGCTGCTGGTGTCCAAACGCTATTTTCCCACCCTGTCCAATTGCGGCCGTGACGACCACCAACCGCGAGTGGATTCTCGCCGAGCGACCGGACGGCGAACCCGACCTGGACTGTTTCGAACT
This sequence comes from Halorubrum salinum, assembly GCF_024494575.1. GTDB lineage: Archaea > Halobacteriota > Halobacteria > Halobacteriales > Haloferacaceae > Halorubrum > Halorubrum salinum. The sequence goes on from NZ_JANHDO010000004.1 coordinate 197,077, forward strand.
GCGCGAGACGGACGTGCCCGCTCCCGACCCCGGAGAACTCCTCGTTCGGACTCGGTACCTCTCCGTCGACCCATACATGCGCGGCCGGATGCGCGACGCCGAGTCGTACGCGGAACCGTGGGGTGTGGGCGACGCACTCCGAGGCGGCGTCGTCGCCGAAGTGGTCGAGAGCGAGAGCGACGCCTACGACGCGGGCGACCTCGTGACGGGCGAGGGGGCGTGGAGCGACTACGCCACGCTCGACGCCGCCGACGTCGCGCCGGTCGACCCGAGCGTCGCCGACCCCGAGGCGTACCTCGGCGTGCTCGGAATGCCCGGCCGGACGGCGTACTTCGGCCTGTTGGAGGTCGGCGAGCCCAAGCCCGGCGACACCGTCGTCGTGTCGGGCGCGGCGGGCGCGGTCGGCTCCGTCGTCGGCCAGATCGCCAAACGAAACGGCTGCCGCGTGATCGGCTTCGCGGGCACGGACGAGAAGACCGACTGGCTCACCGATGATCTCGGCTTCGACGCGGCGATCAACTACACAACGACGGGCGACTACCGCGACGCGCTCGATTCGGCCGCGCCCGAGGGCGTCGACGTCTACTTCGACAACGTCGGCGGCCCGATCACCGACGCCGTCTTCACGCGACTGAACCTCGATGCGCGCGTCGCCGTCTGCGGGCAGATCTCCCACTACAACGACGAGGAAGTGCCGACGGGACCGCGGAAGCTCCCGCAGATCATCGCGCCGCGCGCGAAAGTCCAAGGGCTCCTCGTGAGCGACTTCGCGACCCGGTTCGAAGAGGCGAGCGAGCGGCTCGGCGAATGGGTCGCAACCGGGGAGTTGGAACATCGAGAGACGGTCGTCGACGGCCTAGAGAACGCGCCCGACGCCTTCCTCGGGCTCTTCGCGGGCGACAACATCGGCAAGCAGGTGGTGCGGGTGACCAACGACGCCGCCGGTGAGTGACGCCGCTGTACCCGACCGCTCCGGTGGGTTGAAATCTGCGCCCGGCGAACGGCCGGTCGATGCAGACGCGCAGGAGCCTGCTGGCCGCGGGCGGTACCGGAGCCGCGGGACTTGTCGGTCTCGCCGGATGTTCGGCTACCCCCTCGGGATCGAGCGGGACCGGTGCCGGCGAGGCGGGCGAAAACGGAGACGACACCGCCGGCGGCGACGCCGATGACGACACCCACATCGGGTTCGTCGGCGACCTGATGCTCGGCCGGAGCGTCACCGACCGCTGGGTCACCGACGAAAATATCGACACGACGAGCGTGTGGGGGTCGACGCTCTCGCGGCTGGAGGCGCTCGACGGGCTCGTCGCGAATCTGGAGGGGTGCATTTCCGACCGCGGCGAGCGCTGGCCCGAGAAGACGTACTACTTCCGCGCGCCGCCCGCGTTCGCGGTACCCGCCTTGGAGGCCGCCGGCGCGTCGTTCGTCTCGCTCGCGAACAACCACATTCTCGACTATCGTGAGCAGGGACTTCGGGACACGAAAACGCACCTCGCGGACGCGGACATCGCCCACGCGGGCGCTGGGACGGACAGAGAGACGGCGCTCGAACCGGCGGTGTTCGAGGCGGGAGACGTGCGGGTCGCGGCGTTCGGGCTCACCGATCAGTCCGCGGCGTTCGCGGCGACGGACGAGGATCCGGGAACCGCGTACGCGACGCTCGACCCCGGACGTCCGGGGACGCGCGCGCTCGTCGACGACGTGCTCGACGGCGTCGAGTCCCTAGAGCCGGATCTGATCGTCGCCTCGCTGCACTGGGGGCCGAACTGGGAGACCGAACCGCGGGCCGTCCACGAGCGGTTCGGTCGGTTCCTCGTCGACCGCGGCGTCGACGTCGTCCACGGGCACAGCGCGCACGTGCTGCAGGGCGTCGAGGTGTACGACGGGTCGCCGATCATCTACGACGCCGGCGACTTCGTCGACGACTACGTCGACTACATCGATCGTCAGGGCGTCCACAACAAACGCAGCGCGCTGTTCGAGCTGACCGTGCGCGACGGCGACCTCCACGAGATCGAGGTCGTCCCGATCCGTATCGTCGACGAGGCGGCGACGCTCGCCGAGGGCGAGGTCGCGACGTGGGTCCGCGACACCGTCGCCGAGCGCTCGCGGCCTTACGGGACACCCGTCGAACGCGAGGACGGTCGGCTGACGATCCCGCTCGGAGGAGATTGACATCTTCCGGTGTCTGAAGGCGCCGGAATCGCGATCACAGATGAAAGATCATACAGAACAAAGATTACACCGGCACGGACGCAACAGCAAATCGAATGGCTGACTCATTCTGGTATCCCTCCGTCGACGATGTCTGCACCATCCATGATGACATCGTGTCGGAGTATTCTGACACACATACCGGAATCCAGAACTCCGGCGATATCGAGTTCGCTCTGCACTACATCGAAGCGGGTCGCTTTGGGACAGCACCAGAGACGGTTCACGAGAAGGTGTACCATCTGCTTCGACTGCTGGTTGCGAATCACCCGTTCGTGGACGCAAACAAGCGTACTGCGCTCAACACGGCGGTCGTGTTCTACTTCCTCAACGGATACCGCTTCGAATACGACGACGAAATCAGGTCGATTCTCAAGCAATTCGGTACTGACGAAGCCGCCGTCGATGAAGCTGCAGTCATCGAATACCTTCGCTCACATACCAAGGCGATCGACCTCCCCGGCGCAATCGAGGAATGGCGTGAGGATCTCATCAGGTTCGGGGTGGACGAACTGACCGGTGACTCGTCGGACCCGAACGATTAACGGCGCTCGGGACGACAGGTGAGATATGGCGACCGAGGACAGAGTGGAATCCAGCTCCCCGCTCGACGAAGTGATGGAAGATATCCGACGGGAACTAGTCCGCCGAGTCGCGGCGGGCGATCGAGACGCGAACCGAGACATCTACGACGCGCTCGAAAACGAGTGAGGTCAACGGCTTCAGCTTTCTAGCTGTCGGGCGTTGAATAGTCTGTTTCCTCGATAACAAGTGCTGGCTATACTCTCTGTATTCAGAGCCCGTACTGCTCGCGGACGACACTGTCGAGTCCGCGGTCTTCGAGCAGGTCGAGCGGCGCGAGCATGTCGAGCTGGACGACGCCCGGCAGCCGACCGATCTGGACGCCGCCGGTGAAGGTGCACCGCGCGCGGATCTCGCCCTCGCTCATGTCCAGCAGCTGTCCGGCGCGGTCGAAGGCGTTCTGCGTCGCGTCGTTGACGGTCCCCCCCGACCCGACCACCTGAATCGGGGCCATCTCCGACTCCACGTCGACGCCGTGTTCCGCCCCGAGGTCGTTCCCGGCCTCGATCTCGTCGTCGCTGTACGGCTTGCTGATGAAGGGCAGGTCCTCCTCGTTCGGCAACAGGACGGGGCCGTCGAGTTCGAGCCCCTCGATCACCTCGACGTCGAACGTGACGGTCCCGCTCACGTCGGTGGTGTGCAAAGAGAGTTCGCCGTCGCCCTGGTTCGCGTGGAGGTCGCCGACGTATACCCCGCCGCCGTCGACGTCGACCGGACAGATCAGCGTCGCGCCAGCGCGCACCTCGGGGATGTCCATGTGGCCGTCGGTCCGCTTGTTGAGGTCTTCTGCGGTCTCGACGCCGTAGTCGTGGTCCGCGCCGATCAGGCTCTGTCCGAAGTCGCCCGCGTTGTGCGAGTCGGGCATCGTCACCGACGGCGTCGTGCCGATGTTGCCGATGAACGGCCGGAGGCGGCCGAGCGTGCCGGGCATCCCGTCGGGCTCGTACAGCAGGATCGGGTGTTGGCGGGCGTTCTCGGGAATGTCCATCACCCGCTCGGCGTCGAGCGCCAGCTCGTGGGCGCCCTCCTTGTCGAGGGTGATCCCGACGGCGTTCTCGTGGTCGAACGCGACGGTGTAGCCGTACTCGAAACCGAACGAGGAGGCGTTCGCGCCGCACTCGGCACAGCGGATCGCGTCCTCGCCGGTGCCCTCGACGACCGAGTCGGGCCACGTCGTCCCGCACTCCGGACAGCGGTGGTCGACGAACGGGTCGTCCTCGAACGCGCCTTCTCGTTCCGCCATCGACCCCGTGCTCGTCGCCATGCTCGTCACCTCGACGTCGCGGATGTGGATGGCGACGGCGTCGCCGACCGACGCGCCCTCGACGCGGATCGGACGCGTCACCTCGTGGCCGCCGCGGAACGACGGCGTGACCATCGGCCCCCAACATCCCGGCGGGGTGTACGTCGTGACTGTGCCCCCGTCCGCGACCGTCCCGGCCCACTCCTGATCGGGCCCGACCAGCCCGAGCGTGTACTGGTCGACGTACAGCTCCTCTTGAACGCCTTGCTGTGACATACCACGTTGTCGTACGTGGCTCACCCGAATAACGCTAGTGTTCGCGGAACCGGCCGCAGCGGAGTTACAGGTGCTCGCCGAGCAGCGGCTCGACGCGCTCGCGAGTCTCCTCGGGAATCGCCTCGGTCGGCGTGTTGACGGTCCCGTCGAGGGCGGTGTGCGCTTCACACACCAAGTCCGCTGGGAGCGTCCGGATCGCCTCCTCGACGGCGGCTTTGATCGCCGCCTGATTCTGCTCGGCATTTTCGAGGACCTCCGCGAGCGTCACCTCGCTGTCCTCCTTCCAGACGTCGTAGTCGGTGACGCCCGCGATCGTCGCGTACGCGATCTCCGCCTCGCGCGCGAGCTTCGCCTCCGGGATCGCGGTCATCCCCACGAGGTCCCAGCCCTGCGACTTGTAGAACGTCGACTCCGCGCGCGTCGAGTACTGCGGCCCCTCGATACAGACGTAGGTGCCGCCCTTCACGACGGGCGTGGCGTCGCCGTCGTCAGCGTCGCTGTCGCCGCCGACCGCCGACTCCGCGGCCGCGGTGAGGTGGTCGACCAGTTCGGGGCTGTACGGGTCCGCGAAGGGCTGGTGGACGACGACGCCGTCGCCGTAGAAGGAGAGGTCGCGGTGTTTGGTCCGGTCGTAGATCTGGTCGGGGACGACGAGCGTGCCGGGCTCGAGCTCGTCTTTCAGGCTGCCCACCGCGTTCGACGCGAAGATGTGGGTGACGCCCGCCTGTTTTAAGGCGTACATGTTCGCGCGGTACGGCAGGTCCGTGGGCGAGACGCCGTGGTCGGAGCCGTGCCGCGGGAGGAAGGCGACCTCGCGGCCGGTGTCGCCGAACTCGCCGATCGTGATCGCGTCGCTGGGCTCGCCGTAGGGCGTGTCGTACTCGACCTCGCGCACGTCGGAGAGCGGGAGCGCCTCGTAGATGCCGCTGCCGCCGATGAAGCCGATTGTGCTCATGACGGGAGTGTGGCCGCTCGGTACTTATGCGGCGTGAATCGCTCAGAGCAACCACTGGACCGCCACGAGCGCGAGCGCGCTCACGACGAGCAGGTGGAGTAAGACGGCCCCGACCGCCGCACCGCCGACCTCGCGCATCTCCCGGAGCCGGATCGAGAGGCCGAGGCCGACGAACGCCAGCGTGAACAGCGCGTCCGAGACGCGGCCGATGGAGTCGAGCGCGGCGGGCGAGAGCACGCCGCTGTTCGCGACCGCCGCGACGAGGAGGAACCCGAGGAGGAACTTCGGGAACTCCGACCACAGTCGACGCACGCCCGGATCGGTCGCCGACCGGGCCGTGTACGCGAGCGAGTACGCGATCGCGACGCCGCCGAGAAGCGAGTTGCGCGCGAGCTTCGTCACCGTCGCCCACTGGCCCGCCTCCGGGGAGTGCGCGAAGCCCGCGGCCGCGACGGGGCCGGTCGAGAACATGCTCACGCCGGCCCAGACGCCGAACTGGCGGCTCGTCAGGCCGAGCCACTCGCCGGCGAGCGGGAACGCGACGAGCGTGGCGGCGTCGAAGAGCAGGACGGTCGCGGCCGCGAAGGTGATAGCCGACCCGCGCGCGTCGAGGACGCGACCGATCGCGACGACGGCGGAGACGCCGCAGATGCTCGCGCCGGCGGCCAGAAGCGACGGCGTCGCGCCGTCGAGCCGGAACAGCAGCCGGGCGATCGCCTCCGCGAGCAGGAGCCCGCCCGCGACCGCGAGGACGACGAGACCGAGGACGGTCGGTCCGGCCGCGACGAACTCCTCGACCACCACCGCCGCGCCGAGGAGGACGATCCCGGTCTCTAAGAAGAGCTTGTCGACGCTGACGCCCGGCTCTACGGCGGGGGGCGTGCCGACCGTGTTGCCGACGAGCGCGCCGACGCCGACGGCGACGACGAGCGGCTGTAAGCCGTCGACCGCGCCGGCGACGACGTTCGCGAGCAGCGCGCCGGCGACGAGCAGCGCGAACCCGGGAAGGTAGGGTCGAACCACGTCGACGGCGATCGCGGCGCGCCGCATCACAGCGAGCCGACCGCGAACTGGATCGCGAGGTGAACGGCGACGATACCTAATCCGAGGACGAGCGCCTGCCAGCCCCGGTCGAGTGCAGTCCAACGGTCGACGAGCGGTGACGCGGGTCGGTCGGCGGCGGACGGTCCGGCGTCCGAGGTCATTGTGTGTCCGTCATCACGGCACTACTTACCGATATCGCTCGCGGCACGACTCCGCGGCGAGCGAAGCGAACGAACGAAGAGAACGGGCGTACGGACTCAGTCGTCGGCTTCGGCGGCGATGGGGTCGTCGTCAGCGGACGATCCGTCTGCACCAGACGCGGCAGAATTTTCACCTTCCTCGTCGAGCCGGGGGAAGTTCTCGATCGTCTCGTCGCGGAAGGCGGCCTCGTCGAACGCGTACTCGCCGTCGAAGAAGTCGAGCACGGTCTGGACGTCGGTCATCGCGCTCTTCAGCGCCGTCGACGCGCCCGGGGAGGGCGTGATGTTGAACAGGATGCCGTCGCCTTCGATCTTCGCTTCGCCCATGTCGAGCGTCTTGTTCTCGGTGTCGACGATCTGCGGGCGCACGCCGCCGTACCCCTTCGCGCGCTGGATGTCGTCGACCTCGACGGTCGGCACGACCTTCTGGACGTGCGGGAGGAACGCGCGCTTGCCGAGCGCGGGGACGTCGTACGCGAGGTTCCGTACGACGAACGGGAAGAGGATGGGGTCGGCGAGGATGTTGGCGTAGCTCAGGACCGAGGAGACGTTGAGTCCGAACACGTCGGCGAAGTCGCTCACGGTCGAGATCTCGCCGCGTTCGAGCGCGGGCACGACCTTCGCGGTCGGGCCGAACCGCGTGACGCCGTCGTCGTGGACGTCGGCGTCGCCGTGGACCGCGGCGAAGGGGAGCTTCTTCATCTGGAGGGTGTACACCTTCCCGTTCAACAGGTCGCCGGCGAGGAAGAAGCTGCCCGCGACGGGCAGAAGCGACAGGTCCTCGCCGTAGCCCATCTCCTTCGCGAACTGGAGGCTGTGGGAGCCGGCGGTGACGACGACGGCGTCGGCCGCGAAGTCGCCGTCGTCGGTCTCGACGGTGAACCCGTCACCGCCCTCGTCGACGTTCCTTACCTCGGTCCCGAGGTGGACGGAGACGCCGTCTTCCTCGCGGGCGTCCTCGACGAACGACCGCGCGACCGCGCCGTAGTCGACGACGTACCCGTCGGGCGTCTGGAGCGCCTTGAGTTCGGTTCCGGGGTCGCGCCCCTCGACGACCTTCGGCTCCAGCTCTTCGATCTCCTCGCGGCCGATCTCGCGCAGCTTCGGGAAGAGGTCGCCGAACCCCTCCTCGCGGTACCGCTGTTCCAGCTTCTCGACCTCCTCGTCGCCGACGCCGAGCACCATCTTGCTCCGCTTGCTGTGCATCTCGCGGTCCGGATCCGTGCCTTCGAGGTAGCCCGCGAGCAGCTCCGCGCCCTCCTTGACCTCCTCGGCCTTCTGAAGGGTGTAGTTCGTCTCGATGTCGCCGAAGTGCAGCGTCTGGGAGTTGTTCGTCCGGTGGGAGTTGACCGCCGCGATCTCCCGCTCTTTCTCGATCAGCGTCACGTCGTCGACGTCGGTGAACTTCGCCACCGTGTACAGAAGCGACGCCCCGCTGATCCCCCCGCCGACGATGATAAGGTCAGTGTTCTCGGACATGCGTGGTGAAAGCTCTCACGTCCCGTGACGACCTCCCCCGTTAACCATTTTACCATATACGCGCGGAATATGGCCGTAGAAGGCCTACAAACGTCGTTTAGAGTATACGACGATCGTCGAACCCCGCCGCGGCTGTGGCGGCTCACTCGTCCCGAGCGATCCGGTACCGCTCTCGGAGCCGTTCGAACAGGTCGCGGCCGGTGTCGGTCCGAATCCGCGGCTCGGTCGTCGCGAAGAACTCGTCGAGGTCGTCATACTCGTGAAACGCGTCCGGGTCGCCGGCGGCGGGGTCGTACCGATCGCCGCGCTCGTAGACCACGGCCTGTAGACAGACGTCGAGCAGATCGCACTCCTTGACGAGGACCGCCTCGGGCGACTCGCGGACCTCGTACTCTTCCCACGCGTCGCGAACGCGATCGGGGAGCGGTCCGGCGAGGGCGACCATCGCCTCGCGTTCCGCCGCCTCCTTGGCGTCCGAGTCCGGCGGCTCGGCCGTCGAGTCCGCGCGTGTCGCCACGTCGCCCGTCTCCGCCTCGGCGACGTCGTGGACGACCGCGAGCCGGAGCGCGCGGTCGAGGTCGACGCCCGGGAGGTCGGCGCGGAAGCGGTCGCCGAGCGCCACCACGAGGTAGGCGACGCCCCACGTGTGGGCGGCGACAGACTCGGGCGCGTCGACGCCGCGGAGCTGCCACCCCGTGCGCCGCTCGTCTTTGAGCGCGTAGGCGTCACAGAGAGCGTCGAGCGCGTCTTCGTCACCGTCTGCGGCGGAGTCGTCCGAGTCCATCGTCGAGTGCGGGCTACTCGGCGAGGGTCCAGCTGTCCTCGCCGACGGGCGCAGCCACGTCTCGCCGGACCATCTCCTCGATCACCTCGCCGAGCCGGTCGGGCTGGGCGACCTCCATCTCGATGCGGCCGATACCGTGATACTCCTCGAGGTAGTGACGGATGGCCTCCCGGTCGAAGACGGTCTCGTCGGCGCGCTCCATCGCCCCCTCGGTGAGGTCGATCATGTCCTCGACGAAGTTCCACGGGTAGACGACCCACGTCCACTGTTCGAGCCGTTCGCCGACGAAGTCCGGCTGGAACTCGGAGGTGCCGAGAAGCTGGAGCGTGGCGGTGCGCACGTCGCCCGCGTCCCGGTCTTCGACGTACTCTTCGGCCCGACGGATCGACCCGCCCGTGTCCGCGATGTCGTCGATGATCAGGACGTTCTTCCCCTCGACCGAGCCCTCCGGCATGGGGTAGCGGATCTGCGGCTCGTCGGTCTTCTCCGCGGCTCCGACGTAGTGTTCCATCTTGAGGCTCGTCAGGTCGTCGAGCCCGAGGAAGTCGCAGATACATCGGCCCGCGAACCAGCCGCCGCGCGCCAGCGCGACGACGACGTCCGGCTCGAAGTCGGCGCGCTTCACCGCGTTCGAGACGTTGCGGCAGAGCCCGTAGATGTACTCCCAGTTGGTGAGGGTGCAGTCGAAGTCGTCCGGGAGGTCGCTCATACGCCCGTTCGTCCCACCCGCGCGCTGATAAGGGTTTAGCAACGTCCCCAGAGCGGTCCCGACACGATTTAGGTGGCCCGCTCACAACGGGTCGGTAATGAGTACGCAGGCCGCGACGGCGGAGCGAACCGTCGTGATCGGGCTGGAGGTCCACGTCCAGCTCGAGACCGACACGAAGATCTTCTGCGGCTGCTCGACGGAGCCCGGAGACGACGAGGAGCCGAACACGCGCACCTGTCCGACCTGTCTCGGGCTGCCGGGCGCGCTGCCGGTCCTCAACGAGGGGGCGGTCGAGGCCGCGGTGAAGATCGGGAAGGCGATCGACGCCGAGATCCCGGAGACGACGACGTTCCACCGGAAGAACTACTACTACCCCGATCTGCCGAAGAACTTCCAGCTCACCCAGTACGACGCGCCGATCTGTCAGGCCGGCGAGCTGGAGGTCCGCGCCGACGACGAGACGCGCACCATCGGGATCACCCGCGCGCACCTGGAGGAGGACCCCGGCAGCATCCAGCACGCCGGCGGCTCCATCGAGAACGCCACGCACACGCTCGTCAACTACAACCGCGCGGGCACCCCGCTCATGGAGATCGTCACCGAGCCGGACTTCCGGTCGCCGGCCGAGACGCGAGCCTTCCTCGCCAAGCTGGAGGAAGTGCTGGAGTATCTCGGCGTCTTCGACCCCACCCGTGACGGGAGCCTGCGCGTCGACGCCAACGTCTCGCTCGTATCGGAGGAGGACGTCGCCGACGACGGGACCATCACCGACGAGGCGCTCGCCGCCGCCAACCGCGCCGAGGTGAAGAACATCTCCAGTCACAAGGGCGCAGAGCAGGCGCTCGCGTACGAGGTCACCAGACAGGAGAACGTCCTCCGGCGCGGCCGCGAGATCGAACAGGAGACCCGACACTGGGACGAGGCGCGCGGCGTCACCGTCTCGATGCGCTCGAAGGAGGCCGAGAAGGACTACCGCTACTTCCGCGAGGCGGACCTGCCCGCGCTGGAGGTGGCGGACTGGAAGGACCGGATCGCGATCCCGGAGCTTCCCGACGCCCGCCGCGAGCGCTTCCGCGAGGAGTACGGGCTCGACCGCGAGGCCGCCTCGAAGCTCACTTCCACGAAGGCGGTCGCGGACTTCTTCGAGGACATCGCGGGCGAGTTCGACCCCGACCTCGCCGCGACGTGGGTCGCGGACAACCTCCTCGGCGAGCTCAACTACCGAGAGATGCAGATTACGGACGTCGAGGGTCGGCTCGGCGAGTTCACGCGCCTGATCGAACTGGTCGCGGCGGAGGAGCTGACGGTGAAGAACGCCGAGGAGGTCGTCCTCCGCGAGATGCTCGACGAGGGCGACGACCCCGAGACCGTCATCGAGCGCGAGGGGCTCGGCAAGGCCGAAAGCGACGAAGTCGAGAGCGCGGTCGAAGCCGCCATCGAGGAGAACCCCGACGCGGTCGCCGACTACCGCGACGGCGACGAGGGCGCGATCAACTTCCTCGTCGGGCAGGTGATGCAGGCGACCGGCGGCAGCGCCGACCCCGGCGACGTGAACGGGCTGCTCCGCGAGGAGCTGGACGGGTAATCGCCGTGCCCAGCAGCGTCGAGGCGCGCCGCCGATGAACGTACGCGTGCGGGTCGTCGGCGGGGAGACGGAGCGGATCGACCTCCCCGACGACGCCACCTACGACGACCTGATCCGCGCCGCGGGCTACCATCCCCAAGAGGCGTCCGCGCTCGTCGACGGCTCGCCCGTCCCCGGCGACCGCGTCGTCGACGCCGACGAAGTCAAGCTCCTGCGGCTGATCAAGGGCGGCTCGACCGACCGACCGGCGCAGTCGCACGCCGCGACCGGCGACGACGCGTGAGCGGAGAGCGCGATCCGGGCGGTCCGCCGCGAGACCCTCCCGACGGGTTCGCTGTGGAACCCGCCACTCCTGACGACCGGCTCGACGTCCTTCGCGTGCTCGACGCCGCGATGTTAGAGACGGACGCCGCGGCCCTCGACGACGCAGTCGACCGCGGCGACGCGCTGGTGGCGAGCTTCGATCGGACGGACGCGGTCGTCGGCGCGCTGGTCGCGGTGCGACGGGGGCCGGAACAGCTCCACGTCGACGCCGTCGCGATCCGTCGGTCGCGTCGCGGTCGCGGGATCGGTTCCGCGCTCGTCGCGACCGCGGTTCGGCGGGCCGAGCGAGACCCGGAAGTCGGGGTCGTCACCGCCGAGTTCGACGCCGAACTGGAGGAGTTCTATCGCGACCTCGGGTTCGAGGTCGTCACGGAGAGAGACGGCGAGTCGGGCGGTCGGCTCCGGGGCAGTCGTCGAGTCGACGAGGGGCCCTCCCGCTGATCGGTCCCCGCCCCGTCGCCGCTCACGCGCGAACGACGAGCACGGAGAGGTCGGAGAAGGCGGTGTCGTCGGGGCCGTCGCCCCCGGCCCCGTCGGCGAGCGTTCCGAGGTCGGTCCGAGTGATCCGCTCGTCGGGGTGTGTCAGCCGCTCGCAGACGATTGCTTCGCGGGTCCGGTCGGCTCCGGCGTCGACGAGGTCGGCCGCAACGTCCTCGGGCATCCAGTCGTACGGCCGCGGGATCACGATCAGGTGGCGGTCGCCGACGGCCTCCCGGAGGCGCGCGAGCGCTGACGAGAGGTCGCCTCTGACGTGGAGCGTCTCGAAGACCGAGTCTTCGAGCGGCGTGCGGGCGCGGCTCGCGGCCATCTGCACCGAGGAGATGCCGGGGACGACGCGGACCGGCGCGTCGACCGCGGCCTCGACCTTCCCGAGGAACTGGTAGCCTGAGTGGTTCGGGTCGCCCATGAGCACGGCGACGCCGCGCGCGCCGTCGGCGACGCGGGCGGCGAACCGGCCGAGCGCCGCGGGCTCGTCGCGGTACCCGCAGGTGATGAGCTCCGCGTCGGTCTCGTCGGCGACGAACTCGACCACGGTCTCGAAGCCGACGACCACGTCCGCCTCGCGGAGCAGCCGCCCCGCGCGCCGGGTCAGGAACTCGGTGTTGCCGGGACCGATCCCGACGGCGTGGACCGGCGGTTCACCGTCGGACTCCGCGTCGCGTCGCGACGGCTCGGGCGCTGCGCTCGCCGCCTCGGCCGGGGAGTCGGGGAGGTCGGGGACGGGGTCGTCGGAGCCGTCGGAGTCGTCGCCGGTCACAGGTCGATCTCCCCCTCCCGGGCGTCGCTCGCGACGTGGACTAGCTCGTTCGTCAGCCCGGCGGCGAGGCCGCTGCCGCCGCGCCGGCCCACGTTGGTCACGGCGGGCACGCCGTGTGCGGCGCAGACCTCGCGGAGCCGCTCGCGCGAGTCCGCGGCCTTCACGAAGCCGACGGGCGTGGCGACGACGACCGCCGGCCGCGTGCCGTCCTCGATGCAGTCGGCGAGCGCGAGCGCCGCGGTCGGCGCGTTCCCGACGACGGCGATCGCGCCGTCGTAGACGCCCTCGCTGTCGAGTTCGAGCACGGCCGCCGCGGTCCGGGTCATCCCGGTCTCGGCGGCCAGCTCCGCGCCGTTGCCGATCGCCTTGCGCACCGCACAGTCGTGGCCGCGGCCGGTGATCCCGGCTTTCACCATCGTGATGTCGGTCACGATCGGCCGCTCGTCGAGCACCGCTCTCGCGCCCGCGCGGACCGGTTCGCTCTCGTCCGCGCCGATGAAGCGAACGAGGTGCTGGAACTCCGGATCTCCGGTCGCGTGGACCGACTTCGCGCGCAGGCGGTCCGCGAGCGTCTCCTGCGGAACCAGCTCGTGGACGCGGTCCATGCTGGTCTCGGCGATGTCCATCGCCGCCTCGGTCGTCGCTCCGAGGTCGGCGTACGCCTCGCGGTCGCCGGAGCCGCCGTCATCGGCCGTTTCGGGCGTCGTTGCCGTCGCGTCGGGTGTCTCTGGTGTGTCGCTCATGATGAGATGATGGTGGTCGGAATGAGGTGATGGTGGTCAGATCAGTCGTCGTCGCCGGCGCGGCCCGCGAGCGCGTCCGCGTCGCCCCGCGATTCGCGCTCCTCGATCGCCCCCTCGGCGCGGAGGTTCAGGTCGCGCAGGCGCTCTTCCGTCTCCGCGTCGGCGTCCCACAGCCCGCGGTCTATCGCCTCTCCAAGCGTGTCGGTGATCGAGTCGAGCGCCCACGGGTTCACGTCCGAGAGCCACTCGCGGCGGTCCTCGTCGAAGGCGTACGCGTCCGCGACGGCCTCCCAGAGCGCGTCGCTCACGACGCCGGTGGTGGCGTCCCAGCCGAGCACCACGTCGACCGTCGAGGAGAGGTCGCCCGCGCCCTTGTAGCCGTGCTCCTCCATCGAGTCGAGCCAGCGCGGGTTCAGCACGCGCGAGCGCAGCGCCTTGCGGACCTTCTCCTCGTTGGTGTAGACGCGCACGTCGTCGGGGTCCGCGGAGTCGCCGACGTAGGAGGCGGGCTCTTCGCCCGCGTGCTCCGTGACCGCGGTGATGAACCCGCCGTGGAACGCGTACCAGTCCGAGGAGTCGAACTCGTCCTGCTCGTCCGTGTCCTCGATCTTCACGGTCGCCTCGACGCCGGAGAGCCGGCGCTCGAAGGCGTCGTGCGTCTCGGTCACGCGGCCGCGCTTGCCGAGCGCGTAGCCGCCCCACTGAGTGTACACGTCGGCGAGGTCGGAGCGGTCCTCCCACTCGCCCTCGTCGACCGCCTTGTTCGTCCCCGCGCCGTAGCCGCCGGGCGTCGTGGTGAACACCCGGTGCGTCGCGGCCGACTCGGGGTCGTCGACGCCCGCGGCCGCGAGCTCCTCCGTCTCCTCCTCGACGTGTTTCTTCACGTAGTTCATCGCGTGGGACTCGTCGAGGTCGACCACGGCGTCGACCGCGTCGTGGATCACGCCCGCGGCCGCGGGGAAGGCGTCGCGGAAGAGCCCGGAGACGCGCGTCGTCACGTCGATCCGCGGCCGGTCAAGCACCTCCAGCGGGATCGGTTCCACGTCCTCGACGCGGCCGGCGTCGGACCACACCGGCTCGACGCCCATCAGCGCGAGAACCTGCGCGATCGTCTCGCCGCGCGTCCGGACCGTCGGCGTCCCCCACGCGACGACGCCGATCTCCTCGGGGTACGCTCCTTCGTCATCCAGATGTCGATCCAACACGCCCTCCGCGACCTCCCGGCCCACGTCCCACGCGGCGCGCGCGGGCACCTTCCGCGGGTCGAGCGTGTAGAAGTTCCGGCCGGAGGGGAGGAGATCGACGCCGCCGCGGGTCGGCGCGCCGCTCCCGCCCGGCGGGACGTACTCGCCGGCGAGTGCGTCGGCGACGTTGCCGACCTCGGCGCGAGCGCCGCCGACGCGCGGGGCGGCCTCCTCGCAAATGTACGCGAGCGCCTCGCGGAGGTCGTCGTGCGCGCCGGACCGCGCCCGGGCGTCGCCGATCGTGTCGACGTCGACGACGAGCAGATTCATGTTCACCTCGTCGTCCGGTCCCGCCTCCCGCTCGGACTCCGGCACGTCGAAGCCGCGCTCGGCGAGCGTCGCGACGAGGTCGCAGCTCACCTCGTGGACGCGGTCGGCCGCCTCCGCGTAGGTCATACCAAGCTCATCGTCGTACGCGCCGGGGCGCTCGCGCATCTGATCGTAGTCGACTCCCAGCACGCCGGCGACCGATTCGCGGAGGCTCGGCGCGCCGGGGTTCTCTAACCGGGTGAGCGCGACGAGATACTCCACGAGCCGGTCGTCCGCGGGCGGCTCGCCGAGGGTGTGCAGCCCCATCCGGATCTGAGTGGTCTTCACGTCGGTCAGGTACGCGTGGATCCGCTCGATCAGGTCGTCGATGGCGAGGTCTGCGCCCGCCACCTCGCCCTCCGCGAGCGTCGATCCGGCCTCGTCGGGGCCGCGCACGTCCGCCTTCTGCTCTATCTCGCCGTCGATCCCCAGCTCGACCGCGAGGTCCAGTTCGTCGACCGTCTCCCGGATCCGGCGTTCGAGCCGCTCGCCGTCGTCGGGGCGCGCGTCGGTCGTCCCGGCCTCGCGGTACTGGTTCGCCAGCTCCTCCAGCTCCGCGAGGTCGTCGTAGGTGCCGGCGTTCGCCATCGGCGGCGTGAGGTGGTCGACGACGGCGGCGTACGACCGGCGCTTCGCCTGCGTCCCCTCGCCGGGGTTGTTGATCACGTAGGGGTAGACGTTCGGGAGATCAGAGATTAGCTGGTCGGGCGCGGACGACGCGTCCAGTCCGACGGTCTTGCCCGGGAGCCACTCCAGCGAGCCGTGGGTGCCCATGTGGACGACCGCGTCGGCGTCGAACGACTCGCGGAGCCAGCGGTAGAAGGCGACGTAGTCGTGGGGGGGTTGCAGGTCGGAGTCGTGGTACACCTTCGAGGGGTCCATCCCGAACCCGCGCGGGGGCTGGACCGTGACGAGCACGTTCCCGAACTCGACGCCCGGGATCGCGAACGGGCGGTCGGGCGGGTCGCCCCACTCGTCGAGGACCGCCTCGCGGAAGCCGTCGTCGAGGCCGTCGAACCACTCTCGGTAGATTGCGGGCGAGACGGTGTCGACGCTCAGCTCGCGAACGTCCTCGGGCGCGACCCAGCGGTCGTCGAGGGTGAGCTGCGAGGTGAGCGCGTCGATGAGCGCCGCGCCGTCAGTCGGGGGGCCCGCCTCGGCGTCGCCGGCGCCCGCCGCTCCCGTTTCGCCCGCTCCGAGGTCGTACCCCCGCTCGTCGAGCTCTCCGAGCAGGTTCGCGGTGCTCGCGGGCGTGTCGAGGCCGAACGCCGTGCCGATGCCGTCGTCGCTCGGCGGGTAGTTGTGGAGGACGACCGCCACGCGCGCCTCGTCGGTCGGGCAGTGTCGGAGCCGCGCCCAGTTGGCCGCGAGCGACGCGACGTGGTCGACCCGGTCGTCGATCGGGTAGTGCTGTTTCGGGGCCGAGCCGATCCCCGCCGCGTCGTCCGCGCGCTCCTTTCCGGAGATGGGGTGGGTGATCACGTTGCCGTCGAACTCCGGGAGCGCCACCGACAGCGCCAGTTCGAACCCCATCACGCCGGTGT
Organism: Halorubrum salinum; assembly: GCF_024494575.1. Classification (GTDB taxonomy): domain Archaea; phylum Halobacteriota; class Halobacteria; order Halobacteriales; family Haloferacaceae; genus Halorubrum; species Halorubrum salinum. The sequence continues at coordinate 213,570 of NZ_JANHDO010000004.1, forward strand.
CGCTGGCCGCGTAGCGCGACCGCGACCGCATCGTCGTCACCGTCTGGAGCACGGGGACGCCGAGCCGGTCCAAGAACACGTCCTGCGCGCTCGCGCCCTCGTCGTCGGCGTCGCGGCCGCGCTCGTCCATCGAGAGCGCGAACATGAACGACGAGCACATCGCGTCGACCACGGGGTCGCCGTCGGCGTCGAGAAGCCACTCGTCGGTGACGCGCTCGGCGTCCCAGCCGTCCTCGTCGCCGGCGGGTTCACAGAAGATCGGGAGCGCGTCGACCCCGCGTTCTTCGAGTGCGCGCACCTGCGCGTCGACGTACCGCGTGTTCTCGTGCGTCCAGTGGGACTCGTAGAACCACACGCCGACGGTCGGCGTATCGGGGTCGAACGTCGCGACCAGCTCCTCGTACCCCGCGCCCGGGTGGTCGGGGTGGTAGACGCCCTCGGACGGGAGCGCGACCGGCTCGTCGTACGCGTACCCCTCGGGCGGGGCGTCGCTTGGAGCGCCGTAGGTGTCGGCCAGATATCGCAGGAGGTTCGCGAGGTTCGCGGTCCCGCCGCGCTCCAGGTACGCGCGGACGCTCGATGCGACCGCGTCGTCGGCCGTCGTGTCCTCGGCGGCGAAGGCGTCGCCGGTCGCCTTCACGACGACGGGAATCCCCGCCTCGCGGAGCCGGGCCGTCGCCCGCTCGTAGCCCGGCATGCTGTCGGTGCCGCCGTGGAGCCACAGCACGACCGCCGCGGCGTCCGCCTCGACCACCGCCGAGAGGAACGCGTCCACGTCGGCCGGGTCGTCGAGGTCGCCCTTCGAGCGCGCGAGCAGGTCGGCGTCCGTCTCGCCCGCGGCGGCGGCCACGGACCCGAGTTCGTTCTCCGTCGCCGTGTAGAGTCCGAGTGTCGTCATAAGGTTTGTAAATCCTCGTTGCTGTAAGTCAACTGTGCTTGATGAAGGCAGCGACAAAAACCCACCGACGCGAACCGCGGAGTTCGGCGACGTGGTCGGTCAGACCGAACTGAAGCGGGCGCTCTCGGCCGTCGGCGCGAACGACGACCTCTCGGGCGTGCTGGTCCGCGGCGAGAAGGGGACCGGCAAGTCGACGCTCGCACGCGCGCTCGCGTCGTACCTGCCCGAGCGGCGCGTGGTCGCCGACTGTCGGTACGGCTGTCCGCCCGGCGACGCGAGCCGGCAGTGTCCCTCGTGTCGCCGGCGGGCGAGCCTCCCGGTCGCGACCCGGCCGGCGCCGTTCGTCACGCTGCCGCTCGGCGCGACCCGCGAGGCGGTCGTCGGATCGCTGTCGGTCGCGGACGCGCTCGACGGCGAGGCGTCGTTCGACCCGGGGCTGTTGGCGCGGGCGAACCGCGGCGTCCTCTACGTGGACGAGGTGAACCTCCTCGACGACCACCTCGTCGACGTGGTGCTCGACGCGGCCGCCTCCGGCGTGAACACCGTGGAGCGCGACGGCGTCTCGCTGACCCACCCCGCCGAGTTCACGCTTATCGGGACGATGAACCCGGAGGAGGGCGCGCTCAGGCCGCAGCTCCGCGACCGGTTCGACCTCGCCGTCGACGTGACCGGGCTCGACGCGACCGAAGATCGGATGGCGGTGGTCGACCGGGCGCTCGGCCGAGACGCCGGAGCGGCCGCCCGGAGCGGCGGCGACGCGACCCGAGAGAGCGGCGAGGACGACGCGGCGGGCGACAAGGGAGACGAGACCGGCGCGACGGCCGACGATCCGGCGTTCGGGGATCCCGCCGCAGCGATCGGCGACGCCCGCGGTCGGCTCGGCTCGGTGACGCTCCCAGACTCGTTCCTCCGCGACCTCGTCGAACTGTGTCGCGACGCCGGCGTCGACGGCCACCGGGCGGACATCGCGGCCGCGCGCTGCGCCCGCACCCTCGCCGCGCTGGACGGTCGCCGTCGCGTGATCGAGGGCGACGTGCGCGAGGCCGCGTCGCTGGCGCTGCCGCACCGCCTGCGTACCGACCCGTTCGAGGAGACCGCCGACGCCGACGAGCTGATCGACGACCACCTCGGGGACGACGGCGACGAACCGGACGCGGGCGAGGGAGACGCCGGCGAGGACGCCGACGGAACGACGGACGGCGAGGCCGGTGAGGGCGGCGAAGCAGCGGACGGCGAGGGGAAAGGCGGCCCGGGCGACCGCGACGGCAGGAGTGAGGGTGGCAGGGGCGACGCGGACGGCGGCGACGAAGAAGCGCCGGCCGAGACTGCGGGCGACGAAGGCGAGGACAGCGACGGCGACGCGGACGGCGGGGCACCCGACGGACCGAACCGCGACCCGGACGGCGGACGCGACCCCGAACCGCCCGAAACGACGGCCGACGAGAGCGGCAGCGGGGCTGACTCCGCGGGCGACGACCCGGATACGGATTCCAGAGACGACCCGGACGAGTCCGCGGACGACTCCGCGGAGGCGACGCCGCTGGTACCGGGGTCTGACCGGGTCGGCGTCGGCGACGCGGTCGCGCCCGACATCGAGACGCCCGACGCCGGAACGACGGCCGGAGGGGACGGCGACGGGCGGTCGAGCGCGGCTCCCTCGACGCGAGGGACCGGTCCGCGGGTCCGAACCGAGCGTGCGCGCTCCGGCGACCGGGTCGACGCCGGCGCGTCGGTCCGCGCGGCGGCCGAGCGCGGCGGCCGGAGCGTCGAGGAGCGGGACCTCCGGCGGTCCGTCCGCGCCGGCGACGCCGAGACGCTCGTCTGTTTCGCCGTCGACGCCTCCGCCTCGATGCGCGGCCCGATGCGGGCGGCCAAGGGCGCGGCGATCGACCTGCTCCGCGACTCCTACGAACACCGCGACGCCGTCGCGCTGGTGGCGTTCGCCGGCGACGACGCCGGCCTCTTGCTCCCGCCGACGGACGACGTGGGGCGGGCGGCGCGCCACCTGAAGGAGCTTCCGACGGGCGACCGGACCCCGCTCGCGGCCGGCGTCGACGCCGCGGCCGACGCGATCGCGCGCGCCGACGCCGACGCGTCGCTCGCGGTCGTCGTCACCGACGGCGGCGCGAACGCCTCGGAGCGGCCGACCGCGGCCGTCCGGGAGGCCGGCGGGCGACTCCGCGAGGCCGGCGACCGAACGCTCGTCGTCGACGCGGGCGACGCCGGTGGCGTCGTCCCGACGCTCCTCGATTCGACGGGGGGCGAGCGCGTCCCGCTGTCGTCGCTGTCGGCGGAGCGGGTCGAGCGGGAACTCGGTGGAACGGCCGGAAAATAGCACGGAGCTAGGTGCCGGGAGCGGCCCGGTGGCTTCGAGGAGTCACCGCCGCCAGCGGTGGACCTGATACGCGCCGCGTTCGTCGCCGTCGCCGTCGTGGTACGCGACCGGCTCCTCGACCGCCGCGACCGCCTCGTCGGTCAGCGCGACCGCGGTCGCGACGCCGTCGGTGTCCGCGGCCGACACCGCACCGGTTCCGAGGTCGAACAGGCGTACCCCGTGAACCGACGGGTCGCGGTCCCGGAAGTGCTGTGCCGCCGGCACCGCCAGCGCGTCGTCGGTCCCCGCGACGTGGTGCGCGAAGCCGCCCACGTCGGCGCGCCAGCGCTCCGTGCCCGCGAGGTCGACGCCGACGGCGGTGTGTTCGGCGGGGTGGCGTGCGGCCGTCTCGCGGCCCTCCTCGGGGAAGGTGTTGCCGACGACGAACGCGACGCCAGCGGGGCCGGCGTGGACGTGGTTGGGGTAGGCGTACACCCGGTCCGTCGGCGCGTCGGCGTCCGCGTCGCCGCCGTCGCGCGCCCGATCGACGGGCGTGCCGAGGTCGACCGACGCCCGGACCGTCCCGTCGCGGTCGAGCAGATAGCCGCGGTAGTCGGCGTGACTCGCGACCGCGTAGCCGCCCGGGGTGAGCGCCACGTCGCCGACGGGCCGGGCCGCGTCCGGATCGCCGCGCTCGCCGCCGGCGTCGGGCGCGCGGCGCGGGTCCCACCGCAGGCGGACCTCGCCCGTCTCGGGGTCGAGCGCGACCAGCCCGTCGTCGTGGGCGTCGGGTTCGGGACAGCGGTTGTACGCGACCGCGACCCGGTCGCCGTCGGCCGCCACCGCGATCGGAGAGGCGGCGGCCGCGTACCGCCACGCGACGGTCCCGTCCGGGTCGATCGCGTAGACGACGCTCTCGAAGCGGCGGGCGGTCGCGTCGCCCTCGGTCTCTCGACGCTCGTACCGTCGCGCGGCGGCGTACCCCCGGTCGCCGTGCGTCTCGATCGCGGCGACGAACGGGTACCAGAAGCGCGTCTCCTTCGCGGGCGGCCCCACGTCGTCCGCCGTCGACAGCCGCCAGCGCTCGTCGCCGTCTGCGTCGACGAGGCGGACGAACCCGTGCTCCCCCCGAGTGCCGACGAGAACTCCGTCGTCGAACGGCGTCAGCGCGACGACCGGCTCGTCGCCGGAGAGCCGCCAGCGCTCGGGGGCGAACTCGCCGGCGGTGTCGTCCTCGGCGGGGTGGCGGAGCGCGTCGCTCTCGCCGCGACCGGCGTCGTCGTCACGCTCGAACGCCCGGAGGTCCCCGTCGGCGGTGCCGACGACGACCGCCTCGTCGGTCAGCGCGACCGCGGAGCGGCGTCCCCGCTGACGCGAGCCGCCGGGATCGATCTCGCCCAGCGAAGCGACGGCGTGGGCGGAAAGCGCGGGGTCGATCCGCGGGGGATCGGTCGTCGAGGGATCGGTCGTCGAGGCGTCGGTCCGCGAGTCGGCGGTCGTTCCGGGGTCGTCACCGTCGCCCTCGCCCTCACTCCTCGACGGGGAAGGCATCGTGGAGGTCGTGGTGGGTCTCGCCGAGCCCGTCGAGCAGGTCGTCGCCGTGGGTCGCGAGGCGGGCGAGGCTCCGCTCCGCGTCGCGGACGGCGACGAGCCGGCCGCGGACGTAGTCGGCCTCGGGGTCATCAGCGTCGAGCGTCGCGACCTCCTCCTCCAAGTCGACGAGCGCGGCGTCGAGGTGGCGACGGAGCGTGTCGAGCGTCTCGGCGGTCGCGAGCCCCTCGATGGGGCCCGCGAGCTCGCCGTCCAGTTCCTTCTCGGCGTGCTCGCGCGCGGCGCGGTCGTCGGTGCCGAGGACGTTCATTAAGCCGAGTCGTAGCGCTTCGAGTTCGTGGCAGCTCATGTTACTGTAGGGTGTCGTGGACGAGATCGGAGACGATGCGCTCGCGGTCGAGGTGCGAGGAGACGATGCGGTCCGCGTCGGACTCGTCGACGCCGCCGTACCAGACGCCGTCGGGATAGACGGCCACCATCGGGCCGTCGCCGCACTGGTCGAGACAGGAGGTCCGCGTGACGCGCGCGTCGCAGGCGTCGGAGTCGCGGACGGCCTGCCGGAGCCGCTCCAACACCGCGGGAGACCCGGCGGCCGCGCAGGTCTGGTTCGTGCAGACGGCGACGTGGTTCGCGGGCGCGTCGTGGGCGTGCGGGTCGTCGTCGACGTCCTCGCGGTCGGCGTGGGCCGCGCTGTGGGTCATCGCGCGCAGCATGGCGCGAGCGCCCCCCTCGTCGGCCTCGTACCCGTCGAGTTCGACCTTGTACTTGCAGGTGTCACAGGACATCTCGACGCTCCCGGTCCGGGCCTCCTGCCAGCGGTCCGCGAGCACGTCGAGCAGCCGCGGGTCCGTCCCGAGGGGCTCGCCCGGGGCCGCGTCGACGTAGGGGTACTCGGCGTCGAACGACTCCGCGCCCTCCTTGATCCGGCCCGTGAGCACGCCGTCGCCGAGCATGTACGGCACCACGACGACCGCGTCCGGCCGCCCGCGAGCGACGCGGTGGAGCGTCTCGTCGAGCGTCGGGTCGGTGACGCCGATGAACGTGGCGCGCGCGTCGGCGAACTCGCGGCCCTCGTACAGCAGCCGCGCGAGCTTGTGCACGTCGGCGTTGGCGTCGGGGTCGGAGGAGCCGCGGGCGCACAGCACGACCACCACCTCGTCGTCGGCGCGGTCGACGCCCAGCTCGCGCTCGACGGCCGCAGCGCGGTCGTCGAGCAGGTCGAGCAGCGCGGAGTGGACGCCGAGGTGCGAGCCGTTGCGGATCTCTAGGTCGGGGTGGTCGGCCCGCGCCCGTTTCACCGCGAGGGGCACGTCGTTCTTGACGTGGCTCGCCGCGAAAAGCGAGAGGTGGACGACCGAGACGCGCGAGACGCTCCCCGCGAGCCCCGCGATCGCCTCGTCGATGGCGGGCGAGGCGAGTTCGAGAAACGCGGCGTCGACCGGGATCCCGAGCCGCGACTCGAGGTCGGCCGCGAGCGTCCGCACCTGCTCGTTCGACTTCTCGCGGCGCGAGCCGTGCCCGACGAGCAGCACCGCCTCGTCCGAGAGCGCGGCCGGCGTCGGGGCGGTCTCGCTGCTCACGCGCGCTCCCCCTCGCCGACGCGCTCGACGCTCTTTTCGGTCTTGGTCCGCCGCTGCGGCGCGAACAGTCCGGACTCCCCGCTCCCCTCGTAGAGCCACTCGCCGAGGGCCGGGCCGACGTCGTCGTCGACGCCGAACCAGTACCCGCCCGACGACGACTCGTTCAGATCGCCGTAGGGGGCGTCGACCGGCGCGGCGTCGAGGTGCGCCCTGACGGTCGCGAGCAGCGCCTCGTCGTCGTGGACGACGGAGATGCCGACGGCGTTCGCGTCCGACTTGTAACACACCGTCCCGCAGCCCTCGATCAGCCCGCGGAGGAGCTGGCGGCGGTGGTCGGCGAGCGCCGAGAAGCGGTAGCCGCCGTCGGGGATGTCCGAGGCGTCGTCGGCGTCACCGCCGGAGTCGACCCCGCCGGTCGGGAGTCCGAACGCCGCGGCCGCCCGCCGGGCAGCGGGCGTCTCGACGGCGACGACGTACTCGTCGCTCGTGCGGGTCACGTCGGTGTCGTGGGCGTACTCGCGTTCGGTCACCTCGCGCTCGCGGTCCACGTCTCGCGCGCCGAACAGCGCCGCGACCCGCTCCGCCGCCGGCGCGCCGCCGACCCGAACGCGCACCTCGTCTCCGTCGATCGCGCCGTCGGCGGCCACGCGGCCCCACAGGTACGCGGCCTCGGGCGTCGAAGCGAGGAGATCGTCCGGAGCCGTCGGCAGCGGGGCGTCGGTCCAGTCCGCGCGCCCGCTCATTCGCCGTCCCCCTCCGCGACCGTGATCGCGTCGAGCGGGCACGCCGCGGCCGCCTGCTCGGCGTCCGCGATCCGGTCGTCGGCGAACGTCGCCCTCACGCTCGCTGCCGTCCGCTCGACCGACTCGGCGTCGTCGGCGTCGATCCCCGCGAGCCCCTCGTCGTCCTCCACGAACCGGGGGTCGCGGACGAGGCACGCGAACACGCCGTCGCAGGCGTCGCGGTCGACCGTCACCGTGTAGCGTTCGCTCATCTCAGTAGTCGTACTTGCTCTCGTAGCCGCGTGGGGTGACCATCCGGCCGTCCCACACGTAGGTGTCCTCGTTGCCGACGACGACGGTCGTCGTCATGTCCACGAGGTCGGTCTCGCCGTACGCCTCCAGCTCGCCGAGCGTCGTGATCTCCGTGGCCTCGTCGTCGCGGCCGGCCCCGTGGACGATGCCGACGGGCGTGTCGTCGTCGCGGTGCTCCCGCAGGATCTCGCAGGCCGTCTCCCAGTTCTCGCGGCGCTTGCGGCTCCACGGGTTGTAGATGGTGATCGTGAACCCCTCGCCGGCGACGGCGTGGAGCCGGGACTCGATCTCCTCCATGGGCGTGAGGTGGTCGGACAGCGACACCGACACGGAGTCGTTCACGAGCGGCGCGCCCAGCCGGGCCCCGCAGGACTGCGCGGCGGGGACGCCGGGGACGACCTCGAAGTCGACCATCGAGGCGGTCGCGCCCTTCGATTCGAGGATCTCCAGTGCGAGCCCCGAGAGCGCGTAGACGTTGGGGTCGCCGGAGCCGACGATCGCCACGTCGTTGCCGGCGAGCGCGCGGTCGATCGCCTCCTCGGTGCGCGAGACCTCGCCGCACATCGGCGTGTCGTACAGCTCGTCTGCCCCCTCCGTGATCTCGTCCGGGATGAGGTCGATGTAAGTGGTGTAGCCGACGATGTGCTCGGCGTCCGACAGCGCCGCCTTCGCCCGCGCGGTCATCCCCTCTGCGTGGCCGGGACCGAGCCCGACCGCGACGAGCCGCCCGGGGTCGGCGTCGAACTCGTCGACGGTCGCCGCCACTTTCTCTTTCGTGTCGCTCGACGCGCCGCCGCCGCAGGCGCTCGCCCCGCTCGCGTCGGCGTCGTCGCCCGCGGGAGTCGACGACGCCCCGCACGCCGATTCCGACGAGCCGGCGGAAGAGCCGGCCTCCGCGGCCGCCCCGCCGTCGGTCTGTGCGCCGCACGCGCTCGTCTCGGTGTCGTCCGTGCTGTCCTCCTCGTCCGTCGAACCGCCGCAGGTGGTGTCGCTCATTGTGTTGATATGGTCGCTAGAAGTCCTCCACGTCACGCCCGCCGCGCGGGGTGACGAGGTAGTCGCGGTAGTCGTTCTCCCAGACCTCGGTCTCGTGGGTGCCGACGAGGATGGAGGTGCCCATCCCGCCGACCTCCTCGTCGTGCTCGGTCGCCTCGCCGAGCGTCGTCAGGGTGTACGTCTCGCCGTCGACGTTGCGGCCGGCGTCGCCGCGGCCGGCGTCGTTGACGATGGCGACGGGCACGTCGTCGTGGCGCGCCTCGCGGATCGCCTCGATCGCGCGCTCGTAGTCGCGCCAGCAGTTGTACAAGACGATCACGAAGTCGGCGGTCGCCGCGGCGTGGAGCTTCTCCTCTATCTCCGCCCAGCCGCGCCACTTGTCCGACAGCGAGACCGTACAGAAGTCGTTCGACAGCGGCGCGCCGAGCGTCGCCGCGAGGCTCAGCCCCGCGGTGACGCCGGGGACGATCTCGATCGGCACGTCCGTCGCCGCCTCCGCCTCGGCCATCGTGAACAGCAGGTCAGACTTGCCGTACACGTTCGGGTCGCCGCCGGAGACGTGCGCCACGTCCTGCCCGTCGCGGACGCGCTCGAACGCCTCGCGGGCCAGCTCGACCTGCTTGCCCATCGACGAGCGGACCAGCTCCTGGTCGGCCTCCGCCTGCTCGTCTTCCGGCGGGAGCGTCCCGTCGTCGCGCAGAAACGCCTGATACAGGTTCGAGGCGATCACGCAGTCGGCCGTCTCGATGACGCGCCGGGCGCGCTCGGTCATCTCGCCCGGCAGCCCCGGGCCGATGCCGACGACGTACAGCGTGCCGTACCCCTCCGGCGCGTCGTCAGCGGGGTCGCCGCCGGCGGCCGAACGCGAGTCGGGGAGCACACCACCCGTCCCGTCGTCGCTCATCGCCCCACCGCCACGGTGACGCTGTCCTCGTAACCGATCTTCTCGACGACGAGCTCGTGGTCGCGGCCGCCGGCGATCGCCGACGCCTCCGAGATCCCCGGCCAGCCGATCAGCTCCTTCGAGCGGGACGGGGTCGGGCCCTCGTGGGCTTCGAGAGTCTCCTTCTCGAAGCTCACGACGCCGAGGCCGCGCTCTTCGGCGGCCGCGAGCAGCCCCGGCTCCTCCTCCTTGCGGGTGCCGGTGGCGACGAACTCCACGTCGCTCCAGTCGGCGTCGGCCGCGTCGAGCGCGAGCGACCACGCCGCCTCGAACTGCTCGGCGGTCGCGCCCGACACCGATCCCGTCCCGAGGACGACTCCCTCGTCGGCGTCGCTGTTCCGTTTGAGGACCGTCACGTCGTCGCCGACGAGCACCGCGCGCGGCCCGTCGAGGCGCGCGACCGGGCCGAGGTCGTCGTCGAGGACGGCGAGGTTCGTCGCGACCGTCGAGTCGCCGTTGACGACGTGGGCGTCGAGCGCCTTCGCGCGCTCTTCGACGCCCTGCTTGCCCGCCGCCTCGCTCGCGGTCGTCATCGCCGGCACCGCGCCGAGCGACGCGAGGTCGTCCGCGACCTGGTTCGCGCCGTGGTGGCCGCCCGTGAGCGGGATGGCCCACGTCAGCTCCTCGTCGACGACGACGACCGCGGGGTCCTCCCACTTGTCGTCGAGGAGCGGCGCGGTCTTGCGCATCGCGATGCCGCTCGCCATCAGCCCGCAGAACACGTCGTACTCGCCCCAGTGCTCGGCGAACACGTCGCCGTGGTACTCCAAGAGGTCGATCCGCTCGTAGCGGTCGGCGAGCCCGGCCTTGATCTCCTCGGCCGTGTCGCGCTTGCGCTCGAAGGTGACGATCCCGAGCGTCTCCGCCACCTCGCCGTCGGAGTCCGCGGTCGAACAGTGCCCGCCGCCGGAGTCGTCGTTCGCGTCGCTCGATGCCGTCGCCGTGTCGTCGTCGGTGCTCATTGTGCGGATTCCTCCGTGATCGCGTCGGCGTCGTCGTCCGCGTCTGTTTCGCTCACTTCTGCGTCTCGCTCCTGCTCGTCCTCGCCTCCGCCGTTCGCCCAGTCGCCGTAGAGGTAGGAGCGCTCGTAGCCGCCGCCGGTGACGGCCTCGCCGATGACCACGAGCGCCGAGGCGCGGTAGCCCGCCTCCTCGACCGCGTCGGCTATGTCGGCCACCGTCCCCGAGATCACGTCCTCGTCGGGCCACGAGGCGTGGTAGACGACGGCGACGGGCGTGTCGGGGTCGACGCCGTCGTCGAGCAGGCGGTCCATCGTCTCGCGGACCGCGTGGGTGCCGAGGTAGATGCAGGTCGTCACGTCGCCCATCCGGACGAACTCCGAGATGTGATCTTCTTCGGGGTCAAGCGTCTTCCCCTGCGGCCGGGTGAAGGCGACGTGGTTCGCCACCTCGTTGAGCGTCAGTTGGGTGTCGAGCGTCGCGCTCGCGGCGAACGCCGAGGTGACGCCCGAGACGAAGTACGTGGAGATGCCCTCGGATTCGAGCGCGTCCATCTGCTCTAGGGCGGCCCCGTAGATCGACGGGTCGCCGGAGTGCAGTCGGACGACCGTCCGCCCCGCCTCGTGGGCGTCCCGCATCAGCGGGATCAGCTCTTCGAGGTCCTTCCCGACGGAGTTCACCTGTTCGGCGTGGTCACAGAAGGCGTCCAATAGCTCGCTGTTCACGAGCGACCCCGCGTGGACGACGAGGTCCGCGTCGGCCAGGAGCGCCCGCCCGCGCACCGTCAGCAGTCCGGGGTCGCCGGGGCCGGCACCGACGAAGGGGATCCCCTCGCGGTCGTCCAACACCTCGGTCGCGGGGTCGGGGAGCGCGTCGCTCACGCGTCGCCCACCTCCGCGAACGCCGCGGTCGCCGGCTCCTCTCCGGCGTCGGGGCGGCGGGCGTACGCGAGCGTGTAGTAGTCGCGGTCCGCGATCGCCTCGGGGTCGTCGGTGACGACCGTCTCGCCCTGCTCCATGTACAGCCGGCGGCCGTACGTCACCTCGTAGCCGGCCGCGACGAGCCCCTCGTGGGTCGCCGGCGCGTCGGTCACCTTGAACAGCACCATTCGATCGGGTCCCGTCGGCGATTTCCCGGCGTCCGCCTCGCGGAGCGCCAGCCCCGCGCCGGCCTCGACCTCGACGCCGAGGGCGGTCGTGAACGCGGTCGTCGCCGAGACGCCCGGAACCGTCTCGACGCCCACGTCCGAGTGGAAGGCGTCGAGCGTGCGCCGGAGGTGGCCGAACGTCGAGTAGACGTTCGGGTCGCCGAGGGTGACGAACGCCGCGTCGCCGTCGCGGGCGACGGGCGCGACCGCGTCGGCGGCCTCGCACCACGCGCGCCGGAGCTCGTCGGGGTCGCGCGTCATCGGGAAGTCGAGGTCGCCGAGCCGCGACTCGGGGACGTGCTCGACGGCGACCGACCGAGAGAGCCGTCCCGGCGTGTAGACGGTGTCGGCGGACTCCAGGACGCGCTTCCCGCGGAGCGTGATCAGGTCGGCCGCGCCGGGACCGAGGCCGACCCCGTACAGCGTCACGCGTCACCTCCCGCGCCCGGCGCGTCGGGCGCCGATTCGGGCTCGTCGCCCGTGCCGCTCTCGACGCCGCCCGCGATCAGGTACACCGGGTTGTCCGAGTCGAAGCTCGTCGCGCCCGCGAGCTCGTACCCGCGGCTCGCCTGAAACTGGACGACCTCGCCGAGGATCCCCCGGTCGCGGAACGCCTCGACCGCGCGCCCGGCGACCTCCAGCCGCGAGACGTTCATCACGACCCGGGAGACGCCCGTCTCGACCGCGTGGTCGAGCACCGCCTCGAAGTTGCGCGACCCCCCGAGAAACAGCGCGTCCGCGTCGTCCGGGAGCCCGTCCGGTGCCTCGGCCTCGACGAGGTCGACGTCCGCGTCGACGGGCGCGTTCGCCGCGAGGTTCTTCTCCGTCACCGCCAGCCGATCGGGCTTGCGTTCAAGCGCGGTGACGCGGCCCGCGCGTCGGGCCGCTTCGATCGTCACCGCGCCGGTGCACGAGCCGACCTCGACGAAGTGGTCCTCGGGCGTGAGACCCAGCTTCGATACGGTCACGGCTCTGATTTCGGGCTTCGTCGGGCCCGCTTTCGCGTCGTGGGGAAGGCGTGTCGACGGCGTTCGAGGCATCGGTTCCACGAGAGGAAGCCCGCGTAATAACAATTTGGGTTGTTCTAAGAAAAGTTATATTGAATTACGGCGCACAGACCGGTCGGTACGCGTCCGCGGGGACGGCGGAACTCGGGCCGTGTCGCGCCGACGATCCGCGTCGGAGACGGGAGCCGGTCAGTCGGCGTCGGCCGAGGACGCAGACGGTCCGCGGCCGAGGTCCGTCGCGTCGGGGCCGAACACGTCCGCCATGAGCTCGTAGACGTCCGCGGGCGTCACCTCGGTGAACCACCGCCCGCGCGGGTGGACCGCGACCGCGGCCCCGTCGGCGCTACACAGTCCGAGACAGCCGGTCTCGGCGACGTACACGCGCGACCAGAACACGTCGCGGTCGCGGAGCCACGACCGAACCGCGTCGGCGACCGCGTCGGCGTCGCCCTCCGCACAGGCGGCGTACTCCGAGTCGCGGGCGTTCGTACAGACCAGCACGTGGTCGGTGAAGCCGGCGTCGCGAACCGCCGCGCTCTCCTCGTTCACGGGCTCCCCGCGGTCGCGTCGTCCGCGAATCCGGGGTCGGTCAGTCCCGCGTCCGCGCCGCCGGGGTCGTGGAACCGCGCGTGCGCCCCGGCAAGCACCAGCCACGTGAGCGCCTGCCCGAACACGACGAGCCCGGCCAGTCCGTTCGCGAGCGCCGTCGACATCCCGGCCGGCGTCGCGACTGTCGGCACGCCGGCGAGGGCGACCGCGCCGGCGACGAGAAGCGCCCACGGGAGGACCCCGACGGCGACGGCCGCCGCCCGGCCGCGGGCGTCGCGGAGCCGGTCGTAGGCGAACATGCCGGCGACGGACGCGACCGCGCCCGCCGCGACGGCCCCGCAGTAGAGCAGGGTCGCCGCGTTCGGGTCGAGCGCCCGCGTCACGCCGGGCGGCGCGGGCGGGAAGACGAGCCACGGCGCGACGGAGGCCGTGAGAAAGCCCGCACCGCCGAAGACGTAGCTCCGGACCGCGCCGGAGCCGGGGACGATCGGTTCGAGCAGGTAGAAGGCGATGCCGAACCCCGCGACGCCGAGGAACACGCCCCAGAGCACGCCGGAGAGCACGCTCACCCCGTTCGACACGACCGCCGGGAGCCCGCCGCCGTGGTCGTGGCCGCCTGCGTCGGCGCTGCCGTGATCGTGGCCGTCCGCGGTCGCGCCCGCGTCGTGTTCGACCTGTGCGCGCTCCTCCGCGAACGCCACGAGCGGGTTCGCAACGAGCGCCACGAGGAGCCCGAACGCGACGCCGGCGACGACGCCGGCCTTGACGCCGTTCACCACGTAGGCGGCGATCATCTCAGTGACAGACGACGCCCGCCGCGTGCCGGAAGTTGTGCATCGCCTCGTGGGCCGTCGGCTCCTGAAGCATCACGAGCGTGAAGCCGAGCGCCGCCACCGCGAGGAGGGCGGAGAGCACCTGCGTGGGGGTGAGGGTCGTTCGCGCGAGCGCCAGCCGATCGTGAACCGTGTTCGCCGTCATTGACAATCTGATTTGTACGAGAGAAAGCCCACTTGTAAATCTTTCCGAGTCACGCGGGGTCGGCGAGTCGCTCGCCGATCGCCCGTTCGACGTATCTTTCCGGTTCCGCGACGTGTGCTCCCGTATGAACGCGAATTCGCCGGCGATCCGGACTCGGACCGCGGCACGGAGCGGGGTGCGGTGCCGATGAGCGGCAAAGACGACTACTACAACCGATCCAAACAGCAGGGGTACCGGAGCCGGGCCTCCTACAAGCTGAAACAGCTCGACGAGGAAACGGACCTCTTCGAGCGCGGCGACACCGTCGTCGACCTCGGGGCCGCGCCGGGCGGCTGGCTGCAGGTCGCGGCCGAGGAGGTCGGGGAGTCGGGTACCGTCGTCGGCGTCGACCTCCAGCGCATCGACGGGTTCGACGAGCACGACGTGGAGACGATCCGCGGCGACATGACCGAAGAGCGCACCCGCCACTACCTGCGCGAGGCGGTCGGGGAGGGCGGCGCGGACGTCGTGGTCTCCGACATGGCACCGAACATGACCGGCGAGTACGGGCTCGACCACGCCCGATCGGTCCACCTCGCGCGACAGGCGTTCGACGTGGCGGAGGAGCTGCTCGCGCCGGGCGGCGACTTCGTGGTCAAGGTGTTCCAGGGCGACGACCTCGACGCGTTCCGCGAGGAGGTGCGCGCGGAGTTCCAGTACCTCAGGACCGTCTCGCCGCCCGCCTCGCGTGACTCCTCCTCTGAGGTGTACCTCGTCGCCAAGGGGCTGAACACGGCCCCCGTCGCGGCCGGCGACAGGCTGGAAGTGACCGTCGAGGAACTCGGCGAGGAGGGCGACGGGATCGCCTACGTCGAGGGGTACTCGCTCTTCGTCCCCGACGCCGCCGTCGGCGAGACGCTGACCGTCGAGGTCGTCGACGCCAAACCGCGGTTCGGGTTCACGGAGCGCGCGGGCGGGACGGCAGCGGGGGAAAGCGACGCGGACGACGAGACGAAAGGCCACGCGGCCGACGAGACGCAAAGCGGAGCGTAGCGACCATGAGACGCGACGTCGACATCTTCGGATCGCTGTCGGTCGTCGGTCTGTTGAGCCTCTGTTGTCTCGGCGTCGGCGGCATCGCCGGCGCGGCGGCGATCGCGGGCGGCGGCGCGTCGACGACCGCGATCGCGACCGGGGCGAGCACCGTCCGCGGCGCGGCGATCACGGGAGTCGTCACGTTCGGGACCGTCTTCGTCCTCGGACTCGTCGCTCGGTGGTGGCTGCGTCACACCGCGGACGCCGACGCGGAGTGACGGTCAGGGCTCGCCGTCGCGGCGGACCCACTCGCGGAGCGTGAACCGGTCGTAGTCGGTCTCTGCGACCACCGCCCACTCGTCGTCGTCCCACGCGGGGTACGCCGTGTCCCCCTCGTACGCGCCGTCGACGTGGCTCAGGAACATCCGGTCGAGGTGGGGCTGGAACAGGTCGTAGATCGCGCCGCCGCCGAGCACGTAGACGAACTCCGCGGGGTCGGCTCCGCCGGGATCCAGTGACGGCTCCGGCGGCGCGTCGGGGTCGGCTGCGACCGGGTCGGCCTCGGCCGCGACCGGGTCGGCTTCGATAGACGATCCGCGACCCCGACCCACGGCGATGTCGCGAGCCAGTTCGACCGCTTCCTCGACGCCGCTCGCGACGACCGCGGTCGGGACGTCGACCGAGTCGACGCTGCGGCTCACGACGATCTGGCGGCTGCCGGGGAGGTCGTCGCGCATCGAATCGAACGTGCGGCGGCCGAGGATGACGGGAGCGTCGGCGACGCGCTCGCGGTACTGCCGCACGTCCGCCTCGATGTGCGGCCACGGGACCTCGCCCTCGCGACCGATCACCCGGTTCTCTGCAAGCGCCGCGACACTGGCGAGTTGCACGAGGGCGCGTACGGGACCGACGGTGAAAAGTCCGCGCGTGGCCCGGCGGTCTGCGACGATCGGCGGCGGGGCAGTCGGCGACGGCTATCCCCCTCAGCCGTCGAGACCGAGCAGGTCGAACGGATACCCGTTGTCGTTGTCGTCGGCCTGCGCGTAGACGACGCGGGCGGCCGCCACGTCCTGGATCGCGAGGCCGGTCGAGTCGAAGACGGTGACGCCCGTGAGGCCGTCGTCCGCAGAAGTCTCGTCCCCGTCGTCGCCCCGGCGTTCGCCGTCGGCCCCGACCCGCCCGGCGAGCCGCCCCACGACGATCGCGCCGAGTTCGCCGTAGATGTCGTCGTCGGTGAGGGTGCCGGCGGCGTAGGGGACGTTGATCTCGCCGGAGTGGGTGCACTGCTCGCGGTCGTCGATGACGATCGCGGCGTCGGCGAGCAGCTCGTCGGCGAGTTCGTGTTTGCCGGCGGCGTCCGCGCCCATCGCGTTGACGTGGGTGTGTGCGCCCACGTCGTCGGGATCGACGATCGGATCTTCGACGGGGGTCACCGTCGACAGCACGTCGCAGTGGCCGGCCTCCGCGACCGAGCCGCCCCGCACGTCGAACCGGTCGCCGAAGGCGTCGACGAAGGCCGCGACGCGCTCCTCGTCGAGGTCGCTCACGACGACCTCCTCGATGTCCCGCACCTCCGCTATCGCCTCCAGTTGGGTGTACGACTGGACGCCCGCGCCGACGATCCCGAGCGAGGTCGCGTCGGGGACCGCGAGGTGGTCGGTGGCGACCGCCGCGGCCGCGCCCGTGCGCTTCATCGTGAGCGTCGTGCCGTCGAGGATCGCGAGCGGGAACCCCGTCTCGGGGTCCGAGTAGATCATCGTCCCCATCACGGTCGGGAGGTCGCGGTCGGCGGGGTTGCTCGGGTGCGCGTTCACCCACTTGACCCCCGCGGCGTCCCACCCGCCGCCGTCGGCCGTCGACTCCGCGGTGTCCGCCTCGCGCACGTCGAGGTACGCGGGCATCGAGCGGAAGTCGCCGTCGTACTCCGGCAGATCGACGTACGACTTCGCCGGCATGATCGCGTCGCCGCGCTCGTAGGCTGCGAACGCGCCGCGGACCGCCTCGATCACCCGGTCCGTCCGGGCGTTCTCGTCGACGTCGTCGGCGTTGAGAAGCAGCGTCTGCATGTCGCAAGCTTTGCCGGTCCGGTATTTATACTCTTGCGAATCGGCGGGAGGGAGCGAGGAGGGCATCCGCGCCCGCGGTCGGTCGGGAACACGGTTATACCGGCTCACGCTCCACGGTACCACATGGACCTCTCGCTCGACGCGACGCAGCTCGACCGCTACTCCAGACACATCATCATGGACGAGGTCGGCCCGGAGGGACAGAAGCGGCTCCTCGACGGGCGCGCGCTCGTGCTGGGTGCGGGCGGGCTCGGCGCGCCGGTCATCCAGTACCTCGCGGCCGCGGGGGTCGGCACGCTCGGGATCGTCGACGACGACGTCGTCGAGCGCTCGAACCTCCAGCGACAGGTGATTCACGGCGAAAGCGACATCGGCGAGCCCAAAGTCGAGTCGGCCGCCAGATACGTCGACCGGCTCAACCCCGACGTCGACGTGGAAGCGCGCGAGACGCGGCTCGACGAGACGAACGCCCGCGAGCTGATCGGGGAGTACGACGTCGTCGTCGACTGCGCGGACAACTTCCGCACGCGGTACGTCGTCAACGACGCCGCCCGGATCGAGGGGGTGCCCGTGGCTCACGGCGCGATCTACAAGTTCGAGGGACAGGCGACGACGCTCGTCCCGGACGGCCCCTGCTACCGGTGTCTGTTCCCGGAGCCGCCGGAGCCGGGGACGGTTCCCGACTGCGCGGCGACCGGCGTGCTCGGCGTCTTACCCGGAACTCTCGGCTGTGTCCAGGCGACGGAGGCGGTCAAGCTCCTCCTCGCCGCCGGCGAGCCGCTGGCCGGCCGGCTCCTGTTTTACGACGCGATGGAGATGTCCTTCGAGACGGTGTCGTATCAGCGGAACCCCGACTGTCCGGTGTGCGGCGAGGACGGCATCGAGACCATAGAGGGGATCGACTACGCCGGCGGCTGTCGGATCGAGGCCGACTGAGGCGACCGCCGCGTGCCGGGTGCTCGGCCGCGGCGACCGGACAGAGGTCACATCGACCGCTCGGTCATCGTCGGCCCGGCGGTCGCGTCCGACCCCTCGCCGGCGAAGCCGGAGCGGACGCACCAGCGGCAGTAGCTGAACGTCGGTCGGTTCTCCGCGCCGCAGTGCCGACACGCCACGGTCTCACCGTCGACGTCGAGCGGCGGCGGCTCGCCTTCCGCACCCTCCGCGGGAGGAACTCCGGCGCGAGACGCCGACCCGGTCGCCGCTCCGCCGTCGTCGGCCGACTCCGGCGGCGTGCCGCCGAGGACCGCGTCCGACCCGGGTTCGCGCCGGAGCAGGAACCACGCGGACGCGAGGGTGAGCGCGACCGTCCCGGCGAACACCGCGGCGATAGGCAGGAGGAACTCCCCTGTCATGTGACGTATGTTAGCAGGCCAGAAGTAAATGTGCGTCGGTGAGCCATACCACAGCGATCCGCGCCGATGAGCCTAGGGGCGTAGGCGGCGGTAGTCCCGGGTACTCTTTGTGGCTCCCGCCGAACCGGCGGACGCATGAAAGAGATCGTTCACACCGACGACGCTCCCGAGGCGGTCGGCGCGTACAGTCAAGCGACGACGACCGGCGAACTGGCGTTCACGGCCGGGCAGATCCCGCTCACGCCGGACGGCGAACTGCTCGACGACGCACCGATCGCCACGCAGACCGAACAGGCGCTCGACAACCTCCTCGCCGTGTTGGCGGAGGCGGGCGCGTCGCCCGAGGACGTGCTCAAGACGACCGTCTTCCTCGCCGACATCGACGACTTCGACGCGATGAACGAGACGTACGCGACGTACTTCGAGGCGTCGCCCCCGGCCCGGTCGGCGGTACAGGCGGGCGCGCTCCCCAAGGGCGTCGGCGTCGAGATCGAAGCGGTCGCCCTCGTCGAGTAGATGAAGAGCCGCGACGGAGCGGAGACCGGCGGGGCCGCGACCGTCAGCGCTCGCGCGAAATCGGCCGCGCTGTGGGGGCTCGTCGGCGGGTTCTCCTTCCTCGCGCTCGCGCAAGGGTATCGGCTCGTGGCCGGGGGCGACCTCCCCGTCTCGGTCGCCGGACTGGCCGCCATCGCGGCGGGGATCGCCGTCGCGTCCGGCGGGATCGCGTACGCGACCGAACACCGACTCCACGCGAAAAGAAGGACTTAACAGTCCCACCGAATTACCTCGACACGGGCCAGGATGGCCGAGTGGTAAGGCGCACGCCTGGAAAGCGTGTTCCCATCCGGGATCGGGGGTTCAAATCCCTCTCCTGGCGTTCTGTCGACGCCGACTACGAGCGAGGAGCGACAGCGACGGCGTTCTGCCCTTCTAAGCGAAAGACGGACCCCACGGACAGATCGGGTTCCCGACACAAGACTCATATGTGTGGGTAGTGTTGACACGGGTGACGATGCCAGACACGAAAGCAGGCCGCGAGCGGAAGGGGAAGAACAAGCGCCGGCAGTTGGAGAGCCGGCTCAACCGACGTGAACTCGACGCCGACGACGAACCGCCGGAGCCGGTCGTCGACGCGGCCGACGCCGAGTACCTCGCGGCCGACGACGAACGAGCCCGGTGAGCTCGCGGCCGAACACGTTCCTTTTCGATTCACTTTCTGTGACGACCGCCGCGCGGTGAGCGTCACGCTTCGCGTCCGCGTGCGAGCGCCGGGGAAGCCCGGCCCAGAAGAGTCCGTCACGAGGAGCGATATATAAACCGTGGAGTGTACGGGGTCTGTGTGGCTCTCGGTGTCGTGCTAACTATTCTCATATAGAGTGCGAGAAACCGACCGAGTCCGGCGGTTTTGCCTGCAACGAACGTCGGGAGTTCGGAGTCTGCGGAACACCGATCAACGACACATTTATATAGAATCACAAACAATCAGACGCTGTATGAGCCAGCGAATGCAGCAGGGTCAGCCGATGATCATCATGGGCGACGACGCCCAGCGCGTCAAGGACAAGGACGCACAGGAGTACAACATCTCCGCGGCGCGCGGCGTCGCCGAGTCCGTACGCTCGACGCTCGGGCCGAAAGGGATGGACAAGATGCTCGTCGACTCGATGGGCGACGTCACCATCACGAACGACGGCGTCACCATCCTGCAGACGATGGACATCGACAACCCGACCGCCGAGATGATCGTCGAGGTCGCCGAAACGCAGGAGGACGAGGCCGGCGACGGCACGACGAGCGCGGTCGCCATCGCGGGCGAGCTTCTCAAGAACGCCGAGGACCTCCTCGAACAGGACATCCACCCGACGGCGGTCATCAAGGGCTTCAACCTCGCGAGCGAGTACGCCCGCGAGCAGGTCGACGAGATCGCCACGCCGGTCGACGCCGACGACACGGCGACGCTCAAGAACGTCGCCGAGACGTCGATGACGGGCAAGGGCGCGGAGCTCGACAAGGAAGTGCTCGCCGACCTCGTCGTCCGCGCGATCCAGGGCGTCACCGTCGAGGCCGACGACGGCTCGCACGTCGTCGACCTCGCCAACCTCAACATCGAGACGCGGACCGGCCGCGCCGCCGGTGAGTCCCGCCTGCTCACCGGAGCGGTCGTCGACAAGGACCCGGTCCACGAGGACATGCCGACCGACTTCGAGGACGCGAACGTCCTCCTCCTCAACGACCCGATCGAGGTCGAGGAGGCCGACGTGGACACGTCCGTCAACGTCGACTCGCCGGACCAGCTCCAGAAGTTCCTCGATCAGGAGGAGGAACAGCTCCGCGAGAAGGTCGACCGGATCGTCGAGAGCGGCGCGGACGTCGTCTTCTGTCAGAAGGGGATCGACGACCTCGCCCAGCACTACCTCGCGAAGGAGGGAATCCTGGCGGTCCGCCGGACGAAGAAGTCCGACCTGTCCTTCCTGAAGAACGTGCTCGACGCGCCCATCGTCACGGACCTCGACTCGCTGTCCGCCGATGACCTCGCCGTCGGCTCGGTCGAACGCGACACCGAAGAAGAGCTGTTCTACGTCGAGGGCGAGGACGCCCACGGCGTCACGCTGCTTCTGTACGGCACCACGGAGCACGTCGTCGACGAGCTCGAACGCGGCATCAACGACGCGATCGACGTGGTCGCGACGACCGTCTCCGACGGGCGCACGCTCCCCGGCGGCGGTGCCATCGAGGTCGAACTCGCCGGACGGCTGCGCGACTACGCCGACTCCGTCGAGGGCCGCGAGCAGCTCGCCGTCGAGGCGTTCGCCGACTCGCTCGAACTGATCCCCCGCGTGCTCGCCGAGAACGCCGGGCTCGACGCGATCGACCTGCTGGTCGACCTACGCGCGGCCCACGAGGGCGGCGACGCGCACGCCGGCTTGAACGTCTTCTCCGGCGAGGTCGAGGACACGGCCGAGGCCGGCGTCGTCGAGACGGCCCACGCCAAAGAGCAGGCGATCGCCTCCGCCGCCGAGGCCGCGAACCTCGTCTTGAAAATCGACGACATCATCTCGGCGGGCGACCTCTCGACCGCCGGCGACGACGACGAGGGCGGCGCGCCCGCCGGCGGCATGGGCGGCATGGGCGGCATGGGCGGCGCTATGTAAGCGAGGTTCCGTCAAGAACCTCGCTTTCGACGGCGAATCGCGATCCGAACACGCACGCTCCATCCCCCTTTTCAACGCGCGCTAAGCGTTCGACAGCCGCCGCGCTCGTCGACGGGAGACGGTCACAGCAGGTCGAGGAGCGCCGCGCGGCGGCGGTCGAGGTCGAATGCGGCGTCCGCGGCGTCGAGCCGGCCGAGGAACGCGAAGACGTCCGCACCCCCGCGCTCGGCGTGTTCGATCAGCGTCTCGACCGACTCGCGTTCGAGCGCGAGCGACTCCAGATGGCCGCAGACGAGCGCGAGCGCGACGCCGGCCTCGCCGCTCGGGAAGGCCGAATCGACCGGGGCGAAGTCGGCCGACTCGGCCGCGGCCACGTCGCGGGCGGAGACGTCGGCCTCGGCGGCCGGCGTCGTCCGCAGACAACGCGTGCAGATCGCCGTCTCCGCCGCCGGCGCGTGCTCGCGGAGGTCGGGTGGAACCGCGAACGCGACGACCGCGGCGTCACAGTGTGGGCAGGTCACGGTCGGCGGTAGGGCGGGGACGTTCATAAGCGGCCCGCGGACCCACGGGCGACGCCGACGTGGCCGGGGCGAATCCGCATCTTCTAGACGCTCCGGTCGCATTCGTGGCCTATGTTCGAGAAGACCACGTGGATCAAGCTCCCGCGGAACGTGCTCGTGGGCCACGGCGTCCTCGACGACCTCGGGAAGGCGGTCGGCGACCTGTATCTCACGGGCCGCCCGCTGATAGTGACGAGCCCCACGCCGAACGACATCGCCGGCGATCGGGTGCGCGCCCAGTTCGACGACCCCGCGACGGCCGTGGTCAGGGACGCCTCCTTCGACGCGGTGGAGGACCTCACCGCGACGGCGGAGGCGGTCGACCCCGGCTACCTGATCGCCTTGGGAGGCGGCAAGCCCATCGACATCGCGAAGATGGCCGCCGACCACCTCGACGTGGGGTTCGTCTCCGTTCCCACCGTCGCGTCTCACGACGGGATCGTCTCCGGGCGCTCCTCCATACCCGAGGGCGACACGCGCCACTCGGTCGCCGCCGACCCGCCGCTCGCCGTCGTCGCGGACACGACGCTTCTCGCAGAGGCCCCGTGGCGGCTCACCACCGCGGGCTGTGCGGACATCATCTCGAACTACACCGCGGTGAAGGACTGGCGGCTCGCGCGCCGCCTGCGAAACGTCGAGTACAGCGAGTACGCGGGGGCGCTCTCCGAGATGACCGCGGAGCTGCTCGTCGAGAACGCCGACATGATCCGGCCGGGGCTAGAGGAGTCCTCGTGGGTGGTCGTGAAGGCGCTCGTCTCCTCCGGCGTCGCGATGTCGATCGCGGGGTCGTCGCGGCCCGCCTCCGGCGCGGAACACCTCATCTCACACCAGCTCGACCGGATAGCTCCCGACAAGGCGCTCCACGGTCACCAGGTCGGCGTCGCCTCGATACTCACCGAGTACCTCCACAGCGGCGAGGACGGCCAGTGGGCGGCGATCCGCGACGCGCTCGGCGAACTCGACGCGCCGACGACGGCCGCCGAACTCGGGGTCGAGGACGCGGAGCTGATCGCCGCGTTGACCAGCGCACACGAGATCCGCGATCGCTACACGATCCTCCAAGGCGGGATCAACGAGGAGGCGGCGATCGAGGTCGCGTCCGCAACGGGCGTCATCGACGGGTGAGACTCGCCGCGGACGGGACCCGCGAGAGGCGTTTTCGACCGGCGGCGACGGGTCGACACCGACCGGCCTCGAAAGCGAGTTAACCGTCCCGCGCCAATCGCGTGTATGTCCACCGCGACCCTCCGCGATCGGGCCAAAGACCGGGCGGGCGCGATCACCCTGCTTCTCACCGTCGTCGGCTACGGCGCGGTCGGTGGAGCGTTTCTCGTTCCGGAGTTTCAGGCGCTGTTCCCGACGCTGACCAAGGGAACTGTCGATCTCCTCGCGCACGCCATCGCCGCGGTCAACACGGTCACCATCGTCACCCTCTCGCTCGGCTGGTACTGGATTCGCAACGACGAGGTGAAGAAACACGCCGCGGCGATGACGACGTCGTTCGTGCTCATTCTGCTGTTCCTCGGGATGTACCTCCCGAAAGTCGCCGGCGGCGGAACGAAGTACTTCGTCGGTCCCGATCCGGCGTACTACGCGTACCTGATCATGCTCGCGGTTCACATCCTGCTCTCTATCGTCTCCGTACCCGTCGTCCTCTACGCGCTCGTGCTCGGACTCACGCACACCGAGCGCGAGCTTCGCAACCAGACGCCGCACCGACGCGTCGGCCGGATCGCCGCGAGCGCGTGGCTGCTCTCTCTCGTCCTCGGCGTCGTCACGTACCTCCTGTTGAACCACGTGTACGACTCGACGTTCGAGGCGGCCTCGGCCGCCTCAGTGCTCCTCCCGGCTCTCCCGGGGCTGTAGCCGGGTGCGGCGCACGCCGACCGCCCCGACCACCGCACGCCACCGAAACCCTTGAGCGCTCGCCGACGCATCCACACGCATGACCGACTGGATCGGCGACACGTTCACCAGCGACGTCGGCTGGAGCCACCTCGAATCCCTCGTCGACGTCGGGAACCGAATGGCCGGCTCTGACGGCGAGCGAGAGGCGCTCGAACGCACGCGCGACGCGCTCGCCGACGTCGGCGCGCGCGACGCTCGCATCGAGCCGTTCGACGTGCAGGGCTGGACGCGCGGCGACAGCGCGATCCGACGCGTCGCGGGCGGTGACGCCCCCGACGGCGACGAGGCCGCTACCGTCGCGAGCGGCGCGAACCAGTGTGTCGCGCTCCCGCGGAGCCCAAGCGCCGAGGCGTCCGGCGAGTTCGTCGACCTCGGACACGGGACACCGGAGGACTTCGAGACCGCGGGCGACCTCGACGGGGCGGTGGTGATGGTCTCCTCGGACACGCCCGACTCGCTCGACCGGTTCGTCCACCGGCGCGAGAAGTACTACCACGCCGTCGAGGCCGGCGCGGCCGCGTTCGTCTTCGCGAACCACGTCGAGGGGACGCTCCCGCCGACCGGAAGCGTCGGGACCGCCGACGAGCCGATCGGCGCGATCCCCGCGGTCGGGGTGAGCAAGGAGACGGGCGCTCGTCTCGCGCGCCGACGCGAGGGCGACGACCTCGCCGTCGCCGTCGACTGTGCGGCCGCCGAGGCGGAGAGCGGCACCGTCGTCGCCGAGGTCGGCCCCGCGACCGACGAGTACCTGATCGTCTCCGCGCACGTCGACGCCCACGACATCGCCGAGGGCGCGATGGACAACGGCGCTGGGACGGCGACTGTCGTGGAGGTCGCCCGCGCGCTGGCCGCCCGAGAGGACGACCTCGACACCCGGGTCCGCTTCTGTGCGTTCGGCGCGGAGGAGGTCGGGCTGGTCGGGTCCTCGCGGTTCGCTGCCGACGTCGACGCCGACCGAGTCAAAGCCGTCGTCAACGTCGACAGCAACGTGTTCGGCCGTACGCTGCGGTTCGATCACCACGGGTTCGACGCGCTCGAAGCGGCCGCAGAGCGCGTGGGTGACCGCTTCGATCACCCGGTCTCGCTCGGCGCGGAACTCGTTCCGCACAGCGACCACTGGCCGTTCGTCGCGCGCGGGATCCCCGGATACATGGTGTCCGGCGAGACCGCGGACCGCGGCCGCGGCTGGGGACACACCGGCGCGGACACGCTCGACAAACTCGAATCGCGGAACCTCCGCGAACAGGCGATCGTGGTGACCGAACTCGTGACCGAACTCGCCGACGGAGCCGTGACCACGGAGCGACGCGATCCGGAGGCGATCGCGGCGGCGCTGGAATCGGAGGGGAAAGCGACCGGGATGAAGGTCACTGGCGACTGGCCGTTCTGACCCGCCGACCGCGAACCGGGAGGTTTTCACGCGCCCCGGTCACACCCCCGAGCATGGACGCGTCGGAACGCCGCGTCACGGTCGTCGGCCCCGACGACCGGACGGCGGAGATTCGGAGGGCGATCGACGACGTCGCCGGCCGCGTCGGGGACGCTTCCCCGACCACGACAGCTACCGAGGCGCCGAGCGACGCGGCGGACGCCGCCGTCGTCGTCACCGTCGGCCGCGCGGCGCTCCGGGACACCGTCGCCGCCGCGCCGACCGGGACGGTGATTCCGGTCGGCCGCGATCGGTTCGCGCTCGACGTCGGCCGCCTGAAGGACGTTCTCAGCCGTGGGTTCGCCGCCGCCCCCGCCACGGCCGATCCGGCGGCTCCCGACTCGAACGACGCGGTCGACGCTGCGCTCGCGCCGGTCGACGGCGTCCGTCGCGCGACACACCCCGTCCTCGCGGTGGACGGCACGTCTGCGTCGCCGCGAGCCGTGTTCGACGTCGCGTTCGTCACCGATTCGCCCGCGCGGATCTCCGAGTTCGCGATCGAGTTCGCGTACGGAACGCCCGCGACGTTCCGCGCGGACGGCGTCGTGGTCGCGACGCCGTTGGGAAGCGCCGGATACGCGAACGCCGCCGGCGCACCGGTCGTGGAACCCGGCGGCGGACTCGCGGTGACGCCGATCGCACCGTTCAGGACGCAGACTGACTCGTGGATCGCCGCGTCGGAGCTGACCGTGACGGTGAAACGCGAGGAGGAGCCGGTCGCGTTGGTCGTCGACGGCGCGAAACGCGAGCTCGTCGAGCCGAACCGACCGACCGCGATCGAGGCGGTCGATCGGGTCGACCTCGTGGTGGCGATACCGGGCTCCGAGCGCGACGATCGGAAACACTCTAATAACTCGTAACCGGATGTGTCGGTATGGACCCACTGCAGTTCCTCGTTCCCCTCGGCTGGCTGTCCGCCGTCGGACCGGTGCTGCCGTACGCGATCTTCACCATGGCCGTTGCGAACCTCGTGACGCGCCACCTCGCGCACAGGCGACACGTCGACCAGGGAACGGACGGCGACAGCGTCGAGCCGTACACGCCGCACGTGTTCACGAACGTCGGGCTCCTCCTGTTGGGCGTCCTGTTCGCCATCGACTCGCCGATCAGCGGCGTCATCATCTCCGTGATCGTCATCACGATGTTGATCGCCGACCTGTTCGAACTGGAGGCACGCAACGTCGAAGCCCGTAACGACATGACGATCGAGGCGCCCAAAAGCGCGATCGCCGCCTCGGTCCTGCTCATGGTGTTCGCCTCCTACTACGCGCTGTTCTTCCTCGTCGAGGGGATCTGGAACCAGTTCATCGTCGCGTAGGCGGTTTCAGTCCTCTCCGACGCGCGTCGTTCTCCGGCGGCCGACCGCCGCGGCTGTCGGCTGCCCGACTGCAGTGACACGAACCGCCGTCCCGCCGTCCCGTTTTCGCGGACACGCTCCGCGCTTTTTCTCACACCACCGGCTGGCCGCGGGCTCCGACAGACGGGACACCTCCCCGAGCGCGTGCACCAAACCGTCCTCCGCGTTCGCGGCGTCCGGTCTCCCGTCAAGACGGTGATCGCCACCACCTTGCTCCGACGTCGCCCGGAGACGGCGACCGGTGTCTACGCGTGGTTGCCGCCGAACGACCGGAGATAGTCGCGACTGCGCTGTGCACGTCGCGCTCGGTAGCCGCAGTTTACGCTCGACGTCTTCGGGGTGTCACATAAACGACATCACGCGACGAGACACGGACACGCTCACGACTGAGAGCGCGCGCAGCCACTGGCGTCTGCGAAAATCAAAAAACAGCCGTCCGCTCGGGACGCGGGAACGAAACTCAGTTCGCGGCTTCGGCGTCGCCGTCGTCGTTCAGGGACTTTCGAAGCTCGCGGCTCGCGGGGATGAGCACCCAGAACACGATCGGACCCACGAACATGAGCCAGAAGGCGACGTCTCCCGCGAGGAGGCCGATCTGCCCGTAGGCGGTGTTGACGCCCTCTGCCGGGTTGACAAGTTGGACGATCTCGTAGTACGACGGTGTCCGGTACCAGCCGCCGAAGGTGAACCAGGCGAGCGCCCCGATCGCGAACAGGGCGAACCCTTTGATGAACTCGTCTGCCATTACCTCATGATTCGTCGGAGCCGTCTTGAGACTTTCCCATCCCGCGTCCGCGGAAGCGCGTCCCCAAGACGTACACCGCCGTTCCGGCGACGATGAACCCGATTCCGGCGAGCGCGAGCGCCGCGACGAGCACGTCGTCCGGTGGACGAACGCCGACGCTGTCGAGCACGTAGATGATCACGTTCCGGACGACGCTTAACTGCAGCGTCGCCGCGTCGATGAGCGTGAATCCGACGATGTACGCGAGCGCCGCCGCAAGGGTCGAGAACACCGTGACGGCCTTATAAAGCCGAAATGGAACGACGACCTCGCGGCCGGCGGGTCCCTCTCGGGGGCCGGTCGGTTCGTTCCGCGGGTCGTCTCGGTCGTCCGCAGCGACGGGATCGCCCGTCTCGTCGAACGCCTGCGGATCGTCATCGGCGGCCGATGGAGATGAGGACATGAAACGGTGGTGAGGCCGGCGGGAAGTGGGGTGTCGCTACTTCGGCGGCCGCAGCATGTAGTATCGCCGATTCAGGTCGTACATGTACCCTTCACGCATCGTCTTCAACACCGCGTAGGTGATGATGCCGCCGAGCGCCGGCAGCAGGAACGTGAGCGTGAAAAGCAGGTCGAGCCCGATGGGGAAGAAGTTCTGGATCGCGAGGGCGGCGAGCGTGAACGAGAGGACGACGCCCGTGACGCCGACGGCGCTCCAGAACGGCTGCTCGACGGGCCGCCGCGCGCTCCCCTTGTTGAGGAAGGGAACGAGGGTGATGGCCGCGAAGATGATACCGTGCGCGATGATCCCGAGGAACTCGTTACCGAGGAGAATGTTCCCGCCGAGCACTTCGAGGCCGGGGTTTATCGGGTTGAGCTTCAGCAGGCCGAACGACCAGTAGAGGTACCAGTCGGGAAGGATGACCGAGGGCGTCGAGCCGGGGTTCGCCGGCGACCCGAAGTGGACCGGCAACACGGCCGCGACGAGCACGATGATCCCGATGAAGAAGCTCGTGATAGCGAGGTTCCGGAGCGTCTCGTGTGGCCACGCCGGGAAGCCGAGCACGTCGCGCTCGACGTACGTCGACTCGGCGCGGAGGTCCTCGTCCTCGCGGCGCGAGCGCTCGAAGTACTGGTAGGTGAGCTGTGCGAGCCCCTGCGAGCGCTCCTTGCGCTCGGACCAGGTCGGCGTCTCGTCGTCCGGCGGAACCGTCGCCGGCGGACCGCCGTCGGTGCGCGCTTCGCCGTCGGTGCCTCCGTCAGTCATGGGAGTGTGATCGTCGGTCATTGGATTAGTGCGGCTCCGCGATGCCCTGCACCCAGACGATGCCGACGTGGAGCGCGATGAGACCGGTCACCACGAACGGCAACACGAAGACGTGCAGGATGTACATTCTCACGAGCGTCGCTTGGCCGAGCGTGAACCCACCGAAGACGAGCTGTGCGGCCCACTCGCCAATGATAGGCGTCGCGAGAGCCATCTCGACGCCGATCTGTGCCGCCCAGAAGGACAGCTGCTTCCACGGGAGGACGTACCCGGAGAACCCGAAGAACAGCGTCAGCGCGATGAGGACGACGCCGAGCACCCAGTTGACCTCACGCGGCTCCTTGTACGACCCGGTGAAGTACACGCGGAGCATGTGCAGGAATACCGCCGCCGTCATGAACTGGGCGGCCCACTTGTGGATCGACCGGAGCATGAAGCCGAACTGGACGTCGGTCATGATCAGTACGAGCGAGTCGTACGCGGCGGTCGGGTCGCCCTGCGCGGCTGCGCCCGCGGTTGACGGGGAGTAGTAGAATCCCAACAGCGCGCCGGTGATCGCCGCGACGAGGTACGCGATGATCGACAGCGATCCCAGCGAGTAGAGCGGGTACCAGTACCAGAACTTGTTGTCCAGATCGTACTGTTCGGTGTGGCTCTTCGGCATCTGGAGGTTCGCGCGGTAGTACATCGTCTCCAGCAGCTCGAGGTAGTCGACGATGCGAAGCCGCTTGTCAAGCCAGATGAGCGTGGTCAGGAATACGGTCTCGACGGCCGTCAGATCCTGCTTTTTGAGCCACGCGTTGTGGTCCATCTCGTCTTGTTTTTTGAGACTCATTGGGG
This sequence comes from Halorubrum salinum, assembly GCF_024494575.1. GTDB lineage: Archaea > Halobacteriota > Halobacteria > Halobacteriales > Haloferacaceae > Halorubrum > Halorubrum salinum. Next base: position 243,198 of record NZ_JANHDO010000004.1, read on the forward strand.
GATCACTTCTTGTAGTAGGGGTACACGGCGCGTTTGAGCGTCTCGACCGCGCTTCCGGTGTCCATCGTCACGCCGTCTTTTTCCTCTTCGCGGACGTACAGATCCTCCCACTTGCGGCGGCGCTTCTTCACGATCATCACGTCGGGGAGGAACTCCTTGCGGTACAACATGAGGACGAACGCGAGGTCGAGGAAGATCATCGCCAGCAGCGCGCCGACGAACATGTTGCCGAACTCCGTCGAAGCCCACGCGGACATGAGCCCGTAGACGAAAAGCGAGACCAACACGACCTCGATGATCGTCAGTAAGACGATCGCGATCGCGGCGGCGGTGCTCTCTCTGGCGGGCTCGTATCGGTGGATGTCGCCGTACGAAGATTCACCGGAACTCATCTCGCACCTCCGTGTCCGGTGTGTGCGGACTCACCGTACTTCAGCTGGTAGAACGTGAAGACGAACGTGAGCCCGACGCCGAGGATCGCTGCGAGGCCGACCCAGTGCGGGTGGAGCACGACGCCGACGTGCGCGATGTCTTCGGGCCATCCGTTCGACCCGCCTCCGCCGGTCTCGACGGTCGGGACGTCCTCACCGACGGCGATACCGGCGTGCATGCCGACGGCCGTGTGCGGAACGCAGTGGTAGTGGGTGATCCCGGCGTCCTCTTCGGTCACCTCGTACTCGTAGGTGTAGCCCTCCTCGCCGACCGGGTCGCCGCTGTCGAGGCTCGCCGGACCGCCGCCCTCGACGGTCTGGACGTTGTGTGCGCCCCCGCTGCCCGTCCACTCCCACGTGATCGTCGTGCCCGTGTCGACCCACAGTTGGGTGGGGTCGAACGCGAGGCCGCTGTCGCCAGCGCCGACTTGGACGGTCACTTCGCTCTGGCCGCGGGCGTCGAGGTACGACCCGAGGTTTCCACTCGTGACCCCGCTCGGCCACTCCGGTTGCACTTCCTGTGCGGCGGCCGATCCGGTCGCCCCGGCCCCGGCCGCGACCGCGGCGGTCGCACCGCCGGCCGTCCGCACGAATTCCCGCCTTTTCATACAGGTTCACTCAGGACGGGGTGCGCTTAAACCCACCGACTGAACCCGTAGACGCGGAGGGGTTTACAAGCCCTGTAACACTCGATATCGCCGGTTCACTCCTCCAGTTCGTCCTCGATCACGCCCCCCTCGTCGACCGGCACGAAGTCGGGGCGTTCCTTCGCCTCGCGGAGCGCCCGCAGACGGTTGCGATACTCCTCGGATCGGAAGCGGTCGGAGAGCCGCGCGTTCGCCACGATCACGAACAGGAACGCGCCGACGACGAGGAACAAGATTCCCATCGCCGGGGCGACGATCGTGGAGAGGTCGGTCGCGACGGTGGCGACGAGCAGCGCCGCGCCGGCGAGGACCTGCACGGTTGCGATCACCTGTATCAACAGGTTCCCGAACTCGCCTGTCCCCTCCGGAACGCTGTCGGGGTGCGGAAGCGACCAGTCGCCCGGCGGCTCCGGTACCTCGTACGACTCCATCGCGGCGAGCGCGACGATCGGCTCGACGTCTCTGAGGACCGTCCCCTGCCCTATCACCTCGCCGGTCGGACGGATGATCGCGTACCCCTCGTCGGAGTAGACGAGGAGGCGCTCGCCGTCGTCGGCGCGAACGCGTTCTAAGACCCCGAACACGTCTCGTCGAGCGATTCGGGACTTCAGCTCGTCTGCGGCCCGGTCGAGGAGCCGGTCACCCGTGATCCACGTGTCGGGATCGAAGGCGGCGTCCCACTCCTCGGCGCTCATCCGCGCCATGTCCGACGGCCCGAAGTCGTCGAAGTCGTACTCGGACTCGACCCGATCGCGGAGCTCGTCGAGCTCGTCTGACTCGTCGGCGTCACCGGCGGACTCGTCGGGGACCCGGTCGCGCTCCGATCGAGCGTCGCCCTCCGGCCGGGGGCCTCGGTCCGGCTGCGCCTCCGGATCCGACCGAGACGCGGCGTCCGATCCCGTCGAGGTGTCCTCCATCGTCCCGGGGTACGGGCTCCGGACGCTAACTGTTTTCGTCCGCGGCCGAGCGGCCGGGCGTCGACCGCAGTCGGACGCGCTCGCGCGACCGGCGGCCGTCGGGAAGCTCGCCGGCCGATCGAGGAGTTTTACGCGCCGGAGTCCGTACCGACCCACGATGGTAGACTCGTCGGTCGTCGCGGCGGGCGCGGGGCTGTCCGTGACGGCCAGTCTCCCGTTTCTCCTCTACGGGGCGTGGATCATGATCGACGCCGAGACCGTGACGTGGAACGTGCTCACACACCACCTGCGGTACATCGGCGTCGGGCTCGCGTTGACCACGGTTCCGGTCGTCGGATGGATGATCCCCCGGCTCTTCCAGCGGCTGACCGGGCTCGCCGTGATCCACGCGTTCTTCGGGCTCCAGGCGTACGCGCTGCTCGCGTTCGCGCTCACCGGGATCGTCCGCATCCTGCAGGCGAAGCGGAACGCCGACGCCTACGAGAACCCCGACGTGGACATCGACGAGATCCACGAGGACATGGGCCACTGGCGGTCTCGGCTCCGCGTCGGCGTCGCCGGGTTCATGCTGCTCTGGCTCTGCGCGTGGGTCACCGGCCTCTACCGGTTCTACGCGATCCACGTCGCCCCGACGATGTGACCGATTCGCGTCGGCCCGGGGGCGGGTGAGCCGAGCGCGGCGACCGACAGCTTCAATCCCGGTTTGCCCCTATACCGTCCATCGTGGCAGTCACCTTCGATCTGTTCGGGACGCTCGTCGAGGTCGCGTACCCGTCCGACCCGGCAGAGGTCGTCGCGCGCGAGCTGGAGTCGCGCGGCGTGGACGTGCCCGACGACTGGCACGTCGCGTACGGCGAGCGACACGTGGACGCACCGGCCGGTGCCGAGGTCCCCCTCCCGGCGCACGTCGCACACGCACTCGAATCTCGGGGCGTCGACGCCGGCGGGAACGTCGTCCGACACGCCGTGGTCGCGGCGTTCGACCCGGACGTGACCCGGCGCGACGGGGCCCGGTCCGCCGTTCGCGACGTGAGCGAACAGGGACCGGTCGGCCTGCTCTCGAACTGCGCCGTCCCCGAACTGGTTCCGAAGACGCTGATCCGCGCCGGGCTCCGCGGCGAGTTCGACGCGGTCACGACGAGCGTCGGCTGCGGCTGGCGGAAGCCCCACCCGAAGGCGTTCGAGGCCGCGGCCGACGCGCTCGGAGTCGCCCCCGAGACCCTGGTCCACGTCGGCGACGACCCCGAGACCGACGGCGGCGTCGCCGACGTCGGCGGCCGGTTCGTCGACGTGACGGAGACGCCGCTGTCGGCGGTCGCGGGCGAACTCGAAGCACAGCAGTGACCCCCTGAGCGCGACTCAGCGCTCGTCGCCGCGGGCGATCCGTTCCGCCCACGCCTCGTCGATCCGTCTCTCCGCGAGGAGCTTTTCGAGGTGCGCGACGACGGTCGACCGGGCGAGGTCTTCGACGCCCGACAGGTCCTTGTCGTAGGCGGCGTCGAGGACGGCGTCGACGTCGCGTGCGCCTCCCTCGATCGCGGCGAGAACCGACCGTTCTCGGTCCACCCGGTGATCGATCAGTCGCTGACAGGTAGCCCCCGGGTCGTCGATCGGCGGCCCGTGACCCGTCCACAGTCGGTCGTAGCCGCCGTCGCGGACGCGTTCGAGGCTCGCGAGGTAGTGGGCGATCTCGCCGTCGGGAGCGCCGACCACGACGCTCCCCTCCGCGACGGCGAGGTCGCCGCAGATCAGCTCGCGGCGATCGTCCGTGGCACCCCCGTCGCCGGTTCCGGCACCGCTTCTGCTGGCGACCGCGAACGCGAGGTGATCTGCGGCGTGACCGGGCGTCTCGATCGCGCGGACGGCGGTGTCGTCGATCCGGTCGCCGTCGCGGACGGTCTCGTCCGGCTCTATCCCCGTCGCGTCCGCGAAGCGCTCCGCGTGGTCGGCGTGGGCCACGACGGTCGCGTCCGTCAGTTCGGCGTACGCCGCGACCGCCCCGACGTGGTCCGGATGCGTGTGGGTGACGGCGATCGCGTCGACCGCGTGCGTCGTCTCCGCGTCGCGACCCTCGACACCGGTACCGCCTGCGTCGCCGCGTCCGTCCGCGCCACCGCCACCGACGGCGTCGCCGACGCCGACACCCGCGTCCAGCGCGTCCGTGCGGGCCGCGGGGTCGACGAGGACGCCGTCGACGAGGTACGCGTTCGTCGTCCCGCCGGGCGCGCGGGTGTCGACCGGCACCTCGACGCGGGTTATCGAGGGCTCCGACGGCGTCGGCCCCTCGTTCCCCGTCATCGTCAGTCGCCGCGGCCGACCGAAGAGGAGTCTCGCCGGTCGAGAAGCGACCGCGCGGCCGGACCCGGACCGGACCCCGTCCGCTCGCGGCCGGGGATCGGGACGTCGACGTCGTCGACGACGGCGAACCGCGAGAGGTCTGCGACGCCGGCGTCGACCTCGTCGATCGAGGCGTACGGGCGGCCGACGACGACGTCGCCCGCGGTGTTCCGGTTGATCCCGGGGATCGCGGTCAGCTCGTCCATCGACGCGGCGTTGACGTCGAGCGGGTAGGGGACGCCCGTGACGGACCGGTAGCCGTGGTCCGTGATCGCCACGTCGATCGCGGTCCCCAGCTCGCGCTCACCGGGGACGGCGACGAGCAGCGCGTAGGTGCCGAGCTGGCGGCCGAACGTCTTCCCGTCCTGATGGTACTCCAAGTGGACGTCCGGCAGGACGGTTCCGGGCGGGACGACCCGGTCGAGCATCGGGTTGTCTATCGTCTCGCGCACCTCCCGTTTGTACGACTGGAACTGGTCTTTGTGTTCCTGTGCGATCTCGGCTCCCGTCTCGGCCATCTCGGTGCCCGCGAACGCCATCACCTGCCGGACGTTGATCCGGCGCAGCATGAGCCCCTCGTCGTAGACGCGCTGGAGGAACCGCTTGTTGTGCTCGTACGTCTCGGGTCGCTCGCCCGCGAGCCCGTGGACGAGGTTGATCCCGGGCAGGAGCTTCGGCAGCCGCGGCGAGGCGTCCGGCCCCGTGGAGGGACCGACGAGGCGGTCAGGGTCGCCCGGCGTCGACTCGGGCGCGTCCCCCGGCCGCCAGCCGCCCTCCTCGTTGACGACGCGGACCGCCTCAAGACACTCGTCGGCGGTGACGAGCAGGTTGTTCTGCTCCTGGACGACCGGGTCCGCGGACTCCAGCCCGAACGCCGCCGTGTCGCCGGGGGTGTTGTGTTCGGCGATGACCCGGATCGCCTCGCGGGAGGCCTCGGGATACTCCGTGATCGTCACCGGGTTCATGTTGTCGAGGTGGAGCGTCCGGAGGTCGGGCGCGACCTCGCGGATGCCGCCGTACAGCTCCCGCAGGGCGTCCGGGTTCGGCGCCTCGCCGTCCCCGCCGAACGCGAGGATGTCGGCCTGTCGCCCGAGCCGGAAGTGCCTGACGCCCCTCTCGGAGAGCGCGTCGACCTCGCTCACGACGGAGCGGGCGTCGCGGAACGCCGGGTTCCCGTACAGCGGCTCCGTGCAGAACGAACACCGATAGGCGCAGCCGCGCGAGGTCTCCATCTCGCAGATGAGGTAGTCGGGGTGGTTGGGGTGCTGCTCGACGACGAACGCCCCCTTGCGGGCCCAGCGGTCGACCTCCTCGTTTCCTCGCATCCGGTTGCCGTACCCTTCCAACCCCTCGCGGACGAGGTCGTACGCGGCCGCCTCCACGTCGCCCATCGCGACGAAGTCGTAGTCGAGGTCGTCGCGCTCGGTCTCGGTCGCGCCGGCGTTCTCCTCGCCGACGCCGAACCGGACGGGCCCGCCGAGCAGGGTGACGCCCTCCGCGGTCCAGCCGAGCTCCCGCACCTCGTCGGGCTCGGCCGGGGTGCCGCCGACGTACTTGCCGGGCACCGTCATCCCGCCGACGTAGACGAAGAGATCCGCGTTCGCGACGTCGGCGTGTTTGCTCCGGTCGTCACGGAGCTCGTCGATCGTGTGGTAGGTGATCTGCGAGGCGGGCACGCCGGCGTCGACGAGCGCGCCGGCCGTGTACCGCGGGTACGTCGAGATGTACGGCGGCACGCCGAAGTGCGCCGGCTCGTCGACGTACCCGTCGACGATGGTGACGGACAGGTCGGCCGGGTCGGGCGGGAGGGAGCCGCGACCGGCCGCGGGCGAATCGGTCATGTTACCCACCGTAGTCGGCCGAGACGGGAAAAGCGTGCGGAACGCGCGGAGATCCGGCACGATTCGTGAGCGTGTCGTCCTCCCCGAGGCCCGCAGTGCGTGTCGGACCCCTAACTATTAGCACACCCATCGAGAATGGGCGAGTATGTCCGACGCCGTCGCGGATGAGATTGGCGTCCTCGCAGCGGGAGGCGACCCATCAGTCGTCGGCCGCGCCCTGCGTGACCTCGGAGACCGGGACTGCGACGTGCGCGTCGAAACCGTGACGACGACGTCGGCCGGACTCGAACGAGCCCGCTCGGCGTCGATCGACTGTATCGTCTCCGACCACCGCCCGCCCGAGTGGGACGGGATCGAGTTCCTCGAACGCGTGCGCGAGGCCGTCCCGGACGTGCCGGTCGTCCTCTATACGGCCGACGGGTCCGAGCGGGTCGCCAGCGAGGCGGTCTCCGCCGGCGTCGCGGAGTACGTCCCGCGAGCGCGCGCCGCCGGGACTGGCGACGGCGCGGGAGACCACGCCGAGGCGGGTCACGCCGCCGACGCGCTCGCGGAGGCGGTCCGGTCGGCGGCCGAACGGACCGAGGATCCCGACGGCGAGCCCGATACCGCGGAGCGCCACGCCGACCACGCCCGGAGGCTGGAGACGCTGATCAGCAACCTCCCGGGGTTCGTCTACCGCTGCCGGAACGAGCCGGAGTGGCCGATGGAGATCGTGAAGGGCGACAGTCGGTCCGTCACCGGCTACACCACGGCGGAGCTCGCGAGCGACGAGGTCGTCTGGGGAGAGGACGTCCTCCATCCCGACGACGCCGAGGAGATGTGGGAGGAGGTACAGGCGGCGATGGATTCCGGAAGCGAGTTCGAGGTCACCTACCGCATCCGCACGAAGGACGGCTCGGTCAGGTGGATGTGGGAGCGGGGGCAGCTCGTCACGCCGGAGGACGACGACGAGCCGGTGCTCGAAGGGTTCATCTTCGACATCACCGAGCGGAAGCGGTACGAAGAGGAGCTAGAGCGGCGAAACAGGGAGCTCGAACGGTTCACGAGCATCGTCTCACACGACCTCCGGAACCCCCTGAACGTGGCGTCGGGCCGGGTGGAACTGGCCCGCGAGGAGGTCGAAAGCGAGCACCTCGACCGGGCCGCCGCCGCCCACGAGCACATGGCGTCGCTCATCGACGACCTCCTGACGCTCGCACAGAGCGGCGAGCGGATAACCGAGACGGAGCCGGTGTCGCTGCCGACGGTCGTCAGCCGAGCGTGGCGGAACGTCGCCACCGGGGGCGCGACGGTGACGGTCGAGACCGATCGGGTCGTCGACGCGGATCCCGGCCGGCTCGTCCAGCTCGTCGAGAACCTCGCGCGGAACGCGGTCGAACACGGCGGGGACGACGTGACGGTGACCGTCGGTGAGATCGGCGAGAGCGGCGACGGCGCGGCGGGCTCCGACGGCGACGCGCGAGCCGGGTTTTACGTCGAAGACGACGGGCCGGGGATCCCGGAGGACGTCCGCGACGACGTGTTCGAGATGGGGTTCTCGACGGAGGAAGACGGCACGGGGTTCGGGATCCCGATCGTGGCGCAGATCGCCGAGGCGCACGGCTGGGAGGCCGACGTCGCGAGCGGGACCGACGGCGGCGCGCGGATAACCGTCACGGGCGTCGAGTGGGTCTGACGCGAACGCGACGGTTCCGCCGCCACGCCGTTTAAGCCGCCGCCGGTCCAACGGTAGCGTATATGCCATCGACCATGGAGGTCAGGTGCGAGGCCGACGACTGCGAACTCGACATGTTCGAGAACCACTACACCTACGACGTCCCCGACGACCACTCGATCGCGGACCTCTCGTGCCCGTACTGCGGCGGGAGCGACCTCGCGGAAATCGAGGTGTGAGCCCGTGAGCGGACTCGTCGAGGCCGGGCGGTCGGCGTTCCGAGAGGCACTCGAACGCGTCGGGCGAGGGTGGAGCAAGATGCAGGAGCGTCGCCCGCTCTCGTACGACCTCCTCGAGAGCGACGACGCCTACCTCGTCGTCTTCGACGCCCCGGGCGTCCGCGGCGAAGACCTGAACGTCACGTTCCTCGATCACACGGTCGAGGTCACGCTCGACCGGTTTCGCGACTTCTACGACGGCTACGATCTGATCTTCCCCGGGCGAGGCGTCTCGCTGTCGGGGACCGTCGATCTGCCGGCAGACGCCAACGTGACGCCGCAGGGTGCGAACGCGACGCTCGCACGGAACGGGACGCTCCACGTCGAGATTCCCAAGTCCGACGCGGCGAGCGACGTGGCGGTCGTCGAAGAGAGCGTGGACGACGCGGCGGACGGCGACTAGCCGACCGAACGCCGCCTCTCCGATTCTCCTCGTTCCGCGGCCCATTCGGTGGTCACGCCCCGTTCCGCGGCCGTATTCGCTCCCACGGCACGCCCCGTTCCGCGGCCGTATCCGCTCTCGCGGTCACGCCTCATCTCGCCGTTCCACGGTCATGCCCTCGGCGATCTCGAAGGTCTCGTCGCCGTCGAACCGACCGGGATCGAAGGCGTCGATCCACGGGTCGTCCGATCCGCGGTCGCCAGAAAGCGACGCAAGCACTCCGTCGGCGACGTGCTCGCCGATCGCCGGAGCGCGCATGAGCCCGTGGCCCTGCCAGCCGGCGGCGACGAAGACGCCGTCGAGGTCGGCGACCGGACCGACGAGCGGGTCGCCGTCCGGCGTCGCCGTACAGAGCCCGGCCCACGCGCGACCCACCGGCAACCCGTCCCCGACGGGCGGGTCGGCGAGCCGGTCGCGGAGTGTCGCTGACGTCGAGTCGACGAACCAGTCGTCGGCCGTGCGGTCGTAGGCGTCCGGGTCCGCCGCGACCGGCTCGGTCCCGTCGCCGGCGAGGAGCCCCGTCGGATGCGGGCGGAGGTAGACGCCCGCGGTCGCGTCGTAGACCGTCGGCCCGTCGTAAGCAAGTGAACTCACGAGCGCCTGCACCCGGTAAGGTATCACCGGCACGTCGACGCCGGCGTCCGCGAGGACGGGAGCGGTGTGTGCGCCGACCGCGACGACGACCGCGTCGAACTCGCGGTCGCGGCGGCCCGACGCGTCTCTCGATCCGTTCGGAGCCCGCGTCCGGACCGCCGGGCCGTCGTCGCCGCGGGACAGCGACACCGGGGCGTCCGTCACGACCGCGACGCCCTCGCGGCGGGCGCGGGCGGCCACGGCGGCGACGTAGCTCCCGGGGTCACAGAGGCCTGCGTTCGCGGCCACCGCTGCGACGGCGAGGTCGTCCGCGGCGATCGGGAAGCGGTCGGCGAGCGTCTCGGGGTCGACGAGCGTCACCGCGCGTCCGTGAGCGCGCATCCGATCGACCATCGCCGGCACGGCGTCGGCGTCCGCGTCGCCCTCGCGGACCGCGATGACGTACGGACACGGAGTGAACTCGAAGCCGGGCAGCGACCGACCGAACGCCCGGAACCGCTCCATGGACCGGGCGGCGATCGCGGCGTCGACGTCCTCGGCGTAGGCGTCGTACAACACGCCGGCCGCGCGTCCGGAGCTCTCGGCTCCGAGGTCGCCGCGGTCGTAGAGCGTCACGGTCGCGCCGCGGGCGGCGAGGTCTGCCGCGGCGGTGACGCCGACCGCGCCGCCGCCGACGACGGCCACCGTCGGAGCCGGGTCGTCGTGGTCGATCATGTGTCGGTGGTGTCCGATCGTGACGGGGACGACGCCTGAGCGGCCGCGTTACCGCTCGCGGAAGCCGTCGATGCCGAGGTCGTGGAGGTCCGCGGAGACGTCGGCGACGCCGCCCCGTAGCTCCTCGTGATACTCCACCAGCCGCGCTTCGATCTCGTCGTGCTCGCGCGCGAGCACCTGCGCGGCCGAGAGCCCCGCGTTGAACGACTTGCCGGCGTCGACGGCGACGATGGGCGCGCCGGTGGGCATCCCGATGACGGAGTCGACCGACTTCTCCTGGACGGGAACGCCGATCACGGGGATCGGATACGCGATGGAGGCGGTCATGTTCGGGAGGTCGGCGGACTTCCCGCCCGCGCCGGCGATGACCACGTCGAGGCCGCGGGCGGCCGCGGTCTCGCCGTAGGCGTACATGAGTTCGGGAGTGCGGTGCGCGGAGACGACGTAGCTCTCGTAGGTGAATCTCGCGTCCGGCGCGTCGTGAAAGTCGGTCTGTTCGGCGAACCCGAGCTCGTCGAGCGCGTCGTACGCGCCCTCCATCGTCGGGAGGTCGGAGTCGGATCCCATGATGATCCCGACGTCCGGAGTGGTTTCCGGGTCGGCGTCCGCGTCCGCCTCCGCGTCGAGCCGGTCGATGAGGTCCTGCACCGTGGTCATGGCGCGTCGTTCGGCGGGGGCGGGTAAGGAAGTGCCGGATGCGGCGACCGCCCGCCTACGAGTCGCGGAACGTCAGCCCGTCGCGGAGTGCTCGCGCCTCGGAGAGCACCGCGTCGGGGTCGGCCTCGGGACCCTCGCCGGTCACCGTCAGGTGGCCCATCTTCCGGAGCGGGCGCACGTCGTCTTTGCCGTACCAGTGGAAGTCGGCGTCGGGCGCGGCGAGCACGTCGTCGACGCCGCGAAGGGTCGCCGGCCGCGTCTCGTGAACGTCGCCGGAATCTGGCTGTGATTCCGGCTGGCTCACGAGAGGTCTGCTCTCGTGAACGTCGCCGAGGACGTTCGCGGTGACGGCGGGCGCGACGAGGTCGGTCGGACCGAGCGGCCAGCCGAGGACGGCGCGGACGTGGTTCTCGAACTGGGAGGTGCGCGCGCCCTCGATCGTCCAGTGGCCGGAGTTGTGCGGGCGCGGCGCGATCTCGTTGACCAACACCTCGCCCTCCCGGGTCTCGAACAGCTCGATCCCGTAGACGCCCCGCCCGTCGAGGAACGACAGGACGTCGTCCGCGACCGACTCCGCCTCGGCGATCACCGGGTCGGCGCTGCGGGCGGGCACGACGCTCTCGCGGAGGATCTCCTCGCGGTGGACCGTCTCGGTGACCGGGTACGTCCGCGTCTCGCCGTCGGGCCCTTTCAGCCCCATCACGGCGATCTCGCGTTCGAAGTCGAGGAGCTCCTCCGCCATCGCGTCGCCGCCGACCTCCTCCAGCGCGTCAGCCGCCTCGTCCGGCGATTCGACCGGGACGTTCCCCCGTCCGTCGTACCCGCCTTCGCGGGCCTTCAGCATCACGCCGCCGAACTCCTCTGCGACGCGTTCGAGCCCCTCCGCCGTCGCGACCGCGACGAACTCGGGGACGGGGATCCCGGCGTCCGCCAGCGCCTCCTTTTGAACCAGCTTGTCCTGGATGGTCCGAAGCGTGTCGGGGTCGGGCTGGACGGGCACGTCGTGTTCGGCGCTCGCTTCGGCCAGCACGTCGGGGTCGGCCAGTTCGATCTCGAAGGTGAGCGCGTCGACGCGGCTCGCGAGCTCGTGGACCGCGTCCGCGTCGTCGAAGTCGGCGACGATCTGGTCGCTGACGACGGGGCTCGCCGGGCAGTCGGGCGTCGGGTCCAGCACGACGACATCGACGCCGAGGCGCGCGACCGCCTCGCCCATCATCCGGCCCAGCTGTCCGCCGCCGACGACGCCGAGCGTCGGTCCCGGCAGAGTGATCGACATACACGCTCGCGTACCGAACGTCACTGCATAAATATTCCCACATCGGGTGACGAACTGTGCACAGATGTGGATATATCGGCGAACCTCGGGGTCACCGCCGGCCGCTCCCGCGACTCCGGAACGGGTATCAGTCCGGGCGGGTCTCGGTGACGTATGGTCACCGGGAAGGGACTCTACGACCGCGGCGACGAGTGGGTCAGGGGGCTCTCCCGCGGACGCTACGCCGCCCTGCTCGGCGCGTCCGCGGCCCTCGGCGTCCTCGGCGTCGGCGCGCTGTTGAACGGCGAGGTCCTGCTCGCCCGCGCCCTGACGATGGGGCTAGTCATGTTCGGATTAGAGTACACGTTCGGGGCGTTCCGGCCGTCGGACGACGGGTGAGAGATCGGGAGAAGAGGACGGACGCTACAGATCGACGGAGGAGAGGTCGCTCTCGACGTCGGCGACGAACTCGTTGTACGCGTCGACGAACCCGCGGAACGGCTCGGCGTACTCGCGAACGTCGAGCGCTGACGGAGCCTCGTACTGCGAGATCAGGTACAGGCCGCCGGAGCCGCCGACGCGGAGGTACGACACCGCCCCTTCGTCCCACTTCAGCTCCCACCTGTCGCCGTCGACGCGGGCGGTGAATGTCCCGTAGTCGTCTCCCTCGTACCGGTGTATCTCGCCGGCCATCACCGAACAGGCGTCGCGGATCGCATCGAGCACGCGGTCGCGCTCGGCGACGAGGCCGTCCGTGGAGTCGGGGTCGGGGAACTCCGCGGACACGTCGTCGAGCACGCCCGACAGGGACGCGACGTGGTCGTTCCACGCGGCGACCGCGTTCGGGTAGTCCGCGAGGGCGGTCGCGAGGGCTCCGGGGTCCGGCGGCTGTTTCGTCGAGACCACGTACACGTCGGACCCGGAGGTCGGCGAGAACAGGAGGAACTCGAGCTCGCCGGCCTCGTGTTTGACCGTCCACTCGCCGCCGGACGTCGACAGCGTCTGTCGCCCGTAGTCGCCGCCCTGTAGCCGCGCGAGCTGATAGGCGATCTGACCGGCGTGGTCGCGGACGGCGGCGACGAGTTCGTCGCGCCGGTCAGCGACCGCGTCCGTGTCGCGGACGTCGAGGTCGAAGCCGAGGTCGGCGTGGCTGGTCACGGCAGTTCTGCGTGCCGCATCGGGTTAATCGAGTCGGATCGGCGGTGACCGGCGGGGCGATCGCTTCCTTCATCACGCGATGGACTCGCGGATTTCACGCACGCGCCGGGGTTCGTCGATCCCCGACCGAACCACCACCGCGAACACCTCCTCGCCGTCCGGCTCGGGCGCGTCGCCGCTCAGTATCGCGCCCGAGCCGGTCTCCTCGGCGAGCCACCGTCGACCGTCGGCGATCGCCTCGCGGTTGAGCCACGGGGGCGGCCCGCCCACCACGAGCAGCGTTCGGTCGGCCCGCCCCTCGCGGACCTCGACCGTGTTCTTCCCGCGGACCGCCTTCCGGATCGTCGTCTCGATCGCCGACACCGCCGCGCTCGCGTCCACCTTCGCGGGCTCCGCGGAGCCGAACAGCCCGAGACCGAACCGGGACTCCGTCTCGGCGGGCTCGACCGCCTGCGTCGCGTACCCGACCGCGGCGATCTCGCCGTCGCCGCCGACCGCCCGGGCCACGTCGCTCGCGTCGAGCACCTGCTGTGGCGTCGACTCGGCGTCGTCGGACTCGCCCGCGCCGAAAAGCGCCGCGACGCGCTCGGCGACGACGCCGTTCAGCCGCCCCCGGGCCTCCGTCAGGTCCTCACCGGGGCGGAGCCACTCGTCGTTGTCGAACGGAAACACCGCCGAACACCGTTCGGAGAGTGCTTCGAGCGTCCGGGCTGCGTTCTTCTCGGCCAGCGGCCGCTCGGGCGGTCGCTCCTCGGGTGCCGCCGCTCCGGCCGCCGCCGGATCGACCGCGGTCGGTTCCGACTCCGCCGGCGTCGGGAGGACCCCGAGCACGTACACCGGCGTGTCGTAGAGCCGCGACAGCTCCGCTGCGAGCGCCGGGCAGACGCCTGCACCCGCGCCGCCGCCGAGCCCCACGACGAGAAGGAACGCCTCCGCGACCGACGGGCGCTGGTCGTCCATCTCCCGACCGAGTTCGCTGGCGTGCGCGTCGCCGAGCCGCCGGGCCGCGTGGAGGTCGCCGCCGAGCCCGTCGCCGCCAGCTGCGTCGCCGAAGCAGTAGCGTCGCGACTCGTCGATCTCCCGGAGGGCGTCGAGCGCGGCCGCGTCGGTGTCGAACGCGCTGACGCCGTGGAGGAACCGATCTCCGCCGTGGTCGGCCACGAGCCGGTCGACGATCCGGCCCCCGGCACCGCCGAGGCCGATGACGTGTACACGCATACGTCACACCGCTCGTCCAGCGGCGGTATAGCTCTTTTCACGGGACGGGAGGGCGGTGGAGAGCGAACAGCGTGCGTCCGGTCGCGCCGTGCCGTCGCCTCAGAACTCGTTCAGGCGGCGCTGTCCGGCCGACACGGCCCGTCTCGGTTCGTCGTCCTCGTCCGGGTCGCCGCCGAGCAGGCGGATCAGCGCCGTGTCGGCGAACGTGAGCGCCAACACGAGGATGATCGGCGCGAGGAAGAGTCCGTGGAACCCGAACACGACCGGACCGAAGATGTACGCGAGCATGAGAAGCCCCACGTGCGTCGTCTTCCCGCTGAAGTACGGACGGAGGACGATGTCGGGGATCGTATCGACCACGACCGCGGCCACGGCGAGGAATCCCGCGACGTACACGAGAAGCGAGAGCTCCTCGGACAAGATCGGCTCCATCGCGGTTAGCCCCGCGAGCGGGATGTACACGACTTTCATCCCGATCACCGGAATCAGGCTCGCGACTCCCGTGAGCGCGCCGGCGAGCGCCGGGTAGGGGACCTCGACCGCCGCCGGGACGAGCACGTTATATCCGGTGTAGGTAACGACCGCGATTATCGAGATCGCGATGACGTTGAGCAGGTTGCCGTACAACACCGCCTCCAGCTCCTCGTCCGCCGCTTCGAGGTACTCGCGGACGACCGCGTCGTCGTCGAACGTGAGCAGCCACTCGTGGAACTTCGAGCCGTCGAGGAGCAGGTAGTACGTGACGACGATCGTGATGAGGAGGTTGAGTGCGAGCCCCGACAGCGTGCTCGCGAGCAGCGGTGCTTGCTCGGAGACGAACTCGATGAGGGGGTCGAACTGTCCCGACCGGTACGCCGCGACGAGCCCCTCGACCGTCGGGTCCGACAGCGCGGCGAGGTCGGCGATCCACGAGTTCTCCGGGCCGACCGTCTCAGCGACCGGATACCGCTCGATGAACCGGCGGGCCTCGAGCAGAACTAAGAGCACCGTGTATCCGAGAAGTCCGATCAACGGGACGCCGATGAGCGACAGCGACGCGACCGCCCGAGCGCGGGCCGGTAGCCTGAAGCGAGCGAGGTTCCGGTACAGCCGGCGGGTCGAGTAGTACAGGAACACCGCGACGGTGAGCGGCGCGACGAACCGGTAGCCGATGAATCCGACGAGGAGGGCGATGACGAGACCGAAGAGCGCGATGACGAACCGCTTTTCGTCCATGGCCGCTCGTCTCCGTGAGTCGACATAAACTATGGGGCTCGCTGGCGACGCGGACGCGGTGAGGCCGCGGCGGTCAGTCCGTCGACTCGTCGCCGTCCTCCGCGCCGCGAGTCTTCTCGCCGCCGGGCGCGCCGTCGCTCGTCACACCGTCGTCGTTCGCGCCGTCCTCCGCGCCGTCGTCGCTCGCGCCGTCGGTTCCGCCGTCCCCAACCGCTCCGCGCGTCCCCTCGTCGTCGCCCGGGGTTGCCGGAGCGACCGACGACTCCGTCGGCCGATCCGCCAACGCCCGCTCGTAGCGGGTCACCTGCTCGCGGTGCAAAGACAGGATCATGTCCGCGAGCACGCCGAACACCAGCAGCTGGATCCCGAGTATGGCCGCGCCGACCGCGCCGATGGCGACGATCTGGTGGGCCTCCCCGTGGACGAACCAACGGTAGAGGACGTACGCGGTCAGCGCCGCACCGGTCCCCGTCGAGACGGCACCGAGGCTCCCGAAGTAAAAGAGGGGGTTGTTCGTCTTCGCCTTCCGGTACAGCTCGATGATGATCACGCCGCCGTCGCGGATCGGGTGGAGGTTCGTCGCGGAGCCGCCGGGGCGCTCGCGGTAGGTGATCGGGACGACGGTCACTCGGACCCGGTTTTTGACGCACTCGACCGCCATCTCGGTCTCGATCCCGAACCCGTCGGCGGTGAGGTGGAGCCGCAGGAACGACTCGCGCGTGAACGCGCGGTAGCCGGAGAGGATGTCGCGGTACCGCTCGCCGTGGATGGCGCGGAACGCGGCGTTGATCAGCCGGTTTCCGACCCGGTTCAGCCGCGTCATCGCCCCCGGTCGCATGTCCGCGAACCGGTTTCCGATGACGTGCTCGGCCTCGCCGGCGAGGAGCGGGTCGAGCATCGCGTCGACGTCGGCCGCGTCGTACGTCGCGTCCGCGTCGGCCATCACGACGTACGGTGCCTCGATGTGGTCGCGGACCGCCTCGCGGACGGCCTGTCCCTTGCCGCGTCCGGACTGTTCGACGACCCGCGCGCCGGCCTCCGTCGCGGCCCTGCGCGTCCCGTCCGTCGACCCGCCGTCGATCACGAGGATCTCGCCGATCCCGGCCTCGCGGAAGTCCTCGACGACGCGCGCGACCGTCTCGACCTCGTCCATCGTGGGCAACAAGAGGCAGACGTCGTCGAAGTCGCTCATTAGCGGGTGGATATCGGGGCAGTCGCTAAACTCTGTCCCTCCGTGACGGCCGACGAGGGTGCCGAACGGAGAACGCGGCGGGACGGGCCCCAAGCGGCTACGCCCGTCGAACACGACCCGGTTCCGGGCGCGGTCGCTTCTGCGGCCACCCATACGCTCATGTACCCGACGATAGATCGTCAATATATGTCACGCCCATCTGACGAACACGTCGACGAGTTGCTCAGCGCGGCTCGAACGGCCATCGGCGACGAGCTTCGGAGCCTGACGTACTTCACCGAAGGCGAGGTCGACCAGCTGTACCTCCGCAGCGACCTGAGTCAGACGGCAGACCTCGTCGGGTTCGCGGAGAACGAGCGGCAGGGGTTCCACTCCCAGTCGATGTACGCGAACACCCAGCTCGGAGACTACCTGTTCACCGTGCGGGTGTTCGAGAACGGGTACCTCACGCGGGTGATCGCCGGCGACCACGGGGTGTGGGTGACGACCGACTCGATGGAGATAGACCGCTTCGAGGAGCTCGCGAGCGCGCTGGCGTCGGTCCTGCGATCGTTCGACCCGGCCTGACGGCGGCGACGGGCTCACCCGAGGTGGCTTTCGAACTCGGGGACCAGCTCGTCGGCGTCGACCGGCTTCGTCACGTAGCCGTCGGCTCCGGCCTTGACCGCCTCCATCATCTTCTCCCGTTGGTCGACGCTCGTGCACATCACGATCACGGCGTCGGGCCAGCGGTCCTTGATCGCCGCCGTCGCCTCGATGCCGGTCATCTCCGGCATGACGACGTCCATCGACACCGCGTCGGGCTCGTACGCCTCGAACAGTTCCACCGCCTCCGCTCCGTGTTCCGCCTCACCGACGACCTCGAACGGCCCCTCCAACGCGTCCCGAACGACGGTCCGCTGGAAGGCCGAATCGTCAACGACGAGCACCCGATCGGTCATGTCACCTGATGGGTGCGTGAGTAGCATAAAGCGCGCGGATCGGCGTACGGAGCGATCGTTCCGACGCCGGTCGGCCGCTCCGACACCAACTGATCATGTGCGTGTCCTACCGAGGCTGTGGGATCGATCGGCCAATAAATATCCGGTCGAAGCCGAACAATTCCTTGTATATTCGAGAAAGCGTATAATGAACATAGGAACAACGTTAAGGCGTATCCCGCGGTACGAAAGGGCATGGAAACGCGGAAGGTCCAACGGCTGGGTCCGTCGACGCTGGCGATGACCCTCCCCGCCGAGTGGGCGAAGGAACACGGCGTCAACAAGGGCGACGAGGTGTCGTTACGGATGGGTGGCAAAGGGACGCTCACGGTGCTTCCGGAGTCGGTGAGCACCGAGGAGTCGGAGGCCGTCATCAACGCCGACGGGCTCGACGCCCAATCGTTGGAGCGAGCCATCGTCGCACAGTACGTGCTCGGTCGACGCGTGATCCACGTCCGGAGCGAGGGGACGCTCGACAGCGAGCACATCAACGCGGTGTACAAAGCCGAGACGCAGCTGATGGGACTGGGCGTCATAGAGGAGACGCCGGAAGACATCTCCATCCGGTGTTCCGTCGACCCCGAGGACTTCACCCTCGACAACCTGCTCGAACGGCTGGAGAACACGGGCTCGACCATGCGCGGCGAGGCCGTCAAGGCGCTCGCGCACGGCAACCCCGACCTCGCACAGCGCGCGCTCAACCGCGAGCGGCAGGCGAACAAGATCTTCGTCCTCCTGCTGCGACTGATCTTCACGGCGTACCAGAACCCGAACCTCGCCCGCGCGGTCGGGTTAGAGGAGGGATTCCCGCTCATCGGCTACCGCTCCGTCGCGAAGAACCTCGAACTCACCGCAGACAACGCCGAGGACATCGCCGATATCGTGATGGAGGCGGACGGGCACACGCTCGACGTCGACAGCGCGACGATGCGACAGATACGGGAGTTCACGGACCAGGTGGACGAGCTGACGGCGGTCGCGGTCCGCGCCGTCGTCGAGCGGGACTACGACCTCACCGTCGAGTGTCGCGAGCTGTTCGCTCGGTTGGAGGACCGCGAACAGGAGATCCTCGGCGAACTGCCGGCCGACCTCGACAACGACACGCTCCTCATGACCCGCGAGGTGCTCGTCAGTCTCCAGCACACCGCCGAGTACGCGATGCGGAACGCCGAGATCGCCGCGAACCTCGCGCTCAACGAGGCGTCCGACCACGTCGAGATCATCTGATGCGCCGCGTTCGCATGAACTAAGTAGTCGCCCGCGAAGCGACATCGTATGAGCGAAGCATCCATCGAGTCTGACAAGGGGATCGGCGTGGCGCTCGCGCTCGGGGCCGTCGCGCTCGTCGGGAGCGTCGCGATGTTCGGCGCGCCGTCACAGATCGGTCGCGCGTGGGGGTTCGCCGCGGCGTTCGTGTTCGCGCTCTGTGCGGTCCTCGCCGTGCAAATATACCAGTAGCGACCGCCGACGAGAAACGATTAAATCCGTCACGCCCCTACCTCCGCCGATGAGCGAGTACACCGAGGAAGAACAGCGGATCCTCGCGTACCTCACCGACAGCGTCACGCGCGGCGAGCGGTACGTCCGCTCGAAGACGATCGCGGACGCGATCGGACTCACCGCGAAGCAGGTCGGGTCGCGGCTCCCCCGACTCGCCGAGAAGTCGGACGACGTCGACATCGAGAAGTGGGGCCGCGCTCGGTCGACGACGTGGCGCGTGACGCCGCAAGGGTGAGCGGACGCGTCGGTGGACGGGCGGCCAGACTCGCGTCTTTTTAACCCTCGTGGCACCAAGAGCAGGTATGACAGTCCGAGTCTCTCGGACGTTCGAGTTCGACGCGCCCGCCGAAGACGTGTGGGCGTTCATCTCGGACGCCGAGAAGCGCGCCGGCGCGATAAGCGTGGTCGACACGTTCGAGGTACACGACGACGGACGAGCGACGTGGCAGGTCGCCCTCCCGATCCCGGTGATCCGGTCGACGATCGCGGTGGAGACCGAAGAGGTCGCGCGCGACCCGCCGAACCGAGTGAAGTTCGTCGGGAAGTCGCGCGCCTTCCGCGTCACCGGCGAACACGAGATCACGGAGACCGACGGCGGGTGCCGGCTGGCCAACGAGTTCGTCGTCGACGGGCGGCTCCCCGGCGTCGAGTCGTTCTTCGAGCGCAACTTCGACGCGGAGCTCGACAACTTGGAAGACGCGCTCCGCGCGTCGCTCGGATCGCCCGTATGAGGGTCGCGTGCGTGCAACTCGGCGTCGACGGGGGGGCAGTCACCGACAACGTCGAGCGCGCGCTCGACCGCGTTCGGGCGGCCGCGGCGGCGGGCGCGGACGTCGTCGTCCTCCCGGAGCTGTTCGACGTCGGGTACTTCGCGTTCGACGCGTACGCGCGTGCGTCGGAGAGCATCGCCGGCGATCGGCTCTCGCGGTTCGCGGCGGCGGCGGCCGACGAGGACGTCCACGTGCTCGCGGGGACGATAGTCGAAGACCTCTCGGCGTCCGCGGCCGACGGCGTCGACGTCCCGGCGAGCGACGGCCTCGCGAACACCGCCGTCCTGTTCGACCGCACCGGCGACCGACGGCTCGTCTACCGAAAACGCCACCTGTTCGGATACGGATCGGAGGAGACGGACCGTATGGTCCCCGGAGAGTCGACGCCGACGGCCGAGATCGACGGCGTGCGCGTCGGGGTGACCACCTGTTATGACCTCCGCTTCCCGGAGCAGTTCCGGGGGCTGGTCGACGCGGGGATCGACTGCGCGCTCGTCCCGAGCGCGTGGCCGTATCCCAGGGTGGAACACTGGCGAACGCTCGGCCGAGCGCGCGCCATCGAGAACCTGACGTACGTCGCGACGGTGAACGGGAGCGGATCCTTCGGCGAGGACGCGCTCTGCGGGCGGACGACCGTCTACGACCCGTGGGGGACGACGCTTTCGTCCGCGGGCGACGAGCCGACCACGGTGACCGCGGACGTCGACCCGGACCGCGTCGCTTCCGTTCGCGAGGAGTTCCCGGCACTGCGCGACCGACGATAGCGGCGGACCGCCCGCGTGCTCGGCGACGGATGCGGGCAGCGATCGCTCGATCCGGCGGCCGTCGACCGCCTCATTTATACCGGAGAACGCCGTAGACGGATATGCCGAAGTCCGACGCTTTTCTCGTTGGAGTTCGGTGACAAATCCACGCGCCCGTCCCGACCGCTCGGGCGGCGACGCCGCTGACAGCCCGGGGGTCCGCTGTTCGGCCGCCGCCCGCCCGCCTCCCGCCGCCGTCTCGCGCCTTTCGCCACGTCCGCCGCTCGCCTTCCTTTACGTTCGTCACTCGTCGTCCGCGGTTTGCTCGTACCGCACGTTCGCCGTCCGCTGAGCCGCGCTCCCCGTCCGTGCTGCGCCGCTAGTATCAATACAGATAATAAGGACGGTACATTCTTATATCGGAGCGAGCAGGTGTGAAACGCCGCGGACGAAGCCGGCCGGCCCCATCCCAACGTCGGGCGGGCCGGTCGGACACTCGCTTCCACCGTCCGTCGTCCGCCGGCTTACGGCGTCGGGTCGATCCGCTCCCACACCGTACCCGACCCGTTTCACGGCACCCGATCACAACCCCTGTCATCGACGTTCGCGGTGCCGATCCCCCCACTTTCGACGGTCGTATTCCGAGCAACGGCAAGGGACGCGGTTCGAACGCGTCCCGGCCTGACGGCGGTCTCGAGTGCTCCGGGACGGGCGGGCAGACGGAGAAACGCAAGGGCAAAACCTCCGCGCCGCGAACCGACGCTCGAATGTTCCCCCGCGAGTACCGCGGCGTCGCCTTCGTCGTCGGGCTGTTTCTCGTCGTGCAGGTCGGAGCGCTCGCACTCGTTCCCGAATTCGTCGAGAGCGGCTATCAGGCAGTCGAAAACCCGGACGATCCGACGAACAGCCTCGTGTACATCCTCGCCATCCTCGCCATGACGGGAGTGATGCTCGCGGCCTTCCGGTACGACTTCGACCGAGCGATCCGGCTTCTGATCGTCGGCGTCTCGGCGTGGCTCTCGTGGTACGTCTTCTCCGCCGTCCTCCCGCCTCTGGGAGCCGCCGTACCCGCCCTCGGGGTCGGAGTCGCGCTGCTCGTCTATCCCGAGTGGTACGTGATAGACGCCGCGGGGGCGTTGATGGGCGCGGGCGCGGCGGGGTTGTTCGGCATCTCCTTCGGCCTGCTGCCCGCGCTGGTCTTACTCTCGCTTCTCGCGGTCTACGACGCCGTCTCGGTGTACGGCACGGAGCACATGCTGTCGCTCGCGGAGGGCGTCATGGACCTGAACATCCCCGTCGTGCTCGTGATTCCGCTGTCGCTGTCGTACTCGCTTCTCGACGACGAGGCCGACGAGGCCGCGGCGTCCGACCAGACACCGACCTCCGCAGACGCCGACGACGCAGGCGACCCGGACGCAGACGCCGATCAGGACTCTGACGGCACCGACGTCGGCGATCCCACGCCGGTCGAGGACCGCGACGCGTTCTTCATCGGCCTCGGTGACGCCGTGATTCCGACGGTGTTGGTCGCGAGCGCGGCGACGTTCTCGCCGGCCGCGAGCCTCGGAGTGCCGTTCCTGGGGCTGAACCTCCCCGCGCTGCTCGCGATGGTCGGTCAGCTCGCGGGGCTGCTCGTCCTGATGAGCTGGGTGATCAAGGGCCGCCCTCACGCCGGGCTGCCGCTTTTGAACGGCGGGGCGATCGGGGGGTACCTGATCGGCTCCGTCATCGCGGGCGTGTCGCTGATCGAGGCCGTCGGCCTCGCCGGAGCCCTCTGAGCGACGCCGCGCCGAAGGAGCGGCCGACGATGGGACCCTCACCAGCCCGGCGCTGCCGCAGCCGGCTCGACACCGGTCCGGCGACGACGAAACGCCGAACACACGGTTCGAGCAGCCGCGGCTCCGGTGGACCGCCACGCGGTCAGTAACAGCGAACGACCACCGAGAGAACACGTTCCAAAAATACGAGTACTAACGTATCTTTTCAGAAATATATTATATAGGCTGTGTCGGGGTGTCGTCCGAGTATCCGTTAAAGCACGTCAAAACCAGATAATGTATAAATATACCACAGGTACATACGAAATATAGATTTATTTGTTAGTAATTAAGAGAAAATAAGTTCCATATACACTGGACAGGTGAATGAAGAATATGTATAAGTGGTATGTTATGCAGTGAAATTTTATATGTTGTCGGGATGGATGGTCGAGATGACCGGGACGGACGCGTTGAGGATGATCGACTGCGCTGTGCTACCGAACAGCACTTTCCCGGTCTGGGACCGCCGTTTCGGGCTCACGACGATGTACCTCGCGTCCTGTTCGTCGGCGTATCGTACGATCTCTTCTGCGGGCCCTCCGACGAGCCCGACTGTCTCGTACGGAACGTCGACGTCGGTGACCGCCTCTGCGGCCATCTCGCCGGCCGCGTCGCGGATCTCGCTCATGTCTTTCGGTTCTTCTGCCTGCGCGCTGGTGATCCCTAGATCGAGAAACTCCGACCGCGTCAGGGCGTGGACCACGTGAACGGTGTCGTCGAATGCCGCCGCGATCTCGGCTGCCTCCGCGACGACGCGCGATGCTCTCTCGGACCGATCGACGGCTGCAACGATCGTCATACGTCCACCTTCCGCGTCGTGTGTAATATAGCTTTGGCGGCGGCGGTGCTGTTCCGATGTGACCGTCCCCGTCGTGTGTTCCAACAATAGTGGAATACTGGCCGCGTCTCGGCTATATCATTACAGTAGTACGACTGTAATTCTTTGCGCAGTCCGACAAATATACCTCTCTATTTCCACCAATAGTGAAAACAAGCACGTGGTTCGGGGTTCAGATGCGTGTGCGCCGCCGCCGTGTCTGTCCCTCTGTCGTCTTCGAACTCGGCCGCCACGCGGGACCTGTTCCGAGGGTGCGACGCGCTCTGTCACGCCGAACCGGTCGCTAGCGGGGGAACCAGACGCGATAACGGGACAGTGGAAGACAACGACGGCGACGGAGGAGAAGGGATGTCGGCGGAAGACGGCCCGACGGTCGCGCCACGACGGCACTGCACACGGACGCGTCGGCGGCGAGGCGTTACTCGCGGACCGCCCGAACCGCGGGCAGGAGAACCGTCCCGACACTCAACAGGAGGATGACGAGCGCGATGGGGCTCGTGAGGAAGATGTCCGGAGAGCCGTTCGACAGTTCGAGCGATCGACGCAGGTTCTCCTCGGCGATGGGCGCGAGGATCAACCCGAGAACCATCGGTGCGAGCGGGTACCCGCGGAGTCGCATCGCGTACCCGAGCACGCCGGACCCGAGCATGATCCACGCGTCGAAGAGGTTCCCCCGGAGGGCGATAGCGCCGATCACACAGAGCAACAGGATGATCGGCCAGAGGAACTGCTTGGGGATGTTGATGAGGCGCGCCCAGTAGCCGGCACCGAGCAGCCCGAAGACGAGGATGAACACGTAGATGAGCAGGAATCCGACGAAAATCGTGTACAGCAGTTCCGGCTCGTCCTGATACAGCCCGGGCCCGGGATTGACGTCGTGGACCAGCAGGGCACCGATGAGAATTGCGGAGACGGAGTCACCGGGGATACCGAGGGTCAGCGTCGGGATCAGGGCTCCGCCGGTGCTCGCGTTGTTTCCCGACTCGGCGGCGGCGACGCCGCGAACGTTGCCCTCGCCGAACGCCGGCACCGCGTCCGAGATCCATCGCGTCGCCTCGTTGTACGTGATGAACGCGGCGATGTCGCCGCCCGCACCGGGAATCGACCCGATGAGCGAGCCGAGCACGCCGCCTCCGGCGCTGACCGGAAGGATCGCCTTCAGGTCGGAAAGAGACGGGAGCGGACCAGAGACGTCCTGATCGACCCGCTCTCTGTCGGATTCGATCCCCTGTGCGTACTTTCGGAACCCCTCGGCGATGCCGAACAGTCCGATCATCACGGCGATGAACTCGACGCCCGTGAGCAGTGCGGGGAGGTCGAAGGTGAACCGGTGGTACCCGGTGATGGGGTCGATCCCGACCGTCGCGACCAGCATTCCGAGCAGTCCCGATACCATCCCCTTCGTGACCGAGTCACCGCTCACGCTGGCGATGATCGTCAGGCCGAACACGGCGAGCGCGAAGAACTCGGGGGACCGGAAGTTCTGTGCGGCGTCGGCGATGATCGGCGAGAAGAACATCAGCGCCAAGACGCTGATGAACCCCCCGACGAAGGAAGCGACCGTGGCGACGCGGATCGCCCGCCCCGCGTCTCCCTGCTGTGACAGCGGATACCCGTCGAAGATCGTCGCGGCCGCCGACGGGGTGCCGGGCGTCCGAATGAGGATCGCCGGGATCGACCCCGCGTAGACCGCACCGCCGTAGATCCCGAGGAGTAGCATCATCCCGTTGGCGGGATCGAGCGTGAACGTGAACGACAGGAGCACCGCGATCGTCATCGTCGCGGTCATCCCCGGGATCGACCCCATCAGGATCCCGAGCAGGATACCGAGAACCATCAGCCCGACGGAGATCGGTTCCATCGCGTTGAGCGCGCCCTGAACGACGTACTGGACCGTCATCAGATCCCCACCACCAGCGGTACCTGCGGTAGCAGTCGCGACACCGGAACGATCGCCTCAGGGAGCCGAACGAGGAATATCCGGCCGAAGATGTAGAACAGCAGCGTCGGTACTCCGATCGAGAGCGCGAGGAGGAGCGGCCGGGACCGGATCTCGGAGTAGTACAACAGGGCACCGAGGAAGAGCATCGATCCGATCCAGAATCCCAGGACGGGCATCGCGACGATGTACGCGACGAGGAGACCGAACACGACTGCGGGCGGTCCCACGTCGACGTCGCTCACTTCGAGTTCCGACCCGGAGCCGTTCAACATGTCCACGGCGGCGAAGACGATGATCCCGGCCGACGTGACGATCGGGAAGAGACTCGGTCCGAACAGGCCGTCGTCGGGGAACGTGCTCGCCGCGGCGATGACCGCGAGCGAGACGAGGATAAACCCGACCGACAGCGGGTTCGATACGAGCGTCCCCACAGAGACCCGACCGATTGCGTCTGCGATCCGTTGTCTTACCATGTGTACTTCTCACTCGGTATACAGGGAAGATGGTTGTATAAAGCTACTGGAACCTTCTACACGCGGCGAGACGGCCGAGAGGTCCCGAACGCGCGAATTTCGAACGCTCCCCCTCGCGGCCGCACGGTAGGGAGGCGAACCGTCGGGCGGAAGACGGTCGAAACGTTCCCGGACTACGCCGACCTGAGAAGATCCGGCAGATTTAATCGCCGACCCGGAGACGAACGAACCGACTATGAGCGCCAGTAACGTAGTCGACGGTATCGACCAGATCCAGTTCGAACACGTCCGCGTGTTCGTGCTCGAAGACGTGCCGGAGCCGGGATCGATCACGCTCGTCGACACCGCCTTCGACGAGAACGGCGCAGAGCTCGTCGACGTGCTGGAGTCGCGATACGGCGACGTCGATCGCGTGATTCTCACCCACGGAGACCACGGCCATCACGGCGGGCTCTCCCACGTCGTGGAGGCGTTCTCTCCCGAGATCGCGATGCCGGCCGACGAGACGAAGCTATACGACCACCTAGAGGAGGCGGGCCTCGACATCGAACCCGACGTCGCCTACGAGGACGGCGACGTACTCGACGGTGACATCAGGGTAATTCAGGTCCCGGGACACACGGAAGCCACGTCGGCGCTGCTCCTCGAAGACCGCGACATTCTGATTTCCGGTGACGTCCTCGACGGGTCGGACCGGGGAGGGCTTCCTGCCGGATACCTGCTCCCGCCGCCCGCGCTCTTCAACGACAGCCACAGGGACGCGGAGCTGAACCTCTACGCGCTGCTCGGCCACGAGTTCGACACGCTGTTAGTGTTCCACGGGTCACACGTCTTCGAGAACCCCAAAGAGAAGCTCGACGACTACCTCGTCGAGCGCGAGTGGAACGAGTGGGACCCGCGAACGGACTGACTCGGCTCCGGTGGCCACGCCGCCGAACGCTACTCGCGAAGCACCGACACGTCGAACACCGGCTTGCACGTCTCGCCGGCGAGGAACGTCTCGAACGCCTCCTCCGCGTCGGTGAGGCTGAACCGGTCGTCGAGGAAGGTCTCGTGGTCGATGTCGTCAGTCGCGGTCAGTCGGAAGGCCCGGTCGAAGTCGCGGTACAGCGCGCTGTAGGAACACTGTACGTCGACTTCCGCTCGGACGAGCGGAGTGGTCGGAACCGACGTCTCGCCCGCCTGCCCGACCAAGACGATCTGCCCACCTTTCCGGACCGCGTTCGCCGCCATCGGCAGGCCGGAGGGGTGGCCGGTCGTGTCGAAGACCACGTCGTACCCGATTCCGTCCGTGGCCGCCGCCCAGTACGCCTCCTCGTCGATCGCCTCGACGTTCACCGTCTCGTATCCGAGCTCCTCCGCCAGCGGCAGCCGGTACCCCGTGTCTCGGCCGACTCCGGCGACGGTCACCGTCGCTCCCTGCGCGTCCGCGACCTGTGCCGTGAGGAGTCCGATCGGCCCCGGTCCGGCGACGAGGACCCGGTCACCGGCACCGACGCGAGAGTTCTCGATGACCGCACGCGTACAGACCGCGGTCGGCTCCGCGAGCGCGGCGTGCCGGGGGTCGACACCGTCCGGGACGACTTGCAGCGAGTCGACCGGAGCCGTGATGTATCCGGCGTACGCGCCGTCTCGGTCGATGCCGGTCAGTTCGATGTCCTGACAGAGGTTCTCCGCGCCGGTCTGACACTGGAAACACTCGCCGCACCCGCGGATCGGTCGTTCGACGACGCGCTGGCCCGGGGCGAGCCGCGTGACCGCCTCGCCGACCTCAACGATCGTCCCCGCGTACTCGTGGCCGATTATCGTCGGCACCGACATGCGTTCGAACGCCGATTTGAACCGGTATATTCCCGCGTCGCTCCCGCAAAGCCCCGCGTACTCGACTTCGATGAGCGCCTCATTCGCCGCCGGTTCCGGGCGATCGACGTCGACGAGCTCCATACCTCCAGCGTCGCGGCTCGTTTTTGCGAGTCCTCGCATACCGGTTGCTGGGTTGGTGTGTGTTATAACGTTTCGGTCTCGCGCGCTCTGCGGACGTCGATCACCCGTGTCGCTCGCGACGGGCCCGCGTCGATCCAAATACTTATTATACATGGTCGAAAATGGGAGATTCGCATGCCAAGAGATACCAGCGGCCGAACCGCATCGAGCAGGCGAACCTTCCTGAAGGGTGCCGGGATCACCGGACTCGCGGCGACGGCGGGCTGTCTCGATCAGCTCAGCGGCGGCCAGTCGTGGCCGTCTCGACCCGTGGAGATCGTCTCGCCGTGGGCTGCCGGGGGCGGAGCAGACCGGACGAGCCGGGCGGTCGCAGACGCGGCGGAGAACTACACCGAGGTCTCCTGGAACGTCAGCAACCAGACGGGCGGGTCTGGGTCTGTCGGGATGAACGCCGCCGCCAACGCCGACGCCGACGGCCACACGATCGGCTGTACGGCCCCGGAGATCGCCCTGTTCGAGCACCTCGACATCGCGGACCTCAGTCCGGACGACATCACGCCGATCATGCAGTACACCGAGTTCCCGGCGACGCTGCTCGTCAACGAGGAGTCGGAGTTCGGCTCCGTCGACGACTGGATCGCCTACGGGCAGGACAACACGATCCAGATGGCGAACTCCGGGTTCGGCTCCTCCTGGCACATGGCCGCGGCGGGGATCGCGAGCGAGGCGGACGTGCAGGTCGAGCACATCTCCTACGAGGGTGCCGCGCCCGCGATGAACGCCGTCGCGAACGGCGAGGTCGACGCCACCGCGGTCGGAGCCGCGGAAGCGGCACCGCAGGTACAGGACGGCCAGCTCGAGGCGCTCGGGGTCGCCTTCAGCGAGCCGGTCGACGCCCTCCCGGACATCCCGACGCTGGCCGACCAAGGACTCGACATCGAGATCGGCTCGTGGCTGGCTCACTTCGCGCCGACCGGCATCTCCGACGAGGTCCAACAGAACCTCCTCGACACGTACCAGTCGGTGTACGAGGACGAGGGCTTCGTCGAGTTCATGGAGAACAACGGGTTCATTCGGACGCGGCGGACCGGCGACGAACTCAGTACGTTCCTCGACGAGCAGTACGAGTTCTACGGGAACCTGGTCGAGGAACTCGGCATCGACGAGCAGTAGCGACGCCGCGAGCAGGGCCCCTCGTGACGAACTGCTGTTTTTCACCCGTCTCGGAAGCGACGCCGGCGACGCGCCACCGATGAATTTATCAGTCGAGTCGACCTCGCCGAGAACGTGCACACCATCGAACACGACATAGAGCGACCAGACCGGAGTATCGTCGACGCGTTCGAAGAGGTTCCGAGCACGATCGTCTCCGACGTGACGGGGAACGTCGGCCTCACTATGGACGCCGGCATGAAGCCCGCCGGCGACGGCGTCGAGATGGCGGGGTCGGCCGTGACGGTCAAGGCGGCTCCGGGAGACAACCTGATCATCCACAAGGCGATCACGATGGCCGAACCGGGCGACGTGCTCGTTATCGACTGTGACGGCTACACCGACGTCGGCCACGTCGGAGAGCTGATGTGCGGGACGTGTAAGGCGAACGGGCTCGCCGGGCTCGTCATCGACGGCGGCTACCGCGACAGCCGCGAGCTCGCCGAGATGGACTTCCCCGTCTACGGCCGCGGCGTGAATCCGCAAGGACCGCTCAAGCAGGACCCGGGATCGGTGAACGTCACCGTCTCGGTGGGCGGTGTGAGCGTCGATCCCGGCGACATCCTCGTCGGTGACGACGACGGAATCGCCGTCATTCCGGGAGACGGAGCGGAGCAGGTGCTCGACCTCGCGCGCGAGAAGATGGACGCCGAAGACGCCACCCGGGAAGCGATCCAGTCGGGAGAGTACCTCCTCGATCTCAAGGGATACGACAAACTGCTCGACGATCTCGAGGTCGTCGGTCCGGAGGACTCGATCCAGTAGCGACGCGACTGAACCGCAGCGATCCGACCTCGCTCTTCTACGGGTGTCGACGGAACAGTGCGGACGACCGACCGGAGGCGCACTCCGACTTGCCGCGACACTCAGCGCACGCGCGCTGGTGGTTGGCGTCGCCTGCTTCAGATCGCTTCAGTTCTCGCTTCCGTCGACCGACCTCCAGCTTCCCGATTACGCCGGCGGCCCGTCCCACTCGCCGCCGTCGTCGCGCGGTTCGTAGCCAAGCACAGCCTGAGCGTGTTCGATGTCGAACCAGCGAGCGGCGTTGCCGCTCACGGCGTAGAACGCGTCGTAGGTGACCTCGTCGTCTTCGAGACAGCATTCGAGCAGGTGCGCGAAGTCGCGCTGTGAAGTCCACGAGGCCTTCAGTCGGTTTACCATCTCTTCGTACTCGTCGCTGCCGCGCTCCCACGACCCGGTCTGTGACTGGTCCCACACCTCGTCGTCGTCGACGCGGTGCTCGTCCCCGCGGTCCACGCCGCGTTCCGCGTCACCGTAGGGGTGGTCGTACTCGGCGGTGCGGACGCTCGAAATACGCAGGGAGTACACCTGTTCGGGCGCGCCCTCGCGTCGAGCGTGGACGCGGCAGATGTGCTCGCCGAACATCTTCGACGCGCCGTAGTAGCCGTCGGGCTTCGGGAGCGTCTCGTGGGTGAGCCGCAGCGGATCGTGCTCGCTCGGGTAGTCTTCCTCGTAGAGATCGGGAGCGTGATCCTCCTCGTAGAGCCCCATCACGCGCTGTGATGACGCGTAAATGAGCGTCTCGACGCCCGCGTCCTCCATCGCCTTGAGCACGTTGTACGTCCCGAGGATGTTCGGGTCGATGATGTCCTCGAACTCGGCACCGGCGTCGGACTGCGCGGCGAGGTGAATGACCGCGTCCTGACCGTCGAACGCCGGGCGCATCGCCTCGTAGTCGGCGATGTCCGCGACGTGCGTTTCGTAGTCCGGGTGGTCGCTTCGGTTGAGATACGTGAACTCGTATCGGTCGTCGTCCGCGAGGTGGTTGAGGATCGCCTCCCCGGCTTCGCCGTACGGACCCGTCACAAGGACTTGTTGGGCGTCCATCGCTGGTTCCCGCTCGTTCGTCGGATTACATAATTCTTTGCATCAGACGACCGCCGCTCGCTCGATCGCTCGTTCTCCGACGCGACCGCGAGCGCCGCGATAGAGTTCATCATCGTTGGAATAAACGACGTTAAAATTCATTACAATTACGGGTGTACGTGTGTAATACTACTCCCGAATCGACCGAGCGATACGCGGTTCGCGCGGTGAGTTCGACACGAGCGGGAGCGATATCCAACATCGTGGAAACAGGTGGTGCGTTCACAGACCGGTGCACTTTTTCGATCGCTCGAAATCCATCGAACATGGATCGGACGCGGGCGTGGACGGTAGCGGTGTTCTCGTTCATTTTCGCCGACGCGGTGGCGGTACAGGCGCGCGGACCCGTTCTCACGAGCCTCGGAGCGGAGTTCGGCGTCTCGGCCGCCACGCTCGGACTCGTCGCCCCGGCGGGGACGGTCGGATTTCTCGGCGCGGTCGTGGTCACCGGGACGCTCGCCGGCCGGATCCGGAAGCGGCCGACGCTGCTCGCCGGGGCGGCGTGCACCGTGGGCGCGCTCGTCTCGATGAGCGTCGCCCCGACGTACGCCGTCTTTCTCGTCGCGCTGTTCGGACAGGGGACGGCGGCGGGGGCGTTCCGCGGACTCGACCGCGTCGTGTTGAGTCACCTCCACGCCGACCGCCGCGCGCGTATGTACACGGTCTACACGCTCGTGTGGGCCGTCGGGGCCGTCCTCACCCCGCAGCTCGTCAGCGTCGTCCTCGCCGTCGCGGAGTGGCGGGCGCTGTTCCTCGTCGTCGCGGTCGCGTTCCTCCCCGCGACGCTGCTCGCGGTGCGGTACGACCTCCCCTCGATAGACGCGGAGCGGTCGGTCTCGCGAGCCGACCTGATCGCGCTGTTTCGCCGGCCGGCCGTCCTCGGCAGCTGTCTCGGGATGGTCCTCACCGGGGCACTGGAGGGCGTGCTCTTCACGTGGCTCGTCTACTACGCGGAGACGTTCTACCCGACGGTGACCGCGAACGCACTGCTCTCCGTCTACCTCCTCGCGTACATCCCGGCGCGACTCGGGTGTGCGACGGCGATCGAACGGGCACCACACCTCTTGCTCCTGCTGGCGGCGCTCGTGCCCGCGATCCCGGCGCTCGCGGTCGCGTTCTCGGGCGTGACCGGGGCGGTGCTCTTCGCGACGGTGTTCGTCGCCGGCGCGGCGATCTCGACCGGCTTCCCGGTCCTCTCCGCGTACGCCGTCGAGTCCGCGCCCGAGTACAGCGGCCCCCTCAACGCCGTGACGAACGGGTCGACGTACGTGGGCCTCGCCGTCGCGCCGGCGGTCGTCGGCGTGCTCGCGAACCGATACGGGATCGGCCCCGCGATCCAGTGGACGGTGGTCGCCCTCGCCGTCGCGTTCGTCCTCGCCGTCGGGTCGCTGTGGCGGTGGACGGGCACGGCGGGCGTCCCTCAAGGCGAGTAACATCAGAAATATATACTACCTCAAAATATGATATTACTAAACCTCACTGGTGATCTCACGCGGGGACGGACTCCTCGACCCTCGCAGTCGGGACGCCGCTCGTTCGGTGCCGATACGAGAACGCAACGATCGAGTGCCGGAGTCCGTCTCACAGTCCGCCGCGGACGACGCAGTATATATACCGTGACGAGCGACGGCCGACGCTCCCTCATCACAGTCGCTTGCGGTGCGGTGGCGTGCGCCTGCGAGCGGCCGTCTGTAGCGGCCGCGAACCAGCACGCGCGAGGGAGTCGCGAACGGTGCGAGCGGCGCGAGCACCTCGACTGCGAGCGGTGAAACCGCGAGCAGTGAGCGACGAGGCTGGGGAGGCGTGAGGTGCTGGACGGTGCAGCGTTTTGGGCGCGTTCACTGCACCGACACCGCACAGACACCGCACAGACACCGCACAGACACCGAACTACAAGCACGCTCACCGGTTCTCGGACGACTCACCGCGCCAGCAACGAGAGATGAACACTCGCCAGCGACGCCGTCCGATCGCGTATCCCTGACCGGCTCCGCACAACGGAACACCTTCTCTCTCGTTCGACCGCACAGTACCGTCCAGCGACCGACGGTTCCGGGAGCGAGTGTCGCTGGCAATCGGGAGTTCAACGCGGCTATCGTCGAGACATATATGTTTAAGAATTCAAATACTTAACTGATGATCTCAAATAAATTGTATTTTCTCGTCGGTCGCCGCTCCGCTCACTGTCGGAGTTTAAGCTCGATGATGTTCTTTTTGTTCAGCAGTTCGGGGCCGATCTCGGTTTCGATCCGGTCTGCGTCCATGCGGCTGAGCGGGCCGCTGACACTTATCGCGCCGATCGCGTCGTCGATTTCGGAGACGACCGACGTGCCGACCGCACAGACGCCCTCGAAATGCTCCCCGCGGTTGATCGAGTAGCCTCGGTCGCGGATCTCGTCGAGCTCCTCGCGGAGGCGGTCCGCGTCGGTGATAGTCGAGTCTGTGACGGACACGAGGTCCCGGTTCGCCAGTATGCGATCGGCGTCCTCGGGGGGCATCTCGGCGAGGATGGCCTTCCCCGTCGCCGTCGAGTGGATACGGAAGTGGTCGCCGAGCGGGGCCTGGTCGTCGACGGAGTTCGGGCTCTGTGATTTGTACAACTGGACCGAGTGTCCGTTCTCCTCGACCGCGACGTTCGCGTGTTCGCCCGTCTTCTCTCGTAAATCGGCGAGTTCCGGTTTCGCCGCCTGGTACAGCGCCGTCTCGTCGCGGAGCCGACCGCCCACTCGCAGAAACCCGAGACTACACCGGTACTCGCCGGACTGCTTGACGACGAACCCCGTCTCGACGAGCGTGGAGAGATGCACGTGCGCCGTGCTCACCGGCATGTCGAGGCTCTCCGCGGTCTCCGAGAGCGTCGCCCCGCCGGTCTCGTCGAGGAAGTCGACGATGTCGAACGCGTGGCGCACACTCTTGATCTGCCGCGGCCCCGATCCGGTCGCTCCCGACTCGCTCGACTTCGGCATACCCCGATCGTTTCGGGTCGCCGTACTAATAGCTGCGCCTCTGTTTCAATCATACTGAAACGATCGGGGTGACACGCGCGGCGGATATCCGACCCGACAGTGAACGTTTTTACTCCTCGGATGATAGCGTGTCGCATGAACTTCGATACGTTCGCGCTCGCGGCCACCACGAACGATCTGACGCGCGAGCCGGCCGCACGCGGGCTCGCCGACGTCATCGAGTTTCGGATGGACAAGGCCGACGACCCGCTCGAACAGCTCGACGACTACGACGGAGAGTTGCCGCTCATCGCGACGAACCGAACGCGCTGGTTCGGCGGCCAAGCGGTCGATACGGGCCGGCTCGACCGGCTTTCTGCGGCGTCGCGTTCGGACCACGTCGAGGTCGTCGACGTCGAACTGGAGACGGCGCGCGGGATGGAGTGGGTGCTCGACGAGTTCCGCGACAACGCG
The DNA here is from genome assembly GCF_024494575.1 of Halorubrum salinum. GTDB lineage: Archaea > Halobacteriota > Halobacteria > Halobacteriales > Haloferacaceae > Halorubrum > Halorubrum salinum. The sequence continues at coordinate 277,276 of NZ_JANHDO010000004.1, forward strand.
GTCGACTGTATCGTCTCGCATCACACGTTCGAGGACACCCCCGAGCGGGAGGTGCTCGACGCGATATTCCGCCAGTGCGGGGAGTACGGCGACATCGCCAAGGTGGCGACGTTCCCCCGGAAACACACCGACGTGCTCCGCCTGCTTCGCTCGATCAACGTCGCGACGAAGAAGGGCATCGACGTGGCCGGTATCTCGATGAGCGAGATCGGGAGCCACTCGCGTGCCGTCGCACCCATATACGGATCCAAGCTCGGGTACGCGCCGCTCGCCGACGACGAGAGCGAGTACGCGCCGGGCCAGATACCCCTCGAACGGCTCCGCGCGCTGATCGACGACCTCACAGAAGACAGCGAGATTCAGCGTACGGTCGCGCCCGCCGAAGAGCAGCCGGAGCGGCGACAGCCCGCGGAGCACTGATCCGTCGCCGACCGCGGGGGTGGCCGTCGGCGAGCGGGCGTGCCGTCCCGGGCGAGCCGTTTCGGGATTCTTATAGTCGTACCGCGCGACCTGCCGCCAATGCGTACACGTAGCCTGATCGGGGGCGGTCTGTCATGAACGAAGACGAGGACGCGGTCAACGCCTACATGATCCGGCTCGAACTCGTCGACGAGCCGGGAGAGCTTCTCCGGGCGTTACAGCCGATAAGCGAGAACGGCGGGAATCTGCTGTCCATTTTTCACGAGCGCGGGAACATCACGCCGCGCGGACACATCCCCGTCGAGGTCGACATCGAGGCGACCGCCTCACAGTACGAGGCGATAGTCGAGGTGCTTCAAGAGGAGGGAATAAACGTGATTCAGGCGGGCGCAGAGCGCTACAGCGAGTCGGTCGTCTGCATCCTGTCCGGACACATCGTCGACACCGACCTGTCCGACACGCTCTCGCGGATCCAAGAGATGTCGAACGCCACCGTGACCGACCTCTCGCTTTCGGCCCCCGAGGGAACGAGAAACACCTCGAGCGCCAAGCTCCGGCTCGCCGTCGAAGAGGGAGAAGTCAATGAGACGGTCGAGAGCGTCCGCGCCATCGCCGACGAGAAGGATCTACACCTCATCGAGTCGCTGACGGGGGGTGAGGCGTGAGACTCGCGATCGTCGGCGCGGGCGTCGTCGGCCGATCCGTCGCCGATCTCGCTCCCGACCGAGGTCACGAGGTCGTCGCGATGGGCGACTCGACGAGCGCGGTCGTCGCCGACGGCCCGGGCGAGTCGGTCGACGTCGACGCCGCGCTCTCGCGCAAGGCCGAGCGGGGAATCGTCGGCGACGGAGACCCGGCGGACGTGCTCGCGGCGGAGTACGACGCGTTGGTGGAGGCGACGCCGACGACGCTCGGCGACGCCGAACCCGGGTTCTCGCACGTCACCGCGGCGCTGGAGCGGGACCGCCACGTCGTGCTCGCGAACAAGGGGCCGGTCGCGGAGCGGTTCGGCGACCTCCGAGCGGCCGAAGCCGACAGCGCGGGCGAGGTGCGCTTCGAGGCCACCGTCGGCGGCG
>NZ_JANHDO010000005.1 GCF_024494575.1 Halorubrum salinum
CGAGAGATCACTCCAGTATCCCGGACCCGCGATGAACGCGAGCAGTATCCCGCCGGCTCCAGCGATCAGTCCGGACCCAGTGGAGTCGACACCGAAGAGGTAACCAGACGAAATAAGCAGAAGCCCAGACGCGACGAGCGCCCACATCGCCAGTTCGCCACCGATACCAGCACCGCGCATCTCGACGGACGTTCTGTCGGCGGTCACCCCGCCATCCGTTTCGAGATCGTCATCGGCGTCCTCCTGGTACCGAACGTCGAGCCCTGCCGGAACCTCGACGTGGCCGTGGTCGAGGCAGACGAGCACCTGACCGTCGAGGTCCGGCGCGTCGACTGCGTGTTCGTGGCCGTTCTGCCGGACGGCGACCTCGCCGTCAGGCATCGGTGGTGTTGACGTGTCGCCAGTCTCGGAAGTGCTGTACTTCGCTGCGGTCGGCCTCCGCGTTACCGGAGGGATCGGGGGTCTCTTTCACCCGGTCTCTGTCGGTCATCTCTGTCTATCGGCCGGAGCGGCCGATAGACGCGCGACCTGTCCCCCCGTGTTTAACCCACCGCTGAAATGGAACAGAGTAACCTCGAAGCCATGTCAGGCATAGATTTAAGTAACCCAGACAGGTCGGCCAGCCCATGCAGAAGCTCCAAGACCACGGTGGATCGGGTGTTGTCACCCTCCCGCGCGACGAACTCCAGAAAGACGACGTTCTCGACGACGGCGAGATTCCGGACGAACAGCACCTCGATGTCGAACGGATGGGTCGCCGGACATACGTGGTTCGTATCCCTGAAGATGACGGCACGCTTCCCGAGCTGACCCGGTGTGACTTCGTCGAACGGCTGGCCGCGCAGCGCGCCCTCGATCTCGATGCGAGGCGGTTCGTACCGCAGGCGGACTGAGCAAGACTTTGCCTTTGCACCCCTTGCACGAGCCTTTTTAGGTGATAGCGTCGAAGGCGTTGATGCGTAGAAACCCGGCGTCTCCACCCGTAGGCAGGGTATCGGCGGGTTTTGCGCGTTCGCTCCCAATGAGTGACAACGCTAACGAATCGGAGGAAGACTCCGATAAAGACGACGAGGAACAAACCCATCTCGACCGAGTACGAGAAGCAAAACTCGTGCTGGAAACGATGAGAACAGCAGCAAAGCTGGTCGAGATGTTGAGGTAGTGGAGTACGCCCTTAACCGGCGTCTCCACCCGTAGGCGATTCTGAATAGAACCGGTATCGTATTAAAGAATTTGCCACCATCAGAGCCATTCCACCTTCTCCCGCGCTCGGCGCTGTGCCGCCGGGCTATAGGTCCCGTTGTAGTGATCTAGAAACGTCTCTAGGTCCTCCCAGCCGCCCCAGTCGAGAACGAGCAGCGGGTCCACCTCCGCATCCGCGAGCGCACTCGCCCACGTTCGCCGGAGGTCGTGCGTACTGAGGAACAGCCATCCGCGTTCGTCCTCCTGGTCGGCGAGCTGCTCGCGGGCGTCCTGGAGCCAGCGCCGGAGCGAGCGCGTCGACGAGATCGAGAGCACCGGCTCGTCGCCTGCGGCGTCGCGCATGTCGCCGATCGTTTCGATCCGCATCGCGAGGTCGCTCGGGATCGGCGTCTCGCGGAACTTGTCGCCCTTCCCCTCCCAGACCCGGACCACCCAGCCGGCGTCCGTCTCGACGACATCCTGCGGGGCGACGTCGAGGATTTCCTTCGAGCGCAAGCCGGAGCGCGCGCCGAGGCCGAACGCGATCGTCTGCTCGGTGTCGCTCGCGATGGCTTCGAGTTTCGAGACCTCGCTCTCGGAGAGCCACACCTTCTTCCCGTCCTGCTCGTCGTGAGGTCGTAGGTTCATCGCGTCCGGCTGGTGCGTCAACCGGACATAAAGGTGCGGGTCGAGGTGGGTTCCCGGCGTGATCGGGGCGGGTTCGAGCACGATCGCGTCCGACTCTCGTCTCACTCTCGGACACTAGTTAATCAGCAAAGCTGTTCATGGCTTAGAAAATACGTTACGATTAAATCAATTCGTAATCGCTACATATCATATGAATGACGACGATGGTGCTGTCTTTTTTTCTCCAACTCGCCGGGACGTATTGACTGCTACCGCTGCGCTCACAGCTACAGGCGGTAATGTGACGACAGCTACCGCGCAGTCTGACGACTCCGCTTCAGAATACGAGATCGGACTCCCACTAGAACAGCAGTGGACCTTTGGGTTCGCTGATTCTCAGGCGGTTGGTGGTCCGAGAGTTTCCCCCGGATCACAAGTCGGTGATACGTACTACCTCAAGTTGGAAGAAACCGAGTTTGACCCAGCGAAGATTGTCGCGTATGATATAAAAGACCGCTCTAAGCGCTGGGAGTTGACAGCAAGGAATTACGTTTCCCCACCAGTCGTCACTGACGATACACTCGTTGTCTCAGTACTCTCTGATATCAAGGCCTACCCAGCAGCTGAAATGGCGACAGAGACACTGTGGGAGTACACCACAGACATGGATATCGTTGGCGACCCAGCATGGGCTCGAGATGGGTTCTTAATCCACGAATATAATGCGACCTCCCGAGATAGCGGACCGAGCGACTATACCTATGAGGATGGACGGCTCACACTATTAGACTCAGACGGGAACCAGCAGTGGGCTGTCAATGGTGAATCCTTTCGATCACCGTATGTGGAAGGTGATTCAATCATCCACATTGCGGGGAGTGAGTACCGTGAGGGAGGTGACTATACTGTCACCAGCGGACGGGTAGTATCTCGAGATATCGAGACTGGAAATGTCGAATGGAAAACACCAGATATCAAGGTGTGGAATATCCGTTCAACACCGTTCGATCTCGTTGTAGCGCACACTCGAGACGACGCAATCCGAGGGATCAACGCGAATACTGGAGAGGAAGAATGGACGGTAAACGTCGGTCCGAAGGTAGAAGATTATGACGCTGGACCGACACATCTTTTCGTAGGAACGGGTGACCAGATCCAAGCGATCGAGTACGCCACTGGCGAGGTAGCGTGGACGAATACCACCATCCGACCATACGATATATCACATACAGGTGGCCTCGTGTTCATCGGCGCGTACGGTGGAAATTTTTACGCGCTCGATCCGGGAACAGGTGAGATTGTCTGGGAAGATTCTCATCCGCATGGTGATGGTTTCATCCGATATAGCGACGAAGATCTGTATTTGTTCTCTCATAATTGGGTCTCTAGATATACCGGACAACGAGGGAAGGCACTGACAGCATTAGGACGCGCCCGAGACACCGATGGCCTAGGAACTGCTACAGCAGCAGTCGCAAACCTACTCGGGAGAAAAAATGCCCTTTCGCGGGCAGAGACCGCTATTGAGAACAATCGTTATCAGGAGGCGATGACAGCCGTTGACAGTGCGAATCAACGCAAGGGGGCTGTTGAAGCCACAGCAACACTCCTAACGGGTGGTGCCGTGTACGGTGGCGCTCGGACAACTGGCAAGAGAGTGCAAGCCCGCCGATTAGAGTCAGCACTCGATCAGCTCCAAGATGAGTATCCCATTGAATCAGGCGCGCTTGCAGGCCTTTCACCGAACGCAGTTCTCGATCAGGCACAGGTTGCCGAGGAGAGTATCCAGCAGTCACGCTTCGGCCCTGCACTCCGAATGCTTGCAACACAGCAGGATGACTATAGTTCGCTCATACAGACGCTTGAAAGCCTTCATAACGTCCATACTGACTTGAAGACGATCTCGTCGGAACTCGAGTCGGTTGCCGGCGAACTCAACACACAACAGTGGCGGAAAGAGTTTGAAGAACAACTGACTACCGATGGTACAGTCGAAGAGAATACACTTACGCGCTGTCGACAGGCCATTTCAAGAACACAACAGTACACAGAGGTCAAAGATGCACTTCCAATGGGCAAAATCGATCTCAGCCGCTTCGACTCTTCAATAACTACTGTTCAATCGACGGCTGAAACGCCGGCCACTGTCGATGCCTATGTGCAGGCTGGGCTGGAGTCTCTAACCACCTATGCGAATTCACGCCGTCACTTAGAGACATATGACCTCTCGCCAATCCGAGATCAACTGAATCAAGCACTTCAGTCAGACCCGATGAAGACAGATTCTGGAGTCCCATTATTCGAAACGCTCGATTCACTCCTCACGGCAGCCACGGAGGCAGAGCAGGCGCGTACCGATATCGACTATTCTCACACCGGATTTACTGCAGATGAGGTCACTGCCTCAATCAGGCAGGCTCTCGCGACTATCGATGTCAATGAGATGCAGGCAATCGCAACGAATCTTCAAAATCTCAAACGCGGCGTGTGGAAAGCCGAACACCTACACGCGTACTCTCCGTACGAGTTTGAGCATTTGATTGCTGATCTGTATTCGGATCTAGGCTACTCGACGGAGGTGACAGAGGAAGGAAGCGACGGTGGGATCGACGTCGTTGCTACTGATGATGGCGAGAAACTCATCATTCAGGTCAAGCAGTACTCTCCAGGTAACAAGATCGGACGCCCGACAATTCAGCAGACAGCAGGAGTCCGAGACCAATTCGGTGCTGACAAAGCTGTCGTTGTTACTTCGAGTAACTTCACTGGGACCGCTCGCGATGCAAGTCAGGATTACGGCGATCAGATGGAGTTGATCGACGGCCAGACGCTTCGTGAAATGCTCTCTCACTCTCGGCTAGCGCCTCCAATTCAGTCCCAGACTGGTGCGCGTTCGAGCCAGCGGAACCAGCGAACTCAGCGTGGAAGGTCTCACTCGCAATCAAACGGAACCAGTTCGTCTTCTCACAACCACCACACGGGCTCCTACTGCATGGTGTGTGAACAGTACTTCCAAGTTGAGTTAGAGACCGTCGAAACACCTACTGGAGAGACAGTTCAGTGTTGTCCACGGTGTAAGCAGCTCATCAACGAAGCGACTGGCGTGAATGAATATGACCGCGCAGACGCATTAGATGTACTTGACCTGTCGCCTGGAGCGTCCGATGCGGAAATTAAAGATGCCTATCGCAGTCTCATGACAGATGTACACCCAGATCAAGGTGGGACACGAGAAGAATTTGAGGAGGTCCAGCAGGCGTATGAAACCCTCCTGTAGTGGCATATCAGTCTCAGATACACTCCACACCACATGTCTCAAAACAGTTGAGCAGATGATGATCTTGATTCGACAGCTCTCTTGAGCCCCCTTGCTGTCTGAAAATATCCGGAGGTGTTGTTCCGTATCAGACCTGTAACTGTCCGACTCTCTCCGTATTGTCGGACATCAAGCTCAGACACTTCGCATAAAACTCTACGAGGTTTCAGAACCACAGGAAGAACATTTCCATGAAATAACCCAGTCTTCACTGTTCGCATCATTACTTAGATCACTAATATTCACAGGAACTAGTGTTCCCTGTTCATCGCAGGAGCCGCAGTTGGCACCGGTCAGTGAGACGTTCATAGCTGTTTGTTTGCCTCACTATCAGTATAATATTTTGGGGGAGCTGTTTGGGCGGTAGGAACCTGCTTCTCGCCATGTCTGAGTCCAGCTGTTGATGATCGACGTGCCACAAAATATTAATTCGTTTGATATGATCTGAGAGAATATGGCAGATCCAGACATAGCGGTGAAAGATGATCTGAATATTGAAGAGACGATCCAGTCACTCGACAAAGCGATAAATGAGATGGCTGCGAGAATAGCGACTGGTGAATTCGATGAGGAGCACGAACAACTTGATGTTGACCGGCTGAACGCAATATCGAACGCAGTTGATGCGAAACGGAGACTCATCGAGGAAGCACCGAAGGCTAGTCTGAGTGAGCTTTGGGCAGAGGATTTGAAAGAGTAGTTCATCCGCACCTGATGTCGAACTACGCCGTCCGATCTTCTCCCAGTTCCCGGACAGGTACTGATGAACCACTCACCTGTCGGCGCGATTCAGCACTTCTCTTGAATACAGCGTGATTATGGCTGAAACTCTTTGACCACATCGGGCGGTTCCTGCCACTGTAAGAACCAATGGAGCGGGTACGCAAGGAACGCTCCGATCACTACCATTCCGATGAACGAGCCGACGAGCATCATCAGGAGGCTAACTAATGCTTCAGTTGATAGAAGAGCGTACGATGTATTAGCAATTCCATTGACCGTGAGCATTCCAGAGAATAGTAGACCGGCAATGATCATGACACCGATTCCACGGTTTGTACTCCAGTTGGATTCTTTTTCGCGTATGAAGCGGTTCATAATCGCGAAGGCCGGTACGATGCTCGCCCCCGCCGCAAAAGCGGTGATGAGTAAAATCTTTCCCGCGGATGTTACCTCGGCCATTTGTAGGAGTTAGTGCTTGATGATGGATAACCAATATTATTCTATTGGATCGCGTTGTTGCGATATATCTACTCACCCTCTTCGTCTACTGCTGAACTGTTGGATGTGTCCTTATCTCTTTTCTCTATTTCTTTCATGTACTCAAGGCTGTATGGCGGATCAAATCTTAGCATAGAGCCCCTGTTAGAAACGCTCTCAGGCAAAATAAGAAGCAACAACCGGTACACCATTCCAATGCCAAAGAAGATACCCAATAACTCAATTGGTGAGGCCGTATCTCCTGCTGCGAGAGTATATGCCACCACCGATAGGATCATCATTGAAAGAGTAAGTCCTAACTTGCCAATCATTAGCCACCGATCCAGAGAGAAGATTAGTCGATCGTTGTGTTCGATTCGATCTCTATAATCCTCAAGTCGAGACTTTAGATATTCTTGAGTTGAATCTTCAAATGAAGTTAGGTCATGTATGTCGCTTGGGTTGGAAATACTACGCGTATTGTATGCCTCATACCCGCCTGCTCCTATATTAACGAGACCAGTTATCAGTAAGCATGTGAATCCACTTATTGTAAGGTATCTTATTGGAATACAACCCCCGCTATCAAATATACATCTGTCTGACAGAACCAAACTTCCAAGTCTGGTAAGAGATGTCGGCTCAAAGGCGCTCAGTAATGTAACAGGTACTCCAACAAGAATCAAAACGAGTTGAAAATAGCGCGTTCCCTCCTTAGAAAAGGACTTGATACTCTCTTTCTGAGTACTTAGGCGCTGTTTGGCGTTTTCGTACTCTAGTCTTAGCGCCTCTTCAGATACTGAGCCCTTCTCACGATCATCATTCTCTTGTTGATTATCTCCGCTCATTTGTTATACGACTGAACAAACAAGAGAGAAAAGGCTACCGCCGTAAAGTGTCCTGTCCGATACTATTGGTGGCAGTTGAGCTTCCCATATCGACGCCGGCACACCTAGTTCTATTAAAAATGAGGTCTACTCGCCAGTGGGGCGAGAAGGGCCTGCTTCTCGCCATCGTGCTATTACGTCTTCCTGTCAAGATGTTAGATCGAAAGCCCGATTTGTAATTCTCCGAGTAACTCAATAGAGGTTTTTATTCGATAATTTCAGTGTCGTCAGTACTCTGAAGACCCGAAAGGGAACGTTGCCATTCTTCCCAACGGGAACCCCCACTCATATCAGTAGCGTCAATTGTTTGTAATCGCTGTTTGAGAACATCTGTTAATTCGTCAAGCCCATCAACAGACCAGAAATCTTGAGGGGTCGGTGAATCAATAAATTCCGTGTTAGGGCTTAGAGAGATAACCTGTAGTTGTTCTGGCGCATTTTCACGAAGACGCTGGAACCAAGTTTTTGCAAGAAGCGATGGATCAACAATCCATATAAAACAATAATAGAGCTCGTCAACCTCTGCAATCGGCTTCTCTTTCGCATTTTCAAAAACAGTTAGTTGTAGATCCAACTCTAACGTTTCTGAGACGGACCGCAATTGCGATTGAATTTTATCAGGATCATATTCTGCGCTATCAAAGAATGCAATCTGGACAGTTTTCTCTGACTCTTCCTGATCAGTATCTATTGGTCGATCAACACGTGGTGAGATCTTTTGGAGATCTACAACTGAAACTTGATCCATTCGATATTGATCACCTTCCCCGTACGTCAGTAGGTCAAGAAGTGGGTCTACACTCCCCCAATCTTGCAGTACTTCATGTTCAGAAACATCTCCTTCGTTGTCATTAGCAAACTTAGACATCCGTTTAAGAGCAGTTTGATCGTTTGCCACGACGGTTACAAACGTAGGATATTGAATACTTATTACGACAAACTTCGCAAGTTGAAAGAGTGTTATCATATCCCCTGCTGGTTCTTCATTTTTTCCTGCAAGTAGTCCCTCTGATTCCGCAAGAACCGCCCTAAGACGATATAAATTAATGAATCTTTTTATTTGTCGCGGATTATTTTCAAGAGCCGGTGCCGCCATCTTTACCACGTCATCAAGTGATGATTTAAACCTCGGTGAGAGTTCTGTTTGCCAGATTGACTCGATATTATCTCCACCTGTATTGTGCTTTGTTATTTCCTTATTAAGCACATCTCTCCGCACAAGTTTCTGGATGTCTTCTTTTTTTGGCTCCGGGACTACAAATGGTATTTGGATAAATTTTTCAAGATACTGATACCCGAAATCGATCGCCTCATCTTCTGTCTCATCATTAATATGATTAAGTAATGTTTCGTGCTTTGCAGCAATTCCGGCGGCAACACGCTCTCGATCTAATCCAATAATAAAGATGAGATCTGAATTGCTTGATACCATTAGATTAATCGATCGCATCAAATCAGCTGCCTTTGGAACGGTACATCGATCTACATCGTCCATAAAAACGTAAACTGGATCATTACCAGCATATGTGTCCAGTATGCGTTCAAGATCGGACTGAAACGCTTGTAGAAACTCCGTCCGTTCCCGATAGGAAGGGTCGTTTAAATGTTTTTTAAAAGATCTATTTATAGACGTTGCCCATACCCCGTACGCACGTCGGCTGAGATCTACAGTTGCAAGAATACTGACGACAACGCCACTAGTTCCTAGCCAGAATCGCAGGTTTAACCCTGTCGTTGCCGAACTCGCGCTAACCCATTCGATACCGATGTTTAACCAAAACCAAAGCCCACTCAGAACCACAACGACTGAAATTGCAAGAATGGCTGCGAACTTCGCTAGTGCTCCGTTGCTAGTTTCAGAGAGAAGCCGGCGCCAACTGATCATCGCAAACTTCCCTGGTCTCTTGTACCATGGAACACTACTTTTGAGAGACTCTACAAATGTTAGTGCAAAAGATGCCCATAGTGCCTCTTGCTGCTCATGCTTCCATGGGTTGAATTCAATAGTTGTTTCTCCCTCTTCTTCCAACTCTCGTCGAAGTTGACTCATGAAAGATGATTTTCCACTCCCCCATTCGCCCTCTACAGAAAGTGTAAGTGGTGGTTCCGTTTCATCATTTGTGAGGAAATATTTGACCGCAGTCACATATGGCTGAAATCCAAGTTGGTCAACCTCAGCTGGATGATCATCAGTCGCGCCAAAATGAACATCCGGATCCTCAGCCGCATCCTCACCCATACTCAATGTCTTTCTTGACACGTTACAAAACAGTTGTCCTCTGATATATCCCTGAGATTCAGTTTAATTAGTCTAAATAATTACTTGTTTTTTCACTCTCAACCAAATAATTATGTGGTTTTAATTATGTATGTGATTTGGTTTGATAAATAGTATCCTGAATAGCTTATCAAACTACGTCAACTCCGTCATCACTATCATCGTCTTCTCCGCCATCTACCGCTGTATCCATCCGAGTTTCAACATCTGTTTCTCTCTTTGTTGCTGCTCGTGATTTGTCGGCCTGCTTCTGCGTGGAGGGGCCGAGCACCTGCGCGCTCTGAACGCCCGTCATGATCGCCATGACACGGACCTTCCCCTTATACTCGTCCCGGATACGCGCGCCCCAGATGACGTTGGCGTCCGCCTCTAGCCGCTCGGTGATATTATTCGCGATTCCCTCTGTCTCCTTCAGCGTCAGGTCTGGGCCGCCCGTGATGTGGATGAGCCCGCCGCTCGCGCCGCGGTAGTCGACGTCCAAGAGCGGGTGGTTCATCGCGTCGTTGACCACCTCTTGGGTCTTGTTTTTGCCCTGTGTCTCGCCGACTAACATCACGGCGATGCCACCCTGGTTCATGATCGTAGATACATCAGCGTAGTCGAGGTTGATGAGCGAGGGCTGGGTGATCGTCTCCGAGATCCCCTTCACGGTCTCGGCGATGATCTGGTCCATCACCGAGAACGCCTTCCCGATCGGCAGGTTGGGCACGTAATCGAGGAGCCGGTTGTTGTCGAGGACGATGATCGAGTCGGCCTCGTTGCGGAGGTCCTCTAACCCCTCCTCGGCTTTCACCGTGCGGGCTCGCTCGACGTTGAACGGCGTCGACACCATCCCGACGACGATAGCGCCCTGGTCTTTCGCGATCTTCGAGATGACGGGAGCCGCGCCGGTCCCCGTGCCGCCGCCCATCCCGGCCGTGACGAAGACGAGGTCGGCGTCGCCGAGCACCTCTTTGATCGTCCCTTGGGCCATCTCGGTCGCGCGCTCGCCCATCTTGGGGTCGCCGCCGGCACCGAGCCCCTGCGTGAGCGACTTGCCCACGAGGATCTTGGTGTCGGCCTCGATCATCTTGAGGTGCTGTTTGTCGGTGTTGATCGCGACCGTGTCCGCGCCGTCGACGCCGATGTTGTACAGACGGTTGATCGTGTTGTTTCCTGCGCCACCGGCACCGATGATGACGATCCGGGGGTCCCCGAACTCGTCGTCACCCATACTGGCGTCCATCTCGCGCTTCTCCGCCTCCGCGTTGTCGAGGGCATCTTGAACGAGATCTTCCATTATGAACACCAAGACTTGCGATCAGTGTCAGAGTGGATTATATTTAGAGAGGCACTGTTTATGGGTACTTTCCAGTCAAATACTAGCCTAAGTAGATAGTTGGTGGAGAAATTCGGGGCCGTTAGGATCTCAGAATGGACAAATCGTTTCGTGATAATAGAGTTCGTATACATACTCCCAGAGTTCGTTGAATAGCTATTTCCGAGGATCTTAGAGCATAAGCCGTCAATTAAACGGTATCCATCGGAGATATCAGCCATTGTTCTTATTAGCGGGTCCCGAGTCGATATTTGACGAAGCGTGCTTATGGGGTGTATTATGTCCAGGGTGCTAATACTTTCGGCTATTAACATATTCTATTATTTTCATCGAACTCTCAGGATGGGTTTAGATGTGCTCCCGTCCGGTTCTCTCCCAGTTCCCGGACGTTCCGCGCGATCGGAGGTTTATACGTGATACCGAGTTAGAGGCACATATGACTTGGATTGAACGTGATGGACGCACCGTGTACGTCGACGATGATGGACCAGCGCCACTTCCGAATATCGCTCACTGGTTGAAAGATGTCGAGCCCCCACGTAGTGCAGTCCGGCCGTTAGTCCCATTACTTGGTCTAATCCTTTCGCAGATAGATGAAGTCGTAGGCGTCGCTGTTGAAATCTTAGATGCCGTGTTCGGGGTATTGTTCTGCTACTGTATTGGTCTTCAGGTCGTCCCGAGACAGACGATCCAAGTTCCGAAGAGAGGGATAAACATCAACGTTCCTCAACCCAGCATTCAGATGGACTGACTACTTTCACTCCGGACGGCTCGCTTACAAGTCACCGAATCGAGAACGGCGAGGCGTGATCCAAAACGCCCGTGTCCTCAAGGAAAATTGGGTCCCACAGGAACTCCACCACCGAGAGGGACACCTCCAGCATCTCTCTGCTCAGCTGAAGCCACTCGCGCACGGTCTCGGAGCGGAAACCGTAATGATCACAGGCTCCAGCGGCACCGGCAAGACGACGATCGCGAACTACATCGTCCGCCAGCTGGACCAGGAGGTCCTCGGTATCCGCTGGGGGTACGTGAACTGCATCTCGGAGACGTCGATGTCGTCGGTAGTCTACTCACTCGTGCGTGACGCCGGCCGCGCGAACGATCTCCGGAAGAAGGGCACGCCGACGTCGACGATGTTCGATCGCCTCCGTGACTTGGACGAGCACTTCGTCGGGATCGTCGACGAGGTCGATGTCCTCGACGACGAACAGACTATCCAAGCGCTCTGGGAGATCCCGAACGTCACCCTCGTTCTCATCTGCGTCGACGAGGACGACTTCTTCGCCGACCTGGACTCGCGCGTCGCCTCTCGAATTCGGGGCGCGACGAAAGTGAGTCTCGAACGCTACCACCATGACGAACTCGTTGATATCCTTTGGAGCCGGATCGACGCCGCTCTCGCGACCGGCGTCGTCGAGGAGGAGGCCGTCGAGACGATCGCCGACATCGCGGCCGGCGACGCCCGCCACGCGATCACGCTACTCAGGCGGGCGGTCCGCGACGCCGTCGAGCACGGCGACGAGAACCTGACCGTCGAGAACGTGCAGCCGGTCCGTGGGGAGGCCCGCGAGGAGATCCACGAGCGCCACGTTGACACGCTCGGGACGCACCAGCGACACCTCTACGAGATCATCAAGGACGCCGGAGAGATTCGCGCCTCGGAGCTACACCGGCGCTACGAGGAGCGTGTCGCCGATCCTCGTGTGAAGAGCACGCGACGGAAGTACCTGCAATCGCTGGAACACTACGAGCTGATCGAGTCGACCGGCTCGACTCGCGATCGCCGGTACCGATACAGCGAACCCTGACTTCCAGCAGTAGTCCATTGATTCAAAAAGTGGAACCCTTTTAGTTCGTGATAATGTTTCGTTAGATAATGGTTATGTCTGAAATTTGGGGATTCGTCACTAATCTAGTCTCGCCGCGGAATCGGCACAATATATTTCTCATAATTTATCTCACGGCACTATTCACACTAGCACAGACAAACACGATCTCACAGGATGCGGTCATGGAATTGACCGCTTGGACGATGTGGGCAGTATTTCTAGCAGGGCCTGTGCAAACACTTGCCGAAGGTGGGTCAAAAAACAAGTCCGAGACTGAATCCGCAGGCGATTCAGAAAGTGAATCGGCAGATGATTCAGAGAGTGAATCACAAGATGAGAAGAGAGAAAAACCGAACGATATTCTGGATTAAATACATTTCTGATTCACCGACGTTTTTTCTCAGTCTTCGTCTTTCGATATTCCGATAATCGCTGTACGGCGTCGCTTTCGATATATTCGATATTTCGCCGATGCGGGCGGCTTCAGTGTACCTACGCGCTGAAAATCGACGTTTCGAGTCGTCTTTCGATATGCTCCCCGGTTCCGCTTTTACTGAATCTCGTGTCGGCTTTGCTGTATGAGTCGAGCACCTTCGAAGCCGACCGAGGCGAGTGACCTCATCCGAATCGACCCCGAAGACGACGACGTCGACGCGGTCAGTGTGATCATCTTCGACGACCCGGACAGCCGCATCGTCGTCGACGGCAACGACGACACGTGGGAGTTCGCGATCAGCGACGAGATCGCGTACTCGCGCTGGGAGATCGGAGAGCTGCCCGAGTGGATCGAGCCCACCCTCTCGCGGATCGGGATTCGGGCAGTTCGAACCGGACAGGTGGATGTGTGAGCGTGTCAGCGATGCTCGTCGATCCAGTAGCACCACGCGTCGAAGTCCTCCGCGCCGCACTGCTCGGCGATCGACTGAAGCGTCCCGATCTTCACCCTGTCGTGCAACGGGACGGTGACGGTTCGGACCTCGCCGGTGTCGGAGTTCGTGTACTTCAGAACTGCGTGGCTCCCGCGCTGACGGTCCTTGCGGTAGTTGAACGAGGTGAGGACGTTGACGATCTCTCGGCCGGAGAAGTTTCGCGGCGGACCGCTCATCCCTCGAACCAGGGAGCGTCCGGTTCCGGTGCGGGCGTGTCCGCCTCGCGGGCCTCCTCGGTTAGTTTGACCGCCTCGTCGAGGTTCGCGAGCGCCTCCTCGCGCGTCTCGCCTTGGCTGGCGACGTTTAACTCCTGGTCGATCGCCGACCAACCGCCGTCATCCTCCTCGATCAGGCGGATCTCGCGTCCTGTGCTCATAGGTGGTGGTAGTGGTCATCACGGAATAAGCGTTCTGTCGCTACAGGTCGGTGAGACCGCCTCGTTGAGACAGCTATCTCCAAGCTGGCCGGCTAGCCAAGATGAGGATCAGAATCGAAATGACGATGGACAGGTACCCAACGAAATTCACCGCGCTAACCCCAGTAAACGCCCCAATTGCGAGGAGAACAACTCCACCAGCGAGGATCGACGCTGCCCAGACTACCGACTGGAACAGTTCGTCGATATCGCGCGGGTTGAGCGTCTTTATCGCCATGGTCGGGCTCTTCAGCCGACCCGAATCTACGTTTCTGATTCCGGTTCGGCTGTCTTCTCAGTTGATCCCTCTTTTCGCTGGGGTCCTAAATCTTCCTCACGATTATCCCCTTCGTCAGCCGTCTCCGAGAGCGTCGCTTGTTCCGTCTCTTCTCCGAAGAGGGTCAGCGCCACCAGCGGGAAGAACAGCACCACGATCGCCAACAGAGACAACCCTACCCCAAGGAATGTCACGCTCGCAAGTCCAAGCAGAGAGAGTCCAGACTCAAACGCGAGGCTCATTGAAGAGACGATTGCCAGTACGAAGAGCAAGCTCGTCGCAATAAGAAGCCGATTCACATACCTCAGAAGCTCATCGGGAACGAACTCGTTCAGTTCGTCCGTACGGAGGATCTGGATCACCAGAATTGCGACTAGGGGAACGGAAATTGCGGTGATCTCTAGGACTGAGAGAGCAAATGAAGTCATTCACGCGGTCACCTCCTCAGTCCAACACGACATATCATCCGGAAGGGAAGTATCACCTATAAAGGCACTCGATCGGAGCGGCACGGAAACGCTCACACTGAGCAGATCAACTGGTCGATATCGGCATTCGGTTCGAAAGAGAACGGATGTGAGGTCACTCGATCTCTTGAGAGTCGATCTTGTCAGCGACGAACGAGGGTCCACGGCTGGAGGATTCGTAGAGACCTCTACTCGTTATTATCTAGTTCGTCTTCGGGAAGATCGTGGTCGAGCCAGCGGTGGCCTTTCTCAGAGACTTGGTAGTACCCGGAATCGGCTTTATCGACGAAACCGTGGTCTTCGAGCTCGGAGATGCGCAGTTGTACCGTCGAGTATCCGATATCGTGACCGTGCCGGCGTAGGTTCGCGTGGAGGGCTTTGGGCGGAAGCTCCAGATCGTGCCGTGCTAGGAACTCAAGCACGACGGAATCACTTAGAGTCATCCACGACGGTCGCGGTCGCATTTCGGGTGATAACTCGGTTCATACCGCTTATTAGGGGAGGTTCTGGACGCTGAATAACTCATATGACTCAGTTATTAGGTTGAATAGCCTAACAGTTAAGTCCCTACCCTCCAGAAGGTGTAGCTACGGAAGCACTCTCGCGGACCCGTCGCTCGCCGATGGGTCCTCTCGCAGAACAAATGCGGACCCCGAGCTAGGGACTCGGGTCCGCGTGGGCTTCCGTGAGTCAGGCACGAAAGCCATGTCAGCAAACCCGTCGGGACCATATCAAAGTCCCGGCACGGCGGTTGGCGGTATCGTTCTCAACGGCGACAGCGACGCTTGTCCGGGTTGCGGTCGACCGCTCGCGAGCCACGCGCTCGACGGCGGCCGCCGCGCCATGCTGTCCCCGTGCGGCCTCGATGTCAGCGGTGTCCCCGCGAGCGACATCGTCGACGCGCTCGGCCGAACTACCTCGCAGTACCTAACCCAATGAGTTCCACGACTAGCGGCACGACCGACACGCACAGCACGCCACACCACACCGATCTGTCGACATTCCAAATCGATCTCCTGACCGTGACCGCGCGGCTCGAAGCCTCGCTCACGGACGTGAAGGGGCTCGCGATCAAGGACAGCCTCGAAGACATCTGCGGCGAGGCGGTGAACCACGGCCGGCTCTACCCCAACCTCGACGATCTCGCGGAAAGCGGGCTCATCGAGAAGGGCACGATCGACGATCGGTCGAACTCCTACCGCGTCACCGAGTCGGGATTCCGGCTGCTCGCGGAGCGTCGTGACCACCTGGACGTCGCCGTCGACGGAGGTGCGTGATGGCGGACAACGAGCACGCCGGAATGGTCGCGCACCAGCTCGCGAAAGCGGCGGCAGACGGCGACGAGCCGCGGGTCGTCGAGGTGCCGATCACGCTGCACCGGAACAAGCAGGGTCTGCACGCGTGGATCGATGAGGAGGCGCTCGGCGAGGAGACGGTCGAGGAGATCTCGCCCGAGATCGACATGGAGGAGATCGAGCGCCGGCTGTTCAACCGCTTCCCGGAGGTGCTGCTCCAGAACGCGGAGGAGAACCTGACGCCGGAGTGGTGTCGCGATCCAGAAGACGCGCCGCAGGTCGCGAGCGCCGATTTCTACCCGGACGTGGGCAGGCTCGGCGGCGTCGCGATCGCGATGGACCAGCGCCTCCAGTGGGCGATGATCCCGCGCGTCGACGGAGGTGAGTCGGCGTGATCGACCTCGACGAGCTGAGCGACGAGGAGATCGAGGCGGTCGTGAACACGAAGATGTTCCAGAAGGCACTCGCGTACCGGCGTCTCTCGGACGGGATCAACGTGCTCGAAGACGAGGGACAGGTCTTCGAGTCGATGGTGAACGCGATCACAAAGCAGCACTCGCAGGTGCGGTCGGAGGACTCGACTCGCGAATTCTTCCGCCTGTTCCGGCAGGAGGTTGAGACGTTCACCGAGGAGATGGAAGCCGAGAGCGACGGCGCGGACGCGGGTGATCTCTCGGACATCATGGTGGACGAGGGAGAGCGATGAGCGGACACGGAGTCGAGCACCGTGTCGTCGACGCGGAGCGCCCACTGACGGGGGTAACGTACGGGCCCGCGGTCGACGCCGACGGCTACGTCCTCACGCTGATCACGGCGGAGGGTCCGCTCGAAGTCGAGTTCGATGAGGATGTGATGTACCTGCTCTGGACGGAGGTCCGCGGGACGCCGTGGCCGGACCCGCCGACACCGAGTGAGGCTGACCTGCTGGTGAAGCGGCTTGTCGAACTCGCGAACGGCGCGGACGAGGAGATGCTGAAAGACGCTATCCGCGCGCTCGGAGGTGAGCGGTGAGCGACCTTCAGCCGATTACGCCGCGCGAAGCCGTGCGCCTCTACCTCGCGGATCGAGAGATGGAGCTGTCGGAGAAGAGCCAGGAGAACCACCGCTACCGGTTGGACTCGTGGATCGCGTTCTGTGACGAGCAGGGTATCGAGAACATGAACGAGGTCACCGGGCGGACGATCCACGAGTTCCGGATCTGGCGGTCGGACGGCGAAGGCGACGACTACGATGAGGTCGCGAAGGTCACGCTGAAGGGTGTCCTCGCAACGCTCCGGGTCTTCTTGGAGTTCTGTGCGAGCATCGATGCTGTCGAGGAGGGGCTTCGAGAGCGCGTTCGAGTTCCTAAGCTGAACTCCGAAGAGATCTCTCGCAACGAGAAGCTCGGAGAAGCGAACGCCGAGGAGATGCTGACGTACTTGGAGCAGTTCCGGTACGCCAGCCGCGAACACGCGATTCTCTCGATCCTCTGGCACACCGGAATCCGGCTCGGTACGCTCCGGTCGTTCGATGTCGACGATCTGGACACCGACGAACGCTGTCTCGATATCTGTCACCGACCGGATCAGGGGACGCCGTTGAAGAACGGGAGTGCAGCGGAGCGCTCGATCGCACTCGGCGAGTACGATGTTGGTGTCCTGCAAGACTACATCGAGTACAACCGACCGGACGTGACCGACGAGTACGGCCGGGAGCCGCTGTTCGCGAGCACGCATGGTCGCCTGTCAGAGTCGCCGATTCGGCTGACTGCCTACCGGTGGACGCAGCCCTGTCGATGGGGAGACTGTCCCCACGACGAGGATCCGAACACCTGCGAGTTCCGGAAGCGCGAGCAGCTGCGCGATTGCCCGTCGTCGAGATCTCCACACGGTATCCGCCGTGGTGCGATCACGAAGCATCTCCGCGACGGGACGCCGGAGGAGGTCGTTTCGGACCGGATGAACAGTTCGCGCGACGTGATCGAGCAGCACTACGACGAGCGGTCGGAGCGCGAGAAGATGCGGAACCGACGAGACCTGATCAAGGACCTATGAAACACTACACTCAGCAGCACATCGACACAGACGGTACCGCCCAGAAGCTGCTCTCCCCGCGAGTCCATAATTCTGCGCCGCGAGCACCATCGCGAGTGGCGCAAATTCTCAGCGGGCGGGATTTGAACCCTACCAGTCGCGCGCAGCGAGCGAAGCGAGCGAGCACGTCTGGTTCTGGTCCAAATCCCCGCGAGTCCACTCACTTCGTTCGTTTCCCGCCTTTCCTAGCGTTTCACTTGGCGCGGGTCGTCCACGTCTCCCAGATGTCGCCTAGTCGCCGAGCACGCCGCCTATCGCTCCGGCCAGCGCCGAGTCGACGGCGAGTAGGAGGGTTACGAAGAGGCCCACGACGAGGACGCCAGCACCGCCGAGCAGGCTCCCGAGCGGTCCACCGACGAGCCCGACGAGCCCGCCGATCACGGCCAGCGTCAGCGTGACGACGACGCCGCCGACGGAACCCGCGAGCAGCCCGTGCCAGAGGCCGGATCCGAGTCCGCCGCCCGCGACGTAGCCGGCCACGAATCCACCGATCAGTCCCGCCCCGACGTGACCGACAATCGGGGCGAACGTCGCGAGCAGTCCGGCGACGATCATCACGACGAACCCGTAGCCGACGGCGCGCCAGTTAGTCATGCGGTCCCTCCACGGGGCGCGTACAAAAGCCTCTCGCGGTCCGGCGGTCGAGGCGTCGACGCTCTCCGGGCTCATAGCCGACATCGACGCCCCGACCACGATTTATGTCGGTCCGACTCGAAACGAGTGGTATGCCCTCCGGACGGAGCGCCCCGACGACGAGCGTGCGAACTGGCTCCGCCGCCCCGTCGCGTGACGAGATACCAGAAGTCGACGGCGCGGCCACCGGCACGGTCGAGTGGGGTCCGGTCAGATACGACCGGCTCCGTTCTGTGACCCTCGGGGTCGCCGCCGTGATCGCCGCGGCGGTCGTCACGGCTCTCGCTGCGCTGGGTCTCGCCCTCGTGGGGGGACTCACGGCCGGCGGCGCCGAGAGCGCCTCCTCGATCGGAGCGTCCGCGATCGCGCTCGGCGTGCTCCTAGTCGCGGCGACGGTGATCTCGCTGGTGCCGGTCGTAGCAGTCGCACGCTCGGAGTGGTCGACCGAGTCCGGATCGCTGCGAGAGGTGATCGACCTCTCGTCGCTTCGACCGCGGTGGATCCTCGGCGGTGGTGTCGCCGCAGTCGGGCTATTCGCGGCCGTTCCGATGGACGTCGGCGGCGCGCTCTGGCCGCTCGCGTCGGTGCTCTTCGTGCTTCCTCAGCTCCTCCGGTCCGGGGGGACGACGGTGCGCGTTGACCCGGACGAACCGACGGTCGAGCGAGAGAACCACGCGACCGATCGAACTCGACGCGACGACTTACGCGCCGTCGTCCGGACGCGTCGGCTCGACCTCCCGGGAGTGGAGACGACGCTCTTCCTGCTCGCGTACCGCGGGAACGCGTGGTACCGGTCGACGCCGTGGCTGATCGTTCCAGACGAACTGGCCGACGCGGTCGAATCGGCCCTCGACGATGCACTCTCTCGCGGCGACGGCCCCGAGCGGGCGACAGTGCCAGAGCGCGTCACCCTCGCGCTGCTCGGGTCGGCTTCGCTCGTCGTCGGCGTCGTGATCGCCGTCGCGTCCGGCGAGGGGGCCGCCGGGCTGTTTCTGGCGCTCCTGACCGCGCCCCTCAGCCTCCTGTTTCTCGCGCTCGCGGCGCGGCTGTGACTCAAGTACCGCCCCACCGTAGCGGAGGCATGGACAGGCGCCGGCTCGAACGGGAACTGGCGGACGCGTTCGGTGGGACCCCGGAAGCGAGACGGGCCGTCGCCCGCGCGGCGACCGACCTCGCCGACTCGGGGCAACCCTCTCGCGACCGCGGACACGCGCTCACCGTGCCCGGGGTGGTCGCGAACCTCGAAGACGCGCCCGACGGGCTGTCGGTCGTCGACCGCTGGAACTGGTGGATCGGAGCGCTCGACGTCGCGTACGGCGGGTACGACTACTTCGCGGTCCGAGTCGTCGCGGACGACGACGGCGGAAACCGCCGGTAGCCGGAGAGTTCGGACGACGCGTCGGCTTACACACTTCCGGAAGACGGCGTGACGCGACCACTTTCAGTTTCACTCTGCGGATGGCTCGCTTATACTGGTGGTGCGCTCCTCGAGTCGAACATGAGCGTGAGCAGCGATGACGGCCCGCGGTACGCGACCGCGACGCGTGTGGACGTCACCGACTGTCGAACGGATCGCATCGCGGACCGGATCAGAGCCAACCGCGTCCGCGGAAGCGAGGTCCACTTAGAGCGACGCGGCGGCCGGGCGTTCCTCGTCACGACGCCGACGACATAGCACGCCGACGACATAGCACGCCGACGACAGTGGCGTCGAGTGTGGGCACTCCGGCGAACATCCGGTCGTGATCCGTAGCCGGTCTAAGAGGGAGATCCGGTCAGTCGTCGGCCGCCATCGGCGCTTGCACCGCGCCACCATCGGAGAGGAGACTGTCGAGTCCCACTCCGAGCGTCTCGTTCGTGCGGGCGACCGACTCCGCGCGGGACACGTCCGTCGCGAGCGTGCGGACCGCGTCGACGTTCTCGGGGACCACGTCGGCCTCCTGGTGGACGTTCTGGAACAGGTACAGGTCCCGACCCTCGACGCTCACGGACTCCTCCCAGACGCAGTTCTCCCAGAGGTCGCCCCGCGGTCGTCCCAGGTCTGAGGCGTAGTCTTTGAGCGTTCCCGCCCCGTCGATACCGGCGCGTTCGGGGATCTGAAATACGCGAGACTGCTCGGAAAGCAAGTCCCGGACGGTCGCGGCCGACGGCTCCGCCTCGAGCGTGACGTTGACGCTGTGGGTGTGCATCCCGGTCACGGGCGCTTTGAGCGCCGCGGTGTCGATGTCGATGTCGGGGAGGATCTCGTTGACGTCCGGGCCGTGGTGTGAGGGAACCGTCGCCGGGTCCGGGATCACGTCGTTTATCGGACCCCGGTCTGTCTCGCTCGGATCGCCGCCGCGGCGGACGAGCGTGACGCGAGCCTTTTCGACCCCGAACTCCTCGTCGAGCGGCGCGAGGATGCGCGAGAGGCCTGTGGAGTTACACGAAACGACGCGGAGGGAGTCCGCACCGGTCACCTCGTCGCCGCTCGCGCGGGCGTTGAACGAGGCGTCGGCGATGTCCGCGTCCTCGCCGCCCTGATATACGGCGGGGACGTCGTGTGCCTCGTATACCGGGCGATTCTGTTCGCCGATCCCGGAGGGTGCGCAGTCGACGATCACGTCGACGCCGTCGAGCAGGTCGCTGAGAGTCCCGGAGACGCCGAGTCCGGCCGTCTCGAACTCGTCGGCGCGGTCGTCGATCGCGGCGTACAGGTCGTACCCCCGCCGGATCGCCGCTTCCGCACCGTAGTCGGGACTGGTCTTCGTCACGCCCACGAGTTCCATGTCGGGTTGGGCCGCGATCGCGTCCGCGACCCGCTTGCCGATCGTACCGTACCCGTTGACGCCCACGCGTGTCATATCTCCTATTCGAGCGGGGTCCCGCATAATGTTTTCGAGAACCGCAAATCGAAATTAACTACGGCATGAGTAATCCGTCGGTTAATTCGACGCCGATCCGGAGCGGACGTAAATAACTACGTTCCGAAACGAAGTAGTATCTAGTGTTCGCCGCCGGTCCCGCGCCGGTCCGAGTCGAGATCGATATCGAGGTCGTCGAGCAGGGCCTCAGCCTCCTCGCGCTTCGCTTGGTGGTCTTCGAGGAACTCGCGCATCAGATCGGCCGCCTGTTCTTTACAACCGCCACAGAGGCGTTCGCCGTTGACGCACTCGGAGTAGACGGTCTTCGTCAGTTCGTCGTCGTCGCCGGCGAGCAGATAGGCGTACAGCTCGTAGACGGGACACTCGTCGGCCTCGCCGCCTCTTTCACGCTGCTCGTCGGCCGTGTCGCGCCCGCCCGTCGTCGCCGCCTTCACCTTGTCGTAGCCGTCCTCGGGGTCGTCTAAAAGCGAGATGTGGCTCGCGGGGACAGAGGATGACATCTTCCCGCCGGTGAGCCCGGTCATGAACCGGTGGTAGATCGAGGAGGGCTGCCGAAACCCGAACCCGCCCGTATCGATCTCGACCTCCCGCGCGAGCGACTCGGCCTCGCCCCGTGTGAGATCGAAGGCGTCGACGTGTCCCTCGAAGACGCGCTTTTCACCGTCGACGGCCTCGATGAGCGCCTCGAACGCCTCTTCGGTGGCGTTTCGATCGAAGAAGCGAACTCGCGGCCGGAGCGGTTCTTTCCCGCCGGCGCGAAGCTTGTCCAGCGCGCTCTGCTTCGCCGCCGTCAGGTCCACGCTCTCGCGGTCGGCCTCTGGCGGCTCGTAGTCCGCGAGCCAGTCGGCGGCGTCCTCACAGCGCACGTCGGTCTCCGCGTCGTCGGCGTCGTCGGCGAGCGCGTCGTACGCCGCCCGCACGAGCCGTCGCTCGTCGTCGTCGAGCTCGAAGCTCGCGAACGCCTCGCTCACCTTGAAGTAGCGTACCCGAGTCGCGAGGTCGCGAGTGAGTCGCACGTGCGGGTCCTGGTCGGGACCGACCGGGATCACCGTGGGCTTCGGCTCGTCGACGAGCTGGGGGTAGAGGATGTCGGCCGTCTGGGTCACGACGCTTTGCATGTGTGAGATGTTCGTCTCGCCGTCGAAGCCGTAGATCGCTTCGAACTCGGAGAAGTTCGCCTTCGAGCCGAGTTCGAACCCCAAATCTTGGACCGCGCGGTTGTCGGACTGCCGGTAGAGTTCTCCCTCCTCGGCGTCGAAGCCGAGCGCCAAAAGCGACAGCAAGTAGTTCCGGGCGTGCTCGTCGATCTCGTCCCACGACATCCCGCGCGCGGAGTGCGCCTCCAGATCCGCGATCAGCCCGAAGGCGTCCGCACCCTGCCGCTGGTGCCAGATGATCTCGTCGAAGACGAGCTTGTGGCCGATGTGCGGATCGCCCGTCGGCATGAACCCAGAGAGCGCGGCGAACGGCTCGTCGTTCGCCATCGCCTCCGCGACCGCGCCGTACTCGCGGTGGCCGAAGATGACGCCGCGTCGCATCAGGTAGTGCGGATCGGTCACGTCGTCGGCGACGTCGTCGAACGCCTCGATGCCGAACTCCGCGAACAGGTCGGCGTAGTCGCCGACCGACGCCGACCCCCACGGGTCGAGCGCGACGTCCTCGCTCGGTTCGCCGTCCGCGCGCTCGTTCCCGCCGTCATCGGGGGTGTCCTCGTCCATACCCCTCCTCCCGTCGGTCGATGCAAAAACCGTTCGCTTGCGCCCGTCGCGACAGACCGCGGTGGGGCTCACCCGCGCAACGCGGCCATCCGAGCGGCGACTCGCACCGCCGTCGCCGCAGACGCCACCCACCCGCCGACCACGAGCAGGGTCGCGACGAGGAGCGACCACTCACCGCCGGCAGCCCAGATCGGGAAGGCCGCCGTCGGCTCGACGACGCCCCAACCGGCCCCCGCCGCGAGCGCGTCTGACCCGCCCGCCGCCCCGGTCTTCCCACCTCCGTCCCCGAGTCCGGCGACCGCGACCGCCGCGAGTCCGGCGGCCGGCGGGATCGACGCTCCGATCGCGACGAGCGCGAACGCCGCGGCTCGGACGGCTCGGCGCCGCCGGCCGCCGCTTCGTCTCCGCCGCGGCCGCGCCCGACCGGACCGGCGGCGACCACGCGAGCGGCACCGGAGCCGGCGGTCGGTCGGCCGTCTCCGGGCGTTCGTCCGTCGTCGTTCGGTGGTCCGTCGGTGGCCGTGTGTCCGGTGTCGGCCGCGTGGTCGCCGCCGGCCGTCCTCGGACCGGCCGCCGATCCCCGGGTTCCGGCCGGCTCTCCGTTGGCGTCGCATACCGGGAGGTGCCGCGGTATCCGTCCTAAACGGATCCCCGGTGCGTCGCGGTCACCGACGTCGTCGTCGGCCGTCTCCGCGGCCCTCGCGAGCACGCACCGCGACCACAACGCGGTGTTTTTGTCGTCGCGTCGCGTAACGTAAGCGTGAGTTCTCGGACACCGAACTACCGAACTCTCCGGCTCCTGTGCGCGAACGGGGCAGGCATGGTGGGGTTCCTGTCGGCGTACGCGCTCGGGAGAGACTTCGTGCTCGCGCTCGCGGCGGGCGGCGTCGTCGCCGCCATCGGCTACGCCGCCTCCAGCGCGGTGGTCTCTTACGCGGGCGGGTGACGCCCGCGGGCTGCGATATGCGAACGATTATGATTTTGAGTCCCGTGGACACTATCGAATGACGGAACGAGAGGAGGGGTCGGCGGCCGGCGCGAGACCGACGGCCGGGTCCCCGATCGATGTTCTCGTGGTGGCCGGAGACGAACGCGCCGCCGACGCGACCGCCACGGCGATCGGCCGGCACGACCCTCGCGTCACGGCCACGGCGACGGCGGACCCCGACGAGGTGTTCCGGACGCTCGATAACGAGGGTGTGGACTGCGTCGTCAGCGAACACGACCTCCCCGAAGGTCACGGTATCGGCCTCCTCGAAACGGTCCGTGACCGGCACGGCGACCTCCCGTTCGTGCTGTTCGTCAGAGACGGGTCCGCGACCGTCGCGAGCGAGGCCGTCTCCGCGGGCGTCGACGAGTACGTACCGAAGGGGGAGTTTTCGGACCCGTTCGAAACGCTCGTCTCTCGGATCGAAGACGCCGTCTCGCGGGCCCGCGCCGAACGACAGCTCACGGACCATCTCGATCGAATGACCGACGCCTTCTGCGGGCTGGACGACGACTGGCGGCTCACGTACCTCAACGCCCACGCATCCGAACTCCTCGATCGGGACGCAGACGACCTCCTCGGCCGGCGGATCTGGGACTGTTTCCCGGGACTCGACGGGACGGCCCTCGAATCGGAACTCCGCTCGGCGATGGAGACCGGGGAGTCGTCGACTTTCGAGTATCACGCCGACCTGATCGACGCCGACCTCGAGATCGACCTGTACCCCTCGCCGACCGGGCTGTCGGCGTACTTCCGAGACGTGACAGAGCGGAAAGAGCGCGAACGCGAGTTAGAAGAGCTGTCAGAACGGTTCCAGCTCGCCCTCGAGGGTGCCGACGTCGGCGTTTGGGACTGGAACGTCCGCACGGACGAGGTGCAGTTCGACGACCGCTGGGCGGCGATGCTCGGATACGATCCGTCGGAGATCGCCTTTGATCTCTCGGAGTGGGAGGACCGCGTCCACCCGGACGACATCGGCCGGGTCTGGGAGGCGTTGGAAGCGCATCTGGCCGGGGAGACGGCGCACTTCCAGTGCGATTACCGGATGCGAACGAAACGGGGCGACTGGCGGTGGATCCGCGACCGCGGGCGAGTCGTCGAGCGCGACGGCGACGAGCCGGTACGCGCCGTCGGCATCCACATCGACGTGACCGACGAGAAGGCGCGCGAGCGCGCGCTCGAACGGTACCGACGGCTGCTCGATGAGCTTCCAGAGAGCGTCTGCGAGTACGACGCAGAGGGACGGTTTTCGCTCGCGAACGACCGCGTCGCGTCGGTCTACGGCGCGTCACCGGACGACCTCACCGGACGGGAGAGCCTGCTCGTAGAGCGGATCCGCGAGACGGCGGACGGCGATCCGTTCGACGATCTCGTCGCGGGTGACCGCGAACGGCTGTCGGGAACGGTGGAACTCGACCTGCCGGACCGGCCGGAGACCATCGTGGACTACGATCTGCAGCGGCTCCTCATCGACGGCGAGTTCGACGGCGTCCTCAGCATCTCCCGCGACGTGACCGCAGAGCGCCGCCGCCAACAGCGGCTCGAACGCACCTCGGCGCGGTTGGAGGCGCTTTACGAGGGCTCTCCCGACATGATCGACATCCACGACGACGAGGGACAGATAGTCGACGCGAACCGGGCGATGCTCACCGAACTCGGCTACGACCACGAGGAGATCACCGACCTCGCGGTCTGGGACGTCGACGAACAGATGGACCGGACGGAGGCGTTCGAGATCTGGGAGGGGCTGGAGACCGGCGAGACGGTCCGGTTAGAGACGACGTTTCGCCGCGCCGACGACACGTCGCTGCCCGTCGAAGTCCACGTCCGTCGCATCGACGTGCAGGGGGAGTCGCGGTTCCTCGCCAGCAGCCGCGACATCTCCGAGCGGAAGGCGTACGAACAGCGGATCGAACGCGAGAACGAGCGGCTCGACGAGTTCGCGAGCATCGTCTCTCACGACCTCCGAAACCCGCTCAACGTCCTCTCCGGGTATCTACACCTCGCTATGGAGACCGGTAACGACGACTACTACGAGCGGTGCGAGCGCGCGCTCGACGAGATGGAGCGCCTGATAGAGGACGTGCTCACGCTCGCGCGGCAGGGGGACGCGGTCGACGACGCGGAGCCGATCGACCTCGGCGAACTGGCGACGCGCTACGCCGAAGACGAGTTCGGTCCGATAGACGGCCCCACCGACGGACCCGTGGTAGATGACGAACCCGGGACCGGAGGCGACGTCTCGATAGACGTCACGGTCGAGGCCGACCGGACGCTGTTCGCGGACGCCGGTCGCCTCAAACGGATCCTCGGGAACCTCCTGCGGAACGCGGCCGAACACGGCGGTGACCGCGTCGTCGTCGGCGACCTCCCCGACGGGTTTTACGTCGAAGACGACGGCCCCGGAATCCCAGAAGACCGCCGGGACGCCGTCTTCGAGAGCGGCTACTCGACGTCGGGTGCGGGAACCGGTTTCGGGCTCGCGATCGTCCAGAGCATCGCCGAGGCGCACGGGTGGGAGGTGACGCTGACGACGTCCGCATCGGGCGGCGCTCGGTTCGAGTTCACCGGCGTGGAGCGACCGTAGTTCGCGGCGGAAAAAGTGCGCTACCGATCGGAATGCAACGCGGATTGGCGCGTTCAGCGCCCGACGCTCAGAACGCGTTCGGGTAGACGCTGATCTCCGCGTGGAGTCCCTCGCGCAGGGCGCTGTGGACGTGACAGATGCCCTCTGCGCGCTCGGCGACGTCCGCTGCCGTCTCCTCGTCGAGGTCGGCTTCGACGTGAACGTCGAAGGTGATGGCTTCGAGATCGTCGTCGTCGTCGAGGTCGGCGCCGGCGTCGATCTGTACCTTTCCGAGGTCGTCTTCGCCCCGCTGGCTGCCCCCGACGCGGAATGCGGGGAGATAACAGGAGGCGTACGTCGCGACGAGCGCGGCGTTCGGGTTCGGACCCGTCTCGTCGGTCGCGTCGATCTGTAAGTCGAAGTCGCCGACTTGGCTCGTGCAGGCGTATCCGTCCTCGGAGACGGTAGTGGTCTCGATGTCTGCCATGGTCGGGTTAGCGTTCGGTCGCGGCCGAATAAAGGTTGCCGACATCGGCACGGCGCGGGGTCGCGACGGTGCGTCCGGTACCCGCACCCGTTTCAGCGTGGCGCGTCTCCGTTCGGCGATGGCTCTCACGCCCCACGACGACAGCGACACGTTCGAGTTCGCCGACGGCGCGACCGTCGATCGCCTCGGCTTCGGCGCGATGCGCCTCACCGGCGAGGACATCGTCGGCGCGCCTCCCGACGAGGCGGCGGCGAAGCGCGTCCTCCGGCACGCGGTCGAGTCCGGCGTCGACTTCGTCGATACCGCGGACTCCTACGGCCCGGGCGTCTCCGAGCGGCTGATCGGCGAGGAGATCGGCGACGATCCCGAGGTGCTCGTGGCGTCGAAAGCCGGGCTGCTCCGCAACCGCGAGGGCGACTGGATCCCGCACGGCGACCCCGACTTCCTCAAGAATCAGGTGCTGTGCAGTCTCGACCGGCTCGGCGTCGACGCGATCGACCTGTACCAGCTCCACCGTCCCGACCCCGACACCGACTTCGAGGCGTCCGTTCACGCCTTCGCCGAGATGAGAGACGCCGGGCAGATCGACCGCGTCGGCCTCTCGAACGTCTCCGTCGACCAGCTGGAGACGGCGCTAGACATCGTCGACGTCGCGACCGTCCAGAACCGCTATGACGTGGGGAACCGCGACGAGGAGGCCGTCCTCCGCGCCTGCGAGGACCGCGGTATCGGGTTCATCCCGTGGGGGCCGATGTACGCGGTCGACGAAGACGAGGCAGGGTCCGTGCTCGACTCGGTCGCCGAGCGGCGCGGCGCGAGCCCGCACCAAGTCGCGCTCGCGTGGCTCCTGCAACACTCCGAGGTGACGCTGCCGATCCCGGGAACGTCGAGCGTCGATCACCTCGACGCCAACCTCGGAGCCGCGCGGCTGGAGCTGATTGACGAGGACGTGAGAGAACTGGACGCGATCGATCCGCGGTAGAGCGGACCCGCTCGGGCTACTCGTCGAACGGGTTCGTCAGCTCGACCGTCTCCTCGCGGTCGGGGCCGACGCCGACGGCGTACACCGGCGTGTCGATCTCGTCGGCGACGAACTCGAGATACTCGCGGGCCGCCTCGGGCAGCGCGTCGTATCCTTCTTCGGCGACCGCGGCCGAGTCGAACGGCTCCCACGTGTCGAGCGTCTCGTAGACGGGTTCACAGCGCTCCCACCGCTCGGTCGTCGTGGGTACCGTGTCCAGTTCGTCCCCGTCGAGCTCGTAGGCGGTACACGCCTTCAGTTCGT
The DNA here is from genome assembly GCF_024494575.1 of Halorubrum salinum. Classification (GTDB taxonomy): domain Archaea; phylum Halobacteriota; class Halobacteria; order Halobacteriales; family Haloferacaceae; genus Halorubrum; species Halorubrum salinum. The sequence goes on from NZ_JANHDO010000005.1 coordinate 28,637, forward strand.
CGAGCCCGGCGAGCACGTCGACGTGGTTGACGGCGACGCCAGTGAACCCCGAGACGCGCGCGGCGTGGCGTAACATCGGGAGGTCGAGCCAGCCGATCCGCCGCGGGCGACCGGTGACCGTTCCGAACTCGCCGCCCTTCTCGCGGATGTCGTCGGCGAGCGCCTCCTCCTCGGCGTCGCCGTCGAGTTCGGTCGGGAGCGGCCCCGAGCCGACCCGCGAGAGGTACGCTTTTACGATGCCGACGACCTCGCCGTCTCCGACGGTCGTGACTCCGAGTCCCGAGCCGACCGCGGCTCCGCCCGCCGTCGGGTTCGAGGAGGTGACGAACGGGTAGTTGCCGTGGTCGACGTCGATGTGTGTCCCCTGTGCGCCCTCGAAGAGGATTCGGTCGCCGGCGTCGCTCCGGCGGTTGAGGTAATCCGAGCAGTTGACCGTCATCCCCTCGTCGGCGAGGCGTTCGCCGATACGGGTGAACTCCTCGTGGAGGGCGTCGACGTCGAACGCCTCGGCGCGGTCGTCCTCAGCGAGGTCGAGCCCGTACACGTCCTCGACGAGCGCGCGCTTCTGTGGCACGGCGTATTCGAGCTTCTCGCGGAGCACGTCGGGCGCAAGCAGGTCTGCGATCCGGATTCCCCGCCGGCCGGCCTTGTCCTCGTAGGTGGGGCCGATCCCGCGGCCGGTCGTGCCGACCTCGTCGCCGGCGTCGTCGTCGGCTTTGACTTCCTCTTCGATCCCGTCGAGCACGCGGTGGTACGGCATGATGACGTGCGCGCGGCGGGCGACGCGCACGTCGGGGTCGAGCCCGCGCTCGCGCAGGTCGTCGATCTCCGTGAACAGCGTTTTCGGGTTGACGACACAGCCGTTTCCGAGGATGCCGACCGTGCCTCGGACCGCGCCGCTCGGTACGAGCGAAAGCTTGTACTCCGTGCCCCCTTCGACGACGGTGTGGCCGGCGTTGTCGCCGCCCTGATAACGGACTACGACGTCCGCGTCCCCTCCCCACCGGTCGACGAGCGCGCCCTTGCCCTCGTCACCCAGCTGGGAGCCGACGATGGTGAGTGTCATACGACCGCTGTGTTCCCTTCGGGGGGTAAAACCGATTACGGTCCACGGACGAAAGTATTGCACGAACGTGGATCAGTAGTTTCCATTGTCCTCCAAAGTGTCCCCGTTTGTGCACGCCTGAGGGGGTGCGTGCTTCCCCAGTGTCGCGCGTATCCGGCTGACTCGTCGGGATCCGCGACCGAACACGTTAACTCCCCCCACGTCAAACCGTTGAATCAAGCGGCCGGCGGCTCCCGACAGCAACTTTTAAACGGGGGCATGACAAGTTAACATGTGCCATGATAGATCGACTAGAGAAGGAGGTAGACATGCTGGAACGACACCTCCAGGTTCTGCGGATGGTCATCGAGAACGAACCGATCGGTATCGTGAAGATGTCGAACGAGACGGGCTACCCGCACCACAAGGTCCGCTACTCGCTGCGCGTGCTCGAAGAGGAGAATCTCATCGAGCCGTCCAGTCAGGGTGCGATCACGACCGAGCGGACCCACGAGTTCGTCGACGAACTCGACGAGAAGCTCGACGAGACGGTCGATAAGCTCGGATCCATGCGGATCGACGACGCCGCCGAACTGGAAAACTGACCTGACTGCCGCGCGCTGTCTCGATTTCTGCGGTACGGAGCTTTCGATGTCGCCTCCGTTTTCGCGTTCCGGTCCTAGAGGTCCGGCACGGTCATGTGGAACCCCCCGTCGCGCGCCTCGACGAGACAGAGGTGATAGCCGCGCTTGCGCGAGAGCTTCACGAAGCTCGCGCGCTTCGACCGGCTGAACAGCCCGCCGCCGACGGCGTCGCTCGCCGTCTCCAGCGCGCCCGGCTCGAAGAAGCTCTCCGTCACCGCGAACGCCGCCGCGAACGAGTCGTTCGACTCGGCGATGTCCCGGCCGTTCGCTACGATCGACTCCAGGGTCCCCTCCGCGGTCGGGTCGCGACTGTCGTTGAGGTCGGCGACGAAGAGCGGGTTCCCCATCCGGTCGCGTAAGACGAGGTCGAACGAGCGCTGTTCGCGGGTCTCTTCGCCGCCCTCTCGGATCGCGATCGACACCGAGCCGCCGATCTCGGCTCGGTCGATCTCGGGAAGCGCGTCGTACAGGTCGCGAAGCACGCTCTGGCTGCCGGTCTCGCTCACCTCGAACGGGAGGTCCTCGACGAGCCACCGCGTGAACCCGTACTCGATCGTCTCCCGCAGGAACTCCTCGTACGGGCGTCCCTCGACGGCGAGCCCGTCGGTCTCGAAGCTCGTGTGGTGTTCGATCCGGAGGTTCTCCCGCAGGGCGTCCCGGTCCACCGCGCCGTCGTGGGCGTCTTCGAGGGTCGCACCGCCCTTCGAGTCGTACCGGACGAAGAGGTTCGTCCCCTCGCGCGCTTCGGCGGCCGACAGGCTCCGGTCGCTCTCCGGGAGCCGGTCGCGCACGGACGACAGTTCCTCGCGGAGCCGGTCGCGCTCCTCGCGGAGCGTCGAGACCTCGGACTCCAGTCTGTCGATCTCGGCGGTGAGGTCGTCGCGCTCGTCCGCGATCTCGTCGCGTTCGGCCGCGAGCTTGTCTCGTTCCGCCTCCAGCGACTCTCGCGCCTCCGTCGCCGTTTCGAGCGCGGTTTCGAGTTCCCGGATCCGCGCCGTGGCCCGCTCGACCGACGGTGCACCCGACTCCCGGCTCTCCGACTGCTGTGCCACCGCTGCGCCGTTCGGCCCGGACCGGTCCGTGGACCGGCGGTCGGTCGAGCGGTTCCGGTCCCCGGTCGTCGCGCCGGGCTCCGCTCCGCGCTCCGGCGGCGGGCTCGCCTCGTCCGGGTCGAGCGCCGGTATCGACTTCTGCTCGCGCCACTGCTCCTCCTCGGAAAAGACGTCGTCGTCAGCCGGCGACGCCGATCCGTCGCGACCGCCGGCCTCCGCGCGGTCGGGAGACGCGCCTCGCGCCGGTGTGGGCCCGTCGTCCGGATCCCGGTCGTCGCGCTCTCCTCCCGTCTCGTCCCGGTCCGGTCTCCGCGTCGGCTCCGGGTCCGCGGCCGACGCGTCACCGGCCGCGTCCGCGGCCCGGCTCGGCTCCGCGCTGGCGCGGTCGCGGCCGTCTTCGTCGCCGGGGGTATCAGAGCCGGTGTCGGCGTCGGGTTCGGTTCCGGCGTCGCCGTCCGCCTCGCCGGCGTCGAGCGCCGCGTCACCCGCCGGCTCGTCCGCCGGATCGGCCACGACCGGATCGGGGCTCGCGTCGTCCGCGCCCCCCGGCGCGTCGTCGGCCGACCCGGCGTCTCCCCGCGCGTCGTCCGCGTCCGCCGACGCGGTCGGCTCCGCGTCGTCCACGGCCGGCTCAGCGCCGGCGGCGGTCGTCTCTCTCTCGCCGCCGACCGAACCGGAAGCCGTCGCCTCGTCGGCCGCCGTGTCGCCCGTCGGCAGGTCGCGGACGTCGAGGTCGACCTCGTAGACGGTGTAGATCCCGACCTCGTCGTCGGCGAGTTCGAACGCGTCGTCGCCGGTTTCGAGCCGGCGCGAGTTGCCCACGTACGCCGCGGCCATCGACTCTCCGGCCGTGTACGTGACGTAGTAGTCACCCGAGAGCACGTTCTCCGACAGCTCGACGTAGCCGGTGAACCCCCCCTGTGAGAGCTTGCGGTCGGCCTCCGAGAGCGACGTGTCGTTCGTGTAGTACTGCGCCCGCGGCTCGCCGCCCCGCTCCTGCATGGCGAACAGGACCGGCAGGACCTCTTGCGGGGCCTCGTAGACGGTCCCGGACGCGTCCGCGAACCCGTCGAGATCGCCGTCGGCGACGCCCACCACGCGCCCCTCGAACAGGAACAGCCACGCCATACCGTCGGTCACCGCGCCGGAGAACTCCCCGTCGACGAGACGCGATAGCCCGGCGAACCCGTCCGAGAACTCGCGAGCGTCCCACTCGGTGATCTCCGATCTTCGCTGTGCGTCCATCTTGGGCGTACGTCGCCCGCTTTGACCCATATAGCTTCCGGACCGTGAGACACTCGTCTGACACCGGATCGCGGGCGAATCGCCCCGCGCCGTTACGCGTCTCCGACGGTCGCGATCGCCTCGCGACCGAGGTCGATCACGTCCGGCTGGAGGTCGCTCTCCGACAGTTCCGCCGCGGTGTACCACCGCCACTCGCCGGCGTCGACCTCGCCGTCGCCGCTGGGCGTTATCTCCCGCGAGTCGACGCGAGCGAAGTAGAGGTGATCGACGTGCTGGTGTCCCACGGATCCGTCCTCGTGAACGTTGATGTCGTGAAGCATCAGGTGTGTCGGCTCCGGAATCCCGCGGGTGTTCGGCCCCGTGACGGACGACTCGTCCGCGACGAGCTCCGCCGCGAGCCCCGTCTCTTCACGCACCTCTCGCAGCGCGGCCTCGTGCGGCAGTTCGTCGCGGTCCACGTGCCCGCCGGGCGGGAGGCGGATGCCGAGCCGCTCGTGTGCGTGGAGCGCTGTCGCACCGTCGTTGACGACGTACGTCGTCGCCGTGAAGTGACGCGTGGTCTCCATACGCCCGCTTGGTCGGACGGCTCTTCGCGGTTTCGGTCGGACGCGTCGCTGTGAACCGTCGGGGTGCGAGAAGTTCCGGGACGGAGGAATCGTCCGGACGCCGGAAACGTCGGAAAAGCGAGAAACGTCGAAGAGACGGCGGAGAGGGGCGCGTCGCGGTTCGGTTCAGTTCAGTTCAGCGCGACGCCGTCTTCGGCCTCCAGAAGCTCGTGGTAGCGGTTCCGGATGGTGACCTCGCTGATGTTCGCCACGTCGCTGACGTCGCTCTGTGTCACCTTCTCGTTCACTAGGAGGGAAGCCGCGTAGACGGCGGCGGCCGCGAGGCCGACCGGCGATTTCCCCGAATGGAGCCCCTCGGACTTCGCGGTTTCGAGGAGCGACCGGGCCCGGCGCTCGGCCTCATCGGAGAGGCCGAGGTCGCTCGCGAACCGCGGGACGTAGCTGCCGGGGTCCGCGGGCTGGATCTCCAGTTTCAGCTCGCGGACGACGTACCGGTACGTCCGAGCGATCTCGTCTTTCTCGACCCGCGAGACGGCCGCGATCTCGTCGAGGCTCCGCGGCGTCCCGGCCTGTCTGGCGGCGGCGTACAGCGACGCCGTGGAGACGCCCTCGATCGAGCGCCCGGGCAGGAGATCCTCGTCGAGCGCGCGGCGGTAGATGACGGAGGCCGTTTCACGGACGTTGTCGGGGAGCCCGAGCGCCGAGGCCATGCGGTCGATCTCGCCGAGCGCCTGCTTGAGGTTGCGCTCTTTCGAGTCGCGCGTGCGGAAGCGCTCGTTCCACGTGCGGAGCCGCTGCATCTTCTCGCGCTGCCGGCTGGACAGCGACTTCCCGTAGGCGTCTTTGTCCTGCCAGCCGATGTTCGTCGAGAGCCCCTTGTCGTGCATCATGTTCGTCGTCGGGGCTCCGACCCGCGACTTGCTGTCCTTCTCTTTGGAGTCGAACGCGCGCCACTCCGGCCCGCGGTCGATCTCGTCTTCTTCGACGACGAGCCCGCAGTCGACACAGACCGTCTCGCCGTGCTCCGTGTCGGTCGCGAGTTGACCGCCACACTCCGGACAGCGTAGCTCCTCGTCGGCCGATTCGGTTTCCGACTCGTCGCGTACCTGCTCCGCCGTATACGTTCGAACGTTTTCGCTCATTGGGTTTGTAGGTGGAGGGAACGAGGGGACCGAGAGACGCGTCTCGGTTGGTTATCCTCACACACGGATACGGACTCGAAGCATTTAAAACTTCGCCTGCAATTCCAGATCCGATAACACGCCGCAGAACACGCTGTACGTCTCGTTCGTCCGATTTTTTTGTGCGCCAAAGAGCGGCCGTCTCCCTGGCCGCCGATCTCGATGAGAAGACCGAGGTGTGGTATATATAGGTTTCGCGGGGGCGGTGCCGCGTGTCGGTCCCTCGGCGGGGCAACCGATTTGGCGGTCGGACGAGCAGAGGCGGTATGAACCGCACGCGACTCGACGCTCGCCTCGCCGACCTCGACACGGACGGATACCTCCTCGACGCCGACAGCGACGACGCCAACCAGCTGTATCTCTCCGGCTTCACCGGCCCAGACCCGTTCTTGACGCTGTACGCCGACGGCGACGTCCACCTGCTCGTCTCCGGGCTGGAGTACGGCCGCGCGCGCTCCGAGTCGGCGGCCGACACGGTCGAGCGCCACGCCGACTACGACTACGAGTACGGGGGTCGCGAGGCGCGACACGACATGTACGCCGCCTTCGTCCGCGACAAGGGCGCGGAGTCGGTGTCGATGCCGCCGCGCGCGCCGGTCGGCACCGCCGACGCGCTCCGCGAGCGCGGGATCGACGTCGCCGTCGACGGCGACGACCGGCTCGGCGACGTCCGCGCGGTGAAGACCGACGAGGAGATCAGGGCGATCCGCGAGGCCCAGCGCGCCAACGAGGCCGCGATGCGAGCCGCCGAGGGCCTCCTCGCCGAGGCCGACGTGGCGGGCGATGACGCGCCCGGCTCCGATGTCGAGCGGGGAACCCTCGTCCACGAGGGCGAGCCGCTCACGAGCGAGCGCGTCGCCGAGGAGATCGAGGTCACCCTGTTGCGCCACGGCTGCGCGCTCGACGAGACGATCGTCGCCGGCGGCGCGCAGGCCGCGGACCCCCACGACCGCGGCTCCGGCCCGCTCCGCGCGAACGAGGCGATCATCGTCGACATCTTCCCGCGCTCGAAGGCGACGAGGTACAACGCGGACATGACTCGGACGTTCTGCGTCGGCGAGCCGCCGGCCGCGCTCCGCGAGTGGTACGACCTCACCGAGCGAGCGCTCGCGGCCGCGCTCGACGCCGTCGAACCGGGAGCCACCGGCGAGGACGTGCACGCGGCGGCCTGCGAGGTGTACGAGGACGCCGGCGAGCCGACGTTCCGGACCGACCCCGAGACGGAGACCGGGTTCATCCACTCGACGGGCCACGGGATCGGCCTCGACGTCCACGAGTCTCCCCGGCTCGCGAGCGGCGGCGACGAGCTGGAGCCCGGTCACGTGATCACCGTCGAGCCCGGCCTCTACGACCCCGACGTGGGCGGCGTCCGGATCGAGGACCTCGTCGTCGTCACCGACGACGGCTACGAGAACTGCACCGACTACCCGGTCGAGTTCGTCGTCTGATCGAGCCCCGAGCCGGGCCCGCCGCGGCGAGCGGACGCGCCGCCCAGACCCGGCTCTGCTGGCCGCGATCGGAACCGGCTTTCGGCGTGGCGTCGCACGTCGACCGTGAACTGGCGGTACAAGCACACGGCGCTCGCGCTCTGTACGCTCGCGTTCACCGCGACGATGGTCGCCCGGCTCGCCATCAGCCCGCTCGTCCCGGCGATCACGACGCGGTTCGGCGTGACGAACGCGACCGTCGGGCTCGCGCTCTCCGGGATGTGGCTCGCGTACGCGCTCGCGCAGTTCCCGTCCGGGCTCCTCGGTGACCGATACGGCGAGCGGCGAGTCATCCTGACCGCCCTGGGTGCCACCGCCGTCGCCTCGGTGCTGATCGCGGCCGCGCCGACGATCCACGTGTTCGCGCTGTTTACCGTGGTACTCGGCGCGGGCGCGGGCCTCCACTACACGGTGGCGTCCGCGTACCTCACGCGGCAGTTCGACGACATCGGTCGGGCCATCGGCGTCCACGTCGCCGGCGGGCCGATAGCCGGTCTCGCCGCGCCGCCGCTCGCGGCGCTCGTCGGCTCCCGGTACGGCTGGCGCGCGGGCATCCTCCTCGGAACCGCCGTCGCCGTGCCCGTCTTCGCGCTGTTCGCGTGGCGAGTGCGCCCCACGTCACCGGTCCGCCCGGACCAGCCCGTCGGCGACCGGATCGCGATCGGCCCCCTCCGCGAACTCCTCTCGCGCCCGTCGATCCGGTACACGACCGCGCTCGCGACGATGGGCGCGTTCTCGTGGCAGGCCACCGCCTCCTTCCTCCCGACGTTCCTCGACGTGGGCAGCGGGCTGTCGACGGCGCTGTCCGCGCTTCTGTTCTCGCTGTACTTCGTCGTCCACGGCGGTACGCAGCCGGTGACGGGGTCGCTGTCCGACCGGATCGGTCGCGACGCCACCGCGATGATAACGATGGGGTCCGGCGTCGTCGGCTACGGACTGCTCGTCGCGACGGCGCGCTTCGACCTCGGACTCGCCCCGACGGTCGTCGCCGTCGGCTTCGTCGGCGTCGCGATGTCGTGGGGCGCGCCGGTCCAGTCGCGGTTCATGGACCTGCTCTCGGACACCGAACGCGGCGCGGGGTTCGGGCTCGTCAGGACGGTCTACATGACGCTCGGCGCGTCCGGGAGCGTCGTCGTCGGCTTCGTCTCCGACACCGCGGGGTGGGCACCCGCGTTCGGCCTGCTCGCCGGCGTGATGGCGCTCGCGCTGTGCGCGCTGGTAGCGAACCGGCTGCTCGGCGGGCGGTACTAACCCGAAAACAGCGAGGGTGCGGAGCCGCTTGGCGCTAGAGCGTGTCGTCTTCGAGGCTGCCGGGGTCCTGGGCGGTGTCGAACATGTTGTTCTCCGCCCCGTCGAGCATCTCGTCGCGGGGGTCGTCGTCGACGACGCTCACGTTGTACGCCTCGATCCCGGAGGCGATGAGGTCCTCTGCGGCCTGCTCTTCGGAGACGAACTCCTGTTCTGCGAGCTGTTGGAACTCCGCGTAGACGTCGTCGGAGAGGTTGAGTTCGAAGGTGGGCATACCCCCCGTTCCGGCCGGACCCTTTTAAATATTCCCTCGCCGGTGACGGCGACCGCTCACAGGTCGCGCCACGCGCCGAGGAACCGCTGGACGGCGGTCAGGTGTCCCACCGCGGCGAACAGCGCGAGGAGGAGGCCGACGACGGAGTAGCCGGCGACGACGGGCGCGGCGTAGACGGCGGCGACGAGACCGACGACGCCCATCAGCGCGAGGCGGTCGGCGCGGCCGAGCAGACCGCCGTACTCGCGGCCGATGCCGACCGCCTGTATCTGCGTGCCCATGTACGAGGTCATCAGGACGCCGGTCACGGCGAGGAAGCCGAGCGCGTAGGCGTCGACGCCCGCGGTGAACCCCGCGATGACCGCGATGTCGGCGTAGCGGTCGAGCACGTGGTCGAGGAGGTCGCCGCCGTCGGAGGCGACGTCGAGCCGGCGCGCGAGCGCGCCGTCGACGAGGTCGAGCCACCCGTTGAGGAAGACGCAGACGGCTCCGACCGCGTAGAACGCCGCCGTGCCGACCGCGAACGCGCCGCCGGCGGCGACCGCCACGCCGAACGCGACGACGCTCACCTGGTCGGGCGAGAGCCCCAGTTTGGCCGCCGCCGTCACCCACGGACCGAGCAGGCGGTCCGCGACCGAGCGGTACTTATCGAGCGTCATCCGCCCGCTCGCCCCTCGCCGTCGGCCTGCAGATACTCGATGAAATCGACGGTGCCGGCGCTCGGCTCGCGCTCCCCGTCGATCACCGCGCGGACCGCCGCGGCGACCGACTCCGGATCGGCGTCGGTCACGTCGACCTCGTAGACGTTCTCCGTGCCGTGTTCGGCGACCGCCTCCGAGAGGACCACGTCGAGCGCCTCGCTCTCCGCATTCTCCTCGGCGGTCGCGGCCGACTCGCCGCGTTCGCGAAGCCGCCGCTCGACCGTCCGGGGGTGACAGCGCAACACGACGACGCGGTCGGCGTCGAACCGGTGTGCCAAGTGGGAGTCGAGCACGCCCGACCAGTCGCCGAGGCGCTCGCGGACCGCATCCAGATCCGCGACGAGCGTGTCGCGGTCGGCGTCGCGCTCGGTCCACAGGTCCTCGTCGCCTTTTATCTCCTCGTTCAGGTGGATCACGTCGTACTCGTCTTCGAGCAGCGCTGTCGCCGTCGACTTTCCGACCCCGGGCGTTCCGGTGACGGCGACGCGGTCGGCCACGCCGGTGTCTCCGGTTTCGCCCGTCACGCGCGAACACCGAGGTCGAGGTCGGCGAGGACTCGGTTGAGCGTCTCGACCGCCTCGCGCGTCTCGTCGCGGGTGCCCGTCGAGATCCGGACGTGCTCCGGTAGCCCGAACGAGGTGCAGTCGCGGATGATGACGCCGCGGTCCTGTGCCGCGTCGGCGACGCGCTCGGCGTCGCCGACGCGCGCGAGCACGAAGTTCCCCGCGGAGTCGACGGTCGGCGCGTCGAGTTCCTCGGCGATGTACCCGCGCGCCCACCGGGCCGTCTCCACCGACTCCGCGACGTGTTCCTCGTCGTCGAGCGCGGCGAGCGCTGCCCGACACGCCAGCTCGTTCGCGGCGAACGGCGTGTTGACCCGGGCGTACGCCTCGCCCCACTCCTCGGGAACGACGGAGTAGCCGATCCGCAGCCCGGCGAGCCCGTACGCCTTCGAGAACGTGCGGAGGACGGCCACGTCGTCGCGCTCGTCGACGAGCGGGATCGCGCTGTCGACCTCGGCGAACTCCCCGTACGCCTCGTCGACGACGACGAGCGTCTCCGGCGCGGTCGCGTCCGCGACGGTCTCTATCGCCGCGAGCGGCATCGTCGAGCCCGTGGGATTGTGCGGCGAGGTGACGTAGACGATCCGCTCGCCGCCGTACGCGGAGAGGACGGTCTCCGCGTCCTGTGTGAACCCGTCGGCCGGGTCCAGTTCGTACTCCGCGACCTCGCCGTGGTGGTACCGCGCGGACATCGCGTAGTAGGCGAAGCCTGGGCTCGGGACGAGCACCTCGTCGCCGGGCGACAGCGTCGCCCGCGAGAGGTAGTCGATGGAGCCGTCCGCGCCCGGCGAGACCCACACCTGTTCCGGTGTGACGTCCCACATCTCTGCGATCTTCGCGGTCAGGTCCGTGTGCGAGGACTTGGGATACTGGTGGACCCGGTCTGCGTGCTCGCGGATCGCCTCTACGGCCGCCGGGCTCGGCCCGTGCGGGTTCTCGTTCGAGGAGAGCTTGATCAGGCCGTCGGGGTCGAGCCCGCGGTCGCGGGCCACCTCCTCGACGCCCCGGCCGGGCACGTACGGCGAGTGATCGGAGAGATCCCGTGGGTGCATGGGGACGTATCCGAGCGGGGCGCTCTTAAGGGTGGCCGAACGGATCAACGAAGCGCGGTCGCTCCCTCGTCGCCGCTATCCGCCCCGACCGTGACGCCGGTCCCGAGTGCTACCGCCACTCCGACCGCGGCACGCAGTCCGACTCTCGTACCGTGATCCAGCGCGTCGTCCGGTCGTCCGGGTCGCGATCCCGCTCGAAGAACGTCACCTCCCCGTCGGCGTCGGCGTCGTCGGTCCGCTTGCAGACGAGCTCAGGGGGCTCGGCGCGCACACGCGTCGGTGACGTGGACATACGTACCGATTCGCTCGCAATCACATAATAACTGTTGATTTTGGAACGGAAAAGGAGAACAACAGCGCGTTCTATCCGGGATACTCACTCGCTCGGAGTACCACGTTCCCGTCTCGTTGGACGGCTCAGAGCCGGACCGGAACGCCGCGCTCGTCGAGGTACGCCTTCGTCTCCTCGATCGAGTAGTCCCCGAAGTGGAAGATTGAGGCGGCGAGGCCGGCGTCGGCGTTCGCCTCGGTGAACACCTCGTACATGTCTTCGGGGCCGCCACAGCCGGAGGAGGCGATGACGGGCGTCGAGACGGCGTCGCAGATCGCCTTCATCAGGGGGATGTCGTAGCCGTCTTTCGTCCCGTCCATGTCGATCGAGTTGACGAACAGCTCGCCCGCGCCGCGCTCTTCGGCCTCTTTGGCCCACGAGACGGCGTCGATGCCGGTTCCCTCCCGGCCGCCCTTCTTCGTGCACTCGAACCACACCTCCTCGCCGTCTGCGTCCTCGTAGAAGTGGTCGCCGGCGTCGTCGTGCCGTCGGCGCGCGTCGACGGAGATGACGATACACTGGGAGCCGAAGGCGGCCGCGCCCTCCTCGATGAGTTCGGGCCGATCGAGCGCCCCGGTGGTGATGGAGACCTTGTCCGCCCCGGCTCGCAGCGTCTCTTTGATGTCGGCTTTCGTCCGAATGCCGCCGCCGACGGTGAGGGGGATGAAACACTCGTCTGCGACCGCGTTCACCACGTCGAGCATCGTCTCGCGACCCTCCGCACTCGCCGTGATATCGAGGAAGACGAACTCGTCCGCGCCGGCGGCGTTGTACTTTTTCGCCAGCTCGACCGGGTCGCCGGTGTACTCAAGATTCTCGAAGTTGACGCCCGTGTACACCGCCGCGTCCCCGTCGTCGTCGAGGTCGACGTCGATGCAGGGGATGATCCGCTTCGTGAGTCCCATCTGTTGCCGGCAGTTGACGTCGCCCGGGGTTAAAATGCGCGGGAGCTCACTCCCCGTCGGCGTCTCGCCCGTCGTACCGCGCGACGGCGCGGTCGGCGCGCGTCGAAATCCCGTTCGGGTTCCGCGCGGGGCTTCGGTCGCGGCGACGGGCGACGAGCCCGTCGGAGCTCCCGCCGGTGAGGCCGACGAGCACGTCGCGGCCCGTGGCGACCCACCGGGACGGGGTGGACTCGCCGCGCACGACCTCGCGCGCGACGTCGACCGCGTCCGTCAGCGCGTGCGAGCCGGTCCGCACGAGCACGGTCGGGCGCACCCCGTAGTTCTTACAGAGCCGGTACGAGAGGGCGCGGTACTTCCAGCCCCACTCGCGGGCCGTCCGCCCTCCGTCCGCTGCGGTCGGGCTCGGGAGTCGCTTGACCGCCGCGAGGTCCCCGCGCCACGCGACTTCACAGCCCATCCGCGCGAGCCGGTGTGCGGCGTCGCGAGCGCCGCCGGTGTGGAGGTACTCGTCGAAGCCGTCGAGGTCGCGGAGGGTCTCGCTCCGGAAGGCGACGTTGCCGCTCTCGAAGTACGTCACGTCGTGCCCCGCGATCGTTCGCCGCTCGGGACCGTCCGGCGGTTCTTCGGGGGGATCAGGCGACACACCGGGAGCGTCCGTCGCGCCCGAGACGCCGCCTTCGTGGTCGTCGTTCCCGTCCGCCGCCGTCGGTGCGTCCACCGGCGTCACCGGACCGGTCACGACGTCGGCCTCCCCGAGTCCGCTTCGGACGCCGTCCGCCCAGGACTCGCCGATCCGGTGGTCGTAGTCCACGATTGCGACCGCGTCACCGGTCGCGACCTCGATGCCGGCGTTGCGGGCGACGTTGACCGTCCGGTCGGATATCTCGACTAACACGTCCACGTCGTCGCGGTCGCGTACCATCCCGGTCGTGCCGTCGGCGGAGGGACCGTTGGCGACGATCACCTCCGCCTCGGGGGCGTGTGCCGAAAGCGCGTCGAGACAGGCGGCCAACCGGTCCCGCCCGTTGAGGGTCGGCACGACAACCGAGAGATCCATACCCGCCGATACCGGGCGGAGGGATAAAAAGGGCTCCGTGCGAGAGCGCGCGGACGCGCCGGGCCGGTGCGACCCCGCGACGCGGATCAGTGGCGGTCTAGACCGTCAGGTAGTACACTTGCTTGCGCGCGTCCTTGAAGCTGTACCGGGAGTCGACGAGGCCTTCCTCTTCGAGCCGATTGAGGGCGTAGCGGACGGTCCGGTCGGGCAGGAGCGACTCTTCGGCGAGCCCGCCCTGCGACAGCGGCGCGTCGCCCTCCAGTACCTTGGCGACGAGCTTGGCGCTCGGCGGAAGTTCGCGCAAGCGGTCGCGGTACTCGGATTCCGAAAGGCGGTCTTGGTCGGCGGTCTCCGCGTGACTGGTACTCATATCTCCTATCAAGCCCCTTCTTAGTGGTAAAGGTTAGCTACATATAGGGGAATCCGATTGGAACAATATAATGTATTAATATCACCTCTCGGCCTACAATCATTCATGAATGATTAATATATTCTGTCGGTCGGACGATGCGAGTCGCTCGCGGACGCCGTCGTCTCGTTCGGCGGTGGCGGTGGGCTCGGGTCGGGTCGCGTCTCGGTCGCATCCAGTACGGTTTTGTCGGTCCGGCGTTCAGTACGGGCAACGTGAAGGGACAGGACTGGTACCAGGCCGACGAGGTCGCAGAAGAGTACGAGGACGTGCGATTCTCCGGCGGCGGCGAACTCATCGATCGGCGCGAGAAGGCGGCGGTGCTCTCCGCGCTCGGACCGATCGAAGCGGGCCACCGCGTGCTGGAGGTCGCCTGCGGCACCGGTCGGTTCACGACCATGCTCGCCGACCGCGGAGCCGACATCGTCGGCCTCGACATCTCCCGGGAGATGCTCGAACAGGGGCGCGCGAAGGCCGCGAAGGCCGGAATCTCTGACACGGTCGAGTTCGTTCGCGGCGACGCCTCGCGGCTCCCGTTCCCGGACGACCACTTCGACACGGTGATCGCGATGCGATTTTTCCACCTGATGGACGACCCCGCGCCGTTCCTCGAAGAGCTGTGCCGCGTCAGCGCCGATCAGGTGTTCTTCGACACGTTCAACGGTCGGAGCCTGCGGACGCTGTACACGTGGCTTCTCCCGATGGGATCCCGGCTCTACTCCGAGGACCAAGTGGCCGACATGCTCCGAGAGGCGGGGCTCACGCTCGCGGGCGAGTCTCACGACTTCGTGCTCCCGTACGGGTTCTACCGCGAGCTTCCGGGCCCCATCGCGAAGCCGTTCCGCGTGCTCGACAGGCTCGTCGGCAACACCATCCCCGGCGACTACGTCGCGTCGGTCTCGTACTGGGACGCGCGGATCCCGCTCGGCGACGGCCGAGAGGAGAGTCGTCCGCCGGGCGACGCGTCCGATACGGACTCCTGAACGGGACTCGAACGGCGGCGGTAGCTACACCGCGTCGTCGACGACTTCCCCGACCGCGAAGTTCGGTTTCACTTCCGTCACCTCTATTTTCACGCGCTCGCCGACCTCCGTGTCGGGTACGATGATGACGTAGCCCCGCTCGACTCTGGCGATCCCGTCTCCCTGCTTCCCGAGGTCTTCGATCTCGACGTACCGCATCTCGCCGGGCTCGACCGGCGGCTGTGGCCCGTCGTCCGACCGGGAGGCAGAGATGTCGCCGTCGCCGTCGGTCGTCGCGGCAGACTCGTCGGACTCGGACCGCGCGACGAGCGCGACGCGGTACGTCTCGCCCGGTTCGAGAGAGCCGGTCTCGACCTCGCGACGCGGCACGTCGACCACGTATTCCCCGTCTTCCTCACGAATGTCGGCGCTGAACAGACAGAGGAGCTTCTCCGAAATTTCCATAGTAGACTCCACCGGAACGTCGAGGCGGATCTGTATAGTTGTACCGCCGGGACGCGCAGAGAGACGTCACTCTCGTCCGTGTCGTCTCGACCGGTATGAATGGTGGACGGGCGGGGTGGCCCGGCGTTCCGTCACGGGGTGTCCCGGTTGCCTTCTCCACCCCGCGACCCGACGAGCGACGGGCGTTCGGCGGTGGGCTGCTCGCTTCCGCGCCTGACCCGGTGTCGCCGACGAACCGCGACGGACCGCTCCTGCGAGCGGGCGCCGCGGACCGCTGTCCCCGGCGGACGAGGTTTCCACGTTGGCTCTCGGGGCCCGTGCCGGTCTGACCGGACGCGCCCGCTGTTCGGTCCCCGCTGAAGACTACCTCACGGGTGACGAGCGGGGCCTAACCGCCCGACCTAGTCCATTCCCGGCTACACGACAGGACCTTAAGGGCCTTTCGTTCGCCCGATTCGAACTACGACAGCACCTCGCGCGCGTGCACCGCGGCGGCGACCGGAACCGGCACCGAGACGGCGACGACGGCGCGGGCGTGCCACACGAGCCAGAGGTTCTCTCGGAACAGCGGACTGGGTTCGATGGCGAGCGCCCAGAACGCCGCGCTCGCGGTCGTCGCGACGCCGAGCATCACCGCGACCCCGGCGAGCGTCCCCGGATCGAGGTTCCCCTGCTCGATCGATCCTACGACGACCGCGCTCAAGAGCGCGAACAGCACGATTCCGGCACCGCCGACGGTCCCCGACGCGTAGTAGGCAGCGAGCTGGTCGGCCCCGCCGGATCCCGCCAGGATCGCGTACGGCGCACCGAGCACGAGCACGGTCGCGACGGCGGCGGCGATCGCCGTCCGACGGGCGGTCGCTCGAACGTTCATGTCGAACCGTCCGACCGGCACGGCGGTAAAAGGCCCGGATCGGCGGCGACTGCGGAGACCGCGTGGAGCGACTGCGACCCGCACCGTTTTGGGTCGGCGGCGCGGATCGCCGTACATGAGCCTCGACGTCGACCCACCGGACCCGCCAGAACTCGCCGCCGTCGACCCGAACGAGTACGAGGACGCGGAGGTCGCGGGCGGCGAGTACCGTCGCGACGAGTTGGAGGCGTTCCTCCGCGAGGGCGCGTGGGAGGAGGCGTTCGGCGAGTGGGCAGCGACGAGCGACATGGACGAGGACGACTGGCGGATCGCCGTCGACCTCGGATTGGTCTCTCGGTTCGACTTCTTCTGGGACGACTTCGCAGACCGCGTGGGCTACCACGCGCCGGGGCTCCCCGAAGACTGGAAGGAGCGCGACCTCCACCCCGAGTTGAACTCGTGGGGGACGGTCTCCGCGATCAACGCCGGACTCACGGAGCTCGGACAGATCGTCTGTGAGACGCTCAAATCGGAGTACATCGACTGGGAGGCCGAGTTCGACGCCCCGGACGACCTGCCGGATTTCGGAGAGTAGATCCCCTACGGCCCGCGCCGCTTCGCGGTCGTCAGCCGAGAATCAGTGACCCCAGAGGGTGCCGTCGGGGTCGTACCGCGCGTCCATGATCCGGTCCCACTGTGTGTCCGAGAGCTCGAGGTCCGTCGCCGCGACGTTCTCTGCGAGCTGTTCCGTCGTACGTGCGCCGACGATGGGGACGCAGGTGAACTCGTCCCACTCGGTGAGCCACGCGAGCGCGACCTGCGCCGGCGTCGCGTCGAGATCGGCCGCGACCTCGCGGACCGCGTCGAGCACCTTCCAGCCGCGCTCGGAGAGATAGAACCGCTCGAACCGGTCGTCGAGGCTCGCCCGCGACCCGTCCGGCGCGATCACCTGCTCCGGGTCGTCCGGGTCGGCGCGCTCGTACTTCCCGGTGAGGAACCCTCCGGCCAGCGGCGAGTACGGACAGACGGCGATGTCCTGGTCGATACAGACGTCGAGGTACTCTTTGACGTCCTCGTAGTAGCCGGCGTGGTGGAGCGGCTGGACCACGTCGAACCCCGCGTAGTCGTTGGCGTCGGCGGTCCACAGCGCCTTGGTCAGTTGCCACGCCGCCATCGTCGACGCGCCGAGGTAGTGCACTTTCCCCGCCGAGACCAGCTCGTCGAGGGTGCGCATCGTCTCCTCGACGGGCGTCTCCTCGTCGAAGCGGTGGATGTAGTAGATGTCGAGGTAGTCGGTGTCGAGCCGGTCGAGCGTCCCCTCGACTTGCGCCCGAATGTGCTTGCGGCCGAGCCCCGAGTCGTTGGGGCCGGGCTCGCCGCGGCCGTCGAACGGGAAGTACACCTTCGAGGCGATCACGTAGTCCTCGCGGTCGCGCTCGTCGAGCCACTCGCCGACGTACTTCTCGCTCGTCCCGTTCGGCGTCCCGTAGACGTTCGCCGTATCGATGAAGTTGATCCCGTGAGACTCCGCCGCGTCGAGGAGTTCGTGGGCCTCCTCGCGGCCCGTCTCCACGACGCCGTTCGTCTCGCGTCCGAATCGCCACGTCCCGAAACAGAGTTCCGAGACGGACAGTCCCGTGTTGCCGAGCCGTCGGTAGTCCATACGCCCACCTCGAGTCTGCGGTTTATAAATCGTGGCGGCAGCGGCGGACGCCACGGTTATCATCTGGGACGCAGTAGCGTGCGCATGGAGTACGATTCCATCTCGACGGTCACGGTCGACTCGTACAGCACGCTCGTCGACATCGGCTCACAGGAGGCGGTGCTCGAAGCGCACGTCGACGGGTTGGACGACGCGGAGGCCGTCTCACAGCTGTGGCGCGCGCAGTACCTCCAGTACTCGATGATCGCGAACGACATCGACGCCTACGAGCCGTTCTGGGACCTCATCGGACAGGGTCTCCGCTACGCCCTCGAAGCGAACGGGTACGACGTACCGGAGGCCACCCGCGACGAGATCCGCCGTACCGTGTACGAGGACGAACTGTCCATCTTCGACGACGTCGAGGCGGGAATCGAGCGGATCACCGACGCGGGCTACGAGGTGTACATCGTCTCGAACGGCTCGCCCGAGATGCTGGACCACCTGGTCGCGGCCGCCGGCCTCGGCGACATCGTGACGGACGCGATCAGCGCGCACGAGGTGGAGACGTACAAGCCGGACGCGGCGATCTACGAGCACGCCGCCGACCGGACGGACACGCCGATCGAAGAGGTGTTACACGCCTCCGGCGGCGGAATGCGCGACGTGTGGGGCGCGAAACACGCCGGAATGTCGACGGCGTGGGTGTCCCGTCCCGGAAAGGAGCTTCCGACCGAAGAGCTGGGCCCCGAGCCGGACATCGTCATCGAGGACTTCCACGATCTGGCCGACCGACTGGAGTGAGCCCTCTTCGCCGACCTGCCGGAGACGTCTGAGCGCGGACGCGGGTGGCACGGACGGAGTCGCCGGCACGGACGCGAGTGGCGCAGACGGCGCGGCTTTTATGACCGCGGTGCGTGACCGTCCGCACATGACGACGCTCGACGACGCGGCGGTCCTGGTGACGGGCGCGAGTTCGGGGATCGGCGAGGCGACGGCGCACGCGCTCGCCGAGCGCGGCGCGAACGTCGCCCTCCTGGCCCGTCGCGAGGAGCGGCTCGAATCGATCGCCGAGGAGCTGGAAGCCGAGTACGACGCACGGGCCCTCGTCGTTCCCGGAGACGTCCGCGATCGGGCGACCTCCGCGGCGGCGGTCGAGGCCGTCGTCGAGGCGTTCGGCGGACTGGACGTGGTCGTCTCGAACGCCGGACTCGGCCGCGGCGGCGACGTCGAGACGATGACGGACGAGGCGTACGCGGCGATGCAGGAGACGAACGTCGACGGAACGTTCTTTCTCACCCGAGAGGCGCTTTCACACCTGAAAGCGAGCGAGGGGTCGCTCGTCTTCGTCGGGAGCTTCGCCGGGAAGTTCCCCCGCCCGTTCAACCCCGTGTACGCCGCGACCAAGTGGTGGGTGCGCGGATTCGCCCACAGCGTCGCGGCGCAAGTCGGCGACGAGGGCGTCGCCGTGAGCGTGGTCAACCCCTCCGAGGTCCGCACCGAGTTCGGGAGCGAGGACGGCGAGCCGTTCGAGGAGCGGTTCGAACCGGGATCGGTGACGGAGCCCGAAGAGATCGCCGAGGCGATCGCCTTCGCGGCGTCGCGACCGGGGTCGACGGCTCAGGAGATCGACCTCTACCGTCGCGACAAGTACGCCGACACGATGGGGTGACTCACTCCCGGATCGGCGCGCCACACTCCGGACAGGCGTCCCGCTCACGCGAGACGGCCAGGTCGCAGGCCGGACAGAACCGTCGGTCGCAGACCGAGTCGCCCATACTCGGTCCGGACGCGGGCCCGAAACAAAAAGATCCGGCTCGGACGCGTCGCCGAATCTGGTGATCGGGAGTCTACGCCTCGTGTCCCTGGGCGGCGAGTGCGTCATCCAGCGCGGAGAGCGCGTACTGGACGTTCTTCGGGCGCGCGGAGTAGCCCATGCAGCCGATCCGCCAGACGTCGCCGGCGAGGTCACCGAGGCCGGCGGCGATCTCGATGTCGTACTCGGCGAGCAAGTGGTCGATGACCGCGGCGTCGTCGACGCCGTCGGGAACCTGCACGGCGTTCAGGCTCGGGAGCCAGTACTCGTCTGCCGCGTTCATCTCCAAGCCGAGGTCCTGTAACCCCGACTTCAGCTCACCGGCGACCTCGCGGTGGCGTTCCCACCGCGCCTCGATGCCCTCCTCTGCGACGAGCCGGAGCGCCTCGCGGAGCGCGTACACGTTCGTGATCGGCGCGGTGTGGTGATACGAGCGCTCGTCGCCCCAGTACCCTTCGAGCAGCGAGAGGTCGAGGTACCACGACTTGGTCGGCTCCTCGCGGTCCAGAACCTTGTCTATCGCCCGGTCGTTGAGCGTGAGCGGACTCGCGCCGGGCGGACACGAGAGGCACTTCTGCGAGCCGGAGTAGGCGACATCGATGTCCCAGTCGTCGACCCGGAGTTCGACCCCGCCGAGCGACGTGACCGAGTCGGCGATGACGTAAGCGTCGTGAGCGTGAGCGATATCTGTCAGCTCCGGGACGTTCGGCTGTAACACCCCGGTCGAGGTCTCGGCGTGGACGAACCCGAACACGTCCGGTTGGTGCTCGTCGAACGCGCGCTCGACGTCGACGGGGTCGAGCGGCTCGCCCCACGGCGCGTCGACCGTGACCACGTCGCCGCCGGCGCGCTCCGCCATCGACCGCATCCGACCGCCGAAGTAGCCGTTCGTCGGCACCAACATCGTGTCACCGGGTTCGACGAGGTTGCCGATAGCGGCCTCCATCGACGCGGAACCGGTACCGGAGACGGGGATCGTCCACCGGTTATCGGTCCGGAACGTGTATCGAAGCAGCTCCTGTACCTCGTCCATGATCTCGATGAACGCCGGGTCGAGGTGACCGACGAGCGGCGTGCTCATCGCCCTGAGCACTCGCGGATGGACGTCGCTCGGGCCGGGACCCATAAGCGTTCGGTCCGGCGGCGTCAGCTCGTCGACCTCGGGCGCGGCCTCGATCGAGGGGTCGATCTGCGGCGTTTCGCTCATACCGGATATCGCGGCGGTGACCGTCAAAAGTTCAGCGGAACGAGCGTTCCCGTGCCACACCGGACCACGGGGACGGACGAGACGGGGCTAGGCCGCGTCGACGAAGTCCGGATCGGTCCGCTTCTCGTCGCGCTCGTCGACGAGGTGGTCGACGAAGGTGTCGAGGTCGACGTCGCCGCGCTGGTTCTCGAAGCGGTCGCGCACGGAGACGGTTCCCGCCTCCTGCTCGTCGTCGCCGACGATCACCATGTACGGG
The DNA here is from genome assembly GCF_024494575.1 of Halorubrum salinum. Lineage (GTDB taxonomy): Archaea > Halobacteriota > Halobacteria > Halobacteriales > Haloferacaceae > Halorubrum > Halorubrum salinum. The sequence continues at coordinate 49,598 of NZ_JANHDO010000005.1, forward strand.
AGCCGGTCGTCGTGGCCCGCGCGGATCTTCCGGCCGACCGTCCAGTCGCGGTCCTCGACCTCGACGCGGAAGCCCGCGTCCTCCAACTCGTTTTTCACGCGGTGGGCGTACCCCAGCGTCTCGTCGGAGACGGGGAGGATGCGGACCTGCTCCGGGGCGAGCCACAGCGGGAAGTCCCCGTCGAAGTGCTCGATGAGCACCATGAAGAAGCGCTCGTAGCTGCCGTACAGCGCCCGGTGGATCATCACCGGCTGGTGCTCCTCGTTGTCCTCGCCGGTGTAGGTCAGGTCGAACCGCTCCGGCATGTTGAAATCGAGCTGGACGGTCGGCCCGTCCCAGACGCGACCGAGGGCGTCCTCGAAGCCGAAGTCGATTTTCGGGCCGTAGAAGGCCCCGTCGCCCGGCTCGACGTCGTAGTCGTAGCCGCCGGATTCGAGCACGTCGCGGAGCTGGTCCTCGGCGGACTCCCAGATCTCGTCGCCGCCGACGGATTTGTCGGGTCGGGTCGCCAGCGCGACCTCGACCTCGAGATCGAGCGTCTCGACGACCTCGAAGATCATCTCGATCACCGACTCGATCTCCTGACGGATCTGGTCGGGTCGCACGAACAGGTGCCCGTCGTCGATGGTGAACGACCAGACCCGGGAGAGCCCGGAGAGTTCGCCGCGCTGTTCTTTCCGATACACCTTCCCGTTCTCGAAGTAGCGCTGGGGCAGGTCGCGGTACGACCACGACTGCTGATCGAAGATCGTCGCGTGGCCCGGGCAGTTCATGGGCTTCAGGCCGTACTCCTCGTCGTTGACGTCGAGGAGGAACATGTCGTCTTTGTAGTTCTCGTAGTGGCCGGACTTCTTCCACAGCTCAGTCCGGAACACGTGCGGCGTCTCGACCTCCTCGTAGCCGTTCTCGCGGTTCAGCTCGTTCGCGAAGTTCGACAGCTCGCGGAGCACCGTCTTCCCCGGCGGGTGATACAGCGGGAGTCCGGGACCGGTCACCGTCGGGATCGAAAAGAGGTTCATCTCCTGTCCGATCTTCCGGTGATCGCGCTCTTTGGCCTGCTCGCGCAGCTCCAAGTGCTCTTCGAGGTCGGACTCGGAGGCGAACGCCGTCCCGTACACGCGGGTGAGGGTGTCGTTGTCCTCGTCGCCGCGCCAGTAGGCGGCCGACACCTCCAGTAGGGTCGCCGCGCCGATCTCGCCGGTCGAGTCGACGTGCGGCCCCTGACAGAGGTCCCGCCAGCCGTCCTGCACGTAGAAGGTGACCTCCTCGTCGTCGGCCTCCTCCTCCAGTATCTGCCGTTTGTACTCGTTGTCGGCGTAGATCGCCTTGGCGTCCTCGCGCGAGCGGACCTCGCGCTCGATCTCGTAGTCGGCCTCGATGATCGCCTCCATCTCGGCTTCGATCGCGTCGAGGTCGTCCTCGTCGAGGTCGACGTCGGTCACGTCGTAATAAAACCCCTCGTCGGTCGGGGGACCGATGGTGAGCGTCGCCTCGGGATGGAGCCGCTGGAGCGCCTGCGCGAACACGTGGGCGGCGGAGTGGCGCAACACGGTGAGGTACTCGTCGGACTGGTCCGTGACGATCTCGATCTGTGCGCCGTCGTGGACCGTCGCGTGCTTTTCGACGAGTTCGCCGTCGATCTTCCCCGCCACGGTGTCGCGGCCGAGTCCGGGGCCGATCTCGTAGGCGACGTCTTCGACAGTCGCCCCCGCCGGCACGTCGAGTTCTGATCCGTCCGGGAGGACGACCGTCACCGCGGCCGCGTCATCGGCCTCCGCATCGGTCTCGCTCATACCTCTTCGAAGCCGGACGAACGGCATAAGTGTGTTCGATCCGCGGTTTCGGCGACCGGTTCGTGACGCGGTTTTTGCCGCCGCTTCCCGGCGAGGTCCGCTCTGCGGTCAGCCGCGCAGCCGCTCGTGTTCGACCTTCATACACCGGTCCTGGACCACGTCGATCCCCGCCGCCTCCGTCTCGCCCGCCGCCTCGTCGTGGCTGATGCCGAGCTGGAGCCACATCGTTCCGGCGTCGCCCCGCGCCGCGTGCCGGTCGCGGACGGCCGCGGCGATCTCCGGCACCTCGTCGCTCGGGCGGAACACGTCGACCACGTCGATCTCGGCGTCGACGTCGCCGATCGCGTCGTAGGCGGGCTCGCCGAGAACCTCGTCGGCGAAGGGGTTCACCGGAATAACGCGATACCCCTCTCGCTGGAGGTACGCCGGCACCTCGTGGGCGGCCTTGCCGGGCGTCGTCGAACAGCCGACGACGGCGATAGTGTCGGCGTCGAACACGGCGTCGAGTTCGGCGTCATCAGTGATGGGCATGCGTCGGGGTACGCACTGCGACACCGTAAATCATCCCGAGGTTCGACGTCACCCGGCCTGTCGGCCCGAGCCTCAGGCGAGCCGGATCTCGGGTTCGCCGTCTTCTGAAAGCGTGATGACGCCGTCGAAGAGCTGTTTTATCGTGTTCATCGCCTGATCGTCGTGTGCGGTCGAGTCGATACTGAACAGTCCGAGCCCGTTCACGCTCTGGATCCGGCCGGTGAACACGTGAAGAAACCGGAACACGGTCTGTAAGTCCGAGTACATCAACAGCGTCGACAGCGAGTGTACCATCACGCGGTTTCGGTCGATGCCGCGGTCGCCGAACGCCTGTAAGAACTCGGAGAGCTTTATCCCGATCCCGGTCATGTCGACGGGCGACGACGCGTATTTGATCCGGTCCGACTCACCCGGATCGCTCACGCCCTGTTGGCGAGTCACGCAGTCGACGACGGCGACGGGTTTCCCCTCGTAGGGCGTCCGCTTCGCGTAGTCTTTCAGAACGCGCTCACCCCCGTCTTTCGTCGTGACGACGATGGCTCCGTCCCCGTCGTCAGTTCCGTCTGCCAACATATCCAACATCAACGACCGCTTGCCGCTCAGTGGCGGCCCCATCAACAGAAGATTCGTGCCGAGTTCCACTTCTTCCTCGAAGTGGGGCCTCAGGTCATACATGGGCGCACCTCAGGGACGACTGAAGAAATTCGGGCCGCTCATTCGGCTGTGACGCCGTACGACCAAGACACATCTAACTACAGGAATAATCCCCAGTACGAATAATATTCTTTTTGATCGCCAGCGATGGCCGGAACGACCGACACCACCCACCCCGGATCCATACAAAATCGCGGGACTTAACACCAACACAGCAAGTACCGGATACAGGGGCGCTTAGCTCAGTCTGGATAGAGTGCTTGGCTTCGGACCAAGCTGTCGCGGGTTCAAATCCTGCAGCGCCCATCCGAAATTACGTCGGATTGGAGCAAAATAAAATCCGCTTTTAGAGCCGTCCATAGCTCCCAATTCGGCCGATTCGCGTCCCTCAAATTCGCCGTATTTTGTGCGACCAATTGGTCCTACAAAACGGCACCTCGCAGTCCGGCGATTCACTCCGCAAATCGGGGCGATCTGCGGTGAGTCTCGGCTCGGGGTCCACTTCCGACTGTCAGTTACCGTTAACGGTCCGAAAACAGCTCGACCCAGCGGTGTGGTGCCGTGGAGGTCCTCGCGCTCGCGCATCTCGGCGACGACGTCTTCGAGGTGCTCGCGCTCCCCGGTGTCCAACTCCGCCTGCTGTTGATCGAGAGAGGGTCTTGACATGCGACTGCGGATATCCTACCGAGCCCGCCGACCGACTCGGAGGTCGGTGACCCCCGCCGCGGCCGCGGCTCGGACGCGACCGCGCGGAGGGGATCGCAGCGCCCGCGACCCGGGGAGTTTCGCGACCGGATCCGCTCGATCGTGCGTTCGCCCGCGTTTTAACCGTTAAACCGAGTTAATCGGGCGAAAATCGGGCGAACGGCTTGCGGTATTGAAGGTGGTAGCGCCCCGAGCGGGAGGTGCACATGAACGCTATCCGAACGACGCTTTTCGCCGCGCTCGCCGCGACCGCACTGATCGGAGCCGGCGTGGCGGCCGGTGCCGTCGCTGCCGCGCCCGGGCCCTCCGACGCCCCGGGCGGCGGGGCGGACGCGACCGCCGCCGGCCCGCCGAGCGACCTCCCGGATCCGGTCCCCGACTTCGTCGGTGAGATCCTCGGCGGCGTCACCGACTTCCTCTCCGGCGACGTCGACGGTCTCGGCGACACCGTGAGCGACATCGCGGGTGACGCGGCCCCCGGCGACGAGCAGGACGACGGGGGTGCCTAGCGTGTCTGATCGACCGCTCGCCGCCGACGGGCTCGGCAGGCGGCGCTATCTGCAGGCCACCGGTGCCGCCGCGCTCGCGACCGCCGGCCTCGCCGGCTGCGTCGGCACGGCGACCGGGACGCTGGCGACTCGGGTGACGGACCAGCCGGCGGACATCGCCGACTTCGAGTCGCTCGTCGTCACCATCGAGGGAATCTGGCTCGGTCCCGAAGGCGCGGAAAGCGGTGCCGACGGCGGAGACCAGACGGGCGACGCGGACGGTGCGGCCAACTCGGACGACGGCGGAGATCAGACGGACGACGGCGGAGATCAGACGGACGACAGCGGAGATCAGACGGACGACAGCGGAGATCAGACGGACGACGGCGACGACGAGAGCGAACCGGCCGGCCGCGAGTACCTCGAGTTCGACGAGCCACAGGAGGCGGATCTCGTCCGGCTACAGGACGGCGAGACGCGGCTGATCGACGAGCGCGAGCTGTCGGTCGGCACCTATCAGTTCCTCCAGCTCGACGTCTCGGCGGTCGACGGAACGCTCTCCGGCGGCGACGAGGCGACGGTCGATCTCCCGGGAAACGCCCCGCTCACGTTCAACGAGACGTTCGAGGTGCGCGAGAACACCCAGACGACTTTCACCGCCGACTTCGCCCCCGTCCGCCGGGGCACGGGCTCGTATCTGCTCCGTCCCGTCCCGAGCGGGATCGAGGTCTCGTACGACACCGAAAGCGGCGACGGAGACGCAGACGGCGGCGACACCGACGGAAACGAGAGCTGACGCCGGCGCGCTCGCGGACGCGGCGGCACGCTCGCGGTCGAGTCGCGTCGGCCGCGAGCGTCTCGTCTGCACTCCGCGAACGAGGTGTGCGCCCCTCGGTCCCCCGTGGAAGTCGTGCGAATCCGGGCCGGCGACGGCTCGCGTGACGGCGACTTCGGGGTTAGGGCTGGGAGCGGTCCCGGGAGTAGGGGACCAGGGGAATGCACGCTCGCGTCGGTCTCCGATCAGAGGCACACGATTCGGTTCGACCGGCTGACGCAGGCGACTGCGTTCGGGCGGTCGAACGTCCCACCTACGCGACGACTCGCGCCGCTGACGCGGGGGTCGTCACTCGTGCGACGGTCACGCCGTCGCGACGGATTCTCCGCTGACGGTTCGGTACACCGGCCCGGCGAGCAGCAGCACTCCCGCGCTCGCCATCGCGACGAGCGCGGTCGGGTCGACGACCGAGAGGTCGCCGGTCGCCAGCCGGTCGAGCGAGACGCCGACGGCGACGCCGAGGAGCACCCACGGCAGTTCGCCGACGGCGGTGCCGACGAGGAACGGACGGAGCGGCACGCCCGCGACGCCGGCCCCCAGTGAGACGGCGTCCGAGGGCAGGGGTAACAGCCGCGCCGCGGCCACCGTGCGCGCGCTCCCGGCGACCGCGGCGAGTCGCTCGCCGGCGTCGCAGACGCGGGCGGTCACGCGCCCCACGCGGCCGTCGGGAGACCGTGCCCGACCGGTCCGGGCGAGTCCGTACGGCGGTATCGCGGTCGCCGTCACGAGCGCGACGCCGACCGGCGCGCCGACCCATCCGTACCCGAAACCGACCGCGGCCGAGAGCAGCGTCGTCGGCCACGCGATCGCCGGGCGAACCGCGGCGAGGCCCAGCAGCGCGACGCCGAACAACACCGGTCGGTCCGCGAGGCGGGCGAGCGGGCCGACGACCGCCGCCGGCGAGGCGGTCCACGCGGCCGCGACCGAGACCGCGACGGCGACGGCGGCGACGGCGTACCCCGTGATGACGGCCCGACGAGTCACGGGACGTGGTCTCCCACCGGAGAATAAACGCTTTGTGGGTTACCCGTTCGACTCACGAGAGCTTGCCGAGCGCCTCGAAGAAGTCCGACGGCGGCCCCGCGATCCGCATCGGCGGCGAGGTCCGCTCGACGGTCACCTCGGCGGGCGCGTCGAGTTCGGTCACGTTTCGGCCGTCGCTGACGACGACGGCCTCGTCGACGCCCTCGACCGACACGGTGACGGTCGAGTCGATGTCCGTCACGAGCGGCGGCATCCCCTCCTCGGCGACCATCTCGGTGACGACGAGCCCGCTCACGCTCGGGTGAACGAGCGGTCCTCGCTCGGAGAGGTTGTACGCGGTCGAGCCGGTCGGCGTCGCGACGAGGACGCCGTCCGCGTGGCCTCCGGTGTACCGGGAGCCGTCGACGTGGACCGCGTAGTCGATCCCGGCTCCCGGACCGCGGCGGCCGGCTTGAATGACGATCTCGTTCGCCGCGGCCACCGACGTCCACGCGCCTGACCGCGCGGCGAGCCGCGGGACCTCGCGGACGTCCATCTCGCCCCGCTCGAACGCCTCGACCTCGTTGCAGACCGCCTCCGTGGCGTTTTCGGGAGACACCGCGTTGAGAAAGCCCACCTCGCCGAGGTTGATCCCGACGATCGGCGTGTCGCCGGCGTTGCGCGCGGCGAAGAGGAACGTCCCGTCCCCGCCGACGGCGACGGCGAGGTCGCAGTCAGCGAGCGCTTCGACGGAGCGACCGTCGGCCGCTCCGTCGAGGGCGTCCGCGGTCTCCGCGTCGACCCAGACGGACGCGCCGGCCGCGGTGACGGCGTCTCTGAGATCGGCCGCGACCGCGACCGCTCGCTCGCTCCCCTTTCGCGCCACGATGCCTACGTCCATGCGCCACCGATCCGACCGGGCGAACAAAAGCGTGCGGACATCGCCCGGTGTGACGACTCCCCCGCCGCCGACCCCTCGGGCGACTCGCGCTCCCGGAAAGCTTCAAGCCGTGCGCCCTCGTTGCCCGTCACATGTCGACCCCTCACGGCCGACTGGGACGATGAGCGAGGAGGACGACTGGTTCGAGCGCGCGCTCGGCGAGATCGACGAGGCGTCCGACGGCGACGACCGCGACGCCGACAGCGACGACGCCGGAGAGCGGTCCGACAGCGGCGACGACGGCGAACCCAACGCCGTGGCGGGCTCGGATCCCGACGGGGCTGGTGCGGGCGACGGGCCGGCCGAAGACGACCCGTTCGGCGGGTTCAGAGAGACGTCCGGAGACGACGAGGGAGACGCCGACAGCGACGAGGGAGACGCCGACAGCGACGGAACGGCAGGCGGCGACAGCGGGGCCGCCCCCGACCACGGCACGAACTTCGACGACGGACCGCCCGCCGACGCCGACCCGTTCGGGGGGTACCGAGGGACTGCACCCTCGCCGGACGACGAGTTCGGGTTCGCGAGCTTCGGCGGCGGCGCGGGCGAGACGGACGCGCCCGGCGGAGCGGACGCCCCGAGCCCCGCGGAGTTCGACGTCGACCCCGAGGAGTTCGAGTCGGCGATCCCGCGGATCGACGTCGGGATCGAGGGGCTCGACGAGATGATCCTCGGCGGGATCCCCGCCCGGTCGCTGATCTCGGTGATCGGGGGAGCGGGAACCGGCAAGACGACGTTCGCGCTCCAGTTTCTCAACGCGGCGCTCGAATCCGGCGGCAAGGGCGTCTACATCACGCTCGAACAGACCCGGGAGTCGATCCTGTCGACGGCGGCCGAGAAGGGGTGGTCCTTCGAGGAGCACGCCGCCGAGGACCGGCTCGCGGTCGTCGCCATCGACCCGATCGAGATGGCGAACTCGCTCGCCTCCATCCGGAACGACCTCACGCGGCTCATCGCCGAGTTCGACGCCGACCGGCTGGTGCTCGACTCCGTCTCGCTTCTGGAGATGATGTACGACCACCCGGCGAAGCGCCGCTCCGAGGTGTTCGGGTTCACCCGGTCGCTGAAGGACGCCGGCGTGACGACGCTTCTCACCTCCGAGGCCAGCGACGAGTCGGCGTACGCCTCCCGGCACGGCATCGTCGAGTACCTGACCGACGCGGTGTTCGTGTTGCAGTACGTCCGGGGCTCCGACTTCCGCGAGACCCGGCTGGCCGTCGAGATACAGAAGATCCGCGACGCGAACCACTCTCGGGAGACGAAGCCGTACGACATCACGGACACCGGCATCTCCGTGTACGACCAAGCGAACATCTTCTGAATTGGGGAGAGATCGCCGGCGACGCGGCCGGCAGTCCGCCGACGCTCGTCGACGCCGCCGTCGCGTCGGATCGGCGCGTCCGTCGACGCCTATCGGCACCGTTTACGGACCCGCGGGCGTAGCCCCGCGCATGCCCGAACCGAAAGACGCGTTCGACGAGACGTTCCCGTGTGAGTTCTACGAGCCCGCGGAGCTGTTCGACCCCGAGTTGATGTACACGATCCCGGAGATCGGTCGGCTGCTTCAGGGGCTGGAGCCGGACGCCGACGTCGCCCCCGACACCGAGGCCGTGCTGATCGACTGGGCCATCCCCTGGGTGATGAGCCACGCCGACGACATGGTGATAGCGGAGCCGCTCTCGGAGGACGGTCCCGGCTACTACGGGGTCGATCCGACCGCCGCCGAGTCGGCGTCCGGACCGGCGGCCGACGACGGGACGGACGGTGACGAAACCGACGCCGACGAGCCCGCCGAGTCGTGAGCGGAGAGCGACGCGGCGACGGCGCTCCGGTACTTCTCGTCGCCGGCGGGGCGCGCGTCGACGCGGGCAAGACGACGTTCTCGACCGGCCTCGTGCGCGCGCTCGCCGACCGCGTCGGCGACGCCGTCGGCGTCAAGCCCCGCGCCGGCAACGACTTCTGGTTCGACCACGACGACTACCGGATCGCGGCGGAGTCGGGACGCCTCTACGGCAAGGACGCCCGACGGCTCGCGGCCGCGAGCACGCGGCCGCTCGCGGACGCCGCCGACGTGATCACGCCCGAGTCGATCAATCCCGTCCATCGGCTGTGGCTGCCGACGCCCGACCGGACCGGGATGCTCGGCGACGCCGACCGCACGTTCCTCTGTGACCGGGTGACCGCGCCCGCGGCGGTCGGGGACGACACGTCGGCGGACGCCGCGACGGCGACGGAGACCCGGTTCGTCGTCAACGGTGCGGCCGAGTCGGCGGGCCTGCTCCCGGACGACCTCGCGGACCGGCTTCCGCTCGCGGACGCGACCCGCGTCGAGGGCGTGGCCGCGTTCAACGACGTGATGGCGGCCGCGTACCTCCCGGCGTTCGACCGCCTCGCGGAGCGGGTCGCGTCGACCGCGGCGGGCGGCGTCCCCGTCGTCGTCGAGTCGTACGCGGACGTCGCCGGCCCGCTCCCGCGCGACGGTCCGGTCGCCCCCGACGCGGTCGCGGTCGTCGACCCCGGGCGAGCGCGGATCTACGCCGGGGACCGATACGCGAAGGCGCGGGCGGTGGCGTCTGGAAGCCCCCGCGAGGGGACGCGCGAGGAGCACACGGACGCGGTGACGGGGATGGTCGACCCGCTCGCGACCGTCGACCTGCCGGCGCTCGGCGGCGAGGAACGCGGCGACCCGGACCGCGTGGCGTCGGCGTACGGACCGGCGTACGAGGCGCTGTTCGAGGCGGCGTGACGCACGGCAGAAGTCGACCCCGGATTCGGTCGTGCCCGCGCCAGTCGTCGGGCGCGTGCGCTAGGCGTTCCGCTTCGTGTAGTGGTCGATCGCCGATTCGATAGACGAGAGGTCGGCCGTCACCCGGCTGTCGGCGACGCGCATGAATCCGGGGGTGTACGACTTGGAGTAGTCGAACAGCGCGTTGACGGCGCGCTTGGGAGCGGAGACGGCGGTGAAGTCCGTAACGGTGTACACGCGGGTCGTCGGGAACGCGGTCCAGAACGTGCCGCTGACCCAGCGGTCGTCGTCCTCGAACGTCGTGCCGACGCGGCCGGTCGCGACGTACTCGCCGTCGTGGTAGAACAGGAGGAGGTCGCCGGACTCCATCCGGTCGAACGTCGAGCCGTTGCCGCTGTCGTCGTCGACGGCCCACAGGCGGGCCTCGTCGACGTCGCCGAGGGCGTCGGGACGGTCGTCGTACTCGGTGAGATCGACCGCGGACCGGACCGTTCGATCGAAGTTCTCCGGATCGACCGGAACCAGAAAGACGTTCGCACTCATTGCACCCCAGTTTCGCCGGGAGGGTTTTAAACCCGTCCGTTGCCGCTCTCTTCACTCGCCCTCGTAGATCCGGTCCATGCGCGCCGCCATCACGAAGTCCGACTTGGCGAGACCGTCGATGTCGTGGCTCCACATCTCGACGCCGACCTCCCCCCACGAGAGGTGTATGTCGGGGTGGTGCCACTCCGCCTCGGCGAGTTCGCCGATCTCGTTCGTGAACGCGAGCGCCGCCGCGAAGTCGTCGAACTCGTAGGTCGCTTCGAGGTGGTGGCCGTCGACGACCTCCCACGCCTCGCCGAGCGTGTCGAGGTATTCGGCGTACCCCGACTCGGTCAGCGGCTCGGCTCCCTCTGCGGGCGGTTCGACCGGCTCGTCCGCGAGCGGCGATGACATGGGACACGGTTGGGAGACGAGCGGTTTGTACCTTCCGCACACGCCAGCGCGACCGGTCACCCACACGGCCGCGGCGTGTCCCCGTTTGGTAAGGTTCAAGATGTCCCGTGCCGGTTGGTAGCGTGGATGCAACTCTTTGCCTCGGCGTCGGACCGTCGTCGAGGGATCCTCGCGCTGGTCGGGGTCTCGATCGGCTTCCTCGCCCTCTACTTATTCGTCCGCGAGTACGCCACGTTCCTCACCGACCAGGAGGCGCTCCGCACGTGGCTCCGTCAGTTCGGCGTGCTCGCCCCGCTCGTGTTCATCCTGATTCAGGCGCTCCAAGTGATCGTCGCGCCGATCCCGGGACAGGTTGTGGCGCTCGTCGCTGGATACCTCTTCGGTCCGGTCGCGGGCACCGTCTACAGCCTCACCGGCGTCCTGATCGGTAGCGCGGTCGCCTTCTCGCTCGCCAAGCGCTACGGCCGCTCGTTCGTCGAGGAGGTGATCCACGAGGACGTGATCACCCGGTTCGACGACTTCGTCGACACCGTGGGAATCCCCGGCCTGTTCGCGTTCGTCGTGATCCCCGGGCTCCCCGACGACGCGATCTGTTTCCTGAGCGGACTCACCAAGTGGCGGCTCCGGACGTTCATCGCCGTCATCAGCGTCGGCCGACTCCCGGCGTACGTGATCACCGTGTACGCCGGCGGTCAGCTGGCAGTCGGGCGGTTCCGGCTGGCGTTCGTGCTCATCGCGCTCGTCGTCCTCGCGTCCGTCGTCGGCTACTACAAACAGGAGGCCGTTCGCGACCTCGTCGCGCGGCTCGAACCGCGGTTCCCGTTTTGACCGGCCCTTTCGGACTCCCCCCTCACCGACGGGCTCCCCCGCGGGCGGTCACTTCCACTCGTCCGTGTCGGGCCGTGACTGCAGTTCGCCCTTCGCTCGCCGCCGGCCCGGCCAGAACGTGAGCGCGAGCGCGGCGGCGTAGTACAGCGCCACGCTCGCGAGCACGACGCCGCCCGGGACCTGTCCCACCGCCGCGGTCTCGACCACCCCGGCCGACGACTCGGCGAACACCGTCAGCCGAACGGCCCACGACCCTATCAACACGGAGATCAGTGCGAAGTAGACGCGCTGGAGCCGCCGCGACACCGCCTCGACGAGCGGCGTTTTCACCGCCGGCTCCCGGAGGTCCTCGCTGAGGAGTTCGCGCCAGTTTCGCTGTTTGACCCCCTCCGGGTCCAGCGCGTTCGCGAACACGTTCTCTTCGAGCAGCCGCACCCGAGAGCGCCAGATGTCGTACACGCGGTAGCGGCGGGCCTCGATCCCCAAGAACACCGTCACCATGGCAACCCCGACGAGCAGGACGTAATGCGGCCGCGAGCCCCCCGAGAAAGCCCACGTGAGGAGCGTCGCCACCAGCACGACGGCCCAGTTTGTCGTCCGGTCGATCCGGGTTCGCCACGACGTCGTCCGGCCGAGTTCGCCGCGGTACGTGTGTGCCATGAGCGAGAGGAAATCGGAGCGGTCGCTCGCCGCCTCGCCCGCGACCTCGCGCTCCTCGGGCGCTTCCGGGTCGAAGTCACCGGTCGGGTCTGTCATGTCACCTCGTACAGACACCGAACGGGTAAACGTGCGTGCTGTCAGTGACCCACGACTGGACTCGTGAGCGTCTTCTTTTCGGCTGTGAGCCGACCGATCAACCGGCGGTCACCCCCACGTCCAGAGCGAGTCGAGCACGAACCGGTAGACGCCGCTTATGAGGATGGCGACGGCGTTTCCGACGAGATACAGGATTCCCGCCCACTCGACGAGCGCGAAGAGCACGGCGAGCTGGATCGGGATCGCGGTCCCGCGTACCAGGTTCGTCTTTAACAGTCCGGTGAGGTACTCGGAGACGCCCGTGTTCTGGCTCGCCTGAAACGTCCACGCGTTGTTGAACACGTACGACAACACGATCGTGATCTCGATGGCGACCGTCGCGCCGATGAGGTAGTTCACGCCCGCGGCGTCGACGAACGCCCACAAAAGGGCCATCTGGATCCCGGCCGTGACCGCGCCGACGATGACGAACCGACGGAGTTGGACGGCGATCGGTCCGCTCGCGAGGTCGCGGAGGATCGCCCGTAGCATCACCGATACCCGAGCGCCTCCAGTCGGGCTTCGAGGTCGGCGTCGACCTCGTCCCCCTCGCCGCCCGCCGCCGCGGACTCCGCTCCGCGCTCGCGGAGCTCCGCGGCGTGGGCGGCGGCGATCGGCGCGAAGCGCTCGATGACGGCCCGCTGCTCCTCGGTCGGATCGGCGGACAGGTCCGTCTGCTGTGTCGGGTCTGACGGCCTGTGGTACAGCTCCACCGTCTCCTCGTCGACGTTTTCGATGTACGTCCACTCGGCGTCGCGGACGCTCACGAGCAGGTCGCCGTCGGCCATCGACCGCGGGATCGGCTGTTCCGTCACCTCCTCGCCGCGCACCGTCACGGAGACGACGGGATCGTCGTCGAGGGCCCCCTCACCGCGAACCGCCGGCACGGCCGACTCGCCGCGCCAGTCGTCCGGCGCGTCGACGCCCAAGAGGTCGGCCACGGTCGGGGGAACGGCGTCGAGCCCGACGTGCTCGGTGACGCGCCGGCCGCCGTCCGCGCCGGGGGCGTTCACGATGAGCGGCACGGAGATGAGCTCGTCGTACAGCTTCGGGTAGTGTGCGAGGTGGCCGTGTTCCTGGAACTCCTCGCCGTGGTCGCCCGCGACGACGATCGCCGTCTCGTCGGCGATGCCGGCCGCGTCGAGCGCGTCGAGCAGTCGCCCGACGCTCGCGTCGACCTGTCGCACCGTCGCCTGATACAGCGTCCGAAGCTCTCGAAGGGTCCGCTCGCCGACCTCCCAGCCGAGGCTCGTCCGGGTGTGCGCGTGCAGCATGCGGTGTGTCCCCACGATCCCGTCGGACACCTCGCGGATGTACCGCGGCGCGGGCACGTACGGCGTGTGGGTGTCCATGTAGTGGACCCAGAGGAAAAACGGGTCGTCGGTGTCGTCGATGAACCCCGTCGCGGCGTCCTCCACGTCGAACATCCGCGAGGCGTCGAGGAACGGTCGGTCGTCGCTCTCGCCGCGGAACTTCGAGCCGAGCCGGCGGATCGGCGAGGTCGCGAGCTGTATCCACGCCTCGACGGTCGGGTGTGCCGCGAGGTACCGGCTGTACCGGCTCGATCCGACGCTCGTGACGAACGGCTCGAACTCGTCGAACCCCTCCGGATACCCCCAGTGGGAGGTGAGAAAGCCGTTCGCGGCGTTGAAGCCCGCGGTCGCGAACCCGGCGTCGGAGAGCACCGACGCGAGCGTCTCCGCACCTCGAACGCCGATGTCGCCGTTGCGGGCGAAGACGGGCTCGGAGGCGAGGATGGAGGGGAACGAGAAGGGCGTCCAGTTGCCGGTCGCGAAGGCGTTGTCGAACACGGTGCCGCCGTCGGCGAGGCCCTGTAACACCGGCGAGTGGCGGTCGCCGTCGTACGGCGCGATCGCGTCCGCCCGGAGCGAGTCGATCGTGACGAGCAGGACGTTCGAGACGTCGGGACGGTCGGCGTCCGGTTCCGACGACGCGCCGGCGCTGTCGAGGTCGCCCGCCGAGCCGTTCGTTTCCTCCGGTGCTGTCCCGTCCGGTGATGACGTGTTCGATGCCATGGTGTGCGATCCGCGCGTTCCGACGCGACCGAGACGTCGGCCGACTCGGACGGATCCGACGGACCCCGGCCCGACCGAACCGCGTTTCGCCGGCCGATCCGATCCGAGCTGTCCCGGTTCGATCCGGTGCCGTCCGGTCCGTCCCGGACCGTCGCCGTCCGTCGCGGGCGACGTCCCCACCGCGTCCGGGCCGGGCGTCAGAATCGCTAGTCTACCCGGACTGGCGACTGCCAGCGGCTTGAGGATTTCGATTGCACCGACGTCGGGCCCGAGCGTAGCTATTTGCCGCTGGCGACCCACGGTCGGGTATGCACGAAGCCGGTATCGATCCGAGTGACGGGACCGACCCGAGCGGCGGGACCGACGCACCCGCCGTGCGGAGCGCTGACATCCTCGACGAGCCGGTTCCGGCCGACGAGATTCCCGATTCGGTACCCGGCGAGTCGCGAGCGGTGGAGACGAACGGGGTCCGGCTCCACGTCGTCGAGGCCGGCCCCGAAGACGGGAAGCTCCTCGTCCTGCTACACGGGTTCCCCGAGTTCTGGTACGGCTGGCACGAGGCGATCGCGCCGCTCGCGAACGCGGGCTACCGGGTCGTCGTCCCCGACCAGCGCGGGTACAACTGCTCCGAGAAGCCGCCGGCCGTGCGCGACTACCGGATCGGCGAACTCGCGCGGGACGTGGTCGGCCTTATCGACGCCTACGGGCGGGAGACTGCGGCGGTCGCCGGCCACGACTGGGGCGCGGCCGTCGGCTGGTGGCTCGCGCTCCACCACGCGGAGCGCGTCTCGGAGTTCGTCGCCGTCAACGTCCCGCACCCGACCGTCTTCGAGCGGGAGCTTCGCGGCTCGTGGGACCAGCGGCTCAAGAGCTGGTACGTCCTCGCGTTCCAGCTTCCGAGGGTGCCAGAGGCCGTCGCCCGCGCCGGGAACTGGCGGCTCGCGGTGCGCGGCCTCCGCGAGTCGAGTCTGCCCGGAACGTTCGACGACGAGGACGTCAGACGGTACCGCCGGGCGTGGAACCGCGACGGCGCGTTCCAAGCGATGGTGAACTGGTACCGAGCGATCGTCCGCGAGCGCCCCTCGCCCGAGCGGACCGCGGTCGAGGTCCCGACGCTCGTGCTCTGGGGCGCGAGAGATCAGTTCCTCACCAGGCGGATGGCCGGGCGGAGCGTCGAGCACTGCGCCGACGGCCGGCTCCTCACGCTGGAGACGGCCACCCACTGGGTCGTCCACGAAGAGCCGCACCGCGTCGCCGAGGCGATCGCCGACCACGCCGACCCGCTGCCGCCCGGCGCGCGCGAATGATTTAGGTGTCGCCGCCGCGGACGGACGGCCATGACGATAGACCGATACGCCGACGCCGTCGACGACCTGCGACCCGACCCGGGCGCGGTCGAGACGGCCGAACTGGTCGTCACCGACGACGTGCTCGTGAAGGCGTTCGTCCTCGGCCCCGGGGCCGCGATCGACCCGCACGAGCACGGCGACGCGACGAACGTCTTCCACGTGATCGAGGGGGAACCGACCGTGGTCCGCGGCGACGACGCCGAACCGCTCGCGGCCCCGGCGGTGGTGCCGAACGAGCGCGGCGTCGTCCACGGGCTCAGAAACGACACCGACGAGCGCGCCGTGGTCACGGCGAGCCTCTGTCCGCTCCCCTGATGGTCGACGAGATCGACCCCGACGACCTCGCGTCGCTGTCCGACGGCGAGCGTCGCGAGACGCGGATCGTCGACATCCGCGACCGGCGCGCGTTCGACCGCGGGCACATCCCGGGAAGCGAGTGTATTCCCTTCCCGGAGTTGTCGACTCGGATCACGGAACTCTCGGGCGCGTCTCGCGTCGTCACCGTCTGTCCCCACGGGATCGCGAGCCAGCAGGCCGCACAGCTGATCGGGAGCTACGCCGACGCGCAGGACGCGCGCGTCGAGAGCCTCCGCGGCGGGCTCGAAGCCTGGGGACGCGAGGACGGCGACCTGGTCGCCACGTCGGGCGAGCACGCTGGGGGCGACGCCAGCGACACCGGCGGCCACGCCTCCGACACCGACGAGGGCCCCGACGCGCCTTTCTAACTCGCCCGACGCGCCCCGTTTCGGTCCGATGCGTTCAGATCGCGTGTATTCGCGCCGTCCAGAAGTCGCGGAACGCGTCGTCGAGCGCTTCCTTCGGACTTCCCGTCGCGTCGGAGACGTCGGTGACGTCGGCGTGCTCGCGGACCCGACCGAGGACGCTCCGCTCGCCGACGACGATGACTCGGTCGGCGTCGATCGCGGCGGACTCCGTCCCGTCCGCGTACGCCGCTATCGCGCTGTTCGCGTCGTCGAGGTGCTCCTCGATCTGCCCCTCACGCCGGCGCTCGAACCGCCCCTGCGAGAACCCGCCCTTCGAGTGCGCAGACTTCACCTCAGAGGTGAATCCCTCGAAGTCGACGCGGTCGCCGTCCTCGTACACGCCGAGCGCGAAGGTGTCCGAACGGACCACGGCGAAGACGAGCGTGCCGGCCGGCCGGAACCACGACCGTTCCAGCCGGAACCGGTCGTCCCATCGGTCGAAGGCCGCCGGCTCGACCGGCGGCGTGATCGCGGCGCTCACCGCACCGGTGTCGTCGGCGAGGACCACGGCCGGGGCGGCCCGCCGCACCAGCGCGGTCCGCTCTCCGAACCAGTCGGAGACGCTCTCCGGCACGGCGTTGGCGTCGGGGACGAACGCCGTGAGGAGCCCCTCCGGGTCGTCGCTTTCTATCGCCCGAAGCCTGTCGAGCGCGTCGTCGAGGCGCGCGCCGCGGGCGTCGCTCACGCGGCGGTACTCGACCGCGGCCTCGTCGCCGCCCGTTCGCTCCAGTCGCTCCTCCAGCGATTCGATCCGGTGTTCGAGCTCGTTGACGCGCTCTTCGGCGCGCTGGCGGTCGGCGACGGCGTCGGAGCGCCGCTCCTCTTCGGCCTCGGCGCGGCGTTCGAGGTGGCGGTTCGCCTCCTCGAGCTCCGCGATCCGCTCTTTGAGTTCGGCCCGACCGAGCAGCCGGTCTATCATACGGAGTGCGGAACGCCCGACGACCTAAAAGGTGCGTCCGTCGAGCCGGCGGTCGGGTCCGTCACGACCGAACCGCTCGCGCAGCCACGGCCGCTCGCGCGGCGGCGACCGCTCGCGCGGCGGCGACCGCCCGGTCGAGCGAGTCGGGTGCGGCGACGCACCGCCGAGAGGGAAGCGATTAGTCGCCGCCGCCGAAAGGGCGGGTATGGATTCGACGGAGCCGATCGAGACCACGGCCGCGTTCCGCGGGCTTGCGAGCCGCGCGTCGGGACGCGTCCACGAGACGGCCGACCCGACGACCGTTCCCGACGACGAGCAGGCGCGGGGGCTCGACCCCGCCTACGACTACGACGCGGTCGACCCCGAGGCGCTGCTCGCGCCGGCGCGCGACGGCCCCGCCGGTGCCGGCCGCGGCCACTGGCGCTTCGACGACCTCCTTCCGTTCCCGGCCGACGAGGCGCTCTCCGCGGGCGAGGGATCGACGCCGCTCGTGCCGACCGAGCGGCTCGCAGACGAGCTCGGCGTCGACGCGGTGTACGTCAAAGACGAGGGCCGGAACCCCACCGGCACCGTGCTCGACCGCGGGCTCTCGGTCGCGCTCACCGCGGTCGCGGCTCGGGCGGAAGCGGGCGCGGACGTGGAGCCGCTCGCGTGTGCGAGTCCCGGCAACGCCGGGCAGTCGATGGCGGCGTACGCGGGCCGGGCGGACCTCCGGTCGTACGCCTTCGTCCCCTCCCGCTGCGCGTTCTCGAACAAGGCGATGACGAACGTTCACGGCGGCGACATGCGCGTGGTCGGCGGGCGGTTCCCGGACGCCGCAGAGGCGGTCGACGACCAGCTGGAGACCGACTACACCGACCTCGGCGAGTTCGCGACGCCGTACCGCCACGACGGGGTGAAGACGCTCGCGTTCGAGCTGGTCGCCGACCTCGATGCGGCTCCCGACGTGGTCGTCGTCCCGACGGGCACCGGCGAGGTCGTTGCCGGCGTGTACAAGGGATTCAGCGAGCTGGAGCGGGTCGGCGCGATCGAGGCGGTCCCGAAGGTCGTCGCGGCGCAGGCGGCCGGCTGCGCGCCGATCGCCGCCGCGTTCGAGCGCGGTCTGGACGAGCCGGAACCGTGGGAGACGCCCGACACCATCTGCGGCGAGCTGGAGATCGCCGACCCGGCGGGCGGGGCGGCCGCGCTGGAGGCGATCCGAGAGAGCGGCGGAACGGCCGTCGGCGTCGAGGACGAGGACGTGCTCGCGAGCGCGGTCGCGGTCGCGCAGAACGAGGTCATGGAGATGGGCGCGACCGGCGGTGCCGCGCCCGCCGGCGCGTGGGCGCTCGCCGAGGACGACTTCTTCGACGGCGACGAAACGGTCGTCCTCGTCAACAGCGACGCGGGGCTCAAGACGCCGGACGTGCTCCGGAGCCACCTGATGGGACAGGGAATCTGAGTCTCTGACGAGCCGACTGTCGGGGATGGACGCCTCGCCCGTCCCGCGATCCGCTCCGGGGAACCGTTTTTACGTGCCCCCGCGTACGTTCGGGTATGTACGTCCGCGACGCCAAGAACCGTGACGAGGCGTGGTTACTGGACGCGATCGAGCGGCTCGGGCTCGACGACGTCGCCTTCCGGTCGCGGGACTACGTGATCGCGGTCGATCAGGACTCCGGGGACCGCGCGGGGTTCGGTCGGCTCCGTCTCCACCGCGGCGACGACGACGAAGCGGACCGGATCGAACTCACGGGGATCGGGGTGCTCCCCGAGTGGCGCGGCCGCGGCGTCGGCGCGCACGTCGTCGAGCGGCTCGTCGACACCGCCGACGCAGAGGGGTTCGAGACGGTGTACGTGCTCACCGACCAGCCGGAGTATCTGACCCAGTTCGGCTTCGAGCGCGTCGACACCGACGACCTCCCGCCGGCGCTCTCCGACCGGCTGACGGAGAAGCGAGAGTTCCTCGGCGGCGGCGTCACCGGACTCGAACTCGCCGACCGCGAGTTCTCCATGCCCGACCGGTTCCGCGAGGCGTTCAAGGCCGCAGAGCCCGCGGACGCCGCGGACGACGACACGGTGGAGTCGCCGGAGGACTTCGGCATCGACCCCGACTCGGCGACGTACAAGTACGACACCGGGCGGTAAGGCGGACGGGGTCGCAGCAGCCGACAGCCGTCGCGGCTTCGACCCCGAACACAGCCTTCAATACGGTCGTCTGCCGACGTACGACCAGTGACGACGGATCTCTCCACGGTGCTTTTCGGCGACCCGTTCGCCGTGATGAACACGGTCGGCCTGATCGCGTTCGCGCTCGTCGGGTCGACGAAGGCGATCCGCGAGGAGTTCGACCTGTTCGGGATCACGGTCGTCGGGCTCGCCATGGCGTTCGTCGGGGGCGTCACGCGCGACCTCCTCGTGGCGCGCGTGCCGCTCGCGCTGCAGTCGCCGATCGAGATCGGGCTCGGACTGCTCGGCGTCGGCTTCGCGGTCGCGCTGCGCGTCGTGCTCGCGTCGCCGGACACCCATCCGATCACGGTCGTCTCGGACGCGATCGGCCTCGGCGCGTTCGCCACGACAGGGGCGATCGTCGCCACCGGGGCGGGGGTGTCGGCGTTCGGGGTCGTCGCCGTCGCGACGATCAACGCGGTCGGCGGCGGCGCGTTCGCCGACATCCTCCTCGACCGGTCGCCGTTCATCCTCTTCGACGACTTCTACGCGAGCTGTGCGGTGTTGGGCGGCGGCGCGTACTGGCTCGTGGCCGCCGTCGGCTTTCCGGGGAGCACCGCCGCCGCGGTGTGTGCGGCGGTGACCGTCGGGACGCGGCTCGCCGCGGTCGCGTACGGCTGGGAACTCCCGACGATACAGGCGCTCGGGATCGCCGGCAGGTGACCGCCGCGGTGCGGCGGCGGCCCGCTCGATCGACGCCTGCCCACCGACGGGACACCACCGTTATCCTCCCGCCGCCCGACCCCTTCTAACATGGACGACCTGATCGACGCCGCCCGTGACGCGCTCCGTGACGCGCACGTCCCGTACTCCGAGTACCGCGTCGGTGCCGCGCTCCGGACCGCGGACGGAACCGTGTACACGGGCTGTAACATCGAGAACGCCAACTACTCCAACAGCCTCCACGCCGAGGAGGTCGCGGTCGCGGAGGCGGTGAAGAACGGCCACCGAGAGTTCGACCGGATCGCCGTCTCCTCCGGGGTGCGCGACGGCGTCACCCCCTGCGGGATGTGCCGACAGACGCTCGCCGAGTTCGCCGCCGCCGACCTCGTCGTCGTCTGTGACGAGGGCGACGGCGAGACGAGCGAGTACACGCTCGGCGAACTGCTCCCGAACGCGATACACGAGGGCACGCTCGACGACGCGCGGAACCGGTGAGTTCGGAGCGCGGCCGTCCGCGCGGACACCCCGATCGGGAACCGCTCTCCGAGCCGGAACGCCTTTTAAACGTCTCGGCGAAGGTCCGGGGACATGACTGACGAGCGCGGCGCGAGCCCCGGCGACAGCGAAGATCCCGGCGACGAGGTGCAGTACCACGTCGAGGTGGGACCGGACGACGTCGCCGACGCCGTCCTCCTTCCCGGAAACCCCGAGCGCGTCGACACGATCACCGGGCTGTGGGACGACGCCGAGGAGGTCGCCTCCCACCGCGAGTACCGCACCGCGACCGGGAGCTACGACGGTACGCCGATCTCCGTGACCTCCACCGGAATCGGCTCGCCGTCCGCCGCCATCGCCGTCGAGGAACTCGCTCGCGTCGGCGTCGACACCTTCGTTCGCGTCGGCTCCTGCGGCGCGATCCGGCCGGAGATGGACGTCGGCGACCTCGTCATCACGACCGGCGCGGTCAGACAGGAGGGAACCAGCGACGAGTACGTTCGCGAGGATTACCCGGCCGCCGCCGACGGCGAGGTCGTCTCCGCGCTCGTCGCCGCCGCAGAGCGGCTCGGATACGACTACCACACCGGCGTCACGATGAGCGCCGACTCCTTTTACGCGGGGCAGGGCCGCCCCGGCTTCGAGGGGTTCGAGGCGGCCGGGTCGGCCGAGTTGGTCGCGGAACTGCGAGAGGCGAACGTGAAGAACATCGAGATGGAGGCGTCGGCGATCCTCACGGTCGCGAGCGTCTACGGCCTCCGCGCCGGCGCGGTCTGTTCCGTCTACGCCAACCGAGTCACCGGCGAGTTCAGGACCGAGGGCGAGTCGCGCGCGTCCGAGACGGCGAGTCTCGCGGTGGCGCTTCTCGCCCGCATGGACGAGGTCAAACGCGAGGCCGGTGCCGACCGCTGGCACGCCGGGCTGTCGCTGTAGTCGGGCGAATCGCGACCGTTCCAAAGCGACTTTACCCGCGCGCGTCGGACTGACAGGCATGACCACCCAGATCGTCGTCGTCGGCTCCGGGTACGCCGGTGCCGGGGCAGTGAAGGCGTTCGAAGACGAGGTCGGCGAGGGCGAGGCCGAACTCACCTGGATATCCGAACACGACTACCACCTCGTGCTCCACGAGGTCCACCGCGCGATCCGCAACCCCGCGGTCGAAGACAAGATCACGATCCCCGTCGACGAGATCAAATCGCCCGAATCGGCGTTCGTGCAGGGCCGCGTCGTCGACGTCGACGTCGACGACCGCGTCGTCGAGACCGACGACGGAACGACCGTCGACTACGACTACCTCCTCTTGGCCGTCGGCTCGACGACGGCCTTCTTCGGCATCGAGGGGTTAGAGGAGAACGCCCACCAGCTGAAGGGCCTCGACGACGCGAAAGCGATCCACGAGGACGTCCGCTCGGCCGCCGCGGAGGCGACGCGCTCCGAGCCGGTCGAGGTCATCGTGGGCGGTGCCGGCCTCTCCGGCATCCAGACCGCCGGCGAGATCGCCGAGTACCGCGACAAACACCGCGCGCCGATCGAGATCACGCTGGTCGAGGGGCTCGACGAGATATTCCCCAACAACGACCCGCAGATACAGGGCGCGCTGCGTCAGCGAGTCCAGGACGCCGACATCGACATCCGCACCGGGGACTTCATTTCGAAGGCCGACGAGGACACCGTTTACCTCGGCGGCGGCGAGGACGAAGCGCCCGAGGAACTGGACTACGACGTGCTGATCTGGACCGGCGGCATCACCGGGCAGCCGGAGATCGAAGACGTCGACGTCGAGAAGGACGAGCGGTCACACCGCGTCCACGCCGGCTCCGATTTCACCACCAGCGACGACCGCGTGTTCGCCATCGGCGACACCGCATTAGTCGAGCAGGGGGACGACGACGTGGCCCCGCCGACCGCGCAGGCCGCGTGGCAGGCCGCCGAAGTCGCCGGCGAGAACCTCGCTCGCGCCGCCCGCGGCGCGCCTCTCAAGTCGTGGACACACGAGGACAAAGGCACCGTCATCTCCGTCGGCGAGGAGGCCGTCGCACACGACGTCATGGGAATGCCGATCCAGACGTTCGGCGGCACGCCCGCGAAGCTCCTCAAGAAGGCCATCGCCACGCGCTGGATCGCCAAGGTCTCCTCGACCGGGCGCGGCGTCAGCGCGTTCGGCGACATGTAGGAGACGGGGAACGCACCCGATCGAACGCACGCGACCGATGTTCGGCAGGTGACGCGACTACCCGTCGTGTTCACGTGAGATCAAGCGACGCCGCCGCCTCCAGTCGACGCGTGCTGTGAACGGCGGTCTGGTTCTGGTAAAGTCGAGGGAGAAGTCAGTCTGGTCGTGTACGGCGGAGCGGATCGCTCTCGTCGGAGACGACGGTGTGCTCCGCGGTCAGTGCTCGGCGGGCTCGTCGGGCGCTCGCATGTCGTCGATGCGGAGGATGAGGACGTTCGCGGTGTCGTCTTTCCCGTCGACCGTGCCGTCGATGACGAGCTTCGAGAGCGGCGTCGGGCCGACCGTGACCGAGTCGCCGTCGTGGAACTCGCGGACGGAGCCCTGGACGTGGATCTCGGCGCGGCACAGCTCGGGGTGGTGGACGCTGGAGAGGTCGATCCCGTCGACGTTGACGCCGGTCAGCTCCTCGCCCTCGTGGAAGATCGGCACGTCTGCGGGCTCGTCCATCCGCTGGATGTCGAGCGCCTCGTACGCGTTCGAGGTGGGCTTGTAGCCGCCTTTCGGCCCCGGTACGCCCTCGACCAGCTGGAGAGCTTTGAGGCTCTGCATCTGGTTCCGGATCGTGCCCGGGTTGCGGTCGACCTCCTCGGCTATCGCCTCGCCTTTGACGGCGTCTTCCTGTTCCCCGTACAGGTTGATGAGGGCCGAGAGGATGCTCTTCTGACTCGATGTGAGTTCGATCGATGACATACGACCGAATACAGGTCGGTACCGCTTAAATGCGATGGAACCCCGTTATAAAAACACGTACGCACCGCTAGCCTCCGTACCGTCTGCGGAGCCGGACGTACGCGATCGGACTCGACAGCGCGACCACGACGCCGACGCCGACGAGCGCCAGTCCGAGGTTGGCGACGACGAGCGACACCGCGGCTCCGACCAGCCCGATCACGGCTCCGGTGAACGCGACGACGATCAGTCCCGCCATCGGCGTGATAGACGAGGGATCGATGTCGGTCGGATCGTACTCGGTCGACTCCGCATCGTCGTCGGCCGTCCCGTTCTCGGACTCCACGCCGTCTGCGGGATCACCCGCGGCGTCGCTCATGTTCCGCGGTTCGACTCCCAGCGTGAAAACGGTGGGCGTTCGGCGAGGCGGACACGGCGGTAGCCGAGGTCCGAGGGTACGCTCACTTCCCGAACCCGACAATTCAAGCGTCGGCGCGTCCGGCGTTCGGGTATGACCACAGTCAGGATCATCGGCGCGCCGACCGACTACGGGGCGAACCGGCGGGGCGTCGACATGGGGCCGTCCGCCATCCGGTACGCCGGCCTCGCCGATCAACTGGTGAGCGCGGGGATCGACCCGGTCGACGCGGGCGACCTCGCCGTCCCCCGCGCGGAGGAGCGCGATCCGGACGCGGACACTCCGAGCGAGTGGAACGCCAAGTTCCTCCGCGAGACGGCGGACGTCTGTGGTCGCCTCGCCGAGGAGGTGAGCGACACGCTCGCGGACGGGAGCGTCCCGCTCGCGCTCGGCGGCGACCACTCGATCGCCATCGGCTCCCTCTCCGGGTCGGCGCGCGGCGCCGAGATCGGCGCGGTGTGGTTCGACGCCCACGCCGACCTCAACACGCCGACGACGACGCCGTCGGGGAACGTCCACGGGATGCCGCTCGCGGCCGCGCTCGGGATCGGGGCGTTCGCCGACACCGAGTGGGCGAACGCACCCGGCCTC
This sequence comes from Halorubrum salinum, assembly GCF_024494575.1. GTDB lineage: Archaea > Halobacteriota > Halobacteria > Halobacteriales > Haloferacaceae > Halorubrum > Halorubrum salinum. The sequence continues at coordinate 74,157 of NZ_JANHDO010000005.1, forward strand.
TCTCCGGAGAACGTCGCCCTGGTCGGCCTTCGGTCCGTCGACGGTGCGGAGGCGGACCTCCTCCGAGAGCGCGATTTCTCCGTCTACACGATGTCCGACATCGACGAGCGCGGGATTACAACCGTCACGGAGGAGGCGATGGCGACCGCCGCCGCGGACGTCGACGGCGTTCACGTCAGCCTCGACCTCGACTGGCTCGACCCCAACGAAGCGCCCGGGGTCGGGACGCCCGTCCGCGGCGGCGTCACCTACCGAGAGGCCCACAGCGCGATGGAGATCGTCGACGAGACGGGCTCGTTGCGGTCGATGGAGCTCGTCGAGGTGAATCCCACACTTGATCAACACAACGAGACGGCCGAGCTCGCGACGGAGCTCGCCGCGAGCGCGTTCGGCAAGCGAGTGCTCTGACCCGCGTCACTCGCCGGTGAGCGCCTCGCTCGCGGGCGCGAACTCGATCGTTTTCCCTCGTCCCGCCTCGCTCGCCCGCTCGTAGAGCATGTGTGCGGCTGCGACGGTCTCGATCCCGGTCCCGCCCGAGTCGAACACCGTGACCTCCCCGTCGCTCGTCCGCCCGGGGTGACGACCGGCCACCACTTCGCCGAGGTCCGCCGCGACGTGGTCGTCGCCGATCAGGCCGGCAGACCGCGCCGCGAGGAAGGAGCCGGCGTCCTGAGTCGCCCGCTCGCGGATATCGGGAACGTAGGTTGCCCGGGCGACGAGTTCGGGCGGCAGTTCGTTTCTGTCCGGATCGTACTGGCCCATCGCGGTGACGTGTGCGCCGGGCGCGACGTCGGCGTCGTCGATCACGGGGTCGCTCGCCGTCGTCGCGGTGACGATCACGTCCGCTCCGTCGACCGCCGCCCCGGCGCTCTCCGCCGCCGAGACGGTCGCGTCGAGGCGGTCGTCGAACGCGTCGGCGAACGCCTCCCGGCTCTCCGCCGTCGGCGAGAAGACGCGGACCGACTCGAACGCCCGGACCGTCGCGGTCGCGGCGAGCTGTCCCCGGGCCTGCGCCCCGCTGCCGATCACGGCGATCTCGGTGGCGTCCTCGCGGGCGAGCGCGTCGACGGCGACGGCACCGGCCGCGCCGGTCTTGAACGGGTTCATCGACGCCCCGTCGAGCAGCGCGAGCGGCTCGCCCGAGTCGGCGTCGAAGAGCGGCGTCATGAACCAGGCGTCGCGCGCGCCGAACCCGGCCGAGTAGGTGTACCCGCCCATCGCGCCCGTCTCCGGAAGGATCGCGGCGTACGTCGTCAACATGCCGGCGGGGTCGCGGCTGGGAAGCAGCGTCCGCGGCTCCGCGGGCGCGCCCTCGCCGACCTGCCGGTAGCCGTCGCGGACGGCCGCGACGTAGTCCGCCGGCTCAGCGAGGTCGTCGACGTCGGCGCTCGTGAGAAACAGCGTGTCGGTCATGGTCGGAACGTCGAGCCCCGCGAACTAAACCCTACAGGCTCCGTTTGAATCCTCAATTGGTGATCCGTTCTCGGCGTCCCGCTGAATACAGGGCACGAATGTGGTACGAACAGGGGCCAATCGACGGGAGAGAACGATCGGTCAACAGAAGGTATTGACGAGGGATCATGTCTCCGAAATGGTGATATCTAACTCGTACGTCTCGCCTCCGAGCGTGAGGGGGTTTCCGGTCCGCTGTATCGAATAGCTCCCCGGAGAGGCGGTAAATTCATACGTTTCAGATCGAGACTCCCCGGGAGAGAGCCTAACACTGATCCCGATATCGTTCATTCCGGTTATCCGACGGCCGTCCGTCTCTACGTGTTGACTCTCGACGTACTTCTCGGTCCATAAAATTGCTTCAGGCGAATCTGGATCGTAAAGCGCTCCGAATGGGCTCGGGGCACCGGTCCCGTACTCGATTTCACTTTCCGTCTCGTTTTTCGCTATCAGTTCGATCACCGCCGGAGACTCTTCAGTAATCTCCGAGCGATGAACGTTGTAACTGAAACTGATCGCTTCATCGCCGGCCACGTGTGTGAGCGCAATCGTAACCGAACGCCCGTCAGTTGATCCGGAGTCCTCGGCCGTCCCACCTTCAGTACGGTTATCCAAACACCCCGAAAGGGCAAGTGTTGACGTTCCGATAGCCGAGAGAACACATCTCCGATTCATAGCCTCGATTAGTAACTAGCCGCGATTGACATCCTCCCGCGCCTGAAGACGCGGGAATCCCACGGTACCGCACCGCTGAGTTGGGATATTACGGTTCGCGGTTCACGACCTGTTCTCGCGGGGCAAAACTGCCCACGCTGCGGTCGAACAGGCGAACCGCTGGCTGTGCCAACCAGCCGTTATCCCTATCACCGCCATCCGTGGCGAGACTCGGGAGTACCTTTTGTCGGATGTTCTCCGCACCATTCACATCAGCGTTCGCCACCGTGTCGCACTCCTCACATACGTACAGTCCACGCTCCGCACGCTGGTTGTCATCCGTATGACCACATGCTGAACACGACTTCGATGTATCCCGCTCCGACACCAACTCCACGTCGATGCCCTCGGCTTCCGCCTTGTAGTCGAGTAGCGTCGTGAACCGATCGAACGCCCACCCGTGCAAGTCCAAGTTCCCATGGTCGCCCCAATTTCGAGACTCACCAGTCTCGTCGTCTTCTCGGATGCCACCGAGGTCACCAACGACAAGCGTACCAATATCGCGTTCGACGCACTCCTCTACGATCGCTTTCGAGAGGGCGTGTAAGAAGTGTGTCCGGCGAGCGGTGCGTTTTCGGTCAAGACGCTTCGCTTCGCGTGAAGCCGAATCGTCCGTCTCGGCACGCTTCTTCGTGAAATAGTATTCGTCCTCTTTGAGTGCGCCACCGGGATACAACACCGATTCCCCGCCGAACGAGACGGCGGCAAAGTTGCAAATTCCAAAGTCAACACCAGCCACTTCGTTGCCCGGTGGTTCCGGGTCGATAGTGGTTCGACAGACGAATTGTAGCCGCCACTCATCTCGATTGTAGACGGCACGAACCTGTTGAATGTCCCACTCGGTCAGGTCAACATCCGGGCGCGTCTGGTACTCGCACAAGATGAAGTCTGAACGGTGTTCTTTGAGGTTACGGCCTTTCGAGAGGCGGACACGGGCGAACTGTGCGTCGTGCTTGAAGCCAGCCGCTTTGAACGACACAGTGGAGCGTGGATGGGAGTCTCCGTGCTTGCGGTAGCCGGGCGGTCGGGCACGGTCGTCGCCGTTCCGACGCTTGCCGAACCAGCCGTTGAACGCTTCAGCGAGTTCTTCGAGAACGCGCTGACTGGATTGAGAGTGCAAGTCCGTGTAGCGTTCGTGGCGTTTGAGTTCAGCTTTGAGTTCCCCGTCATCGGGAATCTCGCCCGTTTCATCCCACTGTTCTTGCGTGTAGTAGCGACCGACATTCCAGAGTTTTGAGGCCGCCCATCCGAGTTGATCGAGGTCGTCACGAACCTGTTGCTGGTTCGTGATGGTGGCCTCGAAGGTTCGGATGGTTCGACTCATTTCTGGCTTCATAACTGGTTATGGATACTGTTTTGTTAATAGTGCCGGTTGGTGTGGAATATCCGGCCTTGCTATTGACGGTGGAGTGCGTAGGAGTTGTCGGATTCATCCTGCGCCTAAAGGCGCAGGTATTCTCCTTGATTCTGTATAATTTTGATGATAGAACAAACGTTCATTTGAGAGTCCGTTCGCAGCGCTCATCGATCGGCTGTTTCAGAAGAGAATGTGCCTGAAGAATAGGACTTCAACAGAGCCACCCTACGGGAACCGGGAGTCAGTTCGACGTACCGCCGGATATCCTCGACACGCCGTCCGAGTCCCCGGTCGAGGCTTCCTACGGGTTCGACCGAGCACCGGCGTCCGCGGGCCGAATCGGAGCCCGGACGAACATCGCGTGGGCCATTATCGTCCCCGCGACGAGCGCGCCTCCGGGCAGCGCAGCCGTCGTCGGCACCCCGACCAGATAGAGCGCCGCGGTCACGCCGATCAGTGCGGCCGGAATGAGTCCGAGGACGTAGTCGTAGTACCCGGTCATGCTCGCTTCGATCTAGGGCAAAACGACTATTAAATTTTTTTCGTGGTTTTTCGTTACGCTGAGAGTAAGTATGGAAAATCAACGCATAACTTATAGAATCGCATCGGACGATGAGAACTGCGAGGTCGGCTCTGGGAACGGGTCGTACGGAGTCGAGAAGCACGAGCGGTGCGGAGCGCAGCCGGACGCGACGGGCCTACCGCACCCGGAAGTACAGCGCGCGCCAGCCGCCGAGGAACACGGATCCGGCTACGAGCATGACGACGGCGAAGCTCAGTTCAGCGCCCCCGCGGAAGACGAACGCGCGGAGCGCGAGCGCGAGAACGGCGGCCGGAATCCACGACCGGACCGCGAGCGGCACCGACGACTTCGCCGTCTCCGCCGCGCCGGCGGAGTACGCGCCCACCAGCGGGGCGACCAGGACCCAGGCGATCAGAAACGGCGCGTAGACGCCGGGCAGGTACAGGGGGTTCGCCGTGAGGAACCCGACCGAGGTGTGATTGAGCGTGCCGACGGTCAGCATGACCATCAGCGCGAGGAGGTCCCCGATCAGGAGCGGCGCGGCGGCGCGGTCGAGGCGGTCCGAGAGGAACGACGGGGCGTCCATGTCGACCAGTCGGAGACGCCCCTACTTTGTACGCACGGATTCGGTCGGCCGCGGGAGGTGCCGGGAGCGACCCGGGACCACTCGCGTGTCTCCGTGGCTATTGATACAGCGGGTACTCCTCGCAGAGTTCGGCGACGCGCTCGCCGACCTCGTAGATCACGTCGTCGCTGTCGACGTCGTCGACGACGCGGTAGATCAGGTCGCCGACCTCCGCCATCGCGTCCTCGTCGAACCCGCGAGTGGTGAGCCCGGCGGTGCCGGCGCGGATCCCCGAGGGGTTGAACGGCGACCGCGTCTCGCCCGGAACCGTGTTCCCGTTGAGGACGATGTTCGCGGCCGCGAGCGCGTCTTCCGCGTCGCCGCCGGGGAGGTCCGGGTGCGAGTCGCGGAGGTCGGCGAGCACGAGGTGGTTGTCGGTCCCGCCGGAGACGAGAGAGAGGCCGTGGTCCTGCAGCGTCTCGGCGAGGACTTGAGCGTTCGCGACGACCTGTTCGGTGTACGCCTCGAACTCGGGCTCTAACGCCTCCTTGAACCCGACCGCCTTGCCGGCGACGTTGTGCATGAGCGGACCGCCCTGTCCGCCGGGGAAGACGGCCTTGTCGATGTCGTCGGCGAACTCCTCGTCACACATGACGATCCCGCCGCGGCCGGCTCGGATCGTCTTGTGAGTCGAGCCCGTGACGAAGTCGGCGATCCCGACCGGCGAGGGATGCACGCCGGCGGCGACGAGCCCGGTGATGTGAGCGATGTCCGCGAGGTGGTAGGCGTCGACCGCGTCGGCGGCCGCCTGAATGCGGTCCCACTCGACCGTCCGCGGGTACGCGGAGTACCCGGAGACGATGATGTCGGGCTCGAACGACTCCGCGGCGGCGCGCAGCCCGTCGTAGTCGATGTAGCCGGTGTCGGGGTCGACCTCGTACTGCTCGACGTCGTAGATCTGTCCGGTGAAGTTCGCCGGGTGACCGTGCGAGAGGTGACCGCCGTGAGTGAGATCTAACGAGAGGATCTTGTCGCCGGGATCCAACACCGCGTAGTAGACGGCCTGATTCGCCTGCGTCCCCGAGTGCGGCTGGACGTTGACGTGGTCTGCGCCCCACAGCTCCGTCGCGCGTTCGATCGCCAGCTCCTCTACGTCGTCGGCGTACTCGCAGCCGGCGTAGTACCGGGACCCCGGATATCCCTCGGCGTACTTGTTCGTGAGGACGCTCCCCTGCGCCTCTAAGACCGCCTCGCTGACGTGGTTCTCGCTCGCGATCATCGCGAGGGTCTGCTCCTGCCTGTCGCGCTCGCCGGCCAGCGCGTCGGCGACCGCCGGATCGACCTCCCGGACGTGCTCTGTGTCCATGCACGAACGCCGGTCCGATCGCGCATTAATCCTTGCGTAACGCCGCCGGACGAGGATCGGTCGCACGGGCGGCGGCGGCGCGGCGTTCCGGCCGCGCTACGAACTCCGTCGATCCGCCGTGTTCGCCCCGCTCAGACGCTATTCTCGGTTGTTCACTCGCCGCTTCCCGTTAATATTAAATATGCATGTGCCATTTATTCGAAGACATCTATGGTATCGAATTTATTGGAAGCCGACGTGGAACGCGTCCTCGACGCGGCCTTCGCCGGGGACGACGAGGAAGTCGTCGTCGTCGACCCGTCGGCGGAGACGATCGCGGCGCTGATCGAGGCGGCCACAGCCCGTGAGGACCTGCCGTCGATGTCGATGCTGGCCGCCGACAGCGAGCTCGCGAGCGTGATGGACGACTTCCTCGCCGCGTCCACGGCCGCGGACCTCGTCGCGGACGAGGCGCTCGGAATACGCCTGCTTCCCGACGACGTCGACAACGCCCTGTTCGTGTCGCCGTCGAAGCTCGTCGTGCTCGTGAGCGCCGACGACCGCGTCGCGGCGCTCTCGACCGACGACGCCGAGTTCGTCGGCGAAGTGTTCGAGACCAACCGCGCGGCCTTCGACGACGCCGCGGAGTACGACCTCCGGACGCCGGCGATCAGCCGCGTCCGCGAGACGATGGCGGCCGAGATCGACGCGGCCACGCGGGACGACTTCGACGCGCTCCTCGCCTCGGTCGAGGCCGCCCGCGGCTCCGACGCTATCGACGAGGTGACCGCCTCGCTGCTCGTGGCCGCGAAAAACGACGTGCTCCTCTACGACATCTCGAAGTGGGGCGAAGACGTCGGTATCGCCTCGAAGGCGACGTTCTCACGGACGAAGACGCGGCTCGAAGACGCGGGACTCGTCGACACAGAGAAGGTTCCGATCGACGTCGGTCGCCCGCGACTCCGGCTCAAACTCGGCGACGAGCGGCTTCGCGGCGTCGACGCCGCCGACCTCGCCGACGTCGCGACAGAGATGCTCTCGTCACGCTCGTAGACGTCGGCCGGCCTCGGCCGCAGGAAACCGCGCGACCGTTCTAGCAGCCGGTCAGTCCGAAATGAACTCGTTGTCGCGCCAGTTGACGCCGCCGTCCCCGTCGCCCGCTCCCTGCGGGCTCTCGACGACTTCGATGCTCGCCGGGCGGGCCTCACCCTCCACGATGCGGGTCGCCTCCAGATCGTCACCCGCCTCCGTGATCGCGGTCAGGGTGCCCTTCTCCGAGAGCAGCGCCAGTTCGCGGAGCACGAGGAACATGGGATACTGGAGCGCGGAGTTCTGGAGGACGGTCTCGCGGTCACCCTTGAAACACGCGAACTCGACGAGCTCGGAGGGGATCTCCTCTTCCTCGTCGTCCATCCACTGCGGGCCGCCGGCGCGCGGCGGCTCCTCTTCCCACACGCGGGTCTCCGTGACGGACGCCTTGAGCTGTGCCGTCGGGGTGTACTTGCTTATCGATTCGTCGTCGGACAGGGCTTTGATGATGAGAGTGTTGTTTCGACGCGTGATGTCGATGTCGTCGATCTCCGCGGGCAGATCGGGATCTTCTTCGAAGTACGTCTCAACGTCTTCGAGGGGCAGTTCGAGCGTCGAATGAAGTCTGAACACGCGGCCTGTCATTGTTGGGTGGGTGAGGTGGGGTCGAGCCGGTCGTCGGACCGACAGCGGCAACGGCTGCACCTACCCGATGTAGGTGCCGTGGGTTTATATGGCCTACCCTTCGAGCATCACCGTTCGGACGCGCTGTCGCGTCTCGGCCGCGCCCGCAAGCGCGGTCCGCGCGACGTCATCCGCGTGAGTCACTCGGCTCCGAGTTCTGCGGCCAGCTCGCCGCGCTCCTCCAGTTCGCCGAGCACGTCGCTCCCGCCGACGAACTCGCCGTCGACGAACGTCTGCGGAATGGTCTCCCAGCCGCTGTGGGATTCGAGCGCCTCGCGGTACTGCGGGAGCGCGGGGAGCACGTCGACCGTCTCGAACTCCTCGACGTGCTGTGAGACGAGTTCGACCGCGCGCTGTGAGTAGCCGCACTGGGGCATCAGCCGGTTCCCCTTCATGAAGAGCACCACGTCGTTGTCGGCGATGGTCTCCTCGACGCGCTGTTCGATCTCCTCGGCGTCGGCGTCGGCTTCGGGACTGAACGTCATGAGGGCCCGTACGCGACGGCGAGGCAAATGGGTTCCGCACAGCCACGGAGACTATCCCAATCGATACCGCGCGCCCCGGCCGCGCAGTCGCGGACCTACTCCTGGCGGTCGACCCGCACGACGTCGACGAGCGAGTAGACGGGCACGCCGTCGATCTCGTCGAACCCGCGCTTGTCGACGAGAACGACGCAGGCGACCGGCTCGCCGCCCTGATCGCGGATCGCGTCGATCGACTCGCGCATCGTCGTCCCCGAGGTGATGATGTCGTCGACGACGTAGCAGTCGCGGTCGCGGATCCCGGCGAAGTTGCGCGAGAAGCCGCCGCCGTGCTCGTCGATGTCGCCCTCCTCCCACTGGTGTTTCGCGGGCGCGTACGTTCCGAGGTCCGTGTCGAGCTGCCCGGCGACCGCGGTCGCGAGCGGCGCGCCGGCCTTCTCGATGCCGACGGTGAGATCGACCTCCTCGCCCTCTTTGGCCAGCAGGTCCGCCATCGCGCTCGCGGCGTACCGGAGCCGGGTCGAGTCCCGGCCGAGCGCCGACCAGTCGACGTGGATGTCGGCGGTCGACGCGGACGCCGCCGTCTCCGCGGTGTCGTTCCCGCCGGCGCGCTCGACGAGCCAGCTCGCCGTCTCGCGCGAGACGTTCAGTTCGTCCGCGATCTCTCCCTTCGAGAGGCCCCGCTCTGCGAGTTCCGCCGCGCTGTCTATCAGGTCGTCAACGTTCTTCATATACGTCGAATTCGACCGCCGTTTTAATAGTCGTGTCGTCATCCGCGAACGCGGCCTCGAACTCGTCGAGCCCGTGGACGCCGGTGACGAGATCGTCGAGAAATCGAGGATCGAAGTGAGACAGCGAGTCGACGGCCGCCTCGAAGTGCTCGTACCCCGAGTTGACGCTGCCGACGAGCGCCTTGTTGTGGAGCACGAACTCGCGGTGGAGCCGCCCGCCGTCGACCTCGAACTCCCAGTCGGCGGGGACGCCGAGCAGCGCGCCGACGCCGTTCGGCGCGAGCGCCTCGATAGTCTCGAAGGCGTGCGGGGCGTAGCCGGTCGCCTCGAAGACGAAGTCCATCGGCTCGTAGGCGTCCGGCACGTCGGGCACCGGCGTCTCGTTCGAGTTCACGTACGTCGCGCCGAGCGACTCGATGATCTCTATCGTCGGGTCCGGTCGCTCGCGTCGGCCGAGACAGTGGACCCGATCGAACGACTCGTCGAGCGTCGCGACCGTAAGCAACCCGAGCGATCCGTTCCCGAGCACTAGCGCAGACTCCGGATCCCAGTGGAAGGCTGACCGGCTGGCGTAGGCGTGTTCGATCGCCTTCTCGGCGATGGAGATCGGTTCGACGAGGAACCCCCACTCGGCCAGCGCCGGCGGGATCTCGACGAGGAACTCCGCGGGGCTGGTGAAGTACTCGGCCATGAACCCGTGTGCGCCGACGATGCCGCGCTCGTGGTACTCGCCGTCCGGTGCCATGTCGGGCTCGCCGCGGGCGAAGTACTCGTTCGCGCCGTTCGGCGGCCGGCGGACCGTCGGCACGACGACGTCGCCGGCCTCGAACGGCGTGTCGTTCGGGTCTTCCACGACGCCGACCGCCTCGTGACCCAACACGAGGTGGTCTTCGCCCTCCGGCGCGCCCCCGTGCCCGCCGGCGATGACCTCGTGGTCCGTCCCGTCGACCCCGACGCGGAGCGTGCGGACGAGCGCCTCCCCGGGTGCGGGCTCCGGTCGCGGCCTCTCCGTCACGACCGGCTCGTCGGCCCCTTCGTACACGGCGATCGCGTTCATACGCCGGCGTATGCGGCCACCCACCAAAAGATTTCTTTTGTTGTGAGTAAAGAATGGCTCAGCTGACTGCCCCCTCCGGGGACCAACCGCGGGATTTTCCCTCGCTCCCGCGTAGCCGGTATCGTGTGCACGCTGACGCTCGCGTGGCGGGCCTTCGAAGACGCGCCGGTCGCGCTCGCCGCCAACCGGGACGAGGCGCTGGACCGCCCGGCCGAGCCGCCCGCGATCCGCGGCGGCGAGACCGACGCCACCGACGCCATTGACGCCGACACCGCTGTCGCCACCGACGCCGACACCGCTGTCGCCACCGACGCCGACACCGCTGTCGCCACCGACGCCGACACCGACCCGGCTGTCGCCGCCGGCGCTCCCGCCGACGCCGCCGAGGCCGGCCGGTACGTCGCCCCGCGCGACGCGGAGGCCGGCGGGACGTGGATCGGCCTCACTGAGGGCGGCCTCGTCGTCGCCGTCACCAACCGCTGGCTCGATACCGACCGCGACGGGGACCGGTCCCGCGGACTGCTCGTCCGCGACTGCCTCCAAGCCGACTCCGCCCTCGACGCCCGTCGCATCGTCGAACGAGAGACGGACGCGCGTATGTACGACGGATTCAATCTCGTACTCGCCGACGCGCGGTCGGCGTTCCTGCTCGCGTACGACGGCGCGCTCACGGCGACGCGACTCGATCCCGGCGTCCACGTCGTCGGCAACGTCGGCGGCGTGATCAACGGGACGGAACGGTTCGCGGTCCCCGAGCGACGACGGGAGTTCGGCGAGGAACGCGCGGAGAGCGCGCGGTCGGTCGCCGACGCGCTCGCGCCGGGTTCCGGGGAGTCGGGGGGCGCGTGGCTCGACCGCGCCGGCGAGGTCCTCTCCGACCACGAGTACGGAGCGTGTCTCCACGGCGACGGGTTCGGGACGGTGTCGTTCACGCGGATCCGGACCGGCTCCGATCCCGCGTTCGCGTACGCGGACGGCCCGCCCTGCGAGACTGAGCCGGCGCCCGTGTCGCTTCCGGCCGGATTCGGCACTGCCGCCGCCGACGGCGCGGAAAGCCAGTTTTAAGCGACTCGCGGGCGGCTGTGAGTGTATGAGCGCGACCGAACTCGAGGCCGACCTGTCCCCCGACGAGCGCGCCGGCCTCGACCTCATCCGCGAGACCGGTGGCATCCATCAGAGCGACTTCTGGAAGGAACTCGACGTCTCCTCGCGGAAGGGGAGCCGCATCGCGGAGGCGTTGGCTGAGTCCGGGCTCATCCAGCGCGAGGAGACCGTCTACGACGGCCACAACACCTACTACCTGGAGCCCGCGCCCCGCGACCTGGACTTCTCGCTTCTGATGGCCGGCGACATGCTGTCGCCGTTCATCGGCGAGGAGGAGGTCGACCCGCAGGCCGACGCCTTCTCGCAGTGGATGATGAACCTCGCGTACGAGGAGTACTAATCCGGGCGCTCCGGCGAGAGCCGAGCCCCCGCGAGCACCGAACGCGCGCCGCGCCGCCTCCGTCGCCGGGATATACGACTCACGTCACCCCACGTCGCTGCCGGTCGCGGGGTCCTTTTATGCTGAGCGCGTGAACGACGAGACACATGACACGCGCGCTGTTCGTCGTGAGCGAGGAGGGGTACTGGGCCGAGGAGTGTATCGAGCCGCTGTCGACCCTGGAGAGCGAAGGCGTCGACGTGACGGTCGCGACGCCCTCCGGGTCGCCGCCGGTCGTCGACGAGCGCTCGCTGGAGCCGGACGCGGCCGGCGGCGAGGAAGCGGCCGCCGAGTTCCGCGAGGTCGACGAGACCCACCCGGAACTCACCGATCCAGCCCCGCTCGCGAGCGTCGACGCCGACGGGTACGACGCCGTGGTGTTCCCCGGCGGCCACGGCACCGTCTGGGACGTGAACCAGGACCGGCACGCCCGCCAGCTCCTGCTCGACGCGGTCGCCGGCGACGACGGCGTCGCGCTCGTCGTCTGTCACGCGGTCGGCATCCTCGCCTTTACCCGCGAGGCCGACGGGACGCCGCTCGTGGAGGGACGCGACGTCACGGGCTTCCCGAACGAGTGGGAGGAGGGGATAGTCGACGACGAGGACGTGCTGCCCGACGGCCGAAAGCTCCCCTACTGGGTCGAAGACGAGGTCGTGCTCGCCGGGGCGAACTGGGACGCCGAACTCGACGCCGACGAGAGCGTCACCGTCGACGGCGACCTGCTAACCGCCCGCGGGCCGGGGTCGTCGTCCGCGGCCGCCCGGACGCTCCTGGACGAACTGTAAACGATCGAACCGCGTCGTGGCCGTCGGACGACGCGCGCCGACTCGCCCGCCCGTCGGGGGTCACCGGATCACGAACCGCGGCTCCGCGATCCGCTCGCTCTTGCAGTCGGGACACCGCGACGGCTCGTTGACCGGGTCGTCGAACCCGTCGAACCCGCACGCGCGGCACTCCGGCGGCGCGACGAGGAACTGCTCGGACGCGTCGCTGTCGGCGACGGACCGCGAGACGTGGTCGAGGTGGTCGTACACGACGGGCGTCGGCAGCGCCAGCGACGCGCCGAGGTCGCTCGCGGTCGCCGGTCCCTCACGGAGGGCCTCGGTGATGCGCTGACGGGTCGTCTCCGTCTCCATGCGGGCCGTTCGTCGCCATCGAATAAAACGCCACGGGCGCGGTCACGCGAGCCAGAGCAGACGGAGGTTGCTCGCGGTGAGGATCGCGCCGACGAGCGTGAGGAGGATCGGGGGAAAATAATAGAGGTGGGCGTCGCCCTCGTTCGCGCCCTGCACGCTGATCCAGAGCATCGCGAGGTAGACGGCGATCTTCAGCGCGACCAGCCCGCCGAGACCGAACGCGTCGACCGCGCCCGCGACGAGGGGGTTCGCCTCGCTGACGGCGGGGACGTACCGAAGGAAGGCGATGGTCGAGACGACGTCGCCGACGCCGTACGTCGTCGTCGCCGCGATCCACAGCGAGTAGAACTCGCGCGTGCGGCGACGGTAGACGGGCGGGCGGGAGTCGGCGTCACCGGGACGGGACACGACTGATCCAGTCGCGGACCGGGCCTGAATCTGTCGGGTCACAGTCCGGGCACGACTCCGTCGTCCGCGGCGCGGCCCAAGGGAGCCGCGCCGCGGACGGTCGCCTGCATCCGGATCGTTCAATGTCGACCGGGCGGAGTGACTGACATGGGCACGCCACTCGACTCGCGGGACGAACAGGTCGCGGAGGTCCTCGACCGGCTCTACGAGGAGTATCCCGACTCTACTATCTCGCTCAACTACTCGAACCGGCTTGAACTTCTCATCGCCGTGATACTATCGGCGCAGTGTACGGACGAGCGCGTGAACGCGGTGTGTGCAGACCTCTTCGAGACGTACGAGACCCCCGAGGACTACGCGAACGCCCCGCAAGAGGAGCTCGCGGAGGCGATAAACTCCATCACCTACTACAACAACAAGGCGTCGTACATCCGTTCGGCGTGCGCGGACATCGCGGAGAAACACGACGGCGAGGTCCCCGACACGATGTCGGAGCTGACGGACCTCGCCGGTGTCGGCCGCAAGACGGCCAACGTCGTCCTCCAGCACGGCCACGACGTGGTCGAGGGAATCGTCGTGGACACCCACGTCCAGCGGCTCACGCGTCGGCTCGGAATCACGGAGGAGGAGAGCCCGCAGAAGATCGAGCGGGACCTCCTCGACGTCGTCCCCGAGAGCGACTGGCAGCAGTTCACGCACCTCATGATCGACCACGGCCGCGCGGTGTGTACCGCGCGGAACCCCGACTGTGGCGACTGCGTGCTCGCCGACCTCTGTCCCTCTGCGAAACCCGACGCCGACGTCGACCTCGCCAGCGGCGAGGCGTGGTGAAACGCCGGCACAGACACGCTCTCGAATATAAAACCCCCGCCGACCGGGGGAGCGATCGACCCGTTTCTCTTCGAAAGGGAACTCGCGTCCGGGTTTATCCTCGTACTCGTCGTACTCGCAAGTGAGGAGAGACACTATGTCAACTAACGCGACCAACGAGTTCGGCGGGGAGTTCGGCGGTGTGACGCTGCTCGGGAAGGCACACTCGCTGTCGGCGCTGTTCATCGTTCTACTGCGGGCGACGATAGGCGGGATGATCCTGTTCGCGGGGCTCGGAAAGCTCGCGGAGTGGCCGTTCGACGCGAGCGGCTACCTCGCGAACGTCGGGTCGGCGAGCCCGGTCAGCGGCCTGTACGCCGCGATGGCGTCGACGCCGTGGTTCGTCGAGTTCGCGAACGTGTTCGTCCCGGCCACGCAGGTGCTCATCGGCGCGGCGCTCGTGGTCGGCGCGTTCGTCCGGCTGGCCGCACTCGGCGGGGCCGCCCAGATGCTGTTGTTCTACCTCGGCGGCTGGTCGGGAGACGCCCTCGCGCTGTTCGACTCGACGCTCGTGTACGCGGTCGTGTTCCTCACGGTCGCGGCGTTCGGGGCGGGTCGGATCCTCGGGCTCGACGCCTACATCGAGCGCATTCAGGTCGGCGGCGAGGCGCTCGTCGAGCGGTTCCCGAAGCTCCGATACGTCCTCGGGTAACCGGGGACGACCCCGGGACGGCGGCGAGCGAGGCGTTCGTGCGCGCCGGCGGCCCGGGTCTCATTTCGCGGCACCGGCCCTGCGTTTCGGGTTCCAATCGATATAAGAGCGCGGGGGCGGAACAGGCGGGTAATGGACCTCGGTTCGCGGGACGCGTTCGCTCGGATGGGGACGCTCGGCATCGAAGAGGAGTTCTACATCGTGGACGCCGAGGGCCGCCCGACCTCCGGAACCGACGACCTCGTCTACGGGCGAGACCCCCCGCCGGAGATCCCAGAGGGGTTCGACCACGAGCTTTTCACCTGTACCATCGAGGCGCAGACGCCGCTCATCGAGGACCCGAGCGACGCCGGGTCGGCCCTCTCGACCGTGCGCCGCGCCCTCGTCGACCACGCGGCCGACGACGGGTACCAGATCGCCGCGGCGGGGCTCCATCCGACCGCGAAGTGGCGGGAGCTGGAACACGTCAAAAAACCTCGGTATCAGGCCCAACTGGACCGAATCCAGTACCCGCAACACCGGAACCTCACCGCGGGGCTGCACGTCCACGTCGGCGTCGACGACGCCGACAAGGCGGTGTGGGTCGCCAACCGGCTCCGCTGGCACTGTCCCGTGTTGCTCGCGCTGTCTGTGAACTCCCCCTACTGGTACGACTTCGACACCGGGCTCGCGTCGGCCCGCGCGAAGGTGTTCGAGAACCTCCCGAACACCGGTATTCCGTCGGCATTCGCCGATTTCGAGGCGTTTCAGCGGTACGAGCGCCGGATGGTCGAGACGGACTCCATCGCCGACCGCGGCGAACTCTGGTTCGACGTGCGGCCGCACACCGGCCACGGGACCGTCGAGGTCCGCGCGCCGGACGCCCAGCGCGACCCCGAAATCACCCTCGCTCTGGCCGAGTACGTCCACGCGCTCGTCGTCGACTACGCCGAGCGCTACGCGGACGGGGAGCGCTCGGCGGATCCGCTCCGGCGCGAGCTCCTCGACGAGAACAAGTGGCGGGCGATCCGCCACGGCCACGACGCGTCGTTCGTCGACCGGGACGGCGAGTCGACGGTATCGCTCGGTGAGGTGGTCGACGCCGAGTGCGACCGACTGGGAATATCCGGCATCCGCGACGTGTACGAGTCGGAGAGCGGGTCGGCGCGCCAACGACGCCTCCGGGACGAGGCGGGCGTCGACGCGCTGTGTGACGACCTGATCGTCTCACCGTAGCCCGCGCCACCGACTTGCCGGGTTCCGTCGTCGCAGAAACGACGAGAAACCCTTTTGAGCGAGCGGACCCCAGATTCGGGCATGACCACGGACGACGCCGACGGCGAGGAGTCCCCGACGGAACGCACCCGCGAGGAGCTTCGCAAGACCAAAGCGCGGCTCGGCGAAGGCGCGGACAAGGCGGTACGGGAGTTCGACGACAACGTCGTCGACCTCCTCTCGTGGCTGTTGGACACGGAGACGCGCGCCCGGATCTACGTCTACCTCCGCGACAACCCACAGAGCACGAGCGACGAGGTCGCCGACGGCACCGGGCTCTACCCGAGCACGGTCCGAGAGGCGCTCGCCGAACTCCACGACGAGGGGACCGTCGAGCGCGACAAGCGCGAGGCGAGCGGGGCGGGAAACAACCCCTACGAGTACGAGGCGATCGCCCCGAGCGAGCTGGTCCGCGGCGTCGTCGGCGACGTGCAACAGGAGCTGAACGCCGTGTTCAACCTCGACCGTCGGCTCGGCGGCGAGTCACCCGAAGGCGACGCGGACCCCGTCAGGATCTCCGTCGGCGACGCCGGATCCGACACGGATGACGAGTCGGCGGCCGACGAGTCGGCGGCCGACGAGACGCCGGACGAGTCGGGTTCGGACGGCCGCTGAACCGCCATTCGTCGATCCGAGCGCGCGTTCGAGCGCCTCGCCGACGCAGCTCGCGGACCCGGCTTCGTGACCATTTAAGTCCCGCCCGCGCAACGGACGGACATGAACGTCGCGCTGGGGGGTACGTTCGATCCCGTTCACGACGGCCACCGGAAGCTGTTCGAACGGGCGTTCGAGCTGGGGGACGTCACCGTCGGGCTCACGTCCGACGAACTCGCGCCGAAGACCCGACACGTCGAGCGGTACGTCCGTCCGTACGACCGCCGGAAGCGCGACCTCGAAGCCGAACTCGCGCCGCGCGCGGAGAAGTACGACCGCGAGTACGCGATCCGCGAGCTGACCGAACCGACCGGCATCGCCGTCGAACCGGAGTTCGACGCGCTCATCGTCTCGCCCGAAACGAGAGACGGCGGAAAGCGGATAAACGAGATCCGCGCCGAGAACGGACACGAGCCCCTTGAGGTGGTCGTCGTCGACCACGTCGAGGCCGACGACGGCAAGCGCATCTCCTCGACGCGGATCGTCGCCGGCGAGATCGACGAACACGGCCACCTCACCCCCGACCGAGAGGGCCGGGGTGCGACGCGTCCGGAATGACGGACGGCTCCGACTCCTCCCGGCTCGTGCGTGCTCTCCTCGGAAACGCCGGGTTCGAGCGCGCCGCCGTGTGGAGCGCCGCCGGCTTCGGCGTCTCGTACGTCGCCTTCGACGTCGTCGCGCTCGGAGCGGACATCCTCGCCACGCTCGGCGTCGCGTCGTCGACCGCCGCCAGCGCGACGACCCTGCCGGCCGCCGCCGTCGTCACGGCGGTGACCGTCGCCGGCGTCGCCGCCTTCGGCGCGACCGGCGGCGGCGTCCTCCCCGCCGCGGCGCTCGCGTACGGCCCCCTCGCGGCCGCGCTCCTCAGGACGATCGGACCGACGGCGTACGCGCTGCCGGTCGACGAGGGGGTCTCGCTCGCGGTCGCGCTCGGTGAGCCGCTGGCGGCCGCCGTCGCCGGCGCGGTCGCAGTCGGCGTCGTCGGATCCGGTCTCGGTCGCGCGATCGCCGGAATCGGATCGAATGCCGACGAGACCGCGGGCTCCTCGTCGACCGACGACGACGGCCCGGACGCGTCGGGTGCGACCGCGGACGACTGACCGCGGGTCGAACGGGTGAACGGGTCGGTCGCGTTCTCCGCCTCCGACGGCGTTCTCTACTCCACGCTCCCGTTGAGCACCTTCGCCGCGACGAGAACGGGGTCCCACACGGGGCTGAAGGGCGGGGCGTACGCCAGATCCAGCCGCTCCACCTCGCCGACCGTCATGTCCGCTTCGAGCGCGGTCGCGACCGTGTCGATCCGGACCGCGGCGCGGTCGGGTCCGGCGATGCTCCCGCCGAGCAGCCGGCCGGTGTCGCGGTCGGCGACGAGGGTCACGTCGGTCTCGGCCGCGCCGGGATAGTAGCCGGACCGCGAGCCGGCCGTCACCGTCTCGCGGACCGGGTCGAATCCGGCCTCGCGAGCCGCCGCGTCGTCGAGGATTCCCGCGCGGCCGGCCTCCATGTCGAACGCCTTCACGACGGCGGTTGCGGCGATGTCGCCCACCGGCGTGGGGTCGCCTGCGACCGTCGCCCCTATCGCTCGCCCGGCCCGATTCGCGGTGAGCCCGAGCGGCATCCACGCGTCCTCGCCCGTGACAGCGTGGCGCGCGGTCGCGCAGTCGCCGGCGGCGTACACGTCCGAGAGGTTCGTCCGGCCGTACTCGTCGGTCCGGACCGCGCCGCCCTCGCCGAGGTCGACGCCGGTTCCGTCGAGCAGCTCCGTGTTCGGACGGATACCGACGCCGACGATCGCCATGTCGACCGCGAGCGTCTCCGGGTCGCCGTTTGCGTCCTCGAACGCGATCGACTCGATCCGGTCGCCGCCGTCGATCGATCCGACGGGCGCGTTCGTGTGGACCGTCACCCCCCGCTCGGCGATCGCTTCCTCGACGCGCTCGCCGACGGCCGCGCCGAAGTCCGAGAGGAGGTGACCGGAGCGGTGGAACAGGTGCACGTCGAGCCCGCGCTCGGTGAGCGCCTCCGCCATCTCGACGCCGACGTACCCGCCGCCGACGATCGCGGCGGTCTCCGGCGCGTCCATCGCGGCGTTGCGCTCGACGCGCTCGCGGTCGACGGCGCTCACGTCCGCGCGGTCGGGGTCGTACTCCGCGGGGTCGGCGACGTACGCGTCGATCGCGGCCGCGGCGTCCATGTCGTGGAGGGTGAACGCGCCGTCGAGCCCGCGCACGTCGAACGGTCCCGTCGTCGCGCGTCCGCCGGTGGCCACGAGCAGGTCTTCGTACGACTGCTCGAACCGGTCGCCCTCGGCGGTCGCGACCGTGACCGCCTTCGCCTCCGGGTCGACCGTGACCACCTCGCAGGCCCGCCGGAGGTCGATCCCGCGCTCGTCGACTTCGCTCGGCGACAGCGACAGCAGATTCGACATGCGCTCGACGCGCCCCTCGATGAAGTACGGCATCCCGCAGAAGGCGTACGAGATCCACCGCCCCTTCTCGAAGACGACGACCTCGCGATCGGGTGCCTCCCGACGGAACTTGCTGGCGGCGCTCAGGCCGGCCGCGTCCGCACCGACGACGACGAACGGATCGCTCATGGTGCGGGGAACGGCGGGTGCGTTCAAAAAGCCACGGCGGTCGGACGGTCCCGTCGTCCGATCAGGCGTCGTCGGTCGCGGCCGGTCCGTCACCGTCATCGGCCAGCCGCGACAGCGTCTCGCGCGCGTTCTCGACGGCCTTCTCTTTCTTCGCCGGATACGCCTCTACCTTCGCCCGAACGGTGATCCCGGGGCCGAGCCGGACCTCGCCGCGGAAGGCGGCCTGTTTGTCGACGCGCAAGAAGAGCGCGCAGTTGTCGTCGACGCGGTCGTCGAGCTCGTCGATCACGCGATCGACGCCGTCGAGGTCGGCGAGGGCGTCGAGCACGTGGCGCATCCCGTCGGCGTTCTCGACGCGGGCGGAGAGCACGACGATGCGGTCGCCGTGGTGGCCGACGTTCTCGGCGCGGTCGATTTCGGCGTCCTCGGGGAGGAACGTGCGGAGGGCGTCCGTGACCCGCTTTTCGTCTTCAGTGGCGTACGCGAACGCGCGGAGATCGACGTAGTGGAACGGGACTGTGGGCATTACGGGGTAAAACGGTGGGAGGCGTTACTCGTCGCTCTCGACGGCGTCGAGGGACTCCTCGGGAACGCCGGTCTCCTGACCGTCCTCGAAGCTGACGGTGTAGGTCGCGTCGCCGAACATCGTCTCCATGACCTGCGTGATCGTGCCCGTCTCGCCGTCGTACTCGCTGTGTTTGTCGTGGAGTACGACCTCGTCTTCCTTCTCGAAGCTCATGAATGCCCGTTCCGCTGGGACAGTTAAAAGCGCGCGGATCCCGAACGCCGCCGTCGAAACTCCGGAGAACGTCATCGCACCGCAAGCGGGGCGGGCGCAGTTACCACACCGCAAGCAACGCGGCGATCACCGACACCGCGATGACCACGCCGACCGCGACGGAGACGATCACGCTGTCGACGGTGAGCGCGACCGAGACACCCGCGACGACGGCCACGAGCGCGAGCAGGGCGGCGGGCACGCCGCCCCGCTCGACGAGCCGGTCGAGCGCGTTCTCGACGCGTTGTCTCAGCGGCGTCTCCGGGGGGCGCTCCGGCGGCTTCGTGAACGTCTCGTCGACCGCGACGGTGTCGGCCTCGGTGTCGGCCGGCGGGTCGATCTGCACGTCCACGTACCGCGTCTCCGAGCCGTACCCGGTGACGATCTTCAGCTTTCCGCGGACCGGCTCTCGGAGGTCGTCGGCCGAAACGGACACGTGAACGTGTCTCGTCGCCTCGTCGTCGACGAAGTGGTTCGTCTCGTCGACGGACGCGACCCGGTCTAGGTCGTCGTCGAAGTGGACGTGGACGTGGGTCGAGCGTCCACGGTTCTCGAACGCGATAGGGAACGGCCCGCTCGCCGAGAAACGGTCCGGGGCCCGTATCTCGTGGACCGAGTCTCCGTTCAGTTCGACGACGAGTGTCGGCACGTGTGGGTCGACGGACTCACACTAAAAAAAGATGCAGTACGATTCGTCGCGTGCGTCTACTCCGCTAGGCGTCTCGATTCGCACCGACTCAAGCGGCCGCCTCGTCTCGCATGTCCGGGGGAAGGAGGTTCGGGATGCCGTCTTCGATCGGGTACGTCTCTCCGCACTCGGTGCACGTGAGCGTCCCGCGCAGCACCTCTCCTCCGTCCCGCTCGTCGGCGTCGAGGTCGAGGTCGGCCTTGTCGAGCGGACAACAGACGACGTCCATCAGAGATTCCTTCATACCTCCCGGTTCGCGTGCGCCGGTAAAAAACCGTGCGGGTCGGACGCACCGGTGGGACCGGGCGAGTCGACCGGCCCGGACGGCGGCCGATGACAACGATTTTGACGGTTGGCTCCCCCGGACGGCGTATGGGGATCCCGTCGGAACGGATCGAGCGACTGTTCACGCTGGCACGCGAGGCGGTCGTGGACGACGAGTACGACAGGGCTCGCGAGTACGTGGCGCTCGCGCGCCGGATCGCGGAGCGGAACCGATGTGGCGTCCCCGCCGCGTTCTCGCGGCGCACCTGCGACGACTGCGACGTGTACCTGCGCCCGGGGAAGACGAGCCGGGTCAGGCTCGGACCGGGCCGCGTCGTCGTCCGCTGTCGCGAGTGCGGATCGACCGCTCGGTACCCGTTCGACTGACGTGCTTCGGTCCGCTCACTCCGCGTAGGCGACGCGGACCTGCTCCCACTTCCCGACGTCTTCCAAGTGCGCCTGCAGCTCGTCGGCGTACTCCTGTACGAGCCGTTCGGCCGCGTCGAGCTCCTCCTCTGAAACCCCGTCGTCACCGCCCCCGCCGAGGCCGAGCGCACCTTTGATCGAGTCGACGATCCCTCCGCCGGACTCGCTTCCCCCGCCCGACCCGCCCGGCGCGCCGCCCATCGCCGCGACCTGTGACCTGACGTTCTCCAGCTCCGGCATGATCGTCGGGAGGTTCGACGTGTCGGCGACCAGACTGGCCGCGTCGGGGTCGTCGTGGTTCTCGATCTCGAAATCGACCGCGGTCATGATGAGCCCCCACTCTTGGCTGGTAAACCGGGAGTCGGCCACGCGGTCGTTGAACTGGGTGTCGACGGTCATTCGCTCGCCGACGATCGCGTCTGTCCACTCGCTCATACGCGGCCGTTCGGCGCTCGCGAGTAAAAGCCCGTCCCCGCGCGCTCGATGCGTCCGGTCCCGTCTCCCGGACTGCGCGCGCCGCCGCCGCCCACGTGAGCGCGCCGCCGCCTACCTGAGCGCGTCGAACGCGCCGCCCGCCAGCCCCGGATCGCTCGGTACCGCAACGGCCCCGTCGGCGACCGGACACGGGTCGGGAGCGAGGTCGTCTTCGAGGAGCGACCCGGTCGCGACCCCGCATGGGCGCACCTCGGGGATCGCGGCCGCGACGTGGACCGCAGCGGTCCGGGCGACGACCGCGTCGATCGTCGTGGTGACGACCGGGTCGACGCCGGCCGCGAGCGCCCGCAGCGCCGCCGACAGCGCGCGGTCGGGGCCGCCGAGCGCCATCGGTTTTACCACGAGCGCGTCGGCCGCGCGAGCGTCGAGGACCGCGTCGAGGCCGTGGTCGGAAAGCGACTCATCGAGGGCGATCGGCACCGGTGCGTCCGCTCGGAGGCGAGCCGCACCGTCGAGGTCGGCGGCGGGGAGCGGCTGCTCGACGTACGCGAGATCCAACGGCGCGAACCGGTCGAGCGCCTCGCGCGCCGTCCGCCGATCCCACGCGCCGTTCGCGTCGGCCCGCAGCGCGACCGCGTCGCCGACGGCGTCGCGGACCGCTCGGAGCCTCGCGGCGTCCGCGTCGACCGACCGCGCGCCGATCTTCACCTTGAGACAGTCGAACCCCTCACCGACGGCGCGGCTCGCGGCCGCCGCCGTCGCGTCCGGGTCGGCGTCGCCGATCGTCGCGTTGACCGGTACCGTCTCGCTCGGGGACGGGAGGCCGCGATCCGCGGCGAGTTCCGCCGACAGCGACCGCCCGGCGTCGCGGGCCGCGGCGTCCGTGAGCGCGAGGGCGAGTCCGTGGCGGGCCGCGGGCGCATCGGCCGAGTCGAGGCGGACGAGCGGATCGGAGGCGAGCGTCTCGTCGGCCCCCGCGTCCCGAAGCGCGGACTTACACGCCGACAGCGACTCGGTCCAACCGGGCAACGGGGTCGCTTCGCCGATCCCCGTCGCCGCCGACGAGCCGGACGCTTCGGCGTCGACGGCGACGACGAACCCCTCGCGCTCGCGGATCGGTCCGCGAGCGGTGTCGAGCGGGTTCGTCAGTTCGAGCGCGAACGGGCGCAGCGACGCCCGGGTCACAGCGCGATCCCGACGGCGAACGCGACGGCGTACGCCGCGAGGAGCTTGCCGGTCGATTCCAGCGCCGGGTTGAGCGCGTCTCCGGCCGTCTCCGTCAGGACGGTTCGGGCGACGGCGACGGCGAGCGGGAGCGTGACGACCGGGAGGAGCGCGGTGAGCCCGCGTCCGGTCGCGACGAACCAGAGCGGGACGAGGTACGCGAGCGCGAGCAGCGCGCAGAACTGCGCGCGCGAGAACCGGTAGCCGAACCGCACCGCGAGGGTGCGTTTCCCCGTCTCGGCGTCCTCGTCGCGGTCGCGGACGTTGTTGACGACGAGGATGTTCGTCGAGAGCGCGGCGATCGGGAGGCTGGCGACGACCGCGGACGGCGTGACGGTTCCGGGCGGCACCCACAGCGGGAACGCGCCGGCGGCGAGCGCCGCGGCCTGCACGTAGTAGGTTCCGGTCACGGCGATCACGCCGAAAAAGAGGAACACGAACACGTCGCCGAGCCCGTGGTACCCGAGCGGGTACGGACCGCCCGTGTAGGCGATCCCCGCGGCCACGGACGCGAGCCCGATCACGAGGATCGGGACACCGCCGACGGCGACGAGGTAGGTCCCGACGGCGATCGCGGTCGCGAACGTGAGCCACATCGCCCGCTTCACCTCGTGCGGCTCGATGAGTCCGCTAGCGACCACGCGGGTGAACCCCTCGCGGTCGTCGGTGTCCGCGCCCTGAATCGCGTCGTAGTAGTCGTTCGCGAAGTTCGTTCCCACTTGGATCAGCGCCGCGCCGACGAGCGCCGCCAGCGCGGGAAGCGGGGCGAACACGCCGGCGTCGACCGCCAGTCCGACGCCGACGATCACGGGCGCGGCCGCCGCGGGCAGCGTCTGCGGCCGCGCGGCGATCAGCCACGCCCGCCGCCGCGACACCTCAACGTTCATTACGCTCAGTTGGGTCGGTTCGCCCCTTAAGGTTACCATCGCCGACGCCGGGACGCGCCCCGCGGGGCCGCCATCGTCTCCGTCGCGGCTGGACCCGCCACGACAGTCCCGGCCAACGCTACCGAGGCGCACACAGCTATCCCCGTGCGTCGCGAGGCGGTCGTATGGCCCGCGTACCATACGCCGACGCGTCAGACGTTCCGGACGAACACGAGGACCTCCTCCGGTCGTCGCTGCAGGGCAAGCCCATGCACGTCTACGAGTCGATCGGGAACAACCCCGACGTGCTCGTCGGGCTCCGGTCGTTCTTCGGAGCGCTGTGGACGGACAGCGGGCTCACGGACCGGGAACGAGAGCTCGTGATCCTCGCGGTCGCAGCCGAAGTCGGGAGCCGGTACGAGTGGCACCAGCACGTCAACATCGCGCGCGATGTGGGGATCGACGACGCCGAGATCGCCGCGGTCGGACGAGGTGACCTCGCCTCGCTCGACGACGACGAGGGCACGCTTCTGGAGTACGCGCTGGCGGTGGCCCGCAACGAGGTCGACGCGATCGTCCACGCCGAAACCGCCGCGCTGTACGACGACGACGCGATCGTCGGTGTCGCCGCGATCGCGGGTGCTTACGGCGCGCTCGCGCAGATGATCGACGCCTTCGACCTCGAATTAGAGGAGGGCACGTCGTTTCACGGCTGGGACCCGCGGTGACATCTCCGCGGCGCGACCCCGTGCGGAACCGATAGATACGACCGCGTTCGGTCCGTTCCGCGTGTATGAGCGACACCACGACCGCGGAGGCGAACGGCGTCACCGCGCGCTACGAGGAGGCCGACGGCGAGCGGCTGCTCACGTTTTCGACAGAAGGCGGGACCGCGACGGTCGCCCAGAACGTCGACGGCTACGCGATGTTGAAGGTCCGGACCGGCCCCGACGGGGACGAACTGGAGCGGTACTACGGCTTCGACATGGCGCTCGATCACGCCGCGGAGCTGCTCGGCGTCGCGGTCGGCGACCTCCCCGTCCCCGAGGCCGCCGCGGACATGGGGATGTAGCGCGGTCGACACCGTTTTTTCCGCGGTCGCCGATCGGCGATCCGTGACCGACTCACCTTCTGTGACCGACTCCTCGCTCGCGTCCGACTCACCGTCCGCGTCCGATCCGACCGCACACCACGTCGGCGTCACCGTCTCCGACCTCGACCGCGCGGTCGAGTTTTACACCGATACGTTCGGGCTCGACGTCGTCTCCGAGTTCTCGGTGGGCGGCGAGGCCTTCGCCGAGGCGGTCGACGTGGAGGGGGCGGCCGCGTCGTTCGCGCACCTCGACGCCGACGGCGCGATCGTCGAACTCGTGGCGTACGACCCGCGAGGCGAGCCGGAGCCCGACCCCGAACTGAACCGGCCGGGAGCGGTCCACCTCGGGCTCTCCGTCGACGACGTGGAGGGGTTCTACGCCGACCTCGACGACGCCGTCGAGACGCTTTCTCCGCCGCGGACCACGTCGAGCGGCACGACGATCCTGTTCGTCGTCGACCCCGAAGGGAACCTGATCGAAGTGCTCGACGCCTGACCGGAACGTCCGGCGCGAGGCTCGGTCCGCGGGCGGCGTCTCACTTCGTCTTATTCACTACCCCCGTCTCGCCTCACTTCACCTTCGTTCCGGGAGCGGCGTCTTCGTAGGTCGTCAGGAGGTCGGCCTCCTCGCCGGCCGCGAGCACCATCCCGTTCGACTCGACGCCGAACAGCTCCGCCTTCTCCATGTTCGCGAGGACGATCACCTTCGTGTCGGGCAGGTCGTCGACGTCGTGGAGCCGTTTGAGTCCCGCGACGATCGTCCGCGTCTCCGCACCGAGGTCGACGCGGAGCTTGAGGAGGTCGTCCGCGCCCTCGATGCCCTCGGCCTCTTCGATCCGGCCGACCCGGATGTCGAGTTCCTGGAACTGGTCGAAGCCGATGCGGTCGTCGCTGAGGGGTTCGATGTCGGTCATGTCGTCGGTGTCGTCGTGGTCTCCGTCGGTCGCGTCGCCGTCCTCGCCGTCGTCAGCGTCGCCGCCGTCGCCGGCTTCCGCCTCGGCGACGCGCGATTCGAGCTTCTCGTTCAGCGCCTCGACGCGCTCGTCTTCGATCTGTGCGAACAGCTCGGTCGGTTCCGCGAGGTCGCCCGCGGGGCCCTCGCGAGCGGCTTCGACGGTGACCTCGTGGACGGAGCCGTCCTCGCCGAGCTGGTCCCAGAGGCGCTCGCACTTCTCGGGGGCGATCGGCTCGAAGAGGACCGCGATCGCCTTCGCGACCGCGACGCAGTCGTGGATGACCTGCGCGGCCTCCTCCGGCTCGTCGTCGACGAGCTTCCACGGCTCGCTCCGCTGGATGTACTCGTTGCCGAAGCGCGCGAGGTCGGTGACGGCGTCGCCGAGCGCCCGCACCGAGTAGTCGTTGACGGCCGCCTCGACGTCGGCTATCGCCTCGTCGATCCGCCCTTCGACCTCGTCGCTCGTCGCCTCGGCGATCGGGGCCTCGTCGTAGTTGCGGTGGGCGAACAGCAGCGACCGGTAGAGGAAGTTGCCGACGGTCCCGACGAGTTCGGTGTTCACGCGGTCTGCGAACTTCTCCCACGAGAAGTCGACGTCCTGCTGGAACCCGCCGTTGGTCGCGAGGTAGTAGCGCAGCGGGTCGGGGTGAAATCCCTCCTCCAGGTACTCGTCGGCCCAGACGGCGCGGTCGCGGCTCGTGGAAAAGCCCTTGCCGCCGAGCGTGACGAACCCGCTCGCCATCACCGCGCGCGGCTCGGCGTGGTCGGTCGCCTCCAGCATGGCCGGCCAGAAGATCGTGTGGTGCTGGATGATGTCGCGGCCGATGACGTGGATTATCTCGCCGCCCTCGGGGTGGGCGTCGTGCGCGCCCTCTTTCCACGCCGCCTCCCAGTCGAAGGCGTCCGCGCCGACCCGCTCCGAGAACTGTTTGGTCGAGGAGATGTACTCGATGGGGGCGTCGACCCAGACGTACAAGACGAGGTCCTGCGGGTTCTCTCCGGGGTAGTCGATCCCCCAGTCCATATCGCGGGTGATACACCAGTCTTGGAGCCCCTGATCGATCCACTCGCGGGGCTGGTTCCGTGCGTTAGAGGTCCCCTCCAAGCGATCGAGGAACTCGGAGAGGTAGTCGGCGAACGCGGAGACCTCGAAGAACTTGTGGGTGCGCTCGCGGTACTCGGCGGGGTTGCCGGTGATCGTCGAGACGGGGTCTTCGACCTCGCCGGGTTCGAGGTGGCGCTGACATCCCTCGTCGCACTCGTCGCCGCGGGCGTGCGCGCCGCAGTACGGGCAGGTCCCCTCGACGTACCGGTCGGGGAGGTACTGGTCGTCGACGGGGTCGTACGCGACCATGATCTCCTTCTCGTAGAGGTGACCGCCGTCCGCTAGGTCGCGGACGAGCCCTTGGGTCGTCTCCGTGTTCGTCTCGTCGTGCGTGTGGCCGTAGTTGTCGAACTCGACGTTGAATTTCGGGAACGTCTCGGCGTACGTCTCGTGCCAGTCGAGCGCGAACGACTCGGGCGAGACGCCCTCCTTCTCGGCGTTGACCGCGACGGGCGTGCCGTGCATGTCGGAGCCGGAGACGAACGCGGTCTCCTGTCCGAGGCGGTCGAGCGCGCGGCTGAACACGTCGCCGCCGACGTAGGTGCGGAGGTGGCCGATGTGGAGGTCGCCGTTGGCGTACGGCAGTCCACAGGTCACCACCGCCGGGTGGTCGGTGGGAAAGTCGTCGTGGCTCATGTGGTGGGTGTTCGTGTTGTCGTGGATACGGGCCTAAAGCCCCCTGATTTCCGGGTGCGATCGAGGCGGATCCCCCCGTGAGTGCGAGGCCGCACCCGGCCGTGCCAACGAGTGCCGCACGCGACCGATCGCGAGTACGCGACCGACCGCGACGGCGTCCGGGAGCCGCTCGTCAGGGCTCCATCGACCGTTCGGCCCGACCGGTGAGTCGGTCGGGATCGAGCCGGTAGAACTCGAAGGTCACTTGATTCGTGGGTTTACCGAAGACGTCGACTATCGGTATCCGGCTCGTCCGTTCGAGTCCGGCGAGCGCCTCGGTCGAGAGGGACTCGTCCGCCGTCGACACCAATCGGCCGCTCGCGACCACGCTCTTCCACCGGTCGCCGCGCTCCCCGTAGGTGACGAACGTGGCGTCGCGCTCCGTCGGCTCCGCCTTTCCGCTCTCCTCTCCGACGGCCAGTCGGAAGTAAAACACCGCGTCGACCGGATCGTACCCGTACGAGACAGGAACCGAGTGCGGGGGATCGCCGTCGCCCGTCGACAGCGAGAGGACCCCCGTTCCCGCCCGTCCCAGGAACTCGTCGCGCTCGTCTGCGTCCATCCGAACTGCGTCGAGATCGCTCATACGTCACCTTCGTCCGGGACGGTAATGAAGACCGATCACGAACCGTCCACAGATGGGAGCAGCCGCCAGTCGCGTCTCGCTCACACGATTTTCCGGACGATCGCGGCCGCCTCGGACGCGGTCGGCGCGAGGACGTAGATGATCGGCTCGATGCCGACCGCGCCGGTCTGATAGCAGACGAGCGGTCCGTCGTCGCTCTCTGCTGAGAGGTCGGCGGCCGCGACCGCCTCCCGTACCGCCTCGCGCGTCGGGCGCTCCGGATCGAACTCGACGGTCGGGTACGAGTCGGCGAGCGTCTCGACGGTCTCGGGACCGTACCGGAGGTTCACCGCGCCCCGGGCGGTCGATCCGGCCTCGCGGGCGGCGAGCAGGACGCTCGCGACGTGCTCGCTCACGCCGAACTCCGGCTCGCCCGGGACCATCGCCTGCCCCTTCACGTCGACGAGCCGGCCGGGGACGGCGGCGACGTCGTCGACGGTCGCCGCGTCGTCGAGACACTCCACGACGTTCGCGCCGACGTTCGGGATCAGGCCCGCGAACCCCGACGCGTTCGTCAGGGTGCGGAGCCCGCGCCGGACCGACCCGAGGACGCGCTCGCGCTCGCGGAGCCCGCTGTCCGGGTCGTGGACGGAGAACTCGACGTCGGCGTCCGACAGCGCCGGCATCGCCTCCTCGTGGAGGTCGGCGAGCAGGTCGCCCTCCTCGAGCCGGCGGATCAGCACCTCGATCTCGACGAGCGCGCCGACGGGCGTGAGGTCGCCAGCGGCGAGTCCCTCGCCGACGCGGTCGACGAGGTCGCGGACCCGGTCGTCGGCGACGACGCGCTCGTGTCTGGCGACCTCGCCGTGGGCGTACTTCGAGACCGCAGACTGCGAGATCCCGAGCGCGTCAGCGACTTCCAGCTGCGTGAACCCCCGCTCGCGGAGGTCCTCGGCGAGCATCGAGCGCACCGTGGGTAAGAACTCGTCGACGACGACCTCCTCGATGAACCTCATCGGGAGTCGCCCTCCGAGCCGCCGTCCGAGAACTCCGGATCGTCGCCGATCCGCGAGGCCTGCGGGCCGTCCTGGTTCTGGTACTTCGAGCCGCGCTCCGCTCCGTACGGCCTGTCTGCCGCGGAGGTGAGCTCCGTGAACGTGAGCTGTGAGACGCGCATCCCCGGCGAGAGCGCGACGGGCGCGGTCCCGAGATTCGAGAGCTCGAGGGTGATCTGTCCCTCGTATCCGGGGTCACAGAGCCCGGCAGTCGCGTGCACGACGATCGCCAATCGGCCGAGCGAGGAGCGCCCCTCGACGTGCGCGACGAGATCGTCTGGGATCGCGACGCGCTCCGCGGTCGTACCGAGGACGAAGTCGCCGGGGTGAAGGATGAACTCGTCGCCCTGATCGACGGTGGTCTCCGTGACGTACTCGCCGACCTCGGCGGCCTCCGTCGGGTGGATACACGGGATGTTGGTCCGCTGGAACTCCAAGAACCGCTCGCCGAGCCGGAGGTCGACGCTGGCCGGCTGGACCTGCTGGTCGACGTCGTCGAGGGGTTCGATCGCGAGGTCCCCGTCCGCGAGCCGGGAGAGGATGTCCGCGTCCGACAATATCATACCGGGAGAGGGTGCGCGGTCGGTATAAATTCCTCCAAAACGCTCGGACGAACGCACGCGGCGTCTCCCCCTTCCCGACCGCTAACTCCTTTGACCTCGGCGCAGATCGATACGACATGGACGAACACGGGACCGACCCGCTCGCCGACGAGGACGTGGTCCGGGTGCTCGACGCGGACGGGCGTCCGCTCCCGGACGCGACCGTTCCCGACCTCTCTGACGACCGGTTTCGGGCGATTTACCGCGACCTCGTCGTCACCCGGCGGTTCGACGAGCGCGCGGTCAGCCTCCAGCGACAGGGCCGGATCGGGACGTACGCGCCCTGTGCGGGACAAGAGGGGTCCGCCGTCGGCTCGACGCACGCGCTCGCGGACCGCGATCTCATCAGCTACCAGTACCGCGAGCACGGCGCGATCGTCGTCCGCGACCTGCTCACCGAGTACCTCCCCTACTGGATGGGCCACGAGGTCGGCACGGAGGCGATCGCCGCGGGCAACGTCTTCCCGCTGAACATCGGCATCGGTGCGCACATTCCGCACGCGGTCGGCGCGTCGTGGGCGTTCGACTACCGCGACGAGGACCGGATCGTCGCCTGCCACTTCGGGGGCGGCGCGACGAGCGAGGGCGACTTCCACGAGGCGATGAACTTCGCCGGCGTGTTCGACACCCCCACGCTGTTCTGCTGTCACGCCAACGGCTGGGCCATCTCGATCCCCGAGTCGGACCAGACCGCGAGCGAGACGTTCGCGCAGAAGGCGGACGCCTACGGCTTCGACGGCGTCCGCGTCGACGGGATGGACCCGCTGGCGAGCTACGCGGTCACGCGCGAGGCGGCGAAGCGAGCGCGGGCGGGCGGTGACGGGACGGACGCCACTGCGTCCGACGACGCCCACCCTCGTCCCGCGCTCATCGAGTTCGTCGAGTACCGGTTCGGCGCGCACACGACCGCCGACGACCCCACCGTCTACCGCGACGAAGAGGAGGTCGATCCGTGGCGCGCGCTCGACCCGATCGATCGGATGGAAACGTTCCTCCGCGAGACGGGCCGGATCGACGACGAGGGCGTCGCGGCGGTCCGCGAGGAGGCGGACGAGGTCGTCGCAGACGCCATCGACGCCGCGGAATCGGTCGAGGCCGACCCCGCGGACATGTTCGATCACGCCTACGCCGAACTCCCGCCGGAGGTCCGCCGCCAGCGCGACGCACTGCTCGCCGCGGTCGACGAGCACGGCGAGGACGCGTTCCTGCGGGAGTAGCGAGAAGCGGGAACGCGCGGCCACACGAGCCTACAGGTACGTTCGCGCCGCCTCCGCCGCCGTCCTCCCGCTCTCCATCGCTCCCTGAATCGACGACCACTCCGTGTAGTCGCCGGCGAGCACGACCGGCCCCTCGGGGTCGTCCGTGTCGGGGAGCGCCGCGTGGACGCCCGGCGGCTGTGCGAACTGCGCGAACCGGATCCGGTGGACGTCGACGGTCTCCAAGTCGGCGAAGTCGCCCTCCGGGAACCACGCGCGAAGCGCGTCGCGGACGTCGTCGCGGAGCGCGTCCGCGGGGCGGTGTAGCGGTCCGTCGCCGAGGAACGTCGCCGCGAGCAGCGCCCGACCGTCGGGCGCGTACTCCGGCGCGACCGTCGACATCGGCACGACCGCGTTCGGCGACTCGCCGGCGGCGTTGAGCAGGATCCGGGAGCCGGCATCGGGGGCCGCGTCCGCCGGCAGCGCGTACCAACCGGTGACGTTGGGGACGCCCTCCGTGGGGATCGCGTCGACGCCGGTAAGCTCGCGGGCCTCCGGCGGCGACGCGGCCACGACGACCGCGTCGCTCTCGCGCGTCGAGCCGTCTTCGAGCTCGACGACGGCGCGCCCGGCGGACGCTCCGCCTCGGAAGGGGAGCCGCCCGCCGCCCGCCGCTCGGACCGACTCGACGGCCGCGTCGGTCCGTATCTCGACGCCCGCCGACCGGGCGCGATCGGCGAGCGCCTCGGGGAGCGCCGCCATCCCCGCCGCCGGCACGCCGATCGCGCCGCGGCTCATCGCGCGGAACGTGTACTCGAAGACCTGCTTGGAGGTCGACAGCGTGCGGTCGAGGGTGATCCCGCCGTAGAACGGCTCGACGAAGTTCGCGAGGTAGTCGTCGGCGAACCCCCAGTCGCGGAGGTACTCGCGGATGGACGCGTCCGGTCCGGAGAAGAAGTCGCTCTCGTTCCGTCGGTCGAGGTCGTACCGGAGCGCGAGCGTCCGGAACTTGTCAGAGAACGACACCTCGTCGTTTCGCAGCGACGCGAGCGCGTGCCGGGGGTCGCGGATCGGATCGGCGAGCACCGCGCGCGACCCCGGTCGACAGATCGTCGCGCCGGGAGCGAACCGCCGGAGGTCGAGGTCGTCGACCCCGTCGGAGCCGAGTTCGCGCTCGACGGCGGGATAGCCCGTGAAAAGCACCTGGAACCCGCGGTCGAGCGTGAATCCGTCGACCGTCTCGGTCCGCACGCGGCCGCCGACCTCCGGGCGGCGTTCGAGAAGCGTCACGTCCGCGCCCGCGTCCGCGAGTCGGGCCGCCGCGACGAGCCCGCTTAGCCCGCCGCCGACGACGGTGGCGTCTCCGTCCATACAGGCGTATCGGGACGCGGGATTATAAGCGGCGGCGGGTCGCTGGCGGACGGGTCGACTGTCGCCGCGGGGTCACCGCCCCGCCGACGACCCGCCGACTCGACCGCCGCGCCGTCGCGTCACGGCCAGGTTCGACGGGTGTTCGACGCCGATCGACGCGTTCGTCGGGAGATCGGTCAGGGTCCGTTCGCGGCCGTCCGGCCAGCGGACGGTCGCGCTGAGGGGCGTCGCGTCCCCGAGGCCGAAGTGCGCCACCGGCTCGGTCTGACAGAGACAGCCCCCGCCGGCGTCGATCGCGCGGCACTGGGTTCCGTCCGTCGTATCGAGGCTGACGACCGCGCCGCGGGCGGGGGCTCCGTACCGCGTCGAGGGCCGGATCCGAAGCCAGTCGGCGTCCGCGGCGTCCGAATGTCGGTACACCGTGATCGGCTGTGCGGCGACCTCGCCGTGGACGACGACCAGTTCGAGGACCCCGTCGCCGTCGAGGTCGGCGGCGACCGCTCCCGTACCGAACCCGTCCGGCTCGGCTGCGGGCCCGGGGTCGACGCGCCGCCAGCGCGCGTCCTCGCCGGCGTCGGCCCGGTCGGTCCGGTCGGTGGCCCGTTCTTCGACGCGCTCGTAGAGGCGGTTCGGCTCGCCGGCGGCGTTGTAAAACAGCTCCTCGCGGCCGTCGTTGTCGAAGTCGGCGGCGACGACCGTTCGGACGCGCCGAGGACCCCGGAGCGAGTCCGTCGCCACGTCCGAAAACGACCCGGACTCGGTGCGGCGGAGGAGGCGGTTCGGCCCGTCCTCGTTGCCGATGGCGAACGCGAACGCGCCGCCCTCGTCGACGAGCGCGGCACCGCGGGTGTCGCCGGCCGGGTCCGCGAGCGCCGGGACGTCGCCGGACCCGTCGTAGTGGCCCCCCTCGTTCCGGAACAGCCGGTTCGCTCCCCGCTCGACGCCGGCGAACAGGTCGCCCTCGCCGGAGCAGTCGGGAATCGAGAGCAGCGAGCGACAGCCGCCCTCGACCGTGAGGCCGACGGCCTCTGCCATGTCCGTTATCTCCCCGTCGTCGCCGAGCTCGTAGAACGCGAGCGGTGCGGCGTATCCGGAGACGGCGACCCCGTATCGTCCCGTTCCGAGGCGGTCGAGCGCGGCCACGGAGCGCCCGGCGCGGACGTCGAGGCGGTCCGCGTTGACGTCGAGAGCGAACACGTCGGTCCAGCGGAACCGATCCGATTCGACCCGGCTCAAGAGCAGGTCCGGATCGCCGCCGTCGACCCCTCTCGCGCAGTTGTGTACGTACACCTCCTCGCAGCCGTCGGCGTCGAGGTCGGCGGCGCAGACGCCCATCCCGTGGCGGGTCCCGTCGGCGACGATCCCGCAGGCGGTGTCGACGAAGCGGTCGCCGTCGCGGGCGTACAGGCGGTTCGGCTCTCCGTAGCCGGCGACGAAAAGGAGCGGCCCCTCCCGGCCCGGCGTCACCGCGATACCGTAGCCGCGAAGTGGGTCGTCGCCCGCGAGGAGGTCCGACCGCTCCGTGAACATGACCGTCCGTCACCGCTCGGAGAATATGAACTCACGGGTTGGATTCACGACGCGGGCGACGTGGTATTTACTCGGTCGCCTCGCCGCGACGGTCGCGGGACGCGCCCCGGCGGCTACAGGTTTCGATCGATGTACCGGTGAATCGCGCGGACGCGATCCGGCTCGAACGACCAGAGCCCGCGCCAGACGCGCGGTTCCGACTCGACCGCGAGGAGGGCGACGCCGCCTTCGAGCCCGCGCTTGATATCGGCACCCGCGTCCGGCCCGACCGGCCGCGGTCCGTCCGGCGGCCGGTACACGACGAACCAGCTGTCGGTGTAATCCGGCGTGTAGCCGCTGTGAATCGTCGCGTCGAGCCCGTTCGGCACGTCGTCGGGCACGCCGTAGAGGTGCGTCTCGACTCCGCCGCCGGCAACGCGCTCGTACACGTCTCGGGTTCCGACCTCGTCGTCGAGACGGGAGAGCCGCTGGAACGACGAGCGGAGCGTGCCGTTCCCGGCGATCCACGCGGCGCGTTCGATGAACCGAGAGATGGTGATGAGAAGCAGTTTCTGTCTGTTCGATTCCGGATAGCCCCGCAGCGTGAACAGCGTGTCGTCGAGCCCGGAGATGACGGCCGGGAGATCGAGGTCGGCGATGGGGCGGCTGCCCGTGATATAGAGGTCGGAGTTGACGAAAAGCACGGCGTCACCCAGTTCGCCGAGCGTCGACCCCGCTATCACCTCGTCGCCCTCGACGAGGAGCGCGAGGTTCTCGACGTCGGCCAGACTGTCGCCGTCGAACGACACCGCGTCGTTCCGACGCAGCTCCTCCGCGTCGATCACGAGATCGGGCGCGGCCTCGGGGTCGTCCCCGGTGGTCCGTATCGCGGTGAACTCGCTCGCGGTGAGGCCGCTGTCGCGCGTCGCCCCAGAGGAGACTGCTCTGCGGTCCGCCTCCGTTCTCGTGCCGTCGGCCGCCTCCGTTCTCGCGCCGTCTGCCGCCTCCGTCCTTGCCCCGTCTGCCGCCTCCGTTCCCGCGCCGTCCGCCCGCTTCCGGGCGTGGGTGCCCGTGTCCTCTGACCCTTCGCCGTCCGCCGATCGCCTCTCCCCCGTCGTCTCTCCCACCGCTTGTCCGTCGATCACGGTCACCCCGTCGTCCCCGAACGTGTCGACGAGCATGTTCAACACGGGGTCGGGGTCGGTCCGGTTGACCACGACGAGGGATCGCTCGACGCCGTCGAAGCGGTCGAGGAGCTGTTCGAGCGTCACGAAACGTGTTCCGGGTGAATCTCGTATAAGTATTGGCTCGCGGTTATCCGTTTTGAAAAACGGCGGTCGAGGGCCGTCAGGCCGGGGATTTTTCAGTCTGCGCGTCGGTCACTCACCGACGCGTTCTCGTTCGCTGGACCTCTCAGGCGACCGTGTCTTCGAGCAGTTGGAGCGGGTGTCTGATCTCGTAGCCCGTGCCGTGTTCCATCTGCATCGCGCAGGTCGGACACTCGGTCATCCCCACGTCGCCCTCGGCGTCCTCCATGTGCTCGAACATCTCCGCGCCGATCTCCATCGACTTCTCGTACTTCTCTTCTTTCCAGCCGTAGGTCCCGGAGATGCCGGAACAGGAGTCGCCGACGTCTTCCATCTCGACGCCCTCCACGTCGCGGAACGTCTCGACGGCCTGCCGAGAGAGTCCCTGGTTGCGGGCGTGACACGGCGCGTGGTACGCGAACGACTGCTCGTCGGCGAGCTCGGTGTCCGCCAGCTCACCCTCCAGATCCTCGTGGATCCGGAGGTATTCGAGCGCCTCGAAGGTGTGCTCGGAGACGTCCTCGATCCCGTGGATGTCGAACAGTTCGGGGTACTCCTGTCGCAAGGAGAGCGAACAGGAGGTACACGACGCGATCACGTCCGCGCCCTCGCCTATCGCCTCGACGAGGTTCTCGACGTTCGTCTCCGCGTGTCTCCGGGCGTCTTTCAACATCCCGTTCGCGAACATCGGCGTCCCGGAGCACTTCTGGGGCGGCACCATGACCTCGTACCCGAAGTGCTCGTACACCCGCACCATGGCCTTGCCGACCTCTGGGGTGTTGTAGTTCGAGTAGCAGCCGTGGAAGTACGCCACCCGCTTGTCCGGGTTCTCGACCTGCGCGCCGCCGCGCTCGCGCCACCACTCGCGGAACGTCTGGGTGGCGAACTCGGGGAAGTCGCGCTCGCCGGCGATCCCGAGCACCTTCTCGCCGAGCGTCATCGCGCCCGGGATCTTCGCCGCCGCGTTCGCCAGCCGCGGGACCTTGCTCGCGATGGAGGCGAAAAAGCGGTAGTTCGAGAGGATCCGATTGCGAACGTACTCCCGCGAGAGCTTCTCCATCTGCTCTTCGACGAACTGCCCCCGCGCCTCGTTGTGCATCTGCGAGAGCGGCACAGAGGAGGGACACGCGGAGTCACACCGCATGCAGTTCGAACACGACGTGATCGACTCGTCGATGTCGTGGTCGTCCTTGCGCTTGAGCCGCCACTGCTCCGGTCCCTGGAACTTCGGCCCCGGGAACTCCTCGTCGACCTCGGCGACCGGACAGGAGGTGTCACAGCTCGTGCACTTGTAACAGGAGTCCGCGCCCTCCCTCAGGTCGAGGTCGCCGCCGGGGAACACGTCGACCGGGTCGTAGGCGTCGGGGTCGAGCTCGGCCGAATCGGAGCCGCCGGTCGCGCTCTCGACGCCGCCGTCGGTGGCGGCGCGGTCCGAAAGCCGCGCCGCGTCTCCCCCCGCCGAGTCCCCCTCGTCCGGGACGAAGATCGACGGCTGCTCGTCGCGGCCGACCCGGGGCACGCCCGGCCCCGGACGCGGCGTTTCGTCCGAGTCGTCGGTCGTCTCTCCCGGTTCGCCGGTCGTCTCTCTCCCGTCGTCCTCGTCGGTTCGTGTGTCTCGTGTCATTCGTTCGCCTCCGTCGCCGCCTCTCGTCCGGCCGTCACGCCGGTCGCGAGCGACACCCCGCTCGCGGATTTCTCTCTCGCCACGTCCGCGCCGCCGACGACCCCGCCGGCCGCGAAGACGTTCTCGTACTGTACCCCCCCGTCCGCGTCCAGCGGCCGACACCGCTCGTCGGGACGCACTCCGAACCGGGCGTACGGCTGGTCGCCGAACGCGTCGTCGACGAACCAGTCGTAGCGGTCCGCCGGCTGGTCGACGTGCAGGTCGAAGACGGGCTCGCGGACGCCCTCTCGGTCGGAGTCGAGCCCCTTGCCCACGAGTCCGCCCGTCGCCAGCACGAACGCGTCCGCGCCGTACGGCGTCTCCCGGCCCTTCCGGTCGACCGAGACGGTCTCGATCCGCCCGTCTGCGGCCGCGTCGATCCCCACGACGGGGTTGCCGGTCTCGAACCGGACGCCGGCGTCGGCGAGCGCGTCGTACAGCCGGTCTTCGAGCCGGAGCCCCGGCAGGCTCGGCGGCCCCATCGGAATCTCGAACACGTCCGCGCCGAGCCGGTCGGCGAGCTCGGCGCGGACCTCGTCGCCGCGGTCGTCGCCGAGGAACGCCGGGAACCCCACGCGGTCGACGCGCTCGACGCCGCCCGCCTCGTCTTCGGCGTCGTGGAGGTGCGGCGCGACCGCCCTCGCGAGCGCCTCGCGAGCGGGCGTCCCCTCGATCTCCTCGTCGTGGTCGAGCGCCTTCGCGACCCGCGTCACCTTCGTGTCGGCGCGGAACGCCTCCGCGAACTCGACTTCCGCGCCGGCGACGTCGAACGGGACGCCGGCGGCCTCCAGCCGCCCCGCGAACGCCCGCGCGTCGTACTCCGTGAGCGACCGGAACCCGACGATGAGCGTCGGCCGCGGGTCGCTCGCGAGTCCCGCCTCGGCGGACGCGGGGTACCGCGCGGTCGGCTTCACGCTCCCGCCGAACGTCGGAACGAGGGCGTTGCGGTCGGTGTGGCCCCCGCGGTAGGCGTCGCCGGCGAGGTCGTCGAAGAGCGCGAGCCCCTCGCGGAGCGCGTCCGCGCCGACGATCCGGTACGGATGCGAGTCGGGAAGCCGTTCGATCCCCTCGAACGGGTCGGAAAGCGGCCCCTCCGGGTCCGGCCACTCGTCGCGGTCGAGTTCGCGGCCCGCCGTCGGCGGCCCCTCTCGGAGCGGCGTCGCGGGCTCGGTCGCCGGGACGTAGCCGAGCGCGTCGATCAGCCCGGAGGCCTGCCGGAGCGTGCTCGACTTGTGCGAGACGAGCCGCACGTCCGCGCCCTCGCGGGCCGCCGCGACCGCCGCCGCGACCGCCGCTAGGCCGCCGCCGACGACGAGCACGTCGCTATCGATCGCCATCGGTCACCCCGTCCGTCGCGGCGTTCTCGCCGACCCGGCCGCCGTCGGCCGCGGCGGTTCCGGCGGGTTCGGAGCCGTCCGAGCCGGCCGCGTCGGCGTCGGCACCGGCGTCGAACGCGCCGAAGTCCACCGAGCCGTCGAGGCTCGCCGGGTCGCCGTCGCGGTTCATCGTCGTCGCGTGCAGCAGGTGGTTCAACATCGCCTGCGAGAGCTGCCGGCCCCACAGCGCGTGCCGCTGTCCCTTCCAGCGCTCCTGATACAGCTCGTCTTCGGCGTCGCGGACGACCGGTTCCGGGTACTCCCGAGCGAGCTCCGCGGCGATCCGGTGTGAGCAGAACCCGCCCTGACAGTTGCCCATCGAGGCGCGGGTCCGGAGCCGGACCGCGTTGAGGTCGCTGCCTGCCTCGTCGATCGCGTCCCGCACCTCCGCGCGCGTGACGCCCTCGCACTCGCAGACGACGGGGTTGGGGTCGACGCCCTCCAGCACGTCCTCGGCGCGCGACCCGAGCCGCTGGCCCGACCGCCGGGCGACCGGCGACCGGAGGCCGAACTCGTCCATCAGCTCGTTCATCCGCGCCGGGCTCTCGGAGCCGGGCAGCGGCGCGTCGGCGGTGTCGCAGGTCGCCTCGTGGCCGAGCGCGTCGCAGACGTGATCGGAGATGGACTCCGCCATCATCCGGTAGGTGGTGAGCTTCCCGCCGACGATGGTCGTCATCCCCGGGAGGTCGTCGCGGTCGCCGTGGTCCAAGAGGAAGTAGTCGCGCGTGATGTCGGTCGGGTCCTCGGTGCCCGTGCCCGGCGGCTCGTACAGCGGCCGGACGCCCCAGAACGACCGGAGCGTCCGGGCGTTCTTGAGCTCCGGCACCAGCTCGGAGAGCGTCTCGATCATCAGGTCGACCTCCCAGTCCTCCTCGGGGTAGTCCTCGGGGTCGTCGACCTCCTCGTCGGTCGTTCCGAGGATGCAGGCGGTCTCGTGGGGAACGATTATGTCGGCGTCGCCCTTCGGCCGGCAGCGGTTGATCACGGTGTCGACCTGCCGGGTGTTCATCACCGTCATCACCCCCTTCGAGGGGCGTACCTCCACGTCGACGCCGGCCATCTCGCCGACGTTGCCCGCCCACGCGCCGGTGGCGTTGACCACGTGGCGCGCGCGGATCTCCTCCGTCGCCCCCGGCTCGCGGTGGACGCGCTTGCCGGGGCCCGTCTCGTGTTCGATCTCGACGCCGACGACCTCGCCGTTCTCGACGAGCACGTCGGTGACCGGCGCGTGGGTCTCGATCCGCGCGCCGTGCTCGCGGGCGTCGGCCGCGTTCGACACGCAGAGCCGGAACGGGTCGACCGCGCCGTCGGGTAACGCGATCGCCTTCTCCACGTCTCGCGCGAGGTACGGCTCGCGTCGGCGAGCCTCGTCGCCGTCGATCACCTCCGCAGGGATGTCACACGCGCGACACCCCTCCAGTTTCTCCTGGAAGTACTCCTCCGAGTCCTCCGGTCGCTTCACGAACAGCCCGCCGGTCTCCTCGACGCAGTGGGCCGCGATGTCGCGGAGCACGCGGTTCTCCTCGATACACTCGCGGGCGCTCTTCTGGTCTGAGACGGCGTACCGCCCCCCGCTGTGTAACAGTCCGTGCATGCGCCCCGTCGTCCCGTGCGTCAGGTTCCCCTTCTCGACGAGGACCGCCTCCAGCCCCCGCCGCGCAAGGTCCCTGACGACGCCGCATCCCGTCGAACCCCCACCGACGACGACGACGTCCACCTGTCTGTCCATGCGTATCGCTTGGACCCTGCCCACTTTACTTTATCTCCTACCTACTACCGCGGGTAACGATACGAGTTATTCATATAGGTTGTCGGGCAGAGTCACCGAGAAGATTATATACTGTCTTTTTCATACGGCGCTCAATCGAGATTTTAACGGGAAGTTTATTATGGTAGTACGTTATGTTCACGAACGGCGTGGTAGCTTCCGTGAAGATATGTCGCGTCGGCGATGGCGACGTGCTCGCGTTCGGGCGACGAGTCGGTCTCGCCGCCGAACGCGGGGTCTGCGGCGAACGCCGCAGGGGGGACGCCGCGGCGTGTTCCGGACGGTGGCGGTGGTCCGGTCGACCACCGCGACGCCGTTTGCGACCGTCGCCGTCGAGACCGGACCAGCGCCACAGGAGGGATCAAACACATGACACAGTACGTCGGTGCGATAGACCAGGGGACGACTGGCACCCGCTTTATGGTGTTCGACCACGGCGGGCAGGTCGTCGCGAACGCTTACGAACAACACGAACAGATCTACCCCAATCCCGGCTGGGTCGAACACGACCCGATCGAGATCTGGGAGAACACGCAGCAGGTGGTCCTCGACGGCCTCGCGGACGCGGGGCTCGAAGCGGACCAGCTCGACGCGATCGGGATCACGAACCAGCGCGAGACGACGATCGTCTGGGACAAGGACTCCGGCAAGCCGGTCCACAACGCCTTAGTCTGGCAGGACCGTCGGACGACCGACCGCGTCGAGGAACTGCAGGAGGCGGACATGGTCGAGGAGATCCGCGAGAAGACCGGCCTCGAAGCAGACGCGTACTTCTCCGCGACCAAGACCGAGTGGATCCTCGACAACGCGGAGCCGCTCAAGATGCAGAGCTCCCGCGGCGGCGACCTCCGCGACCGCGCCCGCGACGGCGAGCTGGTGATGGGGACGATCGACTCGTGGCTCATCTATAACCTCACGGGCAACCACATCACGGACGTCACCAACGCCTCCCGGACGATGCTGTACAACATCCGGGACTTGGAGTGGGACGACGAACTGCTGGAGGAGTTCGACGTGCCGAAGCAGATGGTGCCCGAAGTACGCCCCTCCTCGGACGAGGAGTACTACGGCCACACCGACGCGGACGGCTTCCTCGGCGAGGAGGTCCCCGTCGCCGGCGCGCTGGGCGACCAGCAGGCCGCGCTGTTCGGGCAGACCTGCTTCGACGAGGGCGACGCCAAGAACACGTACGGCACCGGCTCCTTCTACCTGATGAACACGGGCACCGACGCCGTCGAGTCCGACCACGGACTCCTGACGACCATCGGCTTCCAGATGTCCGGCGAGCCGGTTCAGTACGCGCTCGAAGGCTCGATCTTCATCACCGGTGCCGCGATCGAGTGGTTAGAGGACGTCGACCTGATCAACAACGCCGCACAGACCGCAGAGCTCGCTCGGTCGGTCGATTCGACCGACGGCGTCTACATGGTCCCGGCGTTCACGGGGCTCGGCGCGCCCCACTGGGACGGTCGCGCCCGCGGCACCATCGTCGGGATGACCCGGGGCACGAGCAAGGAACACATCGTCCGCGCCACGCTCGAATCGATCGCCTACCAGACGCGCGACGTCGCGGAGGCGATGGAGGCCGACTCCGGCGTGGAGACGACGAGCCTCCGCGTCGACGGCGGCGCGGTGAAGAACAACTTCCTCTGTCAGCTCCAGTCCGACATCATCCAGACGGACATCGCCCGACCGGAAGTCGACGAGACGACCGCGCTCGGCTCCGCGTACGCCGCCGGGCTCGCCGTCGGCTACTGGGACACCGTCGACGAACTCCGCGACAACTGGCAGGTCGACCGCGAGTTCACGCCCGAAAAGAGCCAGTCGGAGGTCGACCCGCTGTACGACCGCTGGGGCGACGCCGTCGAGAAGTCGCTCGACTGGGCACAGGAGGAGTAGATCATGAGTGGACTCCTCTTGACGGTCCCGGTCATCGGGATGCCGGTCGAGCAGTTCCTGCTCCTCATCATCACCGCGCTCGCGGGCGGCGCGTTCGGTGCCGCGATCGGCGCGCTGCCGGCGTTCGTCTTCACGGGCTTCGTCGTGTTCCTCGGTGAGGGCGTCGCAATTCTGCAACGGCAAGTGACCGGCCAGATCGGTGCTATCGAACCCGGACAGCTCGCCACCGGCATCACCGGCGTCCTCGGCTTCGGGGCCATCACCGGGCCGCACATCGCGTTCGCGGGCGGCGTGGCCGCCTCCGCGTACGCCGGCAAGAAGTACCCCGAGATGGAGCCCGCCGGGTGGGACTACCACTTCGGGAAGAACATCCTGTACGCGTTCGGCACGAAGCCGGACATCCTCGCCGTGGGCGCGATATTCGGCGTGCTCGGCGTCGTCATCAACCAGCTGTCCGCGAGCCTGCTCGTCGTGAGCGGCACCGGCGTGACCGACTCCATCGCGCTCACGGTCGTGTTGAGCGCGTTCATCGCCCGGGCCGCGTTCGGGTATCCGATCGTCGGATCGCCGAACGGCTCCGGTTACCTCGACATGTCGCCGTTCGAAAACGAAGAGCCGCATCCGCAGGCGGACGGCGGCCCGGAAGAACACGCCGGGCGGCTCGCGACGGAGCCGTGGCTCCCGCAGCAGTACAAGTGGCTGAACGTCGCCGTCATCGGCGTCGTCGGGGGCCTTCTCGGCGGCTACATCTGGATCCAGACGGGGAGCATCTTCCTCGGCTACGCGATCTCGGCGATGAGCCTGCTGTTCTTGCAGCTCGGCGTCGAGAACTTCCCGGTGACCCATCACATCACCCTGATCGGTGCCGTCGGCGCGGTCGTCGTCGACCCCATCGCCGGGAGCGTCGTCGCGCTGCTCGCCGCCGGCGCGTTCGGTGCCGTGAGCGGCCTCCTCGGCGAGGTCACGCAGCGGCTGTTCTACTCGCACTCCGGCACGCACGTCGACCCGCCCGCGATGGCTATCGCCATCGCGATGGTCGCCGTGGCGATCCTCTCGATCCTCGGGATACTACCCAACGCGGGCTACCTCTGAGGACGATCGCGAGACCGTTTCGCGGCCGAGAGCGAGACCGCCGCGGCACGCGTCGCCGGACCGTCCCCGCGGCCCTCCGCGGCCGCTCGGAGACGCTGAGCCGCGAGCCGCGTAGCACCCACCGAACGCTCATGATCACGCCACAGGATCCACCGAGACGCCGAGTTCGAGAACCGCCCGCCGACGCGCTCGAAAGCGCCGCGAGCGGCGCTTCGGGGGACGCCGACAACGCTCCGGTCCGGTTTTATTCCCGGCCGATGGACGGTGACCCGTGAACATCGACGACCGGATCGAGCGCCGGCTCGGATACGACATCGGTGCCGGCGTCCTCGTCGACCTTGAGGCCGTTTCGCCGGTCTCCCACGTCGACTCGCCCGTCGGCCGGGGACCGGCCTTCGAGCGGCTGCTCGACGTCTTCGAGCCGGCCTTCTCCGGCGGGCTCCCCCCGAGCGCCTACATTCACGGCCCGAAGGGGAGCGGGAAGTCCGCGATCGTCTCTGCGCTGTTCGAGCGGCTCGCGGCGCACAGCGGCCCGCGACGGGCGATCCAGACGTCGACCCGAGCGATCGAGCCGACGCTTCCGGGGTTCGTCTACGTCGACGCGCGGCTGTCGGCCACGCGGTTCCGGCTGTACCACGCCACGCTCGACGCGGTGAGCGACGAACCGGTGCCGGAACACGGCGTCAGCACCGAGGGGCTCGCAGAGAAGCTCCGAAGCGCGATGCGGACCGGCCCGGACCTCGTCGTCGCGGTCGACCACGTGAACGAACCGGAGACGCCCGATCCGATCACCGTCGTCGACTGGCTCGACGACGTGGGCGGCGGCATCGTCCCGGTGTGTCTGGGTCGGCAGTCCCCCGACGCGATCGAGTGGGAGGTGTCGGAGTCGGTCGCCTTCGAGCCGTACCGCCGGCACGTCCTCGTCGAGCTTCTGACCAGCCGGTGTTCGACCGGCCTCGGCCGCGACGCGGTCAGTCACGACCAGATCCGCGAGGTCAGCGAGTGGGCGGAGGGAGACGCCCACGACGCGCTCGCGGCGATCACGGGGGCGGCGGTCACGGCCGAGCGCGAGGGAGCGTCGACGATCCGCCCGCGCGACCTCGACGCGGGCATC
The DNA here is from genome assembly GCF_024494575.1 of Halorubrum salinum. Lineage (GTDB taxonomy): Archaea > Halobacteriota > Halobacteria > Halobacteriales > Haloferacaceae > Halorubrum > Halorubrum salinum. The sequence goes on from NZ_JANHDO010000005.1 coordinate 118,175, forward strand.
GAGGAGATCACGAAGCCCGGCGTCGCGCTCGGCCGCGTCCTCTCGCTTTCGGAGAGCCGGAAGCGCCTCCTCTACGAACTCGTGAGCCTTCCCGAGTCGAACCGGAAGTCGGTGAGCGCCGCGACCGAGACGATCGCCTCGCGGCCGACCGTCGACCTGTCGGCCTCGACCGTGCGCCGCGTCCTCTACGAGCTGGCCGACGCCGGCCTCCTCGACCGAGTGACCGTCGCGCGAAGCGACGGCAAGGGACGTCCCCCGAGCCGGCTCGTTCCGCGGTTCCCCACGCTCGTGTTTCGCGAGCTGTTCGACCGTCCCCGCTAGCGCCCCACGGCCCTCGGCAGCGCCCCACCGCCCCCGGTCATCCTCTGCCGACCGCGGTCGTCATCCGCCGACCGCGGTAGCCCTCCGACAACCGCGGTGGCTCCCTCGTTCGCCGCCGAACGCAAGACAGTTGCCTCGGTCGCTCCGATCCGCGGTATGGTTCCGCCCCTCGCGTTAGACATCGACGGGACGCTGACGACGGCGAGCGGCCGGATCGACTCGCGCGTCTTCGAACTGCTCCCCGACTGGGACGCGCCGGTCGTGTTCGCGACGGGCAAGGCGTTCCCGTATCCGGTCGCGCTGGCGCACTTCCTCGGCCGCCCGGAGACCGTGATCGCGGAGAACGGCGGGGTCGCGTACGTCGACGGCGACACGTCGATCCTCGGTGACCCGGCCGCGCCCCGCGCCGTCGTCGAGGCGTTCGAGGCGCGCGGCGGCGAGATCGGCTGGGGGGACGGCGACACCGTCAACCGCTGGCGCGAGACGGAGGTCGCGCTGTCTCTCGACGCCGACGAACGCCTGTTGCGCGAGGTCGCGGCCGACGCCGACGGCGTCGAGGTCGTCGACACCGGCTACGCGTACCACGTCAAATCGACGGACGTGAGCAAGGGACAAGCGCTCGAACGGGTCGCCGACGCGCTCGGGCTCGCCACGGACGGCTTCGTCGCCGTCGGCGACAGCGAGAACGACGCCTCCACGTTCGCCGTCGCCGGCGAATCGTACGCCGTCGCCAACGCGGACGCGACCGCTCGCGACGCCGCAGACACCGTCTTAGCGGAGTCGTACATGGACGGGACGGCAGGGCTGTTGCGAAGGCTCCGCGAGCGCACAGAGCGAGGGCCGAAGTGAGCGCACAGAGCGAGGGCGAGGTCGGACACGCCGTCGGCGAGCCCTCCGCCGCGGCAGTCAGTGACACGGCGTAACCGCTTTCTCCGCCGTCGGCGTGAGACACACGCATGGTCGGAGGACACGGAACATGACCGGAGGACACGGGGCATGACCGGGCGGGTCGAAGCCGTCCACACCGCGCCCGAGTCGGGCGCGCCCATGGAGGAACGGGACGGCGTCGAGGCCGTCTCGGGCCGCGGGCTTCGCGGCGACCGGTACTTCCTGGACCGCGGGACCTACTCGCAGTCGTCCCGCGACGTGAGCCGGGAGGTCTCGCTCATCGAACGCGAGACGCTCGACGCCGTCGAGCGCGACTACGGGATCCCCGTCGGCGCGGACGAACACCGGCGGAATCTCACGACCGCCGGCGTCGGACTCAACCGCCTCGTGGGCGCGCGGTTCCGCGTCGGCGACGCGGTCTGTGAGGGCGTCGAACTGTGCGAGCCGTGCTCGTACCTCGAACGGCACCTCGCCCGCGAGGGGATCCGCGACGCGCTCGTCCACCGGGGCGGGCTCCGCGCGCGGATCGTCTCGGACGGGACGATAGAGCGCGGGGACGCGATCGCGGTCGTCGGAGACGCGCGCGACGCCGCGCGCTCGCGGCTCGACGACGCGTGACCGCCGCTCGACGGCGCGAAGGCGATTTCCGGTTCGTCGACGGCCGGGCACTCACGTGGTGAACAGCTCGGTGTCGTCCGGCACCGCGAACAGCCCCATCCGGACGCCGGCGTCGAGCCAGCCGTAGCCGTACGAGTACGACGCGAGCGCGTTGACCGGATCGCTCGCCTCGCGGAAGTGCCGGCCGTCTTCGAGGTACGACTCGGCCATCTCGGCCACGTCGGCCGCGGCCGCGCCGAGCGGCGTGCCCGCGGGCGGGCGGGGCTCCGCGACCGCGAGCGCGTCCGCGAGCATCCGCTCGTACCGGTCCGTCTTTTCTTCTAAGTCGGCGGCCATGCCGCCGGATTGCGGGGAGCGCACAAAAAGGGCGTCGGGGCGTCTTGCGCACCGACGCCGGTTCTCCGTGGATTTATGCCCGCCGCGACCGCCACGTCGGGTGATGTTCGCCCTCCAGCCGCCCGCCGCGAGCGATCGCGGAGGGCTCGCGGTCGTGCTCGTCGCCAACCTCCTGCCGGTCGCCGGCGTCGTCTTCCTCGGCTGGCGCGTCGCCGAGATCCTCGTCGTCTACTGGATCGAAGTCGTCGTCATGGTCGCCGCCTACAGCGCCGCCGCGCTGTTCGCAGAGCGGCCGATCGACCTCGACGACAGGGAGTTCTACATCGTCGGCTTCTCCGAGAACTCCGAGATCGACGCCGACCACTGGAGCGGCGATCCCGAGCCGGTCGGGGTCGTCGACCGCCTCCGCCACGTCCTTCCGACGCCTATCACAGACCGGCTACCGCCGGTCTACCGGCGCAACGCCCCTGTCGTCGCCCGCTCGCTCGGGATCGCCTGGTTCCTCGCGATAGGCGCGTTCATGATCGCCGACGCGATCGCCGTCGACCCGGTCGCCGCGGCCGCGTCGCCGACGGTCCTCGCCGCGGCGCTCGCGGTCTGCGTCTCCCAGGCGGTCGAGATCCGCCGGGAGTTCTTCGTCACGCCGCGGTACGAGGCGTGGTCGGCGTACATGGTCTTGGAGGCCGCCCAGCGTGTCGTCGTCTTCTACCTCTGTGTCGGCGTGGTGGCCGTCCCCGTCTCGTTCCTCGGGGCCGTTGCCGTCGCCGGGGCGGTCGACGCAGCAGGCGTCGCTCCCGCCGCGCTCGGTCCGCTCGCGCCGACCGCGGGTCTCGATCCGTTCGCGGTCGCGTACGTGGTCCCGTTCGCGCTCGCGAAGGCCGCGGCCGACCGGTCGCGTCAGATCGCGTTCGACGAGGCCGACCCGAGCGGGCTCGCGGGGTGGTTCGCGCCGGAGGACCCCCGTCCCGAGTGGCAACGAGAGCGCGATCCGATGCTGTGAGCCCGCAGGCCTCGGCCCGCGAGCGCGCCAGCGACGACCGGGAAAGCGCAACCGGGATACGGCCGGAGGCGAAAGGAGACGCCATGTACGAGGCCGTTCACGCGCACCCCGACGGCGACGCGACCGTCGCGCGCCACGCCGCCACCGCCGCGCGGTACGGCTACGACGGGATCGTCGTCCGGACGCGCGAGGCGCTCGATCCGGTCCTAGTCGATCCGACCGGCGACCGCGGCGCGACGGGCGACGCCGGCGACCCCGCCGCCGACGCCAGCACCGACGGTGCTCCGGCGTCCGGGGACCGCGAGCGCGACCCGGCCGCGCTCGGCGAGGAGTACGGCGTCGACGTCGTCGACGCGGTCGAGATCGACGCCGACGACCCGACGAGCGCCTCCGGGTCGGTCGGCAACTACCGCCCCGAACGCACCGTCGTCTGTCTCGTCGGGGGCGACGACGCGCTGAACCGGTTCGCCGTCGAGGAACCCAGGGTCGACGTGCTCGCCCGACCGATGGCGGGGTCGGGCGGATTCAACCACGTCCTCGCGAAGGCCGCCCGCGACAACGGCGTCCACGTGGAGTTCGACCTCGGTCCGCTGTTCCGAGAGACGGGCGGGAAGCGCGTCCGCGCGCTCGCCGACCTCCGGAAGCTCCGGGAGATCGTGACCAACTACGACGCCCCGCACGTCGTGAGTGCGAACGCCGCGTCGCACCTCGAACTGCGGGCCCCCCGGGAGGTCGTCGCCGCCGCGGAGGCGGTCGGCTTCGACCCCGAGTGGGTTCGCGAGGGGCTCGACGCGTGGGGCGAGATCGCGGCCCGAACCCGGGAGCGGCGCTCCGAGGCCTTCATAGCGCCGGGGGTCCGACGTGGACGGTATGAAGAAGACGGTTGAGGAACACGCGGCGCGGTTCTCCGAGATGGCGGACGAGTACGACGACTCGAAGAGCGACGAGTACCACGCCTGCGCGAGCCTCGTGATCGAGTACGCCGACCCGTCGGCCGCGGACACCGTCCTCGATCTCGGGGCGGGCACGGGCGCTATCGCGCTCGCCCTCGCGCCCGACGCCGAGCGCGTGCTCGCCCGAGACATCAGCGAGGGGATGATGGACGAGGGGCGACGGAAGGCCGAGGAGGCGGGGCTCTCGAACGTCGAGTTCGCGTACGGCGAGTTCCGCGACCCCGAGATCGACCCGGACCAGCGGGTCGACGTCGTCACCTCGAACTTCGCGCTCCACCACCTCGCCGACGACGAGAAGCGCGAGGCGATCCGCGTGATGGCGGCCACCGGTGCGCGGCGGGTCGTCCTCGGCGACGTGGCCTTCTTCGAGGAGCCGGATCCCGCGGCCCCGTTCTACGGTCCGGAGGTCGACGACCCGGCGACCGTCGGCACGCTCGTCGAGGCGTTCACGGACGAGGGGTTCGCGGTGACGACGGTCGAGCGCGTCCACGACCAGGTGGCCGTGATCGTCGCGGAGCGCGGCCAAGCGCTCTCAGAGCCCGGCGCAGAGACCGGCGGTCCGGAGTGATCGACGGATGAAACACCTCCCGAAGTACCTCAGACCGCGGTGGCGGTACGTCGCCGTCGGCATCGAGACGTGGCCGGACGCCGACGTGGGACGGCGGGCGTTCCAGCGCGCGCTGTGGTACGCCGCCGGCAATCTCGTCGGTGACGCCGGCAGCGCCGACGCCGACCTCTCTCTGCTCTCGTTCGCGTACGCCGACGGCCGCGGCGAGGCGGTCGTCCGCGTCAGGCACGGTCACGTCGCCGAGGCGCGGGCGTCGATCGCGTGCGTGAGCGAGGTCGACGGCGAGCCGGTCGGGATCCGAGTGCGGGGGATCTCGGGGACGGTACGTGCCTGTGAGGAAAGATATATGGGTCGCGCGGGCGGTACTTCGACACAGCGAGACGTCGCGTTCGAGGACGCCGAGCGGCCCGCGGTCGTGCGCGGCGACGCGTGCGACGTGCGGACCGAGTCGGGACACGTCGGCGCGACGACGTTCGACATCGAGTGATATCATGCAGGGTCAATCCCAACAGCAGGCGTACGACCGAGGCATCACCATCTTCTCTCCGGACGGCCGACTCTACCAGGTCGAGTACGCCCGGGAGGCGGTGAAACGCGGGACGGCGAGCGTCGGCGTCCGCGCCGAGGACGGCGTCGTCCTCGCGGCGGACAAACGGGCCCGATCTCCCCTGATGGAGCCCGCGAGTATCGAGAAGCTCCACAAGGCCGACGACCACGTCGGCGTCGCGAGCGCGGGCCACGTCGCCGACGCCCGCCAGCTCATCGACTTCGCGCGTCGGCAGGCGCAGGTCAACCGCCTGCGCTACGGCGAGGCGGTCGGGATCGAGACGCTGACGAAGAACATCACCGACCACATCCAGCAGTACACGCAGGTCGGCGGCGCGCGCCCCTTCGGCGTCGCGCTGATCGTCGGCGGGATCGAGAACGGCGAGCCGCGCCTGTTCGAGACGGACCCCTCGGGGACGCCCTACGAGTGGCAGGCGCTCTCGATCGGCTCGGACCGCAGCGACCTCCGCGACTACCTCGAATCGGAGTACGAGGAAGGCATCGCCACCGACGAGGCGGTCGGGCTAGCGCTCGACACGCTCGCGCAGTCGAACGACGGCGAGCTCTCTCCGGAGGGCGTCGGCGTCGCGACGGTCACGGTCGATGAAGGATACACCGAGCGGTCGGTCGACGAGATCGAAGCGATCCTCGACGACCACGACCTGCTCGCGACCGAGGAGGCCGACGCTGAGGACGCGGAGGCCGACGGTGACGACGCGGACGACGACGCTGAGGACGCGGACGAAGACGCCGACGCCTGACGGCCCAGTCACGCGTCGGCGTCTGCCGCGGCCGCTGTCTTCTTGTGTGCCGGCCGGTCGGGAGAGTTATGCCGCCGGGGGCCGACGGCAGAGGCGTGCAGAAGACGGCACTCATCACCGGCTGTTCCTCCGGTATCGGTCGCGCCGCGGCGCACGCCTTCGCCGACGAGGAATGGACCGTGTACGCGACGGCGCGGAACCCGGCGGACATCGAGACGCTCGGCGAGGCGGGCTGTGAGATCGCGACTCTCGACGTGACGGACCAGTCCGACGTCGACCGCGTCGTCGACCGCGTCCTCGACGAGGAGGGCGCGTTCGACGCGCTGGTCAACAACGCCGGCTACGGCCAGTTCGGTCCGATAGAGGAGGTGCCGACCGAGAAGGTCCGCGAGCAGTTCGACGTGAACGTATACGGCCCGCATCGACTGATCAGGGCGGTGCTGCCGAGCATGCGGCGCGAGGGCGACGGGACGATCGTGAACGTCTCGTCGGTCGCCGGCCGCGTCTCGTTCCCCGGCGGCGGCGTCTACAGCGGCTCGAAGTTCGCGATCGAGGCGATGTCGGACGCGCTCCGAAACGAGGTCGGAACCCACGGGATCGACGTGGTGGTCGTCGAGCCCGGCCCGGTTCGGACCAACTTCGCGGACCGCGCCGAGCGCGAGGCCGGCGGACGAAGCGGCGAGACGCGAGGCGACGGCTCCGACGCGGGCCGAACCGGCGCGTACGAGGACGTGTACGCCCTGTTCGAAGACGCCGAACTCGTCGGCGGTGACGGCCCGGGATCGGTCGAGCCGGAACTGGTCGCCGACGCGATCGTGAACGCCGCGAGCGCGACGCAGCCCCCGGCCCGCGTCCAGCCCGGAACCGCCGCCCGGGTCGGCGTCCTCGCGCGGTTCCTCCCCGACGCGGTGCTCGACGCCGGGTACGACTTCGTCCGGAAGCTCGTCTCCTGACGCCGCCGGCAGTCGAGACGCTCGATCAGTCCCTCGCGACCCCGAACGGACTCTCTCGCTCCCGCCAGTTCCATCCCGGAAGGCGCGTCTGGAAGCCGGCCGCGAGCGCGGCGTCGAGATCGTCCGCGCCGGCGGAGCCGGGAACGCGCCCCGCGGATCCCTGCTCGCCCTCAGCGCCGTCTGACCGCTCCCGGGCGTCGCCGTCGACGTGCACGTCGACGAAGTGAAACGTCGCCTGCGCGAGCAGCGAAAGCGGTCTCCCGCCGGCGATCGTCGCCGCCAGTTCGCGGCCGAGCACTTCGTCCACGACGAACCCCGGGTAGTCGTCCGCGACGTCGAGGTCGCGGAGGATCCCCGCGAGGGCCGCGACGTTGACCGCGACCTCGCCGTCGGCGAAGACGGTTTCGACCTCGTCGCGGTACGTCTCGACGGTGACCGTGTCCACCTCCGTCTCGAAGAGCCGACCCAGTCGGTCTCGGGCGTCGTTTATGAGCGGGACGACGACGGGGGCACGGTCGCGGACCCAGTCGCGCTCGGCACGGACCGACTCGGGAGTGACACGCATGCAACGCGATTCACCTTCCGGGGGCTTGCCCTTTGCGAAGGGTTTTATAACGGCCGGGACAATCCTGAGCTAAGCGGGTTTTCGCTGGCTGTTCCCGCACGGTACCACCTACGGACAGTACTCCCATTATGCCTATCCCGTCACGGTCGACCGTTTGCGACTCGACGGCGGCGGCGACCCAGACGACCCGCGGTAAGATATGAGTCAAGTCGATAAGCAACTCGATACACTGAAATCAGAGATCGAACAGGAGATTCCGAACGACATCACGGTCACCGACGTCAAATACGAGGGACCGGAGCTGGTCGTGTACACCCGCGACCCGAAGCGGTTCGCCGGCGACGGCGACCTGATCCGGCGGCTCGCCTCCAAGCTCCGCAAGCGGATCACGGTGCGCCCGGACCCGAGCGCGCTCTCGCCTCCACGCCGCGCCGAAGAGGAGGTCCGCGAGGTGATCCCCGAGGAGGCGGGCGTCACGTCGCTCGACTTCCACGAGGACACCGGTGAGGTCGTGATCGAAGCCGAGAAGCCGGGTATGGTGATCGGCCGCCGCGGCTCCACGCTCCGTGAGATAACCCAAGAGGTCGGGTGGACGCCCGAGGTCGTGCGAACGCCGCCGATCGAGTCCTCGACCGTCTCGAACGTGCGCGGGTTCCTGAAAAACGAGCGCGAGGAGCGCCGCGACATCCTCGAACGCGTCGGCCGGCAGATCCACCGCGAGGAGATGTCCGACGACGAGTGGGTCCGGATCACGACGCTCGGCTGCTGCCGCGAGGTCGGTCGCGCCGCCTTCATCCTCTCGACGCCCGAGACGCGCATCCTCATCGATTGCGGCGACAAACCCGGCGCAGAAGGAGAAGTTCCGTACCTCCAGGTCCCCGAGGCGCTCGGCGCGGGCGCTGCGACGCTCGACGCGGTCGTCCTGACGCACGCCCACCTCGACCACTCGGCGCTTTTGCCCCTCCTGTTCAAGTACGGCTACGACGGTCCCATCTACACCACCGAGCCGACGCGCGACCTGATGGGGCTTCTCACCCTCGACTACCTCGACGTCGCCGCCAAGGACGGCCGGACGCCCCCGTACGAGTCCGCACAGGTCCGCGAGGCGATCAAACACACCATCCCGCTGGAGTACGGCGACGTCACCGACGTCGCTCCCGACGTGAAGCTCACCTTCCACAACGCGGGACACATCCTCGGCAGCGCAGTCACCCACTTCCACATCGGCGACGGCCTCTACAACGTCGCGTTCTCCGGCGACATTCACTACGAGGACACTCGCCTGTTCAACGGTGCGGTCAACGACTTCCCGCGCGTCGAGACGCTCGTCCTCGAGTCCACCTACGGCGGCCGCGACGACTACCAGACCGACCAGGCCGACTCCGAGGAGGCGCTCAAGGAAGTCATCAACGAGACGTACGAGCAGGGCGGGAAGGTCGTCATCCCCGCGTTCGCCGTGGGGCGCTCTCAGGAGATCATGCTCGTCTTGGAGGAGGCGATGCGCGAGGGCGAGATCCCGGAGATGCCCGTCCACCTCGACGGGATGATCTGGGAGGCGACCGCGATCCACACCACCTACCCCGAGTACCTCCGCGACGACCTCCGCGACCGCATCTTCCACGAGGACGAGAACCCGTTCCTCGCCGACCAGTTCAACCACATCGACGCCGGAGAGGACGAGCGACAGGAGGTCGCAGACGGCGAGCAGAGTATTATCATCTCCACGTCGGGGATGATCGAGGGCGGGCCGATCATGTCGTGGCTCCGCCACATCGGTCCCGACCCGGACTCGAACCTCGTCTTCGTCGGGTACCAGGCACAGGGAACGCTCGGCCGCAGAATCCAGAACGGCTGGGACGAGATCCCGGTCGACGGCTGGGGCGGTGGCGGCCGCGGAGACACGCTCACCCTCGAGATGGGCACCGAAGTCGTCGACGGCTTCTCCGGGCACGCCGACAGGCAGGGCTTAGAGAACTTCGTGAAGACGATGAACCCTCGCCCCGAGAAGGTGCTCTGTGTCCACGGCGACGAGCGGTCCGTCCAGGACCTCTCGTCGGCGCTGTATCACGACTACAACATGCGGACGTTCGCGCCGAAGAACCTGGAGACGTTCCGGTTCAAGTAGACCGACCGATCGAAGAGCGGACCGCGACGTTACTCGTCCGACGCGTCTTCGTCGTCTCCCTCCGTTTCGACGATCTCGATGACTTCGAGCGGCACGTCGCGTAACGCGCCGCCGACTTCGCTCTTGGCGATCCGCTCGGCGTGCTCTTCGCTGTCGGCGTTGAAGATGTCGATCTCCAAGAGGAGGCCGACGAGGGCCGTGTTAGCGGCGAGAAAGGCCGCGTCGAACGGTTCGCCGCAGGCGGGACAGCCGGTGACGCCGGGTTCGACCTCGACGTACTGCTTGTCCGTCTCGTTGAGTCGCTTTCCGGCTTCGCTGACCGCGACGCCGATCGCGTCGTCGGTCTCCTCGACGTCACGGACCAACCAGGCTGCTTCCATCGCGACCGAGTAGTTGCTCATACCCGAGCCGAGGAGCCGCAGGGTTTCCTTTCTTGTGGTTTGCACGCGAGCGACCGACCTCGACCGTGAAAAAACCGGGTCGCGTCCGGCTTACAGCCGCTCTACGACGGCCGCGGTGACCTCTTCGGTGGTCGCGTTTCCTCCAAGGTCCCCGGTTCGGGGGCCGTCGGAGAGCACGCTCTCCACGGCGTCGCGGATCTGCTGTCCCTCCTCGACGTGGCCGAGGAACTCCACCAGCATGGCCGCAGAGAGAATCGCCGCGGTCGGGTTCGCGACGCCCTCGCCCGCGATGTCCGGAGCGGTTCCGTGGACCGGCTCGAACAGCGCGTTGTCGTGGCCGATGTTCGCGGACGGGAGCAGGCCGAGACCGCCGACCAGCCCGGCGGCCAGATCGGAGAGCACGTCGCCCGCGAGGTTCGGGCAGACGACGACCCCGTACTGGCCGGGGTCGAGCGGGAGCTTCGTCGCGAACGCGTCCATCAGCTCCTCGTCGGCGTCGACGCCGCGCTCGTCGGCGACGGAAAGCAGCTCCTCGCGGAACCGTCCGTCGGTCTCGCGCATCACGTTCGCTTTGTGTGCGACCGTGAACCCGTCGCCGTGGTCGGGACCGCGGCCGTCCTCGACGAACTCGCAGGCGAACTCTGCGAGTTCTCGAGACGCGGACGAGGTGACGACACGCGTCAGCGTCGACAGGTCCTCGGAGAGCCGGTCCTCGTGGCCCGCGTACACGCCCTCGGTGTTCTCGCGGAGGAAGACCACGTCGGTCTCCGGTCGGACTGCGTCGACGCCCGGGTACGCCTTCGCGGGCCGGACGTTGACGAACGAGCCGACGGCCTCCCGCAGCGGGAGGATGACGTCGGCCGCGGTCTCGCCGGCCGCGCCGAACAGCGTCGCGTCGGCGTCGGCCGCGAGATCGTAGGTCGATTGCGGGAGCGGATCGCCCGTCTCCGCTGCCACAGCGTCGCCCGCTTCCGCCTCGACGAACTCGAACTCCACGTCGAGCGCGTCGAGCACGTCGATGGCGGCGGGCACGACCTCGTGGCCGATCCCGTCGCCCTCGATGACGGCGATCTCGTAGCTCACGCGCCGTCCCCCGCCGCGGGTTCGGGAACGTGTTCGTCGGGGACGTACGGCAGCGAGCGCGCGGTCTCGCGGACTGCCTCCGCGTTCGCGCCCATCAGCGCCGTCGTGTCCCAGACGCCCTCGACGAGCGCCTTCCGCTGGGCGTCGTGGACCGTCGCGTCGATCACCGTGTCGTCGTAGGTGATCGTCTCCTCGGCCACGTCGATGTCGACGTCCGCGTCCGGGTTCGCCTCGACGTAGTCCTGTAGCGCCTCGATGGCCTCCTGATCGGCCGTAACGGTGGGGATACCGAGCGCGAGGCAGTTACCCGCGAATATCTCCGCGAACGACTCGCCGACGACCGCGTCGATCCCCCAGCGCATCAGCGCCTGCGGCGCGTGCTCGCGGGACGATCCGCAGCCGAAGTTGGCGTTAACGACCAAGACGTTCGCCCCCCGGTACTTCTCCTCGTTGAACGGGTGATCCTTCTCGTTGTCCTCGTCGTCGAACCGCTGGTCGAAGAAGGCGAACTGCCCCAGCCCGTCGAAGGTGACGACCTTCATGAACCGCGCGGGGATGATCTGGTCCGTGTCGATGTCGTTCCCGCGGACCGGAATTCCGGTCCCGGTGACTTCCGTCACCTTCTCCGCCGGAGCCTCGCCGGCGCTGAACTCGGGCGAACTCATACGGTCGCCACCTCCTCCATCTCGCGGACGTCGGTGACCTCGCCGGTCACCGCCGCGGCCGCGACCATGATCGGACTCATCAGCACGGTTCGCCCGTCCTTCGAGCCCTGCCGGCCGACGAAGTTCCGGTTCGAGGAGGACGCGCTCGCCTCGTCGCCCACCAACTGGTCGTCGTTCATTCCGAGACACATCGAGCATCCGGGCTCGCGCCAGTCGAAGCCGGCCTCTTTGAAGATCTCGTCGAGGCCCTCGGCCTCGGCGGCGTCGCGGACGCGCTGGCTGCCGGGGACGACCATCGCGCGCACGTCGTCTGCGACCTCGCGTCCCTCGACGAACGCCGCGGCCTCCCGCAGGTCCTTCAGGCGCGCGTTCGTACACGACCCGAGGAAGGCGACGTCGATGTCGTACCCTTCCATCGTGTCGCCCGGCTCGACGCGCATGTGCTTTTGCGCCCGCCGAGCGGTGTCGCGGTCCTCCTCGGGTAAGTCCTCGGGGTCCGGGATCGGTTCGGTGATGCCCGCGGTCTGCCCGGGCGTGGTCCCCCACGTGACGGTCGGCTCGATGGCCGACCCGTCGATCGTGACGACGTCGTCGTACTCGGCGTCCTCGTCGGTCCGAACCGACTCCCAGTACGGCTTCAGCCGCTCGAACTTCTCGGGGTCGTCGGCGAAAGCGTCGGTCTCTTTCAGCCACTGGTATGTGGTCTCGTCGGGGTTGACGTACCCCGCGCGAGCGCCGCCCTCGATCGACATGTTACAGATGGACATCCGGCCTTCCATCCCCAGTTTCTCGATGGCCTCGCCGGCGTACTCGTAGACGTGGCCGACGCCGCCGTCGGTTCCGAGCTTCCCGATGATAGTGAGGATGATGTCCTTCGCGGTGACGCCCTCGGCGAGCTCGCCGGTGACCTCGATCCTGCGGACCTTCTGTTTCTCCATGGCGACACAGCCCGTCGCCAGCACGTCTCGGATCTGCGAGGTGCCGATCCCGAACGCCAGCGCGCCGAACGCGCCGTGCGTAGACGTGTGGGAGTCGCCACAGACGATCGTCATCCCCGGCTGGGTGAGCCCCTGCTCCGGACCGATGACGTGGACGATCCCCTGATCGCCGGAGTCCGGGTCCGAGAAGTCGATGCCGGACCCGCGGACGTTCTCCTCCAGTTCGGCCATCATGCTTTCTGCGGCCTCGTCGCGGTACGGTCGGTCCCGGTTGCCGGTCGGCACGATGTGGTCGACCGTCGCGTGCGTCCGCTCGGGGAACGCGACCTCCTGATCGCGTTCTTTCAGCATGCCGAACGCCTGCGGGCTGGTGACCTCGTGGACGAGGTGGAGGCCGACGAACAGCTGGTCCTGTCCGGTCGGCAGCTCCGTCACCTTGTGGCGGTCCCACACCTTGTCGTACAGCGTCCCCTCGCTCATCGGGGATCACCCGCGTCGGCCGCGGTCTCTCGCGTTCGCTCCGTGACGCCGCATACGCCCATCACGCGGTCACCTCTGCCGACTCCTCTTCCTCCTCGTCTTCCTGCCACGCGAACAGGCCGCGGAGCTCCTCGCCGACGGCCTCGATCTCGTGATTCTTCTCGGCGTTGCGGAGCTGCGTGTACGACGGCCGCCCCGCCTGATTCTCCGAGATCCACTCGCGGGCGAAGGTGCCGTTCTGGACGTCCTCTAGGACCTCCTCCATGTTCGCTCTGACCTGATCGTCGATGATCTCGTCGCCCCGGGTGAGGCCGCCGTACTCCGCGGTGTGTGACACGGAGTCCCACATCGCTCCGAGCCCGTCCTCGTACATCAGGTCGACGATGAGCTTCATCTCGTTCATGCACTCGAAGTACGCCATCTCGGGGGAGTACCCGGCCTCGACGAGCGTCTCGTAGCCCTGTTTGATCAGCGAGGCGATGCCGCCACAGAGGACGGCCTGCTCGCCGAACAGGTCGGTCTCGGTCTCCTCTTGGAACGTCGTCTCGACGACGCCGGCGCGGGTACAACCGATCGCGGCCGCGTACGCGAGCGCCTCGTCGTGGGCCTCCCCGGTGGCGTTCTGATACACCGCGAGCAGCCCCGGCGTCCCCTGGTCCTCCTCGTAGTTCCGGCGGACGATGTGACCCGGCGACTTCGGGGCGATCATCGTCACGTCGACGTCTTCCGGCGGCTGGATCTGGTTGTAGTGGATGTTGAAGCCGTGTGCGAACTGGAGCGTGTCGCCCGCTTCGAGGTTCGGCTCGATGGCGTTCTCGTAGACGTCCGCCTGTACCGTGTCGGGCAACAGGACGCTCACGATGTCGGCCTCGGCGGCCGCCTCGGCGGGTGTCGCGACGTCGAGCCCGTCGCTCTCTGCGACCTCCCACGAGGAACTGTCCTCGCGGAGCCCGACGACGACGTCGATCCCGCTGTCGGAGAGGTTCTGGGCGTGGGCGTGCCCCTGCGAGCCGTAGCCGAGCACGGCCACCGTCTTCTGGGCGATCGCCTCGCCGTCCGCGTCTTCGTCGTAGTATACGTTGGATTCGACCGTCTGCATGTCGTTGTCGCTCATGTGTATGATGTGTGTTGTCAGTCGTCGTGTGTGGTCGGTTCGCCGGCCGTTCCGGGTTTCTCTCCGGGTGCCGTCGGGGTGTCTCCGCGCGCGAGCGCGGTCTGTCCCGTCCGGGCGATCTCGATGATACCGAACTGCCTGAACGCGTCGAGCGCGTCGTCGATCCGGTCTTCGTCGCCGGTGAGCTGGACGGTGATCGTCCGCGGCCCCGCGTCCAGCGTCCGGCCGTCGTACATCTCAGTGACCGCGTGGACCGCGGCCGGGTCGTCCGCTTGTACCTTCAACAGGACCAGTTCGGCAGTGACGGCGTTTCCGGCGACCTCCCCGACGGAAATAACCGGTTTCAGCTTCGCCATCTGCTTTTCGATCTGGTCGATGCCGGGGTCCGTCTCCTCGACGACCATCGTGATCCGCGAGTGGCCCTCCACGGTCGTCGGTCCGACGGTGAGGCTCTCGATGTTGAACTGTCGGCGCGAGACGAGCCCGGATACTCGCGCGAGCACGCCGGGTTCGTCCTCCACGAGCGCCGAGATGACGGCGCGGCGCGACTCGTGTTCGGCCTCGACGACAGGGTCGATCCGGATCCCTTCGAGGTTCCGCCGCCCCTCGGGGTGGGGTCGCTCGTCGGGTGCCGGCTGTTCTCCGGGCATGGGCCGAGAGTCCGAGTCCGGCGCGGACGACGAGTCTCCGCTCATAGCTGGTCCTCCGCGGTGGCGAACTGGCCGTTCGCACCGCCGCTCGGCACCATCGGTAGGACGTTCTCCTCCGGATCGACGTGGAAGTCGATCACGGCGGGACCGTCGTAGTCGAGCGCTTCCTCGACCGCGGGCGCGACCTCGTCGTAGTCGTCGACGCGGAGGCCTAACGCGCCGAACGCCTCGGCGAGCTTGTCGAACTCGGGCATCCACGTGTAGTCCGATGCCATGTGTCGCCCCTCGTAGAAGGCGTCCTGCCACTGGCGCACCATCCCGATGTACTCGTTGTTGAGCACGGCGATGGTGATGTCCAGCTCCTCGCGGACGGCGACCGACAGCTCCTGCATGGTCATCAGGAAGGAGCCGTCACCGTCGAAACAGACGACGTCGCGCTCGGGCTCGCCCATCGCGTCGGCCGCGACGCGCGCGCCGACGGCGGCGGGGACGCCGTACCCCATCGTTCCCAGCCCGTGCGAGGAGACCCACGTTCGCGGCTCCGTGTACGTCCAGAACTGGGAGGCCCACATCTGGTGTTGGCCGACGCCCGTCGTCACGATGGTGTCGTCGTCCGTCGCCTCGTCGAACGCCTCGACGACGAACTGCGGCTTCAGCGGCTCGTCTTCGGGCGTCGCGTACGTGAGCGGATACGTCTCTTTCCACTCGGCGCACTGGTCGCGCCACGCCGACGCGTCGGGCGCCTCGCGGACCGCCGCAGTCAGCTGGTCGAGGACGTGCCCGGCGTCACCGATGAGCGGGTAATCCGCGTGGACGTTCTTGCTTATTTCGGCCGGGTCGATGTCGACGTGGACGACCTCGGCCTCGGGCGCGAACGTGTCGATCCCGCCAGTCAGCCGGTCGTCGAACCGGGTGCCGACCGCGATCAGACAGTCCGTGTGCGTGATCGCCATGTTGGCGTAGCCGGTGCCGTGCATCCCCGCCCACGAGAGACAGAGGTCCTCGTCCTCTGGGAAGCTCCCGATCCCGGGCATCGTCGTCGTCACTGGGATCTCGTACGTCCGCGCGAACGTGCGCGCGGCGTCGCTCGCATCGGCCTTGATCACGCCGCCGCCGAACAGACACAGGGGACGCTCCGCGTCTTCGATGGCACGAGCGGCCTCCTCGACCGCGTCGGGGTCGGCGTTCGGGTCCGGGGCGCTCCCCGGGGGCGGCGTCGCCGTCCCGGGCGTCCGGTCGGTCTCGTCCTGCGTGACGTCCTTGGGGAGGTCGACGAGCGTCGGCCCGGGGCGACCGGACCGCGACAGCTCGAACGCCTCGCCGACGGTGTCGCCGACGGTGTCGGCCCCGCTGGCGAAGTAGTTGTGCTTCGTTATCGGGCGCGTGACGCCGATCGTGTCCGTCTCCTGGAACGCGTCGTTGCCGACGAACTCCGTCGGCACCTGACCGGTCAAAGCCAGCATCGCGTCGGAGTCCATGTCGGCGTCGGCGATTCCCGTGACGAGGTTCGTCGCGCCCGGCCCGGACGTCGCCAGACAGAGTCCGGGTTCGCCGGTGACGACGCCGTAGGCGTCGGCCGCGTGGACGGCACCCTGCTCGTGGGCCATCGTCACGTGCGTGATAGACGAGGTGTACAGCGCGTCGTAGACGGGCATGATCGCCCCGCCCTGGACGCCGAACGCCGTCTCTGCCCCGGCGGCCTCCAGCGCGGCGACCACCGAGTCGGCACCGGTCGACACCGCCTTCTCTGCGTCGTCGGTGGCCTCCCGCTCCGTCGGTTCCTCTGACCCGTCCGGGTCGTCCTCTCGTGGCTGTGCTGCTGTGTCGCTCATTGTCGTGGTGGTGTTCGATGTAGCATCTCGCGCGTGTGAGATTCGGTCGGTCCGAACGCCGGGACGGCGCGCGCACGGCGGTCCGTCCGGTGGCGTTCGTCGGTTCCTCGCGTCGGTGTAGAAGGGGTAGTGTAGGGGGTCAGACCCCTACGATGATCCGCGCGACGGCTCCCTCGACGGCGGCTGTCGTCGGGACGTCGGTGTTCCGTCGCATCTCGCTCGCACCAACGCGTTCGTGGTATAAATCCCTGTCGGGCCGACCGACCGCCTGCGGATCGGATCGGCGACCCGCGAGCGGTCCGCGGACGTCCGATCCGCGAGTGGTCGATCCGCCGCCGCTCGGCGGACGCTCCCGTCAGGGACGCGGGCATCAGATCCTGACCTCCTCTTCCGTGCGGTCGACGTTGGCCTCCTCGGCGAACCGCTCGACGTCGCCGGCCGTGACCTGCCGCTTGCCCGCGCCGTACTCCTTGACGCGCTTCGTGACTTGTCGGACCTCGCTGTCCGTCGGGTCGAACCCGGCCTCGACCATGTGCTTTCGCACGCTGTGCGTGCCGGTGTGTTTGCCCAACACGAACTCGCGTTCGGCCCCGACCATCTCGGGGGTCATCACGCCGGTCTCGAAGGTGTCGGCGTTCTCGATGACGCCCGCCGCGTGGATGCCGGACTCGTGCGCGAACGCGTTCCGTCCGGTGACGGGCTTGTTCGCCGGCACCGGGATGTCCGAGGCGTCCTCGACGATCCGGGCCAGCTTCGTGATCTGCGTCGTGTCGATCCCGGTGTCGACGCCGTACACCGACTCGACGGCCATCACGACCTCCTCGTACGCCGCGTTGCCGGCGCGCTCGCCGATCCCGTTGACCGAGACCTGCGCCTGCTCCGCGCCGTTCTCGAAGCCCATGACCGCGTTCGCCGCCGCCATCCCGAAGTCGTCGTGGGTGTGGACGTCGACGCGCGCGTCGGTCGCCTCGACGACGGCCTTCACCGTCTCGCCGAAGCTCGTGGGCATCCCGACGCCGCAGGTGTCGGGGATGTTGATCCAGTCGGTGCCGGCGTCGGAGACGGCCTCGACGATGTCGATCAGGTAGTCCGGGTCCGTCCGGGTGGCGTCCATCGGCGAGAACATGCACTCGACGCCGGCGTCTTTGACGTGCTCGACGGCGTCGACCGCCCGTTCTTTCGCCTCCTCGCGGGTCGCGTGCATCGAGTCCTCCAGCTGTACGTCGCTGGTGGAGACGAACACGTGGACCATCTCGACGCCCGCGTCGATGGCGGCGTCGATGTCGCCCTCGACGACGCGGGCCAGCCCGCAGACGGTGGTGTCCGTCGCGGCGGCGATATCGCTCACGGCCTCGAACTCCGCGTCCGAGTTGACCGGGAACCCCGCCTCGATGACGTGGGTGTTCATGTCGTCCAGCGTCGCCGCTATTCGGCGTTTCTCGTCGTAGCTGAACGACGTCCGTGGTGACTGTTCACCGTCTCGTAACGTCGTGTCGAAGATCCGTACAGGACCGATATCGATGTTAGAAGCTATCGTGCCCTGGAAGAACTCGATCCGCCGGGGTGTCCGACGAAGCCTCCGTGATGTCTGTCATCGACTGACGACAGGAGGGTTAGGAACTTAACCTTTGTGGCGATCGCAAATTCGACTCGACGCGACCGGAGGCGACCCACGCCCGAAACGGGCGAGAACCGGCAGCACGCGAGGCCGTGTGTGGAATACACACGCACGGATGGCCGACCGGGCCGGCGGAGAGGTGTGCGTTCGCAACCGGATTCATATGCGTATTCGACGTTCGTGCGGTTCCTTCGGGTTCCGACGGCTCACTCGCCGAAGTAGTCGGCCAGCCGCTCCGCCGCCTCGGTCGCGCGCGGCGTCACCAGCGCGAACCGGATCCAGTCGTCGCGCGCGGGTCCGAACGCCTCGCCGGGCATCCCCGCGACGCCGACCTCGTCTATCAGGCGCTTGACGTTCGCCATCGTTCCGGGGAAGCCGTCGAAGCGCGCGAGCACGTAGAACGCCCCCTCGGGGCGGGTGTACTCCGCTCCGGCGGCGTCGAGCGCGTCGGTGAAGGCGTCGACCCGGTCGGCGAGCAGCTCGCGCGCGTCGGCGTAGTAGCCGGGATCGGTCTCCGCGAGCGCGTGGGTCACGGCGTACTGCGAGGGGCGCGCCCCCGCGACGTTCACGAGCATGTGTCGCGTCTTCGCCGGGGCGACGTGCTCGGCCGGGAACACGCCGTATCCGACGCGGAACCCCGTGATAGCCATCGACTTCGAGAAGCCGCTCGTGACGATCACCCGGTCGGAGTCGAGCGTCAGCGCGGACTCGAACCGCCCGGACAGATCGAAGTGGTCGTACACCTCGTCGACCAACACGAGCGCGTCGACCCGGTCGGCTATCGAGGCGACCGCCCGGACCGTCTCGATGTCGTAGACGGCACCGGTCGGGTTGTTCGGCGTGTTGAGCGCGATCAGTGCGGTCTCCTCGCTCGCGGCCGCGTCGATCGCCGCCACGTCGAGACCGCCGTCGCGGTCGGTCGGAACGAGCGTCGCCTCCCCGCCGAGCATGGACACTTTCCCGGGATAGTACGGGTAGACGGGGTCGGTGAGAAGCGCCTCGTCGCCGGCCTCGCGGTCGAACGCTCGCGCCATCGCGAGGTAGTTCGCCTCGCCGGTGCCGTTCGTGACGACGAGCCTCTCGGGGTCGACCCCCCGGCGCTCCGCGATCGCCTCGCGGAGTTCTCTGAGCCCCTCGCTCGGAGGGTACTGGAAGGCGTCGGGCGGGAGGTCGGCGTACTCGCGGAGCGCCTCCCTGAGCGCGGC
The DNA here is from genome assembly GCF_024494575.1 of Halorubrum salinum. Taxonomy (GTDB): domain Archaea; phylum Halobacteriota; class Halobacteria; order Halobacteriales; family Haloferacaceae; genus Halorubrum; species Halorubrum salinum. The sequence continues at coordinate 137,795 of NZ_JANHDO010000005.1, forward strand.
CGGAGGCTCCCAGTCGGGGTTCCCGCTCACCATGTCGATGACGTCGCCGTCGGCCGCGGCCGCGTACTGCATCACGTGAAAGAACTTCGGCTCCTCGTACTCCATGCCGACGCCTCGGTGGCGGGCCCCGTGGCTCTTTCGACCGCTGAACGCAGCGGCGAACCGCGGGGGCGGAGACCCGAACGTATATGCCTGCCGTTGTGGTAGTACGTGGCAATGACGGGGACGCCCAGCCGGCCAGACGGCGGTCGCGAAGCGGGCATTCGTGTCCTTCACGTCGACGACGAGCCGAGCTTCCTCGACCTCGCTGCGACGTACCTCGAACGGCTCGACGCGGAGTTCCACGTCCGCTCCGAGACGGACGTCGAAGCTGCCCTGGACGTTCTCGGGGACGACACGGAGCGGATCGACTGCATCGTCAGCGACTACGAGATGCCGGGTGCTGACGGCTTGACGTTCCTCGAACGGGTCCGCGACCGCGGCTTCGAGGTCCCGTTCGTGCTGTTCACCGGAAAGGGTTCAGAGGAGATCGCGAGCGAGGCGATCTCGGCTGGCGCGACCGATTACATCCAGAAACAGGCCGGCAGCGACCAGTACGCCGTCCTCGCCAACCGCGTTCGGAACGCGGTGGACCAACACCGCGCGCGGCGTGCGCTCGCCGCGAGCGAAGAGCGGCTCTCGCGGTACATCGAGCAGTCGCCACTCGGGACGATCGAGTACGACGAGACGTTTCAGATCGAGCGCGTGAACCCCGCCGGGGAGGAGATACTCGGGTACGACGAGAGCGAGCTCGTCGGCGGCACGTGGCTCCCGTTCGTCCCGCGGGAGCTGCACCGCCACGTCGCGGCGCTCGAACGCGATCTGCTCTCTGATAAGGGCGGGTACAGCAGCGTCAACGAGAACGTCAGGCGCGACGGGGAGCGCATCCGCTGTACGTGGCACAACCAGGTGGTGACCGACGACGAAGACGAGGTGATCCGGGTCTTCTCGCAGTTCGAGGACGTCACCGAGCAGACGGAGCGCAAACGCGAGATAGAACGGACGAACGCGGTCCTCTCGACGGTCCTCGACACCCTCCCGGTCGGTATGTTAGTCGAGGACGCGGACAGGCGAGTCATCCGCGTGAACGACCGTCTCTACGACATCTTCGGCATTCCGGGCGACCCGGCGGACGCTCGGGGGCGCGACTGCGAGCGGTTCGCGGTCGAGATAAGCGGACTCTTCGCCGACTCCGAGGGGTTCGTCGAGCGGATCGACGCGGTCCTCGCCGACCGCGAGCCCGTCGAGGGGGAGCGGATCGATATGGCCGACGGTCGGACCCTCAGACGGACCTACCGACCGATCGACCTGCCGGGTGGAGACGGGCACCTGTGGGCCTACCGGGACGTGACCGACCGGCCCGGCAGATGAGACGCGACGACTGCCGACTCGCGGGGCCCGGCGGCTCCGTCAGTCGTCCGAGCCGCTCGCGTCGCTCGGCCCTTCCCGCTTCGACAGCCGAGCCCGCCTGCCGTCCGACCGCTCCCCGGTGACGAGCACGTGGCAGTCTCGACAGCGCGCCTCGTAGGACTCCGCCGCGCCGACGAGGATCGTGGGATCGTCGACGTGGGCGGGCTCGCCCTCGATGAGCCGCTGGTTCCGCGAGGCGGGCTCGCCGCACTGCGAGCAGATGGCCTGCAGCTTGTCGACGTACTCCGCGGTCGCCATCAGCTGCGGGAGCGGCTCGAACGGCTCGCCGCGGAACGTCTGGTCGGTTCCCGAGACGATCACGCGGTGGCCACGGTCGGCCAGCGTCTCGCAGACGTCGACGAGCGCGTTCGAGAAGAAGTTCGCCTCGTCTACCGCGACCACCTCCGCGGCGTCGACGTCGAGGATATCGCGCGGTCCCTCGCCCTCGTTGTCGACCACCGTCGCCTCCCACTGCCGACCGGCGTGGCTCCCGATCGTCGTCTCTCCGTACCGGTCGTCGACCGCCGGGGTGAACACGCTGACTGACTGTCCGGCGATCTCGGCGCGCCGGAGCCGCCGGAGGAGCTCCTCGGTCTTCCCGGAGAACATCGACCCCGAGATGACCTCGATCCACCCGGATCGAGTGATGGCGTGCATGTGAGTAGCGGGACGACACGCCGACTAAACCGTTTCTCTCCGTCGCTCTCGCCGCGCTCACTCCGGCCGAGTTGGATCGCGGTACGGCCTCAGACCCCGGCGGCTGCGACGACGAGGACGGCGGCGACGACGACGTACGCCGCGGCCGAGAGCGCCCAGTCGCGGCGGATCGCTGCGAGCCGCTGCCGCGGAAGCCCCTCCGCGCGCGGGAGCGGAACGAGCGCGAAGAAGCCGACCATCAGCGCGAGCATGACGGGGGCGGCGACGACGGCCGCCGCGGGCGTTCCGACGCCGAGGACCGCTCGTACCGCGGCGACCAGTCCCACGAACAGGAGCCCGGACCCGCCGCCGGCGACGTAGTGGACCCACGTCGCGAGCCGCTCCGGCGCGTCTCCGACCGGAACGCCGGTGAGGACGCTCGCGGCGACCCGCGGCGCGGTCTGTCCCTCGGGAAGTCGAGGCATGGCGCGGTCCATCGCCAGCGTGGCGAGCAGTCCGACGATCGGTCCAACCACGAGTCCGCCGAGAAGCGAGAACGGTGCCATACGAACGGTACGGACGGCGAGGGTTTCAGCCCGTCGCCGGGAGGAAGGCGAGCGCGTCCGCGACGCCGCGGACGCCGGACACGGGCGTCGGTCAGTCGCTCCGCGGAACGACCTCGTCGCCGCCGATCACGACCCGCGAGACGTCCGCCTCGCCCGCCCGCCGGACGATCGCGCGGACGAGGTCGTGCGCGCCGGCGAGGTTGTCGGAGTCGCCGTCGAGCACGAGCAGGTCGGCGTCTTTCCCCTCCGCTATCACGCCGCAGTTCAGCCCGCCGATCGCCGCGCCGTTGACCGTCGCCATCCGGAGCACCTCGCGGGCGGGGAGGTCGGCGAGCTTCGCCGCGAACTCCATCTCTCGGAACATCGACGGAGAGTCCAGCATGACGTTGTCGGTCCCGAGCGCGACGGTCGTCCGGTCGGCGAGGTCGCGGATCGGCGGCACGCCGACGTTCGTCACGAGGTTCGACCGCGGGCAGACGACGACCGGCGTGCTGCGGTCCGAGAGCCGGTCGAGGTGGATCGGCTCCGCGTGGACCATGTGGACGAGGAAGTCGGGGTCCAGATCCATCGCCGGATTGATGTCGTCCGCGTCGCGCTCGCCCGCGTGGATGCCGAACAGCTTGCCGGCCTCGCGGGTCTCCGAGCGGACGGCGTCGAAGTCGGCGTCGCGGGCACCCGACGCCCCGTAGCCGTCCGCCGCACCGAGCACGTCGGGATCGTCGCGGCCGAAGACGACGGGCTCGATCGCGCGCTCGTCGAACGCGACGCCCTCGCCCGCGACCGCGTCCCGCAGCGCGGCGACGCCCTCGACGCCTCCCTCGCGGAATTCGAGGAAGGTTCCGGTCCCCGTCGACTCCATGTACCGGAGTGTGCGGGCCATCGCAGCGACCTTCTCGTCGTGGGTCGCGGCGCGCAACAGCCGGTGTTTCAGTCCGTCCGGCGGCGCGACGAGTTCGTCGAGCGAGAGCCCCTCGCCCGCCTCCTTCGCGATGGAGTCGCCGATGTGCGTGTGCGCGTTGACGAACGCCGGGAGGATCACGTCGTCGGAGTCGACCGCCGTCGCGTCGATCCGGACGATCTCCCCGTCGGCGACGACGACCCGTCCCTCGACGGGGTCGAAGTCGGGACCGCGGAGGATCGTCCCTTCGAGGTGCATACCCGAGCGTGACCAGCGCGGGATTAAAACGTCACGGCACGGATCGCGGTCGAACGCACCCAACGGCCGATCAAAACTCGTCGAGCGTCGTGGGCATCGCCTGCCTGACCTCGGTCACGAGCGCGTCGGGGTCGAGCCCGAGCACGTCGGCCGCGGCGCGTCCGACGCGGTCGGTCGCGGGCTCCGGCGCGTACACGCCGAGCCGCCACTGATTGCGCTGGGCGGTCCGAAGCGCGGACACCAACGGCGACTGCCGCTCCAGCCGGCGGACGTCGCCGTTGACCGTGACCCGCGCCGTCGACTCGCGCATCGACGGTTCCGGCGGAACGTCGAGAACGACGTGCTCGCGAGCGACGCCGGCGGCCGCCGCGATCTCGCGTTCGAGCGTCACCTCGTCGTCGTGGTCGGCCTCGTGTATCCGGCCGGGGACGTCGCCGTATTCGGCCCACACCGCGCGCTTGTACAGGTCGCGCTCGTCGTACCGTCGGGAGAGGTCCGCGGTGGCCGGACAGTCGCGGATCGCGACGAGGAAGTCGTGGTCGTCCATCCGACGCAGCTCGGACGCGGTCGTCGTCGTCGCGGCGAGCAGGTCGCTCGCGGCGCGGCGCAACATCGCCTTGGAGATCCGCGCGACCGGATGGGTGTAGACGACCGGATTCATCAGCGCCCGGGCGAGGAGCAGGCTCTCTGCGGTCTGTACGTTCCCCTCGTCCAACACGAGCGTCGGGCCATCCGCTCTCCGGCCGTCGAAACCGCCTCGTTCGTCGGGCCCGATCCGATCGGTTCCGTCTCGGTCTCCGTCGTCCGCCTCGTCCCCTCCGTCGTCCGCCTCGTCTGCGAGCGTCGTGAACGTCAGCTCGCGCACGAACCGCTCCGTGTCGATGGTGCCGTACGGGACGCCGGTGTGGTAGGCGTCGCGGACGAGGTAGTCCATTCGGTCCACGTCGAGTTCGCCCGAGACGAGCTGTCCGTACGTCCCCTCGCCGGCGACGAGCCCGGCGATCCGTTCGGGGTCGAGGCCGTGGTCGCGGAGTACCTCGCCGACCGCGCCGGTGGCGAGGAGTTCGTCGACGTCGTCGTGGTACTTCCCCGTCCGCCGGTGCGTCAGGGCTTCGAGGTTGTGACTGAATGGTCCGTGGCCGACGTCGTGAAGCATCGCCGCCGCCTCGATTCGGTCGGCCTGCACCCCGTCGATACCGAGGTGATCGAGCGCTCGGCTGGCGAGGTGATAGACGCCGAGGCTGTGCTCGAACCGCGTGTGGTTCGCGGAAGGGTACACGAGCTGTACCGTCCCGAGCTGTTTGACGTGCCGAAGCCGCTGGACAGCGGGCGTATCGAGGAGGTCGGCTGCGACACCGTCGATCTCGATGTGATCGTGGACGGTGTCTTTGACCGTAATCATGGAGCCACCTTCGGCGGCATGAGATAAAAACCGGCGGCACGAGACGAACACGGCCGGAGTACCCGGATCCGCGCGGCCGTCCCGGACGGCGGTACGACTTATGAGCCACCCCGTCGAACCGTCGCCCATGTACGACGTACTCGTGGGGATCGACAACGCCGACGACGGTCGCGCGGTCGCACAGGGCGACGCCATCGCTGCCCTTCCGGCGCGCGCAGACGCGGTGACCGCACACCTCTGTCACGTGTTCCGAGACAATCCGGAGGGAGCGTCAGTCCACCAGATCGCGGCGGTTCGACGCGCGAGAGAGTCGCTGGAAGACGCCGGGGTCGACTGCGTCCACTACGAAGCGAGCGGCGATCCGGCCGACGAACTGCTCGCGGCGGCCACGGACATCGGCGCGGACGCGATCTGCGTCGCCGGGCGGAAGCGCCGCCCCTCGGGAAAAGCCGTCTTCGGGAGCGTGACCCAAGACGTGATCCTCGGCGCCGACGTTCCCGTGCTCGCCGTTCCGTCACCGGACGGGAACTGAGCGGCCGAAGCTCCGGGCCCGATCGTTGTCACCGCCGCGTCGCCGCCGCGACCGTCAGCGGTCTGCCGGTTCGGCCGCGGGTCTCGTCGCGCCGGATCACTCGTCGACGATCTCGACGCCGAGCCGCTCTTCGAGCGCGCGGACCACGGACCCGCCGACGCCGGCGGTCGCGGCGCGCCCGTCCTCGACGGCGAAGACGTCGTCGTCGTCGACACCGAGTTCCTCGGCGAGTTCTTCCACCGTCAGGCCGGCGTCTTGGCGAGCCGCCGCCACGTCGTCGCCGTACCCGGAGACGAGGTACGGGAGCCGGTCCGACTCGTAGTTGGTTCCGCCCTCCTCCCAGTGCTTGGAATCGCCCGCCGCGGAGTCGTACATCTTGGCCTGCTTGCGGGCCAGTTCCTTCTTCCGGCTCTCGTTCCCGCTCGTCCCGGCGCTCGCGCCGCCCGGGCTGCCGCTCGTGCTCCCGCTGCCGCTCGACCCGCCGCGACCGCCGGGCGCGTTCCCGGCGTCGTCGTGCGGGCGGCAGTCGGAGCACACGAGCAGCTTCGCGCCGGCGACCGTCGCCCGCTCGAGATCCGTGGTCTCGCGCCCGCAGAGCTCACAGGCGTCTCCGTCGTCGCCGCCCCCGCCGCCGCCCGTCGAGTACTTCGCCATACCGCGAGTAGTGGACCCCGACCGTTAAAAAGTCGTGGAGGCCCGGTCGGCGTGGACCGTTCACGCGTCGGCCGGCCCGAGGTATCCCCACGCCTGCAGCCGGTCGCCGTCGCCGTCGACCCAGCGCTCGCCGATGTCGTCCCGGTAGTACATGTTCGGCATGACGATATCGTCGATCCGGTCGTACGCCTGTTCGCGGGCCGCCTGCATCGTCTCGCCTCTGCCCGTCACGACGATCGGCATCCCGTTGTCGCCCGCGACGCGCCACTGGCTCTCGACCTTCTTCGCGTCCTCGATGTGGATCCCCTCTCGGCTCTCGGTCTGGAAGACGACGGCCGCGTTCCGGGAGTTCTCGTCGTACGTCTTCTCGTCGTCGAACGGGAACGGTGGGAGGACGACTCGCACCGCGATCTGATACCCGTTGTGAACCTCTACCTCGGGCTCGTTGCCGTGCGCGAGATCGTAGAAGAATTCCCCGGTAGACGACTCGATAGACTCCTCTTGCAGCGCGATCGTCGGGTACCCGAACCGCGGCGTGAACTCGAGCGGATAGATCCCGGTCTCGTTCACGATGCAGTTGATGTCGATGCTCCCGACGTAGCCCTCGTCGGCGAGCCAGTCTTCGAGTTTCCCGAAGGTTTCTTCGAACAGTTCGTTCTGGCCCGCCCAGAACATGGAGGTCCCCATCTCCCCGGTCGAGGGGCCGATATTTCCCGGGAATAATTTCTTATGCTCGAAATTGAAATTGACTTGGTCAATGAACTCGTCCCCGTTGAAGAACCCGCAGATAGCGACTTCGACACCCTCGACTTTGCGCTGAAGTTGGAAGCCCTTCATCCGGTGACCCCACGCCTTCTTGTACGCCTTCAGCACGTCTACGACGTCGCTCCCGTCCTCCTCGTTCCCGACGTACAGTAAGCGCTTGACGTTCTGGACTTCGCCGAGTGGTTTGATCACGTACGGGGCAGGATTCTCTTGGACGTGTTGTATCCCCGCGTCGAAACTGTCGAAGATGTGGTGTTCGACGGTGTTCACGCCGTGTTCTTCGAGGATCTCCATCGCGTACCCTCGATCCTCTTCGAGATGATCGGTGTTGGGCGTCCCGCCGACGACGGCGTTCCCGTCCTCGCGGAGTTCCTCGGCGAGTTCACCCGTGCCGATGTCGGAACCGACCCAGATATCGTCGAAAATGATGACATCCGCCCAGTCGACCTCTGCGCGCCAGTCGTCCGTCTTCGGGACGAAGCCGTCGCCGATCTCTTGATCGCCTTCGGCCTCGATGTAGTACTTCACGTCGTGGCCCTCGCGGTGCACGTGCCAGGCCAAGTCGGTGATCAGCGCGGCGTCTGCGGAGACGAACAGGAAGCGGTTCGATCCCATGCGAACGCTGGACCGCGGAGTGCCTTGAGTGTGGGTGCCGACACGTCCACGCGCCCCGACCCGACGCCGACCGGTTCGACGCGGCCGCGTAGGCGAGACGGCCCGGCGCACGGAAATCCGACCCCCCAGGGCGCGGAGATCCGACCCGAGACGCCGGGCGCGCTCTCGGAGCGACCGAACGCGGCGACTGGCCGGGTACCGATAGACACGGCGGTTCGCGTCGCAGTTCCCCATAGAATTTGAAGTATGCAAACAAATTTTTTTATATTCACAATAGTGGTTCTTTTTGCCGCGTTTTACACGGGGCAAGTAGCCACATTTTTATTCGCGGTCGAGCAAGGTCGTTCCGAAGACGCATGTCTCACGAATTCACTCACGACACGTATCTGAACGGATCGGAGGGGGGTCGCTAATGTCTGGGGTCCGCAAAGACTGGTGGCCGAACCAGCTCGACTTGGACGTTCTCGACGAGCACGCCGGGAACCCGGGACCGCTCGACGAGGAGTTCGACTACGGCGAGGCGTTCGAGGAGCTCGACCTCGATGAGGTGAAAGCCGACATCGAGGAAGTGATGACGACGTCACAGGACTGGTGGCCCGCCGACTACGGCCACTACGGTCCGCTCTTCATCCGGATGGCGTGGCACAGCGCCGGAACCTACCGGACGCACGACGGTCGCGGCGGCGCGTCCGGCGGACGACAGCGGCTCCCGCCGCTCAACAGCTGGCCGGACAACGTCAACCTCGACAAGGCCCGGCGGCTGCTCTGGCCGGTCAAACAGAAGTACGGTCGCAAGCTATCGTGGGCCGACCTGATCGTCTTGACCGGCAACGTCGCCCTCGAATCGATGGGCTTCGAGACGTTCGGCTTCGCCGGCGGCCGCGAGGACGACTTCACGCCCGACGACGCCGTCGACTGGGGTCCGGAAGACGAGTGGGAGTCGATGTCGGCGGAGCGGTTCACCGAGGAGGGCAGCCTCGACGACGCGCTCGGGAACACCGTCATGGGCCTCATCTACGTGAATCCGGAGGGCCCGAACGGCGAGCCGGACCTTGAGGGGTCCGCGGACAACATCCGCGACACGTTCAGCCACATGGCGATGAACGACAAGGAGACGGTGGCGCTCATCGCCGGCGGCCACACCTTCGGGAAGGTCCACGGGGCCGACTCCGGCGACAACCTCGGACCGGAACCCGAGGACGCCCCGATCGACCTGCAGGGGCTCGGCTGGGACAACGAGTTCGGCGAGGGGAAAGGCCCCGACACGATCACGAGCGGTATCGAGGGCCCCTGGAACACCACGCCGACCGTCTGGGACCTGAGCTACGTCAATAACCTGCTCAGCTACGAGTGGGAGCCGGAGAAGGGCCCCGGCGGCGCGTGGCAGTGGACCACGAAGAACGACGAGCTCGACGACGCCGCGCCCGGCGTCCAAGACCCCTCGGACAAAGAGGACGTGATGATGCTCACGACGGACGTGGCGCTGAAACACGACGACGACTTCCGGGCGGTCCTAGAGGAGTTCCGCGACGATCCGGAGGAGTTCCAGGAGTCGTTCGCGAAGGCGTGGTACAAGCTCATCCACCGCGACATGGGCCCGCCGGAGCGGTTCCTCGGCCCCGAGGTCCCCGAGGAGACGATGATCTGGCAGGACCCGCTCCCCGAGGCCGACTACGACGTCGTCGGCGAGGCGGAGATCGCCGACCTCGAAGCGCTGATCGCCGACTCCGACCTCTCGGTCTCCGACCGCGTCAAGACCGCGTGGGCGTCCGCCTCCACGTTCCGTCACAGCGACAAACGCGGCGGCGCGAACGGCGCGCGGATCCGCCTCGAACCCCAGCGGAGCTGGGAGGTCAACGACCCCGACGAGCTGGCGTCCGTGCTAGAGACCTACGAGGAGATCCAGGCCGAGTTCAACGACTCGCGCGACGACGACACGCGGGTGTCGCTCGCCGACCTCATCGTGCTCGGCGGCAACCTCGCGGTCGAGGAGGCCGCCGCGGCCGCCGGCCACGACGTCGAGGTACCGTTCGAGCCGGGACGCGTCGACGCCACGCAGGATCAGACCGACGAGGAGTCCTTCGAGGTGCTCGAACCGGAGGTCGACGCCTTCCGCAACTACCTCGGCGAGGACCTGCCTCACGAGCCGGAACACGAGATGGTCGACCGAGCGGAGCTGCTGCAGCTGTCCGTTCCCGAGATGACGGTGCTCGTCGGCGGGATGCGCGTCCTCGACGCGAACTACGACGGCTCGGACCACGGCGTGTTCACCGACGAGCCGGAGACGCTGACGAACGACTTCTTCGTCAACCTGCTCGACTTCGACCGCGACTGGGAGCCCGTCGACGAGGATGAGGAGGTATTCGAGCTCCGCGACCGCGAGACCGGCGAGGTCGACTGGACCGCGACCCGGCTCGACCTCATCTTCGGTTCGAACTCCCGTCTCCGCGCCGTCGCCGAGGTCTACGGCGCTGAAGACGGCGAAGAGAAGTTCGTTCAGGACTTCGCAGACGCGTGGAGCAAGGTCATGAAGCTCGACCGCTTCGACCTCTGAGCGGTCGGCGCTGACGCGGGCGGACTCACGGCGGTCGGGCGCGTCCCGGCCCTTCGGTCACGCGACCAGATTTTTGAGGTCGTCGCCGGCGTCGAGGCGACGGACGTTCTCCGCGAGGATCTCAGCCACACGATCGTAGTAGTGCGGGGTGTGACCCGCGTTGTGCGGCGTGATCGTGACGTTGCTGAGTCCCCACAGCGGGTGGTCCTCGGGCAGCGGCTCGGGATCTGTGACGTCGAGGGCCGCCCCGCGGATCCGGCTGTTTCGGAGGTCGGAGACGAGCGCGTCGGTGTCGACGATCGGCCCGCGCGCGACGTTGATCAGGACCGCATCTGATCGCATCGTGCGGAGGGCCTCGGCGTCGACGAGCCCGCGGGTCGCCTCCGTGAGGGGACACGCGAGAACGACGTACTCGGCGTCGGCTATCGCCTCGTGGAACTCGTCGAAGCCGTACACCTCGTCCGTCGGTCCCCCCTTTTCGGGGGAGTAGCGGACCCCGATCGTCTCGACGTCGAAGGCGTCGAGCCTGTCGACGACGGTGCGCCCGATCGCGCCGAGCCCGACGACGGCCGCGGTGGAGCCGTACACCTCGGTCGTCTCGTAGTTCCGCCACTCGCGCCGGGCCTGCTGGCGGTGGGCCCGCTGCCACTGCCGGGCGTGGGTCACCATCGCGCCGACGACGTACTCTGAGATGTTCGGGCCGTGGACGCCGGAGGCGTTCGTCACGGCGACGCCGTGGTCCGCGAGGGCGTCTCGCGGGAGGTGGCCCGTCCCCGCGAACACGCAGGCGAAGAGTTCGAGGTTCTCGGCGGCCGCCAACTGTGGCTCGTCGATGTGGAGCCCGACGGCGATCCGCGCCGTTTCGAGCAGGTCGCGCTCCTCGTCCGGCGTCCGCGCCATCGCGACCGTGCTGTTCGGGAGTCGCTCGCGGACCGCCGCGGTCAGGTCGCGGGCGTCCGAACCGTGGATCGTCTGTCGCAACACGACGACGTCGGGGTCGCTCTCGCTCATGGCGATGGACTCGCCTCGGCGTACAAAAAGCGTGGCCGTTCGGCGAGGGGTGCCGGTTTCCGGTGGCGTCGCCGGTCGCCCTGAGAGCGGCACCTGCGGTCTACGGCCCTGTGCCGCCGGCTCGAACTCGGAAGGCCGCATAACGATAGCTTCAACTTCGTCGCGACAGTCGGTCCTCACACGCCCCGCGGCGGTGGATATCGTCGATTCACGCACGGCTCGGTCCGGGCGAACCGACTGACGCTCACCGTTCGACCCGCCTTCGGAACGCCGAGGGCACACGACCGTGTGGGGGCGATAGCACGCATCGCGGTGGGATGGCAGAGCGGCCCATTGCGCCTGCCTTGAAAGCAGGTAGCCTCACGGCTTCCTGGGTTCAAATCCCAGTCCCACCGTACGAACGCGACACACTTCCTACCGTCATGAGTCACGCCGACGGATTTGAACCCTGCCAGTCGCAGCGCCCGAGCGAAGCGAGGGCGATCGTCTGGCTCCGGTTCAAATCCCAGTCCCACCGTAGTGCACGCGGCGCATCTTCGTGATTCGAGAGAGGAACGCACGCGCTGTTTCGCGCGCCATATAACCATTTATGGTTACCCTATCGTGCGGTGCTACTGAGACGAACGACCGCGCCGGTGGACCGACGTTCCGCCTGAACCGCGAGCGCATCCCTCGCACGCGAGCGTCTCGGGTTCAACTCACGTCCAGTGACGTGTGGTATCAGGTGCCGCATTATCTTTAACAGGTTTCCGGCGCATGTGCATAACAGGTGATACAACGATGAGCTACGAACTCGATCCGCTGCCGTACGACTACGACGCGCTGGAGCCGCACATTTCCGAGCAGGTGCTCGAATGGCATCACGACACCCATCATCAGGGGTACGTAAACGGGTGGAACGCCGCTGAAGAGACGCTCGAAGAGAACCGCGAGGCGGGCGACTTCTCGTCGTCTGCCGGCGCGATCCGGAACGTCACGCACAACTCGTCGGGCCACATTCTGCACGACCTGTTCTGGCGGAACATGAGCCCCGAGGGCGGCGACGAGCCCTCGGGCGAGCTCGCGGACAGAATCGAGGAGGACTTCGGCTCGTACGAGGCGTGGAAAGGCGAGTTCGAGGCCGCGGCCTCGGGCGCGAGCGGATGGGCGCTGCTGGTATACGACACGTTCTCGAACCAACTGCGCAACGTCGTGGTCGACAAACACGACCAGGGCGCTATCTGGGGCGGTCATCCCATCCTCGCGCTGGACGTGTGGGAACACTCCTACTACCACGACTACGGCCCCGCCCGCGGCGAGTTCGTCGACAACTTCTTCGAAGTCGTCGACTGGAACGAACCCGCCGCCCGCTACGAACAGGCCGTCCAACTCTTCGAGTAACGAGGGGTTCCGCGCGCGACGCGCGTCGAGTTCTGCGATTTTTTGCTGTGTTGTCCGAGAGTGACGCCGCTCGCGGAGCGACAGCGACACCGGACCACGAGCGTGTGAGAAACAGTCGGTGGACCGAGACCGGCCCCACGTTCGTGGGTGAGCGACGCTACTCGTCGACGGTGACGCCCTCGATCTCGACCGCGTCGCGCGGCTCGTCGCGTCGGTCGGTGGGAATGGAGCCGATCTCCTCGACGACGTCCATCCCGTCGATGACCTGCCCGAAGACCGCGTGTTTCCCGTCGAGGTGCGGGGTGGCGTCGAGCGTGATGAAGAACTGCGAGCCGTTGGTGTTCGGCCCGGAGTTAGCCATCGAGAGGATACCCGGACCGTCGTGGGTCAGCTCGTCGTGGAACTCGTCGTCGAACTGATAGCCGGGGCCGCCGCGGCCGTTCCCCTGCGGGTCGCCGCCCTGGATCATGAAGTCCTCGATGACGCGGTGGAAGACGGCACCCTCGTACAGCGAGTCGCCCCGCGTCTCGCCCGTCTCGGGGTCCTCCCAGGTGTTCGTGTCGCGGTCGGGCTCGGCGTCTGCGGCGGGGTCGTGACGCGCCAGCCCGAGGAAGTTCTCGACCGTCTTCGGAGCGCGGTCGGCGAACAGTTCGACGACGACCTCGCCGTGGTTCGTCTGAAGCGTCACCTGCGGGTTGTCGGGATCGGAAACGTCTCGTGCCATGTTCACGGGGACGACCGCACGCCGGAAAACCCTACCCATATCGAGCGTGGCACGCGGCCGCGACCGCTCCCGGCACGTACGTTTATGTCTATGCTGTCCGATATGTTCGCACGTATGCCTCCGACTCGCCGGCAGTATCTCGCGCGTGCCGCAGGAGTCGGGAGCGGCGTGACCGCCGGTGTTTCGGCCGGGTGTCTGGGGGACACCTCGCCCGCCGGTCCCCGGTTCACTCTCCGGATCGGTTCGAAGGGGTTCGACGAGCAACGCATTCTCGGATACCTCGCGTACCACAGCCTCCGAGACCTCGAACGAGTTCGGCTCGTCGACCGAATCGGACGCGGCGACACACAGACGAACTGGGCGGCGGTGCGGGACGGCACGATCGACCTCTACTGGGAGTACACGGGAACGGTATGGGGTCGCCTCCCGCCCGTCCGCGACGAGCGGATCATGGATCCCCGAGCGGTCTACGAGCGAGCCGCAGCGGACGCTCGCGACCAGGGGGTAGCGATGGCCCCGCCCGCTGACTTCTCGAACGAGTACGTGCTCGTCACCGATGCGGCGTGGAGTCGCGACACCGGAGTCGAGACGATCGGAGACCTGCTGGCGTACGCGAGCGCGGCGGAGCGTGCAGTCCCGGTCGCGGTCAACGGAGCGTTTTACCACCGCCGCGACGGTTGGCCGGGACTCTTCGACCACTACGACGCCGATCCGGCGGCGCGGGCCTCGCTCTCCGGCGACGCGCTCACCGTCACCTCCATCGGTCTCACGTACGAACTCCTCGCGAGCGGCGACGCGACGGTCGCGAACGGGTTCGCGAGCGATCCGCAGCTCGACCGAGACGGAATCGTCACGCTCGACGACGACGGAGGATACTTTCTCCCGTACAATCCGGCTCCGACTGCACACGCTCCGACCGTCGACGCGCATCCGGCGGTGTTCACGGCGCTCGAACCCGTGGTCGACGCCCTCAGCGAGCCGGCGATGCGACGGCTCAACCGACGCGTGTTCGTCGACGGCGAGCTTCCGAGCGCCGTCGCCGAGTCGTTCCTGTCGGCGGAGGTCCGGTGATGTGGTCTCCGCCCGGTGCCGCGCGCCTTCGGTCGTTCGTTCGGTCTTCGTATCGGCGGAAGCTCGCCGTGGCACTGCTCGCCGTGTTCCTCGTCACCGCGGTCGGTGGGGTCGGGCTGTACGTTCAGGTCGGCGGGCTGTTGAACGAGAACGTCGAGGACTCGATGACTGCCGCGGCGACGGCCGAGGCCGGCGAACTCACCGAGTGGGACACCCGGAACCGGCTCACGGCACAGATCCTCTCGGAGCATCCGGTGTACGCGAACGACGACGAGGCCATCCGATCGTACCTCGAGGGGCAACGACGGACGCGCGACGAGATCGCCATCGAGGCCGCGTACGTCGTCGACCGTCGGAATCGATCGATCAGAACGAGCACCGATCCGTCGATCGAGGGCGCGCCGACGACCGCGCTCCCGTGGAACGAGCGGCTCGCGTTCCGCGGGTTCGACGACGTTCGATCGACGGACCCGTACGAACGCGTCGATGGAACGACGGTAGTCAGCTACGTGACGCCGATCCGCCAGCGGCCCGAACTGCTTCTCGTCGTCGCCGTCGGGACCACGAGCGCGTTCGACAGGTTCACCTACCCGGTCGCCGGCGGCTTCACGCGCGTCGTCGACTCGAACGGGACCATCGTGCTCGCGGACGACGCGTCGGCGACGCTGCAGCCGTACGACGACGGCGGAGAACGACCGTACGCTCTCCGTTCCGGGCTTCGCGGCGAGTCCGGGTTCATTGCCGACCCGGAACCGTCGGATTCTGCCCTGTCCGCGAGCGACGGGGACGGATACGTCGCGGCGTACGTTCCCGTCACGGGGACCGACTGGGTACTGATCAAACACGCGCCGGAACGCGAGGCGTTCGCGATCCTTCACGAAACCCGAACGTGGATCGGGATCGTCGGCGCGTTCATGCTGACCGGCTTCGTAGGTGTCGTGTCAATACTTGGCGCGGACGTGACGGGCGCGCTCTCACGACTCACCCAGAAAGCGAGGCGGATACGAGACGGCGAGTACGACGTGACGTTCGAGACGGAGCGCGCGGACGAGTTCGGTGAGCTGAATCGGACGTTCGCGGCGATGCGAGACGCCCAGCGGGATCGAATCGCGGAGATACGCGAGACGCGCGACCAGCTCGAGGCGTCGAACGTCGCGCTCGAAGAGCGTACGGAGATGCTGAGCGTCCTCGATCGGATCCTCCGCCACAACGTCCGTAACGACATCAACATCATCGCCGGACGCGCGGACCTGCTGTCACGGAACGCCGAAAGCGACCAGCAGGACGGCCTCGACACGATTCGAGAGACGGCGATGAAGCTGGCGGATGTCTCGGAGCAGACGCGGCGGATGCAACAGCTGTTGGCCGACGACGACGCCGACCAGCTGCCGGTCGACATCGCGAGCGCGTTGGACGACGCGCTCTCGCGGGTGCGTGTCGGCGACTCGGACACGGCGATCGCGCTCGACGTCGACGACGACGTGCCGGAGCGAGTCACCGGCGTGTCTATTTTACCAGAGACGATAGCGGACGTCGTCGCGCAGATCGCTCGAAACAACGAGGGCGTCACCGTCGAGGTTCGCGTGACCCGAGCCGATACCGACGACGCCGTGCTCGTCGCCGTCGAAGACGACGGCTGTGGGCTTCCGGAGTTCGACGTGCAGGCGGTCGAACGCGGCGAGGAGACGCCGCTCGCGCACGCCGAAAACGTCTCTCTCTGGTGTCTCAAGTGGGCCGTGGACAACGCCGACGGCGACCTCGCGCTCGACGAGAACGGCACGACCGTGCGGATGACGCTGCCACTCCCTTCCGAACCGTAGCTTCGACCCGGAAGAGCGTTCTATCCCGGCCCGTAGAATCCCTCGGCAACTGACGCCGTGCCGGCAACGACGACCGTCGAACCCACGCCGGCAGAGACCGTGAACCGCGGTCGTTCCGCTCGACACCTCGCTTCGCTCCCGGTTCAAATGGCTCTTGCAGCTCTTCGGTCCCGCTTCGTTTCGTCAGAAGAGCCGGAGGAGGGATTTGAAACCCCTCGACGCGGGCACACGAGCGCGGCGTTCTGCCGGGGAGTACACGAGACCACCCATGGAACTCAAACCTACTCCCCCGAGGGACGCACGGACACGGTACCTGAACAAGAAGCGAACCCACGTCACCGAGAAGACGATCTACAACTACGACACCGCACTCACGCGACTTATCGAGTTCTTGGATAGCAAGGGAACCGCCGACATGCGTGACGTGAGCAGCGACACTATCGCACAGTTTGAGGAATGGCGGTTGGAGTCGGTCAAGCCGATCACCGCCCGGAACGATATGCGGACGATCCGGAACTTCATTCAGTTCTGCGAGTCCATACAGGCCGTCCCTGTCGGGCTCCACGAACTCATCCAGATCACGAAAGTCAAACAGGAGGACGAGATTTGCAACGACGTACTACTCCGCGAGGAGGCAGTTCAGATCCTCAACCAACTTGAGAAGTACCAGTACGCGAGCCTCCGCCACGTCACCATCCTACTCCTGTGGAAGTGCGGAATGCGAATCAGCGGCCTCCGTACGCTTGACGTGGACGACTTTGATGAGGGACGGCCGGCGATCGAGATCCGACACCGGCCGGAGACAGGAACTCCTCTGAAGCGGAAACACAACAGCGAGCGGGACGTGCTGATTCGGCCCGACACCGCCGATGTGGTTGCCGATTTCATTCAGAACCGCCGGCCTGACGTGATCGACGACCACGACCGCGAGCCGCTAATTGCTACGGACCACGGCCGGGCAAGCCGTACGACCATCACGAAGCACGTCTACCTGTCCACGTCACCGTGTTTCTACAACGGCGGCACCTGTCCGTTCAACGAGGACCCGCAGGAGTGTCAGTCGACCAGTTGGGGCCACGCCTCGAAGTGCCCCGGTTCAGTCAGTCCGCACGCGCTTCGTCGGGGCTACGTGACGGCTGCGAGAAACGCAGGGCAGCCGAAAGACGTGACCGGAAATAGAGTCAACATGAGCGGACCGATCTTGGACAAGCACTACGACAAGGGTACCCACGATGAGAAGGCCGAGCGACGGAAAGACTACTTGAAGGATATTTGATCGAACTAATGACCGGCACAGACATATCAATCAAATTCAAATAGAGACTATGACAATACCAAATCCCAACCAATTGAGCAACGGAGACGTACTCCGCTTAGACTACCACAGGACGGCGTTCGACACAGATGCAAGAATGGAGGTGGTGGTAGATTCAGTCAGAGAACATGGCGAGGAGACCTTGATCACCCTTCTTGATGAGTGGGGAAACACAATCGACGATGAAGTAAGCATCACCAGTTCGGGAGCTTATTATTCGGCACATCCCATCAAAGAGGGACCGATTGACTCTATCAAAATAATTGGTGAGGTGCCACCCGACTTTGGCAAGCACTACATTCTGTTTCGACCTCCACCGTACCGGGATCACGTCCTGAGAAAGTCGAGGACCGGAAAGGTCGAGAATGTCTGTAAACATAATGTTGACATTCATGATGGGGAGAAGATTCGAGAGGATAAGATCACCCGAAGACAACGGTCCTTAATTAACATCTGTGCTGATTGTCATTCCCACTTTGAGGAGCACCTCCGTGAGAAACTACCGGAACCCATGGAACGGGGCCAAATTGAGGAAGAGGCTCCATTTCTCTGTCCTTCTTGTGGGATGCCTCCTGAAAGTGTAGAGTATGTTAGAATGTTAAGAGGGATGGTGAGCCATCATAAGGATGGAAACTGTGCGACGTGGCCGAAGCAGATCTACCACGATTGGCGAGTAGAGGGGTACGACCGGTAGGACAGCCGGACTTGTTCCCACACTCATAGATCCCACACCATCTCACGGATTATGATATAGTCTGGATCACGACAGAACCGCCGCCCACTCGTATTTGCCGGGCGAGCTATCTGCTATCACGTGTTACGGAATCTATAAGACAAATTGGGTTGTTAGTATAGTGAAGAGAGTTTCTGCCGGCAAGTCTGCGATCTCGTGTCACGGTATCTATAATAGGATAGAGGTAGTCTGTATAGTGAAGAGGACTTCCTGCCGAGCAGCTATATCACCTTCCTGAACGGTATCTATATATACTTACTCGTAGATTAGTGGGTGGAAAGGAGACGCTGTCAGACAGCATCCATTCTAATCTCGTAAGTTCGATATCCGGGATTGTATGAGTATGACTGAATCGTAGTTCTTGAGATGCTTATCTAAGTCTCAGTCTAATCTGTATTCCGGCGATCCTCTCCATTCGAAAATGTCTAACAAAACTATAGGCGGTTATTGCGAGCGGTGTGGCGATCTGATTAATTGTATGACTGGCTACGAGATGATTGACCGGACATACCGCCCACCTCATGGGCGAGATATTGAGCAGGAGATTCACTTCCATTTCTTTTGTCATGGATGTAGTCTCTCGTTCGGTGAATGGCTGAGTGAATCCGGTGGCGATATTAGCTACCCGGGTGCGACCGACCTGAAACTCTCTGATTTAGTCTAAAAATGTCTGCTAAACCTACATCTACAGCGATAGAATCGTACCGAAAGTCCGTTGATCCGAATTGCTACCAGACAATCTGTGAAGCATTTGTGAGCGACAGGCCAGGACTGGTTGATGCCCTGCCGGCGATGGGCAAAAGTCGTGGTATACCTCTTTGGGAGACCGATACCGGAGAACCGATTACGATCTACACCCTCAGACACGACCTGTATCGTCAGTACGAAGAGTCGTGTGAGGAACTTAACCAGCGATACGCGCGTATTCCGTCACAGCGAGCCGACTGTCCACTTGGAGAACAGTATAAGAATACCCACGGTAAGTCTCGTCATCCAGAAGCGGACGAGTGGGACGACAAGGTTGAAGAGGTCTACGAACGGCTCGAAAGTTTCACCGCAGTACATGAGCACTTCGGGGATCAGCTTCCGTGCCAATCCGATGGTCCGTGTCCTTACGTCCAAAGCCGCGAGGGGTTCCACCGGATGCTGGACGAGATCGAGAAGGGAAATGCGGAACCATATGACGTGATCATCGGTAACTATCTCCACTCGTTTACACCGTACACCGAGACGATCCAGAAGTCGGACGGAAAAGAAATAACGATCCAGAAACCTGGCCGGTATCACAAGGATCGGTACGTCGTCTTCGACGAATTCCCCGGAGAGGATGCCGTTCGGAAAATCGGCGGAGAGACTGTTCAAGAGAGTATTACGGCATATCTCCAGACAGAACCCGATCTCCCGTTCAAGAACTATGCCGATCTAAACGAGAGGAAAGACGATCCGGAGATCCAGTCTGAGATTAGCAAGTGGCGATCGTCACAGGGAAAGAACCGCTCGTTCTGGTCAAGCCGTTTTAATGGTCGAGGTAACGCGGTAGCCGAAGCACCCTTGCTAACTGAACTGGCGCTTTCTGCCAAGCCACTTCCAGTCAACAGATACGGTCGTGCTGAGGTCGGCCGGGACACCATAGGGGTAATGAACGGTGGAAACGGCTCTGTGTGGCTTCTGACTCGGCCACCGGTTACGAACGCTCGGGGAGTCATTGCTCTCGATGGAACGCCGACGCTTGAGCTATGGGACCTTCTGCTGCCCGGTATCGAACATCACCCGGTACTCCCGACTGAGGAGTACAAAAACGAATATATCCGCGATCAACTTGGCTTACGATTCATCCGGACGAGTGCCTACGTCAAGCCCTACGCATCAGGGGAAGAGTTCGACCCCGATAAGCCGAGCAATCAGATCCACAGTATGAACGAGGCTACAGTAAGAGATGTGCTCGCGTTCAAATGGATGATCGGCTCACACGGGAGCGACGACCCGCCCTCACTAATCAGCACCAAGGCCGTCAACGAAGCTTACGGGCGTGCCGGCTTCTTGAATGAGGTCGACCAATACGAGCACTACAACAACCTAATCGGGACGAACGCACTCGGTCGCTCCCGGTTCGGGATCGTATCCGGCTGTAACTACCCCGGCGACGAAGTTGTCAAAATGTGGGCGGCGCTTTGCGGTGTTGGAGTTGAAGCTGTGACTAACGACGATGGAGAGCGTCTCTCAGGACGGAATCTAAGTTTCGGAACCGCAGGCGAACCGTTTCTCCACGCAGTCCGTGAAAACGTTGTTCTCCAAGCTGCGATGCGCTATGGTCGACAACCAGACGAGAACGGAAATCGCGGAGCGACTGTGTTCGTTCACACTTCGGCACTCCCGGAGTGGGTCGAATACGATGATCGGTTGATTAGTCCTAAACTGTGGGTGAACAGCGATGGACTGACCGATGTTCTTCGTGTACTTCGGGAGTACGGAGACGAAACTACAGAGTGGACCGCAAGAGAGGTTCAGGAGGTCTTAGAGACGATCCATGGCGAGGAGGATGCCATCTGCGTGGAAACAGCACGCCGTAACCTGAATGGTCTCTCCGAGGATGGAATCGTGACAGGAGAAAAACGGACAGGAAAAGGCTCGGGCCGAGGCCGTCCATGGCGGTATACCCCCGAGAACCTTTCCGAGCTGATTGAGTTCGGTCCGGGCTATGTAGTTCCTCCGCGGGAGACTGCTATGTGAGGTCATTCATCGGGCATGCCACACTCTAATATGAGTGTGATGTGTCCGGAAAGAGAGCCAACATTGCGAGAGAACCGCCGCCCACAATATCAGCGACCGCTGCTTACTGCGAGCTAACTCAGGGAACGCTCATAAGGAAATACACAATCCACCTTCTGAGCCCTGTCTGTACCTTTCCGAGGGGCCTATAGAGGTATCTCAAAAATTCAAAAATATCTGCGGGGTAACACTCTCTATACCTGTAGAGGGAATTGACGGTGTAGCAACCGACCGGGCCTTACCTCGCGCGCAGAATTCTGGTGGGTCGACGCCGGCCGACGGTGGGAGCGACGGGACCCCGAACCCACGGCGGAGCCCGACAGAGACAGGGGGATATGCGGGCGGTTCCTTCACCGGTCGGACTCCACGACGGGGACAACGGACCAGACCCCGGATCGGCAAGCCCCTAACACGTCGACTACGAGCCCGGCAGACCCCGGACCCGGATCCGTCCATGCAAGCCGTTTCGAGCCTTTGGTATAGGCGGTTTTTCGCCATGAAAAGTTAGTACCAGACCTTCGGCCGGAACCCTACCGGACCCCAAATGGATCCCCGTCGACGGCGAGCCACGATAGGACCTGTGAGGAGAGCCCAAGGCGGATCCGAGGGGGCGATAGAACGCCGCCGACCCCGCCGGCCGCTTTCTTCGCTCGTAGGCTCTCGGTGAGTCCCGTGGTGAGCTTTGGGACGGGAACAGGACCCCATCTACGGTCTGTTGCTTGGAGCCCGTAGGGAGCATCCTCGGCCGCCTGAGGCGACCCTGTTCGGTCACTCGTCGTCGCCCGAAACCCACCAAACCACCGCTCGACTTCCGACCTTCTTTTTGTGAATACGACCCTCCTCGGCGAGTTCGTTCAGCTTGTTCAAGGCCGTCCGGCGTACGATCCCGAGTTCATCCGCTACCTCGGTCGCAGTCCGGGGCTCCGTGTCGGTGAACAGCGCCAAGACGTCTTCGGGAGTGACGGTCTCGGCATAGGTCCCGTCGTCCGAACGCTCGCGATTGTCGGCAGTCATACCGGGCGGTTCTATCCGAATCCAGATAGCTGTTTCCAGTTCCTTCGAGGGTAACCGATACAGCTATATCCTATTCCTACGTAGGTAGTGGTAAGAAGGACCCATCCCTCGGGGCGTATCGGAAACGCCCGGCGGTAGTGACGCCGGACGGTGGCCTTCTTGGGGAAGACCAATGGCAACTACAAGCCGAACCGGAGAAAAGCGTACCGCTGTCGAATACCTTGATTACACCTCGCGAACCCTTCGCCGAGTCGAGTGGGAGTCATGGGAGTTCACCGTGACCGGCCCGCACCTGATCGAAGTCACGAACGCGAGCTACGGCTACCTCAAAGACGATCATTCGTACACGGTCGGCGTGGAGGTGCGGGACGGCGTCGCAGTTCCAGCCGAGTGCGAGTGCCCGGCCGACGTTCATCACGACTCGGACTGTAAGCACAAGACCGCACTCGCGATCGTCGGGGGCCCGACCGTCCTGAACGCGGCCGTGGACTTCGAGGGCTCAAGCCCGGCCCTCGGCGTCGCCACCGACGGCGGGTGCAAGTGTGACGGCGACCGGCTCCCGTGTTTTGACTGCTACTCCGTCGGCCGGCGCGAATTCCCCGAGTAGGCGGGAACCCCGCCGCCTGCGATCCTTTGCTCGGCATATCCGAACGCCAGAACGGACTATTCTCGCCGGGGTTCTATCGCGATCGAGTACCCAAGTAGTCAGCAATCATTAAGGAACACCGGTCGACACAAGAGGCTATGCCCGACGCCGCCGCCGTCTCCGAGTCTCTCCACGCCGTCAGTACCCTCTCGGCGGGGGACATGAGTGAGCGCGACGTGGAGAACTTGTTTCTCGAAACCGGCTTCTACGATGCTCTTGGTTTCGAGGGAACCGGCACCGATCTCCGAAGCGAGTTCACCCTTCCCGACGATCGCCGCCCTGACTACATCACGCTGGACTCGAACGAGGCCGTCACGACCGTATACGAATTCAAGACCACCGGCGAGTCCCTCCCGCAACACAGGTCACAGCTGTTCGGTTACATGGACTTCCTCCGGGCGGAACACGGAGTTCTGACGAACGGCGAGGAACTGCGCCTCTACCGACGTGGGGAGGACCGCCCCCGACTCGTCGTTTCTCTCGACGCCGTCACCGACTCGGACGCCCGCGACCTCGCAAGCGCGCTCCAGAAACGCGAGTTCGACCTCACCGATCCCGACGACGTGAACAACTTTCTCGGGAACCTCGATCCGATTCCCTTGAATCAGCAGGCCGAACTCGGGCAGGAACACTTCTTCGACACGTTCCGGCTTGAGGAGGGCAGCCCGTTCGCCGACCTCGTTACGGGCATGATGGACCTCCTCGAAGAACTCCGTGACGAACAGGAAGCCAAGTTCGTGAAGGGGGCGTACGACTTTTGGGAGGCGACATACGCGAGCGAGCCCGACGAGGTGCCAGATTCGTGGGAGCCGTTCATCGGCGGGAACCAGTCGCTCCGGGACTTCATGTTCTGTCTCGAAAGCGGACACGCACTTCTCGCCCGTCTCCTCCTCGCGAAGGCCACCGAGGATCACGACTTCTTCGCCGGCACCCCGTACGGGGGGATGGACGACTACTTCCGCGGACTCCAAGGGTTCGGCCGGACGATCAATCTCGACGCGTTCCCTGTCGCCGCGGACAATCTCATTGACGACATGTCGGATCAGCTCGTTGAGGGGCTGTTTCAGGACGACATTTTCGTGTGGTGGACGGACGGCTACGCCGAGGAACTGTCTCGGGGGCACGAGACGGGTGCGAGCCAGTTCGAGGAAGTCGCCAAGGAGGCCGGCGGGGTGGACCGGATCAGCGACGCGACCCGAGACCGATTCAGCCGGGCGGTAGCGGAGGTGTTCTTCAACGTACTTCGGTTCGACTTCGGGGACGTTGAGGGGGACCTCCTTGGGGACCTGTATCAGCGATACTTCGACCCGGAGACGCGGAAGGCCCTCGGAGAGTTCTACACGCCGCAACCGGTGATCGACTACATCATGGACGGCGTCGGCTACGAGCGGGGAGTCTCAAACGAGCGACTCATTGATCCAGCCTGTGGCTCCGGGACGTTCCTCGTGGAAGCCGTCGAGCGGTACATCGCGGACGTGGAGCAGTACGAGGAGGACCCGGATTGGAAAGACCACCTACAGGACCTATGTACCCGCCCGCGCGTGGTCGGGCTCGACATACACCCCTTCGCCGTTCTCATGGCGCAGATTCGGTTTGTCGTGGCAGTTCTCCCCGCGTATCGGAAGGCAAAACAGGAACATCCGGAATACACGATCCGCCGTCTACCCATTTACCGGACCGACACTCTACGGAACGAGCGGGAACTAACCGGGACCGACCTCGGTGACGACGGCTCCCGGCAGATGACCTTCGACGCGATGGTCGACGATGAGAAAGACGTGCGGATCCCGGTCCCGCTCCCAGTCGAAGTGGACGAGGACGAGGTGGATGAGACCGAGGACGGCTTTTTGGTGCGACGCGTTCGGATGCCGCTGTTCGACACCCTCCAAGTTCAGACGGGCGTGAGCAACTTCGGGGAGTACTTCGCCGCGTTACAGGGCGTTCTCGACACGGTGAAGGACCACATGGCGCTCGCGGAGGAGTTCGGCGGGGACTTCGACTGGACCTACCAGAGCGGGCTTGAGGAGCGTATCCACCACCACACCAAGCGCGAGTACGACGGCGTCGAGGAGTTCTTCGCCCCGTACGTGAACGACATGCTGGAGAACGTCCGGTATCTCAAGGAGGAACACAACGACGGGCGGCTGTTCAAGATGTTCGAGGACACGGTGCTGGCACTCGTCGTCAAGAACTACATGGAATACGACTACGTGGTGGGGAATCCACCGTACGTCCGTATCCAGAACCTCCCGGACAGTCAGAAGGCGATGATGGACACGCTGTACGACGCGACAACCGGGAACTACGACATATACTGCCCATTCTACGAGCGCGGTCTCGACTGGCTCGCGGAGGGCACGGGGAAGCTCGGATTCATCACGCCGAACCAGTTCATGGTCACGGACTACGGGGAGGGGCTTCGGCGCGTTCTCCTCGAAGACAGCCAGATCGAGGAGGTGTACGACTTCCGGGACTCGGGCGTGTTCGAGGACGCCACCAACTACCCCGCGGTCGTGATCCTCGAAGACGAGCCCGACCGAGCGGCGCGCGAAGACAACGAAATTCGGTGCGTCCGGGTGAAGGCGAACACGGACGGAGAGGACGACCGAGAACTGGACGAGGAGATTGTGACTTCGGTGCGAGAGAACCGCGGCTCCCCGGGCTATTCTGACGAGTTCATCGACGTGTTCGACTACCCACAATCGAAGCTCTCGGGAGACGAGTATTGGGCGTTGATGCCTCCCGAGGAGCTACAGGTCTTCGAGAAGCTGGAGAGGCAGGCACCAGCGACGATTGGGGACGTGACTGACGCCGTTTTTCAGGGAATCCGAACCAGCGCGAACAAGATCTATGTGGTGGATGTGCTGGATGCCGACAGAATTGAATCGGATGATACTGACGGGGTAGTGACCGTAGTCCCGATCGGAGAGTCACAGGAGTACGAGATCGAGACCGACCTACTTCGCCCGTTCTTGGAAGGAGACGAAGTGAAACGATGGCGAGGCGATTGGGGCGGACTCCATGTCGTTCACCCGTACTATGCCGAGGAGACAGACAGCGGCGAAGTTGAGGCCGGGTTGTACTCGCAAGAGTATTTAAGCGAGAACCTTCCGAAAACGTGGCAGTTCTTCCTCGAACATCGAGACGCGCTTGAGGCCCGAGAGAGCGGTCGAAAAGAAGGTAAGGACGACTGGTACGGCTACATCTATCCGAAGAACCTCGGGAAATTCGAGGCACCCAAGATCATCCAAGCACACATCGCTACCGATGCGACATTTATGATCGACGAGCCGGGGACTTGGTATTTCACGACCGCGTATGGAGTCCTCTTAGATCCCGACCACCGAAGCCTCACCGAGGAGATCACATGCCAGCTCAACTCGAAAGCCCTCGACTTCTATTTCAAGCACATCACGACGGTCAAGATGGGCGGATACTACGAGTATAGATCGCAGTACGTCGAGAAGCTCCCCTGTGTCACCGAGGACACGGCGGGCGTCTTCGGATCGATGCGCGGGACGGCAGGAGAGATCGTAGACACCATCGACCTCGATAGCCGGACCGACCGCTTCCCGGAGGCATACCTCGGCGACTACGACGGTGAACTCGACTACATCAATTACGAGTGGCAGACCCGGCGGTACCCGGTCAATGCCGAAATTCAGGGGGACATGGACGGCGACTTTACCGTACAGGCGGGGCGTTCTGACGAGATCAACGACCCGGCGATGTACTCCGATGATCGAGACGCTCGCAAGCGCCGCGCTGAGTACGTTCACGCCGCCGTAGACGGTCGGAGCGTCAAGAGCAGCGAGGAAACGACCATTCCCATTCCCCGGAGCGATGATGGCGTGGTGGAACTACTGGAGCGTCTGGAGACGGATCGTACCGAGGTCGAGGAGACGAACATAGCCGAACTCGAAGCCGAGATCGATGATGCGGTGTACGATCTGTTCGACCTAACTGCGGAAGAACGCGCCGTCGTGGAAGACTACCTCGACGTGTTCTAATAGACACCGTCTCGGGTTTAGACAATATCCGGTCCGAAAGAACATCGGGGAACAGACACTACGCGCGTTGACTCAATCCCACTTTCCGGTGTACTGAACTTCAAAAGCAAAATTCCTAACTAAACGCTCAACCTCTCGTTGTTTTTGCTCGGCGCTTAGGTTCAGCTCTAAGTAATATCCGTTAACGAGTTCACGAGGTTGTTTCATTTTCCTCTCTCCATGAGAAGTCTGATCATGTATGATTGGTCGCATTGTACCGGGGATATAGGGAAGGGGTTGAATTTTCGATTCCAAATTATACTCGCTTAGCAGGTGGTTTACGAGGTCTACGAAGGGATCGACTTGACGTGGCCCTTGGAACTCAATACGCACATCCCCTTCCTCGATAAGCCGTATTCCGTAGAGTTCCTGAGTCATATATACCAGTTCGTGGAAGGCTCATATCAAACTACTTGACGACGTTTTGTAGCGAACACACTTCCATGGCGAGTGTCACGGCGAAAATGTTCACAGCCATCTGTGCGCTCTGCTTAGCCGCCTTTCATTCCCCTACAATATTCAGCCCATCTGATCGAGGGTGTCCCGTCCGTCACTAACCGAGGCTGTATCTTTCTCCGAAGAAACTACACTCTCCAATATGTGTGATTTGTCCGGGGAGAGAGCGGACATTGCGATAGAACTGCCGCCGTCAACTTTTCTCCACCCTTGGACCAGCCCTACCCGAATCTACGCGGAATCGTATAGGGCCGCCGTAAAATTCGAGATCGACTCTCGCCCTAACTCTGTGTCACGCACACAAGTCGCCTGACCGAGTTCTAACCGGTCCCCCGTGGGTCGTGTGGTATCGTCGGGGACGTTCTATCGCAACGAGGGGCCGCGCGAGGCTGCCAGCGAACGGACCCGCGCCTGAAGATCATCCGGATTCGTTTCCTTTGCTTAGACTCCACCACGGCTCACCCGCGACCCCATTACCGAATCAAATGTTAACGGCAATCCCGTCCGCGAGACCGAATCAAATGGTAGTTATCAAGGTGCTCCTAAATGCGAAAAGACAAGTATGAGGCCCTCTAACGGTTACTCGTACTCCCTCGCAGAACGAAGTGAAGCGAGAGCCGGAGGAGGGATTTGAACCCTCGACCTATTCCTTACGAAGGAATCGCTCTGCCAGCTGAGCTACCCCGGCGCGCATGTGACCATTTCCGAACACGAAAATAAGGGTTCCGAAACGGTGGCGGCGACGAAGTCCAGTCGGTACCGATCGGATCGGTTGTTCCGGTCGGTAGACACTCGCACGACATCCATGTGTTTTGAAATACACTATATATTACTACATACGAGTAGGTATCTAGCAAATAGTTCGTATGATATAAGGAAAAAGCATAAATATGTGGTTGGGGTTTAATCAGAGTGTGATGACACCGAACGCGTGCCGCGATGGCGGGGATCGACTCCCTCGTCGGTGTGTGCCCGGTCGGAGCCCGTACCGGGCGTCGACGACCGCGTCGATCGCATCCCCCACGGCGATCTGACGCGCCACTCTCCCCAGCGAGTGATCCACCACGGCACCTGCGTGGCCAACGCTACCGGCGTGTCAAGCGCACAATCGCCTCTGACCTCGACGGTCACGGGGCCGTGGACTCTTGTCATGTGACGGGCCCGACGCCGTTCCGACCCGCGATACTCTCGGGCGGGCGGCGAATCTGCCTTTGCCACCGCCTCTAGACGCCGGTACCAGTTCCACTGGACCGCACTACGGTTCCGTCCGCGTCAGTCTGACGTCCAAACAGACGTTGTGTTCGTGTGGCGCGTACGACCGGACGACCCGTTCGGTCTCTACGTCGACCGCGTACTCGTCTCCGACGGCGGCGCGTATCGCGTCCGCTCCCGGGCCAAACGGATCGTCCTCGTGTTGGATGTCGTAGTAGTGGATCACGCAGTCGTCGCCGGCCAGCGCGGTCGCCGCGTCGAGGAACTCGTCGGCGGAGTGCGGGAGGTTCATCACGAGCCGGTCCGCCGTGTCGGCGTACTCCGTCGCCGCCTCGCGGACGTCACCGGCGACCGCGGTCACCCGATCGGCGACGCCGTTTCGCTCGGCGTTTTCCCGGAGGTATTGGATCGCCGTCTCGTTCAGATCGCAGGCGACGACGTCGGCACCGTGGCTCGCCATCGGAACCGCGTAGGGACCGACCCCGGCGAACATGTCGACGACCGTTTCGTCCGCGCCGACCTGCGTCACCACGCGATGACGCTCGGTCGCGAGCCGCGGCGAGAAGTACACCTCGGCGACATCGAGCGCGAACTCGTGGCCGTACTCGCGGTGGACCGTCTCGGTGCCGTTCCCGGCGAGCACGTCCCACCGCCGAACGCGAAGTTCGCCTTCGATGGGTGACGCGCGATTGAGCACCGTCTCGCAGGGCAGATCGGAAGCCATCACCGCGTCGGCGATCGCGGCGGCGCGGTCGGGATCGTCCTCGTCGACGATGACGATATCTCCCAGTCGCTCTACCGAGGGCTCGAATCCGAGGATCTCGGCCGGCGTCTTCGGTCTGTCGCGCTCGGGGGCGTCGCGCCTCTCGATCCGGCCTCCGAGGCCGCTCGGAACGCGTTCCGCGTCGGTGACCGGTATGTAGATCGTGTCTCCGTCGACGGTGATCTCGTGGTCCCCGTCGATCACGTCGGCGTCGGCGAGCAGCTCGCGGACGTGCTCGCCGCGCTCGCGCGCGACCGCGACACATGGAACGCTCATTGCTGCAACCAGAGGCGAGGCAACATAAACAGTGACGCTTCGCTGTCGGGGGCACGCTCGCCACGAGACGTCTCGACGGCAAGGCGTTGTATCCCGCTGAAACCGCTCTCTAGGGGCTCGATCGGTCGATGGCCGAACGTAGCGTATCCGGTGTGACCCCCCTACCGACTCTCCCGCTGCTCGACCTTGTTCAGGTAGCTGAAATCCATTATATCGAACCCCGAACGAAAGTTGCGCATGTCGTGGTGGTCTGTCCCCTCTCAGCTCTTCTCCGAGCGAAAAGGATATAGATATGAATATGATATGAATAAACATGAGCCAGAGCGAGGAACGTAAGGTCGGTGAACGGGGGCAAGTCACCCTCCCGAAAGAACTGAGAGAGAAACTGGGTATCCACGGGGGGGACGAGGTACTGGTTCACGAAGAGGACGGGAAAATCACCATCGAAAAACCGCTGTCTCGTGAGGAACTCGCTGAGGGATACCGACGACGCGCAGCAGAATCCGAAGCCCTCGCGGAGGAGATGGACGGTGTATCTCGCGAGGCCGACGAGTACCTCGGTGATGTTCCCAAGTGGTAATCGATGGACGTTCGCCGCGGAGACATCGTCATCGTCGAGCTTGACCCGACAGAGGGGTCAGAGCAACGGGGAACACGACCGTGCCTAGTCGTGCAGAACGACGTTGGGAACGAGAATGCGCCGACGACCATCGTCGTCCCGTTTACGACCTCGCAAGGAGACGAACTGTACCCGTTCGAGGTACTCGTCTCGGCCGCCGAGTCTCCGCTCCGAGAGGATTCGGTCGCTCTCTGTAGTCAGATTCGCACGGTGTCCATCGAGCATCGTATTAATACCAGTCTCGGCTCCGTGCCGGCGTCCCGTATGGAGGAAGTGGACGAGGCACTCGAATACAGCCTCGGTCTGATGGAACTCTAACGACTCTCCCGCTGCTCGACCTTGTTCAGTTCGATCAAAAGCCGGAAGATCGCCTTCACGAGGTTGGCGTCGACGTCGAAGCGCTCGGCGTTGTCGCCGGCGCGCTCCATCACGCGCTCTTCTTGGCCCTCGTCGGTCGTCGGGAGATCGCGCTCCGCTTTCACGGCCGCCACGGTGTCGGCGACGTACGTCCGACGGGCGATCAGCTCGACGATCTCTCGGTCGATGTCCTCTATCTCGCGGCGCAGTTCGTCCAGACTCATCTCTTCGGGATTCGGTGTTTCGCTCATTGGTTCACTCTCGGAGAACGGCCGCGCCGTCGTTTCTCGTTGTCGTTCGTCGCAGCGCTCCGGGTCGGTCGTCCCACGCGTCGGCGACAGCGTCGAGGTCGGCGTCGGGGTCGTCCGGGTCCGCGACGGCGACGACGCTCGGTCCGGTACCCGACAGCGAGACGCCGGACGCGTGCGGCATCGCCTCGACCGCGGGATCGGCGTCGAACCCGAGCGCGGCGGAGAAGGCGAGGCCGTTGACGGTCATCGCCTCGGCGTACCGCCCGTCGAGGGCGAGATCGGCGACGAGGTCGGCCATGGGCGCGACGGACTCACAGCGCGCCACGTCGGCGTCGGCGGTGTAGGCGCGTTCGGGCGGGGTCCACACGAGCACGTCCCAGTCGACCGGGTCGCGCGACCGGAGCTCGTCGCTCCCGTTGTCGGTGACGGCGACGCCACCGAGCATCGAGGCGGCCGCGTCGTCGAACGCGCCCGTGACGGTGACGCCGGCCTCTCGGGCCGCGCGGACGCCGAGTCGACAGGCCTCGAGACGCGTGACGTCGACCGACGAGTCGTCGGCGTCGTCGCCGACCTCGAGGCCGAGCGCGTCACAGGTCGCGAGGACGGTCGCGTTCGCGGCCGCGCTGGAGCTTTTCAGCCCCGCCGCGAGCGGGACGTCGCTGTCGGTGCGGACGGTTCCCCCCTCGCCGCCGCCCCAGCGATCGACCGCGAGGGCGACGCAGCGCTCGATCAGGTCGGTGTCGGCGTCGGCGTCCTCGGCGATCCGTCCGTCGACGCCGTCGCTGTCGGGGTCGAGCGCGACCGTCGCGCGCGTCTCGACGTCAATACCGAAGGCCGCGCCGGTGCCGGTCGCGAGCGCGTTCAACACGGTTCCGGCTCCGAGCGCCGCTGCCCGTCCCTCCATGCACTCACGGCTCGCGAGCGCAAATAAAGAGGTAGCGATCACGGCGAGTCTCTCACGGCGTCGGTTCGCGGTGGCGGCGCACGTCCGCTCGCTTATGATCGCAATCGCGATCTCCTGTTGCCATCTCCGCTTCTATTGTTATCCACTCTTCTATTGCTATCTGCCGTCTCGCACGCACCCGCGAGTTCGGCCATGCCGGCGTGAGCCCATCGCTCGTCGGCGCGTCCCGCGTCGCTTTTGAGGGGCGCGCTCGGACCGGTTCGTATGTCAGCGCCTTCGCGAAGCGACGTTCCGCCGACGTCGATCGGGATCGACCTCCGGGAGGAGGGCGTCGTCGTCGAATACCTCGACGGGCGGACCACCCTCTACCGCGGTGTTCCCGATTCCGTGGAGGGGTCGGTGACGGCCGGCCCGGGCAAGGAGACGCACGTCCTCGTCACCGATCCGACGGAGACCGAGGGTGTGATGACGTACGTCAACGACTACAACACCGACGACGAGATACTGGAGGACTCTGGCGTCGGCCGCGTCATGGTCGAGGAAGGGGACCGCGAGGAGGTGTTTCCCGGCGTCATCGTCGGCCGCACGGGACAGCGCAACGAGGTGATCGCCGACCCCGAGATCGCCGGCGGGCGGGTGTTCGTCTTCGTCGAAGACGGCTGGACGGAGGGGAGCTACGAGATCGTCGAGGGGCCCGAGGACGGACTCGACGCACACCGGTGAGCCGCCGGAGGGAGACCCGTGCGGTCCGAGAAGAGACCTGCGTGATCCGAGAAGAGACTCGGAGACCACCGGGACGACGAGAACCATCGGTCGCCGATCGGCGAGAACGATCGACAGACGAAAGTCGCGTCGGCGCCGACGAAACGTATGAGCGACGCCGACGAGACGGCGGCGGACACGGACGAGGCCGAACCGGAGACCGACCGCGACGAGGTCGTTCGGGCGAGCGACATCGGCGGCGAGGGGCCGCCGGTCGAGGAGAAGCCGTACAAGATCGTCTTTGAAGCCAACAAGTGCTTCGGGGCGGGCAAGTGTGCGGAGGTCGCGGACAACTGGGTGATGGACATCCAGAGCGGCATGGCGAAGCCGCGGTCGTACTACATCGGCGAGGACGAACTCGACGAGAACATCCGGGCCGCGGAGGTGTGTCCCGCGAAGAAAGAACAGGGCGTGATTCACGTCGTCGACCGGCGGACGGACGAGGAGATCGCACCCGATCCGCACGGCGACGGGACGCTCTCGGTCGACTGGTAGGTCACCGACACGTCGTCGCCCACATCTCGGACGCACGTGGATCGCTGTCTGTGGATCGACATCCGTGGACCGCCCCGCGGATCGCGGCCCGATCATTCGAAAGGGGTTTGACTCCGCCGCTTGAACCCGGATCTGCGCGGGGGTGGCTGAGCCTGGCCAAAAGCGGCGGACTTAAGATCCGCTCCTGTAGAGGTTCGAGGGTTCGAATCCCTTCCCCCGCATGCCTGCGGCGCTCACACCTCGTGAGCGCCGCGGCCGGGCTGGTAGGGACTCGAATCGGGGAGCGGAAAGTGAGAGAGCCGCGACGCGGACCGGGCGTGTTCGCGGTGGGGTATCGGAGTCGAATCCGGAGGTATTTGTCCGCCGCTCGCGTCCGATGGGCCATGCGAACGCTCGTCTTCGACGGCCGAACCGGTGCCGCCGGCGACATGATCTGCGCCGCGCTGATCGCGGCCGGCGCTGACCCGGCCGTGCTCGCCCCCGTCTCGAAGCGGCTGCCGGTCCGGTACGAGGTTGGCGAGACGACCCGAAACGGGATACGCGCGACGACCGTGGACGTGCTCCTCGACGGGCCGAGAGACGATATCGAGCCGTCGAAGGGACACGACGACCACGACCACGACGACCACGGACACGGCCACGACCACGACGACCACGGACACGACCACGACCACGGCCACGACCACGACCACGACCACGCCGAGGGGGCCGGAGTCACTCGGAGTTATTCCGAGGTAGTGGCGCTCGTCGAGTCGATGGATCTCTCCGGATCTGTCGAATCGACGGCGCTCGACGCGTTCGAGCGACTCGGCCGCGCCGAGGCCTCGGTCCACGGCACGGACCTCCACGAGACGCACTTCCACGAGGTCGGCGCGGACGACGCGATCGCCGACGTCGTCGGCGCGGCGCTCCTCCTCGACGACCTCGACCCGCACCGCGTCGTCACCACCCCGGTCGCCGCCGGGCGCGGCGAGGTGGCGATGACACACGGAGTCTATCCGGTCCCTACCCCGGCGACGGCGGAGATCGCGGCTCAGGCCGACTACGCGGTTCGCGGCGGCCCCGTCGACGCCGAACTTCTGACTCCCACGGGCGCGGCGATCCTCGGTGCGGTCGCCGAGGGCGTCGATTCGGTGCCGGACCTCGCGCTCGACGGGGTCGGGTACGGTGCCGGCGACGCGACGTTCCCCGAGCATCCGAACGTGCTCCGCGTCCTCGTCGGCGACGGAAGAGGTCGCGCCGCTGGGGACGAGCGAGACCGAGACGCCGGCGGACTCGTCCGCGACGACGTCGCCGTCCTCGAAACGAACCTCGACGACGCCACGCCGGAGGTGCTCGGCGGGCTCCAAGAGACGCTCTCGCGGGCGGGTGCGCGAGACGTGACGGTC
Source organism: Halorubrum salinum (assembly GCF_024494575.1). Taxonomy (GTDB): domain Archaea; phylum Halobacteriota; class Halobacteria; order Halobacteriales; family Haloferacaceae; genus Halorubrum; species Halorubrum salinum. The sequence continues at coordinate 172,139 of NZ_JANHDO010000005.1, forward strand.
GTCCCGACGACGATGAAGAAATCGCGGCCCGGCCACCTCGTGAAGGTGATCTGTCGCCCGGCCGACGCCGAGGCGGTCGCGGAGGCGCTCGCCCGCGAGACGGGGACGCTCGGCGTCCGACAGTCGGGAGCGAGCCACCGCTGGATCGCCGATCGCGAGTTCGAAACGGCGACGATCTCTCTCGACGGCGCGGACCACGAGGTGTCGGTGAAGGTGGCGTCGACGGCCGACGGCGAGGTCTACGACGTCAGCGCCGAGTACGACGACGCGGCCGCGGTCGCGGCGGAGACCGGACTCGCTGTGCGGGAGGTGCTCCGCCGCGCGGAAGCGCAGGTCCGCGCGCCGATAGACGGGTGACCGCGACGGAGATTACGGACGAGACGACCCAGCGCGTCGGGTTCTGTCGAGGCGAGACGACAGGCCTATGACGGCCGCCCGACCAGTGGGACGTAACTCAGTCTCCATGATAGAGCGTATCCACACGTCGGACGTCGAACCGGACGCGGACGAGGTCGCCATCGCCGGCCACGTTCACGAGATCCGCGATTTAGGCGGGCTGGTTTTCCTCATCGTACGCGACCGTGAGGGGCTCATCCAGATAGTCTTCAAAGAGGAGCGGGAGCCGGACCTGTTCGAGGCGGTCCAAGACGTCGGAGCCGAAGACGTCGTTCGCGTCGTCGGCGAGCCGCTGGAGAGCGACCAGGCGCCAGGCGGCGTCGAGATCGCGCCGACCGAGTACGAAGTCATCGACGAGGCGGGCTCGCCGCTGCCGCTCGAGATCTCGAAAGACATCGAGGTCGACCTCTCCACCCGGCTCGATAACCGCGCGCTCGACCTCCGGAAACCGGAGACGCTCGCCGTGTTCACCCTGCGCTCGAAGCTGATCACGGCGATGGAAGAGTGGTTCGACGACGAGGGGTTCGTCGACATCAAGACGCCGCTCATCTCGAAGGGCGGAGCCGAGGGAGGCGCGGAGCTGTTCCCGATCCTCTATTACAACCAAGACGCGTTCCTCTCACAGAGCCCGCAGCTGTACAAGCAGATGCTCATGGCCTCCGGCTACGAGGCAGTCTACGAGACCGGCACCGCGTTCCGCGCCGAGGACTTCGCGACCTCACGGCACGTCTCCGAGATCGCGATGTTCGACGTCGAACTCGCGTACATCGACGACCACGACGACGTGATGGACGTCCAAGAGGAGTCGCTCCGCTACGCGCTTCGCGCGGTCGCAGAGGACGCCGAGCGCGAACTGGACTTACTCGACGTCGACCTCGAGGTGCCAGAAGACGACTTTCCGCGGGTCACCTTCGAGGAGGCGCTCGACATCCTCGAAACCGAGTACGGCCACTTCCCGGACGACCCGACCGACCTCGACACGAAGGGTGAGAAGCTGCTCGGCGAGCATTTCGAGGAGCAGGGACACCCCGCCTTCTTCGTCGTCGGGTACCCCGACGAGAAGTTCTACTACATGCAGGACGTCGACGAAGACGACATCGCGTCTCGGAAGTTCGATCTGATCTACAAGGGACAGGAGTTGTCGTCGGGCGGGCAGCGTGAACACGACGTCGATCGGATGGTCGAGGTCATGGAAGAGGAGGGCGTCGAGACCGCCAACTTCGAGTTCTACATCGAGGCGCTGAGCTACGGCACGCCGCCGCACGGGGGCTACGGGCTCGGTATCGACCGACTGGTTCAGAAGGTCGCCGGGCTCTCGAACATCAAAGAGGCGATCATGTTCCCGCGGGACCCGAACCGTTTAGAACCGTAGAGCGCGCCGTCGCTGCCGGCAGGGAGTCCGCGTATCGGCGTACAACCGCCTTTCAGATCTTGTTTTCGGCGTCGTCGGCGAGTTCTTTCATCCGCTTTCCGACGCGGCCCGCAGGCGAGAACTCGTCTTCGCTCATCGCGTTCGCGAGGGCGTTGCCGAGCACGAACACGGCGTGTTTGTGCTCGCTCTTCGACTTGTGGACGTGCGACGGGTCGACGTCGAGTTCGTCGTACGGATCGAAAAGCGAGCCGTCGACCGTCTCGTGGTCGCGGAAGTGCTCCATTATCGTCACCATCTGTTCGTGAAGTTCGAGCAGCTCGTCTTTGTGCATACCCGCAGATACGGGTCCTCGCCCCTTTAAGCGTTGTTGAGGGGGGTACGCACGGTTTTGTCGGTGCGATAGCGGTCGGATATCGCCGCGTCGGCGAGACCGGGCCCGACCGCCGCCGGTCAGAACACGTACTCGTCTTCGTGGCCCATCATCCCCTCGTCCTCGAAGCCACTCGACTCCTCGTCGTCTCGGGGACCGCTGGTTTTGTACGCCTTAATTCCCGTCGACAGGAGTTCTTCGACCGCTTCTTCTCGGTTGAGGAACTCCCCCTGCTCCACCATCTGGGCGATCTGCATCTCCAGATGCTCCGGCACGGTTATCTCCACTCGTGGCATTTCCTGTCCGGGAGTAATGGCAATGGGGATATAAATGTGGCGTCGAAGATGCGGGTATAAGAAAACAAAAGTAGAATACTTCAAAAGACTACTTCGAATTCATCTAACTCTATTTCAGAATATGCGTATTAGTGAGTGTGTGCGTATGTGTTCGCCGCGTCGGATTGCGCTCTCCGGCCGGGAGCGACACCGATAGGTGCGTACGCCACTGATCGGCACGCATGGCCGACACCGACGGCGTGACCGATCTCACGGGGCTCTTTCGAGAGTACGGCGACGACCGGCTCCCGCCCGGACAACGCGAGACCGACCGCTTCCCGGTGCTCTCGAAGGGCGAGACGCCCGCGTGGGACGCGGACTCGTTCGCCTTCGAGGTGTGGGGTGCCGTCGACGAGCCCCGGTCGTTCTCGCTCGCGGCGTTTCGCGACCTCCCCTCTGTCACGCAGCGGCAGGACTTCCACTGTGTCACCGGCTGGAGCAAGTTCGACTGCACGTTCACGGGCGTCGAGTTCGCCGAGATCGCGGCGCGTGCCGGGCTCGATGACGACGTCTCTCACGTGGTGTTCCACGCGCTCGACGGCTACACGACGAACCTTCCGATAGACGAGTGCACAGAGCCCGGGGTGCTGTTCGCGTACGGCTACGACGGCGGCGACCTCCCCGCCGACCACGGTGGCCCGATCCGGGTCGTCACTCCCCACAAGTACGCGTACAAGGGCGCGAAGTGGGTCACGGGCGTGGAGTTTCTCACCGAGAAGACGCTCGGGTACTGGGAGAAGCGCGGGTACAGCGACACGGCGAACCCGTGGGAAGAAGAGCGGTACAGCTAGCGGCCGCGTGCGGCACGACGAACCGCACGTCGGCCGGTCGAGTCGGGGATCGTCGCGCCGGTCGACGGGCGGGCGGGTTCCCCCGATAGTCAGGATAAAGGTTCCTCGGCCCGGAGTTCACGGCAATGGAACAGGCGCGTTCGACGTCGCCGCCGTCGCTCGTCAGCCGCACGACCGCGATCGACGCCCCGACGTTCGCGGCGGCGTTCGACGCGCTTCCGGCACCGCGGACGACGTGGAACGCACCCGACGACGCGCTGGTGCTCGGGAGCGGGGCGGCCGCGACGCTGACCGGCCGCGGCCCCGACCGTTTCGCCGAGATCCGCGCCGCCGCCGCCGACCTGTTCGACTCCGGCGACGTCCACGCCGGCACCGAGGCCGCCCGCCCTCGCGTGTTCGGCGGCTTCGCGTTTCACGCGGGGAGCTGTGACGGCGACCCGTGGAAACCGTTCCCCGAGGCGCGGTTCGTCCTCCCGCGCGTGCAGGTGACGTTCGCCGACAACGGCGTCTGGCTGACGGTGAACGCGAACGGGTCGGACGCGTCCGTGGGCGACGTAGAGCGTCGGCTCGAAGCCGAGGCGGATCGACTGTCCGGGCTCGACGCGGAGACGGAACGGCCGCCGCGTCCCGGGATCGCAGCGAGCCACCGCACCACGAGCCGCGAGGCGTGGCGCTCAGGGGTGGAGGCCGCAGTCGACCGGATCCGAGGCGGCGATCTACAGAAGGTCGTTCTCGCGCAGGCGCTCGAAGCGGAGCTTTCCGCGCCGTTCCCGCGCTCGGCGACCCTGGAGCGGCTCGCGGAGAAGTACCCCGACTGTCACCGGTACTACTTCGAACCCGCGGGCGACGAGCGCGGGAGCGCCTTCTTCGGCGCGACTCCCGAACGGCTGGTCGCGCTCCGCGGCCGAACGGTGGAGACGGACGCGCTCGCCGGGACCACCGGCCGCGGCGAGACGCCGACGGAAGACGAGTGGCTCGCGCACGAACTCCTCGACGACGCGAAGAACGTCCACGAACACGAACTCGTCGCGGAGACGGTCCGCGAGCAGTTGGAGCCGTTCGCCGCGTCCATCTCGGCCGGCGACAGGCGCGTGCGTCGGCTCGCCACGGTACAGCACCTCCACACGCCGATCACGGCGGAGCTCGACGACGACCGCCACGTCCTCGAACTGGTCGAGGCGCTTCACCCGACACCCGCGGTCGGGGGACTTCCGCCGGACCGCGCGCTCGACACCATCCGGGAGGCGGAGCCGTTCGATCGCGGGTGGTACGCCGCGCCGGTCGGCTGGATCGACGCCGCCGGAAACGGCGCGTTCGCGGTCGCGATACGCTCTGCGGTCGCGCGTCCGCGTCGAGCGACGCTCTTCGCCGGCGTGGGTCTCGTCGCCGACTCCGACCCCGACCGGGAGTGGGACGAGGTGCAACTCAAGTACCGGCCGATCCTCGACGAACTGGAGGACGGAACCGCCGCTCCCGGCGAGGAGACGGGGGCGGCGGACGGCGGCTAGGCTACTCTCGTCACTGGAACATCTTCAGCGGCTCCGCCTGCGAGCTCTCCTCGGTCGCCTCCCGCATCTGCTCTGCGAGCTGCTGTTTGGCGTTGCGGATCTCGGTCGCCTGATCCACGAGGCCGTCGGTCGGCGTCTCGGTCCCGGCGATCGGGTCGATGCCGTCGCGAACGAGGACCCGTGCGGCCTCCGGGTCGGGGAACTGTGGATCCGATTCGACGATCAGACCGACGGCGTCGCGGCCGCGCTCTAACGCCGCCGCGATCATCGCGCCGGTCGGCCCGGAGACGAGCCCGGACTCCGGGGGGTCGTCGACCGACGCGCGCGACAGTGCGTCGCCGCCGTCGCCGGTCGCGATCCCGTACAGCGCCGGCGGCTCCTCGTCCTTCTCGCGGCCGAGTCCGGAGAGGAACACGGGGAACGCTTTCGTCTCGTCGAACCAGCCGTCGAGGCAGTTCGCGACCTCCGTGGCGGCGTTCGGGTGGACCGGCACGTCGCTTCTGAGCGCGACGAGATCGAGTTCGGGGTCGGCGTACAGCCGCACGGGAGCGGTCACCGTCGGATCGTCTTCCCGGTACACCGCCACTCGCGGGAGGCCGTCGCAGTGGACGTTGGCGTAGTGAGTCATCTCGTGTGCGTCGATCATGTGATCGGTCGCGATCTTGCCGACGAGCCCCACGCCGGGAAACCCCTCGACAAGGGTCGGTTCGGACAGCGACACCTCGTCGTCGAGTACGGATATTCGCGCCATGTGCGGCGGTACGCCGCCGACCGACCTAAAACGGTGGGGCCGTCGGGCCACGGGAGCGCGGCGAGTTCCGGACCGTTCCGTGCCGAAACCGACTAACGCCCCCGCGGGGTAGACAGGCCATGAATCCGCTCGACCGGTACGAGTCACTCGTCGACGACGTCGACGCGTTCCGGGCGGCGTGTGACCGGCCGCTGCCGTCGGTCGTGCGCACGAACGGGATAGCCGCCTCGCCGTCGCGCGTCCGCGAGGCGTTCGAAGAGGAGGGTGTGTCGTACGAGCCCGTCGACTGGCACGACGGACTGTTTCGGCTGCCCGACGGGAACCCCGGCGGGAACTGGCCGTACGTCCACGGCTGGACCCACGGCCAGGAGGAGGTCTCCGTCTTGCCGGGGCTCGCACTCGACCCGCAGCCCGGCGAGCGCGTCTGGGACGCCTGTGCCGCTCCGGGGAGCAAGACGACGCAGATCGCCGACGCCATGGACGACCGGGGGACCGTCGTCGCGAACGACAACAATCTCGGTCGGCTCTCGGCGCTGCGGCACAACGCCGAGCGGCTCGGCGTGACGAACGCGATCGTCACGAACCAGGACGCGCGCAACTTCTCCGTGAAACCGCTCGCGTTCGACGCGTTCGACCGCGCGCTGGTCGACGCCCCCTGCTCGTGTGAGGGGACTTGCCGGAAGAACCCGGACGTCCTCGACCAGTGGACGCTCGATCACGTCCACGGCGTCGCCGGGATCCAGAAGGGGATCCTCTCGCGCGCCGTGCAGGCGACCCGTCCCGGCGGGACGGTCGTCTACTCGACGTGCACGTTCGCGCCGGAAGAGAACGAGGCGGTGCTCGACCACGTGCTCGCGAACGAGGCGTGCGAGGTGGTCGAGTTCGACCTCCCGCTTGTAACCGATCCGGGCGTCACCGAGTGGGAAGACGAGACCTACGACGAGGCGGTGACCCGCGCGAAGCGGATCTACCCGCACCGGAACGACACGGGCGGGTTCTTCTGTGCGAAGCTGCGGGTTGACGGTGGCGATGCCGACGGTAACTCCCCCGACGAGGGGGTCGACGAGACGGAGGTGGCGACGTGAGCGACAACACCGACGGCGAGAAGCGAGGCGACCCGGCCAACGACGGCCAGCGGTTCGACCGTCTGCCCGAGACGCCGGCGGACCGGGTGGTCGAGGGGCGCGCGAGCCGCGCCGAGGTGCTCGACTGGTGGCAAGAGCGGTTCGGGATCGGAACGGGCGTGTTCGAGGGGTACAGCTTCTGGGAGAAGGGGGCCGGGAAGATCTGGATATTCAACGGGGAGGCGAGCGACCCGAGCGAGGTGGAGGCCGTCGGGATGACGTTCCTCCGGACGCGACAGGAGCACTGGAAGCCAACCGGTCGGGCGGCGTCGCGGTTCGGGGCACACGCGACGCGAAACGTGATCGACTTGGGTCCCGAACGGGCCGCCCGGTTCGCGGCCGGCGAGGACCAGGACCTCCCCGAGTGGGACGGCGACTGGGGGTACCTGATCGCGACCCACGAGGTCGCCGGCGAACCGGTCCCGATCGGCGTCGGGCTCTACCTCTACGACGAGCTTCGCTCCGTCGTGCCGAAGGGGAGCCGAGCGGACCTGCCGGTCGTCGAGTGACGGCTACGCTCCGGGATCGACCGTCAACCGCAGCGCCGCGGGCGCGCCGGCCGCGAGCGCGTCGACGAGGTCGCGGGCGAGGTCGCCGGCCGCCGCGTTCCCGTCGACGAGGACCGTCCGCTCGTCGTCGGTGTACGCGCTCGTCCGAGCGACCATGGAGCGGTCATCGAGGAGCGTCAGGTCGGGGTCGCCCCGGCCGACGATCGCCCCCGCGTGGGCCGGGTCGTCGAGCGCAACCGTTTCGTCGTCGGGCGATCCCACCGCGATCTCCGCGGTGATCGTCGCCTCGGCGTCCCGACACGCCTCGCGGAACTCGGCGGAGAAGTCCCGCGGGGTACGGTCGGCCGCGACGCCGACGATGCAGTCGCCCGCGGGCGTGAGCCAGTCGTCGGTGGTGAACTCGACGGTGCTCGCGTGCTCGGCGGTGACGTTCTCGTGGCCGGTCGCGCGGACGACCTCGACGAGGGGGTCGTCGGGGCCGTCGGCGTCTGCGTCGCTCATGGTCGCGAGTGGGCGACGCGCCGGCAAGTGGCTACCGCTTGGCGTCGGCGGTGCGGTCGGTAGGAGTCGTCGGCAGCGCGTCAGTCGGCAGCGCGGCACAGTCAGGGTCAGACGTCGGCCCCCTCGGCGAGCGCGGGCACCAGCCGAACCGGGTTCTTCGCGAACACCCGGCGCATCAGGTCCTCGGAGACGTCGAGCGTGAGCACCTCCATCACGCCCACGTTCGGATGGGCGTCCGGCGCGCCGGAGCCGAACAGCACGCGGTCCGGGTGTTCCAAGATACCGCGTTCGAGCACCTCGCGGTAGCGCACGGCGGTCGTGTCGACGTACAGCCGGTCGTGGTCGTCGAGCAGGTCGAGCGTCTCGTTCATCAGGTCGGCGTCGAGCGGATGGCCGCCGAAGCCCCCGAGCACCACCGGGAAGTCGTACCCGAGCAGTTCCGTCTCGACCGCCGACGGCGGGAACCGCTTGCCCGCGTGGACGATGAGCGGGAGGTCCGCGTCCGCCAGCCGCGTCAACACGTCTTCGTTGGGGAGCCCGTCGACGTGCGGCGCGAGCGTGAACCCGTGAAAGCGGTCGTCGTAGGAGTACTGCTCGACGTCGTCCGGTCGCGTGTGGTGGTCCTCGCGCTCCGCGCGGAGGTTCCGAACCACGGACATCGGTCCGGTTCCGGCGTCGCGCGGACCGTTGAGGCGGGCGAACGCGACGAAGGGGCGATCGATGGAGAGCCGCGCGACGGCGTTGTTCGCGCGGAGGTAGCTCCGTCCCGCCGCGCGCTGTCCGGGGCTCGCGACGGCGCGGACGATCCCGGCCTGCAGCATCTCCCGTTCCAGCCGCTCGGGGGAGATGTCACGGCCGTGGGTCGCGACCGACGACTCGTCGGGATCGAGCGTCGCCCGCGTGTCGACGATCCGGAAGTCGTGTTCGAGCCCCAGCATGGCCGGTGTCTACCGGTCCCTCTCTCCCGAATCGGATGTGTCTATCGGTCGCACGGCGGGGAGCGTCCGACGCCAGCGGCTCCCGGAACCGGTCACGGCCCCGCCGTCGAGACTATCTTGATCACGTCGCCCTCCGACAGCTCGTGACTCTCTCCGATCCGGCGCGAGGAGCGCGCGTCGACCGCGTGGAGGTACCCCTCGCCGATGTCGGTGTGAACGGCGTACGCCAGATCGGGCGGCGTCGACCCCGCGGGCAAGAGGTGGGCGTCGGGGAGGACGTTCCCGGTGCCGTCGGTCCACTTCCCGGCGTCCTGGACCGGATACACCGTGATCCGATCGAGGCGGTCGTAGACGGCCGCGTTCAGCGCCGCCTGCACGCCCGTTCCCCCGTGGCTCGCCATCGCGTCGGCGATAGCGTCGAGGCCAGCCCGCTGACTCTCGGAGACGTCGCCGACGACCTCGAACGACTCGTCGCCCGGGTCGTAGTCGACGACGCCGGCCTCGGCGGCGCGGCGGAGGGCGCGCTCGCCGTCCGCGGTCGCGGGGACCACGGGCTTGTCGGTCCCCTCGCGGATGCGGTCGACCGCGCCCTCGGGCGCGGCGTCGACCTTGTTGGCGACGACGACGATCGGCTTGGTCCGGCGGCGGACCGCCCGCGCCAGCGCCTCGCGGTCGTCGTCGGTCCACGCCTTCGGGTCGGCGGGGTACTCCAGCCCGCGGAGCACCGCCGCCACGTCGTGCTCGCTCGCGCCGAACCCCGTGAGCATGTCCGTGAGCGCCGCCTCGATGTCGAACTCCGGCGACCGCGACTTGCGCTCGACGCCCTCCCAGTTGCGGTCGACGATCCCCGTGAGCCACAGGTCCATCTCCTCCTCGATGAAGTCCACGTCGTCGAGCGGGTCGCGGCTCCCCGGTTCGACCGGCTCGCCCTCGGCGTTCGTCGCCCCGGACGCGTCGACGACGTTCACCACCACGTCCGCGTTCGTCAGCTCGTCTAAGAACTGGTTGCCGAGCCCCTTCCCCTCGTGTGCGCCCGGGACGAGCCCGGCCACGTCGAGGAGTTCGACCGGGACGTACCGCTTGCCGGCACGGCAGCGCTCGTTGCCGCAGCGCTCGTCGCGGTCGAGACAGGGGCACTCGGTCCGGACGTGGGTCACCCCGCGGTTGGCGTCGATCGTCGTGAACGGGTAGTTCGCGACGTCGACGTCGGCCATCGTCGCGGCGGTGTAAAAGGTTGACTTGCCGGCGTTCGGCTTTCCCGCCAGCGCGACCGTGATCATACGCGAGGGTCGCGGGCCCGCGAAAAGCGCCTTTCGGTCGTCGTTCGCCGGCGGCCGCTCGTCCGCCCGCGACCGGAAACGGCCCGACAGCCGTTCGAGCCCGCCCGCGAACCGACGGCTATTCGGGCGACGCTCCCGGAGCGACGGGCGTGATAGCGATCGTCGTGAGTCGGGCAGACAGCGCCTCGGTACACATCGGAGAGCAGCTGCTCGCGGTCGGCGACTGGGAGCCGCACGAGGACGAGACGCGCCCCGACGCGGCGGGAGGCGGTACCTACTACCGGACCGACGGGTTCGAGCTCCGCGAGTTCGACGACCTCCACGTCGATCTGGACGATCCGACGGACGCGTTCGGTACGGACGGCGAGACGCCGGCGGTCCTCGTGTTCGTCTCCAGGCACTCGGGCGAGAGCGGCGAGCTGCTGACCGCACACGTCACCGGGAACTTCGGCCCAGCGCCGTACGGCGGCGCGTCCGAGACGCTCTCGCGGGCCGCGCCCGGCACTGAAAAGCGCGCGGTCGCGGCGCTGGCGTCGCACGCGCCCGCGGGGTACGACGTGGGGATCGAGTGCACGCACCACGGACCGACAGACGTGGGCGTCCCGTCGCTGTTCGTCGAACTCGGCTCGGACGAGCCGCAGTGGAGCGACCCGGACGCGGCCCGCGCCGTCGCGCGGGCGGTCCTCGATCTGCGGGGCACGGGGCCGGACCTGCTCGTCGCCGGCGACGACGGAGGGGAGCCGACCCCGCGCCACGTGGTCGGATTCGGCGGCGGCCACTACGCGCCGCGGTTCACCCGGATCGTCCGCGAGACGGCGTGGGCGGTCGGTCACGTGGGCGCGGACTGGGCGCTCGGGGAGATGGGCGCGCCCGACGCGAACCGAGACGTACTACGGCAGGCGTTCGAGCGGAGTCGAGCCGACCTCGCCGTGGTCGAGGGAGACAGACCGGCCCTCGAAGCGGTGATCGACGACCTCGGGTACCGCGTCGTGAGCGAGACGTGGGTGCGGGCGGTCGGCGACAGACCGCTCGGGCTCGTGGAGCGACTGGAGGCCGACCTCTCGGCGGTCGACGACGGGCTCCGGTTCGGCGAGGTCGCGCCCGCGTCGACGGACTCCGACGGGCTCCGGCGACGCGACCTGCCCGACGCCCTGCTCTCTCGGGCGCAGGGCATCGACTCGACTGCGGCCCGCGCGGCGGTCGAATCGGCGACGGTCGCCTTCGAGACCGAGCAGGCCGGGACGCGAGCCGCCGGGCGAGCGGCGTTCGCGACGGCCTCCGAAACGCCGGACTACGCCGACCTCGTCACCGAACTCGCGGGCGTCTTGGAACGACGGTACGACGCGGTCGACGTCGAGTACGGTGACTCCGGTGCCGGACCGACGGCTGGCTCCGGTACCGAACCGGCCGCTGACGCTGATACCGAACCGGCCACTGGCACCGGAGAACCGACGGCGGTCGTCGCCCGCGAGACCGCCTTCGATCCGGGACTCGCCGCCGAGGAAGGCGTACCCGAGGGGCCGGCGTTCGGGCGACTCGCCGACGGCGAGCCGGTGGACGTCGGCGACGGGACGGTCGAGCCGGCGGACGTGTCGCGGACGCAGGTGGATCGGTTCCCGGTCTGAACCGCGGAAGACGACGACCGTCACGGCTGATCGGCCTCCCGGCGCATGTCGGGTACGGAGCCTCCGATCGACGGAATACGTCCGACTATCGTCAGACGATCGGGCAAAAATAAATACGTCCGGGTCGCAACCACACCACATAATGGACTCCATCGTAGAGGACGCCATCGACGAAGCCGAGGAATCCCCGGGCGACGACGCCGGGGAGGCCGGCGCGGACGCCGGCACCGGCGACGGAACCGCCAGTGCGCCGCCACAGACCGGAACGATGACCGACGACGAACTGCAGGACGTTCTCCAAGACCTCCAGACGAACATCACGGTGGTCGGCTGCGGCGGGGCGGGCGGCAACACCGTCAACCGGATGACGGAGGAGGGGATCCACGGCGCGAAGCTCGTGGCCGCCAACACGGACGTGCAACACCTCGTCAACATCGAGGCGGACACGAAGATCCTGATGGGACAACAGAAGACGCAGGGGCGCGGTGCCGGCTCGCTCCCGCAGGTCGGCGAGGAGGCGGCGATCGAGTCCCAAGAGGAGATCCAGGACGCCATCGACGGCTCCGACATGGTGTTCGTCACCGCCGGGCTCGGCGGCGGCACGGGCACCGGCTCCGCCCCGGTCGTCGCGAAGGCCGCCCGCGAGTCGGGCGCGCTCACCATCGCCATCGTCACGACCCCGTTCACCGCCGAGGGCGAGGTGCGCCGGACGAACGCCGAGGCCGGCTTAGAGCGGCTCCGCGACGTGAGCGACACGGTCATCGTCGTCCCCAACGACCGCCTGCTCGACGCGGTCGGCAAGCTCCCCGTCCGACAGGCGTTCAAGGTGTCCGACGAGGTCCTCATGCGCTCCGTGAAGGGTATCACGGAGCTCATCACGATGCCCGGGCTCGTCAACCTCGACTTCGCCGACGTCCGCACCGTGATGGAGAAGGGCGGCGTCGCGATGATCGGCCTCGGCGAGTCCGACTCCGACTCGAAGGCGCAGGACTCGGTGAAATCGGCGCTCCGCTCGCCGCTTCTCGACGTCGACATCTCCGGCGCGAACTCCGCGCTGGTGAACGTCACCGGCGGGCAAGACATGTCGATCGAGGAGGCCGAAGGAGTCGTCGAGGAGATCTACGACCGGATCGACCCCGACGCGCGGATCATCTGGGGCACCTCCGTCGACGACGATCTGGAGGGGGAGATGCGGACGATGATCGTCGTCACCGGCGTGGAGTCGCCGCAGATCTACGGCCGCAACGGCGAGGCCCCGGAGGGCGCGTCCGAGGTCGAAGACATCGACTACGTGGAGTGATCGAGGCAGGACGGTCCGACCTGCGACCGGCCAGCATCAAAAGGTAAAAACCGTCGCGTCTCGAAGCCGGTCGTAACATGGACGTTCCGTACGACCTCAACAGCTACATTCGGGTGCTGAAGCTGGCGAGCACGCCGAGCACCGACGAGTTCCTCCAGGTGTCGAAGATCGCCGGCGCGGGCATCCTCCTCATCGGCTTCATCGGGTTCCTGATGTTCGCGATCATGAGCCTCCTGCCGGGGGTCGGCGCGTAATGCCGATCTTCTCGGTCAAAACCACCGCGAGCCAGGAGCGGACCGTCGCCGACATGCTCGCCGAAAAGGAGATGCCGGAGATTCAGGCGGTCATCGCCCCCGACCAGCTCACGAGCTACGTGATGGTCGAGGCGACGGACGGGAGCGTGTTCGCGCGTATCCTCGACGAGATCCCGCACGCCCGCGGCGTGATTCAGGGCTCCGAGGGACCCGCGGAGAGCCCCTTTTCGGAGGTCGAACACTTCCTCTCGCCGACCCCCGACGTGGAGGGGATAGCGGAGGGCGACATCGTCGAGCTGATCGCCGGTCCGTTCAAAGGCGAGAAGGCCCGCGTTCAGCGGATAGACGAGGGGAAAGACCAGGTGACCGTCGAGCTGTACGAGGCGACCGTCCCGATTCCGGTCACCGTGCGCGGGGACCAGATCCGCGTGCTCGACTCGGACGAACGCTGATCGGATCGGCGGCGACCCGACGCCGCCGAACTCCCGTTCTCGTCCCGCGTCCGGATACCCGACGCATCGTCGGCAACGACAAGGGCTTTATTCGGCGACGACCGACAGGTCGGATATGTTCGGTTCCGGCGTGCCGGCGGTTTTGAGCCTTATCCCGGACACGTTCACGTTCGCGTGGATCGTCGCGATCTTGTTCGCCACGGCGTGGCTTCTGGACAGCCGCGGGCTGGCGGCCGGACGCGCGCTCGCGGCCGGGACGTGGGCGCTGTTCGGGCTGTTCTGGCTGTCGACGGTGCCGTACTTCGCGTTCGAACACCAGAGCTACGTCGAGTCGATCCTCGCGCTCGTGGGCTTTCCCGCGAGCGTGTACGCCGGCTACCTGCTGTACAGCGGTCGCGCGTCGCTTTTCACCCTCACGCGAGCGATCGCGATCATGCTGTTCATCTACCTCCCGTTCGAGACGATCCCGGCGTTCACCGTCGCGGGCGTTGCGGTTCCGGAGCCGCGACGGGTGCTGATCGAGATCGTCGCGGCGCAAACCGGGGCGCTCATCGACCTGCTCGGCTACGCGCCCGAGGCGGTGACGAGCAGCGAGGGGTACGACGCGGCGTACTCGTGGACGCTTGAGGACGGCCACACCGTCGTCATCCACATCGTGCTGGCGTGTACGGGACTCGGGAGCATGGCGATCTTCGGCGGGCTCGTCGCCGCGGTGCAGGCTCCGCTGTCGCGGAAGTTCCGCGCGCTCGCGGTGTCGCTCCCGCTCATCTACGTCCTCAACATCCTCCGGACCACGTTCATCTCCGTCGTCGCCGGCAACCAGTACATGCACTGGTACCCCGATCTCGTGTTGACGATGTTCGGCGCGACCGACCCGTACCGCGTCTCCTTTCTGATCTCAGACCGGATCATGAGCCAACTCCTCGCGGTCGTCGCGCTCGTCGGGATCACGTTCCTCGTGGTGCGACAGATGCCCGAACTCGTCGTCATCCTCGAAGACGTGCTGTACCTCCTCACGGGCGAGGAGCACGACCTCACCGAGTCGCTCGACCTTCCGCGAGAGCCGACGAACCGGTGACCGGAGCGGCCGTCGCCGGGTAACGCGTTGCATGGCAAACTATAGGCGTCGCTGTCGAGTGGTTCGGCGTATGCGAGGTACAGCTTCGACGGCGAACGGGCGCGGGTTCGCGACCCGGCGGTGGTGGAGATGGTAGACGCGGTCGACCCGCTCGTGTACCTCCAGACGAACGTCGCCAAGCTGGCGTTGGCGACGGCGCTCGGGATGTTCCTCGGACTGGAGCGGGAGTGGTCCCACAAGTCGGCCGGGATACGGACGTTCGCGCTGATCAGCCTCTCGGCCGCGGTGTTCTCTCTCGTCGACAGCGACGGGCTCCTGATCGTCGGGGGGATCCTCATCGTCGTCATCGCGGTGCTGCTCGCGGTCCGCAGCTTCGTTGAATCCGACGTCGAGGGGCTCTCGCTCACGACGTCCGTCTCGATGCTCGTCACCTACGGAGTGGGCGCGCTGGTCGCGAACGAGTTCTTCATCGAGGCGGTGACGGTGGCCGTGCTCTCCTCGCTGCTCCTGGTGTTGAAACGCGAGCTTCACCAGTTCGCGTGGGGACTCTCCAGAGAGGAGGTGCGAAGCGCCGTCGAGTTCACCATCCTCGCGTTCGTCGTCTTCCCGCTGCTTCCGACGGAGACCGTCGACCCGTGGGGGGCGATCCAGCCGCGGCTCGTCTGGTCGCTCGTCGTCGCGGTCAGCGGTATCGGCTTCGTGAACTACGTGCTCGTGAAGCGGTACCAGAGCAGGGGGTACGCGGTCACCGGCTTCTTCGGCGGGCTCGTGAACTCCACCGCGGTCGTCGCCGAGATGGCCAAGCGAGCGCGGGGGCGCGAAGACCTCCGACGCGTCGCCGTCGGGTCGATCCTGCTCGCGAACGCGGCGATGGCGCTTCGAAACGCCGCGGTCGTCGCCGTCTTCGTACCGGACGCCGCCCTCGTCGTCGGCGTGCCTCTCGGCGCGATCACGGTCGTCGGGGTGGCCGTCGCGGTGTGGCGAAGCGACTGGGAGACGCCGATAGAGACGGACCTCACCTCGCCGTTCAGCCTCCGGAACGCGCTGACGTTCGGCGCGCTGTTCCTCGCGGTCCTGTTCGTCTCTGCGGGCGCGGAGCGCGCCTTCGGCGCGGGCGGATTCGTCGCCACGTCGTTCCTCTCCGGTCTCGTCTCTTCGGGGACCTCGACGGCGACGGCGGTGTCGCTTCTCGGAACCGGACAGATCGGCGTCGAAACCGCGGTCGCGGGCGTGATCGCCGGAACGGTAGCGAGCATCCTCGTGAAGACCGCCTTCGCCGCGAGCGTCTCGCGAGAACTCGTTCGACCGGTGTTCGTCTGGAACCTCGTGTTGATCGCCGCGGGCGTCGTCGCGGGCGTTCCGCTGTTGGTCCTGTGACCGGTACGAACGGCTCGTCAGACCGTCACGAGAGGTGCTCGGCCACGTCCGTCGAGGAGACCATCCCGACGTAGTCGTCGTCGACGACCGGGAGGTGTTTGACGCCGTACATGGTCATCATCGCCGCGACTTCCTCCATCATCAGATCGGGAGTCACGGTCTCGACGTTCTCCGTCATCACGTCTCGAACCGTCGTCGATTCGACGTCGCGCGCCTCGGCGACCGCGCCGACGATATCGCTCTGGGTGACGATACAGCCGCCGCCCGTCGTGACGACGAGCGCGCTGATCCCGTCGTCGTGCATCCGTCTCGCCGCGTCTCGCAGCGGTTCGTCCGCGCCGATCGTCTCCAGTGGTGTCGACATGACGTCGCTGACGCGGGTCCGATCGTTCAGATCCATGCAGTGGTGTGTGCTATCACGTTAAATTACTCTTCCGGAACACCCACCGGGGTCGGGGTGCCCCGTCGCTACTGCGCCTTCGAGAGAAACGCCGTGAGGTCGGTCGAAGAGACCATCCCGATCAGCTCGTCGTCCCCGGTGGTCACCGGTAGGTGGGTGTACCCGTGCGCCGTCGGCTCGGCCAGCTCTTCGACGGTGTCGTCCGGCCCGACCGTGACGACGTCGTGCGTCATGAACGCGTCGACGGGCGTCTCGTCTTCCGGGTCGTTCTCGTGGACCAGCGAGACGAAATCGGTGGCGGTGATGAGTCCCGTGAGCCGACCCCCGTCGACGACCAACACGGAGTTTACGCCGGTTTCGAGCATCAGCGCCGCGGCGTCGGCCGCGGTCGCGTCCGGTCCGATCGTGACGAGGTCCGTCGACATGATCGCTTCGACTGCTGGTGAGTCCATGAGACATGGTACCGTGCTACGTCGATATCAAACGTGGGGTCGCGACGCGACGGGCTGTGGCGACTCACCGTTCGACGAGGTCGTCCGGTGCGCCCGCCAGCCCGGCGAGCGCGTCGGCTTCGACGTGATGGAGGTCGCCGGGGATCACGAGCAGGTGGAGCGGGTCGCCGAAGTCGCGGTCTGCGAGCGCCGAAAGCCGATCGGCGGTGACGACGGCGTCGGGGGAGCCGGCGCGGGCGACGACCACCGCCAGCACGTCTTCCCATCCCTCGGCGAGCAGCTCGGCGGCGACGTCCGCGGTCATGTACTCCTCGTGGTCGGGATCCGGCCCCGTCGGACCGGTCCCGACCTTGATATCGAGGTAGACGACCGTGTGGAGCCCGCGCTCGCGGTTCGCCTCGATCGTTTCGATCACGCTCTGTGGCACGTCGTCGCCGCCGTGTGCGTACGGAAACGGGAGGGTCGTCGCCTTCCCGAACCGGTAGTTCTGGAGGCCGGTGAGACTCGACGCGGCCGACTGCGCCGTCACGCCGTGGATCACGCGCGTGTCGATCCCGCGCTCCGCGGCGCGGAGCCGGAGGTCCGTGTGGGTCGTCGAGATCATCGTATCGCCCGCCGTCAGGAACGCGGCGTCGCCGTCCGCGGCCGCGTCGAGGATCGCCTCCGGGTCCTGTTCGACGCCCTCGCGCGGACGGACCTCGATGTCGACGTCGTGGTACGCCTGCAGGTCGGCCACGTCCGCGCCGACGAGCTTGCTGGTGTAGAACTCGGCGAAGACGCGGTCGGCCGCCCGGATCGCCTCGCGCCCCTCGACGGTGACCGACCGCTCGTCGTAGAGGCCGAGCCCGATGAAGGTGAGCATGCCACTGGTCGGAGCGGAGACCGTTAAAGTGACCCGGAACCGCGTCGCCGACGGAGAGCGGTCCGGTATTCTTCACGATCGTCTCTTGTGATTCCATAGCAAGCACTAAGAGGTAACCGACACAACCCCAAGCTACGAGGCCTACACGGGCTCACATACCACTATGACTGACGATGAACTCATCTGGCGAATATCGGGGGGATCCGGTGACGGGATCGCTTCGACGAGCCAGAACTTCGCGAAGGCCCTGATGCGCTCGGGGCTGAACGTCTTCACGCATCGCCATTACCCGTCGCGGATTCGCGGCGGCCACACGTACACCGAGGTCCGCGCGTCCGCGGACCCGGTACAGTCCCGCGGCGACGGGTACAACTTCCTCTTGGCGCTCGGCGACTCGTTCGCCCGTAACCCGCAGGAGGAAGCCGTCTACGGGAACGAAGAGGTCAAGCCGCTCTCGGAGAACCTCGACGAGCTTCGCGAGGGCGGGGTCATCGTGTACGACGAGGGCCTGCTCGACGCCTCCGAGATCCCGAACTTCGAGGAGCGCGCCGAGGAGAACAACTGGCACGTCTACCCGCTCGACCTCCGCGGGCTCGCCCGCGACATGGGCCGGGAAGTCATGCGCAACACCGCCGGAGTCGGCGCGACCCTCGCGTTGATCGGGATGGACCCCGAGCACGTCGAGGACCTCATGCGCGACGCGATGCCGGAGAAGATCCTCGACCCGAACCTCGAGATCCTCGAGACCGCGTACAACCAGGTCCAAGAGGAGTACGACGTCGACGCGCCCGACGTAGCCGTACCGACCGGCGAGCACGACGAGACGCAGCTTCTCATGTCCGGGTCGGACGCGATCTCCTACGGTGCCATCGACGAGGGCTGCCGGTTCATCGCCGGCTACCCGATGACGCCGTGGACCGAGGTGTTCACCATCATGACGAAACACCTGCCGAAGCTCGGCGGGATCTCGGAGCAGGTCGAAGACGAGATCGCGGCGGCCGCGCTCGCGGTCGGTGCGTCGCACGCCGGCGTCAAGGCCATGTCCGGCTCCTCCGGGGGCGGCTTCGCGCTGATGTCCGAGCCGCTCGGGCTCGCCGAGATGACGGAGACGCCCGTCGTCTTGGTCGAGGCCATGCGCGCCGGTCCCTCGACCGGCATGCCGACGAAGCCGGAGCAGTCCGACCTCGAACACGTCCTGTACACCTCACAGGGCGACTCCCAGCGCGTCGTCTTGGCGCCGGGAACCGTCGAGGAGGCCTACGAGCAGTCGCGGCTCGCCTTCCGGCTGGCCTACGAGTACCAGATCCCGTCGATCCTGCTGTACGACCAGAAGCTCGGCGGCGAACTCGTCAACGTTCCCAAGAGCCACTTCGATCGCGAACCCAACCCGACGCTCGGCAAGACGCTGACCGAAGACGCGCTCGCGGAGCAGCCCCACTCGGCCGACGGGAAGTTCCACCGGTTCCAACACGACGTCGACGACGGCGTCTCACCGCGCTCGCTGCCGGGCCAGAAGGGCGGTCGCTTCCTCGCGACCGGCAACGAACACGACCCGACCGGCCACATCGCCGAGTCCCCCGACAACCGCGTCGCGCAGATCGACCGGCGGACACAGAAGCTGGAGGCGATCCGCGCCGACCTCGACGCCGAGGACACCGGCTCGTACGCCGGTCCCGAGGACGCCCAGTACGGGATCCTCACCTTCGGGAGCCAGCAGGGCACGGTCGAGGAGGCCGTGGGTCGGCTCAACGACGCCGGAGTCTCGGTGAAGTCGTACGGCGTCTCCGACATGCTCCCGTTCCCGACCGAGCAGGTCGAGGCGTTCGTCGAGAGCGTCGACGAGGTGCTCGTCGTCGAGATGACCGCTTCGGGACAGTTCCGCGGGCTCATCCAGAAGAACCTCGGCCGCTACGGCGAGAGGCTGTCGAGCCTGCTGAAGTACAACGGGAACCCGTTCGAGCCGGCGGAGATCGTCGACGGGTTCGAGGCCGCCATCATCGAGGGCGACGGCGACGCGTCCGGCCACCAGACCACCTTCGTCCCAGCCGCAGGTGACTAACAATGAGCACGTTTTCAGCAATCGGAGAGGAGCGAGAGATCGACCGCGACGAGTACACACCGGGCGTCGAGCCCCAGCCCACGTGGTGTCCGGGCTGCGGTGACTTCAGCGTCCTGAAGGCGCTGAAACAGGCGCTCCCGGAAGTCGGGCGCACGCCCGAGGAGACCCTGCTCTGTACCGGGATCGGCTGTTCCGGCAAGCTGAACAGCTACCTCGACACGTACGGGTTCCACACGATCCACGGGCGCTCGCTGCCCGTGGCCCGCGCCGCGAAGCTGGCGAACCCCGACCTCGAAGTCATCGCCGCCGGCGGCGACGGCGACGGGTACGGGATCGGTGGGAACCACTTCATCCACACGGCCCGGGAGAACCACGACATGACGTACATCGTGTTCAACAACGAGATCTTCGGGCTCACGAAGGGGCAGACGTCCCCGACCAGCCCGAAGGGCCACAAGTCGAAGACCCAGCCGTCCGGCAGCGCCAAGGAGCCGATCAAGCCGCTCTCGATGTCGCTCAACGCGGGCGCATCCTACGTCGCCCGCACGGCCGCGGTCAATCCGAACCAGGCCAAAGAGATCCTCATCGAGGCGATCGAACACGACGGGTTCGCCCACGTCGACTTCCTCACTCAGTGCCCGACTTGGAACAAGGACGCGCGTCAGTACGTCCCGTACATCGACGTCAACGAGTCCGACGACTACGACTTCGACAAGACGGACCGCGTCGAGGCCCAAGAGATGATGCGGACGACTGAGGAGTCGCTCTACGAGGGCGAGGTCCTCACCGGCCGCTTCTACGTGGACGAAGACCGCCCGTCGTACGGCGAAGAGAAGCGCGCGATCGGCGAGATGCCAGAGGAGCCGCTCGCAGAGCGGTACTGGGACGACGACTACGAGTGGGAGCGGTCTCACGACTCGTTCCTCGACAAGCACGCGTAACGCCCCGACCGCCAGAGCGGGCCGCCGATCCGGCGCGGTTCGGTGTCCGTTCGTCTCGTTTTTCGATTCGGAAGGTATTTTTTCTACGGAGACAAACCCACGGGTATGAGTACGGTATCGACGGAAGAACGGATCCTGTCGGTGTTAGAGGAGGACGCGCAGGCGTCCTGCGCCGAGATCGCAGAACGCGCCGAGGTCTCCAAGCCGACCGTGCGGAAGTACATCGATCGTTTAGAAGAGAAGGGGGTTATCGTGGGGTACTCGGCAGAGATCGACCCGAAGAAGCTCTCTTCGCAGTCGATCGCCATGGTTGGGATGGACGTCGACTCCGGCAAGTACGTCGGGGCGACCCGCGAGCTGAAAGAGCTCGACGAGGTGCAGGCGCTTTACACCTCTTCTGGCGACCACATGCTGATGGCCGAAGTCCGCGCCGGCGACGGCGACGAACTGGGTGACGTGATCTCGGATAAGCTGCTCGCGATCGACGGTGTCACCGCTGCACACCCCTCGTTCTTACAGGAACGGCTGAAGTGACGACGCTGGCAGAACAGATCTACCGATACGCGAGCGCCACGAGGCCGCCGACCATTCCGCCGACAAAGAGTGTCACGGCCGCTATCACGGTCTCGCTGGCCCCCAGTAGGACCCCCACGAGCGGGAAGCAGAGCAGGACTCCGGTCGCCATCGCCGCACCGCCGAGCCGGCGCGCCCGCTCGCGGCTCACGTCCGGGGTCGTCAGGAGTTCACGCCGGTCGCGGTAGCGGACGAGCCAGCCGAGACCGAGCGTCCCGACGGCGCTGACTCCGAGCGCCCCGCCGGCGACGATCCGGTCGGGGACGTCGGCGACGATCGCGGCGGCGAGCGCGAGCAGAAACGCGCCGGTTCCCGCGAGGACGGCCGCGTTCGCCCGTGCGCCCCGATCGTCCGTGTCGGCGACTCCGTAGAGCCGGCGCAGTCGGCTTCCGGACGGCAGGCTCGCGAGAGCGACGATACAGAGCGCGACACCGAGCGCGACGAGGAGGGCGGGGGCGACGTCGGCGGAACTCATCGGTGGACGGGTGTCGTTGGGAACGCTATCGTCTTCACTTCACCCCGTCGCGCGTGCGGTGCGTCACTGGAGCGCGTCCACGTCGGTGGCGACGATGGTCTCGTCGCCCGCGGGACCGCGTCGCGTCTCCCGCGGCTCGAAGCCGTACGACGCGAAGAACTCCTGTGCGCCCGGGCTGTCGGTCGGGACGCTCGCACGGAGGGTGTCGACGCCGCGGTCGATCACCGAGGACGCGACCCGAGAGAGCAGGTCGTCCGCAACGCCTTCGCCGGCGTGGGTCGGGTGGACCCAGAGGGCGAGCAGCTCGGCCTCCGTCCCCTCCGTGTCGGGGTGTGCGATGGCGACGCCGACGGGGCCGTCGTCGTCTTCCATCAGGAACGACCACTCCGCCTCCGCGGCCGCCTCGCGGACGCCGGCGGCGGACACGTCGAGAAGCGGGGATCCGATATCGTCGAAGACGGTCGCCTCTCGGGCTCGCGAGACGGCCGTCCGTAGCGCCTCCGCGTCGTCGGGCCGGGCCGCCCGAACATGCATACGTGACCATGGGGAAAGCGATCACCTATAGGTTTCGGGATGTCACTGTACCCCACACAGATACTCGACGAACAGCCGATCGGCTGGCCGCTCACTCACAGAGACGCGGCGTTCGATCGATTTCGACCCCGACGGCCACGCGGTTCGTGCGTCGACCAGCGTCCGCTTACGACACCGGTTCGATCCCGATCGTGACCGTGACCCCTTCGACCTCCCACTCCTCCGTGAGTCCCTCCTCTCCCGCCGCCTCGCTCGGGTCGTCGAGCCACGCGTCGGCTCGGACTTCGCCGGCGATCAGGTCGGCGTGGTCGTCGACGAACCCGGCGACGCGGTCATCGTCGACGGCCACGCCGACGCGGATCCGCGCTTCGACGTCCAGATCGAGGTCCTTTCGCATCTCCTGAATCCGACGGATCACGTCGCGGGCGTACCCCTCGGACTCGATCGCCGGCGTCAGCGACGTGTCGACGTACACGGCCCCGCCGTCGAACTCGACGCCGGTGACGTTCTCCGGCGGCTCGGCGACGTACTCGACCATCGCGTCGTCGAGGTCGACGGGATCGTCGTCGACCGTGACGTCGCCGGCCTCGACGGCCTCGCGAGTCGCCCCCTGCACCGCTTCCATCACTTCCTGGGCGTCGCCGCCGAAGGCGGGACCGATCTCGCTCATCTGCGGCTCCGCGGTCTCGACCAGTTCGTCGAACGCGTCGGTGACGCGAACCTCGCGGGCGTTGACGCGGTCGGCGATGAGGTCTGCGAGCCGCTCGACGGCGGCGGCGACCTCCTCGTCGTCGGTCTCGACGACTACGCGCGGCACGGGCCACCGGAGCTTGCGACCGGCCTGCTGGCGGGCGTTGGCGGCGGCCTCTTCGACGTCGCGGAGGACCGCCACGTCGCGTTCGAGGTCGGGGTCGCGCAGGTCGTCGTCGGGCTCCGGATACGCGAGCTGGTGGACCGTGGTCGCCCCGCCGTCGAGCGTCTGGTACATCCGCTCCGTGAGGTAGGGAGCGATCGGCGCGAGCAGTCGGATCACCTCGTCGAGGACCGTCGCGAGGGTCGCGTACGCCCCGCGCTTCGAGGCGGAGTCGGCCTCCTCCCACATCCGGTCGCGGACGGCCTTCACGTAGAATCGAGAGACGTCCTGCGTGACGAACTCGATCACGGCGTTGACGGCGTCGCTGACGCGGTAGTCGTCCCACGCCTCGGTGACCTCCGTCTCGACCGACTGAAGCCGAGAGAGCACCCACCGGTCGACGAGTTCGAGGTCGCCGTCCGACAGGTCCGGCTCGGCCGGGTCGTACCCGTCGAGATCCATGTATTCGAGCGGGAACCGGAACACGTTCCAGAGGATGTTGAGTTTCCCCTGGATCTCGCCGAGCCCGTCCCACTCGAACGCGAGGTCGACCCCCTGTTGGTCGTGACTGAGCAGGTAGGTCCGCAGCGGGTCGCGACCGGCGCGCGCTATCGCCTCCTCGGGCGTGACGATGTTGCCGACGGACTTGGACATCTTCCGGCCGTCTTCGTCGTTGGCGAACCCGTGCATTATCACCTCCTCGTAGGGGACCTCGCCGACCGCGGCGGTCCCCATCCCGAGCTGGGACCAGAACCAGCCGCGGGTCTGGTCGTGCGCCTCGATGATCAGGTCCGCGGGCCACAGCTCGTCGTGAGCGGCCTCGTCGCTCGGGTAGCCGAGCGTGCCCCACGTGGCGACAGAGGAGTCCAGCCACACGTCGAAGACGTCCTCGACGCGGCGGTACGTCGTACCGTCCTCGACGATCGTGAGGTCGTCGACCGAGGGACGGTGGAGGTCGATCGCGTCGGGGTCGACGTCTTCTTCCACCCGCTCTGACAGCTCCTCGCGGGTGCCGACCACGATCATGTCCTCGTCGAGGTGGTCCGGGTCCGCGTCCTCGGGCACCCAGATCGGGATCGGAATTCCCCAGTACCGCTGGCGGGAGACGTTCCAGTCGGGGGCGTCCTCGATGAAGTCGCGGAAGCGGTTGTCTCGGGCCCACTGAGGGTGCCACTCCGACGCCTCCATGTTGTCGAGGAGGTCGTCTTTCACGTCCGTGATGGAGATGAACCACTGGTCGGTGACGAGCTGGATGATCCCGGTGTCACACCGCCAGCAGTGGCCGTAGCTGTGCTCGACGGTCCCGTGCGCGAGCATGTGACCGTCGGCGACGAGGTCGTCGATGATGTCGCCGTTGGCGTCGCGGACGAACTCCCCGGCGTACTCGCCTGCGGCCTCGGAGAACTCTCCGTTCGGCCCGACGGGACAGTAGACGTCGAGTCCGAGCTCCGTGCCGCGATGGAAGTCCTCCTCCCCGTGGCCGGGCGCGGAGTGGACGAGTCCGGTCCGGTCGGCCTCGACGTAGTCTGCGGCGTACACCTGCCCCGCGCCCTCGAAGTCGGGGTACTCGGCGACGTGGTCGGCGAGCGGATGGTCGTACGCCCAGCCGACGAGGTCGCTCCCCGAGAGCTCCGCCTCGATCTCGTAGTCCTCGTAGCGCCCCTCACCGAGCACGTCTTCGACGCACTCTTCGGCGACGTAGAGCAGCTCCTCCTCGCCGTTCTTCTCCGCGCGAACCGCGTTGTACGCGAGGTCTTCGTCGACCGCGACGAAGGTGTTCGCCGGGATGGTCCACGGCGTCGTCGTCCAGATGACGAGGCTCCCCTCGCGGTCGGCCAGGGGGAACTTCACGTAGATGGAGGGGTCCTCGACGTCCTCGTACTCGACCTCGTTGTTCGCGAGGCCGGTCTCACACCGCGGGCACTGCGAGATGGAGCGTTTCCCCTGCTCGACGAGTCCCTTGTCTGCGACCTCCGAGAACGCCCACCACGCGGCTTCCATGTACTCGGGCGAGACCGTCTCGTACGGGTCCTCCCAGTCCATCCACACGCCGATCGACTTGAAGTCCTCGTCCATCGCCGCGCGGTTCTCTAAGGCGAACTCCTTACACCGCTCGATGAACGGTTCCATCCCGTACTCCTCGATGTCGCGTTTGTTCTCGAAGCCGAGCTCCTCCTCGACTTTCACCTCGATCGGGAGCCCGTGCATGTCGTAGCCCGGTCGGTCGGTGACGCGATGGCCGGTCATCCGCTTGTGGCGGATGACGGCGTCTTTCAGCGTCTTGTTCCACGCCGTCCCGAGGTGCATCTGACCGGAGGTGTACGGCGGTCCGTCGACGAAGAAGAACGGCGGGTCGTCGGCGTGCGCCTCCTTGGCCGCCTCGTAGGCGTCGGCGTCGTCCCAGTACTCGTCGACCGCCGACTCGACGTCGGCGGGCGTGTACTGGTCGTCGATATCGTCCATACGGATCGGTCTTGGCGCGGATATTTGAATACGGCGGAGTCACGCACCGGCGTGGTGTCGCGTATCACGGGTCGTGTATCGCGACCACGTGGCTCCGGAAGGGCCAAGTCCGGCGGATGCGTATCGTACGCATGGAACTCGACGAGACGGACCGCGCCATCCTCCGAATCCTTCAGGCGGATGCACGAACGCCGTTCTCCGAGGTCGCACGCCGCATCGACATGTCCAGTGCGACGGTCCACGACCGGGTGGGTCGCATGGAGGAGGCGGGAGTCATCGAGGGATACCACGCGTCGGTCGACCCCGAGGCGGTCGGGTACGGCGTGAGCGCGTTCGTCGGGCTCCGGGTCGAACAGGGGCGCGAGGAGAACGCGATCGACGGACTTCGCGACGTGGACGAGGTCCGCGAGATCCACCTGACGACCGGCGAGTGGGACGTGCTCCTCCGCGTCGTCGCCGCCGACACCGGGAGCCTCCGAGAACTGATGTTCGACCGGATAGCGGAGATGGACGGCTTCTCGCGGTCACAGACGATGATCATCCTCGAAACGAACTACGAGGAAGACGGTCCTCCGGTCTGACGTCGGGACTCGCCGGCGGTCGAGTCAACGAACGCTGGCGTCGCGTTCGATGACCTCGACCCGCGAACCCGAACGCGACGGCCGGAACACGTCAACACGGGACGACGCCCGCGCTCGATCGGAACGGCGAGCCGCTGTCCCGGTATTCCGTCTCGTCTATCGACCCGCTGAACATCGGGAGGCGGAGTTCGTAGGTATATAGGATGTCGAACGCCGCGAACGGGTCGACGCCGTCCGCGATCGCCTCTCGCGCGGTGAGTCTGACGCCGGCGGCGAGCGTCACGATCGAGTCGTCTTCTAACGTGCCGGCCGCCTCGATTCCGAACTCGTTGCCGACCGCCGGGTCCGTCAACACGGAGAGGTGGACGAGCGCGTCCAGCGTCGCCCCCGTCTCACCTATCGAGATGGGATATCCGTCGCCGGTGAAACACGCCGTCATCGGCTCGACCGAGCCGTCGCTCGGGTCGCCGGGGAGCCCGTCGTCTGCCGCCTGAGCCGGCCCCGTGAGGGCCGCGCCGCTCACAGCCCCCGGAGCCGCGAGGAGCAGCGCGACCGCGACGACGACGCGGAGCCGATCCGGACGCTTCATCGGCGGGTCGTACGACGGCCGGGGGTAAAACATCGCCGGACGGAGTCTCTACGATGATAATCGGCGGCCTCGACGGGACCGAACGCGCTCACCCGTCGCCGAGGAGTCCGTCGACGAGGAGGTCGGCGGAGGCGACGTTCGTCGCCAGCGGGACGTCTTTCACGTCGCACACGCGCAACAGCGCCGAGATGTCCGGCTCGTGTGCCTGCGCGGTGAGCGGGTCCCTGAGGAACACGACGCCGTCTACGGTCCCGTCCGCGATCATCCCGCCGATCTGGAGGTCGCCGCCGTACGGACCCGAGGCCTGTCGATTCACCGCGAGGCCCGTCTCGTCTGCGATCCGCTTTCCCGTCGTCCCGGTCGTCACCAGTTCACACTCTCCGAGGGCGTCAGCGTGAGCGGTGACGAACGCGACCATCTCGTCTTTCAGTTCGTCGTGGGCGATGAGCGCAATGCGCATACCACAGACCGCACGTTCCGTCGATATATAATCCCCCGGCCCGGCCGAGCGAAACCGGGGGAATCGGGCGCTCCGGTGTGCTCACTCGGACCGGAGCCACCCGAGCGTGTCGCCGATCTCGAACGCGTCGTCTTCGTCCACGACGATCTCGTCGAGGGTTCCCGCGACGGGCGCGTGGATATCGACGCTCACCTTCTCCACTTGTATCTCACAGACGGTATCGCCGGCCTGCACCGACCGCCCCTCGCGGGCGAACCAGTCGACGACGATCCCCTCGGTCTCGTCGACGTCCTCCTCCCAGTCGCCGGCGGCGCGAACCGCGACCCGCATCCCGGATCCGCCGTCGGTCACGCGTCTCCGGTCGGTCATTCTCCCGAGACGACCTCGCGGACGCTCGCTTCGATGTCCGTGGCGTCCGGGATGACCTCGTTCTCCATGGGGCGAGCGTACGGGATCGGGACGTCGGGGACGGCGACCCGCTCGACGGCGTCGAGCGCGTCGAGGTCGCCGTCGGCGACGCTCGCGATGATCTCTCCGGTCACGCCGAACGACCGGTAGTCCTCGTCGACGACGACGAGCCGTCCGGTCTTCCGGACGGACTCGAGTATCGTCTCCGTATCGAGGGGAACGAGCGTGCGGAGGTCGATGACCTCCGCGTCGATACCGCCCGCCGCGAGCGACTCCGCCGCGTCGAGCGCCCGGTGGACGTGGAGACCGAGCGTGACGACGGTGACGTCTGCTCCCTCGCGTTTGACGTCCGCCGACCCGAAGGGGATCGTGTAGTCCGTCTCCGGGACGGGCGTCTTCGGCCCGTCCGGGGCCGGCATCCAGCCGATACCCATCAGCCGCTTGTGGAACAGGTACATGACCGGGTCGTCGTCGCGGATCGCGTTGTGCATCAGCCCCTTCGCGTCGTACGCCGTCGACGGAACGACGACCTTCAGCCCCGGCACGTGCGCGAACGTCCCGTACAGCGTCTGTGAGTGCTGGGCGGCGTCGTTGTACGTTCCGCCGACGGCGGCCGTGAGAACGAGCGGGACGTTCACGTTCCCCCCGCTCATGTAGGTGTTCTTCGCGAGCTGGTTGTAGATCTGGTCCATCGCGACCCCGAAGAAGTCCACGAACATCAGCTCCGCTATGGGTCGCATCCCCTCTTGGGCGGCGCCGACGGCGGCCCCGAGGTACGCCGTCTCGCTTATCGGCACGTCCATGATCCGGTCGCGGCCGAACTCGTCGAGGAGCCCTTGGGTGCTGTCGAAGATACCGCCGTAGTCGGCTACGTCTTCGCCCATGTAGAAGACCTCCTCGTTCGCGCGCATCTCGTGGGCGATCGACTCCACCATCGCTCGGCTCATCGTCAGCTCGCGGTCGACCGCGTCGTCCGCGTCGCTCATCGGTCGTCACCTCCTGCGAGATCGAAGTCGGGCTCCTCCGTCGTCACGCCCGACGGCGGGTTGACGAACACGTCGTCGTAAGCGTCCTCGGGAGCCGGCTGCGGCTGCTCTTTCGCCCACGCGATCGCCTCCTCGACCCGCTCTTCCGCGTCGCCGCGAATCGCCGAGAGGTCGTCGTCGCCGAGGCCGTGGTCGCGGAGCGTCGATTCGAGCCTGTCGATCGAGTCGCGAGCGAGCGCCGCCTCCTCGTCGTCGTCGGGGCGGTACGTCTGTGGATCGCCCATGAAGTGGCCCATCCGGCGGTGGACCTGCACCTCCAAGAGGGTCGGTCCGTTCTGGTCGCGCGCGCGGCCGATCGCCTCCCCGGCCGCCTCGTAGACGGCGAGGGCGTCGTCGCGGTCGACGCGGAAGCCGGGCATGTCGAATCCGGCCGCCCTGTCCGAGCCGTTCTCCACGTCGGTGACGCGCTCTTTCGGCATGCTTATCGCCCAGTCGTTGTCCTCCACGACGAACACGACCGGCAGGTCGTGAACGCTCGCGAAGTTCAGCGATTCGAGGAACGCTCCCTGATCGATCGCGCCCTCGCCGAGGAACGCGACCGCCACGGAGTCCTCGTTTCGCTTCTTCGCCGCCAGCGCCGCCCCGGCGGCCGGCGGACACCCCTCGGCGATGATCCCGCTACAGGCGAAGTTCACGTCGGGGTCGAACAGGTGCATGTGACCGCCTTTCCCCTTGCCGAGTCCCGTCTTCCGTCCGAATATCTCTGCGGTCATCCGCTTCAGGTCCACGCCCTTCGCGATCGCGACGTGGTGTGGTCGGTGCGGCGCGGTCACGGTGTCGTCCGCTCGGAGGTGGTGACAAACGCCGACGGCCGCCGCCTCCTGTCCCGCCGCGAGGTGGAGTTCTCCGGGGATCGGTCCCGCCGAGATGTCGAACGCCGGCTGTTTCCCCTCCAGATACTCCTCCTGTAAGCGCTCCTCGTAGTGGCGCGCCGTGACCATGTCGGCGTACAACTCCCGCATCCTGCCCAGTGATACCATGACACGGTATCGTACACGATCGATGATAGTGTTTCCGGCGGCAGTCGGACGTCCGGAACTGTCCCGCTGCGATATCGGACGCCGTCGAAACCTTTTCTAATAACCCGGAGTTATCCGTCGGTATGGAACTTCCGACGCCACAGGACCTCCGCGAGCGCCGAACGGACCTCGAGTTGACACAGAGTGAACTCGCGGAGGCGGCCGACGTCTCACAGCCGCTCATCGCGCGGATCGAGGGCGGTGACGTCGACCCGCGGCTCTCGACGCTGCGTCGGATCGTCAACGCGCTCCACGCGGCCGAAGGCGAGGTCGTCCGCGCGACCGACCTGATGAACGAGACGGTCATCAGCGTCGCGCCCGACGACGCGGTTCGTGAGGCGGTCGAACTGATGGAAGCGGAGGCGTACTCGCAGTTACCGGTCCTCCAGAACGGGGTGCCGGTCGGGTCGATCAGCCAAGGCGACGTGATCCACGCCGGCGACAACGTCGGGGAGCACCCGGTCAGCGAGGTGATGAGCGAGTCGTTCCCCACCGTCGCGCCGAGCGCGACGGTCGACGAGGTCCGGAACCTCCTCGACCACTACAAGGCCGTGATGGTCACCGACGGGGGCGAGACGGTCGGCATCATCACGGAGGCCGACATCGCGGCACACCTGTCCTAGCGCGCGTTTCTGACGCGTGCGCGTCCGCTGAAGCTACTCCCGTCCCTCGGAGAGCTTCTCCCAGATCTCCGTACATCCCGCGCCGTCTTCGAGGTCGTCGAGGTGGCTCGCGTCGCCGTCCGCCGGTCGCGGACCGTCGTCGGCGTCGTCGCTCGGGGCCGCGCCGTGTTCGGTCTCGGACTCCGACTCGTCCGTCGACGGCGGTGCGGTGTCGAGCGTCATCGGCCCTCTCCGTCTGCGTCGCGCTCGAACAGCTCCGGTGCCACGTCCGCGGACGCGTGCTCTCTGTGCTCCGCACTCGCCGGAACGGCGGAGGGCGCTTTCGATCCGGTAGTCGGGTCGGTCATCGATATGGTCCACGGCCCACCGGGCCATAAGCGGCCGTTCAGGAGTAATTCGCACCACTACTCGGGGATACCGGAACCGGTGTCCGGTACTCGTGACGACGGCGCGGCGACCGTTCGCGCCTCAGTCCGGCGATTTCGCCTGTTCGAGGCGTCACGGAAACGCCGGCCGTTTGCACGCACCGACACGCATTGACGGCCTCGCGCCTAATTCGACCCGTGACAACTCGCCTGCGAGTCCTCGACGACGGGGCGTGGATCTCCGTCGACGACCACCGAGAAGTGCGCGTTAGCGAACTGTGGCGGCTCGACACCGACGAATTCTGTGGCTGCGATCTCGCCGATCTGGTCGTCGAGAACTTCCAGACCGTCGGCGTCGACGGGTCGACCGTCGAGGTCCGCGTGTACGGACAGTGTATCGCCTGCGGCGCGTCCGGAACGACCGGCTGGATACCCGTCGGACGGATTCGCGACGGTTCCTTCGCCGCAATCGATCGGTCCGCTATCAGACGGCCACGCCCCGAGACGAACCAGTAACAGTTGCCGCTTCGGGGCAGCACCGGGGAAGGTTGACTCGACGCAGTCGCCTATGTGATGGGGGCGTGTAGGCGATATCGATGCCAACGGACGTCGAAAACTGGAAGTCGGAGGTCTACGGGTCGGAGATCCGAGACCACCTGTTCGAGTTCGCCGAACGGGGGTTCGACTCGATCCCCGACGACGAGCGGGACGCGTGGTTCGAGCGGTTCAAGTGGTGGGGCCTGTACCACCAGCGGAACGGACAGGAAGGGTACTTCATGATGCGGATCGGGACGCCGAACGGCGTGCTCGAACCGGGGCAGCTCCGCGTCGTCGGTGAGATAGCCGACGAGTACGCCCGGGGTCCGGGAACGAACCCGATCTTCGGCGACGCGTACGCCGACTTCACCACCCGCCAGTCGATCCAGCTCCACTGGATCGAACTCTCGGACGTGCCCGCCATCTTCGAGAAGCTCGAAGCGAACGGGCTCTCGACTCAGCAGGCCTGTGGCGACTCGTGGCGGAACATCGTCGGCAACCCCGTGGCCGGCAAGGACGCCCAAGAGGTCATCGACGCGTGGCCCGTGATCCGCGACCTCAACGAGACGTTCAAGGGGAACGACGACCACTCGAACCTCCCGCGGAAGTGGAAGGTGTCGGTGACCGGCTCCGCCGACGGTTCGGGTCAGGGCGACATCAACGACCTCGCCTTCGAGCCCGCGTACAAGGAGGTCGACGGCGAGGACGTCGTCGGATTCAACGTCCGCGTCGGCGGCGGCCTCTCGCGCAACGAGCCGCGGCTCGCCCGCGACATCGACGTCTGGGTCTCGCCCGAGCGCGTCTCCGACGTGGCCGGCGGGCTCTCGGCGCTGTTCCGAGACAACGGCGACCGCGAGGACCGCTACAACGCTCGGATCAAGTTCCTCGTCGACGAGTGGGGAGCCGAGAGGGTCCGCGAGACGCTCCAAGAGGAGTACGTCGACTTCGATCTGCACACCGCCGGCCGCGACGTCCGCGAGGAGTACACGTACAACACGGGCGCTGGCGAGCGGAACGATCTCATCGGAATCCACGACCAGAAGGACGGGACGAACTTCGTCGGCCTGAACGTCCTCGTCGGGCGGATGGGTGCCGAAGACGTCCTCGAACTCGCGGACGTCGCCGAGGAGTACGGCTCCGGCGAGGTGCGTCTCTCACAGCGCCAGAACGTCATCGTGACCGACGTGCCGGACGACGCGATCGACGACCTGCTCGACGAGCCGATATTGGAGCACTACTCGCCGTCGCCGTCGCCGTTCATGCGCGGCTCCGTCGCGTGTACCGGCACCGAGTACTGCTCGCTGTCCATCGTCGAGACGAAGAACCGACAGGTCCGGTACGCCCGGTGGCTCAAGGAGAACGTCGAACTGCCCGACGACGTCGACCAGTTCCACATCCACCTCTCGGGCTGTACGGCCTCCTGCGCGCAGCCGCAGATCGCCGACGTGAGCCTCCGCGGCATGAAGACGCGTAAGGACGGCGAGCCCGTGGAGGCGCTCGACGTCGGTCTCGGCGGCGGCCTCGGCGCTGAGCCGCAGTTCGCCCGGTGGGTAACCCAGCGCGTCCCGGCCGACGAGGTCCCGGGCGCGATCGCGAACCTGATCGACACCTTCGCCGCCGAGCGCGAGGAGGGCGAGTCGTTCCGGGCGTTCGTCGCCCGCCACGACGACGACGAACTGGACGCGTTCGTCGACCCCGAGGAGACCGACTACGACGACCCCATGATGCACAACACGAAGCGGACGTGGTACCCGTACGCCGAGGACGACTCGCTCGATTCGGCGCCACCCGCGCCGGCGGACGACTGATGATGGCCGACAGGCTGCTTCGGGTGAACGCGTACACCACTCTCGATCTGGTCGACGGCCGCGCCCGCGGCCACGAGTTCGAGGCGGACGCGCCGGGCGTGGTAAACGTCACGGCCCCGCGGGAGGACCCGGAGCACGTGACGCTACAGGTCGAACTCGACGGGACGGACACCGACGCGCTCGCGCCGCACGCCGACGAGATCGACCTCTCGCCGGCGCAGGCGCGGACGCTCGGCGACGCGCTGGAGTCGACCGCCGATCGCGTCGAGGCGGCGCGAGCCGATTCGTCCGCCGACGGCGACGCCGACCGGTAGCGGGGCGTTCCGTCGGTTTCTCACCGCGCTACAGCTCACGCTCGTCGACGAAGACGCTCTCGTGAAGCGACTCACAGACCACGTCGGCGAGCGTGCGCAGGTTCTCCGCGTCCTCTCGGTTGTACGAGACGAGCGTGTCGAGTGCGTCCTCGTCGCCGCGCTCGTACTCGCGCCACAGCCGGACCGCGTCGCGCCCGGAGATGTCCGGCCGGTCGCGCTCGATACCGAGCTGCTTCTCGATGGGTTTCAGTCCGCCCGAGAGCCCGATCCGCTTCGCCGGGTACATCAGGTCGAGGTGCGGCGTGTCGACCTCGATATCGAATGAACTCTCTAAGAACGGAACGTCGAAGCGAGCCCCGTTGAACGTCGCGAGCAGGCTGGCGTCGCGGAACTCCGCGGCGATCGCCTCGGCTGTGAGGTCCTCGCCGGCGACGAGCGTCGTCGTCTCGCCGTCGCGGTGGAAGCTCACCGTGGTGACCCGGTCGCGGTGCTCGTCGAGCCCCGTGGTCTCGATGTCGAAGAAACACGTCTCCGACCGGAAGTTCTCGTAAAGCCGCCAGCGCTCCCCGCTCGGGAACGCGCGGTCGAAGTAGGCGGCGTCGCCGTCGTCGAGCCGGGTCAGCGCCTCGGCGATGAACGACTCGATCCGCGTTGCGGTCGCGTCCCCGACGCCTGCGACCCCGACGCCGGGATCGAACGCCTCCCACGTCGTGACCCCGGACCGCCAGAGCCGGCGCTCCGTCGTCTCGCCGACGCCCTCGACCGGGATGAAGCTGTTCTCGATGCGCATACCCGACCGCGGCGTCGCGCCGGTAAAAAGCCGACGGGAGCGAGAGCGCCGACAGTTCATAAACGAGGCGCCGAAGGCCATACCAAGCGCGATAGCGCACGGCCGTCATCGACCGGCGCGCCGCCGAGCGGCCGCTTACGAGCGGGCGCGAGGGGCTCGCGAGGGAGGCGCCGGGCGGACGTGAGACGGTTCGCGTCCGCCGGACGCCGAGGCTGGGGAGGGACGAGGGCGGCGCTCGGCCGACCGCCCCGTGCCGACCCGCGTCGGCCGGTCGAACCGTCCTGTCCCGCTTCGCATTTAACTACTCGCCGCACGAATCACCGACAGAATGTGCGGCCGCTACACCCTGTTCACGCCCGCCGCCGACCTCGAAGCGCGGTTCGACGCCGACTTCGGTGGCCACGAGCCGAGCTACAACTGCGCGCCCGGCCAGTCGCTCCCGGTGATCACCGGCGAGGACCCTGCGGCCGCGACGCGGATGGAGTGGGGGCTCACCCCGCGCTGGGCCGACGAGTCGTTCGATCTGATAAACGCCCGCGCGGAGACCGTCCGCGAGAAGCGGAGCTTCGCCGACGCCTTCGAGCGCCGGCGGTGTCTGGTGCCCGCGGACGGGTTCTACGAGTGGGTCGAGCGCCCCGACGACTCCGCCGGACGCTCGTCCGGAAAACGGCCGTACCGGGTCGCCTTCGCGGACGATCGGCCGTTCGCGATGGCGGGGATCTACGAGCGGTGGGAACCGCCCGAGCCGGAGACGACCCAGACCGGGCTCGACGCTTTCGGCGACGCGAGAAACGGGGCCGACGACGGGGGTGACGCGGTCGACGACGGGAGCGGCGGCGACGTGGTCGAGACGTTCGCGGTCCTCACGACCGAGCCGAACGACCTCGTCGCCGACCTCCACCACCGGATGGCCGTCATCCTCGGCCCGGACGAGGAGGAGGCGTGGCTCCGGGGCGACTCCGCCGAGGCCGCCGACCTGTTGGACCCGTATCCCGCCGACGACATGACCGCCCACCCGGTGTCGACGCGGGTGAACTCGCCCGCGGTCGACGCGCCGGAGCTGATCGAGCCGGTCGGCGCGGAGTGATAGCGCGGAGTGACGGCGACGAGCCGGACGCCACGCTGACGCGCCCGGGACCGCCCGACGCCCTGCTGACGCGCCCGGGACCGCCCGACTCTCCCGCGTCGTCGACCTCGCGGAGGAACGTTTTTGACTCTCGTCACGGTAGTTGGTCGCGTTATGCCACTCCCCCTCCAAGGCATTCCCGTCGGTCCGGAACTGTTCGTTCTGCTCGTGGTTCCCGTGTTTTTCGCCCTCGTGGCGGTGATCGTCTCGGCGCTCATCTATCGCGACGCGAAGCGTCGCGACAGCGGACACGCGATAGCGTGGACAGTCGGCGCGTTCTTCGGCGGTCTGATCGTCTGGGTCCTCTACTTCGTCGTCCGGGACGAGATCGGTCGGAGCGGCTCGGCGACAGGAAGCGGACTCTGACCGCGTTCGCGGACTCAGCTTCGTTCGCGGACCCCCTGCGTTCGCGGACTCGCTGCGCCGGATCCCCACGGATCTGGAGCCGTCAGGGCGCGACGAGGTCGACGACCGTCTCGTCGTCGACGACCACGTTGTATGCGCCCTCGTCGTCGTTCCAGAGGACGAGCCCGTTCTCGACGAAGACGACCGCGCCGTAGCCGGCCTCGCGGAGGTCGCGGTTCAACGCCGTCTCCCGGGTGCAGACGAGGTAGTGGTCGACCGTCTGTGATCCGTCACCGACGAGGTACAGCGCGTTGTCGCCGCCGCTGAGGTCGTGGCTGAGCTTCACCGCGAGCAGGTTCACCCGGTCCGTGACGTGCGACTCGGAGTCGGCCATGGGCGCGCACCGGTCCGCGCTCGCGCGCACGTCCACCCGCCGTCTCCCGTCCGGTCTGAGGATCGCGTACGCGAACTGCACGTCGACGTTGACGAACTCGCCGGGCTCGTCTCCCGCCTCGCGCGCGGCCGCCTCGTCGAGCCGGCGCTGGAACGGCGGCACGTCGAGGTCGGACGCGACGTCGAACGACCACCCGCCGTCGGCGGGCGTCGCGTCCGGCCACAGGCGGAGCGTCGGCGCGTACACGGACACGCCGGATTCGGGGGTCGCGACCGCGCGCTCGACCTCCCGGAGCCCCATCGCGGTGTTGCGGTCGGCGGGCGCGAACGCGACGACGCTCCCGTCGGCCGCGAGCCGGTCGAGCGCGGCCTCGACGACCGCGACCGGGTCGTCCAACTCCGAGAGGACGTTGCCGAACACGATCAGGTCGAACTCCTCGTCGCTGTCATCGGTGCCGGCCGCTTCGTCTGCGTCGCCCGCGTCGTCGGCGTTGTCTACGTCGTCTGCGCCGTCGGCTCCGCCCTCGGTCCCCAGGAATTCCTCCGCCGTCGTCCGATGGATCGTCGACCGGAAGTTGCGCCCCGTCTCGTCGAGCATGTGGTCCAGCACGTCGGCGGCCGCGCTCGGCTCCACCGCGTGGTAGTCGACGACGGCGTCGTCCGGCAGGTAGTCGTGGAGTCCGAGCGCCGGGCCGCCGACGCCCGCGCCCACGTCGAGGACTCGGAGCGTCCGGTCGATAAGGCCGTTCTCCGCGAGGTCGTCGAGCACGTAGCCGACCGTCGCGTAGTACGCCGGCAGGTGATACGTGGCGTAGCCGAGCGCGGCGACGCGGTCGTAGGCCACGTCGTTCTCGTAGAGGTAATCCGTCTTCAGCCGCCGGACGGTTTCCCGAAGTCGATCGCCGGACTCCCCGCGGTGCCAGTTCGCGCCGAACTCGCCGACCAGGAGGTCTTCGAGCGCGAACGAGTACGCGTCCGGGAGCGCCGTCGGCGACCAACTCGGAGCCGGGATCGGTCCCGCTTCCACGGGTTCGAAGGTTCCGTCGTCGCGTTCGCGGAGCCGGAGGTCGAACGCTTCTTCGCGGAGCGTCTCGCGGACGACCGCCGGATGCGGCGTCCCCTCCACGTACTCCGCGATCTCGTCGGGGTCGATCGGTCTGACGTTTCGCAGGTAGTTCGCGTTGTTCCGGACTGCCTCTCGGTCTATCATTGGTGTGTCGTCTCCGTCTCGGGTCCGCCTCGCTCTCCTCACTCGTGTCGCTCCCGCCCCTCGTGGTCGCCGCGGGCCGCCTCGTACAGGGACGCGAACGCCTCGCCGTCCGCGTCTGCGATCTCGCGGGCCGCCGCCGCGACCTCGTCCGCCCCGTCGAACGCGCGCTGGATCTCGGCGTACACCTCGGGCGCGCCCTCGGTCACCGTGTCCGCGACCTCGTCGAGCGCGGCCGAGACGGGCGTGTGAAACTCCTCGCGCACGTCGTCGCCAGCGAGTCGCCACGCCAGCACGGCCGCGTGCGCGCCCGCCTGAACCGTCTCCATCGCCTCGTCGTGTTCCGCGGGCGTCGTCTCGAACACGTCGTTGCCGCCCGCCGCGATAGCGGCGGAGATCCCCTCGACGACGGGACCGTCGGCGTCGATGACGGCGGCGACGTTGCCGGGAACGCGCGGCGGGGCGAAGAGCGGGTGGTAGCTCGCGCGTTCGAGCGCCGGCGCGTGCTCGCGCATCGCCGCGACCGCCTCCGTCATCTCGCCCGACACGTCCACCATCGCCCGCTCCGCGCGGGGCGCGTACGCCTCGACCGCGGCGGGAACCGCCGACATCGGCACCGCGAGACACACCGCGTCGTGTGTCGTGTCGCCGTCGGCCGGGACTACGTCGGCGTCGCGACTCTCGGCCGCGTCGGCGGCGACATCGGGATCGCGGTCCGCGAAGGCGACCGTCGCGTCGAGCGGCGACTCGTCGGCCCCGACCGTGTCGGCGATCCAGCGGCCGATCTCGCCCGCCCCGACGATCAGGAGGTCCATCTGTCGTCCGTACGGATGGCGCGGGTGCGGTAAAAAGGCTCGACTCGGGCG
This sequence comes from Halorubrum salinum, assembly GCF_024494575.1. Lineage (GTDB taxonomy): Archaea > Halobacteriota > Halobacteria > Halobacteriales > Haloferacaceae > Halorubrum > Halorubrum salinum. The sequence continues at coordinate 210,189 of NZ_JANHDO010000005.1, forward strand.
GCCGTTCGGTCAGGCGGGCCCGTCGACCGGGTCCCGCTCACTCCGAGACCGACCGGTCGGTCTCGAACAGCCCGCCGACTCCCCTCCCGGGCGCGATCGCTTTCACCGCCGGGAGCAGGGCGATCGCGATGGCGAGTTCGAGGCCGCCGACAGCGAGGAACGCCGGCGTGTACCCGAACAGGTCCGTGGTGCCGCCGCCGACGAGGAACCCCGTGAGGAAACCGAGCGAGCCGAACACGTTGAAAAGCCCCATCGCCGCGCCGCGCGCCTCCGGATCGACGAGGTCGGTGACGAGCGCCATCGTCGCCGGTGCCATGAACGCCCCGCAGACGCCGACGAGCACCATCAGGCCGGCCGCGACCGGGTATATCGGTGCGACACCGACACCGATCGTGACGACGCCGTACGCGAGCGACCCCGCGACGACCGGGAGGAATCTCCCGATCCGATCCGACAGCGACCCGAACGGGGCCTGCAACAGCGCGAACGGGACGAAAAACAGCGCGAGCGTCGCGCCCGCGCCCGCAGCCGAGAGGCCGAACGTCGTCGGGTCCTGGAAGTAGTACACACCGACCAGCGCGAAGAAGCCGGCGGTGAGCCGGTCGATGAATCCGAACGCGAGCGGAACCAACAGCCCGGGCGTCGACCGCGTCCGGTCGAGCACGGCACGGAAGCCGACGCCGGTCTCGTCCCCGTCGTCACCGGAGAGTCTCCCCTCGCCACCGTCCCCGCGCCGGGCTTCCGCGATCGCCTCCTCGTCGACCGTCGCCGCGACGGCCGCGGCGGCCGCGAGCACCGCCGCCCCGGCGTACACCGGATAGAAGGTGTTCATATCGGCGAGCGCGCCGCCGACGACGGACCCGATCGCCGCGCCGAGTCCGATAGCGAGCCCCGCGGTGCCCATGTTGCGACCGTTGCCGCCGCGCAGATCCATCAGCGAAGTGATCGCGAGCGAGAACGCCCCGATCGTGAGCGCGCCGCCGCCGACCCGGACGGCGAGGACCGCGTCGAAGCCGAGACCGAATCGGGGCAGCGCCGCGAGCGCGACGTAGGAGGCCGCGCCGCCGAGTGCCCCGACGACGACGAGCGGGAGCCGCCGACCGAGGGCGTCGCTCGCGGCCCCCCAGACGACCGCGAAGGCGACGAACGCGCCGAACTCCGCGACGAGGAACCACATTCCGGCGTCGATCCCGGCGGGCGCGCCGAGCGCGACCACGAGGTCGGGGACCCCCGGATACAAGAGCACCTGCGAGATCAACACCGCGAGTACGACCGCTCCGAGCCGGCGACGCGTCCCGCGGTCCGCCTCCG
>NZ_JANHDO010000006.1 GCF_024494575.1 Halorubrum salinum
ACCCAAGCCTTCGGTCTCGCCGAGTTTTTGATATACCCGCCAAGTGCCACTCTCGTCGTGCAAGCGCGACAACCGCTGGAAGGACGTCCTGAGCGTTCCGGCGCCGTTTTTCCGGGCCAGCGACTCGATGTATCGGGACATGAGAATCAGCACCAACTTCTCTGTGTCCGATGCCGGGAATCCACGGAGCTGGAAGATTGTCCCTGAAAGTTCCATGATAATGTCTGGCGGATCGACATTTTCTAAGGGTTCGGTTCCCGTCCGGTAGAAATCTCCGTTAACCATCAACAGCCCGTCTTTGAGATCCTCGAGCGGGGAGGTCTCGACAACCTCGCCGTCGCGTAACAGTAGTACAATATCGTCGTCGGTGCCTGAGAGCTGCTTCTCGCTCATGTCCGTCGAGAGTCCGTCGAACAGGTTCTGAAGCATATTACGCATCGGTTCTGGGTCGGTTCGGTTGACGACCTGAACCGACCAGCCAGAATCTGCCCGCCCCTCAAAGAATCGTGTCAGCGGTGTTACTGGCTCAGACATACTGTTTTTAATAGGCTCGGAGTCATTTATAATTCCGGTAGCGTCGATCGGTGCACCGTGTTCCGTCTGTACTGATCCGAGGGTCTCGTCCACATAATCTGTTACTACATCTGATAATTGGTGGAGGTGTTTCTTATGTTAGTCTATCTTTAACAAGGTATGGCTAATCGACAACCATCGGACGAATTCAAGGTTAACGATCAAAATAGACGGACGGTAGACGGGGGCCGGCTTACAGAGCAGATCGGCATCGACAGTCGGGAAATTGAGTGGCGGAAAGACTTTACGCGGTTCGACTCAGATGACGTTGAGCGGCTGAACAGGCTTGAACCGCTGCTCAACGACATCGCGGACGACCTCGTCGAGGACTTTTACGCACACCTCCAGAACTACTCCGAGTCGATGGCGATTATTGACTCGTCGACGAAGTCAGTCGAGGCGTTAAAACGGAGTCAAGCCGAGTATCTCAAAGACCTCGGACGCGGGCAGTACGATCAGTCGTACTTCGACAGCCGCGCTCGGATCGGAAAGATCCACGATATGCTCGATTTGGGTCCGAGAGTGTACTTCGGGGCGTATTCGATCTACTACGAAGGCATTTTTGAGGCTATCGCCGAGGACATCAAGGACCGAGCTGTCCAGACTGATGGGGGTGCTGTTGCCCGCGATGGGTCGGCAGCCCGCCCGGCTGAGGGGTCACCCTCTGAGAGTTCAGACGACGGTGCGCCGATAACGTCTGTAGAGGCGGCCGTCGACGAGACCATCGAGCAGGCGCTATCGGCACTCAAGATCATTAACCTCGACCAGCAGGTCGCGATGGATACGTACATCCAGTCGTACAGCTCGCAAATTGAGTCGGAACTGGAGCGGCAGCGATCGGTCGCTGGGAACGTGGATTCATCCGTCGAGGAACTGCGCAACTCGACGAATCAGGTCGCGGAGAGTACTCAAGAGATCACCGACATCGCGACCGAACAGGTCGAAAATATGGAACAGGTCGCAAGTGAGGTGTCTAATCTAAGTGCGACTGTCGAAGAGGTCGCCTCAACCGCCGACGAAGTGGCATCTACGAGTGCCGAAGCTGAATCCCATGCCATCGATGGGCGAGACTCGGCTGAGGAGGCGATGGATACCATGGAGGATGTCGCCGCCGCTACCAAGGCCGTCGCCGACGATGTCGACCAGCTCCAGGAGCGGATCGACGAGATCGACAACATCGTCGAGATCATCGACGATATCGCCGATCAAACCAACTTACTTGCGCTGAACGCATCTATTGAAGCCGCCCGGGCGGGCGACGCCGGATCTGGGTTCGCCGTCGTTGCCGATGAAGTAAAGTCTCTAGCAGAAGAATCGCAGGAGCAGGCCGGCCAGATCGAAAACACGGTGAGCACTATCCAAGCCGATACGAAGGAAACGGTGTCGAGCCTGAATGAGGTAACCGATCAGGTGGACGACGGCGTTGAGAGCGTTGACTCTGCGATGAACAACCTCGAAGAAATTGCCGACGCTGTCACAGATGCCGCCCAAGGAATCGATGAGGTCGCCAGAGCAACCGATGACCAAGCGGCCAGTACCGAAGAGGTTTCACAGATGGTCGATGACACACTCGTGCAGTCCCGTGAAGTCAGTACTGAGATTGCGGATGTCGCAGCAGCCAACGAACGTCAGGCAGAGCGGGTCGAAGAGATCTCTGTCACTGTGGAAGACCTCGTTGAAAACGGAATGGAAACGCGAACAGGTGCGGACCGATGAGCGGTCATCCACTGCGTGGCGAGCTCGCAGCTGCTTTTGACCGGGCGTCCTATCCACTCGTGTCTCCATTCGACCTAATTCCTGCGCTGCCAGACGGCCCAGAAACAGTGTTCGAAGCCGACGGTATCCGGGTTCCGGCGGTTGACATCGGACTTGTCCACGGCCACCACCTCGCCTTTCCTTACCGGTCAGCGGATGCACTGGTTGACGATGTCATGGCGGCGCTGCGTGCGGATAACGTTCTTCCTTCCAGGGCCTGAATACGTCTCCTATCGGCTATTTTGTGAGAAGTCGCGTGCCTATTTGAAGTAACATCTTCGCTGCGATCGATGTTTGAGCCCCCAATATCTCACTCACGTCAGCGATCCTTTGGACTGGAGGTCCAACCGGGTATATTATCAGATTGCATATTTGGGCCTATGGTTATATATATACTCGTCTATAATTATGAATGTCTACCACGTAATGTGGGACCATTTATGAATAGACTTCCTCCGACAAGGCGTAATTCGGAAGCATCCATAGCGTCTCAGTCGGATTCCGTGCAGATTGGGCTACTTCTCGCTCAGCAAGCCAATAATGCGCGCTTGACCGACTGGTTATCTTCAGTATATGATGTCGTTCAAGTAGATAGCCAGTCCCTCGTTCAGTCGAACTGTGACCTTTATATTGTAGATGAACTAATGCTGGAAAGACATTACTCCCGGCTCCGTCAACTCAAAGACAAATCGAACTCGGTCTTTCTCCCTTACCTTTTGCTTTCGACTACCTCGGATTCTCATCCGAATAATCAAGCGGTGTGGGATCTTGTGGATGAGATTATTTCTATGCCGACTCAAAAGCGGGCACTCTCCCATCGGCTTGTTAATCTCCTCCAACGACGCGACCTCTCGGTGGACCTTTCAACGGAGGCGGAACAGCAGCGTGATTTGTTCCGCAATATGTTTGAGTCTTCGAATGACGCAGTTTTTATTATTGATCCTGAATCCGAAGAGATCCGCGAATGTAATCCTCAAGCCTGTGAACTGCTTGGATATTCCAAAGACGAACTCCGTTCGTCTTCTCCGGATCTCATTCACCCTGACGTGAAATCAGAATTTTGGACGTTCGTCGACAGTGTTATTGAAAATGGTCGTGGGTATACCACAGAATTAACTTGCCGAACCAAAGGCGATAAGCAAATCAGGGCTGAAATCTCTGCCTCTGCGCTCCATGTCGATGGGCAGCCTCATTTCCTCGCCAGTGTTCGCGACGTCACGACCCGCTACGAGCAGCGACAGGTGCTCAAGCGGCTCCCTACCGTGACAGCTGACATGATGGAGGCTCCGACAAAACATGAGGTTGCGGAGGTAGCGGTAGCCGCCGCAAAACACGTCTTCGGATACAATATCGCAGGTGTCCGGCTTTTAAATACGGAGTCGACGCCAGAAACCCTCGATCTCGTGGCTGCAACCTCCGAAACATTCGAACTCTTAGAGGCCACACCAACCGTCTATGAACGTGGTGAGAGCGTAGTTGGGGGGGTCTTCGAGAGGCAAGAATCGATTTCTCTCAGTAATATTCAATCGAGTGAGACGCCATTCGGATACAAGCCTATACGGAGCGTGATGTGTTTTCCTCTCGGTGCTCACGGCGTGGTGAGTATCGGAGCAACAGAGTCTGCTGCATTCCGCGATGCGGATGTCGAATTGATGGGACTCTTGGCTGCGACCACGACCGCCGCACTCACACGAGCCGAGCGTGAAGAATCACTGAGCGAACAGACAGAGTATTTCAGGGCCCTCTTTGAGAACGCGACTGATGCTATTGCGGATGTCAAATTTGAGAATGGTGGTCCCTATATTCAAGATGTTAATCCGGAATTTGAACGGGTATTCGGCTGTGAGAGGGCTACTGTCCGTGGAAACTCACTCACTGAGCTCGTTGCCCCACCAAATGAGGAGGGGGCATCTCAGTCGCTTATCGCTCGCGCGTTTGTAGACGGGCGTACTACTGTCGACACTGAAGGGCGTCGTGAGACAGCAACCGGCCAGCGAGACTTCCTCATCCGTGTCGTTCCGATTCAACAGAACGACGAACACCTTGGTGCCTACGTCGTATATACGGATATCACTGAGCAGAAACGGCGTGACCAGCAGCTCCAGGTCCTCAATCGTGTTCTTCGACACAACATTCGGAACAAACTGAATATTGTCCGTGGAGCCGTTGAGTGGTCACTTGATCATGAGCGCAATGTGCCAACGCCTCTCGCAGAGAGCGGGTTGGACGCTATAAACGAACTCCTTGATTTAAGCGAATCAGCTCGGACCCTTTTGAGCAAGACCAATTCGGAACAGAATCTCAAACCCGTCCCGATTGTCGATCTGATCGAGCGACCGGTGAGGTCACTTCGAGAACAGTATCCAGATGCAGACATCTCGACGGCGATTGAGACCGACGAGTGGCTGTCCGGCTCCGTTCAATTAGACCGTGCGCTGAAGGAGCTATGTGAAAACGCTATCACACATTCCACTCAGGCGTCACCTGTAGTGGCCATTACAGCAGAACCAATAAAAAACAGAACAGATTGGGTGGAAATTACTGTCGAAGATAACGGTCCAGGGATCCCTGACGCACAGCAAGCTGTGCTCCAGAAAGGAGAAGAGACTCAACTCCAGCACGGAAACGGACTGGGCCTCTGGACTGTTCACTGGATCGTCACCACCGCCGGTGGGGATCTCACGCTCTCGAACCGTGACGGTCCAGGAGCAACTGTAACGCTCAGGCTGCCTACTGTCGGCCCAGACTACTGTCTACAAGACGATCATTCGGAGACACCAGTATGACAGAACTGAGTCAGACGCCGGAACGCGAACCGCCCACAATCCTTGTCGTTGAGGACGAGCGAGGATTGGCTGACCTATTTGCTCTCTATCTCGAAGATGAGTATACCACCCGAGTTGCATACGGTGGTGAAGAGGCCCTTGACCTCATCGACGGCGACGTAGATGCTGTGTTACTTGACCGGCGGATGCCGGGACTTTCTGGTGATGAGACACTCGCTACACTTCGTGAGCGTGGACATGACCAACCCATTTCGATGCTTACCGCCGTTGATCCAGAAGAGGATATCATCGGGCTAGATATTGACGAATATTTAATAAAACCGATTTCCGAGGTACAGCTTCAAGAGGCCGCCGAAGCACTCCTTGCGCGAAGACGGTACGATAAAGAGTTCCGCGAATACTTCGCCGCGATCTCAAAGAAGGCTGCTCTGGATGCCTCTATGAGCGAACAGGAACGCGCATCAAGTGACGCATATAACACATTAGAGGAGGAGGTGACGGAGGCAACAGATACAGCCGATTCTACGCTCACGGAGATGATGGCGACAGACGCGTTCGCCGGATCCCGATTCGCTGATATTTCAGACCAACACTTATGACAACTAACGCTACAACTCAGCCGAGAGCGAGCAACTCTGGGCGTACTCGACAGTGGACGACACAGTGGGACAGCGCCGTATGAACGACAGTCTCTCTATTCTTAGTAGTGATTTTGGTCCGGATTCGACGATTGACGTGCCACAGGGGAAAATTAAATACGACTCGTCACTGGAGGCGTATCGGCTCAAACACGACTGGTCGACGCACGATTCGCTCAGTGTCTCGGTATTTGCGGTCATAGAAGCCGCATCGACGGGTTCGACAGACGAACTGCCGCCGTTGCTCGAACGTATCGACCCGGATGCACTGGACTGCCTTTTTGCCCCGACCACGTCGGGGGCGTCGAGAGTGCACGGACAGATAGCATTCCCATACGCAGGCTTCCATGTGACTATTGCTGCGGACGGAACGATCACAGTCCAACAGAGTACCACAGCGGATGACACTTCATGACAGACAATTCAGAACCAGACTCAATACCAGAGACCGTACAGACCTTTGACCGTATTTCAACCGGTATTCGTGGCCTCGATACCATTCTGAATGGTGGGCTTATTCCCGAACGAAGTTATCTCGTTCGAGGGCGGCCAGGCACCGGCAAGACAATTCTGGGATTGCATTATCTCACGCAAGGAACAGAACAGAGCGAAACATCGTTGTTCATCAATCTTGAGGAAACAACGGCGGATATCGAACAGAATGCAGCCGCCCTTGGCTTCGATGTCGAGAACGTTCATTTTCTCGATCTGAGCCCAAAGTCGGAGTTTTTCGCCGCCGATCAGGGTTACGATATCTTCGAATCTAGCGAGGTCGAACGCGATCCGCTCGTGGAAAAAATCACCGAACAGGTATCGACAATTGAACCGGATCGCGTGTTTGTCGATCCGATCAGCCAGCTCCGATACCTCTCGACCGATCAGTACCAGTTCCGCAAGCAGGCACTCTCCTTTATGCGACTACTGGGCGAGGCAGGTGCGACCGTCCTGTTCACGACGCAGGCCACCGAGGATGCTCCGGACGACGATCTGCAGTTTATGAGTGACGGAATGATAGAACTCGGATACGCGTCGACTGGTCGATCGATCAGCGTACCGAAATTCCGCGGTTCAGCGACTCGGAGCGGGGACCACGCGGTGAAGATCACTGATACCGGACTCGCCGTGTATCCAGAACTCGCTCCAGGAGACTACGAACAGGAATTCGTGGATGAACCCATCTCCGCAGGTGTTCCAGAAGTCGACCAACTACTTAATGGTGGGCTGGATCGGGGTACAGTGACCGTTATCTCCGGGCCAACTGGGGTCGGGAAGACGACGACCGGCACGCAGTTCATGAAAGAAGCAGCGGGCCGAGGCGAACGTTCAGTGATGTATCTCTTCGAGGAAACGACGGGCACCTTTATGCGGCGATCTGAGGCAGTCAATATCCCCGTCGCGGAGATGCGGGACCGAGGGACACTCACTGTCGAAGAGATCGAGGCTTTAGAGATCTCACCCCAGGAGTTCGCCAATATGGTCCGCCAGGAAGTCGAAGAACAAGGGGCTGAAATTGTGATGATCGATGGGATCGCGGGCTACAAGCTTGCCTTAGAAGGCGAAGAAGGCGAGCTTGTTTCTCATCTCCACTCTCTCGGTCGGTATCTTAAAAATATGGGTGTGACTGTTATTATGATCGAAGAGATTACTAATATCACAGGAGAATTTCAGGCGACTGATGTTGGGATAAGCTACCTCGCAGACAATATTGTCTTTCTTCGGCATCTCGAAGTTCAGGGTGAGATGCGAAAAGTTATTGGCGTCCTGAAAATGCGTACCAGCGACTTCGAACGGACATTACGGGGGTTCAAAATCACCGAGCACGGAATTACAGTCGGCGAACCACTAACACAGCTCCGAGGGATTCTCAGTGGCACGCCGGAATGGACTGATGAGTCAGACACGACTGACCAATAATTCCCACCGTGATGGAATCTTCGAACAAAGACCACGATCACCGACCGACACTCCTCCTGCTGATCCAAAGCGACCGGAATCGCGAATTACTTGCTGAGCAGCTTGAGCCGGAATACACCGTTCAGACTCACACCGATACACCGTTTGCAGATTCCGACTTCGATCTGTGTCTGGTCGATACTCGCTCGTTCGAGAGATTTGAGGACGAGCTTCAAAAAGTGCAAACTGTAACTGCACCGACGTTCTTACCGGTGCTTTTGCTTACTGGTGACAGGTCACCGGATCAGTTCACCGGTACCACTTGGGATATTGTTGATGAACTGATTCAACGACCGGTCAGTAGGGCCGAATTAAACGCACGGATCGATAACCTTCTGCAACGCCGCCAGTTGTCGCTCGAACTCACACGGCAGAAAGAGCAGAGTGACAGGCGATTTGAATCGCTATTCCAGTCCACCCCGGATCCAGTTGTGGTAGTGAAACCGGATGGAACAGTCACCGAGGCAAACGATGCTTTTGTCGAGGCGTTCGGCTTCGACACCGAATCATTAGCAGATCGACCAATCTCTGACTTCGAATTCACGCCATCAGAGCTACTGGAGCGGGTTCTCGTAAAAATCGATGACGATGATACGACGACAACAGTTCAGTGGCAACGCGATGGGGAGAACCCCCAAGTGATGGAATTAAACACAGAAGCTATTTCCGGGCTTGGTAAAGCTGCCGAGCGAATCGGGATATTCAGAGACGTCACGGAGAGGGCGAAACGCGAAGAGGAACTCGCAGGACAGAACGAACGGCTTCAGGAATTCGCCGGCACGGTTGCTCACGACCTACGGAACCCGCTCAACGTCGCGACTGGCCGGCTTGAACTGGCACGAAAGACAGGGGATGTCGAACATTTCGAAGCGATCGACCAGTCTCACGAGCGCATGAAAGAAATGATCGATGAACTCCTGTCGCTCGCGAAACAAGGGCAAGCAGTTCTTGATCCGAACGCAGTCACGCTCTCTGAGATTACCACACAAGCGTGGGAGCACGTTGAAACAGCAGATGCCACGCTCGAAATTGATGTCGACACGTCGGTTGTCATACTAGCGGACGAAGGACGATTGTGTGAACTCTTCGAGAATCTCTTTCGAAATGCGATTGAACATAGTAAGGAGCGTGTCACCGTTACTTTCGGTACTCTTGACGATGACACGGGGTTCTACGTGGAAGACGACGGGCCCGGGATAGCTGCTAACGAACGTGACGAGGTGTTTGAAGTGGGATACACTGATGCCGAGGAGGGTACCGGATTCGGACTCTCGATTGTCCAACAGATTGTTGATGGACACGAATGGGAAATCGCTATCACAGAGGGGACTAGGGACGGAGCACGATTTGAGATTCGCAACGTTGATATCGACCGCATCCCGCAAGAATAGAAGTCAGCTCGACACTATATTGTGCTGATCCTTGAGAAGAGACAGTAACTGTAGTCCGCATATTTTTGAGACACCGATCAATACGCATCGGGTTCCGCTCCCCTACGTGGCAGCCGAACCTCGATAATTCTGGTCCCGAATGTTAGGTTGTCGAATCGGGGCACTACGGAAACTCAAAAAAGGCCTACGCCTTTGGAGAGGACCTTTTTGACTCTTCGTAAAATTGCCTCCACCCTTCACCATCCTTATTTGTATGCTATACCTCCACATGGGTATGTCTGTTACAGATGCCGACGGTCTCTTTCGTCGGATTCAGGATATCGCTGATATCGGTATCTGGGAGTATAATCCACAGTCTGACTCTCTCCGTTGGTCTGATGGTCTGTATCAAATACACAACGTTGAGAAAGGGTACGAGCCGACCTTGGAGGACGCAATCGGATTTTACCATCCGGATGACCGCGATGAACTCAAAAATATTGTGAATCGAGCGATTGAGCAGGGAGAACCCTATGATCGTGAACTTCAGATCGTTCGCTCAGACGGCACCGTTCGAGATGTCCGTGCCCAAGGAGAAGTTACTACCGACGAAACCGGGGAAACCACACTTCTTCGCGGCGTGTTGCGTGATATTACTGAGCGCAAACAGCGGGACCGAGAACTCCGCCAATTCAAAGAAGCAGTTGAGCAGGCCGCTCACGCCATCTATATTACTGATACCGACGGGACAATTGAATACGTCAATCCAGCATTTGAGAAGATCACGGGATACACTGCCGAAGAAACACTCGGTGAAACTCCTGCTATTCTTAATTCAGGGGCATACGACGAGAGCTTCTATGCGAACCTTTGGGAGACCATTCTTGCAGGAAACGATTGGGAACACGAAATGATAGACGAACGGAAGAACGGCGAGAAGATCATTCTTGCTCAGACAATTGCACCAATCGAGACTGACGATGGCAACGTAGAGGGATTCGTCGCAATCAATCGGGACATCACCGAGCGGAAAGAGCAGGAAAAACAACTGCAGATCTATGAGTATGCCTGTAACTCAGCATTTAGTGGGATTGCGATTGCCAGTCTGGAGGGCGAACTACGGTCGGTGAATCCTGCATTCTGTGAGATGTGGGGCTATGCCGATCGTGAGACCGTGCGTGGGAGATCAGTTACCGAGTTTTGGAATGATCCGGGAGCCGCCGCAGAGGTCGTTGCCGCGATTCGAGAAACCGGTAGCTGGGAAGGGGAACTCGAGGCCGTTCGCCAAGACGGGTCGACGTTTCTCGCTTACTGTTCGGCTAGCTATGTGAAAACTGATGGTGGCGAACCGACCGCATTAATGTCCTCGTTCGTCGACATCACCGAGCGGAAGAAACACGAACGGCAATTGAAACAGGCGAATGAAGAACTCGAGATGTTGAATCGCGTCGTTCGCCACGATATTCGCAACGACATGGCAGTGATTCTCGGGTGGGCCGAATTTCTTGAGGAGCACGTCGACGAGACTGGAACGGATCATCTCAAAAAAATTCTCAGCAGTGGTGAGCATATCGTTGAACTCACAGAAATTGCTCGTGATTATGTCGAGACAGTTACGAGTGAGGAAACGGTTGAACTCAAACCGACACCGTTACGCTCTGTTCTGGACACAGAACTCACCCTCCGACAAGAGTCCTATCCAGATGCAGATATTAGCACTATTGGCTCGATCCCGGATGTTGAACTGCAGGCCAACGAGATGCTGTCATCCGTATTCCGAAACCTGTTGAACAACGCTGTCCAGCACAACGACAAAGACCGGCCTGTTGTCGAGATAATGGCTGAAGAATACGCCGACAACGTGGAAATTACAATTAGAGACAACGGTCCGGGCGTCCCTGAGAGTCAGCAAGAGACAATTTTCGGGAAAGGAGCGCAAAGTCTTGAGAGTAGTGGGACAGGGATCGGACTCTATCTCGTTCAGATGATCGTTGCACAATATGGTGGCGACGTCGCGGTACGGAATACCGATACAGGAGGAGCAGTATTTACTCTGCGGCTCCCCAAAGTGAGTTGACCGCATAGCCTGCTGTGTGAACTACCCTACTCGCTCACGGCTGACGCCGTTCGCTCCTTGAGGGTAGGGCTTCCTGTTTCCACGACGCGCTTTACAGACACCGAATCGGTGTCCGTAGGGAGCGCAGTCTCCACAGGCGTTGATTCGGAGTGTCCCACTCCTATGTCTTCGAGACCGCGAGAAAGGATGTTCCACGCCGCGTTCGCGTCCCTGTCCGCCTCAAACCCGCAGGCGGGACAGGAGTGTTCACAGACCCACAACGGCTTCTCCGTCAAAACACCACACGACGCGCACTCTTTCGTCGTACCGCGCGGATCCACGGCGACGAAGTACGTTCCCTCTCGCTTGCACTTGTACTCGAGCAACGAGAGGAACGTCCGCCATGCTGCCGACGCGGTGTTGCGGCTGTTCGACGGCGACTCCATCATCCCCTTCACGTTCAGGTCTTCGACCGCCACGAGGTCGTACTCCCGAGCGTAGTAGTTCGAGAGTTTATGGAGAAAATCACGGCGCTTCCGTCGGAGATCGGCGTGACACTCTGCGACGCGACGCCGTTGCTTCTCGTAGTTGTTCGACCCGTGTTGCTTCCGCGAGAGTTTCCGTTGCTCACGCTCCAAGCGTTCACGCTCGTCGGAGAGATCGAGCGACTCGACCGCCGTGCCGTCGGTGTCGTGGGCGTACTTGAGAATCCCCACGTCAATTCCGACGCACTTCTCGGGATTTTCGGTGGGTTCGGACGGTTCACGGTCGATTTGGACGCCGAACGTGGCGAACCACTCGCCCGTCGGCTCCTTCTTGACCGTGACCTGCTTGAGGTTGGCGTCGTCGGGGATGTTGCGGTGGAGTCGCATCGGAATGTCCGCGAGTTTCGAGAGTGACAGCACAGTCTGACCGCCCTTCTTGTCGAGCTTGAAGCCAGACTGGTTGTACGTGAAACTCCGGAACTCCCGTGGCGGCTTCCACTTGAGTTGACCGACGCCGTAGCCGTTCTCCTTGAGCGTGGAGAGGCTGTTGAGGTTGTCGAACAGCCGTTCCACGACGGTTTGGAGCACCTTCGAGTACACGTCGGAGAGGTCGTCCCACCACTCCTTGAGGGTGGGGAGTTCTGACCGAAGCGTGGTCATGGACGGCAGTTCGGCGTGTTCATCTTGGTACTCGTTAAGCCGATAGAGCGTGTGATTGTACAGTTGCCGACAAATATCGCGGTGGCGGTCCAACTCCTCACGGTGGGCGTCGGACGGCTTGAGGCGATACTTGTAGGCGTAGTACATCAGCTCTCCCGCTGGTCTTCGACATACTGTTTCAGCACATCCAGCGACACCTGCCCCGTCGAAATGAGGCAGTAGGAGTCGTTCCAGAACGAGTCGCCCCACAGTTCGGTCTTCAGCTCATCCTCGTACTCGTTGCGGATACGGCGAGCAGTCGCGCCCTTGACTGTATTAATGAACTTCACGAGGTCCGTGGTTGGTTTCGCTCGGAACAGGATGTGTACGTGGTCGTCCTCTCCGTCGAGGTTCGTCAGTTCGACGCCGTAGTTGTCCGTGAACCCGCTGATGACCTCGTGAATGAATTGGGTTCGCTCCTCGGTTAGCACTCCGCGCCGATACTTCGTGGTGAGTATCAGGTGGTAGTGTAGGGAATACGTCGAGTGCGCTCCCGAATCGAGGTCGTACTCCATTAGGTTCATACTGTAATACAATATCCAAATGTAAAATCATTACGACGGCGTTGGCCTGCGGGCCTGTAACCGTATCGCCATATGAACAGGTGATGACGGCGTTGACGAGACGCTCCGCGTCTCGTTCGCACACCAGAAATCTTCGATTTCTGGGGACGCTGTATCCCCACCCTACTCCGCTCCCTTCAGTCGCTCCGTTGAGGGTGGGGGCTTAGCGCCTATATCAAGCTAACCGTGCGTAGTTGTGCGTAATCGTCGACAGCAAACAGCCGGTGGCGCAGCTGCGCTTTGTCGCCTACACTCCACCACTAGGATATTCACGCTGTTAGCCTTCGGATACTCAGACAGAAAAACTAGCTCTCAGGAAGCCGAATAATTACGTCCGCTCCCCCCGAGTCATTTGTGTCCAACGACAGCGTCCCATTCGAACGACGAACAACTTGCTTGACGAACCAGAGGCCGAGTCCTGTTCCGTGACTTAATGGATTGATTTCGCTGTCCGCCATCAGCACGCTCCATTCCTGCTCGGGAATTCCTGGGCCATCGTCTCGTACCGTCAGTTCTGCCATCCCATCCACGACGTGGAGTTCGATATCAACGATCGGGTGTTCTCGATCGGAATGAATGATCGCATTCACCACTAATTCTCGAATCGCTTTGTCGATCCCACGAGGGGCACTCACCCAACATTCAGCAGCCAGATCTGTCTGTACTGTTGCCGCAGGGTACTCCGCTTGGACGTCCGAGATAATCTGTTGAATTCTCTGAAATAAATTTGTATCGACAATTTCAGTACTGCCGGTGAGAAGGTCGATAATTCGCTGGTTATTCTTCGACATCTCAACGAATTTTTCACTTCTTTTGAGTATTTTTCGGGTACTTGACAATACTGTATCTGGCCCTTGCTGTTCGATGAGTTCGGCATGCCCTTGGATAATATTCATATCATTCTTTACATTATGTCGGAATACACGGCTGAGAACTTGCAGTTGCTCGTGGTTTGCTTGCTCCTCAGAAACATCAATTATGTGTACCACATATCCACCGGTGTCGCCGTTCTGGGTTGGAAGCGGCAAAACCCCTGTCTCACCGGGGAAGATTTGTCCCGACTTTTTTTGATAATCGAGAAGTAATGCTTCTTGAGAACTCTCCGTTATCTTAAACAACTGCTCCACATCTGTACTCTCGTCTGTAATCGTGCTGAGATTATTTCCCTCAATTTCGCCGCTCTCGTACCCGAACATATCGACAAAGCCCGGATTACAGGTTGTAATCGTGCCACCGAGATCTGTGACTACCACCGCACCGCGGACGTTTTCAAATAACGACTCGTACCGCTCTTTCTGTGCGCGTATCTCGCGGGTTTGCTGGACCTGTTCTGTAATGTCTCGGACGACGCCGATACCGCTCTTTGGTTCTCCGTCACACCCGAATTCAACCTCGGCCGTTTCCTGCACCCATCGTGTCTTACCATCTACCACGATCCGATGCTCGATGTCATAGCCACCTTCTTTTAATGCTTCACTCCATGCTTCATCAACTTTCTCACGATCTTCGGGATGAACCATCTCTAGGAACCATTTATACGTCATCGGCGTTCCCGGGTCCAGGCCGAATATCCGATAACATTCGTCCGACCACTGCAGGTCGTTGGTATCGATATTCAGATGCCAGCTCCCGACGTGCCCGACCTTCTGAGCTTGCTCCAGATGCGTCTGGATTTCTTCCTCTTTCTGCCTGCGCGTGGTAACGTCCCTCGAAATGACCGCGACGCCCCGTTCACCACCGTAGAGTTTCACCGGGACAAGTCGTTGCTCGACACAAACCTCCCCGACCGATTCCAAGAAGAGGTCGAATTCGAGGCTTAACGTCTCTGACCCGTCGGGCTCTTGAACCCACTCGCCGACATCAGGTTCCTCATTTTCTAAGACCGCGGTGATCGCGTCTACAAACCGTTGAGGATCTTCATCAGGGGCAGCCATTTCTTCGGTGACCGACTCAATTGGGATGCCCTTGATTGCCTCCAGAGACACATCTGCATAATCGAGTGCCGCGTCGTTGGCAAACTGGATTCGCTTGTCCTCGTTGACCAAGAATGCGACTTCATTCATCGCCTGCACAATGAGTTCGTGCGTTTGCAGGCGTCGTTCGCGTTCCTTCTGGTCGGTGATATCATCGTAGATTGCGACGAAGTGGGTCACGTCTCCAGAGTCGTCCATCACCGGCGCAATCGTATGGTTGGCGACGAACCGTGTTCCATCCTTGCGTTCGTTCACGATCTCACCGGTCCAGACGTCCCCGTCCAAAACAGTCTCCCACAGGGCGGCGAAAAACGAATCGTCGTGTTCGCCGGAACTAAGCAACTGGGGCGTTTCTCCGAGTGCATCAGCAGCGGCATATCCGGTCAACTCCTCGAATGCTGGATTCACGTACTCGATCTGCCCACTCACATCAGTAAAGAAGACAGCGTGCCCGGTGTGCTCAATCATCTGTTCGAATTTCTGTAGACGTTGTTCGCGCTCTTTTCGTTCTGTGATGTTTCGCGTTGAGCCGACGATTTGCGTCACCTCGTCATCGACGAGTACCGGTGCGAGTCTCGTTTCCCACCACGACCCACTGTCGAATGCTGAGAGGTATTCTTCGTACTCAATAGACGTTCGTCTCTGTACACACTCTTTGTATTTCTCGCGGATCGCATCACCGTCCGTTTTGTTAGTGATTTCGCGGATCGTTTTTCCCTGGAGTTCGCCAGCTGGAGTGTCTGAAAATGTCTCGTATGCCGGGTTGACCTGATTGACGCGAAACGTCTCTCCACCGTCTTCGACGTTGATAACGAACAATCCTTCCTGCGCGTTCTGGAACAACGTATCTGCACGCTCTAGGTCGTACAGTCGTTCCTTTTTTTTAGTGATATCGTTGAAGCAAACAGTAGCACCCGTGTCGTCGGGATGGACCCTGACTTCCCACCACGTTTCGAAGTTCTCGTTATACCGCTCGAAAGACGTCGTTTGTCCGGTTTCGATAGCTCGCTCGATCGCGTCCTGTGCTTTGGTTCCCTCAGTATTGGGAAAGCGATCCCAAATGTGCTCGCCGAGAAGTGACTCAGCGTCGGTATCGAGGAACTCCGTCGCTTGTCTATTAACATACGTGTACCGGAGTTCGTGGTTGAGAGACACTACGCCATCTGAGACGCGTTCTAGTGCGTTGCTTCGTGCCTGTTTTTGCTCTGGAAACCCGGTATTGGAGCGGTCTAAGGAGCTTATATCGATTTTCTTCATTTTATCACCCGGACCGTGTTGTTGATCTGTTTCACGCCCTCTGCCTGTTTTTCCTTAGCGGAATGAACATCTTTGATTTTGTCGACGACGGTGTTCGCCTGTTCGACTGACTCATCAATCATCCTGGCAACTTCTTTTCTACTGGCGGGCTGACCATCAGTCACGTCCGAAACTTCACGAATTCCCCATGATGTTTCTTGGACGGATTGAGCAATATCTTGCAGTGTGTTCTTCGCTTCGATACCCTGTGTGATACTCTTCGACTTCCTCGATAGTTTGCTCAATACTGGAGACAGTCTCTCCAGTGTCTTCTTTGACACCTGTCGCTGCTGTTCGAGCTGGGTTTCGAATTGCCGGCAGTAGCAACGGATGGCGGTGACCATAGCCACCTGCTGGTCAGGGTTCATCACCTTCAGCATCGATCGAGTGCGGTCGACAAGCGTATCCAGCGCTTCATCGGGGTCAAGGTGTCGTTGTGCCGTATTTCCACACTGCCGTCTGACTGTGCCGAGTCCGATTTTAGGTCTTCGTCTACTGGGTCAATAAGGTGCTCGTAGAAGACGCCGGAGGCACTAGGATGGATTTTTAACCCGAGATCAAGCATATTGTGGAATTTGATTACTGTTTGACTGAGACATACGTCTATGACAGCATACGAATATATAATAATAACCCTCAGCCGAGAGGACGGCTATCAAAAGTAGAGCGTAGTCTTGTGGAGAGCGCCAAAAGCTGTGAGCCACGATCCGGTTGAGCTGGCAGTGCTGTGAAAGGGAAATCGGTGGTAAAAGCGTCTGGTTCGATATTCGAAGATCCCAAACTGGGCTTCGATGAGTGACCGATTTCTCAACGTCTCACGCTCACACTCGCAGTCTAAGAATTCAAGTGGCCAGTCGTACTAGGGCTCGCGGTCAACCTGCATCAGCGGGCGACCGCTGTCATACAATCGTGCTGCTGGCTCAGCAGCGCTTCACGCGGCGACGCCGGCTGCAAAATCGCGGATTTGGTCACGGGGATGGATCGAGGGAATGGTCTGTTAGCCGCTCGCGGCCCTCGTTGTCATAGCAGGTGGTCACTATCCATCCCGCGTCTAACAGTTTGTTCCTGGGGGTCCATCTCCTCACGCTCTCACTAGTGAATCGGATTGGGTGTTTGAAATTTCGAATCGGGCTCCACCGTCAGTGCCTTCGATGATTTTAATTTCCCACCCGTGGGCCTCGACGATCCGTTTGACGATCGCGAGCCCGAACCCAGTCCCGTCTGGATTGGTCGTGTACCCGCTCTCAAAAACCTCATCGCGTTCGTCTGCCGGAATACCCGGTCCGGTATCTTCGACGTAAAACCCGCCATCGAGAGCGCCCACGCGAATCATGATCTCGTCGCCACCATGTTCGATTGCATTCCGATATAAATTTTCGAACACCTGGATGAGCCGACTTTGGTCTGCATCGATCTGGACGCTCGACTCGATTTTGAGTGAGGCAGGTTCTGTTGAGACGTTGTTCCAGGCCTGGTTAGCGACTGCACGAACCGCGACCAGCTGCGTCTCGCCGACGGCATCGCCCTCACGAGCCAGTGTCAACATATCTTCGATGAGCCGGTCTATCCGATTCAGCGACCGATCGATGGGCTCGACGTGCTCTAGTTCGCCAGTCCTCTGGATGAGCTCTAACCGACCCTGGGCGACGCTCAAAGGGTTCCGGAGGTCGTGCGAGAGGATGTTAGCGAACTCCTCGAATCGGTCGCGTTCACGTCGAATAGTCGATTCGGCCTCGACACGCTGGAGGGCTGTCGTGACGTGTGTCACGAGCATCTCGGCGACCTCTTCATCGCGGTCGGAGAACGCCGCTGGTTCGTGTGCAACCGCCTGCACCACTCCGTACTTCCCGAGCGGGATGCTCAACAGCGCTCGTGGTTCAGCTTGGTCCACGTCTGGCTGTGACCTGTCGTCTTGGAGTGGAGACTGTGTTGCCGAGCGCGTATCAGTTAGGTCATCCAATCGGAGTACGTTACCCGACTGGAAGCTCCGCCCCACACAGCCGAGAGTTGCGGATACGGGCTGACACCCCTCGAGGGAGTGGTGGTCCGAACTGGCGGTTGGGACGAGCTGGTCGCCATCCGCGATCGCGACAAGGGCCACATCTGCTGGGAAAACGTCTACAACCCCGTTCGCAGTACGTTGATACACCTGCTCGCTGGAATCTGCGCCCGTAATTTTGGTTGCGACTGCGTGTAACTGAGTGACTTTCGAGGTGTGGGAGCGGAGCTGCTCCTCTGCGGCTTTTCGGTCCGAGATGTCCTGAATGACGCCCGTAAAAAGATGGTCATCGCCAACGACATATTCGCCAAAACTGACCTCCACAGGGAATTCATCTCCGTCGGCGTGCATACCGGCCAATTCGAGGGCATCCCAGTCGACAGTTTGGCGGCCGTCGGTGAGGTTGTGCGACAGCGTCTCCCGAAATCGAGGGGGCATCAGCATGGTAAGCGGCTTGCCCACAAGTTCGGTTGTGGAATAGCCGAAGAGGTCCTCAGTCGCATCGTTCGCGTACCGAATCGTACTCGTGTCATCAATTGAAATGACCGCGAACGACGAGTTCTCTGTGAGCGCCCGGAAGCGGTTTTCCGAGAGTTCGAGCTGGTGTTCCCGTGCTTGTAGCCCCGTTGCATAGTAGCCGAGAAGCACGCCAGCGGCCATGAAGATGGCAGCGCGATTGAGATTCAACACGACCAGTTCGCCGGCTGGGAGCTGTTCCAGCGAAATAAGGAACAGAAACCAGACGTTGACGGCGACGCCGACGATGGCCCCACCCAGCGACCACATCGAAAGCTGTCTGATACGGGTTGGTGGAACCGTTCTGGCGAGCCAGAGGCCACCGAGAATGAGTCCGATGCTGACGACGAACGGGAGGATGACTTCGATGAAGTTGATAAGGTGGTCGTCAGGGTCCATAGCGGCTCGGGCAAGTGTGGTCAAAAGAAGTGCAACTCCGAGGAGTGCTACCGACCATTGATTTACCGCCCGAGACCAATCCCTCATTCACAGGAGATAGCAGGTTCTAGGCTCATAATGTTCCTGATTGAGATATGCTGTGGCTGCCTGCTCGTCGTCGTCGGGTTTTGTTCTGCAAACTAGTTTGGAAGCTGTACGTCCGACCGCCGTCGATATCCCGAACATGATCCGGGGTTCCCGGGCTTACAACTCGTAGTTACCTCACCAACGCGTTTTTTTTATCAGCGACCAGCGTATCGTTCGCGTGTCGTATACGCTCTTTGACTCTTTTTAAAAATACTCGATAGATGTGGCAAATTATTAGACTCGCAGAAATTACTTGTCGCTCCCGGATTCCAAGTCGGTAGATTCAGACACAGCGATCAGCAACCTCCCATCGTCCATCGCAGTCACCATCTTGGATTCAATAAACGTCGTATTGTCTTCCCGAAGCCCTTTACTCCGACCGGTCCACTCTCCACCACTCCGGACGACAGGGAGTACATGTGTCCGGATGTGTTTCACTTCTTCTTCGGGGTGTAGTTCGGTCCAGTGTTTCCCCTCGATCTCCTCTGCAGTATACCCATATAATGAGGCATAGGTTTCGTCAGCCTCCTTGAAGTGTTCGTCTGCTCCAACAACACCGACTCCATCAAGCTCAGTCTCTGCTTCAGGGTCAAATTGACCATCTGATTCGATAGCGTGACTGACGCGGCGAATCAACATCGTGTACTGGTCGGTTCCAAAACCCTTTCGTAAATAGTCCGTAACCCCTGCTTGGATGATCTCTGCGGCTATATCTGCGGTTTCCTCGCCAAAAAAAGGAGAACTGGCAGTTTGGGGCAAGATGAACGAACTGCACTGAGAAACTCGATGCCGTTCATTTGCGGCATATTGTAGTCGCTGATAATACAATCAAACGCAGACTCAGCGGAGGCGAGAAGTTCTAATGCCTTCTCGGGGTCGCGTTCAGCTGTAACTGAACAGTCGATACCGCTAGATTCACGCTCTAAGTATGTTTTCACGAGCGCCCCTAATTCAGGATCGTCATCGACGTGAAGGATTGATAGACGATTGAGCTCTTCCATTATTCTTGAGAAGGATATTGACGGTTATGAATATGGCGGCAGGAGTGTTTGTCGCGCATGATTTTTGCTTACAATACAAAACCGCAGAAGTAACTGGACCGGACGCGACTCAGGACCCACTCCCGGAAACTGTCCGGTCGTCTCCACCCGTATTGCCCGTGCTGTCGACTGCGGTCACGACGATCCGGTATTCGTCGACGCGGTCGCCACCGGCTGCGGTGAGTCGCTCAGCCGCGCTGTCGGACCCGCCACCCACGCTCGCTGTTACCGAATCGATGACTGTTCCTGTGTCCGGGTCCCGAAGTGCAAACTCGATGCGATCGAGGTCGTCGTCTGGGTCGATCGCGTCGACGCTTACCTGGAAGCGATCCTGTGCGCCCGCCGTGTTCGCGTCGACGTTCGTGATCGTCACCGTTGGAGCCGTCCCGTTTCCGCTGCCGTTACTTCCGGACCCATCGATATCCATCACGCGAACTGAGAAGGTGACTTCCTGTCGTGGTTGTCCCCCGCCGCCGAAGGCAAGCGTCGCGGTCACGTCTTGGCTCTCGTCGACAGTTTCGGGAGCCTCGTACACGAAGGTTGCCTGACCGCCGGTGCCGGTGGTGGCGTCAACGGGGCGAAGACTGCCATCACCGTCCACGCTTCCAGTGACCGTGACCCCGCTGACGGGGTTATCGAAGCGATCGCGAGCTTGGACGACGAGTTTCTGACTCCCGGTTTCGGGGATCGCAGTCGCGTTCCCTGCGATGTCGGTGAGATACGTCGCGGGGGGTTCGGGAACCCCGCCGGCAACAGCGACGGCAGCAAGCTGGAGTTCGTACGTCGCGCCCGGCTCGAGCGTGAGTGTGAGCCGGCCACACGGCGCCGGCGGTGCCTGTGTGCAGTCGATGCTCGTCACGTACCGATCGTTGTCCGGGTCGCCGGCCGGATCGAGTTCCGCGGCGAGGAGGTCCTCCCACTCGTCTTCGGTGAGTTCCGTCGGAATCGTTATGCGCATCGGGTCGCCGTCGGCTCGAACGGTTACCGTGCGGGCCGGCGCACTCGTCGGTTCGATCCCAATCGAGAGGCGGTCCGTTCGGGACGTGGTGCGTTCTCCACGAAGCGTCGTCAGCGTGAGGCGGCGACCATCGACGAGATCTTGCTCGGTGACTGCCAGTCGAGCGTCCTCGAAGCGGTTGTACACGACCCACGGTTCGACGACCGTGTCCGGGGCGTTGGCGTACTCGTTGTAGCTCGGCGCGTACACGACCGCCCGCGTCTCAAACGACGTCCCCGACCCGTCCCAGTAGTCGGCCGTCTCACCCGTCGCGCGGGCGTTGTCGATCTCGATGGTCGCGGTGTCGGTCGTCCGGACGGTCCCGCTGGCAGGCGGCGGATTGATGAAGAACATTCGCGGCGGGTAGCGGAGCCCGGCGCTGACCGACGCCGTTTCATCGGACCCCGTCGCCGCGACCCCCTCGATGACCGTGGCGAGGTCGGCCATCTCGTCTTGAGCCTGCTCGTTGTGCTGGAATTCGAGCTGTTCGTTGAGTGCGGGCACCGCCGTCGTCTGGAGGATGGCCAGCAACGCGAGCACTAAAGCGAACATCAGGATTGCGCCGATAACCGGTGAGACGGCACGGTCGGCAGCCCGGAGTGTCCGACGGTCGGTGCGACAATTCGTAGACCGTGGTGGCTGCGAGCGCCGAGGTGAAGTGGATGAGTCAGACATGGTTACACCAGGAGGAAGAACACCACGATCGTGAGCAGGACAAGTGCCAATCCGTATTTTAGCCCGCTAAGAGCGTCATTTTCGGCGAGTTTCCCCGCGATGAGCCCGCTCCCGAAGCCCTGGATCAGTGCCGAATGCAGGAACAACAGTCGATAGGTCTCGACCGGAATTGCCCCCAGCGACACCGCTCCCTGCCCGCCACTGCCCTCGGAGCTGGCTGCGATCTCGGCGATCGGCGCGAGGTAACTCGCACTCACCATGACGATGACCAGCAGGTAGACGAGAAACCCGACGACGACGATGGCGACGTACGAGCCGACTTCACGGCGGCGGGCCCGGGCCAACTTCTCTCGGGATCGCGTATCGGTGGCCGCGATCTCAACCAGGCCGGCGATATCGCCGCTCGACCGACTCCCCTCGGCAATCAGCGTCATCGTCCGGCTCAGCTGTGGCACGTTCAGTCGGTCGGCGAAATCCAGGAGTGCCCGTGTCAGATCGTGGTTCCAGGCGATGTCGTTTCGAACCTTCTCGAGTTCGGTGGCGAGCGTCCCGCTGGCCCACCGTGTCACCAACTCGAAGGCGTCGACGATGTCGACGCCCATCTGGTTCGCACTCGCAAGGATGTTCAACACATCGGGGAACCGCTCGGTGATTGTCTGTGTTCGGCGGCGTTCGCGCTCGTGGAGTACCATCACCGGTGCCGTCGTTGCGATCAGCGGTCCGACGACGAGCCCGACCGTCGTCCGAAGCGGCGTGGCGAGGAATCCCGAGACACTGGGTGACACAATTCCCGTCCAGATGGCGACCCCCACGACTGCGCCACCGAGCGGGATCGTGATCCCAAGCGAGAGCGAGGGTCGCCGCCGGATCGCCCGGAAGGGATCGGCCAGAAACGCCCGGAAGGGATCGGCCAGAAACGCCCGGAGTCCGGTCTCCCGTTTCGTCCGCTGGTAGGCCGGGAAGCGGGGATCGTCCGCGACTTGCTCGGTGGCAATCATCCGCTCGTCCTCGATCGATAGGTTCGCAGTCGGTTCCTCGTAGGGGCGCGAGAGCAGGTCGACGACGAGTAGGAAGCCGCCCATCGCCAGCGGGAAGACGAGATACACGAGCGCGGCGATGATGTCGACGGTGTCGGCGCCGAGAAAGCTCACGACCATCAACACGACGATGAGAAACAGCGGTGCGGCGACGAACCCGATGACGAACACCTCGCTCAGCCCGCCGAGCGTGTCGATGAACGACTCCTGTTCTTCGAGTGCGCTGTCGAGGTATTCCTCGGCTTCCTCCTCGAGGAACGTCTCGAGATCACCGCCGGATTCGAGCACCCCGAGGAGGTCGTCGAGGAACCGCCGCAGGTCGTCGCTCGGCGTCAGCTGTCGGAGGTTACTGAGCGCCTGCAAGAGGTCGTTGCCGAACAGGTCGATTTCTCGGACAACGACATCGAACTCGTTGGCAACCTCGCCGTACACTTGGTCGTTGTCGCCGAGCCGTCGACAGATCTCGTCAAAGGTCATCCCACCGCTGGAGAGGGCGTACATAAACGTGATCGCATACGGCAGGTTCAGCGAGATACTTCGCCGGCGAGCGGCGACGACGCTCCGTGGATAGTAGTAGTTGCGTCCCGCCCAGACAACTCCGGCGGTGGTGAGGGAAAACAACAATGGCACGAGGAGCGCGGCACCAATCAGCGGGTTGGCAACAACAACGCCCCGAAGCGGTCCTGTGGCACCCAAGAGTGGTTCGAGGACGTCGAGTCCCGTTGTCAGCGCGATCCCTGCCACGAGGGCGTTAGCGACGATCCCTGCGACGAACCCAGCGACCACCGCAGCTTTGATGCTATCTGTCAGGTACTCGTCGTAGGTGTCCCTGACACGCGCCTGTTTGAGGCGTCGCTGGAGGCCTCGATAGCGGGTGGGCCGGGCTTTGAAAAACGCCCTGACGTATCCGTAGGCCTCACGGAGCGTCGCCTGTTCAGCCTCGCCGAGCTCGCGCTCTTCGGTGAGTGGGTCGCTGATCGCTTCTTCCGGCTCCGGTTCTGGTTCGGACTCTGCAGTGTCATCTGTCTCCTCTTGGGCGGTGTCGGTCGCGGGTTTGGCGGCGTCGTGGCTTCCGTCGTCGAAGGCATCGTCGATAACGGCTTCAGCGGTCGCCTCGTCGAGTCCAGGCTCACGGAAGGCTGGGTCGGTGGCCTCGGGCGAGGAGTCAGTCTCCGAACGGTCGTGTCCGGTCACGGCTCAATCGTCGTCCTCCATAACCGCGATATCGTCAGGATCGAGTTCCCCAGCCCGCACCTCGTCAAGAATATACTGTCGATCTCGAATGAATCCCTGTATCACCTGGGCGACGTCCTCGTAGGCGGTGATCTCCTCTGTGAGAAGATAGTCGAGTACCTCTTCGCGTCGGTCCAGCGCGGTTTCGATTCGCCCCGGCGTCCAGCCCCGCTCGTCGGCAATCTGCCCGAGGACGTTCGAGCTGTTCTCCTGGCTGAACGTGTCCGTGCTCGGGTCTCGACGGAACACGTCGTGTGTTTTGACGCTGGTCGGGTCGTCGGGATCACGGGCTAACTCAACGAGTCCCCGGTTCCGTCGGACGCGCGTCCCGTCTTGGGTCGTCTGTTGCTGGATCGAGACGATATCGAGATTGCTCAGCATCTGTGCCGGGACGTTCAACGGTTCGTTCTCCAGTCGGCTCAACAGCCCTTGGACCGAGTCAGCGTGGAATGTGGTGTAGGCTGTGTGCCCGGTCGCAATCGACTGGAAGAACGTGAGTGCAACTTCGGGTTCCGTGCGGATTTCACCGACGACGAGGTATTCGGGACGCTGGCGCAGCGCCGATTGCAGGAGATCGAACATCCCGACCGAGCCGCGGCCGCCGGCCGTCACGCCTTCGCGAGTCACGTTCTGGATCCAGTTGTCGTGCGGGAGCGTGATCTCGGGGGTGTCCTCGATGGAGACGACCTTGCTCTCCGGCGGGACGAACATCGAGACTGCGTTGAGACTCGTCGTCTTGCCCGATCCGGTGCCGCCAGCGAACAACAGCGAGGCGTTGTTTTCGACGGCGACCCAGAGATACGCCATCTGTTCGAGCGAGAACGTCCCCCAGTTGATGAGGTCGATAGGCGTGAACGGCACCTCCGCGAACTTCCGCACCGTGAAGTTCGATCCCTTTGTCGTGACTTCCCCGCCGAGCGTTAACTGCACGCGGGATCCGTCTGGGAGCGACGCGTCGACGAGCGGGTCGGCGACTGAGAGGTGTTTGCCAGCCCGCTGGGCTAGTCGGACGACGTACGCACTCAGGCGCTCTTCGCTGAAGGTGAGGTTCGTCCGCAGGTCGCGGTAGCCGTGATGGTAGACGAACACCGGCATCCCCGTGCCGTCACAGGAGATGTCCTCGATGTGGCGATCGCGCATAATCGGGTCGATCTTGCCGTAGTTCACGAAGTCGCGTCGCAGATAGTAGAGCAACTGCTGGAGAGAGCCGTCCGCGATCGTCGCGGCGTGCTCCTCCATCACGCGGGGCACCTCCGCGTCAAAGACGGCTGCGCGATCGCTGGTGTCCTCGAACTCCTTGTACATCAGATCGCTTCGGAGGGCCCGGATGAGATCCTCGCGGACGTACTCCTCGAACTCGTCGAGGTCGGGTTCGATCACATGGTAGCGGTTCGTGTTGGTGTCCTCGTCGTAGAGAATCGTGGCGTACGCAAACGGTCGGTTCACCCAGTACCGCTCGACCTCCTCGTACTCGTCGAGATAGCTAAAATCGAAAAATTCCTGATCGATGAATTCCTCGGATGGGCGCCCCGGATAGGCGTCCTCGGCAAGCTGCTCAAACGAGGTTTTGACCGCCTCAAGAATCGCATCGCGAATCTCCCCTTTCGAGTCGGGTTCGGTCGGGGCGATTGCTGACGACTGTTCGGTCGCGTCGTCCGCCTCAACTGGCTCGACACTACTCTCCTGAGCAGTCGCCGTCTTCGGGTCAGTCGAGAGCGAGGTAGTTTCGTCGTCGGCATCAGGGACGATGGACTCCATTGCCTCGCCTTGATGTCCCGGATCCTGACTGTCACGCATCGGATAGTTATTGGGGTTAATACTGCCGTTGGTAAAGTAGCTTGGTCCGTGTCTCGTCAGATTGGGTCCTAGATGAGCTAAGAGATCCGCCAGCTCCTGTTTTGTCAGGGGTATGTCTCCTAGTACTGGCTAGAATCACTGCTGAGACCCCCGAGCTGGTGTCAATTTATCGACAGACAAGGCGGATACCCCGAGGCTTGACCCTGAGACGGTTTACCGGGACATGTGTTCTGGAAGCTTGCTTTTCGGTTTAAAATTGCTTGAGACGTACTAGATCGCGCTTAGAGTACTGGTCGTCTCGTGATGCGATTGAACGTAGCCCATCCCTGTTCAAATCTGTTATCGTCGCCCGCTGTTGTACACTCAGTGGCGATAGCAGCCACTGGTTATCGCCGCCGACGCGGAAGCCGACGTACTCTATCAGTACATACAACCTGAGTTATCACATATAATATCTTGAACTTAACGTTCATATGTATGTCTTATTATTTGACGTATGAGCATGCTTGACAACGTTCGCATACGCAGCGTAGATCTCCGACCGAAAATCATACTTGCTTTTGTCATTATCTCCGTTCTAGTTGCCGCTACCGGGGCGATCGGCTACACTTCGGTTGCCGCCGTTGACGAGGAAGCACACCTCATAGCGGAAGATGGACAGAAAATGGACGCGAGTGCGGAGATGATTGTTGCTATCGAACAGCAGCGTGGTGCGATACAGGCCGCCCAACTTGGTGATGCAAACGCGCAGCAGCAGTTTGAGGAAGCTAGTCAACAGTTCAACGAAGAGGCACAACATCTCGAAGAAGCGGAGTTGAGCCCTCAACAGGAAGAGCGGTTCTCAACCCTCATATCTCAACATGAGGAGTATAATGCGCTCGGAAATGAGTTCTTTGAAGCGCAACAAGAAGGTGACACTGAATTAGCCACTCAGACGGCCGACGAAATGGAGTCGTTGAGAACCCCGATGGAAGACCAGGCACACGCAATCGAGGAATCAGCTCAGGCTGATCTGGAATCTCAAGTAGCGATTGCTGATAGCACGACCCAAACGGCACAGATGGGGATTCTCGGACTCACAATCGGGGCGTTTGTCGTAGCAATTACAATCGGATTATTCGTCGCTAAGCGGATCACATCTCCAGTCTCTCAACTCACTGAGGCCACCGTTGCCGCCAGCAACGGCGATTTCAGTACCGACATCGACGACCACGTCGAAAACGACGAGCTCGGTCGTATGATCGATTCTTTCCGAGAAATGCAGGCGAACCTCAAAAAGGTGTTCGAAGAAGTCGATACGTTCAGTACTGATCTGGCAACCGGCGACGATGGACTTCGCACCCGCGAGCGGAAGACGAACTTTCCGGGGCTGTACGGCGAGATTATGACTAATCTGGATCGCGGTGCCAATCAAGTCGTCGCCGGATTCGAAGAAATAAGGATCGCCAGCGAGAACCTGCAGGAAGGTCACCTCAATCAGGACATCGACACGGATCTGCCCGGCTACTATGGCCAAATCCTCGTGTCACTCGACGCTGGAATCGGCCAACTCAACGAGAGTCTTGTGGCTGTCCAGCGGATCACCGACGAGGTCGCAGCGGCCAGCGAGGAGACAGCATCGACCGCGGCAGAGCTTGACGAGGCGAGTGCCGAAGTCGCGACTTCCGTCGATGAACTCCAGCAAGCAAGCGAAGATGTCGCACGATCGGTTCAGGAGATCAGCGCCGGAGCCAACGAACAAAGTGACGACCTCCAAAGTGTGGCTAACGAAATGAGCGATCTGTCGGCAGCTGTCGAGGAAGTCGCTTCGTCGGCTGAAGAAGTAAGTATGACCGCACAGAACGCTGTCGAGCGCGGTCTCGAGGGGCAAGCGGCGGCCTCCGAGGCAACTGAAGAGATCACTGCGATCGAATCGCAGGCGGCTGAAGCTGCTACGCAGGTCAGAACGCTCGATGACAAAATCGCCGAAATAAACGAAATTGTCGACCTCATCACGGATATCGCCGAACAGACGAACCTGCTTGCGCTGAACGCCTCGATTGAGGCAGCCCGCGCCGGTGAAGCTGGCGAAGGGTTCGCCGTTGTCGCAGACGAAATCAAAACACTCGCCGAGGAAGTGGGAGAGGCCACGACCGAAATCGAAACCCAGATTGAAGACATCCAATCGACGACGACCGAGACCGTTGAGGGGATGGAGCAGATGACCGAACGCGTCGATCGAGGCGCGGAAACGATTGAGGACGCGATCGAGATGTTCGACGAAATCGCACAGGCAGTCGACGAAGCCGAATCTGGTGTCCAAGAGATCAGCAGTGCGACCGACGATCAAGCTGCTTCGACCGAGGAGGTAGTGTCGACAGTCGAAGAGGTAGCGAGCGTGAGCGATCAAACGGCAAGCGAGGCGAGTACAGTTTCGGCGGCGACCGAAGAGCAAACATCGTCTCTGTCGGAGGTGGCGGAAACGGCCGATCATCTATCGACTCTCTCGGACACGTCAACTGCGGAGCAGCTCTCCGTGGCGTCAGAGACGCTCCGCAAGCAGGTTGCGAAGTTCGAACTCGACACTACAGTAACAACCGACGCGGCAACAACCGGGACACCAAGCGCGACGCGGACGGTCAGTGCGACAGATGGAGGTGAGGATCAGGAAGTAACACAGAGTGACGGTCAATAATAGCGAATATAAACACGGTGGTAATTAAAATAAACAGTAATAATATACGTCTCTGGTCACAAAAATAAAAATGACAGATATTGGTCCAACACCACCCAACACAAAAACCGAAAATCAGGCACTACAAGACGAATCCGAATTACAGACGGGTGTACTCAATAGGGCTAATCAGGTCCATGTGCTTTGTGTAGATGACAACGAAAATCTACTCGATCTGGCTGAAATCTTTCTCGAACAGGAGCATGATTTACTGTCTGTCCATACTGAGAGACATGTTGAGGGCGCAGTTGAGTACCTCGCGGCTCATGGTACCGATTGTATCGTTTCCGACTACGATATGCCCGAGTACAACGGTATCGAATTTCTCGAGCAGGTACGTGAAATGCATCCGGACCTCCCATTTATCCTCTATACGGCGAGAGGGTCGGAGGAAGTCGCGAGCAAAGCAATCTCTGCCGGTGTAACCGATTACCTCCAGAAAGAAAGCGGGACGGATCAGTATACTATCTTGGCAAATCGAATCACGAACGTGGTCGAGCAAAATCGGACTCAGCGTGCCCTCGAAGCGAGCCAAAAACGGCTCTCATTACTAATCGACCAGTCACCGCTCGGCATCTTAGAATTTAATAGTGATCTGAATATCGTCCGTCTGAATGAGACGGGCGAAGAAATCCTCGGCTACACGGAGGCAGACCTCGAGGGGGAAACGTGGGAGAAGATTGTCAGTAAAAATAGCTATGAGGATGTGGACAAGGTTACTGACGCGCTGGCAGCCGCCGAAGGTGGCTATCACAGCGTTGATCAAAACGTCCGCAAAGACGGAGAGCGCATCGTCTGTGAGTTTCATAACAGAATTATCACCGACGAAAGCGGTGATGTCGTCTCTGTCCTTTCGCTGTTTAGAGAGATTACCGATCATAAAGAATGCGAACAGCAGCTTCACAAGCCCCAGCGTGCCGACGAATCGCCGGTTGACTCGATCTAAACTGCAAATCGCAACGGTATCATCGAATACACCAAACGAACAACAAAAAAGTAGTAAAATGCTCAGCGGAGGAAGCGGTTGGCAGATACGCACACATCAATTAGCGCGCGGCGACGTACACGATGCGCGATGGGGCTTCGTACCCACAGTCCGGACAGTCGTACCAGCGCTGTACCTTTGCTCCATCAGCTGTCTTCTCGCCGACGAGGACGTCGTCGGTCGGACACTCCGGACAGTTCAGTTCGGGCGCTGGCCCTCCCGAAGTGCATCCCGGAACGTCGTCGCCTCCTTCGTCTCGAAGCCTCGCGACCAGATTGGGTAGCCGTCGACGAGGATCGCCCCGCGCCACTTGTACCGGTATGAATTTGGTGCCCGGTGTAGAACGGCTCGTGCTCCAGTCTCGGTGTTTCGATACGCGAGTGTTGGTGTACGACTCTCCCGGGACCAGTTGGTGATTCTGGGTATTGTCAGTCAGAAGTGGACGTCTGCGGGGACAATCCAGAGTGTCTGGCTGTCTTCCTCTTCCTCGAGGACACGATCGAGCTGATCGCGATGGCGAATCCCCATCGCGTGCTGGTCGTACATCGGGATTGATGGCCCCTCGTAGGCACCGACCTGGTGGAACGCGTGGCGAGCGAGGTCCTCGTCGCGCATGATCGCCTCGTCGCTGAGCTCGTCGAGCGCCTCCTTCACGCGGTCGAGATTTCGCTGGAACTCTTCCTTTGTGGCGTTCCAGGCTCGATCGAGCAGTTCACTGCCCTCCTCTGAGTTGACGGGTGCTGCCGTCGGTAGGTCTCCCCAGCGGGCCTTCCCGGCGACCGTCGTATCCTCTTCGTCAAAGGTTACGAAGTAATCGAAGACGGCACAGGAATGCGACTCAACCCCGACTAAGTGATTGAATACCGTCTTCCCAGTAGCCAAAGCTTCGTCTTTTGTCGATGCCTCTACGAGCGCGTAGATGACCATATGCATCTGCATCACTCCGACGCTCGTCGGAGCTGACGACCAGTTCCGACGCGCGCCAGTCTCTCGCCGGCGCGAATAGACAACTAATGGAGACAACAGCAGTTCAATAAATCTCACGTAGCTGGCCTCACATTCTATGACCGCGGATTCAATTCATACAATACAGAAATATTTGATAGATAATGAAGCGTACTGACCGAATACTTGACTGACCGGCTAGTGAATGATTACGATGTACTGTCTTCTCGAATCTCGAATCGAGCACCACCAGTATCGCTCTCGGTGACCCGGATCGTCCACCCGTGGGCATCAACGATCTCAGAAACAATTGCAAGCCCGAATCCAGTGCCGTCCGTCGCAGTCGAATACCCGGACTCGAAGACCTGGTCGCGCTCAGTCTCGGCGATTCCGTCACCGTCATCGGCAACATAGAATCCCGGTCCGTCCTCGAGCGGGCCGAGACGAATCGCAACGGCGTCGCCACCGTGTTCGACCGCGTTCCGAAGGAGATTCTCTAGGAGCTGCTGGAGCCGATCTGGATCTGCCGCTACCGTCACATCATCTTCAATACTGAGGGTTGCATCGGCTGTGTCCACCAGTTCCCAACACTCGCGGGCGATTGCTGACAGCTGGACTGGTTCTGTCTCCCCGATGGGCTGGCCTTGGCGTGCGAGCGTGAGGATCTCCTCGATCAGCTCTTCGATCCGGGCATGTGCGTCGGCTATCTTGTCCAGGTGTTCGTTGTCGACTTCCTCCTGGACGAGTTTGAGTCGACCGTCCGCGACGTTGAGAGGGTTCCGGAGGTCGTGTGACACGGTGTTCGCGAACTGTTCGAGCCGTTCGTTCTGGCGCTCCAGCTCCGCCCGGTACTCCTCTCGGTCCGTGATATCCGTCAGTGTGATCATTTGTCCCAGCCGAGTTAGATCGGCCGTAAATGGGGTGGATGAGAGCTGATAATACCGCAGCCCGCCGACGCGGTCGACTTCGACGACCCCGTCATCGGCCGCGAGCCGTTCGGTGAGCTTGGGTACAGCAGTGTCGATCTGCCCGCCCTTTTCCAACGCGGGAAACAGGTCACTCGCGGCCGCGTTATATTCGCGGATGCGGTCGTCGTCGTCAAGCATGATTACCGGATCCTCGCGTCCTCGAGTCAACTGGACGGCTTGGAACTCCTCCAAGTAGAGATAGAGCACCCCAAGCGCAAACAGCGCCACACCCAGGGGTTCGTAGGTGATGTCCGGAAGTCGAGGACTCACCGTCCCGACGAGATCGGGGATGATCGGCAGGCCGGTGAGGCCGACCAACACGACCAACGGTGTCGCGTCGCTGCCGACCTGCCAGAACAACTCCAAGAGCATAAAGTAGCCGACGGCGGCGAGGACGTACGCGAACCCTACCACAACCCAATGGAGCAGTCCGTTCTGGACGGCGAGGTGCGGGAACGGTGTGGCGACGACCGTTGCCGTGAAGTAGAGCCCGTGGAGCGGATTCGTGACTTTGACCAGAGCGACAGTGACGAAAAGGGCTACGGCGACACGCTGGATCGTCCGGTCTCGATGGAGTGACCGGCCGGTGTACGCCGAACAAAAATACAGCCATGGGCCGATCGTACTGAACCCAACAATAAGCCCGACGACGTAGGTCGCGGTTTTAAGCTCCTGAGACGGGACGACTAGGAAGACGGCCTGGATGAACGCCCACCCGCCGCTCGTCACGAGGAGCGCCACGAGTCCCCAACGCGTGTCCGGGTCTTCGATGTGGCGGGCACGGCGGACGCTCACAAAGCAAGCGACCGACGCAGCGATGAAGACGGAGACGAGCCCAGCAAAAAGTGGTGTCATCGTCGCGAAAGGAGCCGACATCATGTGGTCCTCGGTGGGGCAGTCCACAGTTTTTCGGCGATGATTGTCCTCCTCGTGGGGCGAGCATATCGCGTCGCTTCGCGCCCGCTCGGTCGCTCGCCGTCGCACGGATCGTGGTCGCTCATTCCGTGTGTGCCTCCGACCGGTGATCGCGGTCCGTCGCATCGTAGGCGAGGCCTACAGTCCCGAGGAATCTCTCGTCGTCGCCCCGAACCGGCTGGAACCATATCTCGAACACAGCGTCGCCGACGGTGTTGGTCGCGGTCACCGCGGCCCCGTCGAGTGCCCGCCGAGCCTGCGCTTTGATGTCGGGATGGTCGTCGAAGACATCGAACAGCGAGTCACCGACTACCTCACCCGCTTCCAGCCCGAGTTTTGCGAGCGCACCCCCCTGCGAGCGGGTGAACACGCCTTCGTCGTCGGTCGTCCAGAAGACCACCGGTACATTCGCAAGAACAGTCTCTAACGCGGTATCGAGTCGCGACAGTTCCTCGATACGCTTGCGGCGTGCCGTGACATCCCGCATCGCCCCGACCAACTTCACGACCGCACCGTCGTCGATGACGGGGGTGAGCTTCGTCTCCCAATATCGCTGGTCACCGTCGACTGGAATCTCCTCGGCGTACTGGATCGTCTCCTGGCGGTCGACGCACCGGCGGTACTGCGACTCAATAGTGGCACCGATCTCCTCGCCGACGATCTCCTGGGGCGTCTTTCCCTGGATCTTGGTACCCGTGAGTCCCGTCAGTTCCTCGTAGGCGCTGTTGACGCGCTGGACGCGAAACTCCTCCGGTTCGATGACGTCGATCAGGAAGATCGCGTCTTGAGTGTTCTGGAAGACGGTTTCGGCCAGTTCGATCTCTTCTTTTCGCTTTTCGCGCTCGGTGACGTCCCGGAGAATCGAGAGGTGTTGCCTGGGGACGACGTTCGGCTTCGCGCTGTACTCGACGATCCGCTCGGTTCCGTTTGCGGTGACGATCGGAAACGTCCCACGGTCCCGGTCAGTCGCTTGGAACTCCACCCAGGTCTCGTTAAAGTCGAGATCATCGGGGACGAACTCACGGATCGACCGGCCGAGCAGGGACGGTTTCGGGAGTTCGAACAGGTCGGCTGGGCGTTCGTTTACCTCGATATAGCGGCCGTCATCGTCGGCAATCAAGATCGCGTCGGACGCTTCGTCGAACACCGCTCGGAATTTATTTTGAACGCGCGAGAGAGTTGGCTCGTCGCGTTCGTGCACGTCCTGTGCGGTGGTAGTCGTGGTTCGGGGCAACTCGATACTCATACAAGTGCCATCGTCGGTAACGGTCGCCTCGATTGTCCCGTCGTGGCTTGTCACGATCCAGTAGGCCAGCCAGAGACCAAGCCCACTTCCATGTTCGAGCGGCGTCTCAGTCCCCTCGGTCAGCACCTGTTGTTCGATTTCGGCAAGGCCGGCCCCGTTGTCGTCGATCCGGATCCGCACGGCATTCGGGACCGCTTCCACCGAGACGGTCACAGTGGGGGCCGCTCCCGTATGTTTGGCAGCGTTTTCGATGAGTTCGTACAGGGCTCGCTCCAGATCGGGCCGCACGGCGAGCGTCACGTCGTCCGCCTCCTTGAGAGTGATCGATGCGTCCGGAAACTCGGGGCTGACGTCGTGAATCACGCGGTCAAGGAGCGACCGGAGACTGGTTTCTTCCCGGTCGAACTCCTCGACGATAACCGATTCGAGCACGCGCGCCTTCTCGCTGAGGTTGAGGAGTCGGTCGGTTTGGTCGATAAGCGATTGTGTCTCCGGACTGGCCGGAAACTGTTCGGCGATGCGTTCGGCTCGTCCGCGAATCACGGTGAGGCTGTTCCGGAAATTGTGGCGAAGGACGCGGTTGAGAACCGTCGCAAGATTCGATTGCCGGGTCAGTTCGTTCTTCTGTTGTCGTCGTTGCAGGTCGTGTTCGAGCGAGCGGGCGATGAGTGCGGTGAACATCGTTTCAGCCGCTGTGAACGGCTCGCGTGCCGTATCAGAGACGAAACATACCGTCCCGTACGTATCGTTGTCGATGGTGATTTCCGTCCCGTGATAGCAGTCGAGCCCGTGGGTCTCGTAGGCGGGGTCATCGCTCCACCCTTGCGCTGGGACGTTATGGAGTGCGATCGACGTGTCCTGCTGGAGCGTGCGCCGGCAGTATGTGTTCCGGAGATCATATATCTGACCGGCCGCAAGCGGCCCCTCCGCGTCTGTACTGCTGACCGATTCCCAGTAGTTTGTGTGGGGGTCAATCTTCGTGATGTGCCCGTTATCGACGCCTAAATACGCCTTCCCGAGTTCGAGCGCCTGTTCTGCCTTTTCGACGAATGGCAGCTCACGATCCATAATCTCGGAGAGTCGCTGGCGCGCCTCGTCGGGAGTCAAATCACCACCTGTCATTGCCTCACCCTTGAACCCTGCTGTTGGCAGTACGATCGTGACTCTCACCCACTGCTGGAAACGACCTTGGGGTCGAATACGACCAGTAACACCAACTGTTATCGAGTAAGGTACAATCTCGAATGGGGGTGATTGGTCGATCCGGAGACATAACATAATATTAAAACGCTCACAAACAGAAGTATGTTCGGCTGAAGAATTCGGGACAGATGTTAACACATCATAATATACTAGATTAATTCTATATCACAACCATCTAGGAAAACCAACTCACCGGGCGCTGCTTGGCTCTGTCTGCTCGGTGCGCCGGCACCCTTCGCCGGCGCTCGAAAAACTCGCTTCGCGGGATCGCGGTCAGGAATCGTCTGTCCGCTCGACGGTGATCGTCAGATTGCCCGACTCGTAGTCGGCCTCGAAGTCGACGACGAATGCGTCCGCCTCGTAGGCGGCGTGGTAGGCACGGTGGCGTTCGAGAGAGCATGTCGCCTTGAAGTGGAAGAACGCAGCTGAGGTGTAGGGCTTGCTCTGGGTTTCGACTTGCGTCTCGAGGGATGCGGGGAGCGCGATTTGCAGCGTGTTCGTGTCGATACTCGCAACGAACGCCGTCGCTTCCTTGACAGTCATTCGCGAATGTGCGAGCGTCTCACCGGTGAGCACGTTCACCGGGGTTTCCGTCTCGTCGGTGAACAGGACGTCTTCGAAGGTGTGTGTCCCAAGGACCGCCTCGGGATCCAACTCGCAGTCGTGGAACGGGAGTCGTCTGAGGCCATCGAATCACGAGCCTACAGCGGGACTCACCCATTCTGGCTCATAAAAATGGCAGCTGCCACAAAACAGATCGAATTAGCCATATTGGAGTCCTCTACCGATGATAGGATTTAGCAACCGTGCTGTATAGAGGGCGCGAGTCGGTCAGGAGTGAGCGGTGTCGGTCGAGACGGTTGGTCGTCGACAATTTACAACCGAGTGACCGCAAACAGACCTCTGCCACCGTCGCGGGGGCGTCCACCTCCACGGCTCGGTCGCGGTCGAGGAGGGCGCGCGGGTCCGATCGGCAGCCTACGTCGAGGTGCCGGCACTGATCCACGAGGGCGCCGACGTCGGTCCGAACGCCTAAGTCCGCGGGGCGACCGTGGTGGGCCCCGTTGCTCACGTCGGCCACTCGATCGAGGTGAAGAACTCGGTACTGACGGCCAGCGCCTCGGTGGGCTCGATCTCGTACGTCGGCGACTCGGTGCTCGGCCGCGCGGTCAACTTCGGCGCGGGGACGAACGTCGCCAACCTCCGCCACAACGACAAGAACGTCCGGCGGGCATAAAAAGCGGCTGCGTCGACACCGGGCGCCGCAAACTGGGGTGATCGTCGTCGATGAGGCGAAGACGGGGATCAACGCCGCGCTGAACGCGGGTGACGTACTGCGCGCCGGCGAAACGACGGGGCCCGGCGAGGCGCTGACGCGCGACCGACGCTCGGAGTAGCGCACGCTCGACGCGGGGTCGGGATCACTCGTCTCGCCGCGCGTACCGCTCGAAGACGTCGCCGACCGCGTCCGCCGACTCTTTGAGCCGTTCGCTGTACGCCGGGCGCTCCCACGTCGGCGGCTTGAACCCGAGAGAGGATAGCGCGCCGTCCGCGACGCCCGGAACCGCGTGCGTGAGATTCGTCGGCGCGTCGAGCGGCCGCGCCGTCCCGTCGGCGTCGGCCGGGACGTACGACGCGGCGGCGACATCGATCGACTCGAACGTCTCGTAGCCGTCGAGTCCCGCTGACCAGAAGTCGCCAAGCCGCCGCCGGCGGCTCGGGTCGGCAACGTTGAGCAGCTGCCACGGGATCCGGAGCTCGATCGCGTCGCTCGACGGGGCGACGTGGACATCCGCGAGCGAGTCGTAGTCCGACGTCTTGGGATTGCCGTTACCGTAGCGGAGCCGCCCCGTCTCGACCGACTCGAAGGGGACGCGCTCGTTTGCTACCGGTACAGTGTAGCCGCGGTTAATCACCAGCCAGAGCGGCGCGAACGCGCCGGGCTCGGGGTCGCGATACCGGTCGAGATCGAAGCCAGCTGCCGTGCCGTACTCGTATGCGAAGGCGTCATAACGGGGGTATACCGTCACCCTTGAGTGGTCAGGGCCGCCAAGCCGGACGACGAAGTCGGCGGGCGCCGCTGCGCCGACCTCGTACGGGAGCGCCCGCGCGCCGGGGTCGGTGGTCCCGACCGTGAGGAGGTAGTTGGTCGCGTTCCAGTCCAGTTCGCCGTCAAGTCCCGCGAGTTCAAGCCGGACGTTAAGGTACGCCGCGTCGCTCGTGACCCGGACCGCCGTCAGCTCGCGCGCCGCGTCGGCGCCGTCGCTGAGGCGGACCGGATCGCGTTGAGGCATCGCGGCGGTTGCGTCCCTCCACGTGCCGGGCGACCCGTCGAGCGGGACGGCGTTCGCCGGGTCGAAGGCGAGCAGTCCGAACCGCTGTTCCGGCGTCTGGACGTTCGACCAGAACGGCCGACGGTTCGGGTCCGAGAACGGCGCGAGGTTCCACGTCCGCTTGAACCACTCGTCGTGCCAGCTGAACACGACCCCGCCCGCGGTTCCAGCCTCCTGGATGTCTTCGTACATCGCGGCGAGGATCTCGCCCTGTTCGGTCTCGGTGTGCCGGCCCTGATCACGGCCGTGAACGTCGCGCTGAGCGATGCCACGCGAGGACGGCACGCCAAACTCAGCAACGAGCAGCGGGTGGTCGGTCGCGTCGACGAGGTCGTTCAGGTAGCCGGCGTAGCTGTTCGGCTCGCCGCGGTGGTCAACGTAGTTCACGTACGCGGGTGTCTCGTTCAACAGCGGCGGATAGTACGGGTAGACGTGGTAAGCGGCGAACGTCCCGGCATCGTACGCGTCGGTCGCGATGACCGCGTCTGGGTCGACGGAGACCGCGTCCTCGTTCAGGAACGGCTCGTAGGGGTGTTTGAGGGGGTCGGTCGTCACCCAGTTCGTGAACGCCGCGGGGCGTTGTGCGTTGTACTCGCTCGTCTCGTATGTGACCGCGGCGTCGAGGCGGGCCGCGAGCCACGCCTCGAACGGAGATCCGTCCGGCGCGGTGAGGAACTCGCCGTCGTAGCCGTCCGGCGCGTTCACCCGGTTCGTCTCGCGGACGACCGCCGGCGGCCACTCGATGCCGATGACGTAGCCGAGGACGGCGTCGTTCACGTCCGCATCGTAGGTCCCGCTCGCGTACCCCGGTTCCGGTTCGATCGTCGTCGCGCCGTGGACGGCGTCGACGACCTGTCGCATCGAGCGGTCGAAGGCGGCCGACAGCGTGGTCGCGTCGCCGGCATCGCGGAGCGTCTCTTCGCCGATCCAGTTGCCGTGGAGGACGTAGATGGGCTCAGCGTGCGCGCGGTTGTACGCCGCAAGCGCCCGGTAGAATGCGGGCGGGTGGACGGTGTACACGCGGACGACGTTGACGTTCAACTCGCCCATCAGCCCCAGCCAGCGGTCGTACTCTGCCCGAGTGATCGCTGCCTCGCCGGGGAACCGGCCGGGCTTGGCCATCCCGAGGTTCACGCCGCGGACATTAATGTCGGTGAACGGGTCGTCACCGACCGCGACTTCGAACCCCGATTCACCGATCCGAACGCGACGAGGTCGGTCGTCAACCTCTGAGGACGCCGCGTCACCGCGGAATCCACAGCCGGCAGTCCCGACCGCGCCCGCCGCTCCGACACGGCTGAGAAATCGACGTCTGCGCACACCGAGTCTCACTCGTCGAACGGATATAATGCTGGCCCAGCCGCCTCCACTCGGCTCCATCCCGACTGCGGTACACGGGAGTCACAGAGGAATAACAGGGAACCTCCGACTTCTGTCGGGGGAGGTTGTCAAAAGACCGCTCTACTCTTGTTCGAGTCCCACGCGCGTCATTTCTCCCCACGAGGTGTCACCCCGGAGAAACTGGACGAGTCCCTTCCACGCGATGAACGCCTTCCATTGTCTGAACAATACGTTTTCGACCACGCCGTAGAACAAAATTCCGAGGATATCACGCGGGTGGACGTATTGCCGGAATCCATACACCTCGCTGAACGCGCTGAGCCACGACATAAGCGTCCCGAGACCGACGGCGACGGCGACAAACAACAAAAAGAAGGGGCCATTAAGCAGCCCGAGCAGAAACGCGATCGGGACGAGCAGATATCCGAGTCCCTCGATCAGCGGGCCGAAAAACTCGACGAGGACAAAAAAGGGGAGCGCGACGAGTCCGATGACACCGTACTTTGGCCGGCCGATCATCCTACGATGTAACAGGAGGGATTCGATCAATCCCCGGTACCATCGGCTCCGCTGGCGGCCGAGCACTTGTCGGGATTCCGGCACCTCAGTCCAGACAACGGCATCAGGGACGAACTCCACTCGGTACGCCTCGTTGAGGTCGCCAAAATGACGGTGGAGCCGGACGACAAGTTCCATATCCTCAGTGATCGTGTCAGTCGAGTAGCCGCCGATTTCGCGGACTGCGTTCGTTCGAAACAGTCCGAATGCGCCCGAAACGATTAGCAGGCTCTTCATTACACTCAGTCCGATCCGACCGGCAAGGAACGCTCGGAGATACTCCATCGTCTGAAGATTGACCAGCGCTGACCCTGACAGACGGACGCGTTCGACAACGCCGTCACGGATCGTACAGCCGTTCGCGACCCTGACCGTGCCGCCGGTTGCGATCATCTGCTCAGGATCACGGAGGAATGGCCGGACAATCTCGATGAGGCCGCTCCGTTCGATCACCGTATCGGCATCGATCGCACAGAACAACGGTTGGTCAGTGAAAAACACGCCAGCGTTGAGCGCGTCTGCCTTCCCACCGTTTTCCTTGTCGACGACGACGAGATCGGCGTCAGACGCGCGGTAGACATCTCGGATCGGCTCACAGGGGATCTCAACGGGGTACTCAGCGTCGACCCGTTCGAGATCGAATGCGTTTCGGAGCTGATCGAGCGTGTCGTCGGTCGACCCATCGTTGACAGCGACGATCTCAAAGTCTGGATACTCAACGCTCAACAGCGACCGAACGCTGGACGCGACAACCGGCCCCTCGTTGTACGCCGGCAAGACAATCGCGATCCCCGGAATCACCGGACTTTCGTGGATGTCGTAGGCCGGGGTGACGCGCTGCTCGCGGCGGTTCTGCCGGATCCCAACGAGCGCCGCGAGGTGTATCAACAAGTAGCTGCCGTTGATCAGGACAAAATAGCTGACGAAGAACCAGGTGCTCGCCGTGAGGAGCGTGTCTACGACCATGCAGCGGAAACACCCCACATCCGTCGACGTCGTCCAACCGCCTCGTCGGCGAGCACCCAATCAACGAACGGGGCTAACCACGCCGGCGAGTTCGTGACGTCGGTTCGCGGGTGCGACATGTGAGCCCTCGCGAGTGCAAGGCCATCAGTCTCGTCGGCCGTTGCGATCGCCCAGCGGAGCCACGCCGCGGACCGATCCGTGTTCCACGACGAGAGCAGCAAATAAACGTCGCGGCGGACGGCGACTTCGGAGTCTTCAAGCAGCGTACCGATATCAATCTGCGACTGATACGCGCCTCGCCAGCCGTGGCGTTCGACAACGCCAACAGCAGCTGCCCTGACCCGCGGTGAGGTGTGAGTGAGAAGCGGTGGCAGCCAGTCAAGACGGCCGTGTACATCCCCAATATTACAGTATCGAAGGACGATGAGCACTTGGACGAGCAACCCCTCATCCCAGCTGTCTGCCTCCTCGGCGAGTCTCGTCAGAAGCGGCGTCTCGATCCCGTTGTTGAGTCGATAGAGCGTGTCCAACCCGAACGCTGTAAGCGACTCGCTGTCAACGATCAGGTTGGTTCCGATCGCACTCGCGTCCGGATGATCGCTCTCGTAAAGCACCCGCGCGGCGCCAGCTCGGAGTTGAGGCGTCGTCATCCCCGACGAGGTGAGCCGGTCGGGGTCGACCGGTTCCTTCAGTAGTGCAAGCCACGTGAGCGCGCGGAATGGGTGACGGCCTCGATCGACGTTGCGCATGGCCTGGTCTAAGATCCCAATCGCTGATGCGAGTTCGCGAAGCCGGCTGTGTTCGGTTCCGCGCAACTTCCGGAGATACTCGTCGAGCAGAACTCTGAGGCGGTCGCGCTCCACCCGTGAGAGCGTCACTATCCAGCCATTCCAGTCCGGATCGTCCGCGAACAGCCGCTCAAATAGCTCCAACCGAAGGTCGGTCTGAACGCGTTCGCTACGCCCCTGGATGTAGTATATCCAGACGGACGCTCCCAGCGTCAGGACACCGACGCCAATTGCAAGGAGCGCGATCGCTCCGGCGGTCCAAATAAGTACTGTGTTGGCGATCATCGGGGCTGCCTCATTTGGGTCATTTGTGCGTTCGTCGGGGTCATCGGAACCGACTCATCGGAGTCGGCTGCTGACGCGAGCAACCAATTCATTCGGACTGAACGGTTTCGTCATGTAATCGGTCGCACCGCGTTCGAATCCCTCGACGACGTGCTCTTCCCGTCCGCGAGAGGTCAACATAATCACCGGGACTGACGAAAGGCTGTCGGCCTCACGGACCCGCTCGAGTACCTGCAGTCCCGTGAGTCCGGGCATCATGATATCGAGGACAATCAAGTCCGGGGGGTCGCTCGATTCAAGATACTCCCAACACTCTCGGCCGTTCTCGAACGCGGTCACAGACCGGTCACCGCCGCTCAGTTTGAACTCAACGATATCCCGGATTGTATCATCGTCGTCAGCGATGACGATTTCGTGTGTCATATCGTTCTCACGACGTATTCGTGAGTATCCGCGTCCACACAATTCATTAACCTTCCGTCTCCGGCATGGAGGTAGTCGTTCCCGTCGCTCCGTCGGTTCGGATTTCGAATCGGGCACCGCCTGCCGTGTTCGGGATCGCAAGCTCCCACCCGTGCGCCTCGATGATGTCGGTCACGCTGCTTAGGCCGATTCCGGTTCCCTTCGCCGAACGGGTTTTTCCGAGCTTGAGCACGTCGTCGCGCGCACCCTCAGGAAGTCCGGGACCGTCATCGACGACATAGAACCCACCAGCATCTAGTGGGCCAACCTCCACGTCGACCTCCGACCCGGCGTGTTCGACGCTGTTGCGGAACAGGTTTCCGAACAGTTGGAGCAGCCGCGTCTCATCGGCGTCTATTTGTCCGAGGTCGCCGGCGATCGAGAGCGTCGCCTCCGGTGCGTCGACGTACGACCATGCCTCTGTGACAACACTTGCTACAGAGAGGGTGCGAGGCTCAACGGCTGTGCGCTGGCCGCGGGCGATATCAAGCAGTTCGTTGATAAGTCCTTGCATCCGGTTGTGGGAGTTCTTCACCCGGTCAAAATGAGCGCTCTCGTGCGTTTCGCGAGCGATTTCGAGGAATCCGACCGCCCCAGCGAGGGGGTTCCGCAGGTCGTGGGCTACCAGGTGGGCGAACTCCTCGAGCTGTTTGTTCTGTCGTTGGAGTGCTTCGCCACGCCTCGCGAGCGATTCTTGCTGGTCAACATTAATGAGAGCGTTTGTGACGAGCTCGCCAAGGAGTGTGAGACTCTCGATGTCGATGCCTTCGAACGTGCGGGGCTCCGTTGCCCCGTTCACGATCACTCCACGATGGCCAAGCGGGATGTGGATCTCTGACCGTAACGGCGTGTCCGGGTTATGTGGGTCCGTCTCATCGGCGAGGTCCTCATACCACCGAACCTCCTTTGTGTCAAAGCTTTCCCACACGAGTGCCTCGCCCCGCTCGAAGACAGGCGTCTCCTCGATAAGCTCGCGGGCGTTCTCCGTCGCTGCCAGCGGCTGGAGTGAGTCCGTCGCCTCATCATACTGCCAGCAGGCCGTTATTGGCAGGTCAAATAGTTCGGCAGCGGCATCAACCGCAATCTGGGCGACTGCTAGCTTTGACTCGGCCAGCATCAGATTCTCGCTCACCTCGTGAAGTCGACGAAGCACCCGTTCGGTCCGCTGCCGTTCGAGGTTGTGGCCGGCCCAGAGCCCGAGCAACCGAACGAACTCACGTTCATTCGGTGAAAACGACCGGTCACGGGCATCTGCCGCGGCGAAACAGAACGTTCCATGTAATGCTCCGTTGACCGGGACCTTTGTGCCGATGTAACAGCTGATTCCGGACTCCACGTACGTTGGGTCATCTGCCCCGAGGTCCGTTTCAGCATCTTGGATCGCCACTGGGTCGTCGCTTGTGACCGTCAGCCGACAGTACGACGATTTTAGTGGCATCGATGTATTTTCGA
This sequence comes from Halorubrum salinum, assembly GCF_024494575.1. Taxonomy (GTDB): domain Archaea; phylum Halobacteriota; class Halobacteria; order Halobacteriales; family Haloferacaceae; genus Halorubrum; species Halorubrum salinum. The sequence continues at coordinate 43,127 of NZ_JANHDO010000006.1, forward strand.
GCCCGTCAAACCCGACAACCCGGTCAAAACGCTGGGTCTCTCCGTCGACAGACGACAAGTAGCCGATCGGGAGATCGAGAAACTCACAGCCAACCTCGAGCGCTTGCTCGATTTTCTCTTCGGCACTCAGTTCGGTGTTGACATCAGCTTGGTACAGCCGGTAGAGAGCCACCTGCTGTCGTTCGAGGGTTTCGAGCGCACGCTCGCGGTCCGTCACGTCACGAACAGTGCCGACAACCCCGTTACCACCACCCGATCCCTGCCGCCCGCAGAGCCGCAGTTCTAGTTTTGACCCGCTCGTCGTCTCGACTGTCATTCGATACTCGCGTTGTGTGCCCTCGCGGAGGATCTCTAGTGCCTCGACAAATCGATCATACTCTCCCGCGTCGATCGCCCGGACATCAACGAGCCGGTCGAATGTCGCGCCAACTAATGTTTCGCGATCGATCCCGACGAACGACTCGATCGCGGCGTTAACGTACGTGATCGTATCGTCGTCGTTAAGCACGAACACGCCATCGGTCATCGTCTCGACGACCGATTTGAAGCGATCCGATGGAGCTCCGTCCGAGGGTCCAGCTGCGTCGGCAGACTCTTCGGATGTCATCGGGCTTGTCTTCCGGCTCTCATCCGCTCGGCGCTCGAAACGTTGGGGAATCGACCTTGATGATTGTTCACTATGGGCGTGATCACGGACTCTTGGTATAAAATGTGTTGACATATTGACTGACACCTCTTCCGCGTGTATGCGGAGGAGAAGGTCAATCAGAGTGTCCTACTTCCACATCTTCGAGGTCGTGAGAACGAATGTTTCACCACGACCAGATTAGGCGTTCACATTAAACGTGTATATTGGTCAATCAGTAGCTTGAGATATCTGGTTGCGACACTCGCGTATGAATCGGGTGAAGTTGCGACCAACATCCTGTTCCATAGAAATAAAGATCAGGCCCTCAGAGGGATAGTGTAACTGGACAATAAGGCCTGCCTCCAGCAAGTGGAGACTGGCCTCCGGTTCGCCCATCCCTTCGTCGATTAGCTGGAAGTTGTGTTTAATTTCTTGTGGAGTGCTAATGAAGTTATTAAGTATATCACCAGAATACTTTTCATTCAAATCATCGCGGACAAATATCATCTCAATATTGTTGGCTGAGTAGACTCCCACGGCACGTAACGAATTACCCAGACGGGTCTGGCAGAACTCAGTCAACCGGGATGCTTGTTTCTTCATACGACATTATCCCGGAGTAACGTGGTAAATCTGTGGTCGGTATTGACTGTATTCTGGTCAGATTAGCTGCTCTGGGTTCTACCAGAACCAGTTGAACGCGTTGTTCAGAACTCGAATCGTGCGCCACCTTCGGTGCTCTCTGTCAGGGGAAGTCAAGCGTGTGGGAGCTGCATCCGGACAATCGTCCCGGTTGGCTCGTTTGCCTCGAATGACACCGTCCCATCCGAGGCATCGACCACCCATTTGATGAACCACAGACCGACGCCCTGTCCGTGGGTGAGCGAGTCCTCCGCGGCTCGCTCGAGCGCTCTGAGTTCAATCTCGGGAATCCCCGGCCCGGTATCAGCAACCTCGACGGTGACCCGGTCGGCCGCCGCGTGGACGTTGACACGTACTGTCAATTCGGGGTCGGCGGCGTGGACAAACGCATTATGGAGCACTTCGACGATAGCCGACCCGATGAGTGGATGTGCCGCGACAGGAGCTGTGTCTGGCATCTCAAGCGTCACCTGATCGGGCGTGGAGACCACGGCGTCGGTGGTAAGAAACATCCGGATCAAGGCGGCAACGTCGATGGTTGTTGTTTCGGACCCGAACAGCCCCTCCGAATCGAGCTGAATCAGTTTCTCGGTGTGGGTTCGAAGCCGATCGAGGGCTGCTGTCGCTCGACGGTACCAGTCGCGACTCTGGTCGGTGTCGAGATCTGCTTCGACGAACTCTAGCCCGCCGAGCGCGATGTTCAACTCGTTGCGGACGTTGTGCCGTAACACCCGATTGAGGACGCGCAGCCGTTGGTTGAGCTGTCTGGACTGTCGATACTCTGCTTCGAGCGACTGCTGATAGGTAGCTAATGAATCGAACCCGAAGCCGATCGGGACTCCCACGATCGCCCCGGCACTCATCGCAGCGGAGAACCCGAACAGCCAATCGAAAGTAACCTGCAGTTCGCCAGCCTCTAAGACCAGCACCAAGGCGACCGTCCCCGTCGCAATAGCCATTAACAAAACCGCCATCAGTACGCCAGCCGCCTGCTTCGCCGCCGGCCGGGACGCGAGGGTCGTCCAATAGCCACATACTGCAAGGAACACCGCTGTGACCCCTGGAATCACCGCTTGCAGGATCTCAACCCGCGGAGCTCCTGTGATTGGAAACTGGATCACAGCCAGCACACCGAACCCGAGTGACAGCGCATACAGGACGACCGGCGCCGGAGCAGGAATCAAGTCGTAGCCAGCGACAAACTCCTCCAACAGCCGACGTGCGAGGCGCTCCCGGCGTGGCAGGGCTTTATACGATTGCCCTGACTCGGGGCGCGATTGGTCGGACCCCGCAGCCGGATCGTCTGACCCCATACTGTCTTGTCACCAACCCACCCATAAAAGGATGGGCTTGTCGGTGGACTCCCGTTCTAACCGACGTTAGTCGTCGGTGGGCGAATAGCCACCATTCACGTTCAGCGTCCCCGACTTCAGAGCGAGGTGACTGATCGCCCCTTCGTGTGGAGACTTTTGCCCCGTACGGAGTAGCCGAAATCCGATATTCTTCGCCGTATTGTAGTCCGCGTTGACCTCGTAGCCGCATTTCACACAACAGAACGTCGCTTGCGACTGGCGGTTCTCGTCCAGCGTCGTCCCGCGCTTTGAACACCACGTGGACGTGTACGTTGGGTCTACCACTCGGCTTCGATACGTCCGTTTACCGTGGAGAGTGACACCCGGTCGGCGTGGAACGTCGCACTCCGGTTGTCGTACCGGACGGAGGGCGTCGACGCTGGCGGCATCGCGGTCCTCGGTGAGTAGCGCTTGCTCGGACTGTGCGTAGTGGGCGTTCGGATCGTTGTCAGGTCGGCAGCGACTGTAAATTAAGAATACTGGTAGTGGTAGTTTACAGCCCTCACACGAACAATCTGTTCTATTGGAACTATAGGTGTGGCAGACAACAATAATACAAGGATATGGTGGCGGAATTTACTGGCTGTGTATATTTCATGCAGATAGGATACAAGTCCCATACTATGAGATCGGTGGGGAATACAGTTTCAGATTTTACCGCGGAGGGGGTGCAGAACGGAGAAATAACTGACATAACGCTATCAGAGTACGGAGATGGACGGTTTATTGTACTGGTGTTTTATGTCCACGATTTCAGCCCAGTGTGTGAGACGCAAATGTGCGAGATTAATGACTCAGAGTTTCTCACATTCAACGATAATGTAGCTGTTCTCGGCATCTCAACCGACGGTCCATACAGCCATAAGAAGTTCAGTGAAGCGAACAGCCTCTCGTATCCACTCGTATACGACGATGATAAAGCGATTTACGAAATGTTCGGGATGATTGAGGAGACCGAAGAAGGAAAACGGAAACCAAAACGCGGGATCGTTCTGATTGATGAGGAACGTACCATCCGATACTGGTGGCAAGCAGAAGACAACTGGGATGCGTGGCGGATAGACCCGATCTCAGAGCTTATAGATGTGCTCACCGAGATTATAGCACTCTAATCACTATAGACAGAGTCATGGATCTTAATCACAAAATTATCGATAGCGAGGGTGAGAAATGAAAAGTGAACTTGATATAATCTTGTCTCCTCCTATAAGTTCAGAACACCTCGATCAGCAGTAGATGGTGTAATTCAAATGCCTACATCACCCCCCGGATTCGTGTTTTTAAACGTTATTCGAAGTATAACAGCAACGACCTCGGTTGCCGCTGCAATCTTTTTGGCAGGATGGTATCCGTATGGTGAGGCCATCGTTTCCCAAGACCAATTCATAATTGTTTATTTTCTATTTGGGTTTGCTTTCATAGCTGGGTACAGGCCATTATACTTTGCTTATAAAATTCGGTCCCAACGGGGGTAGTGTCTATCCACCCTGTTGAATCCGTAGATAGCACGGGGATCAGAGCTGACTATATGGTCAGCAGACGCCGGTGCGAACGTATTCTCACACGCGGACTTCGAACGAGCGGATGGTTTTGGAGAGCGAAAGCCGGTTCCAACCGTCCATCAGCTGATAACTCCTGTTCAAACAGCGGATGCGAATCTGCCGATCCGTCCGCAGTCATCGGAGTCAAAGAGCTCACAGATGGATTTCGACTTTGCTGGTTCTGTTGAAATCCTTAACAGGAGACATACTCTGCCGCGGCTGTTGTCTATACACGAGACTTCCAAATCGTCAGTACAGGGGTGCACATACGACTCCCAGAACGATAGTGGGGTGAGCATTATTGGGTTTCGAACGATACTCCATCGGGATAGAGAGTGGCGTGGATAGCAGCGGATTCATCGACAAAGACGGTCGTTTCTCCACCAATATTCGCCTCCTGAGCGGTAATTTGGATTCGATACTCAGCAGGTTCGTCAAGCGGATACAAGAGCGTCGCCGTTTCCTCGGCTCCAAGCGAGCGGTCTGTACGCATCACCACACGCATATCCGACATTCTAGTAATATCGATATTGACCGTTACCCTCTGGTTCAACTCGTTGTTGATCACCAAGTTCGGATCTCCCAACCCCAGACATCCGGCAACTCCCAAGAGAGACGCTCCAACGGGGACGAGCATCTGTCGCCTAGTAGAGGGCATACAGGCTAATCCAAAACGCATCACTAATCCATTTTGCTTCACACCTCACTAAACAGTACTCCGGTGGCGCACAACCATCGTAACCGCTCCGTTCGCAAGCGCTTCACCTCGGCTGATCCGTGATTTAGATTGCGAAAATAATGCAGTTTTCGTGCTGATTAGATCCTCTGTAGTTGGCACGGTTCCGAGAACATTTCACTGGTTGCGGATTTCAACAGAGCCCCACAACCATTCTTTGCCACGCTCAGCAGCCACAAATATATGAAAATGGAGAGTGAATCATTTCGAAGAAGGTGGTGACAATGTCCGGATCGTCACGCAATCGGGAGCGGTCGTGGACCGAGTCAATGAGCGCCCGGGAACGGATCCAAGCCGTCGCGGCCGCACTTCGTGAACCTCGATCGATCGAGTGGATCAGCGACCAGGCCGATACGGACTGGAAAACAACCGACGACGAGATCCGCGGGCTCGCTAGACAGGGCCATCTCGGCCGTATTGAGACCGGCGAGACAACGCGCTTTCATCCAGACTACACGCAGCTGCTTTTCGCAGAGATCCGCACGCTCATCGCGGAGAACACCCGCGAGGAGCTGCGGACTGAATTGGTCGAAATCGCCGAGGAGATCGAGGAGTGGCAAGCGACCTACGATGTTGAGACGTGGAACGAACTTGAGCAGTCACTCACTGATGCCGATCTTGCGAGTGAGGAACTCCGCGAACGGCGTGACATCATCGCGTGCTGGCAGGAAAACGAGGAAGATCGTCGACTCATCAAACACGCACTCGAACTCTACACTGATGTCGAAGCCGCTCGGAGTCAGGAGACCGGCGTGGCTGAGCGGGCCAAGCGCTACTCCCCCTCACGGCGGGTTTGAGACGCTATTCAGCAGGTCAACGTCGTCGTCCTCGTATGCTCCTCGCCACATTCCATGGACAGCCCGGGCCACGAGTGACACCTCGGCCACGTCGATACAGGACGGTTCGGTGGCCCTCGTGGCAGCCTCGGGTGGCGGGTGGAAATGGGTCTCGGGCGAGTGTGTGTTCGGGTGGCGATCGAAACGCCAGTTGACGTCGTCGCTATCGACGTAGTGGAACGAATACATCCCCAGTTCGCTCCACTGGATATCGAGCCGAGCGCTCTCGGCATCGGCGAGCCCATCGCTGAGACTGATCTGCAGTTCCGTGGGAGCGACGACATCGTCGTACGCTGTGGCGTCAACGAGTGGTTCGAGGTCGAGCCAGAGGTCACGAATCCGCTGGAGTGCCGGAAGATAGATCGGCCCGAACTCGCCGGCGCGGTCGTCGTCGCTCATACAGCGAGCTGGTGGCTGGCCTCGTCGTACGCGAGTGCTGCTTGCGCGACGGCGAGATTCTGTCGCGTCGTGCGCCACGCGGTGAGGTCATCCCAGCCCTTCGTCTCGCCGGCGTCAAGCTGCTGGGCGAGTTCTTCCGGGGACACCACATCGTACTGGTCCTCGTAGCGCCGGATCTCGGCCTTCATCTCCTGGATACTGTCCAGCAACTCCGGTCGCGTGACTTCCTCACGTAGCTCGCGGATCCGGGACATCAACACCCGGTCACTGTTGCGCTTGTACAGCGTCGTTTGACCGTCCGGTTCTGTCTCGGCGAAGCCCGTGTTCACGAGCGACTTGCAGTGGCGACGCGCTGTCGGCTCGCTCACGAGCGCTCGATCGGCGATCTCGGCCGCCGACTGTCCGTCGTGGGTCTGTTCGACGATTTCGTACACCCGCTCGAATGGCGTCGTGTCGTCTTTCCAGTCTGCCTTGACCTGCTCGTTGACGTCGTCCCATGTCTCGCTCATACTGGGAGCTACGGACTCTAACAACAAATAATTTCTCTAGAAAATCATTCTTTTTCAAACCGACCGGATCAGACTATCTGCTCCTCTAAGGTATCTCCATGCGACCGGATGGTCGTTGCAGTGACGCTCGCCACCTCCGCCACTTCCGCCTGCGTCAGCCACCGTCCCTCTTCGCGACCCGCCTTGTACAAACAGGCCGCTGCGAATCCTGACGGTTTGACACCCGACGCGGCTCCTGACGATTCTGACTGTTCAGCCAACCTCCGAGCCCGCTGTCGGGTGTCCGCTGGAACATCGAGTTCTGACGCGAGACGGGGGATGAACTCACTCGGGCGAACTGGCTGAGTCGGGAGCCCAAGTTCTGTATTCAGCGTCTTGTACGCATTTGCGACTCTCGATTGTTCGACGCGTGCTGCGTCGACGACGTCGTCGAGTAACCGTGTGTGGCCGTTACAGCGACAGGCCCCGTGGACGCTTGCTGACGCAATCGCCTCGATTGATCGGCCTCGAAGTAGGTCTTCGTTCTGAGCGCTCCGGAACAGCTGACACGCTTGGTCACGGACCGAATCTGAAAGCTCGAGGACGCTAGCAATTCTTTGTACTTCACCCAGCCCGTGTGCGAGGTTTCGCTCGGCTTTCGACTGGAACCGACCACGATTCTGTTCCCGGCGCATTCGGGACAGTCGCTGGCGCTTTTGCCCAGAGAGTTCGTTCCCGTTCGCATCTTTCCTGCGACCGATCTCCGTCGACAGCCCTCGGTCGTGACGCGCTGCAGTCAGTGGAGCGCCCGTTCGCTTTCGCTGGTCCTGGTCGTGAGTTCTCCATTCCGGACCGCGGTCGATTCGTTGTTCATCGATGACCAGGCCACAGTCCTCACAGATTGTTTCAACGCTATTTGTTCTCACCTCGCCCTTACACTCTGGACACGGCGTGGTTCCGTCGTTCGATACGTCCTTGTCGAAATCAGTTTCGTAGATGTCTCTCGTCGCTATTGGTAGTTCGCGAGGTGCCTTGTCTTGCATCCCGCACCCCTCTCAGGGAGAATAAACAACTGCGAGCAGGCTGGTTTGGGCCGGTTGTTAAGTTGAATCCTCGACGACATCCACACTGGGATCCTCAAATGCTGTTCGGGAATGCACCCTCGAGCAGTTACCATGGATATAGGGAATTCTGTGCCTTCGGCAGGTCGTAATAAGTATTGAGAACTTTGTGGAAATGGTTAAAGAACTGTAGTCTGATTCAGTCTGTATAATGCAGCATAGTTTCAATCCGGATCCGGTGAAGTGCCGGGATCTGTTTGATGGAGAGGAGGACCTATACCAAATTCCTCGATATCAGCGACCGTATAGCTGGGAGAAATCGCATATTGAGCAGTTGATTGATGACCTCTACGACTCGTGGAGTGCGGACCGAAACAGTCCCTACTACTTGGGCTCGGTTATTTTGGTGAAGGAGGACGGTGATTCTCGTTTTGACATATTGGATGGACAGCAGAGGATGACTTCTCTCATCATTCTCTATGCAATCTTCAACGACCATTTTCACGATCACTTGAGCGATATGAACAAGAGAAGGGTCGAGGAAAGAGTCCATGAACAGGCGTTGGAGAGGCCTCGGTTGAGAACCAGTAAGCAAACTGATCTTGAACAGTCAGTACTCAAATCGATAGACCTAGACGAGAAAAACAGGTACACTGAGGCTGCTGAAATCCTGATAGATTGTCTGGAGACCAAGTTCGGAGATCGACATGACGAACTCAACGACTTCTTTGAGTTCATCGATCAGAATATCGAACTGATTAGAATCATCAGCGATGATCTTGCACATGCCGTCAGGCTTTTCCAGACCATCAATACTCGTGGGAAAGATTTGACGGTCTCTGACCTCACCAAGAGCTATCTGCTTAGCAATTTGGAAAATGATGAAGACAAGGACGATGTAATTGAGGTCTGGCAGGAAATCACTACGAAGGTTGATGATGACTATGATACCTTGGACAGCATCCTTGGAATGTATCGGCTGTATCTTCAACAGTCAAAAGCACAGGAAACGAGGTATCAGGAGCTAAAATCCGAGTTTGAAGGACAGAACCCTAAGAAGATTGTCAAAGACATTCGGGACTTCGTGGACAACTACAAACAGATCGAAAACTCAGGCTCGAAAGAAATCTTCATCCTGGAAAACTTGTCACATACTCTGTATTGGAAGACGATTCTTATCGGCGCCAAGAAAGACGGTGTTGACTACTTCGACGAGTTGCGTGACGAGCTTATCGGGTTCTACTATTCGTACTGGATTGGAGACTATACCAGTGAAAAAATCAAGATACCCTCGATCAAGATTCTGACTCTGCTGCGTGATGAGGCCAGTTTGGAGGTGATCCAGGAGTATATCGAGAGTAAGAGGAAGCGTGATAATATTCCGGAACGGGTTCGAGACGGACTGTATTCTGATAATGTATATGGAGATGAAAAGTGGCACAAGAGCCTGCTGATTGCTATTGAATACAGCCTGAGTGACTCACAGAAAGTTGAGCGGATTAAGAAGAGAGGCGGTGGAATGCACATAGAACACGTACTTCCCAAGTCGTACGGTTCTGCAATGGAAAAATACGATTACTGGGAAGACAATTTCAGTAGAGAGGAGGCAAGTCAGCTGAGAAACACGCTTGGGAATTTGATTCCTCTACAGTACGATCTCAATGCAAAGGCGGCCCAGAAGCCATTCGATGAGAAAGCTGCTATCTATCAGGGGAAGCGGGGTAAACCGCGTTCAAGTTTCGACCTAGCACTGCGAGTAGCTCGCGGAGACTATGGTGATTGGTCTCCAGAAGCAATTGAGGCACACCGCGATTACTTGATTAAGAAGTCTGCTTACTTGTTGAACCTGCCTGCCGATTCAATCCTAGTTGAGGATAATTCAGGGGATTCAGAGTAGGTTTCCACTCCCGTCTCTACGAGAAAAACGCGAAGACCTGAATCGAATTAGCCATCGTCCTCATCGTACGTTTGCTACCCTGGTCCCTGATCGATCGATTTTCCTCGATGACCCAGCACAGGCCTCACAGATGGTTTCGACGCTGTTCGTACCCACCTATACCTTACACTCGGGACACGGTGTTTTGTCGTTCGATACGTAACATCAGGCGAACCGATGAAGACAAAACGAAGAGGGACCTCAACTGGTCCGCCACCGAAGCCGAACTTCATTAATTGAATACCGGTTCTCGGATTAGTTCTGTTCTTCTATCAGATCAATAATTTCTCGTAACGACGCCGCAGTATCTCTTAATGTGTCTCGGTAAATTTCCCTAAATCCAGTTGAGTCCTCTGGGTATCCTATTGCTTGGACTGCTCGGCTCCAACCGCCAGTTACTCTCCGATGGCTATCTTCCTGTCTAAAATCATGTACCGAATTAATTGGAGTTAGTATTTCATTGGCTTTGTCGGTGTCCGATAATTCTCTTACGAACTCCCACAAAGCCGATTTTTCTCCTTCTATATCATCTTCGTCTACGTCATCCGGTAATTGAGCTTCCAAATTCCCTTTATCAAGGTTCTCCACTACAACCTCATCGACTTTCGACATTACATCCAACAACGCTTCACGCTCATTTCGCGGCAAAGTCATCAACCGCTCAGCGTCGAGCTCCTCACCAGTTTCTCTGTAAAGACGTTGGCCGTAGGCTTCTTGGAAAGCAGTATCAAGCTCAGTTACCGCGTTAATCACCGCTTGTGCAGGAGACTCTGAGTCAACGAATTCTGCCTTGATATAATTAGTAATCATCTCCTCGGGGATTTCACCTCGGGGAGATGTGTTGTGCTGGTACCAGTGAGGGATCTCCTCGTCGGGTATCTTTGCTAGATCATCGACAATAATCACAATCAGGTCTTCGTCATTCCGATACGCTCGGAGCGACATCTTGTCCAACCACTCGATTTGTAGACCTTGTCTGGACCATTCGGAAACCGAGCCCCGGCTATCGGACCTGTACTTTTCCAGTACTTCCGGATCAAAGAATGTCCAACCGAAGTAGTTCAGAGCCTCATCCACGTCTTCAGCGCCGATCGCGGGTCTTCGATATCCTGCTTCCTCAAACCCGTCTTCCCTCATCGCCTCCTGCTTTGAGAACCGGTATCCTTGCTTCGTTTCAAATTTCAGGTTCTCTCTTGATTCCCGAAGCGTTTCTTCATGACTATAAGGAATATCGGAGGGATGAATAGGGCAAAACCAGTGTAGTTCGTAGCCCGGCATCGTTCTTCGGACACCACGGGTTGCTTTACCGCCCAGTATTCCGAAACTTTCTCTATCTTCATCAGGGAGCTGGATATCTTCCTCTGTAGATTTCACATCCCTTGATTGGAAGTATGCAAGTACCAAGGCACTGCCTCGCTCCTGCAGATAATCCTTGAGGAAGGAAGCTCGCACTTCCAAACTCAGAATTGTATCATCGAGCCCCCAGTGGTCAGACTGCGAGGAAAGGTAATTCCACTTGTCCGCGGGAAAACGGACCACTTTCTCGTCTGTATCGTACCTCTCGAAGTTCCGTTTCTCCCTTTCAACGAGTTTATGATATTCGACGAAACCGGTATCTACCAGAGGAGCGTCCTTTGTGAACTTCATCACGAAACGCTTGGCTTCTCTACCGTCTATACACTGCGTGAGATCCTCTTCCCAGTACTCCTCTCCTCTACGCGAGCCATACGCCATCGGGTAGAAATCGAATTTAGGAATCTCTCCATACGGTTCGATACCTGAAAACGCGTCTAAATCCTCCTGATCAACTAAGAAACAGTGAACCCTGAACCCCTGATCGACCACTTCTGATCCCACATCTGTAGTTTTATGGCCGGTTCTGTATACCGTGATCCACCCATCGTCAATGGGGTCAAATTGGTCTCTGTCTTCGAAGGCCAGCCACGGGTTTATTTCTAGGATGTCTCTCGAATCCTCAACCAGGTCGTACATTCTTCACATAGATGGTGTCAAAATAGCATCTTAAACGTTTTCAGCAGTTACGTGGTGAGATTGAAGATCCACAACAAACACCCGCTTCTCAAGCACACAGATATCGAGTTCAATTGGAGAAGTAGACAGCACCAATATCGGGGACTGGAATTAAGCAGCGTTGGCTACTTCATTTATTTCAGCCTGTATCGAAAAGTGGTGGCATGGCTTCCGTACGCGCAACCACGACGTTGAAGGGCCACCACGCGATACATGCGGAGCTGTTCCGTGATGAAGCGAGACGTATTGAAGCACTATACGACTCCGTTGACCCCAACACCGGTTCATCCTCCATTCCCAACGACGACAAGACGAAGCATCGCGCCTTCTGCATGAACTCAATCGTGAGCACAGCTTGCTTCCTAGAGGCCACAGTCAATAGTCTGTACTGGGAGATCTGGGACGACATCCGCCTCATCAATGATGGAAAAGACCCGATACACTACCCAGACAAAACGGAATTCCGTCAGAACATCGAGGAAGCAGAACTCAACCCTGAGCAGGGACAAAAGAAACTCACGAACCGATTAGATAATGCTGGGATTTTTGCGAAGTACAATATCTTCTTAGACGCCAACAGATTCGACGAATTCGAAAAAGACAGTACTCCCGCTGAACCTGTCGCTCGCGTTCTAGACATCCGGAATGAACTCGTACATTTTGAGCCGAGACGGATTGAAGGTGGTGAGAAGGACTACACCGAGAACGAGTACGGGATAGAAGAACAACTTGACGGTCGGTTCGACCTGAACCCGCTCATACCGAGTGGGAACGCATTCTTCCCCAGCCAGTGTATGAGCTACGGCTGCGCCGAATGGGCGCTTCGCGTATCAAAAGGATTCGTCCGGCAGTTTTCGATCAGGATCGATCTCCAGATTCACCCCGATCTTCCACTGCCATCCTGAACCCGCGGGACACGAATATCGTATTCCGGGTTCCTCCAAACCACAGTGGTCTATGTGAGGATTAACTGAGACGCCTGCAACTCCTCCAGTTTGTCCAGCATTCCCTCCTCATCAACTTCACATAACCGCTCCTACGCGGAGAGCTGTTCTTCCTGTTCGCTCTGCTGTTCCAGGTTCATCGGCCGACCGCAATTCCGGCATTCGCTGTGTCTCCTCTGGTTGATGATGCCGTAGAATGGACAACCCACCGAGTTATCCCTCCTTCTCTGGTTTTGAGGCTACATTCCTCGCGGATCGCTTGGTTCATACCGTCGATTAGTAGACTTCAATAGAAACAATCCTTCGTAGCTACCGCCGTATCGGTGGTAGCACAGTCTTGAAGACAAATAGGTCACTTCCCCTACTATGGGCAATTCGGGAAGCGGATTGAAGGAGCGGGTCAGAGGGTGTGTGGATGATTTCGTTGAAACCGTTCGTGAGGAGCAAGATTTCGTCCCTAAACTTCGAATTGCCGCAGGAGATCGGATGGACAGGAAAGAGAAGATCATTAATGAACCTTCCCGGATTATTACGTTCTATTCTTCACGCCAGCAGGAGTTCTTCGAAGAGACTGCAGAGTGGATGTATGAGACCGGAAACGGATTTGGTCTTAACGAGCCTGCTGACCCTGATGACGAAGACGTTCTATTTCTCGGCGCACCGGAGGACTACGAGCCCCCTGAGGAGCCTAATCTATTCTCCTACGTTAACGCGCTTTTCAACTTCGCTGGCACAGTGATGGATTATTCGGGAGGCTACGTGGTCACGGATGGAGGGTTCGATCGAGCATACGAGGAACACTGGCTTCCGAAGTACGAGACTGGGCTGGAAACCTTCGAGATTATTATTCCACTTCACCTATTCAATATTCCACAAGACGACGAGGCAGTTATCGATTTATCGCCAGAATTTGAACTCCGTCGAAGACGTCACAATTACTATCGAGTTGAATCACTTCGGATCTGCCCTATCACTGATTCAGAAAGGCGGGGTGTCCATACATCCTCCGCAGGTGGAGGAGAACGGTTCAATCTCAACCCTGTTGACGCCTGTGAGTATAAAATCCATGCGGAGATAGCGGCTCGAGAACCTGAAGCCACTCTCTATGATCCGGGGGAAGAAATTGGAGAGCGGTTAGCGACCGCACTGCGGCTTTTTGACCCCGACCCAGAAACAGGAGACTTGATCGTTGGCACATCCTTCCGGCAAGAACCCAATTGGCTTGAATTCAGAGAGGGAATCCCCGACTTCACAGTAATCGGAGACGCACACAAAGACCGAACGCAACCGCAAGAAGCATACCTACTGTATCCAGATTCCTCTGATGAATTCACTGATTTTTGGGGGCGCCACTGTCGACGAATCCGTCTTGATAGGGACGGTCAGTTCACGCGTTCAATTCAGCGTTTTAACGAGATCTGGTCGAAGCGATTTTACGAAGATCAGCTCCTTGACTGTCTGATCGGGCTTGAGGGACTTCTTCTTCAAGGAGTTGGATCCGGAGGCTCGATTACTTTCCGACTCAAACTACGTGGTGGCCAGATATTGTACGATAGGTTACCCTACAGACGGGAGTACATCCAGAAGTTCCTACAGGATATCTACTCACTCAGGGGAGATATTGTGCACGAGAATCAGTATCTTGCCGATGTTCTAGAGCAAAATAGCCGTTTGAAGGTGTTAGACGAGAAGTTCGACCATCCGAAGGACGTAGTGGCTGAAGCGCGCCGTTTTATGGGTGCTTCTGTCGTCGCTTATATGGACGTGACTGAGCAGACAGGACTGAGTATCGACGAGATAGGCGAGCTGATGGATGAAGCGGCCCTTGGTGTGGACTCGTCTGAGTTATTCGGCTAACTTTTGGAATTATATGGCGGGAGTTGAGTCACCACGCCGTATTAGAACTCGATATTCTCATCACTTTGATCTTGGATTTTACATCTGTGTTGCTGGATTCGTTCTGGGACCCCGACCTTCCCACAGATTGGACACTCCCGCAGGGGTGTCGGCGGCAGGTCGGTCCAGGCGTCCAGCGCGGCGTCGAGCTGTACTTCCACGATCGACGAGTCGGTCGTGCGGCGGGCTTCGCGGAGGTGAATGCGAAGCCGTTCACGCGCCGTGAGTGTCGTGTCGTCGGTCATAGTGAGACGGGATAACTGGTGGCCCCGCCACCCATCGCCGGGGGCGAGCAACACCACCGGACGCGGTTAGCGAATATCGGGCTGAAGCGGGGCTAGCTGTTCCCAGAAGCGATGATGTACAGCACAGAGTGTGATCAGATTATCTAGCGCGTTCGCCGCCTCAGTGTCATATTGACCGTCCGCATCAACGAATTCACGCCGAGGTCTGATGTGGTGGATATGGAGGTCCTTTCCATAACGCGCGTGGTGTTCGGATTGATTGATCTCACACCCGGGCGTCTGGCAGCAGTAGTTGTCACGCTCAAGGACTCGCTGACGCTGTCGGCGCCACCGCGTCTGGCTCCACTTCTGTCGCTTCCACGCCACTCGCTCGTCTTGTGAGTCACCGTACCCCGCACGGCGTTTCGCCTGGCGCCACGATTCGAAACGGTCGTAGTAGGTTGCAACGTGATACTGCCCCTCCGAATTCATCTCCTCCACCGTCGGGGCATGGCCGAGTTCTGAAGCAAGCCGATTGATCTCAGCAAGGAGCTCCGGCTTGGGAATATTCTGCTTGCCAGCGGGTTCAAGGCCCGCTTCAAGTACCGCGTTGCCCCACGACCCAAACCGATCCGCACAGGTTCGTTGTGAGTACGCACCCCGTTCATCCATCTCTGGTGCAGTCGGCACACGCCCGAGCTCATTAGCTAAGTTGCGGATCGCCTCTATCAAAGCCTCGTCTGGTATGCGGCTTTCCTGGGCTGGTTTCTGCCCGATCGAGCGGATAGCGTTACTCCACGAACCGAACTCGGTACAGTACGCTGTTGCTGAATACGACCCGTCTGTCTCCATCTCGTCTCGCGTGGGTGACCGGCCCAGTTGCTTAGTGAGTCGTCGAAGCTCAGTCTTCAGTTCGTCACGCCCGATCGAGGTTTGGCCACCGAGGTGGCCACGATAGGCTGTAAGCGAGGCGAAGCTCTTACCACACGTCTCGCATTCGTACTCCCCGTACCGGTGTACGGAGGCAACATGACCACCGAGAGCGCTAGCTCTATCGAACGTAGCACTACAGTAGTCGCATTCGTACATTTCTGTGTCACTCGCCGGCCTACTTGCGCCGGCATCCATAGCGGCGCCAGAAAAACTGTCCGAGAGGTTGTGGCTGCGCGCGCAGCGACCGGAGGGAGCGAGCACGGAGCGGAGGGTGGGGCGGTGGGGCTTGGGCCGGTCCGGCACACAACAAAAAAGCAGGCTGGTCCGACTAGCTATGCTTCCCACCAGCGGCCGCGCTCCGGGAAGTGGATGGTCGTCCAGCCGGTGACGGCTACGGAGACGCGCCCCTCGTACCAGTTCCGGGCGGCCCCGTGAATGCGCACGCGTTCACCCTCGACGATCCACGGCGCGTCCGAGGCCTTCCAGATGGTGACCCTGGTTTGGCCACTGTCGTCGGCAACGAGTCCAACTTGCGCGATGCTTGGATGGGATGGATCCCAGAGGGTCTTGACACGACCCTTAATGCTCACCTCTTTGCGATCGACGTCCTCGAGCTTCCCGATGGGAACCACCTGTCCCGGCGCCGTCTGTAGCTCCTCGAACACCTGGACGACCGCACTCGTCAGGTCCCGGCCGTCGACGACCGCTTCGGCCAGGCGTCGACTGACCGCCGCACGAGACCAGCCATCCACCCGCGTCGCGAGTCTGTCTGCCTCGGTGTTCACCGTCGCCAGTTCATCCTGGGAAAGTTCCGTGCGAGGATCATCCCGTTCGGGGTCGGCCATCGGGTCTACGCTCGCGGCCCGCTTCTGGAACTCCAGCCGGCGCTTCGTGCTCCCTTGCGCGGCGACCTCTCGCGTGCGCTGCTCGCGACCGTCCTGGGTTCCCAGCTCGGCCTGGGCACTGATGCGCTCCAGTTCGGCGTCCCGCGCCCGAATGCGCTCTTCCTGTTCGAGGGTGACACCATGGATCCGGTCCTCGCTCGTGTCCGCGATCCCATCCGGGTGGTTCGCATCCACCTTCGCCTGCGTCTCCTGCTCGACTGCCGCCTCGAACGCCGGCGTCTCGTCGACGACCGGGAAGCCGTCTTCATCGACCGCTTGCTCGTCCGCTTTCTCGAATGCCTGTTCATCCACCGTAACGACCTTGCTACTAGAGCTGTTACTTGACATTGGAACTTCACCAAGTTCCGAAGGCGCTCACGCGCCGCCACCGCGATGTCCCAGCATCGCGGTTTTCCGACGATGTCGACGTCCGATAGCACCGACTGCGCGCTCTCGCTCGCGCCTTCGCGAGCGCCCTCCCGGGCGCGAGCGAGAGCGCGCCCGAGTGCGGCGACCCCAACCAGCACCGCGCGCCGACCCGCCCGGAGCGAGCGGCCAGCGGAGAAAGCGCGGGGGGTGAGCAGCCACGCCGCGCAACCCCCCGCGCTTTCCCGCTGGCGTCGAGGGCACATTCACTTTAGCCCGGAACGGGCGCGGGTGGTGCGGAGAGCGCCCGCACGCCCGGAATGGTCGGTCGCGAGCGACGCGGAGGGCGGCAGCGGCGAGCGGGGCGGGCCGTTCGATGACGTTCTCAGACAGTCCACAGATTCGACGACTACCGATAGGCAGAATTGAAACACCCAGCCACTCACCGTGGCCAAAGGGAGTGCCAACCGCCGTTCATGACGATGGATGAGCGGAATCATCGACCCCACAAGCTTCCGGAGGGACCTCTTTCAGGGGACCTCCGTGACTGACGACGGCTAGCGAATCGGGGACCTCTAATCAAGAGAATGACATTAAGAGCGCCACAGAAACTAGGGGTAGAGCAGCGGCAGGGCGACGACGAGCCCGAAGTACGAGACGACTGCAAGGAACGTCATAGCGAGATAGATGTTGATCAGGAACGAGGACATACTAAATTGATCCAAGAGCCGACGTGAGGGGGTCCGAATCGTGTGATACGTAGTGAGCCGCCCTCGGAGTGTAGGAACCAACCGTTCAAGATCCCGCTGGCGCTTCCAAAGCGGATCTCTGGCATCCTTGTATTTGATTATCGCCATCGAGAACACGTACATCGCCAGGGACAGCACCATCATCAACACAGGCAGTTCGTTTGACTCTGCTTGTGCGAAAATCGCACCGAAGCCAGCCAGAACTGCTAGAGCAAAATAGGTGCTACGGTTGATGAGCCGATCACGATAGCGCGCCTCTTTCGAGATCGTTTCGTATTCTGTGAGCATGACCTGAAGCTCGGCCTCGGTCAGATCCTCGCCGGTATTGAACGAGAGGGAGTGCCCTGCGAGAGGGAACGTTACAGGCCATTCTTCGCGGAGTTCCTCAACCTCGTACACTTGGGCGAGTTGGTCTTGCTCGCCGGAAAGCCCCGCTTCCACGAAATAGTAACTGATACCGAAGACAATACAGATCGCGGAGAATATCGAGAACAGACCGGGTCGAATCTCAGTCTGCACCCTAGCCAGCACGAGCACTGCTGGCAGACTGTATAGCACGATGCCAACAGCTGGTTTCAGTAGTTCGGCAAGACCGTTCTTGTACAGGTCGTTGTCGTACGCCGTTTGAATCGCAGTCAACGTCGATGAGGATCCCTCCTCTTCGTCGTCATTATCGTGTGGAGATGCGACTGAATTATCTTCGTCACACATGTAACAGGCACTTCCTCGCGACTACTTTATCTGTCTGGCGACGAATCTTCTCGGTCGCGAGCGACGCGCGGCGCGACCGCAGGAAGCGCCGTGGTGCGAACGGCGACTGGGTGGTCGAACGGTGTGAGACCACTAATGGGTCGCGCGGCGAAGGCAGTGAGCCGCAAGACCGCAGGGAGCCGTGAGCAAGCGGAGGGCGGCAGCGGCGAGCGGGGCGGGCCGTCACGCACACACCGAAAAGAGGCTGACTGGCGACCAAGCAGTCCATCCGGAATGCTATCTCCACTAAACCAGTGCCCTACACAGGAGATGCTGGTAAGTTTTCGGAGCTGCACTTTGGGAACCATCGTAATGGAGGGCTGGTCGCAAGAAGCTGGGCAAATTAGTGCTTACCAGTGGAGCCGATCACACGGACGATATTCGATGCCAAGTTGATTCTGAGACTCTGAATTGAGTTGAAATCCAGTCTTGTGGGGTGCACGGAACTATTATGCTTATTTGACTAGAGTCATATCTGACGAATAGCATAGTGAAGCATAACGAATTCGTTGACAGGCCCCGGTTGGTGGGAGCTAGTATTCTCGCAGTACTCTCCCTCGTTGGCCCCGTTGTTGGGATTCGTACGCTGCTCAGTAGTGCCTCTTCGTCGGTGGTATTCGTCGGAGTCGGAACGCTCTTTCCGCCGTTCGTCACGGCCGTCCTTCTGGTCTATACCTCTCGATATTACAACCATCGGTACGGAGACACATTACTCATCACGAGTTCGACTGGGAGCGTCCTGTTGGCAATGTTGTTTGCACTTACAGCGGCGAGCATCATTTGGGGACAGCAAACGCTTGGTGTGACGATGATCGATCCACTGATCCTCATCACTGAGATGATGTTAGGTGGTGCGCTGTTCGGGCTTATCTACGGGCATTACTACGGACTGTCTCTTACCCAACGACGTCAGTTACAGCAAAAAACACAGCAGTTACAACAGCAAAACGAGCGTCTTGACGAATTTACCTCGATGGTCTCTCATGACCTACGGAATCCGCTGAATGTTGCGCAGGGACGGCTCGAATTATTCCAGCGAGACGGAGATCGTGCCCATCTTGCACAGATGAAAGACGCACACAATCGAATGGAGGCCCTGATCAGGAATATTCACGAGTTGACACAGACGCAGCAAATCACTGTCGATCGGCAACCCATCGAAATTGAGTCAGTCGTCAATCAAAGCTGGGACCATGTCGAAACGGATGAGGGGACGCTTGTTACGAATCTCGACGGAGTAATCGCTGCCGATACCGGGCAGCTCCAACGGCTGTTTGAAAATTTGTTTCGGAATGCAGTTGAGCATGGTGGGGAAACTGTAACGATAACCGTAGGTGAGCTTGAAAATGGATTCTACGTGGAGGACGACGGCCCGGGTATCCCCGAGGAAGATCGTGATGATGTCTTCAAGAGTGGGTTCTCAACAGCGGCTGACAACACCGGCTTTGGGCTTGCCATCGTCGCCAATATCGCTCACGCCCACGATTGGACAGTTTCCGTTGCTGAAAGTGTTAATGGAGGAGCACGGATTCTGGTGACCGATGTTGAGTGGATAACCCGATCATAGCCACAGAAGCAATAAGTGCCGGCCATCGTGACAGGATCCGCGTATATCAGCTCCTTTCTGTTCGCTGATCCAGGCACTCTCCTGGCGGACTCAGAAAGGGCGAGGGCGTCTCGGCCGTCCCCCGACCCCGCAAGCACCGCAGCCACGAGGCGCGCAGCGGCGTCCTCGCGAGCGCAGCGAACGAGGGCCACCGAGACGGAATCTCGCGCGGTCGCGGGACGTCGAGCGGCCGAGGGCTTCCAAAGTCGGTAACTCACGTATCATACGTTTCGTCCTACTAGGCTAGGCCAGAGAGATCAATACCGTGGTACGTAGTAGTACAATCATTTTCACTCAGTGATTTGAATGGTTTCGTATGAGCGAGGATAGGCTAGAGAACGGACAGCATTCGACTATCCTCGATACTGTCCCTGATATGGTGTATGTGTTGGATTCTGAACTTCACTTTACGTTCGTCAACGGGGCAATGGCAGACGTCACTGGATACGACCGCGAGGAATTGCTCGGAGCACACGCCTCACGCCTCTTCGATGAAGCCGCCATCGAGGGAGGAACGTGGAACCGCGACCAGCTTGAGGCGGGAGAGATCGAATTTGGCTACACAGAAACGGAACTACAAACCGCCGATAATGAGCACATCCCCTGTGAAATTCGGTGCCAGCTCCTCCCAGAGCATGATGACACTGACCTAGGAGCAGGGACCGCAGGTGTGATCCGGGATATTTCCGAGCACAAAGAACGGGAACGAGATCTACAGGTCCGATCAACAGCGATGGAGGCCTCCATCGACGGGATGGCAATACTCGACACTAATGAGGAATACGCGTTTGTGAACCAGGCGCACGCTGATATCTACGGCTACGAGACACCGGATGCGTTCCTCGGTGAGACGTGGCGGATGTGCTACACTGACGACGAGACCACCCGATTCGAAGAAACTGTGATGCCGGCCTTGTTCGACGAGCATAGCTGGCGAGGCGAAGCGGTCGGCATTCGCAAGGATGGGAGTACGTTCCCCCAAGAACTCTCCTTGAGTTTTACCGACGATGGGCGGATCATCTGTGTCGTACGCGATATCACTGAGCGCAAGCACGATGAACGCGAACTCCAGCGAAAAAATGAGCAGTTGGATGAGTTTGCTCGCGTCGTCAGTCACGATCTCCGGAACCCATTAAATGTCGTCCAAGGACGCTTGGAGCTGGCTCAAGACGAGTGCGAGAGTGACCATCTCGATGATGCAGCGACCGCACTCGACCGCTGTCAAACGTTGCTTGAGGATCTACTGACGCTCGCCCGCGAGGGGGGCCGTGTTGGCGAGGTTAGCCCCGTCAATCTCGCGGCCGTGACCGAGGAGTGCTGGAACTCTGTCGAGAACGCAGATGCGACGCTCGTCGTTGAGACAGAACAGACGATCCACGCGGATCGGAGCCGGCTCAAACAACTCCTCGAGAATCTCATTCGAAATGCCTTGGAGCACGGTTACGGGGACGTGACGGTGAGAGTAGCTGAGCGGGATGATGGCTTCTATGTTGCTGATGACGGACCCGGGATTCCGGCCGAGAAACGCACTCAGGTGTTCAAGCCAGGGTACTCGACTACGACCGATGGAACGGGCTTTGGCCTCAATATTGTCCAGGAAATTGCCGACGCCCACGGATGGGAGGTCGCCATCACACCGAGTGCGGACGGTGGCGCCCGGTTCGAATTTGCTGGCGTTACGACCGGCTCTGACGGTGAGTAGGGTATCCTGACACAGGCTCACCGATGGGTGAAATCTCGCTGTTGTTCGGTGGCCCATAAGCTAGTGAGTTGTCGGGATGACTGTCTCGACCTTCACTAAACGCTGAACAAGACGGCACGAAATACTTCAGTATGTAACAATATAATAGTTGTGAGCGACTCTCATGGTTACGAAAGGCGATTCTGCCCCCACGTTCACTCTCCCTGGGGTCGTTGATGACACGGTCGAGACGTTCAGCCTCGCGGACGCAACTGACCAGGATCGGGCTGTGCTCCTCCTGTTCTATCCATTCGATTTCAGCCCGGTCTGTACCAACGAACTGTGCGCGATCCGCGACGCTGAATGGTTTGAATTCACGCCCCAGCTCGACGTGTGGGCAGCATCAGGGGATAGTACGTATTCACACCAAGCATTTGGTGCGGAGTACGGATTGAATTTCCCCTTACTCAGCGACAGCGATGGGAGTGTTGCTGCCGCATACGATGTCTGTTATGATGAGTGGGAGAATCACGAGTCTGTCCCACAACGGGCCGTGTTCCTAATTGACTCTACACAAACGGTTCGATACGCATGGTCGACGGATGATGCCCTCGAAAAGCCCGATTTCTTCCCGGTCAAGGAGGCGCTTGACCGGCTGGCTACCGAACAGGATGCCGTCGACGATACGGATATCGAGCTTGCCATCGAATACGAGGAATCTCTTGGCCAGACTTCGTAGATAGCCGGGTGGATTTTTTCGAAACAGATCATGTACACCTCAAGATCAGATACCCAGCAGGTCCCAATCCACTTTGCTACAGGGGGCACATAGCTATAGCCGGTCTCCCAGCCGAGTCACTTTCTCCCGTATTGTATCAGTACAGTATGCGTGTTGGCGACGAAGTGACTATCCGGTCTCAATTAGAATCCAGGTGAGCTCTCATGCCGCCATGCTGTCGCATCGTGCTGTCGACGACCACCGCCTGCTGTACTCGTGAGTGGCTGTCAGTTCGTGGGAGATACAATTCACTATTAGATGATCAAAACTATAATTAAATGAATGTTTGATTGGTGTAATAATCGTGGCAACTGTATAAGGAATTGCTATGGTAATGCTTTGTCCACAGCCAAATTGCCAGATTCAATATCCCCGCCACCGGATATATTAATAATCGGGAGGGTAACATACAATACAATAATGGTAAACGTCGGGGATACGGTGTCTGATTTCTCAGCAGAAGCTGCCCAAGGAGATGAAATCCGTGAACTTACACTCTCTGAGTACGCTGACGGACGGCCGACAGCGTTTGTCTTCTACGTTCACGACTTCAGTCCGGTCTGTAAGAGCCAAATGTGTGAAGTGAATGGTACTGAGTTTCTTACATTTAATGATAGCGTTCGGGTTCTGGGGATCTCCACAGATGGCCCGTACAGTCACCTGAAATTCATCGAAGAGAACGGGCTGTCGTATCCGCTCATTCACGATGCTGACAAAGACATCTATGAGATGTTCGGGATGCTCGCAGAAACTGAAAATGGACGTCGACGGCCAAAACGCGGAGTTGTGCTTATTGATGCTAATCGGACCATCCGTTACTGGTGGCAAGCTGACGACAATTGGGATGAGTGGCGAACAGATCCAATCGCGGATCTGTCGGATGTTCTCAACGAACTTGGGGTAGTGTAACTGCCGAGCAGCTTCCGTGAATATGCTTGACACACTTCTTGATAATGAGGGTGGGCCTGTCACGCTTAGCTACGCGGATAATACACATGATGACGCGACGATCAATCAACTTCAGATCCAAGATGGGGCGGTCGCAGCGGAGCTTACTATTGCGGGGCGATTGTTCTGTACCCTTCGGACAGGATCTGATGGAGAGTCGACACTCGATTGTTATCACGATTCGGAACAATTGAGTCAGATGCAGTCTGATAGAAGCGAACCTGTAGGACCCCGGCAGCCGGATCGGCGTGTCGTCGAAATTACTGGTGCGAACGGCGACTGATCTATGGGAAGCGACGACAAGGAGTCCAGAAGCAGGGTAATGGAGATCTCCCCGACGCGTGTGGTACTGAATGCGATCCGTAGCGTCACGGCGCTACTCTCAACCGCTGCGGTTATCGGGCTCTTGGGGCTGTATCCTGGTGGTGAGCCGGTTGTCGCACCCGCGAACTACAAGTTTGTCTACCTGCTTGCGGCGTTTGCTTTTGTTGCTGGCTACCGGCCGCTAATACTTGCGTACAGAATTCAGCGCCATCGGGTTGAATAGCTAGTTGAACACGAAATGAGTCATGATTGCTGACACCCTCACTAACGGTGGGAGTTACAGCGAACTGTTACAGAGGGAGCGAATTAGGTGAATGATAATACTCAACTGCCTTCACCGCATTATGACGCGTACCGCACAGTCATGGCGTTACGTGATTTAATTCCCGGACTAACTTCTTTCGACAAAACACGTGCCAGAAATTTTGAGCGCTGTCTCTCAGAATCATCTGGCGTCAAAATCATCGATACCAAACAGACTGGTAGTGCGTTCCAGGCAACAGTCCTGCTTGCGAAGGAATCTTCGCTCAACGACAACCTCCGCAGAATGATAAACACCAGCCACGTACAGGTGGTGGACCTTTCCACTGAGGGTGGTTAGACGTATATTGAATTCTACGTCCAGTAATCAGCAGGTGTCAATCTAGCTGTTCAATATCGTACTCATCATAATCTGGATCAAGCGAGTCCGTACTAGCGTCAGTCTCGAGTTCGCCAGATGCAATCGCTTCATCAAGCGCTTCTTTTAGAGGCCACAACTCAGGGGCTACATATGCATCCTCATTAGTCCACACATACCGCAGCCGTTGTTGGGGATCAACGAGGAACACGCCGCGTTTGGGGATACTCCGGTGTCCTTCCCACTCTTCATATCGGACGTTGTACAATTCAGCGACGGATCGGTCCGTATCTGAGAGAAGCGGGAAGTTGAGGCCATACTGTGCAGCGAACGCCTTGTGTGCATACGATGTATCCCCTGAAACCCCCCACGGAAGTACATTCGGCGTAAACTCAAAAAATTCCGAATCGCGAATTGCACACATTTCTGGTGTACAAACCGGACTAAAATCGGCTGGATAAAAAAACAATATCACATAGTTGCCAGCGTTCGTCGCTTCAGTCAGGTGAAATTCCTCTTTTTCGCCCTCTCGGATCCCAGGCAAACTGAAATCAGGGGCAGTGTCTCCAAGTTGTAACATACCTAATAGACACAGGAGATCAATATAAAGGCTGTGTCGGAGACCATCTGTTAGATGTCGATCGGTGACCCTATACCGGTTTCATCACCCCCTAAAGACGGATGTATTCACCTTGCAGTCTGTATAAGACAGACAGGAATGGTCCGCTGACCATCGGCAAACGAGCCTTGGGCACGCTTTCGAAACCGCTGTCCGAGGCGGGCTGGACTGGCACAGCCCGAAACGCAGAGCATCGTCTGCCGCGATGATGAACCTGCGCACCTGTTCAGTGCCGTGGGTCCTCCCCCAGGAGGGGACCCCCACGGCTGTAGCCGTGAGCGGATGTCACTGCTTGCGGACAAGTACGATGATGAGACTCACGATTGCAAGTAGTGTGACTCCGACTCCGAACCCAGGGCTCTCCGTCGACGTCGTTTCCGAATCGGGGGTGGGCGGTGCCGCTGGCGCGATCGTTACCGTCGCTTGCTGTCCCCCAAGTCGGTATATGTGTTCGCCCGCCTCTTCGACAGTCGCGTTGTAGCTAATTGTGCGCTCCTCGTTTGGGGCGAGCTGGACTCGTTGTGTCGCGAGTGGTTTTCCGTTTTGATAGAGTGTGAAATTTCCTGCTGCTGGGTAGGTGTGGTCGTTCTGTATCGTCGCGATAATCTCGACTGCATAGGTGGCTGGCCCTGTCGTCGTGGTCTCCTGGGCTGTAATCGACGTGACAGTCGGCTGTGCGGGCATTCGAACACTCACGGCAACGTGACTCCCTCCAACGGCTACACGGTATTCACCTGCCGTAGCGAAGGTATGAGAGAACGTCAGCGTCGTTGTCGCACCCGGTGCGAGACGACCTTGCTGGCGATCCGTCTGCTTCCCATTCACCTGCACTCGCGCATCATATTCGCCCGCTGTCCCACCTGTATTTGACGCTGTGACCTCGAAGCTAAGGGTTTCGCCAGTTGCGAGTCTAATCGGCCGATCCATACCGGCGGCCTCTGTCCGGTACGGACCACTCACACGGTAGCTTGCTGTATTCTCTGGATCGGAAAGCGTGTACCCGATGCGTGCCGGTGTGGCACCGAACACCTGCTCGTGTGTCTGTTGATCCCACGTCGAAGGAATCTCTCGAGTCGACGTGTACCGGTCGGTCAGCGTTACTGTGTCGTCGCCGCCGATTTGGCGTACCATCTCGCGGAACTCTGATCCGGTCACAGGCGCATTCTGGGTGTTCATCCGGCTGAGTACATCCTGCAGTGACTGTGTCTGTGCGGTCGTCTGCCGCGTCTGTCGATCCAGTTCCCCCGCGACTAATGCACCCTTCGTGTAGGGGGCGATCGTGTCCCACGTTGTCGGGTCAGCGAGGACTGCTGATCTGTCCGGCGTTCGTGTCCCAAGGGCTAATCGATCCCGAAATGCCTGGAACCCGATTCGATCCTGTTGGAGCGTCAACAACGCCGCGTAATACGTTGCACTCGCTTCGGTGAACCAGCGCACGTCAGTACTGGCAGTGTAGCCCTGGCGGGTGTGGACGTACTCGTGGAGCCAGGTGTTATCCGCCGTATCGAGGCGTTCGCTATCACGGACCCAGACGTCCGAATCACCGGTCTGGAGGCCACGGACGCCCCAGCGAGTCGATTCGGTCGGGGCAGCAATCATAAAAACAGTCTCGTCACGATCGCCGACCTGCAAGGTGTGTGAGGCCGCTGCCATCGAATCCAGGATACGCGTCGGTGATTCGGCAAGCTCGGCCCGTGCAGGGATGATCAATCTGAAGGTCTGCCCGTTGGCTGTCCGGGTGACTTCGCGGTGCTCACCCAGATACGCCATCGAATCACCGACGGCGCCGGGGCCGGCGGTTGTCGTCTCGCGGGACAGTCCGACGGTTCCGCCCCCAGTCCAGCTCCATCCCGTCGCTGTTGCCGGCACACGCATCAGTGCCCAATCACCACGATCGACAAACGTGTAGTCACCATTCCCCGCGATGGGGCCCGTGAAGTCTAGCGTCTCGTTGACTGACAACCGGTACGTGAGGGTCGGGGTGGCTGTCTGTCGATCCCAGCGATACTCTCTGCCATCACGCTGTATGAAGCCGTCCGTCGCCGTAACGGTTGCCCGCGGAGGCACTCGAGTTTGGACGTCTACGACATCGGTAGGCACCGAATACTGGAGTGTGACGACGATTTCACCCGGCATTTCTGGCGTCCGTTCTAACTCTTGGGTGAGTTCTATCGTTCGGGCTGTGGCTGAGGAGGTAGCTTGGGACGCTTCTAGCGGAACCGTCGAAATCGAATTGTTAGATGCGAGTGGTCGCTCCTGACTGGTTGAACCGACAGCTGCTGCTGCCGGTGGACACGCGCTCAGAACAAGGACTCCGACAAGGAGGTATATCGACGTCCGACGTTTCAAATTACAGTCCTTGTGCACAGACAGTCCTTTCGATAGCAATTCCTTAAATCCTAGTCGTGCTCATAGAGAGACCGGATTACAAGGTCAGACATTCCATCGCAGACGTCTCTGGTCCATCATATAATGGTCGACGGTCTCACGCGAGAGGTTCCCCTCGTCCAGAGAGGCGGCCGCTCGCGCTACTGAGGTGGGATGTTGGCCGGCTTGTCGATGACTTCGACGCCATCTTGGGTGATGGAGAGATGAATCCCCTCCACAGTAACCCGGACGTCGATCGCGCTGGCAGATGACTCGACTAGTTGGTCGAGTGCCTCAACGTCGATAGAATCGTAGAGCTGATACGAATCGCGCCCCAGCCCGTTGGCTTCGAGTGTCTCGACGAGTTCGACAAGGAGATCTGAGGATGCACCTGAGTTACCTGAGCTGGAGTGGTCCATGCTGCGTTTAATTAGTAGGTCGGCCCACAAGCAATTAAAACTGTGCAAGTGCGGCAAGCCGACTGTAGCGGTCGCTGGAGGTCAAAAGATCGGGCAGTGCTCACATCTGAGAACGGTACCGGACGTTCCTCTTACCGCTAGAAACACACTCTCGGTCTGTTAACCAACCGTGTTCGCTGTCGTTGTTGGTTACTATCCTGTTTGTATTGGAGCGGTGGTGTGGCGCTAATCCGTGAGAGCTGTGTCTCGGTTGTGGCTGCGCGCGCAGCGACCGCGGAGCGAGCACGGAGCGGTGGGTGGGGTGGTGGGACGTGGCTGGATGGTGCGGACACACCGATCAGTGGGTCCCGCTGCGACGATCGGCCATCCACCACAGCGATCGCATGACAAAAAAGGGTGATGTTGGCCTACCTGTCCCACCACCGGTCGCGCTCGGGGAATCCGACCCGGGCGCGCCGCGTCAGCGCCACCGACACGCGGCCCGCGTACCAGCTTGTGTTCGCGTTGGCCAGCCGGACGCGCTCACCTTCATCGATGCGTGGCTGGTCCGATTTTCGCCAGATGGTCACTTTGATCTGGCCGGTGTCATCCGCGAGCAGCCCGACTTGGCTGATGGCCAAACTTGTGGGCTCCCAGTCGTCGACCCACTCGCCAGCGATGCTCACGGGGCCGCATTCGACGTCGCCGACTGCCTCGATTGGAATGCTGGTTCCGGGCGCCGTTTGCACCCCGATGGCGCTGGGGTGCCGTTGCTGAAATATTGTGACAGTAACTAACACTCTTATAGGTGGTTCAAATAGAGACGTATCAGTGACGTACGACAATCTCGACACAGAGCTAGTGAATGCACTACTTGGAAACGGGCGGCAGAGTTTGCGGAGTCTCGCCGAGCAGCTTGATGTCTCTGTGACGACCATTTCGAATCACCTAGACGATCTGGAGGAAGCCGGGGCCATTACGGGGTATACACCGATTGTCAACTACGGGCGACTCGGCTATGACGTGACCGCTATTCTCCAGCTTAAAGTTGAGGGGCCGGGGCTCCCAGATATTACGGAGACACTGCACAACGAATCGCAGACCGTGAGCGTCTACGAAACGACCGGGGACTACGACATCATCGCGATTGGGAAATTCCGGGATACAGAAGATATGAACGACCAGATCAAGCGGATCGTGGCCGATGCAGACGTCCAGGAATCGAATACAAGCGTTGTGTTGAATGCGGTGAAAGAATACGAGCAATTCAGCGTTGCTAACGACTAGGGTAGTGAGGTAGCAGTTCTCGCAGCCGCGTGGTTGCCAACCAATTGACATTCTCCCCGCCTGAACAGTAGTTGCCGAATCAAATCTTGCTCCGTACTAACCACGCCGTTGAGTTTGCGCATTTCACGATCGTAGTGGATTTCGCGGTGACAGATGTAGTGAGAGAGCGAGGGAACGCCGCGCTAGCGGCGTTCCCGAGCGATGCCTCTCCGCGATAAGGCGTACTCACCGGTTATCCCGGTCAGATCCGAGGTGGACTCAGCCGTAGTCTGTCGAGAGAACGAATCTGCGGAAAATCCGCGTTGAGATCAGCGGTGTCTCTGGGACTGTTTCAGCTGAAGCTAACACGTTGGCTAGCACCCACAGATTGTACAACGAGACCGCGAACAGAAAGTAGAACAGTCGCACCGAGAACGTCGGCGACGACGTTCTCGGGAGGAAATCGCCGAGCTGTCGATATGACGTTTCGATCCCCCAGCGGCGGCGAAATGCCGCCGCGTACGCGTTCGCTGTCGACGAATCTACGTCCAAACTCGTCACAAACCAGACGTGCTCGTCTTCGCTTGTGCGGTGCGGAACCGCGAAGACTGAGACATCTACTGATGCCGTTGGTTTGCGATTTCGCTGCATCGTGTACTCGTCAGCAACCGTCTCAGCGCCGGCGCTGAGACGGTCTTTCATTCCACTACTCGGCCGTGCACGTACGATATAATCGACATCCTGCCGTTCTAACTCTGCGACAACGTGGACTTGGTAGAATCCACGGTCGAGGTAGACGTGTCGAATAGAGACGTACTGTTTAGCTGTCTCGAGCAAGGAGCGAACGGCGTCGCGCTTGGCGCGAAAGCCGTTCGCGTCCATCGGGACCACCGCAAGCGTAAATCGCGTGCGAGGAGCGACGATACACAGTGTTGCGAAACAAAACGCTTTGTTCGTTCCGAGATCTGGATACGTGGTTAGGACGTGTTCAGTATCGGCAGAGCCGTAGAAGCGCCACTCGTGGAGATCGATGGCAACATCGACGAACGCAGGAAGTCGGCGTTGAGACCGAAGGACTTCGAACAGTCGATCTCGGACGCCATCGAACTGGTCCGTGATGGCGTCTGCTGAGAGATTACGCAAGTGATACAGCAACGATTTAGCGAGCGAATTACGCGCAGTAGCGGTGATATCGACGTGTTCGTCACGATCAAGCTGGAGCGTTTTCCCACCCGTATTTGCGAACTCCTGATCAAAAGCAATCCGAGAGAGGATTTCTTGGAAATCCTCTCTCGTGTACTTGCCACACGGTTTCACGCCGAATTCGAGCGCTGGAAACAGCAGCGTCGACGCGGCACGGCAGACCTGTTTCGCCTCAGCTGTCTGGACCATCTGTTGACCAACACAGCCTAGCGTGAAGAGTCTCAGTCAGGTTCGGCAACTACTGTGAAGGGCGAGAATTCTCGACCGCGTTGGGATATTAACGTTCACGGTTAGAAATCTACTCTGGGACGACAAGAGATAGATTATATTGGCTGGGAAAATATTATATTTCTTCGCCACGTCGTGGTGGACATGGCGGACTCTCGCGATGGAGAAGACGAACCAGCATATGTCTCGCGGTGGAAGGACGCAACAACGGGATTCGACCGAGTGCGGTCGGTTTCGTCGTCTATTGAGGAGCCTCGGACAGCGGGCTGGATCGCTGATGAAGCACATGTCTCTGAGCCGACGACGCGGAACCATCTCGAACGTCTCGTCGACCTCGGTGTGCTCGTCACCGACGAGTCAGCACGAGGCAAGACGTACTATCCGGACCCGATCTACACGCGCCTGACTGCGATACAGGAGCTCGTCGCAGAGAACTCCGAAGCTGACCTCACGCAACAGGCAACAGCCATCCAAGCAGATCTCGAGTCCTGGAAAGCGGCGTATGATGTCGAGTCACCGCGGTCGCTTCGTGCATCCGTCACGGGAGACGTCTCGGTCGACGACGCCCAACAGCGGCTGCGTATCGCGGCCGATTGGGAGTCCGCACAGTACCAACTCTCGCTGCTTCGGGATGCGATCGATCACTACGAGACGTATACTGCCCGTCCACCGGCATCCGCATGACCAGCGCGGGCGACGATGATGACGGAAGTGAGCAGCCGACCGTCGATAATGCGTTCGGCCGCCAGCCACAGCGGCCGGATGGCGGGTGGGAGTCGCCGCAGGAAGCCGTTGAGAAGCGTCACCGGATTCTGCGCTCGCTGCGCGAGCAACTCGAACACCATCCAGCCATCAATTCCGCGTGGGGGAGCCCGGACGGTCAGTATGCTGAAATTGAGGCGGACGTCGACCCAGCACAGTTGGGGCGCGATGGTGAATCGGCATCGCTACGGGTGACGTGGCAGCCGAATCCTCACCTTCCACCGGAGACGAGTCTCGACGACCGCCGTCGGACATCACTCATGTCGAACTTCAAAATCCACTATAGCGAGGCGTCGGGATTCGACTGCGGCGTCCATCTCGAACCGAATCCCCACGTCAACGGCCACCTCCACTATCAGGAGCGGGCGTCACCAACCGACGAGTACGACTACGACGAAGTATCGCTTGTAGCGACAGCGCCGGTCGGTGTTCTCTGGGAGGCCCTCGAACTCATCGCGGATCGGCTTCAGCAGGCCTGAGTTGGGTACCGCGGTTCGAGAATCAAGGAGTTCCCAGCACGAGTACTGGGCGCCCTTTCTCCGAGAGCGGGTCGGTCACCCACACGATGTCACCGCGTTCCAGATCTTCGAACGCAGTCACTGCACGTCCTCCAACTCCTCTGTCTGGAGGTTTTCGAGCCGCTCCTCACCGTACTGATCATCCGCCCGCTCGTGGTGTCGATGCAGTTGGTAGGCAGACTGGAGCCGTTCCTCATCGTTCGTGATTGCCCAGTACGGGCGCTTGTGCCGCACGAGTCCGCGTTCCTTCAGGCGCGAGAGGAGCGCGCTGACAGCGTCGGTCTCCAAGCCAAGTCGCTCGGCGATCGTCGCCGCCTTCCACGCACGGTCATCGTGCTCGTCGAGGAACAGCACGATCCGCTCGGTATCATTCCGCTCCTCGAACTCATCGGGGTCGGCGTCCTCGAACTCATCGATATCGATGGTGCCGCTTGACATAGACTACTGTTGGAACTGTTGGGACATAGCTGTTTGGTGTGTTTGTTATTTGGGGTAGTGAGTTTCCGTACCGAGAGATGGAATCACTCCGCTGGCGCCGCGACGAGATGCTCCTCGAGGTCGCGCGTCCAGTACGTCGCGAGCCCGTCCGGACTACAACGGGCGCACAGCTGCAACGAGCCTTCCAGATGCCCCAGTTCCACGCGGAACCGGGTCAGTGCTGCGAGCGTGTCGACGACCAGCCCACAGCCGGCACAGGCGACGTGATCGCGCTCGTCGGGATCCGGCTCCGTCTGGATCGCGCAGTCGACACAGATCGGGTGGGTGACCCGCTTGTCTTGGCCCCAGGTGTGGGCCGCGCCAGTCTCGGTACCGGGCGGCGCGTCGCAGAACGCACAGCCAGTGAGCGTCTGCTGCATCACTTTCCCTCCGCGTCGGCGTCGCGGCTGGCCGTCCAGCCACGGTGGAAGACAGCTAACTGTGTCGATGAGTCGAACACGGTACCGCTCGGCTCGTGAACCAGAACTTGGTCCTCGGGAACCGCAGTGACGATGTCCGCCTCGACGAGGTTGCTGACCAGGTTCTGGGCCGTCGTGTCGTCGATGTCCGCCGTGTCGCCGCCGGCGGCGTCGCGGTCTTGGGCGAGCAGTTCTTTCTCGAACTGTTCGTAGTCGCGACTCGTGTCGTCGTGAGGATCGGGACCAGGCATGGTGAGTCACGCAGCGCCCGCTATTGCGCGCTGCACGCCTTCCGGCGCCGACAAACAACTCATAGCGTACAGATTCGGTACCTCCTCGGATTGCCCGGCCGCCAGGATACACTAACTCGAGGAGTCGGGCGGAGGGTGGGGGCAAGGGAGTGGATCCACCCCCAGCGTTAACCAACACCGTGTCGGTATCGACCGAGAATGTTGGTTAAGTCTAGCTGCTACGGCGTTCGGAGCTCTCGAACTGGCTTCACGACGAAGATGTCTGGGCCGCTGGCTGCTCCTTCACCTGACCGCTCCGCCGCCGTCGACGCCGACCGCGAGAGCTGGGTGATGAGCTCGTCGCGAACGGCTCGTCGAGGGATGGTGGTCTCGTGCCAGCCCATCCGGTCGTCGAAGTGCCGTTTCTGGAACTGCTCGCCGACGTCGTCGGCGGCGACGTACTGCGTCCGCGTCGACCGGCCGATCTGGTGGGCGACGAAGACGGCGCCCACGGCCTCGTGTGTGAGCTCGACGAGAGCACACTCCACGAGGGCGACGACCGACGCGTGATCCCGGTCGGTCGGAACCGTCACTTCGAGGTCTGCCCACGGCGCCTGACCGTCGGGGGTACTTGTCGCTTGATGCGCTGCTCCTCTCTTGCTGCGTTGTTCCGAAGCCATCGTCTATCGGGGGCACGTGATGCGCCCCGCCACCCCCTCGCGGGGGCAACAGACCCCACCGAAACGCACCCGTTAACCCTATGCGCTAATTCTGATACTTCCGTAGTTCCGCTACCCCTGTGACGGCCCCTCGGCCTGAGAGAGCCGGTGGCCTTCGCACATTGCATATCGCCTCTTTCTTTGGACGGAAACCGCGATATGAAAGGCGAAATAACGAGCTCAAATCGTAGAAGAACCCCGTCGGGACGATTTGAGCGCGTAGAAAGTACCTCGACGAGTTCCAGGATAATACTGTGATTTGAAAAATTGCTCGACGGCGGGGTAACAAAGGAGATTACGGACGTATCTGAATACTTTGGAACCGTTGCTTCACCGGGTCTGAATCTCTCGAGGTTCTTCGGCTTGGCACTTCGAATCTCGAAATCCCCCCTATTCCACCGGTTTCGGTCGTGTTAGGTGCTGAAAATAGCTCGACGGGAATCAGAAGTATCTGGTTCTGGTCTAAAGCCTAACTCTCGGTTATCTGAAAGACGTCTGGCTCTGTGAAATCGCTAAAATAAATTCAGATGGGGTGGTTCTTGTAGTCAATTTAAACAAGGATGTTAGCGTGAATCGTCTTCACTGAGGTAGCTGTCAAGAAACTCTTTATCTATCTCGTACCCGGCTGCTGCGAATCGGTTTGCGACCTTGTACGCATGGGATCCTGGTTCATCCCCTGCGTGGATGGCGTTTGTATACAGCGTCTCTCGCATCTCGTCTTTGCTTGAACGGGCAACATTGTGCCATTCTCCATCAGGGACCGCTTCAATAACAGCGTGGTAAACGGATATCGCTGCAGCAGGGTAGGTAGCTGACTGTTCGCCTAACCATTCCTCAAAAATCCGCACATGCGGGGCTTGATGAACGAGGAAAGGAGCAGTCCGCTCCACAAGGTCCTGTTCGTCCTCCAGACTGGTTGCATCAGTGTGTTGAAGACATTGAAGGAAATATCTGAATTCTTGATGGTACTCGGCGGCATCTTCGATATCGGTTATTTCACTTTCGACTTGACCAAGTCGCCACTGCCAGAGCCCACGGATCGCGTCCCAGTGATCGTCGAGCGGGCTGTCCTCGTTATCAAGAACTTGTGAGAATGCATCGGCCACGTTTGCTGTTGTCTCCGAATGCATCATATCATAGAATTGCCGTATTAAACTCTCATCGTCGTCAAGTGATTCGTCTTCAACGACATACGCCATACCAATATGGGACGCTGTCGTCGCTGCAGTAATCCATCCCTCATCAGACTCATCTTCGGCCAGCAAATCTAATGCATGCCTGTAGAACGGCCGTAGCTCCGAGAATGCTGGTTGAAGGAGTGGGTTACCTCTAGTGTACCCGTTCCACACTGCCGAAAACAGCTGCTTCGCCTCGTTTTCATCGCCTCTTGGAAAGAGGTCGTCCAAATGTGACTGAATCAGATCTTTATCTGCTGCCCAGAACGTCTGGAAATGCCTGCCCAAAGCCGTCCGCACCGGGACAGCGCTATCTTCAATTATCCTTGTCTGGATTGCTCCTCGGAGAGGCTCATCTAACCCATCGTCACCTAAACAATCGTTTTGATCCTTCCACCATATATAACTGACAACTGCACCGACCCCGTTTCTCCGTACTTCCTCTTCAGGGTCACCGACGCCACCTTTCCAACTATGCGGCTGTTCTTCAATTGTCTCAAGACCGACCTCCGTGAGCAAATGAACCAACAGCCCCTCAACGCGGACTAAGTACTTCCTGGGGAAATCAGTCTGGTCTGACTGGATACCCTCTCGGAGAAGCCGGACAATCGAGGTACGGCACCGAGACGGCCACTGACTGGGTTCATCTGTCACCGTCTCGCAAAACGACAGGACTGGCTGCCAGGAGAACCGCCCATCGTTCTGTAGCGCCTCAGCAAGCCCGTCCAGAACGACATCCGCGTACTGTGGCTTCGCATCTTCCAGAATACTGATTCTCTCTGCGTACGAAGCTGGCTGCTCCTTAACCAACTGAGAGAGCTGTTTGGCGAACCCCCAGTGACTGATCTCTACCCGCTCATCATCATCGAAAGACCACGATTGGTCTTCAGACGGTTTCCAGTCCACACACATCTGTAGGACTGTTTCAGCGGACCAAGTACGAAGCGTCTCGAGATCTTCCGGTCCTCGTTCATCCACAAAACCACCACGGACCGATGGTGTATACGGCTCGGACGCAGTCCTTTCTGGAACCCCGTATTTTTCGACTAAGAAGTCAATATACTCCTGCTGATCAGCTGAGACTTCCCCATCAAGGAGATACATGCGTTTCAATCGCCACCGCTCCACACGCTCCTGTACAATTTCGTCTTCAGACTGCTCACGATCTGGCGCTTCGTGGGCCGCCCGGTCCTCAATCCACTGTCTATCCTGTGGCCCTTCACGGAGTACCTTGTAAACCTGATTCTGCTGGCCGTCGTCGAGAGAGGAAAACGCGGTTTCTACCAGTCTATAGAAATCATACTGGATATTATCATCGTCGTAGTTTGTCTCCTCTCCTAACTCATCGGCAACGAGGTCTTGATATGAATCAGGGTGCTGACTGAGGAGAAACAAGCCGATACGCCGGAACGCAGGAATAGGGTCCTCTAGATATGATGTGATCAAATCTTCCCGACTATCTTCGTTTGGATCAGCACTAACCCACTGGTTGGCAGCGAGGCTCAGATACGTGAAGAGGATATGCTTCCGTTCACCGGAATTGTTCTCACCGTAATCAAGGTCTGGTATCGGGGTTCGGCTAGCTACTGATTCATAAACCGGCTCTCCTTCAGGATCTGTTCCGGCATCCAAGATCCTTCTTAATGCCTCATCTAATGCATTGAGGAACTCGTGGCCACACGCCTCAACAAAGATCTCACGTGTCTCCTGAAACAGCTCGTGGAGTTCATACTGTTCGAACTGCTCGTCCTGCTGCCAGTCGAGGTCGGCATCGCGTTGTGGTGCCCGAAGTACACCGCCTAACACGGTCACTGCGGCCTCTATCTCGCCATGTTCAACCAAATGCTGGATTAGTTGTATCGCATAGAAGTCCAATTGGTGGAACGACTCTGACTCTGAGACCCACGACTCGATAATAGCAGCTGTCTCAGCCGCTGCATCCGCCGGCAGATCGCCTGCGATGCTGATTAGCCACCGTCGCGTGTTCGGATCTTCGCTGTCGAGATTAGTAATAACCTTGACCACAAAGTCCGGGTGAACGTCGATGATGCTGGACAGGTACTGCATGTGAGGGATATCTGGATCAGCGAAGACTTCTTGATCGTAGAGTTGTTCGGCCCACGATTGATCGACTTTCTCGTCGAAAAAGTACCGTGCAAGCGGCTCTCGATCCTCCAAGTTAGACAGCACCGTCGACACGACGGTTTCCGGTACATCATCTGTCGGCCACGCTTTGAGCTCGTCAAGAAGAACAGTCGCCGTATAGAACGGCAATCCATCCTCTCCTAATGCTCTTTCCAGAAAACCAGCTACGCTCTGCTGTTGCTCCTGCAACTCGATCAGAGCGGACAGGTGATGGGTGCAGAGCGTGGTGGACTGTGTCCCCTGTTCGAAATCAGTTTCATCAGACGCAATCTGGCCTCGA
Source organism: Halorubrum salinum (assembly GCF_024494575.1). Lineage (GTDB taxonomy): Archaea > Halobacteriota > Halobacteria > Halobacteriales > Haloferacaceae > Halorubrum > Halorubrum salinum. The sequence goes on from NZ_JANHDO010000006.1 coordinate 80,285, forward strand.
AGCTGATCTGTATAGAACTCAAACGCTGCTACGTGGATTTCACCCGGATTCGACTCCTGGCGGAGCAAGAACTCCCTGAACTTGTCGTGGATCGCGTACCGAGTCGTCCCGTCGGGGCCGGTCCTCTTGTCTTGGACGATCACCCGCTTGTTGAAATCACGTAACAACCGGCGGACACCAACCTGGTCAAACCCGTCTTCGTCCGCCAATACAGCGCTACAAACATACTCATCTAGCTCGGTCAGCGGGGATGTCGCCTGGAGGAACCGCTCTTCATCTCCACCCAGCGCTTCCAGATACTCCACTTCAATATAGTCACGGATGTCTTCCTCAGGGACCTCGATAGCGGCGGCGGGATCCTCGATATCTGCCAAGAGGCCCAAGTAGTATGGATGGCCACTCACCCGGTCATGGAGTTTCCGTGCCGTCGCTGGTTCCATTTCAGGTACTTCGTTCATCAGGAGTTCGACGGACTGTGCCTCACTGAACGTAGAAAGTCGGATTACCGGAACTTGGCCTTTGAACTGTAGACGGCCTACTGATAGTAAGGTGACTTCCGGTCCAAGCACTTCGGCAATCTCGCTGAGAGCATCTTTTATTTTCTTCTCGTCATCGTCAACGTTGTGGATGTCATCAAGACAGATGAGTCGCTTATGACCGTCTGGAATGTAGTCAGCCATCTGATCCAGTGCTTCAATATATTGGAATCTATCTTCCGCCCACTCAGGGGGGTTTCGTGTCCATGAGACCCCGCCCCCGCCTCCGAATCCGCCAGCGCTAGCGCTTCCCGAGATACCGGTTATCTCTCGGTCGCCTTCCTTCACCGATTCTGGGATATCACCAAGGATCGTCCGGTAGATTTTCTGTGCCACCGTCTGGATACTGTGGTGAGAGCCTAACTCAACCCGTTCGGCCGAGTATTCGTCACCGAACTCGTCCTCCACCCAGTCAAGGAGAAAGGTCTTCCCAACACCTGGCTCGCCCGCAATATGAAACAGATTTTTCTCTCCGTCTAGGCGCTGAACTATCTGTTCTTGGACGCCCTCCCGTGGGACATAACTGACTGCCAAGGGTGACGAATCTGTCTCCACCTCCTGATCACCTCCGAAAAGGTCCTTGAGTTTCCTTCCGGCCCTCGTGATGAATGATCTCATCCTTCCAAGTCACCAGATGCCACCCGTTTAGCACAACTGATACTAATAGGAAGGGGAGAATAGCCGTTTCTTATCTCCGACCCTGGAATCGACTTTTATAGCGGTTATACCATACCTCTAGCTGTATCTGGCGTTGAGTGAGAATATGCATCACAAACGCTGGAGTTTCCAGCAGTAATTGTGTACGGGTCTATCAGCCGTTTCACGAGAAAGGGTACTATTCGATAGTATTCAAACTAAGAATGAAATCAGCAGTTCAGAATTGCTCAGTAGGCGCTGATTCCTCCTCCTCAACCTGTTCGTACATCTCGTCCGGGAACGGGAGACTACCCCAGATCGAATAGGGACACTGGTCCTGGCCGATGCAGTAGCGCTGCAGATCGTCGTTGTCGCAGTTCATCGGCAACGGCGTGTCGCCGTCGATCGTGTTCGAGAATTCGTAGCGGACCTGGTACTCGGTCTCCTGTTCGTCGTACCACGGCCACCGAGAGAAGACGTCCTTGAGATCCGCGACGATTTCGTCGAGGCTGCTGTCCTGATACTGCGGGAGCCACATCACCATCCGCGCGAAGTTGTAGAGGTCCTTCCTAACCGGCTTCTTCTCGTGCAGTCGCTCCTCCATATTCGCCATACAGGGGAGTTCGAAGAGGTCCTCGATCTCTCGCACCTCGATCTGTTCGGCGCCGGTCCCGGCTCGTCCGATTCGGTACGTATTGACGCGCCCGTCGCGGTCGATCGTGACTGCCGAGTGGGATTCGTGGTCGGCCAGCGTCTTCGCGAGACTGCTTGGACTCGAGATCCAATCCGTCACGGAGGATTCCCAGTCATCCTCGGCGTCGTACGCCGTAACTGCTCGATAGAGCTCTTTCGCCGTGTGGAACTCACCTTTTTGCGCTACGTCGTCGGGCGCATCACTCAGGGCCCGCCGGAGGACGCGGATCGTCCGCTCCCCACGGTCCCAGTTCCGCCAGATACGCTCGTGATGGCCGGTCTCGAGGAAGCGGTCGATCCGCTCCGTAATTGCCGACTCGTTCGTGGTTAGCCACGTCTGCTGTTCGTCGGAGAGCCCGTCTTCTTGCACCCGCAGGAGCTTCTTGAACGCCCGCTCAGCATAGTCCCGATACTTGTTGTCGAAATCACCGACCGGGACGTACAGCTTGTTGTCTTTCACTCGCGTCAGTATCTCCCCGCCATCGTCACTCTCCGTCGACGAATCGCCCTCCAGAACGAGACATTTGCGTGATGCCGCCGCCATCGGGATTTCGAGGTAGAGGCCCTCCCCGAACTCCGGCATTTCTTTGATGCCCGTACAGACCCGACCTGGATGCGGGCCATCCTCACCGGGCTCCTTGCTGTACAGCACGTCGGCGATGTCCTGCTGGAGTGACCCATCGCCGCGGGCGCGGATGAGGGATGCGAGATTGTTGACGTACAGCTCCCGGATGTCGTAGAGCACCTGGATGTTCCGGGGCGACGCGTGCTCGAACTTCGGGTGCTCTTTCACACAGATCGCACTCAGCGTCGCGAGCACAGCGAGCGTCCCCGGGTCGTCGACGAACGGCTCTTCGGCGGCGTCGACACGAACCTGCTCTTTGAACGCCGCCGTCCCGAACCTCTCGACGTCGTTCACGAGGTCCTCGGGCTGGTCCTCGCCGGCGACGACGTATCGATTGTACCCACGCGTAAACAGCTGGTTGATGCGGGTCTCACCGTACTCCAGCGGGAGTGCCGCAACTCGATACGCCATTTCCTCGTCGTCGGTGGGCGTACTCGGACTCATTCGTCGATCACCTCGGGTGTCGCCGACCGAACGTCGAATGCCGGGCTCTCGATGGGTTGAACGATGCTACAGACGTCGGCGTGGAGTGAGTAGGGCAGGCGGGCGACCCGCCGGCGGTCGGCCGTCACGACGGGGTCGATGGGGATGTCGTACGTCTCGAGGAGGAGGTCGTTCAACACTTCGCGACTCTGCTCGTCGTATCGGTGTGCCGGGTCGGTATCCAGCAGGTAGACGTGGACCCCCTGCCCGCTGTACACGACCATCGTCTCCTCGGCGTCGAAATCGTCCTCGAAGATATCCCTCAGCTCGAACCCGTACTCGATGGCGCGGTCGATGTCTTCGAAGGCGTACGGATACCCCTCGGGAGCGGCGTCGAGGATACCCGCAGCATCGAGAAGCGCATCGTCGTCCTGATCCTCGACGTCCGCCGACACCAGCTCCTCCGCTCTGTCTCGGGCGATCTCTTTCGCGTCGATGTCGACGAGGAGGACCCAGGGTCGTTCCCAGTGATCCAGCGCGTAGTAGACGGCGTCGGGCCGTGGGTCCGGTTTCTCCAGCACCTCCGGATCAGCAAGCGCGAACTCGCTCCGCCCCAGCGGGTCGTTGCGAGCTGGGTGTCGAATGAACTCGACGACGTCCTCGAAGTCGTCGAACTCGGGCGTCGTTCGGTCCCCCGACGCATCTGTTTGCCACGTATCCCGCCGGATGAAGTCCTTGGCCGGCACCTCGTCTTTGCGCACCGGGTGGGGCTCTCGGAAGGCGACGGCGTACTGTTTCGGGCCGGTCGCCGTGATAAATTCCGGCAGGTCATCCAGATAGCGGGGGAACTCCTCGGCGTAGTAGGCATAAATCTCCTCGCGGATCGCCTGTCGCCAGGTCATTGGTTGAGTTCTTGATCGAGATTTTTGAAGCCCCGAACGGTGGTCAGGCCCGCAGCATCGAGGTCGTCGACGGCGTCTCTGATGGTCGCGAACGACCGTGCCGCCCGCCCGCTGACCCGCTCGTCGATCCGATCCGCGTCGGCAAGGCTCTCCAATACGTCGAGCGCCGTCTCGCGATTGTTGAAGGCCCAGATCGCGTCGGCGTCCACCGCGCTGAGTTTGTCATAATCCTCGACCGGGGCGTGCCGGTTGTTACTCGCGAGCTCTGCTTCGCCGGCCCAGACGAGATCGCCGTCCTCGTCGATGCCGGCCACGTCCAGTACGGTGCCGTCGTCGGTTTCGTAGTACGGTTCCATGCGAACCACGTCGTCCCGCTGCTGGAGCCAGAGCTCGAGGAGCCGGACGCCAACCTTGTGTGGCGTTTTCTCGCCGAGATCGCCCGCTCCTGGCCCCGCCTTCAATTCTCTCCCGAGGAGGTCTCGACCGTCCGGGAGGACGGTGTAGTACTTGCGCCCGGCCGCGGAGTCCGCTTCCAAGAGGTCCTGCTCCGCGAGCTGCTCCACATGGAGATCGTCGTATTCGTCCCGGAGCTGGTTCATCCTGTCCAGCAGCGTGTACTCGTCGTCCTCTCTGTTCATCACGTCGAGGACCCGATTCAGGAACCGGACGTCGTCACGGCTGAGTCCGCGTTGTCGGAGTTCGTCATCGGGGACGGGTACGCTGCTTTCCTGGACGGGCGTTGCCCCGTTCTCCGGCTGTGTTGCTTGGTCAGCAGCTGACTCCTCGTCCGTCTCGGTGGCCTGCCCGAACAGGGGGCTTATCTCTGACTCGTCTGCATCTGGGTCGCTGTCCGTCTCGACCTGGGTGGTCGACGTCGACGCGTCCTCGGTCGTCGAGTCGCTGATGAACGCGGATTGCGTCGGGTCGGTCGCTGCATCGCCGTCGGCAGCCGAGCCCGTCGACTCAGCTCCCGTACTCCCCCAGCCAGTCTCCTCTGGGGAAGTGGTCGACTCAGTCGGCTCTGTCAGCCCGTACTGGGCCTGTGTCCGCTCGACCATCCGTGGCCGGGACACGGACTCGAAATGGTCTTCCTGGGGCTCTGTGAGCGGCTGGTCGCTTTCTGGATGCCCCGGCGCAATCGGGAGCGGCTTTAACGAAAACGGCGGCGGCCCAGTCTTGCCGAACGACGGGCTCGGGAGCTGTGCGATCCACTCGCCACTTGGGAGCGTGTTGATCCGGTTGCGGAGTTCGGTCGGGCTGAGGTCCTCGTGGGCGAGCGACTCCGCAAGGTCGCGTTCGATCGAGATGTTCCCGATGAGCTTCGTCTTGATGTTGTTCAGCACCTCGTCATAGGCCCGCTCGTTCCGATTTCGCACCTGTTCGGGGAACTGCATCACGAGCCCCATACTCAGGCCGAACGACCGGCCCTGCGGCAGGAGCTGTTCGGAGACAAGTTTCGTCGACGCGACCGGCGCCGCCTCCTCGATGATGAGGTTCGTGAGCTTCTCGTAGTCCGTCTGACCGTCGCGACGGCGCACCTGCACGGCGTCCCAGAGGTTGCTCAGAAGTAGGAGCGTGATCGCTCGCTGTGCCTCTGGCCGGAGGTCGCCGAGGTCGAAGATGATGGTTGCATCTTCATCGAGGAACTCGCGGAAGTCGAAGCGGTTGTCGACGTACTCGCCGGCGTCATTCTGCTCGGGGACGTGGCTGAAGATCCGCCGGAGATGTGCGTCCTCTTTGAGCTTGTCGAGGCGGTTCCCGACGGCGTCCATCGAGACCTGGAACTGGTGGTTGTCCTTCGCGAAGTGGCGCGTCAGCGATTCCTCGATGTTCTGGTTGTCCGCCGAGACCGGGGGAATCGTCTGGTCGCGCTGCATCCGGAGCGCGGCGGCGAAGAGGTCGTCCAGCCCGAACACGTCACTCCCATACTCCTCGTCGAACAGCGCCTTGATCAGGTAGCTGAGGATCTCGTTCGCGACGAACGCCTGCCCGTACTGCTCGCGGCCCATAATCATCCGGAGGATGTCGTGGAAGTGGTCGACCTTGTCCTGAATCGCGTCCTCGCGGTTGCGACCAGCCTCGAGCGCAGGCCGGATGTCGAAGAAGGAGAACGCGGGGATTGTCTCCGGGACGCGGAAGTGGTAGACGTCGTCGAGGCCACTGAACCGCTCGTAGTGGCAGCGGAGGTAGTTCTCACACATCCCGTCGCCCTTCGGGTCGACGAGGACGACGGGGCCACCAGTCGTCTCACGGAGCGAGAGCGCGTCGTTGATGATGGCCTTCGACTTCCCGCCACCAGTCGACGCGAACCGCCCGTAATGCGTCGGCAACAGGTCCGGCGGGATCCGAATGGGGTCCGGCCGTGGCTCACCGTTCTCGTCGAGCGCGTAGCCGATGGCCATCCCGTCTTGGAACTGCTGGATCAGATCCGGATTCGGCCACGGGAGCGGGTTCCGACTCTGCTGTTCGGCTCTGGTTCCCCGCGTCCCTTCGACGGTCAGCTGTTCGGAGGAGGGGACGAGGACGAAGTTCGCGAGCTCCGTCCCACAGAGGACCAGCTCGGGGCGTGTCTTCCCTCGGCCCGTCGTCAACTCGCGATTGAGGAGGCGCTGGAGAGCGGCCCGTGCCTTCTTCTCCTTCGTCTTCTCACGGAAGCCGCTGTCCCGGAGGCGTTGTCCCTCGACCTCGTAGAACGGTCCATCGAGAGGGTCGAACACGGGGAGGAGCGAGTCCATCCGGCCATCGAGGTCGTCGCGGGTGTCGTCGGTGGGGACGCCGACGGCCCGGATGTTGACCGTGAACGACCGTTTGGCGTTCTTCGCGTCGATGTACTCGATCCGCTTCTGGACGGCCTCGCTGAGCTGTCGGTCGTCCTGGTCGCTCCGCTGCTCCTCGACCTCGAGTAACGACCCGACGACCTCCTGGAAGAACGTGTCGCGGCCGTCGACGAGGTCCTCTTTCCGCACCTCCGCATCGGACTGCCAGCTGGCACGCCGTTGGAAAACAACCTGGAAGGCGGTCGGCGCTGTCGCCTCCATCAGGTGGTCGATCAGCGCCGCCAGCGCCGCGCCCGGTTCGTCGACGGACGAGAGGTCGCCGTTCGTTTCCTCCGCTGTGAACGGCGTCAGCGAGGTCATCCAGTCCTGCTTCCGCGATCCGGAGCCACACCACCGAACCCCGAGCGGCGAGACAGCGTCTTGTGCCGGGCGAGCCAGAATCGTTCCCGCCGGTGTCATCGTCGGCTTCTCGATGGCCCGTCGCTCTTCCTCGTCGTCTGGAAGTGCATCGGGCGGCGCCAGTTCGAGGGCTGAGCCCCCGACAGTAACGTGATGATCGGGGACGCTCGTGGTTGCCGTACCGCCGTCGACAACGGGGTCTGCTTCGGTTGCCTCGGAATCCACTGATTCCTCGTCGATATCGTACTGTTCTGCCGGGTCAAACTCGTACTGCAGCCGCCCGGCCTCGTAGTGGTCGACGAATTCCTGCGGTGTGAACTCGACTGGCTGAATGAGACGAGCGGCGACGTCGACGTCGACGCGCTCGATGTCGAACGTGGCCGGATAGATGGAGCGGAGGCGTTTCTCAACCGTATCGAGGTGGGCGTCGGCCCCGTAGAAGAACTCCACCGGGTCGTCGGGTCCATCACTGATTGCGAGGAACTCGAATCGGGGTGGTGTCTCACTGTGGAGTGGGTTCAGCTTCGCCCCGAGGCCCGACGAGCCGGGCGTGGTCAGTTTGTGGAGGCTGTCGAGGACTCGGGGGATGCTCTCCGGGTCAAGCCGCTCGGATGTCGGCGTGACGCGCAGGTACTCAGCCATCGTTGGTGTCCTCCGTAGTCCCGCCGTCTGGCTCAGCTTCGACGGCGTCTGAGTCCTCGTTCAGTTCGCTCGTTTCGTTCGTTCCGTTCGTTGCTCGATGCTCGAGATCTTCCTGGAACTCCTCCATCTCGGTATCGACGGCTTCGTCGCCGGCGCCGGGCAGTGAGGATCGGACCTGTGAGGTCGGGTCGAAGTCGATGACCTGCTTCTCCTTGGGCATCGCTTTGACCTGGATGCCGCGCCACTCGCCGTCGACGCCCACGAGTGCCTCGGAGAAGCCGGCGTCCTCGTTGCCCGGCACGGCATCTTGGACGAACCGCATCTGTGCGTAGTTCAGGCCGAACTCGTCGGCCCACTCCTCGTCCATCCCGTCGAGGCGGTGGAACTGCTTGACCGCACACTGGTCCAGAATGGCCTCGCTCTCGGCGTGCTCGAAGAACTCGTCGACGGTCTGCGTGACCAGTCGAATCGAGAGGTCGTGATGCCGGTGGTGGCGGAAGACTGTCTCGAGGAACGCCAAGCTCGCGGCGTCCTGCATAATGTAGCGTGCCTCGTCGATGTAGAACACGACCTCCTTCTCCGAGACTTTCGCCCGCTCGTAGACCAACGAGATGAGTAGCTGCATCGTCAGCGCCGTGCTGCTGTCGACACTGCCCTCCTGCTGGGCCAGATCGAGGTAGATGACCTTCTCGTCACGGATATCGAAGTCGGACTCCTGGCCGAGGTTGCCGTGCCGACCGTCGTCCTCGAAGGGGCGGAGCTGGTCGAGGAGCCACGTCGCGTCCTCCTTGATCTTCCCCGCCTCCTCGTCGGATCGGACGACGAACTCCTCGGGGTCGTCAACCATGTCTTCGAAGACGTCCATCATATCCCGAATCGTCGGGCTCGGATTGTCGTGCGTGGAGATGTCGTCAGTGATGCCGTTACGCTTGTACGCTCGCTTGAGCGCGAGTTCGAGCGTCGTTCGGCGGTCACCCAGCGAGATGCCCCGCAGCGCGAAGAAGTTCGTGAGGAAGCTCATCGCGTCGTCGAGCTTCTCGTTGAACGGGCTGGCGTCCTCGCCCATCGCGCGCTGGACGTGCTCGGGCGTCTCTCGAATCTCCAGGGGATTGAGGCCGAGCGTCCCGCCGACCGTGATGCGTTTGGCGTCGAGGGCTTCGGCGACGCCGGCCCAGTTGTTCAACGGCTCGAGGATGATGCCGATACGGTCCTTGCTCTGCTCGATGGAGCGGATGAAATTCTGCTTCGAACTGAACGACTTCCCCGAACCGGTGTCCCCGACGGTGAACATCGCGTACCCGTTGTCCCGCGCGAACGGGTCGATGACCACGGGACTCTGGTTGTCTTTGTGAATCCCGAATTCGACGCCACCTTCCTCGAGAATCGTCGCGTTGTGCGGCGAGGAGAGTAACGCGCCGACGGCGCCGCCGAGCGCAATCGACGTCCGCCCGAACTCGTTGTCGCCGATGGGTGCAGCGGACTGGAGGGCGAGATCCTGCCGACAGATCGCCGTCTTCGGCGTGAGGTTCGCCGGATCGTCGCGGAGCGCGCTCTTGACCTTCTGGACGGCGTCGCGGAGGTCCTCCTTCTCGTCGGCTCTGACCGTAATGAACATCCCTTGGTCGAAGACGTTCGCGCCGTTCTCGACGGCCTTGTACGTCGCTGCGGCCTCGTTGGCGCGCTCCTGCAGGTAGGCACTCCGCACGCTCTGCTCGAGGTCAGCATCCACCTGGAGGTCGTCAGCGATGTCCTGCAGTTCGTTCCGGGCCCGCTCCTGGTTCTTCGGCGTGATGTGGGCCGTTAGATCGAACTGGACGTCGGTCATCTCGAAGAGCTCGGAGAGGTAGCCGTCGTTGGGGTAGTCGGGGTAGTCAGCGATGTACAGCGTCGTCGTCCACTGCTCGCCGACCCGTGCCGCGCGCGTTTCCCACTCGATTGCCGCTGGCGCCGTCACCGTCTTGTGTGACTCAGCGATGTCGTCGAGGAGCTGGCGTTCGGCCGCGCCCTGTTCGATGGTCTCCTCGTCGAGCAGGTCCGAGAACTCGACCTCTTCCTCGTCGTCGTCGGTGTACCAGTCCCAGAAGAGTTTCCCGCCTATCCCGACCAGTACCGCGAGCAGAATGTAGAGAGCCGCACCTTCAGCTGAGGTCGGATTCGTGAGCCACTCCGTGAGCTGGTCGACGGCTCCGCCGCCTGTTTGGAGGACGAGGTTACGCATCGTGGGCATCCTCCCGGCGTGAGTGGCCGATGATGGGTTGTTCGCGAACGACGCTCTCTGCGTCGTCGTAGTCGTGTTCGCGGCCGTTCCAGAAGTCCATATTCAACACGAAGAGCTCGACCGTGCTGAGCCGCCGAGCGGACCACCCTGAGGCTTGCTGGATGAACTCCGAGCGCACGTCGTTGACCCGGCTATCCAGCTTCTCGAACATCTGTGCGCGGCGCTCGACGTCGGTGAGGTCCTCGCGGCGAGTCACGAACGGGTTGAACAGGAACCCGATGACGGGGAACTGCGTCAGCTTCTCGGCCGGCGTCCCCTCGTCGCGGAAGCGGTCGTAGACCTCTAGTGGGGTGACCTCGACGCCGATGTAGTACCGCACCTGCTGGATGCCCCGTTCTCGCATCTCCTTCGGCCGCGTCTCCCGATACTCCTCGAGGAGTTCCCGGAAGATCGGATTTTCTTTGACGTCCTCGTCGTTCAGGCGGTCTTCGATGTTCTCGGTGATCTGTTCGACCGGGAACGAGCGGGTCGTCGCGTGGAGTTTGAGCTTCGCGTCCAGTTCCTTGTTGGCGAACTCCTCGCCGGCGTCTTGGAGTTGCGCCCAGTCGTCAGACATCGCGAAGTCCATGTTGCCGGGGTCGATCTCGATGAACGCCTCCATCGTCCCGTCGGCACGCTGGATCGCGCCAGCGCCCGGCCACGCCCGCTCGATGTTCGTGAGGTCCTGCGTCCGCTCGTCGGGCTTGAACGGCGTGTAGTTCGCGAGCCCGCCCCCGTTGCGCTCTGTTTCGTTGGTATTACTGTCGGCTTCCTCCGGGGCGCTGAACGTGATCTGGGGGCGCTTGACGTAGCGATAGACGTCTTTCGTCCACGTCCACGCGTTGAGGTGGTCGGGCGAGACGTAGACGATCGCGACGCCGAACCCGAACCCCCCTGCGACGAACGGGAGGGCGAGTGATTCGATGCCGGTGAGGCCGGCAATGAACAGGCCGACGATCGGGAAGGCGATGAGGACGCCAACGTCGCCTTCCTCGATGTTGAGGTAGGGGATGCGACTCTCCTCACCGAACTGGTCCATGATTCGCCGTGCGGCTGCGTCTTGATCGGTGGACATAGATTGTTAGTAGCTTCCAGGGTCGTTCTCCGTCCGCCGGTAGGACGGCGTCCCGCTATCTTCGTCGCTGTTCGAACCTCGGGCCGCTGCCTTCTGGGCAACGGCGTGTCCCGCAGCGGCTTTCGGGCCCCACCGGGCGGCGGTCGTCGCGACGCCGGCGCCGCCGATGTATGCTCCAGCAGCCACGCCGCCGATGAGAGCCGCTCCCTTGGTCGCACCGCCGAGAACTTTCGCGGTCAGCGGGGTCGCGTACTTGAACGTCTTCCACGTGACATAGAGCGCAACGAGTGGAAGTGAAGACGCGACGAGATACTTGAGGAACGCTGTTCCCGGCGTCAACGCCCCTCCAGAGTAGAGTAAGTCGTATCCCTTGAGGACTATCGCTGCAGGCAGGGGTAGGATGGCCAACGGGACGAACCGTTTGCTGAATCCCATCGCGACATCAGAGAGGACAGGGATATTGCCATACGCAATAGCGAACGCGATGGGCATCCCGTACAGGTAGACGTAGAGGAGAATCTGCCGGATGTAGAACAGCGCCTCCAACGCCCACATCGAAATTCCTCCAATTAGGGCAAACAGGAGACCAAGACCGGGATTGGTAATCGACCCCGTTATGAACTGCAGCATAGCAGAGCCCAGCGAGGACAGCTCCGGCATCAGAGCAATCGTGAACCCATCGACAAGGTAGAGTGCGAGCGCTCCGATCCAGTACCAGGTAATAATCAGGAAAGCACCGACCCAGGCAGTCTTCTTGGTCTTTCGAGCCTCGTACGCACTCCCGATATTGAAGATCCGGATGGTGTGTCGACCCTGAACGCTCATCACGAGCAGCAGCAGAGCGATCAACATGATCTCGCCGCCGATTAGCCCCTCTTGGATTGCTGGCCAAGGGGCATTACTTGGTTCTCCGAAAATGAACGTCCCGTCGGTCTGAGGAGTTGGAGTGCCAAACATCTCTTCGGTCAGGGTCTGATACCCCGACCGAAGACCGTCCATGAACAGACCGATGAACCAATCGACGACGTCTTTGATCCCCTCGAGAACGACGTCTATCAGGTCCACCATCGTTAGGCCTCCGTGATTGAAACCTCGCAGTCACTCATTTCCATGGATCCGGAGTACTGTACATCGAAGGCTTTCGACACGTCGTCTCCACCAACTTGGGTCCGGACTGTGACAGTGAATTCGCCGCTGTTCCCGTCCGGAGAGCATCCCATTCCCTCTTCAGATTCAGAGCCAAACGGGAACGAACTACTGAATAGGTCGACCGTTTCCTCTGGTGAGATTACCACCTGCTCGGTTTCGTACATCCCACTGCCTCGGGATTCTTCGACAGGATTTGGGACATCACCGGAGAAAACCAACTCAACAACCGCTTCTGGCCCGCTTCCAGCGTTTTCGACGGTAACGTACGCTTCCCCGTTCTTTAGCCGATCTGTCTCGGTATCTCCGTAGACTTCATCCCACGGCTTCTCAGGATTATTCCGGTAAAGGCCGACATCTCGAATCCCAATTTCTGGCTGAATCAGTGATGAACTTTCAGCTAGCGTTTCATCACCGCTGAGAGCCACGACTGTATACTCTCCAGGCTCGTAGGAAGTTCCGATCTCGAAGGAGACCTGCTGTGACCCAGCAGCGGTTTCTCGTTGACCGAAGACCTCCCCATTTGGCTGAACGAGGTTGATCTGATCTACTCCCTCTTCCGACGAGTATTCGACGACGAGTTCTGTCCCTTCCACGGTGACTTGCTGGATAATTCCCCCTTCATCGGACGGGGTTGAATTGCCGCCACCTGGGGAATCACCGTTGTTGAGACACCCGGCCACGCTCGCCAGAGCGGCACCGGCGACTGTTCGGAGGGCGGTCCGTCTACTGATGTGGGGATTGTTTCGAGTCATGGGTTTTGTCCAAAGATGTCTTCTGGGCCGAGCATCCGCAGGAGTCGCTTGCCGGCGTAGAACATCACGAAGAACGGCAGCAGCTGCCAGCCGACCTCGAACACCAGCGCAAACCAGCCGTCGATTGTCCCAAGTGGATGCCAGCGCGCCGTCGCGGAATCGCTTACGTACGCGGGATTATGGCCAAGCCACGAACCCGGATGGTACCGAGCCGTGTAGATCCCCGGCTCGTCGATCGTCACGATTGCAACGCCGGATTCGTTGGTCTCGACGCGCTGATCTGCGGCGGTGATGTACCCGTTCCGGGTGGTTCTGCCAATCGGATACTGACGGCTATTGTCGAGCGTGATTGGAGCGCCGGTCTGATTGTCCCGTAGCTCGATTCGGAGGGTCGCCTGTGACTGGTTCTGTTCGAGGACTTTGACCGTGAGGTTGCTGCGCCGGAGCTGGCGCTCGGAGCCCCCATCCGGTTCGACAATCGAGGCGTTCACGCCACGGACTATCCCCGCAACGTGGAGCGCTTCGCGGTCGATGGTCTCCGCCCGAACGGCGACGCCGTACGTCGTCGTGTACGACTGATTGACGATGTTGATGTTGATGTTCTCGCCGATGGTGCCGACGGGCGACGGGCGGTCAGTCCCCCACGTCTCGATGAGTTCGGGGCCGTCCCGGACCGGCTCAGCACGCGGGCCGATGCGTGACGGATACGCGTGGACGTACACCGGAATCGCGTCTGACTCGACGGTGGCGCTATCCGTCCGGTTCGACCGAACGAGCGTGTCCCAGTTGGTGTTCCGAGCCGTGTAGAACCGCCAGATGCCACGGACTCGTGCCTCACCGTCCTCCGTGAGCGTATATCCCTGCCACGGCCGCGACTGGAAGATGGCCACACCGGCGTCGCCGTCGGGGTACTCCGCGTAGTAGGGATACGCCGAGAGGTCGTAGATCTCGACGGCGATCGAATCGGAGACGTTCCGTGATTCCGTCCGATAGGTGACGTCGACGTCCGTCCGGTCACCAAGGTCGGTCCTGACAGTCTTCTTCAGCCGAACGCTAATCTCCGCTTCCAACGTGAGATTCGCACTCCAGTCGTCCTCGATCTGGTAGTCGAGAGCAGGCGTATGTGACCCGTCACGCTCGGCGATGATCTCGCCGTCCTTCTTCAACCGGACTTCTTCGATCTCGTGCTCCGTGAGCGACCACGAGATAGTCGTGTTGCCGGAGGAGCTCCCGTTGGGTACGCGAACGCGGTAATCAACGAACCCGCGCATCGTCCCATTCGGTGCGATGTAGAGTGGGGTTTCACCGGACTCGAGGTGGCCACGAGTAGAGGGCTGGACCGCGAAGATCGTTGCGTGAGCATCTTCGATGAAGACGCCGTCCTCGAGGTCCGCGTGCGGCGGATGCATGGACGTATCTGGGCCGCCGGCATCGAGGTCCTCGAAGTCGTTCCTTGTCCACGTCGCCGCGGTCGCGGGCGGGCGTTTGAACGTGACGTCGGTCCCGTTCGCGACTTGGTGGACGGCGGAGCGGTCCTCGCCGTACCGCTGGCGGTACTCCTCTTGGCTGATGTAGTTGTCCGCATCACGTGACCACAGCGTTGCCGACTCGTTTTCCGTGAGCCCGTTCCCCTCCGTACCTGGTCGTGGCGGGTCAGCGGCGACGATACCCGTGATTAGGCTCGTCGCCAGCAAGCCGGCGATGAATACAGGGAGCTTTCGTCGTATCATCAGGGGTGTGTTGTGGGAACCGGGTAGTCACCAGGGGACGAGGTCCACGCACTCTGCCAGCGGGAGACCCATTATCGACCCGGCGACGGTGTACAGTGGGCCGAGGACGACGAGGACGACCGCAGACTTCATCGCGGAGCGCTTGTGGCGCTTAAGTCCCTTCTTCTGCTCAGGGTTGAGGGTGAACATCTCGATGAGGGAGTCAGCCTGCCAGACGATGGCGAGGCCAACGATCCCCAGCGCAGTAGTCAGCTGGAAGAATCCCTCAATCATACTCGGAAGGTTATCTGCGCTACAGACCGCGTTGTCCTGGGCGGCTACTGGTTCCACAGCGACGAGGCTGAGGAAAACGATCGTGAGCCCCGCCTGCCGAGCGATACTTTTGTTCAACAGTGACTGATTTTCAGCGCTTTGCTCAGAGTCGGAGGGAGTCTTGTTCTCTGACATCGCGAATTATTCGTTTGGGGTATCTCCAGCTGGCGGCTTGCGATCCGCATCTTCCACGAGCGACTGGAGATCAGCGAAGCGGTTTGTGGTTTCAGCGATCTCTTCGAGTGTGTAGCCCTGCTCGCGGGCCCGCTCAAGGAGGTCTCGGAATTCGTCGGGATCCACGCCACGAACGTCCATCTCTTCGCGGAGGGCACGACGATAGAGGGCTGAAGCGTTGATGTGGTCGTTCCACATCAAGTATAGGTCGTCAATCTCTTCGATGGTCACCGATCTGGTAATCATATTTGTGTGGATTTGGCCACCGACACTGTGTGTTGGCGCACGGTGGTCGATACTTCTGAGGGATTAAGTGGAAATCGTTAGTTAACTAGGATTAATCCGATATAATCCCAATTTAAACTTCAATAAACGCTAGAATAGCATCTGGTCTTAGATGGTCTCGACGGAATTACCCAACTTAGGCTTCTGATCAATTGAGGTGACTGCCCCGATCCTCTTGGTGACTACTCAATCTCCAGTATCGTTCCCTCACCCTCGTTGAGCTGTTCGCGGATTTCGTTCAACAGAGCTTTTCCTTCTTTGTGTAATTCCTCACCCTTCTCGAGCGAGACGTCATCCGTATCGAGCTGGTCGATGATCTCTTCGACCTGGTCGACTCGACGGTTGATTTCTGGGTCTTTCGCCATCGCTTAGAACACCCCCAACCAGAGTGCGGTAATGAGCAGTAACAGTAGGAGGAGGACGGCGATGGCGACCTTGTAGTACACCGGCGGAAGCCCCTCGGGAACAGTCGCCTCCTCGACTGCCTCGGCCAGTTCCTGCTCGTGTTCGTGCGCCTGCTCGAAGGTCTCGTAGGCGGCCTCCAGCTGTTGCTTCAGCGGCTCAACCTCGCTTGCGAGAAAGTCATTCCGAGACGTGGCGATGGACTCGCCGGCGGTGGTCGGCGTGATCGCGGCCATATCGGCCACCCAATCCGCAATCAGTCGGTCGTCAGTATGGCCGATGGCAGTCACAATCGGTGTGTTCGCGGTGAAGATCGCTTCCGCGACGCGCTCGGTGTTGAACGCTTGGAGGTTCGAATCGCTCCCGCCACCGCGGCCGACGATGATCGCGTCGACGTCCTCGGAGCGGTCCAGATGGTGAATCCCGTTCGCGATGGATGTCGGTGCCTCAGACCCTTGGACGGTCGCATCCTTCACCAGGATGTCGACGGTGGGGTCCTGCTCGTGGATCGCGCTCTGGACGTCGTAGCGAGCGTCGCCCCGGAGTGAGGTCACGACACCGACCCGCTCTGGGAACGCCGGCGGGCGCTGTTTCTGCTCGTCGTCGAACCAGCCACGCTCGTCAAGCTCGCTGCGCAGTCGCTCAACCGCGGCCGCTTGGTCGCCGTCGCCGACGACGATCACCTCCCACGGCTTGAGGTCGATTTTCCCGCCCTCAGTCCAGTAGTCGATATCGCCTTCGAGGATGACCTCGGTGCCGTCTTCGAGGTCGGCCTCCATCTCCCGGTAACGGTTCGCCCAGATCATACAGGGGAGCTCAGCCTCACCGTCGGTGAGCGTGAAGTAGAGCGCCGTACTGTTCTGATAGAGATCCGTAACTTCGCCAATACAGCGGACACCGCCGAGGGCAGGCGCGTCCTCGACGACCGACGCAATCCTGTCGTTCAGCTGGGACACGCTAAGGACCTCTCTCGCATCGGGTTCGACCGCCTGCCGTTCGGTATCCGGTGCCTCAGCCATACACGTCTGGTAACCTTTGAACAAGCGCCTCCAAAAAGCTACGTCCGAGTTGGGTTAGGACATACGCGTGGTATAGACTCCAAACCCGGATGCTGCTTTGTCTATTACTCAGTACTAATTCTTGGATCCGTTGAAATACTTAAGAACTGACAGGGACGGTGTGCGAGATACAGCGCGTGAGTTCAGCGGATCAGCTTCCGTGGCTCTGAAACAGAACGAATACGCGGGCGATCAGTCACCCTGCTCCGGGAGCGGGCCCATGAACTTGGAACCATATTTTCCGCCGGTGCCGAACAGGGACTGGAGCATCTCTTCGGTCGGTCCGACAGGCGCGGGCAGTAACCGGTCGCTTGGGTGCCGCGACCCCATGTTCACAGCGTACCTCGATCACCTCGCGGACGACGAGCGCATGGCGGAGGTGGCTCGACGCTCGCGGCGGACCTGAACATGAACGTCCCGGACGACCCGCAGAAGGCCGACGTGATTCGGCTGCTCCTACGACTCGGACTCCGCGCCGGCGACAGCGAGGAGTACGAGCGACTTGTTGACGCGGGGGGAGAGCAGGCGAAGCGGTCGATGTAGACCCGGGTGGTGGTGAAGCCTTTTGTGCGACCACGTGCGAATCGAAGTATGAGCGGTTCTGGCCTGCTGGACACAGTTTTAGCCAGTCAGCAGCGGGTTCAAGAAGCAGAGGTCGAGCGGGACGATGCCTTTCTCACATGGGTCCGCCGGTTAAATACCGAGTCGGAGGTCCTACTCAAGCGAATTAAGGCGTTGGACTTCTCCGAGGGTGAAGACCGCGATGCGTTCTACGAACTGATTGGGAAGATGCGCGAACGATTCAAAGAACTTCGAGAGCGCGACGAAATCGGTGAGGTGCCGATAGACGTTGTGATGAAATTCGACGATCTACTCGAAGAGCTTGAGGGGACGTCTCAGCCAGCAGTTGTGGCTGTCACTACTCTCGGTTCGAAGACTCCGGCCCAGCGGGAGCGGGACAAGCGTCGGAGGAAAGAACGCGAGGAGAAACACGAGAGGATAGCAAACGAGAGGGCCAAAGCAATCACCGATGCCCTCAGTGACGTATACGACGCGCTCCCGGACGACAAGTAGCCGCTTCGAACGTTACTATTGTATAGTAACGAACGCTTGCCGCTGATCGCTGGTTGTCCCCCCGGACCGATTTACGCCGTACGGACGCGCCTACAACTACACACCGGCACGACCGGCACAACCCCCTATGAGCGACCACGATACACTACAGAGAGGCGAACAGTCAGCCGACACCGGACACCTCACTTCCGCTGAGACTGACGCCCTCGACGCCGGCGAGCGACTCAGAACCTATTTTATTCTCTTTGTGCCATCCTGTCAATACTTTACTTCTCAACCCTTGTCTGCTGTGTCATTTGTTCTATTGGCGTTACAGTTGAGTTTAGTGATACGCAAGTGGTCAGACTACCATGATACCTACTATGTCTCCTGAGATTTATTTGATAAGAGTGTAACATACGCATATGGTCTCATGGCCGGAAGAGTCGGCCTCGTTCCGCAATCTGGTGACGGGTCGTGCGGGAGCGGCGTTCGTACTATGTGCCGTGGCATCCGCAGTCGCATTGAGCGCCACACTCCGCGGGGTCGTCAAACCGGAGGGGACTACCTCCCTGGTAATGGTCGGTGGTTTGATTCTCGCCATCCCGTTCGCGTATGTTCTACCGCGTGATTTGCTGGTGTGGGTTGTCACGAGACCCGCAATCGTAGGGTTAACAGTCATTTTTATCGCCGGATCCACTGCTGGCTTAGCAGGTTATTCAGGAACGGCCTACTTGGAAGAGTCTACATTGGGGCTCTTCGGGATTGGTGGTGGTGCTCTGTTGTTCACCGCGATCCCGGCGGCCGTGGCAGTCGCGGCGGTCATGGCTGTCCACGGGGCTGGAGGTCGATCATCAGGACCGGACGGCTTCCCAGAGGAATAATGCTTATCTCGATGTTTCTGGAAAGAGAGAGGTTTAACACCCGATATTATACTTTCACCAGTACCCCGGTACCAATTTGTACTTGCCAATCATCATTTGACCACGACAATGGGGTTGTTTGACAAGTTTGTAGAAAGTATCGTGGCGGTGATCGCGGGGCTGTTGGGGTTCGGATTCCTCGTCGCTGGAGGCCAACAGGCTGCGTATGATGGCGGAATCGGCGGGACAATTATGGTCGTCATCGGGATCGTGCTACTCGTCTTTGCGGCAAAAGCGGGGTAGAGAATAGAACAGGCGTCGACGGCTACCGCTCGTTCACGCGGTTGTCCGTCTGCGAGAACGCCTCAGTCGCCATGTCAGCCCGCTCGGCTGCCTCAATGTGCTGGTACGCCTCGCGAACCTGTTCCTCGCTGTTGTCGAGGTACCGCGCCGCAGCGGCGTAGCCGAACTGCCGGACGAGGACCTCCCCGACACCCCGGCGTCCGCCGTGGAGTTCGAGGTAGTCGCCGTCGAGCGAGAGGTCCAGCTCGTCGCGACGCTCGGCGAGCTCGTCGTGCGTCCAGAGTCGCTCCATGATCGACCGGGCGCCGTCGGTGGTGAGCGGCTTCGGCGCGTCGAGGTCGTGTTCGGCGGCGACGATCAGGTCGGGCGCCCCGACCCGGACGCTCTCGATCGCGTCGTCGTCGAGACCGGCATCACCCAGTCCGTCGGAGACGTGTGAGGCGAGCGACGGCCGGTGGAGCGTCGTGAACACCGGCCACGAGTCCGGGACGTCCAGCACCTCGGCGTACCGGCGCAGCGGGCCGATAACAGGCTCGGGGAGTGACGCCTCCTTCCACTCGCGACTCTTCCGAAACACGGTGACGCTGCTGTCCGCGAACGACACGTCACGCCAGCGGATGCCGTTGCGGCCCTCACGGTCCTCCTTCGGCGCCGAAAGGAACTCCGACCCGCGCAGGCCGGTGTAGGCGACGACGTACACGAGCGCCTGTTCGCGACAGCGCTGGTACGCCTCGAACCGCGCTTTCTGTTTGGCCTGCCACGTCTCGCTCTCCGGGTCGCCCCGGTCGGCGTGCGAAACCTCGATCGCGCCGAGAGCGTCGAACGCCTCTGAGACTCGCCGGTCGACGAACTGCGTGATCAGGTCGCGGTGGATCGGCTCCCACGCCTGTTGGTCGCCTGGACGTCGGCCGTCGTTCTCGGGGAGCGGGTCTTCGGCGTCCGACTCCCGGGCGTAGTGGCGCGGGATGTATCCCTGTGCGTGCGCCCACCCGCACCACGAGGCCACGTGCGCGTAGTAGGTGAGGACGGTCCCGGCGGCGTACCCGGCGGTCGAGAGATACCGCGCGTAGTCCGAGAACACCGTCGTGTCGAGGTCAGCGAACCGGACGGTGTCGCCGTCGACGACGCCCGCCCACGACTCCGGCGGTGACGCGTTCGCCGAGTCGGCGGTCTCGCCGAGACACCAGCGCCGGAATCGCTGGAGCTCGCGTTCGGCGTCCGTCCGGTACGCGCCTTGCTCGCCGGCGTCGCCTTTGCCCTTGTCGGTGAGGTACTTCGTGAACGTATCGTCAATCGCGGTCTCGACGGAGCGGCGGCCCGTCATTGGGCCTCCGTAGTGTGGGGGTTGTGCCGTCGGAACGCCCCTCCAGCAGCGCCGATCGGGCTGGAGCGCGCGTCGATAGAAGCGTCGGCCATGATTCTGATTCTGCCTCGTTTGGGGCCACGGGTGGGGGTCACTAAGAGTTTACTCTGTCTTACTCAACTAAGACAAAGTATGTTATTTTGGGCGCTATTTGGTTTTGTGAGAGTTTGTCCGGTGGTATCGGGTGCGAGAGTCATTCTTAGCGGCATAGGCTCTTAGTAAATTGTATATCGCTATATAAACTTTCTGCGCCGGTTCAAATTGCCACCCGACCCCCCTTTTGTTCCCGTGGGAACGGCCCGCCTTCTGGCAAATTCCAGTGGTAATTATCACTTCCACACCGGTCTACCTACGCTTAAGCCACCGGCGGCCGTTGTTTCATCTGGATGTCCATTGAACACACTACATCCCAAACCGAAGCGGAGGCGGGCGATTAATGGCGGTTCGGAAGTCCAAGATCCCAGACACATGGGCCAAGCGAAGGACAGCAGCAAATCAGAACTCAAAGACTGCCCGAGCGAGGATCAAGGGTGACCTGAATCGCGATCGGTCAGCTCTTGTTCAGCACACCGACATCAACGCGTTCACGATCTACACGCAGGGATCCTACAAGAACTACACCAACACGAGAGGGTCGAGCGACCTCGATCTGATTGTACAACTCCGATCCCCTTGGAGGCGGGACCTCAGCGATCTCACCGCCGAGCAGCGGGACCGGTACCACGATGAAAACTCCCCGGCTGATTACGGCTACGACGATGGCTTTCGTGATAGCGTCGTACAAGCCCTGCGGCAGTTCTATCGCGAGAACCGACTGAAGGACCCCATCGATAATTCTGGAAAGGCAATCGAGATATCGGGTCGTCACAACCCGCTTCCCATCGACGTTGACGTGGTCGCCGCCCAGGAGTACCGCATCTACCATTCCTACCCCGAGAATGGAGACCCCGAATACACAGAGGGGATGATATTCAAGCCTCTCATGAGTGACGAGTGGTGGGTCAACTTCCCGAAGGTACACTACGAGAACGGGAACGCGAAACACGACAACTTCCGCGAGACTGTGCGGATATTCAAAAACGCGAGAGGCCACTACAACGATAACCACTGGCTCACTCTCGACACGCCCTCCTACTACATCGAGTGCCTGATTTACAATGTCCCCGACCACGTGCTAAAAACGTCTGATCTCACCGATCGGTTCGACAGCGTACTCTCCTGGTTTGAACGGGACAGCACGGACATCACTGGCTTCGATCAGGTGTCAGAGATGGAGGCCCTGTTCGGAGATGAGAACACGCAGTGGAACACTGACGACGCTGAGGAGTACATCGAGAAGATGCGGTCGATGTTCGACGACCTCTAATGCGCGGGACCCACGGGTTCTCGACCGACCGGCTGCGCCGGCGCCGTGTCACCCTTTTTGCGATCGGTGCGGCGGGTGTTCTGATAGCTAATAATCTCGGCCCATCAGTCGCCCTATTCACGGGGTACGAGATATTCACCAACGTGACGATTTCGTTCGTACTGGCGTCAACAGCAGTATATTTCCTTGTTGCGAGAGGACTGTGGAACGTCTGGCCGATTTCGGTGGCAATAGGATCACCACCAGATCTCAGCGGCGAGTGGACCGGCCACCTCTACACAGACACGGACGAGTACGACGACGAAGACGTGGCTGCCGTCAACGAGCTCGGACACGGCCTCGTGAAGATGGAGGCAACTCTGCGAATCAAGCAGTCGTGGGACCAGATTCTCGTCGAGCTGGTCGGCCCGAACTCGAATTCAAATAGCACGGGTGCGACCATCCTAACCGGCAACGGACCAACCACACTAACCTATAATTACAACAATCAGGGTACCGACTTCCATGACGAGTTGGACCAACACGTTGGGACGACCACTGTTGAGTACGACCCTGAATCTGAAACACTCGAAGGGACGTACTACACGGGGCCAAATCGAGAGAATCACGGCCGTCTTGAGGTCGAACGCACTTCCTGACGGCTAAACTGATTCACCGACCCGAATCATTTACACTTTCACCGATTGTCTATGGCTCACCTGGTTTAAACAACTCTCCGCGCGGTAGCCATTTCCCGAGTGCTGGATTCGTGTGCCATCCCGCGGTGGGTCGTGTCGCTGTCGGAGTCCTCTTCGGCAACGCTGGCACTCTGAGGGGGTTTGGTTACTTGGAGAATGATTCCGTTACCGGTGGTCCTGAGCTGGTTCGGCATCTACTCAATCACCTCCGGTAGAGCCATAATCAAACAGTTCTGGTTCCGCATCCTTCGGCTGGTATAGAGGGTGGTTAGGGTGTCCTTCCTTCGTCCTATTCAATGCGTAGAGGTCGGTATCAAGCATTTCGACGACCTCGGGACCCCGATTGTACAACGCCCCATCCGTGCCCCACGCAACGACAGTCATGTCCACTTCCTCGCAGATCGAACGGAGGTGTTCATCGTTTTTGGGACCAATTGGGTTGTCGTATTCGCGAAGCTGCGACCGATCAGTCGCTCGGTACGCGAACAGGTTTCCTACAAGTATTGATCCGTATCCCCAGTCTTTCGCGTAGCCGAGGCAGCGCCGGATCGTGTTGTCGTCTTCGGATTCATCGGCCGTACTCGGGTTGAGCATAATGAAGCCGAGCGTTGGATTATCTCGGTCCCACGTTCGACTGAGGCGGTATCGATACACTCGGTCAGGACTCAGCACAGCGTCACTGTCCATAGTCCACCTCCTGAATCGTCGCGATCGTTCCGAGTGTCGGGTACTCCCACCGGATCAGTTCGTCGTCCTCAACGTGTGGACCACAGCGTGAAGTATCGGCTGTGAAGATATTGTGGAATAGCATTCTATTTTAAAATAGTATTCTATTCAGACAATTCTGAAGAAGCAGATTCGCGGGCCTGTTCGAACCGTTCGGCCACTTCATCCACGAGATCCTCCTCCACGACAGTTCGTAGGAGGGCATCGGTCATCTCACGAACGACGATTTTCTGGTAGCCCTGCTGGTTGAGCTCCCGCTCCAATTCGTATTTCAGCCAAGAATCGAAGTCCTCAATCGTAGCCTCACGGGCGTAGAAGGGCCGCTGTTTGGCAGCCTCATAGCTGAACGCAGTGTCGGTTATCGGGTCCCGCGGCTCGACCGAGTCCCGAGCAGAGGTCTCCTCGGTCGTCTCCGATTCAGATGCGTCATCCGTATCCTGTGGGTCGTCATCCGGTTCATCCTCGAGCGTCTCCCCAAGGTCGGCGAACGGATCGTCCTCACTCATGACGGACCACCTCGCCGGCCTCGACGATGTGCGCCAACTCGTCGAAACACGTCAACTGGTCACAGGCTGGATCGTAGTCCAGCAGGGGTTTGCGTTCGCCGTAGGCCTTCGTGATGCTGGTTCGGTCCCGGATGCCCGGTGAGGGTTTGAGATCGCCGGCGTCGACAGCCTCCCAGTCCGTGATCCGCGCGAAATTTGGGATGCGATCCTGAAGGCTATCGTGCGAGTTGAGACGTTCGAGGAGCTGGCGATCCTGAGTTTGTTGATCGATACGGCCGCTCAACATGTTCGGAACCAGCGACAGGACGTCAACGTCCATATGCTGCCGAAGCGGAGAGATCTGTCGCTCGATGGTTCGCTCCAAGCCGGCCATCGCCTCGTTTCCAGGCGCGAGCGGAAGCACGAGATTCGCCGTCGCGACAAGCGCGTTGTCCGTGAGTCGGGACCGGTACGCCGGCGAATCCGTGACAATATAGTCGTACGTGTCTCCGAGGAGTGGGTCGACGACTTCCCGCTTGAGCAGCGCAGAGGGTTGGAACACGTCGCCCACGACGATCTCTCGCTCGACCTGCTCGAGATCCTCGCTGGAGGGGAGGATGTCGAACTCGTAGCCGGTATCATAGACGACAGAGGTCGGGTCAGCATCGTCGAAGAAGACATCACCAATGGTTTCCTCTGTGTTGTGGTATTCGTCGTCATAGCCTAATCCGACGGATGCGTGACCGTTCGGGTCAAGATCAATGAGGAGAACATCGTGATCTTGAGCAGCCAGCTGTCGGGCGAGGTTGACTGCGATCGTTGATTTGCCAACACCCCCCTTCAGCATACAAACCGACACAGCGCGAGAATTCCCGCCGGTCTGTGCCGAGCTATATGGGCCATTTGGGCTATTTGTGCTATCTATACTATTCTTGCTATCTGAGCCATTCATACTATTCAACAGTATCATCCCCTCACGACTTAACTCTGTGGTGAATAGTTTGAATAGCGTTCTATTCCTCTCGATAGAGCTATTTTAGAATAGTATTCGATTCCTGAATAGAATAGATAGAAGAGGGGATCTTAGGCCCAGGAAATGAGTTCTAACATTGACCGTGGCTGGAGATGCTAACGGATGTCCTAGTCCGTGCCGAACAGTACCGCGTGGACTTGTTGGCTACCCACGTACTCTGCCGACTCGTCGAACTACTGTCAGGCGTCTCGATCAGTTATCGATGCCCGGGCGTGTGGTATGACTTACACGGCTCCACCTTGGCTGTGTTCTCGTGTAGGTCTATTTATTTATACTAGTACGGGTTTACACGGCTTTACGAGAATCACTACCTTTTGACTCTATTGGCAGTAGAGTTGTTACCTCATAACAACTTGTCTGAATAACACGATCACAATCAGAATGATTGGAATACTCTCACATAGCAGAGCAAGAAGAGGTTTCCATGAAGAATTCAGTCGTTGGAGGAAGTAGCAGAAGGAGGAAATATGTGTCGCATGAATAATAAATAAAACCATACAGTTAACACAGCTGTTATAATCACACGGCCTTTTTATCTAAATAATATTAGTTTCCAATTATCATGGTTGGTGAATTTGAAAAATATATTGAAAATGAAGTCGTCATCCTGACCCGGATTGACGTAAATGAGCCGAAAGTAGCAAGTTTGAGAGTGCGGCGGTCAAATGGTACTACTCATCAATTTCGGTTATCAGATAACGAACCACTGAACATATGTTGGGCAGTCGGTGAAGAATATGAATTAAAAGATGTCGAGCTGCGGTCTAGATCGGATGGGGGGCATTTTTTAGCTGAGACTGACAATACATCGGTTAGAAGAGTCTCAAACGATGCCTTTGACTTCTTGGTAGTAGGTGATACCCATTTTGGATATAGAAATCGAACAACCAATGTTGATTCTCGGTATATAAATGGATATGAATTTAATGTTTTAGATCTATTAGTTGAACTATCTGATAAGTGGAATATTGATGGCATATTACACACTGGAGACTTGTTCGACCACAGAGTGGATAAATACGGATACAATAATGTTAAAGAGAAATTTGATCAACTTGGTGATATGGATGTTGAGGTATTGTTTGTAACTGGAAATCATGATAATAAAGTAGAGAGTAGAATTTCATCAATTTCTTCTCTTCCCAATATAAACAGACTTGATCAGACTGCTAACTGGGGGTCTATGGGTGGGTTCAATATTCTAGGACTGAATTCCAGTTCCTTCAATAATATATCCGATTTTGATTGGACAAAGTTCGAACAAAAGTATAAAGGACCGAACGTGCTCATCGCACACCCAAAGAGCATAGATATGGAGCTATCGACATTTGATCAGCTAATAAAAGATACTAATGAGGAATGGTTTATTTTTCTTGGACATCATCACGAAGAAGGAGAAATTGATGAGAAAAATCTAAAAATAATTTTTACTGGATTTCCAAGTAAACTAGATGATACAGGTTCTGTATGGAGAATGAGAGGAGGAAATGGGCACTGTAGAATCGTCCGTCACCGGCTCGGTAAGTGGAACAAATTATACTAATTCGTATTATAAAATCGGGCTGATAACCAGATCGGGCTTACTTGGGACAGTCACTTGTAGTGATTTGTGCTATCTACTTGTTATCCTATGCGTCCGATATCTATCAGTTTTCTACGGATATAGATCACTACTCAGTCGTCCATTTCAAATAGTCCTCTTCTCAATTGCCGTTTCTCTCCCTCTGTATGCTGGTCGTAGTGTTCTTCGATAACATCGGTAGATACGTCGATCCGGTCGGACACCAGTTCCTTCGAGTGACCCTTGTTGAGCCACGCGGTAATAGCGCCGCGACGGAACGAGTGAGGCTTCACGGAGTCGGGACAGTCGGAAGCGTTCAATTTCTTCGTAGCCTCGCACGTCTCCATCTCACGCTCTTCAACAAGACAGATAGCTTGTTCACTTGACTGGAATACCCTTATTCCGCTTCGGAAGAGTAGATCGCAACAGAGATAGTTTTATGAGTTCAGATGATTCCGGATATACAAGTCAGAAGCGAGAGAAAACTAACAGCAGGCTCCGTAGCAGAAGGGGCATCGATGAGTAGGAGGAGTCTGTCTGGGACGATTCATGAAATTCCGTTTCAAGGCGGGTCGCTTGTGCCGTATCTCGTTGACCTGTATGAGCGATTGCAGGAGGACTATGATACGAAGGATATTCTCGTCCTCAAACGGCTTCCGACTGGTATCGCAGATCTCACCCAGTCACTCGGTGATGAGTTGGATCTGATCGGTGTCCCAAACGTCCAGTCGGTCGCATTTCATGCTCGAAACTTGCTCGCCCGCGAGACATCGCTGGACATTATTTCATATGAAGAGCGTATCGAGTTTCTCGCGCTGGTCATTGACCAGCACGACTGGGATCATGAGTATTTCGAGGGACCATCCGAGTTGGATTCTTTCGGTCGAGATGTGGGGCAAATCCTAATGGATGCCACCTGGCAAGGTGGTTTCGACATTGACGGAACGGGGGAATACGATGATTTCCTGACCGAGTTAGCGTCTATCAACGAACGCTTCCATGATCGGCTCGACGAGCGCGGGCAAACCGAGCGGGCGAGAGTGCTCCAGAACGCGTTGGAGACGATTGAGGATCCAGATGTCTTGGCAGAGGCGCAACGCGAGTATGACGCCATCATTGTAGCTGAATTCGAGGAATTCAATTCGATTGAACGCACCTACTTGAGCTACCTAGCTGAATCTGCAGAGCTCGTGTGTCTCGCAGAATCGGATTCGAGTATCGAGCGCGTGTGGAGCGAACCCGGTGAAAGCACAGCTGAGAGTAGCGGTCTCGAGAGTCCTACAGAACCCCTTACAACAGAGAGGGATCTAAACCAGGCACATTCAAAAATCGCTGAGCACCTTGCCACTGGAAAAGAGATAGCTACCGACGATGAGTCTCTCGCCGACGATACGTATTTGATTCAGGAGCTAACGTTCGAGGAACAGCTCCAGACGGTCGCAAATGAAATCGAGTATCTCCGGCATAAGCATGATCTCCGGTACGACGAAATCGGCGTCTTGCTAAAGGATGCAAATGGACCGATACCGGAAGCGCGCCATGCTCTACAACATTCTGGGATCCCTGTTGCATCCGCGACAGTGCTTGGCCTTGATCAGGACCCCTCCGTTCGAGAGCTACACGGGCTTGCGACATATATTCATGAGCAGTCGGACACGGCACAGACGCTACTGACGACTCGACTCGACATCGAACCCGATACACTGGATGCTATTGTCGAAGACGTCCGCTCAAACCAGAGCTTAGTCGGGCAACTCGAAGCGTGGATCCGGCTTACCCAACTCAAAGACCGAATCGCGAAGACCGAAGAAGAGGCGAAGGCAAAAAATCAGTTTTCGCATGTGGAGATGTTACTCGAGGTGGCCGAGTTCGTCGATGACGCTGATTATTTGGATGCGACTTGGCCCCGGTTCAACTCGATTCTTGAACGGACGGTGACGGATTACCAGACCTCGAGTCACTCGGATGATCTTGATGTCGAAGAGGGAGGCGTGTTGGTGGACACAGTCAACGTATTGAAAAACGATCAGCGGAAGGCCGTCTTCCTCCTCAACGTCGTTGAAGGAGAATACCCAGAAGGGCTCGCACTGACCCCACTGTTCCCGACCGCCTGGCTGCGAAAGATGACTGGCTTCCCGAATGTGACGGATGTCTCTCCGGAGACGGTTACAGACACGTTCCGACCAGCAGAGATGGAAGCAGTGTCGCCACTCAACGAATACTACCGGCAATTGGACAGACGGAAACTTGCAATCGGGGCCCGATCTGCACAGGACCACCTCTATTTCTGCACCTATGAAGCGGACAGCGATACCCTTGACCGTACATACCAGCCGTCTCGGTATCTTCGGCAGATCACTGACACCCTACAGATCCCGCAGATTGGCGAGGGTGAATACGAACGTGACGTCTACACGACTGGAAACGTGTCGCGAATTATCCTCGAACAGCCATGGGAGCAACTCGAAGCTGTCCGCGCTGCTGCATCAATTGGTGATCAAGATGTTGCGCTTGAAGATGCAGAGCAGCTCTTTGGCGCAATACAGAGCCTTATCGAATCAGCTGAGATCGACCCGCGGTTTTCTGATGCGGTTTATCGCCAGATAGAGATGGCTCGTGGGGAGGTTGGTGACCAATGAGTGCTGAAATGCTGGATTTCGATCAGATTGAGACATACCTTGCGTGTCCACAGAAGTGGGAGTATACACATGCGCTCGAAATCCGACCCGAAGAGAATACACAAAGTTTCAATCGGCGTGGAAAGCTTCTGCGAATAGCGTTACTGACCACATTCAATTCGGTTGAGGGAAGCAGTGAGGCGGCAGCACAGATGGCGATAAACTTTGTCGACCGACAGTGGGATCGGTTTACCGACGACGGGCTCTACCTGTCTGACCGGCAGGAAGAATTCGATAAGTCAGTCACAAAGCGAGCTCTGCAGACATACCTTGAGAACTATTGGGACGATCACCTGTCATCGGCCGTCGAACATGGCACAGCAACTGGGATCCAGGTGGCCGGGAGAACAGTAAAAACGGGGGTTGACTTGCTTAGTAGGCAGAATAACGGTCACTTCGTTGTCTATGACTATGTTCCAACGCTTCGTGGCATTACGTTCTCTCACCCACAAGAGAACAAAGCAGACCAATACCTTACGCAAGAGGAGTATAGCGGTGGATATATCTCATCGATACTTCGGGCTGAGTTGGCGATTAGGGGGGTAAGTGAGGACCAAGACGTCGATACTAATGATGTGAGCTATGTCGTTGTTGGGCTTCATGAGTCAGTGACGACGACTGACGGCAGTGGTATCGATGGCGTCGCTGTGGAGCCAGAACTGCGAGATCTTACAGAGTGGCATTCTGAATACAGTGAGTCGAATCACGAATTACTGGAAGCAACTGTGAGTAACATTACCCAAGCGGATACGACGATCCCGGAGTCATGGAGGTCTGGCCTACTCCAATCAACCTGTCGGTACTGTGAATACAAAGACATGTGTAAACCACGCTTCAATTGGGGGGTCGAGTTCTAATGTCGGAGCCAGAGTCGGATACAGACGATATCGATCCAAAGGGGAATCAGCCAGCGGTTATCGAGTCGGACGAATCCCAAATCCGCGTAAATGCCGGGGCTGGGACCGGTAAAACCTCCACCATGGTCTGGAAGATCGAACGCCAGATCAAAGAGCAAGGGGCGAACCCAGAACGGATCCTCGCACTGACGTTTGCGAACAAGGCGGCAACGAACGTCGAAACACGAGTGGCTGAAGAGCTGGACTCAACGCTTGGCTACAATATCTCTTCATACACCTATCACTCGTTTTGTCATCAGCTTCTCAACGAGTACGCATACTACACAGACCACCCACCGGATTTCGAGCTGATTACTGAGAGCACAAGTGCGACGCTCATACAGGAGATAGTACAAAAGATCGACTTCGACCTTATCGAACCGATGACGCCAGGAAGTGACGGCACTCGAGATAACATCCTCGAAGATACACTCGATTTTATCGGCGAGATCAAACGCTCGGGCCATTCTCCTGATGATGTCGAATCGGTGCTTCCAGCCCAGTCTGACGTGATGCGAGCACACCGGGCTGTCCAAGAGATCCAACACACTAGTGAGACACTCTGGGATCTGGATACACTCTTTGCCGATGGTGGTAGTGCAGGCCCCCGGATGAAACAATGGTTGATCGATCTTCGTAAAGAGCTACGGGCGATTATAGATGAATTCGATGGAGAATCCGAATTTTTGACTGAGATTGCAGACTATCTCTGGGAGTTCGAGGAGACAGTCGAGTATGTTCAGGAGCATCTCCGCCGAGACGGTCTGTCTGGGTCAAACGCAACGCTCGCTGCGTCACTTTTTACTGGTCATCCGAATTCGAATCGGTTCCAGGTAATCGATCAGAACCCGTTCATTCGACTCCAGGAATACGTCGATCTGTACCGGAAGGCCCACGACTTCACTGAAGCCTACCGCATCTATGAACAGTCCCTCGAAGAGCGGAACGCACTCGATTATGATGGGCTGATCCAGAGCGCTGCAGAGCTCCTCAACGACGATACCGTCGGCGATGAGATCCGAGCCGAATGGGACTACGTCTACTGTGACGAGTTTCAGGACACCCACCATGCAGAGCTCGACGTTGTTGACGCCCTTGGGCAAGATTCGGATGTGCTCGTGATCGGAGACACTGATCAGGCGATCTATGAGTGGCGAGGGACGAGCCCGGGGAATCTGGAAGATCTAACCGATATCTTCCCAGACATCACGTCGATAGATCTGAACCTTAATTTCCGCTCGTATCAGGGTATTCTGGACTTCACAGCGAATCTCGGTCACACTGATGAACTGACGGCCCATCGTGGGCGAGGTGAGAATGAAGTTGTGAAGGTCGATGGCTACCCTGATCGGGAGGCTCAAGCTGAACAAGTCGCCTCGACCGTCTCCCATCTATTACAAGGCCGGTTCGATGAGATCGACCAGTACGAGAAAGATGAAATCGCAGTCATTGTCCGGAAGAACAGCCATGCTCGGACTGTCGCCGAACAGCTCGACGCTGAGAGTATCCCATTCTCGGTCTCCACAAATTCAGATGGTGAGCAGTCCCCTGGTGTGGAGACTGTCCTCTCCTACTTCCGACTCTTAGTTGATCACCACGACGACACGAATCTCTATCGAGTGCTCCTACATCTCTATGGCCTGCCAGAGTCCGATCTCCGGCTGCTGAGTCAGGAGGACGATGGGCTCTATGACTCACTGGTTGATGCTGATCCGAGCGATTTTGCTGCATCAGAGCGGGTAGAGCGGGCAATTTCAGACATTACCTATCTGCAGAAAGCTCGGAAAACCAGTTCGCTGAGTGGGTTTTATGAGAAGTTCCTTGACCGAACCAAGATCCAGTGGTATCTCACAGAAGATGAGCGGCAAGATCTAGCCCAACTTGAGAACAAAATCGAAGGTTACGACGACAAGGGGATTCAGTCGATGCTGACGAGTGACTTCGTTGACCACCTCGACCTACAGGAGACGATCTCTCGTGAGACGATTGAGGGTCGTATCGAATCAGCCGAAAAAGTCGATGACAAAGTAAATCTGATGACGGTCCACGGGGCCAAGGGGCTCGATTTCGAGGTTGTGTTGATTCCTTACCTCTCGGATGATGAGTGGCCGAGCGTTCCAGGGAATCACGCTGAGATAAACTTCTGTTACGATGTCCTTCAAAAGAAGATGGACGGCAATAATGAAGACTGGCTGACTACAGATCTCGCGGACCTCCATGAAGAATGGCGGACGCTCCACGTTGCGATCACCCGAGCGAAAGAACACCTGTTCTTCTACGGAAACAGTGGTGAACCCGATGACAATCAAGTGGCGGCTGGTGAGATCGATCAGTACCTCGGAAACGGGATTGAATGGAGCGTTAGCGGCGCAAAAATGAACCTCTGGAGTGCGCTGACGAGCAGTTTCGAGCAACTCAAAGATGAGCACCCACAGTCCGCGATCGACCTAACAGACGTCGTCAACGACCGCACTATTGAGACGAAAGAGAATATCACGTACTGGGGGAACGTGGTCGATCCCGGGGAAGCAGAATCCCAACTGCTGGATTTTGCCGGGCAGCTCCGTGCTGGCGAACTTGATCCAGTGGATCCGACGGACTTCGACCTTCGAGCGAACCCAGGCAGTGTCGACATAGAGCAGAAAATCGCGCGTGAGCACAGCCACTCCTCGCTCGAGACGTTCAAATCCTGTCCTCGCCGCCATTATCTTGACCATGTTGTGTATGCGTTCGATGATTCAGGGCTAGTAGATACTTCAGGTGACGCGGAGTCATCGGATCCGCAGATCGATTATGCAGCGGTTGGGACACTGTTCCACGACGTCGCTGAAGAGGCATATTGGCACAACTATACCGCGAAAGATGAGTGGATCAGCGCCGTTGACAGACTCGGAACCCGCCGGGGGCTCTCGGATCGCGAACGGGTCCGTGCCAAAGACGGGGTCAACCGATTCTTCACTACTCCTGTGCCCGGGTGGACACAACATGCAGCAGAGTGGCCGTTTGTTCTTGAAGGGTATCTCGAGGATATCGGCGGTGTTGTGAAGGGGTATATTGACGGGATCTATCGGAATCCGGCTGGTGAGTTGGTGGTCCTAGATTACAAGAACACCAAAGAAAGAAAAGACGTTACAGAAAGCTACCAGTTGTTGCTCTACTTAGAGGCACTCAACGAGCGGCTTTCCGATGAGGAAGCCACACAGGCCGGCTATGTGTACGTCGGGGAGGCTGGTCCGGAAGTTGACCTATACGATTATGAGGAGCTGCTTGAGTTCCGTGATGACCTCCACGCTGACCTTCGTGCGGCAGATGTCAGCTCCTATGGAGACCCGGACAGTGGCCTCATTTGTGCGGAGTGTCTGCATCACTCGCTTGGGTGTGCCGACCCAGGATGGGACCGACGGCCCGAAGCGAATCAGTAGAAGCCCACAACACACAATCTCATAAATCGCTATTTGACTACCGAAATTGTATCGCTACCATCTGTTAGAGGAATCCGTTGATTTCTTCGTTATCAAACGGCCCGCCGAACAAGACGGAGCGGCTTAGATTGTTGTTTGAATTGGCACAGGTGATGTTCGAGAGGAAGAGGCAGTCCTCGCATGCACAGTTATGATCAGTTCGGCAGATGGTGTCATAGGTACAGAACTCCGCCTCTTCGATCTGTGCCATGACATCCAGAAATCGCTCTTCAAACAGAGTAAAAATAGATCCAAGACTGTAGTCCGTATCTGCTCGTTTATAGATCACTGTCGAGAGTGTCCTTGGGAGCAGATGCTCGACCAAACTCTCACGTCCGTATCCCGAGAGTGCCCCAATCGCGTCAATAACTGCATGCGAGTAGGTATGCAACAGCGTGTACACCGCACGTGATACGGGATCAGTTTCTGGATCGATGGTGCCGAACCGACCAGGATCCGTTACTTGCGAGAGGAACCATCTATCGAGATCATCAATCGCCAACTCGCCGGTGAAGTTCTCGCTGACCCACTCACGCACTGCTGTCTTATCGAGTGACAACACGACGGCTTCGGCATCATTTGTTCGAGCGAAGATCTGCCCCTCAGCCCACTCACCACTACGGAACAGATTCAGGGCCGGCGGAACCGCATCATCGTCCGGCGTTTCATCGCCGCCGAATCCGCCGGTGGGCTCCGGCGATAACCGCGTATATCCATACGTCACGGTGGTGATTGGGAAATTCTTCACCAATCTGACTTGCGAGAGATTGCGCCGATCACGTTCGGTGATGTACTCATCAATCTGATCACTTTCGAGGTGCGTGTCGATAGCCCCTGACTGGAGCTCCTCAAACGTGTAGGAGTAGATATAGTCTGCTTCGTCGTACGAATCATTCGTGATCGAGAGGTACTCAAAGAGCTCCTCGCTCAGTTTAACCTGTTCCTGTTCGTCGAAGACGTCCCGTAAGAAGGCAGCTGTCTCGTCGCGATGTTCGGTGATATCGACTTCAAGACGCTCCTTTGCCATTTTACGAGCTTCTTCGTTTGATTCTGCTTCTCCTTGTTGGAGCAGATCCATCGCAAGATCCATCACTGTGTCGGGGTCGGGTTCACCCAGTTCAGAATCATCGAGCAGGTAATCGCTCACGATCTCAACCTGAAACCGGTCGTTAGTATGGAGTGTGTCGAGATCCTGCCGAACGTTCACCAGCGTTTGGGTCTGAGGGTAGAAGGTCGTCGACGCTGAATGGGGGAGTGTCCGGAGATCGTTCCGATCACAGGTAGCGTTGAGGCATTTTCCGCCGTGGAAATCCTTCGTGTAGTCACACCCGGGATTCGTGCAGCGCCAGTACGAATCCGAGAGCTTGACGCCGCTCTCTCGGAATTCCATGCCTGTACCACAGTGATCCGGGACAAGGATGTCCTGAATCTGGCCACAGGAACAGACGGCGGCGAACCGCATTTGATGATGATCGTGGAGGGCGTCGCCACAGCGCTCGCAGTTGATCGTATTTCCAGTGCCAGTAAAATCTTTAACATCATTATAGTGGAACTGATTTGCAGTTCCGCAGTTTCCACAGGCGAATACTCTCGGGAACACCTCGAAGTTCGCACTCCCTGGTTGAATGATGTCAATCGCCGTTTCGTTGAAATCCATCTGTTCCCAGTTGTCCCATTTGCTGGCGTGGCGCTTGACCCGGCGGAAGATATACTGGCTGGGAAGATTGGGCGTGATTGGCTGCCCGCGGTCGTCATAGTCCTGATTGACGTATCCGATGAGCCCACTGAGATTCGTTTCAGAGTGATTGAACGTCGCCCCTGGGAGAAAGTCATACAGGAACTTCGACTTCTTGCGCTCCATCGTCATTATTGCTCACCCTCCGTGAGACGCTGGATGAACTCTTGATTGTTGTACTGCGGTGTGATTTCGCCTTGTTCACCGATATCTCGGAGGTTCTGCATTGGCTCGTTCCCTTGTGGGAATTCTGGGTAGTGCATTTCGCCGAGTTTGTTTTTCCAATATCGCCAGACGTCCCGAACACGAGCTTCAACTTGGTCCTCGAAATACCGATTCACGTCCTCACCGCGGTCTAACCCATACGCTGCTTTGAGATCCGCGATGAATGTTTCCTCGGTGATCTCGGGATACTGGTCTTCTGTCATAAGCTTGTAGAGGTGTGATGCTTTCTGGACGTTGGCGCGCTCCGTGTCGCCATCCTCGCTGATCTCATACTTGCGGTACATTTCTGGCCGGTATCTCTGTAAGAGAATGCTGCTGAAAATTCCAGTAAATGTCCGGTCAATTCCGAACTTCGCCCATCGATCGATCGGCACTGGCTCGACAGTTCGATCCAGATACTGGTGCATCTTTTCGAAGTACCGGAACCGGTGTTTGTCTCGCTCCTTGATCGGGTCGAAGACGTCCAAAACGAATCCAGGTGTGTCAGCTTGCCGGCCGACACGGCTACTGGATTGGATGTACTGGAACGTCTTTCGTGGATACCCGAAGAATAGCATGAGGTTGAATCGGTCGACGTCAATACCGTGGCCGATAAAACTCGTCGAGGGCACGGTATCGATACGCTCCTCGAAAGGAATGTCACCGGGGTCCTCGAGCTGTTCGAGGAATTCTGGATCTTCCGTGTCAGCAGTCAACTGTCGCTCGATAAGGGGATCTTCATATCCGTCTCGCTTGAGCTTTGGATTGACGTATTTCGCGATATTCTCCCGGTAGCGGTCTTTTCGGGTTTTGTTATTGAAGTAGACGAGCGATGTTTCATAGAGATCCAGAAGGTCTGCTTTCTCAGTCGGAGTGAGGGTGGTGACGCCGATTGCCTCTGCTAACTCAGCTGGCGGCATAGCGCGAAGATCGCGAATCACCTCATGCATGTCTGCAACGATATCGAGGACGGCGTAGAGATGCGACCGGTTCGACGGCATGAGCCCGAGATACTCCCGCTCGACCGTCTCTGTCAGGTGCCCATAGAAGGTTTCTCCCTGCACTGGCCCATCGTTCGGAAACCGAACTGCATCCCGTTGGAATAGATTGCGAATTTGGCGTTCATACTCGGAGATGGTCGCTGTCGATGTCACGATTTTCGGTGTCTTTCCATGGATCTGCTCACAGAGAGACAGATACGTCGTTTCATAGTGGGATGCGAAGGTCCCCAGCTCCTCGTTTAGCAAGTGTACCTCGTCGATCAGATGTAGTGTCGGGACTGGATCGTAGAACTCTGTAGATGTATCTTCAATCCGATCTTCACAGTCGAATAGATCCTTCTCCGAACAGGTTCCTGAATAGCCGTAACCGTGTACGGGACAATATGTGGTGGTGTTGCCGAGGAGATTTGCAAATCGGGGCTGCATTCCCATAACGGAGATCTTGTCTAGGGACCCAAGCAGTATCGAGGGAATGTATCGGTAGATGTCTCGGTCGACGACGTAGAGTGGGATTTGCCCGATACAGTCGTCCCCGGAACAGTGGTGGAAGACACTGTTTTTCTCTACATCATATTCGACAGTGATCTCGCTATCACAGAGCGGGCACTCATCGAGTACCTTGCATTCTCGTTCGAGTTTCTCCTGACTCTGCTGGAACGCTTCTCTGAGGGTATCCCTGGCTGTCCCGATGGCGTTCGGTGTATCCTGTCCACCGACATAGAATCCGAGCGAGAATTCAGCACCGGTCCCATCAAACCAGGCCGGATCTCGGCGAATTTGTTCAGCGTAGAGCAGACTTTCGATGAAGCGATCTTTCTGTTGACGGCTCAGCAGCCGGAGCGGGAATCGAATCCAGGCGGTGACACCCTCGTTTTTCCCACGAAGCCGGTCATAGAACAGATTGAATAAGATGAGCCCGAGGTAGGCTTCGGTCTTTCCCCCACCTGTTGGGAACCACAAGACATCTGCCATCTCGTCATATTCTGTCTCTGCCCAGTCGTGCTCACGTTGAACGACTCCTGAGAGATTGCAGGTGACGAACACGAGCTGGAAGAGCCGCCAACCAGGGAACTCATGCTGATTTGAATTCACCTGATTCATCGCCTGGAAGGCCTTGAGAGACCGTTCATCCCGACTGAGAATCTCGATCCCATGCTTAAACCGATCAATTTCAGCATGGAATGTCTCGGCCGCAGCATCAAGCTCCTCAGCTTCTTCAGGTGTCAGATCCAGATCATCAATAATCTCAGACCGTCTCGTTGTCGTCCAGTCCTCGTAGTACGCCTCCATCCCCTCCGCAATTGCTTCGAGCGTCGGGATCGCTGCACTCCCCGTTAGATCGTCGAAGTCCGTCTCGTAGCTGTCGTTGAATTCAAATTCGTAGACTGGCTCGGTCGGCACAGCCGTTGTCGACACTGTTGTCGGTGGTGATCCGACACCCGTTTCGATCGAACAGTTCCGTCCTTTGCCCCATACCTGCTGATCGTATCTGTAGTCTTCCGGAACGAGATCGAACGTATAGGGTTCGAGTTCACCTTCGACCTCGATCTGTGGATTAAAGACGAACGGATCGTCGGTCGTTTCGTTGCCTGCAATTGGCCGATTAATGATTTCGACAGTAAGCTGGCCATCGGATTCTCTCGAGACGAGACCAATGTTCCATTGGTAGTGATCGGTATCGACGGTCGGAACATCCTCGGTAAGCTCTGAGAACTCCTCGGGCCCGATATCGAGAAGTTCAGGTGGGGAGAGACCGAGTTGCTCACCAACTTCCGGGGTTGGAGTTACGAGGTAGGATTGTGTCTGATCAGCGAACGCCTCGCGAACAGCATCACGCAGGCGTACTTCAACATCCTCAATCTCGCTGGGGAGGGAAAGCAACTCACCCGTATACTCGAATGATACAGAGAACTTCCGGTAGAATTCCTCGGCGATTGAATAGAGCGAGTCAGCCGAGACAGCATCACGGTCTACTGACTCGATTTCGACATCTTCGCGCTCAGCGACTTCGAGTTTTGCTGCTCTGAGTCCCTGCTCACGGAGCGACTTGAACTCCTCGTAGGTAGGGAAGCTTGGATAGTAAAGGTCGAACGTGATCCTGAGTGTCCCCGTCGTTCCGGGTGTTGGTTTGCAATCTAATCCGTGAGAGACCGGCTTGGTCTTTGCCTCGAAATCCTCCTCAGAGTCTCGTCCATATTCCGGGGCAATATTCGAGACGTAGAACTTGTCCTCAGGGCGTTCGCCGACACAGTACGCAGTATTTCGTCCGCTCGCACGGTCGAGCGTCTGCGTCAGCAGGAATTGTCCGAGTTGTTGTGCTTTACTCGACATCGATTACGTCCTCTACGATTTTTTCCATGGTGTCTGCTTCGATATCTGCATCACTGTCGGCAACCTCATCTGGTAACGAACTATCCGTTGCAATTCCAGCTTCGACAGACCGCTTGGCTTCCTTCCCGATTTGTCGATGGAGGGTGCGGATTTCTCTAAGCGCTGAAATCGTCGGGTCAGCAAGCGAGGTTGCGCTCGGATCCAAGATTTCCAGTACAAGTCGAACATTTTCAGGGTCTCGGGGACCAAGTGTCCGGCCGGATCGCCAGCTTGCAATCGTGTCTGGAGTACTGATATCCGACCCTTTTGACTGCATCTCGCGGAGGAGCCCTTCTACGGTGTACTCGTCGTCGAGTCCCTCCTTGAGAACAGTCCGCCATCGGTCAATGGTTGATTCACACCCACGGACGCGCTCTCGATCATGGGCAGATTCAATAAAGACGTCATAGAGGTCGCCACTGGAGTCGTCCATCAGCAACACCTCGTCACCTGGCTCTAGCTCGGCGACTGGAACCCGAACGATCCCCCCTTCAGAAGTAACCGTGACGCGGCTAAGCGAAGATTGGGTCCTCGATGTTCCATCGGTAAACACTATCTTCAGTGTATTGTCTGTGTGGACTTGCCCAGTTTCGCCTGATGCCTCCCCAGTTGTCCCCGACTGAGTGCTGGCACTCTCCCCACTGAACTCCGCCTCAAGTACCTCATCCAGAAGTTCGTTTGCGTTCTTGTAATCGGGGGCTTCGTAGTTTTTTTCGCCGATACTGGCAACCGCTGATGCGTCCCTTGGGGAAGCCTCCTCAACGACTTCCTGTAGTTCCTCGTCGGCGTCTTGTGGACTCCTCTGAGCTGCCTGTGGGCTACCGGGCGTGGGGCTTCCTGCCCCTGCCCGCGCAGTGTTCTGCTCTGGCGGTTCTTTGGGCTCGTTATAATCTGTTACCTCAATCGTTGTATCGGTCTCTGCGAGTTCGCGTTCAAGCCGACGTTCGACATGATCAGCCCACATCTCGAACTGGAGAAACTCCATCGACCGTGAAGCTGGGAACGAATAGGTGTGAGATGACTGCCCCAATGGGCGTGTTATCACCGTCGGTTTGTCAGGGTCTGGGACGAGATCTGCGATCGGCATAATCTCAGTAGTATCGGGCATCGTTCCCCCCTCTGCCGCAAGGGCGTTGATGATCGCTTTCGTCTCATATTCGTTCCGGACAACGAATCGCGCTAAAGTGCCGGCCTCCTCTGCGTCGCTAATTCGTTCGAACAATGCCTCTTGCAGCGGGTGCTTCGTATTGAGTAGCTGTTGAAGATAGCTAGCTGCTTGACAGTAGTTGATAAGCAAATCAGCGGTCATCCCATCCAGGTTTTGAGCCTTCCCCCGGAGGTTTGCAATGAGATCACCCACCGATTGGTGGTGGTAGTTGTCTTTGACCGCGTCTTCCCAATGTTGGGGGCGTACCGGTAGCTCAGTCAGGAGGTTGAACAGCCAGCCAACCTCAACTGCGAGTCCGGGCACGTGACGGAGATCTTGTTTCATGTTCGCTAAGTCAGTCACGACAGATCGCATTTTCGGGTAGTGGACTCGCTGGAGAGCGACACGACGCTCACCCGAGGAGAGGATTTGTGCGTATTTCGAGGCGACGGATGCGTCCGTATTCTCGTTTACACGTGCGGTCGAGAGCAAAGTGTTGTCTAACTCGATGTGCCACGTGTTCGAGAGTATCGACTCAAACGCTGGTTGGGTCTCATTCACATAATAGACCACGGGAATAGAGAGTCCCTTCACATACGACTTGAGTTCCTCAAGCCGTCGACGAGGGTCACGCCACTCTTTTTTCCGAAGGTCGACGACTAGGACACCAAGATCGCTCGGGCAGTTATCCAATTCAATCCCGTGTTTCGCGGTAAACAGGCTTGCCGAGCCAGAAACGCTGCTCACTTTATCGATCGACGTGCGGTCGAGGAGTGGTGGAGTCTTGCCGATTCCATTGCGGCGGACTTCGTCAAATAACGTCACATACCCTCGCGACAAGGATGGTAGCAGACAGAGAGACTTCCCTTGCCCGACGATCCCGTTCCTTGGAAAGCTTGGATTTTGTACTCGAAGATATCCTAGGCAGACACCGAGTAGTACCTCATTACCCGGTAGTGGATTGACAATCGTGACGTTCTTGCCGCGGCTGATCGAAGTAAGGGCTTCCTCAATAACGGCTAGCTCGACATCACCCATGTTGAGGGGACCATCTTTTGTTCGCAGACCGTCCTGGAACCAGCGAGCGAGTTCCGGCCGGTCCTCGCATCGCGTGGCAGTCTCTGCCAATGTCTGCATCAACGTGCTACGTACAGTCGTACCATTGATAAGCATTTATCATTTCACGATATCTGATATCTAATCAGGGCGCCGGCTCACCCTCTACAGTCGAGTTATTATTATGAACTTTACGCTATCTATTTACGCCGTGGATAAAATAGTTGGACAATGACCAATATCTGGATTACGTCAATGAGCACCCACCCTGAGTCGGTACTCAACCCGTTAATCGGAGCCTGTGAAGACGGGTTCGTTCCAAATTCCGTTGAGTTGTTGTCCAACCCGAGTGTTTCAGAGTATGAATCCATGATTTCGTCGCTAATGGAAGATGTGATGACTGCCTATGGCAACCACAACGGCGACGTGGCTGTTCGCCAACTGAGCAGTGAATTAGAATTTGCCGAAATTGTGGCGCACTTCCTCGATCCAATCGAGGAGGCCGGCAGGAACGACACCGTCGCCGTCGATATTACCCCTGGTCGGAAGTTTATGTCTGCGATCGCGTTCCAGACCGGAATGAGCCATGGCGCTGATCACGTCTACTATAATCACCTCGATTCAGACGAGTACTTCGGAAAGATATACTCCGTGATTCCTCGGACTGCAACGACTCTCATCGACTTTGCGGAGCTCCTGGACTCATGAATATCTCAAGACAGCATCTGATGACGGTAATCAACGGGCTGTATGATCTTGGTGAGCATTCATTTGCTGTTCAACACCCAGGTGACGACGTTGGCACGCTGTTTCGTGTTCAACTCGACCGGGAAAACCCAGTAGCGACGGTGAGCTTTACTGACACCATCGAAGCGCTTAACGAGCGAAAATCCGAAATACAAATTCAGTATGGGGACCGCCCCGCGGACGATCTTCCAGACACACAAACGGTAATCCGCGCGCTCACGAGCGCGGGAGTCCTCGAGTTTGCGAATCAGCAGACAGTTGAGCAGTACATCGACCGACATTGCTACCCAGCTGTCGAAGCCGGTGAAGACCCCATTATGGTCGGGATTGACACCAATCTGTTCCCCTGGGAGTTTCCCCACCAGATGGGACTAGACCACGTCACTGGATCAAAAAATAGTGCAGGCCGGCAGCCTACTAACGGCTACGTGCTGTCGAATGGGGTTGTTGACGAACTTCATTGGCAGTACACCCACTTCGACACTGACGAATTGGTAGACGCCTTTGGGTCGGAGTTCGAAACACTCGCTGATCAACCTGCCGGCGCAAAGCGAGAGGGACGGCTGGGAATTCAAGTTTATCAACAGCTAATTGGTTCACGAAACGTCGACCTGATTGATAGTGAACCGGGTGACTCGAACATCATTGAGGGGTATGCTGAATATACAGCGTCGAGTCGAAAGGAACCCTTGCTCCTCAGTAACGACCACGGCTTCGTTGACGAAGCCCACGACCACTCCCTTCTTGCGCAGCGTCTGGCATTCAAGCAGGAGGTTCCCCCCAGAACCACGGTAAGTTGGTTTGAGTTAGTCGAAACTCTATACTACCTTACAATCCTCTTCGGTGTACTCAAACTGCCGAAAGTAACGCTCTATGGTGTGTGGGAGGGCAAGCAGGATAATAATTGGCAGGCTGAGGAGGTGAACATTGACTGCCGGGGCTCGAACTCGAATATACAGACCATTCTGGCACGCCATCGACGGATTGCCGATCAATATGATGCCGCGGTCCAGTCAGGCGATAATTTTGGCAATGTCGATAGCTGAGATCCATATGGATCAACGAGCTGTGGAATCGTCCCATATCTCACAAGGCGCAGAATTTTGTCGTTAGACGTGATTCACCCGGGTAGCAGCGTCTCTATAAGCGAAATCCTCAGAGGATTATATGTTCGTCCTGTAATTCGGTCATGTTTAATTAACGGTGAAGTGTCTCCGATTCGTCGTTGCCATCACCAACTTTGAGGGGGGTAACAACCCTGCCCGCGAGAGGCTCAAGCCATGAGATTGATTCTATGACACGTTCTACTACAGGAATAGGTAAAACGAGATGGCTCTTCCTATGAGCCTATGTCAGACTCATTAGTATCTAATTCATACAACCCTGTGTCTCCCAGATTTTGAACTAGCCTGTGTTCTTCAAGCCGTTTAAGACGTTGAGTGATATAGGATCTTGACCACTCGATTTCAGTTTCGAGGTACGCTGATGTTACACGACCCTCTTGGAGATGAGAGAGAATCGCTTCGTCACACTCGTTGAAGCGTACCACTATTAGTTGAGG
The DNA here is from genome assembly GCF_024494575.1 of Halorubrum salinum. Classification (GTDB taxonomy): domain Archaea; phylum Halobacteriota; class Halobacteria; order Halobacteriales; family Haloferacaceae; genus Halorubrum; species Halorubrum salinum. The sequence goes on from NZ_JANHDO010000006.1 coordinate 123,398, forward strand.
CGATTCCACTGGGTATTAATATTCTTCATTTACGATATTGATTTACACTATAAAGTAAACATGAACAGAATCAACTATGCGTGTTCAGAAGTAGGGTACAAGTAATGAAGCGAGATCACCGACAGACCACCCTATCTACATCTGACGGTGTGGATGATCTACAAGATATCAACTGGACGTTCGAGGGTACTGACACCCAGTATCTCACCCACGGGCTTCACAACTATCCTGCTCGGATGGTTCCCGAAATCCCTGATACACTTCTTGGATACTACAAAAATCAGGGTGTGATCGAAGAGGGAGATCTCGTATATGATCCATTTAGTGGGAGTGGAACAACTGCTGTGGAGGGACGACTTCACGGATTGAACGCTGAAGGAAACGATATCAATCCGTTTGCAGTGATGCTCTCTAAAGCGAAGGCGATTCCTCTAGAACGTGGGAGTCTGAGTGAAGCCAGAGATGCTTTGATTAACGGTCTATCTCAGGACTTGCGGGATGTTAGAGAGGAGTACGATCAGCTGGGTGAAGTTGATTGGCTAGAGATGCCTGAGGTTCGAGATGGATGGTTTCCTGAACCACAAATTCACGAGCTGACTGCGATCCGAGACCGTATCGATTCAGTTGAAGATGCGTTTGGAGAGGCGTATGCACGCTTCTTTCGCATCGTTCTCTCGCATACGACCCGTAAAGTATCCTACCAGAGGAACGGAGAGTATAAGCGGTACAGGCTGTCTGAAGAAGATCGGGTCGAACACAACCCGGATGTAGAACCCATCTTCACGAAAAAGCTGAAGCAGAACATGAAGAAGATGCAGGACTACTCTAATCGAGTAGATCACGATCTCGATACGACTATCCACTATTCTGATTCACGAACTGCCGTGGAGGATGTTGGAGAGAATCAGGCCGATATTGTTATCACGTCGCCGCCGTACGGAGATCATCAAACTACAGTCGCCTACGGTCAATTCTCTCAAGATCCTGCGCTTCTCACGGGGAAGGTCACTTATGATGAGATGAAGGATGTAGACAAAACGGGGCTTGGGGGACGATATGATGTTCTTGAACCTGTCTCGAACTTAGAAGAATACTCTCCTACTCTCAAAACAACCCTTGATACTCTCAGAGAGAAAGATGGGCGATCAGATGACGCCTTAGACTTCTTCCGAGATTACTATGCGGTGATGGAGCAAGTAGCGAAGATCACGAAGACAGACCAGCCTGTGGCGTGGGTCGTTGCTAATCGGACGATGAGTCGAGTGAACATTCCGACGCACCTCATTACCAGAGAACTCTGCGAATCTCTCGAATACGAATTTGATGTTAATCTCCCAAGAGAGATTCCGACCAAGACCCTTCCATGGGAAAACGCGCCAGAGAATGTGGAAGGGACTAAGGGCAATCTGATGGCAAACGAAAATATCGTCATCCTTCGAGCGCCCTAGAAATCAGAGAGTCCTTTTTGCGGATCCTCGGTAACAGCTGGGTCTCGACTGACCCCATCGATAAGCTGGGAACGGGTTTCAAATGCTCTATCGAGTTTGCTTGTGTCCTTGATTCTGAATGCTGTTCCGTGATTGCGTGCGCCACCCGAGTCCCGTAGGTGCATCCGCAGGTCGATATTGATGATTGACTCTCGAATTAGGTTCAGGAACTCCTCGCCGTTGAAGCCTTCCAGATAGTACCCTTCGTTATACCAGAAATACTCGTCGCCATCGATGGTTTGTGTGTCTGCTTCCACAAGAACCATCTCCGGGAATTTCTCCTCGTATGCATCTCGAAGGTAGTCGAGAGGATATGTAGCGACAATTCCGTCGTCTTCGTGTTCGATGTGGACGCCGTCTTCATCAGTGATGGTACGGAATCCTTGATTATTGAATTGATCCACGTGAAGTGTGATCTTCAGGGCCGGTCGTCCATCATCGTCTTCATAGCCGTACTTCTCCACCAGTGATGACGCCCACAGTTCTCGGCTGCCTCGGGGCGGCTCTTTAGTGAACAACGTCATCATACTCCCCGAGTTCCGACGAGCTGATTTCAGCTCAACACCAGCTGCATCGGGACCGGGGATATTGTTCTCTTCAATCCTGAGAAGATCTTCAAGTGTCTTCCCGATTCCCGTATTTCCTGCTCTATGGGTTTTGATGTACCCCATCGACTCAATTTCTTGAAGCCGTTCTACAAACTCCTCAAAATCGTCGTAGTCTGGCATTAAAAACGTCTAAACAAGGTTCACCGATATATGTATGCTACATGATATAAATTTATAATATGAATTTATAGTGTCTGTTATAAGCATACATACACAAGAGAGATTGTACCGTCGCTCTTGTGTAGCACATTGTTGATTTCAGAGAGTCACTTTGATGGCGTGTTTGAGCGCTTTTCGTCCGGGTTTGCGTCGAATTCTCGTCTGAGTTGGAACGCTCTGCTCTGTTGAATCCGCAGAAACCGGCGGGATAGCGTTGCCTTTTGCGGATTCAGCAGGGCAGAATACACCATTTCCTGAGGGTTTCAATAGAGAAAGTTGTAGCCAGCTAATTGCTTCCCACTAATGATTTCCACTCAAGCATGACCGGAATCGTGATCCTCCCCGCTGGTCGCGACGACGCGTTTGAGGACTACAAACAGTTCAGCCGAGATGGGCACCCAATTGAGGATATTGAGTCCAATCTCAATATCTAGGACCTCGAACAATTTCGGACGACATCTGACAACAATCTCATCTACATCTGGGGGAGCTCAGTAGCCGAGGCGTGGCGGAACCTCAAGCGCATCTCAAGCGTTCTCGAACCGATCACGAACAGTAAACCCGCCAACACAGCCATCGTCACCGGGCCTACCGGCGCAAATAACTTAACCAACAAAATACCGCTATTGTTGGTTAATCATCGTGAGTGAGACCGTTCGCAAAACCGGTCATTATCCGTGCGATGGACCAAGCTAAGGTATGAGCGCCTCGGCGTCTCCAAGCGCCTCTGTCTCGCTATCTGAGCCCACTGATATTCCAGCAGTCCTAGACCGGACTGGTATCGATTACGTCGGTGTACATGACCAGCGACTACTGGCTATTTATCGCACCGGCATCTTCAATGTGGTAACTGAGTCGGAGCCGGTATCGAATGCGCACACACTCCAAATCGAATGCTGGGAAGCACCACTTCCGTCTCGTGGTGATGAACAATCACCTCAGGAGCTTCTCAAGGACTTTGCCGCCGTATTTGACGCAGGCAACCAGAGCTGAAGTTGTCTATCTGTATGTACGACCTAGCGATCTCGATGAACACGTCAGACAGGGCTCTTCATGAGTTCCATCCGGCTCGAGCTACCGTGATCTGGCTAGAGCGAGCTCGACACCGTGGACTGGGTTTCTAGACGTTTCCGGAAACAGTGTGTTTCCACAATCAAAATCGAGGGACCGCGGAGCAATCGAGGTGAATATACCACTGCGATCAGAGCTTTTCTGGAATCTACCCGGTCACACTTATATTACTCTCGCTGAGAATAACTACCCACCGACCGATGATCCGTGATGCTCGCGTCCTCCGCGCCGGGTTCGTCCCTCGAGAAGTCGAGCATCGCGACGCCGAAGTCAACCACCTCTCGAGCGTTCTCGAACCGATCACGAACGGCGAGCCAGCTGACACAGCCATCGTCACCGGGCCCAGCGGTGTCGGTAAAACCTGTATCTCGAAGTTCGTTACCGAACGGCTCCGCGAGGAAGTGCTCGACGTCGAGGCCACCTACGTCAACTGTTGGCGGAACTACAGTCGCTTTCGAACGCTGTATCAGATCCTCGATGACATCGGTGCGACGATAGACATCCATCGCCAGTCAACACCCCACGACGAGCTCATTGACCGGCTCCAACAGTACGACGGCCCGCGAACTGTCGTCATTCTCGACGAGGTCGATCAACTCGAAGATCCGAGTCTCATCTACGACCTCCACAGTATGGAGCAGTTCGCGGTGATCTGTATCGCAAACAAAGAAGAAGAGCTGTTCAGCCGGGTCGACGACCGGCTGGTGAGTCGGCTGCGCTCCAGCGAGCACGTCCGGATGGATAAGTACCACAACGAGCAACTCTACGACATCCTGAGTGCCCGAACGAAATGGGGACTTGAAAAGGACGTTATCACCGACAAGCAGCTCTATCAGATCGCTGATGCCGCTGCTGGCGATGCTCGGCTGGCTATCGGGATGCTTCGCAGCGCAGCCAGCACAGCTGACCGCGAAAATTCCGAGGAGATCACCAACGACATGCTCCTAGACGCTGCTGAAGATGCTCGGGCCCAAATTAAGCAGAAGAGCCTGGACTCACTCACGCCGCATCAGCGAGTCGTCTACGATATTGTTCGCGACCACGGCCCGATCGGGCCGAGCGAGATCCACGAGCGCTATACCGAGGACGTCGATGACCCACGGACGAAGCGGACTATCCGCACGTACCTCTCGAAGATGGCCCAGTACAACCTCCTCGAGGCGAAAGGAACGAGTCGGGACCGAGAGTACTCGCTCGTCGATTCGGCAGCTGCGTCGCCGGTCTCGTAAGTCGACGGGCGAGCCGCGGACCTCCGCATCGACCGCGTCGCGGTCGTGGGGCGAGACCGGGACCGACTCGTCGACTCGTTCGGCGGTGCCAGCCTCCCAGTTGCGTGCGGCGGCCGTCAGGGGAATTCACAGCGAGATGTCCGTCCCGTCACCCGCCGCCACGGCCTCTCGGTAGACGGTCTCGCCGGCCGCGGCGTCCAGCGTCGCGGACCCGACGCTCACGACCACCACGACCCCGTCGGGTGACTCGCGGACGTACCCGTCTGCGAGGGGAACACCGAGTTCGACCAAGTCGTCCGCGTCGAGGTCGCTCGCAAGGAGGTCGCCGGTCTCGGCGGCCTCCGCTGGTACGTCGGCGAACGTCCGTTCCGCGCGCTCGAGGACACGAGGGTCGATTTCCTGCATCTCCGCCGTGAACGCGCCGACGGCGACGACGAGACTCCCTACTTCGAGCGCGTCGGACGGAAAGACGGGCTCGGTTGCGGTCGTCGCGGTCACGACGACGTCGGCCCCCTTGACGGCCGCCCGGGGAGTGTCGACCGCGCGCGCCGGGATCCCCTCCGCGCTCAGGTCCGCGGCGCACGCGGTCCGCGAGTCGCTCGGCGAGTGGATCCGAACGTCCGAGAGCGCCGCGACGGTCGCGATGGCCCGGGTCTGCCAGCGTGCCTGCGTGCCTGCCCCAAGAACGCCGAGCGTGAGGTCCTCGCCGTCCGGGTCTGGGGCCAGTTTCCGAACCGAGACCGCCCCGATACAGCCCGTCCGGGCGTTGGTGATCGTCGTCCCCGCCATGAACGCCTTCGGGAGGCCTGTCCGGGCGTCCGTGAGCGCGATCTGGGCGTTGACCGTCGGAAGCCCCCGCTCCGGGTTCCCCTCGTGGACGCCAACGAGCTTCGTCGCGTAGTGGTCCGCGCCGTGGACGTACGCCGGCATCACGATCCCGGTTCCGGCGGAATCGTCGCCGTCGAGACCCGCACCGACCGGAAAGTGTGGTCGCGGGGGCCGCTCGACCTCGCCGGCGGCCTGTTTCACCAACGCGTTGTCCACCACGTCGACGAGTGCCGCCAGATCGAGGTTCCGTTCGACCTCCGTCGCGGAGAGTACGAGCACCATGTCCGAGGCGTCGCTCCGCGGTGACTTAGACTGCTCGTCGACCCGGCCGGCCGGTGTTATACGCTTATTTTTCGGGGGGTCGATCGATGGCTATGGACGCACTCGTCGTCGGCGGGGGAATCATCGGCCTCGCGGCCGCGCACTCGCTCGCTGACCGCGGCGTGGACGTGACACTCGTCGAGAAGGGATCGCTGGGGAACGCGAGCACCGCTCGCTCGGCCGGCGGGATCCGGTCGCAGTTCTCCACGCGCGTGAACGTCGAACTGTCGCTCGCCAGCAAGGCGGTCTGGAACTCGTTTAAGCAGCGCTTTGGCGTGGACATCGGGCTCCGGAAGAACGGCTACCTGTTTCTCGCGCGGACCGACGAGACCGCAGAGCGGTTCCGCGAGAACGTCGACATGCAGCGCGAGCTCGGCGCGGAGAGCGAACTGCTCACGCCCGCGGAGGCGACCGAGCACTGTCCGGGACTCGATCCCGACCCCTTCGTCGCGGCGACGTACAACCCCGACGACGGGATCGCCGACCCGAACCTCGCCGTACAGGGATACGCCGAGGCCGCCCGCGAGCGCGGCGTCGACATCCGGACGAAGACAGCCGTCACGGCCCTCCACCGCGAGGGCGATCGCGTCGTCGGCGCGGACATTCGGGCGGTCGGCGCGGACGAAGCCGAGCGCCACGAGGTCGACTGCGTCGTGAACGCGGCAGGCGCGTGGGCCGCCGCAATCGGCGAGATGACCGGCGTCGGCCTCCCGATCGCGCCCCGGCGGAGACAGATCGCCGTAGTCGACCCATCACCGCCGGTGCCCGAGTCGGTGCCGCTGACGATCGACCTCGAGACGGGGTCGTACTTCCGGCCCGAGCGGGACGGAGTGGCGCTCGTTGGCGGCCACTTCGACGAGGACGACCCCGATCGAGACCCCGACGCCTACGACGAGGGGATGGACGTCGAGTGGGCGGCACGCGCGGTCGAGCACGCCGCCGCGTACACCGAGTACTTCGGGCTCAACACCCGGATCAAACGCGGCTGGGCCGGGCTGTACGCGGTCACGCCCGACCACCACCCGGTCGTCGAGGAGACGGTCCCCGGTTTCGTGACCGTCGCCGGGTTCTCCGGACACGGGTTCCAGCACGCGCCCGCCTCCGGACGGATCGCCGCCGACCTCGTCGTCGATGGGGAAACGGATCTCCTTGACGCCTCGCCGCTTTCGGCCGATCGGTTCGAGCGCGGCGAGACCCTCACTGAGCGAAGCGTCGCCTGACCGATCAGGGGACGATCACGGGGGTAAGTCGATTTCGGAAACGGCCTCGGAAACGGCCGCGCAGTCCGAATATCCGGTGACTGAGTTCGAATGAGCGCTCGGTCGATTCATTTCTGGAAACCCGGAAGCGCCGCGCCGGCACTTATTGAGACGGTGAACGGGTATCGGGTATGGGAGACCACGCAACATCGAACCGATTGGCGGTGGACCAGCCGACACGGGGCGCAGACCGCAATCGATCCCTCGCTGACCAAGCCGATCCGGCTACGGACGAGATGCTGTTGCCGTCACTCAACGACGGCATCACGCTGCTCGATGTCGAGGGAGGCCGCGGCGTCCCGATCCTACAGTCGCTCGTACTCGACCATCTCCTCCTACACGACGGGCCCGCCTTCTGGGTCGACGCAAACGGCCACGCGACGACGACAACACTCGCCCAGATCGCGCCCAGCCAACGGCTACTCAACCGAATCCACGTTGCCCGCGGATTCACTGCCTACCAGCACTACGGCGCCGTCTGTGATCTCCCGACGGCAGTGAACAAGTCGATCCAGATGTCTACCACCGACGCCGGGGCGGCCGGTCGAGGGGAACCAAGTCGTGACGAGGACACGTCGCCCCACACACCCGCCCTCATCGTCGTACCGGCGGTCGACGTCCAGTACCGTGTCGACGATACCCTCGGCGAGACCCACGCGAAAACCCTTCAGAATCGAACTCTCGCCCGGTTGGCGACCTACGCCGATGGGTACGACATCCCGGTGATCGTTACGCGAAACGAACGAAACGAATTCACCGAATCAGTCGCGACGGTCGCCGACCACCACCTAGAGTGCGAGCAGACGCGGATGGGGCCACGGGTCGTCGGCGAAGACTTCGAGACGCTCGTCTATCCCGTCGACGACGGCGCGTACTACCAGACGACGTTCGCGTACTGGCGGCAGCTGCTCGCGGCACGCGCCACGCAGGTCGGCGTGGAACCGACAACGTCGACGCCGTCGACGCCGACTCCGGAGGGTGTCGGGACAGGCGTCACAGCTGACGGTGAGACGGTGGCGGCCACTGCGGACCCCTTGCTCGATGCGTGGACCGCGACCGGGACAGGAGGCCGATAGCGATGGGGCGCACAAACCCGACGTACCGGGATGCGCTCCGGGCCATCGAAGAGCGGTGGGCAGAGTTCCGCCGGGCACTGCGGCGTCGCGACCAGCCACGATTTGACCAGCTGTTCGAGTACGCCCGCGACCACGCCGACGCGAGCGGGCTGTTGAACCACCAAAATCCGCTGCTGCCGGCGCTGTTCAGCATCGATCTCGAACAGGAGGCCCGCCTCGACGACCACGAGGAACGCCTCGAGGAGCTCGAAGCCGCGGTCGCAGCACGCGATGACCAGGAGAGTACCCCACCGGACGCGAACCCGTGACGATGCCGTTCAGTATCGACTTTCTGGACGACGGCCGCGTCCTGGAGTGGGAGGCAACCGCCGACGGCGCCGTCGCGACCGAGCGCGATGACTACACCCCACGCTTCTACGTCGCCGTTCGCGACCCAGCGTCCGACCTCGACCTCACGACGCTCCAATCGGTGTACGACCAGCACCCGGACGTCGTCGCGACCGAGATGGTTACGCGACGCCCCGGCTTTCGACGAGACGAGGAACCAGTCCTCGCCGTCGACGTCGCCCACATCGACCGCGTCACCCCACTCGCCCGGCAAGCGCGCCAGCTGTCGGCCTATCCAGTCGGGGATCTCGCCTGTTTCAACGTCGACTTCTCGCGGGAGTTCCGGTACTGTCTGGAGACCGGTGCCGATCCGACGCCGGCGAGCGAGCTGTCAACGCTCCGGCTCAGCGTCCCGGTGACCGAAACGAGCAACGACGTCTATGGGGAGTTGTCTGTCGCCGGCGACAACGTCACCGGTTCGCCGACGGATCTCCTGACCGCCGTCCAGGGGGCGCTCAAAGCACACGATCCGGACGTCCTAGTCTGCTCGACGAGCGAGATTGTCCCGACGCTGTACGAGATGGCGACGGACGCCGGCGTCGACGACTTCTCGCTGAGTCGGTGGCCGGACGTCGACTACCAGCAGCTCGCGAGCCGATCGACGTACTCGAGCTACGGCCGCGTCGGCCACTCGCCGGCGCGGTACAACGTGCCCGGCCGGACGATTATCGACGAGTCGAACACGTTCTTCTACGGGGAGACGAACCTCGACGGCGTCCTCGACCTCGTGTCGCGCTCGAAAAAGCCCGTCCAGGAGCTTGCGTGGGCATCGATCGGGAACGTCCTCACGGCGATCCAGATTTGCGAGGCCCACGACCGCGGTGTCCTCGTCCCGTGGAACTCCTGGCGCCACGAGTTTTACAAGCCGATGGGGACGCTCCACGACGCCGACCGCGGCGGCTTCATCTTCGCACCCGAGGTCGGCCTCCACGAGAACGTCCACGAACTCGACTTCTCCTCGTTGTACCCGAACATCATCTGTACCCGGAACGTCTCGCCGGACGTCATCCGGTGTGACTGCCACCGCGACCGCGACGACGTCCCCGGCCTCGGATACTCGATCTGCGACGACCGGGGCTACCTCGTCGACGTGCTACAGCCGATCATCGACGCTCGCGACGAGATCAAGGCGGCCATCCGTCGCGAGAAGGAACGGGACGACCCCGACGAGGACCGGCTGGCGGAACTCGAGGGGCGGTCGGGAGCGTTGAAGTGGATCCTCGTCGCCTGCTTCGGCTATCAGGGGTTCAGCAACGCGAAGTTCGGCCGCATCGAGTGCCACGAGGCGATTAACGCGTTCGCTCGGGAGATTCTGTTGACGGCGAAACAGCGGCTGGAAGCCGGCGGCTGGCGGGTCGTCCACGGCATCGTTGACTCTATCTGGGTGACCCCGGATCCCGACGTCGACGACGATGACCGCGGGGACCTCCAGACGCTCGCGACGGAAATTACGGAACGCGTCGAGATTCGGCTTGAACACGAGGCCCACTACGACTGGGTGGCGTTCGTACCGCAGCGCGAGAGCGACGCCGGCGCGCTGACGAAGTACTTCGGAAAGGTCGCCGGCGGCGACGACTTCAAGGTCAGAGGCATCGAAGCCCGGCAGCGCTCAACCCCGCCGTTCATCGAGGACGTCCAGCGGAACTGTCTCGAACGGCTCGACGCGACTCGATCTCCGGACGCCGTACTCGACTGTCTTCAGGATGCTATCAAGCGCCTCCACGATGGAATGGTGCCGGTCGAGCAGCTCGTCGAACGGAATCGTGTCTCCAAGCCCCTGGAGGGATACACGCAAAACACCCAGAACGTGGCGGCGCTGAAGCGGGCTCGCGATCAGGATCTCGCTGTTCATCCAGGCCAAGACATCGAGTACGTAGTTGTCGACGACGAGAAGAGCTCGCGAGAGCGAGTCGCGTTAGCCCACGAAGAGATAGAGTCGTACGATGCGTCGTACTACGAGACGAAACTCGTCAGAGCTGTCGAGAGTGTGCTGGCACCGCTTGGCTGGGATCGGACGGAGATTCGACGCGAGATCGCGGAAACTCGGGAAACGGACCTGGCCGCCTTCACCGAGATTGAGAGGGGTTAACCAACACTGTCGAGGTATCGCGAGGGTTGTTGGTTAAATGCTGAGTGGAGACACGGAAGGGATCTGGAGAGAATACCTCGCCCACACACCCCTCGTCCAGAGTGAAAACCAATCAGGAGAGTGCGGTGAGGTCCACGGGAAACGGGGGTTCTCGTGGGAGAATATCAGCAAGAATCACGGAAAAACTGGCTGAGACGGGAGAACACGGAAGAAATGAGACAGCAAACACGAGCAGCGGTTCGAAACCACCCGGACGAATGCCGCCTTCGTCCTCTTCCCTGTGCTGAATGCACTTGGGGAGTGGTAGGAGGTAGGTAGTAATAAAACCTCTAGGTAATACTATGAAGATTGGTATGTTTAGAGGATCTTCGACTGTGTGACGACTGCTGTTCGAGGGATACTCGTCTCACGTCTTGTGATTTCGGTACTTCCCAGCCGACTCGTCGTGTGGTTTCCGCCGGGTCAACCGAGAGACTCTCGTAGCGTTTCACTCTGGACGAGGGGTGTGGGGGTTCGATTCCATCGTCCGCGTATTATGAGACGTTGAAGGAACAATCGTCATTCTGACTATTCGCTAACCAGCGAACCGGCATCAAAGCCGAAATCGTGATTGGTATCTCCCGATCTCCCTCGTCAATCGGAATCAAGATACCCGATCCCGACAGTTCCGATTGTACCCTGCTTTGCTTCGGCTGGAGATCTGACCTGCGTCTTCACTCTTGACTGGGGGTGCCGACGAACGCTCGTCACTACCACTTGAGGTTCACACTTCACTCCAGCTCGTCACACCGGCGTTTCACTCTGGACGAGGGGTGTCTGCCGTGCGTCAGACGCCTATTGCTATTGTGTCCTCTTATAGAAATGATTGATTACCCCGTTCGGGAGATACACTCTGGACGGGGGGTGTCGTCTCAACCAAGTACGCTGCTCACCGGGTGGAGGGCTATTCACTCTTGACCAGGGGTGTGTCAAACCCGCTCCAGTCCGGCGTTTTCACTCTGGATTGGGGGGTGCCGGTCTGCGTCGGTAACTATCACTCCGAATCCGATTTCACTCGGGACCGACTCGACCCTTTGTGAGGATGATACGCCAGCGACAAAACATCAGAAGACGACCATAGCCCGATTTACACTCTGGTCGAGGTAGCCAAATCATTAAGTAGGTCCCATCCGCGATGTCTGATATTGATGGCTGAGGAACCGTCCCAACTCTCTGACTTCGACGGCCGCTACGAGGATCCCGCCGACGATCCCCTCTTTGATTTTGATGAAGACGACCCCGACCGAGCCAACATTTTCGCTCGCAAGGAGCTGCTGAAGGTTGGCCACGTCCCTGAAAGCGGACGTATCGTCGGCCGAGATGGCGAGATCAAAGCCGTTGCTGCTGAACTCAGGCCAATCGTTCGTGGCGATCCGCCCAACAACGTGATTATTTACGGCAAAACGGGAACTGGGAAGTCACTCGTTGCCCGTCACGTTACCGAACGAGCCCGGCGAGCCGCGGAGTCGAACGGTGTGTCCGTCGGCACGGTCTACGTCGACTGCGCGCAGCATAACACACAGACACGCGTCGCGAGGACGGTGACTCGTTCACTCAACGAAACGGACGTGACTGACTTCGATATTCCGCGCGCAGGGATTGGCAGCGGTGAATACTACGACTATCTCTGGGAGATTCTGGATACTGCCTACGAGTCCGTCATCATCATCCTCGACGAGGTGGACCGACTCGATGACGACGATATTCTCATGCAGTTGTCGCGGGCCCGCGAATCGGGGAAAGCTGATTGCCACTTGGGCGTCATCGCAGTCAGTAACAAGATCGAGTATCGCGACCAGCTGAACGAACGCGTCAAGTCCAGTCTTCGCGAGGAGGAGTTTGTCTTCCAACCCTACGACGCGAATCAACTGCGCGAGATTATGAAGCACCGACGGGACGCGTTCCACGATGGCGTTCTCTCGGATGATGTGATCCCGCTGACGGCGGCACTAGCCGCCCAAGAACACGGTGACGCCAGAAAGGCAATCGAAATCCTTCGTCACGCCGGCGAACTAGCCGAGCGAGAAAACGTCGAGACGGTCGTCGAGGAACACGTTCGCGATGCCCAGGAGTGGGCCGAAATCGATCGGTTCGAGGAGCTGCTACGCGGGTCGACGACCCAGGTCAAATTCATCCTCTATTCGCTCGCGCTGCTCACCGAAGAGAATCCGAACGAGGATGGATTCTCTACCAACCGGATTTACGAACGGTATCAGGCGACGACAGAGAAGGCTGACGCGAAGACTCTCAGCGAGCACCGCGTCTACGAACTGTTGAAAGAGCAGGCGTTCCTCGGTGTCGTTGAATCAACTCGGACTGGTGGTGGTCGGGGTGAAGGCAGTTATCTCGAGCACCGGCTGGTTCAGGATACCGGCATCGTGCTGAAATCTGTCCTCCGGGACAGCCGGCTGGAAGATCTAGCCTAGCTCCCGTTTCGGTCGCTGACCACACCCCTGATCACGAGTGTATCTCTCGACACGTCGGAAACGTAGAGTGGGTATCTTTGCCCCCAACTTTACCTGACCGGGCGGACTGGACCCATTCACACTCTGGGGGGTGTCATCTGCTACGCACCTAATTGCGCTGACCCAAACAACCAGCTACGGTTCAATCCCCTCTATTCGTCGGGACTGACGGGACCTTTATACTGAGAACGGACCTTCTCTCCTTCTCGCCACTGCCAGTAGTAGTAGCGATTGTCGTTGATCTCCTTGATCGTGATCGTTGCTTTAGCCGGGACGTCATCCGGCAGATCGTCTGGTCGCTCCTCGACCTCTTCTTGATCTGCCGACTCCTCGAGGCGGGCCTCTCGTTCCTTGTGCTCGGCGAGCGCTTCAGCGTACCTAGCAACGTCTCGGAGTTGCTCCGGATCCGACTCGTTGAGCGTCTTGACGATCTCTGTCGTTAGGTTCGCCGGTGGGGTCGGGGGTTCGTAGGACATCAGCTACTCTCGTGTTAACCAACACGTCCTACGGATCCATAGTTTTGTTGGTTAAGACGATGGAGACGGCTCTCGTGCCTGCTGACTGTAACACTACTCGAAACTTCTTTATATACAAGTTTCGTACTATGTTACACCGTGCTCCGGCGCATCGAACTCGAGGTCCTAGCCACGGTCGACCGTGGCGACACGATCTCCGAACTCGCGACGAAGCTCGACCACAGCGAGAGTTACCTCTCTCGTGCCGTCGCTGACCTCGTCGAGAAGGGACTCGTCTACACGGAACGCGACGGCCGCCGAAAACGAGTCATCCCGTCAGACGCTCGTGCCGTCGAGCTCTACCAGGACCTCGTCCGCCAGCACTCCCACATCGACTTCCCCGAGCTGCTGACCGGGAAGACACTCGAGGTGCTGTACTACCTCGACCAGCCGCGAACGGTCTCCGAGATTGCGGACCGGAGCGACAATTACCGCAACACGGTCAACCGCGTCCTCAAGCGGTTTCGCGACCGTGGTCTCGTCGGGACGGCCGACGGCCGCTACGAATTCAATGCCGACTTCGACCGCCTCCACGAGTTCGCCCGTGAACTCGCACACCATCTACATCGCCACCGCCTCGAAGCCGTCGCCCCGAAGGGCACGATTCTCTGGGAGGACTACAACGAATTCCTCACCCAGACCGAAACGGAAATCGACGCGGAGGCGTTCCACGAAACCGGTCTCGCTCGATTCGCGGCCTTCGACCTCCAGTTCCTGCTCACCGGCCACCGCTACTACGTCTACTCCGAGGAGCTCGACGCAGTCTCGCCGGCGGAGCTGTGTTGTCACACGCTGTTAATCGACGACGGCAGCCGCCACCGCTCGTACTGTCTCCTCCTGCTCAGCCACGTCGACGTCGACGAGGCGGACCTCCGAGAGCAGGCGGCGAAGTATGGCCTCGAAGACGAAATCGACGCCTTGCTCCGTTACCTCGAGACGCACGGCGAGGTCGACGACGACCGGCTCCCGGAGTGGGACGAGTTCCAGGAGCTGGCGGCTGACTACGAGGTGCCACTACCACAATGAGACCAACATTCGGACGTGAGTACATCGAGAACGAATTCCAGCGAATCGGGGACGGGCTATCTGAACCGCTCACGGTCTACCTGATCGGTGGTGGCGCGATGTCGCTGCGCGACCTCAAAGGGGCGACGAAAGATATCGACCTGGTCGTCCCGGATGGCGACGCGTACGGTCAGCTGTGGGCCGTCCTGATGGACCTCGGGTATGCGGAGGTCCAGTCGCTGGATCCAGATTACCGGGCGCTCGGCGCGACGAGCTGCGTCGAGAACGACGACGGGTGTCGTCTCGACATCTTCAACCAGCAGGTCGCGAACAAGCTCGTGCTCACCGACGGGATGCAAGAGCGCAGCGAGCCGTTCCTCGACACGGATCGACTGACGGTCCGGCTGGTCAGCAACGAGGATATCTTCCTGTTCAAGGCAATCGCAGGCCGCGATGATGACATCGAGGACATGAATATGCTCGTGCAGGCCGGCCTCGATTACGACGTCGTCCGGGCTGAACTCGAAGCCCAGATCGAACGCCTGGGGGACGATCAGTTTGCCACGTTCGCGAACGAAGCCCTGGTTGAACTCGAGGAGCGATACGGGGTGACCACGCCGATCGAGGGCCGCGTCCAAGAGCTCACGAACAGGTACTACCGGGGGCTCGAAGTCCTCCAGGAACTCGATGAACCGATGACGGTCGACGAACTGGCCGTCGAATTAGATCTGGATGTCGCTGACGTTGGCGAACGGATCGAGTATCTCCAGAAGTTCGACCGAGTACGTCAAAATGGCAATACAGTAAGACCAGTAGAGTAGATGAAAATAGCATCCTGAATCTGTTGAAAGCTGCGGAAGTGTCTATATGGACCAGTTTTACTTCCTTAAGACAGATCGTCTACAACCAACCGACCAACAGGGAAACGTGTATCAGGGATCCACAATATCTCCTGAGTATGCCGTGTTCTGATTGCGGGTCTTTGCTCTGCCTATCTAAAACTGATTCAAATTCGTTATTTTGTCCGGAGTGTACGGGTTACCGTGTTGAATCTCAACCCGTTCTCGATGCGAAAATCAACTGGTATCTAAAAGATTTTTTAACTGAACAACGGATCGATCGTCTGCTTACTGAATACTCGAAACAGAGCTTAACATACAAACTTCTACATCGGGTGAACTATATTAGCAACCAATTTTTCTCGCAAGCAGAAACGTCACTTCCAGCCGACGAATTCGGATATGTTGCGTACCTAATAAAGCGCATCTATGAAATAGATGATAGTAAATTTGGAGATAAAACACTTCCACAAGATTCTCCGGAACTTGACGAGACGCTCACCACCGTTCAAAAGTACTACACTGAATTCGTATCCCGGCTAGAACGAGTCCAAAACGAGTTCACCGTGTGTATCCGGAATTCTGAGGAATTCAC
Organism: Halorubrum salinum; assembly: GCF_024494575.1. Lineage (GTDB taxonomy): Archaea > Halobacteriota > Halobacteria > Halobacteriales > Haloferacaceae > Halorubrum > Halorubrum salinum. The sequence continues at coordinate 139,370 of NZ_JANHDO010000006.1, forward strand.
CGGTCGGATGCAGGATTTGCTAACAGATTACGACCGGTATCAGTCTGAGTATGGATTATGTAATGATCGGTGTACGAACAGCGTCGGTGGAGTCGAAGACAGATATGAGGACTTCAGCTACGTGTACGATAAAATCCGACAGACAGACGGTGTTGAGCCGGGTGATGCGGAGACACCGAGAGAATTCGCGGACGCCTGGTATCCAGTAATTCAGCAGCTTCGATTCATTGCTGGCTCAGACGACCGTGTCGGCATGACGTACAAAACTAGATTCCCTGAAGGTGTCACTGTATTCGATATCCGGGAATTTCTGAATAAGCTAGATGATCAGGTCCCGCTTGAACACATGGCGCATGCGCAATATAATAGCGCAGTAATCCCGCTCAGACCGAGAGTGGTAAATAAATGTGGACGGGAGGTGTTCGGAAAGCAGTGGAGTGAGGTGAAGGACTACGTTGTTGTATCTGAGGACAATCTCGAAGCGCATCCGTTCCTCTTCGAAATGTCGTTCGATCTTCCTCACCAAACGATCCCGACGACAAACGTGTACTACCCAAGGCACTATGCACAGTTACTGAAATTCCAAGTTTTCCCGTTACTGCAAAACAATACCGATGAACCGAATGGACACACCTTGCTATCGAATGTCGCAGGCGATAACGGGACGATTCGTGAACGAAATCTGTATGAGTTTCTAACCGAGCAGGGAATCGACTGCTATCACAGTGCTGAAATCACGTCCAAGAATCCGAACGAGATTGACTTACTATGCGTCATGGAGAACCGGATTATCTTTATTGAGGTAAAGTATCGTTTCCCACCTCTCCAAATTAACGAGGCAGACGGGATTACAGAGTTAAATCAGTATTTCAATCGTGTGATATTTAACGAAGTCCCGCCCGATTCCAACCGTGAAGGGAAAGGTCCGTTCCCTGAGAAAGTCCAATCGTGGCGCGAGCTGGAGGCTGGAGATACGTTTACTTCACAAGTTTCACGAGACGATACTGATCGGGACAAACAAACAATCTCAGATGGTTGGACTGATATGGACGTAGAAATGTTCGTTGTCTCGAATGTAGTTCCGTCCTTCATTACGAAACACGATGTACGATTCCTCACTGATTTCGAGTTTTATCAGTATATCAAATATAACGACGACAGTGTACTGTATTCTGTCCAAGAGAATTGAACCGTCCAGCTACAGCTTAGATGGAAGGCGGCCGTCTGGTCGGGGTACACGGCCCCGTTTGATCTCGTGATCGACGCGACGCAGGTGCTTGCAGCCGCCCTCGGGTGAGCGCTGCTGCCAGTCGGGACAGGTACACGATTCGTCGATGACGTCGACTTCGTACCGGTTCCCGGACGCAGACTGCACCTCGTAGCGGCCACCTTTCGAGAGGAGCGAGACGTCCATCGCTTCGGCGACAGCACGCTTCGTGCGGGGCTCGAGATCGTCCTGTGACTCTGCGTTCTCGTCGACGACCAGTCGGTCGCGAACGTCGCCCGTTCGACCCCCGTCCGGAGCGACGGCTTCCGCAGGGCCACTGAGCCGCTCGTGGAGCAGTTCCTCCACCGGATGGCCTTCCGGCCACAGGAAGTGGACCTCGCGGCGCTCGCGATGGTCGTAGGAGCCGCACGCGGCTGCGCACCCAGTCCAGACGCGCCAGGCACCGAGCGCGGCCATCACGTCGACGATGTCGCGGGGAACCGTCTGGTGGTCGTCCGGGAAGAACACCCGGAAGCGGGTACACGCCTCCTGCGGCGGGATGGTCTCCCACCAGTCTTCGCTGGAGCCCCAGCTGTCGTACATCGCGTCGTCGCTCCCGTAGCCGACGGTCACGCCGTCGATCGGCGTCCAGTCTGCTGGGAGGTGGTCCGACTCGCCTTCGAGCACCCGGAGGACAGCGTATCGGAGGTACTCGTGGGCTTGGTTGTCTGTCGTTCGAGCGACCTGGTCATGCTGCTCGGCAACGTGCTCGGCTTCCTCGAGAACCGTCGTGAGATAGGGTTCAGTCATCATTCGACGGAGATCTGAATGCGCCTCCGGCCCTCGGCGGGCGCAGAAAAACTTCCAGAAACTGGAAGCCAATGTTGACATAGAGAATTGATCTGGCTCACTTAGCCGTCTGGCTTGGTGCCTTTTGAAAACGAAATTTAATGTGCCACTAGTTACTACATAACACACAAGATGATTCGGGGATTTATCGCGTTTGTGGCATCGCTGTTTACTGAGGCTGTGAAGTTCGCAAAATGGCCATTTAACCCGACCAACGGCAGGGGACAGTACGTCACACCTTCAAACCGCCATTTCCTGACAGGGAAGGCGAATTTCTTGGTGACGGTTGCGTACCGACTGGGTCAAGCAGGGGTGAATTTTGGAAAGGCGCTGGTATTTGATGTGTTGGCTCCACTAGTTGATGCGATAATTAGGATGGCGAGCGACCTCTACCATTCAAATCCAAATTATACTCGAATGGCACTTCGCGGGGGTTTCTCTGCAGTTCAAACGACTTTCGCGATAGGAGCTGCTGGTTTGATGCTACTCGTAGGACTGTTCCGCAAGTGAAGCGCGAGGGTTACTCTTCGAGGACGTCGATGAGTTCCTCTGCCGTCCGACTGATCCGTCCGAGCCGCTTGCGAATGACCTCGGGATCGTCCGACTCCCACGCAGCGAGGTAGAACGCCGATCCGCTCGTGTCGAGCCCGCAGTACCGCCCGATGACGTACGCGACGGCTTCGGCCTCGACTTCGCGTTTCGACCGTTCGGTGTCGTCGTCGACGTCGAAGTGGAGCAGGGCGTGGGCGTACTCGTGAATCAGCGTCCGCGCGAGGTCGGCCTCATTCTCCCGATCACGCACCTCGACGAGCGGCTGGACGTCGACGAGGCTCAGCTGTTCGCAGATGCCCTTCGCCTCGCCGTGGGTCCACTCCTCGGCTGGAACGATCTGCACCGTCACGCCGAGGTCGTCAGCGGCGACAGTCAACTGTTCGACGAGGTCGCCGGCGTCCCCGGTCGCTTCAGTGTCTAGGTCGGGAAGCGGCTCGCCTTCGGTCTGGGAGACGTCGAACACCGGCGCAGGCTTGAATCCGACCAGGCCCTCGGACCACTCCTCGGGCGGCGTCTCATCGTAGTCACAGTCGCTGTCCTCGTGGTAGCTCGGCGAATTCTCGCACTCCGGGCACTGCGTGGTGATGATCGGTGCCCAGATCCAGATGGCCGACTCACCCTCCTTGACGTGGCGGTCGAACTCCTCCTGCCACGTCCGGTAGCCCGCCACCCGGCTCGCCTCGGGACACTGCCGCTTGATGAGGAGCGTGTTCCGATACGAGTAGTCGTGGAAGCGACTCTGGACGTCCAGCCACTCTTGGAACTCCGCGCTGGCTTGCGCGTCGTCGACGCCGGCGACGAGCTCGTCGATCCACTGTTCGATGGTACTGTTCATCTCGTCTGATCGCGTGTCGGTCTGGTCGAAGGAGACCGACGAGTCTCTGGTCGTAGACATCGTGATCACCGAATCGAGTTCACGGCGACTGCGTCTGTTTAGACCGCGCCGCACCCCTCAGGGGCGTTCAAAAAACCGCTCTGTCGGTCAGCGGAGCTCGTGGCGTTCGTCTACAAAGCCGACCGTGACGAGGTACTCGAGGAACTCGTCGAACCGCTCGACGTCACTGGGCGTGTCGGTCGCAAGGTGACGCGCCCACTCGATGGCCCACTGGAAGGCGGGATCCGTGCCGCCCTTGCCGTGTAGATACCACCACCGGGCCGCTTTGAGAACCACTATGGGATTCGTCGGCGGCTGCTCACCGGCGAGTCCACGGGTGATGGACTCGATTTCGTCGGGGACATCGGCGGAATCGACCTCCCCTGATTGCGTGTTGTCGATATCGACCGGGATCTCGTCGACCGAGACGTTGTCGGGACTCTGTTGTTGACTCACTGGAAGTCACCTCTGAGAGCTTTCGAAGGAGCCCTCGCCCTCTCTGGGGGCACGAAAAACAGGTCGCGAAGTCACGTCGGCGGGAGGTGAACGCTCTGTTCGCCGGCGATCTCCTCCAGGTTGTTTCGATGACGGTGGCTGAAGTAGCACTCGTAGCTGCAGTATCCACAGATAGCGCCGGTATCGTATTCGGCCACGTACGGGCCGCGGCGAGTTCGCCAGACGTTCGTCCCGCACTCGGTACAGGCAGCGTCCTCGAGATCGGCAGGACTCGGACCCTCGTACTCGACGTTGAGCCCCTCGTTTTGCGGTGTCGTTTCGGGCCAGATTCCGTGGGCCCTCCAAAACTCACGGACGCGGACGAGGCTGTGGCGCACCGTCTTTCGGACGGTGACGTAGTCGGCGTCGCGACCGCTGTCGTCCCAGCCGTCGGCCGTCCAGAACTCACCAAACTGTGCGCCGCGATGCAGCCCGTTCCAGTCGACGCCGACGATGTCGGCTGGTGGCTCGTCCGCGAGTGTCGGTCTGGTCAGCTGTCGAATGGCGTCGAGCTGCTTGGGCGGACTCCCGCCGAGAATGTGGACGCGCCGCCCTCTCCAATCGGCTGGGTCGGAGAACTCGTGGGCTAGGCGGTCGGCGTATCCCCGTGAATACCCGAGGACGAGGGTCTCGGGTATCGCGTCGATCACCGCCCGCGACTTCGGAACGACGATGAGCTCGGCCTCGGGGTAGCTCGCTTGGATCTCGCGAGCGGCAGCGACGTGGGCGTCGACGGCATCAGGTTCGTAGATGTCGCCGATGACACCGACCTGTGGCTCGTGCTCGAAGAAGCGATCGACGAATCGTTCCAGGTCGGGATTTCGGAAGTCGTTGTCCAACATTCCGACCGGGAGGGTGAGGTTCTGATACTGGTTCGTCTGATATCCACAATCTTCCCGACGGCCGGGGAGAAATCCGAGGGCGAGAGCATCGCCGGCGAACGGAGCTCGGTGGAGGAACGCCACGAAGTCTGTTTGTCTGGCGGCAGCGATTTCACTCGCCGTGGTGGCGCTGGAGTTCAGATCGGAGGACATGATTGGGTCGCGAGGCCGCTGCTGGCTGCCCCGCACCCATTCAGGGGCCTGAAAAACCGAGTCACATTATATTAACCAACAATAGGGAAAACTCGCGCGGCAGTTGTTGGTTAAGGACAGAGCTTACGCTTCGTCCTCACGCAGCTCTTCAGCCTTCCACTTGAGCCGTCGCAGGATCTGCGTCCGATTCTGGTGGGCGTTTTCGTAGGCAACACACTCTTGCAGGGTCTCCATATCGGGAATCGTCGCGATCCCGGCCTTGATCAGTCGATGGTTCGGTGCTTCGAGGCGCTTCTCAGGTGGGAATTCGTTACTCTCTTCGTCGTCAGTGGGTCCCATCTCAAAGAGCCTCCACCCTTTTGGGGCCGACACAAACAATTCTCCGGACGATGACGCCCCACCTCTAATATGTTGAAACCGATACAACAATTATCATAATGGTCATCCCCCGCGAGTGGGTACAGTCCCGTATGGAGCGAAAGACGATCTCAGTCACCGGGATGTCGTGCAACGGGTGCGAACAGAACGTGGAGACCGCCCTGCGAAACCTCGATGGTGTGAACCGGGTCGAGGCCGACCACGACGCTGACACGGTCGACGTGGTTCTCGAGGATGAGGTCTCCGATGATGAGGTGAACGCGGCAATCGAACAGGCCGGGTACGACGTCGTGGCCTAATCGGCCGCCGCTCGGCCGTCGCTGACGTCACCGTCCGTCCGTTCGTCGAGGGAGAATTCGGTGTTGACACCATCGCCCGAGAGGAGCTGACCAGCGAAGCTGTTGGCCAGCACCGCCGAGACAGAGAGCACCATCGCGAGCATCGCGAACACGGGATGAACAAGTCCCGTCGTCGCGGCGGCGACACCGATCCCGTTGAACGCGAAGGCCGTCGCGAGGTTCTGGCGGGTCTTCCGGTAGCTCTCGTTCCCGATCTCGTAGGCGTCCATCACGCCACCGAGCCGGTTGCCCATCAGGACGATATCCGCCGATTCGATGGCAATGTCGGTACCGGCGCCGATGGCGATGCCGATGTCCGCCTGCGTGAGTGCCGGCGCGTCGTTGATGCCGTCGCCGACCATCGCCACGCGGTGGCCGGCTTCCTGCAGGCGACCGATCTCTTCGCGTTTCTCGTCGGGCAGGACATCAGCCATAACGCGGTCGATACCGACCTCCTCGGCGACCGCGTTCGCGGTGCGCTCGTTGTCGCCAGTGATCATCACGGGCGTGATGCCGACGTTTTTCATCCGCCGGATGGTCGCAGCGGCGTCGTCTTTGACTTCGTCGCCGATGCCGATCAGGCCGATCAGGTCACCACCACGGACGACGCCGGCGACGGTGAGGCCGCGATGCTGGAGCTGCTCGATGTCGTCGTCGGCTGCCGAGAGGTCGACCCCTTCACTGCTGAGCCAGCCCGGTTTGCCAACTAGCACATCGTCGCCGGCCACGGTCGCCTGGACGCCCTTCCCGGTCACTGAGTCGAAGGCGTCAGGATCCGCGTATTCGACCCCCTGCTCGTCGGCAGCCTCGAGGATGGCGTCGGCGAGGGGGTGCTCGGAGAACGCCTCCGCGCTGGCCGCCGTCGCGAGAACCTCCGACTCGTCGGTGTCGACCCCGACGACTGCACGGACGGCGGGTTCGCCGACGGTGATGGTGCCGGTTTTGTCGAGCACGACGTGGTCGACGTCGGGGAAGATCTGGAAGGCGTCGCCCGACCGCATCAGGATGCCGCGATTCGCGGCCTTCCCGCCGCCCCGGATCAGAGCTAGTGGTGTCGCCATCCCGAGCGCACAGGGATAGCCGAGGACGAGGACGGCCAGCGCCGCGAAGGCCCCGCGCTGGACGTTCGGACCCCCGCCCCACGCAATCGGTGCGATCACCCAGAAGAGGAACGAGAGCGCAGCGATAATCAAGACGCCCGGGACGAAGTACTTGAGTACGCGGTCGGCGAGCTGGATGATGCCGGGCTTCATCGCCCGCGCTTCCTCGATCTCGCGGGCAACTTGGTTGAGGAACGCGTCATCGCCTATGGCGGTCACCTCGACGAGGAGCGTCCCGGTCTCGTTGACGCTGCCACCAATAACTTCGTCACCGACGGCCTTCTCTTCGGGGATGGACTCGCCGGTAGCGACCGACTCGTCGACCGTCGATTCGCCTTCGACGACCGTGCCGTCGACGGGGATGTTTTCTCCGGGCTTGACGCGGACGCGATTGCCAACGTCGAGGTCGTCGACCGGGACTTCCTCGACATCACCGTCATCACTGACGCGGCGTGCTGTGTCGGGTTGGAGATCGAGGAGGCTCTGGACGGCTTGGGAGGCCCGAGTGCGGACGATGAGGCTGGTGTACTCCGAGAGGATGTGGTAGGTGGTGATGAACACGGAGACAGCGAAAAAGTGGACGGTCGGGAAGCTCGGGAACACGAACAGGCCAAGCAGTCCACCCACGAGCCCGGCGAACGCGCCCGCTTCCAGGAGGACGTGCTGGTTGAAGATACCCCGGCGCACGCTCTGGATGGCCTTCTCTTTGATGTAGCGGCCGGGACCGAACATCGTCCCGAGTGCCAGCCCCAGAGTCACCAGATCCATCGCGAGCGATGCCGACTCGAAGCGTCCCATTACGAGAATCATCCACCCCATCAGGGCAGCGACAACGATGGATGCGCCACCGGCGATGAGGAGGCGGCGCTTGCCGTCGGCGAGTTCGGCCTGCTGTTGCTCGTACCGCTTCGCTTTGTCCGGGTCGCGGATGGTGTACCCGAGATCCCGGAGCGTGTCCTTCACCTCGACCTCGCTCAGCAGGTCGTCGTGGTATTCGACGAGAACTTCCTCGTGGGCAAGACTCACGTCGACGTCCTCGACGCCGTCTGTCCGGCTGTAGGCCTTCTTGATGCTCTCGGCACAGAACGAGCAGGACATCCCCCCGACGTTGAATTGGTCGTGTGTCGTTCCCATCGTGCCTGTTGGTTATCGTGCGACGCGGATAACCATTATGACAATAGTTATAGCGGTTTCGAGATGCTAATACTGCTGTCGGGAGAGTGGCGTTACTCTTACTGTTGTCGTCCGCTTAGGTCGTCACACGAATGGCGCTCCTCGAATCTGACGTGCCAATCCGCGAAGTCGTGACGACGGACCCGGAGAAAGCGAAGGCACTGGAGAACGATGTCCGGGCGAAGATCCTCGATATGCTCGCGACCGAGGAAATGACGATCGAGGAGATTCACAATGAGCTGCACCGCCGGGACGAGGAGAAGGCCGAGACGACGGTGCGCCACCACGTGAACGTCCTGAAGGACGCGGGGATGGTCGAGATCGCCCGTCTCGAGGAAGCAGGTGGGGGGACGCGGAAGTACTACAAGTCGAACACGCGGGTCTTCTCGTACGACCTCCCGGAGGGCGCCGACGAAACCCTCGCAGGCGCGCAGTCCACCGCGTCCGAAGAATTGACCGCCCTCATCGAGACGTTGTACGCGGACCACGGTACCGAGATTGAGGCGGTTGCCCGCGAAATGAAGCCCTGCGAGTACTGCGATACCCAGCACTATGAGGAGTTCATCGTTCGCGAGCTCCTGAACCGTGCCCTCATCGAATTAGGTGAGAGCGGCACGCTCGAAGACGTGTTCTCGACCGACGATTAACCTCACTCGATACAATTCAGATGGGGGTGTTAGCCCCAAGACTATCCTTTCTTCGTGTGATACTGTGACGCATGATAAACGAAGGAGCGTCTGCACCGTCATTTACTCTTCCAGGTCTCCGTGACGGAGAACAAACCGAGTACAGCTTGGATGAGACAACTGCCAATAATCGGGCTGCGTTACTGGTATTTTACCCGTTTGATTTCAGTCCTGTTTGTACAAACGAACTGTGTGCGGTTCGTGATGCAGAGTGGTTTCAGCTGACGCCGGCTCTCGATGTCTGGGCAATTTCTGGCGACAGCGTCTACGCCCACCGAGCCTTCGCCGAGGAATACGGTCTCAATTTCCCGTTACTTAGTGATAGTTCCGGGCGGGTTGCCGAGTCGTATGATGTCTGTTATGACGAATGGGAGAATCACGAGTGCGTCCCGCAGCGTGCCGTGTTCCTCATCGATTCCGAGCAAACGATTCGATACGCCTGGGCGACAGAAGATGCACTCGAGAAGCCGGATTTCTTCCCTGTTAAAGACGCTCTTGAGACGCTGGAAGCGGAACGCGATGAACTCGGTCCTGAGGATGTCGAATTAGTAGTCGAATATAACGAGGAACCGGAATCTCTAACGTAGACTGCTATTTTAGGATTGTATCAGTGAACGCCGCTCCGACAATCAGCTCATGGCATCCTGGAACCGCTCACGAAGCGCGTCCTCGCGCTCCTCGAACTGGTTGACCTTCTCTTGCAGATCGTCGCTGATGCGCTCGATGCTCGCGAGCGCGCGCTCGCCGGCGAGCGACGCCTGCGACCCGTCATCGCCGTCTGTCTCCAGCTCCTCCTCGTAAGCGCGTTCGACACGCTCGATGGTACCCTCCGGGTTGAACAGGATGTCGTTGGCCGTGCGAACGTAGCCGTCCAGCGACGCACCCTCCTTGCCTTGGAAGAAGTGGGTGAGCGCGTATGTCGCGCCGGAATGTAGCGTCCACATATTGATTTCGACGGGGGAGGCCGCGTTGGCCTCTGCATCACTCGCGGCACGCTCGGCCAGGTAGTCCGGGAAGCCCAGCAGACTGTAAAACTCCGTGACAGTGAACGGCAGGTCCGAGAAGTCGAGGTCGATGTCCTGGGCGTCCCGGATGAACTCGAAGAGGTCGTCGGCGACAAGTTCGACCTGTGCGAGGAGTTCCTCCCACCAGCTCCGGAAGTTCCGCACGTCGCCGACGTGTTTGATGACCTCCTTGTCGGTGAGCGAGCGCATCGTGTTCGAGCAGTAGCCATCCTGGGCGAACCCCTCCACGTAGACGGCGTGCTCGCCGAAGAAGTCGTAGCCCGACGTGACGCCCATCGTGATCGGGTCCGACCGGCCGGGCAGGCGCACTTCGAGGCCATCGAACATGATGTCCATATGGACCTCGCCGCCGCACCGGTAGCGCCGAATCTCGCCGAACATCACCTCACCCAGCGGCGTCCCGTCGATGGTCTCTTCTCGGAGACCTCCTCTAGCGGCCGGTAGACGTCGACCGGATTGATGATTGAGTAACTGTCTGTGGGAACGTGAAATAACGGGTCCGTCTCCGCGTCCTCATCTCGGGCCTGCTCCCGAGCGCGACTCGGCTCGACGAGTGCGTTGAACCGCTCCGTCTCAACCCACTCGTCGGTGTAGGGATTCTGGTACGCCACGGTCGTCTCGACGGCCTGCGGAAGATCACGAACCGCCTCGGCGAAGGTCACGGGGTCTGCATCCCCGTGACGCTCTCGGTACCACTCGGGTAGTTCGGTGTCGGTACGCCCATCGACGCCAGCGAAGATGGTTCTGGACTCTGGATCTTTCATCTCAGTCACCTCACTCCAGGAATCCTCGTCGACGTGCGACTGTATTGTCTCGCGCCCTGCGCCCCTCTCCCGGGCGCAAAAACAACGTCTCACGAACTACCACTCGACCTGGAGAGTGTCCTCACATCCTCAGCTGTCTCCGTCGGTACGCTCCTGTCGGTCGTTGTATCGCTCCAGTTCACGCCCGATTTTCTCGAGCGCCTCGACACCACATTCGAGGAGCTGGTGGGTGGCTCGCGCCAGTCGAAGCGTCTCCATCAGTGCTCCCCCTCCGGGGGTTCGATGAGGTCGTTGCTCTCTTCGGCGAGTTCCCGGATTCCCCGTTCCACGTCTGCCTCCTCGGCAACCGTCCGATGTGCGAGCGGGGCAGGATATGCCCGGTCACCCTGGCTGCAGAGCACGACCAGTCACTCGTCGCTTCCATCCCCGAGCACGATGTTGTGGTCGCGATCAGCGCGCTGGAAGACCCGCCGGTCCGGGCGGGAGACGGTTCGCCAGTTCTCGGGGAGCGTCGGTGACGGCTGTCCGCCGTCGCGGAGCGCGACGACGTCGTCGGTAAGGGTCGCCATCGCGGCGTCGAACTCCCCGCCAGTGAGGTGCCAGTACGTCGCTGCACCACCATTACGAGCCGGTGAATCCTGGCGGAGTCCGTCGTCCCACGATAGTTCGAGGTACAGATGAGGTAGCCACGGTCGGTGAACACGGCTGGATGCCGTCGCCGATTCGGAGCTGCTTCTCGTGCATCCCGATGAGGGATGTCGAACTTCTTCTTCCACTTCGAGACCGTCTGTTGTGTACATCCCAGCTCGTCCGCGATCTTGACCGTGCTCAACTCCTGTTCCTAGTAGAGTTCGTAGAGGAGCGATTCGTCTCGCCAGGGGTACTCTGAATCGGTCATGGCTCGGTGACGGGGAGTGAATCCCCCCGCACCCCTCTCGGGGGCAATAAACACTACCGACCGGAATCGTACTTGAATCTCAGACCGGGTTCGTCACCAACCGGAGCAGCTCGATAGGTAGAATGGATTACGGTGGGAGGTGGCGATCGTAGATATTTCGGCGATTCCCGACCGCCTCAACGATCAGGACATCCTCATCCCGGTCCCACGTGATGATCGCACGGTAGTCGCCAGCACGAAGCTTGTAGTATGGATACCCGGTGAGCTTTTCGAGACGATGGGAGGTCCAGTCTTTCGCCTCGTCGAGTTTCTTCACCAACCGCTCTTGCGCTTCCGATTCGAGTCCCTCCAGCAAATCGAGTGCTTTCGGTGTCCACTCGACCTCAGTCATCGATGTCCAGCCGGTCCTTCATATCGCCCTGCGATACCGTCTCCCCCTGCTCTCGCTGCTCGCGGCTCTCGGCCAGATGCTCTAGCGCTTCCGCGGAGAGCTGCGTTGGCGGGTTGACAGCGTCCCGAAGCGCGTCGCGGATGAACTCGGATTTGTTCGCATAGCCACGCTCCTCCCAGACGTCGTCGACCTGTGCCAGCAGCGACTGTGGCACCCGGACGTTGATCTTCTCCATTTCACCGTCGCCGCCGGCGTCGCTGTCAGTGCTCATAAGCTGTGATACGTTTGTATCACGTAAGTACCTTCGGTCGGATGTCTAGACCGTGATTGATCAAGTCGAGACTGCGTTCGGGTGAGAGCCGCCGATGCTCCGAGAGGTTCAGGACGACGGCTTGGCCGTCGACGCGGAAGCCGACATATTCAACCGGTGTTCTTCGAGACTGTGCGGACGATGCTGCTGGAACTGCGTCCGAACTGCTCACAGGTATCTTCCCATTCATTTCTTGCTCGCGGGAGGCTCGATGGCCCCCGCACCCCTCTCGGGGGTAAATAAACAGAACGGGCTTCGTTCGGCAACGTATTTGACAGTCCAACTGTACTGTCGGAATATATCGGGATGGCAGTACTGGACGATCTCTCGGGGTTCGAGTTCGAGGACGTGATGGAGGACGTGTTCCGGAATCTCGGCTACGAAAACGTCCGGCAGGCCGAGAAAACGGCCGACGAGGGGCGGGACGTGATGATGGAAGAGGTTATCGACGGCACCCGTCGCGGGATCGTCGTCGAGTGCAAACACACCAGCACGGTCGGGCGCCCGGTCGTCCAGAAACTCCACTCGGCGATCGCGACGTTCGACTTCGACGGCCCAAAGCGCGGGATGGTCGTCACGACTGGCCGGTTTACGAACCCTGCACAGGAGTACGCTGACCGACTTCGAGGGAACGACGACCCACATCCGATCGAGTTGATCGACGGCGAGGACCTTCGGGAGATCGCCGACGAGATCGGCCTCGATCTCTACAACGGGCGTATCGAGATCCTCTGTGATGAGACGTTGCGGCCATACGATGCGGCGACCGACGCCGATGCCCCCGTCCAGGAAGCGTTTCGCGATATCGAAAACATCGCGGCCGCGGACGTGCCATCGCCGTACTCGCGGGTCCAGTTTCGCCCAGTCGTGGCAGTCACCGCCGACACGAACGCCGTCTTCGAGACGTCAGTGGGCGTCATCCACCGGATCAACGACCGGACGCGGTTCGTGGTCCACGCCGAGCGTGGGGATCCTCAGATTGCTGACGAGACCGTCGCAACACTCGTTACTGAGAACCTCCATGCAACGGTCGACCTTGACGCTGAACAGTTCGCACAGTCGTTTGACGACGTTGAGGAGCGTCGCTTTGGCCAGACCCAAACGGAGTACAAGGAGTGGGCTGTTGACCGCCTCCAGGAGTACCACACGACGACGGTGACCTACACCGGCGACAATAACGTCACGTACAACAAGACGTGTGAGCCCAATCTCTCGGACATCTCAGTGCAATCGATTGAGCCGGTGTATCTACCTGAGGTTCGGCAGACGACAGAGATACTGGAGTACTCGTATCCGTACGAATACTATGCTGCTGGCCCCTCGCGGGTCACTCTGGAGGACGGGATTCATCGCTGCGTCCACTGCGAGACGAGCGGCGTCGACGAGACGTACACCTACTGTCCGAACTGCGGGGCGATCGCCTGCGACAGCCACAGCAAGACCGAACGGCTCGAAGGGGAGCCGGTCTGTACCGGCTGTGCGGTGACCGAACGGTTCGCGCTGAAGAGGAAGTACTTCTACGACGAGGGGAACCTCAACGCATTCCGCAAGGAGTACGCCGAGATGCCCCTCCACGAGAAGGCGATGGAGAACAAGCTGCTGGCTGGCGGGAGCGTGGTTGCGACGTTGCTGCTCGTCGTCGGACTACTCGTCATCGGCGGCATCATCTAAGGTGGCCGTTTGCTCCAGCTGGAATCCCTACCCCCAGTTTCGAGAGGCTTCCAGACGGAACGAGATATCTACAAAATGATGCGGAGATAGCTTGTCATGATCTCGTAGTATAGTTGAGGACGCAGCAACCTGTGCATCCCTCCGTTTATCGGCCCGACATCCTGATACCCCACTTGAGTCGCTAACTGTTAGGAACACCGTCTTTCACTGGTGTTTCCCAGAGGAGAAGCAGACCTGAGCCGACGATGAGGACACCGCCTGCAGCTGCGAGCGCAAACAGGGGTGATACGTAATCGGAAATGACGCCACTCCCGAGCTGGAACGGGACGACGGCCAGTCCGCTCACCATCGCCATCGCACTCAGAACGGTCGCCCGACCGAGCGTCTCGATCCGGTTGTTGACGTACTGCCCGGCAAACGATCGCGTCACGTCCGACAGCCCACGAGCGACGAGGAACGTCGGTAGGGCAAGTACCGGAACGAAGTACATCCCGACCAGAGCCGCTCCAACGAGGAACGGTAGGACGACGAACCACGTCTTGACGCCTACACGTTCCTTTATCGCGCCAGTATAGTAGCTGAGTACCGCACCGACCAGACTGTAGGCCGCATAGAACCACCCGAGTAGCGATTCGACCTGTACCGGCGCGATGCCGATGTCAACGACAACAGTCCGGAAGATCGGCTGGAGGAAGACGAACACCAGATACGTCACTGCCGCGTAAAGAACGTAGTAGTAGAGAATAAACGCGCGAAGATTCCGTTGGGAGAGCGCCTCCTTCACGATACCCACGGTTCGGCGGAAACTCAGGTCGTCGCTTTCGGACTGCTTGTACGTCTCCGGATCGTCGAGTGTCAACAACACAACCGCGCCGACTCCGGTAACTACAGCGGCGACGAACCAGGGGTACGAGAGGTCGATGCTCCCCAGATAGCCACCGACGATGGCCGCGCCTGCCCCAACCGCGAGCGAGGCTGACTCTCCGCGGCCGCGAACGTGTGCAAACTCACCCTCAGAGAGTTCGTCTGTGAGCGTATCGTACAGCCAGGCATCCTCGCTGCCAGACCGAAAGTTGTAGCCCGCCGACCAGCATGCGTACAGGACCGCAAGAGTGAGGAACGAACTTGAAAGTCCGATTCCCAGCAGCGTTACCGCGATGAGCACCGTCCCGATAAGCAGGCTGTTGCGCCGCCCCACTCGATCACCGACGTAGCCTGTCGGAATTTCTCCGAATAGCGTGGTCAGGTTGTAAATGACCTCTAAGATTGCGATCTGGGTGAAGTCGAGTCCCTGTGCGAGAAAGAAGAGGTACATTATCGGCCGATAGAACTCGACTGCCTTGGTGGCCTTGTACAGGTAGTACTTCAGCACCGGGGCGCGTGGCACCCCATCCCAGTCGAAGGCCGCAGCAACACGCATTGAGGCAGTATCCCGACCACATGCGTAATTATATTCCGTTATTCCGAAATTACGGAATCGTAATACGGGTGGGCCATGTGTTACTCAAGTAGTTCTACGAATACCACTACTCTACTCAATAGAACCCCGTCTTCAGATCTTGGGCAGAACCACGGTGTTTTGCGTCAGTCTTAATGACTCCACTACTAAATAGTGTAAGCGTCGGTTCATCCGCATGCCGTAGTTGAGGCCATCACGCATCTCTTTGAGGTCTTCAAATACAATACACGGGTTCCCGAACTGCTAGCTCCATTCGGCGATGGATTCTGAACCGACCGTCCTGAATTCTTCACACAACAAACTGCAGCCACTTGTACTGCGATGGAGGCAGATACAGCAGATCGAACCTCCACGCCACCATTCTTAGAACTCCTGCTGGATGCAGTCGTCGATCGCCTGAATCTCGTCCTCGTCGAACGTCCAGAACCCTTTCCACTCGTTATTGCCCGTGGTGAGCGCCAACATCGCGGCCCCTGAACCGTGCGGTTGCCGATGGATGACAAACCAGTTCTCCTTGATGGCCTCTGCGGTGACCCCATGCACAGAGAGCCCCGCGTCCGCCGGCGGAGTCCAGTCGGGAATCCCATACACATGTGTACCCAAGCCTTCGGTCTCGCCGAGTTTTTGATATACCCGCCAAGTGCCACTCTCGTCGTGCAAGCGCGACAACCGCTGGAAGGACGTCCTGAGCGTTCCGGCGCCGTTTTTCCGGGCCAGCGACTCG